>NZ_JACYUD010000001.1 GCF_014841565.1 Rhizobium sp. CFBP 8762
ACGTGGCCAATCGTGCCAATGTTGACGTGCGGCTTGTTGCGCTCAAATTTGCTCTTTGCCATAGTGAACGTTCCTGTCATAGAAAGTGTGCGCAACCGGCGATACCGGTTTGTGCAGCCGTTTAAGGCTTTCAGTCAGTTAGCGCAAGACTTAAATGTTTGTTTAAGAGAACAAAGCGGGTTTCATCTTACCCTCTCGGTACAGACCAATCTGCTTGTTTCGAAAGCTATCCGCTTGGAGCGGGTAGCGGGAATCGAACCCGCGTATTCAGCTTGGAAGGCTGCTGCTCTACCATTGAGCTATACCCGCGGCCTTTGATCCGGTGACAGAATGGTGGAGGGAGTTGGATTTGAACCAACGTAGGCTGAGCCAACGGATTTACAGTCCGTCCCCTTTAACCACTCGGGCATCCCTCCAGGTATCTGTCTGGATCATGCGACCAAGCATTTTCGATTGATCCGGTCCGTTCGTCGGCGTCTCAATCTGCGCCGGGTATATGACGGGCCTCTTTGACTCTGTCAACACGAACAGCCAGAAAAAATGAAGGAATTTGCGAATTCGTTCAATCCGTCCCGCCTTTACGGCCTTCCCGACTTTGCGAGTTCACGTTCGCAAGGTATAAGCCGACATGAGCAAAGATACACCTGATACCAAGAACCCAAAAGACACCCATTACGCCACGTTGCGGCGCGCGCACCGTGATGCAAAACGCGAGCGTGGAGATATACCAACGCCCCGCGATGACCGACGCCGAAAAGGCCCGGCAGACTGGAAGCCGCCGGCATTGGCGCCAGAGCAGGTGCTGCTGTACGGCATTCATACCGTGCGTGCAGCTTTGGATAATCCGCAGCGCAAAATCATTAAACTGTCAGTAACGCCGAACGCGGCGATCCGGCTGGAACTGCCGGACAATCTGCCCTTCCCCGTGGAAACCGTAAAGCCACAGGATCTGGACAATATCCTTGGACCTGACGCGATCCATCAGGGCGTTATGCTGGAGACCAAACCCTTGCCGGTCAAGCGGCTGGATGCTTTGAAGGACAGCCCCCTGATTCTGGTGCTGGATCAAGTGACCGATCCCCACAATGTGGGCGCCATCATGCGCTCGGCTGTTGCGTTCAACGCGGGCGCTATTATTACCACAATACGCCACAGTCCGACCGAATCGGGCGTGATGGCAAAGTCGGCGTCGGGCGCGCTGGAAATGCTCCCCTACATACAGATCACAAATCTGGCCAACGCGCTGGATGAACTCCATTCGATGGGGTTCACATCCATAGGGCTTGATTCGGAAGGCCCCGCCCCTCTGGAAGGTAGCCTGAACGGTCAAAAGATCGCTTTGGTACTGGGCGCGGAAGGGAAAGGCTTACGCCAGAAAACGCGGGACACGGTCCATACGCTGGCTCGGCTGGATATGCCGGGGGCCATCAAGTCGCTGAACGTATCGAACGCTGCGGCCATTTCACTGTATGCCGTCACCGGCTATCTCAATCGTCGCTGACGCCACCCGCGCATCGATACCTTCCGGTCCCGCCACTGCGGGGCCATCCATTATTGCGAGGAATCCTCATGTCGCGCAGATCAGTGATCGTTATCGCCGTCGTCGCTGTGATTCTCGTTACGGCGGTCGCCGTTGCGCGCTGGAATCTATCGCTGGGAAAAGCAGCGCTTTTACAGGTCGCGCAGCAAGGTAATCTCTGTAAATCGCCCGATTGCAGCGACGGCATTACCTATGCCGCCAACTATCTCGGCCAGCAATTCGGTTTATCCGCCGAACTGGTGACATGGTGCATGGGTGTGGATTCACAGTCCGGAGGACGCACAGCTGTTCATGGGACCGTAAAAACCATCTGGCTCAATACGTTATATCTGCCTTGCGGCGAACCCATTACAGAATAAAGGAAAAAAGTGGTGCCCCCATCAGGATTCGAACCCGAGACCCCCTGATTACAAATCAGGTGCTCTACCAACTGAGCTATAAGGGCGGCGCTGCGGAGGGAATTAGCATATTCTGTGGTGGTGTAAAGCGGAAAATGCATCATGTGCAATTTAAGTTTGGGGCGAAAGCAGACAGAGGCGAATGGTCGCCTGATTGAGTGCGACGAGCGTGCTAGTCTGCCTGCCGGAACAGTTAGCGAATCGGAATAGACGATGATCCCACAGAATTTTCGCCTTGCATTTGTCGCGTCAGATGCACCCGATGCGCAACTGGCCGCAGCCGAACTGAAAGAGGCGTATGAGCATGTAGCGCCTGCTGATGCGGATGTGGTGGTTGCCCTTGGAGGTGATGGTTTTATGCTGCAAACCCTTCACACGACCATGGGCAGCGATAAAACTGTCTACGGCATGAATCGAGGCTCGGTCGGGTTTCTGATGAACCGCTATCGCGTCGAGGGCTTGCAGCAGCGCGTTGAAAACGCGGTGGAAAATGCATTCCAGCCGCTGGAAATGCGGGCGGTCGGATCTGATGGATCCGAGATCTGTGCGCTCGCCATCAACGAGGTCTATCTGTTTCGCCAGTCCTTTCAGGCGGCTAAGCTACGCGTCGTGGTGGATGGACGTGTGCGTCTTGAAGAATTAACCTGCGATGGAATACTACTTGCAACCCCTGCCGGGTCGACCGCGTATAACCTGTCGGCTCACGGTCCAATTCTGCCCCTGGATGCACCTCTTTTGGCCCTCACCCCGGTCTCGCCGTTTCGGCCCCGGCGCTGGCGCGGCGCTTTGTTGTCGAACAGGGCGACGGTCGAGATCGAAATTCTCGAATCGGAAAAACGTCCGGTGAATGCGGTTGCCGATCATGTCGAAGTCAAATCGGTTCAGAAACTGACCATTGCGCAGGCGACGTCTTCGACCGCTCGTATGCTCACTGACCCCGACCATTCATGGTCGGAGCGCATTCTCGCCGAACAGTTCTCGTTTTGATGCCAAGGCAAATTGAGCGGCTAGAATGGCCGCTCACCGATTATGCCAGATCATCCACGACCGCGTCGGAGCCGCCATTGACGCGGTGCGCAAGGGCAGCTTCCATGAAGTCACTGAGATCACCATCAAGAACGCCCTGCGGGTTCGTGCTTTCAACGCCGGTGCGCAAATCCTTGATCAGCTGATAGGGCTGGAGAACATAGGAGCGAATCTGGTGCCCCCAACCAATCTCGGTTTTTGATGCCGCTTCCGCGTTGGCAGCATCCTCGCGCTTTTTCAATTCGCTTTCATAGAGACGGGCACGCAACATATCCCAGGCTTTTGCCCGGTTCTTGTGCTGCGAGCGTTCCTGCTGGCACTGCACCACAATGCCGCTTGGAACGTGCGTGATTCGCACTGCCGAGTCGGTCGTGTTGATATGCTGCCCACCTGCGCCAGACGCCCGGTACGTATCGATGCGGCAGTCGCTTTCGTTGATGTCGATCTGTATCGAATCATCAACAACGGGATAAACCCAGATGCTGGAGAACGATGTATGCCGCCGTGCATTGCTGTCATAGGGTGAAATACGCACCAGACGGTGAACACCCGACTCAGTCTTCATCCAGCCATAGGCGTTATGCCCCTTGACCAAAAGGGTCGCAGATTTGATACCGGCTTCTTCCCCGTCGTGGATTTCCAGAAGCTCGACCTTGTAACCCTGACGTTCGGCCCAGCGGGTGTACATGCGCAACAGCATGTTGGCCCAATCCTGGCTTTCCGTACCGCCGGCACCCGAATGCACCTCGACATACGTGTCGTTAGCATCAGCCTCTCCAGACAGCATGGCTTCGACTTGGGCGCGCGCCGTTTCGGTTCTGAGCTCCCGGAGCGCATTCTCGGCGTCCGTTATAATGTCCTGATCGCCCTCTTCTTCGCCAAGCTCGATGAGTTCGATACTGTCACGCAACCTTGTTTCAATAGCGCGTAAACCAGTGATTCCGTCATCCAGATGCTGGCGTTCGCGCATCAGCTTCTGGGCCTCGGCAGCATCGTTCCATAAGCTCGGATCTTCCGACTTGTTGTTCAACCAGTCCAGTCGTCTTACCGCCTGATCCCAGTCAAAGATGCCTCCTCAACAGGCTGATAGCCTGCTTGATTTCGTCGACAATGTTCTCGATTTCATTCCGCATAATTGTCTTTTCTTGCCATGGTTCGGAGTTGGCCTGCATAGCCATCCAAAACTTCTCTGTAAAGTGACGCGCTAATAAAGACCACCAGCTCCGGATGTTACCGCTTGATTTGCCTGCGGCGACGAACGGAGAATTTCCTCCGGCGGAACATACTCATTGCCGCCGATGACCGAGTACACGGACGCTGGCCCTGTGCCAGGCTTGAAGGCTTCCATAATGGTATCGGGATCTCCTGCAGCCGATTCCATTCCGGTCTTACGGTTCACAGGAATAAGCTTCATACCCTCAGGTACAACGAATTCCACCGGCCGTGTGCCGGCCACCGCAGCCTGCATAAATTCGTTGAACATGGGAGATGCCAAGCCGCCGCCAGTTGCGCCGCGTCCCATGGGCGTCGGTGAATCGAAACCGATGTAAAGCCCGGCAACGAGATCGGCGGTGTAGCCGACGAACCACGCATCTTTTTCATCATTCGTGGTTCCGGTCTTGCCCGCAACCGGACGGTCCAGCTTAACCTTGCCAGCCGCAGTTCCGTGCTTGATGACGCCTTCCATCATGGATGTAATCTGGTAGGCGGTCATGGGGTCCAGAACCTGCTCGCGATTATCCGTGACCGTCGGCTCCTCTTGCTCCTGCCATGCGCCAGCGGTGCAGGTTTCGCAAATCCGCTCTTCATGCTTGAAGATCGTCTTGCCGTATCGGTCCTGTATTCGGTCGATCAGGGAGGGCTTTATCTGCTTGCCGCCATTGGCAAGGACTGCATAGGCCGACACCATGCGCAAAACCGTGGTTTCGCCCGAGCCCAGCGACATAGCCAGAACCGGCATCATTTTGTCGTAGATACCAAATCGCTCGGCATATTCCGCGACGATCTCCATACCCAGATCCTGCGCCAGACGCACCGTCATCAAGTTGCGGGAGCGCTCGATGCCAAGCCGTAGCGTGGACGGACCAGCCGAACCGCCACCGTAGTTCTCCGGCCGCCAGACCTGACTGCCGTTGGTGATTTCAATCGGCGCATCCAGAATCACGGATGCTGGTGTGTAACCGTTGTCCAACGCAGCCGCGTATACGAAAGGCTTGAACGAAGAACCGGGCTGGCGCATGGCTTGCGTCGCACGGTTGAACTCGGACTGGCTGTAGGAAAAGCCCCCAGCCATCGCCAGCACACGTCCCGTATGCGGGTCCATGGCAACCAGACCGCCCTGCACTTTCGGTGGTTGACGCAGACGATAGCTGTCGCCGCCGTCAGCCAGTGCTTCCACATAAACGACATCGCCCGGACCGACGACATCGGCAGGAGACCGCGCGGCTTTTCGCGCATTGTTGGAGGAGCGGTAGGCCCATTTCATATCATTGGCCGCCACACGGCCTGTCTGACGTTCGGCCACGACCTTGCCGGAACCGTCCTTGCCGGGCTGCAAACCGATCTCCAGACCGTTTTTGCCAGCGGACAGAACGACCGCCAAACGCCACTCGGGAACATCGGTGAAGGCCGGAATGTCCGCCAGGGGTACACCCCAGTCCCCGCCAATCTCGATGGACTTCAGGGGGCCATGGAAACCACGGCGTTCGTCATAGCCAATCAAGCCGTCCTGCAAGGCTTTGCGGGCAGCAATCTGGATGCGCGGGTCGAGCGACGTGCGGATAGACAAACCGCCCTCATACAACTGCTTTTCGCCGTAACGCTGGATGATCTGGCGTCGAACCTCTTCTGCAAAGTAGTCCGAGGCAAACAGATGGGTGCCGCCGCGACGCAGGCTTACACCCAGAGGCTGCTTCTTGGCTTCATCGCCATCCGGCTTGGTCACATAGCCATTTTCAACCATGCGATCGATAACCCAATCGCGACGTCCGACAGCGGCGTCCGTGTTCTTGAAGGGATTGTAGTTGTTGGGACCTTTTGGCAAAGCTGCGAGGTAAGCGGTCTCGGCAATCGACAGTTCCGATACCGACTTGTCAAAATAGGTCAGCGCTGCGCCCGCAATGCCGTAGGCTCCCATGCCGAAATAGATCTCGTTGAGATACAGCTCCAGAATCCGGTCCTTGCTATAGGCCTGCTCGATACGGAAAGACAGAATTGCTTCCTTGATCTTGCGCTCGTATTTTTGCTCGCTCGTCAAAAGGAAGTTCTTGGCGACCTGCTGTGTAATGGTGGACGCGCCCTCAGGTCTGCGACCACCACCGGCGAGTGCGTTCTGAATATTGGAAATGACCGCACGCGCCAGACCAGTAGGATCAACACCGGGATGGTTGTAGAAGTTCTTGTCTTCAGCAGAAATAAAGGCAGCCTTCACCCGGTCCGGCACTGCCTGAATGGGAAGATACAGACGCCGTTCATTGGCATATTCTGCCATAAGCTCGCCGTTGCCTGCATGAATGCGGCTGGTCACCGGCGGGGAATAGGTGCTCAAAACTTCGTAGTTCGGCAAGTCTTTGGTAATGACGCTTAGATAAACAGCAGCTACCGCGGCAGCGCCAAGCACGAAAAAGACACCGATTCCGAAGAAATATCCAATCAATCTGATCATCAGCGGCTACCGGTACCTTATCATCTGCCGTTACAGGGCCAGAACGTCCGTTCAAGCCCAAGCATCCTGCGCGGCAATACGCGAGGAGCCCTCTCCGCTGTATCGTGCGGAATGTGAGCAAAATAGGGCTGCATTTCGCAAAGCAACAGAAGCGCGCTCGTTAAACAGCGATGCTGCTCTATTTGCAACACAAAACCTAGCGGGAAAATATGTCCGAAACCGGATTGCCGGATACTTTTGACGGATTATCCGCCGTTTGCGACGACAGGCGCGCGGTACTTCCGCACAGCGTTACTGACGAGATCGGCAACCTTGGTGCGCCATTCCGCATCCAGCAAAAGCTTCTCATCATCCTTGTTCGACATAAAGCCAAGCTCAAGCAGAACCGACGGAATATCCGGCGCCTGCAGAACGCGAAAACCCGCATGGCGGTGCGGATTGTTGATCAGGTTCACCTGACCCTCAAATGATTCGACAATCGAGCGGGCGAGATTGATGGAAAACACCTGCGTTTCGCGTCGGGTCAGGTCGAGAAGAATGTCAGCCACCTCCGGCGGTTCGCTTTCCATGGCGACACCTGCCAGTTGGTCCGAGAGATTTTCGCGGGCGGCAAGATTGGCAGCAAGGCTGTCGGATGCGCGATCCGAAATGGTGTAGACCGTGGCGCCGCGAATATCCTTTTGCCGGACCGTATCGGCGTGAATGGATATAAAGAGACTGGCGCGCGCTTCACGGGCGAGTTGCACCCGCTGCGGCAGCGACAGGAACTCATCCTTCTCCCGCGTCAAAAAGGCCTTCACACCCTCTTGCCGATTCAAAGCATCGACCAGTTGGCGGGAAAAATCGAGCGTGACGTGCTTCTCCTCGGTTTTCGTCGCAAAGCCGAGTGCACCGGTATCAATACCGCCATGGCCAGCATCAACCGCGATGAGATAATCGCCGGGCTTTGCCGGCTCGACGGGCCGGACGGACTTGGTTGAATCTGTTTTCCAGCTCTGGGCCGCGACCAATTCGGCAAATCGTTTGTCCGTGGTGATGGCAGCGTCCAGTATCAGCCGAAAGCCTTTCCCGCCCTCTACTTCCTGCACGTCCGTTAGCACCATGGCGACAGGGCGTGCCGATGTTAGTACGAGACGAGCATGGCCCTGCCCCATCGCGCCATAGCGAATGTCGCTAAACAGACCCCGTGCCTTCAATTGGTCGTCTGGAAAACCGAATGACGTTTCGGGCAATTCAACGATGATACGAGCGGGACCGGTAAGGTAATGAAGGCTGAACTCAGGCTTGCGATCGAAGTCAAGGATAATGCGTGTTCTGGCATCATCTCCCGCGATACGCGCTTCATACGCGACCAGTGGGGCTGCACTGGCAAAACCACAGACCAGAACCATTAAGGCAAGCATACCAAGAAGGAATGTCTGCACTGGCTTGACTATTGTCTGCCCGGCCGTTCGCCGCATCACACTCATCACTGTTCTCACACGCGCCATGCCAGCAGTTGTGCCATTGTATAGTTAACCGGAGCTTAAAACGTGTAGCCTGTGTCAGGCATACCAGCTGCAACCAGGGGGCACCTCAGAGGAACGAATCCATCAATATTATGGCGGATTTGGCTTTTCCCTTGCCAATGTGGACGAGAAAACTTACAAGCAAAGCGAGGGAGAAAGTGTTGACGGGATAGTGTCACAAACGGCGGCCGCACAACTGATTGAGGTTTGGCGCCAAGCATGGTCGGATTCGCGTGTAACGCAGGCCATTTGCCGATTGTAACGATGATACATCAGCCGTCGCCTCGCTTTTCCCCTGAAACATTGGATCGCATAACCGGCGGTGGCCGGGCAAGTTCATGGTGATTTTCACCAAAAGCCCTAGCGGGTATTTCATCGGGCCTTAGGCCTATCGACTTTGTCATTCTAGTTTGGGCGCTGATATTGTCTCAGCCATATGTTTCAGAAGTGAAGAGTTTGCGGAGCGAAAATGTTCCCGCTTCCCTCTGGCTGCTGTGCACTGCTGCGCGCCATGCAAGAATATCACCATCCGGCGCACTCGCTGAATTGCATTGCAAGTTTTCTATCGAAAATCGTTTGCCTGCCTTTTTGAGACTGCGCCGAGGAGCACACCTCAAATGGCAGAAAAAATGCTTATCGACGCGTCTCACGCTGAAGAGACCCGTGTTGTTGTTGTCCGCGGTAACCGGATAGAAGAATTCGATTTCGAATCTGAGCATAAAAAGCAGATTCGCGGCAATATCTACCTCGCGAAAGTCACACGCGTAGAGCCCTCCCTGCAGGCAGCATTTGTTGATTACGGCGGCAACCGCCACGGCTTCCTTGCATTCGCAGAAATTCACCCTGACTATTACCAGATTCCACTTGCCGACCGTCAGGCTCTTCTGCGCGCCGAAGCGGAAGATGCGCGCAACGACGACGACATCGAATCCGTCGAGACGGGCACCGAGGTCGTCGATACCTCCAAGCCTGACGCCGAGGCGGAAGACGGTGTTGTAATCGAGACAAATACCGTTGAAGACATCGAAGCCGCAACAGAAGACGCACCGACGGAGGACGTAGCCGCCGCTTCTGTCGCAGCAGAAGAGGTTGTTGAAGAGGTCGTCGAGAAGCCAAAGACCCGCCGCCCTCGTCGCAGCACAAAAAGCAAAGCTGCGGCGGAAGAGACCGTTGCCGAGACGCCTGAAGATGACGTGGCCGCTGAACCCGTGGTCAGCGACGAAACAGTGGATGAAGACGACAGCAAGGGTGGCGAGATGGCCGCCGTTGTCGATACCGACTCCATTTCCGAAGAGCGCGAGCCGCGCTCGCGGGGCCGTGGCCGTGGTCGCAACCGTGACGACGATGATGATGACGGTGAAGAAAAAGAAGTCATCGAGTCCGTCGGCGCGGAAGATGCGATGGAAGAAGTACCGGATCGCGCATCGCGCCGTCCGCGCAAACAGTACCGCATTCAGGAAGTCATCAAGCGTCGCCAGATCCTGCTGGTTCAGGTGGCGAAGGAAGAGCGCGGCAACAAGGGTGCGGCTCTCACAACCTACCTGTCACTGGCCGGTCGCTATTCCGTATTGATGCCAAACACCGCGCGTGGCGGTGGCATTTCGCGCAAGATCACCAATGTTCAGGATCGCAAGCGCCTCAAGGACATTGCAAAGGGTCTGGAAGTGCCGCAGGGCATGGGTGTGATCCTGCGCACAGCGGGTGCCAACCGGACCAAAGTCGAAGTCAAGCGCGACTTTGAATATCTGATGCGCCTGTGGGAAAACGTCCGCACGCTGACGCTGAGCTCGACAGCTCCATGCCTCGTTTATGAGGAAGGCAGCCTTATCAAGCGGTCGATCCGCGATCTCTACAACAAAGATATCAGTGAGATCATCGTCTCCGGCGAAGAAGGCTACCGCGAAGCCAAGGGCTTCATGAAGATGCTGATGCCGAGCCACGCCAAGGTCGTTCAGCCTTACAGGGACGTTCACCCGATCTTTTCCCGCTCGGGGATTGAGGCGCAGCTCGACCGTATGCTGACGCCGCAGGTTACGCTGAAATCCGGCGGTTATATCATCATCAACCAGACCGAAGCCCTAGTCGCCATTGATGTGAACTCCGGTCGCTCGACCCGTGAGCATTCGATTGAAGACACGGCGCTTCAAACCAATCTGGAAGCGGCCGAAGAAGTTGCGCGCCAGTTGCGCCTGCGCGACCTTGCCGGTCTGGTGGTCGTCGATTTCATCGATATGGAAGAAAAGCGCAACAACCGCGCTGTTGAGAAGAAGCTGAAAGACTGCCTGAAAAACGACCGCGCCCGCATTCAGGTCGGTCGCATCTCGCACTTCGGTCTTCTGGAAATGTCGCGCCAGCGCATCCGCGCATCGGTGCTGGAAAGCACGATGCAGGTTTGCCCGCATTGCGCCGGAACGGGCTATATCCGCTCCCAGTCGTCCGTCGCGCTGCATGTGCTGCGTGGAATTGAAGAGTATTTGCTGAAGAACACCACTCACAACATTACGGCACGGACGACGCCGGATATCGCACTCTATGTATTGAACCAGAAACGCAGCACGGTGATCGATTTTGAAAACCGCTTTGGCGTTTCCATCACCATCGAGGCAGACGCGGACGTCGGTGCCCTGCACTTTGCGATTGATCGCGGTGAGGCTGTCGAGAACCCGGTGACAATCGAGCAGATCATCCACTTCGCTGCCGACATCGAGGAAGAGGAAGATCCCGTCATTGAAGACGAGATCGATGAAGAAGACATCGAAGCACAGCCGGAAGCTGTCGTAACGGTGGCCACAACTTCCGACGACGACCAGAACGGGCGCAAGCGCAAGCGTCGTCGTCGTCGTCGCGGCCGCAACGGTCACGCTGACGAAAGCGCAGGATCCACAACTGAAGCCAACGGCATCACCGTTGCCGAGGATGATGATTCGGACGAGGATGACGCGGGAGACGATGCCGCTGCCGAAACCGAAACGGTCAGTGACGGCGACGATAGTGCAGACGAGCGTCGCAAGCGCCGGCGTCGTGGAAAACGCGGTGGTCGTCGCAATCGCCCTGAAGGTGACGAAGCGGTTTCCGCTGACACGGCAACACCGGACGCCGAGGTTGAAACATCCGCCTCCTTTCACGAAGGCGACGTGGTTTCAGAGGCAGCGACAGACGTTGCAGCGAGCAGCACTGAACCTGACGCGGTGGTGGAAGCGCCGACCGTAACTGAGGAGCCGGTAACCGAGGAGTCCGTTTCAGCTGAAACACCGGAGCCGGTAGAAGCCGTTAAGCCCGCAAAGCCAAAACGGGCCCGCAAGCCAAAAGCTGCTCCTGCTGCCGAAGTGTCTGAGGCAGCCGTAGTCGACACAGCTGCACAGGCTGAGATCGAGGGTCAGCCAACGGATGCTCCGGCGGAGCCTGAGGCCGCCGCTACACCAGTCGATGCGAAGGTTGAGGATGCTGCCGCCGACCTGGACGAAGCTGCCGCCACCAAGCCCAAGCGAGCCAATCGCGGTAGCGATGTGGTGACCGGCGAAGCGACGGTGACCTCATCGAACACGCCAACGACCGATGATGAGGCTGCGAAGCCGAAAAAAGGTGGCTGGTGGCAGCGTAAAGGCTTCCTGTAAGTCAATCATATCTGCGAAACACCCGGCCTTGCGCCGGGTTTTTTGTTTTCGAAACTGAGTTAAGCGCGGGCTTCAAGCATTTGATTTCATTGGCCCAAGGTTGGTACGAAGCAAACATTTTGATTCCGAATTAGTACCTATTTCATTGATTTCATTAGGGATTTGACTGTCGTCTGATGTTTGTGATTTATACTAACCGCAGGGTTTCGAAACTCCAGGCAGAAACGTATGATCGTCTCAAACCGATCCGCCGAATAAGAGGTTCACCCGTGCCGAAAAAAATACTGCTTGCTGCCAGCATTCTCGTCGCATCTATCCTGTCCACGCCAATCGCAAGCTACGCGCTCGACGATCAACAGAAACAGGAAATCGGCAGCTTCATCCGTGAGTATCTGGTTGAGAATCCTGAAATCATGCTGGAGGTGCAGGACGCCCTGACGAAGAAACAACAAGCCGCACAAAGCAAACAGGCCGAAGTGAAGATCGCTGAAAATACGCAGGCAATTTTCAACTCGAAATTCGATGCGGTGCTGGGTAACCCCGATGGCGATGTAACGATTGTTGAGTTCTACGACTACAATTGTGGCTACTGCAAGCGGGCGCTATCCGATATGGACGCTCTTCTGTCCGAAGATAAGAAGCTTCGCTTTGTTCTGAAAGAACTTCCCATTCTCGGTCCTGAGTCCATGGAAGCGCACAAGGTTGCCGCTGCCTTCAAATCGCTTGCCCCGGCAAAATATCCAGAGTTTCACCGTGCGCTTCTGGGCGGCGAAGGTCGTGCGGATGAAGCAACCGCCGTGGAACTGGCAGGCAGGTTGGGCGTAAAAGAGGCCGCTCTTCGCGCTGTCATGGAAAGGCAAGACGATGCCTCCGTGCGTGAGGCCTACAAGCTGGCAACCGATCTCGGCATTACCGGCACGCCAGCTTACGTGATCGGAACGGAGACCATTTCCGGTGCGGTCGGAGCAGCGGCCTTGCAGCAAAAAATCGCCAATGTGCGCGCCTGCGGCAAGGCAACTTGCTAAAACAGAGCTGCCGTCCACTTGTGGACCAACAGGGTAAGGCCTCCAAAGGGCTTTCCCTCGCGTTCTCATGCGTTTATAGATAAGTTCAAGCAATGAACCGGAACCCTCTATGGCACCGACATTTTTCGTATCCAACAGGTCTATCCTGAATGCGCGGAACCTTGTCGTCGCGCTTGTCGATACCGTCCTAATTCTGTGTCGACGAAAAGAATTCCGCCACAAATCCATGGTTTGTGCAACGGATGATTATACAAGGTGCGGTTTCGGTACGTTCAGTTCCATCAAGGCGCTTTGTGCGCTGCACACAATCCAGACAGTTCAAACAGAGGCTTAAACATGGCTGACCAGAAACCCGGTATCGATCAGGGACTTATCCGCGATCTCGCGAACATTCTCAATGAGACGGATTTGACCGAAATCGAAGTTGAGCAGGATGATCTGCGCATCCGCGTTTCGCGCGCCGGCACACCGCAATATGTTTCAGCACCTGTTCCGTTGGCACCTGCGCCTGGAATTGCTTCCGGTGCACCAGCCGCTGCCACTGCACCTGCCGCAGAAAGCGCACGCAACCCGGCCAACACGGTTAATTCACCTATGGTCGGCACAGCCTACCTGGCCCCGGCACCGGGTGCGCGCCCATTCGTTGAAGTCGGCGCGACGGTCAAGGAAGGGCAGACATTGATGATCATCGAAGCCATGAAAACGATGAACCAGATCCCTGCCCCCAAGTCTGGCAAGGTCAAGGAGATTGTCGTGCAGGATGGCGCGCCTGTCGAATATGGTGAAGCCCTGATCGTTATTGAATAAGGCGCAAATTGATGATTTCAAAAGTCCTTATTGCCAATCGCGGCGAAATTGCCCTTCGCGTTCTGCGCGCTTGTAAGGAGCTCGGCATTGCCACTGTTGCCGTGCACTCGACAGCCGATGCTGATGCCATGCATGTGCGACTGGCCGATGAAAGTGTCTGCATCGGTCCGCCGCCGTCGCGCGACAGCTATCTGAACATTCATCAGATCGTTGCCGCCTGCGAGATTACCGGCGCAGATGCCGTGCATCCCGGCTACGGCTTTTTGTCGGAAAACGCGAAGTTTGCCGATATTCTCGATGCCCACGGCATTACCTTCATCGGACCGACCGCCGACCATATCCGCATCATGGGTGACAAGATCACCGCAAAAAAGACAGCGCTTGAGCTTGGCATCCCGGTTGTTCCGGGTTCAGACGGCGAAGTGCGTGAAGACGACGCTCTTGAGGTTGCACGGCAGATCGGTTTTCCTGTTCTGATCAAGGCAACCGCCGGCGGCGGTGGGCGGGGAATGAAGGTTGCCCACAACGAGGAAGAACTGTCCGAAGCCGTGTCCACGGCCCGCTCGGAAGCTTTGGCTGCCTTCGGTAACGACGCCGTTTATATGGAAAAGTATCTTGCCAAGCCGCGCCATATCGAAATTCAGGTGGTAGGTGATGGTGAAGGCAATGCGATCCATCTCGGCGAACGCGATTGCTCTCTCCAGCGCCGTCACCAGAAGGTGTGGGAAGAAGCCAACTCTCCGGCCCTAAACCGCGAACAGCGCATGGCCATCGGCAAGATTTGCGCCGATGCCATGAAGAAGCTGAAATATCGTGGCGCTGGTACGGTTGAGTTTCTCTATGAAAATGGCGAGTTCTACTTCATCGAAATGAACACGCGTTTGCAGGTTGAGCACCCGATTACGGAAGCGATCACCGGGATTGATCTGGTCCACGAGCAGATTCGCGTGGCCTCCGGTGGTGGCCTGTCTGTTACGCAGGACGATATCGTGTTCAGCGGACATGCTATCGAGTGCCGTATCAATGCTGAAGACCCACGAACATTCGTTCCCTCTCCGGGCACGATCACGCATTTTCATGCGCCGGGCGGGCTTGGTGTTCGCGTCGATTCGGGTGCCTATCAGGGCTACCGAATTCCGCCCTACTACGACAGCCTGATCGGCAAGCTGATTGTTCATGGCCGTACGCGTGTGGAATGCATGATGCGCTTACGACGTGTTCTGGATGAGTTTGTCATCGACGGCATCAAGACCACACTGCCGCTGTTTCAGGACCTCATCAACAATCAGGACATCGCCAACGGCGACTATGACATCCATTGGCTGGAAAACTATCTGGCTGAGACAACGCCGCCGAAAGCGCAGTAAATGAAAGGGTCGCGCAGCCGGCAACCGGATATTACACCGGACTTGCTGCTGCGCGCCTACTCTATCGGCCTGTTCCCCATGGCCGACTCGGCGGATGACCCGGAATTATATTGGGTTCAACCCGAACTTCGTGGAATTATTCCGCTGGACGCGTTCCACATTCCGCGCAGCCTCTCCAAAGCAATGGCCAAAGCGCCGTTTTCGCTTCGCACCAACACAGCTTTTAAACGGGTGATGGAAGAGTGCGCCGCCCCTGCCCCGGATCGTCCATCAACATGGATCAACGCAACCATACGCTCGCTGTACTCGGAACTGCACCGTATGGGCCACGCTCACAGCGTTGAAGCCTGGGAGGGTGACATGCTCGTCGGAGGTCTCTACGGCGTCTCCCTTGGCTCCGCCTTTTTTGGCGAAAGCATGTTTTCGCGCCGCAGCAATGCGTCCAAGATTTCGCTCGTTCATCTGGTCCATCATTTGAAAGACCGACAGTTCACGCTTCTCGATACCCAGTTTACCACGCAGCATCTGTCCCAGTTCGGTACGATCGAAGTGCCGAAAAAGGACTACAAGCGGTTGCTCGCTAGAGCGATGGCATCGCCCGATCTTGAATTCTGATTATTGCGCAGCCGCATCGGGCTTTGGCAGATCGGAGCTGGCTTTGCACTCCTGCAGCCAGACGTCATAGACGGGGTGCTCAACAGCGTTCAGGCCCGGACTGTCTGCAAACATCCAACCCGTAAAAATACGACGGATTTTACGGTCCAGCGTAATTTCATCGACCTCAACAAAGGTGGTTGTCTTGGGTGTTTCGGTCGCATCACGATTGTAACAGACCCGCGGCGTTACCTGCAAAGCACCGAATTGAACGGTCTCGCCAATATATACGTCAAAGGTTGTGATTCGTCCGGTAATCTTATCAATGCCGGAGAAGACAGCGACAGGGTTGGATATGCGATTGGCGTACGCTTGGCCGGTTATCAATACGAACGCGAGCGCTGCTACGCAGGGAGCAAGTGTACGGGCAACCCCGAACACGCCTTTCATTATCCTAGCATCACTCATTGCGTATCCCCGCCGTAAATACAGCGTTTGTTGCGTCAAGCCGTCAAGAAGCTTTTTGAAACCCATCGATCATCATGGGCCCCAAAATTCAGGTACGATCTAGTTTGACATTGCGGCGAAATGCCGATCAGCCGCCGGGTGTCCAGGCATCGTAGTCGCCTGTTACGCGAGGACGTTCACCGCCCTTGGCAATGGAACCCTGAGGGCGATACGCCATGGCGGTACCGGTCGGGTTTGGACGGTGGGCCTGCTGCCAGTCCCGCGCCTGATAGTTTTCGTCCGCAGGCGGTACATCGGTGCGGTGATGCATCCAACCGTGCCAGCCGGCAGGAATGGCGGAAGCGTCCGCGTAACCATTGTAAATAACCCAGCGGCGGGAGCGCCCTTCGGAATCCTTGCCACCGGTGTAGTAGACATTTCCAAACTCATCGGTGCCGACGCGTGTTCCAAAACGCCATGTATGGAAACGGGTGCCGACGGTCTGTCCGTTCCACCAGGTAAAAATCTGCAGCAAAAACTTCATGATGCGTCCTCAGCCATTCCGGCATTCTCGCGCCTGTTTATTGTACTCTATATGTCGCGAAGCAGATCATTGTCCAGCGTTTCCGCAGGCCCTGTCGTCCGCGTCAAACGCCAATCAAAGGCTTTTCCATGACCCAGATAGAGCCCAGTGCCGGGTCTTCATCGGTTTCAACGCGTATGCGCTCAAACCCATGGGCGTAGTAGAAGGCAATCGCACCCGCGTTTTGCGCCGCCACTTCCACACGAACCTTCTTGGCGTCCGGAAAACACGTCTCAAGTTCCGCGAACATCGCGCGTCCGATACCTTGACGCTGAAACTCCGGCAGAACGTACAGATGGCTCAACACCACAGTCGCCGCACCGTCTTTCGCCAATGCCGCAAAGCCCATGCCGCCCAGACGCTTGCCGTCATCGGCGACGACAAACTCCGCGTCTTTACGGGCAAGCCTGGCTTTCAATGCAGGAACGGAATGCCAGTTTTCAGTGATTTCACGAACCTTATCCGCACCGAAGAAACCGTCATAGGTCGCGTGCCATGTAGTGACAAGCAAACGATTGATTTCGGGCAGGTCTCGCTCGCTTGGCGTTCGCACAAAGAACATCAGTCTTCCAGACCCAGCTTTACCTTCACGAGCGCTTGCACAGCCTGCGGGTTGGCCTTGCCGCCCGTGGATTTCATCACCTGCCCGACAAACCATCCAGCCAATGACGGCTTTGCCTGTACCTTGGCAACCTGATCAGGATTTGCGGCAATGATGTCATCCACGGCTTTCTCGATTGCGCCCGTATCCGTCACCTGCTTCAGGCCGCGCGTTTCAACGAGTTCTGCAGGATTACCGCCATCGTTCCAAATGATTTCAAAGAGATCCTTGGCAATCTTGCCAGAAATGGTGCCGTCCTTGATCAGGTCGATGATACCGCCGAGTTGAGCAGGCGAAACCGGAGTCTCTTCAAAGGCTTTTCCAGCTTTGTTCAAGGCACCTAACAGGTCGTTGATAACCCAGTTTGCTGCGATCTTCCCATCCCGACCGGCAGCAACAGCTTCAAAATAGTCCGCAATGGCCTTCTCGGAAACCAGCACCGAGGCGTCGTAGACGGACAGACCGAGTTCCGCGACGAAACGCTCTTTTTTGTCATCTGGCAATTCAGGCAGATCAGCCTTCAGCGCATCGACAAATGCCTGATCGAACTCCAGTGGCAGCAGATCGGGATCAGGGAAATATCGATAATCATGCGCATCTTCCTTGGAGCGCATCGACCGGGTCTCACCCTTGCCGGGATCGAACAGCCGGGTCTCTTGATCAATCGTGCCACCATCTTCCAGAATGCCGATCTGGCGTCGTGCCTCATACTCAATGGCCTGACCGACAAAACGGATGGAGTTGACGTTCTTGATCTCGCAGCGCGTGCCGAAATCTTCGCCCGGGCGACGAACCGAAACGTTCACATCGGCACGCATGGAGCCTTCGTCCATGTTGCCATCACAGGTGCCGAGGTAGCGCAGAATGGTGCGCAACTTTGTGAGATACGCCTTGGCCTCATCCGATGAGCGCAAATCCGGCTTGGACACAATTTCCATCAAAGCCACGCCGGACCGGTTCAGGTCGACATAGGACATGGAGGGATGCTGGTCGTGCATCGACTTGCCAGCGTCCTGCTCCAGATGCAGGCGCTCAATGCCAATTTCAACATCTTCAAACTGCCCCTGACGATCCGGGCCGACCGAGATGACGATCTTGCCCTCACCCACGATCGGGTCCTTGAACTGGGAAATCTGGTAGCCCTGCGGAAGATCCGGGTAGAAATAGTTCTTGCGGTCAAAGATCGAGCGGTTGTTGATCTGCGCTTTCAAGCCCAGGCCCGTGCGCACGGCCTGCCTGACGCACTCTTCGTTGATGACGGGCAACATGCCGGGCATGGCCGCATCCACCAGCGAAACGTTGGAATTGGGTGCGTTACCGAAGACGGTCGAGGAACCGGAAAACAGTTTGGACTGGCTGGTTACCTGGGCATGGACTTCCATGCCGATAATAACCTCCCAATCACCGGTGGCACCGGGAATATAGCGTTTCGGTTCAGAAATGCGCACGTCAACAAGGGTCATGTCTTACTCTTTGTCTTCTAGTTGGTCTTCGCTCACGGAGATGACGCGAACCAGCTACCACCATTTTTTCGGCGTGAATGTTCCTGCTGCTTTCTCAATGACGCTTGCCACCTGAAACAGCGTTTCTTCCTCGAACGGCTTTCCAATCAATTGCAGCCCCAGCGGCAACCCGTGTGCATCCAGCCCGGCGGGAACGGAAAGACCAGGCAAACCGGCCATGTTCACGGTAATGGTGAAAACATCGTTCAGGTACATTTTCACAGGATCGGCTGCCAGTTCCTTGTCGCCAATGGCGAAGGCGGACGATGGCGTGGCGGGTGTGAGGATCGCGTCGACACCGGCATGGAAAACGGTCTCGAAATCCTGCTTGATCAGGGTGCGCACCTTCTGCGCGCGCAGGTAATAGGCGTCGTAATAGCCAGCGGACAGCACATAGGTGCCGATCATGATACGGCGCTTGACCTCGTCGCCGAAGCCAGCGGCGCGCGTTTTCTCATACATGTCGGCAATGTCTTTACCATCCACACGCAAGCCGTAACGAACGCCATCATAACGCGCGAGGTTGGATGATGCTTCTGCCGGAGCTACGATGTAATAGGCTGGAAGCGCATATTTGGTGTGAGGAAGCGAGATATCGACGATCTCGGCACCGGCCTCACGCAACCAGGCAATGCCCTGCTGCCAAAGCTGTTCAATTTCCTCCGGCATGCCCTCGACACGATATTCGCGGGGAATGCCGATCTTCATGCCGCTCAACGATTTGCCGATAGCGGCTTCGTAATCAGGCACCGGAAGGTCCACGGATGTTGTGTCTTTGGGGTCGACGCTCGCCATGGCTTTCAGCAGGATGGCGGCGTCGCGCACGTCGCGGGCAATCGGGCCAGCCTGATCCAGCGATGACGCGTAGGCTGCAATTCCCCAGCGCGAGCAGCGCCCGTAGGTTGGCTTGATGCCGACAGTGCCGGTAAAGGCTGCGGGCTGGCGGATGGAGCCGCCCGTATCCGTGGCTGTTGCACCGGCGCACAGAAACGCGGCAACGGCGGCGGCAGAACCGCCGGATGATCCGCCGGGTACACGGTTTTCTGTGGAGCCATCCGCCCGCCATGGGTTGATGACCGGACCGTAGTAAGAACTTTCGTTGGACGAGCCCATGGCAAACTCATCCATGTTGAGCTTGCCGAGCATCACGGCACCGGCATCCCACAGGTTTTGGGTTACCGTGGATTCGTATTTGGGCTTGAAACCATCAAGTATGTGGCTGGCTGCCTGCGTGTGCACATCCTGTGTGGCAAACAAATCCTTGATGCCAAGCGGTATGCCTTCCAGCACACCAGCCGAGCCGGACGCAATCCGCTGATCGGAAGCAGAGGCTTGGGCGCGGGCCAGATCGGGCGTGACGGTGGTGTAGGCGTTCAGCGTACCATTGGCAGCGTCAATGGCGGACAGATAGGCATCCGTCAGTTCCAAGGCCGTAAATTCCTTGGCGGTCAGTTTTTTGCTGGCTTCAGCAATGGTCAAATGGGTGAGGTCGGTCATTGTCAATCACTTCAATTTCAGCAAAACGGGCAAAAATTCCGGCAAAACATAGAGGCGGAACAGCAAACCTATTCAACGACCTTGGGAACGAGGAAGAAATTGCGGTCTGAATTCGGCGCGTTGGCAACGATATCGTCTGCCTTGTTGCCATCCGTCACAGCGTCCACGCGCTTCTTCATCAGCATGGGGGTAACGGAAGTCATGGGCTCAACGCCATCCACATTCACCTCAGACAATTGCTCGACGAAACCCAGAATGCCATTGAGTTCACTTTCCATACGCGCGGCCTCGTCATCGCTGACGGCAATGCGGGCGAGGCGCGCGACGCGCTTTACGGTGGCTAGATCAACGGACATGACGGTCTCCGGGAGAATGCAGGCTCATATATAAGTGTGTTACCGCTATAATGGCCTACGGTGCGGCACGCAACGGCCAATGCACAGCGCCGTTGCGTGAACGCCGGGTTTAGCGCGTTTCCAGTACGCGCCAGCGACCTACCGCGTGATAAAACCGCCCACATTCGGTGTTTCCACCGTCGTCGCACTTCCGTCCATGGCTTGCAGGAAGACCTCAGGCGTTTGGTCGACTATGGGGAAAGACCCATAATGGCAGGGGATAACGGTCTGGAACTTGAAGTAACGCTGCACAGCCAGACCAGCCACGGCACCGCCCATGGTAAAGCGGTCGCCGATCGGCACAAGGCCGATTTCCGGCTCATGCAGTTCCTGAATGAGCGCCATATCGGAAAAAATATCCGTATCGCCCATGTGGTAGAGCGTCGGCTCGTCCTCAAAATGCAGCACGAGACCATTCGCGTTGCCAAGGCTGTGGGAAACGCCATCGTCGGTAATCTGGGCTGACGAATGAAGCGCGTTGACGAAGGTTGCAGAAAAACTGCCGAGATTGACCGTGCCGCCGGTGTTGCCCATTTCCAACGCATCCACACCCTTACGCGACAGCCAAGCGGCAAGGTCGGCATTGGCGAGAACGGTGGCACCGGTTTCCTTGGCAATGGCGATGGTGTCGCCCACATGGTCTCCATGGCCATGGGTCAGCAGAATATGGGTTAGACCATCGGTTGCACCACGCCGGTCCTCGTCGCGAAACGAAGGGTTGCCGGTGAAGAACGGATCGATCAAGATTTTCGCCTTCGCCGTTTCCAGGTGAAATGCGGAATGGCCAAGCCATTGTATTTTCATGGGTGTGCTCCGTCTGTTTGTGCTATGCGCCGCCTGAGATATAAGTGCTTATAGCGCAGTTCAAAGGCTTGGATCTGAATGCCCGTTCTTTCAATCGACGAATTAGCACAGACTCTTGCGACATCACAGGCGGTCGCCGGGCTTGATCTCGGCACGAAGACAATTGGAATTTCGGTCTCCGATCTCAGTCGTCGATTTGCCACCCCCCGCGATGTGTTGATGCGCACGAAGTTTTCCGTAGACGCGCAGGTATTGCTGGCAACCGCCGCGAAAGAGCGGATCGTCGCCTTTATCATCGGCCTGCCCATCAACATGGATGGGTCCGAAGGCCCGCGCGCGCAGGCGACCCGCGCATTCGTGCGCAATATGGTTCAGAAAACCGATCTGCCATTCGTGTTCTGGGATGAGCGGCTGTCCACCGTCGCAGCCGAGCGCACATTGATCGAGATGGATGTATCCCGCAAAAAACGCGCCGCGCGGATCGATTCGGCAGCGGCATCCTTTATCCTGCAAGGCGCGTTAGACCGCATGACCATGATTGCCGAACAGGCGAAACCCTAATCAGCAGCTGGGTACAACAGGTCCAGAATATAGTTCGAATCAAACCGCGAATCGAGCATGCCGTAGGTTGAGCGCCAGCCCCCTGCCAGCCGTGATTCCAAAAATGCGTCTGCAACACGCCCCGCACCCAACCGGTACAGTTCGGCTGCCGCTGCGGCCAGCGCCAGTTGCTCAATCAGCAGGCGGGCAGCCCCCTCGTCCCGCTCACACAGCGACATGGCAGCGCGCAGCACATCCAGTGTTTTCTTGGCAGCCGGGCCAAGGTCGCGGCCAATGGATACGAACAATTGCTCAAACAGATCCCGCCCGCGGTTCAAAACCCGCAGAAGGTCTATGGCCATAACATTGCCCGGCCCTTCCCATATCGCGTTGGCGGGTGCCTCACGATAGTGCCGCGCAATCGGGCGGTCCTCGACATAACCGCTGCCGCCGATGCATTCCATCGCTTCCTGAATGAGTGCAGGCGCGATCTTCGTGCACCAGTATTTGACAACCGGTGTCATAATCCGGGCATAGGCTGCATCCTCGGGGCTGCTGCCCGCCCGGTCAAACGCATCAGCCAGTCGGAAGCAGAGCGCGCTGGCCGCAGCGACGTCCAGTGCCATATCCGCCAGTACCCGCGCCATGATCGGCTGCGACGACAACGGTTTTCCAAACACAGAACGACCACGGGCGTGATGCACGGCCTCCGCGAGACTTGCCCGCATCATACCGGCCGATCCAAGTGCGCAATCCAGCCGTGTCAGCGTAACCATATCAAGCACCGTGCGCACGCCGCCATCGGTTGTGCCGAGCAGGAAACCGAACGTGTCGGTAAACTCAACTTCCGCTGTGGCGTTGGAGCGATTGCCGATCTTGTCCTTCAAGCGCTGGTAGCGCAGACCGTTGGCCGATCCATCTTCCAACAGACGCGGCACGAGAAAGCATGCAATGCCGTCGCGCGTCTGCGCCAGCATGATGAAGGCATCACTCATCGGCGCAGATAAAAACCATTTATGCCCTGCCAGCCGATAGATGCCCTCGCCCACCCGCTCCGCAGTGGTGTCGATTGCGTGGACATCTGTCCCCGCCTGCTTTTCCGTAACCCCCATTCCGATGGTAACTGCGGATTTCTGAATGGCCGGTTTGTTGCCCGCATCGTATTTTCGCGACAGAATTTTGGTCGCCCAATCCTTCTGAATTTGCGGTGCCGCCATCAAGGCGGCGACGGACGCACTGGTCATTGTCATGGGTGACAGATGCCCGTTTTCCAGTTGCGCCGTCAGGTAGTAGCGAATGGCACGGGCCTTGTGCGAACGGCCCCGCTCGTCAGCAATATTTTCCCAGGCGGATGCGTGAAGTCCAGCGCCCATGGAGCGCCGCATCAGGGCGTGCCATGCGGGGTGAAAATCAACAACGTCCAGACGTTCGCCGCGCGGACCATGCGTGCGCAGTTGCGGCACGCCGTGATTGGCCATGCGCGCCAGTTCCTGCGCTTCTGTCGACGTTACATACCGGCCAAGGGATTCAAAATCCTCGCGAATCGCACGCGGCATCGGTGCGGTCACGTCCACAACCAGTGGGTCTGACCGGTAGGCGTTGATACCGGACCACGGTCTGGGCTGGTTCAGCTGTATCGTCTTATCTTGGCTCATGGGGGGCGTTCTATCCCAAGAATGGTTGACGGGAAACTATCAGCATTGCGGACCGCATATAAAAAGCGGGGTGTTAAGGCTGTGCACAACTTGTGGCAACGGTGCGCCACCTTTATACAGCAACGAACTTCACTGTCTGAGGGCCGCCCATGGTTTACTTCCCGCATCGTCACCTGCTGGGCATCAAGGATCTCAAGGAACAGGATATCACTGTTCTCCTCGACAAGGCGGATGAGGCTGTGCAGCTGTCGCGCCAGCGGGACAAGCGCTCCTCGGTGCTGCGGGGCATGACCCAGATCAATCTGTTCTTCGAGGCCTCCACACGCACACAATCTTCCTTTGAACTGGCCGGAAAGCGTCTCGGCGCTGATGTCATGAACATGTCGGTGGCCAATTCATCGGTGAAAAAAGGCGAGACGCTTATCGATACCGCAATGACGCTGAACGCCATGCACCCCGATGTGCTGGTGGTGCGCCACGCCAGCGCCGGTGCGGCCGCCTTGTTGGCGCAAAAGGTATCCTGCTCCGTCATCAACGCCGGTGACGGCCAGCACGAGCACCCAACCCAGGCCCTTCTTGATGCGCTCACCATTCGCCGCGCCAAGGGAAAGCTATCGCGAATCATCGTTGCCATCTGCGGCGATGTGCTGCATTCCCGCGTGGCACGCTCCAACATTCTGCTGCTGAATGCCATGGGTGCACGCGTGCGGGTTGTAGCACCTGCTACCTTGCTGCCATCGGGCATTTCCGACATGTGCGCCGAGGTTTACCACTCCATGGAGGAAGGTTTGAAGGACGCCGATGTGGTCATGATGCTGCGCTTGCAGCGGGAGCGCATGTCCGGCTCTTTCGTGCCGTCCATCCGGGAGTATTTTCACTATTATGGATTGGATGCGCAAAAGCTGAAAGC
Organism: Rhizobium sp. CFBP 8762; assembly: GCF_014841565.1. Lineage (GTDB taxonomy): Bacteria > Pseudomonadota > Alphaproteobacteria > Rhizobiales > Rhizobiaceae > CFBP-8762. Next base: position 24,478 of record NZ_JACYUD010000001.1, read on the forward strand.
CGCCAAGGACGATGCGCTGGTCATGCACCCCGGCCCCATGAACCGGGGTGTCGAAATATCCTCCGATGTGGCCGATGGTCCGCAGAGCGTCATTGAAAGTCAGGTGGAAATGGGTGTTGCCGTGCGGATGGCGGTGATGGAAACACTGTTGACCCAAACACAAGGCCCTGCCCAAGGCCAGACACGGGGAGCGAGCCGATGACGGCACCGGTTCTTCTCACCAATCTGCGGATCCTCGACCCGTCCCGTAATCTCGATGAGATGGGCGGACTTCTGATGGCCGATGGGCGTATTGTGGCGGCTGGGGCCAACGCGCGCAATCAGGGCGCACCGGAAGGCACCGAAATTCGGGACTGCTCCGGTTTGGTTGCAGTTCCCGGCCTTGTGGATGCGCAGGTGTTCGTCGGCGAGCCCGGGAACGAGTATCGCGAAACCATTGAATCGGCATCCCGCGCAGCCGCCGCTGGCGGCATCACGTCCTTTATCACCATGCCCGATACCAACCCGGTGATCGATGATATCGCACTGGTCGAATTCGTGCAAAAAACCGCCCGTGATAAGGCTCTGGTCAATGTCTATCCGAGCGCCGCACTGACCAAGGGGCTGCTCGGCAAAGAGATGACGGAGTTTGGCCTGTTATCCGCAGCAGGCGCCGTATCCTTTACCAATGGTCGCAGTCCGGTGGATGATACGATGGTGCTGCGCCGCGCTATGACCTATGCGCGCGAGTTCAATGCGATCATTGCCTGCGAGACCCGCGATCCGTATCTCGGCGGCGGCGTGATGAACTCCGGTGTGCTGGCCAGTTGGCTTGGGCTATCCGGCATCCCGCGTGAGGCTGAGATTATTCCGCTGGAGCGCGATTTGCGCGTGGCAGAAATGACCGGTGGCGCCTATCACGCCTCGCGTCTGTCGGTGCCGGGATCGGCTGCGGCTGTTGCGCAAGCACGCCAGCGCGGTGTGAAGGTGACATGCGGCATCTCAATCAACAATCTGACGCTGAATGAAAACGACATTGGCGAATACCGCACATTCTTCAAACTTTACCCGCCATTGCGCGGTGAGGATGACCGCGTTTCCATGGTGGAGGCTTTGAAGAATGGTACAATCGACATTATCGTTTCCTCGCACGATCCACAGGACGTCGATACCAAACGCGTGCCGTTTGCCGATGCTGCCGACGGCGCTGTCGGTCTGGAAACCATGCTGGCCGCCGCTTTGAGACTGTACCACAGTGGGGGTATTGACCTGATGCGCTTGATCGACGCGATGAGCACACGCCCCGCCGCGATCTTCGGACTGGATGCCGGAACTTTGAAGCCAGGTGCAAAGGCCGATATCACACTCATCGATCTGGATTATCCGTGGATCGTCTCCAAGGATGATCTGGTTTCCCGGTCGAAAAACACGCCGTTCGACAACGCCCGCTTTACGGGACGCGCCGTTCAGACCTATGTTCGCGGACTGCGCGTTCACTCTGTTTAATCGTCACCAAGGGGCCTGTCATGGATTTAGCAACGTGGAATCTCGGCTTGCTGCCCACTGTCGCCTCAGCGGTGCTCGGCTACCTGCTCGGCTCTATTCCCTTCGGCCTTTTGCTGACCCAAATGGCAGGTCTCGGGGATGTGCGCTCTATCGGCTCCGGCAACATTGGCGCGACGAACGTCTTGCGAACAGGAAACAAGAAGCTGGCAGCAGCAACGCTGTTGCTGGATGCGCTGAAGGCGACTTTTGCAGTTGTCATCGCGTCCGTCTACTGGGGTGTTGAAGGCGGAATTGTTGCCGGTCTCGCGGCCTTTCTCGGCCACCTCTTTCCGGTATGGCTGGGCTTCAAGGGAGGAAAAGGTGTTGCGACCTACCTCGGCGTGCTCCTGGGGCTATCCCCGACCCTGCTTCTGGTTTTCGCGGTTGTATGGCTGGTGATGGCAAAAGTCAGCCGCTATTCGTCGCTTTCGGCGCTGACTGCAACCGTCGCTACCCCGATCGCAGCCTTCTTCGTTACCGACATCAAAATTGCGTTCCTGCTCATTGTCATGACCCTGATCACCTGGTGGAAACACAAGGCCAATATCCAGCGGCTGTTGAAGGGGACGGAAGGCAGAATCGGAGACAAGGGTTGATCGGCAACCCTGTAGACCGCAATTCAGGCCGCCGACGTGGCATCGCCCTGTCCGAGCGCCAGAAGATCGCATGGCTTCGTCTTATCCGCAGCGATAATGTCGGGCCTGCCACGTTCAAGGACCTGATCAACCATTTCGGCTCTGCCGAGACCGCCTTGGAGATGGTGCCGGAACTGTCGCGGCGCGGCGGCTCAACCCGAAGCATTCGGGTTGCTTCTGTTGAAGACGCAGAACGGGAACTGGAGTTTTGCGAAAAATTCGGTGCTCGTTTCGTCGGTATTGGCGAACCAGATTATCCGCCAGCGCTCCGCCAGATCGATGGAGCACCGCCCCTTTTGGCTGTCAAAGGCGATATCAGTCTGGCGACCGTTCCATCCGTCGGCATCGTCGGCGCACGCAGCGCATCTGCCAGCGGCGCTAAATTTGCAGCTTATCTCGCTCGCGATATCGGCAAGGCGGGCTACAGCATTATCTCCGGTCTTGCGCGTGGTATCGATACGGCAGCCCATCGCGCCAGCCTCGCAACCGGGACGATTGCCGCGATGGCAGGCGGGCTGGATAAGCCCTACCCGCCGGAAAATATCAGCCTGCTTGAAGAGATGACGGCAGGGCGCGGTCTGGCCATCAGTGAAATGCCATTTGGATGGGAGCCGCGTGCCAGGGATTTCCCGCGCCGCAACCGTCTGATTGCCGGCGTCAGTCTTGGCCTGGTCGTGATCGAAGCGGCCGCACGCTCCGGCTCTCTCATCAGCGCCCGCCGGGCGGCCGATTTTGGACGTCTGGTCTTTGCCGTTCCCGGCTCACCCCTGGATCCCCGCTCGCAGGGCACCAACGGCCTGATCAAGGACGGCGCAATATTGACGACAGAACCGCGCGATGTCCTCGATGCCTTGGCGCCCGTCAGCCAGATCGATCTGTTCTCGACACCGGAAGTTCGAGAACTGGACCCGGAACCCGGCTATGCACCCATCGCTCCACCGGACGAAACGGACAGAAGCCAGATTATCAATGCCCTTGGCCCCACGCCCGTGGACATAGACGATATCATTCGCCACACCGGCCTGGCACCGCAAAAAGTTCATCTGCTTTTGCTCGAACTGGACCTAGCGGGTCGTCTTGCCCGACATGCCAACGGCACGGTTTCCATCGTTTTTGCGGATCGATAGGGGCCGCGCACCCGCCTGAATATCTCCCGCTTCGACATAGGCCATTTCAAGCATATAGCTGAGGAGTTCAGCACCGTTGGCGCTGGAGATCGACCGAAGTTCGCCGAGCATCTGGCGAACATAGCCGATGTTTTCGTTAAACTGTTTATCGTTTTCAAACAAATTGATCGCCATCTCACTACCTGCCTGATCTCGGTTGCCCGCGAGACATTCATCCCGCGTCAATTAAGGGTAGCTCATATCCAATTAATTGCAATACTCATAATATCTATTTTAGGTTGTATTCACATTGCAGGATGATTTTATTTGAGCGGAGATCATTGATTTGATTGCGAACCAACCAAATCATAAGCCAGATCCCTAAAAACTCATAGTAACAAGCGCTTGAGTGCCCGTTACCCCACCAGAAATTGATGGGAATTCTTCAATCGCAATTAGAGACAAATTTTTGAAAGACAAGGGTTGGCACTTGACCGCGGTGAAATCCCTGTCCATGTCGGGGGTCATTAGAACGCCCGGCACCTTTGTCGCTCGGGTGACTTAGATACAGGTTCATGGACAGATGACGAATGTAGTCGTGGTGGAATCGCCGTCGAAGGCCAAAACGATCAACAAGTATCTCGGACCGGGATACAAGGTGCTCGCCTCCTTCGGCCATGTGCGGGATCTGCCTGCCAAGGACGGCTCTGTTCTGCCCGATCAGGATTTTGACATGCTCTGGGAGGTGGACGCCGCCTCCGCCAAACGCATGAAGGATATTGCCGACGCGGTCAAAAGTTCCGACGGTCTGATTCTGGCAACCGACCCGGACCGAGAAGGAGAAGCGATCTCCTGGCATGTTCTGGATCTTCTGCGTAAAAAGAAAGTCATCGGCGACAAGCCTGTGAGCCGTGTGGTGTTCAACGCCATTACCAAGAAAGCCGTGCTGGAAGCCATGGCGGCACCGCGCGATATCGATGTGCCGCTGGTCGATGCCTATCTGGCGCGCCGCGCACTGGATTATCTGGTGGGCTTCAACCTGTCGCCGGTCCTCTGGCGCAAGTTGCCGGGGGCTCGGTCCGCTGGCCGGGTCCAGTCGGTCGCCCTTCGTCTGGTTTGCGACCGGGAGGCGGAAATCGAGCGCTTCGTTTCGGAAGAATACTGGAATATTTCCGCGCTTCTGAAAACGCCGCGTGGCGAGAGCTTCGAGGCCCGTCTCGTTTCGGCAGATGGCAAGCGTTTGCAGGCACGCTCTGTTGCCAACGGCGACGATGCCGCGTCGCTGAAAGCCATGCTGGAAGGTGCCAGTTATGTCGTCGATACGGTTGAGGCAAAGCCGGTCAAGCGCAACCCCTCCCCGCCGTTCACCACGTCCACCTTGCAGCAGGCAGCATCCTCGAAGCTTGGATTTTCTGCGTCCCGAACCATGCAGGTTGCACAGAAACTGTATGAAGGCATTGATCTGGGCGGCGAAACCGTTGGTTTGATCACATATATGCGTACCGATGGTGTGCAGATGGCGCCGGAAGCCATTGACGCTGCCCGGGATGCGATCGTCAGCCAGTTCGGGGCTCGCTACAGACCGGAAAAGGCGCGCTTTTACTCCACCAAGGCCAAGAATGCGCAGGAAGCGCACGAAGCCGTTCGCCCGACCGACTTCAATCGCACGCCGAACCAGGTTCGTGGTCACCTCGACGGCGATATGCTGAAGCTTTACGATCTGATTTGGAAGCGCGGCATTGCCAGCCAGATGGCGTCGGCGGAAATCGAGCGCACCACCGTGGAAATTCTGGCCGACAATGCAGGTCGCAAGGCTAGCTTGCGCGCTGTTGGCTCCGTCATCCGTTTTGATGGGTTCATCGCTGCCTATACCGATCAAAAAGAGGACGGCGAACAGGCCGATGACGATGAGGACGGACGCCTGCCTGAAATCAAAGCGCAGGAAACCGTTGCCAAAGAGAAGATCAACGCAACGCAGCATTTTACCGAGCCACCGCCACGCTACTCAGAAGCCACGCTGATCAAGAAAATGGAAGAGCTGGGCATTGGCCGCCCTTCCACCTATGCGGCAACGTTGAAGACACTTAGCGACCGCGAATATATCGTCATCGACAAGCGCAAGCTGATACCCCATTCTAAGGGACGGTTGGTAACCGCGTTTCTGGAAAGCTTCTTTACCCGCTATGTGGAATACGACTTCACCGCGTCGCTCGAAGAAAAGCTCGACCGGATTTCTGCGGGCGAGTTGAACTGGAAGGACGTTCTGCGCGATTTCTGGAAGGACTTCTTCGCCCAGATTGAAGACACCAAGGAATTGCGCGTCACCAATGTTCTGGATGCCTTGAATGAAGTTCTGGCGCCTCTGGTCTTCCCAAAACGGGAGGACGGAAGCGATCCACGCATATGTCAGGTCTGCGGCACCGGCAAATTGTCGCTGAAGCTCGGAAAATACGGCGCCTTTGTCGGCTGCTCCAATTATCCGGACTGCAATTTCACCCGTCAGCTTTCCTCCGAAGGCGGCGCAGATGCCGACGCAACCGTGTCGAATGAGCCGCAGAGCCTTGGCAAAGACCCGGCCACCGGCGAAGAGATTACCTTGCGCAGTGGCCGGTTCGGCCCCTATGTTCAGCGCGGGGATGGCAAGGAAGCCAAACGGTCCAGCCTGCCCAAGGGCTGGACGCCCGAAAGCATCGACTATGAGAGAGCGCTGGCTTTGCTGTCCCTTCCCCGTGATATCGGTGCGCACCCGGAATCCGGCAAAATGATCTCCAGCAGCCTTGGCCGCTACGGTCCTTTCATCCTTCATGATGGAAAATACGCCAATCTGGAATCGGTCGAAGATGTCTTCACCATTGGCCTGAATCGCGCCGTGTCGGTTTTGGCGGACAAGGCATTGCAGGGGCCCGGCGCCCGTGGCCGCACGCCTGTTGCCGCCTTGAAGGAACTGGGAGACCACCCGGATGGCGGTGCAATTACCGTGCGCGATGGTCGCTACGGACCCTATGTCAACTGGGGCAAGGTGAATGCCACCCTTCCCAAAGGAAAAGACCCGCAGACCGTTACCGTTGAGGAAGCGCTGACCTATATAGTGGAAAAGGCAGGCAAGGACGGCGGCAAACCGGCCAAGGCGAAAGCCAAAACGACAAGCAAGCCAAAGACAACAAAAGCGAAGCCCAAAGCAGCGGAAGGCGGCGATGCAAAGCCAAAAACCGCCAGAGCCAAGGCCGCTCCAAAAGCAGCAGGCAAACCGAAAGCCAAAGCAGCGGCGAAGCCTGAGAAAGACTAGGATTGGCAAGACATTCGAACGACCGTTCAGCCCGCCCCGCCAAAGGTGCCGCGAGATTACAGGCCAAGGCTGGCCCATCGGCGCTAGAGGGTGAAGATCCTATCATTCACGGAGCCGTTCCGTCACGGGCGGTTCTGTTGCGGTATATTGAGCTCAATCCCGACAAGGCTTCCAAGCGGGATCTGTACAAAGCGTTCGGCCTGAAAGGTGAGACGCGGATCGAGCTGAAGGCTCTCCTGCGTGATCTGGAACAGGATGGCATGCTGGAAAAGCGGCGCAAATCCCTGTCCCGCCCCGGCGCACTGCCACCCGTCACGGTGCTTGACATTACAACCCGCGATATCGACGGCGAATTGATTGGCCGACCGGCGGAATGGCCGGAGGATGCGGGCGTTGCACCTGCCGTGTCCATACGGCAATCCAGCGTCGGTAAAGCCAAGGGCAAAGCCCCGGTTGGCGGCTTGGGCGACCGGGTTCTTGCCAAGATTTTCCCCGCAACGGATCGCGGCGGCCCTGCCTACACCGCGCGTATCATCAAGGTGCTGGACAAGCGTCGCAACAACGCCATCGGCGTCTTCCGTTCGCAGGGCGCGGGCGGGCGAATCATGCCCATCGACAAGCGCGGCGAGGAACTTGAGGTTGATGCCGATTTCATCGGCGACGCCAAGGACGGCGATCTGGTCGAGGTGGACGTTGCGCGTTTGGGGCGTTTTGGTCTTCCCCGTGCGCAGGTCAAGGCCGTGATCGGCTCGGTTGCGTCCGAAAAAGCGATTTCCATGATTGCGATTTACGCTCATGGCATTCCCCACGTCTTCCCGGACGCGGTTCTGCGTGAAGCTGACGCCGCCGGACCGGCAACCATGGCAAAGCGTGAGGACTGGCGCACTCTGCCGCTGATCACCATCGATCCTGCCGACGCCAAGGATCATGACGATGCGGTGTATGCCGAACCGGACACCTCTCCGGACAACCTGGGCGGCGTGATCGTCACAGTGGCGATTGCGGACGTCTCCTGGTACGTGCGTCCCCGGTCCAGCCTGAATACAGAAGCATTGAAACGCGGCAACTCCGTCTACTTCCCGGATCGGGTCGTACCCATGCTGCCGGAGCGTATTTCCAACGACCTCTGCTCCCTGAAAGAAGGAGTTGACCGTCCCGCTTTGGCCGTGCGTATGCGGTTCTCGCACGAGGGACGTAAGGCCGGCCATACGTTCCACCGTGTCATGATGAAAAGCGCGGCCAAACTGTCCTACAATCAGGCACAGGCGGCCATCGACGGCCAGCCGGATGAGAAGACCGGTCCATTGCTGGAGCCGATCCTGAAGCCGCTCTGGGCTGCCTATGACATTTTAAAGCGCGGGCGCGACCGTCGCCAGCCGCTTGAACTCAACATGCCGGAGCGCAAAATTCTACTCAAGCCCGACGGCACGGTTGACCGGGTATTTGTGCCGGATCGACTGGATGCGCATAAGCTCATCGAAGAAATGATGATTCAAGCGAATGTGGCGGCCGCCGAAACATTGGAAACCAAAAAACAGCCGCTGATCTACCGCGCCCACGATGCACCATCGCTCGCCAAGCAGGAGGTGCTTCGCGAGTTTCTGGCGACACTGGAACTGTCACTGATCAAGGGCGGAAACATCCGTGCCAATCACTTCAATGGCATCCTGCAGAAAGCAGAGGGCAAAGCCTTTGAGGTCATGGTGAACGAGATGGTTCTGCGCTCGCAGAGCCAGGCCGTTTACAGCCCTGAAAACATCGGCCACTTCGGGCTGAATTTGCTGAAATACGCTCATTTCACATCCCCTATCCGACGCTATGCCGACCTGATCGTGCATCGTGCGCTGGTGGGTAGCCTTGGGTTGGGTGAAGGCGGAATTACCCCGGAAGAAGAGGCCGCGCTTGACGATATTGCGGCAGAGATTTCTACCTTCGAGCGGCGTGCCATGGCGGCGGAACGCGAAACGGTGGACCGCCTGATTGCCCATCACCTGCACGGGCGAATCGGTGAGGAATTTGACGGCCGGGTCTCTGGTGTCACCAAAGCGGGCCTGTTCATTTCACTTCCGGACTATGGCGCCGATGGCTTCGTTCCTATTTCGACGCTTGGGCGGGATTACTTCATCTATGACGAAGCCCATCAGGCACTGTCCGGCGAGAAGACCGGCCTTGGCTACCGGTTGGGCGATACGGTTCGGGTGAAACTCGTGGAAGCCGTCCCGCTTGCCGGAGCATTGCGCTTCGAAATGGTCAGCGATGGACGGCAAATGCCGACTGCAACACGTTCGTTTCACAAGTCAGGTCGTAGAGACCGAAGTGGCGCGCGAAAAACGCCCGGTACGCGTCCGCCGCGCGGCAAACGTTGAAGGTGGAACCGCCCCATGCGCACAGATGAATTGCACGCAGATGACAACGGCATGGTTCTGAACGGCGCACAAAACGGCATGGTACGCCCAGTCGGACGTTCCATGCGCCGGGGTTTCTTAAACCGCTGTCCCCGGTGCGGAGAGGGTCGCCTGTTTCGATCCTATCTTCGCTCCGTCGAAAACTGTGCCGTCTGCCATGAGCGGCTAGATCATCACCGAGCCGATGATTTCCCACCATATATCGTGGTCACCATCATCGGACATGTGGTGTTGGCAGGGTATATGATGACCGATCTGGTCTTTCCCCTTTCCACATGGACGCATCTGGCCATTTGGGCACCCATCACGGTATTCGGATCGCTGGCTCTGCTTCAGCCAGTCAAAGGGAGCGTGATTGGTTTGCAATGGGCGTTACGCATGCACGGCTTTGGAGACGACGATCCGGAACCTCTTGCACCCTGACCGATATAGACTGACTGAATCCTCAGACTGACATCAAGGACTTCGAAAATGTCGAAAACCACGACCAGACCTACTGGCCCAGTTGAAGAGATTCACTGGCCGTCGCTCGTCGCGGCCATTTCCGCCATCACCGCCGTTGGCATCGCTATCGGTCTCGGACTGCCGCTTCTGAGTATCATCATGGAGAAGCGTGGCATTTCCTCCTCCATGATCGGCTTGAATTCCGCCATGGCAGGTCTTGCCTCCATGGCCGCCGCGCCGCTCAGCACCAAGCTCAGCCAGCATTTCGGCGTTTCCAATACCATGCTGGTCGCGATCCTCTGTGCAGCGGCCAGTGCAATCGGCTTCTATTATGTCGAAAACTTTCTGCTGTGGTTTCCGCTGCGCGTGGTTTTCCACGGTGCCATAACCGTGTTGTTCATCCTTTCCGAGTTCTGGATCAACGCGGCCTCTCCCACCCACAAACGCGGCCTCGTTCTCGGTATCTACGCAACACTTCTGGGGCTAGGCTTTGCACTAGGGCCGCTGCTTTTTTCGGTATTGGGTAGCGACGGCGTCCTACCATTTGCGGTCGGCGCTGCCGTGATTCTGGTTGCGGCTATTCCCATCTACATTGCGCGGCATGAAAACCCGGTCATTCACGAAAAACCGGAAATGCATTTCCTGCGCTATATCTTTCTGGTGCCAACGGCGACGGCCGCTGTGTTTGTTTTTGGCGCGGTCGAATCAGGGGGCCTGTCCCTGTTTCCCATCTACGCAACCCGGTCCGGCTTCAGCGAATCGCATGCTGCCTTGCTGTTGACGATGATGGGCATTGGAAATGTGGTCTTCCAGATACCCTTGGGAATGCTGTCCGACCGAATGAAGGACCGTCGGAACCTCCTTTTCATTCTGGCAATCATCGGCCTGATTGGCTCTCTGTGCCTGCCGTTGTTGATCGGCAGCTGGACGCTGATGGCCATTGTGCTGCTGCTGTGGGGTGGCTGCGTATCGGGCCTCTATACGGTGGGGCTAAGCCATCTCGGCTCGCGTTTGCACGGCCCGGACCTGGCCGCCGCCAATGCAGCGTTCATCTTTTCCTACGCCGTTGGCACGGTTGCCGGTCCGCAGGCCATCGGTGTTGCAATGGATAAAATGGGAAACAACGGCTTCGTCTGGGCTATTGTGCTGTTTTTCGCCATGTATGTCGTACTTTCCATTGCACGACTGGGTTTCAGCGCAAAACGGACTTGACTTTTCGGGGGCGATTTGTAGGTTGGCGCCAGATTTAAGCCTTGGTAACTCATACACGGCCATGGCGTAGTTTTATAAAGGCAGGACAACCATGGCGAAAGCTACCACCATCAAGATCAAGCTGCTCTCGACAGCCGACACGGGCTTCTTCTACGTAACCACGAAGAACAGCCGTACCATGACGGACAAGATGAGCAAGACAAAGTACGACCCGATTGCGCGCAAGCATGTCGAGTTCAAGGAAACGAAGATCAAGTAATTTTGATCTGGTTAATTTTAAAAAGGCGCTGCAGCTATGCTCAGCGCCTTTTTTGTTGCGTGTTTATAATTGAACAAACACTGTAATTCACGGGAGAATAGCAAAGGGTGGGTCGATCAGCCTGTAACAGCGGCACGAGGAACCACTGATGTCACAGGCCGATCGACCGCGCCTACAGGCCCGAGAGATGCGGCGGCCTCGGGTGCTGCAGGTAACTGATGGGGTATGCCCTTAAGTCAGAGAGTGTCATACTCGCTTATAAAATCAACAGTTACTTAAGGAATCGCTGTTGTATTCTGAATTTTGTCGAAAGTTACACACAGCTTTCCAGTGTGTTGTCGATCTGCGTCGCCTCGCCTGGCAGACCATCGGCAAGCGCGCGCGCCAAAAGCGTCTCACTGCTGTCGTCTGCTTCGCTGAGTTCAGCTCGGCCCAAGACCAGGGGAGAAAGCTGTAGCTCCGCCTGCAAAACCATCCTCAAGCGCTCCAGAACGCTGTCAGCAGCCATGATCGACGTATCCGGCATCACCAGTACAAAACGGTCCTGCGCAGTCCGGCAGACAAGGTCTGCACCACGGATAACTGTTTTCAGTAGCCGCGAAATAGACTGTGCCAGTTGGATCAATGCCGCATCAGGCAAGGCAAGATCTTGAACCCCAATGACGCTCGCGGTCAGCGGCTGTGAGCGAGCGTGAGCGCGCTTGATCAAACGTGACAGATGGCTGTCGAGGTAGTTCTGATTCGGCAAGCCGGTGATCGCATCGGTGACGATGCTGCTGTCATCTTCTCCTATACGTGCTCGCAGTCTGTCGTTCAGCCTCTTACCCCGCATTTGCATCAGGCTACGGGCGATCAGCTCGCTCTGATCGAGCGGCATCCGTATAAAGTCGGTCAGGCCCAGTTGCGAGCATTGCTGCAGGCCCGAATCAGTGTCGGCGGGTACAATCCCAAGGATGGGTACATGACGCGTCTGCGCGTGCGCTCTGAGGGTCTGGCAGGCGGCCAACTCCTTGGCACCGGAAATCGTCGAGAGAATCAAATCGACATGCGCAAGGCTGTTCAATGCAAGCACATCATCGCCGTTAATGAGAACCGCGTCCGCCACGGGTTTGAGAAACCGTGTGGCATGGTCGGCAATCGCATCCTGCTGCGTAATCAGCACAACCCGCAGCGGATCATCCAGAAACTGACCGCTGTTGGGCGTAGCGTTGCGAATGCCCATGCTGGCAGCGGTATCGCACCGCTCCTTCACCTCGTTTGCCACCGTCCCGAGCCGCAACAAACTTTTTACCCGAATTGTCAACTCAACATCATCGATGGGGAAAGTCAAAAAATCATCGATACCAGCTTGCAAGCCTTGGACCCGCGCTGAGGCGTCGCCACGCTCCGCCAGGAGAATAACCGGAATGGATGACAAGAGTGCATTGCGTTTCAGGTGATGGGTGCACGCATAGGCGTCCATGTCTGACAAATGCTGCGCAATGATAATCAGATCCGGGACACCATCTCCCCCGCGTTCGAGAACGTCTCTGCCGGACTGGCTGACCTCAACCTGATACAATTGAGTGGACAGGCGCTCCGACAGAGACTGGGTCAGTTTCAGGTCTGCAGCAACAACGTGGATCCGCGCGGTCATGTCTCTATCCGTTTCGGGTTCAGCGGCCCGGCCCGCTCAGGCATCGCCCAAATAGGTTTTTATCGTTTCTATAAATTTTGGTACGGAGATCGGCTTAGAAACATACGCTTCACATCCGCCCTGCCGGATTCGCTCCTCATCACCCTTCATCGCAAAGGCTGTGACCGCGATCACCGGAATTGTGTGCAACTCGTCGTCTTCCTTCAGCCACTTCGTCACCTCAAGGCCCGAAACCTCCGGTAACTGGATGTCCATAAGAATAAGATCGGGACGATGTTTGCGAGCGAGATCAAGGGCTTCCATGCCGTTTCTCGTCTGAATTGTCGTGTAGCCAGACGCTTCGATCAAGTCGCGGAACAGCTTCATGTTCAGCTCATTGTCTTCGACAATCATAACCTGTTTGGGCATTGACTTCCCTTATCCCGGTTCACTCTCGCGACATCCATCACTTGATATAGTCGCCCGATTGCCGAATCCTATCTGTCCACCTAAATGAGGTTACGCTCTTTAGGTTGAAAATTGGGTAAATGATTCACGGACCATGCGTGATCACCCGATAAGATCCGGTAAACACGAAGGAATGCTGAATGCAGAAGCCTGCGGAAGACGTCGCAATTTCGATCCTTGGCTGGCTGGCGTCCGAGCCTGAGCTGCTTGGGCGTTTCATGGCGCTATCGGGTGTCGATGCCAGCAGCATGCGAAACGCCGTCAACGACCCCGGCTTTCTCGCAGGCCTTGTCGATTTTCTGATGAACCATGAACCCACACTGGTGGCTTTCTGTGAGGCAACCGACACGCCCCCGGAAACGGTTGTCCGCGCCCATCACACACTATCCGGGCCAGCTGATTATGAGTGACGCACAGGACATGCCCGAAGTTTCGCTCGATCATATCGAGCTCAATGAGCGTCCGCTGATCGTTTGCGATGTCGACGAAGTCGTGCTGGAGTTTCTTACCCCCTTTCGTGGCTTCATTCAGTCACAGGGATACGAGTTACTGGCGCGTTCGTTCAAGCTGCATGGCAATGTCGTCCATGCCGGCACCAGTGAGGTCCTGCGCGAAGACATCGTGGATGATCTTCTGGAAGCTTTTTTCATTGCCCAGGGCGACTGGCAATTTCCGGCGACAGGCGTGTCGGAAGCCCTCACCGCTTTGTCAGACCATGCCGATATCGTGTTTCTGACTGCTATGGCGCCGCGGCACGAAACCTTGCGACGGGCCTTGCTGGATCGGTTTGGTCTACACTATCCGCTTGTTGCGACCGAGGGAGCAAAGGGGCCCGTGGTGCAACGGCTGCATCGTCTGCGCAAACAGCCAGTTGTGTTTGTGGACGATATCTTGCGCAACCTGCGGTCCGTCAGGGAGCATGTGCCGGACTGTTTGATCATCCACATCATGGCAAATGCGCATTTCCGCGTTTTCCTGCCGCCGCTGGATGCCGGCATGACCTCAGCAGCTGACTGGCCGGAAGCGGCGCGGATGATTCAGGCCCATTTCCGGGTATAATGCAGGGCGCCAGACCTTACGATCAGGCGCCCTTTTTAGAATAGATTTCCGGCGAACTCGCGTTCGCCAAAAATGCTCTTGCTCCTTGTTTTGTCGCATTGTCCGAACGGAAAAGCGGTTCCGCTTTTACTGGCAATGCTCTAGCCGTTCACGACCATCCGCTTTTCATCGCGGCCGCCCTTCATGCGCTCCGCAAGAAGGAACGCAAGTTCCAGCGCCTGATCGGCATTCAGGCGTGGGTCGCAATGCGTGTGGTAGCGGTCCGAAAGATCTTCCGCCGATACGGCGCGTGCGCCGCCGGTGCATTCAGTCACGTCATTGCCGGTCATCTCGATATGGATGCCGCCGGGATGCGTTCCCTCTGCGCGATGGATCTGGAAGAAGCTTTCGACTTCCGACAAGACACGCTCAAATGGCCGGGTCTTGTAGTTGTTGAGCGTAATCGTGTTGCCGTGCATCGGGTCGCACGACCACACAACCTTGCGGCCCTCTTTCTCCACCGCACGGATAAGGCGCGGCAGGTGTTCAGCAACCTTATCGTGGCCGAACCGGCAGATCAGCGTCAACCGGCCCGCCTCGTTTGCAGGGTTCAGAATGTCGATCAGCTCAATCAAACCATCGGCGCTGAGCGAAGGACCGCATTTCAAACCGAGCGGGTTTTTGATGCCACGGCAATACTCGATATGCGCATGATCGGGCTGGCGCGTGCGGTCACCGATCCAGATCATATGGCCCGATGTCGCATACCAGTCGCCCGAGGTTGAATCGACACGGGTCAGTGCTTCTTCATAGCCAAGCAGCAGCGCCTCATGGCTGGTGAAGAAATCGGTTTCCCGCAGGCTGGCATTGGTTTCCGAGGTGATGCCGATAGCCTTCATGAAGTCCATCGTCTCGGAAATACGATCAGCCAGTTTGCGGTAACGCTCGGCCTGTGGGCTGTCCTTGACGAAACCCAGCATCCACTGGTGCACGTTATCGAGATTGGCATAGCCGCCTTGTGCAAACGCGCGCAACAGATTGAGCGTTGCTGCCGACTGGCGATAGGCCATGATCTGGCGTTCCGGGTTCGGCACCCGCGCTTCCGGTGTGAACTCGATGCCGTTGATGATATCGCCGCGATAGCTCGCAAGCTCGATATCGCCCTGCTTTTCGATATTGGACGAGCGCGGTTTGGCAAACTGACCTGCAATACGGCCAACCTTGACCACAGGCTGCTGCGCACCAAACGTCAGCACAACCGCCATTTGCAGGAACGCGCGGAAGAAGTCGCGGATGGTATCGGCACCGTGCTCGGCAAAGCTTTCAGCGCAATCCCCACCCTGCAGCAGGAAGCCCTTGCCTTCGGCAACCTGACCAAGCGCTTTGGTCAGGCGGCGCGCCTCGCCTGCAAACACCAGCGGCGGAAACTTGGCAAGACGACCTTCCGTTGCGGCCAATGCATCAAGGTCCGGATAATCCGGCACCTGCTGAATGGGTTTATTCCGCCAGCTGTTCGGGGTCCAATTCTGTACCATGGTGTTCACCTGTTTCTCGCTTTTGCCGCAGTCAGCGTGCCCAGTAGATCTGGTACAGGACATGCGGATGCGGGCTTATAAACCCTAAACGTTTGCGTTGCAAAGTCAGCGTTCCGGTTTTCAGACCCGTTCGCCATTTTTGATACGATAGGAAGGGCTGTACATAGTTACAAGCTCTTCAGCTGCTGTCGGGTGCACCGCCATTGTCCGGTCGAAATCATCCTTGGTGCAACCAGCCTTCAAAACCACGCCGAGAATCTGCGCCATTTCCCCGGCGTCATGGCCGAGAACATGGGCCCCCACCACTTTACGGTCGGCAGCGTTGACGATCAGTTTCATAATCGTCTTCTCGTTTCGGCCAGACAGCGTGGCTTTCATCGGGCGAAATTCGGCGCGATAGACTTCCAAGTCCTCAAACTTTTCCGCAGCCTGATCCTGCGTTAGGCCAACCGTTCCAATTTCCGGCTGTGAAAAGACGGCAGTCGCAATCAAATCAAAATCTGGCGATACCGGATTGCCCTTGAACTCCGTTTCAATAAAGCACACGGCTTCATGAATGGCGACAGGGGTGAGCTGCACCCGGTCCGTTACATCGCCGAGCGCAAATATGCCGGGTACATTGGTGCGAGAATAGGCGTCCACCAACACGGCTCCTCGGTCGTTCGTCACAACGCCTGCGGCTTCCAGCCCGAGACTGGCGGTGTTCGGCTCCCGGCCCAGCGCCAGAAAGACCTGATCAACGACCAGAGTCTCCCCGGCTTTCGTCATCGCCCGACGCTGGCCGTCATCGGTTTTCTCGACGGACATGATGATATCTTCGCACAGAATATGAATGCCCTTGGCCACCATGGCTGCATGCAGACCCTGACGCATATCATTGTCGAACCGCGAGAGAATTTCCTTGCCGCGATAGATCAGCGTCGTCTCAACACCCAGCCCATGGAAAATATTGGCAAACTCCACGGCAATGTAACCACCACCCGCAATGAGAATGGATTGTGGCAATTCTTTGAGATCAAAAGCGTCGTCCGAATAGATGCACAATTCGTGTCCGGGTAATGACCCATGGGCGCTGGGGCGTCCGCCAACGGCGATCAAAATGCGTTCGGCTGTGACCGTTTCACCGGTTGCCAGAAGCTTTATACTGTTCGGACCGACAAGCTCGGCGCGTGTGTTCAGAATGTTGGCGCCCGCATTGGCAAGTCCCTTGCGGTAAAGCCCCTCCAGACGGGTGATTTCCGCATCCTTGGCGGCAACCAGCTTGGACCAGTCAAACTGACGCTCACCGACTGTCCAGCCGAAACCGGCAGCATCTTCGAAATGCTCCGCAAACTGCGAGGCGTAGACATAAAGTTTTTTGGGCACACAGCCACGGATAACGCAAGTGCCGCCGTAGCGGCTCTCTTCCGCAATGCCCACACGCTTGCCGAGCGACGCTGCCAAACGGGCGGAGCGCACCCCGCCGGAGCCGCCGCCGATGACAAAAAGATCGTAATCAAAGGTAGACATGGCACCTCCGGTCGGGTTGTTGAAAAAAGCCTGAATAGCAAAAGCCCGACAGATGCCGGGCTTCGCCAAATTTTATATCCGTGCCACGTTACTGGGCTGGCGCTGGTGCAGGTGCAGGTGCTGGCTGCTCGGCACCCGGCTGGGTCTGGCTTGCGCGGACCGCAGCACCAATTGACGCTTCCAGTGCCTTGTCGCTTTCGGCGGCAAGATCACGGGAGATTCCGCTGGCCCAGATATCCGCCGCCTTCAGCATTTCGCGTGTGGCAATCGGACCATCACGAAGCAGTTTCTTGCCCGCTTCAGAACCGTAGAAGGCGGAGATTGCGTTCAACTCTTCAACCGAGAATGTCTTGGCGTAGATGGAAGCAGCTTCTCGTTCCAGATCGGCCCGGCGAGGCGCAAGCGCAATCGCCTTTTCATCAACCGTCTTGGTAATGACGTCCTGATAGTTGGGCGATGCCTGAATCAGGGTGCCTTTCAGCTGTTCGGCAACATTCGGCAGAATGTTATCAAAGCTGTCGGTTACGCCCAACGACGATATGGTTGCCCGCGCAGCCTTGATCTGGTCTTCGTTCACCTCTTGCGCATGGGCGGAAGCGCCAAACATTGCGCTGCAAGCGAAAAGGGAGGCGGCAATCGTGCGGCCGGAACCGGCAAATTTTACCATGCGTTTCAGTGCTCCTGTAGTGAATTGGCGGTGATCGTCCGTGCCCCCGCCGGTCCGGCGATGATGGCGACAGACGCCATATTGATAAACAGCCCGTGCTCTACGACACCGGGAATGGCATGCAAATGGCTCGAAAGCGCATCTGCATCAGGAATACGGCCAAAAGATGCGTCCAGGATCAAGTGGCCACCATCCGTATAAAAAGGATCGTTACCGACCATGCGCAGCTCGATAGCACCCGTCAAGCCAAGGCGGTCCGCACAGGATTCGATTGCCAGCCGTGTGGCAACTAGTCCAAAGGCATTGACTTCAATCGGAAGTTTGAACGCACCGAGCGTGTCGACAAGCTTGGTCTCGTCGGCGATGACGATCATACGGTCGGAGGCCTTGGCAACGATCTTTTCGCGCAACAGCGCACCGCCGCCGCCCTTGATCAACCGTAAATTATGATCGACTTCATCGGTGCCGTCGACGGCCAGATCGAGTTCCGGCAGTTCATCCAGCGACATCAGGGGAATGCCGAGGTCGAGGCACAGCCGCGCTGTGCGCTCGGAGGTTGGCACCCCCTGAACCTGAAAGCCATCGGCTACCTTTTCAGCCAGAAGACTGATGAATTCCTCAGCCGTGGACCCGGTGCCAATGCCCAGACGCATACCGTTTTCCACATGACCGAGAGCCACTTGCGCAGCTTTGATTTTCATCTGGCGGGCGTCCATGCGCCACAACTCCCTAAAAGCTTACTCATCCCCTGCCCGGCTCCCCGGTGGGAAAGACACTTACACGGCTCCCGCGCCAAACAAAAGACCCAAATGGCGACCGCTCACAAAAGAGCAGCCGATATCGTGCGCGTCATTGCGTTCCGGGAATCCATCTTCTACCACCGTTGTACCCGCTCTTTGCCTCAGGAGACTATCTTGACCAGCCCCATTGTTGTTTTCGATCTGGACGGCACACTTGTCGACACCGCTGTCGATCTTGTTGCCGGCCTCAATCACGCTATTGCGCAAAAAGGTGTAGAGCCGGTCACCTATGAAGATCTGACGCATCTGGTCGGTCATGGCGCAAAAGCCATGATCGAGCGGACCTATTCGCTGCGCCAGAAAGAACTCACCGACGACGATCTGCAATCTCAGCTCAAGGAATTCATCGCTTACTACAGCGATACGATGCCGGGTCTTTCCAGGCCCTATCCCGGCGTGCTGGCAGCCATGGATGCCCTCTCGGCGGCAGGCTTCAAGCTGGCCGTGTGCACCAACAAAATGGAAGCCCTTGCCCGGAAGCTTCTGGATACACTTGATCTGACGGCTCGCTTTGCGGCCATTACCGGTGGCGACACCTTCGCCGTGCGCAAGCCCAATGCCGAGCATTTGCTCTCCACCATCGCCATGGCCGATGCAGACCCGACGCAGGCCATCATGATTGGCGATAGCCTGAATGACATTCTGGTGGCACGAAATGCCTCCATCCCGTCAATCGGCGTTCCCTTCGGCTATTCGGACGTGCCGATCGAAGACCTGAACCCCACACAGGTCATTCACCACTTCGATGAATTGACGCCTGATCTGGTTCACAAGCTGCTCCGCCGATAAAAAGGCGGCCCGGAGGCCGCCTTTTTAAACTGTATTGTGACGGGCTGATTTCGTCGCATCCAGCGCCTTGTTCATGTAGCTGTCGCGATCATACACGTCATTGAAATATTCAACGACACCGTCCTTGTTTGGCCAAGCAGTAAAGTAGGCAACGTAAACGGGAATCTTGGTCGGCAACGGCACAGCCTTGTTACGGCCCCCGGCAATCTGTTTGGCAACGTCATCCAGCGATGTGCCGAGAACCGCTGCCGCCATGCGGCGCGGGTCGGACAGGCGGATACAGCCATGGCTCAATGCCCGCTGATCCTTGTTGAAGAAGCTCTTTGATGGGGTGTCGTGCATGTAGATAGCGTGTGCATTGGGGAACAATATCTTCAACTCACCCAGCGCATTGTCATCGCTCGGTGGCTGACGCACGGCAACGGACTTCGGCAGGCTGTACCAGTCGACGGCACTGGACGCCACCTTCTTGCCGCCCACTTCGACGTGATAGCCCATGCGGTCCAGATAGCCGGGATCGTTGCGCAACTTCGGCAGCATTTCATTGATGATGATGGACTGCGGCACACCCCAGGACGGGTTGAATTCCACGGTCTGGATTTCATCATTGAAGAAATAGGTCTGGTTGGACTTGGAACCAACAACCACGCGCATGGAAAACTGCTCGGCGCCAGCATCGGTATAATAGGCCATAAAGGCTGGCTGGTTGATGAAGACGTGACGGGCACCCAGGTCCTTGGGCAGCCAACGCGCCTGCTCCATCGCGATGATCAGCTTGTTGATTTTCGCCTGCGCGGTATCGCCACCGGTCATCACACGAATGGACGCCTGCCCGACAACACCATCGGCTTTCAAGCCATGTTCCTTCTGGAACGCTTCTACCAGCGCTACCAGTTCCGGTGTGTATTCCGACGTATCCTGATAGGCGGCAAGTGTTGCGGCGTGATCGGTCTTTATCTGGCTGCTCGCCTTCTGGCGAATGGCGGCAACCACGTTCTTCATTTCCGGGTTGCTGATGCCAGGCTTCAACAGGGTGTTCGGGGCAATCACGATGTTTGGCTCAGACACCTGTGATCCCTGCAACTCTTCCAGCGCCCGTTGAAGCGCAGTGAACTCCGGCCCATTCGGCGTCTGCCCCTTCAGGAATGCCGAGACGTCGTCGGTATCGCGAACCGTATCCAGCACAGAGACCAGATCGAGGCTCTTGCGCTTGAAATCGTGATAGCCGGAAATCTTGTTGGGATCGATCCGTCCCCGTACTGTATCGGACACAAACGACAGAACAGCAGCAGACAGCTTGACTTCAAACTGTACGAGCGCCTGCCCGCGGCCAGCCAGATCCTGCTCGTTGAACGTATCGGCGGGAACAGAGACCTCGTAGTCAGCGACATCGAGTCCTACTTTGCCGGCATCGCTCAGGACGGCCAGAGCGGCGCGGGCGCGCTCGTTGATGGCCGTGCCATTGAACCACAGGAAATCACTGTTCTGTGCATAAAATGTTTCGACGGCCTTGGCCACATCCGCCGTCGCACGGACATCCACCGTCGACAGATACTGATGCATGTCGGCCGACGGTGTTGCAGCGACCGGCTGTGCCGTGTCGCTGGAAACAGAACTGGTTACAATCGGATCGGAAGCCTCGGGCGCTCTGGCAATGGCGACGCGGCGCAGCGCTTCGGCCTTATAAGTGTAATAACGCGGCCCGACGACACGCGGCGCAGCCTTAGCAACCCGCTTTTCCACAGGGGGCGCAACCACTGCGACCGGCGGTGCGGGAAACTCTTCAACAACCTTCGGCTTCCGGCGAAAAAGATCAAACAAGGTTCCTGCTTCCGCTGTCCGCGCATCGAGAGCCGATACGCAGCAGGTCAGCGCGAGAGCCGTCATAGCTGTCTTGAAAAAAGTCATTGGTAATGCGTCCCCGTATTGCCCGTTTGCATGCGGCGGCCGACGTCCGATGCTCCAGTGCAGGCCCTCAGGACTATAGAAAACCATGGTGAATGAAAAGGAAATGCCCAGCCAAAAATATGACTGGTTGCCAGACCTATGGGAACGTATCGGTACTCAAACACATGAAATCGTTAGAGAAAAATTTCCTGGCATTTTTCGTGCAAATTTTGGCATGCTGCCTTTGCGGATCGCTGTGACGAAACTGTCACGGCGGGCATGGTGCAAATTGGGTCATGCCAGCAGAAATTCGCTTTCAATCGTTTAAACAATCGGCAATTGCGACAGCACTCTTTACAAGGAACGGCAAGTTGGCCAGAGAGAGTGGGCTGTTTGGGAGGCCGCGCGATGCTGATAGCCGCAAGGGCTGGGGCTTGGCGAGGTGGACGCTGGTAATGTCAATCATGCGGGCATTTATCGGCTGATTGGGCAAATGGGTTCGCATGATGAAAGCAGGAAGCGATGACAGCGAAGCGCACGGAAACTGATACGTTTGGCCCCATTGAGGTCGCCAATGATAAATATTGGGGCGCGCAGGCGCAGCGCTCACTTGGCAACTTCAAGATCGGTTGGGAGAAGCAGCCACTGTCGGTGGTTCGTGCGCTCGGTATCGTCAAGCAGGCTGCGGCTCGTGCCAATGTCGAGTTGAACCGACTTGATCCCGCCGTGGGCGACGCGATCGTGAAAGCAGCTCAGGAAGTCATCGATGGCAAGCTGGATGCGCACTTCCCGCTTGTCGTGTGGCAGACGGGCTCCGGCACCCAGTCGAACATGAATGCCAATGAAGTGATTTCCAACCGCGCCATCGAAATGCTGGGCGGTGTGATGGGCTCCAAAAAGCCCGTTCACCCCAATGACCACGTGAATATGAGCCAGTCCTCCAACGATACGTATCCAACGGCTATGCATATCGCGTGTGCGGAGCGCATCGTTCACGATCTGCTGCCCGCCCTCAAGCACCTGCATGCTAGCCTGGAAGCCAAGGTCAAGGCGTTCGACCATATCATCAAGATCGGGCGCACTCACACACAGGACGCAACGCCGCTGACGCTCGGCCAGGAGTTCTCCGGTTATGCTGCACAGGTTGCATCGTCTATCAAGCGGATCGAACTGACCCTTCCCGGTCTGTGCGAACTGGCACAGGGCGGCACTGCGGTGGGGACCGGTCTGAACGCCCCCATCGGTTTTGCCGAAAAGGTGGCCGAGCACATTGCTGCCATTACCGGCATCGACTTTGTAACCGCGCCTAACAAGTTCGAAGCACTGGCAGCGCATGATTCCATGGTGTTCAGCCATGGCGCCATCAACGCAGCCGCCGCCGCCCTCTTCAAGATTGCCAATGACATTCGCTTCCTTGGCTCCGGTCCCCGTTCCGGCCTTGGCGAACTTTCGCTGCCGGAAAACGAGCCGGGCTCGTCCATCATGCCAGGCAAGGTCAACCCCACCCAGTGCGAAGCGTTGACGCAGGTCTGCGTGCAGGTGTTCGGCAATAATGCGGCGCTGACCTTTGCCGGCAGCCAGGGCCATTTTGAACTCAACGTCTACAATCCACTGATGGCTTACAACTTCCTCCAGTCGGTGCAGCTTCTCGCAGATGCCGCTGTATCCTTCACCGACAATTGCGTCGTCGGTATCGAGGCTCGGGAAGACAATATCAAGGCCGCCGTGGACCGGTCCCTGATGCTGGTCACCGCACTTGCGCCTACGATCGGCTATGATAACGCTGCCAAGATCGCCAAGACCGCCCACAAGAACGGCACCACCCTGCGCGAAGAGGCCATTGCCACCGGTCTGGTCTCCGGTGAGGATTACGACCGCATCGTTCGTCCGGAAACCATGATCAGCCCCTCCTGAAACTGACAACTGCGCTGTTCAAAAAAACGGCGCAGTCTTTTTGCCAAGATATATTTAACTGTATTAGAGTTATCTCGCTTAAGTTGATAGCCGCAGGCTTCTTAAAGGTGAGTGATTCGATGAGTACGGATAGTGGTTCGCGTCCGCATGTTGCCGATATTGGCGCACAGATTGCCTATGCCATGCGTGCCATGGGCGTCTCTCCCATTCCTCGCAATTATGAGCTTTATTACGAAGCCTATCTCGGTTCCAATCCTCAACTGACCAAGGATCTGGCAGCGCTGGGCTCGCGCGCTGCGCAAGGCGAACTGGATGCCTTGGGTGCACAGTATTTCGCGCACCATCACAGTGCTGGAAAAATCGACCAGGCTCACTTCCGCTTGTCATCCACGCTCGATGCGCTGTTGAGCCTTTTGAAAGACGAACAGCAATCACTCGAAAGCTACACCCGTGTTCTGGGCGATACCTATTCGCAGATCAACTCCAAGAACATGACGAGTGCCGACATTCTGCGGCAAGCCATCGCCGTGCTGAGCGAAGCGACCGCTGATAGCATTGCGAGAAGACAGGACCGCGCGGAATCAGCCGATCAGACCTCACAGGAAATGGCTAGGGTTCGCCAGGAACTCGACGAGTACAAGCGCATCGCCAATACCGATTCGTTAACGCGTCTCTCCAATCGTCGGGCCTTCGATGACCGGCTGGCCAGCATTTTCAACTCGGAAAAACGTCGTTCCTATACTGGCCTTCTGGTCGCTGACATTGATCACTTCAAGAAAATCAACGATACCTTCGGCCATCCCGTGGGCGACAAGATACTGGCGACGGTCGCATCGATCATCCGGGCCAATGTCCGGCCGGATGTTTTCGTGGCACGGACCGGCGGCGAGGAATTTGCGATTATTCTGGACGACAGCACGCAGGACGAATGCTTCGCCGTTGCGGAGCGCATTCGGTTGGCCATTCAGGAAACACCCCTGAAAAACAAACGCACCGGTACGGATTACGGCCCACTGACCGTATCGCTGGGCATCTGCATGGCGA
This sequence comes from Rhizobium sp. CFBP 8762, assembly GCF_014841565.1. Classification (GTDB taxonomy): domain Bacteria; phylum Pseudomonadota; class Alphaproteobacteria; order Rhizobiales; family Rhizobiaceae; genus CFBP-8762. The sequence continues at coordinate 48,615 of NZ_JACYUD010000001.1, forward strand.
CGGAGGCCGAGGACCCGAACGACCTTTACACCATGGTCGACATTGCACTCTACAGCGCCAAGACCGCAGGCCGCAACCGCTCAGTCATCTACGAGAACGGCATGAAAAAAGAATCGGGCCGCAACTGGTTGCTGTACCGTAAGTAGATACCGCATTGCCGGTCAGACAAGCTCGACCTCCACAACGCCGGGTGCCGAGCGCAAAGCCTCTGCAATTTCCGGGGAAATACGGTACTTTTCCGTCAACTCCACTTCGATCTCACGCTCGCCGTCGTCCTTCACGACGATAAAGGAAACAAGGCCATCTCCCTTGGCGTTCAGATGCGCAGCGACAGCCTTCAACGGTCCCTTGTCACGCACATGAACACGCAGCTTCTTCTGCATCTGCAGAGACTTTTCTTCAAGCGACTGCAGCGTTTGTATCCGCAACCCGATGCCCTCCGGGCGCTCCTCGGCTGCAACCGTCATGACCAATGATTTGCCCGGCTCCAGCAGGTCCCGGTATTGCGCCAGCGCTTCGGAAAACAACACCGCCTCATACTGACCTGACGAGTCCGAGAATGCGATGATACCCATCTTGTTGCCGGTGCGGGTCTTGCGCTCCTGTTTGGACGTGACAGTGCCTGCTAAGCGACCGGCAATAGCCCCCTGCTTTACCGCGCCGGAGAAGTCCGCAAAAGTTTGCACGCGCATTTTCTTCAAAAGCGGGTCATAAGCATCGAGAGGATGCGCTGAGAGGTAAAAGCCTAGAACCTGAAATTCCCGATGCAGCTTTTCTGACGATAGCCAAGGCGTAAAGCCGGAAAAGCTGATGGTCTCCGGCCCTGTTGCAGCGCCTGCGCCGAACATATCGCTCTGGCCGCTGACCTTGTTTTCCTGCGCGCGCTGGGCATATCCGATAATTCTGTCCAGCCCGCTCACAAGCTCCGCGCGGTCTCGCCCAAAGCAATCGAACGCACCGGCGCAAATCAAGCTTTCGAACACCCGCCGGTTCAAGAGTTTCGGATCAACGCGCAGGCAGAAGTCTTCTAGGCTCGCAAAAGGCTGATCGCCGCGCACGGCCACGATATGCTCCACCGCCGCCTCGCCCACGCCTTTCAGTGCCGCCAGAGAGTAGAAAATCCTGTTCTCGCCGGTCTCGAAGTAGCGGAAGGACGTCTGCACGGACGGTGGAATGACCTCTATACCCAAGCGCTTGGCATCTTGGCGGAAATCGTTGATCTTGTCGGTGTTCGACATATCCAGCGTCATCGACGCGGCAAGGAACTCAACCGGATAATGCGCCTTCACATAGGCGGTCTGGTAGGACACGATGGCATAGGCTGCAGCGTGAGACTTGTTGAAACCGTAGTTCGCAAACTTTGCCAGCAAATCAAAGATCAGGTCGGACTGTGGCTTTGAAACCCCATTCGCCACCGCCCCCTGTACGAAACGGGCGCGCTGCTGATCCATCTCCTCCTTGATCTTCTTACCCATGGCGCGGCGCAACAAATCAGCTTCCCCCAGCGAGTAGCCGGACAGAACCTGCGCAATCTGCATCACCTGTTCCTGATAAACGATAACGCCCTGCGTCTCCTTCAGCAGGTAATCGATTTTCGGATGGATCGACTCGACTTCTTCTTCGCCGTGCTTGCGTGCGTTGTAAACAGGGATGTTCTCCATCGGGCCAGGACGATACAGAGCCACGAGCGCAATGATATCCTCAATGCAGTCGGGACGCATGCCGATGAGGGCCTTTCGCATACCGGCACTTTCCACCTGAAACACGCCCACCGTGTCACCTCGGGCCAGCATCTCGTAGGACTTCTGATCATCCAGCGGCAGCCCTTCCAGACTGACGGAGATTCCGCGCTTCGCGATGAAATCCACTGCCGTTTTCAGCACGGTCAGGGTTTTCAAGCCGAGAAAGTCGAACTTGACGAGGCCGGCCTGCTCGACCCACTTCATATTGAACTGCGTTACCGGCATATCGGAGCGCGGATCACGATACATCGGCACCAGTTGCGACAACGGCCGATCGCCAATCACAATGCCTGCCGCGTGGGTAGACGCGTGGCGGTACAACCCTTCCAGCTTCTGTGCGATATCCAGCAGCCGTGCAACGACAGGCTCCTTCTCCGCCTCCTCCAGCAGGCGCGGCTCCTCTTCAATCGCCTTGTACAGTGGCGTCGGATTGGCGGGATTGTTCGGCACAAGCTTGCAGATCTTGTCGACCTGCCCATAGGGCATTTCCAGCACACGCCCCACGTCGCGCAGGGCAGCGCGTGCCTGTAGCGACCCGAAGGTGATGATCTGCGCTACCTGCTCGCGGCCATACTTGGCCTGCACGTAGCGGATAACCTCTTCGCGCCGGTCCTGACAGAAGTCGATGTCGAAGTCGGGCATCGACACGCGTTCGGGGTTCAGAAACCGTTCGAACAGCAGCGAGAAGCGCAGAGGATCGACGTCCGTAATGGTCAGCGCATAGGCAACCAGAGATCCCGCGCCGGAACCACGTCCCGGACCAACCGGGATATCCTGCAATTTTGCCCATTTGATAAAGTCGGCAACAATCAGGAAGTAGCCGGGAAATTTCATGCGCTCAATAACGCCGAGTTCGAAATCCAGCCGCTCGCGGTAATCCTGCTCGCTATAACCCGGTGCCATTCCAAGCTTCTCAAGGCGTATATCGAGGCCTTCGACCGCCTGTCGGCGTAACTCCAGCGATTCCGCGCGTTCGGCTTCCGCCGGGTCGTCCGATGCGCCGGTAAAACGGGGCAGAATGGGACTCCGTGTCTTCAACATGAACGAGCAGCGCTGCGCAATCTCGACCGTGTTGTCGAGTGCTTCCGGCAAATCGGCAAACAAAGCCGCCATTTCGGCCCGGGTTTTGAGATAATGATCCGGTGTTAGCCGAAACCGCGTGTCATCCGATACAATCGCATTGTGCGCCACAGCCATGAGCGCATCATGGGCGTCGTAATCCGACGGTGTCGGGAAGAAGGCCTCATTGGTTGCCACCAGCGGCACATCATGGCGATAGGCAAGATCGATCATCCGGCTTTCATGGCGCCGGTCATAATGACCTTGTCGCTGCAACTCGATGTAGAGACGGTCGCCGAAAATGTCGTGTAGGGCAGACAACCGGCTCTCCGCCAATTCCGCGTGGCCGGAGCGTAGTGCCATATCGACCGGGCCGGTCGATGCGCCAGTCAAAGCAATCAGCCCCTCACCGCCAACCTCCCGAAGCCACGTCATCGAGATCCGCACCGATTGTGTATTATCGCCGTTGAGATAGGCGCGGCTGATCAGATCAACGATCCGCGTATAGCCCCCTTCGGTGGACGCAATGATGACAATGGCTGGCAGTTTGACCAGATGCTGATTGGCACCCCTGCGCTCCCCGGCCACCTCGTCCTCCATATCAATGGAAAACTGGCACCCGATGATGGCTTGCAGCCCGCTTTTTGCAGCCTTGGTCGAGAACTCCAGTGCGGCGAAGAGATTGTTGGTATCGGCAATGCCGATGGCTGGCTGGGCATCGTCTTTGACAGCGTCGATGATCTTGTCCATCTTCAACGCGCCTTCCAGCAGCGAGAAAGAGGAATGAACCCTGAGATGAACAAATCCGGGTCCGCTTGCCACGTCAGCAGACCCTGCCGCACCCTGTGCCATGCCCATATCCGCCATCGCTGTCGCCTTTTTACTCGTCCATGCTCAACGACTGCATCAAGGCGGCGTCGAGGCTTTCACTAGCATGCTATCCCGATTCCCAAACGCGATGTAAAGGTTTGCGCGAGCCCATACGCAAATGTTATGGCTCCTACTTTCACAATCCGATGACGATAAGAGAAACGGTTGCAACAAACATGGCAATGGAGGTGAACGCTGCGAGGTCACGAATAAAGTCGGTCATATCCTGCTCCTGTCCTGATATGTCCGTATTTTGTTCTATCTGTGTTCACACGTCAAGACAGATTCGTTCGTGCTGCGTTCTTTTTCGGAACGGAGCTCTGTTCGGCCATAAATATTGAAGGGCTGTTGCGACCGGGTTTAACGCAGTTCGACGATCTTGCCGTCTTCCATCGTCACGCGACGATCCATGATGGATGCGAGGTCGTGGTTATGAGTCGCGATCATGGCAGCAAGGCCGGATTGACGAACCAGCGCTTCCAGGGCCTGAAAGACGTAACCGGCCGTTTCGGGGTCGAGATTGCCTGTCGGCTCATCGGCCAACAAAACAAGCGGCGCGTTGGCAACTGCGCGTGCGATCGCCACGCGTTGCTGCTCGCCACCCGAGAGTTCCGATGGACGGTGGTCGCCACGATGGCCGATGCGCATATAGTCCAGCAACGCAGCGGCCCTCTCACTTGCTTCCGCCTTGGTCAGGCCGGAAATCAGCTGTGGCATCATAATGTTTTCGAGCGCGGTAAATTCCGGCAACAGATGGTGAAACTGGTAGACGAAGCCGATGTCGTTGCGCCGGATTGCCGTTCTGCGCTCATCGGACAACGATCCGCAGGACACGCCATTGATGAGAACTTCTCCGGCATCTGGACGTTCCAGAAGACCCGCAATGTGCAGCATCGTGGACTTGCCCGTTCCCGAAGGTGCCACCAGCGCAACGGTCTCGCCGCTGCGGAGGACAAAATCAGCACCCTTCAGAATTGAAAGGGTTGTTTCACCCTGCCCGTAATGTCTTTCCACGCCAGTCAGTTGCAGTGCCACGCGCGCATTCATCGTCAGCAACATCCCTATTCGTAACGCAAGGCCTGCACAGGATCGAGCTTGGAGGCTCGCCATGCCGGAAATATGGTTGCCAGAAACGACAGAGCCAGTGCCATGATAATCACGGAGAACGTTTCACCAGGGTTCATGTCAGCGGGCAACTGGCTCAGGAAGTAGAGTTCCGGATTGAACAAAGTGGTACCGGAAATCCACGAGAAAAATTGCCGGATCGATTCCACATTCAGACACACGATCACACCCAGAAGCACTCCGGCAAAAGTGCCGACCGTACCGATGGCAGCCCCGGTCATGAAAAATATCCGCATGATCGACCCGGACGATGCACCCATAGTGCGCAGGATCGCAATGTCCCTGCCCTTGTCTTTGACAAGCATAATCAGGCCCGAAATGATGTTGAGCGCTGCCACAAGGACGATCAGCGTCAAGATCATGAACATAACATTGCGTTCCACCGCCAGTGCCGAGAAGAACGTCTGGTTCTTTTGCCGCCAATCGGTGATGAAAATCTGGCGCTCGGCGGCAGCTTCCACCGGTTGTCGCAAATCATCCACATGATCGGGATCGCTGACGTACAGTTCTATTGACTGCACGATACCTTCGGAGTTGAAATAAAGCTGTGCTTCCTCCAACGGCATGTAGATGATGGATGAATCGTATTCGGACATGCCGATCTCGAAAATGGCCGATACGGTATAGGTTTTGATACGGGGGTTTACCCCGAGCGGGGTCACATCCCCCTGTGGCGAGACCAGCGTGATAGAACCGCCGACGCTGACACCGAGCGCATCGGCCATGCGGGCACCAATCGCAAGACCCTCGCCCGCCGCAAACGCCGCCAGATCACCGGAGCGGATGTTGCCAGCGACAGCCTTCATTCGTTCGAGGTCTTCCGCGCGGATACCGCGAACAAGCGCTCCGGTCTGCGCATTGTTGGCACCGTTGACGAGCGTTTGCCCTTCGACAAGGGGGATGGCTTGTGTGACGCCCGGAACCGCGGCAAAGCGCGTTGCCAAATCCACATAGTTGGTCAGTGGCGTATCAATCGGCTGAACGATCATATGACCGTTAATGCCGAGAATACGAGAAATGAGTTCCGTGCGGAAGCCGTTCATCACAGCCATAACAATGATCAGCGTCGCAACGCCGAGCATAATGCCAATGAACGAGAAGCCTGCAATAACGGAAATGAAGGCTTCCTTGCGCCGCGAGCGCAGATACCGCCAGGCGACCATCCGCTCAAACGCCGAAAACGGGCGACTGCCGGGGGCAGTTGCTCCGTCCACTGTGTCACCCGTTTCAACGCTCATTCTGTTCCCTGTCAGTTAGCCCGGAAAAGCACGGTCGAATCAACCGGCTTGCGTCAGCCTGTTGATGGCAGCTTCAATCGTCAGTGTCTCGCGGGCACCGGTTTTGCGATCCTTGATTTCAACTTCGCCATTGGCGACAGACCGGGGACCAACGACAACCTGTTTGGGAACGCCGATCAGATCGGCCGTTGCAAACTTCGTTCCTGCGCGGTCGTCCGTATCGTCGTACAACGGATCGAGATCTGCTTTTGACAGCGCGCGATAGATGCTTTCGCTCGCCTCATCACAGGCAGCATCGCCCGACTTCATATTGACGATGACCGCACCGAATGGCGCGATGGCGTCTGGCCAAATGATACCGTTTTCATCGTGGGAGGCTTCGATGATTGCCGGAACAAGACGTGTCGGCCCGATCCCGTAAGACCCCATGTGCACCGCATGTTCCTTGCCATCCGGCCCCTGCACCTTCGCGCCCATGGCCTCGGAGTACTTGGTGCCGAAATAGAAGATGTGACCCACTTCGATGCCACGAGCTGCAACCCGATCGGTATCCGCCACAGCTTCGAATGCTGACTCGTCATGCATTTCCGAGGTTGCCGCGTAGCGCGATGTCCATTTGTCAAACACCTCGCGAAGCGCGCCCGCATCGTTGAAATCAATGTCTTCGGCTGGAATTGGAAAGTCGAGGAAATCCTTGTGGCAGAACACCTCGGACTCGCCCGTATCTGCCAGAATAATGAATTCATGGCTGAGATCGCCACCGATTGGCCCCGTATCAGCACGCATTGGAATGGCGCGCAGACCCATGCGCGAAAAGGTGCGCAGATAGGCTGTAAACATACGGTTGTAGGCGTGAACGGCGCCCTCCCGGTCCAGATCGAACGAATAGGCGTCCTTCATCAGAAATTCGCGGGACCGCATGGTCCCAAAACGGGGCCGGATCTCGTCACGAAACTTGAGCTGGATGTGATAGAGGTTCAGCGGCAGGTTCCGGTAGGATTTGATAAAGGAACGGAACACATCCGTGATCATCTCCTCATTCGTTGGCCCGTACAGCATCGGACGATCCTGCCGATCCTTGATGCGCAGCATTTCCTTGCCATAGGCATCATAACGCCCGCTTTCCTGCCACAACTCTGCAGACTGTAGCGTCGGCATCAACAGTTCGACTGCGCCCGACCGGTTCTGCTCTTCGCGAATGATCGCATTGACCTTGTCCAACACGCGCTTGCCCAGTGGCAGCCACGTATAAATGCCAGCCGATTGCTGCCGCACCATGCCTGACCGCAGCATCAAACGATGCGATACGATCTCGGCTTCCTTTGGGTTTTCCTTGAGAATGGGCATAAAAAAGCGTGAAAGGCGCATGAGGCTGGGTCCAGAATTAAACAGGATTCACATATAAGTGGAATCAGGCGGAAAGACGTTGAAAGTCTGAGCGTTCTAACTGCTTCGCCGATGAAAAGAAACCCGCTCCCTTACCCCGTCAAAAGATGTGGGTTATTCCATTTGCAAGACCTGATCGACGCCTTTTCAACGTTAAGCGCGGTAAAAATGGGCGAAAATGTGAAGGTTTCATGAAAATATTTGGTGACATCGCCCAAGGATTGGGCTAGCTTCCGGTTACAAAAGAGGCATGAAGATTAAATTCTTGCCGATTTCGCGGACTATGTCTTGGGAGGATACGATCTTAGGCGCGCTTCTCCGCTGCCGCCGGAAACGGAACAGATCACGCGAAACTGAAAAACAAGGCCTCTGGCCTTGTTTTTTTTTGGCCTGCGATGACGATCTGATCACCTATGATGGTTGATAGCTCGGCATCAACTCCATGAGTTTGTTGACATCGAGACCAAACCAGTTTGACACGATCAACCAGATCGCAAACAGCCCACCTGAAACCAGCGTCGTCGTCAAAAACACGCGCATTGCACGAAACTGCGCTGGCGCGCTTTGTACCGTTCCGGGCACGACTGAGCGCTCTTCGGCCTGCGTGCTCAAGCCAAATGGCAGAACCGCAAACAGGGTGATCCACCAGAATATGAAGTAGATCGCGAAACCGGAAAAATAAGGCATCGGACTGATTCTCCCGGTTTGCTGAGCATCGCCCCATTACGAATGGGACCATCTCGTATCCTGCGCTAGTGTCAGGATATCTTGTTGATGAACACCGTCACAACGGGCTTTTTGCCCCAGACCTCACTGGCCATGGACCGCACGGCCCGTCGCACCGATTCCTGAATCACAGCAAGATCTCTACGGCGCGCGCGTGGAATGCTTTCCACGGCACCCAGTACCGCGTCATACAGCGTGTCGTTCATATCCTCACCCTCATCATCGAACTGGGGAAGACCTATGGGAACGACGATGGGATCAGCGGCGAAATCAAACTTGCCATTAAGCACGACGTTGACGGACACATGACCCGCAAAGGACAGCTTACGGCGATCACCGATACCCATCTCCTCAAAGTCGCCCATCAGGCTGCCATCTTTGAAGATGCGTCCGTGCGGTGCGGTGCCGATAACCTCCGGTGTGCCGGGCGCGAGCCGAAGAATATCACCGTTGCGAACGCGTGGAACAAGCGGAACGCCCGACTGTAGGGCAAGCTCTGTTTGGCCGACCAGATGCGCCGCCTCGCCATGCACAGGCACCACCATTTGCGGGCGGGTCCACGCATACATCTGCTGGAGTTCGGTGCGCCGTGGATGCCCGGAGACGTGGACAAGTGCTTCGCTATCGGTAACGATATGAATGCCCTGCTCAATCAAGCCGTTCTTGATATCGACGATAGCGCGCTCGTTGCCGGGAATTGTGCGGGATGAAAAGACGACCGTATCGCCGGATGAGAATGCAACATTGCGCATTTCATCCCGGGCAATTTTGGCCAGCGCTGCCCGCGGTTCGCCCTGGCTGCCCGTTAGGATGACGACCACCTGGTCGCGCGGAATAAAGCCGAACTCATCTTCGGCAATAAACGGTTTGATGCCTTCCATCAGACCCACGTCGCGGGCCACCTGAACAACCCGCTTCATCGAACTGCCAAGCAGCAGAACTTCACGGCCAGCAGCGTCAGCGGCCTGCGCTATAGAGCGGATACGCCCGACATTGGAGGAGAATGTGGTAATCGCAACGCGGCCCTCCGCGTTTTTGATGATTTCCGTCAGACTGGCGGACACCTCATGCTCGGACGGCGAAACGCCGTCGCGCAGCGAATTGGTGCTGTCGCACAACAGCGCCAACACGCCCTCATCTCCCAACGCACGAAAACGCGCCTCGTCCGTCAGCGGTCCAAGCGAGGGATTGAGATCGATCTTCCAGTCGCCCGTATGAATGATATTGCCGAGCGGGGTGCGAATGACCAGCGACATCGGCTCCGGGATGGAGTGATTAACTCCAACGGCTTCAATCGAGAACGGGCCGACATTGATCGTGTCGCCTTCCTTGAAAATGGAAATTGGCACCTCTGCGCGGCTGCGCTCATAAGCGCGCTTTGCTTCCAGCATCCCGGCGGTAAATGGCGATGCGTAAACCGGCACGTTCAGACCCGGCCACAGGCTGGCCAGCGCACCGTAGTGATCCTCATGCGCGTGGGTAATGATCACGGCTTTGAGGTTTTTACGCTGGTCTGCCAGAAACTGGATATCCGGCAGGATCAGATCAACACCTGGCAGATCAGGACCGGGAAAGGTTACGCCGCAGTCAACCATGATCCACTGGCGGTTTGCCGGGGAACCATAGCCGTAGAGGCCGAGATTCATGCCGATCTCCCCCACGCCGCCAAGCGGCAAGAAAACCAGTTCGTCTTGTTGATTCGTCGTCACTTTAAAATCCGTTTCATCCGAAGAATACATCGCCAGCGGCGATCAGTTGTGTTTGGCCGAGCCCCGTATCTAATATAAGGTGACCATTATCATCAATTCCACGAAAATGCCCGGAAATCGATTGCCGTGGCAAATTCACTGTGATTTTCTCGCCAATTCCACCGGCCGACGCTGTCCACATTTCAATGATGCGAGACAGACCGCGGCCCTGATCCCAGATCGCAAGCACATCGGCTGTTTCTTTAAACAGATGGGGGAAAAGTTGGTCTGCGAATACGGTCGATCCATGATCGCGCAAACTCGTGACGGGATAGAGGCCGTGTTCTGGCGCGTGGACAACGTTGATACCGCATCCAATCACAATCGCATGTCTCTCGGCGATCCGTTCACCCTCGATGAGGATCCCGCAAACCTTTTGCCTGTTGATGAGAATATCGTTGGGCCATTTGATCTTGGCAGGCGAACTGCCGGGCGGTAGCACCGCACTGATGGCTCTCTGCACGGCAACCGCAACCGCGAGAGGCAAAGACGCCATCGCATCTGCCGGCGCGGGGTTGATCAGCAGCAATGAAGCATAGAGATTGCCGGGTTCCGACGTCCAGGCGCGCCCGCGACGACCGCGCCCGCTTGTCTGTTCCTGTGCGGTGACCCAGACCCGGCCGGGGTCACCTTGACGCGCAAGGTTGAAGCACTCCGTATTCGTCGACGGTGCTTCAACCAGCGCTATATGCCTGTAATCGTCCAGTACCATCAGTCCTTGGCGTGCATGATCCGTCAAAAGAACGTCCGCGCAGCGACTTCCGCCGCGCTGCTCAACGGACCCATGACGCCCATATAGACCAAAAGAAACAAACCGGACAGACCAAAGACGAGTTTCAGTTCAACCGGTGTGCGGGCAAATTCACCCTTAGGTTCGTCAAACCACATGACCTTGATAACGCGCAGATAATAATACGCACCGACCACCGATGCTACGACGCCGATGATGGAAAGCCAGACGAGGCCTGCCTTGATGGCAGCAACGAAGACGTAATACTTCCCAAAGAACCCGGCCAGCGGCGGGATACCAGCGAGCGAGAACATCAGAATGGTCAGAACAGTCGCCATCAAAGGGTTGGTCTGAGAAAGACCGGCCAGATCATCGACATTCTCAGCATTGCCGCCTTCCTTGCGCCGCATGGCGAGAATGCAAGCAAACGTGCCGAGCGTCATGATCAGATAGATCAGCATGTAAATGCCAACGCCCCGAACACCCTCAACCGAACCGGCTGCAAGACCGACCAGCGCATAACCCATGTGCCCGATGGACGAGTAGGCCATGAGGCGCTTGATGTTGCGCTGACCAATCGCTGCAAACGAACCCAGCACCATGGACGCAATCGAGATGAACACCACGACCTGCCGCCAGTCGGCTGCAACGGGTTCGAATGCCGACATTACGATACGCACCACCATTGCCATCGCAGCAATTTTAGGTGCCGCTGCAAGAAAGGCCGTCACAGGCGTTGGTGCACCCTCGTACACATCGGGTGTCCACATGTGAAATGGCACGGCGGAAATCTTGAAAGCCAGCCCCGCAAGGACGAATACCAGACCGAAGACCAAACCGAGCGAACGGCCTTCCGCCGTCAACGCGGCAGCAATTTCCTGATAGCCTGTATGGCCGGTGAACCCGTAAACCAGCGACATGCCGTAGAGCAACATGCCGGACGACAGTGCCCCAAGGACGAAGTACTTCAATCCCGCTTCCGTTGAGCGAAGGCTATCGCGGTTGAATGCCGCGACGACGTAGAGTGCAAGCGACTGAAGCTCCAGCGCGAGATACAGTGACATCAGGTTATTGGCCGATACCATCAGCATCATGCCAAGCGTGGCGAGGATGACGAGAACGGGGAATTCGAACTGATCGATCTGCTCAGACCGCGCATGACCGACTGTCATGATCATCGCGCCGATGGAACCCACCAGCACGAGGACCTTCATGAACTTGGCGAACGCATCGGACACGAACGCGCCGTTGTAGGCCGAACCGAAATCGGTAAACAGCACAAGCCAGATACCGGCGATGATCATCAGCGCAACGGCCAGACCGGTAACGGTCGAGGCCGAATTTCTGGCGGAGAAAACGCCGATCATCAACAGGACGAGCGCGCCGACCGCGAGGATCAGTTCCGGCGTTGATAGATGCAGGCTTGCAAGGAGGGTTTCAGCGGTCATGTCCAAATGGTCCTGTCGTCATTTCACCGAAAGCGCAACATCTTGCGCCGCCTGCAAGGCTGCGGAGTAGTTGTTGACCAGCAGATCAACGGAGGCGGCTGTGGCATCGAAGACCGGAGCCGGGTACACGCCGAAGAAGATAGTCAGCACAATCATGGGATACAGAATAAGCTTTTCGCGGGCGGTCAGATCCAGAAGTGATTTCAGGCTTTCTTTCTCCAGCGCCCCGAAGATCACGCGACGATACAGCCAGAGCGCATAGCACGCCGATAGGATCAAGCCGAAGCACGCGAAGAATGCCACCCATGTGTTGGCGCGGAAGGCGCCCATCAGCGTCATGAATTCACCGATAAAGCCAGAGGTGCCAGGCAGACCGACATTGGCCATGGTAAAAATCAGGAAGGCGACTGCATATTTCGGCATATTGTTGACGAGGCCGCCATAGGCAGAAATTTCACGCGTATGCAGCCGGTCATAGACAACGCCGACGCAGAGAAACAACGCGCTGGCAACAATGCCGTGGGACAGCATCTGGTAGAGCGAGCCCTGGATACCCTGAACATTACCCGCAAAAATGCCCATGGTCACATAACCCATATGGGCCACGGACGAGTACGCAATCAGCTTTTTGATATCCTGCTGCATCATCGCGACCAACGAGGTGTAGATAATGGCAACCACGGACATAACAAAGACGAGTGGTGCGAAGTAATCCGATGCCAACGGGAACATAGGCAGCGAAAACCGAAGCATGCCATAGCCACCCAGCTTCAACAGAATGCCAGCCAGAATGACCGAACCTGCCGTTGGAGCCTGCACGTGAGCGTCCGGCAACCAGGTATGAACAGGCCACATCGGCATTTTCACCGCGAAGGATGCGAAGAAGGCAAGCCAGAGCCAAGTCTGCATCTGTGCCGGGAAGTTGTGCGTCAGCAGTGTCGGAATGTCGGTCGTACCGGCTTCCCAGTACATGGCCATGATAGCAAGCATCATCAACACAGAGCCAAGCAGTGTGTAGAGGAAGAACTTGTAGCTTGCATAAACGCGATCTTTACCGCCCCACACGCCGATGATGATAAACATCGGGATAAGACCGGCCTCAAAGAACACGTAGAACAACACGATATCGAGCGATACGAACACGCCGATCATCAACGTTTCCAACAGCAGAAACGCAATCATGTACTGCTTCAAGCGCTTCTCGACCGCATACCAGCTAGCCAGCACGCAGAAGGGCATAAGGAACGTTGACAGGACGACGAACAGCATCGAAATACCGTCGACACCCAGATGATAAGACATGAGGCTGCCAAGCCAATCATGTTTTTCAACCATCTGAAAGCCCGGATTGGCATTGTCGAAACCAATCCAGACGAACAGCGACAGCAGAAAGTTGAAGACAGTCGTAACCAGCGCAACATTCAGAATGTTGCGCCGACCAAACACGCCATCCTCTCGTGTCAGCAGCAGAAGTGCTACCCCGATAAGCGGAAGAAAGGTGACCGCTGATAAAATAGGCCAATCGGTCATCAGATGGAACTCCCGAGCATCATCCAGGTAATCAATGCGGCGATGCCCAGAAGCATCGCGAAAGCGTAATGGTAGAGGTAACCGGTCTGCCAACGAACCACCCGGCCCGTCACATCCATAACGCGGGCTGCAACGCCATTCGGTCCGAGGCCGTCGATGACGCGCCCGTCACCCTCCTTCCAGAGGAAGGTGCCGAGCCACTTGGCCGGGCGGACGAAAAGGAAATCGTAGAGTTCGTCAAAGTACCATTTGTTCAGCAGGAACTGGTAGAGACCACGGTGCTGGGCGGCAAGCCGCTTCGGCGTTTCCGGCGAACGGATGTACATGTACCAAGCCGTCACCAGTCCCAGCAGCATTGCGATGAAGGGGCTCCACTTTACCAGCAGCGGAACATGGTGGAACTCTTCCAGCATCTGGTTTTCAGGCAGTGTGTAAAGCGCACCCTTCCAGAACTCCAGATATTCGTGCCCGTAGAAGTAACCTTCGAACAGAACACCGGCCAGCAGAGCACCAGCGGCAAGGATGAACAGCGGAACAGTCATCACCGGTGGCGACTCATGCACATGATGCATCACATCCGAAGACGCACGCGGCTTGCCGTGGAAGGTCAGGAACGCCAGACGCCACGAATAGAAACTCGTAAAGCAGGCCGCGACCACCAGCAGCGTGAACGCGAAACCGGACAGAACGTTGTGCGACGCATAAGCGGACTCGATGATCACGTCCTTGGAGAAAAAGCCAGCGGTTCCGATCATTGTGCCGGGAATGCCGACGCCGGTCAGTGCAATCGTGCCAATGAACATGGTCCAGTAGGTGATCGGGATGTGCTTGCGCAATCCTCCCATGTGCCGCATATCCTGCTCACCATCAACCGCGTGGATAACCGACCCCGCACCCAGGAACAGCAGCGCTTTAAAGAAGGCGTGCGTGAAGAGGTGGAACACGGCAGCACCGTAAGCGCCGACACCCAGGGCAACGAACATGTAGCCGAGCTGCGAGCAGGTCGAATACGCAATAACGCGCTTGATATCGTTCTGCACCAGACCGACCGTTGCGGCGAAGAAGGCCGTGATCGAACCGATCAGAATAACCACCGTTAGAGCCGTCTGTGACAGTTCAAACAGCGGTGACATGCGAGCGACCAGAAAGACACCCGCCGTTACCATGGTTGCCGCATGGATCAGCGCCGACACCGGTGTCGGGCCTTCCATGGCATCGGGCAGCCATGTGTGCAGCAGAAACTGCGCTGACTTACCCATAGCACCCATGAACAGCAGCAGGCAGATCGCTGTCATCGCATCCGCGCGGCCAAGTTCCATGCCAAGGAAGCGGATCACAGGCTCGGCATTCAGAGCCTGATCACCGGACAGATAGGTCGCTGCCGCAGTAAAAATTGTGTCGAAATTGATCGAGCCGAATACAACGAAGACGCCGAAGATACCGAGCGCAAACCCGAAGTCACCAACACGGTTGACGATGAAGGCCTTCATTGCCGCAGCGCTGGCGGACGGCTTTTTGAACCAGAAGCCGATGAGCAGATAGGATGCCAGACCAACACCTTCCCAGCCAAAGAACATCTGCAGCAGGTTATCGGACGTCACCAGCATCAACATGGCGAACGTGAACAGGGAAAGATACGCGAAGAAACGGGGGCGATGCGGATCGTGATGCATGTAGCCAATGGAATACAGATGCACGAGGCACGATACCGTATTGACCACCACGAACATGACCGATGTCAGCGTATCCACCCGGAAAGCCCAGGCCACATCGACATTACCCGACTGAATCCAACGCAGAACGTGGATACGGAGCAATTCCTCATGGCCAAGCGCCACGTTGAAAAACACGATCCATGACAACACAGCCACGATGATCATCAAGCCGGTGGTGACATATTCGGACGCTTTTGCGCCGATGGAACGGCCAAAAAGCCCTGCGGTTAAAAAGCCGATCAGAGGCAGGAAGACAATTGCCTTGATTAAACTATCCATAGCCCGATCAGCCCTTCATCATGTTGACGTCTTCCACGGCGATGGAACCGCGGTTACGATAGAAGACGACGAGAATTGCAAGACCAATCGCTGCTTCGGCAGCTGCGACGGTCAGAATGAACAATGCAAAAACCTGACCTGTCAGGTCATTCAGGAACGAGGAGAAAGCCACCATGTTGATGTTGACCGCCAGCAGGATCAACTCAACGGACATCAGGATGACAATGACGTTTTTCCGGTTCAGGAAGATGCCGAAGATACCGAGCGTAAACAGAATGGCGCTCACGGTGAGGTAATGAGAAATTCCGATTTCCATAGTGCTGTCCTTACCCGCGCGGCGCGATCAAATGCCCTGCCCCGGCTTCACCTTGACCACATCAACGGCAGTGGCGGGAGTGCGGGCAACCTGTTGTGAAATATTCTGGCGCTTGACGTTCGTGCGGTGACGCAGGGTCAGCACGATTGCGCCCATCATCGCCACCAGCAGAACCAGTCCGGCAACCTGAAAGTAGAAGACGTAATGGGTATAGAGCACATCTCCCAAGGCAGCTGTATTCGTGCGCTCGGTCAGCGGAGGAATAGGCATGGCTGCTGTTGCAGCCAGCTCCGGCGCAAAGACGCTACCGCCGAGAACGATGATCAGTTCGGCAGCCAGAATCAAACCGATCAGCGCGCCCATCGGCGCATACCGAACGGCACCCGAACGCAGCTCTGAAAAATCAATGTCCAGCATCATGACGACGAAGAGGAACAACACCGCCACCGCGCCCACATAGACGACCAGCAGGATCATGGCCAGAAACTCAGCGCCCGTCAGCAAAAACAGTCCCGCTGCATTCACAAAGGTGAGGATCAGGAACAGAACCGAATAAACCGGATTGCGCGATGAGATAACCATGAAAGCAGACGCCACAGCGACGAAAGCGAACATATAGAAAAAAAGAGCCTGCAGACCCATGAGTGGTGCCTTTTTCGTCTTCGTAAAGGAAAGGCTGCTGCCCGTTCCTAAGGCCGGACTGAAGTCAGCCCGTCCATTGCAGATCAGCGGTAGGGTGAATCAACCGCAATGTTACGGGCAATTTCGCGCTCCCAGCGGTCGCCGTTTTCCAACAAGCGCGCCTTGTCATAATACAGTTCTTCGCGGGTCTCGGTCGCAAACTCGAAGTTCGGTCCCTCGACAATTGCATCAACCGGGCAAGCTTCCTGACAGAAGCCGCAATAGATGCACTTCACCATATCGATATCGTACCGTACCGTGCGGCGCGTACCGTCGTTGCGCCGTGGACCGGCCTCAATCGTGATGGCCTGGGCGGGACAGATCGCTTCGCACAGTTTGCAGGCGATGCAGCGCTCTTCGCCATTGGGATAGCGACGCAGAGCATGTTCTCCACGGAAACGCGGAGAGACCGGGCCCTTTTCAAACGGATAGTTCAACGTCGCCTTTGGCTTAAAGAAATAGCGCATCGACAAGAAGAACGCCGCAACAAATTCCTTCAGGAAGAGCGAACCGACAGCCTGTGAAAGACTTGCCATCTCTAATCTCCAAACTTGCCGGAACGACCGGCGCATACAACGAACATGTGCGTGTGCATCATGCCCAACCTGTCAACTTCAGCGTAAACGCGACGATGACAACCATGGCCAGCGAGATTGGAAGGAAAACCTTCCAGCCCAAGCGCATGAGCTGATCGTATCGATACCGCGGCACGAACGCTTTGACCATGGCGAACATAAAGAAGACGAACGATGCCTTGAGCAGGAACCAGATGATTCCCGGCACCCAGTTCAGGAACCACACGTCCAGAGGCGGCAACCAGCCTCCAAGGAACAGAATGGTGGTCAGGCAGCACATCAATACGATTGCGGCATACTCGCCCAACATGAACATCATATAGGGCGTGGACCCGTACTCGACCATGAAGCCGGCGACGAGTTCCGATTCAGCCTCCGGCAAGTCGAAGGGAGGACGGTTGGTTTCAGCCAAGGCAGAAATGAAGAAGACGATGAACATCGGGAACAGCGACAGCCAATGCCAATCCAGGAAGGACGCGGGCAAGCCAAGGCGTGTTCCGAGACCGTCATGTTGTGCATTGACGATATCGGTCAGGTTCAGTGAACCTACGCACAGTAGGACCGTTACAATCACAAAGCCGATGGAAACTTCGTAGGACACCATCTGCGCTGCCGAACGCAGCGCGCCCAGAAACGGATATTTGGAGTTTGACGCCCAGCCGCCCATGATGATCCCGTAGACTTCCAGAGAAGAAATCGCGAAGACATACAGAATACCGACATTGATATTGGCGATGACCCAGTTGTTGTTCAGCGGGATAACGGCCCACACAGCCAGCGACAGCACCACCGACACCAGTGGCGCCAGCAGGAAGATACCCTTGTTGGCACCGGCCGGAATGACAGGCTCCTTGAAGACAAACTTCAACAGGTCGGCAAACGACTGGAACAAACCAAAGGGCCCAACAACGTTGGGACCACGGCGCAACTGTACCGCTGCCCAGATCTTGCGGTCAGCCAGCAGGAAATACGCAATGAACAACAGCAGCGCCACCAACAGCAGCAGCGATTGGCCCACCATGATCAGCGTTGGCAGAACATAAGTCGAAAAGAACGAGTCCATACTGTCTAATTCCTCGTGCTTACTCAGCCGCAGCTTTAAAGTTGTTGCGGGCCAGTGCCGAACATTCGGCCATGACGGCGGAAGCACGCGCTATCGGGTTCGTCAAATAGAAGTCTTTCACCGCAGACGCAAACAGCGATTTGGTCAGGTCACCACCTTTTTGCGCAACGGCGGTCAGGTCTGCCGGGCTACCCGGCTGAATATGGTCGATATCGGCAAAGTGCGGGTGTGCCTGGTATAGCTTGGCGCGCAATTCACCGAGCGAATCAAATGGCAGCTTCTTGCCGAGAACGTCGGACAAGGCGCGCAAAATGGCCCAGTCTTCCTTGGCTTCTCCCGGCGCAAATCCGGCGCGGTTGCCCTGCTGAACACGACCCTCGGTATTGACCCATGTGCCCGACTTTTCGGTATAGGTCGCACCTGGTAGAATAACGTCAGCATTCTGCGCGCCTTCATCCCCGTGCGAACCAATGTAGACAGTGAATGCCGTGCGGCCCGAGAAATCCATCTCATCAGCACCGAGCAGGAACAGCACGTCCGTGCCGGTCAACATGTCCGCTGCTTTGACGCCGCCCTCCCCCGGTACCATGCCGAGATCAAGACCGCCGACGCGGGACGCTGCAGTGTGCAGCACGGCAAAGCCGTTCCATTCATTTGACACTGCACCAACCGATTGCGCCAGTTTGGCCACGAGCGACAGAACCGAAGAACCGTTGTTGCCCATCAACGCGCCTTGGCCAAGGATGATCATCGGACGCTCAGCCTTGGACAGAGTTTCGAAGAACGACCCATTGCCAGCGACCAGATCCGTCAGGGAATCTGTGCCGGCACCCAGATATTCATACTTATAGCGCAGTTCGGTGTTCTCGCCGATCACACCGATCGGGAAGCCACCCATGCGGAAACGCTTGCGAATGCGGGCGTTGAGAACGGATGCTTCGAAGCGCGGGTTAGAGCCGACGATGAGCAATGCATCAGCGGACTCTATACCTTCAATGGTCGGGTTGAAGATGTAGCTTGCACGGCCCAATGCAGGATCAAGTGCTACCCCGTCCTGACGACAATCCACATTTTTCGAGCCAAGAGACGCCATCAGTTCGGACAGCGCATACATTTCCTCGACAGACGCCATGTCACCGGCAATCGCGCCGATCCGACTACCGGATGTCTGCGAAACAGCGGTGCAAATAGTTGCGAAAGCTTCGGCCCAGCTTGCAGGCTTCAATCGGCCATTCTGCTTGACATAGGGGCGGTCCAGACGCTGTGTCTTCAACCCGTCCCAGATGAAGCGGGTCTTGTCGGAAATCCACTCTTCATTGATCTCTTCATTGACGCGCGGCATAATGCGCATCACTTCGCGGCCACGCGTGTCAACGCGGATTGCCGAACCGAGTGCATCCATAACGTCGATGGATTCAGTCTTGCCCAGTTCCCAAGGCCGCGCCTGGAAAGAGTAAGGCTTGGACGTCAACGCGCCCACGGGGCACAGATCAACCACGTTGCCCTGCAACTCGGATGTCATGGCCTGTTCGAGATAAGTCGTGATTTCCGCGTCTTCGCCACGGCCAATGAGCCCGAGTTCCGCAATGCCCGCCACTTCGGTTGTGAAGCGAACGCACCGCGTGCAGTGAATGCAACGGTTCATAATGGTCTTGACGAGCGGACCGATATATTTGTCTTCGACCGCGCGCTTGTTTTCACGATAGCGCGAACTGTCGATGCCGAAGGCCATCGCCTGGTCCTGCAAATCGCACTCGCCACCCTGATCGCAGATGGGGCAGTCCAGCGGGTGGTTGATCAGCAGGAATTCCATCACGCCTTCGCGGGCCTTCTTGACCATAGGCGTGGTGGTGAACACTTCGGGAGCTTCGCCATTCGGGCCGGGGCGCAGATCGCGCACACCCATGGCGCAGGATGCGGCGGGCTTCGGCGGTCCACCCTTGACCTCGATCAGACACATACGGCAGTTGCCGGCGACGGAAAGCCGCTCGTGAAAACAAAAGCGCGGAACCTCAGCGCCCGCCTCTTCACATGCCTGAAGCAGTGTGAAGTGGTCTGGAACCTCAACTTCTTTGCCGTCAACTTTCAGCTTTGCCATTTTAGCACTTCGCCCTGTTTGCTGCCGCAAGCCCAATGGCTGCCAGCATTCCGTACCTGCATGGTTTTGCCCCCGGAAGGGCCAAACGCTTTATTCTGCCGCTTCAAGCACGACGCCATCGGACATGGCGTTGCGCGTATATTCATCGATCCGCTTTTCCATTTCAGGACGGAAGTTGCGGATCAGCCCCTGAACCGGCCAAGCCGCCGCGTCACCCAGCGCGCAGATCGTGTGACCCTCGATCTGCTTCGTCACGTCAAACAGCATATCGATTTCGCGCTTCTGTGCGTTGCCCTTAGCCATACGCTCCATAACGCGCCACATCCAGCCCGTGCCTTCACGGCAGGGTGTGCACTGGCCGCAACTCTCATGCTTGAAGAACTGCGACAGACGCGCGATGGCCTTAATGATATCGGTCGAACGATCCATGACGATCACCGCAGCCGTACCGAATGACGATTTAACCTCGCGCAGACCATCGAAATCCATCTGGCAGTCGATGATGTTTTCCGCCGTCACGACCGGGCAGGATGCACCGCCGGGAATGACCGCCAGCAGATTGTCCCAGCCACCGCGAATACCACCGGCATGCTTTTCGATCAGTTCACGGAAGGGGATGCCCATGCTTTCTTCAACCGTGCACGGACGGTTGACATGACCGGAAATCATGAACAGCTTCGTGCCGACATTGTTGGGCCGACCGATCGCCGAAAACCAGCCTGCACCACGACGCAGGATGGTCGGCGCAACGGCAATGGACTCCACATTGTTGACCGTTGTCGGGCAACCATAGAGGCCCATATTGGCCGGGAACGGCGGCTTCAGACGCGGCTGTCCCTTTTTGCCTTCAAGGCTTTCCAGCAGAGCCGTTTCTTCGCCGCAGATGTAAGCACCCGCGCCATGGTGGACAAAAATGTCCATGTCCCAGCCGCACTTGTTGTTAACACCCAGAAGGCCGTTGTCGTAGCATTCATCTATCGCAGCTTGCAGCGCTTCACGCTCGCGCATGTACTCGCCGCGCACGTAGATATACGCTGTGTGTGCGCCCATCGCGAAGCCCGCAATCACGCAGCCTTCGATCAGCGTGTGCGGATCGTGACGCATAATATCACGGTCCTTGCACGTGCCAGGCTCCGATTCGTCGGCATTCACCACAAGATAATGCGGACGCCCGTCGCTTTCCTTCGGCATGAAAGACCATTTGAGGCCAGTCGGGAAGCCAGCGCCGCCGCGGCCGCGTAGGCCCGACGCCTTCATCTCATTGATGATCCAGTCACGGCCTTTTTCAACAATCTGTTTGGTGCCATCCCAGTGTCCACGGCTCATGGCGCCTTTCAGCGATTTGTCCTTGGTGCCGTAGATGTTGGTAAAGATGCGATCTTCATCCTTAAGCATGGTTCACCTCTCAGAGCTTCTTGCCATCGGAATTATCTCCCGAGGCTTGAGCGGATGTCTTTCCCTCAACAGCACCCTTCTCAGCGGGCGCGCCCTCGATGTTGCTGCCAACCGGCTTGACATCGGGGTCTTTGGCATCCTTCGTTCCCGACAGGGGATTGGCAGAGGCCTTCGCATTTTCAGCCGCTTCCGGCTTGGCCGTAACCGGTGTCTTCACGCTTGCGTCCGTTTCGGGCGCATTGTCCTTTGCGCGCGCCGCGTTGGCGGGCGGTACGCTGGTGCCAGCACCCTCGCCGTCACCTTCCCCGGCACCTTCGCTCGGTGATGGTGCTTCCGGCTCGGTCACCTGATTGCGGTAGCGATAATCCGGTGATGTCAACGCCACCGGACCGCCTTCAGGCGCTGAATAGATACGGTCGATTTGCGGCCCTGGTTTAATGTCAGCACCGCGTCCAGCTTCGAAACTATCGATAATATGCTCGAACTGCTCAACCGACAGGTCTTCGTAGGAGTCTTTGAAGATCATGACCATGGGCGCGTTCACACACGCCCCCTGACATTCCACTTCTTCCCAGGACAATGTCTCGGCGGAGTTCAGCGCGAAGGGTTCCGGATGAATGCGCTTCTTGCAGATCTTGATCAGCTCTTCCGAACCGCGCAACATGCATGGCGTGGTGCCGCACACCTGGATATGGGCGTATTTGCCCACGGGCTTGAGCTGGAACTGGGTATAGAAGGTCGCAACTTCCAGAACGCGAATATAGGCCATATCCAGCATATCGGCGATGGATTCGATGGCAGCCTTGGTGACCCATCCATCCTGCTCCTGCGCACGCATCAGCAGCGGAATCACTGCAGACTGCTGGCGGCCAGCCGGATATTTGCGGATGGTCTTTTCAGCCCAAACAGCATTTTCCTGAGAAAAGACAAAGCTTGCGGGCTGAACTTGCTCTTCGGCCAATCGACGAACGGACATTCTCTAGCGCCTTATCAGTTTACCGACCCACGCATCGATGTTGCCAGAACATCGGTCGCGCAGGCATTTTGGTCATCTTGGAAGGATACAGCAATTTCTTGAGCGATACTTGAACAAGCGATCATCGATCCACCTCGCCAAACACGATATCGAGCGAACCAAGCACCGCCGATACGTCTGCCAACTGGTGCCCGCGACAGATGAAATCCATCGCTTGAAGATGCGCATAACCCGGTGCCTTGATCTTGCATCGATAGGGCTTGTTCGTGCCATCTGACACCAGATACACGCCAAACTCGCCCTTCGGTGCCTCAACGGCGGCATATACCTCACCGGCGGGAACGTGATACCCTTCGGTATACAGCTTGAAGTGGTGAATGAGCGCTTCCATGGACCGCTTCATCTCACCGCGCTTGGGCGGTACGACCTTACCGTCCAGCGATGACACGGGACCGGTCTTGGCATCCCCAAGAAGACGATCCACGCACTGTTTCATGATCTTGGCCGATTCCCGCATCTCAATCATTCGAATGAGATAGCGGTCATAACAGTCGCCGTTTTTACCGATCGGAATATCGAATTCGAGGTCCGAATAGCATTCGTAAGGCTGCGAGCGGCGCAAATCCCATGCGGCGCCCGAACCACGCACCATCACGCCAGAAAAGCCCCAGGCCCACGCATCGTCCAGCGAGACTACGCCGATATCGACGTTGCGCTGCTTGAAAATCCGGTTTCCGGTCAGCAGTTCATCAATGTCATCAACAGTCTTCAGGAACGGTTCGACCCAGTTGCCGATGTCCTCTACCAACTGATGCGGCAGGTCCTGATGCACACCGCCGGGGCGGACATAGGCAGCGTGCATGCGCGCGCCACAGGCCCGCTCATAGAACACCATCAGCTTTTCGCGCTCCTCAAAGCCCCAGAGCGGCGGTGTCAATGCACCAACGTCCATGGCCTGAGTTGTCACGTTCAGCAGGTGAGACAGGATACGTCCGATTTCAGAATAAAGAACACGGATCAACTGGCCACGAATAGGCACTTCAATGCCTGCAAGCTTTTCGACGCCGAGGGAATAGGCGTGCTCCTGATTCATCGGAGCCACATAATCGAGGCGGTCAAAATACGGCAATGCCTGAAGATAGGTCTTGGCTTCAATCAGCTTTTCAGTGCCGCGATGCAGCAGGCCGATATGCGGATCGACGCGCTCGACGATTTCCCCGTCCAGTTCCAGAACGAGACGCAGAACGCCGTGCGCAGCCGGATGCTGCGGGCCGAAGTTGATATTGAAATTGCGAACGTTATGCTCGTTCATACCCGTTGCTCCACAGGTGCCGCAGCCTTGCCTGAAAGTCGTGTCGTCACTGTCATTTCAAGTTCGCCTTCTCATCGCCTGGCAGAACGTAATCCGTTCCCTCCCATGGCGACAGAAAATCGAAATTGCGGAATTCCTGACGCAGCGCGACGGGCTCGTAGATCACCCGCTTCGATTCATCATCGTAGCGAACCTCGACATAGCCGGTCATCGGGAAATCCTTGCGCAGCGGATGTCCTTCGAAACCGTAATCGGTGAGAATCCGGCGCAAGTCGGGATGGCCGGTGAACAGGATGCCATACATATCGTAGGCTTCGCGCTCAAACCAATCCGCTCCGGGGAAAACCGAGGTGGCCGAAGGCACCGTCTGGTTGACACCAACACTCAGTTTCACGCGGATACGCTGGTTCTGGCGCGGGGACATCAGGTGATAGACCACATCGAAGCGATCTTCACGCTGTGGCCAGTCGACACCGCAAATATCGGTAAAGTTGATAAACCCGCACTGCACATCGTCCCGCAGGAATGTCAGCAGCGCTACGATGTTGGCAGGTGTCGTCTTCAGCGTCAGTTCATCGTAGGCAATCGCCCATTCACTGACCAGCTCTCCGCGAACGTCGCTGATGTAACCAGCCAGTTCTTTCAAGGCTTCACTCATCGGTTCCCCCTCGCCTACCGTTCAATCGTGCCGGTGCGGCGTATTTTTTTCTGCAGCAGAAGCACTCCATAAAGAAGAGCCTCTGCCGTGGGGGGACAGCCCGGCACATAGATATCAACCGGCACAACCCGGTCACAGCCACGAACCACGGAATAGGAGTAGTGATAGTACCCACCACCATTCGCACAGGAACCCATCGAAATAACGTAACGCGGCTCTGGCATCTGGTCATAAACCTTACGCAAAGCCGGTGCCATCTTATTGGTCAGCGTGCCCGCCACAATCATGACGTCCGACTGGCGCGGGGACGCACGCGGCGCAAAACCGAAGCGCTCGGCATCGTAACGCGGCATGGACATCTGCATCATCTCAACCGCGCAACAGGCAAGACCAAATGTCATCCACATCAAAGAGCCGGTACGAGCCCATGTAATCAGCTCATCGGTGGATGTAACGAGAAAGCCCTTGTCGGCAAGCTCATTATTGATCTCGCCGAAGAAAGCGTCGTTGCTGCCGATTGGCTTGCCCGTGCCTGGGTCAATGATGCCCTTGGGCTGAGGAGCGACAAGGGGCGTATCCATTTGTGCTATTCCCATTCCAGCGCTCCTTTTCTCCATTCATAGATAAACCCGATCAAAAGGACGCCCAGAAACGCCATCATAGACCAAAGTCCGAACCAACCAATATCCTTGAATGCGACAGCCCATGGAAACAGGAAGGCGACTTCCAAATCGAAAATGATGAAAAGAATGGACACCAGATAGAACCGGATATCAAATTTCATACGCGCATCATCAAACGCGTTGAAGCCGCACTCATAAGCGGAAAGCTTCTCGGAGTCCGGCGCCTTGAATGCAACGGCAAAGGGGGCAATCAACAGCGCGATTCCGATGACCAGCGCTATGCCGATGAAGATCGCGATTGGAATATAGGAACCAAGTAGCTCAGTCATTCAAATCCATCCCTGCCTGCGCGGGAGCGCCTGAGTCCACTCGAGGCAAACGCCTTGGCAAGCCGAAAAACCATGTTGCAACGCAAGAGTGGTTATCGCAGGCAACCTGTCGGCGCAAGCTCTGCCCGCAGGTTTTAACCGCGTTTCCTATAGATGGTGTGTGATGTGTTTAACATCCAGCAACAAGCTTGGGAAATCACTGCTAAAACCCTCGATCCGACGCCCATATCGCTAGGACAAAACGTCGCAACCGCAATTCACTCTGGCTTATAAGCGACACACATAGGCCCGGCCCACTCAGAAAGCAATTATAAAGAGCCTGCCGATTGTCAATTTGGCGCTTTTTAAAAGCTTCCCAAAACGCTCAATTTTCGCCGTTCGCACGTGCCAAAAGACCAAATGACAGCCTCAGCCACGCACAGCACACTGTACGCAACGAAAACTGTTTTGGATTATCTTTAATGTCACAACACCTTTACCTTTTCAGGCAAAAGTGGCGCGAGTGACGGGGCTCGAACCCGCGACCTCCGGCGTGACAGGCCGGCACTCTAACCAACTGAGCTACACCCGCGCATTTTAGTGGAAGCCGGCTAGGCCGTCTTCCGTCCCGAACCGGCGTTGCGCCGTTCGATGAGCGGCTAACTAAGGGGTAAAAACGGGAGTGTCAAGCGAGCCCAAACCAAAATATCCGAGATTTTTCAATTTCTTTTGAACACGAATTCAGAAAGCCCGGAAATGTCGGGTTTGTTCATATAACCCCTGTTTCGATTTTGCGGGCCGCTATGACCGCGCCTATATTCGAGACCGGCTGACCTCCCTGCCCCGGCAGTTTTAACAGAATCAACGACGACCCGTTCGGGTTTTACACACTCAATCGAGACCTACGTTAAACCGAAGCATCTCGTATCTTATGAACGTTGATGACTGTGAGCCTGGGCAACCTGCCAGGTTAAATAAGTGTGGGCGAGAAAGACGACTCATCAGACCCCTCCACTCAAGCATCAACAAAGCCGTATATACAAAGGCGGAAATTGCGGGCTTTGTGGGTAACCCGTCAAAAAAATTCACGAAAACAGCAAATTACCTCTTGCGGTTTTTTTCAAGCCCGCATACATCACGGCCACCAACAACGGGGGGCGATTAGCTCAGTTGGTAGAGCGCTTCGTTTACACCGAAGATGTCGGCGGTTCGAGTCCGTCATCGCCCACCATTTTTGCTGAAAGCCGCCGCAAGGCGGCTTTTGCGTTTTCGCAATTTGTTTCTTGGAATGCCGCATTTTCGAATCGAGCGCTCTTGTCGGCACCTGTATTAGCTTTTATCTGTTTTGCGACTTTGTAAGGCGGACCATGTTCGCCACTGGCGAATCTGATTGGAGCCTTTCTTGCTGCGCGCCCCTGAACTGTTAAATCTGGACGCCTCTGCACTTTTCAATGCCTCTCCCAACCCATACCTCGTGCTCGATACCAGTTATACCATTCTCGGCATGAACGAGGCCTATCTGGATGTTACGCAGCGCCGACGCGATGACATAACGGGCCAGCATTTGTTCGACGTATTTCCCAGCGATCCGCAGTCCGATAGCGGCAGGATGCTTCGCACGTCACTTCAAAAGGTCGTCGAAACGGAGCGGCGAGACGTTCTGCCGCTCATACCCTATCCGGTCGAAACCGCCGATGGTGTCATGGAAGACCGCTATTGGAGCGCAACGCATACGCCGTTGTTCGATAGCGATGGCAAGCTCTGTCATATCCTCCAGCATACGGTCGATGTTACCGAACTGCACCGTCTTCGCACCCATGCCTCCATATCCATGCAGGCAGAAGCCGATGTCATGAAGCGTGCCATTGCCGTGCAGATGGAAAATATGGTGCTTGGCGCGGAGCGCAATGATCTGCGGACGGTGTTTGAACAGGCGCTTAGCTTCATGGCGGTTCTGAACGGCGCGGATCACGCGGTAGCGATTGCCAACACCGCGTTCAAATCGCTGGTGGGACAAGATGCGGTCATGGGCATGCCGTTTGCCCGTTTGCTGCCAGAAGCAAACGGACACGACCTGATTCATGCACTGGATGATGTCTTTCGGACTGCCCGGTCTTCAGCGCGTAAATCTCTCAAGATTGTCGTTCCCGCGCAGCCCGGCGGCGAGCCGGTTGAGCGCCATATCGATGTCGTCCTGCAACCGCTTCTCGACGAATCCGGCGAAACGAAAGGGATTTTCGTTCAGGGCAATGACTTGACCGAGCAGAAGAATGCCGAGCGCGCGGCGATAGATAGTGAGGGCCGGTTCCGTCTGCTGGCGCAATCCATACCCAATCACACCTGGATTGCCTCGCGCGATGGCGCATTGGAGTGGGTTAACGACCAGACATACGCCTATACCGGGTCTCGCCCGGGTTCTATCAACAGCGGTTACTGGAAAAGCCTGATTCACCCCGGTGATTTGAACAACACCCTGCAAAGCTGGCAGGAATCAGTCGAGTCCGGCAGCGACCTCCAGATGGAAGCCCGTATCCGGCGGTACGATGGCATCTATCGCTGGCATCTGATCCGCGCAACGGCCCTGTTTGACGAGAGCGGACAGGTTCGCCGCTGGGTTGGCACCAATACTGACATTGAAGACCGCAAGAATGTCGAGAGTTCTCTGACGGCTGTCAACTCGACGCTGGAAGAGCGTGTGGCCGAGCGGACGCAGCAACTGATTGAAACGCAGGAAGCCCTGCGACATAGCCAGAAAATGGAAGCCATCGGCAATATTGCTGGCGGAATCGCCCATGACTTCAACAATCTGCTTCAGGTTGTGGGCGGAAATCTCCAGCTTTTGTTAAAGGATGTTGCGGGTCGGGACAGAGAAGAGCAGCGCATTCGCAATGCATTGCAGGGCGTGACGCGGGGCGCGAAGCTGGCATCGCAGCTTCTGGCATTCGGGCGGCGGCAGCCGCTTGAACCCAAAGTCGTCAATATCGGGCGTCTGGTCCGCAATATGGACGATATGCTGCGCCGCACCATCGGCGAAGCCATCGAAATTGAAACCGTCATAGCCGGTGGTTTGTGGAACACCCTGATTGATCCCGGCAATCTGGAAAATGCCCTGCTGAATTTGGTGATCAATTCGCGCGATGCGATGGAGAATCACGGCAAGCTGACCATAGAAGCCGGTAATACCTATCTGGACGACACCTATTCCCGCACCCACCATGAGGTGACACCGGGACAATATGTCATGCTGGCGGTAAGTGATACCGGTAGCGGCATTCCCCCCGAATTGCTGGAGGCGGTCTTTGATCCGTTCTTCTCGACAAAGCCGGAGGGAAAAGGAACGGGCCTTGGTTTGTCCATGGTCTACGGCTTCGTCAAACAGTCCGGTGGGCATATCAAAATTTACAGCGAGGTTGGTAGCGGTACGACAATCAAGCTGTATGTGCCACGTTCGCTGGAAACAGAAGACCTCGTTTCCGAAACCGAGACCGGGCCCGCCACGGGGGGCAATGAAACCATTCTGGTTGCGGAGGATGATGATGCCGTTCGCGAGACAACTGTGGCCCTGCTGACGGACCTTGGCTATCGGGTTTTGAAGGCCCGTGATGCTCAAAGTGCTCTGAATATTATCGAAAGTGGCCTGGCAATCGATCTGCTGTTCACAGATGTGATCATGCCAGGCACGTTGAAGAGTCCGGAGCTGGCACGCAAGGCAAAGGCTCGTCTTCCGAACATCGGTGTTCTGTTTACCTCCGGCTACACGGAAAACTCCATTGTGCACGGTGGGCGGCTGGACGCGGGCGTCAACCTCTTGAGCAAGCCATACACACGGGAAGCTTTGGCACGAAAGATTCGCCATGTTCTGCATGCGACGGCCATGGAGACCGTGGAGGCACCGGCCGAAGCGTCGCCCGATACGCCTGCGCCAACCCTCCAGCAAGAGGCTGCCCGTCGCCGTATTCTGGTGTGCGAGGATGAACCGCTCATCCTGATCAACACCGTCGATATGCTGGAAGAGATGGGGTTTGAGGTTCTCGAAGCAAGCAGCGGCTCGGCAGCGCTCACCCTGCTCAAGACCGAGGTGGTGGATATCCTGATATCGGACGTGGGCTTGCCGGATATGTCGGGCGTGGAACTGACCCGCACCGCACTTACCTTAAAGCGCGATCTGGCAGTGATTTTTGCCACGGGGCACCGGGCCGTTTCGGGTGCCGAGGACCTCACGCAGGCGGCTCTTCTGGTCAAGCCATTCGACATGGCCAGCCTGAAAGCCGCCATCAGCCAGGCGGTCACTGCCGTTTCCTGATAGGCCAGTACGTTATAACTGGTGAATAGTGACAGAGGGGCAAGCGGCACGCGCTATATCGCACAGATGCTGGTGGTGGGTCAGGTAAATGACCTGGCCCACCTGCGCCATATCTCCCATCAGTTCAAAGGCCCGGTGCGAGCGGCTATCATCGAAGGTTTCCATAATATCGTCCGCGATAAACGGCAGCGGCTCGCGCGTGGTTGCAATCTCGTGATAACCGGCCATGCGCAATGCCAGATACAGCTGAAACCGCGTTCCCTTGGATAGATCGCGTGCCAGCTTGGAGGCACCATTGGCAGCGTTGGCAATCAGCAATTCCTGATTCTTTTCGGTCTGTGTCGACAGTCCGGAATAGTCGCCGCCGCTGATCCTGCTGAACGCATCCGAGGCGCGACGCATCATCATGCTGCGGTGCTTCTCGCGGTACAGTCGCAACGCTTGCTCCGCCGCCAAAATGCCTGCCCGCGTGGCGAGATGTGCCAGTGTCTTTTCCTGAATCTCCAGCAGTATTGTCTGCCGCTGCTCGTCCAGCACTGCGACGGCATCGCTCCCGCCGATAGCATTCAGAGTTTCTGCCGCCTTCATATGGTTTGCATGCAGCGTCTGAACCTCGTGATCCACGTCTTCCAGACGCGATTCGATGTCCATCAAGGCAGAGTTGAGCGACTCGGCAGTCAGATCCGCCAATTTATCCTTGGCCTGCGATACGCTTGACACGCCAAGCCGCGTGCAGAGATCGTCAGTAGCCTCGGTCAGTTTGGCAGCAACACGGGCCCGTGCAGCCAAGGCCTCCAACCGTTGCGCGGCTTCGCCCAAGGTATCGCACGCGAAAAACTCTAAAATCTCCTGTTTTTGTGCAAGCTGAACGGCCTGCTCACGCAACAACGCCGCATGGGCAGCCCGCAGAGTGTCCAGTTCCGTGGCCAAACGATGGCGTTCAGCGTCCGCCTTTCGCGCCTCTGCCAACCGATGTCCGATTGCTGCGTAGTCGGTCAGCAGATCGTCGCTCACCCCTTGCTGCAACACAGCATTGATGTCCGCTATCGCAGTGTGAAATGCTGCCTGATCACGCTGCATTCCGGCAATCCGGTATTCCAGGCTTGCTTGTGCCTGCAGCGTTTTGTCCAGTTCCTGCACGTCACTGAGAATTCTGGATATGGCAACTGGCGAAAGCGTATCTGCTATTGCCTCCAGCCAGCATGATCTCAACGTGGATGTCCAGCGCTCCCGCCAGTCATCAAGCGCTGCTTTTGCGGCTATCGTCTCGGCCTCACGGCTTTTCAGCGTTTTCTCAGCGGCTCGCAACGATTCGTGCGCGGCAGCGCGTGCGCCACGCGATTCGGCACATGCACGCAGAAGCGAATCAGCGCGGCTCGCCAGCATCTGGGGATCGATGTCCGCGATCGGCGTCTCATCGTTCAGGCAGCGCGCCAGCCGTTGGATGTGATTGTCCTGCTGCGCCCGCAGTTCGGCAAATTCGCTTTCCATTTGATGCAGGGTCTGGACTTGAACCAGAGTCGTCTCACGAAGAGCGAGGAAATTCTCCACTTGCGTCCACGTCGCATCGTCCGGCAGGGACAGCATGGTGGCAAGGTTCGCCAAGCGGTCCTGCAAGCCCTGCCATTCGGCCTGCAACTCTGTGCAATGGCCACGCATGACCGCAAGCTTTGCATCCGCCTCGGCAATATCAAGCATAAGCGACCGCATGTCCGCCAGACGTTCGGACAATGACAGCCGGCGCGCAGCCAGACGATCATCCAGTACCAGAGCCGCTTCGAACCGTTCCGCCGACTCAATACTCAGTTCAGAACGATGAACAGCCCAGGCCTCGTCCCGTTGGTGGCGCGTCAGGCGCGCGCTGTCGTCGTCGATATCATCTCCCAAAGCGCGAAGTTGCTCCAGACGTGAGGCTGCCCCGGCGCGATTTACCGTCAAGTCATTGATCTCAGCCGTCAGCGTGCGAAGTCGCTCGGCACACACCGCATCGGATTGTTTCCAGACCGCGACATCGGCGACATGGGGCACGGCCAGATACTGCAATGCGTCGATGCTTAAGGGGGAACGCAAGCCGGTAACGCTCGCATTCAACTGCAACCGCGCCTGTGTACAACGGCTCGAAGCCGCACTTAGCCGAGCGCGAATATCGCCGTCACGATACGCATTCAGGCATTCGCGTAACGTATCTTCGTCGACAGCAGTCTCGCTCAACGTGCCCAAACGCTCAAGATCAAGCTGCGCTTCGGCCAGACTCACACGTGCGCGTTCCGCCTCGGTCTGTGCTGCATTCAACCGCGTCTCGAGGCCGGAGTGCTGCTGGGCCAGGTCCTGTATCTGGACCGAGACTGCTGTTGGCAGAATCAAAGCCTGCGGTTCGGAATCATCCGGGCGGCCAAGCGCTGTCAACTGAAACCCGATGGCGTGCTCAAGACGCTTTTGCTCATCGAGACGTGACGGCATATCGCGAAGCGCGGTCCGGTAGCGCGCCTCGATATCCCTCTCGATCAGCGCATCCAGAGCCGATTGCACCTGCAAAATCGCGGGGTCCAGTTCTAGTCCTTCCAGCAATCGACCATGATCTTCGATCTGCGTTTCCAGATTGGTTCGTTGAACGTCGAGGCGGGTCTCGCGGTTGATCAGGTCCGGCACAAGCCCGTGCCAGCCGGGCGGCGGGTTTGGCCCAGCATCCATGTCCTCCAGTTCCAGTTGGAGTTTTGTCAACCGTGCCAACAAGGGCAGGCTGTCACGGCTCTGACGCAACTGGTCGCGTTCGATCCGCAGCGCATTGCGCGCTTTGGACGCCTGATCATACGCCGCCAACGCGTCATCGCGGCTTTTCACAAGCGCCCCGTAATCGCGCGCTTGAACGTCGATCAGTCTCCTTTGCTTTTTCAGGGCTTCCAGTTCCGCCTTCAAATCGTTCAGTTCAAATTTCCGGGCCTGAGGCTTGTAGAAGGCATCCGCTTCCGTTTTGAGCGTCGCCAGAATCGCGCTGGCATTCGAAAGACCGGAACTTGCGGCAAACAGCATGGAGCCCAGTTCCCCCTCGCTTTTTAGAATCGCCTCACCGCCCTGCTCGATACTGTCATCATCAAGGGAAAACATGTTTTGATACGTATTGCGATCCACCGAGCCCAACGGTGCCGACAGGTAATGATCGGGCAAAGCGTGCTCGTCGCCGTCCAGCAGTGTATTGTGCGTCCGTTTCACGCGCACCAGGCGATGCGTCTTGCCGCCAAACTCCAGCGTACCGCCCACCCGCATCAGCGGATAGGGGTGAAGGAACCCATAGGGGCTGAGGCGTTCAATACCGAAAAGCAAATCCAGAAATGCCGAAAACAGCGTGGATTTTCCGGCCTCGTTCGGTCCGTAAATCAAATGAAAATCCGCGGCGCCATCTGTTTTGTTGCCGAACTCCAGCGTCCGGTCGGTGAATTTTCCATAACGGATGAGATCGAGACGTTTAAGACGCATCAGTCATGCGCCTCCGGCAACACAGGGTTCAGCCGTGAAAGCACCTGTTTTCCACCCATCTCGATCAGCATGGCTATCAGTTGCGCTTCCTCCTCCTCATTGGCCGCCAGTCCGTCCCTGGCCTCCGGTGGCAAATGGCGCAGCACATCCTGCAACAGGGTTTCCACCTCGCGGCGATAGCCCGCAGCCTCCGTCACATCGCGGTCTATCAAACCGGCCAGTTCCTCGATGGGGTCCGGGCCGTTGTTAACACGACCTTCTGTCAGCGCTTCTGTTTCACAGGCGACTTGAACCGCCTCAATCCAGCAATGGCCCAAAGCTTGCGCTATGGCGCTCACCTCCCCCATCAGCAAAGCGTGGTCCCGACGCAACCGCCATGACAGCGACGTGCGCCCGACGAGAATCAGACGGAGAATCAGGTGATCACAAACACACTCAGCCCGTGCGGACTGAATGTGCTTCTGCAACAGGGTAACCAGATCAGACCATGTGTCGAGACCGCTGCAATCCACCGTGCACCGTTCAAACACGGCCACCGAAATCACCCGCTCCTCGTGCGTCCAAGTTCCGTCACTATGAACGGTAACGAGCGTGACCGACTTTGGGCCTGCCTCATTGATATCCCTGCCCTGCGGCATGCCGGGCATGACAACCAGCGGCACATCGCTGTGGATCTGGCGATGATG
This sequence comes from Rhizobium sp. CFBP 8762, assembly GCF_014841565.1. Lineage (GTDB taxonomy): Bacteria > Pseudomonadota > Alphaproteobacteria > Rhizobiales > Rhizobiaceae > CFBP-8762. The sequence goes on from NZ_JACYUD010000001.1 coordinate 82,679, forward strand.
AATATGGCCGAGCGCCCAGTAGTCAAAGCCGTGGCTAGTCAGATTGGCGACAGAGACCGGGGCATACAAATCATGTCCGGCACCTCCGGCCACACTGGTGTGCATGATGCCCAGATTGACCGCACCCGGTACGGGTTGCGCGTAGCCGGGAAGCAGGCTTTGGGGCGCATGTGGCTCGTTGAAACTCAGTCCGTGAACATAGACCTCTCGCCCACTCGGCGTGATCTTCGCCAAAAACGGTTTGGCCTTGCCAGTAAACACATATGTGTTGGGCGGCAGGGTCAATTCTCTTGTAATGCGAGACTGCGCATCGTGGTTGCCACGAACGATGAAGACCTGAATGCCCGCGTCCTCAAGACGGCGCAGCTGCGCCACCAAAAACAGGGCTGTGCTCATCGAGGTCTGCGCGCCATCGTAAAGATCGCCGGCGATCAGCAGAGCATCGACTGCTTCCTCAATGCAGAGATCGACAATGCGAACCAGCGCCTGCCGGGTTGCACCCCGCACCAGCTCGGACAAATCGGGGTTTTTCAACGCAAGGCTTTTGAGCGGAGAATCGAGATGGAGATCTGCGGTATGGATAAAACGGAATGACATTATATGACCATGTCGTGCCACAGCCATGTGGTCAAGTTACACGATAACGCAACCACAGTTTGACATGCCCCCTCACCATATACATATATGGGTTATGAGACAAACCTTCGACGTGGCTGACAAACTGTTTGATCTTTACCACCGCATCTACCGGCTGGTGAATGATTGCATGACCGAACAAGGGGTATCCCTTGCGCGCAGCAAATTCCTGTATTTTCTGAGCCGTCTGGGTCCCTGCCGCTCTACCGATCTGGCATGTGCACTGAATTTTGCTCCGCGCACCGTGACAGAAGCCATCGACGGGCTGGAGCGTGACAAGCTGGTTGTCCGCCAGCCTGATCCGGAAGATCGTCGCGCGAAGATCGTCTCCATCACTGATATGGGGACGACAGTGCTGATGGCGGCCGAGAATCCCAAGAAAGAGATTATCAACGAAATCTTTACCGCGCTTGATGACGAACAGTTGAAACAACTGTCTGACATCATCGAAGCGTTGGCAAGGAAAGCCGACGAAATCTCCAAGCGTTCTGCGGATGAACCGGCCAAGCGGACTGCTTGATCCGGTTCGCCAACCCACTCTTTTCTATGGAAATGCGTCTGCCTTCTTGACAAGATACCCGCCCGGCATGTCTGTGGCATCGGGGCATTTTGTTATGGAGAGATAGATCTATGGCCGGACAACTGGCAGGCAAACGCGCGGTGATTACAGCTGCGGCGCAAGGCATCGGCCTTGCTGCAGCGCAGGCCTTTCAGCGCGAAGGCGCAACGGTTATCGCGACGGATATCAACAGTGAAAAGCTCTCGGAGCTGGCATCGACCGGCTTGGCCACAGCACGGCTGGACGTGCGGGATCGCCAGGCCATCACGTCGTTTGCAGAACAAACCGGATCGATTGATATTCTCTTCAACTGCGCCGGTTTCGTACATGGCGGCACGATTCTCGAGGCGCGCGAAGAGGATTTCGATCTCGCCTTCGATCTGAATGTGAAATCGATGTTTCACATGATTCGGGCGTTCCTTCCCGGCATGATTGATCGGGGCGGCGGCTCCATCATCAACATGTCGTCTGTTGCAGGCGTTCCCGCTGGTGTTCCCAACCGCTTTGTCTATTCCGCCAGCAAAGCGGCTGTCATCGGCCTGACGAAATCCATTGCAATCGATTATATCAAGCAGAACATTCGTTGCAACGCCATCGCCCCCGGTACTGTTCAGTCGCCATCTTTGGAAGAACGAATGCATGCGCAAGGCGACTACACCCAAGCGCGCGCCGCGTTCATTGCGCGCCAGCCCATGGGGCGTCTTGGCACCCCTGAGGAGATTGCGGCGCTTGCCGTGTATCTTGCCAGCGATGGCGCAGCCTACACCACCGGCCACGTTCACGTTATTGACGGCGGCCTCAGCCTTTAACTTCACCGACTCATATTGGGAGAGACTATGAAACTGTTACGCTATGGCCCTCAAGGGCAGGAAAAGCCCGGCCTTCTGGACCAGGACGGCAAAATTCGGGATCTGTCCGGTCACATCCACGATGTGGCGGGCCAAGCGCTCCTGCCGGAAACGCTGGAACGTCTGCGGGCTCTGGACGTTGCGTCCCTCCCCGTTGTCGAGGGTTTCCCGCGTCTTGGTCCCTGCGTTGCCGGAACCGGCAAATTTATCTGCATTGGCCTGAACTATTCCGATCACGCCGCAGAGACTGGTGCCACCGTGCCCCCTGAGCCCATCATTTTCATGAAGGCGACATCGGCCATTTGCGGTCCGAACGACGATGTGGAAATTCCCCGCACCTCTCTGAAAACCGACTGGGAGGTCGAACTCGGCGTTGTCATCGGCAAGACAGCCAAGTACGTGTCCGAAGCCGATGCGCTCGACCATGTTGCTGGCTACTGCGTCATAAACGACGTTTCGGAACGCGCCTTTCAGGCCGAACGCTCCGGCCAGTGGACCAAGGGCAAATCAGCCGATACATTCGGTCCGACCGGCCCATGGCTTGTGACACAAGATGAAGTCGCTGATCCTCAAAACCTGAAAATGTGGCTGGAAGTGAATGGCCACCGCTATCAGGATGGCTCAACCAAGACGATGGTGTACGGCGTTCGTTACCTCGTCGCCTATCTCTCGCAGTTCATGAGCCTGCAACCCGGCGACATCATCTCCACCGGTACGCCGCCCGGCGTTGGCCTCGGCCAGAAGCCGAATGTGTTCCTCAAGGCTGGAGACGTTATGCGTCTGGGCATTGAAGGCTTAGGTGAACAGCAGCAGACCACGGTTCAGGCTTGAAGCGATAATACATAAAAAAGGCCCGGTTCGCACCGGGCCTTTTCCATTTCAGCCAACAGCTATTAGCTGTTAACCGCATCCTTCAGGCCCTTGCCTGCTGTGAACTTCGGTACGTTGCGGGCTGGAATATCAACCTCTGCGCCTGTCGAAGGGTTGCGACCCTTGGAGGCTTCGCGGCGACCGACCGTAAAGTTGCCGAAACCAACGAGGCGGATGTCGCCACCGTTCTTCAGTTCACCCTGAATCGTCTCAAAAACTGCGTCCACTGCGGACGTAGCATCGCCCTTGGACAAGCCGGACTTTTCGGCGACTGCGGCGACGAGCTCATTCTTATTCATGTTTCCACCCTTTCATACTGGTTTGAAACTGTCTGCGGCACACACTGAACTGTGGGTGCCGCGTGGGTAACTGTGAGTGTGCTGATTGTCGTTAACCGACATCACCACATCTGTTCTTGCCGCATCTCAGACTGGCCCGACGGATCCGGCAAATCTGGATGTATCGAATGACACCAGCCACTCGCTTTGCGGGCGGTATCAAAGCCTGGAGACGATTGCACGTCCCCCTTGCTCCGGCAACTCCAATCGCTCGCAAAGCCCGCAAATGCAAGGGTTTGCCACTGTTTTTAACGAAAAAGGCCAGCATAAATGCTGGCCTTCAACAGATTTGTCACGGAATGCGCGACAGGTTGGTCAAACCTGCTTTAGTGCGCGATTGTCTGCCCTGCATCGTCAGTCGCGTCGGTTGGCGTTACCGGCGTTGCCTGCGTCGCTGGATCCCATTCGATGGCCTCAGGCATGCGCAGAAGTGCGTGCTCGAGAACTTCACCCATGCGGGAAACCGGGATGATTTCCATGTTGTTTTTCACATTGTCCGGAATATCGGCCAGATCCTTGGCGTTCTCTTCCGGGATCAAGACTTTCTTGATACCGCCGCGAAGTGCAGCCAGCAGCTTTTCTTTCAAACCGCCAATCGGCAGCACGCGACCACGCAACGTAATCTCACCCGTCATGGCAACGTCCTTGGACACAGGAATGCCCGTCATGATCGACACGATTGCCGTGACCATGGCCACACCCGCTGACGGACCATCCTTGGGCGTTGCGCCTTCCGGCACATGCACGTGGATATCCGACTTGTCGAAACGTGGCGGCTCGATGCCGAAATCAACCGCGCGCGAACGAACGTAGGACGCCGCTGCCGAAATCGATTCCTTCATCACTTCCTTGAGGTTGCCCGTCACCGTCATGCGGCCCTTGCCGGGCATCATCACGCCTTCGATGGTCAGCAACTCGCCGCCCACTTCCGTCCAGGCAAGACCGGTGACAACACCGACCTGATCCTCGCGCTCAGCCTCACCGTGACGATAGCGCGGTACACCGAGGTAATCGTCCAGATTGGCAGCCTTGACCTCAACAGTCGTGACCTTGCCCTTAATGATCTCGGTCACCGCCTTACGCGCCAGCTTCATCAGTTCACGCTCGAAGCTGCGCACACCCGCCTCACGCGTGTAGGTCTGGATGATAGCCATCAAGGCCTCATCGTCCACCGAGAATTCCTGTGGCTTCAAGGCATGGTCACGAATGGCTTTTGGCAGAAGGTGACGCTTGGCAATTTCCAGCTTTTCCTCTTCTGTGTAGCCCGCAATACGGATGATTTCCATGCGGTCCATCAGCGGCGCTGGAATGTTCAACGTATTGGCGGTCGTGATGAACATGACGTTCGACAGGTCATATTCCACCTCAAGATAGTGGTCCATGAACGTCGAGTTCTGTTCCGGATCCAGCACCTCGAGCAAGGCCGATGACGGATCGCCACGGAAATCCTGACCCATCTTGTCGATTTCGTCGAGCAGGAAGAGCGGATTGGAGCGCTTGGCCTTCTTCATCGACTGAATGACCTTGCCGGGCATGGAACCGATATAGGTCCGACGATGGCCGCGAATTTCAGCCTCATCACGAACACCGCCCAGCGCCATGCGCACATATTCACGCCCTGTTGCGTTCGCAATCGAACGCGCCAACGACGTCTTGCCGACGCCCGGAGGACCGACGAGGCACAGGATCGGCCCTTTGATCTTGGTCGAACGCGCCTGCACGGCCAGATACTCGACAATGCGCTCCTTGACCTTATCCAGGCCAAAGTGGTCAATGTCCAGAATCTTCTCAGCGTTGTTGAGGTCCGTTTTGACTTTGGACTTCTTGTTCCACGGAATGCCCAGCAACCAATCCAGATAATTGCGCACCACGGTCGCTTCCGCTGACATAGGGCTCATCTGCTTCAGCTTCTTCACTTCGGCATCGGCCTTATCGCGGGCTTCCTTGGACAGCTTTGCCTTGGAAATACGGTCTTCTAGCTCGGCCATCTCGTCGCGGCCATCTTCGCCGTCGCCAAGCTCCTTCTGGATCGCCTTCATCTGTTCGTTCAAATAATATTCGCGCTGGGTCTTTTCCATCTGGCGCTTGACGCGCGAGCGGATACGCTTTTCCACCTGCAGCACGGAAATCTCGCCTTCCATGAAGCCAAGGGCTTTTTCAAAACGCGATTTGACGCTGGTTGTCTCCAGCATTTCCTGCTTTTCGACAATTTTGATCGACAAGTGTGACGCGACCGTATCAGCCAGCTTGGAATAGTCGTCGATCTGGCTTGCAGCACCCACGACTTCCGGCGAAATCTTCTTATTGAGTTTAACGTAGCTTTCGAATTCCGAAACCACGGACCGGCTCAGCGCTTCAATCTCGACGGGGTCTTCCTCAGGCTCGACCAGCACATGGGCCATCGCCTCGTAGAACTCTTCGCGCTTATTGTAGCCATCGATCTCGGCGCGTGCCTTGCCTTCAACCAGCACCTTGACGGTGCCATCCGGCAATTTCAACAACTGCAGCACGTTGGCGATGGTGCCGATCTGGTAGATGGCAGCCGGTTCCGGATCATCATCACTGGCGTTGATCTGGGTTGCAAGCATGATCTGCTTGTCTGTGCCCATCACCTCTTCCAGCGCGCGAATGGACTTTTCGCGACCGACAAACAGCGGCACAATCATGTGCGGAAACACAACGATGTCACGCAGAGGAAGCACCGGATAGGTCGCGTTCTCTGCTGCGGGCGACGTTTTGCTCGTCATATTACATCCTTTCATCGCCCCGTTACCGGGCGCGTTGCCAACGGCCTGAAAGCGCCGAAGGACCTTATTCTTTCCACGTAGAAGTGGCGTGTCGTTGACAGCATTTCAAGGCTCAGACGATTGGAGCAAGCGGCGTTCCGCGCCCAATCTTCTTTCAAATGCCACGAACGATTTGCGAAGGACTATATTTCACGGTTCACGCAAAGAATAGTCAATTATGAAGCTTTTATCACGCAAAAAGCCCGCTTTCGCGGGCCTTTTTCTGTTTTTCAGTGAAAAGCAATCAGGCTGATACGTTTGCCTTTTCGTCTGTCCGCTCCGAATAGATATAGAGCGGACGGGCTGACCCCTTCACGACCTCGTCGGAGATCACAACCTCTTGAACACCTTCTAAAGTCGGAAGTTCAAACATGGTGTCCAGAAGGATCTTTTCCATGATCGACCGCAGACCACGCGCGCCGGTTTTGCGGATGATGGCGCGACGAGCAATCTCCCGCAGCGCATCTTCGTGGAAGGTCAGTTCCACATCTTCCATCTCAAACAGTCGCTGGTACTGCTTGATCAACGCGTTCTTTGGCTCAGACAGAATCTGGATAAGCGCATCCTCGTCCAGATCTTCCAGCGTTGCCAGAACAGGCAGACGACCAATGAATTCCGGAATAAGGCCGAACTTCACCAGATCTTCCGGCTCCAGTTCACGCAACACTTCACCGACGCGACGATCTTCCGGTGCACGAACCGAAGCACCAAAGCCGATGGAGGTTTTCTCGCCGCGAGCCGAAATGATTTTGTCCAGACCGGCAAACGCACCGCCGCAGATGAACAGGATATTCGTGGTATCAACCTGCAGGAACTCCTGTTGGGGATGCTTGCGCCCACCCTGTGGCGGCACAGACGCAACCGTGCCTTCCATAATCTTCAACAGCGCCTGCTGCACGCCCTCACCCGACACGTCGCGTGTAATTGACGGATTGTCCGACTTGCGGGAAATCTTGTCAACTTCATCAATGTAGACAATGCCGCGCTGCGCACGCTCAACGTTGTAGTCAGCCGACTGGAGCAGTTTGAGAATGATGTTTTCCACATCCTCGCCTACATAGCCTGCTTCCGTCAGCGTCGTTGCGTCCGCCATGGTGAAAGGCACATCAATAATGCGTGCCAGCGTCTGCGCCAGATAGGTCTTGCCGCAACCGGTTGGGCCGACCAACATGATGTTGGACTTTGCCAGTTCCACATCGCTGCCCTTGGCGGCGTGGGCCAAGCGCTTGTAATGGTTGTGAACGGCAACGGACAGGATACGCTTTGCCTGTTGCTGGCCGATGACGTACTCATCCAGAACCTTGATAATTTCCTGTGGGGTTGGAACGCCATCCCTCGACTTGACCATCGAGGTTTTGTTCTCTTCCCGAATAATGTCCATGCACAATTCAACGCATTCATCGCAGATGAACACCGTCGGTCCTGCAATCAGCTTGCGGACTTCGTGCTGGCTCTTGCCGCAAAACGAACAATAAAGCGTATTCTTCGAGTCACCGCCGTTGCTACCGCTGACCTTGCTCATATCATCTTCCTTCCAGCATGCCGCGTGAACTCGAAAAGCCCCGCCGGACACCTCAAACCGCTTGGGCGAAAAAGCCGCTCCGCTTTAAGCGGCTTTTCCTACAAGCTTCGGGAGCATTCACCGGCATCCACACTTTGTTTCACCGGTTGCAACGAACACCCAACTCTTCTGCCGATGCTATCCACGAACACATCAAGGGAGCATTAACAGCCTATACTAACGTCTTTCACGGCCAGATAAAGGGTGTGACCATTACATTTATGTCACACAGCTTAAAAGGGCCTGCGTCGTTGCCTTACGCAGCCGCCTCTTCCAGCGCGACGCGGGAGCTGATGACCTTGTCAATCACGCCCCAATCCATTGCCTCGTCCGAAGTCATGAAGTGGTCACGATCCAGCGTCTTTTCAACTTCCTCATAGGTACGGCCGCAATGCTTGACGTAAATTTCATTCAGGCGCTTCTTCATCTTAATGATGTCGCGCGCATGACGCTCGATATCGGACGCCTGACCGGAAAAACCGCCGGACGGCTGGTGTACCATGATCCGGGAGTTCGGCGTCGCCATCCGCATATCCTTGTGGCCGGCAGCCAGCAGCAGCGAACCCATGGATGCTGCCTGCCCGATGCACAGCGTGGAGACGGCAGGCTTGATAAATTGCATGGTGTCGTAAATCGCCATGCCGGCGGTCACCACACCACCGGGAGAGTTGATGTAGAGGGCAATTTCTTTCTTCGGGTTTTCTGCTTCCAGAAAGAGAAGCTGCGCGCAGACAAGCGTCGCCGTGTGATCTTCCACCGGACCGGTCAGGAAGATGATTCGCTCTTTCAGCAGGCGCGAAAAAATATCGTAGGAACGTTCGCCGCGGTTTGTCTGCTCGACAACCATCGGCACCAGTGCCATGGCGGTATCAACTGGATTTTTCATGTCAAACCTTCGTCAATCTGGCCCGGAAACCCTTTGGCCCAAAAACCCTGTGGAATACCGGGAATCATTACTCTTCTTCCGTCCTTACATAGAGTGTCAATGCCCCTGACTTCAAGACGCGACACACGATAAGCTTGCCCCACCTGCACTTGGGCGGTGGATCACCAATCAAAGCTGCGATTCGATGGGCAGGAAGGAAATGACCTTGGCCGTCAGGCGACGATAGAAACCCACCTCGGGCTCGCGCCTGGACAGACGGCCTCTTCCCTCGTGTGTGTCCTGCCAGACGATTCGCCCGCCATCCAGATCAAGCTGAAAGCTGTTGACCGCCGATGTCTCATCCGCAAAGACTTGCCGCACCTCTTCCACCAGGGCTTGCTGGCTGAACAGCACCCCCATCTCCGTGTTCAACGCAGCAGAGCGCGGGTCGAAGTTGAGAGAACCGACAAATGCTGTCGTTCCGTCAACCGTAAAGGCTTTGGTATGAAGGCTCGCCCCCTTCGACCCAAAGATCGACAGCTTCTGCGGGTCGCCCATGTCTTTCAACTCGTAGAGCTTTATGCCATCCTCCAGCAGGGTTCGCCGGTACTTGGAATAGGCACCGTGGACCGCCGCCACGTCGGTGGCAGCCAGTGAATTGGTCAGCACGGACACATCGACCCCGTTGGCGACAAGCTCTGCAAACTCCTCCGTGCCGATAGGACCGGGGATGAAGTAAGGAGAAATGATCTGCAACTCGGATGTCGCAGCCTTGAGCACCGGCAGCAAATCCTGCAAAATCCAGTTTTCCGGTTGTTCGACATGGGCTTTCTCCGGCGGATCGAACACGATACGGGCTTTGTCAGTCCAGTGCAGCCCGTCACCGCTCATCAACTTTTGATCGACATGTTCAGCGCGTAGAAAATCGAGATACGGACGGGCAGCCGGTCCGGCAACGAGTTTCTTCAGTTTCTTGCGCAGCTTGGGCAAGCGATTGCGCCGCGCGCGGCCAAGCGCAGTAATCGGAAGCACGACGCCTGAATTCCAAAACGTATCAAACATGTGGCTGGTTTCGTCCACAACCGGGCCAACCATCACCATATCCAGATCGCGAAAATTCGAGGCTTCAGACGCATCGAAATAGGCGTCGCCAATATTGCGTCCGCCGACGATGGCGACCCGGTTATCGGCGATCCACGCTTTGTTGTGCATTCGGCGCGTGGCGGACCATGGCCGCAAAACCATTTCCAGACCACGGCGGATCGGTCCGTTCCGGTTCAGGCCGGGATTGAACAGCCGCACCTCGATATTGTCGTGGCGGCACAGTGCCAGATAGGCCTTGTCATGTTGCGATGCGTTGATATCGTCCAGCAGCAACCGCACCCGCACCCCGCGATCGGCTGCCTTGATCACCTCATAGGCCAGCAGCCCGCCGGTCAGATCGTCCTTCCAGTAGTAATACTGCAGATCGAGGCTGCGTCCGGCGTGGCGCGCCGTCATGACGCGGGCGATAAACGCTTCTACATTGCTGGCAACAAGACGCAGGCCGTTGAGACCTGAGTTCGCTGCCAGCATTGGCACGATAGCGCGATCCAACTCCGTTTCGTCTTCCTGTGCTGGCAGAACGTGCGACGGCTCCCCAACGGCTTTGCGCGCGAAGCGTCCATAAAAGTAGACGGCCAGAAACGAGGCGAGCGAAAAGCACACCACCAGAGCGATGACTGTGGAAATCACACCCATTACCACCTCGCTTTGCACCCCTTGCCGAGCGGGGTCAACGGGCCACGACCGTGTCTGGCATCGTGTCGAAAAACGCCATGGCCCGGTTCAGGTCCACATGCGCCTTGATCGGCAGATGATCGGACGCGACCCGGGCAGTCGGTGTGTTGTGAACCTCCACCGATCCCACCAGATTGTGCGGGCTACCCATAACCCGGTCCAGCGCCAGCACGGGGAAGCGCGAAGGAAAACTCGGCACCGTCGCCACTTCCGGATCAAACCGGGGGGACAGCCAGCGCAGCGATGAGCGGGTGCCCAGACGCCACTCATTGAGATCACCCATTAGAAGCGTTGGTTTGTCCTCCGCTGCATCCAGCGCGGCAACGATAGCCGCTGCCTGCTGGGCGCGCGAGTGCCGCAACAGGCCAAAATGAGCAGCGATGATGCGTAAAGGGCCAGCCGCCAGATCGAGATCGACAACCAGTGCCCCACGGGGCTCAATACCGGGCAGGCGGAGTTGGTGAACGTCCTGCACCACCCCTTCGCGAAAGAACAGGACATTGCCATGCCAGGCATGTCCCTTTTCGCTGTGGGCGGTGATCGGCACGGGAAGCAGATGACATTCGTCGCGAAGACGGTCCAGATTGAGCAGACCGGCACGCTCACCGAATCGCTGGTCAGCCTCTTGCAACGCAATGATATCGGCGTCGATTTCACAGATGACATCGATAATGCGGTCGGGGTCGAACCTCTTGTCCGTGCCGACGCATTTGTGAATGTTGTATGAGGCAATGACCGCCTTGCCATCCTGTGCCGTCAATGCAGGGGCGTCTGTCGCATCATTTCGGCTGCGAATTGCCGCCAGAATTCCTGCGCGCAGGCTGGTATGGGGTTGCCTCATTCATGTCTCTGCAAGTGGATTGCGATATTGCTTAACGAGATCGACGGAGCCATGGTTCCATTAAAATGGTAAGCAGTCGGCTATGTCCGGATAACATAGTCCTTGCGTGTGGTTTCCAGAACCTCCCAGGTTCCAGCAAATCCGGGGCGCACCACAAGGCTGACGCCGGGTCGCAAATCCACCACCTCGCCGCTGTCGGATGTCAGGATGGAATAGCCTGAAAGGATGTGGAAATACTCCCATTCATCATAGGATACCCGCCATTTTCCCGGCGTCGCTTCCCAGATTCCCGCATACAGACCCCCGGTCGCCTCATCGAAATTCCACGTTTTGAAGCGCGGATTTCCTTCCAGCACTCGCTCGGGCGCAGGGGCGCCCTCTTCGGGCTGAACGGACGCGGTATCAAAGTGCTGAATGGATGCCATGATGCTCTCAGAGTTTTGCAAGGGATTGTTGAAGATCAGCCAGAATATCGGCCACATCTTCTATGCCGACGGACAACCGCACCACATCCGGTCCGGCACCGGCGGCAACCAGTTGATCCTCGGTCAATTGCCGGTGGGTGGTGGATGCGGGATGAATGACCAGCGAGCGTGTATCACCGATATTGGCGAGGTGAGAAAACAGCTCCAACCCTTCCACGAAGCGTTTGCCTGCCTCGTACCCGCCTTTCAGGCCAAAGGTAAACACAGCGCCTGCGCCCTTTGGGGAATAGGCCTGTTGCAGAGCGTGGTTGGGATCGTCCTCAAGGCCCGCATAATTAACCCAGGACACCGCATCATGGTTTTGCAGCCAAGTCGCCACGGCCAGAGCGTTATCGCAATGGCGCTGCATGCGCAGCGGCAAGGTTTCGATGCCGGTCAGAAGCAAAAACGCATTGAACGGTGAGATTGCCGGTCCCAGATCGCGCAGGCCCAACACACGGCATGCAATGGCAAAGGCAAAATTTCCAAAGGTGGCGTGCAGCACCAGCCCGTTATATTCAGGCCGGGGCTCCGATAGCATCGGGTATTTGCCGGATTTCGACCAGTCGAACGTTCCGCCATCCACAATAATGCCGCCCATGGAATTGCCATGGCCGCCCATGAATTTCGTGAGCGAATGGATGACGATATCCGCACCGTGCTCGATAGGCCGGATCAGGTATGGCGTTGCCATGGTGTTATCGACAATCAACGGCAGTCCATGCGCTCTGGCCACCGCCGAAATGGCAGCAATATCCACAAATGTGCCACCGGGATTTGCAAGGCTCTCTATAAAAATCGCCTTGGTGCGATTGTCGATCTGGCTTTCCAAACTCGCCGTATCCATCGGATCAGCAAAGCGCACATGCCAGTCAAACGACTTGAAGGCATTGCTGAACTGGTTGATGGATCCACCGTAAAGCCGCTTGGCTGCAACAAAATTATCGCCCGGGCTCATCAAGGCGTGAAAAGCCAGAAGCTGTGCAGCATGGCCGGATGCGACAGCAACCGCCGCCGTGCCGCCCTCAAGCGCCGCAACCCGCTCTTCCAGAACCGCCTGCGTCGGGTTCATGATGCGGGTGTAGATGTTGCCGAACTCCTGCAAACCGAACAAAGCGGCAGCATGATCGGCATCGTTGAACACAAAGCTCGTTGTCTGGTAAATCGGCGTCGCCCGTGCACCGGTGGTTGGATCAGGGGCCGCACCGGCGTGAATGGCCAGTGTATTGAAGCCCGGATTATTCGCCATGCTCTCTCCCCTTCAGGCCATCAGCCTTGGTATTTCGATTGCCGGGCACCGGTCCATGACGACCTTGATGCCCTTGCTTTCTGCCTGTGCCGCTGCCGCATCATCGCGCACCGATAGCTGGCCCCAGAGAACGTTTGGCAATGGTGTCAGTGCCAGCACCTCCTCCACCACCTGTGGGAGTGCGCTGGCAGCGCGAAAAACATCGACCATATCGATAGCCTCAGGAATATCCGCCAACCGGGCATAGACGGTTTGCCCAAGGATTTCCTTGCCCGCCTGTCCGGGATTGACCGGAATGACCCGGTATCCACGCCGCAGCAGAAACGCCATCACGCGGTTGCTTGGACGGTCGGGGTTAGGGCTGGCCCCGACCAGCGCGATGACCGATGTATCTTTCAAAATTCCGGCCAGATATCCGTCCGAATAACGATCATGATCCATGCAAGCCTCGCACACTTTAAAACCGCCCGTCTATTCGGGCAGAACCAGATGACCATCATCATCCATCGGTACAAACGGATTATAGGCAATTTCCCAGAGATGACCATCAGGATCGGCCACGTAGCTGGAGTACCCGCCCCAGAACACCTTGTGCGGCGGCTTCACCGGTTGCGCGCCAGAGCGCACAAATTCGGCAAAGGTGTCGTCCACCGCAGCCTCGCTACCGAGGTTGTGGGCGAGTGTTACGCCGCTGAACCCGGTTTCCGTGTTGGTAACACCCGCATCATCGGCCAGCGCCGACCGTGAAAACAGGGCCAAGACCGTGCCCTTCAACTGTATGAACGTTATCGCGTCCTGCGACGCACTGGATTTGACCCAGCCGAGACGCTCGTAGAACGCGGTCGAAACCGACACATCGCTCACGCCTAGCGTTATCAACGATACTCTGCGATCAATCGGCATTACACCCCCCCACTATTTGATGATGACAGATTGCCCGGCGGCATTCTGCCAGATATCCCTTACACTTCAACCGATGGAATGAGGTCTGCGTGCCCTTAGACGTCTTAGCCCTTGTTCTATTGGGTGCCCTGCTTCATGCCACATGGAATGCGCTGGTCAAGGCCGGATCGGAGAAGTCGCTCGATGCAGCGATGGTCGCCCTTGGCGCAAGTGTCGTCGCGCTGGTGGCATTGCCATTCGTGCCCTTGCCCCCTCTGGCGATCTGGCCCTATGTTCTGGCATCGTTGGGCATCCATTTCACCTACTATCAGTTGGTCGCCGCCGCCTACCGTGCAGGCGATATCGGCCTCGTCTACCCGCTGATGCGCGGCGTTGCTCCATTGATCGTGACTGCATCAAGCGGGTTGATCCTGAAAGAGCAGGTCAGTACCGGGGCCATGGTGGGCATTCTCACTATATGCTGCGGCATTCTCACCATGGCGGCAGAAGCGCGCCACGGCGGCAAACGGGCTATCCTATTGGCCCTTGCCAACGCGCTTGTCATCGCCGTCTATACTTTTGTCGATGGCATTGGCGCACGCGTGGCAGGAAACCCGGTTGCCTATACATTGTGGATTTCCCTGTTCCCGCCTATCCCGTTGTTTGCGTGGGCTATCGCGCGGCGCGGGCTGCGCCCCGTTCTCTTCCACGTCAGGCACAATTGGTGGCGTGGTCTCATCGGCGGCGCAGGGTCGATTGGCGCTTACGGTCTGGCGCTGTGGGCCATGACAAAAGCTCCTGTGGCCACCGTCGCGGCGCTGCGGGAAACGGCTATCCTGTTCGCAATCGTGATCTCGATCGTCTTTCTGAAAGAGAAAGTCAGCATCTGGCGATTCGCCGCCGCCTGCCTGATTGCGACCGGGGCTTTACTGCTGAAGCTTCTCTGAGCCAATCAATTCACGGCTCCCACACCGGCAATCGGTTTTCGAGGTAGGCGGCTGCACCCTTGCCTGCATCCTGTGACATCAGTCCCTCCACCAGAGCCGCGCCGCTGACTGCGTAGGCCTCATCCAAAGGCAATACTGCCTGACCCTGGAACACCCGCTTTGCGGCATTCAGTGCCTCCGGCGATTTCGACGCAATCACAGCGGCGTATTTGTCTACCACCTGCGACAGATACTGGCGCGGCACGATCCGGTTGACGAGCCCGAAATCCTTGGCTGTCGAAGCATCAATCGTTTCGCCAGTCAGCACCATTTCCATCGCCTGTTTGCGATGCGCAGCCCGTGAAACTGCGACAATGGCCGTTGCATCCAGCGCCCCGATATTCACGCCCGGCAAGCAGAAAGTCGAGGAATCAGTGCAGATGGCAAGATCGCAGGCGGCCACAAGCTGGCAGCCCGCCGCCGTGGCAAGTCCGTCAATTTCGGCGATGACGGGCTGATGAAGCGCCGACAGCTTTTGCACGAGAGCGGTGCTAGCCTGCGCCAGAACGGTATAGGCTGCCCTTCCTCCATCTTCATGAGACCGGTAGGCATTGATTTCTGCCAGATCAAAGCCTGCGGAAAAGTGGCTTCCCCGCGCACTGAGAATCACGACCCGTACATCGTCGGCCATCGCATCCAGTTCTGCACTGAGTGCAGACAGCATGGATGAGGACAAGGCGTTGACCGGGCCGTTGTTTAGCGTCAGGCGCACAACGCCGCCATTCTCTTCCCGCAATACGAGCCCGTCATCCGCGCTTTTTTTGAATGCCACAACATCCGCCATCGTCGTTTTCCTCTGGTTTCCATTGCTGGCTAGCCGCAAATTTTGGCGCTGGCAAGCTGATGAATTTGTGGTGCCATAATACCATATTGCTATATCATTGATTTAATTGACCAATCTCTATCGCTCCGAAAACTGCACTCCTTGACGGCCTCCAAGCCTTTCCCTATAAGCAGCCCTGTCGGCTCTGCTTTCAGGCAAACCGGCATTTTGTCATGGATTTCACAATCCGCGACAATTCAAGCAACAAGAAAAGCCCCGGTCGACCGGGGTCCAGATCGAAAGAATGTAACATGGCAACCTTCTCTCAGAAGCCTGCAGAGGTCGAGAAGAAGTGGATCATCATCGACGCCGAAGGGCTCGTCGTTGGTCGTCTCGCTTCCATCATTGCAAACCGTCTTCGCGGCAAGCACAAAGCAACATTCACACCTCACGTCGACGATGGTGACAATGTCATCGTCATCAACGCTGAGAAGGCCGTATTGACCGGCAAGAAGTACACTGACAAGAAGTACTACTGGCACACCGGCTATCCCGGCGGCATTAAGGAGCGCACAGCGCGCCAGATCATCGAAGGCCGCTTCCCGGAGCGCGTTCTCGAGAAAGCCGTTGAGCGCATGGTTCCCCGTGGTCCTCTCGGTCGTCGTCAGATGAAGAACCTGCGCGTTTACGCTGGCTCCTATCACCCGCATGAAGCCCAGCAGCCAGCCGTTCTCGATGTGGCAGCGCTGAACACCAAGAACACAAGGAGCGCCTGAGCATGGCTGATCTCTCTTCATTGAAAGACCTTGGCACGGCGACGGAAGCAACTGCTTCCGCTCCGGTACATGTCAAGAAGGTCGACGCTCAGGGCCGCTCCTACGCGACCGGCAAGCGTAAGAACGCTGTTGCCCGCGTCTGGGTCAAGCCCGGCACTGGCAAGATCACTGTTAACGGCAAGCCTTACGTTGCCTATTTCGCACGTCCGGTTCTGCAGATGATTCTGCAGCAGCCAATCGTTGCAGCAGCTCGTGACGGCCAGTTCGACATCGACGCAACCGTTGCCGGTGGCGGTCTTTCCGGCCAGGCCGGTGCCGTTCGTCACGGCATTTCCAAGGCGCTGACATACTTCGAGCCGGGCCTGCGCTCCGTTCTGAAGCGTGGCGGCTTCCTGACCCGCGACAGCCGCGTTGTCGAGCGCAAAAAGTACGGCCGCGCGAAAGCCCGTCGTTCGTTCCAGTTCTCGAAGCGTTAATCGTTCGGTTCATACCATTGGAAAAGGCGGGCTTGTCCCGCCTTTTTTGCGTTCCAGGCATATCTCCGACAGCGATTGCTGCTGTGACCATTGCCATGTATATCCTTGGCAACCACGAAGGTTGTCGTTGAGACATTGAATCAACGGTTCGCCAAAGTGATTCCGGATATGATTGCAAGTCTTTGAAAAGGCACCCCTATGAGCAAGGCGAAGATCTTTATTGATGGCGAACACGGCACCACGGGCTTGCAGATCCGCGCCCGCATGGCTGACCGCACCGATGTGGTGCTGCTGTCGATACCGGAGCAGGAACGCCGCAACGCAGGCTTGCGGGAAGAGCTTCTGAACAGTGCCGATATCGCCATTCTCTGCCTGCCGGATGATGCAGCCAGCGACGCTGTGGCCATGCTTGCCGATAACACGCATGTGCGCATTATCGACACCTCGACAGCCCATCGCACGTCTGAGACCTGGGCTTATGGTTTTGCGGAAATGGCGACCGATCAGGCCGACAAGATTCGCCGTTCGCGCACCGTTGCCAATCCCGGATGCTACCCGACAGGCGCCATTGGCCTGATCCGCCCTTTGCGCGCAGCCGGCCTCCTGCCGGATGGCTACCCCGTTACCGTGAACGCGGTTTCCGGCTACACCGGCGGCGGCAAGCAGATGATCGCGCAGTTCGAAGACCCCGCCAATGCGGACCCGATCACATCGCCGCATTTCCTCTATGGCCTCACCTTGAACCACAAGCATGTGCCGGAGATGAAGCTTCACGGCCTGCTGGACAGCGCGCCGATTTTCGCGCCCTCCGTCGGCAAATTCCCGCAGGGAATGATCGTGCAGGTGCCGCTCCATCTCGATCATCTGGCAGACGGCACGACACTGGAAACGGTCCACGACGCGCTGGCCGATCACTATGCCGGTCAGTCCGTCGTTGAGGTCGTACCCTTGGCGGCAAGCCAAAAGCTTGGCCGCATAGATGCGACGGAACTGGCAGGTCAGGACCGTATGAAGCTGTTTGTAACCGGCACTTCCGGCGGCCACCAGATCAATCTGGTCGCACTGCTGGACAATCTCGGTAAGGGCGCGTCAGGCGCTGCCGTGCAGAACATGGACCTGATGCTATCGAACTAACTGTCTAGCCAAAGGTTCATCGGGGTGTGGATACGCCCCGATGAAACCGCGCCAGTGGCTGACGGCAAAGGCCAGCACGACCAGAGCGCCACCCTGATGCAACACGCCCCACTGCACCGGCACGCGCAGAAGCAGCGTGATAATGCCGATGGTGGCCTGAATAGTGACAAGCGCAAACAGTATCACAGCGCGCCGAGCGTGGGTTGATTTTGGTGCCAGTCTCAGCGACGCAATCATGTGCGCCAGCACCACACCGAACAGCGCATAAGCGCCCAGGCGGTGAATGAACTGCACCGTCAGCGGATTTTCAAAGACGTTGATCCATGCAGGCTGATGTGAGAACAGTCCCTCCGGGATGATTGCATTATCGATCAATGGCCATTCATTGTAGGCAAAACCGGCATCAAGCCCGGCGACCAAAGCACCGAGATAGACCTGAAACAGCGTCATCACGGTGATCAGGATTGCAACTTTCTTTGAATGACGCGTCGGTGGTGCATCCTGATGCTGCGGACACAGCCCACGGTAAATCCAAACACAGGATGCGAAGATGAAACAGGCAATCATCAGGTGCGTCGCCAGGCGATACTGACTGACATCGGTACGCTCCACCAGACCTGATGACACCATCCACCAGCCGACAAACCCCTGCAACCCGCCCAGCGCCAATATGCCGAGCAGAGGAAGCTTTAGCCGCTTCTCAACCCGCCCCGTGACCCAGAAGACTGCCAGCGGCAACGCGAAGATGAGCCCGATAGCACGCGCCAGCAAACGGTGCGCCCACTCCCACCAGAAGATATATTTAAACTCATCAAGGCTCATGCCCCGGTTGATTTCCTGATATTGCGGTATCTGCCGGTAGAGTTGCAGTTCCTCTTCCCATTCGGCCGTGCTCAAGGGTGGAATGACGCCGTGGATCGGCTTCCACTGGGTGATGGAAAGGCCGGAATCGGTCAGTCGCGTGGCCCCTCCCACCAGCACCAGTGCGAAGAGGGCGAACAGCACCACGCCGAGCCATATCCTGAGATAACGGCGGTTGCGTTCGGTCCTGTCGCCATCGCGATAGGGAACGGTGTCGAGTTCAAGATGTGCCACGGTCATCATACTGCCTCATCGTCAAACTGCCAAACGCGTCTTGGCCCTGCTCATTTTCATTGATTTGCACCAGCGACCGATGCAAAACAAGGTTCAAACCTTTGCGGCATGGAGTCGCGGCGCCATTTTGTTGACGTTTGTTTTTAGCAAAACCGGTTTCCACGTGTCCTGACAAACTTATGAAGAAAGTAATCAATGCCCGTGCGCTTGAGAAAACTGATCGGTACTCTGCTGATCCTGGTTCTGGTGATTGCATACGCGTTGATTGCAACAACGTTTGCGTCTCTGCTGCTCGGCACATCCCCTTGGTGGGTTCACCTGATGTATTTCTTCCTGACGGGTCTCCTATGGATACTGCCGGCAATGCTGATCATACGCTGGATGGAAAAGCCGGTGAAGCCCCGCTGACCGAATTGCGCGAGCTGTCGTTTCGCCTTCATACAAATTTTGAGAGTATCGAGCACAACTGGCGGCAGCTTGAACAGATGCCATGGGTATCGCCGCATCAATCCCTACACTGGTGCAAGGCGTGGGTTGCAACACACGCATCGGAACTGGCGATTCTGGAAGGTCACAGCAGCGGCGAAACACATGTGATCCTGCCTCTGGAAATCATCCAGCGCGGCCCTTTCCGCACAGCGCAGTTTATCGGTACGCTCCACAGCAATTTGAACACCGGCCTGTTCACGCTTGAACACGGTGTTGACCTCCGCCGGGCTTTGAAGGGTATTGCCGATCTGGTTATTCTGGACCGGCTGCCAAGCATCGTCGCAGACAAGCCCAATCCGCTGGTGATCTCCGGCTCGGTTCGCAACCAAAACAGTGCATTTCAGTTGACCCTTCGTCCGACGATGGAGGCCACGCTTCAACAGTTGAATGCAAAACGACGGCGTAAGAAGTTTTCGCTTTCGCAACGGCGTATGCAGGCGCTCGGTGGATACAGTTACGTCATCGCCACCACGCCTGAGGAACATCGCGGCTTTCTCGATGCGTTTTTTGAGCAGAAAGCCGCCCGCTTTCAATCCTTGGATTTACCGGAGGTGTTTGGACAAGAGTCTATAAAAGCCTTTTTCCAGACTCTGGCCGCTGAGAATAGCGACCTCTTGCAAATGAACGCGATTCGGCTGCAGGATGGATCGAATACGCTGGTCGCGATAGCAGGACTGACCCACAAAGGCGGGCGCACGCTCTGCCAGTTCAGCTCGATCAACGAGACGGTCGCGGATGCCAGTCCCGGTGAACTTCTGTTTTACCACATGATTGAACGTGCCTGCCAAACCGGGCAAACCGTGTTTGATTTTGGCATCGGCGATCAGGCGTTCAAACGCTCGTGGTGCACGGTGGAAACGCCGCATTACGACACGGTCGTTCCCCTCACCTGGAAGGGACATATCGGTGCAGCCTTGTATCGGCTGCGTAACCGCCTTCTCACAGCACTGAAAACCCATCTGCGCCTTTACAGCCTCATACAATCTGCGCGCCGGAGACTAAGCTAAAGCACTTTCCGTGAAAAAGGAGACTCCTTCACTGGGAATACTTTAAGCTGCCTTGCGCTGGGGTCCACCCGGCCCCGTGCCTTCGGTCATCAGCACTATGTCATCATACCCGGCTTGCGCAAACTGTGCGATGAGGTCAGACACGCGTTCCTCGCTGGCAGCATAGGCGGACACGATGATCTTGGTGTTGTGCCCGTGCGTCAACCGTCGAACCCCCGCAATGGATGCCGGCCCGCTTTCCACCAGCAC
This sequence comes from Rhizobium sp. CFBP 8762, assembly GCF_014841565.1. Classification (GTDB taxonomy): domain Bacteria; phylum Pseudomonadota; class Alphaproteobacteria; order Rhizobiales; family Rhizobiaceae; genus CFBP-8762. Next base: position 103,332 of record NZ_JACYUD010000001.1, read on the forward strand.
GGTGTCATAAACGTTGGCCAGTGCTTCCAATATCAGCGAAAGACGGTCGACACTGCGCATGGCAACACCTGCATCAGCGGTTCCCTGTGGAATAATGTGGGCCTGTGACAGTCGGTCCGCATGGATGCCGTCGGCAAAGGCGATATCGCCCGTCAGCAAATCTGTGAGGCCCGCCAGATCGTCACTTTCAGCCATCAACTGCGAGGGATAGGCAGAGCCGGTGAGATCCACCAGAACCACGCGCCGTCCGGCGTCCGCGATGTGCCGGGCCAGCATGACCGTTGCCGCTGACCCCTCGTCACCGGCTGGCGACACACAAATGGCAAGCGGCACCGTATTGCGGATGAGCTGGGACGAGACAGCCATAATACCGTAGTCGCCATGATCAACCATTTCAGGCTTTCTGTCCGCAACCGGTAGCGGCTCGGCTGGCACGCCGGCGACCGACGTTTGCTGCAAAGGATCGGCTGGTATCGACGGGGAAGCTTCCGGCGTCCGCTCGCCCGGCGTACGATAGGCGCGGCCGCTGAATAGCTCCTGCATCATGATAGCGATGGTATAGAGCAGAAAGGTTGCGAGACCGGCCACAAGCGTTATGGGCAGCACTTTCGGGAAATACGGCTCGGACGGCTCTACCGCCTGTGACACGATGCGAGCATCGGCGGGGGTGGCACTTTGGTCGGTGCGCGATGCGGCTTCCCGGTAACGCGACAGATAGGTTTCCAGCAACTGACGTTGTGCATTTGCCTCCCGCTCCAGCGCGCGCAGGCCAACGCTGCTTTCCCCCTCCTGCGCCGAGGTTGCCTTGAGCGCGTTCACCTGCTGCTCCAGCTCACGCTCGCGCAGTTCCGCGACATTCACTTCGTTTTCGACACTGGACAAGATTTTCGCGGTTTCCTCGCGAATTTGCTGGCGCACGCCTGATAGTTGTGAGCGCAGGCCCTTGATCCGTGGATGGCCCTCCAGCAGGGTTATGGACTGTTCAGCGATTTGCCCCTGAATGAGCGACTCGGTTTCCTTCAATCGCTGAATGGTGGCCGAGCCTATCACATCAGGAAAATTATCGACTGACCGACCATTGGCGAGCGCTGTGCGGACAGAGTCCACCCTCGCCTGCGCATTCGCCTTTTCGCCCCGAACCCGCGTCAGCTCAGCAGAAATATCGCCCAACTGGCGATTGGAAACTGTGCCATCGTCTCCCGCCGGAAGCAGGTCCGAATTCGTGCGATATTGCGCAACCTTTTCTTCCGCCTCCTGAACCCGCCCGCGCAGGCTTTCCAGTTGCGGCTCCAGCCAGCGTGTCGTCTCGGTATCGGAGTCAAGCTTGGCACCGGCTTGCAGCGATAGATACACACGCGCAATTTCATTGGGCACCAATGCGGCAAGCTTCGGGTCTTTCGATGTAAACTGCACGCCGATAATGCGCGACCTGTCGACCTGATACACGGCCAAACGGTCTTCCACCGCATCAAGCACCCGCTCTTGCGATGACACGTCGAGCGGATTTTTTCGTGCGCCCAGCAACACAAGCAGATCAGACAGCACAGAAGGAGTCGACGCCGGATCGAGTTCGGGAACTTGCTGCAGATTGAGATTTCGGACGACCTGGCGCAAAAGATCGGCCGATTGCAACAATTGCACCTGACTTCCCACACCGAGATCGTCCAGAGCAGTTGGGTCAATGGGTTGACTGCGGTCCACCCCGCGCGGTTCGACAAGCAGGCGGGTCTCGCTGCGATATTTTGGCGACAGCAGGCTGGCACCGGCAAAAGCAAGCGCCGCAACGCCCAGCGTTGCTACGGCCACCCTGCCTCGTTTTTGCCAAATGGCGCGAAACAGGCGTGGCAGATCGATATCTGCATCCCGCTCGCCACCGACCACACCCGTCATGCCCTGCTCCCAATCGCCGCGACGATAATTTAAGGCCATTATGGTATCACAAGAGTTAATAGCAGGAGTTATACCCCTTTAAGCATAATCTTATCGATCCTCGCTTCGCTCCGGTCTTAAATTGCTTTCAGCCCGCGAAATCCAGTATTTACGGCAGGCTTTACGCTACGTTAACCCTAACAGTTCGATAACAACGTATAGAGTTCGCCAGGCAGGGGCGCTAATGATAGTCGCTGACACATATTCCGATCATCGCACGCACTCGTGCGCCATCTGGCGGCTGTCGCTATGGCTGGCGCTTGCGTTCTGTGTGGCGCTATCGGGCTGCGCAAGCTACAAGCCCGCCCCCCGCGCCTTCCATGTGGTGACCACTCAGCCGTACCGGCTGGACAGCGGTGACCGTTTGCGCATTACGGTGTTTGAGCAAACGGGCCTGACCGGTGTTTATGCTGTCGATCAGGCTGGATACATTTCTTTCCCACTGGTTGGCGGTGTGCCTGCGCGGGGCCGCACATTGCAGGAACTGGAGCGCACCTTGGCGCAAAAGTTGAAGCAAGGGTTTCTGCGTGATCCCGACGTGACCATCGAAATTGACCGTTACCGCTCTGTCTACATCATGGGTGAAGTGGGTCAGGCCGGGCAATATGCCTATGTGCCGGGGATGACCGTGCAAAACGCTATCGCCATTGCTGGGGGCTTTTCAACCCGCGCCAATCAGACAAATGTCGATATCACTCGCAAAATTAATGGAGACATCATCACCGGCCGCGTGCTGATTACCGATCCGGTCATGGCTGGCGATACGATTTACGTTCGCGAACGGCTGTTCTGACGCGGATGCCCAACGGACGACCGTTGCGTATTCTGCACTGCTTCCGGTCTCCCATTGGCGGCATATTCCGGCACGTACGGGAGTTGACCATCGCCCACGCAGCAGCCGGGCACGAGGTCGGCATTATCTGCGACAGCACGACCGGCGGGCCGCACGAGGACGCGCTCTTTGACGCGTTGAAACCCTTCCTGTCGCTCGGCCTGCAACGCTTGCCGATCCGCCGCTCCATTGGCCTCAGCGATATGCGCCTGCTGGTGTCCGCCTATCAGGACATCAAGGCACTCAAGCCGGATGTGCTGCATGGACATGGCGCGAAGGGTGGGCTGATTGCCCGCCTGATCGGCGCGGCACTGCGTTACCAGCAGCAGCCTGTTGCGCGCATATACTCGCCCCACGGTGGCAGCCTGCATTTTGATGCGAGAACGCTGACTGGAAAGATGTTCTTTTCTGTTGAACGCCTGATGGAACGGGCGACGGACGCGCTGATCTTCGTCTGTGAGTTCGAGCGGCAAACCTACCGAGCCAAGGTTGGCGAGCCACATATCGCGAGCGCCGTTGTCTATAACGGTTTGCCCGAAAGCGACTTTGCACCGGTAACAGCCAACACAGATGCTGCCGATTTTCTGTTTATAGGGATGCTTCGAGATCTGAAGGGTCCGGATATTTTCCTGCGCGCCTTTGCTCAGACCGAGCGAAACGCTGGCCGCCCGCTATCCGCCGTGATCGTCGGGGACGGACCAAACGCTTCCGCCTACCGGCAGTATATTCTCAAACACGGGTTTTCAAAACGCATAGAGATGCGGCCCACCATGAACGCCCGTGATGCATTCGCGCTGGCACGATGTGTGGTCGTTCCATCCCGTGCGGAATCGTTGCCCTACATCGTTCTTGAGGCGCTGGCCGCGGACAAGCCGGTGCTGGCCTCTCGTGTCGGCGGGATACCGGAGATTCTGGGACAGGAAAGCCCTGCCCTAGCGCGGCCAAACGATCCGCTGCATCTGGCCGATCTCATGACCAGTTTTCTGCACGACGCTGCTGCTCTCAACGCAGCGATGCCCGACGACCGAACGTTACGACACAGCTTCAGTGCTTCGCAAATGTCAGCAAGAATTTGTGACATCTATCGCACGAGTTTACCCTAGGTTTTACCCCTTAGAACCATTAGATAGATGTCTGGCGGCAACAGGCGCTTTGTTTGGTTTGCAAGCAAGGCAGCATTGGACATCATGGTTATGAAAAGGTTCAAGGCGCAGCCCCGGTGGCGGCCGGAGGAGCTGGGCAACGAGGGCGAGAGCGTGCCAGAAGCGTCAGGCAGCGACGGTGACAGTTTCAACCTGAATCCCCTCGCGCAGAACGTTGCGCTTCAGTTTCAGGCACAGACATATTCACCCAGAATGTTGCCCGGCTTCGTTCGTCTGTTCGAAGTTCTAGGCCTGATTGCTCTTGGGGCACTCATCCATGTCTTCTACGTCGGTTCCACAGCGGCAACGGTGCGGGCCTATGCGCCGCTTGTCGTTGGCGGTGCCGCCTTGACCGTTTTCCTGCTGCAAATGAGCGGGGTCTACACCCTTCCATCGCTGCGCACCCCTCTGCGCACATTGCCACGGGTGCTGTCGGCGCACACGTTTGCCTTCACCCTTCTGGTCGTCGTCCTGTTTCTTCTGAAGCAAAGCGAAACCTACTCGCGTGTCTGGTTTGTGCTTTGGTATGTGCTCGGGGCCCTGTGTCTGGTTGGCTTGCGCGCCATCGTTGGCCTCATCGTCCGGCGCTGGGCGCGCAATGGCATGATGGAACGGCGCGCCGTCATCGTGGGCGGCGGTACGCCGGCACGCAATCTGGCGCGTGCGCTGGAACAGCAGCCCGATAACGATATCCGTATCTGCGGAATTTTTGATGATCGGGATGAGCGGCGCTCACCCAATATCGTTGCGGGTTACCCAAAACTTGGCACAATTGCCGAGCTGGTGGAATTTGCACGCGTGGCGCGCATCGACCTTTTGATCATTTCGCTGCCGCTGTCTGCGGAAGAGCGCATCCTGGAACTTCTGGAAACGCTTTGGGTGCTGCCGGTCGATATTCGCATCGCCGCCGTTGCCAGCAATCTGCGCTTCCGCCCCCGCAGCTATTCGCGCGTGCGCACCGTACAGATGCTGGACGTTTATGATCGTCCGATTACGGACTGGAATTCGGTCAAGAAACGCTGTTTCGATATCGTCTTTAGTCTGCTCGCGCTGGTGCTGCTCTGGCCGGTTTTTATCGGCGCCGCTATCGCGGTCAAACTGTCCTCGCCCGGCCCGGTTTTCTTCAAACAGAAGCGGCATGGTTTCAACAATGAGACCATTGAGGTCTTCAAATTCCGCTCGATGTATACGAAAATGAGTGACCCCACTGCCCGCCGCGCCGTTACACGGGGTGATCCACGGGTCACAGCCGTTGGACGCTTCATCCGCAAGACCTCGATCGACGAATTGCCACAGATTCTTAATGTGCTGCGCGGCGATCTTTCCCTTGTGGGGCCAAGACCTCACGCGCTTCTGGCATCCACCTATAACCGCAGCTATGCTGAGGTCGTGGAGGGCTATTTTGCCCGCCATCGCGTCAAGCCGGGGGTGACGGGATGGGCACAAATCAACGGTTGGCGCGGCGAAATCGACCATGATGACAAGATCAAGAACCGTATCGAGTTCGATCTGTATTACATCGAGAACTGGTCACTGTGGTTTGATTTTAAGATACTGTGTCTGACACCCGTTCGGCTGCTGAATACGGAAAACGCCTATTGAGCGCTGAACGCCCGCAACCAGCGTTTTCTCCGCAAAAGGCGACGTTGGCCTTACTCGGCTCAGTGTTTATTGCGTTCGGCGTCTTTCTCTCTGGCTTCGTCATCAGCGAACCTGCGCCTTATGAACTGCTGATGGCGGCTCTGATCGGTATCTGGGCCTTGTTCGGCTTGCGCATATCACGCTCCGTCGCTCCCTTGCTGGTTTTGATTGTGCTCATCACTATCGGTGGTTTGCTGGCGATGACCGTAATGTCGGATCTCGCCGAAGCACCGATGTACATGGCCGTTTCTGCCTTCCTTGGCCTGACGGCAGTCTTTTTTGCCGCCGTCATCGAAGATCGCTGGCAGAGGCTGACCTTTATCCGTGCGGGCTGGATTGCGGCAGGCGTCGGTACGGCACTGCTGGGGATCCTTGGTTATTTTGGAGCTATTCCCGGTGCCGGTCAGTTCACGCTCTACGACCGGGCGAAGGGCGCCTTTCAGGACCCCAATGTATTCGGCCCGTTTCTGGTAACCCCATCGCTGTTCTTGCTTCACGGCATCCTTACCGGGCGGTTGCGCCACCTACCGTGGCGGGTGGCCGGGGTGTTGATTATGGCGCTCGGCGTGCTGTTGTCATTCTCGCGTGCAGCATGGGGCCTGTATGTGGTGTGTGTGCTGGCGCTGGTGTTCATCCTGCTGCTCAAAGAGCGCAGCGCGGCCTTCCGCGCGAAAATTCTCATGCTGTTTCTCGCAGGCACCCTCCTCCTGCTGGCAACGATTGTCATTGCCTTGCAGTTCGAGCAGGTCTCGGCGTTGCTGGCGAGCCGCACCCAACTGGTGCAGGATTACGATGCGGGACCCTATGGGCGTTTTGGGCGCCACCTGCTCGGTTACCAGCTGGCGTTAGAGCGCCCTCTCGGTATCGGACCGCTGGTCTTTGGAAAAATTTACGGACAGGATACGCACAATATCTGGCTGAAGTTTCTGCTGGATTATGGCTGGCTCGGCTTCGTCAGCTATGTCGGTCTTCTCGTATGGACGCTGTCTTTAGGGTTTCGCTATCTTCTGCGTGATCGACCGTGGCAACCCTATCTCATGATCTCATGGATTTCGCTGGCGGGTCACACTCTCATCGGCAATCTTATCGATACCGATCACTGGCGTCATTTCTATCTGCTGTTCGGCATCATCTGGGGATGCGCGGCGCTGGAACACCGCACCCGAAAGCGGGTATCTTCGGAAGCCTGATTTTGTGGAATTTTGGAAATTAGGACTTGCGTGTCATGCCGCCAGTATATAGGGATTTCCTCGTTCGGGGCGTAGCGCAGCCCGGTAGCGCACTTGACTGGGGGTCAAGGGGTCGCAGGTTCAAATCCTGCCGTTCCGACCATTAAGGCCAGCTTTAGGCATCCATATGCCCAAAGCTGGCCTTAATGCTTTCAGGGCCATTCTGTAAGCTTATCGCACCTGATCCAGCAAACGCTTGCATTCCAGCAGATCGTACAGTGCCTCCTGCAACAAGGCTCGGTCTTCCTTGCTGACGGAGGTTTTTCCCAGCGATATCTCCGGCATATCGTCATTGCCGCCAGAAAAGCTGAAAAAGCGACGGCTGGCCGGCGCTTTGGCACGGCCGACAATCTGGTCCTCATCGGCATTGGCTGCCTTGGGCGGTGCAGGCTCGTCGTTATTGGCCGCCGCAATAGCTTCCAGCGTCGCCATATCGCCACTGGCAATCGCAGACACGAACTTGTTGCCGTTGGTCTTGAGCAGCTTTTGCACGCCCTTGATCGTATAGCCATGATCGTACAGGAGGTGACGGATACCCTTCAACAGGTCCACGTCCTCGGGCCGATAATAGCGGCGGCCACCGCCGCGTTTCATGGGCTTGATCTGCGGAAACCGCGTTTCCCAAAAGCGCAGGACGTGCTGTGGAAGGTCGAGATCATCGGCCACTTCACTGATCGTGCGAAAGGCGTCGGGGCTTTTTTCCATATCCATCCCTTGAAAGGGCCAGGTCTAATGCTGGCAAGGGTTCGTTCCACCCCTGAAAAAGGGGCGCGATATCCGGTTAAGACGAAGCCGCCGGTGGCTTCTGCTTGGCCTTGCGTGTCATGTGCGATTTCAGCACGCGCTGCTTCAGGACGTTAGACGCCTTGAAGGTCATGACACGACGGGGGGAAATCGGCACTTCCTCGCCTGTCTTTGGATTCCGCCCGATACGCTCGTTCTTGTCGCGCACCTGAAACGTGGCAAACGATGACAGCTTTACGCTCTCACCCCGGACGATGGCGTTGCAAATTTCGTCAATCACGGTTTCAACCAGTTCGGCCGACTCGGTGCGCGAAAGGCCGACCTTTCGGAATACCGATTCCGCCAGATCTGCTCGTGTCACTGTTTTTCCGCTCATGATCCCAGCCGTTTCTTTGGAAACCGTATTTTCAATATCTAAGATTATGGCTGTCAAGCAGTTCGGTCAAGCGTTTGCCGTTCGTTAGTTTTCACCAACGCAGCAGGACAGCACCCCACGTAAAGCCGCCACCCATAGCCTCGAGCAGAACAAGATCGCCTTGTTTGATGCGACCGTCACCCGCTGCGACAGCCAGAGCCAGAGGAATAGAAGCGGCAGACGTGTTGCCGTGCTGATCCACCGTGACCACAACCTTTTCGAGCGGAATACCCAGTTTTTTGGCCGAACCATCGATGATGCGGATATTGGCCTGATGGGGTACCAGCCAGTCGACGTCATCCGCCGTGGTTCCGGTCGCCTCGAACGCAGCCTCAACCACATCGGTGATCATGCCCACTGCATGCTTGAACACTTCACGACCCTGCATGCGCAACTGGCCAACAGTGCCCGTTGTGGACGGTCCACCATCGACATACAGCTTTTCTTTATTGGAGCCATCAGAGCGCAATTTGGTGGTCAGTACGCCACGGTCGGCAATGGTGCCTTCACCTTCAACGGCCTCCAGAATGATCGCGCCAGCGCCATCACCAAACAAGACGCAGGTCGTACGGTCGGTCCAGTCCAGAATACGCGAAAATGTCTCTGCGCCAATCACCAGAACGCGCTTGGCCAGACCGGTGCGAATGTAAGCATCTGCAGTCGTAAGCGCAAAAACGAAGCCCGAACAGACCGCCTGAAGATCAAACCCCACGCCGTGCTTCATGCCCAGCCGATGCTGGATATTGACCGCTGTTGCGGGAAATGTGTTATCCGGTGTAGAGGTCGCGACGATGATGAGGTCGATATCGTCAATCATCAGTCCGGCGCGATCCAGCGCCTCACGCGCGGCAGCCTCCCCCAGAGATGCCGTGGTTTCCCCCTCGCCTGCCAGATAGCGCTGGCGAATGCCGGTTCGCTGAACGATCCACTCATCGGTGGTATCGACCATGCTTTCCAGTTCCTGATTGGTGACCACACGGGCCGGAAGGCTGGAGCCGAACCCGCGAACGACTGATCTGATCATGACTGCACCTCGCTCATGCCATCTGTCGTGTCCTCAGTTGAGCGCAGTGCATGGTATTTTTTGAGATCGTTTTCGATTTTGTCTTTGAGCCCGTTGCGAACCATGTCGTAGCCGACATCAATCGCTGCGGCAAAGCCCTCGGCATCCGTACCGCCGTGGCTTTTGATAACAATGCCGTTCAGGCCCAGAAACACACCGCCATTGACCTTGCGCGGGTCCATCTTCTCCCGAACGCGGTCGAATGCGCCCTTGGCCAACACGTAACCGATCTTGGCCATGAGCGTGCGCGACATGGCGGCGCGCAGATATTCCGCGATCTGGCGGGCGGTACCCTCGGCGGTCTTCAGGGCGATGTTGCCGGAAAACCCTTCGGTCACCACCACATCCACCGTCCCCCGGCCAATATCGTTGCCCTCGACAAAGCCGAAATATTCAAAATTATCCGGGTTCATCTCGCGGATGAGGCGACCTGCCTCTTTGACATCGTCCTGACCCTTCACCTCTTCCACGCCAACATTGAGCAGGCCGATGGTCGGCTTATCGGTTTCAAACAGCGCCCGGGCCATCGCCCCGCCCATCAGGGCAAAATCAACGAGTTGCTGGGCGTCCGCACCAATGGTAGCGCCCACATCCAGAACGATGCTTTCCCCCTTAAGCGTCGGCCAGATGGCGGCAATTGCCGGTCTCTGAATGCCGCCCATCGTGCGCAGGCAGAACATCGACATCGCCATCAGCGCACCCGTATTGCCCGCAGACACGGCAACGTCCGATACACCCGCATTGATGGCATCGATGGACTGCCACATGCTCGACTTGCCACGCCCGCGGCGCAATGCCTGGCTCGGCTTTTCGTCCATTGATACGGCCAGCTCGCTGGCGTGGAATGTGCTGTTTTTCTTCAGGGCAGGATACTGGTCCAGCAGCGCCAAACAGTCGGCTTCCAGTCCATAGAGCAGAAAACGAATGTCGGGATGACGCTCCAGCGCTTTTGCAGCACCGGGAATGACGACCTGGGGACCGTAATCGCCACCCATGACATCGAGAGAAATTCTGACCACGCGTCTTTTGTCCTTTATACTGGCCGTAGGCGCGACTGCGCTTAAGGGGTCGTTCGGCCACACCCCCGTATATGTGGAAGACCGTTAAAACTAGCGTTTTTTAAGGAGGCCTCAACTCAATTTGTCAATATTCTGTAATATACAGCCTACTCGTCTTTCTTCAAAGCCTTTAACGCGGCAAACGGGTTGCGCCTTTCATCGTCGGCTTGCGTGCTTTCAATGTGCCCGGAAAACACCGCACCTTCCTTGCGCGGATAGGGATCGATGGCCAAAGCCGCATGCTCTGCCACCACATCGCCCACATCAATCGTGTCGCCCACGAACGTATCCGGCAGATCCGGCCCTTCCGGGCTCAGGATCATCTCGCCGGAATCATTGGCGGCAATGCGCGCCAACCGCGACCCTTCGGGCACCAGAACGACATCCAAAGGCTCGTCAATAAAGGATTCCACCGGCTCAAGTGTCACGACGCAAGCTTGAACGATGTGCGCCTTCACGTGCCCACGAATCTTTACGCCATCCTTTTTCCAGCGCGCCATGTGAAGTTCCGCCGAAAGATCCTTGACCGCCAGCACATCCCACGTTGCGGCAACCGCTGCGCATTCTCTTTCATCGGCCGCCAAACGCACATCCACCGCATTGGCAGACAGGTTGGCGATTTTCACCGGGTAAGAAAAAGGTGGTCGGTCACTCGCAGTCATCGAAGGGGTCCTCTTAAAGCGGTCAAGTCCGGTTCATACACCGGCAGCAGACAAGCGCAACTGGCCAATTTCAATATCCGCTTCATCCACAAGTTCAAGAGAAGCCTCGCAGGCTACCAGATAGATGGCGAGCGGCAGCATATCGGGCGCAGGCTCGGCATCCGGATGGAAGTTGCGCGCCAGCGCCAGCGCGAGTTCATCGACATCGCGGCGCTCCAGTGCCTTGGCATAGGCTTCCAGCCGCCCGTAGAACATGCCTGCCAGTTTCTTCATGCGTTTAGGAACGCTCATATCGCCAACGCCAAGCTCCCGGATCGAGTGGTCGATATCCTCGAAAAAGGCGTCGATAATGGCCTGCGCAATCTCCTGTCCAGCGCGCTCAGCCCTGCGCGTGCGGCGAAAATACAGAATCAGGACTGCCGACAGCATTTCAAACCGGCCCATGACGGTATCCGGCACACCGAGATCCGTATAGAGGAAGGGCTGCCGCGCGGCGCTCGTCAACAGCTCGTATTGCGATTTCACAATTGCGCTGTTGTTATTTTTTTTGCCGAACAGACCAAAAATCATCATAATGCCTAGGTTCTAACGCTTCAAAATGCGGATGAAACGTCCAAGTGTTGTTGCATGACGGCGCAAGCTGGTCTACCCAAGCAAGCACCAATTGCAATGGCACACCTGCCACCGCCACCTCAAGGGAGATGTCGTTGAAGAAACGGTATTTCAAGTCAGACATGAAATTGCTGAAAAGTGTTGTCGTCGCTGCCGGCCTCTCAGGCATCGTTCTTACGGGTTGCACCACCGGCGAAGTGCTCAATCAGGGCTACGTTGTGGATCAGCAAACGCTGGACCTCGTTCCCGTGGGCTCCAGCCGCGAGCAGGTTCTGCTGTCGCTCGGCACACCGTCCACAACGGCAACGTTCGACAACGAAGTGTTCTACTACATTTCCCAGAAGCGTACCCGCCCTGTGGCTTTCATGAAGCCCAAGCTGGTGGAACAGTCCATTCTGGCCATCTACTTCGACAAGGATGGCGTTGTCAGCCAGCGCGCGCACTATACGCTGCAGGATGGCAAGGTGTTCGATATGATTTCCCGCACCACACCAACGGGCGGCAAGGACCTGACCTTCCTTGGCCAGTTGTTGAAGGGCGGCGCCAACCCGGCCAACATGGTTAAGAACGCGCTGGGCGGCAAATAACCCACCAGTATCCGTATCAGAAACCCGCACTGCGCTCGGCACTGCGGGTTTTTTATTGCCTTAAGCATTTCCAGTAAAAATGCGTAGCGGTTTTACGTCCGGACAATGCGTCAAACACACAGGGAGAGTGTTTTCGCGTTTCGAAGAAAGGCGGAAAGACTCTGAAGCTAGCTTGCCAGAACCGCCAGCAGCAGCAACGCCACGATATTGGTGATCTTAATGGCAGGATTGACGGCTGGCCCGGCGGTGTCCTTGTAGGGATCACCAACCGTGTCCCCGGTCACGGATGCCTTGTGCGCCTCCGAGCCCTTCACATGGCGCGTTCCATCCTTGTCGACAAAGCCGTCTTCAAAGCTTTTCTTCGCATTGTCCCATGCGCCCCCGCCCGACGTCATGGAAATGGCAACGAACAGGCCGTTGACAATAACGCCCAGCAACGAGGCTCCAAGAGCCGCAAAGGCGGACGCCTTCGATCCTGAAATCAACAGCACACCGAAATACACCACCAGCGGAGCCAAAACCGGTAGCAACGAAGGCACGATCATTTCGCGAATTGCCGCTTTCGTCAGCATATCCACCGCGCGCTTGTAATCCGGCCTGTCCCGCCCTTCCATAATTCCGGGTTTTTCGCGAAACTGGCGACGGACTTCCTCCACCACCGCAGCCCCTGCCCGGCCGACGGCCGTCATGGCGATGCCGCCAAACAGATAAGGAATCATACCGCCAAAGATCAGGCCCGCCACCACGTATGGGTTTGATAGGCTGAAGGAAATTGCGCCTACATCGGCGAAATAGGGATACTGATCGCCATTGGCTGCGAAATAGGCGAGATCGTTTGAATAGGCTGCAAACAAAACCAGTGCGCCAAGGCCAGCCGACCCAATGGCATAGCCTTTCGTCACCGCTTTGGTGGTGTTGCCCACGGCGTCCAGCGCATCGGTTGAGCGGCGAACTTCCGGCGGCAAGCCCGACATTTCGGCGATACCACCGGCGTTATCGGTAACAGGCCCAAAGGCATCCAAAGCAACAATCATTCCAGCAATGCCGAGCATGGCCGTGACAGCTATGCCCGTGCCGAACAGACCGGCGAGCTGGTACGTGGACAAAATACCGCCGACGATGATGATGGCAGGCAAGGCGGTCGATTCCAGCGAGACCGCAAGCCCCTGAATGACGTTGGTGCCGTGCCCGGTCACCGACGCCTGTGCGATGGAGTTGACCGGTCGCTTGTTCGTGCCGGTATAATATTCCGTCACGACCACGATCAACGCGGTGACGATCAGCCCGACGATGCCGCAGGCAAACAGCCGCGTGCCGGTAATCTCCTGCCCCTCGACCACGCCAATGCTGCCCCAGCCGATGCTGAGGCTGGTTGCCAGTGCCAACCCGACGATGGAGAGCAGGCCGGTCACAATCAACCCTTTATAGAGCGCGCCCATGATGGAGCCGTTGCTGCCCAAACGGACGAAGAAAGTTCCGGCAATAGAGGTCAGGATGCAGGTGGCGCATATGACGAGCGGGAACACCATGGCCATCGCCAGTGCCGGTGTTCCGGCAAAAAAGATCGAGGCCAGCACCATCGTTGCGACAATGGAAACGGCATACGTCTCGAACAGGTCTGCTGCCATCCCTGCACAATCGCCAACATTATCGCCCACATTATCGGCGATGGTGGCGGGGTTGCGAGGATCATCCTCCGGAATGCCCGCTTCAACCTTGCCAACAAGATCGCCACCGACATCCGCACCTTTGGTGAAAATACCGCCACCGAGACGGGCAAAAATGGAAATCAGCGATGCGCCAAAGCCGAGCGCCACCAATCCATCAATAACCGTGCGGGCACCGGGCGCATATCCCATGCCCTCGGTTAGCACCGTGTAGAAAACAGAAACGCCCAGCAGCGCAAGACCGGCAACGAGCAGGCCGGTAATGGCACCCGACTTGAAGGCGATATCCAGACCCGATGCAAGGCTGACGGAGGCCGCCTGTGCGGTGCGCACATTGGCCCGCACGGACACATGCATGCCGATAAAGCCCGCAAGGCCAGATAGAATCGCGCCAAGCGCAAACCCGATAGCTGCCGTTACCGACAGCAACGCCCATGTTCCGGCAAAGACGATAACGCCGACGACGGCGATAGTCATGTATTGACGTGCGAGAAACGCCTGTGCACCCTCACGAATGAATCCTGCAATTTCCTGCATCCGGGCATTGCCCTGATCTGCCGACAATACGGACCGCGTGGCCCATGCCGCATAGGCCAGAGACACCAGTCCGCATAGTATAACGCCCAGTAAAATGGTCATTCCGTTTTACCCTCCGCAACGGCCATCCGCCTCCTCGCGGACTAAAGCCACGGCGAGAGTGCGGCGCAGGGCACGCCGCGTCAAGCCCACAATTCCGGCCTGTCCATTAGGCTGAAGCGATGTGGGCTTTGAGCCTCTGGCTCTTAAGTTCAATGACGACCAGCAGGAGGCACACGAGCGTGATTGGCCAGACAACGAAGTTGAGTGCGTCCCAACCATAGGCCGTCAATACCTTGCCGGAGGCAAAGGAGGACAGGGCCACGAAGCCAAACAGAAAGATATCGTGGAAACCTTGCACCTTGTCGGCCTCGGCGGGCCGATAGCTGGATGCAACAATGGATGTTGCGCCGATGAAGCCGAAATTCCAGCCAATACCGAGCAGGATCAAAGCGCCCCAGAAGTTCCACAGCGCCAGACCCGCATGGGCAACAGCCGCGCAAACCATCAGGAGAATCAGACCGGCGGCGACAATTTTCTCTGCACCAAACCGGGCAATCAGCATGCCGGTAAAGAAGCTCGGCGCAAACATAGCGAGCACGTGCCACTGAATGCCGAGCGTTGCCAGATCCGAGGAAAAGCCGCAATCATTGACCATGGCCACCGGTGCGCCCGTCATCAGAAAGGTCATGATGGCATAGCTTGCAACGCCGCAGATCATGCCGGTCATAAACCGCCGCCTGAGCACGATGTCTTTCAGGGGACGCGGTGTTTGCGCGGCATCATGCACATTCGTTGGCCGCAATTCCGGCAATTGCAAAAACGCAAAGATCGCAAGGGCAACCAGACTGACCGGAATCAACGCGATAAAGGCCCCGGCAAACTGCACGGGTGCGAACATATCCTTTGCAAGGATAACCAGTTGCGGCCCAAGCACAGCCGACACCACGCCGCCCGCCAGAATCAGCGAAATCGCCTTTGATTTGAAGAAGGACGGCGACGCATCGGCGGCTGCGAACCGGATTTTCTGCACAAACCCGCCACCCACGCCCACCAGCATGAGGCCGGCAGCAAAGAGCCAGAAGCTTGAGAGAAACAGTGCGATTGCCGCAAGCGCACCGCCACTGGCGGTGACCAGCGCGCCGATCATGAAGCTGGTTTTTCGCCCGAACAGGCGGGCCAGAATGGCGATAACAACGATACCGATTGCCGTGCCGATATTGAACCCGGTGAGCGGCGCGGTCGTCAGCGATTTGTCAGGCCCGAGCAGGGAATATCCGACAATACCACCGGCTGAAAACACAATCGGCGGAGCAGAGCCCAGAAGCGCCTGGGCTGCTGCCAAAAGATAGACGTTACGGCGGGCCAAAGGAAGTTGCTCATCCAGTCTGGTGCTGCCGTGTGTCATGAGTAGCCTATTTTTGAGCGGGGGTGCGAACCTGTTTTGCGATACGATCCAAAACCGCGTTGACGAGTTTCGGCTCTTCGCCATCAAAGAAAGCCTGAGCGATCTCGACATATTCGGTAACGATCACGGCAATCGGAACGTCCTTGCGCTCCAACAGCTCGAATGTACCGGAGCGCATGATGGCACGGACCGTGCTGTCCAGCCGCGACAGCGCCCAATCGTCCTGCAACGCCGTTCCAATCAACGGATCCAGCTTGCGCTGGTCGCGTACCACACCCGCGACAATGGACCGGAACCATGAAGCATCGGCCTTCAGATACGTCTGGCCATCCATTTCCTGACCGAGACGGAAGGTCTCGTATTCGGTAACGATTTCCAGCACGCCGGTGCCGCCGATATCCATCTGGTACAGCGCCTGTACGGCAGCAAGCCGCGCGGCGCCGCGCTGGTTCGCTGGTTTAACTTCGCGTTCGACAGGAGGCTGTGTCACAGGTCGCCTCCCAGTTTGGCTTTGATGGCAATCATCGTCAGTGCCGCGCGGGCAGCAAAACCGCCTTTGTCCTTCTCGGAGCGGCGGACGCGCGTCCACGCTTGGTCTTCGTTCTCGACAGTCATAATACCGTTGCCGATGCACAGGCTTTCACTGACGGTCAAGTCCATGATCGCGCGGCTGGATTCGTTGGCGACAATATCGAAATGATAGGTCTCGCCACGGATCACCATGCCAAGTGCCACATAACCATCGTAGATCACGCCACCATTGTCGGCACCGTCCAGTGCCATCGCGATGGTGCCTGGAATTTCGAGTGCGCCG
This sequence comes from Rhizobium sp. CFBP 8762, assembly GCF_014841565.1. Lineage (GTDB taxonomy): Bacteria > Pseudomonadota > Alphaproteobacteria > Rhizobiales > Rhizobiaceae > CFBP-8762. The sequence continues at coordinate 119,711 of NZ_JACYUD010000001.1, forward strand.
GGCACAGTTACCACATCATAGGTTGCGCCAGCCGCATCCAGAGCTGCGCGCGCGCCATCGAGAAGCGCGTCGGCCATAGCGTCATAGAAGCGGGCTTCCACAATAAGAAGATGTGGATTGGGAGGAGTTGCCATAGATCACCTGTTTGAAGTGCCGAAGCGTTCGACAAGTCGGCGTCAAACCATGCTTGGCCGCCGATGGCAAGTTATTTCCTGACGTTACAACGCCGCGCGTCAAACATGACGCGCAAAGGACGCTACAACATTTTCAATTTCTGCATGATTTTATCCTCAAATTGATTCCGATTTAAGGAATCATGCAGTCTCTTCAAGCGCCCGCTTTTTGCGCCGCCGGAAACTCCGCCAGCCGTGCTGCATACCGTGCCATGGTGTCCACTTCAAAGTTCACCCGGTCGCCGGGCTGGCGCTGCCCCCAGGTCGTCACTTCCAGCGAATGACGAATGAGAAGCACATCAAACTCTGTACCCTTCACGGCATTGACCGTCAGCGATGTCCCGTCCAGCGCCACAGAGCCCTTGGGGGCTACGAATTTTGCCAGATGCTCTGGCGCGCGCAGGCGAAAGCGTGTCGCCTCACCCTCCTGCTCGACCGCAACAATCTCAGCGGTCGAATCGACATGGCCGGACACGAGATGGCCGCCGAGTTCATCACCAATCTTGAGCGAGCGCTCCAGATTGATGGGCGTTCCTTCCGCCCATGTGGAAATGGTCGTCAGCCGCAAGGCCTCTTCCCAGGCTTCGACCTCAAACCATTGTGCATTGCTGTCGGCATCGGGCAGCGCCGTCACCGTCAGGCAAACGCCGGAACATGCAATGGATGCGCCTATATCGATACTCTTGGGATCATAGGCCGTTGCGATGCGCAACCTGATACCGTGATCGAGTGGCGACACAGCTTCGACCCGGCCCACGTCGGTGATGATTCCCGTAAACATTCAAGCCACCCTTTCAAATTCATCGCATCTGTCCGGTCCGAACATAGCAGAGCGGACCAGCGCAAAACCCGGCTGTCCTGCGCCTGAATGGATCGGCGCAACAAGACCGGACGGCCCAATCGCCGCCGCCCCCATAAACAGCATGATGTGGTCTACCAGATCGGCATCCAAGAAGGCACGCGCAATCCTTGCGCCACCTTCGACAATCAATGAGGATACTCCACGCGCACTGAGCGCTGTCAGCAAGGGCGCAAGGTCCTGCGCTTCAACAACTTCCGCCCCCTGATCGCGATAGGCCATGCATCGATCTTGATCGGCCTGTTCGGTCACAATCATCAAAGGCACCCGGCCAGCGCTTTTCACCAGACGGCTGTGCAGCGGCAGACGCAAATGCCGGTCCAGAACAATACGAAGCGGCGAACAGTTCTCCAGCCCCGGCAAACGACAGGTCAGGTCCGGATCATCGGCCAGCGCCGTGCCGATCCCAATCAGAATGGAGTCGCTTTCCGCCCGAAGAACATGGGATTGGGCTCGGGCCAGCGGCCCGGTGATAGCAACCTGCCCCTGCCTGGGCATGAGATCGCTGCGCCCGATCATGCCATCCGCCGATACCGCCAACTTCAGAGTGACATGGGGGCGGCCCAGCGTTTGGCGGGTCAGATAGGCTTGCAACGCGCGCACGCCTTCGTCCGCGAGCACGCCCGTGACGACATCAATTCCCGCATCTCTCAACATCTGGAACCCACGCCCGCTGACCCGCGTATCGGGATCATCAGCACTGACAACCACACGCGTGATACCGGCAGCGATCAACGCATCAACACAAGGCGGCGTTTTGCCGTGGTGGGAACAGGGTTCCAGCGTGACATAGGCTGTTGCGCCTCGCGCACGATCGCCCGCATCGAGCAGGGCCTGCGTCTCCGCATGGGGTCTTCCGCCGATGGCTGTCACCGCCCGCCCGACAATATACGGACCATCACCATCATCACGCACGATCAAGCACCCGACAGACGGATTGGTATCGGTTTGCCCAAGGTGCCAGCGGGAGAGACGCAACGCGGCTGCCATGAACCGCTGATCCACTGTACTCTTCCCAATGGCCAACTGGCGCATGCCGTCAGCTTTCCGTGTAGGGAGAAACGGGCCGGTCGTCCGGCTCACGCCCAATGCGTGCATTGATTTCAGCGATCACCTTCTCGAAATCTTCCGCATGCGAAAAATCGCGGTAAACAGATGCGTAGCGAACAAATGCCACGTCATCGAGGCTTTTCAGCGCCTCCAGAACCTGTAGCCCGATCTCTTCGGACGAGATATCTGTTTCACCGGAACTTTCCAGTCGCCGGACAATGCCGGACACGGCACGCTCGATCCGGTCGCGCTCCACCGGGCGTTTGCGAAGCGCAATCTCGAACGAACGCTGCAATTTTTCGCGCTCGAACGGAACCTTGCGCCCCGTCTTCTTAATGATCATCAGTTCGCGCAGTTGCACCCGCTCGAATGTCGTGAACCGGCCTCCGCAGTCAGGACAAATGCGCCTGCGGCGAATGGATGTCCCGTCCTCTGCAGGGCGGGAATCCTTGACCTGGGTATCTTCCGATCCGCAATAGGGGCAACGCATACGATGCTATCCGAGATACGGATACATCGGGAAACGGTCCGTCAGCTTGACAACCTTTTCACGCACACCCGCTTCCACAGTCGCATTGCCGTCGTCCGAATTGGCAACCTTCAAACCATCCAGCACCTCAACGATGAGATTGCCGATTTCCGTGAATTCCGCTTCCTTGAAACCGCGTGTCGTACCGGCTGGCGAGCCAAGGCGGACGCCGGAGGTTACAAACGGCTTTTCGGGATCGAACGGAATGCCGTTCTTGTTGCAGGTAATATAGGCACGCCCGAGACCGGCTTCTGCGCGCTTGCCGGTGGCATTTTTCTTGCGCAGGTCTACCAGCATCAGGTGGTTGTCCGTGCCACCAGAGACGACATCGAGACCGCCAGCAATCAGCGTGTTCGACAGTGTCTGTGCGTTCTTGACGACCTGAGCGGCATAGTCCTTGAATTCCGGCTTCAGCGCTTCGCCAAATGCCACAGCCTTGGCAGCGATGACATGCATTAACGGGCCGCCCTGCAAGCCGGGGAATACGGCAGAATTGAACTTCTTTGCCAGATCCTCGTCATTGGTCAGAATCATACCGCCGCGCGGGCCGCGAAGCGACTTGTGCGTGGTGGTGGTTGCCACATGGCAATGCGGGAATGGCGATGGGTGAACACCACCGGCAACAAGACCGGCAATGTGCGCCATGTCGACCATCAGATACGCGCCGACCGCATCGGCAATTTCGCGGAAACGCTTCCAGTCCCAGATGCGGGAATAGGCCGTACCGCCTGCAATGATGATCTTGGGCTTGTGCTCATGGGCACGGCGCTCGATTTCTTCCATATCCAGACGGTGGTCGTCTTCACGCACGCCGTAGGACACGACGTTGAACCACTTGCCGGACATGTTAACCGGCGAACCGTGCGTCAAATGCCCGCCGGAGTTCAGGTCCAGACCCATGAAGGTATCGCCGGGCTGCAACAGAGCCAAAAAAACGGCCTGATTCATCTGGCTGCCGGAATTCGGCTGAACGTTGGCAAACTTCACGCCAAACAGTTCCTTGGCACGCTCAATCGCCAGCTCTTCTGCAATATCAACGAACTGGCAGCCGCCATAGTAGCGCTTGCCCGGATAACCCTCGGCGTATTTGTTGGTCATGATGGAGCCCTGGGCTTCCAGCACGGCGCGAGACACAATGTTTTCCGAGGCGATCAGTTCGATCTCGTGACGCTGACGACCCAGTTCCTTTTCGATAGCGCCAAAAATGGCCGGATCGGAATCAGCCAGCGAGCGGCTGAAGAAAGCATCATTTGCAGAAGAAGTCGTCATGTCAGAAGCTCCTATGGAACATTTGCAACGGTGTTTACCGGTGTCGCACAGCCAGAGCAATATCTGCTGTGCGGATTGCGTCATTTCGCAGCTGTTTCGAAACGAAATAGCCGCCTGTAATGGCTTACAGACGGCTATATACGTGCTTTAGAAAGGTGTGGATTACTGGATCGGCTGCTCTATACCCGTCGTGGTTTGCAGCGCCAGCTCGGCAGCACCGTCCTTCTGGTAGATATCATCGCGGAACTGGACGATTCCATCGGTGGACGACCATGCCGTGATATAGGTGAAGTACACCGGCACTTCCTCGGCCAGCTTCACCGGCGTATTGACGCCCGTGCGGATGGTCTGCTCGATCTGCGACCGCGACCAGCCCGGCGTTTCCTTGAGCAACCACGTGGACAGGTCACGCACGTTCTGCACGCGCACACAGCCTGACGAGTCAAAGCGGATCAGCTTGTTGAACAGGCCCTGTTGGGGCGTGTCATGCATGTAGACCTGGTGCTCATTGTGGAAGTTGATCTTGGTCGAAGACATGGCGTTGATCTTGCCGGGGTCCTGACGGAACATGAGGTTCGGTGCCTTTTCGGCGTTCCAGTCAATTGTCTCAGGCGAGACTTCATTGCCCTGCCCATCGATCAGGCGGATGGCGTTGCGCTCCAGATAGGTCGGGTCTTTGCGCATCAGCGGCATGATATCCTTCTGGATGATCGAGCGCGGCGCGGTCCAGTACGGGTTGAGGATAACCTCATAAATCTTGGAATTCAGAATCGGCGACTGACGGTCGATCTTGCCCACGATTGCCGTGTGGCGCAGCACGACACGACCATTTTCAACCGCCTCGATGTGGGCAGCCGGAATGTTGACCATCACATACCGGCGACCGAGATCGCCTGACATGGCCTGCAGGCGCGTCAGGTTGGTGCGCAGTTGGCCAAGCCGCATATCAGCGGGAATATTGATGGCCTTGACGGTGTATTCACCCATCACGCCGTCATCAGGCAAACCGTGGCGGGCCTGAAAGCGCTTGACGGCACCGTCGACGTAGGAATCAAATTCGTTCGACAGACCGGCCGAACGCGGCAAATCACCGGAAATGATGAGACGCTTGCGCAAGGCCTGCACCGAAGGGTCGGAAACGCCCAGTTGCAGACGAACGGACGAATTGACCGACGGCCAGCCGCCGTTGGAGACGATATCCTGATAGGCGAAAATCGCCTGCTGGACGTGATTGACGGTGCCGGGGCCGAAAACGGGATTGTTGGAAACAACCGCATTGGACGTGCGCGACGCCTGCGCGTCAAACTGATCATCCCAGGCGCCACGGCGTGGCGCGTTGATAATGTCGTCCATCGCCGTTTGCGCACTCGCCTTCCCGGCAAACATGGCAGCCACACCCACAGTGGCCGCCGAGCGCAAGAAGGCACGGCGCGATTGCGCATCAATTCCAGTTTTCTTCGACATTTTCTTTACCATCAGGCTTGACTTGGCTCCGGAGTTGCGGCGCTTTACCACAAACGGCTCAACAATAGCTATCGGCCTTTTGCCTGGATAAAGCGCAGACTGCGCTGGGTTCAAAGCCTCTAATGGCTGCAACGCCTGCTTGTTCCCACTCCTTACCGCTGTCACACCAATATGGCCGATTCGTGTCTGGCGGACGGATTACAGTCTGTAAGCGATGCTATCGTTCCAGAAGCGATCCAGTCGCTGGAGCAGCTTGTTCATCTGACCGAATTCGTCGGTTCCGATGCCGCCGACTTTCTGGATGGAGCCGATATGACGCTCATACAGGCCGGCAACGGTTTCGGCGATTTCCTGTCCCTGCTCGGTCAGGCTGATACGCACGGAGCGTCGGTCTACACGCGAACGCTGATGGTTGATGAAGCCAAGGTCCACCAGTTTTTTGACATTGTAGGAAACGTTGGAGCCGAGATAGTAACCGCGTGAACGCAACTCGCCTGCCGTCAATTCCGATGTGCCGATGTTGAACAGCAGCAGCGCCTGAACGGCATTGACGTCGCTTCGGCCCGAACGGTCAAATTCGTCCTTCACCACATCCAGAAGGCGGCGGTGCAAGCGCTCGACCAGATGCAGGGATTCCATATAGAGTTCGCGGATTGTGTCTTCCTGAAAGTCTTGCGTCGATGCCTGCGGCTTCAGCTTGGTGTTCATGGTTCTTGCGTTCATGGGGTCGTGCCTCACTGTTTTGCTTGGCGGTTTTTGTTTTATCGTCCGCCTTATGTGAGAGTTTTAGGCTCGACCTCTAAAATTCTACTTAAATTGCAAGCTTAACAGCACCTTACCGGCACGCCAGCACGTTTCAGGGTGAATCAATTCTTACCCGTCCCCGCTTTTTGGCGCGGCTGCGCCGCTCCATAAACAGCGCGATCCTTAGCAGCACAAAGACGATCGCCACCCCTGCATGGAAGAAAACGACCCATGGTTTTGCCCCGAAAATATCGGGATATACCTGGTACATCGTAATTTCTGTTGCGGCCGCCAGAACCCAGATCACCGGCCCCCAGGAAACCAAAAGCCAAAGCCCAATGGCAGCTACAGGAAACAGCACGGCCAACGCGGTTGCTGCTGCCTTCCAGGCCGGTGGAAGAAGATCGAAACGGCCCGCGCCGCCTGATGAAAACCCCACCAGCATGGCCCAGTAATTCAGACCGAACCAAAGGCAGGCCAAGGCCACAAAGCGCAGAAGCGCGCTTTGCGCGAGTTCAACAGCGGTCGCCTTTGGCGCATGGACAGAATCAACGATCATGGGGCGAACAATACGGTCAGGCGTTGGCCGCCGCCAGCCTGATCTTGGCTACTGCATAATTCCTTAAACCGGAGTCTATTTAATGAATATGCAGTACTTCTAGGCGTTACCGCGTCCTTTGCGCGTCATATCTGACGCGCGGCGCTGTAGAAGGTGCCGATTTGACGCAGGCTCGTGTCTGCGCAGGCACGTTTGTTTCACGCGTCGCCCGTGATAAAAGCCGTTCAAAATAAAACGATGCACAGGAATATGGACATGTCAGACACCAGCAGATTGATCGATGAGGTCACCGGCCATCGCCGTATGCGCCGCAACCGCAGGGCTGACTGGACGCGGCGTCTGGTGCGCGAGAATGCGCTGACTGTCGATGACCTGATCTGGCCACTGTTCCTCGTTCCCGGCACCGGCATCGTGGACCCGATTGACGCCATGCCCGGCGTTTTCCGCCTCAGCGTTGACAAGGCCGTGGAAGCCGCCCGTGAGGCGGCCGATCTCGGCATTCCAGCGCTGGCGACATTCCCGAACATCGATATGAGCCTGCGGGACGAGACCGGCTCCCACGCGCTGGACGCCAACAACCTGATCAACGCGGCCACGCGGGCGATCAAGAAGGCCGTGCCGGAGATCGGCATGATAACCGACGTCGCGCTGGACCCGTTCACCAGTCACGGTCATGATGGCATTCTGCGCGACGGAATCATCGTCAATGACGAGACCGTCGAGGCAATCACCCGCGCCGCCGTTCTTCAGGCCGATGCCGGTGCCGATATCATTGCGCCCTCCGATATGATGGATGGTCGCATCGGCGTTATCCGCCGCGCGCTGGATGCCAACGGCCATCAGGATGTCGGTCTGATGAGCTACGCTACAAAATTTGCCTCCGCGTTCTACGGTCCATACCGCGAAGCCATCGGCACCGGTGGGCTGCTGAAAGGTGACAAGAAGGCCTACTACATCGATCCAGCCAATGGCACGGAGGCGCTGCGGGATGCCGCGCTGGATGTTGAGGAAGGTGCGGATATGCTGATGGTCAAGCCGGGCCTGCCCTATCTCGATATTTGCTGGCGCATGAAGGAAGCGTTCGGCCTGCCGGTTTTTGCCTATCAGGTCTCCGGCGAGTACACGATGATCAAGGCTGCTGGTGCGAAGGGCTGGATTGATGAGGAACGGGTAGCACTGGAAACGCTTCTCGCCTTCAAGCGCGCCGGTTGCGATGGCATCATGACCTACTTTGCCCTCGATGTTGCAAAAGCGCTGGCGCGAGCATCTTGAAGCATCTTGATTCCGCGTTGGCCATACTTACATCGTGACTATGATAAAACAGGAGATGACGATGGACGGCAACAATACGGCAACGCGACTGCCCGTTGAAGATTGGCGCGCCTTTCGCGGTGTCTTGAGCCGTCGGGTGCTGGGCTTTCTGGTGGATTACCTGATTGTGGGAACGATTGGGACGATCCTCGGGCTGATCATCACGGTCTTTACGCTTGGATTGGGCTTTTTCGTTTGGGCGTTCATCTACCCGCTGGTTGCGATCATCTACTTTGGCCGCACCATGGGTGGCCCGGCGCAGGCATCCCCCGGCATGCGGATGGCGGGGCTCCGCTTGGTGCGCCTCGATGGCAAGACCATCGACTTTGCCACGGCGGTCATTCATCTGATCTTGTTCTGGGCTGGCAATGCGATCCTGACGCCGTTGATTGTCCTGGTTGGCCTGTTTACCGACCGTTCCCGTCTGCTGCACGATTTGTTGATGGGCACCGCGATGATGCGGACAGACAGCCTTTAACAAGCGAAACTCCGACAAACCAGCATGGCGCGGCCTTCCGGTTGCGCCATCTTTGTTTGCTCACCCCATTTGGGGAGTTGACCTTTCCGAAACTTAAGCCATGCTTTTACGGGTATTGCTCCAGTCCGCGAAGTTGCCATGAACACGCAAGTCAAGCCATCTCCGCAATTCTACCTGACTGCTCCGGCGGCGTGTCCCTACTTGCCCGATGAGCTGGAGCGCAAGGTCTTTACCCATCTGGTGGGGGAACGGGCGGCGGATATGAACGATCTGCTCACACAGGGTGGCTTTCGCCGGTCACAAAATATTGCCTATCGTCCCGCCTGCGAAAACTGTCGGGCTTGCGTGTCGGTGCGCATTCTGGCAGATGAGTTTCGCCCCACGCGCTCCATGCGCCGCGTGCTGGCTGCCAACACCGATATGATTTCTGCGGAATATGCGGCCGAACCATCGAGTGAGCAGTATTCGCTGTTTCGCCAGTACCTTGACCATCGCCATCAGAATGGCGGCATGTCGGATATGTCCGTGCTGGACTATGCCATGATGGTGGAAGATACGCATGTCAGCACAAAGATCATCGAATACCGGCTACGGGAGGAAGGGTCCGGCCTCTATCAGCGCCCGAAAGGCGAGCTGATCGCCGTGGCCCTCACGGATGTCATGTCCGATGGGCTCTCTATGGTCTATTCGTTCTACAACCCGGATCTGGCGCACCGCTCGCTCGGCACGTTCATGATTCTAGATCATTTGCGCAAGGTTCAGGCGCGCGGGCTGCCTTACGTCTATCTCGGCTATTGGGTCAAAGGCTCGCGCAAGATGGATTACAAGGTCAAGTTCCTACCGCAGGAGCATCTCATGCCCCGCGGCTGGGAACGATTTACAGGCGATAGCCTGTACGACGAACTGGCTTAGAGCCTCGTTGTTTACCGCAGTTCTGCGCGACAGGCTTTAACCCCCAAACTTCCCACTGCGTGGAAAGCCCTTCGGCACATCTCGACCCACGCCTGCCCGGTCGCCCAGCCATCCTATGAGATCATCCTTCGATTTTGTGAAGGTTCGGCCAGCGCTATCCTCCCACGACAAACCATCGGCAATGTTGAAGGAGCGGATATCCGACACGCCGCCGTCTTTGTAGCGCTGCAAGCGAACACCCTTGCCGCGCGTCATTTCCGGCAGTTGCGACAACGGGAAGACCAGAAGCTTGCGGTTTTCACCCACGATCGCCACGTGGTCGCCGCGCACGAAAGCAACCATTTTGGCCTCGTCCGGCATGGTCACATTCATGACCTGCTTGCCCTTGCGGGTATTGGCGACCATATCCGCCTCACCGATGACAAACCCGTTGCCGCTGGCCGATGCCAGAATGAGCTTGCGCGTTGCATCGTGGACGAAAGCCGTCAGGACATCCTGATCGTTTTCCATATCGACCATGATGCGCAACGGCTCACCCTGCCCGCGCCCGCCCGGAAGCTTGTCGCCGCCCAGCGTATAGGCCTTGCCGCCCGTGGTGACGATCACGATCTTGTCCGTGGTGGACGCCGGGAATGCAAGTTTCAGCCCATCGCCTTCCTTGAAGGTCAAGGCAGCGGTATCGGCGATATGGCCTTTCAGCGCCCGAACCCATCCCTTTTGTGAGATGACAACGGTAATCGGCTCTTTCTCGATCATGGCCTGTTGCAGCGCGTCCACGTCAGCCACCGGCGCATCGGCAAATTCCGTGCGGCGCTTGCCGAGTTCGGTGGCTTTGGAAAATTTCTTTTTGACGTCGGCAATTTCCGCCGCGACCGTTTTCCACTGCAAATCGTTCGACGCCAACAACGTCTCTATCTCTGCTTTTTCTGCCGAAAGTGCGTCGAACTCCTTGCGGATTTCAAACTCTTCCAGCTTGCGCAGAGACCGCAGCCGCATGTTAAGGATCGATTCGGTCTGCAAATCCGTCAGCCCGAAACGCTTCATCATAACAGGCTTGGGCTCGTCCTCCTCGCGGATGATCGCAATGACCTCATCAATGTTGAGATAAGCAACCAGATACCCGCCCAAAATTTCCAGACGCCGCTCGATTGCCGCCAGCCGGTGACGGGAGCGGCGCTCCAGCACTTGCCTGCGGTGCTCCAGCCATTCGCGCAGCACATCGCCAAGACCCATGACCTTGGGAACGCGGCCCATGGACAGCACATTCATGTTCAGCGGAAAGCGGCTTTCCAGTTCGGTCAGACGGAACAGGGATTCCATCAGAATGGTTGGATCGACGGTGCGGCTCTTCGGCACCAGAATCAGCCGCACATCTTCGGCGGACTCATCGCGGATGTCTTCCAGCAAGGGCAGCTTGCGGGCCATCAGCAGTTCAGCAATTTTCTCGATCATGCGCGATTTCTGCACCTGATACGGCACTTCCGTCACAACGATCTGATAGCCACCGCGCCCGAGATCTTCCGTCTGCCACTTCGCCCGCACACGAAAACCGCCCCGGCCTGTGCGATAGGCCTCGATAATGCTGTTGCGCCCGTCGATAATCACGCCGCCAGTTGGAAAATCCGGTCCGGGCACGAATTCAATGAGCTTCTCGACCGGCGCATCGGGATGTTTGATCAGATGGAGCGCGGCATCACACAGTTCGTGCGCATTGTGCGGAGGAATGGACGTGGCCATGCCCACGGCAATGCCGGAGGAACCGTTGGCCAACAAATTCGGAAAGGCACCGGGCAGAACGATCGGCTCGCTGTTTTCCTCGTCATAGGTATCGCGGAAATCGACCGAATCCTCTTCGATGCCTTCCATCAGAAGCTCGGCCACCGCCGTCATCTTCGATTCGGTGTAGCGCATGGCGGCTGCGTTATCGCCGTCGATATTGCCGAAGTTGCCTTGACCGTTGACCAGCGGGTAGCGAACGGCAAAATCCTGCGCCAACCGCACCAGCGCATCATAGATCGACTGGTCGCCGTGGGGATGGAAATTACCCATCACTTCGCCGACGATCTTCGCGCACTTCTTGAATGAGCCGTTGGAGCGCAGCCCCATCTGACCCATGGCGTAGAGAATGCGGCGGTGAACCGGCTTCATGCCATCGCGCACATCCGGCAGCGCCCGGTGCATGATCGTCGACAAGGCATAGGCCAGATAGCGCTCTTCCAGCGCCGCCTTGAGGTCAACGGGTAAAATGTGGTCGTCTCCGCCAGATGGCGGCAAAAGGCTTTGTCCCATGCGCTCTGACTAACGCACCCCTTTGCGAACCGCAACAAAAACCCGCCAACCAGTTGTGGAGAAGGGCATGTTGGAGGCTCGCCATTTCGGCCTGAGCGCCTAGATATGGTTCAACTGTAATTTTGTCTGATTTGTCGCTGACAAGCCGACTCAAGAATCTTTAACGAGGAAACCCCAATATGTTTACGCGCAATGTTCGACTGATGCTGGCCAGTGCGGCCTTTGTTTCGATGGCCGCCCCGGCTTTTGCCCTTGACGGTGCCGATGTCATTGGCAAGCTGAACGCCGCTTATGCTGGCAATGGTGCAAAGGTTGAATATGATGCTGTCAACGTGGATGGCGATACCGTAACCGTCACCGGTGCCAAGATCGTGACCGCCGTTAAAGCAGGCGCACCGGACAGCGCACCTTACCAGCCGCTGCCCATTGGCGATGTGAAAATGGATGGCGTAAAAGAGGATGGCAAAGGCGGCTATGTGGTCGATACGGTCACGCTGCCCGACGTAAACCTTGCCAACCCGAAGCATACGCTAAAAATCAGCGATGTGGAAATCAGCGAACTGACCATTCCCGGTGACACTACCGGCAATACGCTCGACAATTTCCTGTTTTACAAAAAGGCCTCGACCGGCGCGATGGTCGTGACGGAAGCGGGCAAAGAAATTGCCTCGGCTGAGAGCAGTTCGGTTACCACGCAGAAGCGCGCGAACAATGCAGGTATTGATGCGCAGGCGTCCGTCTCCAACGTGAAGCTTGATCTTGCCAATGTCGGCAACCCCAAGACCCGCGATGCGGTCACCAAGATGGGCCTGACCAATGTCGAAGGCAAGATCGATATGAATGCCAACTGGGAAGCCGCGACCGGCAAGGTCAACCTCCAGGACCTGACCTTTGATTTCGATAATGTCGGCAAGCTGGTTGTCGCCTACGACATGTCCGGCTACACGCTGGATTTTGCCAAGGCCGTGCAGGACGCCATGAAGAATGCGCAGGCCAGCGCAAAGCCGGAGGAAGCACAGCAGGCGCTGGGCATGAGCATGCTGGGCCTGATCCAACAGTTGAGCCTGAATGCGATTTCCATCCGCTTCGAGGATGACTCGATCACCAAGCGCGCGCTTGACTATGCGGCCTCCGAGCAGGGCACAACTGCCGCTGAGCTAACCCAGTCTTTGAAAGCAATGGCCCCGTTGATGCTGGCTCAGCTCAACATTCCCGAGCTGCAGAATCAGGCAGCAACGGCGATCAACACCTATCTGGATGACCCCAAAAGCCTGTTAATTTCGGCCACGCCAGCCAAGCCCGTGCCATTCCCGATGATTGCCGGCGCCGCCATGGGCGCGCCGCGCACGCTGCCGGAACTGCTTGGCCTGAAGATCGTCGCCAACGACTAAAATAGAAAAGGCCCGGAGCGATCCGGGCCTTATTTGTTTGGAAAGTGTTAGTCTTTCTTGGTCGGTGTAACCCGCAGCGCAAGCTCTCGCAACTGCGATGGCGATGCCGGTGCGGGTGCCCCCATCAAAAGGTCCTGCGCCTGCTGGTTCATCGGGAACAGCGAAATTTCCCGCAGGTTCTTGGCGCCAACCAGCAACATGATCACGCGGTCCACACCCGCCGCCATGCCGCCATGGGGCGGAACGCCGTACTGGAATGCACGGTAAAGACCACCGAACCGCTCTTCCACGACAGTCTGATCCAGCCCGACATTGCCGAAGGCCTTGATCATCAGTTCCGGCTTGTGGTTACGAATACCGCCGGAGGCAATCTCGAAGCCGTTGCAGACCATATCGTACTGGAATGCTTTGATCGACAACAGGTCGTCACCTTCCAGCACCTCCAGCCCGCCTTGCGGCATGGAGAAGGGGTTGTGGGCAAAATCGACCTTCTTTTCATCTTCGTTCCACTCATAGAACGGGAAGTCGATGATCCAGCACAGTTCAAACCGGTCGCGGTCCACCAGATTGAGGTCTTCGCCCACGCGTGTGCGGGCTTCACCAGCAAACTTGTAGAACTTGGCAGGATCACCCGCCACGAAGAAGCAGGCATCGCCGTCTTCCAGACCCAACTGGGTGCGAATGGCATCGGTGCGTTCCGGGCCGATGTTCTTGGCAAGCGGACCAGCGCCTTCCATCACATCGTTTTCCTTGCGCCAGAAGATATAGCCAAGGCCCGGCTGGCCCTGAGACTGCGCCCAGCTGTTCATGCGGTCGCAGAAGGCGCGGCTTCCGCCAGTCTTGGCCGGGATCGCCCAGACTTCGACCTTCGGGTTGGACGCAATCATGTTGGCGAACACTTTGAAGCCGGAGCCCGCGAAGTGTTCGGTCACTGCCTGCATTTCAATCGGGTTGCGCAGGTCCGGCTTGTCCGAGCCGTAGGTGCGCAGCGCCGTGTCGTAAGGAATACGGCGGAACGTCTGCGTAACCGGCTTGCCCTCGGCAAACTCTTCAAACACGCCGCGCAGAACGGGCTCCATGGTGGCCAGAATATCTTCCTGCTCCACAAAGCTCATTTCCACATCAAGCTGGTAGAACTCGCCGGGAAGACGATCCGCACGGGGGTCCTCGTCACGGAAGCACGGGGCAATCTGGAAGTAGCGGTCGAAGCCCGAAGCCATCAACAACTGCTTGTACTGCTGAGGTGCCTGCGGAAGCGCGTAGAACGTGCCTTCATGAATACGGCTCGGCACCAGAAAGTCGCGCGCGCCTTCCGGCGACGACGCCGTGAGGATCGGCGTCGAATATTCGGTGAATGCAGCCTCGGTCATCCGGCGGCGCATGGCAGCGATGATCTGCGTACGCTTGACGATGTTTTTGTGCAGCGTTTCCCGGCGCAGGTCGAGGAATCGGTATTTCAGGCGCACGTCTTCCGGGTAGTCTGGCTCACCGAACACCGGCAACGGCAATTCCTTGGCTGCCGACAGCACTTCAATCTCCTGCGCGTACAGCTCGATTTCGCCGGTTGGCATGGTCTTGTTGATGGTGTCGTCCGTGCGCGCCTTGACCAGACCATCAATCCGGATGACCCACTCGCCGCGAACCGTTTCAGCCATCTTGAAAGCTGGCGAATCAGGATCGGCGACAACCTGCGTCATGCCGTAATGGTCGCGCAGGTCGATGAACAGCAAGCCGCCGTGATCGCGGACCCGGTGGACCCAGCCGGAAATGCGGACGGTCGACCCGACATCGGATTTGCGAAGAGCGGCGCATGTATGGCTGCGATAACGGTGCATTGTCTTATCCTGGAACTGCGGTGCCGGTCGCAGAGGCTTTCAAAACCAACAACAGGCACAGTCTAAATCGGGCGGAAAAGCGCATGACAGGCGTGATTTGTCAAGGCGGCACTTGGTTTTCGTGTCCGTAACCTGCGGCAAGATGCCAATGATAAGCCCATTGATGACATTGGCGTTCAGGTTTAAGACAAGCCGGAATTGCAAGAGGGTTGCACAAAATGCCGGTCTCCCGTCGTACGCTGTTGAAAGCCTCTGCTGTTGTGGCTGGTTCCGGCCTGATCGGCGGTCTGGCTGCCCGCATCGGCGCCGCTGCCACAGCGCCCGATGTGCTGGAGGCACGCTTTGCCGATGCCAGCATCGCCGCCGATGGCGTGACGAAGAAAATCATGACCTATGGCCACGAGGGCATGCCTCCGGTCTTGCGGGCGCACAAGGGCAAGCCTTTCGCCATGCGGCTCTTGAATTCTCTGGATGAGCCAACCACCGTGCATTGGCATGGGGTTCGTGTGCCCAATGCCATGGATGGTGTGCCGGAACTCACACAACCCTATGTCTATAGCGGCGATACCTTCGATTATGCCTTTACCCCGCCGGACGCCGGTACATTCTGGTATCATCCCCATTGCAACACGCTGACGCAGATGGGCCGTGGCATGACGGGCCTGCTGATCGTGGAAAATCCTGCTGATCCGGTGTTCGATGCCGACATTCCGATCAATCTGCGCGACTGGCGGCTGGGCAAGGCTGGTGAGTTCATCGCGCCGTTCAAGCCGCGCGATGCTGCCCGCACCGGCACCTATGGCACCGTGCGCACAGCCAACTGGCAGCGCGAACCGCGTTATGATGCACCCGCCGGGGGGCTGGTTCGGTTGCGGCTGGCGGTAACCGATGTGACCCGAATCTATACGCTGAACATGGAAGGTGCCGATTCCCGCATCGTCGCCATTGACGGCAACCCGATACCCGCGCCCTTCGCTGTTGACCATTACGATTTCGGACCCGGGCAGCGGCTGGACGTGATTGTGCGCATGCCGGACGGTGAGGGCGCAACGGTTACCTTAAGCAATGCACGCGGCAACAACCCTTGGGTGATCGCAACGCTGCGCTCCGTCGGCCCCTCCCTGAAGCGAGATCTGCGCGATGTGAAAGCACTGGAGCCCAACCCGGTGGCGGAAGCGGACCTTGACAACGCGACGGAAATTCCACTGGAACTGACCGCAACTGCGGAAAACACGGCGTCACCCAGCATTTGCGGGTCGATTGGCTATACGTTCTGGGCCATCAACCGCATTCCATGGCCGGGCGATACGCCGGACCCCATTGCGCCTTTGGCCGAAATGAAGCTTGGCAAAAGCTACATCTTCAACCTGTCCAACCGCACGCCGCACACGCACCCCATTCACCTCCACGGCATGAGCTTTCGCGTGTTGAACTCCAACAAACGCGCGGTGCTCTCGCACATGACCGATACAATGCTGCTGCTGCCCGATGAGCAGGTGCAGGTGGCGCTGGTTGCCGACAACCCCGGCGACTGGGTGATGCACTGCCATATCATCGAACATCAGAAGACCGGAATGACGGCCTATGTCCGCGTTGTTTGAGAGATTCTGATTGTGGCAGGAACATGAACGGGCTAAACCGGAAACAGAAAACTGCGACCCGGAAGTGACTGACGCTCCATGATACAGACAACAGCCGCGCTTGAAGCTGCCTGCTTGGCACTCGCCAAGTCCGATTATCTGACAATCGACACGGAATTCCTCAGGGAAACAACCTTCTGGCCGGAGTTGTGTCTGATCCAGATGGCGGGGCCGGATATGGCCGTCATTGTTGATCCGTTGGCCAAGGGGCTGGACCTCACACCGTTTTTTGAGCTGATGGCCAACACCTCCGTCACCAAGGTGTTTCATGCGGCCCGTCAGGATATCGAGATCATCTTTCATCTCGGCAATCTCATTCCGCATCCGATTTTCGATACTCAGGTTGCCGCCATGGTCTGCGGCTTTGGGGACAGCGTCTCGTATGACCAACTGGTCAGCCGCATTAAAAACATCCAGATCGACAAGTCCTCCCGATTTACCGACTGGAGCCGCCGCCCCCTCTCCGAGAAGCAACTGGATTATGCGCTGGCCGATGTGACCCATCTGCGCGAGGTCTATCTGCATCTGAAAGCGGAACTGGAACGCGAAGGCCGCTCGCTCTGGCTGACGGAAGAAATGAGCGTTCTGGAAGCCCGTGAAACCTACGATATCCATCCGGATGACGCGTGGCTGCGCCTGAAAATGCGTCTGCGCAAACCGCAGGAATTGTCCATTCTCAAAACCGTCTCGGCGTGGCGGGAGCGGGAAGCGCGCGAACGCAATGTGCCGCGCGGACGGATCGTCAAGGACGATGCCATCTACGAGATCGCCCAGCAGCAGCCGAAGGACACGGAAGCTCTCGGTCGCCTGCGCACCATTCCAAAGGGCTGGGAGCGCTCGCAATCGGGTGCCGCTATCGTTGAAGCCGTCAACGCCGCGCTGGCTATCCCCAGGAATGAGATGCCCCGTGTGCCCAGACAGGCCAGCGCACCGGAGGGATCGGGTGCTGCGGTGGAATTGCTGAAAGTTCTGCTCAAGCTGACCGCAGAAAAACAGGGCGTTGCCGCCAAGATTATCGCCAACACCGAAGATCTGGAGCGGATCGTAACAGAAGGCGATGGTGCGGATATTGCGGCGCTATCTGGCTGGCGGCGCGAACTGTTTGGCGAAACAGCGCTGAAACTGATTGGCGGCGAAGTCGCTCTGCGCTTTGTTGATCGCAAGATCGAAGCCGTTGATTTCACCCCTGCCCCGGTCTGAAGAGCACCCCATGCTTCCGCCCTCACCCCGCCCCGACTATCAATCGAAGGCTGATATCTATCGCGAAATCGCGTCCGCCATCGCCGCCGTGCTGGACGGTGAGACGGATCGCATCGCCCGAATGGCGACAGTCACTGCGCTTTTGAAAGACCGGTTCGATACGTATTTCTGGGCCGGGTTCTATGTGGTTGATCCGGTCAAGCAGAATGAACTGGTGGTTGGCCCCTATCAGGGCACATTGGGTTGCCTGCGCATTCCCTTCGGACGAGGGGTTTGCGGTGCGGCAGCCGCGACCCGTACAACGCAGATCGTGCCGGATGTTCATGCTTTTCCCGGCCACATCGCCTGCGACAGCCGCTCCAACAGCGAAATCGTCGTGCCTGTGTTTGATGCCGACAATCAACTCATTGCTGTTTTCGATGTCGATTCCGTGAGCTTCAATGCTTTCGATGAGACAGACGCCGATTGGCTGGAGAATATCCTCAAGACGACGTTCCAGACGTAAGTCGTCATTCAAGCTTCATCAAACCGTCACCGGACTGACACCCCCACATTTTAATGGGCCTTGTGACTTTCAACCACAGGCCCATCGGGTGACATCATGAACAGAATTTTTGCTGCCTATCTCGCTGCTTCCGCGGCGCTCTTTGCCTTGCCCTCATTTGCAATGGCCGATGATCAGGAATTTACCGCGACCTTGAAAGCGCATGCCATTCTGCCGGCCAACACCATTATTCCTGCCCCCGGCGACGCGCCCGCCCATCTGAAATCCGCTGGCAAGTTCACCACGCCGGACCGTCGCCGCGCGGAGGGTCTGGGCACCGTTCCCGGCAAGGACGGGGCTCGCCTGACAGGCCTGTCGCTGCCATTCGATGGTCAGCCGGTGCAGGGCTTATCCGGTATCAAGACCATGCCGGATGGATCGTTCTGGTCTCTGTCCGATAACGGCTTCGGCTCCAAGGCCAACTCGTCCGATAGCCATTTAATGCTGCACAACATTGCGATTGACTGGGACAAGGGCACCGTTGACCGCAAAAAGACCGTCTTCGTGTCCGACCCCAACAAGATCATTCCCTTTCCCATCGTCATGGAAGGCACGGACACCCGCTACCTGACCGGTGCCGATCTCAATCTGGAATCGATCCAGCCTGTGAGCGACGGCTTCTGGCTTGGTGAGGAATTTGGCCCCTATATCATGAAGGCCGATCTTGAGGGCCGTATCACCCACATTTTCGCGACCACAATTGACGGGAAGCCTGTCCTGTCGCCCGACAATCCCACCGTCGTGATGCCTGCTAACCCGACGCTAAAGTTGCCAGTGTTTAACCTCAAGCGGTCCGGCGGCTACGAAGGCATGGCGCTGTCAAAGGATGGCTCGAAACTCTACGCGCTGCTGGAAGGCCCGCTCTATCTGGAAGACGGTTCGGTGGAAAAGGTTGATGGCAAGACCGGCTTGCGCATCGCCGAATTCGATGTAGCTGGCAAGACATGGACGGGCAGAAGCTGGCTCTACCCTCTGGCAGACGGTGGCGAGGCCATTGGCGATTTCAACATGCTGGATGAGACCACGGCCCTTGTGATCGAGCGTGACAATGGCGCTGGCACTGTGTCCAAGGCCTGCGCAGACCCGAAAGCGCCTGCAGCCGATTGCTTCGCAACCCCGGCCAAGCTCAAACGCGTTTACAAGATTGAAATGACCGAAGCCAATGTCGGCAAGGCTGTGCGCAAGATCGGCTACATCGACCTGCTCAAGATTGCCGACCCGTATAACCGCAAACGCCAGGGCGGTTCGGACGGCATTTACGACATGCCGTTCGTCACCATCGAAAACGTTGATCGCGTGGATGAAACACACATCATCGTCGGCAACGATAACAACCTGCCGTATTCCGCAGGTCGTGCGTTGGACAAGGCCGATGACAACGAGTTCGTGCTGCTCGAAGCCGCCGATTTGCTGAACGCGAAGTAATAAAAAAGGGGCGCAACGATGCGCCCCTTTTCACTTCAACCGGAATGTCAGGCCGGTGCTTTTTCCAGCGACGCCATGTCAATCGAGAAGCGATATTTCACATCGCTCTTCAACATCCGCGCGTAGGCGGTTTCGATGTCCTGAATGTTGATGACTTCAACATCGGACGTGATGTTGTGCTCGGCGCAGAAGTCCAGCATTTCCTGTGTTTCTGCAATGCCGCCAATCATGGAACCGGCCAGCGTCTTGCGGCCCGGAATCAGCGAGAAAGACGCCACGCTCATTGGCTCTTCAGGCGCGCCGACGAGCACCATGGAACCATCGCGCTTGAGCAATGCCAGGTAGCTGTCAATGTCGTGCTTGGCCGAAACGCAATCCAGAATGAAATCCAGGCTACCGGCATGGGCCTTCATCTCGTCTTCATTCTTGGAAACGACAACCTCATGGGCACCGAGGCGCAGGCCGTCTTCGATCTTGGATGGTGACGTGGTGAACAGCACCACATGCGCGCCGAACGCACGGGCGAACTTGACGCCCATATGGCCGAGGCCACCAAGCCCAACAATACCAACCTTCTGGCCGGGACCGACATTCCAGTGCCGCAGCGGCGACCATGTCGTAATACCGGCGCACAGCAACGGTGCAACGCCAGACAGTTCGAGCTTGTCGGAAATCTTCAGAACGAAGCCTTCATACACCACAACACTGCCGGAATAGCCGCCATAGGTCAGCCCACCCGTGTGACGGTCCGGGCTGTTATAGGTTTGGGTCGCGCCGTTTTCGCAATATTGCTCAAGGCCTTCCACACAGCTTGAGCAGGTACGGCAGGAGTCAACCAGACAACCGACGCCGACAAGATCACCCTCTTTGAAGCGTGTGACCGACGAGCCAACCTTACGCACTCGGCCAACAATTTCATGGCCGGGCACAACAGGATAGGTGGTGAAATGCCACTCATTGCGCGCGACGTGCAAATCGCTGTGGCAAACGCCGCAATAGAGAATGTCGATCTGCACGTCTTCTTCTGTCGGGTCCCGCC
Source organism: Rhizobium sp. CFBP 8762 (assembly GCF_014841565.1). Classification (GTDB taxonomy): domain Bacteria; phylum Pseudomonadota; class Alphaproteobacteria; order Rhizobiales; family Rhizobiaceae; genus CFBP-8762. The sequence goes on from NZ_JACYUD010000001.1 coordinate 140,422, forward strand.
GCTCGAAGGTGAAAGGCGAAACCGGTTGATCAGCAGCCTGCGCTGCATAGCCAGTGCACATATACATTTGGACGCTCCTTTAAGGTGTTGCGCGATTATATAGCGCGCAATCACCGGAATAAAGGGGTCCCTCAGGATTTAGATGGCCCCTCAATTGTGACAGGTTCGGGGATGAAGCCATAATTCTCATCTTTTATAGGCCCAAAGCGTCCCACTTTTGCCACGCACTTTGGCGCGTTGACAGTCAGTCGGTCTTGCATCACCAATTCGCCTGCAGCCGAGCGGCAAATCTCGATATCGGACGATCCCCCGCTGTCACTCATAAGTTCCGATGTCACCTGCGCTCCATCCTGCTGATCGACAACGAGAACTCGTTTATATTCAGCGAAAAACGCATGCATGCTGTAGCGCTTCAACGTGATCATTCTGCCATCGTGCAGGAATGACGACCGGTCTACAAAGGGATACTCGCCTTTTTTTTAAGCCTGATGCCGTTCGTAGAAAGAATAGACCGTCAGCGCCATGGTGGCCCCGATGACTGCAACAACTGCCACCAACAAATATTTTGAAATCTTCCAGATCATAACGCCCCCACTTCAGGTGACTTTGAGTCTGCCGACAGTGCATTGCGTGGAGCCTGCGTAATTTACCGGAAAGCGAAGGCAATTTTTTTGTCTGTCAGTTTAGCCAGTTGCTGCAAACGTCCATCGAGACGCTCACCAGCAAACTCATGAAAGCTGGACGGTGCAACAAATGTAAATTCGGTGTCGCCCGCGCCTTTTTCGATTGAGAGGCGGGGCACGACACCCGGCATGGACGCGGAAAACAGGTAGAGCACGCGCAGCAATGCGCCGAGCAGCTTGGCACGCTCACGCATTGGCGGCGTTGTAATGGCTGCAAGCGGCGCCGTCGCCCCGTCGTCGCCCAGCCCCTCATACCGGTAGTAATTGGCAAGGGCGATGAAGGCCCTGCCCTCATGCGTGATGCCGGAAAAAGTACTATGGGCGATGATGTTGAGTGCCTGCAAGCCGCGGTAATCCGGGTGCGCGCGCCAACTGATATCAGCCAGCAAACAGGCAGCTTGGCGATAGCGGCGCTCTTCGTCCGATTCCGTCAGCCCCAAAGTGGCGATGGCGTTTCCGGTCCACTCGGCCAGTTCGCGCGCATGTTCCGGCGAACGGGCACGCAAAATCGCCAGTTCTTCGGCAGCGCTGAGGAGAGGATCGCGGTCCTGATCCTTCTCCGGCAATAGCGAGTAGAGATAGCCCTCGCGCACACCAAGTGCCGAGAATGAAACCTTGTCAGGTTTCATGAGATCGACGGCTTCCTGCATGGCCACCGCGCCAAACGGCAACAGCACCCGGCGGCTCTTGGAAATACCGGAGTAAGCCGGACTCTTCGTGTCCTTCCCGGACGCGACTTCCTCCAGGAACTTCATGATATTGTCGTAATCAACCTCGTAGCCCTGCATCATATGCAGCGGGTAGTCGTTGATGGCCATATGCAGCTTGCCGAGTGCGCGCCATGTGCCGCCGACCGCGTAGAAGGTTCGGCCCGTACCGTCCTTTAGCATCGGCGCGTCCTTCATGTGCTTGCGCACGATATCCCGCGCCTTGCTCACGGAACTGCCAGCCTGCTCCGACAGGCGGATTCCACCAAGCGGAAGGGTGACGCCTTTGCCAACCGTATCGCCATCCACGTCGATCAGTTCCAGCGATCCACCGCCAAGGTCGCCCACCACACCCAAGGGATCGTGATAGCCGCTGACAATACCGAGCGCGGAAAAATACGCTTCTTCCTCACCGGTGAGCACGCGCACGCTTTGCCCGAGAATCTGTTCGGCACGGCGAATGAAATCCGGCCCGTTCGAGGCTTCCCGCGCTGCCGCTGTGGCCAGGGCAAAGGTTCGCGTTGCCCGCGCCTGAACCGAAAGTGCCTTGAAGCGATGAAGAGATGCCAGCGCACGCTCCACACTGTCCTCATCCATACGCCCGGTCATGGCAATTCCCTTGCCGAGACCGCACATAACTTTTTCGTTGAAGAAAACGGCGGGAGACCGGTTGAGCCCTTCGTAGATGACCAGTCGAATCGAGTTGGATCCGATATCCACAACGGAAACCGGGGCTATTCCGGGCAAACGCCCCTGCGCTTCAGACTCAACCATTCACATCCAATTACTTTTTCTTTCCAGAATTCCAACCCGCAATAATCTTCGGCATGTTGGATTTCAAGGCTTCACCACGCCCGGACAGACTTGGGTTCGTCATAAAATAGTGTTGAGCGTTGAATGGTTCCGCGCCTTCGGCCACTCCCATGCGCCGTGAGGTTCCATCCGGCAGAATCTCGTAGCTTTGCTGATTGTCGATCAGGTTCCCAAGCATGATTTGGGACATGACCTGCTCATGCACAGTGGGATTCGTCAACGGCACCATGGTCTCCACCCGCCGGTCCAGATTGCGGGGCATCATATCGGCAGAGCCGATATACACAAGCCCCTTTTCGGACGGCAACCCATACCCGTTGCCAAAACAGAAGATGCGCGAGTGTTCAAGGAAACGGCCGACGATGGATTTCACCCGTATCCGTTCGGACAATCCTTTCACCTGCGGGCGCAGGCAGCAAATGCCGCGCACCACCAGATCGATCTCTACGCCTGCGCGGCTGGCACGGTAAAGCGCGTCAATGACCTCCGGGTCCACCAGCGAGTTCATCTTCATCCAGATATTGGCAGGGCGGCCCGCCGTAGCGTGGACAATCTCTTCCTCGATATGCTGCAGGATACGCGGACGCAGCGTGTAAGGCGACACGGCAAGCTTCATGCCCGCCTCCGGCTCACCGTAGCCGGTGATGAAATTGAAGACATTGGCCATGTCATGCGCAATGGTGGGGCTGCACGTAAAGTAAGACAGATCGGTATAAATTTTGGCCGTCACCGGATGATAATTGCCCGTGCCAAGGTGGCAATAGGTGCGAAGCCGTCCTTCCTCACGGCGCACCACCATGGACATTTTCGCATGGGTTTTCAGCTCGATAAAGCCGAACACAACCTGCACACCGGCCCGTTCCAGCGAACGTGCCCAGCGGATATTGGCTTCTTCATCAAAGCGGGCTTTCAACTCCACCAGTGCCGTTACCGATTTACCAGCCTCCGCAGCATCGACCAGAGCGCGGACAATGGGGCTGTCATTCGATGTGCGATAGAGCGTTTGCTTGATGGCAAGAACGTCCGGGTCGCGTGCCGCCTGAATGAGGAACTGAACGACGACATCGAAAGACTCGTAGGGGTGGTGGACGACCATGTCCTTTTCCCGGATGGCTGCAAAACAGTCTCCGGCGTGCTCGCGGACGCGTTCGGGAAATCGCGCATTGTAGGAAGGAAACTTCAGATCGTTGCGCGGCGCCTTGGCAATTTCCGCCACCGTATTCAGGGCGAGGAATCCGGGCAGAACGGCCACGCGGTTTTCCGATACGTTGAGTTCCCCCACCACGAAGCGGCGCAGCGATGCCGGCATTTCGGAGTCTGTCTCAATGCGGATAACCGAGCCGCGCCGACGGCGCTTCAAGGCGGTTTCAAACAGGCGAACCAGATCTTCCGCCTCTTCTTCCACCTCGATATCGCTGTCGCGAATAATGCGGAACGTGCCGAAACCCTTGACATCATAGCCCGGGAACAGCCGGTCGATGAACAGGCTGACCGCATCTTCCAGGGTGATATAGCGAATGACCGAGTTGGCATCCGGCAGCCGAATGAACCGGTCCAGCGCCACCGGCAAACGCAGCAGTCCCGTCATCGGCGTATGATCGGCCTTGCTGACAAGTTGCAACCCGATGGAAAACCCAAGATTGGGAATGAACGGGAATGGGTGCGCGGGGTCGATGGACAGCGGCGTCAGGACGGGGAAGATCAGCTGGTCAAATTCATTGGCGAGCCAGGTTCGATCCTGCGCGCCCAGCGCTGCGGGACGTACGATGATGATGTCTTCCTTCGCCAGATATTGCTGCAAAACCGCGAGCGCCGCCTGCTGCTCCATCTGGAGATTGTCGACCTCCTTCATAATATCCTCGAGCTGTTCAGCCGACGTTTTGCCATCGGGACTGCGCACCGCGATGCCCTGGCGCACCTGTCCCTCAAGCCCGGCGACGCGAACCATGAAAAACTCGTCGAGATTGGTGGCAGAAATTGACAGGAAACGCAGACGCTCCAGCAGCGGATGGGCGGTATTGAGCGTTTCTTCCAGCACACGGCGGTTGAACTGAAGCCAGGAGAACTCGCGGTTGACGAAGCGATCAGGGCTGCGAAGAAGCTCTTCGCTGTCATCGACGGGTTCGGCCGGGATGCCGGAATTGATATTCATTCGCTTGCCCTCATTAACAGGTATCACGTCGCTATCGCACTTTCACGACAGACTTGTGACAGTCACTCCGCATTGCTCAGCCCACTCAAAACCTCTGCGACCAGTGAGCGGTTGATCCGGGTTGCGCGCGACAGAGCCAGTCGATCCAGCCGGTCGACAATGGTCTGTGCAGCGTCCAGAGAGCGCTCCATGCGGGTGACGATATACTGGACCAGCCGGTCGTCCACCGCAATCTGCCGGTCGGCAAACAGTTTCACCAGGACCTGTGACAGGAGTTCGTCGTCCGGCTCTCCGATTTCCACCACTGTCGCGGCTTTCAGACGTGACCTAAGGTCAGGCAGTTCCACCGGCCACGACACCGGCCAGAGCCGCGATGTCATCAACAGCGCCGTCCCATTTTCCCGGACGGAATTAATGACATGGAACAGTTCCCGATCATCAAAACGCACGCGGTCCGCGTCTTCAAACACGACAGGGCCACGCTCCGCCTGACGCGCAGCCTCAAGTCCGGCCAGCGGGACAATGGGTACGGCACCGCTGCGTTCGCGCCAGATGGATGCCAGATGCGACTTGCCGGAGCCGACCGGCCCGGCCAGAACCACGACCGGTGACGGCCAGTTGGGCCAGCTATCGACAATTGAAATCGCAGCCGTCAGCGGACCGGACGCCAGAAGATCGTCACGCCCGGTCGCAGGATCGTGGCCAAATACCAGTGGCAATTGTTCTATGGTCGGGCGGTCTGTCATTGTGGCTTATGGTTTCGCTGTGGGTTCAGGCGTACTCGTGTCGGTCAGCACCAACGTTACCGGCTCATGACCGTGATACAACTCACTATCGAGATAGCGCTGCAGGAAGAACCGGACAAGAACGCCAACAGCGGCCGCCGCTGGCACTGCAATCAGCACGCCAATGAAACCGAACAGAGCGCCGAAGGCAAACAGGGCAAACATCAACCAGACCGGATGTAAGCCCACCCGGGAGCCAACCAGCTTGGGTTGCAGTACGTTGCCTTCCAGAAACTGGCCGGAAAAGAACACAACGGCGACGAGCGCAATCGACCAGTATTCCGGCCAGAACTGAACCAGCGCCACGCCCACCGCCAGCACCAGCCCGATGGTGGAACCGATATAGGGAATGAAGCTGATGAAGCCCGCAAACAAGCCGATCAGCAAGCCGAAATTCAGCCCGACGAGCGACAGGCCCAGAGCATAGTACACGCCGAGAATAAGGCAGAGCGAGCCCTGCCCTCGCACAAAGCCAGCGATTGCGTGATCCATTTCACGCGCAATTTGTCGGACATTGTCCACCTGACGACGCGGCACCCACGAATCCACTTTGCCGACCATGCGGTCCCAATCCAGAAGCAGATAGAACGCGACGACCGGTGTCACGATGAACAAGGAAATGATATCGAGAAGTGCAACACCTGAATTCCAGATTTTGCCGAGAAGCGTTCCAAGAAAGCCTGCGCCCTCCGTCAGGAGACGGGACGAGTTCTGCTTGATTGTCGCCATCTGGTTGGTGACCCATTCCGGCAGCACGGTCGGGCCGCTGCGGGTGATAAGGTCCTGCAACTCGACGATGTAGGTCGGCAGCTTTTCCAGAAAATCGGCAGCCTGCTGGGCGAGCAACGGAATGACGATCATCAGCGCCAGTGCAAACAAAACGATGAAGCTGACCAGGATCACAATGGTCGCCATCAGGCGGTTCAGTCCACGCCGCTCCAGCCAGTCGGCAACGGGGTCCAGAAAATAGGCAAGCGCCATTCCGGCGATGAAGGGCAGAAGAATGCTGCTGAACACGGTGAAGAACACGATGACACCGACCAGAAAGGCAAGCCAGAACAGCGCTTGACGAATGAGCCATTGGCGGTCGATCGGGGACCGACGGTCTGCAATTAACTGTGTCATCTTTTCCATTCTCGAAGTCACATTCAGGCTTACACGGTCGTATATGGCCCGATGCGCAGATAGGACGGCGCTTGAAGGCTGGTCAACCCTGCAACCGGGCCTGCGACCGGGAACTGAGCCGTACAAAGCAGGTTATACCGGATATCCCCAATGGGAACCACGTTGTGGGTGTTTCAGGTCTACCATGTGTAAGCTTACCATGAAAAACGTGTAAAAAGCATGGCAGGACCCGTGAAAGCCTTGCGCCACAAGCCCCTTCATGTCAATGCGGCGCAACAGATGCAACGCGTGAACCATCGGGGTGGCGACATGACCCAACCGGGCAAAAACGGAATGACCTATAGCGATGCAGGTGTCGATATCGATGCTGGCAATCTGCTGGTGGAAAAGATCAAGCCCGCCGTCCGCTCCACACGCCGTCCCGGTGCTGATGGTGAAATCGGCGGGTTCGGCGGCCTGTTCGACCTGAAAGCGGCAGGCTTTACCGATCCCGTTCTGGTGGCCGCCAATGACGGCGTCGGCACCAAGCTCAAGATCGCCATCGATGCCAACCGGAATGATACCGTCGGTATAGACCTTGTTGCCATGTGCGTGAACGATCTCGTGGTGCAGGGCGCGGAGCCGCTGTTCTTTCTCGATTATTTTGCCACCGGCAAACTTGACCCCGATCAAGGCGCGGCCATCGTCGGCGGCATTGCCGCTGGCTGCCGGGAGGCGGGCTGCGCACTGATTGGTGGCGAAACCGCCGAAATGCCCGGCATGTATGCCGGTGGTGATTACGATCTGGCAGGCTTTGCCGTCGGCGCTGCCGAACGCGGCCAATTGCTGCCCGCTGGCGATATTGGCGAAGGCGATGTCATTCTGGGTCTGGCATCTTCGGGTGTGCACTCCAATGGCTATTCGCTGGTGCGCCGGATCGTTGAACTCTCCGGCCTTTCCTGGGACGCCCCTGCCCCCTTTGCCGACGGCAAAACATTGGGCGAAGCCTTGATGACGCCCACGCGGATCTACGTGAAGCCGCTGTTGAAGGTGATCCGGGAGACCGGGGCAATCAAGGCTTTGGCGCATATCACCGGCGGCGGGTTTCCTGAAAATATTCCGCGCGTGCTGCCAAAACATCTGGCTGCTGATATCGATCTCGGCTCCATCCAGGCACCAAAGGTGTTTTCGTGGCTGGCGAAGACGGGCGGCGTTGAGCCCCATGAGATGCTGCGCACATTCAATTGCGGTGTGGGCATGATTGTCGTTGTTGCCGCAGAAGACGCTGAACGCGTAGCGGCTGCGCTCACCGACGAAGGCGAAACGGTGTTTACGCTCGGCCGCATGGTTGCGCGGGAAGACGGCGCGCCCGGTACGATCTATTCAGGTACGCTTGCTCTATGAGTGCAGGAATAGATAACAAGCGGGTCGTTATCTTTATTTCCGGTAGCGGCTCCAATATGGCGGCGTTGATTGCGGCCAGTCAGCAACCGGATTTTCCGGTTGAGGTTGTAGGGGTCGTTTCCGACCGCCCGGACGCCGGTGGACTGGCGAAGGCGGAGGCTTTGGGCATCGCAACCTCAGTCTTTGCCCGTCGTGATTATGCCAGCAAGGATGCGCATGAGGCTGCAATCCTCTCGGCGCTCTATCGCTTGTCTCCCGATATCATCTGCTTGGCTGGCTATATGCGGTTGCTGTCCGGTGCCTTTATCCGCCGCTATGAAGGTCGGATTTTAAATATTCACCCGTCGCTTTTGCCGTTGTTTGCCGGTTTGCATACGCATCAACGCGCATTGGATGCGGGCATGAAGGTCGCAGGATGCACCGTTCATATCGTTACCGAAGGTATGGACGAAGGCCCGATACTGGCGCAAGCAGCCGTGCCTGTTATTGCAGGAGATACGGCGGACAGCTTGGCCGCACGCGTGCTGGTAGCCGAACATGCGCTATATGGGAAGGCTTTGAAACAGTTTGCTGGCGGCGGCGCCGTTGCGCCCTTCAAGGACGACTTGCTGCTGTCGATTTAAATATTATTGTTTAAGTAATACATTTTTTACCATGCTTGCCGATAATGTGTTCAAGAGCGAACCCCACCAAGGCGTGCATTATGAACCATCGGCTTTTTGTCCTGACATGGACCACACTGTTATCCGGCTCGGCGCTCGCCGCAGATTTCAGGTCTTCAATGCCGGTAACGGTTTCGGTTGAAACTGGCATCGAGACCATCGAAGCGAAAGGGACGGTCTTTCAGGACGGGCGGAAAATCAGCCATCTGGACTGGAAATCCGAGAACCTGATGGTCTTGAGAGGAACCCTCGCCATCGACGTTGCGCCTGATTGGACCGTGTCCGTGTCCGGTAAAAAGGGCCTGAGCCGCGATGGCGAAATGGTTGATTACGATTGGGTTGAGCCATTCTATCAAAACGGATCCAAAAGCGGTTGGAGCCACCGTTCGATTCATCCCGATACACGGCTGGACCACTACTATGGTGGCTCCATCGAGTTGAACAAAAAACTGGTTGAAAACGGCGGCACATCGCTTAGTGCCGGGATTGGTGCACAATATACGGATGTGAAATGGACAGCCTATGGAGGGAGCTATATTTACAGCTATGAAGGGTTCCGGGACCGGCAAGGATCATTCAATCCAAGTGAGGCCGGGATCACCTATCGCCACAAAATCCCGGTCCTCTACGCTTCACTCAACGGTAGCCAGAAATGGGACAACTGGACACTGTCGGCAGGACTCAAGGCCGGTGGAACCGTGAAGCTGAAAGACGAAGACGATCATTGGTTGCGGAGTCTGCGCTATGATAGAACATTCGGCGTATCGCCCATGTTGGGGGCCAATCTGGACCTTGGATACGATCTGACCGCCAGCAGCTCCCTCTATCTGTCCGGTAAGATCGAGAAAACCAAATTCAAGCGTGGCGATACCACCGTGCGGCACACCCCGACCGGCCTGTCCGAGACAGCAACGGACGCCGCAGGCGGCAGCTTCGATTCCCTCTCGATCGGTCTCGGCATCAAAACCCGGTTTTAAAACCCGATACGATCTTTGTTTAGCATAGCCCATTGCAGCAGGATGATTGTCTTGGCATCCCGGATGTCGCCGCTGGCGATCAGCGCATAGGCCGCCTCGAGCGGCATCTGCACCACTTCAATATCCTCGTGCTCGCTATCCAGCCCGCCGCCTTCCTCTACACGATCTGACGCGGTGATGCGGCCAATAAAAAACGACAGCTTGTCGAGAACGGCACCGGGATCGGGATAAGCTTGAAACAGGAACTCAACCGCGCCCACGCGGTAGCCGGTCTCCTCCAGCACTTCACGCTTGATGGCGACCTCGGCATCTTCACCATCCAGCAGCCCTGCCGGGCATTCCAACAGAAAGGCGGGCTCGTTGTTGACGAAAGCAGGCGTGCGAAACTGGCGAACCAGAACCACGGAACCAAGCTCCGCATTGTAGAGCAGGATTGTCGCGCCATCATCTCGCTCAAAGATTTCACGCTTCAGCTCAACGGTTTCCGGCCCGGATGTGTAGCCAAGCACCACCTCTCTTAGGCGTGACCAACCCTTCCAAAGCGTCTTTTCGCGCAGCGTCTCAACTTTGGTGTCTACAAATTTGCTCATGCGTTTTCCAATTTGGCCCAGACCTTGTTGTCGTGAAAAGCGGCACCGCCGTAGGGTGCAGCCGCGTCCGCGCCGGTCAGCACGTTGACGCCTTCACCATCCAGATGCGCACCATTTGGCCACAGCCCTTCGGCCACCAGCACCCCCCGGCGCGCGCCACCGCCAATCCTGGCGTGCAATCGCAGATCGCCGCGCCGGTTTCCAATCCTCAAGATATCACCATCCCGCGCATTCAAGGCCAGCGCATCGTCTGGATGGATCATGACCTCCGGACGTCCCTCCTTCCGAACCGACGATGGCGTCTCGGCAAAGGTGGAGTTCAAAAACGAGCGACTGGGCGATGTGGCGAGCCGGAACGGATGCTCCGCATCCGCCACTTCGATCAGGTCGACATGGTCAGGGAATTCCGGCAGCGCGTGGTGCGGACCCATCGGGCCCAGCGCTTCCGGCGGACGGTTGGGTCCGGGCGTTCCGGTCCAGTCGGGCCGGAACCGGAACTTGCCATCCGCATGGGCAAAGCCGCGAATGTAATGGGCGGTCTCGAAATCCGGCTGCACATCCAGCCACTTCTCGTCGGCAAGCGCGTCATAACCGATCTGATAGCCGGTCATCATCTGGTCGATATGCTGGCGTTCCGTCAGGCCGAAGCCCGGCCGATCTGCCACGCCCAACCGCTTGGCCAGTTCCTCGATGACAAACAGGTTGGTGCGCACGGTCGTTGGTGGCTCCACCAGCTTCGGCCCAAGCAGAATATGCTGATGACCCCCACCCCGATAGAGATCGTCATGCTCCACGAACATGGTGGCTGGCAGAACGATATCGGCCAGCTTGGCCGTATCGGTCATGAACTGCTCGTGAACCGCGGTGAATAAATCTGAGCGCAGAAAACCGGCTTTAACCAGCCGCTGCTCCGGCGCGACATTCACCGGATTGGTATTTTGTATCAACATCGCCGTCACCGGCCCACGATAGCGCAGCGCTTCAGGATCACCGGTCAGCACGCGTCCGATCTGTGATTGATCCAGCAGCCGCACGGACGGGTCTTCCAGCGCCGTGCCCATCAGGGCGCGCTTGTCGAGATTGAAAATACCGCTGTTGGAGTGAAACGCCCCGCCGCCCTCATACTGCCAGGAGCCGAGCACGGTCGAAATGGACGTTGCGGCATGGATTGCTACCGCTCCGTTTCGCTGGCGGGTGAACCCATACCCCAAGCGGAAAAAGGTCTTCTTGGTCGTGCCGATCAACCGTGCGAAGGCTTCGATTTCGTCCACCGAAAGCCCGGTTATCGCCGCCGCCCAGGCGGGCGTGCGGCTTGCCAGATGCGCCTCCAGCCCGGCGGGGTCGTCGGCGTGACGCGCCATATAGGCACGGTCCGCGTACCCATCCCGGAATGCAATGTGCATGGCAGCGCAGGCCAGTGCCGCATCCGTGCCGGGTTTCAGGATCAGAGCCAGATCGGCCTGTTTGGCCGTTGCGTTATCGTAGATATCGATCACGACAATTTTCGCGCCCCGCGCTTTGCGCGCCTTGATCGCGTGGGTCATAACATTGACCTGCGTTGCAACGGCATTCGTGCCCCAGATCACCACGCAGTCTGATTGGCTTATCTCCCGTGGATCGGGGCCGCGCAGGGCACCGGTCGCCATTGTGTATCCCGTCCATGCCAGATTGGTACAGATCGAATCAAAAAAGCCGGAGTAGCGCTTGGCATGGCGCAATCGCTCAATCGAATCGCGCTGCACCTGCCCCATCGTGCCCGCATAGAAATACGGCCAGACAGCCTCGGTGCCAAAACTCTGCTCGGCCTTTAAAAACGCGTTGGCGATTTCGTCGAGCGCGTCGTCCCAGCCAATCTCCTGCCAAGCGCCGTCGCCTTTGCGGCCAATCCGGCGGCGGGGCGTCAGCAGACGGTCTGGGTGATACAGCCGCTCGGCATAGCGCGCGACCTTCGCGCAAATAACCCCTGCCGTATAGGTGTTATCGGCACTGCCACGCACGCGTCCTATCCGCCCGTCTGCTCCGATATCGATGTCGAGCGCGCAGGCTGAGGGACAGTCATGCGGACAGACTGTGTGATGGACACGGGTTGCAGCGGGATTATTCGTAACGATAGGGGTCGCAAGGGTCATAGGTTTTCTATATTCGATCCGGATGCAGGCCAGAAGTAAAATCCGGCCTCATTCCAACAATTCATCTGACAGATCAGGCAATGTTATGAACTATCGTCACATCTACCACGCCGGTAATTTCGCCGATGTTTTGAAACACGCCGTGCTGGCCCGTATTGTGACCTACATGAAGCAGAAGGACAAAGCCTTTCGCCTGCTGGATACCCATGCCGGAATTGGTCTTTACGATCTGGCAAGCGATGAGGCGCAGAAGACCGGCGAGTGGCAGCAGGGCATTGGCCGCCTGATGGATGCACAGATGCCGTCGCAGGTGGCCGAACTTCTGTCTCCCTATCTCGACTGCGTCCGCGAACTGAACCCGGATGGCGGCGTGACACAGTATCCCGGTTCGCCCAAGCTGGCACGTATGCTGTTTCGCCCGCAAGACCGGCTGTCAGCCATGGAACTGCATCCGGCAGACCACGAAACTCTGCACATGCTGTTTGATGGCGATTATCAGAGCCGCATTACACTGCTGGATGGATGGCTGGCGCTTGGCGGGCATCTACCGCCGAAGGAGAAGCGCGGTGTGGTTCTGGTCGATCCACCCTTTGAAATCGAGGGTGAGTTTGACCGGTTGGTGGAGGGCCTGAAACAGGGCTATCGTCGATTTTCCACCGGCACCTTCTGCCTGTGGTACCCCTTGAAAAAAGCCGCACCAGTCGCAGATTTCCACGAGAAGCTGAAAGCTTTGGACATTCCGAAGATGCTGTGTGCCGAATTGTCGGTGCGCAGTGACCGTGAAACCACGGGGTTGACGGGGTCCGGCCTCATTATTGTGAACCCGCCCTTTACCCTGAAGGCGGATCTGGAACGTCTGCTGCCATTCCTGAAAGAACGGCTGGCGCAGGACCGCTTCGCATCCGCTCGCTCGTTCTGGCTACGGGGTGAGCAGGAATCCGCTTGACCCTCGGCTCTATCCGGGGTCAGACTACTGCATAATTCCTGAAATCGGAATCGATTTAAGGATAAAATTATGCAGATTTTTAAAGTGCTACAGCGTCCTTTGCGCTTCATGACGCGCGGCGCTGTAATGTAACCAAATCATGCGGAGATGACCGTGAAGAAACTTTTGACTGCCGCGCTGATGCTTGCGGCCTGTATCCCGGCCCTGCCTGTTCAGGCGGCAGACCCTATCGGCTCCGGGCCGTATGCGGCACCCGTTGATAGCATCTGCGCCAACACCTCAATCCTCGCCTCCATCACCAGCCGCTTCGATGATCGCGCCCGTCGTTATCTCGAGCAGCCCATTGCCATCGCTCAGATTGGTGAGGTTCGCCCCGGTCGGGTTATTCCCCGGTCCGAGATGCAGCTTGTCGGGCGCGAATATTGCGAGGCACGGGTCTATACGACCGATGGCGTGAAGCGCCCACTCTGGTATCTGATTGAACGCCCATGGGGCTTTGCCGGTGTCGGCAAAAGCGTGGAGTTCTGCGTCAGCGGTCTGGATCCATGGTTCGTCTACGGTGCGGATTGCGCATCGCTGAAATAATCCGCACACGGTTTTCGGTGGCTGTTCTTGCTTTCCTCACCCTCGCCGGGTGTTCGGATCAGGCTGCGAAAACCGACACGCCGAACGCCGCACCGACGGGGCAGACCCTGCCCGTCGGGACCGGGTTCGATTTCTACGTGCTGTCATTATCCTGGTCGCCCAGCTGGTGCGCGCGCAATGATCAGGCAAAACGCTCGCGCCAATGCCGCACGGAAAAAGGCTTCGTTCTGCACGGTCTGTGGCCGCAAAACGAACGCGGCTATCCTGAATACTGCAAAAGCACTGATCTCGAGCGCGTACCGGAAGAGTTGGGGACCGCGCTGTTTGATTTGTTCCCATCCATGGGCCTGATTGGCCACCAGTGGCGCAAGCATGGCACCTGTTCGGGGCTCAGTCAGCAAGACTATTTCGCCACCGTTCGCGCCGCTGCGGACCGCGTCACTCTGCCGCCCATGGTTGCCAATGGGTCCCCGCAAAGCATCGATGCATTGGAAAACGCGTTTGTTCGCACCAATACTGGCATGACCGGTCGCGGGATTGCCGTCACCTGCGAAAGGCGGCAGATTGAGGAAATCCGGATTTGCCTGACAAAAACGCTGCAGTTTCGTGATTGCGCGGAGGTTGATCGGCGCAGTTGCAAGTCCTCGTCCATTACCGTGCCACCTGCCTGAAAGAGCGAACATGAAACTTTACTACTCACCCGCCTCCCCCTACTCTGCCAAGGTCCGCATGGCTGCGCACTTCGCCGGATTGAAGCTGGAGGCTGTTCTAAGCGATACCGCCACAGATCCGGCAGACCTCATCGCCAACAATCCGCTTGGCAAAATTCCAACGCTGGAAACAGATGATGGCCGATCGATTTTCGACAGCCGTTCCATCATGCATTTTATCGACCGGGAAACCGGCGGAACGCTCTACCCGCAGGATGCCCGCCACTGCACGGATGTTGAAGTGCTGGAAGCGCTCTGCGATGGCATCTGCGACAGTCTTCTTGCCATTGTTTATGAGAAACGGACGCGGCCTGAGGACAAGCAGCACCAACCGGCCATGGACCGCCAGTGGCAGAAGGTGGTTCGCGCGCTGGATCATCTTGAAGCGCATGTCCCGCAGACGGGGCCTAATCTGCACGCCGGTCATTTCGCGCTGGCTGCGGCTTTGCGCTATCTGGACCTACGCTTTGAAGGCCAGTGGCAGGACGGGCGGCAGCGATTGGTGGACTGGCGCGAAACCTTTGCCCAGGCCTTTCCCGACGTGGCGCTGTTCCGTTCCTAGAGCGCTATTCGATCTAATTGAATCAGATCAGTGCTCTAAGTCATTTATTTGTAAGCATAATCTTTTCGATCCTCGCTTCGCTCCGGTCGGATTATGCTCTAACGATGCGGATACAAAAAAGCCGGGGTTTTGCCCCGGCTTTTTCAACTGTCATAACAGCTCTTGTATTAGAACTTTACGCCCATACCAACGCGAACGCTGTGATCGTCATAGCCCGACGAAACCTTGCCCGAGTCCAGGTTGTAGGTTTCGCGACCGTAGTCCGTGTAGCGGTATTCAGCGCGTGCGGTGATGCGGTCTGTGACGAAGCCTTCAACACCGGCACCGGCTGTCCAGCCAATACCCGTCTGCTTGTCGGACGATGTCTGGTCCAGAACCTTGGTGTTGCCGATGGCCACACCGCCTGTGCCGTAGACGAGAACTGGATTCAGATCTACACCGACGCGACCACGAACCGAACCGTTTACGCCCTGCTCAGCCGTGTAGCGGCCACGAGCGGAGTCAACGCCGGAGTAACCGATGTCGCCTTCAACACCGTATACCAGCTGGCCGTTCTGCAGGTTGTAACCGGCGAACGCCGAACCGCCGAGACCGTCGGAGTTGGCGTTGCCCGTAACGTCGTTTTCACCCTTCTGGTAGGTGAGGTTCGCACCGGCATAGGCGCCGGCCCAGTTTGCGGCTGGTGCAGCATAGTCAGCGGCTGGCGCAGCTGGAACGTCCATGACGGCGTCCGCAGCCTGTGCTGCCGTGAACGAGAGAGCGGCGACTGCAGATGCCAAAAGAGTGGTGATGATACGCATTATAAATCTCCTTATCGAGCCGATGCTCTGGTCTCAAGACCTCTGTTAGAACACCGGAGAATTCTAATTAACCCGCCCGGTTGAGGTGAAAATGACGATAAATTGCGGAAACTCAAGAGCCGAAATGTGAATTGATTATGGCACCAGCATGTCCAGATTTGGATGTTGCTGCACCGCAACAGGCATTTTATTAACTATAAATTACAGTATTCAAAGAATGAACATTTTCAGCCCAAGATTAATTAAATTCTCTACTTGACGTTAACGTTTGCGAAAGGATTTGGTGGAGCGCATGTTCGCATGACGCTGTTTTAGCTATAGTGCCGCAACACTTGAACGCGAATCAGAATCAGGCAGATCGGCGTGAAAACACCTCTCATGACAGCATTGATCACCGGCGGCGCAAAGCGCATCGGCGAGGCCATCACACGCGATCTGGCCGCCGCAGGATTTGCTGTGGCAATCCATACCAACACCTCGCTCACGCAGGCAGAGGCACTTGTGACGACGCTGCGGGCGGATGGCGTGACCGCCACTGCTATCCAGGCGGATTTGAGAGATGCGGTCGCAGTCCAGACCCTGATAGCCAAGGCCAACGCCGCCATTGGCCCGATTGGACTGCTGGTCAACAACGCATCGGTGTTCAAAAAGGACAGCATTACCGACTTTGACGATGCAGCATGGGACGAGCACTTTGCCGTCCATGTCAAAGCGCCCTCCCTTCTCGCCCGTGATTTTGCCGCGCAACGGCCACAAGGCTGCACCGGGTTGATCGTGAATATCATTGATCAGCGGGTCTGGGCTCCAAATCCGCGTTTTTATTCTTATATGCTGTCTAAGGCGGCGTTGTGGATGGCGACGCAGACGATGGCGCAGGGTTTGGCCCCCGATATCCGGGTCAATGCGATTGGTCCGGGTCCGACGCTGCCGAATGAACGCCAGAATCAAGAGGATTTTCTGGCGCAGATCGATGGGTTGATTTTGAAAGACGGACCAAAACTTGAGGATTTCGGGCGAACCATTCGCTTTTTGTTCGACACGCCCGCGATTACCGGCCAAATGATTGCGCTGGACGGAGGGCAGCACCTTGCCTGGGAGACGCCTGATATCAGGGAGATTTTGGAATGAGTGAACGCACGCCAATCGATGGCGGCATTCTCTACGATGACAATGACACGGACGACGATGACGCCATCGTCGGTGCCGGGGAGGCTGCGCGTCCGTCGCTGGATATCGAATGGGCCGAGACCGGCGCGGTGGACAACACGCTGCGCGGTGCCGAGCTCATTAAGGCCTTTGTCAAACATCTGCCCAACAGTCCCGGCGTGTACCGCATGTTCAACGAGGCGGGGGATGTGCTGTATGTGGGCAAGGCACGCTCGCTGAAAAAACGCGTTTCCAACTATGCGCAGGGACGCGGGCATTCCAACCGCATTGTGCGGATGATCCGCGAAACCGCGCATATGGAATTTGTGACGACGCGCACGGAAACCGAAGCGCTGCTACTGGAAGCCAACTTGATCAAGCGGCTGCGCCCCCGCTTCAACGTGCTGTTGCGTGATGACAAGTCGTTTCCGTATATTCTGGTCACCGGCGATCATCGCGCCCCCGCCATTTACAAGCATCGTGGCGCACGCAGCCGAAAGGGTGCGTATTTCGGGCCGTTCGCCTCGGCAGGTGCCGTGGGCCGTACCATCAATTCGCTCCAGCGCGCTTTTCTCCTGCGCACTTGCACCGACAGTGTTTTCGAGTCACGCACCCGGCCCTGTCTGCTGCATCAGATCAAGCGATGTTCCGCCCCCTGCACGCATGAAATCAGCGATGCAGGTTATGCGGAACTTGTCACGGAAGCGCAGGATTTTCTGTCCGGCAAGAGCCAGACCGTCAAAACGACCATTGCCCGCGCCATGAGCGAGGCCTCGGAAGAGATGGATTTTGAACGGGCGGCGATCTATCGCGACCGGCTGGCAGCGCTTAGCCATGTGCAGGCTCATCAGGGCATCAACCCGGCAGGCGTGGATGAGGCGGATGTGTTTGCCATTCACCACGAAGGCGGCATTTCCTGCATCCAGGTGTTTTTCTTCCGCACCGGGCAGAACTGGGGCAACCGGGCCTATTTCCCGAAAGCCGACCCTTCCCTGTCGCCAGCGGATGTGCTGAACGCGTTTCTGGCGCAATTCTACGACGACAAGCCCTGCCCCCGCCAGATTCTGTTGAGCGAACCGCTCGAGGAGCAGACGCTGCTGGCCGAAGCCCTTAGCGAAAAATCCGACTATCGGGTGTCCATTCTCGTGCCCCAACGCGGCGAGAAAAAGGATCTGGTCGGTCACGTCGTTTCCAATGCGCGCGAGGCCCATGGCCGCAAACTGGCGGAAACCGCCTCGCAAGGCCGTCTGTTGGAGGGCTTCGCCAAGACCTTCTCGCTGGACCGTGTCCCGCGCCGCATCGAGATCTACGACAACTCGCACATGATGGGCAGCAATGCCGTTGGCGGTATGGTGGTTGCAGGGCCGGAAGGCTTCGTGAAGGCGCAGTACCGCAAGTTCAATATCAAATCGACGGACATTACCCCCGGCGACGACTTCGGCATGATGAAGGAAGTGATGACCCGTCGCTTCTCCCGCCTGTTGAAAGAGGATGGTAAGCCTGACCGCACTGTAGACGCCGGTGAAGACGCTGCGTTTCCGAGCTGGCCGGATGTGATCCTTATCGACGGTGGCCAGGGTCAGATGACTGCGGTGCGCGCGATTTTGAACGAGCTGGATATCACCGACAGCGTTGTTGCCATCGGCGTTGCCAAGGGCGTGGACCGTGAAGCAGGCCGCGAGCGGTTTTTTGCGCCCGGACGCGACAGTTTTTCGCTGCCGCCGCGTGATCCGGTGCTGTATTTCGTTCAGCGCATGCGCGATGAGGCCCACCGCTTTGCGATTGGCTCCCACCGCGCGCGGCGCAAAAAGGAGATGGTCAAGAACCCGCTGGACGAGATCGCAGGTGTCGGGCCGACGCGCAAACGCGCTTTGCTGCACCATTTCGGCACCGCCAAGGCGGTGTCTCGCGCGGGCCTCAACGATCTGGCGGCAGTCGATGGTATATCGCAGGCGGTGGCTCGTCTGGTCTACGACCATTTCCACGATGAGGGTCGCAAATAAGACCCAAACTGCGCAAACAAGTGTTGACCTGAAGACCGGGAAGACATCATGCTTACGGAAAACAACAGAGAAAACAGTCCATGTCCAAGCCTGCCGTCGCCTACAACATCCCCAATCTGCTGACCTATGGCCGCATTCTCGCTGTGCCGTTGATTGTGCTGTGCTTCTTTGTAGAGGGCAAGCTGCAGTCGAGCGACTTTGCCCGCTGGACAGCATTGGGTATCTTTATTGTAGCGTCGATAACGGACTTTTTCGATGGCTATCTGGCCCGCATCTGGAACCAGACCTCCAATATTGGCCGTATGCTGGACCCCATCGCTGATAAATTGCTGGTGTCGACCGCGCTTTTGCTGATGGCCGCGGACACGGAACAGACGATTGCGGGCTGGTCGCTCTGGGCTGCTATTATCATTCTGTGTCGGGAAATTTTGGTGTCGGGCCTGCGCGAATATTTGGCAGCGCTTAAAGTCAGCGTGCCGGTGACGCGCATTGCCAAGTGGAAAACCACGGCACAGATGTTTGCTGTCGCATTCCTGTTGGCTGGTCCTGCGGGCGACAAGGTGCTGCCATACACAACCGAAATCGGCATTACACTGCTCTGGGTTGCTGCCATCCTCACCATGTACACCGGCTATGATTATTTCCGCGCCGGTTTGAAACATGTGGTGAATGAATGAGCTCGACCAACCTGATCTATTTTGCCTGGGTGCGCGAGCGTATTGGCAAAGGTGAAGAGGTTCTGGACCTGCCGCCATATGTCACGACGGTTCATGACCTGTTGGCCTATCTCCCATCGCTTGGCGAAGGCTATGCCGAAGCACTTCAACAGCCGGACATGATCCGGGTTGCGCTGGATCAGGAACACAGCGAGCATGACGCGGAGCTGGCAGGCGTGCGTGAAATCGCAATTTTCCCGCCGATGACCGGAGGCTGACATGAGCTTCGTGCCCCGGAGCATCACCGTGCGCGTGCAGGCCGAGGACTTTAACGCAGATGCGGAAACCCACGCCCTTGCCCAAGGGCGGAGCGACATCGGAGCGCTGGTTGCCTTTACCGGCCTTTGCCGTGACGAGGGCGGTGCATTATCAGCTCTGGAACTGGAGCATTACCCCGGCATGGCAGAGGCGGAGATGATCCGAATTTCCCAATTGGCCATGGAACGCTTTGGTCTTTTGGGACTGACGGCCATTCATCGCTATGGGAAAATTCCGCCCGGTGGCCAGATTGTGCTGGTCATTGCCGCTTCATCACACCGCCAAGCTGCCTTTGATGGGGCAAATTTCGTGATGGATTACCTCAAGACCTCCGCGCCCTTCTGGAAAAAAGAGCACAGCGCAACCGGCGAGACAGGCAACTGGGTGGCAGCGCGCGATGCCGACGATACGGCCCGTGACCGCTGGCGATAATCAGCTAAAAAGAATCCGATAGAGCAGCACGATCCCCGCCGCCCATATCACGAACAGGGTCGTCAGTATGATGGCAACCGTCAGCAATGGCCGCTTGAAATAGCGCGCCACCCAAAGATCGGCCCTGCGTCCTGCATCCGAATAAACACCGTCGGGCAATCGTTTTGCAATCAGCCCTACCCCAAGCGGCACGATCACCAGATCATCGACAACACCCAGAAACGGCACCGTAAACGGTATGAGATCGATGGGGCTGATCAAGTAAAGGCCGACAGCAAGGCTGGCGATTTTCAGGTGAAACGGGGTTCTCGGGTCCCGAAACGCATACCACAGCACCACAGCCTGTTTGCGAAATGACAAAAACCGGCGACGCAGAAACGAAAACAAAGCCATATCAATCCCCTATACTCATCCACATATATAAGCGAGGCGGCAGGAAACAAGATTGACCGGCGCGTATCCTTCCCTAAGTTGAGCCCCATGGTATAGTCGGCGCACGGGGTAAGGCATGCTGGAAACATTGATCATTGCCGCGCGTGATAGAAAACGCCTGTCCGATATTGCAACCATTCTGGTGCGCTTCGGGCTGGCGGATATTGTCGAAAGGCTTGGTATTACCGCCCTTCCCGGCATCAGCACGCCGGACGATGTGAAATCACTGACGTTTGCGGAGCGTCTTCGCCGTGCCATTGAGGCCTTGGGACCGACCTTCATCAAGCTTGGGCAGATTTTATCGACGCGGGCCGATTTGCTGCCACCCGACCTGACACAAGAGCTTGAAAAACTTCAAGCCAAAGTGCCGCCAATCCCTTGGGCCGATATCGAGGCGCAGGTGGAAGCCGATCTTGGTGCGGCACCGGAAACGGTATTTGCGGAGTTTGACCGTGAGCCCCTCGCCTCCGCATCCATCGCACAGGTCTACCGTGCCCGGCTGAAAACCGGCGAGGCGGTTGTGGTAAAGGTGCGGCGCAGCGGCTTGCGGCAGATTGTTGATGCCGATCTGCGCCTTCTGGCCCATGCCGCAACGCTGGCAGAAAAGACCTGGCCCGAACTGCAACCGTATCAGCCCCGCGCTATCTTGCGCAACGTTGGCGAAGCGATCATGCAGGAGCTTGATCTGGCCCATGAGGGTCGCAATTGCGAAGACGTCGCCCGCAATTTTGCCGATCAACCCGATATCGTTTTTCCAAAAATTTACTGGGACTATACAGGCGAGCGTTTGCTGGTGCAGGATTTCATCGATGGAACCGCACCCGCCCGCGATGGTCGTCTGGAAGCGAGGGGGCTCGACGGCAAGGTATTGGCTGAACGTGGCTCTCGCGCTTTCCTGAAAATGGCGCTGATTGACGGGTTGTTCCATGGCGATCCCCATCCGGGCAATCTCTTGGCGCTGCGGGGAAACAGGATTGGTTTTATCGACTTCGGCATGGTCGGGCGCATTTCCGACAAACGGCGTCAGCAATTGCTGTCCCTCGTCGCCGCCATTGTCGCGGCCAATGCCGAGCAGGTCACTGCCGTGCTGCTGGACTGGTCGCGGGGCACTCATGTCGATTTTTCAAAACTGGAGGATGCGTCGCAGGCGTTTATTGCCCGCCATGGTCATGCGCGGCTTGATCTGGGCCAAGCCATCACCGACTTCATGGCGCTGGCGCGTGAGAACAGTCTGGTTCTGCCCGCCGACCTCGCAATCCTGTTTAAGGCCCTGATCACCGCCGATGGTGTCATGAAACGGCTCGATCCGGATTTCGATGTGATTGCCAGTGCCCGCCCTCTGGTCGAGAACGCTATGCGAGCCCGCTTTTACCCGGACGCGTTGCAGCAACAGGCGCAACGTCTGGCCCTTGATCTGCATGGCGTGGCATCCGATTTGCCCGCCCTGTTTCGGCTGCTGCTCTACCGTTTACGGCAAGGGCGCATTGGTGCGGATATTTCTGTAACGGGGCTGGATGGTCTGGGGGAGCATATCGAGCGGGCCGCCACGCGGCTTGCCTTGTCTGTGGTCATCGCGGCCTTTGCGCTCGGACTGGCACCCGGACTGATGAATGCAGGACCGGAACTTTTCGGTATACCGGTCTTCGCTTTGGCCGGATGCCTGGTTATTCTGGCTGGCATTGCCTGGCTGCTTGGCCTGAAAATCCGCAAATAAAAACGCCCCGCTAAAAAGCGAGGCGTCTGTGTACAATCAGGTTGGTATCAACCGACGATTTCTGTACCGGCAAACCAGTAAGCGATTTCAACAGCAGCTGTTTCCGGTGCATCCGAACCGTGAACCGAGTTTTCGCCGATGGACAGGGCGTGCACTTTGCGGATCGTGCCTTCGTCAGCGTTTGCAGGGTTGGTTGCACCCATGATTTCGCGGTTCTTGAGAATAGCGTTTTCACCTTCCAGAACCTGAACGACCGTTGGGCCGGATGTCATGGATTCGACCAGTTCACCGAAGAAAGGGCGCTCTTTGTGAACGGCGTAGAAGCCTTCGGCTTCGCGCTGGCTCATCCAGACGCGCTTGGAAGCGACGACACGCAGGCCCGCATCTTCCAGCATGGTGGTGATTGCGCCAGTGAGGTTGCGCTTGGTTGCGTCTGGCTTGATCATCGAAAATGTGCGTTCAATCGCCATCGGTTTATCCTTAAGAGGTTATGCAATGATTGGACGCGTTGAATAGACGGCAAAGCATTGCAAAACAAGGGGTGACATGGAAGTTTGCGTTGACTGACGCCTGAAATTCCATTCATTGAAGGGGACCTGTCCTTGCTGAACCAGTTCAATATGCTTGCCGCCTACAATCGCTGGGCCAACAACCGTGTCACTGCCGCTGCCCGCCATTTAAGCGAAGCGGAATACCGCGAGGACAAGGGTGCGTTTTTCGGCTCCATGCACGGCACGCTCAATCATATTCTCGCGGCTGATCAGATCTGGTTGAAGCGCTTTACCGGTGTCGGGGATGCCCCGCCTTCGCTCGATACTATCCTCTGCCCAACCTTGACCGAGCTTGAGGCCGCCCGCAGCGCGCTCGACACACGCATCATCGACTGGATCGCCAACCTGACCATGGCCGATCTAACCGCTGACGTCACCTACACCCCCATGACGTCGCCCATCCCCGTCACCCATCCTTTGGCGCCGGGGCTGACACACGTCTTCAACCACCAGACCCATCATCGCGGTCAGGCGCATATGATCCTGACCGCTCTTGGCAAACCATCCATCACGCTTGATCTCATCAGCTTCGTGCGGGCCGATGGCGTGGAATGGCTGCGGCCAAATTCGGTTTAACCCCTTGCGTTCCGGCCTCTGCTGCGCCAAAACGCCGACATGATTACGATATCCGGACTTTCGGCCCGCATAGCAGGGCGCCTGTTGATCGACGATGCCAGCGTGGCGCTTCCAAGCGGCATCAAGGCCGGTCTTGTGGGCAAAAACGGCGCGGGGAAATCCACCCTGTTTCGCATCATCACCGGCGATTACGCCTCGGAAATGGGATCGATTTCCATTCCGAAAAATGCGCGCATCGGTCAGGTGGCCCAGGAAGCCCCAGGCACCGAAGAGCCGTTGATCGACATCGTGCTGAAGGCCGACAAGGAGCGCGAGGCCTTGATGGCGGAGGCTGAAACAGCCACCGACCCCAATCGCATTGCCGACATTCAGATGCGACTGTCCGATATCGGCGCGCATTCCGCCGAAAGCCGCGCCGCCAGCATTCTGGCCGGTCTCGGTTTTGATCAGGCAGCCCAGCAGCGTCCCGCATCCAGCTTCTCCGGCGGGTGGCGCATGCGCGTGGCGCTGGCCGCCGTGCTGTTTTCAGAGCCGGACCTGCTGCTTTTGGATGAGCCGACCAACTATCTCGATCTGGAAGGCACGCTGTGGCTGGAAGACTATATCCGCCGCTACCCTCACACGGTCATTATCATCAGCCATGACCGGGACCTGTTGAACACGGCGGTCAACGCCATTGTGCATCTCGATCAGCAGAAACTCACCTTCTATCGCGGCTCCTATGATCAATTCGAGCGCCAACGCGCCGAAGCCAATGAGCTGCAAACCAAGGCCAAAGCCAAGAACGATGCGGCCCGCAAGCATCTGCAGGCCTTTATCGACCGGTTCAAGGCCAAGGCATCGAAAGCCCGGCAGGCACAAAGCCGCGTGAAGGCGCTGGAGCGTATGGGCACGGTGTCGTCCGTTATTGAGGATCATGTTCAGAGCTTCAAATTTCCCGATCCCGAGAAAGAAGCGGCATCCCCCATCATCGCCATTGATGAGGCAGCGGTTGGCTACACGCCGGGCAAACATATTCTGCAGGATTTGACCCTGCGGATCGATACCGATGACCGCATCGCCCTTCTGGGCTCCAACGGCAACGGTAAATCGACCTTCGCCAAGCTGATTTCCGGCAAGCTTGCGCCGGCCAATGGCGGCTCGCTGCAGGTTGCGCCCGGCTTGAAAATCGGCTTTTTCGCGCAGCACCAGTTGGACGATTTGATCCCCGATCAGAATGCCGTGGAGCATGTGCGCCGCCGCATGCCCGGCGCAACCGAAGGCAAGGTGCGTGCCCGCGTGGCGCAGATGGGGCTGGCAACAGCCAAGATGGACACGGTTGCCCGCGACCTCTCCGGTGGTGAAAAAGCCCGGCTGCTGATGGGTCTCGCCGCTTTCGATGCGCCCAACCTGCTGATCCTCGATGAGCCAACCAACCATCTGGACATTGACAGCCGCAATGCGCTGATACAGGCGCTGAACGAGTATTCCGGCGCTGTCATTCTGATTTCGCATGATCGGCATTTGATCGAAGCCACTGCCGATCGGCTGTGGCTGGTTAACAACGGCACCGTGACAAATTTTGATGGAGACCTTGAAGATTACCGCAACATTGTCGTCTCCGGCTCCAAAGGCAAGGGAAAAGCCAAAGGCAATGGCGAGGACAACCGCAGCAAGGCCGAGCAGCGCAAAGCCAACGCCGACAAGCGCGCCGCCTTTGCCCCATTGAAGAAAAAGATCAATGAAATGGAGGCCTTGACCGCCAAGCTTAACAAGCAGATTCAGGCTCTGGACAAGGAGCTTGAAGATCAGGACCTGTACGACAAGTTCCCGGACAAGGCGGCTGCGAAAGTGCGTGAACGGGCGGACGTGGTTTCAAAGCTTGCCAAGGCTGAGGAAAAATGGCTGGAACTGTCCAGCGAGTATGAAGAGGCTATGGGTAGCGGGGTTTGAGAATTAGCGCCGTGCCAGTAAGGTTTTGTTCGGCGCTAATTTTATTATTTCGTTCCTAACAAACTGGACCACTGAGACTTGAACTCTGCAATCTGCAAATCCCAGTTTGCATCTGATTTGGCAATATCATTCCTATGTCCATCGATCCGCTGTTGAAGTTGCACTTGTTGTGACGGTTCGGCAGCAATGATAGCTTGGTAGTCGTCAATCACCCTTTGTAATCCAACCGCGTAATTGTTTTTCACGCTCTGCATATCTGCAATTGATGCCTCGATCATTGGTTTGTCAATGAGAGCAAATTGTTGCAAGACAGCAGAATGGGTCACTCTGTACGGCTCCCAGTCATCCGGCGCTTTGATATGCCGCGAAATGCCTAACGTGATCTTCTCACTCATTGTTGTTTGATGGACTTCCAGTTTGAATCTGAGTTCATCGACCTCGCTTTTTGTAGATTTTGGGGAAACTGTTAGGCCCCTTAGGATAGAAAATTCCTGACTAATTCGCATTCTATCTGCCTCCTGTTTTGTAGAGGATGACGACACAAGTTGGTTTGAGGCTTACGCGCACAATCCTGAATTGATTTAGGCTTGTCTTATTATTATGCCCGCGCGCCGCGCGTCTCTATGAAATACCGCCTCCATCCTTAAGAAAACACGAATATTGTAAACCGCCTGTTAACCATACGGGCAGAAAGGTGCGCTCAACATCACTCCTGATTTGAGTCGCCTTCATGCCGCATCCGCGCCTGCTTCTGCCTGTCACATTCGCTTTGCTTTGCCTTGCCGGTTGCGCCACCAAGCCGACCGCCTCCGCCCAAACCTCCTATGTGGCCGTAAAGCCTGAAAACGCCACGACCGATGTGGCAGCCATCGTTGCGCGTCCGGGTAATCTATCGGCACTGACCGGCGGGCTGGCGGGCCGCACGCTGGACGTGACCTCGCTGGATGATGTCAAACTCCAGCCGCGTGAAGTGATTTTGACGTTTGATGACGGCCCCATTCCAGGCAAGACGGAGCGCATTCTTGCAACGCTCGATACGTTTGGGGTCAAGGCTACCTTCCTGATGGTGGGTGAAATGGCAAAGACGTATCCC
This sequence comes from Rhizobium sp. CFBP 8762, assembly GCF_014841565.1. Lineage (GTDB taxonomy): Bacteria > Pseudomonadota > Alphaproteobacteria > Rhizobiales > Rhizobiaceae > CFBP-8762. The sequence continues at coordinate 166,884 of NZ_JACYUD010000001.1, forward strand.
GACATTGCGCAACTGGTGCAAAAGCACGGACATGCCATCGGCAGCCACACCTATCGCCATGCCAATCTCCAGAACCTGAATTTTGAAGCAGCTCTGGCCGAAATCAACCGTGGCAAGCGCGCAGTGGAAAATGCCATTGGTGAAGAAGCGCACTTTTTCCGTTTCCCCTATCTGGCTGATACAAAGCGCTTGCGGACGGGCCTCAAGAACCGGGGCGATATCGTTCTGGATGTCGACGTCGATTCGAAAGACTATTTCAAGGTGACGCCCGATGCCGTGATCGGTCGCACCATGGCAACACTGCGCGACAAAGGTCAGGGTATTATCCTGATGCACGACATCCACACCCGCACCGAGACCATGCTTCCAGCGTTGTTGAAGCGATTGCGCCACGATGGCTACAGGGTGGTTACCCTGCGGTTCGGAAAGCCCAAGGATGCGCCCTTGCTGGCGCGCCTCACACCCTTGTCATCGCCGAAAGCGTAAATCCTTGCCTGTCTGGTCCGGCGCTCCATATTGGAAGGCACGAGCAAACAGGTGAAGCATCATGTTGAAATGGACAGGCCTGATGACCGGACTGACGCTGTGTCTGATGGCAAGCACGGATGTCAGCGGAGCTTCGACCACAGGCCTTGAACAGTTTCGATGGAAGAACCGGGTTCTGGTCGTCTTCGCCGACCGGACAGGCGCGATGGCGAATGAGCAGGTCGAGCGGTTGAAACGCGTCAATCCCGGTGCCACTGAGCGTGACATGGTGCTGGTTCTGATCAAGGGCAATGCCGTTCAGACATTCCCGACCGCACGCGCGTCTCTGGATGCCTCGGCTCTGCGGACCAGGCTGAACGGCCCCGATGATGGCAGTTTCGAGGTCCTGCTGATCGGCAAGGATGGCGGCATCAAACTGCGCGATACCAAGCCGGTTGCAACCGACGCCCTGTTTACGCTGATCGATACCATGCCGATGCGCTCAAACGAAACACGCAAGTGATCGAAAGATACAAGTGACCCTGCGCGTCATCAAGCTTTCTTGACCCAACGCCGGTCTTCATTCTGCTGCCAATAGGTCAGCGTGTGCCCCTCGCCCTTCAGCCGTTTCCAATGGCTGCGGGCTCCCTCCAATTGCGGCTGGTCGTATCCGTCAAACATGAACACCACCCGCTCGTATGGCGCGAGATCCGGTGGCTCTGCACCATCCACGAGGAACCGTACCGTGGCGTCGTTCCCGTTGTCGGCTGTCGCCGTCAAGAGAACCGGCTGCTCGCCCGAAAACTCCATCTCGTCCGTGCCATGCGGCAAAAAGCTATCGTCGCGGTAGGTCCAGAGATGGGTGTCGAGGGAATCGCGCCCCTCGACAGTTGCCGTCTGCACCACCACCCGCCAGCCGCGCTCCAGACTTTTGTCCAGAAGCGGCGGCAAGGCGTCTTGCAGTTTGGATTCGGTCAGGTGGTAGAATAGAATTTCCGTCATGGCAGTTTAGTGTTCATAGTGGCTGGCGACGAGTTCATTCAACAGGCGTACGCCAAAGCCGGAAGCCCAGGATTGATTGATTTCGTCCGTTGGCGATGACATGGCCGTACCGGCAATATCGAGATGCGCCCACGGCGTGTCCTTGACATAGCGCTGCAGAAACTGCGCCGCTGTGATCGAGCCCGCATAGCGCCCGCCGGTGTTTTTCATATCGGCGAACTTGCTGTCGATCATCTTGTCGTAGTCCTTGCCAAGCGGCAGACGCCACAGTTTTTCCTGTGTCGCAAGACCGGCAGCGGTCAGCTTCTCGCTCAACGCATCGTCGTTGGAAAACAGTCCGGCATGGGCCGTGCCAAGCGCCACCAGCACGGCACCGGTCAGTGTCGCGAGATTGACCATGAACTGCGGCTGGAAACGCTCATTGCAATACCAGAGCGCGTCGCACAGTACGAGACGGCCCTCTGCATCCGTATTGATGACTTCGATGGTCTGGCCGGACATGGACGTCACGATATCGCCGGGGCGCTGAGCCTTGCCATCGGGCATGTTTTCCACAAGACCGATGATGCCAACCACATTGGCCCTGGCCTTACGCGACGCCAGCACATGCATCAACCCGGTTACGGCTGCCGCGCCGCCCATGTCACCCTTCATGTCTTCCATGCCAGCGGCGGGCTTGATGGAAATGCCACCGGTATCGAAGGTGACACCCTTGCCGATGAAGGCAATCGGCTTTTCGCCCTCTGCGCCGCCCTTCCACTGCATGACAGCCAGACGTGGTGGGCGTTCAGAGCCCAGAGCAACGCCCAGAAGCGCGCCCATGCCCAGTTCCGTCATCTCCACTTCGGTCAGGATTTCCACCTCGACACCCAGCGCTTCCAGCGCCTTTGCTTGCGCCGCAAACTCGACCGGGCCCAGAACATTTGCTGGCTCGTTAACGAGGTTGCGCGCGAGAATAACGCCTTCGGCAATTGCCTTGGTAACGGCAAAAGCCGCATCGACCGATTGTTCCGTGACGATCTGGACGTTCGTAACCTTGTCGGTTTCCTTTGTGTCGTCATCGGATTTTTTCGTCTTGTAGCGGTCGAAGGCATACACGTTCAGTTCCATGCCGAGCGCGAAATCCGCGACCTGTCTGGGGGTCAGCGTCAGGCCGGGAATATCGAGATAGACGGTGACTGCCTCTGCCGTCTTCACCTTGGAGGCCACAGTACCACCGATTTTCAGCCAGTCATGGGCGGTGATCTTGTCTGCTTCGCCAATGCCAATCACCAGTATCCGGTCTGCCGGCGAATCATGCGGCGCAATCAGGTCTACGCTTGCCAGCGCTTTGCCCTTGAATTTGGACAGATCCACGGCTTTCGCCACCGCGCCTTGCGCACCAATGGATGATAGGCCGGACAACGCCGTCCCGGTGGTGCTGAAGATCACGGCGACGCCACCGGCAGGCGTGGCAGTGTTCGCAAAGGCAAATTCAAATTTCACAGGCATTGGCAACAACTCCAGAGGTCAAGCAGGCGCAAACATGTGGCCTGACAGAAACAGTGCGCAGGAATGAATGGCATGGGCCCTCATTAAAACGCCGTACCCCACCCTTCTCGCTTTTAGCGGGCTTGGCAAGATGCCCGCGTATGTTTACACGGAAGTAAGATCGGTGTTGGCCTTAAATTATCCACACACCACCATGAAGGCATAGGCCCGAAACCGAAAAGCGCCTTTCAAGAGCGCCCCACGAAAGCAGACCGAAACCGCATGAAACTGATCGAACGCTATATTTTCCGGCGTGCAACCATTATGTTTTTTGCAACGCTGCTGCCGTTGATGGGCATCGTGTGGACAACACAGGCGCTCGGCAGCATCAATCTGGTTACCGATAGCGGACAATCCACCTTTGCGTTTTTGAAACTCGCAACGCTGATCCTGCCCTCGATCATTCCCCTGATTTTGCCGTTTGCGCTCGTCATCGCCGTGTCCCAGACGCTGACCGCCATGAACAGCGATTCCGAACTGACCGTTCTGAACGCGGCCGGCAGTTCCCGGGTCACACTCATTCGCCCCGTCATCATTCTGGCGGCGATCTTGTCTGTCGTATCCTTTGCGGTGGATAACTTTGCCGAGCCTTATTCCCGCATGGCGGTGCGCAAGATGATTGCAACGGCGCACGCCGACCTCTTGTCGTCGGTCGTTCAAGAAAACTCGTTCCGAAAGATTCAGGACGGCCTGTTTATACAAATCGGCTCGCGGCGCAGCGGCGGCGTTCTGCACGGTATATTCGTGGCCGACTCGCGCGATCCGAACTTCGAGCTTGTCTATTATGCCCGTGAAGGGGCCGTGGACGACAAGGGCTCTGCCTTGATCATGAAGGATGGAGAAGTTCATCGCAAGCTGCCGCAGGGCAACGTCTCGATTATCAAATTCGATTCCTACGCCTTCGACCTCGCCGAGTTCTCGCAGTCGAATGGCGAAGCCAATATCCGCGCCAAAGACCGCGACCTGCCCTATCTCATCAATCCCAACCCGGAAGATCCGGCCTATAAACGCAATCCGCAGGCGTTCTCCGCGGAAATTCACCGGCGATTTACAGAATGGACGTTTCCTCTGGTCTTCGCGCTGATTGCGCTCGTGGTCAGCAGTGATGCGCGCTCCCATCGGGAGGCCCGTATGCATCCCATGATTTCGGCGCTGCTGATCACCTTGTTTATCCGCTGGCTGACCTTTTATGTCGGCAATACCGCGGAGGAATCATCACGCGTCATTCCGCTGATGTATCTGATACCGGCCGCCGCTGGCGGCTTGTGTATCAAGCAATTGGCAGGCAATAAAAGCCTTGAGATGCCCGTGGCGCTCTCCCAGCGATTTGCGCACCTGCTGCAGCGCTTTGGATTGGTGGCAAACCGCACAGACCAGGGAGGCACGGCATGATGCTCACCAGCACCTTGGGGCGTTACTTCTTCGTGCGCTACGTCATCACCACATTCTGGTTTCTGATGGGCATTTTCTCGCTGGTCTTCATCATCGATTTCAGCGAAATGTCAGCGCGCCTGTCCGACCTGCCCGGCTATACCATTCTGGGCGGCCTTGTGCTGACGACATTCCGGGTTCCCGCGATCCTGCAACAAACGGTGCCGTTCGTGGCGCTGTTCTCAGCCATGGCGGCGCTGATTTCCCTGAACCGGCGTTACGAGCTGGTAGTCACACGGGCTGCGGGCATTTCCGCATGGCAATTTCTGCAACCGTTTGCACTCGGCGCGTTTCTATTTGGCATCCTGACAATCGTGGCGATCAATCCTTTGGCCGCCTGGGGTGCAAAACAGTCGGAAACCATTCAGGCGACATGGAATGGCGGCAAGGGCGCGTCAACCGCCCTGTCCATTCCGTGGCTGCGCCAGAAGAACGGCGACGACGATACCATCATTGGCGCCCGCGCCGTGCAGGATGAAGGCACGACGCTCCTTAATGTTACCGCAATTCACTTTGACCGGCAGGGCGGAATCGTGCTGCGTCAGGACGCAGATTCAGCGAGTTTAAAAGATGGTTACTGGCTTCTTAACAACGTTGTGGAGACCCGTGCGGGCGAGTTGCAGAAGCGTCTGGCGACGGTGGAACTGCCAACCAGATTGAAGGCGGACTTTGTTCAGGAAAGCTTTGGAAAGGCTGATTCCATTCCATTTTTTGAACTTCCGCGCAAGATAGCGGTGGCACGGTCGTTTGGTTTTCCAACCAATGGATTGAAGACGCAGTTCCACTCGCTGCTGTCGCTTCCTCTCCTTCTCGTTGCAATGACTTTGATCGCTGCAAGCGTATCGTTAAAATTTAGCCGGTTCAATCAATCGCGCTCGGTGATTCTGGGTGGAATCCTTTCGGGCTTCGTGCTTTATGTCGTCACGGTGCTAATAAAAGCGTTTGGAAGCAGTGGTGTCGTGCCCCCATTCGTTGCGGCGTGGCTGCCAGTTGTTGTAGCTATGGCGCTGGGGTCGACGATTCTGCTTCATCAGGAGGATGGCTAGTGGCGGCAGCAAACCGCAAAAGGATGACGTGGCTGACAACCGTCTTGCTCGCAAGCTCGGCTTTGTTCGCGCAGCCTTTTTCCACGTCCGGCGCCTTGGCCCAGACGAATGTCGGTAATTTTCAGAGTCTTCCCGAAGACGCCAAGCTTCTTCTGGCGGCCAATGAACTCGTCTATAACAAAGACGCAGAAACAGTTGTTGCGCGCGGTGGCGTGCAGATCGATTACGGCGGCTATAAAATGGTCGCCAAGCGGGTTGAGTACAATCAAAAGTCCGGCCGCCTGATGGCACAGGGCGATATCGAGTTGATCGACCCTTCTGGCACGCGCCTGTATGCCGACAATCTTGATGTGACCGACAACTTTGCCGAGGGCTTTCTAAACGCGCTTCGCATCGAGACAACCGACAACACCCGCCTTGCAGCCGAAAGTGCGGAGCGTCTTCCCGGCGATCGCATGGTGCTGAACAACAGCGTCTACACCGCCTGCCTGCCCTGCGCCGAACGGCCAGACAAGGCCCCGCTTTGGCAGATCAAAGCCCAGAAGATCATTCAGAACGGCCAGACCAAGACGATTCGTCTGGAAAAGGCACAGTTCGAGCTGTTCGGTCGTCCGATTGCCTATCTACCGTTCATCGTCGTTCCCGACCAGACCGTGAAGCGCAAGTCCGGCTTCCTGTTCCCCACGTTCAACTATTCGCAGAAGCTCGGCTTTGGTGTCGGCGTTCCCTATTATTTTGCCCTATCGCCCACGATGGACGCAACGGTTACCGGCACCGCCTACACCAATCAGGGCTTCCTGCTGGAAGGCGAGTTCCGCCAGCAGTTTCACAACGGTCTGCACACGCTGCGCTTTGCCGGCATCAGCCAGATGAATCCGCAATCGTTTTCGGCCAACACCACAGACGCGATGGAACGTGAGCGCGGCATGGTGGCTTCGGTCGGTAACTTCCGCATCAACCCGCGCTGGACCTTTGGCTGGAACGTTCTGGCCCAGACCGACAACAACTTTTCCAAGACCTATGATCTGTCCTCGTTCGATGGCACGACCTATGTCAACCAGGCCTATCTGAGCGGGCTCGGGCGTCGCAACGCCTTCGATCTGCGCGCCTTCTATTTCGATATTCAGGATGCCGATCCCAACGACGTGGCGGAGCGTCGGCAACCGATCGCGCAGGTTCTGGACTACAACTATATTGCGCCTGAGCCCTTCTACGGCGGCGAACTGTCGGTCGACGTCAATCTGACCAATCTGCGCCGTGGCAACGAGGACAGCTATACGTCCGGCGACGTCAATCGTTTCCGCGGACTGGACGGCACCTACAGCCGCCTGACGGCGGAAGCCGAATGGAAACGGACCTTCATCACCAACGGTCTGGCGCTGACACCATTGCTGGCGGCACGGGGCGATGGTTATCGGGTCAACATGTCGGACCCGACCGATAACAACGGCTTGAGCTACAGCAGCAATTTTTCCGACGCGGGGACCAATGCGCGCGGCATGATCACCGCTGGTATCGAAGCGCGTTACCCGATCCAGATGATCGCCGCCAACAGCAGCCACATTTTCGAGCCGATCGGACAGTTGTTCGTCCGCCCGGATGAAACGCTCGCGGGCAGCTTGCCGAACGAGGACGCTCAGAGCCTGGTTTACGACGCCACAACCCTGTTCGAGCGTGACAAGTTTTCCGGTTATGACCGCATTGAGGGTGGCACCCGCGCCAATATTGGTTTCCGTTATACGGGCTCCTTCAACAATGGCTACGCCTTGCGCAGTGTTGCCGGTCAGTCGTTCCATCTGGCGGGCCGCAATTCGTTTGCTGTTGATGATCTGGCAAAAGTTGGCGCCGATTCGGGGCTGGAAGGCACCCGTTCAGACTATGTTGGCTTGCTTGGCGTGGATACACCGTTCGGGGTATCGGCAACGCTCGGCGGGCGTCTGGACGAACAGGATCTGGATCTGAAACGCTCCGACGCATCCATCGCGTATACCACCACCAAGTTCCAGACGGCGCTGACCTATACGCGCATTGCAGCGCAGCCCACCTATGGATCACAGAGCGACGCGGACGAAATCAAGTCCGCATCGACCATCAAGTTCCGCGACTACTGGTCGGTTTTCGGCTCCGTTACCTACGATCTGAACAACAACAACATTTCCAAGAACGCCTTGGGCTTTTCCTACGACGATGAGTGCACGATCTTCTCTCTGGTCTACGAACAGACCCGCGACCCGGACAATGCGCTTGCCAACGACTGGAAAATCGGAGCACGGCTGACATTCCGCACCTTGGGCGATATCAATGTGGGCAATGCAACATTCAGCGGATTGAACTGATCTGCTGATTTGATGACAGGGCCACCAATAAAGTGTGGGCTTGTCATCGTTTAGCCTCATGGTTTATGCATGGCGTGAAATTAGCGACAATTTGATCATTATCGGTGGGATCGTGTGTTCGACCGGTTTGAAAGGGAAGATGATGATGAAGATAACGGGCAAGGTCTCTCCATTGCTGCGTTCTGGCCTGCTTGCTGCGGCTGCTCTTATTGTCATCCAGTCCACCGATCTGGCGCAGGCCGCACCCGGCGGCGGAACCGGCATTGCCGTCGTCGTCAACAATGCGCCGATCACATCGGGCGATATCGCCAAGCGCGCTGCGTTTCTTCGCTTGCAGCGTCAGACCGGCAATCTGTCCAGCGTCGCTCGCGAGCAAATGATCGACGAGCAGTTGAAGCGCAGCGAAATCCTGCGGGCACAGATGTCGGTCAGCACATCCGATGTGGATGCCGCCTTTGGTCGCTTTGCGGCGTCCAACAAAATGTCCGTGGCGCAGATGTCGGATATTCTGGAGAAATCCGGTGTGACAACAGCGCACTTCAAAGCGTATATTGCCGTGCAGATGAGCTGGCCTCGTGTGGTGGCTGCCAAATACGGATCAGGCCGCTTGTCCAATCAGGATCTTGTTGCGCGCATGATGGAAAATGGCGGTAAGAAGCCGGTCACAACCGAGTACTTCCTCCAGCAGATCATCTTCGTTATTCCCGAATCCAAGCGCGGTGCAATTACAGCCAAGCGCCAGCAGGAAGCCAACGCGTCTCGCGCTCGTTTTCCCGGTTGCGACCAGTCCAAGGTGTTTGCCGCGACCATGCGGGATGTATCGGTCCGTAACCTTGGCCGTCTGATGGCACCGGAACTGCCGGACGAGTGGAAGCCGCTGATCGAGAAGGCTGGCAACGGCAATACCACGGCAACCCGCGTGACGGAAAAGGGTGTCGAGTTTCTGGCGATCTGCAAGCAGCGTCAGGTCAATGACGATGTTGCCGCCGAGATGGTGTTCCGCGCAGAAGATATCGGCAAGCAGAAGGACGGCGAAGACCCCAACAGCAAAAAATATCTGGATGAACTGCGCAAAAAAGCCCAGATCACCAGCCGCTAATCGATATGACGCATTCCACCTTGCGTGATCGTGCACCCCTCGCCTTGAGCATGGGCGACCCGGCGGGGATCGGGTTGGATATTGCCCTTGATATATGGGCGCATCGCAAGACACGGTCTACGCCGCGCTTTCTCATGATCGGTGACCCGGAGGCGGTTGCAGAGCGCGCACGGACGCTGTCGCTGGATGTGCGTGTGAGCGAGGCCGATTGTGAAACGGCATGTTCCACTTTCGAGGACGCAATGCCGGTCTATCCCGTCAAAACGGCGCATACCCCTGTTGCCGGTGTTGCGGATCCGGGCAATGCGGCAGCCATCATCGCCTCTATCAAGACGGCGGTGGAATTTACGCTTCAAGGGTCTGCCTCCGCTGTTGTCACGAACCCTATCTCAAAATCCGTTCTTTATGAATCAGGGTTTGGTTTTCCTGGCCATACGGAGTTTTTGGCAGACCTTGCTGAACAGATGACAGGTCGGGCTGCCGCCCCGGTCATGATGCTCGCGGGCCCCAAGCTCAGGGCTGTGCCCGTTACCATCCATATCCCCCTGAAAGACGTTCCCGCCCAACTGACAACGGACCTCGTCTATAAGACCTGCCGGATTACGGCTCACGATTTGCGGTACCGGTTCGGCCTTGCGCATCCGCGGCTTGCCGTGTCGGGCCTTAATCCACATGCGGGCGAGGACGGTGCGCTGGGGCTGGAAGATGATGCGGTTATTCGCCCTGCCATCGAGCGGCTCCGAGGGCAAGGACTTAACGTGGTCGGCCCCCTACCCGCAGATACCATGTTTCACGATGCCGCCCGTGCGCAGTATGACGTGGCGATCTGCATGTATCACGATCAGGCCCTGATCCCGGCAAAAGCGCTCGGATTTGACGATTCTGTCAATGTAACCCTTGGCCTGCCCTTCATCCGCACATCGCCGGACCATGGAACCGCATTCAGTCTGGCCGGAAAAGGTGTTGCGCGTTCAGACAGCTTGCTGGCCGCGTTACGGCTCGCCAGCCAACTCGCTTCTCATACATTGGATACCTCTGCCTGATGGCAACACTCGATGGATTGCCGCCGCTTCGTGACGTGGTTCAGAAGCATGGTCTGGATGCGCGTAAAGCGCTCGGCCAGAACTTCCTGTTCGATCTCAATCTGACGCAAAAAATTGCCCGCACCGCCGGCTCCCTGAAGGATACGACCGTCATTGAAGTCGGGCCGGGGCCGGGTGGCCTCACCCGTGCTATTCTGTCAATGGAGGCAAAAAAGGTGATCGCTGTCGAGCGCGACCCGCGCTGCCTTCCCGTTCTACAGGAGATCAGCAACCACTATCCGGGCCGGCTCGAGGTGATTGAGGGGGACGCTCTCAAAACCGACTTCGAAACACTGGTGACTGAAGGCCCGGTCAAGATCATCGCCAACCTGCCGTATAACGTTGGCACGCAGTTGCTGGTGAACTGGCTTCTGCCTCAAACATGGCCACCGTTTTACGATTCGATGACCCTCATGTTTCAACGCGAGGTTGGCGAGCGTATCGTGGCACAGGCTGGCGACGATGCCTATGGTCGCCTCGGTGTACTGGCAGGCTGGCGTACGGATGCGCACATGGCGTTTGACGTCCCGGCACAGGCCTTCTCGCCGCCGCCAAAGGTAACATCGACCGTGGTGCATCTGGTGCCAAAGACAAACCCGATTGTCTGCGATGCCAGTCAACTTGAAAAGGTAACGCTTGCCGCATTCGGCCAACGCCGCAAGATGCTGCGTCAGAGCCTTAAACCGCTCGGCGGGGAAACTTTGCTGAACAAGGCCAATATTGACCCGCAGCGGCGCGCAGAAACCCTGTCCATTGAAGAGTTCTGTAAACTCGCCAATTTGCTCTGATTACAGTTCCGGCTCTTCCGTCAGCAGTCCGTTGACGAAATCAAACAGGCCCGGGCGGCGATCACGTCGCAGACGTTCCGCTTCGACGATGGCCTGTACTGATGCGAAAGCCCGTTGCAGATCATCGTTCAGCACGATGTAATCATATTCGCGCCAGTGCTCGATTTCCGAGCGTGAATTTGCCAACCGGGTGGCAATGACCTCCTCGGTGTCTTCGGCACGGCGATGGAGACGGGACTGCAATTCCGCCATCGTTGGCGGAAGGACGAAAATCGACACAACGTCTGCCGACATCTTGTCCTGGAGCTGCTGCGCGCCCTGCCAATCGATATCGAACAGCATATCTCGCCCCTCGGCCATGGCTACCTCGGCAGCCTCGCGCGGCGTGCCGTAATAGTTTCCATGCACCTCGGCCCATTCCAGCAGGGCATCGGAATCACGCAGACGCTCAAACTCGCGAACAGAGACGAAATCGTAGTGGACCCCGTCAATTTCGCTGGGCCGCCGTGTGCGCGTCGTTACGCTGACCGAAAGGCTCAGGCCCTTGTCTTCCTTCAACAGGTTGCCCGCAATAGTGGATTTGCCTGCGCCCGATGGTGACGAGATGACGAGCATCAGACCGCGACGGGCGATTTTGACAGCAGAAGGACGGGTGGCCGAGATCATGATCTACTCCAGATTCTGAACCTGTTCGCGAAACTGGTCGATAATGACCTTGAGTTCAATTCCCGCAGCCGTAACATCTGCAGAATTCGACTTCGAACAAATTGTATTGGCTTCCCGGTTAAATTCCTGGGCCATAAAGTCAAGCTTGCGACCCACCGGACCGCCCTTCATCAACAGTTCCCGCGCCGCATCGACATGCACGGCCAGCCGGTCAAGCTCTTCGCGCACATCGGCCCTCGCCGCCAGCAAGGCTGCTTCGCCATACAGCCGGTCGCGATCCAGCGCGGATTCGCTACCGAGCAGAAGCGTAATCTGCTGGCTCAGCCGATCAGCAATCGACGATGACGAGCGGCTCGGGTCTTTTTCAATCGCATTCAATAAACCCGACAAGGCGATGAGTTGTGCCTTAAGGGTTTGCCCAAGCGCGTTACCTTCACGGGCGCGCATATCGGTCAGTGCGACAAGCGCCGCATCGAGCCCGTTCAAGATATCCTGCTCATGGCTGGTCAGGTCTTCTTCGGCCTCCTCGGGCTCCTTAAAGTCAACCAGTCCCCGGATGGACAACAGGCTGTCGAGCCTCAGCGGTTCCGGGGCGAGAATGTCGGAAAGCTTGTCGCGTAGCGATAGGACCGCCGCCAAAGTATTCTCATTGACAACCGCTTGCATCCGCGGCTCGGCAATCACCTGTGTCAGCGAAATCTGCACATTTCCGCGTGTCAGCATGGCGCTGACACGCTGCTTGACCACTGTTTCCAACGCTTCCCGGCCCTGTGGCACGCGAATGCGCAGATCGAGACCTTTGCCGTTGACGGACCGCAGTTCCCAAGCCCACCGGTAGCGTCCGCTCAAGCCCTCGGACCGTGCAAATCCCGTCATGGATTGCAGCCGCATGATCACACCTCAACTCGACAATTGCTTTGAACTTGCCTGAAACGTTCCGTTTCAGTCAGCAGGGACGACGACATCATCCCCGTTGACACGCCCGGCGGCAGCAGCTTTCTCGGCCTCAATCTTGCGCCAGCGGCGCACATTGGTGTTGTGCTCGTCCAGCGTTTCCGCAAAAACATGTCCACCACTGCCATCGGCAACAAAGTACAGGTCCGGCGTTCGGGACGGGTTGGCCACGGCTTCCAGCGCCGCACGGCCGGGGTTGGCAATCGGCGTCGGCGGCAGGCCCTTGATGGCGTACGTGTTGTACGGGGTGGGCTTGTCGATGTCCGAACGATAGATCGGACGATCCGATGGTTTGCCGTCACCACCAAAAATACCGTAGACAATCGTCGGGTCCGATTGCAGGCGCATGCCCTTTTTCAAACGGTTGATGAACACCGACGCAACCAGCGGACGCTCGTCCGCCTTGCCGGTTTCGCGTTCCACAATCGAGGCAAGCGTAACAAACTCGTCCACCGTATCGATGGGTAAGTCCTTGTCCCTCTTCGCCCAGACCTCGGCCACGATCTCCTTCTGCGCGTTCTCCATCTGGGACACGAGGTCCGCCCGCTTGTGGCCGCGGGTGAACTTATAAGTATCGGGCCGCAGCGATCCTTCGGCGGGAAGCGTGGTCGGCAGTGCGCCATCAAGCACGGTGTCTTCCGATAGGCGGCGGAAAATCTGCTTGACGGTCAACCCTTCCGGTAAGGTAATGGAGTATTGGATGGACTTGCCGGAGCGCAGAAGCTCCATGATGTCATTCATCGACATACCCGCCCTGATGGCGTATTCGCCTGGCTTCAATGTCTCGTTTTCCAGATAGATCTGTGAGACATAGCGGAAGACCCGGCCATCTGTGACCAGGCCATTCCTCTCAAGGTTGGTGGAGATTTCCGCCAGACCGGCACCGTTTCGCACGATGAAATTGTTGTCGGAGGTCAGCGGCCCCGGCGCTTCGAACGCGCTCATCGCATAGTAAATCGCGCCCATGGCCGCGATGGCAATCAGCACCACGATGGTCATCAAAAAGTTCAGGAAAATGACGATCTGGCTGCGCGCCTTGCGTGAACGCATCGGTGGTTGCGGCAAACGCTCAGGACGCAAGGCATCATTGGCGGATTTGGGAATAATCGGTCCCTTGTTGCCCGACTCACCTCTGCCAAATGGCGTCTCGTTCTTGTCGTTCGTATCGCTCACGGGCACCCGATCCAATGGTTCATTTTCAAGACTCGCACTGCGACGCAAACCGGATCACAGAGTATCAAGCCCCGCTTTTAAGGAGCAATGCGGCAAAAAGAGGGGCGGCACACCGGTGCCACGCGCCTCCTTACCCCTCGTAACGTTTCAGGACCAACGATGCGTTCGTTCCGCCGAAACCAAAAGAGTTCGACAGCGCGACATTGACGGTGCGCTGACGCGCGACATGGGGCACCAGATCGATCGCGGTTTCAACCGATGGCTTGTCCAGATTGAGCGTCGGCGGAACGATATTGTCACGGATCGCCAACGCCGAAAATATTGCCTCAACTGCACCCGCTGCACCCAGCAGATGACCGATAGCGGATTTGGTCGAAGACATGGAGATCTTTGATGCGCTATCGCCCACAAGGCGCTCTACCGCGCCAAGCTCAATCGTATCGGCCATGGTCGAGGTGCCATGCGCGTTGATATAGTCTATATCGGCAGGCTGCAGCCCGGCCCGCTTCAAAGCCATGGCCATGCACCGATAGGCACCATCGCCGTCTTCGGAGGGTGCGGTGATGTGATACGCATCGCCCGACAAACCGTAGCCGACCACCTCGGCATAAATCTTGGCCCCGCGGGCCAGTGCATGGTCAAGCGCTTCCAGCACGACGATGCCGGCACCCTCACCCATGACGAAACCATCGCGGTCTTCGTCATACGGGCGCGAAGCGCGCTGCGGCTCGTCGTTGCGCGTGGACAAAGCTTTGCAGGCCGCAAAACCGGCCAGCGCGATGCGGCAAATGGGGGATTCGGCCCCGCCCGCAACCATCACATCGGCATCCCCCAACGCAATCAATCGGCTCGCGTCGCCAATGGCATGCGCGCCTGTCGAGCAGGCCGTTACCACCGAGTGATTGGGTCCGCGCAGCTTGTGGCGAATTGACACCTGACCGGAGACCAGATTGATCAGCCGTCCGGGAATGAAGAATGGAGATACGCGGCGCGGGCCCTTGTCGCGCAGCGTATAGCCACCCTCGACAATGCCTTCCAGACCACCGATTCCCGAACCAATCATCACACCCGTGGCGATCTGGTCCTCATCGGTTTCCGGCTTCCAGCCAGCATCGGCCAGCGCCATGTCGGCAGCGGCCATTCCGTAAATGATAAAGGGATCTACCTTGCGCTGCTCTTTCGGCTCCATCCAGTCGTCGGCATTGAAGCTACCGTCGGAACCGTCGCCAAAAGGAATGCGGCAGGCGATTTGCGCGGAAAGGTCGTCAACCTCAAATTCAGTGACTTTACGCGCAGCATTCTGTCCGGCCAGCAGGCGAGACCATGTAACTTCAGTTCCGCACCCAAGCGGCGATACCATGCCGGTACCTGTGATAACGACACGTCTCATCGTCCGTAGTCCTACCCTGCCTGTTTGTCTTTCTCTTCAACCAAGGTGGCTGTGCCACCGCCCCAAGAGAGGGCGAGGCTGAACGGGCCGCTTTCGCGGCCCGCCTGCGGCCTTAGGCCGAATATCGAGGATCAGGCCTGTGCCTTCTCGATGAACTTGACAGCGTCGCCGACCGTCAGGATCGAGTCAGCTGCATCATCGGGAATTTCAACGCCGAATTCTTCTTCGAAAGCCATAACCAGTTCGACCGTGTCGAGCGAGTCCGCGCCAAGATCATCGATGAAGCTTGCGCCATCGGTGACTTTGTCGGCCTCGACGCCAAGGTGATCAATAACAATTTTCTTTACGCGTTCTGCGATATCGCTCATGTCGGATTCCTCGACCTTCTGTTTATCGACGATGCCTTTGGGCACCGGCACAACTCAATCAACGCCCTTGGCCCCAACCGGGTCCATCAGGCAATTCCTTCAACCGGAGATGCGGTAAAAGGCCACTGTCATAAATGGCGCAGCACATTTGCATTTTCCAGCCGACTGCGCACAGTCACGGCCCGATTAACACGGTTTGTGCTTGCCGCAAAGTCTGAAAATGGACCACCTGCCGCCGGTCAACATGCTATTTCTAGCGGAAGGCCGCCTGAAATATCAAATCATTGCCATACCACCGTTCACATGCAGGGTCTGGCCCGTCACGTAACCGGCTTCGTTGGAGGCAAGATAAGCCACTGCGGACGCGATTTCCGTGCCCGAACCCATCCGCTTCATCGGGATCGCACCCATAATAGCGTCTTTCTGTTTCTCATTCAGCTTACCCGTCATGGCCGACTCGATAAAGCCGGGGGCAACGCAGTTGACGGTCACGTTCCGGGTCGCAATTTCCTGCGCCAGCGATTTGGAAAAGCCGATCATGCCCGCCTTGGCAGCACAGTAGTTGGCTTGTCCGGGATTGCCGGTGACGCCGACAATCGATGTGATGTTGATAATGCGGCCATGGCGACGGCGCATCATCGGATGGGTCAACTCCCGCGTCAGACGGAACACCGAGGTCAGGTTGACCTCCAGAACCGCATCCCAGTCCTCGTCGCTCATGCGCACAAACAGACCATCGCGGGTGATGCCCGCATTGTTCACGAGGATATCAACGCCGCCGAGGTCTTTTTCGGCCTTCTCGCCAAGCGCCTTCACCTCGGCACGATCCGACAGATTGGCCGGAAAGACATGAACCCGCTCGCCCAAAATATTGGCGAGTTCTTCCAGCTTTTCCACGCGGGTACCGTGTAGGCCGACGGTCGCACCCTGCGCGTGGAGGATGCGGGCAATCTCTTCGCCGATACCACCGGACGCACCAGTCACCAGAGCCTTGCGGCCGGTAAGATCAAACATGATTCTGTTCCTTCATAAACAACTTAGGCCAACAGGGTCGCCAGAGCGCTCTCAATGTCGGCAGGTGTGTTGATCGTAACGCCGGAAACCGACTTGTCGATGCGGCGCGCCAGTCCGGTCAGCACTTTGCCAGCGCCAATCTCATAAAGCGTGGTGACGTCATTGGCCACAAACCACTCAATGGTTTCACGCCAGCGAACCTGACCGGTCACCTGCTCTACCAGCAAATCGGCAATCTCGCCTGCATCTATTACGGCTGCTGCGCGCACATTGGCAATCAACGGCACAACCGGATTGTGCTTTGTAACACCGGCAAGGGCGTCGCGCATGGCGTCAGCCGCAGGCGCCATCAGGCTGGAATGGAAGGGTGCCGAGACGGGCAGCAGAAGCGCGCGCTTTGCGCCCTTTTCACTCGCCAGTGCTGCGGCCTTTTCAACAGCGTCTTTTTCGCCGGAAACTACAATCTGGCCGCCGCCATTGTCATTGGCGATCTGGCAACTGCCAAGCGACGCCGCATCCGCACAGATCTGAACCACATCCCCGTGTTCCAGACCGATAATGGCCGCCATCGCGCCCTTGCCAACCGGCACTGCCGCTTGCATCGCATTGCCGCGAATGCGCAACAGCCGCGCCGTATCGGCCAGCGAAAATGTTCCGGCAGCGCAGAGGGCGGAATACTCACCCAGGGAATGACCGGCGACGAACGCGACATGATCTGCCAGACGCAGGCCCCGCGCCTCCATCACGCGGATGGCGGCGATGGAAACGGCCATCAGTGCAGGCTGTGCATTGGCCGTCAATGTCAGCGTTTCCTCGGGACCGTCCCAGATGGTGGCCGAGAGCTTTTCGCCAAGTGCGTCGTCCACCTCGGCAAAAACCTGTGCGGCTTGCGGAAAGGCATCCGCCAGATCCTTGCCCATACCAACCGACTGGCTACCTTGCCCCGGAAATGTAAATGCAACCCGCATGGGCTTTCCCTTCGTCAAAATTTTCCTTTCCATTCACATTCTTTGCTGCCAAGTCAAGCTTGGAGACCTCCATTCAAAAAAGGCCGACAGGATCGATGCGCTTTCATACCCTTGGAAAAACCGATATTTCCGTTTCAGAAATTTGCCTGGGCACCATGACCTGGGGCACGCAGAACAGCGAAGCCGAGGCCCACGGCCAGATCGATTTTGCGCTGGAGCGTGGTGTCAACTTCATCGACACGGCAGAGCTCTACCCCACCACCCCCGCCTCTGCTGAAACCTATGGTTTGACCGAAGACTATATCGGTTCGTGGATCGCCGCCTCCGGCAAACGCGACAAGATCGTTCTTGCCAGCAAGGTGGCGGGACCGGGGCGCGATTACATTCGCAATGGTTCACCAATGTCCGCTGCTACGATCGCGCAGGCCTTGAATGACAGTCTCACACGGTTGAAAACCGATTATCTCGATCTCTATCAGCTCCATTGGCCCAATCGTGGCCACTACCATTTCCGCAGGTCCTGGACCTACGATCCCTCGCAACAGGACACGGCTGCCATTCACGACGATCTGCTGGAATCCTTGCACGCCCTCGATGTGGCTCAAAAAGCGGGCAAGATCCGCGCCATCGGCGTTTCCAACGAAACGGCATGGGGCACAATGCAACTGCTGACGCTGGCGGAAAAACACGGCCTGCCGCGCGTTGCCTCCATACAGAATGAGTATAACCTGCTCTACCGCACCCATGATCTCGATCTGGCCGATGTATCGCACCATGAGCGCGTCGGCCTGCTGGCCTATTCGCCGCTGGCGGCCGGACTGCTCACCGGCAAATATCTTGGCGGTCAAATTCCTGCGGGCTCGCGCCTGTCCATCAACACCGATCTCGGTGGTCGTTTCAGCCCCTATCAGGAACCGGCCGTGCAGGCCTACAGTAACGTTGCCCAAAAACATGGCCTCGATTTCAGCCAGATGGCGCTCGCCTTCTGCCTGACCCGGCCCTTCATGACATCGGTCATCATCGGCGCAACAACGCTCGCCCAGTTGGAGAGCGATATCGGCGCTGCCGACCTTACACTGTCTGCGGAGGTTCTTGCGGATATTGCCGGGGTTTTCCGCCAATATCCCGCGCCGATCTGATCGCAGGGGTTGTTTTACGCGCGAAAATGCGTATAAGCGCCCTGTTCGCAACACCTGGGTCTTAGGCTGGTGGCTGAACGGAGGGCCGGTTATCCGACAGGATGCCGTTAGGAACAACAGGGTTCCAGCCTCCCGTGTCTCCGCTCTCGACCGTCACGAAACAACGCTTTTCTTGCATGTGGCTATACGCCATCAGGAACAGTCGTTGAGGCTTAGCGCCGGGGTCCAGGTTTCGCATAAACGCAAGAAAGGCAAAGCCACCATGGCTCTTTATGAACATGTATTCCTTGCCCGGCAGGACGTGTCCGCTCAGCAGGTAGAAGCGCTTGTAGAACACTACAAGGGCGTTCTCGAAGCAAACGGCGGCAGCGTCGGGCGCGTGGAAAGCTGGGGCCTCAAGTCCCTGACGTACCGCATCAACAAGAACCGCAAGGCTCACTACACACTGATGGACATCAACGCACCGGCAGCAGCCGTGCACGAGATGGAACGCCAGATGCGCATCAACGAAGACGTTCTGCGCTACATGACGATTGCCGTTGAAGAGCATGAAGACGGCCCGTCCGCCATGATGCAGAAGCGCGACCGTGACGACCGCCCCCGTGGTGGTGATCGTGGTGACCGTGGCGATCGTGGCCCACGCGAAGGTGGCTTCCGTGATGATCGCGGCCCACGTGGTGACCGTGAAGACCGTCCGCGCCGTCCGCGCGAAGATCGGGTATAAGGAGACAAACCCATGGCTGATATTTCATCCGCTCCCGCACGCCGCCCGTTCCACCGTCGTCGCAAGACCTGCCCTTTCTCGGGCGCGAATGCACCCCGGATCGACTACAAGGACATCCGTCTTCTGCAGCGCTACATTTCCGAGCGCGGCAAAATTGTACCGTCCCGCATCACGGCTGTTAGCCAGAAGAAGCAGCGCGAACTTGCCAAGGCAATCAAGCGCGCCCGCTTCCTCGGCCTGCTGCCTTACGTTATGTCGTAATCGACATCTGTGATTGCGACCGAGGCGATAGCCGCCTCGGTCATCCCTTTTGCGATGGGCGCAAATCGGAACCGGAGTTGACACTCCAAATCCCATGTTGAGGCTTTCAGCATCGGCACGAAAATCGAAAATTGATTTTCAATAAGTCGGATGTTGTCAGAAAAAAGCTGAAGTTTGCTTCAGTACCTCTAACTGCTTGAAGCAGGACAGCGACTTTGAAACGCATGAACCAGACATCGCTGACAACCGGCCTGCTTGCGGGCGTAACGGCTGCACTCCTGTCGATGGGTGCCAGCGGACAGTCTCTCCTTGCCATTCTGCTCTATGCTGCATCCGCCCTTCCCGTTCTGATCGCCGGGCTGGGCTGGGGAATTGGCGCTACTGTCACGGCCATTATCACGGCGGGCGTTACGGCCAGCGTGCTGGTATCTCCAACCTTCGCGCTGATGATCATCATCATCACGCTGGCTCCGGCTGGCTGGCTCAGCCATCTCGCCAACCTCGGCCGTCCGGCCAATGAAATTGGCGGCCCGGAAAACGCAACGGCCTGGTATCCCCTGTCCGACATCATGACGAACCTCGCAACACTCGTGACGATGGGCATGATTGTTGTGGGCTTGCTGGTTGGCTACAACGCACATCTGTCGAATCAGGTTATCGACACGGTCATGGAAGCGCTGAAATCTCAGGACCCGCGCTACAATCCGGACCCTGCCGTTCTCGACAAGATGAAGTCCATTTTCACGCTGGCCTTGCCTTTGGTGCAGGGCGCGTTGTGGGTGTTTCTTCTGTTTGCGGCCTATTATTTGGCATCGCGGATCGTCCAGGCGTCCGGCAAAGCCATGCGTCCGCGCGACGATATTCCGGCTGTGCTGCGCATGAACCGCAACAGCATTTTTGTGTTCGGGGCGGGTCTGGTTGCAATGTTTACGGGCGGCACGCCTGCCATTATTGGCGCGCTGGTGTGCGGCACGTTCGGTGCAGGTTTTCTGCTGTCGGGCTTTGCGGCGCTGCACTTCCGCTTGCGGGGCAAGATCTGGCGTATTCCGGTCCTGTGGCTCTGCTACATGTTTGTGGCGCTGTTTACCGTGCCACTGTTTTTCTTCCTGATTGCCGGCCTGATCGATACACGGCGCACCATCGCCGTGACCCAGACAGGCAAACCACCCAAACCCTGATCATTCATCTTCTATCAAAAGGACTGATACCATGGACGTTATTCTTCTTGAACGCATCGCCAAGCTTGGCCAGATGGGCGAAACCGTCAAGGTTCGCGATGGCTTTGCCCGCAACTACCTGCTGCCACTCGGCAAGGCACTGCGCGCCAACGCTGCCAACAAGTCGCGCTTCGAATCCGAGCGTGCAACGCTTGAAGCCCGCAACCTTGAGCGCAAGTCCGAAGCACAGACAGTTGCCGACACGCTGAACGACAAGTCGTTCGTTGTCGTGCGTTCGGCTGGCGAAACCGGCCAGCTCTACGGTTCGGTTGCAGCACGCGATATCGCGGAAGTGCTGGCTGCTGAAGGCTACAACGTTGGCCGCAACCAGATCGACCTCAACAACCCGATCAAGACGATCGGTCTGCACAAGGTTGTGATTCACCTGCATGCTGAAGTCGAAATCAGCATCACGTTGAACGTTGCCCGTTCGGCTGAAGAAGCTGAGCGTCAGACAAAGGGCGAAAGCCTGACATCGGCTGACGCCATCTACGGTGTTGACGAAGATGCGCTGAAGGCTGAAGACTTCTTCCAGCCTGACGATGAATTCGGCGACGACGAATAAGCATCTGCCGTTCTGAACTGCAAAACGCCCGGGCTTCCTTCCCGGGCGTCTTAAAGCAATTTCGGTGAACACGTTCTAGCCGAAATTGCTCTAAAATCTTGTCTTGCCGCATTCTCCGGACATAAAAGCGATTCCGCTTTTACTGGAAATGCTCTGGTTATTCTTCCGGTGCGTCCTTATCCACATAGGTCACAACCGACAGACCCGGCACAAGTCGCGCTGCAGCCTCCTGTCCCGGATCAATCGAGATCCGCACGGCCACGCGTTGCGCCACCTTGGTGAAATTGCCCGTGGCATTGTCAGCCTTGATAACGCTGAACTCGGACCCCGCAGCCGGTGAAAACCGCTCGATATGGCCCATCAGTGCCTGATGATCGAGCGCATCCACGGTAAATCGCACCCGTTGCCCCACCTTCATACCGTTAAGCTGGGTTTCCTTGTAGTTGGCAACGATCCAGACTTCGGAGGGTACAATGGCCGTTAATTGGGTTCCCGCCGTCACGTATTGACCCAACCGCACACCCACCTCTCCCACACGCCCATCACGCGGTGCGACGATGGCTGTGTTCTGCATATCAATCTCCGCAAGCTGCACCGCCGCTTCCGCCCCTTCGACAGCGGCGGCCAGCGATGCGCGTGACCCGACGATCACAGCCAGATTTTGACGGGCGACTTCCACCGCGGCCCTGGCTTGTGCGCTGGCGGCTTCGGCCTGCTCAAATGCCGTGGTGATCTACTCGGCGTCGCTGGTCGTCACCACGCCCTTCTGGGCCAGCGGCGATACGCGGTCCACGTTCGACTTGGCGCGGCGAAGGGCGGCTTGCGCACTTTCGCTCTGGGCCTGGCTAGCCTCGACACTGGCCTTGGCCGAGGCTTCCTGCTGAAAGGAATTGGCGAGCGATGCCTTCTGCGCTTCCAGCGTCGCCTTGGCCTGCGCCAGCTTCTGCTGGAAAATTCGGTCGTCAATCCTGACCAGCACCTGCCCTGCCTTGACCTGCTCGTAATCCTTCACGCTGACATCGGCGACATAGCCCGACAATTGCGGGCTGATAACGGTAACGTAGCCGCGCAGATAGGCGTTCTCCGTCATCTCCACCGAGCTTTGAAACGGCGGCAGCCGCCAGGCATAGAGAACCAGCAGGACCCCGGCGAGGCCAACCAGAAGAACGAGCAGGGATGCGGGTGATTTCAGAAATTTTGGCATGAACAACACTCAGGCGGAAACGGGAGAAACGGAAATACGCGAAAACAGGCGGGCGCGGTGAATGTAAGCGAGATGGGTCAGCAGAATGACGAGCGCACCGACAGCCAGCACGAAGATGAGCCGGAACGCATCATTATAGGCCAGCACATTGGCTTCGCGGGTGACCTGCTGGCCAAGAAGAACCGCGCCCTCTGCATTCAGCAGGGTCTTGTCGGTCAGCACCTTTCCGTAGGCAGCCGAAAGCTGGCCGATGCGCTGCGCCACATAGGGGTTTGTCGCGACGATATGCTCGGACAGGATGTTGGAATGAAATTTTTCGCGCCATGTGACGAAGGTACCGAACAAGGCCGAACCCAGCAGGCCGCCCATGCTCTGTGTGCCGACAAAGATAACGAAGAAACTGATAATATAGCTTTGCCCCTTGGCGAATGCCGCCTTCAACCCAACGGCCATGGACGGCGGCAGGAACAGCGCTCCACCCGCCGCAATCATGGCTTGGCTCAGATACATCTGCTCAGGGCGCGTGAGGTTCGTTGCCTGCGAATCGATATAGGCCCCACCCGCAATCAACACCAGCGCAATGATGTGGAGCGCCGGCTCGCGCCCCGGCTTCATAACGAAAGCGCAAATAGTACCGCTGACCACTGCCGCTGCCAGAATGACCAGATAGATCGGCACCGTCTGGTCCGGCTGCAAGCCCATGACCTGATAGAAGCTCGTGGCAACGGAGGATTGCTCGGCAATCAGCAGCCGGAACGTCAGCAGCACGCCTGCCAGTTGAAGATTTTCACGCCCGACCAGCCAGCGCACGTCAATCATCGGTGTTTTGCGGTGCAGTTCCGCCACCACGGCAACCGTCAACGTGACCACGGCCACGGCCAGCAACACACCGATCCAGGGCTCTTCCAGCCACCAGTAGAGGCGTCCGAGTGACAGCGCGACAGCCAGCGCACCAAAGCCGATGGCAATCAGCAGGTAGGTTCCAACATCGCCGAACTGGATAACCTTGGCCCGGGGAACAGGCGTCAGCGGCAGGAGATAAATAATCGGCAGAATGGCCAGCGCCAGCCCGGTTTCAAACGTATACAGTTCCCGCCATTGCCCGATATCCAGCAGATAGGGCGAGACGAGACGGGCGAGCGGCATTGGTATTTGCAGGTTCAAGAGCGCAAAGCCCAAGCCGAGCGACAGGCGCTTGTCCGGCGGAAACGCCTCCAGCATATACAGAAAGCCGAGCGTCGATAGCGGCGCCGCCGCCATGCCGCTGACAAAGCGCACGACCAGCGCCGAATGCAGATCGGACACGAACAGGTTGAGGAACGAGGCGATGACGAAAACGACGATGCCCACTTCCGCAAACCGGCGCAGACCGAACTGCGTGCGGATTTTCACGAGTGCAATCGACATGCTGACATTGGGTGCCATGTAGGCGGCAGCCAGCCACGCGGCTTCGGTCGACGTTGCCGCGAGCGATCCCTGAACCTGTGTGAGGTTTACAAAGGCCAGATTCAAACCCAACCCCTGCGTGATGGAAATCATCGTGGCTGACAGGCCATACAGCACCGCCTTCCACACAGGCATGGGCGCGGGCGCAACGGGTGCGGCACCTGTTTCAGACGCCGGTGCGTCCGCATTGTTTTCAGGCGGCGCTATATCCAGCGGCGTTTCCGCATCCAGATTGAGGCCGGGTTGATCGGCTTTTGCGTGTGTCGACATTACCTTGCACTCAAGCTTTGAATTTTCACGGACATGGTCCGAAACACCTTGAGCGCGACGGCAATATCGGCCTCGTCAATATCGGACAGAAGCTCTGAGCGCAGATCATCGACCAGCGTTCGGATTTCTGCCGCCAGAGTATGGCCAAGGTCCGTCAAGACCACCTGTTTTGCCCGCCGGTCATTCGGTTCTGTCCGTCGCTCAATGAAGCCCTGCCGCTCCATGCCATCCAGCAGCCGAACGACAGTGGGTGTTTCCAGTTCCATTTCTTCCGCCAGCGCCCGCTGGTTGATGGTCGCCATTTGTCCTGAATCAGAATGTCGCGCCAATGTCAGCAAAGCGCGCACACGCGGAAGCGTCAGCCCCTTTTCCTTCACGCGCGCATCAAACAAAGCGCGAAGCTTGCGATTGCCGATATTGACCTCGTCAAAAAAATGAGCCCGAAGAGCGGTCTGCATAAACATCTCTTTTCGATAGTGCACTAACTATTATGGCACTACTTAACCGTCTGCCTGACGAATTTCAAGAGCCGTCAATCGGTTGACAGCGCGTCAACCGAAACTGTCGTGATCCTGCACAATTTTGAGCACGTTCGCCTTTGCCTGTGATTGGGTCGAACAAGTTGACAGCATTGTCCGGCGATGCTCAAAAAATGTTGACCCGAGCGCAAAGAGAGCCGAAACGAAAGCGACCAGGACTTTACGCGGAGACTCACACCATGAACGAGGTACAGCGCAGATTGGCGACAGCCGGGCGAGAGCAGGCCGAGGCATCTCACCGCGAAGCGCCCAACAACCTTGAGGCAGAGCAGGCGCTGCTGGGTGCTATTCTGGTCAACAACGATGCGTTCTACCGGGTGTCGGACTTTCTGAAACCGGTGCATCTTTTCGAGCCCTTGCATCGAAAAATCTTCGAGGTCGCTGGCGACATCATCCGCATGGGCAAGATCGCCCATCCCGTGACGATCAAGACCTTCCTGCCCGATGACATGAAGATCGGCGATATGACCGTCGCGCAGTATATGGCGCGTCTGGCCTCCGAAGCGGTCTCCATCATCAATGCGGAAGATTATGGCCGCGCCATTTACGATCTGGCGCTGCGCCGTTCGCTGATCACCATCGGCGAGGATATGGTCAATATCGCCTATGATGCGCCGCTCGACATGCCGCCGCAAAACCAGATCGAGGATGCTGAACGCCGGTTGTTCGAACTGGCCGAAACCGGCCGCTACGATGGCGGGTTTCAGGCGTTCAACGATGCCGTGGCGCTGGCCATCGATATGGCGGGACAGGCTTTTGAGCGCGACGGACATTTGTCCGGTATTTCCAGCGGTATCACCTCGCTGGATGCGCGCATGGGCGGCTTGCAGCGCTCCGACCTGATCGTGCTGGCGGGGCGTCCCGGCATGGGCAAAACCTCGCTTGCTACAAACATCGCCTATAATATCGCTGCCGCGTACGAGGGCGAAATTCAGGCCGATGGTTCAACGAAAGCCAAGAATGGCGGTGTCGTCGGGTTCTACTCGCTGGAAATGTCGTCCGAACAGCTGGCAACCCGTATCATTTCCGAGCAGACCGAAGTGTCATCCTCCAAAATCCGTCGTGGTGACATTACCGAGGTGGATTTCGAAAAGCTCGTTGCCTGCTCGCAGATGATGCAGAAAGTCCCGCTGTACATTGACCAGACGGGTGGTATTTCCATTGCCCAGCTATCGGCGCGCGCCCGCCGCCTCAAGCGCCAGCGCGGGCTGGATGTGCTGGTGGTGGACTATATTCAGTTGATGACGGGCTCCGGTAAATCCAGCGATAACCGCGTGCAGGAAATCACCCAGATTACCACTGGCCTGAAGGCGCTGGGCAAGGAGCTGAACGTGCCGATCATCGCGCTGTCACAGCTCTCCCGTCAGGTGGAAAGCCGCGAAGACAAGCGCCCGCAACTGTCAGACCTTCGTGAATCCGGCTCTATCGAGCAGGACGCCGACGTGGTGTTGTTCGTGTTCCGCGAGGAATACTATGTGAAGAATCTGGAGCCGCGTGATGAGCACGATCCCAAATACGCGGAATGGGAAGCTTTGTTCGACAAGGTTAAAGGCACCGCCGACGTCATTATCGCTAAGCAGCGCCACGGACCCACAGGCACCGTCAAACTTGCCTTCCAGGCAGAGTTCACGCGCTTCACCGATCTCGCCGATCCGTCTTTCACGCAATATGAGCACTGAGGCAGAATGCAGACCGATCTCTTTTCCACCGCGTCCAATCGGCTGACCATTGATCTTTCAGCACTCAAGGACAACTGGCTGCGGATGCGACAGCTTTCCGGCAAGGCCCGCACCAGTGCCGTCGTCAAGGCCAATGCCTATGGGCTGGGGGTCGAGCCGGTGGCACGGGCACTTGCCAGCGCCGGTGCACGCGATTTTTTCGTAGCCAGCATGGAAGAAGGCATCGAACTGCGTGGCATTCTGGCGGATGTGCGCATTTATATTCTTGCGGGTCTTTGGCCGGGGCATGAAAAGGCGTTCCAACAGCATGGGCTGATCCCCGTCATCAATTCCGTCGAGCAATTGGAGGTCGTGCGTCAGGCAGGATGGCTGCCCTATGCTCTGCATGTGGATACCGGCATGAATCGGCTGGGTCTGTCACTTCAGGAAGCTCGGCAAGTGGCCGCCAGCGACGCGCCCTCCCCGCTCGTCGTGATGAGCCATCTCGCCTGTGGGGATGAGCCGGGGCACCCATTGAATGCATCGCAGTTGAGCCGGTTCCGGCAAGCCGCAGCTCTGTTTCCGGATGCCGAGGCAAGCCTTGCCAATTCCGCAGGTGTGTTTCAGGGCGACGATTTCCATTTTGACCTGACGCGGCCGGGTATTGCCGTCTATGGCGGCGAAGCCGTGAATGACGCGGCCAATCCCATGAAACCGGTGGTGAAGGCAGAGGCGCGCATCATTCAGATACGCTCCGCTCTGGCGGGTGATACCGCCAGCTATGGGGCGAGTGCCACGCTTGCGCGCGACACCCGTATCGCCACGGTAACGGTTGGCTATGCCGATGGGTATCATCGCTCCGTGTCCGGTGCCGGGGTGACTGTGCGACAGGCTGCGCCATCCGGCGCGTTCGGTTTTCTCCATGGCACACGCGTTCCCCACCTTGGCCGCGTGACGATGGATCTCAGCCTGTTCGATGTTTCCGATCTGCCGGAAACGGCTGTGACGGCGGGCGATTATATCGAATTGTTCGGCAACGCCATTGCGCTTGACGATGTGGCCCGCGCAGGCGGCACGATTGGCTACGAGTTGCTGACCAGCCTTGGGAAACGCTACGTTCGGCATTACATAGGCGGATAAGACCATTCTCAGGAAAAATCAGTAATATGGCTAAAGCCAAGACTCAGTTCGTCTGCCAGAATTGCGGAACCGTTTACACGCGCTGGGTCGGCAAGTGCGATGGATGCGGGCAGTGGAACACCATTGTCGAAGAAGACCCGATGGGCGGCATTGGTGGTGGGCCGGGGAAGACACCGAAAAAAGGTCGTCCTGTCGCCCTCACCTTACTGTCCGGTGAAATCGAGGAAGCACCCCGGATCGAAACCGGCATATCGGAGCTGGATCGCGTGACCGGCGGCGGCTTTGTGCGTGGCTCTGCCGTCCTGGTGGGCGGCGATCCGGGCATTGGCAAATCCACGGTCTTGATGCAGGCGGCAGCGGCTTTGTCGCGGCAAGGCCATCGCGTCATCTACGTATCCGGCGAAGAAGCCGTGGCGCAGGTGCGTTTGCGCGCCCAACGTCTGGGTGCTGCCGATACGGATGTGCTGCTGGCGGCCGAAACCAATGTGGAGGATATTCTGGCGACGCTGGCCGAAGGCAAGCGGCCCGATATCGCCATTATCGATTCGATCCAGACACTGTGGAGCGATGTCGTTGATTCCGCGCCGGGAACGGTCACGCAGGTGCGCACCGGCGTTCAGGCAATGATCCGCTTTGCCAAGCAAACGGGTGCGGCGATGGTTCTGGTTGGCCACGTGACCAAGGACGGGCAGATTGCTGGTCCCCGTGTGGTGGAGCATATGGTCGATGCCGTTCTCTACTTCGAAGGCGACCGGGGTCACCACTATCGCATCCTGCGCACGGTCAAAAACCGCTTCGGCCCCACGGACGAGATCGGCGTGTTTGAAATGTCCGACAAGGGCCTGCGCGAGGTGGTCAACCCGTCCGAGTTGTTTCTGGGTGAGCGCAACGAAAAAGCGCCCGGCGCTGCCGTTTTTGCCGGCATGGAGGGAACACGGCCCGTGCTGGTGGAGGTGCAGGCGCTGGTGGCCCCGACATCGCTCGGCACGCCGCGGCGCGCCATTGTCGGCTGGGATTCCGCGCGTCTGTCGATGATCCTCGCCGTACTGGAGGCCCATTGTGGCGTGCGTCTCGGCGGGCATGATGTCTATCTCAACATTGCCGGTGGATATCGCATTACCGAACCTGCTGCGGATTTGGCTGTTGCTTCCGCACTGGTTTCCTCGCTTGCCGGGCTTGCCCTTCCCGCCGATTGCGTCTATTTCGGCGAAGTCAGTTTGTCGGGCGCTGTCCGGCCGGTTGCGCACACAGGCCAGCGTCTCAAGGAAGCCGAGAAGCTGGGATTTTCGCAGGCTGTTCTTCCATCCGGTTCGGTCGATCTTCCAAAGGGATCATCGGGCAAATGGAGTGAGATTGAGAGCCTGCCGGATCTGGTGGCGCGCATTGCCGGTTCGCGTGGAGCCCTGAAACAGGCTGAGGAAGATTAAGGCTAGTTTAGCCTGAACCGCTCCTGGAGCAGAGGTACAATGCCAATCACTATTCTCGATGGTATCATTCTGGGTGTGGCGCTGTTTTCAGCGGTGCTGGCAATGGTGCGTGGTTTTTCGCGTGAGGTGCTGTCGGTCGCAAGCTGGATCGGTGCTGCCGTTGCCGCCTACTACCTGCACCCGCTGCTTCTGCCTTACGCCCGCCAGTACACGACCAGTGAAACTGTGGCCATGGCCGGCTCCGCAGGCGTCATCTTCATCATCGCGCTGATCGTGATTTCCTTCATCACCATGCGGATCGCTGATTTCATCATCGATAGCCGCATCGGCGCGCTGGATCGCACACTCGGCTTTGTTTTCGGTGCGGCACGCGGTATACTGCTGGTCGTTGTCGCCATGTTGTTCTTCAACTGGCTTGTAACGCCGCAGCAGCAGCCCATATGGATTACACAGGCAAAGTCGAAGCCGCTGCTGGACAATCTGGGTGCGCGGTTGATTGCTCTGCTGCCGGAAAATGTGGATGCCACAATTCTGGACCGTTTGAGCGGCAAGGACACGTCCGACGACAGCGAGGCAGCACCGGCCACCGAGCCAGCGCCCGCCGAAGCGCCAACGACGACCAGCCCTTGAGGGCCGGTCTTTGGAGTATACAAAGAGCCGCGTGACAGGAACGCGGCTTTTCGTTTTATACGTTTTGAAGTAAGGCAGAAACCGACTGTCTTTCAGCGAAGGCTAAATCGATGACCCATTTGCATACCTGCGATCTCGACGATGTTCTGGATGGGGACACGCTGCATGAGGAATGTGGCGTGTTCGGTATTCTGGGGCACCCGGATGCAGCGGCGCTGACGGCGCTCGGTCTGCACGCCCTTCAGCATCGCGGGCAGGAAGCTGCCGGTATCGTGTCGTATGACGGACGGCGGTTCTATTCCGAACGACGCATGGGTCTGGTCGGCGATCACTATACCAACCCCACAATGCTGGCACAGTTGCCGGGCTCCATGGCTATTGGCCATGTTCGCTATTCCACGACCGGCGAAACCATTCTTCGCAACGTGCAACCGCTGTTTGCCGAACTGGAAGTGGGTGGCATCGCGATTGCCCACAATGGCAACTTTACCAATGGCCTCACCCTGCGCCGCCAGTTGATTGCCGATGGTGCGATCTGCCAGTCCACCTCCGATACGGAAGTCGTGCTGCATCTTTTCGCCCGCTCCAAACATGCGTCATCCAGCGACCGTTTTATTGACGCCATTCGTCAGGTCGAAGGCGGGTACTCGATGCTGGCGATGACACGCACCAAGCTGATCGCGGCCCGCGACCCCATCGGCATCCGTCCCCTTGTCATGGGTGAACTGGATGGGAAGCCGATTTTTGCCTCCGAGACCTGTGCGCTGGATATTATCGGCGCGAAATTCGTCCGCGATATCGAAAACGGCGAAGTGGTGATTTGTGAAATCCAGCCGGATGGCTCCATCAGCACAGAAGTGTTCAAGGCCAGCCAGCCGCAGCCTGAACGCATCTGCTTGTTTGAATATGTCTATTTTGCACGGCCGGACTCGGTGGTCAGCGGTCGCAACGTTTACACCGCCCGCAAGAATATGGGCATCAATCTCGCACAGGAAGCGCCGCTGGAAGCCGATGTGGTCGTGCCCGTTCCAGACGGTGGCACACCTGCCGCCATCGGCTTTGCGCAGGCCAGCGGTATTCCTTTTGAACTCGGTATTATTCGCAACCATTACGTCGGCCGCACATTCATTGAGCCAACACAGTCCATTCGCGCCTTTGGCGTCAAGCTCAAGCATTCGGCCAACCGCGCCGTGATTGAAGGCAAGCGCGTGGTACTGGTGGATGACTCCATTGTTCGCGGCACGACATCTGTGAAAATCGTGCAGATGATCCGTGATGCCGGTGCTAAGGAAGTTCACATCCGCGTTGCCAGCCCGATGATCTACCATCCCGATTTCTACGGGATCGATACACCGGACGCTGAAAAATTGCTCGCCAATCAGTATGCCGACCTGTCGGCGATGTGCGAATTCATCGGTGCTGACTCGCTGGCGTTTCTGACAATTGATGGCCTTTACCGCGCCGTGGGCGGGAGCCCACGCAACAATGCGCAGCCGCAATTTACCGACCATTATTTTACAGGTGATTACCCGACACGCTTACTGGATCAGGATAGCGTCAACAATGTTCGCCAGCTCTCCATGCTCGCAAGCAACGGTTAACGCATGACACTGCCTTTGAAAGACCGTATCGCACTCGTCACCGGCGCATCACGCGGCATCGGCTATTTCACAGCGCTGGCTCTGGCGCGGCAGGGCGCGCATGTCATTGCCTGCGCCCGCACCGTTGGCGGACTGGAAGAGCTGGATGATGCCATCAAGGCTGTCGGCGGCGATGCCACGCTGGTGCCGTTCGATCTGGCCGATATGAATGCAATCGATCGGTTGGGTGCATCGATTTTCGAGCGCTGGGGCAAGCTCGATATTCTGGTGGCCAATGCCGGTGTTCTCGGCGGCATTTCGCCCATCGGGCATTTCGAGGCCAAAGTCTTTGAAAAAGTCATGACCATCAACGTAACGGCCACGTGGCGTCTGATTCGCTCCGTGGAGCCACTGTTGATGAAATCCGATGCCGGACGGGCCGTCATCCTGTCATCGAGCGCTGCGCACAAATGCAAGCCGTTCTGGGGTCCCTATTCCGCCTCCAAGGCAGCCGTCGAGGCACTGGCTCGCACATGGGCAGCGGAAACGCAGCGCACGCCACTGCGCATTGTCAGCGTCGATCCCGGCGGTACCCGCACGGCCATGCGCGCGCAGGCGATACCGGGGGAAGACCCGCAAACCGTTCAACATCCCTCAGAAGTGGCGGAAAAGCTTTTGCCGCTCGTCTCCGCGCAGATGACGGAAACCGGCAAGCTGTTTATCGTCAAAGAAAACCGGCTGGTTGACTACCGGTTACCAGACTAAAACACTTCCGGTGAACGCGGGTTCACTGGAAATGCTCTAGTTCGTTATTTGTCGCATTCAAACCACAGGACCATCCCGGTCCGTCAGTCCATCATCACCATGATGGGCTGACCAAGTGCCGTATTTCTTCTGCCAGGCCCGCGCGCCGAAGGGCAATGTCGAGAGATAGCCGATGGCGGTAACAACCAGCGTTTCCCACGAATAGGCCATCAGGGTTGCGACATAGAGCACGACGCCGAGCATGACCGGCAGCACGAGGTCGCGACGAATGCGGTTGCCCTCAGACTTGCCAGACCATACCGGCAAGCGGCTGATGAGCAAAAAGCCGATCAGTGCCGTGTAACCTGCTGAAATGAACCCCACCAAGCGATCTGGCGCGACGCCAAGAAGGTTGAGATAGACCGGGAGAAGCACCAGCATGGCGCCGGCGGGCGCGGGAACGCCGACAAAGTATTCCGACTGCCAGGCGGCTTTTACTTCGCGATCCGACATGACGTTGAAGCGCGCAAGCCGCAGACCGGCGGCAATGACATAGATCAGTGCCGCAATCCAACCGACGGACCGGGCCTGATCCAGCACCGACACATAGAGCACCAGCGCAGGCGCAACGCCAAAATTGACGATATCGGCCAGCGAATCCATCTGCGCGCCGAACTTTGATGTGGCTTTCAACAGACGAGCAATGCGCCCATCGATCCCATCAAGAAAGGCGGCCAGCAGCACCATGGCAACTGCAAGCTCGATGCGGTTTTCAAACGCCAGACGGATGCCCGACAGGCCTGCGCAAATCGCCAGAATGGTAATGAGATTAGGGATAATCAGCCGAAGCGGAATTTCGCGCAGACGAGGCCCTCTCGCCTCATTATTGGAACCCCCATTATCTGGACCCCCATTTTCTGGACCATTAGGCTCAAATGCGTGGAACGGTGTTTCCATGGGCTTGGGTATCTTCCTGTCGTGGCGATCCGATGGCATTAATCGCGGCGGCCGATGGTGGGGCCTTTTGCGGAACCAAACTCAGCAAGCACAGTCTCACCGGCGATAGCCGTCTGGCCAAGGCTGACACGCGCCTGCGCACCGGCTGGCAAAAACACGTCCAGCCGTGAGCCGAAACGGATAAGGCCGAAACGCTCGCCCGCTTGCAAGCTGGCACCGTGACTGGTCCAGCAGACGATGCGCCGTGCGACCAGGCCGGCAATCTGCACCACCCCGATTTCGCCCTGGGCCGTGTCGATCACCAGTCCGTTGCGCTCATTGTCATGGCTGGCCTTGTCGAGCTCGGCATTGACGAACTGGCCCTTGCGGTAGGCAATGCGTGCAACGCGACCGCGCATGGGCGCGCGGTTGACGTGGCAGTTGAACACATTCATGAACACGGAGATGCGTAACATCGGCTCGCTGCCCAGACCCAGTTCCTCCGGCGGCGTCAACTTTGTAATGGAGGATACGCGGCCATCGGCAGGGCTGATCACCAGATCATCATCCAACGGCGTCAGACGTTGCGGATCACGGAAAAAGTAGGCGCACCAGGCGGTCAGCACAAAGCCAAGCCACATCAACGGTTCCCACAACAATCCCAGCAGCAGCGACATCACAAAGAAGATGGCGATAAAGGGGTAACCCTGCTTATGGATTGGAACCAGCGTTTGACGGATGGTTTTGACGAGGCTCATAGAGCGCTTTCTCCTGTTACTTTACCGGGCGTTTTACAACGCTTTTCCTTATGACCTACAGGTAAAACACGCTGCGGGCAACGTTGATCAAACTTTGAGCAAGGCCCGGCAAAAGTGTGAAGCGGTTTTGCGTTCGGGCCATGCGACAATCAAAGACCTAATGCGCCGCGGGCAGACGCGTGACGATGCCCATATCGTCGGCTTCGCGGGCTTTTTTCAACTGCTCTTCGGCCTGCGTCGCCTCGCGCTGGCGGCTCCACATGGTGGCGTAGAGGCCGTTTGATGCAATGAGTGCCTGATGATTTCCGCGCTCGGCAATTTCCCCGTCCTTCAGCACCAGAATTTCGTCCGCTGAAATGACCGTGGACAGACGATGCGCAATGACGAGCGTTGTGCGGTTGCGCGACACCACATCCAGCGCCGCCTGAATTTCCTGCTCGGTGCCCGTATCGAGCGCGGATGTTGCCTCATCCAGAATCAGGATCGGCGGCGATTTAAGAATGGTGCGGGCAATTGCCACCCGCTGTTTTTCGCCACCGGACAGTTTCAGGCCGCGCTCACCCACCATGGACTGAAACCCATCGGGCAGTTTGCCGATGAAATCGGTAATTTGTGCCGCATCGGCTGCGATGCGCACATCCTCGTCGGACGCCGAGGGTCTGCCATAGCGAATGTTGTAGGCAATCGTGTCGTTGAACAAAACCGTATCTTGCGGCACCATGCCAATTGCGGTTCGCAGGCTTTTCTGCGTCACCGCCCGTACATCCTGCCCATCGATGGTAATGGACCCCTGCTGCACATCGTAGAAACGATAGAGCAGACGCGAGAGTGTGGATTTGCCTGCGCCCGATGGACCGACGACGGCAATGGTTTTGCCGGCTGGAACGTCAAACGAGATGCCCTTGAGAATAGGCCGCGCGGGATCATAGGCAAAGTGCACATCGCGAAACGAAATCGCGCCCTGGCGAATCTCCAGATCGGGAGCGCCCGGTTTGTCCTGCACTTCGGCCTGAACTTCGAGCAGGTCGAACATCTGCTCGATGTCCGTCAGCCCCTGCCGGATTTCGCGATACACAAATCCTATGAAATTCAATGGCACCGAAAGCTGCATGAGCATGGCGTTGATAAAGACGAAATCGCCAATCGATTGCTCGCCGCGTTGAACCGCCAGCGCTGACATAACCATCATGATAGCGCTGCCAATCCCGAAAATGACGGCCTGACCGAAGTTAAGCCAGCCTAGCGATGTCCAGACATCGGTTGCGGCCTTCTCGTAGCGCTCCATGGAACTGTCGAAACGCTTCGCCTCCATGTCTTCGTTGCCGAAATATTTCACCGTCTCGAAGTTCAATAGCGAATCGATGGCCTTGGTATTGGCTTCCGTGTCGCTGTCGTTCATGGCGCGACGGATGCCGATGCGCCAATCGCTGGCCCGGATGGTAAACCAGATATAGACCCATACGGTCAAAGCTGTAACCACCAGATAGCTGAAGCCGTAGCCCCACCAGAACACGATTGCCGTCAACAGAAATTCGACGAGCGTGGGAACACTGTTGAGGATCGTGAACCGGACAATCGTCTCGATGCCCTTCGTGCCGCGTTCGATGATGCGCGAAAGACCACCCGTGCGCCGCTCCAGATGAAATCGCAGTGACAACCGGTGCATATGCACGAAGGTGCGATACGCAAGCTGGCGCACCGCATGTTGCCCGACCCGTGCAAACAGCGCATCGCGTAGCTGGTTCAGACCCGCTTGTAACAGCCGTGCGAAATTATAGGCCAGCACCAGCATGACAGCGCCGAGCAGGAACGTGGGCAAAAGTGCAACCGCATCGGTTTTGCCGTTCAGCGCGTCGGTCGCCCATTTGAAGAAGTAGGGAACGAGCAGCAAGACCAGTTTGGACAACAGAAGAAACACCGTTGCCCAGACCACGCGCATTTTGAGATCGGCGCGGTCTGATGGCCACATATAGGGCCAGAGATTGATGATGGTGCGAAAGGGATTGCTGGCGTCGGCGGACACCGTCTTCTGTTTGGTCGCCAAGACCGGTTCTCCAATATCATGCGAAAAAATGCGGCGTCCGGAGGGGACGCCGCATGAGGGTATAGATAGGGCCGAATGTGCGCGGTGCAAGGAAGCGGGATTTAATCCCGCCCCCGAAATGCAGCCAAAGCGTTAGCTCCGAGAATGTTTCATCCGCTCCCGATGGCGCTTTTCGGCGTCCGGCAGTGCATCGGTCGGCACGCCAAAGACCTGACCCGGCAGAATTCTGTCCGGGTCGGAAATCAGGTTTTCATTGGCAAGGTAAATCGTGGTGTAGCGTACCCCTGCACCGTAGACACGGCGGGAGATCTGCCACAGCGTATCGCCCTTGCGAATGATAACGGAGGAATCGCTTTGTTTCAGCGGCGCTTGCACCACGGTTGCCACGCCCGTATTCGCTTCCGTTGGCGCTGGCGTTGCATTTGCGGGCGCCGTTTGCGTTGCCTCCAGCGTGGTGTCCTCACTGCGAGGGTTGAGAGCGAGCGCGATGGCATCTTCAATTTTAGGAAGTGCTGCTGCCACACTGGCGGCATCTGCAGGCAGGCCTTTCAACAGAATAAGCGCCTTTTGTGCGCCCTGCGCCGTGCGCGCAATAATGGCCTTTGCCGGCGGGTCGGCGTCATCCGGCAAACGCATGGAGGCAAGCGAGCCCAAGGCAATTTCGTTGGCGGAACGGGCAGCGGCCAGTGCTTCCGCATCCGGCATCTTGCCGTTCGCAAACAGAGCCTTCAGCAGTCCAAACGCCTTCGCGGCCTCGTTGCGCAGCCGATCGAACGAACCACCGGCCACAAGCTGCATGGGAGGAGCGGACGCCCGGTCCTTGGCATCTGGCTGCGCCACGCCCAATTCTGGCTGCGCCACAACAGCCATCTGCTCGCCTTCCGGCCGGTTGAACGGAACGGATGCCCTGAATTCAGCACGGCTCCCGTCCTTGCTCATCACATCCGCACGAATAACGTGGTTTCCAACGGAAAGAACCTGCTCGCCATCCACCACAAAACGACCTTCCGGCCCCACTTTGGTTTCACCGACAAGCTTTTTATCCGCGTAGATGCGAACGACCGATCCGGGCGTTGCCTGCCCGGCGATGAATATTTTGGAACCTTCGATCTCCACAGCAGTCACACGCACCGGTGCTTCGTTCTCTACCGGAGACGGTGCCGTAGCCTCGGATGTCGGCGCTGGCTGCGGCAATGGTTGCTGTGGTTGCGATGATACGTCCTGCGCAGCAGGCGCTGTTACCACCCGGCTGGCCTCGCCGGGTTTGGAGACCATCGCCAGCAGGTCGCCTTTGCCTTTCTCCGGCACTGAAACCGTCGCAACCTCTTGCGACCGCGTCGCCTCTCCGCTCTTGCTCGTTTCACGCAGGCTTAACTGGTAGTCGCCGGGCGCAAGCGGCTGGTCCAGAACGGCCGCAAAGTCCCCACCTGCGCCGATTTCGGCCGTGGCAACGACGCGATCACCCTGCATGATATCCATACGGGACAGGGGCGTGCCATGACCCGCGATGACTGCGGAGCCATCCGGCTCGACGCGGACGATATCAAAGCCGGGTTTGTTGTCCGTCTCAGGCTTTGCGGCAGTCTCCGGTTGCTGTGGCGTGGCTGTTTGCGCCGGAGCGGCTGGAGCATCACCCGTGGACGGAGCGGTCGGTTGTGGCTGTGTCGCCGTCGTTTGTGCGAGAGGCAGTGCAGCCGACGAGGTTTCGCTCGGCTTTACGGCATTGATGTTCGGCATGACGAAGAACACCATTAACATGGTCGCCAATGCCAACACCGCGAGCGCGAGCCATACAGCTTTGTTCCTCATGATACTCTACTCCAAGGCATTGCGTTATCAGCAATGATGCGGGTGCCGCCCCCGGCACCCCTTCAAAATTGCTAGCGATTTTAGCGGTGTTCCACAAGCGTCTCCTTGTGCGCACCCTTCGTCAACAGAGTTTATCGCATTTTTCTTGACGCTTTATGCTCGTATCTGTCTCCTGCGCGAATGCAAAAAGAAAATGATACGATTCGCTCCGTGTGCGTATACTGCGGCTCTCAGCCCGGCACAGACCCAGATCATATGGAAGCCGGGCGGTTGCTCGGCAAATCCATCGCCGAGCACGGGCTTCGCCTCGTCTATGGCGGCGGCACCAAAGGCATTATGGGCGCTGTTGCCAGCGGCGTGCTCAAGCATGGCGGGCAGGTTACTGGCATCATCCCGGAATTCCTGATGGATATGGAAGCCACCCGCAGCAAACTCACCACCCTCAACGAATTGATTGTAACCTCTGACATGCATCAGCGCAAACACACAATGTTTGAGCGTTCCGACGCATTCGTTACACTTCCGGGTGGCATTGGCACATTGGAAGAAATCGTCGAGATCATGACATGGGGCCAGCTTGGCCGGCACCGCAAGCCGATTGTGTTCGCCAATATCAACGGGTTCTGGGACCCGATGTTGGAACTGGTGCGCCACATGCGCGATCAGGGCTTCATTCACACCGGTCATCTGGTGCAGCCGCTGGTCATCGACCAACCGCAGGATATCGTCCCTGCCCTTCTTGGCCTCGGCGATCCGCAAGACCGTGAAGGTCATGCCGGAATTATTTCACGGCTCTAGCCTCAACGGCAGCCTGCGCGCGGCGCGCGCGCAGGCTTGAAATCATGGAGCTGGAATACACGATCAGTGCCAGCCAGATCAGCGGGAAGGCAATCATCTTGGCCGTTCCGAACGGCTCGTGAAAGACGAACACTGCCGTCAGGAAGATCATTGTCGGCGCGATATATTGCAGGATGCCGATGGTGGACAGGCGCAGCAGCTTGGCACCATTGGCATAAACGATCAGCGGTACGGCTGTCACAACTCCGGTAAACAACAGCCAGCTGACATTGGCCCCGCCATCCGTCAGGAAGTGTCCCTGGCCGGAACTTTCCAGATACAGGATATAGCCGAGCGCAGGCAGGCTCAGCAGCAACACCTCCAGAAAGAAACCCTGATTTGGGCCAACGGGTAAGGTCTTGCGAAAGAAAGCATAAAACGCCCAGGTCAGGGCAAGGCTGATTGAAACCCAGGGAAGCCCACCGGCATCCACCGCCAGAACACCAACGGCAACTGATGCCAGGGCAATTGCAGCAATCTGCGATTTCTGCAGCTTTTCCTTCAGCAGCACGGAGCCGAGAAACACGCTGATCAGCGGGTTGATATAATAGCCAAGTGCGGCCTCCAGAGCGCGGTCAGCCGAGATCGCCCAAACGTAAATGCTCCAGTTGAGCGTGATCAGCGTTGCCGTCAGCACCGCCATTGCCAGTGTTCGCGGTGAGACAAGCGCGGCCTTAATGTCAGCAAACCGCCCGGTCACCAGCAGCACAAGCCCGGCCAGCGGCAGCGACCAGATGATACGATGCGCCACCACTTCGGGTGCGGGAATATGGGCCAGTGCCTTCATGAACAGCGGCAGAAAGCCCCACATGACATAGGCAGCCGATGCGAGAATGAGACCGCGCGGGGTATCGCCGGTTGGCTTCAATGGTACGGCAGGCGATTGGCTCATAGCGCAGGCTTTTCCTTAAATAGCGTTGCCGCTTTCACTGAAATGCTCTAGCGCAACAGCCGTGAATGGACCAATTCATTCTGTGAATAGCGCGAATCACTCAGATTTCAGGCGCAAACTGGTCGGTTGCGCGGATCAGGCGATCCAGAATGCCCGGTTCCGAATACGCATGTCCTGCCCCCTCGATGAGGTGAAACTCTGCCATGGGCCATGCCTTGTGCAGCGCCCAGGCAAACCGCGCCGGGCACGGCATATCATAGCGACCATGAATGATAACGCCCGGAATGCCGCTTAAACGATGGGCATCGCGCAGCAACTGTCCCTCTTCCAGCCACCCTTTGTTGAAGAAGAAATGGTTTTCAATGCGCGCAAATGCCAGCGCAAACTCCGGGTTGGCAAAAGCCTCGCTTAAGTCCGGCTCCGGCAGCAGGGTGATCGTTTCACCCTCCCAAAGGCTCCACGCATGGGCGGCGGCAAGCTGCTCCGCCCGGTCACTGCCTGTCAGGCGACGGTTATAGGCAGACACCATATTGTGGCGCTCGTCCGCCGGTATGGGCGCGAGAAACCGCTCCCATTTATCAGGAAACATTTCGGACACACCGAACTGATAGTACCAGTCCATTTCCGCCTGCGTCAGCATGTAGATGCCGCGCAGAATGAGCGCACTCACCCGGTCGGGATGCGTCTGCGCATAGGCCAGCGCCAGTGTGGAACCCCAGGACCCGCCAAACACCAGCCAGGACTCGACGCCTGTCATTTGACGGAGCCGTTCGATATCCGCCACCAGATGCCAGGTCGTATTGGCGTCCAGATTGGCATGGGGTTTGGAGCGCCCGCACCCGCGCTGATCGAAGAGCAGCACATCGTAGCAGTTGGGGTCAAACAGGCGGCGATGTTGGGCCGAGCACCCGCCACCCGGTCCGCCATGCAGAAATACTGCCGGTTTACCGCCGGGCGTGCCGACCCGCTCCCAATACACAAGATGACCATCGCCAACGTCGAGATGACCGGAGGCGTAAGGTTCGATTTCGGGATACAGTGTGCGCAGCGGCTGGTTCATGCTATTGGTCCTATTGAAGCCTACAAAAAGTCAAGGCCAGCCTCACGTATCGTGGTCCGGGTGCTGGTAGCTGACGATTGTGTGGAGAAAGTCACCTGCGCCGTCGTCCTCTTCGGTTCTCTTGGCCTTGAGGGTATGCAGCGTATCGACAAAGGCAATTTTACCTTCCAGACCGTACTGTATAACAGGCGGCAATGCCGCGGGATCATCGAAAGCGCCAGCGGCAACGGCAACGCCATCGGGTGCTTCATAGGTCAGAGGTGTGCCGCAATCGGAGCAGAAGCCGCGTTTGACATGGTTGGATGAGGCGAACCGCTTTGGCTCACCCCGGGTCCACTGAAAGTCATGGCCACGCACGCTGACCAGCGGCGCGTAATAAGCGCCAAACGCTTTCTGACACATGCGGCAATGGCAAATTGAGCTGTCATTCGGGCGTCCCTGTACGGCAAAGCGCACCGCGCCACACTGGCAACCGCCCGTGTAAACGCCCTCATAACCCTGCGTCATCGCTTGATCTCCCATGTGGTGATGCGGTCACCGGTCGACGCGTCCTTGCCATCTTTCAACTGAATGCCAGCTTCCGCAAGTGCGTTGCGGATGGCATCCGCGCTGGCAAAGTCTTTGGCTTTCAGAAATTCCAACCGCTGCGCCACCTGCCGGTCCACATCATCGGCCATGGCGTCGTCCACCTCGACAGGCGCCAGGGTCAGCCCCAGTAGTTCCGCGCTGGCGACGAAATCCGCCAGAAGCTCGGGGTTTCCAGCCGCTTTCTGCGCAAGAGTATGAATGGCCTGCACAGCTGCCACGGTGTTGAGATCGTCCGCCAAAGCCGAGAGGATGGCATCGTCCGGTTTGCCACCGGCAGCATCCGTCAACGGCCATTTTGCCAGCAGCCGTTCGGCCTCTTCCAGCCGCTTGACGGAAAAATCAATCGGTTCCCGGTAGTGCGTCATCAACATGGCAAGCCGCAGAACCATGCCGGGCCACTTGCGGCCTCCAAAGGCCTCCGTTTCCAGAAGATCGAAAATCGTGACGAAGTTGCCTTCGGACTTCGACATCTTGCGGCCTTCCACCTGCACGAAACCATTGTGCATCCAGACCTTCGCCATCATGGGCGTACCGTGGGCGCAGCGTGATTGTGCCAGTTCGTTTTCATGGTGCGGGAAAATCAAGTCCAGCCCACCACCATGGATATCGAATGTATCACCGAGATAGCGCTGGCTCATGGCCGAGCATTCGATATGCCAGCCGGGGCGACCCTTTTCGCCCCATGGCGAAGGCCAGCCCGGCTCATGCGGGGCCGACATTTTCCACAGCACGAAATCACCAGCGTGTTTCTTGTGGGCATCCACTGCCACACGGGCACCGGCCTGTTGCTCATCCAGATTGCGCTTCGACAGCTGCCCGTAATCGGCCATGGAGCGGGTGTCGAACAGCACCTCGCCCTCGGTCTCATAGGCATGGCCGTTGGCAATCAGCCGCTCGATCATGGCAATCATCTGGGTGATGTTGTCGGTGGCACGCGGCTGGACGGTCGGCTCCAGGCAGCCGAGCTCAGTTGCGTCGTTCAGAAACTGCTTTTCGGTTTTCTCCGTCACCGCACGGATCGCATCATTCAGCGCAAGGCCCGGATAGTCGCGCAGCGCCCGGGCGTTGATCTTGTCATCCACGTCGGTGATATTGCGGGCGTATGTCACATGGGTCTCGCCATAGACATGGCGCAACAGACGATAAAGCACGTCAAAAACGATAACCGGGCGGGCATTTCCGATATGTGCAAAGTCATAGACGGTTGGGCCACACACGTACATGCGGACGTTTGTGGCATCCAGCGGCTGAAACACATCCTTCTGACGGGTCAGAGTATTGTAGAATTTCAGGTCTGGCCTTTGAACCCTCTCCACGGCACCCATCGTCACGTCACCCATCGTCAGGTCTCCTCATCACCCGCGCGGGTGATCATTACAGCGCCGCGCGTCACGTATGACGCGCCAAGGTCGCTGTACATATTAAAGTGGCTGCATAAATTCATGCTCAAATCGATTTCGATTTCAGAATGAATTTATGCAGCAATCGATTTGGCGCTTTATTGCGTGCGCCTGGTGAGCGGTCAAGCGGGGGTATAGTTATGACATTTCTGCAACAATCGATCACTCAACATATACGGCCACGCAGAGGCCTTATCCCTGCCTCTGTTTTGTCACTTTAGCACATCATGGATCATCCTGCAGCGGGCCGGAGGAGCCACCCGCACCAACGATGGAGACGACAGTGACCGCCCCGA
This sequence comes from Rhizobium sp. CFBP 8762, assembly GCF_014841565.1. Lineage (GTDB taxonomy): Bacteria > Pseudomonadota > Alphaproteobacteria > Rhizobiales > Rhizobiaceae > CFBP-8762. Next base: position 209,360 of record NZ_JACYUD010000001.1, read on the forward strand.
AGAAGCCCGAAATGACAAATGCCGACCTCATTTCCAAGTATCGTCCTGTCGGCATCAAGGCCGTTGTGGCCGCTGCCCTGCACCTGAAAGCCAAGCCGCTGCCGGCCAAGGCTGCGACGTCGACGATCTAAAAAAGCGTAACCGCCAGCTTGCGGCCAGCAGCGCCAGATCAAGCACGATCAAACCATCCAGAACTCGCCATGCGGCGGGTCTTCCCGACAGAGAACGCGAGCAGACTTCACAGGTTCAGAACAAGCTCATCTGCGCGGGCGGTGGCGGCGGTGGCGGCGGCTTGAGTTCGATCGGTTGCTGCAATTGCGGCCCGACATTTTGCACAGCATTGACAAGTTCCGATACCGGTACGGCGGTGAAGTCATCATCAGGGGCGGGCTTCATCAGGTCGATCACATCGCGCGGCTCCTGTGTCTTACAGTCCAGCCAACGCTCGTAATCCCCGGGCGCAATCACAACCGGCATACGCTCATGAATGGCGCGAAGCGTGGCGTTGGCCTTAACTGTCAGAATGGCGCCGGTATCCAGCTCCGAGCCGTCGGCAGAACTCCACGTTTCCATCACCCCGGCGAAAGCAACGATCCCGCCCGCTTGCGGGCTGATCCAGTAGGGCTGCCTGTCGCTCGGTCGCCATTCATAAAAACCGGAGGCGGGCACCAGCACGCGGCGGTGGCGCATAGCCGCCTTGAACGACGCCTTCTCGATTGCCGATTCGCAGCGCGCATTGATGAGCAGAGGAAAGTCTCTGGGGTCCTTGACCCAGCCGGGCGTAAAACCCCAGCGCACCAGAAGTGCACGCCGATTTGCGACATTGCTGCCGGGTCCCTGCCCCTCGCCCGATGCGATGATCAGGATAGGCTGGGTGGGTGCGATGTTGTATCGTTCGGGAAAACCATCAAGGTCAACCAGATCGAAATGATCCTTGAGCTGTTGCGGCGAAGCCGTCAAAGAGAAGCGTCCACACATGCTTCATTCTGGCACTTTTGCTAAAGTTCGGTCAACCGCCGAAGCATGGCCCGCGCAAAAGTGTGCAGCGGTTTTGCAATGATGGCATGCGATAAGATAAAGACTGAAAGCGTGTAGATTGAATCTGAAAGATCGCGACACGCTTTGGTAAACTCCGGAGTGCCTATGTCCCTACCCAAAGCTGCATCATCCGCTGTTCTCATAAGGGATGGTCGCTATCTGCTGGTGCTGCGCAGCAACCCTCCCTCGCAACATATGTATGCCTTTCCGGGCGGGCGGGCGGAGCCGGGCGAAAGCCCGGAACAGACGGCCCTGCGGGAATTTTTTGAGGAAACAGGCATTGTGGCGCACAGCCCGACCCTGTTTGAAACCTATGATCTGCAGACGCGCAATGCCGATGGCACTTTGGCGAGCCACTTCTTCCTCTCCGTCTTTACCGTAGAAGCTGATGCAGACAGTATTGCTGTGGCCGGGGATGATGCGGGTGAACTCGGCTGGTTTACAGCAGAGGAAGTCTACGCCCTGCCGATTCCTGACAGCGTTCGCGTCTGCGTGGAAAAGCTGGAGGCGCGCCGATGAAGCCTTTTGATACCCTTTTGGCTTCGGTCACTGCCTGTGCCTGTCTGTGCTCTCCCGTTCAGGCCCAACTGGCTATTGTCACGCCGCCGCAACAATCAGCCCCCTATGACGAGCAGCTTGGACGCCTCTCGGAAATCCTGGGCTCCGTGCATTATCTCAGAACCCTGTGCAAGCAGGCCGCGGGTCCAGACTGGCGGCAGTCCATGCAGGACCTTCTCAACGGTGAAACGGCAAACGAGGAGGAGCGCAAGGCACGGCTGACCGCAAGTTTCAACCGGGGATATCGCGCTTTTGCGTCCGTTTACACCGCGTGCACGCCCGCTGCCATCGCGGTGGAGGAAGCCTACCGTGCCAAGGGCGCAACACTGGTTTCCGAAATTACAGCCCGGTTTGGCAATTAATTCCTGCAATTCAGCCTATCACATTGAATTGACCTCAAAATTGATTATTTGACGCAAAGAGTACAATGGCTCATACGTTAACGATAAATTCATAAGTTTCACCGGCAACCCGTGCTGTTGGCGCAAAAGGCTGCTAAGGTCTGAATCTTAAGGTCAAGGACGAGAAGCCAGCATGGAACGAATGATGGAACCCAGCCTCAACGATATCGACGACATGATCGTGCATGAAAAAATGCAGGTGGCTATGGAGCATCAGAACGAAGCATGGGCCGATGGCATGGCTGATGGGATCGAGCCTGAGATCATAGCAGATGCGGCTATCGCACTTGCCATGCGCGAAACCATTCGCCTGCACGGCGAAGACGGTGCCGAAGCTATGCTCAACGAACTGCGCGAGCGCATGCTGGCCGGTGAATTTTCCCCTGAACGCAGTTTGCAGTAACGAACATCATGCAGAAGCCTGTCGGACATCGTGGTCTTTCCAGCGTCTTGCGCACGCTTATGTGCGCCACGGGTTTATGTGTCGCAATGGCAGGCCCTGATGCCACGTCCGCATTTGCACTGAGCGCTGGAAGCAATGTTATTGCGTTGAGCGAACTGAAAACGATTCCCGGCGATGCGCCTTCTGACGACTCGAGCGAGCCGCAGACAGAAACCGCACCCACACAGCTTCCCCTGCCCGATCCGCTGATCAACAAAGCGCAGCCGAAGGACGAACCGGCAGCAGAGACGGGGGACAAACAGGACGATACGCCAGACGGCCCGGTAGAGATCTCCAACGACATATCCAAGCTGCCCGCGCCAGTCAGCCGTATGCGGGAACTGATGATCGAGGCCGCCCGCACGGGTGATATTTCCAGGCTGACGCCACTTTTGGGCAAGGGTCCTACGCAGACGCAAGTTGGCGGAAGCGACGCCGGTGACAATCCGGCAGAGACGCTGAAAGGCCTGTCCGGTGATCCCGACGGTATCGAGATCATGGCGATTTTGATTGATGTTCTGTCCACGGGCTACGCGCACATTGGCGCTGGCACACCGGAGGAAATGTATGTCTGGCCCTATTTCAGCGAAAAAGCGTTGAACACGCTGACCCCGCCTGAAAAGGTGGACCTTCTGCGGCTCGTGACCGCCGGGGACTATCTAGGAATGCAGGAATTCGGCAATTACAACTTCTACCGCACCGGCATCACGCCGGATGGGCAGTGGAAGTTCTTCGTGGCCGGCGATTGAGTTTTTCCCACACTTGCTGACAGGGTTTGGACGTATTACCTGTTTCCAACACTTGAACAGGATATGATCGATGCCAAGCGTTACCCTCACTGATCGTGCGGTCCTATCCGTGACCGGAGCAGACGCGGAAACCTTTCTGCAAGCCCTGATTACCACGGATGTGAAAACACTTGGGGCAAATGACGCACGGCCGGGTGCCCTGCTGACGCCGCAGGGCAAGATTCTGTTCGACTTCATGATCACGCGGCAAGCCGATGGGTTCCGAATCGAGACCGCGAGCGCGCAGATCGACGCGCTGGCCAAACGCCTGTTGCTCTACAAGCTGCGCGCCGCCGTGACCTTTCAAACCGAAAACCCGTCAGCCGTCACCGTCACCTGGGATGACGGGAACGAAGACGGCTATCGCGACAGCCGGTTTGAAAAAGCCGGAGTGTCGCTCTACCGGCACTATGGACAAGCAGGCAGGACAGATGAAGCAGCCTACCACGCCTTGCGGGTTCTCCACGGCATTGTTGAATCTCCCTTCGATTACGCGCTTCAGGATGCGTTTCCACACGATGTGTTGCTGGACCTGAATGACGGGCTTTCGTTCCGCAAGGGCTGCTATGTCGGTCAGGAAGTGGTGTCGCGCATGCAGCATCGCGGCACGGCCAGACGCCGCGTGGTGCAGGTCACCGGCGATTCCGCGCTTCCCGCGCCCGGCACGGACATCACTGTCAACGGGCGCAGCATCGGCACACTGGGTGGCACAAGCGGGCGCGATGGCGTGGCCATCCTGCGGCTGGATAAGGTTGCCGATGCCATGGCTGCCGGTCAGGCGATACAGGCAGGCGAGACTACCCTCACCGTCACCCTCCCCGCATGGTCCGGTCTGTCCTTTCCGGCAACGGAACCTGCAACCGGTCAGGAGACCCTCGCCTGATGCCCGCCCCGGAACCGCGCGCATGGCAACGGATGCTGTCCGGCCGCAGGCTGGATTTGCTGAACCCTTCTCCGCTGGATGTGGAACTGTCCGATATCGCCCACGGGCTGGCGCGGGTAGCCCGCTGGAACGGACAGACGGAAGGCGACCACGCCTTTTCCGTTGCGCAGCATTCGCTGGTGGTAGAAGCCATTTTCAGGCGACTACCCGCCAGTTCACCGGATGCGAACGCCCCGGAGGACTGTCTGATGGCGCTGCTGCATGATGCGCCCGAATATGTGATCGGCGATATGATTTCACCGTTCAAATCGGTTGTCGGTGGCGGGTACAAATCGGTCGAGCACCGCCTGGAAAGCGCAATTTTCCTGCGTTTCGGCCTGCCCGCGACACCTGCGGCGGAACTCAAGGACCGGATCAAGAAAGCCGACCAGATTGCTGCTTATTTTGAAGCCACGGCTCTGGCCGGGTTTTCGCTGGAAGAAGGGCGAAAGATTTTCGGCCAACCGCGTGGCATCACCCGCGACATGCTGGGCCTGACCCCACTGCCGACGAAGGAAGCACAGCGCCAGTTCTGTGCCCGCTTTGCCGAACTGGAAGCCGAACGCGGTGGGTCTTCCAATGGCTGAGATTGTCGTATCGTCCCTGTCGCACATTGCCGAAGCTGCGGTTCGCCACAAATCCAGCGAGATGATCAGCCTGCTGGCGAAAGGCCAAAGCTTTCACAGGCCTGCCGTGGTTGCAGGCCATCGCCATCTCGTTCTGGATATGAACGACATCGCCGTTGCCCGCCATCAAATCCTGATTGCACCCGGCCGCGACCATGTGGAGCGCCTGATTGAGTTTGCCCTTACATGGGATCGCACCGCGCCTCTGCTGGTGCACTGCTGGATGGGTGTATCACGCTCACCAGCGGCGGCAATGATCTGCGCGCTGGCGATACAACCGGAGCAGGACGATGATCAACTTGCCAAACGCCTGCGCAAGGCCGCACCATTTGCCACGCCCAATGCACGGCTGATCGAGATTGCCGACGACCTTCTCTCCCGGCAGGGGCGATTGATTGCCGCGGTCGAGGGAATTGGCCGTGGGCGCGACTATCAAGGAGACGGCTATTTTTCGTTCAGCGCTTTTGGCGAGGCCGCATGACGACGGCGTTCACCTTTGAAATCGGCTTGAATGCCGTCATCGTTTCGGTCGCAGGCCCATCGCCGCGATTGCTGGTCATGCCGGAAGATGGCAAACCCCACGCACTGGCCAGCTTGCCGTTCGGCCCTTTCGACCCCGCCGTGCACCGCACGTTTGAAGCCAGTGTCCGGGCCCGTGTAGAGGCACAAACCGCTTTGAAGCTCGGTTATATCGAGCAGCTTTACACCTTCGGCGATCGCGGACGCCAGCGTCTGGCCACGGAAGACGGTATCCACATGGTCTCCGTTGGCTATCTCGCTTTGACCCGCGCCATGGAAACGACCGATAGCTGGCGCGACTGGTACACGTATCTGCCATGGGAAGATTGGCGGGATGGCCGCCCGGCCAGTCTGGACCGCACCATTCTGCCCGCCTTGACGGAATGGGCGAGGCACGACCGGGGCCAGCGCCATGCCCGCCTCCGGCTGGCCTTTGGTCTTGATGATTTTCCATGGGACGAAGAACGGGTGCTGGAGCGCTACGAACTTTTGTATGAGGCAGGGCTGGTCGAAGAAGCCGTCACGGACGGTGCCGCCCGGGTGCGCTCCGCTGCCATGGCAGGCGTGGCCATGTGTCACGACCATCGCCGGATTCTGGCCACCGCTATTGCGCGTCTCAGGGGCAAAATCAAATATCGCCCGGTGATCTTCGAGCTGATGCCACCCGATTTTACGCTGACCGACTTGCAAACCACCGTGGAAGCCATCTCTGGCCGCCACCTGCACAAGCAGAATTTCCGGCGGCTGGTGGAGGGTGCTGAACTGGTGGAGCCCACGGGCGTTTCCAGTACGGCGACAGGCGGCAGACCGGCTGCACTGTTCCGGTTTCGCAGCCAGATACTGGATGAGCGGCCCGCCCCCGGCATCAAAATGGGTGGGCGGTCTTCAACCTGAGGTTTACCTTGACGTGGAACAACCCAGCCCCATTTAAGCATATTGCACAAAAGTGTGCAGCGGTTTTGTGAAACGATATGCGAAAACAGAACCACATTGAACAGTTGAACCGAACGATTACAAGGCAGACTTTATGGATGATCAAGGCTTTTTCGTCGCTACACGGGCGGCAGTGGGTCAAGCAAGTTCGCTGGCCGTACAATACTCCTTCTCCATTTTGGGCGCATTGTTTCTTCTCGTGGTCGGCTGGTTTGTCGCCCGTGTCATTCATAACTGGGCGTTGGCCGGTCTCTCCAAAATTCATGGATTTGATGAAACGCTGGTGCGTTTCTTTGCCAATATTCTGCGCTACGTCATTCTCATTCTGGTGTTCATCACTGTGCTCGGGCAGTTCGGCGTTCAAACCGCGTCCATCATCGCCGCACTCGGTGCTGCGGGCCTGGCGGTTGGTCTGGCGCTTCAGGGCACGTTGCAGAATATTGCAGCCGGCATCATGCTGCTGGTGTTGCGACCGTTCCGCGTCGGCGAATATATCGAGACTGGAGCGATATCCGGCACGATCCAGGAAATCGGACTGTTTGCAACCGAGTTGAAAAGTGCCGATGGTCTGTATCGTCTCGCGCCCAACTCCACGCTGTGGAATACGCCTGTTACCAACTACAGCCGGTTGGACTCGCGCCGCTATGAATTAACTGTTTCCGTGCCAGAAACCGGTGATCTCAAGGCCACCGAACGGATGTTGATGGAATTGGCAGAGCGTGACCGCCGGGTGCTGGATACGCCACCGCCGCGCACATTTATTGACAAGCTGGACGGGTCATCAACTTCAGTGACGTTGCGCTATTGGGTCTCAACCCGTGAGTGGTTCGACACGACGCGTGATCTCAACCGGCAGGCAAAATTTGCCATGGATGAGATGAATTCACAACAGGCCGAAGCGGCAGAGTGAAAGCCGCCCGCTTTGATACATTCAGCAGGCGGCTACGGTAATCAGCGAACAACGGCGCAGGAGAGACGGTCTCCTGCGTCACCCGCCGGTTGGCTGCGATAGTCGTCGGAGCGGTCATGGATCATGAGCGCACGACCGCGAATACCGTTTTCCTTGTCGTCCAGAGAGACGAAACTGTTGAACACCTGAGCTCTCAGCACACCATCAGATCCGACATATTGATTGGGCATATCGCCTGCATGGGGTCCGTTCGATGCGAGATACCCATGGTCCTTGTTGGTGGGATTGAAATGCGCGCCTGCTGACTTGAAATGGTCGCCATGCTCGCAGGTGCCGGTTTCGTGGACATGGAAAGCCACCCATTTGCCTGGCGGAAGGTCGCTGATTTCCACCTCGAACAGCACACCGTTTGCAGTGCTGGTCAGCGTGGCGCGTCCTGATTCTTTTCCATCGGTGTTGTTGAATGTCGCAGTGGCTGTCTGGCTGTTTTGCTGTGCCAGCGCAGGGGCTGCAAGACCGGCCGCAATGGCTATCGCTGCTATCAAAGTTTTTGTCATCGCCGTCTCCTCATTCCGCTTGATAGTTGAGAAGAAGCAACGCGGTCATCGCAGGGCGGTTCCCATGTTCATGACGAACTGCGAATTTTCAGCGGTATGCCTTCCGGGCGTGTTGTTACAACCGTCAACGGATCGCCGCACCGGATGACCCCGGTTTTGCGCACGATAGCGTCCCAGCCAAACAGAACCCCCGCCACACGCCGGTCGCCGGACATGCGCGTGCGCTGCAAGGCCTGCAGCGGATTGCCACCCTGTCGCTCCCCCGTCATCTGGTCGATGGAGGTCACGACGCATCGCGTGCAGGGCTTGACGAGATCAAGCGTCACCTCGCCGATCTGCACAGTCTTCCATGTGTCTTCAGCCCAAGGCTCTGCGTCGTCGATGACAATATTGGCCCGGAACCGCTCAATGCCCACCGGCGGCTGGCCCAACCCTTCAAGCGTTTGATTGACCGCAGAAAGAGATGCAAGATTGGCGATCAGCACCGGAAAGCCATCGGTAAAGCTCGTGGAAACCGGCGCGTCCAGCCAGTCATCTTCAGCGAGCCGTGACGATTGATCATCCATGGCGACCAGTAGCGCCGGGCGACCCAGCCATGCCGTTAAAGCCTGATTGACCGGCTCTTCGGCAATGGCAGCGTTGACGGCGCTGCTCCAGACCGTCACGTCCATCCGGGCCGATGTAAAGCCGCCTGTGACACTGTTTCCGTCCATGTGCAGACAGAGTGCATCGCCATGAACCTCCACTTCCAGCCGTGCCAATATATGCACTTGCCGCTGGGTCATGAACCGCCCATCGGGCGAGACGACCATGAACCGGCGGTCGCCAGACAGTCCAAGAACGTCCACAGCGCTTTCGCGAAGCGGCACAGCCCGGGCGCTTTTGATGGGGTAGATGGCCAGACCGGCAACGTGCATCGCTATTTCCCTGTATCCTGTATTGCTGTGGAATTGCGGGTCAGAACCCGTTGATAAAACAGTCCGATACCGATCAGAACACCGCCGAGACCGATGAAGGAGAGCGCCCGCAGGAAGCCTTCCAGATTGGACATATCAACCAGAAAGACCTTGACGACCGTAACCACGACGAGAACCGCGGAAACGACACGAAGGCTGCGCAGATTGAACCGAGTACCTGCGACCAGCGAAAGAACACCCAGCAACAACCAGACCACGGAATAGGTATAGGTCTCACCGGACAGAAAGCCTTTCCAGTAGGCAATGTCGGTTCCCTGCCAGAACCGGCGCACGCTGAGTGTCACCCACGCAAAGCCGAGAAGAACGCTGGATGCGGACAAAGCCTTGACATAAGCAGGCGCTTTGCGGCCTTGCGAAAGGCGGACCAGCGCAGCAAACGCCAAGGCTGGCAGCAGATAGCCGATCAACAGCAGATCGACCACCGGCCAGCGCCCCAGCAATTCACCAGTGCGGTAGGGGTTGAGACCGACCAGATGCACACTCAACACCAACAACAACGAAACGACACCCGCCAGAAGGCTACCATAGCGGAAAACGGGGCTTGCAGATTTTAAGTTCAACGACATCAGCGTGATGGATCCGCCAAGCGTGATCAGCGTGTAAAGCGATTGTTCGCCCAAACTCGGAATGGAGGATGTCAGCACACCACCATTCATCCCGTGCCGAACGAGAATGGCAATCGTGAGCATGACAAACAGGGTTGCCAGTGCCTGAAGCGCGTTGCGCAGTCTAATATCAGCTGTGTGGCGCAGCCAATAGCAACTCATTACCAGTAGCAGCGCCGGAAAGCCGTAGCCGGGCAACAAAGCGTTGAAGACCGGTGTGACACCAAGATTGGCTGAAACGACCACGGTCGGCTGCCAGAGAATGCGCACCAGAACCACCAGCGCTGCCATCACCATCATCCAAGGCAAAGCGGGCCAGCGAACGAAACGGGTGGACAGCACAAACGCAAAGCCAAGGGCCGCAGTCAGCATGGTGGCAGTCAGATCATGGGTCAGCGTATGTATGACAATGACCAGGCTGAGGAACGCTCCGAGAATAACAAAGGCTTGTGCCTTGCGCACGGCGCGCTCCTCTGTCGGAGCAAGGCGAGAGGCAACCCAGATGTATGCCCCGGCTAACAGGGCGGCAAAAGCTGCATGCCGCCACTCCATGCTGTAGTTTCCGGCCAGGCCATAGGAAATGGTCAGCAATGCCGCAGGTACCAGTGCCATCAGCAATCCCCAGAGCGTGAACGAGCCCGCTGCCCGTTGTCGATGGACAAGCAGAGACGCCGCACCGCAGAGGAAAAACACGGTGGAGAGCACCATGGCCGTTACGATGATCGGCGTTCCCATGGTTAGGTATTGCGTGTTCCAGAGACCCACCACTGCCCCAAAGGCCGCAAAAATCGCCGGAATAATAGCGCGCGGATGGAGACTTCCCAAGGCTGCCAAAGCTGAAATCACGACGACGAAAGCCGCGATGGTGTGGCCCTGGGATAGCCGGTAAGGGTCAAGCATGAACAATGCGCCAGCCGCGACTGCCAGCGCCGCCGTGAGGTAGATGCTGGTATGCCGACCGGACCGCAGACGTTGTCTGAATCGACCGATAGCGCTTCTGGATTCCAACCCGTCCTCATAGACCAGAACGGGCGCGTCAGCGGCGGGCCAGACAAAACCGACCCCTGCGACGACCACCAGCAGCAGAAACGCGACAGGCAGAACGTTGAATGGTTCTTCCGTTTGCAGATAGGCAACCGACCACAGGAGAACACCGATATTGGCCAGAACAGGCACAACCCGCCACCGTCGCAGCCGTGCCGCCGCATAGGTTGCACCCCATGAAACGGCCAGAAAGCCGAACAGGCTCCACGGCGCGGGGGCCTGCGACGAGACGAGAATGGGGGTTGCCATGGAAGCGACCAGACCAAGACCCGCCAGGGCCTGTCCATGCAACAGCGACAGGGCGACCGTTGCCAGCGCCACGAGCGCCAGAGCCAGAAAAGCGAGTGTTGGCCCGATAAAGCCGTAGACGCCATGCGCCGCATAGATCGCCCCAAACAGGCTCACGGTTCCCGCAGCGGTCAACACGCCCGGTATCAGCGCGTTGCGTGTCTGCGGCAATTGGGTGTTCAGCAGGGGTAGCGCACGGCGGCGCACGATTTCGCCCAGAAGCATAAGAAGAAGACCGAAAGCTGCCGCAAGCGTGAGCCGTACGGCAGGGCCCAGCAGCCCGCTTTCAATGGAATATTTCACCATGAACAGCCCGCCAAAGGCGAGCGCAACGCCCCCAACCCACACCGCCCAGCGAGCGCCAAGAGCCCCTTCACCGACTGTACTTTTCGGTGCCGGTTTTACCGGTGGCAGCGCAGCCTCCTGAACAACGGGTTCCGGGTTTGGTTCGGCGATCGTGTCATCGAAGCTTGTTTCAGCAAGCGGCACAGACACGCTCATGTCCGGCTCCGCAAGCGTCAGCGGCCCGGACCCAGCCTTCAGCTTGGCCAGTTCGGCTTGCAAGGCTTTGACGTCCGTTGCCAGTCGCCGACTTTGAATCAACGCGACACAAGCCAGCACAAGCGCAATAAACTCAATCATACACTTATCCTGACTTGCTGCTTTCGGCCTGACGTGCTGCCTTCGGCTGGCGCAGGGCTTTCAATGCCGCTTCTACGAACCCGTTGCGGGCACTGGAAATATCGATACCGCGCGGTTCATACACGTGTCGCGTTAAAAAATACCCTGTCAGCTTGAAAGCATCGCTTAAGGATTCCGGGTTGGCGGCCTTGGCCGCACCGGCGGTGAGAAAGCCCGGTAGCGTCAGCATCTTGTCAGCCCATGGTTCCCCCGCCTCCCGGCTGACGGCGCGGCCCGATTTGGGCGACACATACACCAGATCGCTGCGCACACCCGTTGCCGCGCACTGCAAAAGATCGAGGCCGAAGCCGAGATCGTTCAGCACAGCCAGCTCAAAGCGCACAAACAATTCCCCGGCATCAGCGGGATCGTGGAGGTTATCGAGGATGACATTCAGGGCATCGTAGAGATGCGGGTGCGGGTCACGCTCCGGCAACAACCGCAGCAAAGCGCCCATGGCTTGTACGCCAAAAACAGCCGTTGCTGTTTCCATCAGGCGGGCGGCGCGCAGTTGCACCGGCTCGATTTGAAAGGCGCCGAGATGTTCATCGAGCCGCGCCCGCCAGGTTACGTCCACTTCATTGCCGGGTTGCAAAACAGGCTGCATGGTGCGCGACCGCCCGCCGCGCACGAGGCCCAGATGGCGACCCCGCGCACGGGTCATGATCTCAGCGATAACGCTGGTTTCGCCCTGGCGTTTTACGCCCAGTATAATCGCCTGATCCTGCCACTGCATATCTGCTGTTTATACCGATAGGGTGTGAGAAACCAGTAAGAAACCAATGAGAACCTGAAGCATGATCCGACCGAAGTGAAACGAGGATCGACAAGATCATGCGGCACAATGAAGATTTAAGGTGACACGCCACCGATCCGCTTTTCCATGGAAGCCAGAATTTTGGCTGCCAGCGGAAGATAGTCACCGTCAAAATGGTGGCCGCCTTCAAGTTCCAGCTTTTCAGCACCGGCCAGAGCTGGATCCTTGCACGCGGTCTCATCCTCCTCGCTGCCATAGATACACAAGACCCGATCCTGCGGGAGCGCCGCAATGGCAGGGGCAACCTTGTTATCGCCCCCAAGCCCCAGCCAGTTTTCTACCGAGACCTGAAATGGCGTGGTGGTTTCCGTTCCCAACAGCCCGAAAAACCGGATGCGGTTTTGCACATGCGGCGGCAGATAGGGCCACGCGAACGGCACAGTATTGGCCCCGAAGGAGTAGCCAAGAAGCGCCACCGGCAGTTTGCCGCTTGGGTCCGCACTCCTAATGATCGCCGCCGCATCGCGGGCAATCTCTTCCGGTGTGCGCACCGACCAGAAGTACCGCAGGCTATCGACACCCACGACCTGAACACCGTCATTGGCCAAGGCATCCCCCAGCGATTTGTCGATATCGCGCCAGCCGCCGTCGCCCGAGTAAAAAAGCGCGAGGAACCGTGGCTTACCCTTTGCTGGCAGGGTGACGATGGGCAGCGCCTGAGACCGTGCATCGGCGCGGGCGAGATCCAGCGCCGTCTGGGCTGCAAGGTCGAACCGCGCCTCCGGGGTTGGCGCTGTCTTTACCGTCAGCGCCACATGCCCCGGCTCAAGCGCTGGCGCGGCAATTGTTTCCGGGTTTTGCTGCACGAGCACGCCGGGGTCCGGCAGGGACGCGTTCAGCGCATAGGAATATCCTTGACCACTGCTTTCCTTGGTAAATTTGGCCCCCTCACAGACCGGCGCCACGGTATTGACCGTCGCCGCAGGGTCCAGAGCCACGGCACCGCCGAGTGTTGCATCCGGCGCATCGGCCAGAGCAGCGTAGGCCAAGGTGCCGCCTTCTCCCATTCCAAGGACCACCGGATGGAAATACCTGTTCGATTCCAGAACGCGCTGCGCTTCCTTGGCGATGCCTTCAAAGTCGGCACCGACATACATGCAGTCTCCGTCTTCTTTGTTCAATTCCTTACGCCAGACCGTGAGATCGACAGGCAGAACAATCAGATCATCGGCCAGCAGGCGCGTGGTCATCGCCTTCTCTTGCTCGCCCATGCCATCCGCGCCGGAGAGCATAATCACCAGCCCCTCCGGCTCGCCCTTCGGCACCAGAACGGAAATGTTGTTCAGGCGCTCGGACGATACCGGCTCAACGGATTTTGTCCCATTCAGCCAGCGTGGATTGAGGGTGTAAACACCGGCCAGCACAACGGCTGCCGCCAGAACGCCGGCAAGCGCCCAGCGAAACATTTTGGATGTCATTTGCGAACAAGCTCCAGAGGATGACCGCTCACCAGCGTCGTTACGTCGAGTAGCGAACGCGGCGTATCCAGTCCCGGGGGGCAGATGAGGTAATGCGGTGTCCAGACCGGGCCAAATTTTTCCTTGAAGGACCGCAAACCATCGAAATGATAAAAATCACGCCCGCGCCGGTAGAGGAACGACCCGAAGCGGTTCCACCGTGAGGCCAGCCGGGAATTAACCAGGCCCGAAAGCGGCGCCGCACCGAGATTGAACCAGTGATAGCCCTCGCCCTTGGCATAGACCATAATTTTGGCGAACAGCGCATCCATAATGATCTTGGAGGCATCGGGCCGGTGACGCATGAGGTCCACGGCGATCTCATGGCGGTCTCCGCTGCGCCAGAGATTGGCGAAGGCGACAATTTCGCCATGGTAGCGCATGACCGCCATATCGAAATGTGCGAGAAAAGCAGGATCGAAAAAGCCGAGCGAGAAGCGTTTCTCCGACCCGGACTTCATGGCAAGCCACGCATCCGATACCGCCTCCAGTTCCGGTATGATCGACAGAACCTTGTCCTTGGGGACGATTTCGAAAACCAGGTCTTCCTTGTCGGCGCGACGATCCGCATAGCGCAGCGGCTGTCGTTTTGCGCCATCCAGCGTAAACGTGGTCAGGTCTACGCGCGCAATTTCTCCAAGCTTGAGCGCGACCAGACCCATATCCAGAAACAGCGGCAGGTGTTCGGTGCCCACCTCATAAAACACCGTACGGGCACCGGTTCGGTCTGCCAGATCGTGAAAGGCCCAGGCCAGTTCGCCGATTTGTTCCTCCGGCCCAACCGGTTCGCCCATGGCAATCAGGCTGCCGCCGGAGCGCGCATACATGACAAACCCCCGCCCATCCGTCGACATGAGAAAGCGCTTGTCGCCAAGCAGCGCCAATGCTGCTGTCGTATTGCGCGCCTGCGCAACAATGTGCGGCACTTCCGTTGGTATCGCCTGATAGCCGGATTTGCGACCACCGCGTTGGTTGATGAGCGTATGAATGAGCGCGGCCAGAAGCACGGTGCCGATCAGCACCGCAGCCCGCATGAAGCGCGGAGCATCGCTATCGAATGCAAACTCCCACCACAGATCGTGCGAATATTCGATATCGTTAAAGGCAAACAGGCCCAGAAAGATACTGCCAAAGACGATGGCGCTGACGCTGGCAAGCCAGCCCCAGGACAGTTGCAGGCCGCGATCCAGCGGACGCCGATAAAAGGAGTCGCGAAACAGCCAAAGCACAGCGGCGAGCATGGAAAGAATGAGCGCCTCTTCCCAATCCAGCCCTTTGGCGAGGGCAAACACGGCCCCGCTGGAAAACAGCACGAGACCCACCACCCAAGCACGCCGCAACCGTTTGGCCAGCCCACGCGCCACGATCAGCAGCGCGACAGCCACAAAGCTTGCGGCCAGATGCGACAGTTCCAGAATCGGCAGCGGCAGGTAATTGGCCAGCACATCCACCCGGTTCGAAAGGTCCGGCGTCAGTGACGAAATCAACAGAATGATCGCGCCGAGAAAAGCGATGCCCGCCGAAAGAGGTGGTATCAGCGGCTCCATAACCCGCGCCACAGCTTTGGCCGGGGCAGACAGTCTTTCGCGCCGACGCAGAACCTCCGATACCACCAGAGCCGCCACTGCCACCAGAAACGGCAGAACCGTATAAATGACGCGGTAGGCCACCAGTGCCGCAATGGCATCCGGATTTTGACCAAGTCCGAGACCGGCAATGACGGTCGCCTCGAACGCGCCGACTCCGCCCGGCGAATGGCTGATAATGCCGAGCATAACGGCAACGACATAAACCAGCACGAAAACCGCGAAGCTGGACACCGACCCGGAGGGTAGAAGAACGTAGAGCGTGGCTGCCGCTGCCGCGACATCCACCAGTCCCGCGCCAATCTGCACCAATGCGCCGTTGGAACTCGGCAGCCTTACCGACATACGGCCAAGACTTAATGTCCTCTCCCCACGCGACAACCATATGACCAGCGCGGCAATTGCGCCGAGAACCGCCAGTCCTGCGGTAACATCCACCGCCGGATGGACGGAAGACAGCCACGGCACGCCCGTCGGGTCGGCAACCATTGCGATGGCGATCATGATGGCGAACGCAAACCAGATGGCGAACCAGGATGTGCCGATGATTCGGCCAATATCGGCAAGGTTGATGCCCTCGGCTGCGTAGACCCGGTAGCGAAGCGCACCGCCTGTGACCAGCGAAAAGCCCAGAGCATTGGAAATGGCATAGCCAGCGGCACCGGCCATCAACGAGATCCGCCGGGGAATTTTGCCCGGTGCAATCGTGTCGACTGCCACCACATCATACGCCGCAACTGCCGCAAAACTGATTGTGGTGAAAATCAACGCCAGTAGTATCGATGTTCCGGGTATCTGGGTGATGGCCGCCAACACGTCATCAAAGGCGATATTCTGCAGCAATCGCCCCAGAATAAAGAACGCCAGAAGTGCGATGACCAGACCGATCACCGGCATACCGACACGCTGGAAACGTTTGCGGGTGAGCGCCTGAAAAAACCGGTTTGCCGAGTTTCCGACAGGACCGGGATTGGCTTTGGTGATTGCGGGGTCTGTGGTTTTCTCGTCTACCGTCATCGCGTGGCCTGCCTTGCCCATGATCATCTGCTTATACTGGGCAGATGCGGAACGGACGTTAGGGATTTTGCAACAGCGCGGCAAATTACAAATTTGCAACGCGGACCCGTGAACAAAACCACCGCTGTTTCGTTCCAGCCCCGGCGAAAAGGGACCGGGCTACCGCATGGCTAATGTGATCTTAAAACAACACATAAAGTTGAACGGATTTTTGCTCTTTTTTCACCAATTGAGCGCCATGATTGCCCTTAATAAACGTAGTGAATGAAAAAGTGTCCTCCCCACTCAACTTTTCGGGCCCAACAAACGCAATGGCCAGTGAAAAAATGGCCCGTAACCGTAATGGAATGTAAAATGCTGCTCTCATTCGCCCGTCTCGGCGGGCTCCCGCGCCTGTGCGCCCTGTTCCTACTGCCAGTTGTCATCGCAGGCTGCGTATCGTCCGGCCCCGGCCCGGCGCGCAAGCGCGCGCCTGATCCGCGTTATGTCGCGATGTATGCGGAGCGCCCGGAGGAAAAGTATCCGCTGCCTGCCATCGACATCAGCAATGTCGATCCGCAATATTTCCGCCAGCAGGTTCCGTATTCACGCGGCGACGTGCCCGGCACCATCGTTGTCGATACCCAGAATCGTTTCCTGTATCTGGTGCAGGAAGGCGGCATGGCCATGCGTTACGGCATCGGCGTCGGCAAGGCGGGTCTGGCCTTTGAAGGCAATGCCTATATCGGCCGCAAGGCGGAATGGCCGCGCTGGACCCCGACCCAGAGCATGATTGCCCGCGAGCCTGATCGCTACGGACCGCTTGCCAACGGTATGGATCCCGGTGTGACCAACCCGCTTGGGCCGCGTGCGCTTTATCTCTACAAGGACGGCAACGATACACTGTTCCGTCTGCACGGCACCACCGAACCATGGTCCATCGGCAAGGCGGTTTCCAGCGGATGTATCCGCCTGTTCAACCACGATATCATCGACCTCTACAGCCGCGTTCCGACCGGCGCCCGCGTCGTGGTACTGCAAAACGAGCAGGAACCGGCAGGCGAGGAAATGTCCAGTGATCCGGTTCTGGAAGGCCCCGTCCCTCCGGGCATGATCTAAGCTTCGAAAAAAGCCCCGTCGCCGGGGCTTTTTTTATCGCTCAATTCCGGTGGGGTTGTCTACTTGCGCTTCATGGCTTCGGCCAGCGCTGCGCCGAACGCGCCCTGTGATGGCGCTTCGGCTTTGGGCGGGGTGCGAACATCGCGACGGGGCGGTGCACCCTTTGTCGCCGCAAAATCATTGCGGGGTGCTGCCTCACCACCACCATCTCGGCGCATAGTCAGCCCGATGCGTTTGCGCGGAACGTCTACCTCGGTCACCCGCACCTTCACCACATCGCCCGCCTTGACAACCTCATGCGGGTCTTTGATGAAACGGTCGGCCAGCTGCGACACATGCACCAGTCCATCCTGATGCACGCCGATATCGACAAAGGCGCCAAACGCCGCAACATTGGTGACGGTGCCTTCCAGTAGCATCCCCGGTTTCAGGTCCTTGATATCATCGATACCATCGGCAAACGTCGCCGTCTTGAAGCTTGGGCGCGGATCGCGGCCGGGCTTTTCCAGTTCCGCCAAAATATCCCGGACTGTGGGCAGACCGAAACGGTCATCCACAAACTGTTTGGGATCGAGGCTTTTCAGCACGGCACTATCGCCCATGATCGAGCGCAAATCACGACCGCAGGCCGCAACGATTTTTTTGGCGACGCCATAGGCTTCAGGGTGCACCGAGGACCAATCGAGCGGCTCCTTGCCATCGCGGATTCGCAGGAAACCAGCGCACTGCTCGAATGTCCGTGCACCAAGACGCGGGACTTTCAGCAGATCCTTGCGGCTGGAAAACGCGCCGGTCTGGTCGCGGTAGGTCACGATGGCGTCAGCGATTGCATCGCTTAAGCCGGAAACGCGCGCCAGAAGCGGACCCGAGGCGGTGTTCAGATCCACGCCAACCGCATTCACCGCGTCTTCCACGACCGCATCCAGCGAGCGGCTCAAACGGTTCTGATCCACATCATGCTGATACTGACCCACGCCGATGGACTTCGGCTCGATCTTCACCAGTTCCGCCAGCGGGTCTTGCAGACGGCGGGCGATGGAGACCGCCCCGCGCAGTGACACATCGAGATTGGGAAACTCTGCCGCTGCCCGCTCGGATGCGGAATAGACCGACGCGCCCGCCTCCGAAACGATGACCTTGGTTGGCTTGTTACCCGTTGTGGCAGGAAGTGCCGCAATCAGATCGGCCACCAGCTTTTCGGTTTCGCGGCTGCCGGTGCCGTTGCCAATCGCAATCAGTTCAACCGAATGCCTGGTCATCAGTTTGGCAAGTTCCGCCTGCGCGCCGCGCACATCGTTGCGCGGTTGGAACGGGTAGACGGTGGATGTTTCCAACAGCTTGCCGGTCCCATCGACAACGGCCACCTTCACGCCCGTGCGGATACCGGGATCGAGGCCCATCGTTGCGCGAGAACCAGCCGGTGCCGCCAGCAGCAAATCTTTGAGATTACGCGCGAAAACGTGAATCGCTTCTTCCTCTGCCCGCTCCCGCAACTCGCGGATGAGATCGAGCGACAAGGACAGCGACAGCTTCACGCGCCATGTCCAGCCGATTACTTCCATCAGCCAGCGGTCGCCGGGCAGCGTGCCACCGACGCCATACACGGACGCGATGATCCGCTCGACCGGCTTGACGGCTGACGTATCGTCCTGATCCACGACAATATCGACGGACAGGAATTCCTCGTTCCACCCGCGCAGCATCGCCAGAGCACGATGGCCCGGCACCGTGCCCCAACGCTCGGAATGATCGAAATAGTCGGAGAATTTTGCACCCGCCTCCTGCTTGCCCTCGACAACCCGGGCACGCAGATAAGCGTTCGCTTTCATGTGGTTTCGCAGCTTGCCGAGCAGATCGGCATTTTCTGTAAAGCCTTCGGCGACAATATCACGCGCGCCTTCCAGCGCTGCTTTCACATCCGGCACATCGGCAGACAGGTAGGCGGTTGCAAGGTCCTGCGGTGCTTTGCTGCGGTCAGCCAGAATTGCCTCAGCCAGTGCACCCAATCCCCGCTCGCGGGCGATTTCCGCTTTTGTACGGCGCTTCGGCTTGTAGGGAAGATAAATATCTTCCAGTTCCGCCTTGGTCACAACGGCGGCAATCTTGTTTTCCAACTCGTCGGTCAGCTTGCCCTGCCCGCGTATGGACTCCAGTATCGACGTGCGACGCGCTTCAAGCTCCCGCAGATATGTCAGCCGCTCCGCCAGATTGCGCAGTTGCGTATCGTCCAGTCCACCGGTGATTTCCTTTCGGTAACGCGCGATGAACGGCACCGTCGCACCCTCATCCAGAAGGGCCACGGCCGCATTTACCTGCGCCGGGGCAGCCTTGATTTCAGCGGCGATAATGACAGCAATGTGCTGAGCCTGACGGGCCATGGTAAGGAACTCCTAAACGACACTGCGGCGGACCATAGCCGTAAACTGTGGCATGGCAACCGCAACGGTCACCAAGCCACAGGAAAGCTGTTTACTGCATTAGCGAATTTGAGTTGTTACAGCGACCCTTGCGCGTCCGCGAGTTTCTCCCGGCCATGCCGACGGGTGAAATCGAGATCCGGCCCCAGCGGTACGATGCGGGTTGGGTTGATCGACACAATCGAATAATATCCCTGTTTGATCTGGTCGATCTTCACCGTATTGGCAAGCCCATCCATCTGGTAGATTTCGCGCACGTAGCCGGACAGGTTTGGGTAGTCTTCGATCCGGCGCAAATTGCATTTGAACGCGCCGTGATAGGCCGCATCGAAACGCACGAGCGTCACGAACAGACGAATATCCGCTTCAGTAAAACAGGTGCCCGCGAGGTAGCGGTGGTCACGCAAGTGCGCCTCCAGCGTATCCAGCATGGCAAAGACGTCGGTTACGGCAGCCGCGTAACTGTCTTGCGTTCTGGCAAAGCCCGCGCGGTAGACGCCGTTGTTCAGCGTCTCATAGATCGGCGCGTTCCAGCGGTCGATTTAGGCGCGAAGGCTTTGCGGATAAAAATCCAGACGGTTGCCGGTCAGGTCATCGAAGGCAGAATTGAGGATGCGCAGAATGAGAGACGATTCGTTGTTGACGATGCGCCCCTCATGCCGATCCCAGAGAACGGGCACGGAAACCTTGCCGCTATAATCGGTCTTAGTGGCCGTATACAGCTCATGCAGATAACGAATTTTTCCGAGCGTCGGGCCGGCATCCTGCGGCTCGGCAAATTCCCAGCCATTCTCGCCAATCACGCATCCGGTCACGGCCAGCGGGACAATGTCTTCCAGCCCTTTCAGTGTGCGCATCATCAGCGTACGGCTGGCCCAAGGGCAGAGGTAGGATACGAAAAGCTGATAGCGCCCGACTTGCGCGCGCCATGTTGGCTGGCCGGACGCATCGGGAGCGCCATCCGCCGTGATCAGGCCCAGAAACGCAGTCGGCTCCCGATGAAACGCACCGCCCTTGATTTCGCCCGAGGCGACATCACCCTTTACCCATTGTCCGTTTACAAGTTCTGGCACCGCATGTCTCCGCCTGTTTTCTGGCGGAGAATGCTCATAGCGGGCACAAGGACGCAATTGCCGGTTTGGTGAACACTGGGTTCAAAAAACCGTATCAGGAGCGCGGAAACTCCAGACCCATTTCGCGGAAGCGTTCGGGATCATCGCCCCAGTTCTCACGAACCTTGACGAACAGAAAGAGGTGGACCGGCTGCTCCAAAATCTCGGAAAGCTCCTTGCGCGACGCCATGGAAATGGCCTTGATCGCCTCGCCATTCTTGCCAAGCGCGATCTTCTTCTGACTGTCGCGCTCCACATAGATGACCTGCTCGATGCGCACCGAGCCGTCCTTGCGCTCTTCCCACTTTTCCGTCTCGACGTGGGAGGAATAGGGAAGCTCCTGATGAAGACGCAGGAACAGCTTTTCGCGCGTAATTTCTGCCGCAAGCTGGCGCATAGGCAAATCAGAAATCTGGTCTTCCGGGTAATACCACGGGCCCTCCGGCAATTCCTTTGCCAGATAGTCCATTACATCATCGCAACCGGAGCCGTTGGTGGCCGAAATCATGAACGTCCGGTCAAACTCAACCATCTCGTTGGCCTGGGCCGCAAGCTGCAACAAATCCTCGTGGCGCACCTGATCGATCTTGTTCAGCGCCAGAATCTTGCGCTGTGGCACATCCTTCAACCCTTCCAGAATGGTGGAAGCATCGCCTTTCAGACCGCGCTCACTGTCGATCAACAGCATGATCACGTCCGCATCCTTGGCACCGCCCCAGGCGGTTGTCACCATAGCGCGGTCCAGACGGCGGCGCGGCTTGAAGATGCCGGGCGTGTCCATGAACACGATCTGTGCATTTTTGTGGATCGCAATGCCGCGCACAATGGCGCGCGTGGTCTGCACCTTGTGGCTGACGATGGAAACCTTGGCCCCCACCAACCGGTTGACCAGCGTCGACTTGCCAGCATTGGTCGCACCGATCAGCGCCACGAAACCGGAATGCGTCGGACCGCTTCGCGTCGTGTCTGCTGCATCGTCTGCGGGGTTGAGTTCAAGCTTATCCGTCATACTGTACCGTCAATTTCCGCAGAAGCTTTCTGCCAAACACCCTCACGCTCCAAAATCTTCGTCGCGGCCATCTGTTCGGCGGCGCGCTTGGAGCGGTCAATTCCTGTTTCCGGCTGTGTGCCGGCTATGTCCACTGTCACCGTGAAGCGCGGATCGTGGTCCGGCCCCGAGCGATCATCGACGCGATAGTTCGGCGTGACACCAAATTTCGCGTGCGCCCATTCCTGCAATTCGGTCTTGGCATCCCGTCGCGCGCCGTCCGCCCGGCTGGCGCGCGCTTCCCACTGACGCGCAATGAAACCACGTGCAGCTTCCAGCCCGCCATCCAGATAAATGGCCGCTATCAGCGACTCTATCACATCTGCCCGAACATTGAGCATATGTTTTCCGGTCAGCTTTTTCACGTCCGCGCCGGTGCGGATATACAGATGCAGGTTCATCGCATCAGCCACTTGCGCGCAGCTTTCTGCACTGACCAACTGGTTCAGCCGAACGGACAACTCCCCCTCATCCGCATCACCAAACCGCTTGAACAGCAGTTCCGCCACGCAGAGACCCAGAACCCGGTCGCCCAGAAACTCGAGACGCTCGTAGTTGGACGACTTGACGGTGCGCGCGCTGGCGTGGGTCAAAGCCCGGTCCAGCCGATCTTTCTCGCGAAAAACATAGCCAATTTCGCGTTCGAGCTTGACGCGATCTTCCGCGGCAAGGGACCACATCTTGCTCATTCGACCGCCTTGAACAGACGGTCGTAACGAAGGTTGGCGGGCCACTTCCATATTTCCTTGAACGACGTATCGTTGCCAAGGGAAAAGAAAATCAGGCTGGCACGTCCAACGAGATTTTCAGCCGGAACGAAGCCGACATCGAAACGGCTATCGGCGGAGTTGTCACGGTTGTCGCCCATCATGAAATAATGACCGGCGGGCACGACGAACTCTTGGGTATTGTCGCCACGGGAGTTGGGGAACTGGTCCAGCGTATCGAAGGCGACGCCGGTATCGAGCGTTTCCTTGAACACGGGCACATCAGCACCGGTATCGTACTGGTCGTCAGCGCGGAAGGCACCATCGCCCTGCCGTGGAACGGGATTTCCGTTGATGTACACGATGCTGTCGCGCACCTGCACCCGGTCTCCTGGCAGGCCGATCAGCCGCTTGATGTAGTCAATATCGGGATTGGGCGGAAAGCGAAACACCACCACATCGCCGCGCTTCGGTTCGCTTGCGAAAATTCGACCCGAAAACAGATCGGGCGACAGCGGCAACGAGTATTTGGAATAGCCGTAGGCGAACTTGTTGACGAAAATATAATCGCCCACGAGCAATGTCGGCATCATGGAGCCGGAAGGAATGGTAAAAGGCTGGAAAAATACGGTGCGGATCACCAGCGCCAGAAGCAGCGCCTGCACGATGACCTTTATATTTTCCCAAAGGCCACTTTGCTGTTTATCAGTTGCTTGTGCCACGCCGGATGGTCCCTGTTGAAAATCTGGGGTTTTCTCTAGCCGGTTCCGTCACGTCCGGCAACCGGGACCGCTTCGATTATCACGAAGGCTTGAGCGAGCGGAAAATCATCCGTGATGGTCACATGCACCAGCGCCTCGTGGCCGGGCGGAAGCATGGACATCAGCCGGTCATGTGCGCCACCGGTCAGCCGCATGGTTGGCTTGCCACCGGGCAGATTGACCACGCCCATATCTTTCCAGAAAACCCCTTGCGCCAGACCGGTCCCCAGTGCCTTGGAGCAGGCTTCCTTGGCGGCGAACCGCTTGGCGTAGGATGCGGCACGGTTTTTTCGCCCTTCCGATTTGGCAATCTCCACATCCGTGAAGCAGCGATGGGTGAACCGTTCGCCAAAACGGGTCAGCGAATTTTCAATCCGGCGAATATCAATGAGGTCGCTGCCAAGGCCGATGATCATAGAGCTAATTCCGCTTGTGCGGAGATGCGCAAAGCAAGCCTCTCGCTTCGCCGCTTTTGAAACAGGCGAACGCCCATGCGTGTTGCGATATAGGATAGAGTACCGCATAGGATGGCAAGCGGCACAGAACCGACCAGCATAGGTTCGAGGATGGGCCAGAGAGCCACGACATTGACGTGTTCCAGCATGTGCATCAGGTCCGGGGTTGGACCGAGAACGGCGTGGTGGCCGAGAACAACGCGCCCTATTTCATAGGTCGCACCCCAGATGAATGGAAATGTCAGTGGGTTTCCAACAGCCGTTGCCAGTGCAGCGGCGAGCACATCGCCCGCAAAAATCTTGGCCAGCACCACCGCCAACACGATATGTCCGCCAACGAGCGGCGTGCAGGAGGATGCAACGCCAGCCGCAACCCCTAAGGCCACTGAATGCGGCGAAGCCCGCAAACGCAGCACACGGGTGACAAGATAGCGAACCCTGCGCCATTGTCCCTTGGCGGGATAAAGCAGGTTGCGCACCTTGGCCGCAAAACTCTGGGGATCTCTACGTCTGAATACCATGGTCTTCTCTTGGAGCATTTCCAGCAAACAAGCGTGAGCGGTTTAACGTCTGGAAACGCATGGAGCAGAGATAGACCATCATCAGGCAATTTTACAGGGCGCTCCAGCGTTTATCGCTGACTGCAACAGCGCCCCACCGTAGCTATGCGCCAGGCGCATAGCAGATCCTGCAATTCTCCGCACCATCAAGGACACTGCGGAAATCTATCTTTGACGCTTAGAAGCCCTTGCGGAACATGCCGCGATCAACCTGACGCTGACGGTATTCCAGATCGATACGATCCAGCGAACCGTTGAGATAGGCGCTTTCACGCTCTTCTGCAGTCGGGGCACGCAGCGCGCTTGCAAGCTTTCTGAACTGGGTAAACATGATAAACCTCTTTCTTTATCGTCTGACAGGAAGATAAGAAAGAAAGCGCCTTTTCACCAGCGCCAGTTCTCATGGGCAGCCATGCGCCAAGTGCATGCCGAGTTAATATAGGCCCTATACCTGCCTCTTCTGGAGGCAGGTGCATCATTCATAGACGCGGCTGATGGTGGAAACGCAGGGCAATTCTTTCAACTGCGTGATGAGCGAATTCAGCTGGCGCAGATCCCACACTTCCAGATCCAGCACCAGTTCGCTGAAATCAGCTGCGATCCGACCCATCGCAAGGCGTAGGATGTTCGTGTCTGCCGTTGCCACGACCTGCGAAATTTCTGCCAACGTGCCGGGTTCGTTCAAAGCATTGATCATGATGCGCGCCATGAAGCGCGTATTGTTGGCCTCATCCAAATCCCAGCGGATATCGATCCAGCGGTCCGGCTCGTCGTCAAACTTTTGCAGGATCGGCGATTGAATGGGGTAAATAGTGATACCCCTGTCCTTCTCCATGATCCCGACAATGCGATCTCCCGGCACGGCGCCCGCTGGACCAAAGTGAACTTCGGCATTGCCAGACAGTCCACGGATCGGCAATGCTTCAGGACCATCGCTGTCAGCAGCTTCCAGACTGGCTTTCGAGCGGCCCGGAAGCTTGAACACCATGCCAGCAGCGCTGCGCATGTTGAACCAGCCGTCATCCGCATTGGGCTTGACGGTGACCCGCTCATCCTGATGATCCGGGAAGACGGCCCGCAGAACATCCAGCGAGGACAATTCGCCGCGCCCGACCGAGGCAATCGCATCCTCGATATCCTTCTGCCCCAACCGGTGCAAGGCGGGTTTCATGGCATCGCGGGAGAAAGCCTTGCCAGCGCGCTCGAATGTGCGCTCAAGGATACGATGCCCAAGACCGGAATATTGCTTGCGAATGGCCGCACGGGTTGCCTTGCGAATGGCCGCCCGCGCCTTGCCGGTGACGACAATTTCCTCCCAGGCGGGCGGCGGCACCTGAATGCCGGAGCGCACGATCTCCACCTCATCGCCATTGGCAAGCCGTGTAACAAGCGGCATGATCCGTCCGTTGATCTTGGCACCCACACAGGTATCGCCAATATTGGTGTGGACCGCATAGGCAAAATCAATCGGCGTCGCGCCACGCGGCAGCGCGATCAACTGACCTTTGGGTGTGAAACAGAACACCTGATCCTGAAACAGTTCCAGCTTGGTGTGTTCCAGAAACTCTTCGGCATTCTCCCCTTCGGCGAGAGACTCAATGGTGCGGCGCAGCCAGGAATATGCGTTGGATTTCGGCGACAGCGCACCGTCCTGCGCATCGCGGCCATCCTTGTAGAGGGAGTGGGCAGCAATACCGTATTCCGCAATGTCGTTCATCCGCCGTGAGCGGATTTGCAGCTCGATCCGCTGACGCGACGGCCCGACAATCGTGGTGTGAACGGACTGATAGTCGTTTTGCTTGGGCGTGGAAATGTAATCCTTGAACCGCCCGGGCACCACGCGCCAGCGCGTGTGCACGATGCCGAGCGCGCGGTAACAGGACGGAATATCGTCCACTATAATCCTGAAACCGTAGACGTCGGATAACTGCTCGAATGACAGCGATTTCGACTGCATTTTGCGAAATACGGAATAGGGTTGCTTTTGCCGCCCTTTAACCTGCGCATTCGCCAGCCCCTGCGCCTGCAGGAGTTCCCGCAGTTCATCTTCAATTTTGGTAACAAGGCCCTCATTGCGGGTGGAGAGATCGCCGAGCCGCTTTGTTACCGTCTCATAAGCTTCGGGGTTGATATGGCGGAACGACAGGTCCTCCAGTTCCTCGCGCATATCCTGCATACCCATGCGCCCGGCCAACGGCGCGTAGATATCCATGGTTTCTTCCGAAATGCGCTTGCGCTTTTCCGAAGACATATGGTCGAGCGTGCGCATATTGTGCAAGCGATCCGCCAGCTTGACGAGCAGAACGCGCACATCATCCGAGATTGCCAGCAGCAGCTTGCGAAGATTTTCCGCCTGCTTTGCCTTCTTCGTCACCAGATCCAGCTTTTTGATCTTGGTCAGGCCCTCAACCAGCGCGCCGATATCATCGCCGAACATTTCGTCAATTTCAGCGCGCGTGGCGCTGGTGTCTTCAATCGTATCATGCAGCAGTGCCACCGCGATCGTGGATTCATCCAGCCGCATTTCCGTAAGAATGGCCGCAACTTCCAGAGGATGCGAAATATAGGGGTCACCGCTGGCGCGTTTCTGCTGGCCATGCTTCTGCATGGCGTAGACGTAAGCCTTGTTCAAAAGCGCTTCATTGGCATCCGGCTTATATTTCTGAACCCGCTCAACGAGTTCGTACTGACGCATCATTGTGAAGCGACTCCAAAACACAAAAAAGTGCGCCGATCATAGGACCGACGCACGTTTAAGCAAACAAAAACATAACCATCGCTGCGGTCAAAACGTAAGACGTTACCGTCTTGCGTCAGACAACCGACAGAATCAGTAATCGTCACTCTTCTCTGGCGCAACAAGTCCCTCGATACCGGCAAGAAGCTCTTCTTCCGACATACGGTCAAAGGTCAGCGGCTCCGGCTCGTCGTCGGAAACGCTCGCATCGGCAAATTCTGTCGACGCTTCCGTGGCAATCAGGCTTTCTGCGCTTGGTTCTGGCTCGTCCACCTCGACATGCTTTTGCAGCGAATGGATCAAATCTTCCTTGAGGTCACCGGGTGACAGGGTTTCATCGGCAATTTCGCGCAGCGCCACGACGGGATTCTTGTCGTTGTCACGGTCGATGGTGATGGAAGCGCCCTGCGAAATCAGGCGTGCACGGTGACTGGCGAGCAGCACGAGCTCGAAGCGATTGTCAACTTTATCAATGCAGTCTTCTACGGTGACACGGGCCATTGCCTGTCCTTTGCAGTTCACAATTTCAGGAGTTGCCAAAGGCGATACAATTAATAGAGAGAAATTTCAAGTTTTTCCTCTCTCACTATAGACAGCGTCTGTTTGTGCGCCATGTACCAATGACATCCACATCTATAGCGTCATGGCATTCATTCCGACACAGTTTTCCGCGCGTGTACGGGACAGCGTTAATGCAATCTTAGGTAGAAAACGACTATCTGATTGAACTCATGTGTAGTATGCATGAGTTTTTTACCAAGCGCATAAACCGTTATAAAGACAGTAGAATACCGAATGGTTCTCCGCTAGTCATCCTAGCTAATTCAACTCAGAATTGCTTGGAATGAGATTGACACTGTCCTAATACTCTAACAAACGTTTTTGTGCCGCCTCAATGGTGGAATAACAGCAGCCCAGCCCCATCTCACTGCTTAACCCGAAGTTTGTACAAAGGAAATGACGGAATGTTTGATCCACGCGAGAAGATAGCGCTCTTTATTGATGGCGCAAATCTCTACGCTGCCTCCAAAAGTCTGGGCTTCGACATCGACTATCGCAAGCTGCTGAAGGCTTTTCAAGCTCGTGGATATCTGCTGCGTGCCTACTACTACACAGCATTGGTGGAGGATCAGGAATATTCTTCCATCCGCCCGTTGATCGACTGGCTGGATTACAACGGCTACAAGGTGGTGACGAAACCTGCCAAAGAGTTCACCGATTCGCTGGGTCGCCGCAAGGTCAAGGGCAATATGGACATTGAGCTTGCCATTGATGCCATGGAACAGGCTGCAACCGTTGACCATCTCGTTTTGTTTTCGGGTGACGGCGATTTCACCACCTTGGTCGAAGCGCTGCAACGCAAGGGCCGGAAGGTATCCGTTATCTCTACAATGGCAACCCAGCCCGCTATGATTGCCGACGACCTACGCCGTCAGGCCGACCATTTTATTGACCTGTTGAGCCTGCGTTCGGAAATTGGCCGTGAACTGAGCGAACGTCCGGCGCGCTTGCCGGAAACAAACGACGCGGATGCATCCTGATCCAAGACTGCAAACGAAAGGCCGGATATCCGGCCTTTTTACTTTCAGCGCGCCTTGAGGCAACCGGGTCTGTTATCCGCGATCTTTCAGCAAGCGTGTCTTCTGCCGGTTCCAGTCGCGTTCCTTCTCCGTCTCGCGCTTGTCGTGCAGTTTTTTGCCCTTGGCCAGCGCAAGCTCCAGCTTTGCCCTCCCCTGATCGTTGAAGTAGACTTTGAGCGGCACAAGCGACATGCCCTCGCGGTTGACGGAGATCATCAGCCGGTTCACTTCGCGTTTTGACAATAGCAATTTGCGACGACGGCGCGTTTCGTGATTGAAGCGGTTGGCCTGCAGATATTCCGGAAGATAGGAATTGATCAGCCAGATTTCGCCGCCCTCATCGGTAGCATAGGACTCGGCAATATTGGCCTTGCCCTCACGCAGCGACTTAACCTCGGTGCCGGTCAGCACAATGCCAGCCTCGTAGGTATCGATAATTTCGTAGTTAAACCGGGCTTTGCGATTTTCCGCCACGATCTTCTTGACGACGCGTTGGCTGCCTTTTGGTGCCATCAGTTGAGCAATCCTGCATGGTTGAGTGCCGCATCAATGGCGGCCTGCGTTGTTTGTTCCAGCGGCAGAAGCGGCGAGCGCACCGATGTGCTCATCCGTCCCAGCCTGGACAAGGCATATTTAGTGCCGCAAACGCCAGGTTCCATAAAAATAGCTTTGTGCAGCGGCATCAGACGATCCTGATACTCAAGTGCCGTTGCAAAATCACCCGCCAGCGTCGCTTCCTGAAACTGCGCGCACAGGCGTGGCGCCACATTGGCCGTAACCGAAATACAGCCAACCCCGCCATGACAATTGAACCCAAGTGCCGTCGCATCTTCGCCGGAAAGCTGGACGAACGCCTTGCCACACTGGAGCCGCTGGTCGGATACGCGTTCGATTTTGCCCGTCGCGTCTTTCACGCCCATAATTTGCGGGTGAGCTTTGTGAAGCGCAGCCATCGTTTCCACTGTCATGTCGATCACCGAGCGACCGGGAATGTTATAGATAATAATCGGCAGGGAAATGCTGTCCGCAATGGCCGAAAAGTGGGCGATAAGACCCTTTTGTGTCGGCTTGTTATAATAGGGTGTAACCACCAGCACCGCATCTGCTCCGGCTTTTTCTGCATGCTGAGCAAGATCGATTGCCTCGCGTGTGTTGTTGGAGCCCGCGCCCGCGATGACCGGCACACGGCCGGCCGCCGTCTGAACGCAAAGTTCCACCACCTGTTTGTGCTCGGCATGGGAAAGCGTCGGCGACTCCCCGGTTGTTCCAACCGGCACCAACCCGTGACTTCCCTCTGCTATCTGCCACTCCACATGGGCAGCGAAGCCATCGAGATCGACCGATCCGGAC
This sequence comes from Rhizobium sp. CFBP 8762, assembly GCF_014841565.1. Lineage (GTDB taxonomy): Bacteria > Pseudomonadota > Alphaproteobacteria > Rhizobiales > Rhizobiaceae > CFBP-8762. The sequence goes on from NZ_JACYUD010000001.1 coordinate 239,351, forward strand.
TCCGTAAAGGGCGTAACGAGGGCGGGAATGGAACCCTTGAACATGCAGCACTCCTGATGGCCTATGCGCGCTGCCTGCACTCACGCTTTGGCCGCATTCGCTGATTAGAAAATTAGCCGCACCATAATCGTGTGATGCAAGCGCGGCAAGCGCTCGTGTATCGTTTTCATGACAGGCATTCTGGACAATCCCGCTGGGAGCAGCGCTGCATTTAACCGGACAGCACTCCGATGAGTAACCTTTCGTTAATGAAGCAACGGCCTAATAGACCTGAACTGGAAGCCTGCCGAGTGTGGAACCTGAGATGCGTTTGAGATTGTATTTGCGGCTGTTTACGGCACTGACCGCCACCACTCTGGTTGCCCAGGCTTCCACTTCACCGCTGGAAGGCGGCTTTGTTCCCATGCCCAAAACACGGCCGGGACAAACGGCCATCTCCGGTGCCATCGCCCCCTCGCCAGAAATTACCGGCGCAGTGGTTCGGCCCAACGCCATTGCGCCCGTCAGCGGCGACCTCAAAGCGGGGTTGGATGCCTTGTCCGACAAGCAGGCGATCAAGGCCATTGCCATTCGCAACAACTTGAAGCCCGGTACTCTGGACAGACAAATTCTGACATGGGCTATCGCCGTCTCCGGGCAGCCGGGCGTCCCTTCGGTTGAAATTGCCAGCGCGCAACGCGCATTGAAAGGTTGGCCCGGACTGGAAACGCTGCGGGCGAACTCCGAACGCGCGCTTTACCGTGAAAAACCGAGCGTGCAGGAAATTCTCGGTGCCTTCGGCTCGTCGCAACCGGAAACCACCGAGGGGACGATTGCGCTCACACGAGCGCTGATTGCCGCAGGAAGAAGCACGGAAGCCGCACAAAACCTGCGGCGCCTGTGGTTCACCGAGGCGCTGGACACCAACTGGGAAGCACAAATCCTGCGGGAATTTCCGCAAATGCTAACCGTGAAGGACCATCAACGACGCCTGAAAATGCTGTTGTACCGCTCCCGCAATGAGCAGGCACTGCGCTTTTCCACGCTGGGTCAGGCCCAATCGCTCTATCGCGCTTGGGTCGCGGTCAACAAAAAGAGCAGCAATGCCGGTGCGCTGGTTAGCAACATCGATGCGTCATGGCAGAACGATCCGGCAGTCCTGTTTTTGCGAATCGAACTTCTGAGGCGAGACGAAAACTATACGCAAGCCGCAAAACTTCTTGCCGCCATGCCGCGTGAGAAGGCGCAGCTAATCGATCCCGGCGAATGGTGGGTGGAGCAGCGCGTCGTGGCGCGTGGTCTGGCGGAGCGCGGAAATTACAAGGACGCCTATCGCATTGTTGCCCGCCATGTGGCCGACAGCCCGACCGATCGCGTTGAGGCCGAATTCCACGCTGGCTGGTTCGCCCTCCGTGGTCTTGGCGATAAGCAGACGGCATCGCGCCATTTTCAAGCCATTCTGGACATATCGAACCGGCCGATCTCCGCGTCACGCGCACTTTACTGGCTGGGCCGATCCGCCGAGGTGGGTGGCCCCGGCGATTCGGCTACCTATTACACGCGCGCAGCTGCTTTTCCCGGCACGTTTTATGGACAGCTTGCAGCCGCTCGCCTAGGACGCAAAACACTGAATGTGACCTACCCCTCCCCCAGTGACGAAGACCGGGCCCGATTCGAATCGCGTGATGCGGTTCGGGCCATTTACCGGCTGGAAGCGGCTGGTTACGAGTGGCGTGCCGACAGCCTGTACCGGGCGCTTGCCAACTCCCTGACAAGTCCGGGTGAACTGGCGATTCTTGCGGCGAAGGCTGAAAAAAATCGGGGCCATCAGCTATCGTTGCAAATCGGGAAAACGGCGTTTGCCAAAGGCATCGACGTTGCAGCGCTTGCGTTTCCAGTCGGCGTCATTCCTGCATCGGCCAACATTGCCGGGTCCGGCAAGGCGCTGGCCTACGCCATTGCGCGTCAGGAAAGCGCGTTCAACCCGGCAGCGGTTTCACCTGCGAATGCGCGTGGTCTGCTGCAAATTCTGCCGGGCACAGCCAAGAGCGTTGCAAGCCGACATGGTCTGAGCTTTTCACAAGCGCGTCTCACGACAGACATTTCCTATAATGCGACACTAGGCGCGCATTATCTGGGTGAGCAGATCGATGATTTCGGCGGCTCCTACATTCTGACCTTCATTGCATACAATGCTGGCCCACGAAAGGTACCGGAATGGATCGCCCGCTACGGCGACCCGCGGGGCAAATCCATTGACGAGGTTGTCGACTGGATTGAAAAAATTCCCTATGGCGAGACCCGCAACTACGTGCAGCGGGTGATGGAAAACTATCAGGTCTACAAGTCTCGACTTGGACAGAAACCCGATATCGTTCGGGATCTTGTCATGGGCCGCGAGGCGCTGTGACCGTTCTGCGCTGCCGGTTTGCTGACTGAGCCCGACCGTTGCCATTGGCACGACATTGCGAAGCGCTGTTTGATACTTTCAAACGGCGCTTGTTTGCCACGAGGTGCCTTCCTGATCCCAAATTGGTAATCAAACGCAAAAAGCCCGGCTGCTAAGCCGGGCTTCTTTTATGTGACTGAGGGTCAGCTCAGATTAGAACGAACGCTGGAAGCGAACGAGACCGGAGATCACGTCGTCCTTGCCGTCGACGTTTGGTACAACGTCGTCGTCGATCTTGGCGTAGGAAACTTCAGGTGTGATCACGAAGCCAGGAACAACCGTGAAGGCAACGTTTGCAACAGCTGCGAAGTTCTTACGATCGTCGTAGGAAACCTGAGTGTTCAGTGTGGACTTTTCGCTCAGAGGAGCCGAGAAGCCGCCGAGGACAACCCAATCGCCGCCCCATGTGGCATAACGGTTCGAACCGAGAACCGAGCCAGTGAACTGCTGGTTAACTTCGTCATAACGGTAGTACTTGTCGCCGTCTGTCGAGTAACCACCTATCAAGAAGGCTGTTACGCCGCCGAAGGTTGCGTCGATACGTGCCTTGATAGCACCCTCTTCAACTTCGGAGTCGTAGCCACCAACAACGTTGATGCCGAAGCCAGCGCCCTGGTACTTAAGACCTGCAACAACGTTCGGAGCGTAGTCCTTGGATGTCTGGTCGATGAATGTACCCGTGTCAGCATCGAAGACCTGCGTTGCGTTTTCGTCGTCTTCCAACGAAATCACACCGGAGAAGCCGTTGCCAGCGTCATATGTGTAGGAGATCAAAGCTGTACGGTAAGGACCAGCAGCAATGATATCGTCGTAGATTACGTTGCCGGCATAACCGGAGAACGTCATGAATGCGGATTCGTCGATACCAACGCGGAAGCCGGCGAGATCGATGTAGCCGAATGCCAACGAAACGTTGTCTTCGCCTGTGTCGAGGCCGTTGTTTACGTTGAAGCGCATTTCAGCGTAGGTCTTCAGCGCACCGTATTCAGTGTCGGAAGCGGTCGAGATGTTCAGCATGAAACGAGCGAACGTGTCGAGGCCACCATCAGAATCGCCAGCGCGGTTTACCAGCTGGTAAGGACGGCCACCGGATACGTCAAAACGCATGTAACCGCCAACCTTGAGGCAGGTTTCAGTGCCGGGGATGTAGAAGTAGCCAGTGCCGAATGCGTCGCAAACGCGAACATATTCCATTGGCTCAGGCTCAGCTGCAACGATGGCGTCAGCAGCGTGTGCACCGGATACTGCTGCAAGAGCTGCAGCGGAGCCGAGAAGAAGGCTCTTAATGTTCATTTCTGACCTCCAGTCAAAAGTTTCAACTGGGTCTGAGACAACTGTTAAACAGCGTTCCCTGCCTCAACCCCATCCAAAGAAGTTGGGCAATCAACTGCCCCTGCTTCTGGAGGTGAAACTACTCGACGAGATCATCCGCGCAATCGCGAAGTTTTATATTAGCTTTTCGATTTCAGTCCTTGTCGCCACATTGTTGCCCAAAGAACACAAACAGCCCGTTGGCAGCCTTAAAGGTTACCAAAAGGTTAAAGCGTCGGATCATCGGAAAATGGAATTCCGGACAGATGCGAGCCGAAGAACATTTATTGCCCTTAAACCGATTGAGTCGGCGGGGAAGCAAGCTCCCCCGCCGTCAAATATTAGAACGAGCGCTGGAAGCGAACCTTACCAGCAAGCACGTCGTCTTTAACGTTGGCAGGCAATCCGGTATCGTCGATCTTAGCGTAAACCACTTCTGGTGTGATCACGAAGCCCGGAACAACGGTGAATGCTACATTTGCAACAGCCGCCAAGTTCTTATTGTCGTCATAAGATACCTGAGTGTTGAATGTCGTCTTCTCGTTGATTGGCGCCGACACACCAGCCCATACAGCCCAGTCGCCACCCCAAGTAGCGTAGTAGTTAGAGCCGAGCACGGAGCGACGGCCGGTGATCGAGTTTGCATTGGTGTACTTGGCAACACGGTCGCCATCAGTGCTCCAACCAGCTGCAACGAACGCAGTGACAGCACCGAATGTGCCGTCAATGCGTGCCTTCACTGCGCCTTCTTCTGCTTCGGCATCATAACCACCGACGACCTTCAAGCCGAAAGCACCAGATGAATAGCCGACGCCCGCTACAACGTTAGGGGCGTAGTTGCTACGCGATGACTTGGTTCCGTAGACTGGTTTCGCACTGGTACCTGTATTAACGGCGCGACCGTTTGCGTCGAATGTATACGTCGTAACATCCGCATTTTCGTCGTGCTCCAGAGAAACAACACCGCTGAAGCCGTTTCCAGCTTCGTAGCTGTAGGAAATTAGCGCCGTACGATAAGGGCCAGCGGCAATGATGTCGTCATCGATTACGTTACCGAGGTAACCTGGGAACGTCACAAAAGCGGACTCGTCAATACCGACGCGGAAACCCGCAAGATCGATATAGGAGAACGCAAGAACAACTTTATCAGCAGAGTCGTCCTGACCGTTGCTTACATTGAATCGAACTTCCGAATAAGTTTTCAGAGCGCCATACTCTGTATCCGAAGCAGTCGATACGTTCAGCATAAAGCGTGAGCTTGTTTCCAAGCCACCGTCAATTTCCTTGTAATCTGCATCGCCCGGAATCAAATGATTGCGCGCAACAAGCGCACCCGGACGACCGCCCTTGAAATCTGCGCGGACGTAGCCACCAATCTTGAGGCAGGTTTCAGTGCCGGGAATATAGAAGTAGCCAGTGCCGAAAGCATCGCAAACGCGAACGTATTCGAGGGGCTCAGGCTCAGCAGCAACGATGGCGTCAGCAGCGTTTGCACCCGATACTACAGTCAAGGCTGCAGCAGAACCGATAAGCAGGCTCTTGATATTCATATGTGACCTCCAGTCAACGTTTTGATTCTTCGAAGGATGAACCTTCGTTGCGACAAGCCGGACCTAAGGCCGCAGCTCATACAAACGTTGTCTATGAGAAATATAATAAAGGCAAATCTTTCTTAGTTATATATTATCTTCTAACTCTCTTTCATTCTAATATGTTGCGAACACGCCACAGCACTCCGATGGCCCAATCTTTCAATTAGGGCTTGATCACGGTGCGGAATACACATATGAGGGGCGCAACGGAGAGGTGGCCGAGTGGTCGAAGGCGCTCCCCTGCTAAGGGAGTATACCCGGAAGGGTATCGTGGGTTCGAATCCCATCTTCTCCGCCATTATCTTGTACAACGGACGGAAACAGCGGCACAGCATTACACTGCGCCGCACAGAAAACCCGCAAATTTGTTCAGTGAACTCAGTCTGTCAGGATGACTGTCCCGCCAGCTCGCTTGGCGTTGCCATTGGAACACCTTTGGACTGCCAGCCTTGATCTGCGTATTTAAATGCAAGGATACTGAGAATAGATCCCGTGATGACGGTAAAGATTGCTAGCATGGTGATGCGCATAGCCGAAGCTCCAGAATTGTTGCCGGTAGAACGTTTCTCTTATTAAGAAGTTCCGCCTCCGCTGATATGTAGGATGGATAAAGCTGAGGCTGCTGCGACGCTGGTTGTTGATCACAGCCACACGGGAGGGCAGTTCATGTCGATGATCATGCATGTGGCGGATAGCAACTCGGGCGAAGTCCGTCCTTATCACAAGCATTTCTATGTGGAACGGCCGGGCAGCATTCTGGTGATCGGGCAGCAGTTAAAGCCTAAAACGCGGTACAATTGCCTGTTGCGCCACATTTCCGTCGCCGGTGCCATGCTGGATTTCAACCCTGCGATCATTCTCCCAAAACAATTTTTTCTGCAGATCCATGGCTTTGGCGAGGAAATTGGCAGTTCTCAGGTTTATCGTCATGGCCCACAACTGGGTGTTCGCTTCAATGTCCTGCTACCACGAACATTCGTCAGCAGGCTGATTCGCATGGAATATACCAGCAGCGGAATTTGAGATGCCCGGCCTTAATCCAGATGCAGTTTCCTTTCGTACAGCATCGCAATCAAGGAGCCAGACAATGAAAAACGCACTGCTTGCCTATGCTGGAACAGCGCTCTTCTTTCTGATCGTCGATGCGATCTGGTTGGGAATCGTCGCGCGCACCTTTTATCGGGACCAGCTGGGAGATCTCATGCTGCCCTCACCGAGCCTGACAATCGGCGCAGCATTTTATATCATCTTTGCAGCCGCCGTTGTGTTTCTCGCAGTCATGCCGGGTTTGCGCGAAGCGTCCTTGAGTACAGCACTGCTTTACGGTGCGGTTCTGGGTTTGGCAGCCTATGGCACCTACGACATCACCAATCTTGCTACGCTGAAGAATTGGCCGGTGGCGATGAGCATGGTGGATATGGCGTGGGGCACATTCCTGACAGCCGCGTCTGCCGGATGTGGCTACATCGTAGCCCATAAATTTGGCGAGGCGTTCTAACGCATTTATTTGTCGCATTGTCGAGACGTGAAAAGGACCCCGTTTTCACTGGAAATTCTCTAGAAACAGGTGCAGTGTCGCGCTCGCTTGCTATAAACACTCTGTCGTTATTACACAGGGCGCAATCATGGCAGGCTTTTCCCGGTTCACTCCCCTTATCCAGTCACTTCCGTCCACCATTCCCTTTGTTGGCCCGGAGGCGATCGAACGCTCCAGCGGAAACGCGGTTCTGGCACGAATCGGTGCCAATGAAAGCGGTTTCGGCCCTGCCCCCTCCGTGCTGGATGCAATCACACAGGAAGCCCACAACACCTGGAAATACGCCGATCCCGAGAATCTCGCGCTTCGCACGGCTTTAGCCGCTCACCTTGGTACAACACCCGACACCATCGCCGTTGGTGAAGGCATCGATGGTTTGCTGGGGCAGATCGTGCGTATGGTCGTTGAGCCCGGCATGCCGGTGGTCACCTCTCTGGGTGCCTATCCAACGTTTAACTACCATGTCACCGGTCACGGCGGACGCCTTGTCACTGTGCCATATGCTGATGACCGCGAAGATCTGGATGCACTGTTGAGGGCCGTGCAAGAGCATGATGCGCCGCTGGTCTATTTCGCAAACCCGGACAACCCCATGGGAAGCTGGTGGGACGCAGACACAATTCTTTCCTTTGCGCGCCGCCTGCCGCAGACAACGCTTCTGATTCTGGACGAAGCGTATAGCGAAACGGCACCGGAAGGTTCTATCCCCGGCATCTCAACCCTCATCGACATGCCGAATATCTTAAGAACGCGTACGTTTTCCAAGGCCTACGGCCTTGCCGGTGCGCGGATTGGCTATGCGATCGGCACGCCGGAGACCGTGTCTGCCTTCGATAAAATCCGCAACCATTTTGGCATGAACCGAATCGGTGTTGCGGCGGCCATCGCGGCGCTGAAAGACCAGATCTATTTGCAGCAGGTCAAACAGCAGATTTTCGATTCCCGACAACGGATTGCAGACATAGCGAAGGGTTGCGGGCTGACACCGTTGCCATCGGCCACAAACTTCGTTGCTATCGACTGCCTGCAGAATGCGGCTTACGCGCGGTCCATCGTCGACCGCTTGATGAGCGAGCACGGTGTTTTCATTCGTATGCCGGGCGTAGCGCCGCTTAATCGCTGCATTCGCATCAGCACCGGAACGAACGCCGACATGAACCGGCTGGAACAGGCATTACCGCGGGTTCTCTGACTGATAACCTTCAGTGCCCAGACATCAATGCAATGTCATCCATTCACGCGCTTCACGCAGAGCAGCGGCCAGATCGGCCTTGCTCATTTTGGCAGCCAGTTCGGCGCGCAGGCGGGCGGCCCGCTCGGAACCTTTGATCGCAGCGATGTTGAGCCATTTGTGCGCCGCCACAAAATCCACGTTGCAATCGCGTCCAATGGCGTAGCGAAGACCGAGAATGCAGAATGTATCTGCACGGCTACTGCCGAGAGGCCGGGAAGTTGCTGTGTTCTGCGCTGTCATCGTTGTCATGATGTTTAACCCTGTCGTCGTTTTTTGTTGTCGTCTTATGGCCATGACAATGCCACGAAGCATTTCAACAGGCGCTTAAAAACCATGATTAATGCAGTCCCAACAAACTGCAAACACTTGGTAAACTTGACTTTTTGTTAAACATCGAGAGCGGTGGCAGCCCACGATTTCACGTAAAATTTTACCGATTGTTTACGGGCGAAAATCAATCCTTCCGTAACCATATTGACCGACAGCCTTACGCATTTCGTCTTGGCCTTACATCAAACTTCGCTTATCTACGGACAATCGCACTCGTTATCCGGAGACTGACATGGTCGTTCGTTTGCTTGCCCTCGCCCTTCTTTTTATCACCACCGCTGGCAGTATTCAGGCTGCCGACCCCATCATCGGTGATTGGAAAACCAAAAGTGGTGAAACCGCGACCATTGCAGCGTGCGGCTCCGCGTACTGCATCAGTGTCAAGACCGGCGTCTTTGCCGGAAAAGCCGTTGGCAAGATGCAGGCGAAAGACGGCACCTATGTCGGCGAAATCACCGATCCGGAAACCAACAAAACCTATAGCGGCTCCGGCACCTTGTCCGGCAATACGCTGAAGATGCAGGGATGTGTGTTGGGTGTCTTGTGCAAATCGCAAAGCTGGACACGGCTATAAACTGAACGCCAGATGAACAGACATATCAGCATTGGTTCAGTTGCGGTGCGCCATAGTGTCACCATCAACTTGTTTGGGGACACGACAATGAAGATTATGGCTCGCCGCCTGACGATTATCACGTTGCTGCTTGGAGTATTTGCAATTGCGCTGACGGCTGCCGTTGAAGCCGACACAATCCGCCGCAACCAAAAACTCTATGGAGCGACTGTCGCTTGCGTGCCTTCCATGCTGACCGAGTGCTCTTCGTTTCTTTAAGCCGTCACAAACAGATTGCTCGTTCCGTTCACCACTTTTGCGCAACATGCACATCTGTCGTTTGATTGTTAAAATCAAAAACCTATAATGGGGTATGAGCAAACGAATTTCGTCTTTTTCCGCCCTTCCCCTGGCCATGCCTGAACCATTTGCCCCGCAATCGTTTGATGATGCGGGCAAAGCGGTCGAAGCGTTGGAGGCGCTCTACGAGCGCAACACGCGCTTTCTGATCAACGCCTTCACGACGCTGGGCACAGAACAGGCGGAACTTGCGCGTTACAGAGCGTTTTATCCGCAGGTTTCATTGGAAACCGGCAGCTTCGGCCATATCGACTCGCGCCTGTCCTTTGGTTACGTCAGCGAGCCCGGCATCTACACAACGACGATCACGCGGCCCCGTCTGTTTCGCCATTATCTGCGCGAACAGCTGGATCATCTGATTCGCAACCACGGTCTGAGCATTACGGTATCGGAATCAACCACGCCTATTCCGCTCCACTTCGCATTTGAAGAAGGCGCGCATGTGGAGGCTGCGGTTGCCGAAGCCATTGAAGTTCCGTTGCGTGACCGGTTTGATACGCCCAATCTGTCCAATACGGATGATGAAATTGCCAATGGCTCCTATGAGCCAGGCCCCGGCGAGCCTTTTCCGCTGGCTCCGTTCACGGCGCAGCGTATCGATTACTCGCTGGCGCGGCTCAGCCATTATACGGCGACCAGCGCACACCATTTTCAGAACTTCGTGCTGTTCACCAACTACCAGTTCTATATCGATGAGTTCTGCGCATGGGCGCGCAAGCAGATGGTAGATGGCGGAAACGGCTACACCGCCTTTGTGGAGCCCGGTAACATCGTCACACTGGCCGGTCAGGATAGCCCGGAAACGGATTTGACATTGGCGCGTCTGCCGCAAATGCCTGCCTACCACATCAAGAAAAAAGGACATGGCGGCATTACGGTCGTCAATATCGGTGTCGGTCCATCCAACGCCAAGACGATTACCGATCATATTGCGGTGCTGCGTCCCCATGCGTGGCTGATGCTGGGCCATTGCGCTGGCCTGCGCAACAGCCAGCGTTTGGGCGACTATGTTCTGGCCCATGCCTATGTGCGGGAGGATCACGTGCTGGATGACGATCTGCCCGTGTGGGTGCCCCTGCCCGCACTGGCGGAGGTGCAGGTGGCCTTACAGGATGCCGTGGCAGAAGTCACCGGCTATGAGGGTTACGACCTCAAACGCATCATGCGCACCGGCACGGTTGCCACCATCGACAACCGCAATTGGGAGCTTCGCGATCAGCGCGGACCGGTCAAGCGTCTTTCGCAATCGCGCGCCGTTGCGTTGGATATGGAATCAGCCACCATTGCCGCCAACGGTTTTCGCTTCCGCGTACCCTATGGAACGCTGCTGTGCGTGTCCGACAAGCCTCTGCATGGCGAGTTGAAGCTTCCGGGCATGGCGACTGCGTTCTACAAAACGCAAGTCAGCCAGCACCTCCAAATCGGCATCCGCGCTTTGGAAAAACTCGCTGCCATGCCACCGGAAAAGCTGCATTCCCGCAAGCTGAGGAGCTTTTCAGAAACGGCGTTTCAGTGACCGATGCGACGCAAATGGGTATGACGAAAGCCGGTTTGATATTTCAGGCCAAAGCCAACCATACGATCGAACCCGATATGGGCACCCCAAATTAAACAGATATGCAGTATGACGTCACTGTAGAGCAAAATACCAGTCAGCGTCAGAACCAGCGGGCCGAGTGTGGAATGCAAAGCATTGTAGACCAGACTACCAAAACGCCTGTTGGCCAAATAAGCAAGCATGCTTAAGTCCGGCACCAAAAACAAAGCGACATAAAGCCACCATGGGTTATCCATGGAAAAGTAGATGACGGTCAAAAGGACAAAAAACGCAGCACCTTCCAACTGCAATATCCAGCGTGGGCCGCCATTTACAGTACCGTCAGAAACGTCAGTCATGGTCGCCTCATTCACATTACTCTGACGTGATTTACAGCACCAAACTTTCCTTAAGTAAACACTGTATTAGCCAACATTCGTATCCGGCTGCCCCACTAGCAGCTTCAACTCGCCTGGGTGGATGCGCAGCGCCACATCCTGCTGGAGCGGCAGCAGTTCACCATCGATGACGCAGTTGATTCGGCCATGAACTTTCGGGAAATGCAGATCGACGGACTGGCCGCTCATCTCGGTGATGTTGACATTGTCCCGGAATTTCCCGCGCAATACATCCACCACCAGCCCCGCCACCTGATGCGGGCGCAGCGGTGCGGCTGTGTAGAATCCAAGATGTCCTCCGGTAACGTCATCGGCATACATCAGCTTGTCGTGGCCGAAATGGTTGTTGGAGACGGATATCGCTGAAATCTTGCGTCGCTCCGTGTGTCCATCGATATCAATGTCCACCTCGAATTCTGGCGGGTTGAAGATTACGCCCACCGCTGCACGCACACTGGCGGAAATCTTCCCGATGCGAGAGCCAAAGGTAAAGGACTCGCGGTAGCGCACCATGCGGGCATGCAGCCCCATGGAAAACTGATGCACGAAGGCGCGTCCGTCCGCGCTGCCAATATCGGCATCAATGACATGGCCATGGGCCAGCACTGGCAACACCTCACGAATATCGAGCGGAAGCTTGAGCGAGCGGGCAAACAGGTTCATCGTTCCGGCCGGCACAACGCCAAGCGGCATGCCCGATTTCCAGGCGACACCCGCTGCTGATGAAATGGTGCCGTCACCGCCACCGGCCAGCATTGCATCCACATCATCACGCTGGGCAGTGCGCTCCAGCACGTCTGTCATGTCATCACCGGCAACCACATGGCAGTTTATCTCGTGCCCGGCGTCGCGAAACACTTCCTCGGCGTACTGTGTATAGGCATCCATATCGGTTGTGCGAAATGTGCCACCATCTCGATTGAAGATTGCCTCGACGCGCATGGGTCAACTTTCGCTATTGGATTGGTCTTTTATATGGAGAGGTGAATTTCCCAAGTACAGGCGGCTGGCTTGGTTTTTTTGATGACCATCAGGAAATTTAGAATAGGAACAAACTACAGATTGTACCGTTAGTGCCGATCATTCCCGAAGCTTTATCCCGAGGATTGGCACCATGTCCTACGATCCAGATACCCAATCGCAACTCTGTCCCACCACGCTGCACATCAATGGTGTGCGGCATGATCTGGAAATCGAGCCATGGACCACACTTCTGGACCTGCTGCGCGGCCCTCTGGCCCTGACCGGAACCAAAAAGGGATGTGACCACGGCCAGTGTGGTGCCTGCACGGTTTTGATCGACGGGATGCGCTACAATTCCTGCCTGCTCTTGGCCGTTTCGCAAGATGGCGCCGAGATCACCACAATCGAGGGACTGTCGACGGGCGATCAACTGCACCCCATGCAGGAAGCGTTCATTGAGCATGATGCGTTTCAGTGCGGTTACTGCACGCCCGGTCAGATCTGTTCCGCCGTCGGTCTGTTAAATGAAGGCCACGCCCATAGCCGTGAGGATGTTCGAGAACTGATGAGCGGCAACATCTGTCGGTGCGGGGCGTATGTGAACATCGCCGATGCGGTGGAAGACGTCATGGGTCAACAGACACACGCGGTGGCAGCACAATGAACCGGTTTTCCTATGTAAAAGCGACAAGCGTGGACCATGCCGTGGACGTGCTGACTGCCGATCCGGCAGCAAAAGTCCTGGCCGGTGGCACCAACCTTGTTGACCTCATGAAATACGATGTGGAACGTCCCACGACCGTCGTGGACATCAAGCGATTGCCACTGGGTGACATAGAAGCACTGGACGATGGCGCGCTGCGCATTGGCGCGCTCGTCAGCAATGCCGATGCGGCCTATGATCGTCAGGTTGAAGAAAACTGTCCGTTGCTTGCCAGCGCGATACTGGCAGGTGCCTCGCCGCAACTGCGCAATGCAGCAACGACAGGCGGCAATCTCATGCAGCGCACGCGCTGCTATTATTTCTATGATCCCTCCGCACCCTGCAACAAGCGCGACCCCGGCACCGGTTGTGGTGCCATTGGCGGCGTCAACCGTATCCACGCAATTCTTGGTGCGAGTGCCTCCTGCATTGCCACCCATCCCTCCGATATGTGCGTGGGTCTTGCAGCGCTGGATGCCGTGGTTGAAGTCAGCGGTCCGCAAGGAAAACGCGACATCGCTTTTGAAGATTTCCACCGCCTGCCCAAAGACGATGAACGTGGTGACCGACCCGATCTCGACAACACCCTGCAACTGGGCGAAATCGTGACGGGCGTGCGCGTTCCGCGTCAGGCATTTGGCCAGAACTATACCTATTTGAAGCTGCGTGACCGGCTGTCCTATGCCTTCGCGCTGGTTTCGGTTGCCGCGGGTCTGACGTTGGAAAACGGTGTCATCACATCGGCATCCGTGGCGCTTGGTGGTGTGGCGCACAAGCCGTGGCGCGACAAACGCGCTGAAGACATGCTGAAAGGCCAGACCCCGTCGCGCGAGATCTTCACCGCCTTTGCCGAGCGTATCCTCAGCCCCGCAGTCGGTCAGGGCGATAACGATTTCAAGATATCGCTCGCCCGCCGCGCCATTGTTCGCGCCTTGGCGCAGGCGGCCAGCGGAACACCACAGCGCCAGTCCCAGAAATCCTACGCGTAAGGACGAAAACTATGCAAACGAACGAACGTCTTTATGTTGGTCGCCCGACCCGCCGCGTCGAAGGAAAGCTCAAAGTCACCGGTGCCGCGCCCTACTCTGCCGAACAGGGCCAGGAAGGGTTGCTGTTCGGGGTGATGGTGCCTGCCACCATTGCCGCCGGTGACATCAGCAATATCGACACCTCCGCAGCCCTCGCCTTTCCCGGCGTGGTCGATGTCTTCACCCATGAGACCAAGCAGAATGTGGCCTGGTGGGACCGCAAGTGGATGGACCAGACCGCCTCCCCCGGCCATCCCTTCCGCCCGCTCCACAGCGAGCGCATTCTCTACGATGGTCAGCCCGTCGCCATGGTGGTCGCCGAAACGTTTGAAGCGGCGCGGGATGCGGCATCGCTCATTCGCGTTTCATACAGGGAAAGCGAACACGTTACCGATATTCGAACGGTGCTTGATGAAAGCTACGATCCGCCGAAGAAGCGGTCCGGCATCCCGGCCGCACCCAAGCCGCGCGGTGAGCCGGAAGCAGCCTATGAGGCCGCACCGATCAAGATTTCTGCCGATTACTGGCTGGAAACCGAATATCATAACCCCATGGAAATGTTCGCCACCACGGTTCTTTGGGAAGATGACGAGCATTTGACCATTTACGACAAGACCCAAGGGTCACAAAACTCCCGCGATTATGTCTGCTCCGTCTTCGGCCTGAAGACAGAGAATGTTCGCGTGGACAATGCGTTTGTCGGCGGTGCCTTTGGCGCAGGGCTTCGCCCGCGCCACCAGCTTTTTATGGCCGTTATGGCCAGCCTGAAGCTGAAGCGGTCCGTGCGGGTGGAAATGACCCGTCGCGACATGTTTTATCTCAGCCATCGCCCGTCTATGTTGCAGACCATTTCGCTGGCTTGCGACGCCACCGGCAAGCTGCAATCCGTGATCCATCACGCAGTTGCTGGCACGTCGCGCTATGAGGACTATCAGGAGGTTGTGGTCAACTGGTCGGGTCTGGCCTATGCCTGTGAGAATGCCAAACTCACCTACGAGTTGACGCAGGTGGATACCGCCACGCCCGGCGACATGCGCGCGCCGGGTTCCGCATCAGGCAATGTGGCGCTTGAATCCGCCATGGACGAACTGGCCTATGCGGCGGGTATCGATCCGCTGGAACTGCGTATTATCAACTTCGCGCCTTATGATCAGAACGACGACAAGGAATTTACCAGCAAGGCGCTGCATGCCTGCTACCGTCAGGGTGCGGCCCAGTTTGGCTGGGAGAAGCGTAACGCTGAGCCAGGTTCCATGCAGGAAGGCAATGAGCTGATTGGGTGGGGCATGGCAACCGGCTTCTGGGACGCGCAGCTTCAAAATGCTGCGGCAAAGGCGCGTCTCTCCTCCGATGGACACCTCATCGTGTCTGCTGCCGCCAGCGATATCGGCACTGGCACCTACACAATGATGGCGCAAGTGGCTGCCGACGAGTTTCATATGGCAATTGAGGACGTCACCGTCAAACTCGGGGATTCGACCCTGCCGCAAACGGCGGTACAGGGCGGTTCCTGGACGGCAGCGTCCACAGGCGGCGCGGTGCAGGCTGCCTGTCTTGCTGTTATCGCCACTCTGTTAAAGCAGGCGCAGGCTATCAAAAACAGCCCACTGAAAGACGCCAAGGCGGACGAAGTGACCGTGCGTGACGGTCGTCTGGTGTTGATCATCAATGATCAAACCGGCGTCGCTGTTGCCGATATCATGGCGGCTGCGGGCGTGTCGTTCGTAGAAGAAGAAGGCAAGATCGGCCCGTCCAAGCTGCAGATGCTGAAATATATCAGCTACACGCATTCAGCGGTGTTTGTGGAAGTGCGGGTGGACAAGGATCTGCGCATTCCGCGTGTGACCCGCATCGTCAGCGCGATTGCGGCTGGCAAGATCATCAATCCGAAAGCGGCACGCAGCCAGATTCTGGGGGGCGTGGTCATGGGTATGGGCATGGCGCTGCACGAGGAAGGCATGTTCGACCACCGTTCAGGCCGCCTGATGAACCACAATCTGGCGGAATACCATGTGCCGGCCCATGCGGATGTGGAAAATATTGAAGTGATTTTTGTTGAAGAGCACGACGATCTGGCAAGCCCTCTGGGCGTGAAGGGGCTGGGCGAAATCGGTCTGGTGGGTGTAGGCGCGGCCATTGGCAACGCCATTTACCACGCCACCGGAACCCGAGTGCGCGAACTCCCCATTACCGTCGATAAACTTTTGTGAGCGAGCCTATTATGACATCAAGCGTTCCTTCCCAACTGCAAGCCTATTCCGCCGCCCTGGAGCACCCCGCCAAGGACGAGCCGGAAACCGAAAAGTCCTTGACCGAAACCATGCTGGAGATCGGCCATAAGACCTACAAGGACAGCCATCATGCCATTCGCACGGTGCATGCCAAAAGCCATGGGCTTTTGAAAGCCAAGTTCGAGGTTCTGCCAAACCTGCCGGAGCCCTTGGCACAAGGGCTGTTTGCCACGCCTCACACGTATGATGCGATCATGCGCATCTCCACCATTCCCGGCGATATTCTGGACGACAACGTCTCCACGCCGCGTGGTCTGGCCGTGAAAGTGCTGGGCGTCGATGGCGAGCACGCCGAGGAATCGCGTGAACACCACACGCAGGATTTTGTGACCGTCAACGGGAAGCAGTTCAATTCGCCTAGCGCAAAGGCGTTTTTGGCCAACCTGAAACTGCTCGCCGCCACCACAGACCGTATTCCCGGCACGAAAAAAGTCGTTTCAACGGCATTGCAGCAAGTTGAAAAGGTCGTTGAAGCCTTCGGCGGCAAGAGCGCGACGCTCGTCTCCCTCGGTGGACATCCAGAAACGCATATTCTGGGCGAAAGCTTCTTTTCGCAGGTGCCGGTGCGCTACGGCAATTACGTCGCCAAACTCAGCATCCGTCCGGTATCCCCATCGCTGAAGGCGCTGACCGATGCGCCGGTTGACCTCAAGGGCAAGCCCGATGGCCTGCGGGAAGCCGTAGTGGATTACTTCGAGAGCGAAGGCGGCGAATGGGAGCTGTGCGTGCAGCTCTGCACAGATGCAGAGGTTATGTCGATTGAAGACCCATCGGTCGTCTGGGACGAAGAGGTAAGCCCCTTCATTCCGGTTGCCCGCATCACCGCAGCGCCTCAGGTCGCCTGGAGCCATACCCGCTCCAGCGCGGTGGATGACGGCATGGGGTTCAGCCCCTGGCACTGTCTGGAGGCGCACCGGCCACTGGGCAATATCATGCGGATGCGCCGCATGGCCTATGACCGGTCACAGGCATTCCGGTCAGAGCGCAATCAGCGCCCGGTGACTGAACCAGACTCGATTGACGCCGTTCCTGATCTCTAGAGCGCCGTGCGTTCATTCGGACGCACAAAGGCCGCTCTACCTTTATAAAACTACGCAGAGACCCGCTTATGTCATTGTATCGGTTCGAGTTCTATCAAGGTGAAGGGATCGAAACCATTGAGGGTATCGATCTCGCAAATGATTCTGCAGCGATAACGGAAGCCAGACGCACGGCGCGGGAAATGATTCTGGACGGCGTTCTGGAAGGGCATGACCGGTCACGCTGGTTGATCAGCGTGACCGAGCCATCGGGCCGATCTGTGGGCATCGTCAGATTCAGCGATATGATGACACCTGAATAAACGCGATAGTCGGGAACAAATACCCATTACGCGAAGTTTAGGCTCCTACCAATCCGCCGCTTTTTTTTGAAAATTCATATTGCACCACGAGCCGAGGGAGTGACGGCTCGCTCCATTGATGCGCATTGCGCCACGCTATTGTGAAGACCTTTCGGCCCATTTGGGCCTGTTGTTTTAGAGACATGCAACCGGAGCCTGGCATGAACGCACGATCGATTGTGGTTATCAGTGATTTTCAGGAGGGCTGGCCACCGGTCGAATGCAATCTTTCCATAGACGAGTACGAAAACCAGTGGCGCGGCGGAGAACGTGGACCCGCGCCACGGACTCATGCGCCCAACCGCGATGCTGTGGCTGTTGACGGTGGATACCTGGAGCGTCTGCCGCTTGCCTGCGTCAAGGCCGGACTGGCCGACCATGTGGAGATATGGCACCATTGGCGTGGCGACGGAACTCCGCCCTACCGGGAAGACAGCGACGTGCTGGCGCGGCGTGCCTTTACCCTGAACACCACCGAAGCTCCATTCTCTTCCAACGATATGCTGGCCTACATCCGCGTCTTCGGTGCGCCCGCCATCCTCTGTGTCTATGGGCTGGGCGTCAGTGAAGACATTCTGCTGGCCTGTACCGACAGTTTCAAAATCTACAACTCCATTGATGCTCCCGCCCTGCGCATTCCTGCCGAAGTCAGCCGTCATTTTGACCTGATTATAACCGGGGCCCAGTGGCAATCGGATGAAGTAGAAGCGCGTCATCCGGGAATAAAAACCGCAATCATGCCCGTCGGGCCGGAATTTGCATCCGAGACCACTTTTTATCCGGATGGTGACCATAAGCCTTATGACCTGATCTATGTGGCGGCGGCACAAGGCTACAAACGCCATGACATTCTGTTCGACGCACTGGAGAAATTGCCGCGCTCCATACGCACACTTTGCGTATTCGGCTATGGCGAACTCAGCGATTCCTTGCGGGAGCGGGCGCAGGCACAGAATTTGAATATCGACTTTATCGGCCCGCCCGGCGTTCCCATCCACGAGGTGCGCACCCTGATGAATCAGGCGAAGATCGGCGTGGTGTGCGGCGTGCGCGATGGCGCGCCTGCTATTTTGACCGAGTACATGCTGTGCGGCCTACCCGTGCTGGCCAATGCCGAGCTGTGCTGTGGTTTGCAGTACATAACGCCAGAGACCGGCGTGGCCGCCCCGGCTGAAACGTTCCATCTCGCCATCGAGGATATGCTTGGAAGGCTTACTGATTTCAGCCCGCGCGATGCTGTTCTTGCCAATTGGACTTGGCCCCACACGCTGGAAAAGCTGCGTGCCCTCATGGGGTTTGCGGATGCGCCGGACTATGCGGAACAGAAACGGGCCCTATCTCAAAATATGGTTTTCTATCTCAACACACCACCGCCACCTACGGACCCCAACATGCCAAACCCCGACCTAGCCGCAGACGCCTCCTCAACAACCAGCAAAGCCGGTCCTTTGATCTGCTTTTCGCATCTGCGGTGGGATTTCGTGCTTCAGCGTCCTCAGCATTTGATGGAGCGCTTCTCCAAGCACCGGCAGGTGTTTTTCTTTGAAGAATATATCCCAACCGACCATCATCTGGCCTATCTGGAAATCCATCCATTCGCCGGCACACATGTGAAAGCGATCCGCCCCCGCATTCCCCATTGGTGGAACGAGCACGACCGCGAAAACGGCCTGAAGACCCTGCTGGATGAGTTACTGGCGCTTCATGGCGGTGCGAAGCCGGTCTTGTGGTTCTATACGCCACTGATGTTCAATTTCGCTCAGCATGTGGATGCGGCAGCCGTCATCTATGACTGCATGGACGAACTTGCCAACTTCAAGTTTGCTTCGCCTCAGTTAAAGGCGTCGGAGCAGGCCTTGATCCGCAGAGCGGATGCGGTTTTCACCGGCGGCTATAGCCTGTTTGAGGCCAAGGCGCATTTGCACGACAATATCCATCCCTTCCCATCCAGCGTGGATGTCAAACACTTCGGCGCAGCGCGCGGCAGCACTTTGAGTGCTCAGGATCAGGCTGGTATCAAAGGCCCGAGACTGGGCTTCTACGGTGTCATCGACGAGCGTCTGGACCTTGGCCTGATTGCTGCTCTGGCAAAGGCAAAACCGGACTGGTCCATCGTTCTGGTCGGACCGGTTGCAAAACTGTCAGCCGAGGAACTGCCACGGGCTGCCAACATTCATTATCTGGGCCAGCGCAATTACGCCGATTTGCCCGCATATCTGGCAGGCTGGGACGTGGCCCTTATGCCCTTTGCCATGAACGAGGCGACACGCTTCATCAGCCCAACGAAAACACCGGAATATCTGGCCTCCGGTCGTCCAGTCGTCAGCACGCCGATCAACGACGTGGTCCGCCATTACGGGGATCTCGAAGGCGTCTTCATCGCGGACACTGCAGCCGCCTTCATGGCCGCCTGCGAAAAAGCGCTCGTATTGGCTAGGGGTGACGGAAGCTGGTTAAAGGCGGTCGATACCGCTTTGTCAGGCCTGTCATGGGACGAAACCTTCCGGCGTATGCAAACACTGGTGGATGATGCGGTCAGCCGTAAACGCCACCCGGCTCCGGTTACCCGCCTCAGCCCCCGCCGCTCCGCATCCACAACGCCCTCCAAAGCGCCTTACGATTACCTGATCGTCGGTGCTGGCTTTGCGGGCTCCGTTCTTGCCGAACGTCTGGCGGCCGATGGCAACAAGCGCGTTCTGGTGTGCGACCGCCGCCCGCATATCGCCGGAAACGCGTTTGACTTTCACAACGAGCACGGCATTCTGGTCCACAAATACGGGCCGCACATTTTCCACACCAACAGCGAGGATATCTTCAACTATCTCTCTCGCTTTACCGGCTGGCGGCCCTATGAGCATCGCGTGCTGGCCTCGGTCGACAACAAGCTGCTGCCTATTCCCATCAACCGCACGACGCTGAACGGCCTTTATGGTCTGAACCTGAAAAATGATGCGGAGGCCGCCGAGTTTCTCGCGAGCAAGGCCGAACCGACCGACAAGATCGTTACCTCCAAGGATGTGGTGGTCGCGCAGGTTGGACAGCACCTCTACAAAACCTTTTTTGAAGGCTATACGCGCAAGCAATGGGGTCTCGACCCCTCCGAACTCGATAAGGCAGTCACGGCGCGCATTCCCACCCGCACCAGCACGGATGACCGCTATTTCCTCGATACATTCCAGGCAATGCCGCTGCTCGGCTACACCCACATGTTTGAAAATATGCTGTCGCACGACAACATCACCGTCATGCTGGAAACGGACTTCAAGGATGTCCGCAAGGACGTCATCGCCGATCATACGATTTTCACCGGTCCCATCGATGAGTATTTCGATTACTGCTATGGTCGCCTGCCCTATCGCAGCCTGACGTTCCAGCACGAAACGCACGATACCAGACGCTTCCAGCCGGTAGCCGTGGTCAACTACCCTGGCGAGGATGTGGGCTTCACCCGCATTACCGAGTACAAGTTTCTGACCGGTCAGGTGCATCCCAAAACCAGCATCAGCTACGAGTTCTCCTCGGCCGAAG
This sequence comes from Rhizobium sp. CFBP 8762, assembly GCF_014841565.1. Classification (GTDB taxonomy): domain Bacteria; phylum Pseudomonadota; class Alphaproteobacteria; order Rhizobiales; family Rhizobiaceae; genus CFBP-8762. The sequence continues at coordinate 260,525 of NZ_JACYUD010000001.1, forward strand.
GTGACCCCTACTACCCGATTCCCCGCCCGGAAAATCAGGCGCTTTACAAGCAGTATGAGGAGCTTGCCCGCTCGCGTGACGATGTGACCTTCGTCGGACGTCTGGGCACCTACAAATACTACAATATGGATCAGGTCGTAGGACAGGCGCTTGCAACCTATCGCCGCCTGATGAAAGCGGACGCGGGACCAATGCAGGTTGCGGCAGCACGTATTCATGACTGAGGGCATTATCGAGGGCGGGCCTCTGAATATTGTGCTGGCGACCGACAGCCGGGAGCCATCCGGCATGGGCGAGCATATGCTGATGCTGGGTCGCAGCCTTGCGACCAGCCACAGCATTACGCTTGCCGTTTTTGCGGACGAAGCCTGCGCCCATCTTTTAACCCGCGCGGCCCGCTTCGGCATGGCGATCAAGGTCATAGACAGATTTGAGGACTTTGCCGATTGGCTGGGGCGCAGTGGCACGGACCTGCTGCATATTCACGCAGGAATAGGTTGGGAAGGCCATGAACTGGCGGAAGCCGGCCACGTTCATGGGCTGCCCGTGGTGCGCACCGAACACCTGCCGTACGTGCTCACCGATGGCGACCAGATCGAGCATCACCGCCAGCAGGTTGAGGATGTCGAACACCTCATCGTCGTATCGCAGGCATCCTTTGAGACCTACATGGCTGAGGGCTTTTCTGCGGACAAGATCACGGCCATCCGCAACGGCATTTACCAGCCAGAGCCAACCAAAAGCCGGCACTCGATGCGGGCCGAAATGGGCTTGACAGACGAAAAAGTCCTGCTGACGGTCGCACGGTTCACACCGCAGAAGGATCATATCACCCTGATCCGCGCCTTGCCCGCCATCGTCGAAGCCCACCCATCAGCGATTTTGCTTTTGGCGGGCACCGGTTGCGAAAGAGACGCGGTCGAAGCAGAGGTGCAACGGCTGGGCATGGATGCGCATGTGCGTTTTCTCGGCCATCGCACCGATATTGCCGACCTGATTTCGATTGCCGATCTGTTCGTGCTGCCATCCCTGTTTGAAGGGTTGCCCCTGGCGCTGCTGGAGGCAATGTCCGCCAGCCTGCCCGTGGTCGCCACGCGCATTGGCGGCAATGCGGAAGCCTTGGGCGACGATCACCCCTTTCTGGTGGAAACCGGCCAACCAGACGTGCTGGCCGATATGGTGGTAGCGCTGCTTGGCAATCCGACTTTGGCAACGCAGGATGCCGAGGCTGGCCTTACACGGTTCCAACGACACTTCCACGCAAGCCGCATGGGCGCCGAGACCGAAGGCGTCTACAGACATATTTTACAATCCCGACCAGCAGACACAGAAGGGCATACCCGAATGGACAAAACCCGTATCGGCTTTATTGGCGTGGGCGGCATCGCCGGACGCCACCTCGATATTCTCGCACAGTTTGACGATGTGGATCTGGTGGCCTTTGCCGACCCGGATTTTGGCCGCGCCGAACACGCAGCCGGTCGTTTTGGCGCACGCGCCTACGACAATCACAAGACGATGCTGGAAGATCAGAAGCTCGATGCGGTCTATGTCTGCATTCCCCCCTTCGCGCACGGCGCAGTTGAAGAGGATTTGATCGCCGCGAAAATCCCGTTTTTTGTCGAAAAGCCGCTGTCTCTCGATATTGAGCTGGCAGAAAAACTCGCAGCCGATATTGAGCGAGAGAACCTGATTACCGGCGTCGGCTACCACTGGCGCTATCTCGATACGGTGGACGAGGCCCGCCATATCCTGAGCGAGAACCCGGCCCAGCTGATTTCCGGCTATTGGCTGGACCAGACCCCGCCCCCGCAGTGGTGGTGGAAAAATGACAAATCCGGTGGGCAGATGGTGGAACAAACCACCCATATTCTGGACCTGGCCCGCTATCTGGTTGGCGATGTCACCCAGGTCTATGGCCTTGCCAGCCACAAGGAGCGCGGCGATTTTCCCGAACTGGACGTGCCGACCGCCAGCACTGCATCGCTGAGCTTCGCATCAGGTGCCGTCGGCAATATCGGTTCCACCTGCATCTTACGCTGGGGTCACCGCGTTGGCCTGCATATCTTTGCCGATGGTTTGGCCATGGAACTGACGGACCACGATATCATGGTCGACGTCGGCGCGGGCCGTCCCACCCGCCATGCAGAGGGCGATCCGGTATGGCGTGAAGACCGCGACTTTGTCGATGCCGTGCGCGGTGGCGAAAACCGCATTCGCTGCCCCTATGGCGAGGCGTTGAAAACCCACCGTCTGGCGCTTGCCATCAATGATTCTGCCCGCAGCGGCCAGCCTGTCAAAATTGCAAACTAAGGTCTTCCAGCATGTCCGAACACCGCCATATCCGCTCACTTGGTTTTGAAGCTCCCGGCAAATCCTATTTTCTCGGCTATGATGAAGGCCCGCCAGCCGAACACCATGTGCGCCTCGATACGCTCTACACCGGCTTTTCGGCCGGTACAGAACTGACCTTGATGAAAAACACCAACCCCTATTTCCACTCCCGCTGGGATGATGGACGGGGCGTGTTTCTAACGGGCGAGCCCGGCATTCACTTTCCCGTGCCGTTCCTCGGCTATATGGAAGTGGCGCGTGTTTCAGATTCGCGCACATTCGGCTTCAAGAATGGTGATGTTGTCGCCACCACCTATGCGCACAAAAGTGGCCACACCGCCGATCCGTTTCAGGATGTGCTGATCCCAATGCCCGCCGATATCGATCCAATGCTCGGCATTTTCGTGGCCCAGATGGGGCCGATTGCTGCCAATGGCATTCTTCACGCCGATGCAGACGCACTTGGGACGAATGTTCCCACGCTCGGCGCCGGTATCAAGGGTCGCCCTGTCATCGTGATCGGCGGCGGTACGGTTGGATTCATGACGGCGCTGTTTGCGCAAAAGGTCGGCGCGTCCGAGGTCATTCTGACGGACCCCTCGCAATACCGCCGCGAAAAGGCCGAGGCCATGGGCTTTACGGCCATGACCGATGATGAAGTCTGGGGCTATGCCAAGGCCCGCTTCCATAATGGTGGTAAGGATCGGGGTGCCGATGTCGTATTCCAGACCCGTGCCCAGTCCAAGTCACTGAACATCGCGTTGAAGGCGCTTCGCCCGCAGGGCACTGTCATTGACCTCGCCTTCTATCAGGATGGAGCAAACGATCTGCGGCTGGGTGAAGAGTTCCACCACAACGGCCTGAATATCCGTTGTGCGCAGATCAACCGCGTACCGCGCGGCTTGTCCCACCTGTGGGATCGCCGTCGCCTCGCACTGGAAACCATTGACCTGCTCAGAACCCATGGCAAGGTGATCGCAGACGAGATGATTACGCATGTCGTGCCGTTCGACGATGGCCCTGCCTTCCTTGAAAGCCTCGTGCGCGACCGCCCGGACTTCCTGCAAATTGTGTTCAAGGTAAACGAATGACGCCTGACCTTTCACAAGATCACGGGCCTCAAGAGCCCATCCGCATCCTCTTCGTCTTCGCCTGGCTGGTGGTGGGCGGAGAGGAAACGGAAGTGCGGCTGCTGGCCCGCAACCTTGATCCCGCCCGCTACAAAATCGATGTGATCGCCTGTTTCCGCAAACCGAATATGCCGGAGCAAACTCACCACCAGTTGGCAGAACTCGGCGTCCACGTCGACAAGGTGCCCTATGATCTCTCGTTTGATGATACGGTCACCTATCTCTCCAACAAGATCACCAATTACGATGTGGTGATTTCCAGCCAGAACGTTGCCGATATCTACCCGGCGCTGGAGCGTCTGGCGCTTCGCCCGCCGCTGATCGAGCATGGCGGGCTGGTCTCGGAAGCTTTGGCCGGACCGAAGCATTTCACCAGCCGCTATGTCGGGGTCTGCCGCTCTATCCGCGATGCTGCGGCCAGCAAAATGCCCGGACGCGAGCGCGATGCGATGGAAATTCCATCCATGGTGGACCTGTCGGAATTTCGCGGGACCGAGCGTTCGCGGCTCCGGGCAGAAATGGGCATTGGCGAGGCGCAAATCCTGATCGGCTGGGTTGGGCGTCTTGACCCCAAGAAAAATGTCGAGGACTTCATCGCTGCGGCCGAGATCGTTCATGCGCGCGAACCGGAAGCACGGTTTGTCATCGTCGGTGGCGCAGACGCCTTCATGCCGGAATACGAAACCTCTCTGAAAGCCATGGTACAGGAGCGCAACCTCAGCGCTGTGGTGCAGTTTCTGGGCGATCGTCGCGATATCCCCGATCTGCTCTCCGCCTTCGATATCTTTACATGGCTCTCGCGCGGCGAAGGCATGCCGCATGTGATCGCCGAAGCGGGCGCGGCCCGTCTACCGGTGATTGCCACCGCCGACAATGGGTCCATGCAGCAGATCGAGGACGGCGTATCCGGCCTGTTCGTGCCGCACAATGATCCGAAAGCCATCGCGCAGACAATGATCGACCTGATCGACGCGCCGCAAAAGCGCAAAAGTCTGGGCGCGAGCCTACGCCAGAAGGTGGAAAGCACCTACAGTGTCGCCGCCGTTGTTCCCCAGTGGATAGCCCTGATTGATGCAGTGGTGTCCGAGCGCGAAGCCGGGTCTCCCAGCGGCCTGTTCCAGTCGTTTTTCCATGGCGGGTTTGAATGCTCGTCCCACCGTCTCGGGCATGGTCGCCGTCTCGACATCATCGCCGCGACGGAGCACGATACCAATGCGGAAAATGACTTTCGCCAGCTTGCCAGCCATTCCATCCGCACCGTGCGGGATGGTTTTCGCTGGCATCTGATCGAAACCTCCCCCGGGCGTTACGACTGGTCCAGCGTCATCCCAATGTTGCGGGCAGCGCGCAAAACCGGCACGCAGGTGATATGGGATTTGCTGCATTACGGCTGGCCGGATGATCTCGATATCTGGAAGCCGGAATTTGTGACGCGCTTTGCGCGATTCGCCGCCGCCGCCGCGAAGGTCGTACAAGAAGAGACCGATCAGATTCCATTCTACTCGCCCGTGAACGAGGTCTCGTTCTTTTCCTGGGGCGGTGGCGATGCGGGCTATCTCAACCCCTTTGCGCGCGGTCGTGGTTACGAATTGAAGGTGCAGCTTGCGCGCGCGTCAATTGCGGCGATGGATGCGGTTTTGCATGTCGATCCGCGCGCGCGCTTCGTGCATTGCGATCCGGTCATCAACGTCATCACCGATCCCGGTCGTCCATGGGAGCGTCAGACGGCAGAAGGCCATCGCCAGTCACAGTTTCAGGGCTGGGACTTGATCAGCGGGCGCATGTGGCCGCAAATCGGTGGTGCCGACCGCTATCTCGATATCGTCGGAGTCAATTACTACTTCAACAATCAGTGGATTCACGGCGGGCCGCCCATCGATATCGGCCACCCGCTGTACCGGCCCTTCCGCAATATTCTGATCGAGACCTACGCGCGCTACGGTCGCCCGATCTTTATTGCGGAAACCGGCGTTGAATGGGAACGGCGCCCCGAATGGCTGGCCTATATCGGTGCAGAGGTGCGCGCTGCCATGGCCGCTGGCGTGCCGATGGAAGGCATCTGCCTGTATCCGGTGGTGGAGCATCTTGGCTGGGATGACGACCGTTACTGCCATAACGGCCTGCTATCGGCCAAGCCGACCAATGGAATACGGGAGGAGTACACGCCGCTTGCCGAAGAACTGCGTCGTCAAACCTTCCTGTTTGGCAATGTGCTGCGCAAAAGCGCGGCCATTGCCACGCCGCCGAAAACCGCAACAGCGTCGTGAAAACGTTTAGCCCTAGCCATTACCAGGGCTGAACTTTTTATATTTTAAATTCGAGCGTCACGCGTGTGCCGTGTTCGGCGCTGCCATATTGCAGCTTGGCGTCAATGTTCTTGGCCATCGCCGATAGAATGCGACTGCCGATGCCGGTGCCCTGCGGCTTGCCATCGCCGGACCAGCCAATACCGTCATCCTCAACGCTCAAGAGCGCCATACCATCGCAGTGCCTGCGCAGCGACACCCGCACCTCGCCACTGGTCCCTTCGGGATAGGCGTATTTGAAGGCGTTCGTCATCATTTCGGTGACCATGACGGCCAGCGATACGGCCTTGTCGGTCCCGATTTTCATCGGCTCCACATCCAGCTTCACCTGCGCTTGTGGGCCGGTCTGCTGCATGGAACTGCCGAGTTCATGCACCAGATCGCGCAAATACGCATCCATCTCAACCACACGCACATCCGATGACGTGTAGAGGCTGCGGTGAATGCCGCCGATTGCGGTAATGCGGGCCTGTGTTTCCGCAAGGGCATGTTTGGCCGCCGGATCATCCACCGCCGATATCTGCATACGAACGAACGCGGCCACCAGCGCCAGCCCGTTTGCCACGCGGTGGTTGACTTCTGCCAGAAGAATTTCAGCATGGTCGCGCGCGCGGCGCACTTCCTGATCGGCCTCGTCCTTTTCGCGCCGCAACCGCGCGTTTTCCAGCGCGTGCTGCAAAGCTGTTTCCAGCATCAGCACAAAATCATGACCGGGCGACTTGATCACGTAGTCGGTCGCGCCCGCCTTCATGGCATTGATGGCGATCTCCACATCCGACGATCCCGTGACATAGACCACCGGCATGCTATGGCCGGAGGCCTTGACCTGATTGAGCACATCAATGCCCGTGCCATTGTCCAGATAATGGTCCAGCACCAGCACATCGAACTGGCTCTGCTCCAACGCAGGCAACACATCCGCAACCGCGCCCGCATGCACGACGTCAAACCCCTTCCGGCCCAGCTGTTTTTCGATCAGCCGTGCCAGAATGGGGTCGTCATCGACATACAGTATGCGCGCGTGGCGAATGTCGTTCAATCAATCCGTCTCCGGAACTTGCATCACCGAGAAGAACAGACCTAGCTGGCGAATGGCGTGGGCAAAATTGTCGTAATCAACCGGCTTGGTAATATAGACGTTTGCGCCCAGATCATAACAGCGCTGGATTTCACGCTGATCGTCCGTCGTGGTCAGCACCACGACAGGCGTGCGCTTAGTGTGCTGGTTTCCCTTCACCTTTTCCAGAATATCGATCCCGGTCATGTCAGGCAGGTTCAGGTCCAGCAGGATGAGCAGATGACGCCCGGATGATACTTCGCCGGAGCCGTCCTCGCCCAGAAGATAGGTCAGCGCTTCTGTGCCGCTGGTGAACGGGATGATTTCATTGTCCACGCCAGCGCGACGAACGTTCTTCTCAATCAGGCGCGCATGCCCCTCATCGTCCTCGATCATAATGATCGTGACGGGATTGCCGTTTCGCTTCACTGGTCACTCCTGACGATAGCTCTTAGATTGATAGGCAGCGTTATCATGAAGGTTGTTCCTTCTCCAAGCACAGATTTGACGGTGATATCGCCGCCTAGATTGCGCACGAGAGAGCGCACATGGGCAAGGCCGATGCCTTCACCGGGGCTGTCCTGCGCGCCGGAGCGTCGGAATAGGTCGAAGATACGGCTGTGATCGCTTTCCGCCACGCCGCGCCCATTGTCTTCCACCTCGATCATCAGATGGTTTCGGCCCTGCTTTCGGGCCCGGATGACGATGCGCAGTGCCCGGTCGCGCACACGGTACTTGACGGCGTTATCGAGGAGATTGCCAAAAATCTGTTCCAGCGACAGCCGGTCCGTGTGGACGCGCAGACCTTTGACGTCGAGAACGATCTCGCCATCCGCATCGGCGACCTGATGCTGCACACTGCCCGAGGCAACAGACAACAATTCCTGCAGGTCAATATGTTCGGCATTCAGTGGACGCCGACCGTCGCGCGAGATTTTCAGGATCGCGTTGATAAGACCGTCCATTTTTTTCGTTGATTTGCGGATGAAGCCAATCGCCTCCGGCAAATCTTCCTTGACCGCCAGAAGCGCTTCCTTCTTCAACTGCTCCTTCGGCATACCATCATCCTCAGTCAGGATGTAGTCCTGAATGGAGCGCATGGTGGTGTCCAGTTCCGCCGTAAAACCCATGATGTTGACGAGCGGTGCGCGCAGATCGTGGGTCACGATGTAAGCAAAGCGCTGCACTTCCTCATTGGCGCGCATCAGGTCCTGCGTGCGTTCGTTTACCCGCTCCTCAAGCCCAGTATTCAAAACCTCCACACGGTCCCGCGCTTCCGCCAGCGCCCGCACGTAGCGTGACACCACGCGATAAGAGCCGCCAAGAACGATGAGAATGGCCATCAATCCGATAACACTGACCCAGGTCAACGCGTTGTTGCTGCGGTACTGGTTTTCTACGCCCTCTCGCAGGCGCGAATCTGCCGACTCGATCACCTCGGCCAGCGCACGTCTTGCCTGATCCATGTATTGCTGACCGGCATCGGTGCGCACGATCTCCAGCGCCTCGGCAACCCGGCCGGAATTGGCAAGGTCAATGGTTTCTTTCAGCTCGGCAATTTTTTTCGGCAGAACATCGGACAGAATGGCGGCGGAAGGATCATCCGGATTGACGGCTTGCAGAAGGGACCGCATCTTTTCAAGTGCCGGGGGAAAGTTTTTGACCGCGGCATTGTACGGGTCGAGATACTGCGGCGACAGGGTCAGGAGATAGCCACGCTGGCTGGTTTCAGCATCCTTTACCAGCGCCAGCAGGTCTGCGGCGGCGCTGCGCATCTGGCGCTCGCGCACGACATCGGCAAAGTTCGACTTGGTCCGCTCCACCAGCCATAGCGACGTGCCGACAATACCGAGCAGTGCTACCATGCCGATAGCCAGCAGCACCAAAGAGGTGCGCAAGAAATTTGCTTTATACCTGACCATCGTGGCTCCCGTTCGCATTTGCCATAGCACGACACCGGATACGCGAAAGCGACAAAGCAAACGCGACCGTCACAGCCCACAGCTTTCTGGCAAAACACGGGGTATCACGTGCTATTTTTCTACATATTCGGGTATACGGGCCCCTCGCCGCCCTGCGGTGGCACCCAGGTGATGTTGTCGTTGGGGTCTTTGATATCGCAGGTTTTGCAGTGCACGCAGTTCTGTGCGTTGATAACGAACACGTCGTTACCGTCCTTTTCCACCCACTCATAGACCCCGGCGGGACAGTAGCGCGTGGACGGACCCGCATAGACATCCAGTTCGGATGGCTTTTGCAGGGCGGGATGCTTGACATGCAAATGGATCGGCTGGTCTTCCTCATGGTTGGTGTTGGACAGGAACACTGAGGACAGGCGGTCGAAGGTCAGGACGTTATCCGGCTTGGGATACGCGATTTTCTTGTGTTTGGCTGCCGGTTCCAACGACGCCGCATCGCTCTTGCCATGCTTGAGCGTGCCGAAGAACGAGAAGCCGAAGGTGTTGGTCCACATGTCCAGCGCACCCAGCGTGATGCCCAGCACCGTGCCGAAGCGCGACCACAGCGGTTTGACATTGCGCACCCGGCGCAGGTCCGCGCCGATATCACCCGCCCGCCATTCGTTTTCAATTGCCACCGGGTCGTCATTGGCGCGACCGGCGGCAATCGCCTCATTAATCTTGTCTGCTGCCAACATGCCCGACAGCACGGCATTGTGGCTGCCCTTGATGCGCGGCACATTGACCAGACCCGCTGAGCAGCCAATCAAGGCGCCGCCGGGGAAGGAGAGTTTCGGCACGGATTGATAGCCGCCCTCGGTAATTGCCCGCGCACCATAGGAGAGCCGCTTGCCCCCTTCGAACGTATCCCGGATGGCCGGATGCGTCTTGAACCGCTGAAACTCCTCAAACGGATAGAGATACGGGTTCTTGTAGTTCAGGTGCACCACAAAGCCGACGGCGACCGTATTGTCTTCAAGGTGATACAGGAAGGACCCGCCGCCGGTGGAAAAATCGAGCGGCCAGCCGAAAGAGTGCTGCACCAGGCCGGGCTTGTGGTTTTCCGGCTTCACCTGCCAGAGTTCCTTGATGCCAATGCCGAATTTCGGCGGCTCACGGCCCTCATCCAGCTTGAACCGGTTGATCAACTGCTTGGCGAGCGAACCGCGCACACCCTCGCCAATCAGCGTATATTTGCCCAGAAGTTCCATGCCGCGCGTATAGGCCGGGCCCGGCTCACCATCACGGCCAATGCCCATATCACCGGTGGCAACGCCAATGACGGCACCGTCTTCGTTGTACAGCAATTCGGTTGCCGCAAAGCCGGGATAGATTTCCACACCCAGCGCCTCTGCCTTTTCCGCCAGCCACCGACAGACCAGACCGAGCGAGACGATATAGTTGCCATGATTGTTCATCAGTGGCGGCATGGCAAAGTTCGGCAGGCGCACGGACCCCGCAGGGCCTAAAAACAGAAACTGATCGTCCGTGACTTCCTGTTTGAATGGATGCCCCTCTTCCGCGCGCCAGCCGGGCAGCAGCCGGTCGATGCCGATCGGGTCCACCACCGCGCCGGAGAGAATATGCGCACCCACTTCCGCGCCCTTTTCCAGAACGACGATGGAGAGGTCCTCATTCAATTGTTTCAGGCGAATGGCGGCTGCCAGACCCGCAGGCCCCGCACCGACAATCACCACGTCGAATTCCATGCTTTCGCGTTCTGGGCTTTCGCGTTCGGTTAGATCGTGTTCGCCGCTCATGGTCTTCTCCTGCTGCCGATAGGCCCACCACTGTCCTGAATGTATCTTTCGTCATCTCAAATCGGGTTGGTATTGTCGAGCCGATATGCGACGGAGACGTCGCGTTTTGCTCATGACCCCATGCTTTAAGGTAGATAAGCAATGCCTTTGCCTGCATCAAGGCTAGCACTACAGTCGCATTCTTCGCCATGCCGGTCTGCAAAGGGTAATTTTCTGCGCTTCGGTGCTCACGTACCCAAAAGTACGCTTCGCTCCAATGCTCGAAAATCACCCTTTTCGCCACGGCCTGACGAATTTGCAACTGTAGTGCAAGGCTGCCTTGCATTCATCCGGGCAACATGGGAAGAGCGCCCTCCCTAAAACGACAGGAAGGCAGGCGCCGATCAGCGCTGGTTTCAAGAATATGACGGCATCAGCTTTGGGCTTTGACTTTGGCACCACAAATTCGGTTCTTGCCGCAGCTCAAGGAGACACCACCCGGTCGCTGACCTTCACCAGCAGCGCCGGGGAAACGCAGTCCATGCGCACGGCACTCTCCTTCATGAAGCAGACCCGGCAGAATGCCAGCGTGCTGAACGTGGAAGCCGGACAGGCGGCCATCCGCATGTTTATCGACAACCCCGGCGATTGCCGTTTCCTGCAATCCATCAAGACCTTCGCGGCCAGCGCGGTGTTTCAGGGCACGCTGATCTTCGGCAAGCGCCATGGCTTTGAGGACCTGATGGAAACATTTCTGGCGCGCATTGCCGAGTATGCGGGTGAAGACTGGGCGCGTGGCTATCAGCGGCTGGTCGTGGGCCGTCCTGTCCACTTTGCCGGTGGCAACCCGGATGAGACCCTGGCGCTCCAGCGCTATCAAGCGGCTTTGTCGCGCTTCGACTTCCCGCAAGTTCACTATGTCTACGAGCCGGTGGCCGCCGCGTTCTTCTTCGCCCAGAACCTGAAACAGGATGCGACCGTGCTGGTTGCCGACTTCGGCGGCGGCACCACCGACTATTCCATCATCCGCTTCGAGACCCATGCGGGACAGTTGACGGCCACGCCGGTTGGCCATTCGGGCGTGGGCGTTGCGGGCGATCATTTCGATTTTCGCATCATAGACACTATCGTCGCCCCGCTCATTGGCAAGGGCAGCAAATTCCGCAGTTTCGACAAGCGGTTGGACGTGCCATCCAGCTACTATGCCAACTTTGGCCGCTGGAACCAGTTGTCCATTTTCAAGACGCTGAAAGATTTTACCGAACTGCAAAAACTGGTGCGGGTCGCTGAAGAGCCGGAAAAACTGGAAGCCTTTATCGATCTGGTTGAGCAGGATGAAGGCTATCCGCTCTATCAGGCCGTGTCTGCCACCAAGATGCGCCTGTCGCAGGATACGGAAACGGAATTTTACTTTGCCCCTCTCGGCGAAAGCTCCCGCCAGACCGTGCGCCGCAGCGATTTCGACAGCTGGATTGCGCCCGATCTCGCCCGGATCGAGGCGGCACTGGATGATGTTCTGGTGAAAACCAATACCGCGCCTGACACGATCGACAAGGTCTTCCTGACGGGCGGCACGTCCTTCGTGCCAGCCGTGCGCACCATCTTCGAGCAGCGCTTTGCGGCCGACCGTATCGAGACCGGCGGCGAACTGCTGTCCATTGCGCATGGTTTGGCGTTGATTGGTGAGCGCGACGACATCGAGCGCTGGACGGCACCACTGCCCGCACAGGCGGCTGCGTGAGCGAGGTTTTTCTTTCCACACTTCGCCCGATCCTGTAAGCATCGAACCCATGATATCGGCTGACGACCTCTCCCCCGCGCAACTGGCCGCCCTTCTGCATTTCCATGCGGATGCGGGCGTGGATTGGATGCTGGAAGACGAGGCCGTTGACCGGTTTGCCGAGTTTGAAGCCCAGAAGGCCGCACGGCGCGCAGCCCCGCCTGCACAACGCCCACAGCAAGCCGCGCTGCCGCGACAAAACACCGATCAGCCTACCCAGGCACCGGATCGTGGCGTGGCGGCGCGCAGCGAACCGCCACCGGCCCCGGCTGTTCCACAGGATATTGCCGTTCCACAGGATATGGAGCGCACGGCCCGCATGGGTGCGCTGCCTTCAACTGTGGCCCGACAGGTGTCCATTCCCGATGAGCAGGCCATTGCGCAGGCCGAACGCGTCGCCGCCAGCGCCACCACGCTTGCGCAATTGCGCAGCGCCATGGACGAATTTACCGGCTGCAATCTCAAGAACAGTGCCCGCAATCTCGTGTTCCTGCAGGGAGCCGAGGACGCCCGGGTGATGATCATCGGCCCCATGCCGAATGCGGACGATGACCGGGATGGCCTTCCCTTTGCGGGACGACAGGGCGAAATGCTTGACCGAATGCTGGCCGGCATTGCGCTGAAACGCGACGATCTGGCGCTGACCAACGTTATTCCGTGGCGGCCACCCGGCAATCGCACACCGTCTCCGCGTGAGGTGGAAATCTGCCGCCCGTTTATTTTACGGCAAATCGCTCTGGTGGAGCCGCAGCGCCTGCTGATTCTCGGCAATTTTGCCGCCCGCTTTTTCTTCGGCGGTCAGGATACTATCCACAATATGCGCGGTGTCTGGCGCGATATCTCGGTTTCGAACCGTGTCATTCCCGCCATGGCCACCCTTCATCCGCAGGATCTGGTCTCCGCACCCGTCTGCAAACGGCTGGCCTGGTCTGACCTTCTGATGTTCAAGGCCGCAATTCAAACGTAATAACGCAGTCTTTTCAGGACCTTATTTTCGCAAGCCACAAACACGCCCGCACCTTGCCTAAATTGTGAACACAAGATTACAGAAGCCATGCAAATTGCGCATATCAGGGCGGCATTCTGTCTCATTGTCTGTAGGGCTCTGTGCTGCAATATGAACCACAGGAGGACGGATTATTTAGGAATAGAACAATGATTGCCCGTTTTCGCCCGATCCATTCGACCTTCGAGACCCTGCGTCAGGCTGGCTCTCCGTTCCGCACGCCACAGGGTGTTAATACCTGCGCCTGCATTACGAATGAGCAGTTGACGGCTAACGGCTTTGCCCGCGTGGTTGGCGCTGGCCAGTCCTATTCCGACTTTATGCAGCGCTAACAGCCTGTCACGTAAAAGCCAACCGGCATTACCCCTGCGGGGTCATGGACTTGCGCGCCTTCTTGCGCTCCAGCCCCAGCCGGTGCTCCCGGAATATAATGAAGATGCCCGCCGAGACCACAATGGCCGTGCCGATCAGCATCACCGCTGTCGGCACATCGTCAAACAGCCAGTAGCCGAAGACCATTCCCAATAAAATTGATGTGTATTCGAACGGCGCTATGGTCGAGACATCGGCATGGCGATAACATTCCGTCAGCAAGATTTGCGCGACGCCGCCGCAGAAGCCTGCGGCAATCAGCAACAGAGCGGAATACGCGCTGAGCGGCGCCCAACCGAACGGCACTGTTGCCAGGGAAAACACCGAGGCCGAGACGGAAAAATAAAGCACAATTGTGTGGGTTTTCTCCGTCTGGATCAGCTTTCGTACCAGCATCATCGCAACGGCGCCGAAGGTTGCCGAGAGCAGGACGGCCACCGCCCCAAAGGCTGCCGCCGCATCCATGGCTCCTTCATCAAACAGCGTCAGCCGGGGCCAGACGATGATCAACACACCCGTCAGACCAACCATTACGGCGCTCCACCGGTACAGCCGCACGGTTTCTTTCAAAAAAACCGCCGCAAAGATGACCGTAATCAACGGCATAGCGTAGCCGATAGCGATAGCCTCCGGCAAAGGCAGATAGCGCAGGCCATAAAAGCCAAGTGACATCGCAAGTATGCCGATAAAGCCGCGCCCGATATGCCCCGGCACGTTATCGGTGCGAAATGCCGTCACCAGTTGCCCCCGCAGGGCCAGAAACGCCAGAATGGGAAAAATTGCAAAGGCAGAGCGAAAGAACGTCACCTGCCCAATGGGGATTTCGGCCCCTGCCAGTTTGATCAGCGTCGACATGCATACAAATATCAGAACGGACAATACCTTCAGGAGAATGCCCTGAAGCGGGTTGGCGTAGGCAGTGGTTTTCATGCGAGCATTACCGGGGACGAGGCCGGGCCTTTGCGTTGCGAAGCAAATCAAGCCTCTAGGGTAGGACAGAAAAGACCTGCGAATCCAGTCCTTTCGCCCGCACCCTGCATGATTTCACGGCATTCGGTCATTTCATCCTTTCATCAACACGCGCACCAGCGACTGTTTGTTTTTAAGGCATTTCCGTTTTGCTCAAAAATCCTTTAGGCTGTCACAAACATTTCGAACAGACATGCGCGGGCTGACGCTCACGCCACAGGACAGAACATGCGCACAGATACCGGGCAGACCGTTTCCCTCGCCGACTATCGGCCCACGGATTTCGTACTGGAGCGCGTAGACCTTACCTTCGAGCTGGACCCCGCCGCGACAAAGGTTGAGTCCCGCCTCATTTTCCATCGACGGGATGGCGTGAGCCCGGATGCACCCCTGTGGCTGGATGGCGACGAACTGTCGCTGACGGCTTTGGCGGTCGATCAAACGCCAGTGCCGGAGCACGCCTATACCGTCCAATCGAACGGCCTCACCATCACCGGCCTGCCGGGAAGCGGTGCCTTTGAAGTGATGATCACCACCATCATCGCACCGCAAGCCAATACCAAGCTGATGGGACTTTATCGCACCTCCGGTGTGTACTGCACGCAGTGCGAAGCGGATGGGTTCCGCCGTATTACCTATTTCCCGGATCGGCCGGATGTGCTGGCGGTCTATACCGTGACGATCATGGCCGACAAGGCGACCGCGCCGCTCCTGCTATCAAACGGCAACCGGCTGGGCGGCGGTGATCTCGGCGATGGCCGACATTTCGCCACCTGGTTCGATCCGCACCCCAAGCCCTGCTACCTGTTTGCACTGGTTGCGGGCGATCTCGGCGTCATTGAAGAACCCTTCGTCACCCGCTCTGGTCGCAATGTCGCGCTGAAAATCTACGTTGAGCACGGCAAGGAGCCTCGCGCCGCCTACGCCATGGATGCGCTGAAACGGTCCATGCGCTGGGACGAAGATGTCTTCGGCTGTGAATACGATCTGGATATTTTCATGATCGTCGCCGTCTCGGATTTCAACATGGGGGCCATGGAAAACAAGGGCCTCAATATCTTCAACGATAAATATGTGCTGGCCGACCCGGAAACCGCGACCGACACCGATTATGCGTTGATCGAAGCCATTATTGCGCACGAATATTTCCACAACTGGACGGGCAACCGCATCACCTGCCGTGACTGGTTTCAGCTGTGCCTGAAAGAAGGCCTGACGGTTTATCGCGATCACGAGTTTTCCGCCGATCAGCGCTCCCGCGCCGTCAAGCGCATTGCCGAGGTGCGCCACCTGAAAGCCGAGCAATTTCCAGAGGATGCCGGTCCGCTGGCACACCCGGTGCGCCCGCAGCAGTACCGCGAGATCAACAATTTCTACACGACGACCGTCTATGAAAAAGGCAGCGAAGTCACCCGTATGATTGCGACGCTGGTGGGGCCCGAAGCCTTCAAGGCCGGCATGGACCTCTACTTTGCCCGCCATGATGGACAGGCCGCGACAGTGGAAGATTTCGTTGCCTGTTTCGAGGAAACGAGCGGCCGCGATCTGACCCAGTTTTCGCTCTGGTACAGCCAGGCTGGCACACCGCATATCACCGTTGAAACGAATTTCGACGCTGATGCCCGCACCTTTACGCTGTCGCTTGCACAGGCCGTCAAGCCCACGCCCGGCCAGAGCGAGAAGGCAGCCATGCACATTCCGCTGCGGCTGGCGTTGTTGAATGCACACGGCGAAAGCCTTCCCCTCAAGGTCGCAGCCGATGCCGATATCACCGGCGATGTTCTGCATCTCACCGAGACAAAGCAGAGGATCGTTTTCGAGAACCTGTCCGGCTCTCCAATCCTGTCCATCAATCGCGGCTTTTCGGCCCCTGTTACACTCATTCAGAGCCAGTCCCCCGCAGAGCTTGCGCTGATTGCAGGACACGAAACCGATCTTTACGCGCGCTGGCAAGCTCTCACCGATCTTGCCATGCCCACCCTGATGGCTGCCAGCACAGGCGACACCGCCTCCCCCGATCCTCTCTTGATCGAGACCCTGCTTGCCATTGCTGCCGATGATGCGCTTGAGTCCGCCTTCAGCGCACTGGCGCTGACGCTGCCCAGTGAGGCCGATATCGCCCGCGCCATCGGCGCCAACACAGACCCCGATGCCATCCGCACGGCCCGTCAGGCCACGCTGAAAGCGGTGGCCAATGCCGGTGCATCCCTTTTTGATGACCTGTTCACCACCATGGCGACCCCCGGCCCGTTTACACCAGATGCGCAAAGTGCCGGAAAGCGCGCGCTGCGCGCTGTCGCGCTCACCTATCTGACAGCCGCAGACGGCACCCCGGACCGGGCAGCACAGGCCTTTGCCGATGCCAACAACATGACGGACCTTTCGCAGGCGCTCAACCTTCTGGTGCACACCTTCCCGAACTCCTCGGAGGCGAAATCTGCGCTCGATACATTCGCCACCCGCTTTGGTGATAATCCTTTGGTCATCGACAAATGGTTTGTCGCACAGGCCACCATTCCGGGCCCCGATACCCTGGCGCGCGTGCAGGCACTGCTGAACCATCCGCTTTTCAATCGCAACAACCCCAATCGCCTGCGCTCGCTCATCGGCACCTTTGCCTTTTCCAACCCCACCGGCCTCCATCGTGCCGATGGCAAAGCCTACGATTTTCTGGTCGATCAGATCTTGGAAATTGATCGGCGAAACCCTCAGGTTGCGGCCCGTATCCTCACCTCCCTGCGCTCCTGGCGGCAGTTGGAACCGGTGCGTGGGCAAAAAGCACAAGCAGCCTTGGCCCGGCTTGCCAGTGCCAGACCCCTGTCCAATGATGTCAGCGATATCGTTGAACGGATTCTTGAGGGCTAACCGGCACGTATATGGTTAACGCCTGGTAAAACTTTCCTCTGGACAACCGGAATCACCTTTGATTCATTGGGTACGATTCGGGAGGAGCCTAGCCGCTTTTACCGAAAATGCTCTCGAGGATTGCGGTATTGAAGAAAATGGCGGAGGCGTGGCGGGCAAGCGCTGGCGGTGAACGAGTGCGACCGCGTATGCCCGGTCGGCTGGAAAACCATTTTCTGGGGCGCGCCCGTGTGCTTGCCGGTCCCGCTGTGCGGCGTCTGGCCAAGGCGGAGCCGCTGCTCAAGCGCTCCATTCCGATTCTCATCATCGCCTTTCTGATTGTGGTCGGCGCATCGCGCCTAACCGGCATCATGAGCGAACATACGCGCATGGAAGCCACCATTCGCCAAACCTCTGCGCTGGCTGCCGCTGCTGCCGCTGCCACCTTTTCCGCCGACGCGCCTGACGTCTTCGGCAACGCCAAGCGCTGGGATGCCGAGACGCGTCTTGGCACTGCCATTCCGCTCGATCTGGTCGAGCCATCCACGCTTGTGTTGATGGTACAGCAGAGTGGCCGCATCTTTGCCGGTTCGCCGCTCGCATCTCCCTATATCGGTCGTTCGCTGTCCAGCCTCTCGCCGGAACTGGCGGCTTTCCAGTATTTCAGTGATCGCCCGGATACACTCAAAGCGGTGATCGACGGAGCCGACTATATCGTCTCCATGTCGCAGGTCAGCGGTCGCTCGGGCGTGGTGCTGGTCGCCTCTCCCACCGCGCGGATCGATACGGTCTGGCGCGATGATGTATCGCTGAACGTCACGCTGTTTTCCGGCATTTCCACCATTCTGTTCGTGGTGCTCTACGCCTATTACATTCAGGCCAAGCGCGCCCGGGATGCCGATACGATTTTTGACGAGTCCAACCAGCGCGTGGAAACCGCTCTGGCCCGTGGGCGCTGTGGCCTATGGGATTTCGATCTACCCAACCGTCGCCTGTTCTGGTCGCGCTCCATGTATGAAATGCTGGGCATGACCCCGCAGGACAGTGTGCTATCCTTTGGCGATGCTGCCCGCCTGATGCACCCGGATGACAATGGAATCTACAAGGTCGCCCGCTCCATTGCCAAGGGTGACGCCAAGCAGATTGACCAGATTTTCCGCATGCGCCACGCCGATGGGCATTATGTGTGGATGCGCGCGCGCGCGCAGTTGATCCGCACCGCGTCCGGTCGCGTGCACCTCATCGGCATTGCCATGGATGTCACCGAGCAGCACCGTCTGGCCCAGCGCTACGCCGAGGCCGATCAGCGCCTTGCCGACGCCATCGAATCGACGTCCGAGGCCTTCGTGCTGTGGGACAAGAACGATCGTCTGGTGATGTGCAACACCCACTACCAGCAAGCCTACGGCCTTCCGGATGCGGTGCTGATTCCGGGCACCGAGCGCACCGTGGTCCATGCCAGCGCCGCCCGGCCCATCGTCGAGCGCCGCATTGCCGACCCCGACCATTCCAACCGCTCCACCACCACCGAGGTGCAACTGGCGGACGAACGCTGGCTGCAGATCAACGAGCGTGTTACGCGCGATGGTGGCGTGGTGTCTGTCGGCACAGACATTACGCTGTTGAAACGCCATCAGGTGCGCTTACGGGAATCCGAGCGCCGCCTCATGGCAACCATTAGCGATCTGTCAGCATCGCGCATCACGCTGGAGCGGCAGAAGGCCGAACTTTCTATTGCCAACGCCAATTATCAGGCGGAAAAAGAGCGCGCCGAAGCTGCCAACAAGGCCAAGTCCGAGTTTCTCGCCAACATGTCGCATGAGTTGCGCACGCCGCTCAACGCCATTCTGGGCTTTTCCGAAATCTTGCAGAACAACATGTTCGGCCCGCTCGGCTCCGGCAAATATGATGAATACGCCAAGGATATTCATGATAGCGGCAAGCATCTGCTCAACGTCATCAATGACATATTGGATATGTCCAAGATCGAGGCTGGGCACATGCAAATTGCACCGGAGACCATCGATCTTGCACCGTTGATCGAGGAAACCCTGCGCCTCACCACCATTCCCGCCGAGCAGAAGAACATCCGCATCGTGCAGGAGGTATCCAGCGGCCTGACGCTGACCGCAGACCGCCGCGCCATGAAGCAGGTTTTGTTGAACCTTCTGTCCAACGCGGTCAAGTTTACCAATGAAGGCGGCCAGATTTCGCTGCGCGCCCGCAAGGTCGCAGGCGCGGTTACGCTCACCATCGCCGATACGGGCATCGGGATCCCCAAACGCGCCCTGGGAAAAATTGGCTATCCGTTCGAGCAGGTGCAGAGCCAGTATGCCAAAAGCAAGGGTGGCTCCGGTCTTGGCCTCGCCATTTCCCGCTCGCTGACGCGCCTGCACGGCGGCACGATGCGCATTGCCTCCAAGGAAAAAACCGGCACGATCATCTCCGTCCGCATTCCCGATCAGGCAAGGCCGCGGTATCGCAAGACGGCGGCATAGGGATGATAAAGTCAGGGCGTCACAACACTCTGAAAAATCCGCCGCACCGCCTTGGCGCGTGCGCGAATATCGGCCTCCAGCACCTTGATATCCGGCGCGTCTCCCGCCCGGCATACAAGGTCGATCAGACCGGCAGGCGCTTGTGCGGGATCGAACTCCCCATCCATACACAGCCGTATGATCTGCGACACATTCGTCATCAGCGTTAGCGTTGTCAGCAGTTTTTCAAGATCATCAGGCTTGATCCGCTGAGGCCCGACGCGTTTTAGCACCTCCCCGGTCGTTCCGCCCCGCGCACTCTTAGGTGAAAGGAGCGTCAGATATTGAGCGATGAACTCCATATCGATCAACCCGCCTGCAATCCGCTTGAAATCCCACACACTTTTGGCAGGCTTCTCAGCTTCGATCAGTCTTCGCATCTCCGCGACGTCCGAGGTAATTTTCGCCACATCCGGGGTCCGGGTCAGCACGGTGTCAAACACGTCGCGTGATTCGTTTACCAGTTGCGCATCGCCGCACACCACGCGTGCACGGGTCAGTGCCATATGCTCCCACGTCCACGCTTCCTGAAGCTGATATTTGGCAAAGGCGGAGATACGGGTGGCCACCGGCCCCTTGTTTCCGGAGGGTCGCAGCCGCATGTCCACCTCGTAGAGCACACCCTCGGCAGTGGGGGCCGACAGAGCGGCCATCAGCCGTTGCGTCACGCGGGTAAAATATCGCACTGCATCCAGTGGCTTCATGCCATCGGACTCCGCAGCCTCGTCGTCGTAATCGTAGAGCAGAATAAGATCGAGATCGGAGCCGGCCGTCAGCTCGAAACTGCCCAGCTTGCCCATGCCGACAATGGCAATGGCCCCGCCCGGAAACTGCCCGTGCGCATGGGCAATTTCTGCGCGCACCGCCTTCAGCGTCGCCTCCAGAATCAGGTCCGCCACATGGGTAAAGGCGCGCGCCGCCTGCTCCCCGCTGATGCTGCCCGTCAGCAGCCGAATGCCGATCAGGAACCGCTGTTCCGACGCGATAATCCGCAGCCTGTCGAGAATCTCCTCATAATGCCGTCCGCCAGAGACGAAACCGGCGATACGGTCGGCCAGATAAGCCCGCGTCGGCAGTTCCGCCAGCAGACCGGGGTCCAGCATCCCATCAAACACATGGGGCCTGGCGGCAATGATATCGGCAAGGCGCGGCGCGGATGACATGATGCTGACCAGAAGAGACAGCAGCCCGGGATTGTTGCTGAGCAGCGAAAACAGCTGGATACCCGCTGGCAACCCGGACAAAAACCCGTCAAAGCGCAGCAGCGCATCATCTGCCCGTTTGCTTTGCCCAAACGCCTGCAACAAGTGCGGCGTCAGTTCCGTCAACCGCTCACGCGCCTCGACAGATTGCGTGGCCCGGTAGCGACCATAGTGCCAGGTGCGGATGATATTGGCCATATCCGCCGGGCGCTGAAACCCCATCCCTGCCAGCGTTTCCAGCGTTTCCGGGTCGTCGCCCTGGCCGGTGAACACCAGATTGCCGGTTTCCGTCGAAAGTCCGGCCTCCTGCTCAAACAGTTGCGCATAGCGATGCTCCACCGTTTTCAGCACACCCACAAGCCGCTTGGAAAATGCCACCGTATCGGCAAAGCCGAGCATATAGGCAATGCGCTTCAACTCCGCCTCGGTGTCAGGCAGCACATGTGTCTGCTCGTCGCGCACCATCTGAATGCGGTGCTCCACATCGCGCAGAAACCAGTAGGCGTCCGTCAATTCCGCTGCCGTCTGGCTGTCGATCCATTGTGCCGTCGCCAAGGCTGTCAGCATCGGCTCAGTTTCCCGCAGCCGCAGCTCTGGCATCCGCCCCCCGGCGATCAACTGCTGGGTCTGCACGAAAAACTCGATTTCGCGAATACCGCCACGCCCCAGCTTCACATTGTGGCCCTTCACGGCAATTTCGCCATGGCCTTTATGGGCGTGAATCTGTCGCTTGATGGAATGAATGTCGGCAATGGCCGCATAGTCCAGATATTTGCGAAACACGAACGGCCGTAGTCCTGCCAGAAACGCCTCGCCCGCTTTCAAATCTCCGCCAACGGGCCGCGCCTTGATATAGGCGGCGCGCTCCCAATTCTGCCCCCGGCTTTCGTAGTACAACATGGCCGCATCCACCGAGATGGCCAGCGGGGTAGAGCCGGGGTCGGGCCGCAGTCGCAGGTCCGTGCGAAATACGTAGCCCTCTGCCGTGCGCTCCTGCATGATGCGGATCAACCGGCGCAACAGCCGCGCAAACACCTCGCTCGTGTCGTCCGGCTTGACGACGATTTGCGCCTGCGGATCGAAAAACACTACGAGATCAATGTCGGAAGAGTAATTGAGTTCACAGGCTCCAAGCTTGCCCATGCCCAGCACCGCCACGCCGGAGCCTTCGCTGGGCGCTGACACGTTTGGCAGAGCCACCTTGCAATCCTGATGGGCGGACAACAGCAGATGGTCCATGGCAGCGCTGACGGCAGCGGTGGCAAAATCGCTCAACCAGCGCGTCGTTTCGCGTGCATCAAACAACCGTGCCAGATCAGCCATGGCTGTGAGAAAACTTACCTCCCGCTTGGCAATTCGCAGCCGCGACATGACGATGGCATCGCTGGACGCAGCACCGTCATCGCCACGCCAAGCCTCGCGTGCCTGGCCGATGATCGCTTGCAAACGATGAGGAATGGCGTTTTCCAGAAGGCTGACCAGCAGCGAAGGCTGAACCTGCACCAGATCCCGCAGGTAAGGCGACAGCGACAGGGCAGCGACGATAAAATCCCGCACCACCCCGCCATCCGCTAACGCCTTTGCAATGCTCGGATGCTCGCGCCCCATGCTTTTAAGGTCAGCGGCCACCGATTTTGCATCCGCTTGAGACAAAGGCCGAAGTGGGCACACATGCAGATTGACGATCAGCGCCATGCCGGTTTCATCGTGCGTTCCCATGCGGTCTCCTAAAGCATTTCCAGTAAAAGCGAAATCGCTTTTACGCTTGGACAATGCGTTAAAACAAAAGGTTAGAGCATTTCCAGTACAAAAGGAGTCGTTGCGTCAGACGAGAATGGTTGTTTCAAGTCCCGCACACTACGTCAACCGACGTTGCGGCGATGCGCTGTCCTGTTCTATCCTGTCGAGTTCCTCCTGCAACCAGTCATCCTCTTTGGGGTTGTGATGGACCTGGTAGAATACGGGTCTTTCGACGGGTTCGGGCGGGGTGTTGCGCGCCAGCCGAAACCGCATGATCATACGGATAAGCATAAGCAGAAACAAAGGGGGAATGGCCAGCCAGAGCGCTTGAACCCATTCTGTAGAGGACTGAAAGGTATCCAGCAGATCTTTCCAGAAATTATACTCGTCCATACGTCGAACTCCTTGATAAAGGGAATCGGTCACCGGAGGTTTCCCTCTGGTGACCGGGGAGTTCAGAAATCGACCAAAGACGACCGCCCCGGCCTTTAAGCCTAAGCTCTGGACATACGCCGACGCCTCCCCGGCCATAGAGGTCGAGGCGGTGCTTACGGTTGACACCAACCGCTTTGGTCAAGGGGTTCTGACGCCCCGGAACCGATCATGTCACCGGTCCCACACCATCTCTAACGCATAAAGTTTCAAACGGGAATTGGTTCGGATAAAAATTTCAGCATTTGCGCATGGAACCTTTATAGGCAACTGATGACGTCCGCTAAAAGCCGTGGCTCACCCGCATCATTCGGCGAGCCAAAAATGTATACAGACGCACCGCATGGCTTCGATTGCTGGGAAATAACGTTGAGGCTGCTATGTTCACCTGCCGATACCGACGTATCCGACCGGGATGTACGCAGCTGTGCCAGCGGTCCAAATCAAGAATATACTTTGCGCACATAATATAACGTGTATATTAATTCACATGACCGAGCTTTTTGAACAAGCGGTAAAGACCGCCAGTACCCTTCCGGCGGAAATGCAGGACGAAATCGCCCGCATGATACTGGCCTATGCAAACGACGACGACCCTTTAATGGAGCTGACACCGGAAGAAGAAGCTGACCTCCTTGAAGCGCAGGCTGAAATGGAACGCGGGGAATTTGCGACAGATGCCGAAGTGCAAGCAGTCTTCTCGAAGTATCGACTGTGAAGCTGCGCTTTCAAAAGCGCGCTTTGCAGCAGATTGAAACGGCACTGGAATATATAGCAGATCAGTCGCCGCAAGGTGCGGCCAAGGTAGAACGTCAACTGCGCAAAACTCTTGCACGTTTGCAGATGTATCCGCAATCCGGTCGGCGGACGCCGATCTCCGGTGTTCGGCGAGCCTACCTGACCCCGTATCCTTTTCATATCGATTACTTCGTTGGCGATGATGAAATTGTCGTGCAACGCTTCCGCCATACGGCCCGCAAGCCCGTGAACATCCGCATACCTCTCTGACAATTTTTGGGGTTCCCGACGTTGAAGGGTTTTACCCCGCCAGCGGAAACACCATTCTCACCGCCAGCCCCCTCGCCGCGCCCTCTTGTGGCTCGCCATCGGCCAGTTCCAGCCGTCCGTGGTGCAGTTCCATCACCGCTTCCACCAGCGAAAGGCCCAAGCCCGTTCCGGGCTTGCTGCGGCTTTCATCCAGTCGGTAAAAACGCTTAACCACATCGCCCCGCTTGTCAGCAGGTATGCCCGGCCCGTTATCGGTCAGCGTCAGCACCGCCGTGTTCTCACGGCTTTCCAGTGTTACATGGACCGTTGGTCTGTCACCGTCACCCGCATATTTAATGGCATTGTCGATGAGATTGCCCAGCGCCTGGCTGATCAGTTCGCGGTTGCCCTGCACACGCACGCCCGGTGCAAGATCGCCAGCACTCAAATGCAGGCCCTCATCGTCTGCAACGGGCTCGTACAGGTCCACGCAATCCAGCGTGATCTGCGTCAGATCCACTTCCTGCATTTCGGCAACCGCCGAGCCCGCTTCCACACGCGAAATCATCAGCAACGCATTGAATGTGCGGATCAACTGGTCCGTATCGCCGATAATGTCTTCCAGCGACGCGCGGTAAGCGCCATCCGTGTCCTCTCCGCTGAGCGCTGCTTCTGCCTTGTTGCGCAGCCGTGTCAGCGGCGTTTTCAGGTCGTGGGCGATGTTGTCCGAAACCTGCCTCAGCCCTTCGTTCAGCTTTTCGATCCGCTCCAGCATGGCATTCAGCGATTCCGACATTCGGTCAAACTCATCGCCCGTGCCACTGGCTGGCAAACGTTGTGACAAATCGCCCGCCATGATCTTGGTGCTGGCATCCGACATTCTATCGATGCGGCGCAGCGCATTGCGGCCAATGGCGTACCAGATAACCAGCGCGCCCAGCCCCATTACACCCAGCGCCACCATCAGCGATTGGCGCACCAGAATGCGGAATTTTTCCGGCTCTGCCAGATCGCGCCCCACCAGCACACGCAAACCGTTGGAGAGCACCAGCACATTGGCAAGCGCCACATGGGGACGCTTGGTATCTTCCTCCGCATAGCGTTGATAGGGGAAAGGCTCGGAAATCCAGCCCTCATGATCAAATACACCGGGGGCCAGCGAGGCAACATTGCCCGCCAGAATATCGCCGCTGGGGCTGGCAATGACATACAGATTTGCGCCCGGCTGGCGCGCCCGCCGCTCCAGCGTTTTGACCAGTCCGTTGATTCCGGAGCGGTTGAACACCTGCTCGATTTGCGCCACTTCCGCGCTCACCGCATCCTGCGTCTGCTGCTCCAGCAGGCTTTCCGACATGGACGTGACGTAAAACACCAGAAACCCGGCGCACAGCGCAAACAGCAGAACATACAGCAGCGACAGCCGCACCGCCGTTGTTCTCAGCAGAACCTTCAAGCGCCGCATTGGTATCAGTCGCTTTTCATCATGTAACCGGCCCCGCGCACGGTGCGCAGCAGCGGCTGGTCGAAATCTTTTTCGATCTTGCCGCGCAGGCGCGATACGTGCACGTCGATCACATTGGTCTGTGGATCGAAGTGGTAGTCCCACACATGCTCCAGCAGCATGGTGCGCGTGACCACCTGTCCAGCATTCTTCATAAGATATTCCAGCAGGCGGAATTCCCGCGGCTGCAACAGGATTTCCCGGCCTTGCCGGCGCACGGAATGCGACAGCCGGTCCAGTTCCAAATCGCCCACGCGGTACACCATGTCCTGCTCCGGCGCGCCCTTGCGGCGGCCAAGCACCTCCACCCGCGCCAGAAGCTCGCTGAAGGCATAGGGTTTGGGCAGGTAGTCATCCCCACCCGCGCGCAGGCCCGTTACCCGGTCATCCACCTGGCCCAGCGCCGACAGGATCAGCACCGGGGTGTGCACGCCCTTGGCTCTCAATTCGGAAATGACGGATAGCCCATCGCGACGCGGCAGCATCCGGTCCACCACCAGCACGTCATAGCTGTTTTCGCTGGCCATGAAGAGACCGCCTTCACCATCGCTGGCATGGTCGCTGACGATACCTGCCTCACGAAACGCTTTTGTCAGATAGGCGGCGGCTTCCACATCGTCTTCAATGATTAAAATCTTCATGTCGTCGACCATAACGCGGGACCCGTACGCTCACAACTGGCTCTGTCTTCCATCATAGAAAAACGGCACCACACGATGTGCCGGGTGGTGCAAAGCATTGGCTCGAAAATCCCGGTCGATTTTCGCAAAGCCGATGCGTAACATCAAAAAGTGAGAGCACCGTGCATTCGTAAGAATGCCCGGCGCTCTCATTGCATCAGCTACCCTTGATCGGCAGCGCCACGAAGCGGATGCCATTTTCAGCCTGTACCTGGAACAGTGCCTTGGTGCGCCCTTCCTTCTGGGCCTTGTCCAGCACGGACTGGATATCAGCGGCCGACTTCACGGTCTGGTTGTTGACCGATACAATCGTATCGCCCTCCTTCAGTCCCTTGTCGCTGGCGTCGGAGTCCGGATCGACGGACGAGATCGTCACGCCCTTGCCGTTTTCCGCAGGAGAGACGCTGAAGCCCAGTTCTTCCATGGCCTGCTCGCTGGCAGGCTTGTCGGCAGTGTCGGGCGCTGTCTCGGTGTTGTCGGTGGCCTTCTTGTCATCGGGCAATGCACCGATTTCCAGCTTCACGCCTTCCGATTTGCCATTGCGCCACAGTGTCACATCCGCCGTGGAGCCGGGGCGGAGGTTGGCGACCCGCCGTGCCAGGTCCTTGGGATCCTTCACCGGCTCGCCATTCAGCGCCGTCACCACATCGCCCTGCTTGATTCCAGCTTTCTCACCCGGCGAGCCCGCTTGTGGCTCCACCACCAGCGCGCCGCTGGCATCGGCCAGACCAAGCGATTCCGCAATATCCTTCGTCACAGGCTGAATCTGCACGCCCAGCCAGCCACGCGATACGGAGCCGTCCTTGATCAGGTCTTCAACCACATCCTTGGCAACGGTGGATGGAATGGCAAAGGCGATACCCACATTGCCGCCCGATGGCGAGAAGATTGCCGTGTTAATGCCGACCACTTCTCCGCTCAAGTTGAAAGTTGGGCCACCCGAATTGCCCCGGTTCACAGCCGCGTCCACCTGCAGGTAATCGTCATAGGGACCGGAGCCGATATCACGACCGCGGGCCGAGATAATGCCGGATGTTACCGTGCCACCAAGACCGAAGGGGTTGCCGACGGCCACCACCCAGTCGCCCACGCGCACCTTGCTGTCATCGGCAAAGCTGACATAGGTGAATTTGCGTTTGTCCTTGTCGTCTACTTTCAGAACGGCGAGGTCTGTGCGGGTGTCCTTGCCCACGAGTTTCGCATCCAGTTCCGCACCATCGTTCATGATAACGGTGAAGGCCGCGCCATCGGAAACCACATGATTGTTGGTCACGATGTAGCCGTCTTCGGAGATAAAGAAGCCGGAGCCCTGCGAAGTCGGACGCAGACGTCCTTCGCGGCGCTCACTGTGCGGACCACGGTCCGGGCGGCCGCGCTCGGCGCGGTCATCACCCCGCCCTTCGCCCCGTCCTTCACCCTGCGGGCCAAATTCCTTGAAGAAGCGCTTCAACGGGTGATTGTCGGGCAGATCATCAAACCCGCGACCACCGAACTCGAAGCCGAAGCCATTGTCCGCCTGATCGGAGGTCTTCTCCCGTGACTGAACGCGCACCGAAACAACGGCGGGCGAAACCGCATCTACAACCGTCGCAAAGCTCGGCACCTGCGGTGCCTCAACGGTGACGGGCGCGGCAAAGGACTGCATGATCTGCGCAGGAATACCGGTCGACAGCATGACGGCGGCAAGACCTGCGACCGTTGATGTCTTCAAAACGGTTCTGAGGGAAGGACGGAAAGATCTGTTCGGTACCATTCGTTTTGCCTTTCGGGTGCGACTGCCTGACGCTATCATCCGGCACAGTCGTGAATATCTCTATCGCGGCCAGCGTTTCAACTGCGTCGCTCGGGTTGTTGCCAACCGTTGAGCAAGAGATAGGGCAGTCCACCTTACAGGTCTCTGTCCGCCACATGAAATTTTGGTAATATGACAGCTAGCCGAACCTGTTCCCGTAGACAATGGACGTAATCTGCATATATTATAATTGTTTAATTTATGTTGATTGAGGTTTTCATGGCTTTGGCCCCGGAGTTCCAGCTTCTTATCATCAACGCCGTGATTGTAGTCATCGCGTATTTTGGCATTTACCCATCGCTGCACGATTTAACGTTGAATAAAATTGCAGCAAACGACATCGTACTCACAAGCCTTAGCTTGCTTGTGGCTGGTGGGCTGTTCTGGGGGACAGAGCAAGCGTTTGCGCTCGTGCTTTTCTCCACCAATTGGTTCTGGTTTTCATTTTTAACTATGTTTTTCATGGAGATACCGCTGTGTATATGGTTCTGCCGCCGCAACGGTATCAAACTGATGGAACCGGATAATTAATCCGACTCGAGCGAAGTGAGGATCGAGAAGCATATGGTTTAAGAGTACAGACTTAGAGCGCCGTTTTGTTTCAATCAGACGGCTCTCTAAGCCACAAACTGTCAGAAGTAGCATATTGCGAGCATCGCTCACCCTGTGAAAGCCTTTGTGGGAGCGATTGAATCACGGGAAAGGCATTCAGTGGGCTTAAAGCGTGTCGCAATCTTTCAGATTCGCTCTACACGCTTTAAGCTCTTGTTTTATCGCATACCGGTTTCGCAAAACCGCTTCGCACTTTTGCGCGACATGCTTTAGGATTCCCGCAAAATCCGCTCCAGCTTTTCCTGCTCCTCTGCACTCAGCGGGTCCGGCTCATGTCGCACACGCCGCCGCACGGCATAGACCGCCATGGCCACGGCACCGCCTGCCAGCAGCAGGATCGGTGTACCCCACAGAATAAGGGTCTTCCCCTCAAACCGGGGTTTCAGCAGCACGAATTCTCCGTAGCGTGACACCACATAGTTTACCACCGCCTCGTCGCTATCGCCGTTGACCAGCCGCTCGCGCACCAGCACGCGCAGGTCGCGCGCCAGTTCTGCGTTGGAATCATCGATGGACTGGTTCTGGCACACCATGCAGCGAAATTGCGCGGAAAGAGCCCGCGCCCGCGCCTCAAGGTTCGCATCGGACAAAACCTCATCCGGGTTGACCGCCCATGCCGATCCGCAGGTCAAAAACAGCCCGAAGAAGGCCCCGAAGACGGCAATGACAAGCCACCTCATTGCGCAGGCTCCGCCACAAGCCGGGCCTGTTCCCGGCGTTTGCGCGCGGGCGCACCCACGCGCAACCGGCGGTCACTCAGCGACACCACCCCGCCGGCCATCATGAAGAGTGTGCCGCCCCAGATGAAGAGAATGAAGGGTTTCCACCAGACCCGCACGACAACACCGCCATTGTCCATCTGGTCGCCCAGCGACACATAGAGCTGGCTTGCCCCAAATGTCGTGATACCAGCTTCCGTCGTCGGCATCTGCCGTACACTATAAAACCGTTTGGAGGACTCGACCGTCTCGCGCATCACGCCGCCGCGCAGAATGGTGAATCGGGCGATGGTTTCGGAATAGTTTGGCCCCTGTCCTTCGCGCATGCCGTCAAACCGCAGGCCATAGCCGCCCGCCTCGACAATCTGCCCCGGCTTCATCGCCTCCACATGTTCGCTTTGAAACGCCGTTACCGCCACAATGCCGATCAGCGTGACCCCCAGTCCAAGATGTGCCAGCGCCGTGCCAAACACCGAGCGCGGCAGTCCCGCAAAACGCCGCCACGCCGTGGCCCCCGCCACCTTGCCGATGCCCGCGCGCAGCCAGAGATCGGTGAGCGCGCCCAAAATCATGTAGATACCGAGCGCAATCCCCAAGGCGGCCAGAATTGGCCCGCCATTGTGGGCATAATACACACCCATCGCCACCAGCAGGCCAATGGCAGCAGACGCAAACAACCGCTGCCCCGCCGCCAGCACATCCCCCCGCTTCCACGCCAGCAGCGGGCCAAACGGCACCGCCAGCAAAAGGGGAATCATCAGCAGCCCGAAGGTCATGTTAAAGAACGGCGCGCCGACCGAGATCTTGTCGTTTGTCAGCGCCTCCAGCAGCAGCGGATACAGCGTGCCGGTCAGCACTGTCGCCGCCGCCGTGGTCAGGATGAGATTGTTGAAGACCAGCGCACCCTCGCGCGAGATCGGCGCAAACAACCCGCCTGCCTTCAGCCGCGTCGCACGCAGCGCAAACAGGCTGAACGCGCCCCCGATAAAGACGATGAGGATCGCCAGAATGAACACGCCCCGGCGCGGATCGGTGGCAAAGGCATGCACGGATGTCAGCACCCCGGAGCGCACCAGAAACGTGCCGAGCAGAGACAGCGAAAACGTCATGATCGCCAAAAGCACGGTCCAGATTTTCAGTGCGTTGCGCTTTTCCATTACCAGTGCTGAGTGCAGCAGCGCGGTGCCTGCCAGCCACGGCATGAAGGACGCATTTTCCACCGGGTCCCAGAACCACCAGCCGCCCCAGCCCAGTTCATAATAGGCCCAGTACGAGCCCATGGAAATGCCCGCCGTCAGAAAAGTCCACGCCGCCAGCGTCCACGGCCGCACCCAGCGCGCCCACGCGGCATCAATGCGCCCGTCAATCAGCGCCGCCACCGCAAAGGAGAAACACACGGAAAAGCCAACATAGCCGAGATAGAGAAGCGGCGGATGGATTGCCAGCCCGATATCCTGCAATACCGGGTTCAGGTCCTTGCCCTCCGCCGGTGCCGGTATCAGCCGGGCAAACGGGTTGGATGTCAGCAGAATGAACAGGCTGAATGCAACCGCAATCAGCGCCTGCACCGCCAGCACATTGGCCTTCAGCGTATCGGGCAGGTTGCCACCGAACAGCACCACAAGGGCGGAAAAGAACGTGAGGATCAGCAGCCACAGCAGCATGGAGCCTTCATGGTTTCCCCACACGCCGGAAATCTTGTAAATCATCGGTTTTAGCGAATGCGAGTTTTCCCAAACGTTTTGGACCGAAAAGTCAGAGACGACATAGGCTGTCGTCAGCACGAAAAACGCGAATGCCACCAGCGCAAAGGTCGCAATCGCCGCGGTCGAACCCACCTTCATCATGCCCGCATCGTGGCGCATGGCACCCACCAGCGGCACAAGACACTGGATCAGCCCGGTCGCCAGCGCCAGCACCAGCGCGTAATGTCCCAGCTCGATGATCATCGGCTTACGCCCTGTTCTGTTTCGGCGCGGACTTCCTCGGCTGGGGCGTCCCCACCCTGCAAGTGTTGAGCCTGCACTTTGTCAGCTTGCCCCTTCCACACGCCCTGTTCTTTCAGGCGGTCGGCCACGTCCTTGGGCATATAGGTTTCGTCATGCTTGGCCAGCACCGTATCGGCCACGAAAACCCCGCTGCCGTCGACGAATTTGCCTTCCGTTACCACCCCCTGCCCCTCGCGAAACAGGTCTGGCAAAATGCCCTTATAGGTTACGTTCACTGTGCCGACATGGTCCGTGACGCCAAAGGAAACGGTGGAACCCTCGCCGCGCTTCACCGTGCCTTCCGCCACCAGCCCGCCCAGCCGTATGCGCGTTTCAGGCGGCACATTCACCTTTTGCAGGTCACCCGGCACATAGAAATAGGCAACCGCCTGGCTGAACGCGAACATGACCAGAAAAACCGCCGTCGCGAGAAACGCGACGCCCGAACAGATCAAGGTCAGTTTCTTCTGCTTGCGGGTCAATTGACAGTACCCCCGGACGACAGGCCATCCTGCGCGTCAAAGGTCGTGACATTGCTGGGGTCAAACAGGGGAACAGACGAGCGCTGCACGCCGATAGGCTTCACACCCATGGTGCGGCTTCCCTCGTCCTGCAAACCCAGACTGTGTATAATTTGGTCTTGCACCGCCATACCCTGCCCATTTGTCCCCTGTGCATTTGATAGGGACCCGACACCCGGAACCGCCAACCCCGGCACTCCCAAACCGACGCCCGGATTCAGTACAGGGCCTATGGCCGGCTCCTCGCTATTGTCTGGACGTCCATCGGCCTGCCGGTCCGCTGGCGTCAATTTCAGTTCCACACCCAGCATTTTCAGTTGCTGCCGTTCCGCGCCGTCGTTTGGAAAGGCCTGCAAGCCCCGTTCTAGCGCATCAACCGCCTGTCCTCTTTGATTCAGAACAAGCCGGGAGCGCACCAGCCGCAACCACCCCTCGATATCGTCCGGCTGCGCGCGCAATTTGGCATCCAGCCCATCCACCATGCCCGCGATCATATCGCTGCGCTCCGTTGTCGAAAGGCTTTGCGCTGCGGCTACATCCTGCAGATCAGGCCCCGTCTTGCTGGCCGCCGCGCCCACCGTCGGTCCGCTTTCCAGCCCCGCCAGTTGCTCCCTCACCAGCGGAACCCATGGCGCATCCGCAGGCGACGATGCCAGAATAGTGTCGAAAGCCACCCTTGCCTTCGCGCTCTCACCACCCTGTTTCAGGGCCAGCGCCAGAAAGTACCGGGCGCGCGGATCGTTCCGGTCCATCACAAGAGCTTTTTGCAGCGCCTGCACGGCGTCCCCGGTCACGATGCCATCGTTCACGGCGATAGTCGCTTCGGCAAATCCGCCCAGTTGTTCCGGTGTTTCGCCCAGCAACCGCCCAGCATTGGCGTAGGCACGCGCAGCCTCTTCCATGCGGCCATTGCGCATATAAATGGGTGCCAGCACAGCCCAGCCTTTTCCATCATCGGGCTTTTGCGCCAGATGGCTTTCCACCCGCGCAATCATGATATTGATGTCGGTGCCCGCAGGCTCGGCCAGCCGGGCGGCCAGCGGCGCTGCCGGCACACCGGGGCTGCCTGTCGTCAAGTAAAGACAGAGCCCGATGGCGGGAAGACAGATGAGTACCAGTGCCTGTGCCACCCGGTTCCATCCACGTCCGCCGCCACGCACCCTCGGCGTCATATCCTCGCTGGCTTTCAACAGACGTCTGGAAACTTCCGTGCGCGCGGCCTGCGCATCCGGTTCACTGATAATCCCTGCCGCCTGGTCGCGGGTCAGTTCAGCCAACTGATCGCGGTAGACTTCCGCGTCATAGCCATCGCCCGCAGCCACGTCATCTCTGCGCGTCCACAGCGGCATAAGGAGGAAAACGGCAACAGCCGCTGTTAAAATGGCAACGAGGATCCAGAACAACATGCCGCTCAATACCATTGAGCAGCCCGCACATCCAAGAGCAAAAGCCCATCTCAAGAATATTTGAGGCGTTTCGCCGCAAGTTGCGAGCGTCCAAGCTTCTGTGCGCAACTGCTCAAATTTGTTTCGAACCAATTCCGGTTTGAAAGCTTATAGGCTACAGAAGGTGCGGAATTGGTCATTTGAGCAGTTCTGGGGCGTCGTAACCCCGCACGTAGTGGTCGTCATAGACCTATAAAGGCACCGCCTCGTCCATTCTATGGCCGGGGAGGCCTCGGCGTATGTCCAGAGCTTTGGCTTAAAGGCCGAGGCGGTCGCTCTGCGTGCGGCTTACGAACTCCCCGGTCACCAGAGGGAAACCTCGGTGGCCGTCTCTCTTTCAGGGGTTCGGCGAAATGGACTTGTATGTTCTGTGGAAAGACCTGCTAACGGCATATCACGCCTCATCAGACTGGATAAAAGCCCTCTGGCTGGTGATCCCGCCCACGTTTCTGCTGGTGCTGATTGGGATGATCATGTGCTACAAAATCGCCAGCCGGAAACCGGAACCGACGCCGGAGCCTGCCTATCCCGCACCGGCGCAGAACAACAAAAGCCCCACGTCACCGCTGCTGGAACAACCGCCAACCGAGCCGCAGCCCTGGGTGTAGCAGCCACACAGCCAATCGTCGTTCATGCGCAAGTGCTGAAATTTTTCGGCCGAACCAATTCCCGTTTGAAGCCTTATGCGCTAGAGATGGTGCGGGACCGGTGAAATGATCGGTCCCGGGGTGTGAGAACCCCTTTCACAGCGGTCGGTGTTTGACCGTAATAGCACCGCCTCGACCTCTATAGGGCCGGGGAGGCTTCGGCGTATGTCCAGAGCTTTGGCTTAAAGGCCGGGGCGGTCGCCTGTGGACGACTTCTCACCTCCCCGGTCACCAGAGGGAAACCTCCGGTGACCAACCCCTTAAAAGCATGTCCAGTGAAAACGGTTGCGTTTTCACGTCCGGACAATGCGACACAATCAGGAGTTTGAGGAGTTGCGCCATGAACGAGTAAAATTTTTGGAGGGACCTGCTGGATACCTTTCAGTCATCCACGGACTGGATCAAAGCCCTCTGGCTGATCATCCCACCTTTGTTTCTTCTGGCGTTGATCCGCATGGCCATGCGCTTCCGCCTGTCGCGCCTCAAGGCCATTCAAAAACCGGTGAACGTCCCAATCTACCCGGCCCGCACAGACGACACGGACGAAATTCTGGTTTTCAACCGGGACCTGATGGTCGAAAAAATCAGGGCCCCACGCAGGCTTCTGGTACGCGATCTCGAGCATCAAGCCGCTGAAACCAGCGAGGATCGACCGGATGCGTCGATCTGATCCGTTCAGATCAACGCATTGAGAGCATTTTCGGCGAGCACGTTGTTCACCAAAAATGCTCTAATCTTTTGTAGTGACGTGTTGTCCAGACGTAAATTTGAGATCAATGCGCCAGCATTTCCTCAACGATTCCCTTGGCGTCCAGCCTTGCGGGATAGTATGTCGGCCAGTTATCGATTTCCTTCAGCAAGGTCGCCCGGTCATTGCTGGAATACAGATGATAATGATCGGAAACCTTGGGCACAGTGGTGTGGTCGCTGAACGCGATGAAACCCGGCGCTGCATTGTCGCCGCGTATCTTTTTGAAGATGTAGCGAACGCCCCATCCACCGCTTGAATACGTGATGATTTCGTATCCGTCGGCGTCATAGGTAGCGGCAGCAACGTCCTTGCCCCGGAAAAAACGGATATACTGGCCGTTGATGTCGATCCGGTTCACATCGGTCTTGTAGCCAGCCTCATAGTATGCCCGATACTCAGCCGCGCTCTTGTCACCCTTTGTCGCCTTTTTCGCCATAACCGGCTCCAGCGTTCCATCCATCAGATAAGGATAGACCGATTGCCAGACGCCCGCCCAGTCCGATAGCGCGCGGTCCCGGATGTCATCTTTCTTCGCGTCAGAAGCCGTTTTCGTTTCCGCGGCCGTCTGTGTGTGCGAAATGCTGCCTTTCTGGTCCGATGCGGTGCCTGCGTTGGCACTCCCCGCAAATGCCAGAACGCAAGACACGGCAACGCCAAATCCAAGCGTTTTGCTCAGCGTGTTCATTCAGTGATCCCTCGCAAAATACTATCCATCTTAATTACTGTAATGTAATACCGTAACAATCTGGACCTAGCGTTTTTTGTCGAAGGATGCAAGCCACGCGCGGAGCACTTGCAATCACCCCGCACTGGCTGCGCGTCCTGCTAAGTTTCGAAGTCTGTGTTATCTCCGCAGCAGTGGTTGTGCGTGCGCATCAGCGCATCCGCCTTACACAAGCGCCTACGTGAGCGGCGTCCAAGTCCCATCCGGGTTGCGGCATGCGGCCCCTCGGGTCATTGTCTGCTGGGTCTTGATGGTCAGCGTGTGGCTGTACTGGCGGCAGTTCTGTGAGCCGACCTGATAGGGTGCCGCTGCAACCACCGAGCCGCTGACATCGCGCCCGGCCCACACCACCGGTTGCCCGCCGGGGGCAGCTTCCAGGGCACGGTATTCCGCTTCCAGCGCCCGCACCCGGTCCGCCTTGCTCAAGTCCGCCGCCGCGTTGCGCCCGATCACGCCTGTACCCAGCGCCGCAATATAGGTCTGTGATGTGGCAACGGGCGTCGGGCTTGCCAGCGCCGCCACGCCGGGCGTTTTGCGCGCTGCCGTGCCGCACCCGCTCAGAAGAACACCGCCGGCCAGAACGATCAGCAACGCAGATGCGGAAAATGAAGTCATGGTTTTATCCAAAGGTGCGGAAATTCTGTTATAATCTGTTGTGACATTGCAGCCTGTTTCAAGCAACATCCTTTATCATCGCAGGCAGAGTCAATGTTGCCAGCAGTCCACCCGCACCGGCGCGCGATAGCGCAAATACGCCTTTGTATTCGCTGGTAATCTCGCTGACGATGGAAAGACCCAGCCCCGTGCCGGGCTTGCTCTCATCCAGCCGCCGCCCGCGTTTCAGCGCCTCGCGAATCTCGTGAGGTTCCAGCCCCGGCCCGTCATCCTCGATGGTCACGGAAATCCATGTGCGCCGTCCGGAATCCTCGCCCGGGGGCAGGTCTTTTGCAGGCTCTGCCGTAATGGACACGCCTTGCACGGCAAACCGGGCGGCGTTTTCCAGCAGATTGCCGAGCGTTTCTTCCACGTCCTGCTGCTCCATCGCCAGCACCAGCCCGGGCGTGTCGAGATGCACGGTAAATTCCTTGTCCGGGTTCAGCCGCCGCATCACCCGGATCAGCCGTTCCACCACCGGCTGCACCTCGGTGCGCGCCAACAGCGAATCCCGCTGCGCGGCAATGCGCGCCCGGTTCAGGTAGGATTGCACCTGCCCCTGCATGGCCTCGGCCTGCGTGCGCACCAGATCGCCATGGGATTGTTCCAGCACACGCGATTCGTTCAGCAGCACCGCCAGGGGCGTCTTCAGCGAATGCGCCAGATTGCCCACCTGCATGCGCGCGCGCTCGATGATGCGTCGGTTGCTGTCAATCAGCGCATTGACCTCATTGGCCAGCGGCTGGATTTCCCGTGGAAACTCCCCGTCCAGCTTTTCACTGTCCCCGGCGCGGATTTTCTCCAGCGAACGGCGCACCTGATCCAGAGGTTTCAATCCATAGAGAATGGCCAGCGCATTCAGCGCAAAGCTGCCAAGGCTGAACACACCGAGTGCAATATACAGGTTTTGCGAAAAGTCACGAATATCGCGCTCCAGCACATCGCGGTTGCCCGCCACGCGAAAGCGCGCTGTGCGTCCTTCGATATCCAGCACCACTTCGGTTTCGGCCACCTCCACCTGATTGCCGAACGGGTCCTGCACCGTGTAGAATCGCTCGTAACTGGTATCGAACGGCACGTCTTTCACACTGGCCACCGGCAGTTCGCCGGAGCCAAGCGACGTTGAATAGAGCGGCTGGGTGTTGAAATTGCCAATTGGCTCCGCACTCCAGTACCAGCCGGTTTGCGGCTGTGAAAAGCGCAAATCCCCAAGCTGCGGGCTGCCAGCCAGTGCCGCATTGTCGTTGACCGAGATCGAGTTGATGACGTTGTAAAGCTGCGCCCGCAGCGTTTCCTGAAACCCGCGTTCCGATCCCTGCCGGTAAAGTTCCGAAATCACCACAGCAATCACAACCAGCGCCACCGCCGCCCATACGGTGGACACCAGCAGCACACGCGCCGTCAGCGATCTCGGTTTTAGAGCGCTATTCAATCTGATTGAATCAAATTGGCGCTCTAACCCTTTGCTTTTCAGCATAATCTTGTCGATCCTCGTTTCACTCCGGTCGGATTATGCTTGAGGGAGAGGTTAGCCACTTGCGGCATGATCGGGTGCCTGCATACGATAGCCAAGACCCCGCACGGTTTCGATCATCTCATTGCCGATTTTCTTGCGCAGCCGTCCCACAAACACTTCGATCGTGTTGGAGTCCCGGTCAAAATCCTGGTCGTACATATGTTCCACCAGTTCCGTGCGCGAAACAACCTGCCCCATATGGTGCATGAGGTAGGACAGCAAACGAAATTCATGCGAGGTCAGCTTCAACTGCACCCCGTTGAAAAGCGCTTTCGAACCCTTGGTGTCCAGCTTCACTGGCCCGCAAACAATTTCCGATGAGGCATGGCCCGCCGCACGGCGGATCAGCGCGCGGATGCGCGCCAGCACTTCTTCCACATGAAATGGCTTGGTCACATAATCGTCGGCACCGGCGTCGATGCCCGCCACCTTGTCGCTCCAGCGGTCACGCGCCGTCAAGATGAGGACCGGCATGGTCTTGCCCGCCGCCCGCCATTTTTCCAGAACCGTAACGCCGTCCATTTCCGGCAGGCCTATATCGAGGATCACCGCATCATAGGGCTCGCCCTCGCCCAGATAATGGCCTTCCTCGCCATCATAGGCCTGATCAACAACATAGCCCGCTTCTTTCAGCGTGTCGGCCAGTTGCCGGTTCAGTGTCGTATCGTCTTCAACAACAAGAATGCGCATTCACGTCCCGCCAAGAAAGCAATTCCAGCAAAAGTGTGAAGCGGTTTTGCGTCCGGAATTGCGGTAAAACAACGCCCTAAACAGGGAACCTGGTTATTGCTCTACCTTCATTGTCACTTTTTTCGGCCGTCCGCCATTGCCCTTCACCAGAACAGTGACAATACAGGCACCATCGCCGGTCGGCTGCGCCGATAAAAGATCGCCCCCGGTCTTGTCCACGACTTCGGCTGCGGCCTGGCTGCAATCATTGGCTGCACGCGCCAGTTGATAGGACACATCGCCGCCGGGCGCAGCAAAACCGGCCATATGGGTCGCAAGGACAGCAATGATCAAAGGCGAAGCCATAGCGAAACTTTCAGGGGGCTAAACTTTCAGGGCACTCGGAATTCTATGGTCCATATTTAGACAACCGCGTCTGAATGGCAAATGAATGTAAGGCTTTCGTACAACCTTACATTAGCCATACAGCTGTTTGTTTCAACGAAACTGAACAATGGGAGCGTTTCCGATCTGACCGGATCGGATCTGAAAATGCTCGAACATACTGTTTCTAAATTATATTATTTTCGATCCTCGCTTCGCTCCGGTCGGAATTTGTTTTAAGCTTCTGGCAGTGTGAATGCCCCCTCCGCCGATGCCCCCAGCGCCACCTTGGCGCCCTTCTGCCGCACGCGAATGCGAACCGTCGCCTCAACCGCGCCGAAGTCCGCTCGGCGTTCTCCCGCGCCATACAGGAAACGCGGCTCTGTCACCTCCTGAACCCGCCGCACCACGCCCCCGGCGTCCAGCACCTCTACCCGGTAGGCTTCGTGCGCCTCGTCCAGCGCAATGTCCCCGTCCAGCCAGTGGTCCGCATCCACCCGCGCCCGGCGTATCCACGTCACCTCCACATCGCCCGCCATCCGTTGCCGCCACCGCAGGTGCACCGGCGAAAGCGGCCTGTGCGCCATGATTCCGCCCGTAAATTCTGTGCTGTCCTTGGACAGGCTCGCAGCCCCCACCGGGTCCACCGTCCAGTTCATGCTCTGGCCGATTTCCGCCGCCGTCAGCCCCATGAGCTGCACGGCACGGTCCAGCACAACAGCAGGCGCGCCAGTGGCAGCTCCGATCGCATCCTCCGTTCCCGCCAATCCTCGCAGCAAACCGGTCAGCATCCAGCGCCCCGGGGCGGTTTCCTCCGCATGGCAGAACCCGATGATCTCCCATCGCCCATCCCCGGCAGACACTGCAATCCGGTTTTCCCCTGCGCGCACCGAAAGCGGCGATACGCTTTCCAGCGCACTGAAATGCAGGTCGAGCATCAGCGCATTGGCCCGGTCGAACCGGCCGGTCACACCCGGCATCAGCGGTGCCGCAAGCGTTCCTGTTCGCGCTGGTCGAGATGCTGTTGCCCGCGCGGTAAAGCCTTCAGAAAACAGCGATGACGATAGCATCACCGGTCGCCACGGGCGCGCAAACACCCCAAACCGGGCAAAACTCTCCGCGTTACCCGGCTCGTATTGCGGCAAGTCTATCAGATGCACCACCGGCGCAAACCCGTCCGCCGCATCCCGTGTTTCACTGGCTCCGGTGCTGATCTGCCGTGCCGTACCGCCCGCTGCGTGCAGAAACGAGCGGGCCTCCACATCGCGCATCTGTCCGTCATCCACACGGCTGATGATAAACAATCCCTGATGCCCCGGAAAATTGGGCCCCTGCCCAAGACGCACCACATCTCCGGGTTGCACATCCACCGTATTGGGGGGCAGGCTGAACCGCACCGTGCGCGCGCCCGCATGGTTGTCGCGCAGCGCGCTTTCCGCCAGTCCCGCGGCCCCTTCCTCATGCAGAACACCGCTCAGCGACAGGCGAATCACGCGCTCAATGGCGGGCCTCACCCGGCGCGAGCGCGCCGTCACCCGCTCATAGCTTGCCCCGGCGTTGAAGCTTTCCAGAATGGCCTCGCTTGCCAGATCGCTCGCCTGCCCGCGCGTTTCCTCAGTCAGCGGCTGCCCTGCTTTTTCCGCCAGCACCGTCAGCGTACGTGCAGGCAGCGCCACCCGCATGCGTGAGCGCAGCCGCAGCCGCCCGCCATCCTCCACCGCATCCAGTTGAAACGCCGCCATCAGCGGTTCCAGCACCGCCCGCGCAGACGCCTGTTCGCCCTGCACGTAGCCGGTCAGATCACCGCTCACCAGACTGGTGTCAATGTCATCAACCCCATGGTCGGCCAGCACCGCCGCCACGATATCGGCCAGTGTTCCCGCGCCCAGCCGCCCGTTCAGCCAGTGGCCCGTGTGCCAGTTCCCACCGTCCGACCACAGGGTCTGCTTTTGCGGAAAGGCCGGTGCCGGGCGCGCATCCCATGTCCACAGGAAGATATGGTCCGGGTCCACCATGCCCGCAGGCGCCCGGTGTCCCGCCCAGTGGGACAACTGCGCCTGCAAAAACCTGCGCTGCATGGAGTCCGATCGGTTGCCGTGGGAATGATAGGGTGCCATGCTTTCCGAGGATTTCGGATCCATGAACACATTGGGCTGGTTGGCGCCATTGTCGATGGCCGGGCAACCGAGTTCCGTAAACCAGATCGGTTTTCCTCGCGCAACCCAGCTGCTCGCCTGTGTCATTTCCCGCCCGCCGCGCCGCTCGTGATGTGGCTGGCTCCACCAGTTTTCCAGGTCCTTGTACCGGTACACCCATGGCTTGCCCGCCAGCCCGTCGGTGATCGGCGTGCGTTTGCGCGCGCTTCGGTCCTCGTCTGTCGCATAATACCAGTCGAACCCTTCGCCTGCGCTGATCATGCGCGCCATGGCCTCGCTGTCATCGGCCAGCAAAAACCCATCCGGGTTGCCTTCGGCCAGATCACCATCGCGCCAGTCCGCCAGCGGCATATAGTTGTCAATGCCCACCGCATCGATATGCGGGGAGGCCCACAGCGCATCCAGCGGATACAAGAGATCGCCGGAACCATCCTGCGGTTGATAGCAGGAATACTCACTCCAGTCGGCCGCATAGGTCAGCTTCGTGCCTGCCCCCAGTTCCCCGCGCACCGCCCCTGCCAGTTCCTGCAAGGCCTCTACAAAGGGAAACGCCCCCGTCCCATCCCGCA
The DNA here is from genome assembly GCF_014841565.1 of Rhizobium sp. CFBP 8762. Classification (GTDB taxonomy): domain Bacteria; phylum Pseudomonadota; class Alphaproteobacteria; order Rhizobiales; family Rhizobiaceae; genus CFBP-8762. The sequence goes on from NZ_JACYUD010000001.1 coordinate 302,246, forward strand.
GCCGTGTCAGCCCGCGCATTTCCGAGCCGATGATGAAGCCCGCTACCCCTCCCGCCGTCTTTGCAAGCGCCGCAGAGTGCAGCACCAACCGGCGATACCCTTCCCCCGCCTTTCGGCCCTTCACAAATGCGTCGATCTGCGTGCGCACCGCCGCCGTACCGTCATCGCCAGCGGCATCGCAGGTTATGCGCCCCCGCCAGGGATAGGCTGGCTGTCCAACGCCGCCATAGGGCCCGCCATACGGATTGGGCAGAGTATTTCCATCAGGCACGTCCATCATGATAAAGGGATAGAGATACACCTCCAGCCCGCGCCTTTTGAGGTCGCGGATCGCCGCCACCACACCGTCATCACTGGGGGTGCCGCCGTACGCGGGCGCGTTATCCTTCGTGCTGACCAGATGCGCCATCTCTCGCGTCTGCCCGTCAACAGACCAGACAGCACTTTCGCCGGGTCGCTCCAGCGTCTCCACGCCGGGAAGAATGCGGCAGTGTCCCGCCCGCAAATCCGTGCCAAACCACGACACGACCAGCGCCACCCGCTTCAGGTTGGGGCAGAGCGCCTGCAATTCGTCGAGGGATGCTTCCCAGTCCGTATGGGCTTGAAACACATTCCGGTTCAGCAACCGGGCGCTGCCAGCCCACGGTGTTTCGCGCACCTGTTGGGGGTTGTAGCCGTGCTCGCTGGCACCGGGAATGATCGTGACCGCACGAACATCGCGCTCCAGCCGCCCCACGGGTCTCAGCACCTCAAATTGTAGCATGGGCAGCCGGTTGCCATAGGCTGCCAGCGGCAGCCGGTCGAACACCACATAGGCCAGCCCGCGAAATGCCGGTGCATCCACGCCCTGCTTTTTCACGATCAGCGGGTCCGGCAGTTGGTCCGCGGTGCCGCGATAGACGCGCATGTCCACCCCGTCGAGGTCCAGTTCCCGCCCGTCGGCCCACACCCGGCGCACGCCCGCAATCTCGCCCTCGCACAGGCCAACGGCGATATTGGCAAAATAGCTGAACGTCTCGACCCGCGTACCCTTGGCGCCCTTGCCGCCCCGGCGCTCCACCGTCACGTCCTCTTCAAACCGCGTCGCCCAGATCAGAGTGCCACCCACCCGCACCGTGCCGTAGGCACGGGTGATCGCCGCGCCGTCTTCTGCGCCGGGAAAACGCGCATCGGACAAGCGCGCGCGCTGCACCGTCTGGCTTGGCGAAAACAGGGCCTGATCCACCGCAGACCCGGCCACGGCCCCCAAAGCCTGCCCGACAACCGCACCCATCGGCCCGAAAAGCCCGCCAATCGCCGCGCCCGCCGCCTGCAAAACAATCGTCGCCATTCTTGTCTTTCTTATTATCAAGGAGAAATATTCAGCAAGGAATGCGGCGAAAACGGTTGTTTCCGGGAACCGGAGCTTCAGCCGTACTCAAGGCAAGTGAGCGGAGGAAACAGCCGTTTGCAGCCCATTATTGGTTGAATGCGGGCTGGGGAAAACGATGAACCGCCGCCACCCGCCGCACCCAGCTTGGCACCAGCGGTGACTCCATCACCTCCGCCTGTTCATAGGCATGGATAAAATACCCCGCCCGGCTGTAAATGCCCGCATGTTTGGCCGCACAGTCCGGCTGCCAGCGAAACAGCAGCAGGTCCCCGGGCTGAACATCGCTCAGCGCCAAAGATGGTCCGAAATGGCGCTCCGCACCCGCAATCATCCGGTCCTCGCCACAGCGCTCCGCCCAGTCTGCCGCATAGGCCTGCGGCACATCCGGCTCATGGCCGTAGAGTTCCCGCCACACGCCGCGCACCAGTCCAAGGCAGTCACACCCCACACCACGGCGCGCCGCCTGATGCCGGTAGGGCGTGCCGATCCATGTGCGCGCAATCTCCAGCACGCGGTCTGCCGTGGTGCTCATGGTATCAACGGCCTTCCATCATGCACGGTCTCGCCATCGGCATATGACATGGCAAAATCCGGCCCCGGCATGTGTGGAAACCCTTGGAAATTGATCGAATTGCCAAAGGTCGACCGGCACATGCCAAAGCTCTTGTCGCACCCCGCTGTCACAGTAAACGCATCGCCCTCTGCCATCGCCATTGGCGGCGGCAACCACAGCGTCAGCACAGTTTCATGCCCCTGGTTCATCTGGCTTTCCACATCCATCGACAGCCCAGCATTGGCTCCCGAGGTAAAGGTCAGCACACCATAGCGAAACCGATCCCCCGTCTGGCGGCCCAGCGCCGTGCGAAACCGCACCTCATCCTCCACCGCCAGCACCACGCCGTTGTGTCTATATCCATCGAGCTTCACCTTGCAGCGCCGGTCGCCAAGCTTGGCATCGCAGCGGCGGCTGTAAATGCGCCCCTGCACCTGATCCAGCCGATGCGTCATGCGTCGCAGTTCCGCACGAAACTGCCCGCCCGAAAGCGTCACCTCGCCGATGTCCTGCACCCGCAACAGAAGATGCTGCTGCGGCTCAGCCCAGTTGACCAGAAACACCTCAACCCGCGCGCCATCATAGCGCCCGGCGGAAATATCTTCGGCCGTAATGGCATCATGCGAAAATGCGCCCGCCACATCACCGCTTTCGGCCGATAGCCCCGCACCCGTATCCGTATCACTCGCCAGAAAGCCGCTGGCCGCCAGAAACCGCGTACCGTCGAACACCAGATCACGGTCATGCTCGGTAAAGCCCAGCACCACCCTGTCGTGCCGCGTCAGCCGCCATGCATGGCAGGTGGTCGTGGCACACCCCTTAAGATGCGCCGCCAGCGCTGCTGGAACGTGCCTCATGGCTGTATCTCCATCAACGGGATAGCCGGAATGGCACCCGCATTGAACTGCGCCAGATTGATCTCGATCCGGTCCGTATCGAACCGCACCGGCACATCGAACTCAAAGCCCGCCTGCACCAACGCCCCCACCGGCGGGGCAATAGCGAGTTGCACCATGCCGGTTGCTGGATCGACCCGGAAAGCATCCACCCGCTTCCCATTCACAGCCACCATCACCGTATCTGCCACGGGCTTGGCGATTTCGCGCCGCGTCTGTCCACCCGCATCGCTATAGGTTTTCACCAGCTGAAACCCGGTGGCCTGCCCGTCCCCCGTGCCAATGCTCTGGTCAAACGGAGAGATCACCTCGCCCGGTGCGCAGGATTTGAAATCCACCGGATCGCGAAACCGGAACCCGTAGAGTTGCCCCATCCGTGCCTCGAAAAACGCCACCACGACATAGAGATCGTCGATGGATCGGACCCCGGACCCCGCATCATAGTGCCTGCGCGCATCCCGCCAGCGGCTGTTGCGGTGCTCGCCGCCATTGGAAAGATTGACGATATCGGTGCGCCGCACCGGTCCGCCGCTGGTGCGCAGCGCCAGCCGCAGCGGAAACCGCACGTCATGAAATCCCGTCATCACAGCCCTCCATCACAGCCCTCTTCGGCCGCGCGCCACCGTGCGCGTCAGCATGGCGGAAATCTGCCCCTCCGATTTGCGGAAGCTCGCCACATCTGTCGCCGTGACATTGAAGGTCACGTTCACGCCACCACCGCCCGCGCCTGCCGCCACGCCCAGCGAACCATCCGCGCCGCGCTTCAGCGGCAAAATGGCCTCCGCCCCCGCTTCCCCCATCAGGCCCATTCCCCCAGACAGCGGAAAATAGGTCGGGGACGACACCACCCCGCCATCGGCAAACGCCTTCACCTTCCCCCCAAGCAGGTTCCCCCCAAGAAGGCTGGACACCGCTGAACTCAGCAGACTTTCCACCGGCTTCATTCCCGCAGACAGCGCAATCGCGCTGATGCGCAGCGCCACACCGCGCAGGCTATCCTCAAGCCCCTTGCCATCGCGCGCAGCACCCGTCAGCGCCGAGGTCAGTGCCCGCCCGAACGACCGGGAGCGCCCTTCCAGATCATCAAACACGCGCTTCAACGGCTCGGCATCGTAATCGAAGCCCACCTTCACGGTCCGCTCATCGTCCATTCGTCACCTCATCGGGAAATTGCCGCATCAGCGCGGCGAGATCGGCCCGCGTCAGCGTTGCCTCGTGTCTCACCAACCCGCCTGTCGCGGCATGAAATTCCTTGGGCGTCATCGCCCACAAAACCTGTGGTTCCAGCCGCAGCAGATGCAGCCCGGTATGCAGCACCCGTTCCCACGGAAACGCCGCATTGGACCGCGCGCCTGCTACGGCAACGGAGGGTTTTCTTCGGTTGTGTCCTTGGCCACCCCAAAGGTCACCGAGAGCAGTTCACCCACAAGGGCCGCCAGCGCTGCCACGCCACCCTCCATAGTCATGGTCGCCACGTCTTCGTCATCCAGCAGATTTCCGGCACCCCGCAGCCCCGCGCCTAAAATGCGGATCATATCGCCAGCCTTCAGTCGCCCGGTGGAAAACCGGGCCGCCAGGTCCATCAGATTGTCCGCCGCAAAGGCTGTTTCCAGTTCCGCCAATGCGCCGAGCGTCAGGCATAAAATCCTACGCTCGCCATTCAGCATCGCCTCCACCTCGCCCCGGTGTCGGTTCGCCCGCGCCATCACGCCGCCTCCCGAAAGGTCAGCGCACCTGCGGATTCCAACGCGATATCGAATTGCAGCTCCCCCACATGCTGGCCGGAATATTCCAGCGCCGTGATCATAAACGCCGCCTCGATGATGCCAAGGCCGGGTATCACCATCTGCCATGGCACGATATCGCCCGCAAAAAATGCTGCGCGCACCAGCGCATCCGACGCCTGATCCTTGAAAATTCCCGAGCCGGAAACACTGGCTCGCTGCACCCCTGCGCCGCCCAGCAGCTCACGCCACCGCCCTTCGGATTCGGCGTCCGTCACATCCACCGTCTCCGCATTGAATGCCAGCTTCTTGGACTTCAGTCCCGCCACTGTCACAAACCCGCCGCCACCCCCGATTTTCAGCAGGAAATCCCGTGCCTTCTGAGCCACCATCGCCTCACCTCCTAGAGCATTTCCTTCGAACAAATGTTTCCGGAAATGCTGTAACCTTTTGTTTCGACGCATTGTCCGGACGTGAAAGCGATCCCGCTTTCACTGGAAATGCTCTAATATTCAGTTGTCGGCTCCGTCACGGCGCGAAAAACCATGTCTGCCTTCTCGCGCCGCGCCCTGGTTTCCCTGTGTTCAAAGTTGACGAGCACCTGCCCCGGCAAAGTCATCGCACTTCCCGTCAGCACGGTTTGAACCCGCGCCACCACGGCCAGAAGCGCCGCACCCCCGCTGACCTCCACCACAAGCCGGTGCTCTTCACCGGCTTCGGTCGAGGTGGACCAGTCCGCGCTGGTGATCGCGCCCACCAGCACATGCGCCCCCGCCGTGCCCGTGGGCGCCGGCCGGTCGGAGATACCCCCTGGCCCCACCAGCCGCCGCAGCGGCCCATCCCCGGCCAGCACCCGCAGCACTGCCTTATGCAACGCCGCCGCTGCGCTCATCATTCCAATCGTAGGCGCGCTCATAATTTGACCCTTCGCCAGGGCCCCACCAGCCGGTCATACCCGGCAGGCACCGCCGCCACAGCCAGCGCCAGCGGCACCTGCCCGCGATATTCATAGAGTTGGCCTGCGTGCAGCAGCATGGCCTGGCGCAGCGGCTCCGGCACATCGTCACCCGTCAGGCCGAACCCGGCGGTAAAGTCGATCTCCAGTGGCCCACCCCCCGGCGACGGCCCTTCGAGCCGCCCGCCTTTGTCCAGCGCATAGAGCGAAGAATCCAGTTCTTGCGGTGCGCCAGCAGCGTCATAAACCGTCATTGCCTCAAGCGTTTGCACCGGTCCCTTGCTGATCTGAATCAAGCAAGGACCCGGCCACCGGTCCAGATACAGCCGCCACCGGCGGGTGATCAGGCACAGCCCCGTTTCCTGTTCCAGATGCTGGCGCGCCGCCTTGATGAGGCGGGCGAGAACCGCATCCTCCTCTTCCCCCTCAAGGCGCAAATGTGCCTTGAGGTCGGACAGCGCCAGCGGCTCGGCCGGTGGCGCAACAATTTCCGCATAAGCCATGGTTACGCCGCCATCTTCAGAAGCTTGATCGCCTCAAAGTTCTGCACGCCACCGCCCACGCGCTTGGTCACGTAGAACTGCACATATGGCTTGTTGGAGTACGGATCGCGCAGGATGCGCACGCCGGTGCGGTCCACCACCAGATAGCCCGCACGGAAATCACCGAAGGCCAGCGGCACCGTGCCCTGCCCGATAGACGGCATATCCTCGGCCTCAACAACGCCGAAGCCCATCAGCGATGCCGCCTGCCCCGCCGCTGCCGGTGGTTGCCACAGATAGTTGCCGTCGCGATCCTTGAACTTGCGGATTTCCCCCTGCGTGCGCCGGTTCATCACAAAGCGCGCATTCTGGCGGTAGCCTGCCTTGAGCGAATAGATCAGGTCCACCAGCACATCGGATGGGTCCGCAGCCTTGAACCCTGTTGCTGCGCCACTGGCAAGCGTGCCGAGCGATCCCCACGCCCAGCCAGAATCCGCCACCTGCGGTTCCGCCAGAAAGCCCTTTGGCTTGTTCACACCATCACCGCTGACAAAGGCCGTGCCTTCCTGCTGGGCAAACGCAATGTCCACTTCGCTGGCAATCCAGCTTTCAATGTCCACCGCCGCATCGTCCAGCAGCGCCACGGTCGCCGCAGGCATGGCGTAAAGCTCCATGGTCGGAAACGACAGTTCCACAAAATTCGGCGTGTCCGTCTCCGGGCGCTTGTCGGTCTCGCCCACCCAGTTGGCTTTCAGCCCATTGGCCGCCACTGGCTTTTTCAGCACGGAGCCGGAAACCTGCCGCACCGTCGCCAGTGAACGGATCGGCGAAATCGCCGTCAGCATCCGGCCAATCTCGGTATCCATCTGGGCAGGCACCAGAAAGCCACCATCCTTGCCAACGGAGAAGGACTTGCTTTCCACCTCACGCAGGCCCGTCTCATCCCCGTGGCGCACATAGGCTTCAAAGGCAGTCTTATGCTCTACATCGCCCACGGCCTCACGCCCGCCGATGGCCGGTCGTGCCTTTTTCAGCAGGAGCTGGTCCAGCGCCCGCTTCTGGTCGTCCATGGCGCGGTTGATCCGCTCCATTTTGTCGCGGGTTACAACGTCCTCGGTCAGCTTGCTTTCCACCTCGCGCAACCGGCGGTCATTGGTGTCCTTGAAGGCCTCGAATGCCCCCATGAAATCCTCGAACGCCGCGCCGATCGTATCGTGAGACGCCTTGATCTCCGGTGCGTGAACAGGTGTCTCGTGAACAGGTGCTTGGCTCATCTATCGGTCCTTTATTGAAACAGTGTTGTTCATCATCCGTGCCGCTGCCCGCATGGCGGCAAGCAGCCCGGTCGTTCCGCGCGGGTGCGTCCACGCGGTTTTCACATCCGCAATGCGGGCCGAAGCCAGCATGGGAAAGGTCACAACGGAGATTTCCCAGAGGTCCGCCTCCAGAATGCGCCGCACGCCGCTCTTGCGGTCCGTGCGCGCCCTCACCGTTTGAAATCCTATGGAAAGCCCGTCGAGAGCGCCGTTCTTTAACAGCGCATGCACCTCGGCGGCCCGCGTCACGCCCAGCGAGAGCCGCCCCTCGACATACAGCCCCCGCGCATCCTCGCGGATGGTGGTCCAGCGCCCGATGGGCTGGTTGGGGTCATGCTGAAACAGCATCCGCACCCCCGCCGCCCCGCGCCTCGTCAGCGAGCTTGAAAACGCCCCCGGCTCGATCACGTCCTTGCCGAGGTCCACCTCGCCAAACACGCTGGCATAGCCCGAAAACCGCCCCTCGCCCGTGTCATCCAGTGCCAGATTCGCAGTGCGACGCGGCTGCACGCCCGTCCTGTCGGTCATGGTTCACACCCTTTCGGCACAGTCAGAAATTTTTGATGTTTTGGAAAATCCGCCCGCCGCAGCGGTGGCTATTGGCTGAGCCGCGCTCACGCCCTCATTCCTATGCTGGTCACAGGAATGAGGGATGGAGAGAGTTGAGCGCCACACCTATCGCTCACATGAGTTGCGCGTTAAGGCGCTGAAGCACAGTCAGAAAGTGTTAACTTATCCTCAATACAATCGAATTCGGAGATGACGGACCGGTCCATCCTCCCTCATTCCTGTGCTGGTCACAGAAATCCAACCACGCGAAGTCCTTTGCGTGAATAGGTCACCTCCCCCTCGAAACCACTTTAAAAGTATGGTTTTTCCGAATCCTTGGAATCCTTTAGCCAGATTCGTTCAACTCTTGAATCACCAACTTCACGCAGCACCCAACCGGATTCCGCCGCTCACTCCAACCCATTGAAACTTCACGCTTCCCCGCTCCCATACCCCACAGCGTCTCGTTTCTCGGCGTCGCTCAGAAAATCCGCCGCAGACACCCGCGCCCACAGCTGGTCCCGCTCGGCAGACAAGCCCGCCACCTGATCCAGATCCGCCGTCAATTTCAGGTCCGCGCCATACAAGCCGCTCATCCAGTTGGACAAAGCGCCCCCCGTGCGCATCACCAGCGGCAAAACCGTTAGCCGGTAAAACGCCCGGTTGGCTTCCTGATAATTGGAATAGGTGTTGTCTCCGGGAATCCCCATCAGCATCGGCGGCACGCCCAGCGCCAGCGCGATATCCCGGCTCGCGCCATTTTTGGCTTCGACAAAATCCATGTCCTTGGGCGAGAGCCCCATACTTTTCCAGTCAAGCCCGCCCTCCAGCAGCAACGGACGCCCCGCCTTCGCAGGCCCGGAATAGCCCTCATCCAGTTCCGCCTTCAGCCGGTCGAACTGGTCGGACGAAAGATTGCCGCCCTCCTTCGGCTGGTACACCAGCGCCCCGGATGGCCGCGCCGAGTTGTCCAGAAGCGCCTTGTTCCAGGTCGCCGCTGCATTGTGCAGATCCAGCGCCATATGGGCCGCTTCCAGCGGTGGAAACCCAAGCTGATCGTCCACCGGGTGAAACAGCCGCAGATGTAAAAGCCGCTCCTCTCCATCCGCGCCATACCGTCGCACGGTACTGCCGACGCGGTACTCGTAGCTTTCCGGCCACCCATCCCGCCCGTCGATCACCCGCACCCGGTCGGGCCGCAACAGATGCAGTTCGCGCAGGCGCCCATCCACCTCCAGCGCCTCCACATAGGCATTGCCCGAAAGCGTCAGATGGCCATAGAGCGCCTCCAGAAACTCATTGCCCGCACTGCGCCCATTGGGCCGCGCCAGCAGTTTCAGCGCCGCATGGTCGCTCACCTCCCGCCCGTTTTCATAGGCAAGCCACGGAATGGACGCCGCCGCCTCACAGATCATCCGCACGGCGCGGTAAGCCACGGGGTTGCGCATAAACCCTTCGCGCGCCAGCGACCCATAAGACCGCGACGACCAATGCGCCCGCCCCTCCGTGGCAAAGGCCACATACCCCGTGGCTGCTTTCATCTCCGGCTTTCGCCAGAACCGCGTCAAAGACACTTTCATCCTTATGTCCTTTTCCCAAGGGGGAGCGGCACCGGGTTTAGCCGATGCGCACATATCCGGTTGTGTGTGAGTGTAGAATTCGTCTACCGTCCTGCCCTAACGGACCTCATCTGATAAATGGAGATGGTCATTGCTTGCAGCATTGCTTGTTTTGATTGGCCTAAACTTTGCGTTATCGATCTGGGCTCGTAAATATGTGGAGCCAGATACGCCCATCCCGGTCGCGTGGAGCGAGACCGGGATGCCCGAACGTTTCGCACCGGCCCGTACCGCTTTGTTTTATCTGCCGGTGGGATCCTGCGTCGTGCTGCCCGTTCACCTGTTTACACCCGGCGGAACCAATGCGTTTCCCCTGTCGCTGGGCATTCTCGTCGTACTGATCATCGGCAACTGGATCGTCGTTCGCAGTGCCCTCGGCCATCCTCCCCGGCTTTCCTTGTACGTGATTACCATCGCCTGCGTCCTTCTTTGCGCATGTGCGCTACAGTTCGCCTTCCTGCACCATCTTGGCTGATCACACCCCCCGTATCTTCGGCTCCCCGTGTCCCTCCAGCATCAGCGCCGTCAGCGCCCACACCAGCGCATCCACCCGGTCTGGTGAGCGACCAGAGGCAAGGCCGTCGGGGCCGAATTCGCACATCTGGTCCTCCAGTTGCGCCATGGCGCCGGCGTGCAGCACCCGCCCCTGCTCGTAAAGTGCGGCCACCGGCTCGGCCCGTGTCCACTTCCCCCGGCTGGCCCGCACGGTTGTAATGGGTAATGTCGCATCCACGCTTTTCAGCATGGCAGAGACCATGTCGCCGCCCTGGTTTATTTCCGCCACCACCCGGTCCGCATCAAACCGGCGATAGGCCCGCACCACGGCATTGGCCCAGCCCGCAGGCGTGGCCCCTTCCACAGAGCAATCCGCCAGCACCACCGCGCGGCCTTGGCCGTCCAGGCCCGCCACCACAATACCGCAGCAACTGTCCTTCGCGCTGGCGGATGCCGGCGGGTCCACCGCCACCACAATGCGCCCCATCGGCCGCATCTCACTGGAGCGTTTCAGCGTCAGCGCTTCGATCATGTCGCGCTTCCACAGGCCATCATCCCGGTCGGCGATAAGCTCGCCATCCAGTTCCTGCCGCCCCAGCCGCGTACCGCCGTAGCGGCTGGCCATCGCGTCGATAAAGCCCGGGGCCAGATGGTCCGCATTATCCACGGTGCGAATGGTCCGCGTTACCGTGCCGGGGTCCGCCATCAGCGTCTTGATCAACGGCACCGGGCGCGGCGTCGTCGTCACCAGCGCCTGCGGTCGTGTGCCCAGCCGCAGGCCAAATTGCAGCATGTCCCAGCATTCGGGCCCATGCTTCCATTTCGCCAGTTCATCGCACCAGGCAAAGTCAAATTGCGGCCCGCGCAAACTCTCCGGGTCCTCGGAGGAAAAGATATGCGCCACCGCGCCATTCGGCCAAACCAGCCGCTTGCGCGAAATTTCAAAATCCGGCCTGTTGATGCGCGCAATCCGGCAGATGCCGGAGATACCGTCAATCATCACTTCACGCGCATCCCCCAGCGTTTCGGCAATCAGCGCGATGCGCGCCGTGCGGTTGGCACTTGCCAGTGCGTGAACCCATTCGGCCCCCGCCCGGGTCTTGCCGCTGCCACGCCCGCCCATCAGCAGCCATGTCCGCCAGTCCCCCGGCGGCGCTTTCTGCGCCCGCCGCCCGCAAAATGCCCAGTCGCTACAAAACCGCCGGTAAAGCCGAACCTTTGCCGCCAGATCATCCTTCGGCCCCACCGCCGCCGCGTCCGTCGCCATCTCCCCTGCCAACGTCGATGCCACCGCATCCAGCCTGGCAAACAGCTTTGCCCCCACACGTGCCTGCTCGATCTCCACCACCCCCGCCGTGGTTTTGGCAATCATGCGCTCAAGCCTCTTGCCCTGATTGGTCAGGTGGCGGCGCCACGCCCGGTCGGTCCGGTTCGCATTGCTTGTTTCTGGAGACAAGCTCGGCAGCCAGATCGCCTGCCAGTTCTTTGGCCCGGGCTTCGACAAGCACGCCAAATTCGGCCCGCAGCCGGTCATAGGCTTGCCCGTCAAAGTCCGTTTCCGCCCGCGCTTCCCGGTCATGCGCAACAGCCCTCTGTAAGGTGTCGATCTTTTCCAGAATGCGCACCATCAGCAGCAGCGTGTCAGAGGCCGCCTTGGCATCCGCCTGTGCGCCCTTGCGCGCCGCCTCCCCGGCCTCCTCATCCGCCGCCAGCCGCTCGGCAATCAGCCGCTGCTGCTGAAAGGCTTGAAACCGCTCACGCAACTCCCGCGTCATCGCCGCCAACATGTCCTGATAATCGGCGGTTGGGTCGCTAGGCCCCGCCTTGGTGTCCAGCACAAGACCGAACAACCCGGAGTCGATATCCGGCACATCCATGGTTAGCCTCCGTAAACGCAAAAACCACCGGGCACCGCCCAGTGGTTTTGAAAATTTCCAGTGTCGTCAGGGTGAGACATCCGCCTCACCCACTTTTCCGACTGTGCCATAAACCTATCAAACGACCGTCACGGTGTCAAGGACTAATTTCCTACATTATTCTTTTTATCTAAAACAGCAGGCGGCGGACATTGCGCTGTTTTCGTCTCGCCCACCGTCAGCGGCCACATCACCAGATAGTCCTCAAAATCATCAACATGCACCCCGTCCTCGCTCACCATGCGCCCCCGGCCAGAGATACCGGCAATATGCACCGTTTCGGGGTCGCCGGACAGCAGATGGTGCCACCAATACAAATCCTCGCCATCGCGCACCAGGCGATAGCCACAGGTCGGCGGCAGCCAGCCAATGTCGTGCACCGCCTCGGGCGTTAGCTGAATGCACTCCGGCACCGTGTCGCGCCGGTTGGGATAGTCCGAGCACCGACAGCTCTCCCCATCCAGCAGCGTGCAGTGAATGTTGGTCCACGCAATGGCCCCGGTGTCCCAGTCTTCCAGCTTGTTCAGGCAGCACAGGCCGCAGCCGTCGCACAGGCTTTCCCATTCGACAGGTGACATCTCCTCCAGTGACTTTGCTTTCCAGAAGGGAATTTCACCCATGATCTTACCTTCTTCTGTGCGATATTACCGGTTTTTTAAGGCTGATATACGCTTATGCCCATGGAATGGAAACCTTCGCCATGCAAAAGTCATGAGCAAGAGGGAAACGACACCCGCATGAGCGAACCGGAACAAACACCATCCCCGAAATCCCCGCGTAAACGACGCCACATTCTGTTGCGCATCGATTCGTGGATCGATTCGACCGTCTGGAATGCCGGTTTCCGCTTTGCCCAGATCTGGGAAGATATCACCATTTTCTTCCGCCGCTTTCGCGTGCGCGGGCCCAAGCGTGTGGTGTTTGAACTGGCAGGCGAGGCCTTTACGCTCGGCACCGCCGGGTCTGTGCTCATGCTGGCGCTGGCGCTGCCTGCTTTTGAAGAAACCAAAGGGGACTGGCGCGCCCAGAGCGATTTCGCCGTCACGTTTCTGGATCGCTACGGCAACGAGATCGGCCATCGCGGCATTATCCACGAAGATGCCGTGCCGATTGATGCCCTGCCGGACCATTTCATCAAGGCGGTTCTCGCCACCGAAGACCGCCGGTTTTTCCAGCATTACGGCATTGATTTTCTGGGCCTGACCCGCGCCATGACGGAAAATGCCCGCGCCGGTGGCGTGGTTCAGGGCGGCTCCACCCTCACGCAGCAATTGGCCAAAAACCTGTTTTTGACCAATGAGCGCACCATCGAGCGCAAGATCAAGGAAGCTTTCCTTGCCGTCTGGCTCGAAGCCAATCTGTCGAAAAAAGAAATCCTGCGTCTTTATCTCGACCGCGCCTTTATGGGCGGCGGCGCGTTTGGCGCGGCAGCGGCATCGCAGTTCTATTTCGGCAAAAGCATCACCGATGTCGATCTGGCCGAATCCGCCATGCTCGCCGGTCTGTTCAAGGCCCCCAGCCGCTACGCCCCCCACATGAACCTGCCAGCCGCCCGCGCCCGCGCCAATGAGGTTCTCACCAACATGGTGCAAGGCGGCTTGATGACGGAAGGTCAGGTTATCGCGGCGCGGCGCAACCCCGCCAGCGTCATTGATCGCAATGAGGTCAAAGCACCGGATTTCTTCCTCGATTGGGCGTTCGAGGAAGTCCAGCGCATTGCCAAACCCTTCAAGCAGCACAGCCTCGTGGTGCGCACCACCATTGATATGGGTCTGCAAGCCGCCGCCGAGGAAGCGGTGGAAACGGGCCTGCGCCAATATGGCGAAAGCTACCGCGTCAAGCAGGGCGCTCTGGTCATGCTGGAAAATGCGAACCAGACGAACGGAAGCCCGGTGCGTGCCATGGTCGGTGGGCGTGATTATGGCGAAAGCCAGTTCAACCGCGCCACACGGGCGCTGCGCCAGCCCGGTTCGTCCTTCAAGGCCTATACCTACGCCGCCGCGATGGAAAAGGGCATGACGCCGGAAACCACCATCATGGACGCCCCCATCACATGGCGCGGCTGGTCGCCGCAAAACTACGGTCGCAGCTATGCAGGCCGCATCACCTTGCTCACCGCCATGGCCAAATCCATCAATACGGTTCCTGTGCGCCTTGCCAAGGATACGCTTGGCACGGACCTGATTGCCGCCACCGCCAAGGCCTTTGGCGTGGAAACGCCCATCCGCACGGACAAGACCATGCCCCTTGGCACGTCTGAGGTTACGGTACTCGATCAGGCCACCGGCTACTCGGTCTTTCCCGCAGGCGGGATGCAGGCGCGCCGCCACGGCATCACGCAGATCATCAATTATGATGGCGACATTCTCTACGACTTTGCCCGCGACACGCCACCGCCTCAACGTGTTCTGTCGGAAAAGGCCACTGCCTCCATGAATTTCATGCTGACGCAGATTCCCGTCATCGGCACGGCGCGCCGCGCGGCACTGGATCACAACATTATTGCTGGTGCAAAAACGGGGACGACGCAGGCCTATCGCGATGCGTGGATTGTCGGTTTCACCGGCAATTACACGGCCGCTGTCTGGTTCGGTAACGATGATTACACCTCCACAAACAAGATGACCGGCGGCTCTCTCCCCGCCATGACCTTCAAGCGCCTGATGGACTACGCCCATCAGGGCATAGAACTGCGCGCCATTCCCGGCATTCAGAACCCGCTGCCCGGAGAACCCACAAAGCCGGCGCAAGTCGCCGCCGCCAAGCCGCCTGAGGATGGCGGTCTGCCCCCGCTGGTGCGCCCGCGTTCGCTGTCTGCGGACTCCACCCGGCTCTTGAAATCCATCGGCCAATCGCTCGAAACGGCTGCGCCTCTTATCGCCATCAAAACCGCAACCTCGGTCTCGCCTGAAACCACATCCGCCATCGCGCAACCTGCGGTCCGGTAACATGGCAGGCCTGTTCCGCATTCCGTTTCTGGTGGCTCTCGCGCTCATCATCACCTTCGGGCTTGGCACATGGTCTGCCGTGGAAGCGTTGAAGGCCACGGCTGGCTTCGGCGGCATCCGCCTCGGCACGTGGGAAGCTTTCCCGCAAGCCCAGATGGCGACCGCCGACCCCTACGCCAAAGCGCACCGCGCCCGCGCCGGAAAACTGCTTTTAGGGGGGGCCGAAGGCCTGTCCTTCACCGCCACCAAAGACGCTGCGGGACAGCCGCTCAACGGGGCTTGCACCTATGTCCTTTCCGGCATCAATCCACCCGCCCGCGCCTTCACCCTTTTCGCAACCGATATGGCCGATACGGTGTTGTCCGCCGGCAACGACCTCCCCGGCGCGCTGAATTCATGGACGGTGCTGCGCGCTTCCGACAACAGCTTCCACATCACCGTATCGCCCAATGCTCACGCTGGCTCATGGCTTGCAACCCGCCACAGCGGCCCGTTCAAACTCGTTCTCACCCTATTGGATACCCCGACTGCGGGCAGCACCGGCCTGATTGACCTGACCATGCCAACGCTGACCAAAACCGGTTGTGGCAAGAGTTTCACCTCATGAAATCCCTGTTCCGCGGTTCTCTCTTTGCCGTTCTCATCGGCCTGATCGGTGCGGCGCTTCTCCACATCGTCATCATTCTGACCCTTCCACAATTAACCGGCAAGGACGCCTACACCCGCGTGCTCGGCCTGTTTGAGATGGACCGCTTCTTCCCGCTGGACGCCAAACCCGGCTTTACCGGCCTCGCCAATGGCGACCCGTTTCTGCAAGTGGCCGTTTGCAGCTTTTCCATCAGCGAGCTTGCAACCCGGCTGCAAGCTGTGGGCAAAGTGCCGTTCTGGTCGCTGGCGATCTACGATTCGGCTTCCAACGAGGTGTTCAGCATGAACGACGAAACCTCCGTGACCGGCACACTCGACGTCGTCATCGCCTCCAACGCGCAATTGATCACATTGCGCAAATCCCTGCCCGCAGCGCTCACCAATTCCATTCTGGTCGAGATGCCCGATACCGAAGGCTACGCGGTCTTGCGCGCCTTCGCCCCCGTGCCCAGCCTGCTGCCGGCGGCACAGGACTTTATCACGCAATCGGCGTGCGAGGAGTTTGACCCGGCGCTGCAACCTTGACCAAAATCCCCACTTCACGATAACCTTCTAGTATAGACTCGCGGGAAAGCGGAAACCACATGGGTATCTTCGACGGTTTAATGGGCCATGGCAGCGTGGTTAATCCAGCTGATTTGGCCAAACGTCTTGATGGTGTCCTGATTGAGGGTGAAACCGTTCAGCTTGCGTTCAAGGTCATCCGGGATTTCATGGTGTTCACACAGTCGCGTGTTATCCTAGTTGATATCCAGGGTATCACCGGTAGCAAGGTTGATTATCAGTCGATACCCTATCGGGCTATCACCCGCTTTTCAGTCGAAACCGCAGGCACATTCGATCTGGATTCCGAATTGAAAATCTGGGTTTCCGGTAACGCTCATCCAATACAAAAAACCTTGAAAAAAGGAAGCGATGTAAGAGGCATACAACGTGCACTTGCAACAGGAGCGTTAAGGTAACAGCCGCGCCCTCAAGCCTTCTTCAGAGACCTGCTGCCCCCTTTGCCGGGCGTCTTTCCCGTGGTCAGGCGCTCGTACCGCACGCCGGTAAACAGCAGCACTTGCGCAACCGTAAGCAGCCGTTTCGCATCCTTCGGCGTGGCGCTCATTCGGTCGCGAATCTGGATTATGTCTGCCACGCGCGCCTCCATTGTTGGACACCGGTCAGGTTATATCCGTCTTACTCAGCCATATCATAGTTAACAAGTTCTTAATATGCAATTTATACTCAGAAAACCGAATGGTATTGACAGAAAAGCCCCGCGTTATCTTATTTGACAACCGCGAGGCTATAATCCGTACTATCGTTTGTTCGATAGCTATACCGCTTAGCGGCTCATGATGACGCCCATAAGGAACGCAACACCGGCCACGATACCCAAAGTCTGTAGCGGCTCTTCACGGACGCGATCCTTGACGCGCTCGCCGAGGATTTCCGCTTCCTTGCTGACAACGGCCTTCGCGCCGCTGCTCAGTGCGGAGACAGACCCGGAAATCCGCGAAATTTCGGCCCGCAATTCCTGAACCTGATTTTCCAGATCAGCGCGTGCGGTGTCCACCTGTGCTTCGGCTTCTGCGGCTTCGCCTTCCAGTTCAGGATTGTTTGTTCTCGCCATGTCACTCGCTCCTAGTTGATCATCAAAGTTTGCTCGGGCAGGTAATGCTTGAAACGTGAATTTGTTCCCGGCCTCTTTAAGCAATGGGCAATAAGAATGCGCCTGTGGACAACTCCATAGTTAATGGTTGGATAACGCTTTTGCTCTAACTCTAGTGAAGTGTTTCACCCCGTTTCCATTGCCGAGTTTATGTGCGTGTAAGGGGCAGACATTGTTGTCGTTTGTCTTTCGGGAAAACCGGTTTTCACTTTTCCCTGACAAACTTTAGTATTGCGTTGGGGATGTGTGTTGGCGGACCGGTTTCGTGAGTTAGAGCAACCGCAGACGAAGCGGTTCAAGGATGTGGTTCTGCTGGCAACCGTGACCAGCTTTGAAGCGCACCATCACGCCTCGCGCCGGCAATTGCGCCAGTTTACCGAACTGTTTGAAGCCTTGTTCCCCGCCTCCACCGAGGAAGCCCGCCGTCAGGCCGTCGCCGCACTCTCCCGGTGCCCCCATGTCCCCGTCGAGGTTGCACGCTTCATTGTCCGCCAGCCGATCGGCATTGCAGCCCTCTATCTCAGCCGGTCCAGCACGCTGGATGAAGACCTTTTGCTGGACGTGGTGCGCGACGGCACCGACGCTCACGTCAACGCACTTTCGCGCCGCGACGACCTTCCACCCGCCGTGGTGGATGCGCTGGTCGCGCGCCATCGCAACAGTCTGGCCGGGCCCACGCCGCAGACCTCGCTGCTTATGCCCGTTGATGAGCCATCAATCGCAGATGTCCCATTGGCCCCGCACGCTGCATGGCTCCAGCTTCCCGATCAAGAGGAATCCCCCTCCCCGAAATCCCCGGATCTGGCCGAAAGCCTGCGGCAGGAACTGAAACGCATGGTCATGCCCGGCCGCAAGCCCGCGGCCCAGATCCAGCCACCAACCCTGCCGAACCTGCGCCCGACTTCCGCCGTGCATGCGGGCCTGATGGTCCGCTTTGCCCGCTCGGTGGAAGCACCCCTGTTTGCCTCCGTTCTGGCAGACGCCTTGTCCGCCAGCCGCGCTTTGGCAACCCGCATTCTTTTGGATACAACCGGTCAGCAACTTGCTGAAACCCTGCTGGCGCTGGGCCTGCCCAAGATGAACACCGCCTATATTCTACAGCAATTCTACCCGCATCTGTCCCGTCTGACAGATGGCGTATCAGACGCCGTACATCTGCTAAACGCAGCAGACCCCGCCCATGCCCGCGCCCGTCTTGTGGCGTGGCAAAGACTGGAACGCGCTACCACACACGACCCCATACACGCCCCCACCCGCAAGCCTGATCCCCGCACTAACACAGCGCAAAACCTCTTGCGTCAAAACGGGGACATGCAGCGCGCTGTCAGCAAGGGGTAGAGAATTTCTATTCAGCGGTCACTTCACCTTCGCCAGCAGGAATAGATCGCCGCGATTTTCGGTTTCGATTTCCACCACCCAACAGTCCGGATCGAAACGCAGTTCGCGGATGATCTGGGCGTCGACTTCGGCGGTGTCTGCTTTTTCCAAGCGGATTTCGAACAGGCGGTCGTGGGCTGCGCTATCGTCGTCGAAGGCGCTCTGCGGCGCTGGCGCGTAAAGTGTTTCCAGCCCGCTGCGCTCGCGTTGGCGGATGAAGATTGCGCCAGCCTCATCTGCACCGCGATGCAACACGGCGGCGTAATCGCCGGTCGCGTAAACGCGGCGCAAAAGGGCCGATACAAATATCTCCGATTTCAGGCGCATGATCGTTCAAATCCCGGTACAACAAATCGCAAACCAGCGTCCCCCATCAAAGGGCGCCGATTTCTTTCAGTTTTTTCAAAACGTTTTCATTGGGCTGTCCGGTTTCCGGCAGCTTGTAATGCTTCTCGAAACGGCGGATGGCCGTTCGCGTCTGCTCGCCCGCCACACCGTCGACCGTCACGCCATCATAGGCAATGTTGGACAGGCCGCGCTGGATGGTGACAACCAGCTTGGTCTGCGCCTGAAGCGCCGTGTTGGGTCCGGCGGGCTTGTCCGCATCGCGAATAGCGGCGGCCACCGGGTCGGCGTCTGCCTGTGGCTTCGCCGCGCGCGAGGCCAGTTCGTAGGGCCGCGCCGTGGGCGTAACCACCGCAACAGGCGCATCCATTGATGACGAGGTGGATGGCAGAGCGGGCGCATCGTCGGCAGAGGACGCAGCGATTTCGTCTGCCGCCACCGTGCCGGTTGCCACGTCACGGTCCACGCCTGCATCCTCTCCTTCACCTTCGCGCTGGATGACGAAGGTGGTGACTTTCTTCGGTTCTGCGGTGACGTTTCGCTCCGTCACCAGCGGGTCGCGTGTACGGAAGAACGGGGATGGATGCGTGCCGTGCTGATACCAGATCGCATTGGTTGCGACGAAGCTGTAGACCACGGCAAACGCCGTACCACCAGCAATCGCCACAGGGTAGCGCGATGCAGTCCTCACAATGGCACCCACAACCGTCGACAGGCCTGTCTTCAGGCCTCGGGCCAGTATGCCGGACTTTTTGGGAGCCGGCTTTTTCGATTTAGGCGATTTTCGCGTGCGCGCCGTCATGGTGTGCGTCTCCGTATTCACTTCGTCCAGGCCTCATGGTCGCCCGAGCGCTACCGGGAGCGGGCGCAACAGCAGACACAGCAGGCCGTGGAACGACACTCTGGACAGATCTTGGAGGTTCAGCCCCTTTCAACCGGGGTGGAAACGCGCTGGGGGCCAGTGCCTTGGGTTCTGCGGCAGGCACGGTGGCGTGTTGCGCAACTATCACTGGCAGGCGGATGGTCACCACCGTTCCTTCGCCCGGCGCGCTGACGATGGCGAAGGTGCCGCCCAGCACATCGACAAGGCTTTTCACGAGGCAGAGCCCCAGCCCCGTTCCGGCCTGTTCGTTTTCCGGCGGGGTATTGCCCTGCACAAACGGCTGGCCGATCAGGCTGAGATGCTCCGGCGCAATGCCGATACCGGTATCACTGACCGTCAGCACCATGGTGTCGGCAGTGCGCGCGGCATCCACGGTGACCACGCCGCCTTTGGCCGTGAATTTCAGGGCATTGCCGATCAGGTTGATCAAAATCTGCTGGAATGCACGGCGGTCCGTGACGACCTCACCTGTGAGGCGCGGCACGCGGCTGGTGAGACTCACGCCCTTGTCGCGGGCCTGCCCGCTCAGCATCGCCTCGCAGGCAAGCACGGCATCGGCCACGGCAAACGGCTCAGGCGACAGCCGGTAATGGCCGGACTCGATCCGCGTCATATCCAGCATGGAGTTAACGAGCGCCAGAAGATGCGTACCGGACTGGTGAATGAGGCCGACATACTCCCGCTGGCGGTCATTGCCGAGATCCCCGCAATAGCCGTGGGCCAGACTGTCGGAAAAGCCAAGAATCGCCGTCAGCGGCGTGCGCAGCTCATGGCTGACGGCGGCCAGAAACCGGGTTTTTGCTTCATTGGCGGCGTCGGCAGCGGAGGTTTTTTCCGCAACTTCCGCCCTCAATGCGGCCTCACTGTCAATCGTGGTGGACTGGACCAGAATGCCGGTAAGTTCACCCTCGACATCGGCAAGCGCCGTCATCTGGCATCGTAGATAGGCAAATTGTGACCGAGGATCGGCAAGCCGTGCCCGGTCCATGCGAATATCGAGGCGAGCGCTGGACGCGCCCAGCCGAAGGCGGTCGACAGCCTGCAGAAACAGGATGCGGTCCGACACATGAACCTGCTCCAGAAACCCGCGTCCCATGGGATCGCGCATCCAGCCCAGCATGGCGGCGCGGTCGCGGCCATGGACAGACACCACGCTTCCGCGTGCATCATGCAGAGTAACCAGCCCGGCAAAGCAATCATAGGCTTGTGCGCGCAGGCTGGAGCCAGCGTGGACGACATTGTTATTGGCAGGCGCAGAAATAGCGGTAAGGCGCAGAACAGACACGGCAACCACGCCACCGATGAGCGCCAGCGCCGCCACCAGAGCGGCACCCACGGGCAGCGCCGTCGACACCGGCAGAACAGCCGAGAGGGCCGCAGATACCAGCACGGTGCCTACACCCGCACACAGCGCCACAATGCGCAGCGCCGCGTTTTCGCGGTCTCTGCCGGGCTTTGCCGGGGGAGGCAGTCTTTCAGCGATGTTACTCAATACACGCACACTTTTCTCTGTCGAAAACAGACCCTGAAACTGGTGTGAATGTCGCAGCCGGGGCTTAAGGAAAGAATAAAAACAGGGCCCTGCGGGCTTGGCTTCGGGCGCAAACACGGGAGTTTGGCCCAAATCCGGTGAACTTCGTCAAATGTGGTTAACGGGGCGTAAGCATCGGAAAATGGTGCATTTTTCCGGTTTTATTAACTTGTGTGGCGGCCCGTTTCCATGTGCTTCAGGGGGTTCGGCATGGCGTGCCGCCTTGATCCTTAACGCGGATCGCTAAAATGTGTCTAAAAGGGTCTGCGATGACCATAAAGCTAACCGAATTGCCGCGTATTAAAACAAATGCCAGAGCGTACGGTAACGGACTGTTGGCGATCCTGGTGGATAGTGCTGGCATGTTGGATGGTGCCGGGTTGTGGCAGGCTGAATGAGAGCAAGACGATGTGGTTTTTGATCAAGGCAGGTTTCTGGTTTACGCTGGTGCTGGTCATGCTGCCGTTCTTCAGTCCGGCTGCGTCCAACAAGCTGGACGGCGCACCGCAGATGGCCATCGGCGAGACCTTATCGGCGGCGACCGAAGCGATTTCCTATCTCAAAGGCTTGTGCGTGGAAAAACCGGAGGTCTGCGAAAAAGGCGGGGAGACGTTTGTAGCCCTCGGTCACCGCGCCCGTGAGGGTGCACGCATCGCCTATGAGTTTTTGAACACCCAGTTTGCCACTGAAACGGTGGCGCAAGCCGCCGCCAAACCGGCATCCAGCAACGTTCCGGAACTCGCAACCCAAACCCCTGCAACGGGCGGTAAGCCTGTCGAGCCTGTCTCCGTCAAGGCACCTTCGGCACCCCGACCGCATTCCACCATCAAGCCATATCAGCCGCCCGTGGCTGATCGAGAATTATAATAATCTTTAAAAGCTGATTCTTATTGACTTGATTTAAAAATATGCCAGAAGTGACGTGAGAGGTGAAGACCGACGCTGTTCCCGCAAAGGTTGATACTCTCGTTCAAAAATACAGGATGCCGTGAGGAGACCTCCCCTCACGGCATTTCTGATTCGGCCGCTATGATCCCAAGCTTTATGCTGGCTTTTCGGGCGGGAGCGCTTATATGGCAAACAGCATTACAGCGCCGCGCGTCAAACGCGCAAAGGTCGCTGTAAATACTCAAATTCGCTGCACGCAGGTTTCGATGAACACGCCCAAAACTGCCATGACGATTGATGAGATCATCGACGAGTTTTCCTATCTCGACGACTGGGAAGACCGGTATCGCTATGTGATCGAACTGGGAAAATCCCTGCCGGACCTACCGGAAACCGAGCGCACGGCGGAAAACAAGGTGCAGGGCTGCGCCAGCCAGGTCTGGCTGGTCACACATCAACAGGGTGGCGAGGCCGATCCGGTCCTGACCTTTGAAGGCGATTCCGATGCCCATATCGTACGGGGGCTGGTGGCCATCGTGCTGGCCACCTATTCGGGCAAAGCCGCCTCGGAGATCGCTACACTGGATGCACTGGACGTGTTCGGCAAAATCGGTCTGGTGGAGCATCTGTCCTCCCAGCGCGCCAACGGCCTGCGCTCCATGATCGGGCGGATCAAGTCCGAGGCAGCGCGCCGCATGGCCAGCGTCCATTAAAGCATGGCTGGCGAACACGTGTTGACCAGACATGCTCTAACGTCTTGTTGTAACGCATTGTCCAGACGTCAAAGGGCCTCCGTTTTTACTGGACATGCTTAGAGATCACAGTTGCGTGTCTAACACCTGCGCAGCCTCTTCCGGATGTCTTCTATGGGGGCGACAATGCGATTCATAGTGACGGGCGAGCGCCTGCAAGGCAGCCCGCAGCATGACCTTGGCGGAGCGCACGGGCCACTGCCGTTCGCGCTCGACAGTTTCGAGACCTTTTGAAAAGCAGCAGATATCCAGCGCGACGCCGGACAGTTCAGGCCCCATGGCCTCCACCGCTGAGCGCACCCGACGTCGGGCGCTAAGCGCACTGTCGCTCAGATCGTGCTCGCCAGACCGTGCGCCTGCAGCCTTGCTCTCCAGTTTCGGGGCATAGGTCATCGTCATGCGTGGCTGTAACTGCCCCCGGGTGAAATCTGCGAGCAGACGCTCGCCCGCCGCAATGGCCTGCGACTCCAGAAACGGCGCACCGGATTTCTCCTTGAGGCGGGCCAGCGCTGACAAAGGTGATTCCGCGTGGTTCACCCGAACGCTTTCAGTCACTTCCTCCACAATCATCGTCTTGTGGCCCGTGTCCCGATGCTGGTTAGCAAAGGCTTCGTCCGGCGAAACCAGCGCCCGGCGGATGAAAGCGCAGGCGGTGGGCGTGGCGGCCAGCAGGCCGCCGCTTGTGCTTAACAGCCCTTGAGACAGGCCATGCTGAACCAGGCCGAGGGCGAATGTGCGCGAGCACCCCTCGCCCCGCGTGAGCACGATATCGCTCTCAGTCCGGCTTTCAACCAGAACCCGGTGGCCCATCACGAAGCGCAGCAGTTTCAGCATGGCCGCAGTCTTCGGCTCACTCATGGTTGCCACCCGGCACTGCAGCCTGTATGGGGCTGAACACACACAGGATGAGACGCTCCACCAGGCTGACAAACTCGTCATAGGCCGTATCGTCGCGGCGGTCCTCCACCATCTTGCAGGCATGGGCAACGGTGGTGCGATCTCGGCCAAACCCGAAGCCGATATCCGTCAACGAAAGCTGCAAGGAAACGTGGCAGACATACATGCCGATCTGGCGCACATGGCAGGCAGCGCGACGCATATCGGTGCGCTCCTGCTTGCGGTCGTCCGTCATGCCCTGAAGTTCGGCGACCACACGACGCACCGTCTCACACATCAGGCGCAGTTGGCGGCGGCGTTCCGCGTCATCGGGGATACCAGCCGGGAACGATTTGGTCTCTGGCGCGCGCGGCCTGTTTGCTGGCGGAGCCACAAAGGGGCCGACGCCTGGTTTCGCTTTCTGCTGAGTGGATCGTACTTCCTGGGCTGACATACCGAACTCCATGAACTAGGAATTTACTCCTTATTCATAAGCAGAAACGAATGAAAAAATCCAGAACAAAATAAGATTGTCCCGGTTATTTATGACACAATGCGTTTCAAGCTTAACGAGTTAGGTATATTTTCGCTTGAACGCAAACAAAAACCGGCCTGCAAGCAGACCGGTTATGATACTTTATCCGATAGATGTCAGGCTGTTGCCTTGGTCGCGCGGCGCTTGCGGCGCTGACCCAGACCCATTTCCTTGGCAAGGCGCGAGCGGGCCTCTGCATAGGCCGGAGCCACCATGGGATAGTCGGCTGGCAGATCCCACTTCTCGCGATATTCTTCCGGCGTCATATTGTAGTGCGTCATCAGGTGGCGCTTCAGTGATTTGAACTTCTGACCGTCTTCAAGGCAGATCAGATAGTCGTTCTGGATAGACTTGCGCACAGAAACCGGCGGCTTCTGCTTTTCCACCACGGGGATAACGGCGGCCTCTGGCGAGGATGTATTGTTCAAAGCGGCGTGAACGTCAGCAATCAGGCCGGACAAATCGGATACCGGCACCACATGGTTGCTAACATAGGCGGCAACGATATCGGCGGTGAGTTCCACCAGCAGATCATGCGCCCGGCCACTTATAGTCTCTGTCATTTCAATCTCCTGTCATCATGGCAGGGTGCAAAGCAATATGCACATACCATCAATATAAGTATAGGTTAAGGCAACGTTACATAACAACAACGTGAACGTGCAGCCACTCAATCCTACAGAAATCAAGACCTGCTTATAGCATATCGCGACATATAGCAGGATGGATAAAAGGCATATTGCACAAAATGTCTTTTTTCGAAAATTTCTCTATTACTGGGTGCGGCTGTCAATGAATGTCAGTGTATCGTTGGAGCAACCAGCGATGCTTCCGATTAGCATCGCCACGTTAAAAGTCCAGTATTATTTATAGGAAAGAGCGGAGATAAAAGCGATCTTTCGCCAGCAATACAGCGGTGATTTTTCCTGCTGGCATAACCTTTCTCCATTCGGGATACTATCCCGGCGGACGAGGACGAAGATTTTGGAAAGACACGCAGGAATTTTCCGCCGTTTATTGTCGGATCCGACACGGCTTCCTATATTTTGATGCAAAGGAGATCGTGATCATGGAAGCCACGAAAACATTGAAAGTGCACAAGACCGACGCCGAATGGCGTGAACAGTTGACGCCGGAGCAGTATCGCATCACCCGCGAACACGGCACGGAGCGGGCTTTTTCCAGCCCGGATTTCGACCTGTCGAAGCACGGCGTTTACCATTGCGTCTGTTGCGACAATGCCCTGTACTCGTCAGATACAAAGTTCAACTCCGGCACCGGATGGCCAAGCTTTTACCAGCCGATCTCGGCGGATGCTGTTACACAGCATCGTGATTCATCCTATGGCATGACGCGCACAGAAATTCGCTGCGCCGATTGTGATGCGCATCTGGGCCACGTGTTTCCGGATGGACCGGCACCAACCGGTCTGCGCTACTGCATGAATGGCGTGGCGCTGACCTTCGACGAAGGGAAATAAACTTGGCGAGACCGGGCTGATCAAGGCCCGGTCTTCCGTCCGGTCAAATTCACAGGCTGGACATGACGGCCATGTAATGGGTGGCCGCAGCCGTCACGACGAAACCATGCCAGATGGCGTTCTGGAACCGCAGCTTTTCCCACACATGAAAGATGACGCCTGCGGAATAGATGACGCCCCCCGCGACGATCAGCATCAGTGTTGACGTCGAAAGCCGGTCCGACAGCGGACCGAAGGCCAGCGCGCCGCTCCATCCCATTGCCAGATACAAAAGAATGGCCAGCCGGTCGAAACGGCCGGGTAGCAGACATTTGATCGCAACCCCAAGCGCGGCAATGCCCCACATGCCCACAAGCAGCCAGAACAGCAGTGGATTATCCCATCCGCGCTGCAAAAACGGGGTGTAGGTTGCGGCAATCAGCACGAAGATGGACGAATGATCGAACCGCCGCAGCACCCATTTGGCGCGTGACACAGGCCAGGCATTGTAGAGGAACGACATGGTCAGTGTCAGGATCAGGCCCGTACCGTAGATGCTGGTGGCCACCAGCTGCCCAGCGGTGGTAAACACCGTGGCATGATAGATCATGATGGACACGCCGATAACCGCCGCCAGCACGCCGATGGCATGAACCACGCCATCGGCAATCAGTTCATGACGGTCGTAATTCCAGTGAATGGGTCCTGAGGTCATCGCGCAAGTCCGGTGAATGTATGCGAAGGTATAACCCAGGCATACGTCAATTTTATGTTGCTACAACGCGTTGACAAGACTTTAGTTTGTCAACGAATAACGAACACTGAATCGCCAATGTTCCCTCTTTCGTACATGCGTCGACATCAGCATATTTGGGGTAACAAAGGATCACACAGATGTTTGCACCCGAACACCACCCCCACCACCCGTTAGCCATGCCAGCGTTTATCGACCACGCCCATCTTGTGGTGCGCGATGTCGACGCGATGCGCGGCTGGTACGAATCGATTATGGGCCTGACGACACTGGAAAAAAGCGCAAGCGGCGCGGTTCTGGGCGTCGACGGTCAGCCGTTGCTGTCGCTGACGACGGACAGCCAGGCGGCGCAGGCACCACGCAATGCACCGGGGCTTTTTCACACGGCGTTTCTGGTGCCTGACCGGCTGGAACTTGGACGCTGGCTGGCACATGCCGCCCACAATAATGTGGCGCTGGACGGCGCATCCGACCATCTGGTGAGCGAAGCCATCTACCTCTCGGACCCCGAGGGCAACGGCATAGAGGTCTACCGCGACAAGCCGCGCGAGGATTGGAATTTCCAGCCGGGCGGCATGGTGGCCATGGCCACGCTGCCGCTGGATCTGCAAGCGCTCTATGATGAAGCGCCGAAGACCGATTGGCACGGCATGGCGGCGCGCACGGCGCTCGGCCATATTCATCTTCAGGTCTCCAATATTCCCGAAGCCGAAGCATTCTTCCGCGATGTGCTGGGTCTGGGTGTGATGGCGCGCTACCCCGGCGCTACGTTTTTCGGCAGCGGCCAGTACCACCACCATATCGGTGCCAATATCTGGAACTCCCGCAACGCACCAAAACGCGAAAGTGCCATGACCGGACTGTCCGATTACACGATCCGGTTCAACGACAAGGCGGAGCTGGACAAGGCGGTTGCTGCTGCCGAGGCGCTGGAGATGCCAACCAGGCGCACGGCCAATGGTGTGGCACTGACCGACCCGTGGGGTATTGGCCTGACGCTGGGGCTGAAGAGATGAATCCTTAACAACTGCGCACAATCAGCGATACGATGCGGGCAACGACGGGGCGCACCAGCAGCACGCAGAAGAACGCAACGGGTGCCGCCAGCACGTAAGCCTCGATGACCCGGTTGGGAAAGCTCGCATCAATGCCGCTGCTGGCGGCCACGATCACGCTGCTCATCAGCAATCCCATAATGCCTGCCATGAAAAAGGCAAACACGAACGGGGTGTAGCGTGGATGAAGTTTGCGCGAACGCGCCGTAAAGTCTGCTGTCATGCGTCTCTCCGTCAACTGGTTGCAGCCTGTTTATCCATGTCGTCGGCTGCCCACTAGCCGCTTGCGTCCGGGTACAGTCGAAAGCTAAACTATCGACTGGATGGCAACAGAGTGACGGTTATGGATAGATTACGGGGTATTGAAAACTTCGTCCGGGCGGTGGAAGAAGGCAGTATTGCAGGTGCTGCCCGCAAGCTCGGCATTACGCCGGCCGCCGCCAGTCAGAATATTGCGCGGCTGGAACACGCCCTTGGCTCCCGGCTTCTGCTGCGCAGCACGCGCCAACTGGCGCTGACGGAAAGCGGCAAACTCTACTATGAGCGTGTGCGCCATGTGGTGCAGGACCTTGCCCATGCGGAAGCCGCCGTTTCCAGCCTCAACGCCACACCACAGGGCCGCTTGCGCATATCCTGTTCAACGGCCTTCGGTCGCCACGTCATTGCGCCGATGATACCGGATTTCTGCAAGCGCTACCCCGATGTCTCGATTGAACTGATCATGACCGACCGCAGCGTCGACCATATTGCCGAGGATGTCGATGTCAGCATTCGCCTGCAATACCAGCTGGAGCCGGGACTGATAACGCGCCGCATCGGTTTTTGCCCGCTGATGATCTGCGCATCGCCTGACTTTCTGGCCGAGAAAGGCACGCCGCAAACTCCGGAAGATCTGGAGCATTTCGATTGTCTGGTGCTGCGCATGCCGACCGATGGACGCCTGTTGCCATGGGGCTTTTTACGCGATGGCGTGCGGTTTGAACCCCGCCTGAAAGCGGCCATCATCAGCAATGATATCGATACGCTGGTGAAACTCACCGTTGGCGGCGCGGGCATCACGCGCATTTCGACCTATATTGCCGATCCACTGCTGCGTGAGGGCAAACTGGTGCCGCTGTTTCGCGACAGCGACAATCTCTCAACCCACGCCGATGTGGAGCCGCTGGACTATCACATCTGCTACCCCGACAGAAACGCCACCACGCCAAAGCTTCGCGCCTTTATCGACCATGTGGTGACGACGTTCAAAGCGCGGGATATGCCGATTGCGGCTTGAAGCGCATCGTCATCCTCTCTATTTCTGAGGGCTGAAATCAAGTTCGGAGTTTGCTTTGACGTCCTTCCCAAAACCAGTGTTCCAAGACCTGCCCGCCGCGCCGAAACCTGACAAAAGGCCGGTGGACGATACGCGCCACGGCATAACCCGCATCGACGACTATGCCTGGCTGCGGGCGGATAACTGGCAAGCGATGTTCCGTGACCCGACGTTGCTCGACCCGGCGATCCGCGCGCATCTGGAGGCGGAAAATGCCTATCAGCAGGCCGCGATGGCCGACACGGCAGAGTTGCGCAAGACGCTGTTTGCCGAGATGAAGGGCCGCATCAAGGAGGATGATTCCTCCGTGCCCATGGCCGATGGCCCCTATGCCTATGGCACGTTCTACGTGACCGGTGGCGAGCATCCGCATTTCTTCCGCACACCGCGCGAGGGGGGACCACGCGAAATTCTACTGGACGGCGACGCCGAGGCTGCCGACCGCCCCTATTTCGACCTGTCGGATGTGGACCACTGCACCGATCACAGCCGCGCCATCTGGGGCTATGATGACAAGGGCTCGGAATATTACACCCTGCGGGTGCGCGATCTGGCAACTGGCAAGGATCTGGACGACATCGTGGAAAACACCGCTGGCGGCGGCGCATGGGCACCCGATAGCATGAGCTTTTTCTACACGGAACTGGATGAAAACCACCGCACCTCGAAGATTTTCCACCACATCATCGGCACACCGCAATCGGCGGACCGGCTGGTCTATGAGGAGGCGGACCCAAGCTTTTTCATGGATATTTCGGCTTCCATGCTGGATGATTTTATGTTCATCAGCATTCACGACCATGAGACGACCGAATACCGGCTGATCTCCGCCGATGATCTGACCGCCGAGCCGAAGGTGGTGGCAGAGCGCACCCAGGGGCTGGAATACGACCTGACCGAAGGCGGCGAGGTCTTCTACATCCTCACCAATGCCGATGGGGCCAAGGACTACAAGATCATGGAAACGCCGGTGGCAACGCCGGGCCGTGAGCACTGGCGCGATGTGGTGGCACACAAGCCCGGCACGCTGATTTTAAGCCATATGGCGTTTGCCCGCCATCTGGTGTGGTTGCAGCGCGAAAAGGGCCTGCCGCAGATCATCATCCGCGACCGGGTGAGCGGCGAGGAACACGCCATTGCCTTTGCCGAGGAAGCCTATTCGCTGGGCCTGCAAGGCGCTGCCGAGTATGACAGCACCGTCATCCGCTTTTCCTACTCCTCCATGACGACGCCAACGCAGTTGTATGACTATGACATGGTGACACGGGAACGCACGCTCTTAAAAACGCAGGAGGTGCCGTCCGGCCATGTCATCGAGGACTATGTGACGCGCCGCGTTATGGCACCGGCGAAGGATGGAACACTGGTTCCCGTGACCCTGCTCTACGGTCGCGACACGCCGCTTGACGGATCCGCTCCCTGCCTGCTCTACGGCTACGGCGCCTATGGCATGACGATTCCGGCGAGCTTCTCCACCACGGCGCTGTCGCTGGTGGATCGCGGCTTCGTCTACGCCATCGCGCATATCCGCGGCGGTCAGGATCTGGGCTATGCCTGGTATGAAAACGGCAAGCTCGCGAACAAGACCAACAGCTTTACCGATTTTATCGCCTGCGCCGATCATCTGGTCGCACAAGGCTTTACCAGCCATGACCGGATTGTCGCCGAAGGCGGCTCTGCGGGCGGCATGTTGATGGGCGCAGTCGCCAATCTGGCCCCGGAGAAATTCCGCGCCATCATTGCCGCCGTTCCCTTTGTCGACGTGCTGAACACGATGCTGGACGACACGCTGCCGCTGACCCCGCCGGAATGGCGCGAATGGGGCAACCCGATCGAGTCCAAAGACGACTACGACCACATTGCCAGCTACAGCCCCTATGACAATGTGGGCGAGAAACCCTACCCGGCGATTCTCGCACTGTCCGGCCTGACCGACCCGCGCGTCACCTACTGGGAACCGACCAAATGGGTTGCCCGCCTGCGCGACCACACCACGGGCGACCAGCCCATTCTGCTGAAAACCAATATGGACGCGGGCCATGGCGGCGCCTCCGGCAGATTCCAGCGCCTGGAAGAAATCGCCTACGAATACGCCTTTGCGTTGAAGGTGACCGGGCGGGGATAAAGCCCGAGCGGGAGCCTTTCGTACACAAGAAAGGCTCCCTTAGGTGTAAGCGTCACCGTTAACCGGACGAGGCAGGATTGCGGCGGGATGCCTGTGTCCTGCCATCATAGCCCCATGCGTCCCCGGCAATTTCATGGATGACGACATAGGTTGCGACCGGCAATGTTCTGTTACAAGACGCGCGTAAAAGCGCATGTGCCTGTTGTACAAATTCTGCCTTTTCAGCCACTGAGTTCGTGTCTGCTGTGATCTTGACATCGAGATGCGCTGCAACCGGTACGGCGTTTTCCCCAACGCTCCAACTGCCGCTGTCTGCCTGATCGACCAAAACAGCCGTCAGGTCCGGCTTTTTGTGCAAAATGGTTGCCATGAGCCTGACGGCTTCTTTTTGCAGGTTTGCAACTTGTGCCTGTTCAAAATGGAAACCCATGGTACGAATATGAACAAAAGGCATGGTTTGGTTCTCCCGTTCTTGTTTGCCCGCCAATAGGTGCCATGCTCGATCCATTTCGACTATCGCGTACTTCCGAACTGATCCTTTTAAAAAGCTGAACGGTCGATATGCCCTCCAACATTGATATGGATATCCTGCGCACATTTGTAACCGGAATAGAGCTTGGCAGCTTTGCCAGAGCGGCGGACCGTCTTGGACGCTCTCCGTCCGCAATCAGTCTTCAATTGCGCAAACTGGAAGAGCAGGTTGGGCACCCTCTGCTCCGGAAGAACGGTCGTGGTCTGGTACTTACGGAAGCCGGTGAAATTCTCATCGGCTATGCGCGTAGAATACTGCAGTTGAATGATGGGGCACTTGCCGCCATCCATGCGCTGACCGACCTGGAAGGTTGGCTTCGTGTCGGCATTCCTCCGGATTTTGCGGAGACGTGGTTTCCAGCGTTGCTGACCAAGTTTGCACAGTACTATCCCAAGATTCGTGTCGAGGCGCAGGTGGACTCAGGCAACGCGCTCATCAACGCCTTGCGAAACGGTAAACTTGATCTGGCACTGACGTGGGGAGATATGAACAATCCGCTGGGAGAACACGTAGCTGACCATCAGCTGGTTTGGATTGAAAACCCGCTCAACAATCAAGACCCTACCAAGCCTTTGTCGCTGGTGATGTTTGACATGCCCTGTGCATTCAGGGATGCGGCCATCAGGGCACTGGACAGTGCAGATATGCAGTGGCGGCACACATTTTCAAGCTTAAGTCTTTCTGGGATATGGGCGGCCGTGACTGCGGGCTTGGGCATGACTGTGCGAATAGCCGATAGTGTACCGGCGCATCTGCGCGTGTTGGACATTGCGCACGAACCACTTCCGCCCTTGGGTAAAATAGCGCTGTACCTTCACACCGGCACTGGAAACGCTTCACCGGAATCTGCGAAACTCAAAGACCTGATGATGGCCGCTTGCAAACGGCATAGCGTATCAACACTTCCTGGAGCAGCAGAACCGTTTTCAAAAACGGACAATTGGTAAACAGAGCGCCTTTAAGTCATCAAAATTTGCTGGTTTAGCCTTTCCAAATACAGCGTCTTTGGCCTAAGAAAACGGTTGCAACCGGGGAGCAAGCCGTGGCGAGAGTGGCAGTGACAATGAAACGTGTGACCAAGCGGCTGTGGTTTCGGGCCACGCTCTATTGCGTGGTCGGTATTGTCACCGCTCTTATTGGCGTTGTCGTTGGGCCATGGTTGCCGCCGGAGTTTACCCGGAAGCTGGGAGCAGACGCGGTCGGGTCGATCCTGACAATTCTGGCTTCCTCCATGCTGGCAGTTACCACGTTTTCGCTCAGCACGCTGGTATCAGCGGCTTCTGCCGCCGCCAGTGGCGCAACCCCGCGTGCCACCGGTCTGCTGCTGGAAGACAAGACTGCGCAAACAGCGCTATCAACCTTTCTCGGCTCGTTCCTGTTCAGTCTTGTTGGCATTATAGCGCTGAATACGGGCCTGTATGGCGAAGGTGGACGGCTGGTTCTGTTTGTCGTGACCCTTGGCGTGGTGGCCCTCATCGTCACGACACTGTTGCGCTGGATCGATCATCTTGGCCGGATGGGGCGGCTTGGGGAAACGATCCATCGCGTCAGTCAGAACTGTGAGCAGACGATGAAGGCGTATGCGCGTGATCCGCTTCTGGGTGGGCAAGCGTTTACAGCCGTCCCTCCCGGCGCCATCGCCATCCACCATCAACAGACGGGCTACATACAGGGATTGAACATGGCGAGCCTAAGCGCTGTCGCCAGTGCCAGTGACGCAGATATCTATGTTGCTCTTCGACCCGGTGCATTCTGTGAACCAACCCGGCCTATAGCCTATCTGGTGTTCCACGATACCGACGCGACGCTGAAGGACGGCATAACCGAACGGATGTGTCAGGCATTCGACGTCGGTGAGGAGCGTTTATTTGATGAAGACCCGCGCTTCGGATTGATTGTCATGTGTGAAATCGGTTCGCGCGCCCTATCAGCCGCCATCAACGATTCCGGCACGGCCATCCGGGTGGTGTCCAACATGGTTTCGCTGTTGCAGCCGCTTGCGTGTACAGAACCCAGCCCCGCCAAGGTGTTGCCGGGGGTGTTCATCCGGCCCATCGAAGTGCAGGACTTTTTTGAGGATGCCTTTTTGCCTCTGATCCGCGATGGTGCGGGCCTGCTTGAGGTCGGCATTCGTTTGCAGAAGACTTTTCGCGCCCTTGCCAGCAGCACCAACCGCGATGTAGCGCAAGCAGCTGTCTCGTTTGCACGCTCATCGCTGTCACGGGGACAGGCAGCGCTGGCATTTGAAGATGACAGGCAGCGCCTGCAACGCGAAGCAGACTGGATCAACTCTCTAGCGCGGACTTGATGCTGCCTTAAACTTATCCCTTTATGGCCACATTGATTTCCAATCGGGTTGCCCTAATTACTGGCACTTGCATTGCAGGAGAGTCAGCATGTTTCTGATTGTTACGGGCATCATCTTCGCGCTCATCGGGCTCGGGATTGGTGCCGCCGGGCTTTGGCTCGCCGCTTTGGGTGGCAGCTGGTATTATATCTTCGCCGGAATCGGCTTTTTCATCACCGCAGTTCTGCTTCTTCGCCGCCATGCCGCAGCCCTTTGGGTTTATGCGGCCGTAATCCTGGGCACGCTTGCCTGGGCGCTGTGGGAAGTGGGCATGGACTGGTGGCAGCTTGGGCCGCGCGGTGGCGTTGTCATCCTGCTTGGCTTGTGGCTGTTGCTTCCATCCATTCGGCGCTCGCTTGGCTTCATCAGCCCGTCAGGCCAGACCTATGCGGCCAAAGGTGGCATTCTGGCAGGAGCGGTTGGGCTCTCCGTCGTTGTTGCCGTGGTCTCCATGTTCATGGACCCCCTGAAAATCAAGGGTACTCTGAGCACGGAACAGGTTGCGCAAACACCAAACCTTGGCAATGCGATGCCGGATGGCGATTGGCACCAGTATGGCCGCACGGCCTTTGGGCAGCGCTATTCGCCGCTTGCGGGCATTACGCCTCAAAATGTCGACAAGTTGCAGGTGGCGTGGCAATACCAGACCGGCGACGTAAAACTGCCCGATGACGTGGGCGAAACCACCTATCAGGTGACGCCGCTGAAAGTGCGCGACACGCTTTACCTGTGCACGCCGCACAACTGGGCCATTGCGCTGGATGCCAAGACCGGCAAGGAAAAATGGAAGTTTGATTCCAACTCCGGCATGAACCCGAACCGCCAGCACCAGACGTGCCGTGGTGTTTCCTATTATGCCGATCCGGCAGCCACCGCTGGCCAGCCCTGTGCAGAGCGTGTTTATCTGCCAACGTCTGACGCCCGCCTGATTGCTCTGGATGCGGCCAACGGCCAGATCTGCCCAAGCTTTGCAGACAATGGCACGCTGCAACTGAAAACCGGCATGCGCTATAACCCCGCCGGTTACTACTACTCAACCTCGCCGCCGGTGGTCGTCGGCAACAAGATTATCGTCGGGGGCGCCGTCAACGATAACTATTCAACCGAATCGCAGTCCGGTGTTATCCGCGCCTTCGATATCAACACCGGTGCACTGGTGTGGAACTGGGACTCGGGCAACCCGGATGTCACAACACCACTGCCGGAGGGCCAGACCTATACGACCAATTCGCCCAACAGTTGGAGTGTTTCCAGCGTGGACGAGGCATTGGGCCTGATCTACATTCCGCTCGGCAATCAGGTCCCGGACCAGTTGGGCATGAACCGCAGCGAAAATGTGGAGAAATATTCCTCCTCCATCGTAGCGCTGGACATCAACACCGGACAGGTGCGCTGGGTGCGCCAGACCGTTCACCACGATCTGTGGGACATGGACGTACCGGCACAGCCAAGTCTGCTGGACATCACCACCGCCAATGGCCCGGTGCCGGCCCTTGTGGGCCCCACCAAGCAGGGTGATCTCTACGTGCTGGACCGCCGCACGGGCGAGCCGATCATTCCGGTCAAGGAAATCCCCGCACCGGGTGGTGCGATTGCGGAGGACTTTACCGCACCGACACAGCCGATCTCCGATTTGACCTTCTCACCGCCACCGCTGACCGACAAGAACATGTGGGGTATCACCATGTTCGATCAGTTGGCCTGCCGCATCAACTTCAAGCGGCTGAAATATGAGGGTCGCTATACGCCGCCTTCGCTGGAAGGCACGCTGGTTTATCCCGGTAACTTCGGCGTGTTCAACTGGGGCAGTGTTGCGGTTGATCCTGTTCGTCAGGTGATGTTCGGTATGCCGACCTATCTGGCATTCACGTCACAGCTTGTCCCGCGCGATCAGGTTCCACCGCGTGGGCAGGATGAAAAAGGCAGTGAACAGGGCCTGAACCGCAATGATGGTGCACCCTACGGCGTCTATATGGGCCCGTTCCTTTCGCCGCTCGGCGTGCCCTGCCAGGCCCCGCCATGGGGCTACGTATCGGGCGTTGACCTGCGGACCGGCAAGATCGCCTACAAGCATCGCAACGGTTCGGTGCGGGATATGACCCCGCTGCCTCTGCCCTTCAATGTCGGCGTACCCGGCATTGGCGGCCCGATGATTACAGCCGGTGGCGTCGTGTTCCTCGGTGCGGCGGTGGACGATTATCTGCGCGCCTATGATCTGACGACCGGTGAGGTGCTGTGGAAGGGTCGCCTGCCTGCGGGCGGACAGTCCACGCCCATGACCTATGCAACGGACGACGGCCAGCAATTTGTGCTGATTGTTGCCGGTGGTCACGGTTCGGTGGGCACTAAGCCCGGCGATTACGTCATCGCCTACACGCTGCCAAAATAAGGCACAGCTTTCATCTCTAAAGAGGCTGGCAGGCAACTGCCAGCCTCTTTTAGTTTTCCCTTGCATACAAGCCTCACACCCGCTTTAACGGTTAACGTTTTGGTAACCATTGAACGGGGGTGCATCATGCGAATTGCCGACAGCGTTTCCGCCTATTCCAGCTTCGCCGGATTGTCGTCACGTCACGTTGGAACGATCCCGCCCTTCTCCCAAGCGTTGGAGGCGCGTAGCAGAGACCTGATGCCGGTCCAGATCCCTTCGTCTTTGAGCTCCAGTCTTTGGGTTTCGAAGGAGGGTGCGCGACCCACGCAAAGACAGGAAAGCCCCGGGGTGAGCGAGGTCCTTCGTCTGTCTACGATGACCCTTGACAAATGGATCCGCGCGCAAATCCTGCAGGAGAGAAACCTGACAGAAGAAAGCTTGGCAGCCCTGCCCGCAGCGCAACAGGAGGCTGTGGAGCGTGAGATTGCAGAGAAAATCAAGCAGGCTTTGACCGGAGGCAGCGATCAGGATGCGCCGGATAAAGCAGCAGCGAACACGCAACCGGCAGGTGATAGGATTAGAACATCCTCGCAGGAGACGCGCTTGACCTGATCCTGAAGCGTATCGCGATCTTTGAGATTCGCTTTCCACGCTTTGGGTCATTGTTTTCGCATGTCGTATCGCAAAACCGCAGCACACTTTTGCGCGACATGCTCTGGGGAAGCGCCATGTCCTATCGGGAAATGTTTGGTCCAGCGCGGATCGTTCTGGCGAGTTACTGGGCGTCGGCAAAATGGATTCTGTTGCTGACAGCTGCGATCATTGTGCTGTCATCACTGGCATCTGTGGCCGCTCCCTATGTTTTTTCCCGTATCATCGACCGTATGAACGGCGGAATCCATGCGGAAACACTGGTGCTGGGCTTTCTGCTTTACGCCGGTCTCATGGGCCTGTCGCACGCGTTGGACGGGTTGACCTCCGCCTTATCCTACATTACATCCCAAAGCCTGATGTATACGACCTCCGTTCGCTTCTTCGACCGGATACTCAAAAAGACACCCGTATTTTTTGTGACACACAATCCCGCTGAGGTTCAGAACGCCAATGGTGAAGGTGCGTCAAGCCTTGCCGCGTTGATCCAGCTTGTACTGGTTGTTTTTATTCCGGGTATCATGACGATTTCGTTCAGCCTGTCCTTGCTTGGTGCGATCATCAATTGGCAAGTTACCTTGATCGTGTTTGTCTACGGTGCGCTTCTGATCGGCCTGACCTGGTATATCAATCAGCATACATCGCCCCTGCTGTACAAGACGATAGACGAAACCCAGGCCAACGCCAGTTTTGTCGGCAACGCCTTTACGGCAATGGAAACGCTTCGACAGTTTGGCAGCGAGCGATGGATGGCGCAGACATTCACCCTGCGCGCAAAACAAATATGGGAGAACTGGCGGCGCTACTGCTTTTACCAGATGGGGGCGGCTAGTGTCTTTGGCCTGATGTTGTGCGCGCAGATTGCCGTAACTTTCGTGTTGCTCTTGCCGCGATATCAAAATGGCGAGCTTTCCGTTGGGGATATCGTGCTGTTCAACACAATGCTTTTGAACTTGTCCACTCCATTCCAGATGATCGGCAATGCTATAGACGATCTGTTCCAGATGGCCGCCCGGTTTCGCCCGTTCGCGACGCTCTGGCTCGCCGATGAAGAATACGAGCCGGAAAATCACCGCGCACTGCGTGTAAGCGAAGGACATATAGCCTTCGACGCTGTCAGCTTTCAATACTCAGGCGGGCGGGGTATCAAAGGTGTCACATTCACGGCAGAGCGAGGGCGGATCACCTATATCGTCGGGGAAACCGGCGCCGGAAAGTCCACCGTGTTCAAGCTGCTTTTGAAATCACTGGCACCGGACGCCGGGCGGGTGATGATCGACGGCACCAATCTTGCTGATGTGTCGCGGGCCGACTGGTTCGCCCATGTCGGGGTGGTGCCGCAGGACATAGCGCTGCTGAACAATACGCTGGTGGCCAATATCGTGCTTGGGCGGGAATTCGATACGCAGAGGCTGAACGAAGCGGCCCGGAAGGCCGAAATTTTCGACTTTATCACCGCGCTGCCGGACGGGTTCGAGACCAATGTCGGCGAACGCGGCCTGAAACTGTCTGGCGGGGAACGCCAGCGCATTGCCATCGCCCGGGCGCTCTATGCGGATCCGGCTGTGCTGCTGCTGGATGAAGCCAGTTCGGCGCTGGATGAGGCAACCGAACGCGATATCATGGAGCGCATCCGGGGCTTTAGCGACAGGGTAACAGTCCTTGCCATTACGCATCGCAAAAGCGTGATCCGCGGCGATGACCGGGTGGTTGCGCTGTAATGAGTGCGGGCGCTACCCCGCCTTTACCAGCAACGCGTCAACCGGCGCGACCTCAACGGTAATATGCGACAGCTCGTGAACCACAGCCAGCTTCTGCTTATAAAATGCAGGGGTTTGCGGCTTTGGCGTTGCCAGCGCGATAATGGCGGCACAATGGCCCGGCCCGACCTGCCACACATGCAGATCGGTGATCCGGTCGCCATCCGCTTCCAGAACGGTGCGGATTTCGCCCGGCACATCGTCACCCCCGGGGACTGCATCCATCAGCACGAGGCCGGTGGTGCGGATCAGGCTCCAGGACCAGCGCGCAATCACCAGCGCACCGACGATACCCATGGCCGGATCCAGCCACAGCCAGCCATAGAGCGAACCCAGCGTCAGCGCTACGATGGCCAGAACCGATGTCAAGGCATCGGCAATGACATGGAGATACGCGCCACGCAGGTTGTTATCGTGGCCATGATGATGGTCATGGTGATGCCCTTCATGATGATGCCCGTCATGATGATGCCCGGCTTGATGATGATCATCGCGCAGCAACCATGCGCTGACGAGATTGACCGCCAGACCGAGACCGGCCACCACGATGGCCTGACTGAACGCAATTGGCACCGGATCGGCCAGCCGCAGCGCACTTTCATAGGCAATCATGAGCGCGACCAGAGCCAGCACAATGGCGCTGGCAAACCCCGCAAGGTCACCCACCTTGCCCGTGCCGAAGGTAAAGCGCGGATTGCGGGCCTGTTTGCGCGCAAATCCATAGGCCAGCGCGGCAATCAACATGGCGCCGGCATGGGTTGCCATATGCCAGCCATCGGCCACCAGCGCCATGGACCCCCAGAGCGTACCTCCGATGATTTCGGCCACCATCATGGCGGTGGTCAGCGCGATAACCCACCAGACGCGACGTTCGTTACGGCTGTGGTTTTGCCCGAGATAGATGTGTTCGTGTTCCATGATGCCTTACCGCAGGTAGGTTTTCAAAACAGCGGAGACCTCGTTCAGTGCCTGTTCGCGCTCGGTCTCGCTTTCGGCATGAAGCACATGCTCATGCAGGTGGTCTTCGAGAACCTCCGTCGTAAGCCCGGTCAGTGCACCGCGAATAGACGCCAGCAGTTGCAGAACTTCTCCGCAGGGTGCCTGAGCTTGAAGCGCCCGCTCGACAGCCTCCAACTGGCCCTTCAGCCGTTTGATGCGCGCCATCAGTTTCGCCTGATCGCGGATGGTGTGCGACATGAGTTTGCTCCCAAGATACTATAGGGGGGTATACTATAGTTTCATTCAAGAGGAAAGTCTTGAATAAACACGTTAAATGGCATATCTCTAGAGACTGGAGATTTGCACATGTATTCGATCGGCGACCTTTCCCGCAAAACCGGTGTGAAAATACCGACCATCCGCTACTACGAGCAGATGGGGCTTTTAAGCCAACCGGACCGCAGCGAAGGCAACCAGCGCCGGTATGATCGCATGCAGCTGGAACGGCTGGCCTTTATCCGGCATGGTCGAGATCTGGGGTTGTCCATCGATGCAATGCGAGAACTGATTTCACTCAGCCAGCATCCCGATGCACCTTGTGCCGATGCAGACCGAATTGCCGCCGACCACCTGAAAAGCGTGCGAGAGAAAATATCGCAGTTGAAGAAACTGGAGCACGAGCTGGAGCGCATCGTCTCCCACTGTCAGGGGCACACGGTGGGCGATTGCTATGTCATCCGCGCCCTTGCCGACCACGCCCTGTGTGACAGCGACCATAGCGCCTGACAATACGGATCTAGAGCGCTTTTCGTTCTGATGGAATCAGACGGCGCTCTAAACCCTTATTGTTAAAGCATAATCTTGATCGTCCTCGGTTCGCTCCGGTCGGATTTTGCTTTAAGGCATGTCCCGACGTGCAAGCTTCCCCTGTTCAGCCTTGTGAAAATACTGGCTGGCGACGAGCCAGCCCTTCACTGGCCGTAACGGCGGAATGCAGGTGAGCGCCATAAAGGGTGCGGTCGTGAGGAAATGGACCCAAAACGGCGGCTCAAAGTTGATCTGCAGCCAAACGGCAAAAATGGTGCTGGGAATACAACCGAACATCATGATGAAAAATGCCGGTCCATCCGCCGGATCCGCAAATCCATAATCCAGCCCGCAGGCCTGACATTCCCGGCGCAACGTTAAGAACCCCTGAAACAGCTCACCCTGTCCACATCGGGGACATTTGCATCGCAAACCGGTTCGAATTGGAGATAATCGGGGCCATTCCTGCATCGTTTAACCGCTTTCTGTAGGGATTTACTGTAATCCGCCCTCGCCCACAGGGTCCACGAGAAAATCGCGTGAGGCCTGCGGCATTTTGATCTGCCGCTTGGTCGATGAACCCGACTGCCGTTGACGGTGCAACTGCCTGTGTGTAGAGCAGGAGAATTGTAACGATCGGTACAGGATCAGCCCATGCGAACCTTTTTTATCCGCCACCAGCCCGATAGTTCGCTGAGCAAGGCGTTGATTGCGGGCATGGGCGGCGGCGCAGCCATTGCCACACTTGGCGGATTGGCGGACTGTACGCATCTGGCCTATCTCACCCCGCCCTTCGGAGCGACATGCGTGCTGATGTTTTCCGCACCCGCCAGCCCGCTCTCGCAACCCGCCAATATCATTGGGGGCCATCTTCTTGCGGCATTGGTGGGCCTGATCTGCGCAGCGCTTTTGCCGCCGGTCTGGTGGGCTGCGGCTATCGCCGTGGGTGTTGCAATTGCGGTTATGCAGTTTGCCCGCGTCACCCATCCGCCTGCGGGTGCCACGCCGCTGATCGTGCTGGCCTTGCAACCGGGAATTGGCTTTCTGTTCTTCCCCGTCCTCAGTGGAACAGTGTTGTTGGTGGTCATCGGCACCTTTTACCATCGTTACCACCGGGTTCCCTACCCGCTTGCGCGGACGTGATGAGCAACCGCGACGACGTTCTTGAAGCGCTCGGCGAGGTCTTCCGCCACTATGGCTATGAAGGCGCATCCATTGCGCGAATATCGGCGGCAACCGGCCTTGGCAAAGGCTCGCTCTATCATCTTTTTCCCGGTGGCAAGGATGAGATGGCCACAGCCGTGATTACCCATATCCACGACTGGTTTGAGCGCGCCATTTTCTCCCCCCTCCGTCTGACCGGTGATACCGATGGCATGTGGGACCATGTAGCCGCCTATTTCAACAGGGGTGGACGGGTTTGCTTGATCGGCGCATTCGCACTGGCAGATACACGGGACCGTTTTGCGACTGCGATCACGCGGTACTTCACCTGCTGGATCGACGCGTTGGCCCTTGCCTACCGGCAAGGCGGCGTGGAGAATGCCCATCCCATGGCAGTGAATGCCGTTCTCAGGGTGCAAGGGGCCATTGTGTTGTCGCAGGCCCTGGGGAACACGCAGCCGTTTGAAACAACCATCGCCGATTTGCGGCTTCATTGAGTTCGTCACTAAGCGCTATGTGTTTGACCGAACGGCGCGTATGATGCGCTGACGATTTGCTTGCAGATCAATGCCGATCAAAGGAAAATTCAGTGCGCAACTGGGTCCAGAACTGGCAGAATGTTACCGCGCGGTTGTTGTCTGAAGGCGAAGCTGACAGAGCCGTGCAATCACTGGACAGAATGTTGGAGGGGATTGTTCGCACGGAGAAAATCCGTGTTCAGCACAGTATGTTGTTGATGGCCTGGCCTATGCTGACAGGCGGAAAGCTGCTGGAAATTCTCGAAGCCCTCAACCCTTTGCGCGACGATATCATGGCAGCCGACAATCACGAGCGAACGTTCGACAGCGACGCCACAAAACAACGTTTGGCAAGGCTTCTCACAGACGAGCAACTATGAATTTTCATCGATAAAAATTAGTTGATTCTAATTTAAAGATGATTCATAGTGTCGCTGCCAGCCTGGCGCGGGCGTGACAGGAACTTCGTATCCCTGTCAGATAGGTGCATACCCATCTCGTCACCTGTTGCTTGTTGGCACCCCCTAATGCGCAGCAAGCCGCCCGATTTCTCAGCGAACCACGGGCTTAACATTCCCGTCACGGATCTGTCTGGCGATGTCCGTAGATGACCTTGTAGAGCTGCGGGAATCTGGCGAGATCCTTGCCGGTATCCAGCGCTTTCAACCCGGCCTCTTTGGCTGCCTTCAGGAAGGCTGTGCGCGCGCTTTCTGCCGGCCGCTTGCCTTCGAGGACTGCCAGACACGCGCGCTTAGCCGCCGTCAGGCTCACTCCGGTGTCGGTTGGCCATTCGCCCATCAAGACTTGCGCCGCCTCAACCGTATCAAACACAACTCTCGACCGCTGCCCGCCAAACTCAAGACGAACTGCGGAACTCCACTGCGGGTTTTCCATAACGCACACCCTTACAAACGCATTACCAACGCGGACTCAACGACTCTCTGCGGGACTCGTTCCGGTTGTGAAAAATGAATCATTGGGGATAGATAGGCGGCTACAGCATCGGCCCGAAAATCGGAATCGATTCTCGGTAAGCCTGATGCGTAGATTGAAAGAGTTAGAGCGACCTTTGTGCGTCCGAATGGACGCACAGCGCTCTAAAAACGCTGGAGGGAAAACAGATGACCGAGCGCAGGTTGGCCGAGATTTACCGTAGGTACATCGATTGTCTGAACACCCAAAACTGGGAAGAGCTTGGCCGTTACGTCGATGACACAGTGTCCTATAACGGACAACCCATCGGGCTCGACGCTTACCGACAGGCGCGACAGGACGAATTTCGGAGCATTCCGGACCTGTACTTCAACATTCATCTCTTGACCGCAGACGAAGCTATGGTTGCAGCACGCCTGATCTTCGACATTACGCCCCAAGCAGAATTTCTGGGGCTTCCCGTCAATGGACGACGCGTCTCGTTTGCAGAAAATGTCTTTTACACGTTTGCTGGCGACAAAATCACGGATGTCTGGTCCATTGTGGACAAGGCAGCTGTCGAAGCGCAACTTGGCGTGACGTGAATGGATTGAAACGATCCGCTGGTCGGAGTGAGAGGATTCGAACCTCCGACCCCGTCGTCCCGAACGACGTGCGCTACCAGACTGCGCTACACTCCGTGACCAACGGCGGTTCTATAAAACAGGGCGAGACGTTCGACAAGATGGATTTGTGATCACAGGCACAGCATATTCGCAATTTTAGCGCAGACAGACCCATGCGTCAGCGCGATTGGCGTTGCAAAAATATCAGGAAAATGGGAGCAAGATCAGCCTGCCCGCGAGAGCAGGACACTGTCATAGGTTTTGCCGTGCCGGACCCTGGATTCCAGGGCCCGCCCCCTTCAAGAGGATTCGTTTCGATGTCGTTCCGTCTGTTGGCTCTAACAGGCCTGTCTCTGGCCCTTGCCGGGTGCTCCACCACGACCACCACCCCTACCACAACGCCGGAGAAGGCGCCGGTGGTGAAGCAGAGCAA
The DNA here is from genome assembly GCF_014841565.1 of Rhizobium sp. CFBP 8762. Classification (GTDB taxonomy): domain Bacteria; phylum Pseudomonadota; class Alphaproteobacteria; order Rhizobiales; family Rhizobiaceae; genus CFBP-8762. The sequence goes on from NZ_JACYUD010000001.1 coordinate 346,331, forward strand.
TGCCGTGGATGCACGCTGGAAGGGACAATCTGCCGGGCAGTTCTTCGCCCAGTTCGGCCCGCAGGCCAAGGAAGAAGAAGGCAGCAATGGCGAGACGCTCTACACATGGCGCGGTGGCTACGCCAAGGCGACGATTGCGCCTTCCGACGTCAAAGGCAAGCCAAAGCAGGCGGCACGCACACAGCGCCTCGTTTGCCAGGTACAACTGACGGTGGACGACTCCTACACCATCCGCTCCATCCGTATTCAGGCAGACACGCGCGCCACCGATGGCGGCCCATCGCGCTGCGCGGAATATCTCACCAGCGTTTGATCACGTCTCGTGGCGATGCACGCCGTTGCGTCGCCACGGTAAAGATCAATCTTTGAAGGGAAGAGGTGGCTGGGGCGCCTGGATTCGAACCAGGGATGGCGGTACCAAAAACCACTGCCTTACCGCTTGGCTACGCCCCAACACTGTCACGCGGACAAAACTCTGTCCCCGCGTCAACGAGCGTCTCATTAGCAAAGCTGACGAAGGCGGACAATGGGGTAACGTGTGAAAATCGCACATTTTCTTGGCAACCCGAAACGGTTTCCGTTTCCGCAAGAGATGAACTGGAGCACTGTTCGATACGATTGAATCAGATCGGCGCTCAAATCATCTCCTCGTAAGCATTTTTCGATCCTCGCTTCGCTCCGGTCGGATTATGCTCTAATGTTCTTTCATGAACAGTCCGTCCTTTAATCTTGCGTTTCAGCCAGCCTATGGCGAGCCGGTGCCTGTTGCCAACCATGTGCAACGTCTCACGGTCAATAACCCTGGGCCACTGACCTTTCATGGCACCAACACCTATATTGTCGGCGATCGCTCCGTTGTGGTTATCGATCCCGGGCCGGACGATGATTCGCATTTCGAGGCACTGACGCGGGCTCTCGCGGGCCGCGAAGTGACGCATATCGCCGTCAGCCACACGCACCGGGATCACTCGCCGCTGGCTGCGCGGTTGAAAGAGTTGACGGGTGCGCGGGTGATTGCCGAAGGCCCGCACCGCGCGGCACGACCATTGTATCTTGGCGAGATCAATCCACTGGCGGAAAGCGCCGATACCGCCTTCATGCCTGATCAGGTTTTGGCGGATGGCGAGGTGGTGCATGGCGATGGCTGGGCGCTAAGAGCGCTGGCAACGCCTGGCCATACGGCCAACCATATGGCTTTTGCGCTGGAAGAAACCGGCATCGTCTTTTCTGCGGACCACGTGATGGGATGGGCAACCTCCATCGTCGCACCGCCGGATGGTGCCATGGCCGATTACATGGCCTCGCTGGACCGGTTGCTGCTGCGCGATGACCGGCAGTTTCTACCGGGGCATGGGGGGCCGGTGGACAACCCGGCAGCCTTCATGCGTGGCTTGAAAACCCACCGGAAAATGCGCGAACGGGCCGTGCTGGAACGGGTGCGCCAGGGTGACCGGACCATTGCCCAAATGGTGCGCGTAATCTACCGCGAAACCGATCCGCGTCTGCATGGTGCGGCTGCTTTGTCCGTGCTGGCGCATCTTGAGGATCTGGTAGCGCAGGGCCGCGTAAGGACCGAAGGGCCGCCTTCACTGCTCGGTGTTTATACACAGTGAAATTTTCTAGAGCACTACCGGTGAACACGTGTTCACCGGTAGTGCTCTAACTCCCTGTTTTGTCGAATTGTCCAGACGTAAAAACGACTCCGTTTTCACTGGAAATTTTCTTGAGCGTTTTCCAATCTGACTGCATCAGATCGGCGCTCCAGAATCTTAATTTATAAGCATATTCTTATCAATCTTCGCTTTACTCCGGTCGGAATATGCTCTAATCACCCGCTATGCCCTGCAACTGCGCATCCAAGGCGCGCAGATAATGCGTGGCAAAATCGGCGCTGAGGCCGAGGTCGCGCTGACCATACCGGCTTGCCGCGCGCATATCTACAAGGGTGGTTTCGGCTTCTTCCCGCAGGCGGATGACCGCATCGACCGGCAGCCCGGTCACCGGCTCACGCCACACCCCTTGCAGCACGACATCCGGGCGGGGACCGGTCTGCGCTGGTGTCGCCAGCGGCGAAACCAGACCTGGGCGCATTGCCGGGACGGGGCCGGTTACAGGTGGGGCAATCAATGGCTCATCGGTCGGTGAGACCGTAGAAGTGTCATCGGCATCGGCTATGGGTTCCGCTTCGATAACGAGCCCTTGCATAAGAGCGACCGCTTTGACGCCCTCCAGTACACGGTCCAGCGCGCCCTCGTAGCGACGGCCGACCAGACCGGGATAGGCCTCGCGCTGCAACGCGGCGGCACTCAAGGAAGACGGCGGGCGAGACCCAAGCCACCCCTGTTCGGCGACGATGCCGTGAAGCCAGTTGAGCGGCTCGGACGTATCGGTTGTCACTTCATACAGGGCGGGACGGGTCATGGTCAGCACAGCGCCATAGACAACGACTGCCAAGGGCGGCGCAGCCAGAACCAATGCGGTGAACGCTGCCAGCCCGCCTTTGGCGGCAACGCGCCATAACTGCACGAACCCAATCAACGCCAGCGCCACCGCTACGGCGCAGAGTGCGGAGCCGACAGCCTGAAAAAACAGAAAATGAGGCGTGATGAGCGGCCCGAAGCGATGGGCCAAAAGCGCGGCGATGCAGACCAACAGTCCCAGCAATGCCAGACGCCGCGCCCAGAAGGACGCGTGAGAAACCGGTCTTGCATAGGGAATAATCATCAGGCCCCTGCGGATTGCTGCCAGCATAAAGCATGTCTCCTAAAAGTAGACACCGGTTTTGGGAAAAGACATGCGCTTTAGCACTGGAACGAAAACCTTAATGAATCGTTAATGGCGAAAGCTGTGACAGGAGCACAATGATGGTATCTACCGAGCTGGCCACAGCCCGAACCCCCATAAGCCCCAACGAAATTTCTCTGGATCTGATTGGCCTGGAACTGTCTCTGGAAGCATTCAACGCCTCGCAGGACGATTTTTCAGGCTTTGTGCAGCAAACAGCCGAGGATTTCGGCGGCGAGCTTTTGTTTACGCTACCGGCCTCCGGTCTGGTGGGAGACTGCAAAACCATCGCCGTATTGAGATTGCCCATGGGTGCATCCGGCGATATGCAAACCGTCTTCGCCTGCCTGAACGATGCTGGCACGTCCGTGCGCGTAGAAGAGCCGAACGAACGCAGTGCCGGACTGGCGCGGTTTGCGCATGCCTTTATTGACGTGTTGGAAAAGTTCTGATTCAACACATTTGCGTGTGAGTAAGCCAAGTTGCTTTTGGGAGGTGATAGGATGCGTCTGTCTTCTATGTTCGGGCTGGTGGGTTTGACTGTCGTTTTAGCCGGGTGCCAAACATTGTCGCCTGCCGAAATCCGCGCACGCAATGAAAACACGTGCGCCTCCTATGGCTTCAAGCGCGGCACAGCCAGCTTCTCGCAATGCCTGCTGGATCTGGACCTCGACCGCAATGCCGACCGGCGAGAGATGATGCGGCGCAATGACGACTTCTTCCGGTACGATCCGTTCTTCTACCAGCCACGCGTTATTGTCGTACACCCACGCCGTTATTACTGACCAGCGCTTGCGGCAGGTGCTGAGGGCTTTGTGAACGCCCTTGCGCAATCGCCGCTTGCGCAGCAGCAAGGCGGGCGATGGGAACGCGAAACGGCGAGCACGACACGTAATCCAGCCCGGTTTCTTCGCAAAACCAGATGGAGGTAGGGTCGCCCGCATGTTCTCCGCAAATGCCGAGTTTCAGGTTTGGCTTTGTCTGGCGACCGCGCTCGGAACCCAGTTGAATGAGTTCCCCAACGCCATCGAAGTCCAGTGATATAAACGGATCGCGGTTGATAATGCCCTTGGCCTGATAGGTTGCGATGAACGATGCCGCATCGTCGCGGGAAATGCCGAAGGTGGTCTGCGTCAAATCATTGGTGCCGAATGAAAAGAAATCAGCGGCCTGCGCGATGATATGGGCGCGCAGCGCTGCGCGCGGCAGCTCGATCATGGTACCCACGAGATAGTCGATGGCAATACCGGCCTCGCCGATGACGGCTTTGGCAACCGTGTCGATTTGGGATTTGATGTAATCGAGTTCGGCCCGCAGGCTGACCAGCGGCACCAGAATTTCAATAAGCACCGGCGCGCCCGTCTGCCGGGCGGCAAGAACGGCAGCCTCAAAGATCGCGCGGGCCTGCATTTCCACAATCTCCGGGTAGGAAATAGCCAGACGGCAGCCCCGGTGGCCGAGCATAGGGTTGAACTCATGCAGCGCATCGATGCGCTGAGCCAGCCCCACCGGGTCGAGGCCCATATTGGCTGCAACGTCGCGCACCTCGGCTTCGGTTTTCGGGAGAAATTCATGCAAGGGCGGGTCTAGCAGACGGATGGTCACCGGCATGCCCTGCATGATGGTGAAAAGCTCGGCGAAGTCGGACCGCTGCATGGGTAGGAGTTGATCCAGTGCGGCACGGCGTCCCGCCTCGTTCTCCGCTAGGATCATCTCCCGCATGACATTGATGCGTGTTCCTTCAAAGAACATATGCTCCGTGCGGCAGAGGCCAATGCCTTCCGCGCCGAACGAGCGGGCAGCGCGCGCATCGGCGGGCGTATCGGCATTGGTGCGCACACTCATGCGCCGTGCCGCATCCGCCCAAGCCATGATGCAGCCAAAATCGCCGGACAGTTCCGGCTGGATCATGGGAATGGCCCCTACCAGAACATGGCCAGAGGAACCATCAATAGTAATGATATCGCCCTTGTTGAGGGTTATATTGCGGGCAACCAGTGTTTCGGCCCGCTGGTCCACGCGCAACGACCCCGCGCCGGATACGCAGGGAATGCCCATACCGCGCGCCACCACGGCAGCGTGGCTGGTCATGCCACCGCGAATGGTCAGAATGCCGCGCGCGGCGTGCATGCCGTGAATGTCTTCCGGGCTGGTTTCCACCCGCACGAGGATGACATCGCGCCCTTCCTTGCGGGCAGCCACAGCAGCTTCCGAGGTAAAAACGATGGCCCCGGTCGCCGCCCCCGGCGAGGCCGGAAGGCCTGCGCCGATAATATCGCGCCGGGCCGCGGGATCGATCGTCGGGTGCAGAAGCTGGTCGATACTGGCGGGATCGATGCGGGCAACGGCATCATCTCGGGAAATCAGGCCCTCGTCGGCCATATCCACAGCCGCTTTCATCGCGGCGCGGGCGGTGCGCCTGGCGGTGCGGGTCTGCAACATCCAGAGCTTGCTGCGCTCGATGGTGAATTCGATATCCTGCATATCGCCGTAATGTCGCTCCAGCCGGGCGCAGATGGTGGTGAATTCCACAAACACGTCCGGCATCAGCTTTTCCAGCGATGGCCGGTCGGACCCGGATTCCAGCCGCGAGGCTTCGGTGATGGATTGCGGTGTGCGAATGCCCGCCACCACATCCTCGCCCTGCGCATTGACCAGAAACTCGCCATAGAGTGCGTTTTCACCCGTCGAGGGATTGCGGGTGAAGGCGACGCCGGTGGCGGACGAATTGCCGAGATTGCCAAACACCATCGCTTGCACGCTGACAGCGGTGCCCCAGGTATCGGGAATATCGTGAAGCGCGCGAAAGGTGATGGCACGGGCATTTTTCCAGCTGGAAAAGACTGCACCGATAGCGCCCCAGAGCTGCACCTCGGGCGATTGCGGAAAGGTTTGCCCCAGTTCATCCTCAATCAGGGCCTTGTAGCGGGCGACGAGATCACGCAGATCGGCAACGGACAAATCCGTATCCTGCTCGATATCGAGGCGGGCTTTCTCATCCTCCAAAATGTCGGCGAACATCTCGTGGTCGATGCCCATGACGACATCGCCGTACATCTGGATAAACCGGCGGTAGCTATCCCACGCAAAACGGGCATCGCCGGAATCGCCCGCCAGCGCTTCGACCGTTAGATCATTCAGGCCAAGGTTCAGCACCGTATCCATCATACCTGGCATGGACGCGCGCGCGCCCGAGCGCACGGACAAAAGCAGCGGATGGACTGTGTCGCCAAAGGTCCGGCCAGTCAGAGCTTCCATATGACGGATGCCATTGCGGACCTCGTCTTTCAGGTCATCGGGCAGCGTGCGGTTGTTGTCGTGAAAATGGCGGCAGGCATGGGTTATGATGGTCAGGCCCGGGGGAACGGGCAGCCCCAGCGCGCACATCTCCGCCAGATTGGCCCCCTTACCGCCCAGCAACTCGCTATCATCCGCTCTGCCTTCGGCATGGCCATCGCCAAACCTGTAAACCCACTTCACGTCCGCCGCCTCCCCTGCATGAGAGCTACCTCTAGCCTATACTCGGCTTTTTGGAAACGCAAAGTGGACAAAGCGTGGCAGTTGAGGAAGTTGAACAGGGATTATCAATGGCGTTTCATAAATGATCGGTTTTATAAAATTTATAACTTTGATCAATTTGATCAATTGACGAGATGGGCCATTCGTCTAATATATGGGAGTGGTCAGGGCGCGGTAACGCCCCAACCTTTTCGCTTATGCTAAGAAATGAAGCCGCACGGTCACAGTCCAGGACGTGCGGCTTTTTCTTATCGTCAGCGTGATAAAGATGGGAAACATCTTGTCTCACTCCGTTCGAGGGCGAGGCACTCGCCTGTGCTCATGTGGCCGATCCTCATGAGCGCGCCAGCCTGGACCTGACGCATACTGCTTGCGCCCGTGAACGCAGGCGTTGTAACAACATTTCAATTAGAAGTCTCTGCTATTAATAACAGACGTAGGTCGATACCTGTGCGCTTGACGGGATGCGTCATTCGTCTAATATATGGGAGTGGTCAGGGCGCGGTAACGCCCCAACCTTTTCGCTTATGCTAAGAAATGAAGCCGCACGGTCACAGTCCAGGACGTGCGGCTTTTTCTTATCGTCAGCGTGAAAAAGACAGGAATCATCTTTTTTCACTCCGTTCGAGGGCGAGGCACTCGCCTGTGCTCATGTGGCCTACCTTCATGAGCGCGCCAGCCTGGACCTGACGCATACTGCTTGCGCCCGCGAACGCAGGCGTTATAGCAGTCCGTTTATTAGATTTCTCTACTGCTTTTCAGGCTGTTTCCACAAGCCGCTCGGCAGCTTGCAAGTCCACCGATACCAGTTGGGACACGCCCTGCTCGGCCATGGTCACGCCAAACAGGCGGTTCATGCGGGCCATGGTGATGGGGTTGTGCGTGATGATGATGAAGCGGGTCTCGGTCGTTGCCGCCATCTCGTCCATCAGGTTGCAGTAGCGCTCCACATTGTGGTCGTCGAGCGGCGCGTCAACCTCGTCCAGCACGCAGATGGGCGCGGGATTGGTGAGGAACACCGCAAAAATCAGCGCCATGGCGGTCAGGGCCTGCTCACCGCCGGACAGAAGGGTCATAGTCTGTGGCTTTTTGCCCGGTGGGCGGGCAAGAATCTCGAGACCGGCGTCCAGCGGATCGTCGGATTCGATCAGTTGCAGTTCGGCCGTGCCGCCGTTGAACAGGTGCGTGAACAGCCGCTGAAACTGTGCGTTGACAACGTCGAATGCGGCCAGAAGCCGCTCCCGCCCTTCCCGGTTCAGGCTCTGGATGGCGGCGCGCAGTTTGCGGATCGCGTCGATAATATCTTCCCGCTCGCGGATGATGGAGGCAAGTTTGGCTGACAGATCGGCCTGTTCCTCGTCCGCCCGAAGGTTGACGGCACCGAGACGCTCGCGCTCGATTTTGAGGCGGTCAAGATCGCGCTCCACGGTGCGTGGATCGGGCATCGGTGCATCTGGCGCATGATGGGCAAGACGCAGTGCCTCATGCGGGGCGCATTGCAGCACCTCGCGGATACGCGCTTCGCTTTCCACGCGCTTTTCGCGGGTGGCAATCAGCCGCTCTTCCGCGCGTCCACGTTTTTCTCGGGATTCCGCCAGTTCGGCAAGTGCGGTCGCCGCACGGGCATCTGCGTCGCGCTGGCGCGTCTCGGCCTCCACCAGCCGGTCGCTGGCCGCGCGGCGTGCCGTTTCGGCTTTACTTAAAGCGTCCATCAGTTCGAACCGGCGCTCATCAAAGGCATCGGGTGCCGCCTCGATCTCCTCGGCCTCCTCGCGGGCCTGCGCTTCGCGTTCGCGCAGGGTAGCAATCTGCTCATCGGCTGACGCTGCGCGGGACGCCCATGTCTGTCGCTCCTGTGAAAGTGACACCAAACGGCGCTTGCGCGCCTCGTTTTCGCGCGCCAGACCATCATGGGCGGCACGCGCCTGTGCCAGCGTGGCGCGGTCCAGCCCGACATCGGCGGTTTGGGCTTGAAGGCGAACATCGAGATTGGACAGATCGGGCGCGTCTGCCAGCGCATCGCGTGCAGCCTCGGCCTGCTCACTCAAATCATCCAGTTGTGATATCAGTTGCCCCAGCGTTTCCGCGAGAACGGCCTGACGACGCAAAAGGTCTCCAGCGGCGCGCTCGGCCTTTGCCAGATCGTCACGCGCTTGCGCCACGCTGCGGCCGAGATCCTTCGTTTCGTCGCGCAGCTGGCGCTGGCGCTCGACCCACGCGGCGCTGTCTTTGACGGCGGTGAGCAAGACCGCCTCCGCCGTTTCCAGCGCAACTTCGGCGGTTTCGCGCAAAGCTTCAAGTTCAGCCAAGCGGTTTTTCTGCTCCAGCCGAATGGCCGCACTGCTCGGCGCATCCGCCCCCGTGACGTGTCCGTCCCAGCGCCAGACGTCACCCGCTGGCGTGACCAGCATCTGACCGGGACTGAGAGACGCGAAGATTCCTTCCGCATCCGCTGCATGGTCCACCACGCCCACCTGTGCCAAGCGGCGGGCAAGAAGTGTTGGGCCTTGAACATGATCAGAAAGCGGTTTGACGCCCGGTGGCAAGGCGGGATCGGCGGACCCATCGCCCGGCTGCCGCCAGTGCACGACTGCGGTGGTATCGGTTGGCGACTCCAGATCCTCGCCCAAGGCAGCGCCAAGGGCAGTCTCAAAACCACGATCCACGCTCAATTCATCAACGATCGGACGCGCGCCATCACCCGCCTGCCCAGCCTCCAGAATACGCTGAATAGTACGGGCCTCCGTTTCAAGACCGGCCAGCGCGGCGCGGGCCTGATCGACCGGAGGGCGGGCGCTGGCTTCCGTGGCGCGGGCCTGTTCCAGCCGGTCCTCGGCCTCGCCCAAACGAGCCTCTGCCTCTTCCAGTGCGGCTTGCGCCGCGTCCAGCGCCTCGCGCTTTTCCAGCGGATCGGGCAGCGCCGCCAACTGGCTGGCGACGGCGTCACGTTCGCGGTCTTGGGCTTCCACCTGCTGGCGGGCACGGCTCCGGCGCTCGTCCAGATCGCGGATTGCGCGCTCAACCTGCGCACGGGTTGCCTGCGCTTCTGCCCGCTCGGCGGTCAGTGCAAGCAGAACTGCTTCGCTGTCTTTTAGCTTTTGGGTGGCGTCGGCCAGCATTTGCGCGGCCTCGGCAGCTTCGTCTCCTGCATCATCCAAGGCTTGGGTGAGATCGGCTTCCTCGTCATCCAGCCGCTCCAGCGCAAGCACATTATCGCCCACCAGCTTTTCCTCACGCGCAATATCCTGCGCCAGTTGAGACAAGCGGCGGGTCAGCTCATCTCGGCGGCGCATGATGCGGGCGGCATCTTCATCCAGTTGCGCGCGAGCGATTTGCAGCCGTTGCAGCGTGGCGGCGGCGCGGGCTTCTTCTTCCCGCAATTCCGGCAGTTTCAGGCTGGCGATGGCCTGGGTTTTCGCTGCTTCCATCTGCGCCTGCGCCTTTTCGGCCACCAGCGAGGTAATCTGGTTCAGCTGACTTTCGGCCTCGCTTGTCGCCTGTTTGGCCTCCACCCAGCGCATGTGCAACAGCAATGCCTCACGGGCGCGGATATCCGCCGACAGCGTTTTGAAACGGTTGGCCTGACGCGCCTGCCGTTTCAGGCTTTCGATCTGGCTTTCCAGCTGCGAGGTGACATCGTCCAGCCGCTCCAGATTGGTTTCGGCACCGCGCAGGCGCAGTTCCGCCTCGTGGCGGCGCGAATGCAGGCCGGAAATGCCTGCGGCTTCTTCCAGAAGCTGGCGGCGGGCCTGTGGCTTGGCTTGAATCAGCTCTCCGATGCGGCCCTGCCCCACCATGGAGGGCGAGCGGGCACCGGTGGACGCATCGGCAAACAGCAACTGCACATCCTTGGCGCGCGCTTCCTTGCCATTGATGCGGTAGACCGAGCCGGACTCGCGCTCGATGCGGCGCGATACCTGAATTTCATCGCTATCATTAAAAGCCGCCGGTGCTGTGCGGTCGGAATTATCAAGATACAGGCCGACTTCGGCGGTGTTGCGGGCAGGCCTGTGGCCAGAGCCGGAAAAGATGACATCATCCATGCCGGAGGCGCGCATGTTCTTGTAGGAGTTTTCGCCCATCACCCAGCGGAGCGCTTCCACCAGATTGGACTTGCCACAGCCATTGGGACCGACAACACCGGTCAGCCCGCGCTCGATGATGAACTCGGACGGCTCTACAAAGGATTTGAATCCGACAAGGCGGAGCTTTGTAAACTTCATGGATGCGACTGAACCCTTGGCCCGTCAACAGGGCGCGGGTTCAGTCAATAGCAGCCGGGTATGGTTGCCGCAAGGCTGGCGGATGCCGCAGATACTAAAGGTTCTGGTCGATCAGGCCCGACATAACGTCTACCGACAGAGCACCGGCATATTTCTTGCCGTTGATGATGAAGGTTGGTGTCGACTGAATCTCGAACTCCTTGGCGCCGCGCTGCATAACAGCGTTGACGTTATCCAGAAGCTTCTGGTCGGTCAGGCATTTTTCAAAGGAAGCCTGCGAGAACCCGGCAACCTTGGAAACCTGCAACAGCGCATCGCGGCCATTCTGTGCGGCAGCCCATGCCTGCTGCTGGCGGAACAGGAGCGAGACCATCGGGAAATACTGACCCTCGGGCGCGCAACGCGCCAGCATGAAAGCGGCAGCCGCGCGTGGGTCAAACGGGAATTCGCGCACGATGAAGCGCACCTTGCCGCTGTCAACGTATTTGGCCTTGATCGCATCGAAGGTGGAGTTGTGGAAGGCGGCGCAATGCGGGCAGGTCATCGACATGTATTCAACGATGGTGACGGGCGCATTGGCTTCACCCAGCGCCATTTCCGGCAGCGCACCCGGCTCCAGAAGCTTGGCCATGTCCACGGTGCCTTCAGGCTGTGGCAGGTCTGCGGGCGCGGCGGCGGCAGCCGACGAGGTTGCTTCAGCCGGAGCCGCGGCTGTCTGCGCCTGCGCGCCAGCAAGGGCGGCTGCAGACAAAACGGCGGCGAGAGCGGCAACGCTCGTGAGGCGCTTCAAAAGGTGCGGCATGGATAATCCTTGTGATAAAAGAAACTTTAGCATTTTCAATATAGTGGCAAATCGTGGCGGACAAGCGGTGGCGTCGTCGGCATTGTCAAACAATCGTGAGTGAGCCGTTATTTTCTCGCGCCCATAACGGCGGTTCCAAGCCGAGCCAATGCCTGTTTCAACGCGTCTTCTTCGATACCGGAAATCATATCGTTCAGTTTGTCTGCCGCCGCACCGGTAAGCGGTCTGGGCTTGCGGTTCTTTCGCATGGGCGCCGACACCGGTTTTTGCACAATCTTCATCTGGCGGATGGCGGGAAAGCCAAAAAAACCGTTGATCCGCTGGATCAGTTCACCCTGCGCATGGGTGAGAAAAAGGGCGCGGGCGCCCTCGCACGCAATCGTCAGCACGCCGGGCTCATACCCGCCGCCATCTCCGCGCATTTCAGAGGCACGGCGTGGCCAGGTGATCTTTTCAGGCCGGGTACAATCGGCAAAATCGGCACCGGCAATCTCATCCCAGGAGCCGAGCAGCAGCGTATTGATGCCTGCCCGCTTGGCCAGAACGGGATCGAGGATGCCGTTGGCGACCTCGCTGATTTGCATGTGGCCGCGTCTTGGCGTCATGGCCATAGTGAGCACTTTCCTCAAAATCTGCGTCTATCGCATGGTTAGAGCATAGACAATTCGCCTGATATAATCCACTGCCCGGGATATATGGGTAGGAAGGCGTTTCAGCCCGCGTATTTTCGTGGCTGCGTAGCCCCCATCTGTCACCACCTGAGACTGGGTCGTATGCGGGTTCCAGTGGACGATGTTGTGGCGGACAGTAAATGTCGCAACACCGGTGTGCCAACCGCGCTCCAGCGCAACATCATGGGCATACTCCATGGTCGCCAGCGCGTCACGCAGCTTGGCGGCGCCCGCGCGGGTGACGATATAGCAGGCAGATGAACCCTGCGGGCCGTGCAGACAACGCCCGATGCGGTCTCCGAGCGACGACGTTGCACGTCGAACAAAACCATAGGTGCGGTGATTAATGAGCTTGACCAGTTCGGCCTTGGGAACGGCATCCAGTATCGCGCCTGCGCGGGCCAGAAGGTCCGGGACCAGTTCCACATCGTCTTCCAGAACGATGGCTGCGTCACTGTCGGAGGCCAGAATGGTATCGAGTATGGCAACATGGCTTCGGTAGCAGCCATACTCACCTGACATCATCTGGCGGCCATTGCGGTGGACAAAACTAGTCTCATCCGTGCCAAGCCGATCTTTCTTGGCTATAAGTCGTCCATCGACAGCCGGAAATCGTATGAGAGGAAAGTGAAACGTGGCAGCCTGTGTATTCAGGCGTTCCCATCGCTCCACGGAGCGATCCAGATTGATGGCGTAAAGTGCAATTTTCATGATTTTTGGCCGATTCAAAGCGGATTTCTTGACAAAAGTCATCTTATTTTAGCGTCAGTTGATATGCGTAAGTATAGCGTCCGACAAGGTCTTGAACCATAAAACCGCAGGGGAATTCAACAGCGTATGACCGGACTTTTGCAACGTCGGCCAAAGTGCACCGATCAGCAGCCTGCCTTATCGCAGCTTCTGCTCGAATGGTATGACCGCCATCATCGGGATCTGCCGTGGCGGATCTCGCCGTCCATGGCAAAGGCTGGCCACACGCCGGACCCCTATCACATCTGGTTGTCCGAGGTAATGCTGCAGCAGACCACCGTGCAAGCGGTCAAGCCGTATTTCGCAAAATTTCTCGCGCTCTGGCCGCGTGTGACCGATCTGGCAGCCGCCGATTCTGAAGATGTCATGAAGGCCTGGGCGGGCCTTGGTTACTACGCTCGCGCCCGGAACCTGAAAAAATGCGCCGAAGTGGTTGCACGCGACCACGGCGGGCACTTTCCCGATACCGAAGAAGGGTTGAAGGCCCTGCCCGGCATCGGCGATTATACGGCTGCGGCCATCGCGGCGATTGCGTTCAACCGCCATGCAGCCGTGCTGGATGGCAATATCGAACGGGTGGTCTCGCGGCTTTATGCGGTGGAGACACCCCTGCCCACCGCCAAGCCCCATTTGCGCAGCCTGACAGGCTTGATCACCCCTACAGACCGGCCCGGTGATTTTGCGCAAGCCGTCATGGACCTTGGCTCGTCCATCTGCACGCCCAAACGGCCCGTTTGTTCGCTCTGTCCGCTGAACGCGCACTGTCTGGCCTTCCGGGACCACAACCCGGAAACCTTTCCGCGCAAGGCGGCCAAGAAGGCCAAGCCCGTGCGGGTGGGTGCGGCTTTTGTTGCCGTGGATGCAACGCCCGCCGTCTACCTGCAAAAACGTGGAGAAACCGGGCTTCTGGGCGGCATGACAGAGGTGCCCGGCACCGAGTGGACATCGCGTATCGATGGTGAAACCAGTGTATCGGCCCAGCCCTTTGCAGCCGACTGGCAGGTGCAGGGCGTGGTGACCCATGTGTTCACCCATTTTGAACTGCGCCTGACGGTCTACCGGGCCGATGTATCCAAGCGCGGAATGGCGGGCAATGGCTGGTGGGAGCCAGTCGAAACCCTGAAAGAGCAGGCATTGCCGACGGTGATGAAGAAAGTCATTGCGCAGGCCATGCCGGATGCGTTCAAACAGTCTGTCAATTTGAGGGGAACATCATGACGGATGCTATCGACCATATCGTTTTCGACATCGGCAAGGTGCTGATCCATTACGACCCGAACCTGCCATTCTCGCGGCTCATTCCCGATGCGGCGGAGCGGCAATGGTTTTTTGATACCATCTGTACGCACGAGTGGAATCTGGAGCAGGACCGGGGGCGCACATGGGAAGACGCCGAAGCGCTGCTGATTGCCGACCACCCGGAACGCGAGGAGCAGATCCGCAACTTTCGCAAACACTGGACCGAGATGGTGCCACACGCCTATGACGGCACGGTCGAGATTCTTAAAGAATTGCTGGCACAGGGCCGTGATGTAACGATGCTGACCAACTTCGCCAGCGACACCTTTGCCGAAGCCAAGGTCAAGTTTCCGTTCCTGACCTTGGCCCGCGGCGTAACCGTATCGGGCGATATTTTTCTGATCAAGCCGGATGTGGCGATCTACGAAAAACATGCCCACGATTTCGGCCTCACCCCTGCAAGGACACTGTTCATCGATGATAACGCCGACAATGTTGCCGGCGCAAAGACAGCAGGCTGGCAGGCGGTTCAGTTTTTTGACGCGGAGACGTTGAGGGCGGATTTGGAGCGGTTTGGAGTTTTATAAACAAAACGCCCGAAGTTGCCTTCGGGCGTTTTCACTTGTCACCGGGACTGAAGGTACCAAAAACCGGCGGCAAGCGGTTACGGACAGACCGTGTGCGGTTGATCGCAGGACCGATCTGCCTTCACCATCCTTGTAGACCATGGATGGTTAATTCCCTGTAAATCGTGCTGGTTTTACGCAACTCTGGACGCAAAACCGCTTTGCACTTTTGCTGGAATTGCGGTCCCTCGTTTACGCAATTCCGGACGCAAAACCGCTTCGCACTTTTGCTGGAATTGCTTAGTTCAACCGCGCCATGTCGCTGCGGATAACGGCGCGCAGATCGTCGATCGGCTTCAGGCCTTCGCCATCGTCGAAATGCCAGAAGGTCCAGCCGTTGCAGGCGTCCAGCCCTTGCACCTTGGCGCCCAGACGGTGGATGGAACCGGCTTCGCCGCCGGACGCAACCGTGCCATCGGCCCGCACAATGGCGCTGTAGCGGCGCTTGGCATCGCTCAAAACCGTACCGGGCTTGATCATGCCGCTTTCCACCAGCGTGTTGAATGCCACACGTGGCTCGGCCTTCTTGCCACTGAGCACCGACAGGGTTGCCTTGCCCAGCGGCTCAACCGCATCGATGCGCGCCTGTGCTGCATCAATATAGACCTGCTCCCGCTCGACGCCGACAAAGTGACGGCCGAGACGCTTGGCTACCGCGCCCGTGGTCCCGGAGCCGAAGAACGGGTCCAGAATGATATCACCGGGCTTGGTGGAGGCCATCATGATGCGGGCCAGAAGCGCTTCCGGCTTCTGGGTCGGGTGCACCTTCTTGCCATCGTCACCCTTCAGGCGCTCGCCGCCATTGCAGATGGGGAATAGCCAATCGGAGCGCATCTGCACATCGTCGTTTGAGGCCTTCAACGCATCGTAATTGAAGGTGTAATTCTTGGCTTTGGCGCTGGGGCTGGCCCAGATCAGCGTTTCATGCGCGTTCTGGAACCGGCGGCCCTTGAAGTTGGGCATGGGGTTGCTCTTGCGCCAGATGATGTCGTTCAAGATCCAGAAGTTGAGATCCTGAAGCGTGGCACCCACACGGAAAATATTGTGGTAGGACCCGATGACCCACAGCGTACCCGTTGGCTTCAACACACGGCGGCAGGCCAGCAGCCAGGCGCGGGTGAAAGCATCATACGCCTCGAATGACGCAAACTGGTCCCACGCGTCATCCACCGCATCCACCAGCGACTGATCGGGCCGGTGAAGGGAGCCGCCAAGCTGAAGATTGTATGGTGGATCGGCGAAAATGGCATCGACCGAATGGTCTGGCAGCTTTTCGAGCGCCGCAACGCAGTCGCCCTTAATGATGGTATCGATCCAGGATGTCTGGATTGTTGGCTGGCCCGATGCTGGAATGGCCTGGGCGAACGAACGCAACTTGGAAATAGCTCTGGACATGGTAACTCGACACTCACGCTGACTCGGGAAAACAAGGGTCTGCTCTAACTGTCTCTTATGGTTACCGAATATGGTTACCAAATCCTGAAAGCTTTTGATCTAATTGCGAAAAATTTTCCCAGTCTGCCGAACGAATGGCATCATACCGACAACGGGTAATTCAATTTTTTGTTGCTTTGATATACAAATTCTTGTATAACTGTTTATGGAGACAACGAGAAAACCAGTTGAATTTTTAGGGTCTTCCTACGATGACCTGTTGTCATTTCCGGAACTTGCCCGGCGTCGAGCAGGGTTTCAACTCGATCAGGTTCAACGGGGCGGAGACCCGGATGACTGGAAACCCATGCCGTCCATCGGAACCGGAGTTCGTGAAATTCGCATCCGGGATGACAATGGAATCTACCGCGTTATCTATCTTGCAAAGTTTGCCGAGGCTGTGTTCGTAATCCACTGCTTTGAGAAGAAAACTCAAAAAACGAGGCAGGCAGATTTCGTAGTGGCAACAGCGCGCTACAATCAATTGATGCGGGAGCGAAAGACATGAGCGGCAAGCGGTTTGATAACGTGTGGGATGCGATTGAAAATGACCCCAGGCAGGCAGAGGACTTGAAATTGCGCGCGAGCCTAATGGTGGCGCTAAGGGAAAAAATTCGCAAGCAGCAATGGACCCAGGCAGAGGCGGCAAAGCGGTTCAATGTAACGCAGCCCCGAATATCCGCTTTGGTAACCGGAAAGATTGATCAGTTTTCCGTAGGAACCTTGATCACGATGGCTCTCAAGAGTGGCCTGCATGTTGAAATGACCATAAGTGAAGCAGCGTAAAACCGTCCAAGACGAGTTTACACAAGAACGCTTGTTTTATTATCGAAGCAGTTCTCCAAGCCTCACCCCACGATGGCAAACGCATCCCGCGTACCCGACGCAGTTTTGACAGGGCGTTGGCCAATCCACTGTACGTGGCGCTCCAGAATGGTGGCGGCTTCTGCCGTCTTGCCCTGTCTCAGGGCGGCCAGAATGGCGCGGTGGTCGTGGTCGGTGCGGGCCTCCCACGCCGAACGCCAGGCGGAAAATAGAAAACGCGCGCTAACGGCATGGAGATCGTCGATAGACGCCAGCAAGCGCGGCATATCGCAAGGGGTGAGGATCAGGCGGTGAAAGCGGCGGTTCGCCTCCTCCCAAGCGTGAACGTCGCGGGCGCTGTCGCCCGCATGGGTTGCCTCTTCGGCTTCGGCCAGAATGGCGGCGGTGAGGTGCGGTGCGGCATGGCGCAGCGCCAGCCCTTCCAGCGCTGCGCGCATTTCGGCCACTTCGCGCACTTCTTTTAGGTCAAAGGAAGCAACGCGCACACCCCGGCGGGGCTCGCTGATGGCCAGCCCCTGCGCTTCCAGACGGCGAAAGGCCTCACGCACTGGCACGTGGCTTGCGCCAAATTCCTCTGCTACATGGTCCTGACGCAGGCGCGCGCCTGCGGCCAGCTCGCCATTGATGATGCGGCTTGCCAGCGCACGGGCGATGCGGCCCGCGATGGTGTCGTCGTGATGATCGCCGGTGGTGGAAGTTGCCATGAGGATTCCGTGCAGCATGAATACGCAACCAAGGTTGCGCAGTGGTCGCACCGGGTCGCAGTTGAGCTTTTACTGCCCTTCCTGTAAAGGCGGACGTGGTTTTTATCAAGGATGGCATATCATGAGCGGGTTCGACCTCATCATATTCGACTGCGACGGTGTTCTGGTGGATTCGGAAATCATCGCCGCAGAGGTGGAAGCGGCGCTGATTACAGAAGCCGGCTACCCCATCAATGCAGGCGAAATGGCCGAACGTTTTGCGGGCATGACATGGCGCAATATCCTGCTGGCTATCGAAAAAGAGGCCGACATTCCCTTCTCTGCAACCCTGCTCGACCGATCGGAAAAGCTTCTGGATGAACGGCTGGCCGCCGATGTGCAGGCGGTGGATGGCGTCAAGGCCATGCTCTCCAGGCTGAAACTGCCCAACTGTATCTGCTCCAACTCATCCATGCCCCGGCTGGAAATGATGCTGAAAAAGGTCGGCCTGAAAGAAGTGTTCGGCAAGCACATCTATTCCGCCAAGGATCTGGGTGAGGATCGTGTGAAACCCAAGCCCGATATCTTCCTGCACGGGGCCAGGCAGTTCAAGGCGGACCCCTCGAGGGTTTTGGTGGTGGAGGATTCTGTTCATGGCGTTCACGGCGCCGTGGCGGCCGGTATGCGCGTGGTGGGCTTTACGGGCGCGTCCCACACCTACCCCTCACATGCCGACCGGCTGACGGAGGCCGGCGCCGAAACGGTTATCTCCCGGATGCAGGAACTGCCGCACGTCATCACGGCGCTATCGGAGTGGTCGCCGTTGTCGAGCGATTAACGGCGGAAATATTTGGAAACGCAAATCAGCGCTTGACGCAACAAATATCCATTATACTGCTATCGGCAACGGGTTTTCTTGCGCTTTGCATCGCAAAATCCCGCGCTTTACGGCGTTGCGGGGCAATTTTCGCGTCCCGGCGTGCATATGAGGAGAATTTGATATGCGTTTATCCAGACTGATTGGCCTGACACTGGCGGCAAGCGTTGCGTTCGGCCCGGTGGCGTTCGCCGATATCACCATCGGCATTGTCGCTCCACTGACCGGCCCCGTTGCCGCGTTCGGCGAGCAGGTGAAGAACGGCGCTGAAACCGCCGTCGCTGAAATCAACAAGGCTGGCGGCATTCTGGGCCAGCAGGTCGTCGTCAAGATCGGCGACGATGCGGGCGAGCCGAAGCAGGCCGTTTCGGTTGCCAACCAGTTCGTCGGCGAAGACATCAAATACGTTGTCGGTCCGGTCATCTCCAGCACATCGATGCCGGTGTCCGACATTTTTGCCGAGAGCGGGGTCATCATGGTGACGCCCACGGCCACGACGCCGGAACTGACCAACCGTGGCCTGTGGAACGTGCTGCGCACCTGCGGTCGTGATGACCAGCAGGCCGATGTGGCCGCAGCCTACGTGCTGGAAAAATTCAAGGGCAAGAATATTGCCATCGTTCACGACAAGGCACCCTATGGCAAGGGTTTGGCAGATGGCTTCAAGGCTGCGCTGAACAAGGGCGGCGTGACTGAAATTCTGTATGAAACCGTCACCCCCGGTGAGAAAGACTACAGCTCGCTTGTCACCCGGCTGAAGGCGGAAAAGGCCGACGTGGTCTATTTTGGCGGCTACCACGCCGAAGGCGGTCTGCTTTCGCGCCAGATGCGCGATCAGGGCGTTGCAGCCGTTCTGGTTGGCGGTGAAGGCCTGTCCAACACCGAACTTTGGGCCATTGGCGGCGATGCCGCACAGGGCACGATTTTCACCAATGCTGCCGACGCGTTGAAAAACGCCGATAGCCAGGATGCGGTGAAGGCATTGCAAACCAAAAACATCCCGGCTGAAGCCTTTACGCTCAATGCCTATGCGGCTGTGCAGGTGATCAAGGCTGGCATTGAAAAGGCTGGTTCGGCTGATGATACGGAAGCTGTGGCCAAAGCCATCAAGTCCGGCGACGCCATCCCGACCGCCATCGGCAAAGTCACCTATGGTGACAATGGCGACCTGACATCGCAGAGCTTTGCGCTGTTCAGCTGGGATAATGGCAAGATTGTTGATGTGAAGTAAGTAGAAAGGCGGCGCTTTGGAAACAAAGCGCCCCCTTTAAATCTATGTGCTGGGTGTTATCCTCCGCTGGTCTTGGGAGGAAACAGAATGGCTCAACAGGTTTTTATCAACTTGCCCGTAAAGGACTTGCAACGCTCGATCGCGTTTTTTGGCAGCCTTGGGTTTGCGTTCAATCCGGTCTTTACCGATGAAACAGCAACCTGCATGATCGTGTCGGACACGATTTATGTGATGCTGCTGACGGAAGACAAGTTCCAACAGTTTACCCCGAAGGCCGTTTGCGACACTGCGCACAGTGCCGAGGTTCTGATCTGTCTGTCGTGCGACAGCCGTGAGGATGTGGACAGTATGGTCGCGACTGCGCTTCACAATGGCGGAGCGCCAGCGCAACCTGCCAAAGATTTTGGCTTCATGTATCAGGGTTCGTTTCTGGACCCGGATGGCCATGGCTGGGAGCTGATCTGGATGAACCAGGATGCGCAGACGGGTTAGAACACGGCAACAAGCTGCCACTGCCTGAAGCAGTGGCAAGCCTGAAACGCTCTTTATTTTTTGCCCGGACCTTCATCAAAGCCGACATAGACCTTGGCAATTTCGGCCAGATTGGCGGGAATGGTCACGTCTGTTTTCGTGAACACGAACTGGTTGGTGGTGGAGCCCGCAGGAATATCCACGGCCATCTGCGTCAACTGCGAATAGACCGTGTTGTTGCCATCAGTCACGGCCACGCGGATGGGCAGCTTTACCGGACCAGCCTTGCCAGCCGGGCCTGCCAATGCACGGCCCTGCGCCTGCACGGTAATGGTCAACTGGTCGCCGCTCGTGGTGCATTGACGGGTCGTATCGACAAGCGACGCCTGATAGATGATCTTGGTCGCATCACCCTCCCCGCCCTTGGTGAAGACACGGTGGGTTGCAGTGCCGTCGCGCAGGTAAACCTGCGGGCATTTGCCTTGCACCACGGCGGGACCTGCCGCAGGCGGCGCTTTTGGAAGAATGCCGCCGCCGGTCTGGTTACAGCCTGCAAGCACGGCAAGAAGCGAAAGACCACAAAGGCTACGGAAAAATGTACCAGACACGTATGATCACCTCGAATTGATGGACCTTGGATCAGTCTTAAAACAATTATCATCCGGGCTTTTCACGACCCCAGCGCTTGGTCTATAGCAGTGGCGCGGCAAAAAATCGACAACGCACAACGATTTCGTAACAGTTTTCGAAATCGTGTCTGGGACAGGCTGTCGTATCAGGCCAGCGCTGCATCAGGTAAGGGAAAGTCACAGTGAAATATGTTTCCACCCGGGGCGAAGCCCCAACGCTTGAGTTTTGTGATGCGCTGATGGCGGGTCTCGCCCGTGATGGCGGCCTGTATGTTCCGGAAACCTGGCCTGTCTTTTCCAAGGACGAGATCAGCGCGATGCGCGGACAGTCCTACCAGGACGTGGCGTTTACCGTGCTGTCGCGCTTTACCGATGGCGATATTCCAGCCGATGTGCTGCGCGCAATGATCGACGAAGCCTATGCCACGTTCCGCCACACCGCCATTGCACCGCTGACGCAGCTTGGTCCCAATACCTTCGTCATGGAACTGTTCCACGGCACGACGCTGGCATTCAAGGATGTTGCCATGCAGTTGCTGGCGCGTCTGATGGACTATGTTCTGGCGCAAAAGGGCGCGCGCGCCACTATCGTCGGCGCCACCTCCGGCGACACCGGCGGCGCGGCGATCGACGCCTTTGCAGGGCGCGAGCGCACCGATATCTTCATTCTGTTTCCCCATGGCAAGGTATCGGCCGTGCAGCAGCGGCAGATGACGACCTCGACAGAGGTGAATGTTCATGCGCTGGCGATCAACGGCAATTTTGACGATTGCCAGAGCCTCGTGAAAGCGATGTTCAACGATACACCATTCCGGGACCGGGTGGCGCTTTCGGGCGTCAACTCCATCAACTGGGCGCGCATCATGGCGCAGATCGTCTATTATTTCACGACTGCGGTTGCTCTCGGCGCGCCGGAACGGGCTGTGTCCTACACGGTGCCAACGGGCAATTTCGGTGATATTTTCGCAGGCTTCGTCGCCAAGAAAATGGGCCTGACTATCGACAAGCTGGTGGTTGCCACCAACGAGAATGACATTCTGGCCCGCACGCTGGCAACCGGGCGCTATGAAATGCGTGAGGTTCATGCCACCACGTCGCCATCCATGGATATCCAGATCTCCTCCAATTTCGAGCGGCTGCTGTTTGAAGCCTATGACCGGGACGCCAGCCGCGTGCGCGCGGCCATGGATGGGCTGAAGCAGTCCGGCGCATTTGAGATCGAAGCGTCGGCGCTGACCACCATTCGTCGCGATTTTGCTGCGGGGCGCGCCAGCGAAGCAGAGGTGAAGGCAACCATTGCCAAAACCCGCGAGGAAACCGGCTATCTGCTCGATCCGCATTCCGCCATCGGTGTTTTTGTTGCCGAGCAGTACCGCGACCCAACAACGCCCATGGTGGTGCTGGCCACCGCCCACCCGGCCAAATTCCCCGATGCAGTAAAATCTGCCAGTGGTATTGACCCGGCGCTTCCGACGTGGCTTGCTGGCATGATGACCAGGGAGGAGCGCTTCGACGTTCTCGATGCTGATTTGAAAGCCGTTGAATCCTATATCGGCGATCACATCCGCACGTGACACCTGACAGCGCGGAAAGACTGAACATGAGTGTAGAGTGCACCCGGCTGAAGTCGGGGTTGACGGTTGTGACCGAAACCATGCCGCACCTGGAAAGCGTTGCTTTGGGGGTGTGGATCAAGTCCGGTTCGCGCAATGAGTTGCAGGAAGAGCATGGCATTGCCCACCTTCTGGAGCACATGGCGTTCAAGGGTACGGCCCGGCGCACGGCGCGCCAGATTGCCGAGCAGATTGAAAATGTCGGCGGCGAAGTCAACGCCGCGACCTCGACCGAGACCACATCCTATTATGCCCGGGTGCTGAAAGACCATGTGCCGCTGGCCGTGGATATTCTGGCCGATATTTTGACGGAATCCTCCTTCGATGACGAGGAACTGCGGCGCGAAAAGCATGTGATCCTGCAAGAAATCGGCGCGGCGGACGATATGCCCGACGATGTGGTGTTCGACCGTTTCGCGCAGATTGCCTATCGTGACCAGACCATCGGGCGGCCTATTCTGGGCACGCCGGAAACCGTGCTGTCATTTACGCCGGACCAGATCCGCCATTATCTCGGTCGCAACTACACCACAGACCGCATGTTCGTGGTGGCTGCCGGTGCAGTGGATCACGAGACCTTCGTCAGGCAGGTCGAGGAGCGTTTTGCTTCGCTACCGATGGCGCCGGTGGCACCGCCCGTGATGGAACCTGCCCGCTATATCGGCGGTGAAGGCCGCGAAGGTCGCGACCTGATGGACGCGCAGGTGCTGCTGGGGTTTGAGGGCAAGGCCTACCACGCGCGGGATTTCTACTGTTCACAAATCCTCGCCAATATCCTCGGTGGAGGCATGTCATCCCGGCTGTTTCAGGAGGTGCGCGAGCATCGCGGCCTGTGCTATTCGGTCTATGCGTTCCACTGGGGCTTTTCCGATACCGGTATTTTCGGCATTCACGCGGCAACCGGCGGCGAAAATCTGCCGGAACTGGTGCCGGTCATCATCGATGAACTGCGCAAATCGTCCGAACATATCGAGCAACAGGAAATTGAGCGCGCACGCGCCCAAATCCGAGCGCAACTGCTCATGGGTGGCGAAAGCCCTGCGGCCCGCGCCGGGCAACTGGCCCGCCAGATGATGCTCTATGGCCGCATCATCCCCAACAACGAGATGATGGAACGGCTGGAAGGCATTACCATCGAACGCCTGACAGATCTGGCTGGCCGTTTGTTTTTCAATACAACGCCAACCCTCTCGGCCATCGGTCCGCTGGAGCAACTGGCACCCATGGACGAGATTGCCGCTGGTTTGTCCAATGGTCGCATGGAACTGAAAGCGGCCTCCGCACGCTGAATTTGCGGACATTGACAGTCCCGCCCGCAAGGTGTTAGCCGGGCCCGGAGGCAAGGATGGCAAAATCGGTGTTTCGGTTTCTGTCGCGTGAGCCGGATACGGTGGACCTTGTGGGCGCACATCATGTGCTGCGGCTTCCCCGCGCCAGTGATTACGCGCAGTGGTATCGCCTGCGCAGCGACAGCCGCGCCTTTCTGACGCCTTGGGAACCGGTCTGGGCCGCTGACGACCTGACCGAAAGTGCATTTCGGCGCCGGGTGCTGCGCAATCAACAGGAATATTCGTCCGGTCAGGCGGTCTCGCTGCTGATCTTTGCACGTGAGGGCGGCGTGCTTCTGGGCGGGCTGACCATCGGCTATATCCGCCGCGGATCGGCGCAAAGCTGCATGATTGGCTACTGGATGGGCCAGATGCACGCCGGAAAAGGCCACATGCTGGCAGCGCTGAACCTTGCAATCCCCTACATCTTTTCGGTGCTTCAGTTGCACCGTATCGAGGCAGCCTGTATTCCAGACAATGAGCGCAGTATTCGTGTCCTTGAAAAGGCCGGGTTTCAGCGTGAAGGCTATGCAAGGGAATACCTCAAAATCAACGGTGCGTGGCGAGACCACATCATGTTTTCGCTCCTCAACACCCGCTGACCCCAACAGGATTGATGCTTTCTGATGCGTTTTGTAAAACGGTGGCTTAACCGACCTGTCCAATGGCTATGCGCGTTTATGCTGGCCGTTGTCGTGATGAGCGGCGCCGCCCATGCGGTGGAACCTGTGAAGATTTCGCGCGAAGACACCGCGCTGGACCTGACTGCCACCACGGAAATCTACACCGGACGCGGCGAGGCCTTTCAGGTATCAACCGCTCCCGGCACCGATGGAATCGTACGGCGCATCGAAGTGCGCTCTTCTACAGACAACCATCAGGGCGACTGGGCCGTGTTTGCGCTTGCCAACGTGTCAGAAGAGCAGCTGGAGCGCGTGATCGTTGCACCGCATTTCCGATTGGTCAATTCCAAGCTGTTCTGGCCCGACCTTGGTTCGCAGCGCATTTTGTCCATTACACCCAGCGAAGGCTTTGCGCTGGACCGGCAGGCGAGTGACGAAGCGGATGTGTTCCGCATCACGCTCAACCCCAATACGGTGGTAACCTTCGTGGCGGAGCTGGCGTCACCCGATCTGCCGCAAATGTATCTTTGGGAACCGGATGCCTACAAGGATCAGGTCAATGCCTTCACGCTCTATCGCGGCATCGTGCTGGGTATTGCCGGTCTGCTGGCTGTGTTTCTCACCATTCTGTTCGTGGTGAAAGGCACATCCATGCTGCCAGCCACAGCCGCACTCGCCTGGGCGGTGCTGGCCTATATCTGCGTGGATTTTGGCTTTCTGTCGAAGCTGATCAGCGTAACATCGGGAGATGAGCGCATATGGCGCGCGGGAACGGAGGTGTTTCTGGCGGCGGGGCTGGTCATTTTCCTGTTCACCTATCTCAACCTCAACCGCTGGCATGCGCACCTGAGCTACGCCACACTGGCCTGGATCATGGGGCTCGGCCTGCTGTTTGCGGTCGCGATCTATGATCCGGCCATTGCCGCCGGTATCGCCCGCCTGTCCTTCGCGCTGACGGCAACCGTGGGCATTATTCTGATCGCCTATCTCGGCCTGAACCGCTATGACCGGGCCATTCTGCTGGTTCCCGCCTGGGCGCTGATCATCGTATGGCTGTTTGGCGGCTGGCTGGCCGTCACCGGGCAACTGGACAATGATGTGGTGCAGCCGGCCCTTGGCGGTGGGCTGGTGCTCATCGTCCTGCTTATCGGTTTCACAGTCATGCAGCACGCCTTTGCCGGGGGTGCCTACAGCCTTGGCCTGTTTTCCGATCTGGAGCGCCAGGCACTGGCGCTCACCGGCTCGGGCGATACGGTGTGGGACTGGGACGTGGCGCGTGACCGCGTGGTGACGATCCCCGATGTATCCGCGCAGTTGGGCCTGGCACCCGGCACCATGCACGGCCCTGCCCGCAACTGGCTGCCCCGCCTGCACCCCGATGACCGCGACCGCTTCCGCGCCACGCTGGATGTGCTGCTGGAACACCGAAAGGGGCGGCTGAACCATGATTTTCGTGTGCGGGCAGAAGACGGGCATTACCACTGGCTCGCCATCCGCGCGCGACCGGTGCTGGGTGCCAATGGCGAAATCATCCGCTGTGTCGGCACCATCGTCGATATCACCGAGCAGAAAAACTCCGTAGACCGCCTGTTGCACGATGCGCTGCACGATAACCTGACCGGCCTTCCCAACCGCCAGATCTTTCTGGACCGTTTGCAGGCTGTGCTGGCGCTGGTGCCCAGCGGCGACGCGACCAGCCCGACCATCATGACGATCGATATCGACCGCTACAAGCAGGTGAACGACTCGCTCGGCATCGCGGCGGGCGATAATATCCTCATTGCGCTCACGCGACGTCTGCGCCGCCTGCTGAAACCGCAGGATACACTGGCGCGCCTTGGCGGGGACCAGTTCGGACTGATTCTGATGTCGGAGCGCAACCCGGAAAAGGTTGCCGATTTTGCCGATGCGATCAGCAAGGCCATCATGGTGCCCCTGACCTTCGGCAACCGTGAGGTGATCCTCACCGCCTCTATCGGCCTTGTGTCCTGGGTGGACCAGCAGGAAAATGCAGTGGCATTGATCGCTGATGCCGAGCTTGCCATGTACCGCGCGAAAAAGGCGGGGGGCAATCGCGTCGAGCCGTTCCGTCCGGCCTTCCGCACGTCTTCCACTGACCGGTTGCAGATGGAAACGGACATTCGCCGCGCGCTGGAACGCAAGGAATTCACTCTGGTTTACCAGCCAATCGTGCGGCTCAAGGATGCCGAAGTGGCGGGCTTTGAGGCTCTGCTGCGCTGGGAGCATCCCAAGCGTGGAGATATTCCGCCATCCGAGTTCATTCCGGTGGCGGAAGGGTGTGACGTCATTACCCAACTCGGCAATTACGCCTTCGAGCAGGCGGCGACCGACCTGATGGAATGGCAGATGCAGTCCGGCAATCTGCCGATCTTCGTCGCTGTCAATCTGTCGAGCGCCCAGCTTCTCAACAACGATCTGTATACCGATGTGCGCGCCGTGCTGCACAAGACCCATTGCGACCCCAGCCAGATGAAGATCGAGTTGACGGAATCGGTCGTGATGGAAAATCCGGAACAGGCCCGACTGGTGCTGACCAAGCTGCGCGACGCGGGGCTAAGGCTTGCGCTGGATGATTTCGGCACAGGGCATTCGTCGCTCTCCTATCTCACCCGCTTCCCGTTCGATACGATCAAGATCGACAAGGCACTGGTGAAGGACCCCGGCGACAAGCGCACCATTCTGCTGCGCTCCGTCATTTCCATGGCGCGGGAGTTGAACATGCAGGTGGTGGCGGAGGGCATCGAATCGGAAGAGGATGCCATCGAACTGTCGCAGATGGGTTGCGATTTTGGCCAAAGCTTCCTGTTCGGTCCGCCCATTGGCACGGAATCGGTTCAGCGGCTGTTGAAAGAACGGTTTCCACTGATGAAACGGGCGTGAGGTACGGTTGAGACGATTGCGTTGCAGTGAGTCAACGCGTTTGGGTCCGCCGTATAAACCCTCTTCCTGAGTTTGCGAGGGTTATGGACCCCTGTGGCCTTAAGCACAGGAGCCCACTCACACGGGATACGATCGTCCTATCTGACCCTGATCACCGCCGAAATGGCGTTACGTTTCCACCATACTTCTCTGTCTCCTGCGTGGTTTCCAATTGAAAGTGGGACAGCAGCCCTTCGAGCGACACGCATTCGCGGGCCAGATCAACGCCGGCGCGGCTGACATCCTGCACCATTGCCGCGTTCTTTTGCGTTGCCTGATCCATGTGGTTGACGGCAATGTTGATTTCGGCCAGTCCGGCGGACTGCTCCTGCGCAGCGGTTGCTATCGCTTCCATATGCTCGTTGATGGCGGTGACCAACGTTTCGATTTCGCTCAGGCCCGTGCCGGTTTCCCCCACAAGCTTGACTCCCTCGCCGACTGCGACCGCCGACATGCCAATCAACTGCTTGATCTCCTTGGCAGCTTTGGCCGAACGCTGCGCCAGTTCGCGAACCTCCTGCGCCACCACGGCAAAGCCCTTGCCGGCTTCTCCGGCGCGCGCGGCTTCAACCCCGGCATTCAGCGCCAGCAGATTGGTCTGGAAGGCGATTTCATCGATCACGCCGATAATCTGGTTGATCTGCCGCGAGGAGTCTTCGATCCGCTGCATGGCGGTTACGGCATTGCTGACGATGATGGCCGACTGGTCTGCCTTGGTGCGGGCCTCGCGCACCGTTTCGCGGGTTTCACCGGTCCGTCGGAAGGTTGCGGTGACATTGGCGGTAATCTGCTCCAGTGCGGATGCGGTTTCCTCCAGCGAAGCTGCCTGCTGCTCCGTCCGCTGCGAGAGCGTGTCGGATGCGGCGGAGATGTCCTGCGACCCCTCTGTTACCACGGCCACCGTCTGGCCGACACGGGCCAGCGCTTCGCGCAACTGGCTGACGGACGCATTGAAGTCGTGGCGCAAGGCCTCAAACTGCGCGTCGAACGGCACCGTGATTTCGCACAGCATATCTCCGGACGCCAGCCGCTTTAGCCCGTTGGCAAGCGATTGCGTGGCAAGGGTCAGCCGCTTGTTGGCCTCCTCCTCCGCGTGGCGCTGCAGTGCGATGCGGTCGCGCTCCGCCTTGTTTCTGGCTACGTCAGCCTCCCGCTCCAGTTCACGGTTGCGAAGCCCGCCTGCCCGGAAGATTTCAACCGATTGTGCCATGGCACCGATTTCATCCCGTCGCGCCGCTCCGGGCACCGTCACGGTCAGGTCTCCCTGTGCCAGTGCCGTCATGCAGCGCGTCAGGTCACCGATGGGTTTGACGACCCGCAACACAATCACCAGCGTGCCAAGCCCGCAAAACAGCAGCGAGAGCAGGAACGCGGCGAGGTACGCTTTGGCCGCCAGCGATGCCTGATAGCCAAGATCATCGGCTTGCGCATTCAGCGTGTTCATCGCAAGCGATGAGACTTTCGCGATTTCACCCAGGGCGGCGGTAACTGCCGTGCGCCACGCATCCAGCGTCATCGGGGCGGGCCGGGCGGCAGCAAGATCGGCAATCAAATCGCGACGCTGTACAGAGAACGGCCCGGTGAAATAGGTCTCGTCAGCTTTTTTGTACTGCTCCTTGAGTGACAGGGGCGTATCGGGATGCGCAATCAGCACGCCCACGGCCTTCCACGCGAAGGCAGCACTGCTATCGTAGGAGGAAAGCGTTCGATACTCCGTTTCCGTCAGCGTTCCCGCCCCGCCAAGAGCACCATTGACAACGACAGCGGCACTGCCGCCCAAGGCGCGGGTAGACCATGCGAAGGACCGCAGTTGAATGAGGTCCGTCAGCGTGTCATCCAACGAGCGTATCTGGTTTTCCAGTGCCACGGCACCGCTTTCCAGCGACCCCAGAAAATCATTGCCCGTCGACAGGATCTCCTTGTCCAGTCCCGCCGTGCGGCTTGCCAAGGGTAGGCCGATATTGGCGTCCACCTTTTCGCGCACTCTGCCGAACCGGGTAAAGATATCCTCCACACGCGCAAGCGCCTGCACCAGTTCCGGACGAGTTAATGCACTGGCCTGTTCGCGGACAGCGGTCATCGCCACATCGACCTTCTGCCGTGCAGCCCTCACTGCCGTAATGGAGCCGGAATTTTCATTGGGCGGCAGCGTAACGGCGGATGCGCTGTCACCCCGCTCGCTGCGAAAGCTCAACAGGACGTCAAACAAAGCCTTATCGAGTGCAACCAGTTGCGCCACTTCCGCAAGATCGCGGGATCGCTTGGCAGAGGTGAACATCTGCGTGCCAAGGACGTAAGCGAGGGCAAGACTGGATACGATGAAAAGGCTGATGAGGGTATTGCGAAGTGTGAAGAGCATGGTGTCACCTGCATGAATCGTGCTGCAGTGCACCTAATACATAGATTGCTAATTACATGTTAAAGTAGAACCAGCAATGAGCATTTTAGAATCAATTTAAGGAAACTCACCGACAACTTCTCGCAGTCATTCCATTGTAACGTTGGGGTGCTAATGTCCTGCGCGGTAGATCAACCTGTTGATAAAATCCAGTTTTTCCATAACCGGCTGATTGAGCACAAATGGATAGCTATCCGGTTGGCCCATGCTGCGCTGAATACTGTTCAAAGCAACGCTGAGTGGCACCCAGGCGTCAATCAGCCGCTTGGAATCGGAGACGTTGTAGGGGTCGAAATCCACTTCGGCCTGCATGTCATCATGGCGTACCGGATCGACCGTCAGGCCGAACGACCGTGCGGTTTCCAGCGTATCGACGATATGAAAATTATGCGCCCAGGTCTCGGCGAAGTCTTCGGCGGGGTGGCAGCTTGCATAGGTACTGATGAAACGCTCCTGCCAGTCGGCGGGCGGGCCCTGCTCATAATTGCGTTGCAGAGCTTGCGCATAATCCGCGCGCTCATCCCCGAAGATACGGCGGGCCTCGGCCAGCGTTTCGTCGTCGCGCACCAGCTGCGTCCAGTAGAAATGGCCGATCTCGTGGCGAAAATGACCAAGAAGTGTGCGGTAGGGTTCGTTCATGGCCACGCGAATTGATTCCCGTGTGGCATCGTCAGCCTCGGCAGCACGAAGGCTGATCAACCCGTCTTCGTGGCCGGTCATCGCCGGGACGGGATTGCCATCCGGCCCGATTTCATCAGCCAGAAAGTCAAAAACAAGCCCGCCCTGTGGATCATCGGCACGGGTGGGGCGCGGCAGCTTCCAGCGCAGCAGCGAATAGAACAGGTGGCGTTGCGCCTGCCCGATCCGCTGCCAGCGCGACAGGCCCTCCGGTGTATTGGTCACCGGAACGATGCGGTTATGATGGCAGGCAATGCAGTAGGGATCACCGGACTGCGCTGGCACCAGCCAGTTGCAGATATCAAACGCGGCATTGGCACAGAATTTCCATGCTTTGTCCGGTTGGGTATGGATGCGCCATTCCAGATCGTTCAACGGCTCCAGCGCATGAACGGCCAGAGTTTCCGTGTTGAAGCCCAGACGGTGACCACATGTTACGCAGCCACGGTTATCAAAGTGAACGGCATGGCCGCAGCTGTCACAGGTAAAAAGCTTCATCTGAACCGGTCCGCTCTACGGGTCGTCGTCATCCATAAAAAATGCTCGCAGCTAAAAGCTTGCGAGCACTTTCTTGTTATCTCAGCGCGGCTCAGGCCGCACTCCGATACTTAGATCTTGTCGACAGTGTTCTTGACGCTGTCCTTGGCCTCGCCAACAGCCTTCTGGGTCTTGCCCTTGGCTTCCTGTGCTGCGCCGTCGACCTGCATGCTGGTGTCGTCCATCGCGTCACCAAGACCTTGCTTAGCCTTGCCGGCCAGTTCGTTTGCAGTGCCTTTGATCTTGTCGGACATGCTACCCATAATGACGTCTCCTCGTTAAGTGTTGAAGGCCTCGCCGACTGCGTCAGCCTTGTACACAGAGAACGGATCAGGGCGGCAAAGGTTCCATATTTTCGGAAAAACCGATGGAAAATGCCTCACGCATTTCGTTTCACGCGTGTTGTTTCAGGCGTGTCCGGCATCCATGGACAACATGGCGGGCGTAACCCCCATGGATGCCAAAGCCCGGTCGTACTTCGTATCGAGGCTGCGGTCGAAAATCAGGGTGTCGTTGGCAGGGCAGTTCAGCCAGCCATTGGCTGCAACTTCGCTTTCCAGCTGGCCTGCACCCCAACCGGCATAACCAAGCATCATCAGGGCACGCCTGGGTCCACGGTTGCTGGATATGGCTCTGACAATATCGAGCGTGGCGGTCATGCACAGATCATCGCTGACGGGAATGCTGGATTCGCTGAGGAAATCATCCGAATGCAACACAAAACCGCGCCCGCTTTCCACCGGCCCGCCTTCCTGTATCTGCATATCACGGGCATGGCCGGGAAGCTGGATCATCTCCTCCTCGCCCATCAATTGCAGATGGCGCAGAATATCCGGGAATGTCAGCGGCTGGGGCCTGTTGATGATGAAGCCCATGGCACCATCGCTGGAATGGGCGCAGATATACACGACGGTTCGGGCGAAACTGGATTCGGCCATGCCCGGCATGGCAATCAGAAATTGCCCATCCAGAAAGCCGCGTTCCCGCTTGGGGTCCAAAGTGGCGATAACCATGAAGCTGCCTTTCCCATTGTGCCCCTCATGGCTCAAGGTAGTCCCTCCCGCAAATCGATCAAGTGAATATGATGGCCTGTGAGCTGGAAAATGTTGAACCTGTGCGCTTCCAGGCGTTAAGACAGCGGCATGATCCTGTCGCGCACCCTCCGCTTCTTGTTGCTTGGCCTTGTCCTTCTGGCAGGCGCACCTGCCCATGCCGCCACATCGCAGTGGCTGGTGTCAGAAGGCGGGCGCGTGCGTCTTACCGCCCTGCCCGCCTCTCCCGATGGCACGGTGGAAGCCCTGCTGGACATTGATCTGAAACCCGGCTGGAAGACCTACTGGCTGGAACCGGGAGCAAGCGGCATTCCGCCGCAAATCAACTTTGCCGATGGCACGAACCTGACGCGCCTTCATATGCCAGCACCCAAATTGTTCGATGATGGCACGGTTGCCTATGCCGGGTATGATCGGCCGGTCGCGTTTACGATGACGCTCAAACGGCTGCCGGAAACCCGTGCAGCGCCGCTGTCGGCGACCATCTTTCTGGGCATTTGCAAGGATATCTGCATTCCGGTGCAGGGCGTGCTGACCCTTGATCCGGCGAGTGATGCAAACGTCAACCCTCAGGAACGGCTCGCTTACACTGCCGCGCAACAGGCCATGCCAGCGGGGCCGCAGCCGGAGTTTCGCGTTCTGACCGTCAGGGCACCTGTTGATGGCACGGTGAGGATAACGCTTGCTGTGCCACCGAAAACGACCGGGGACGCGCTGAATGCGTTTCTCGCGCCTCCAACCGGTTTTGCGTTTGGCGAGCCGGACATCAAGCGCGGCGCAGGAAACACCGCAGACGTGGTGTTCAAACTGCTTCGCACGCCCAAGGGTACGAGCCTCAGCGGGCAAGAAGGCCGTCTGATTGTCACCGCAAATGGGCGGGCCATGGAAACGCAGCTTGCGTTTCAGTAGGACCCGCTTATATCTTTCGCGATGAGGTCCTCGCTTTCGCGGGGCGGATTCAAGGAGAAGCATGTGACGATATCCGTTGGCGACACGCTGCCTGCAGCAACGTTTAAGGAAAAGACCACTGACGGCCCGGCTGATGTTGCCAGCAGCGACATTTTTGCGGGCAAGCGTGTGGTTCTGTTTGCCGTGCCGGGTGCTTTCACGCCCACCTGCTCGCTGAACCATCTGCCCGGCTATCTGGAAAACTACGACGCCATTCGGTCGCGCGGCATAGACGAACTCGTCGTGGTCGCGGTCAACGACGTGCATGTCATGGGCGCATGGGCAACCGCCAGCGGCGGCATCAACAAGATCCGCTTTCTGTCCGACTGGAATGCCGAGTTCACCAAGGCCATCGGCATGGACATCGATCTGTCGAAGGGCGGCATGGGCGTTCGCTCCAAGCGCTACTCCATGGTGGTGGAAGACGGCGTGGTCAAATCCGTCAATCTGGAAGAAAATCCCGGTCAGGCGACCGTATCGGCCGCCGCTGCCATTCTGGAACAGATTTAGGGCCCAGCTTCAACGCTGGCGCGCATTTCGCGCGTCAGCCACTCCTCCAGCGCCCGTGTATCGGCACGGCCCGCCAGATGCCCGGCAATCCACAGCATCAGCCGCCTTGGGCCCGGCGTGAAGCCGAACGGGGCCACCAGTTTGCCGGACGCAAGATCATCCAGCACCAGCATTTGCGGCACCAGCGCCACCCCGAGCCCGCACACCGCTGCCTGAATCAACAGGTAGAAATGATCGAAGCTTTGCTGCTCGCCAATGTCCAGTGATTCACGGCCCGACAGGGCGAACCAATCCGCCCATGCTTCGGGCCGCGTGCGGGTGGACAAAAGCCGCGCGCCCGCAAGATCAGCTATTTCCGTCAGCCCGTGGGTTTGCAGATAATCCGGTGAGCAGACCGGGCCGATCCACTCTGTCACCAGATCACGAATGACCGCATCACGGGGCGGCACAATGGTGCTGGAACGGATGGCGACGCTGATCTTGTCGCGCACGAAGTCGATTTGATCATAGTTCATGTTGAACTGGATATCGATATTGGGGTGCTGGAGGTGGAAATTGGCAATGCGCGGGATAATCCACCCCATCATGATGGATGACGAGCAGGACAGGGTCAGTGGGCCCGGCTTCACACTTTCCACACTGGCGCGCATCAGGTTGAAAGCGGTGCTGAGTCCATCGGCCAGACGGATGCCTTCCGGCGTGGGATCGGTCGATTGCGGGTTTCGCGTCAGCAGGAGCACGCCCAGCGTTTCCTCCAGCGCCTTGACGTGACGGCTGACGGCACCGTGGGTCACATGCAGCTCACGCGCCGCGTGGGTCATGCTGCGATGGCGGGCGACAGCCTCAAAAGCGCGAAGCGCGTTGACGGAAGGGAACGGCTGGACCATGGCAAACTCCTTGCCTAAGGGCTATAGCGTGTCTTTTGGTGTGATTTCAAGTCACAGGCTTAAGAGTTTAAATCGATTGCGCCGCGTCCCGGAGCTTCGTAGGAAATTCTGATGTACCGGGTTTAGGAGAAACCCGTGACGTTTGAAGGGGGAGATTACCGTGTCTACGCTCGTTCCATCTGCGGTCGAAAAGACTGCTATTAGCAAGGTCATCTGGCGGCTTGTACCGTTTATCGGCCTTATGTTCTTCATCAACTTTCTGGACCGCACGGCCATCGGCTTTGCCGGTCCCAACGGCATGTCTGCCGATCTCGGCCTGACCGCTGCGCAGTTCGGCTTTGCCGCCGGCATCTTCTTTTTCGGCTATATCATTCTGGAAATTCCCAGCAATCTGGCCTTGCACAAATACGGCGCGCGGCGCTGGTTGTCGCGCATTATGGTCAGTTGGGGCATTGTCTCGCTGCTGTTTACCTGGGTGCAGAGCTATACGCAGCTTGTGGGCCTGCGCTTTCTGCTGGGTATTGCCGAAGCGGGATTCTTCCCCGGCGCTATCCTGTTCCTCAGCATGTGGGTGCCGTCGCGTCACCGCGCCAAGGTGCTAGCCGTGTTCTACGTTGCGCAGCCGCTGACCACCGTCATCGGCGCGCCACTGGCCTCGGCATTGATCGAAGCGCATGGCGCATTCGGCCTTGAAGGCTGGCGGATCATGTTCTTCGGCGTTTCCGTTCCCGCCATCGTCATCGGCTTCGTCGCATGGTTCTACCTGCCGGATACCCCCAATGATGCAAAATGGCTGAACGCTGACGAAAAGCAGTGGTTGACCAATGAACTCGCAAGGGAAGAAACCGCCAAAGTCAGCTCACACGGCAAAATGACCGGCAAGGCCCTGATGGACGGCCGGGTGTGGCTGCTGTCGCTGATCTATTTCGGCTTCATCTATGGGCTGTATGCGCTGGGCTTTTTCCTGCCGAGCATCATTGGCGGCTTCGAGGCGGAGTTTGGCACAAAGTTCACCGTCATGCAGCGCGGCCTGATCACGGCGATTCCGTATCTGCCAGCCGCTGTCGCGTTGACCTTGTGGAGCCGCGATGCCAGCAGGCGCGGTGTAAAGCCATGGCATATCGGCATTCCGGCGCTGGTGGGGGCCTTCTCCATTCCACTGGCCTTGTTCATGCCATCGCCTGCAACCACCATCGCCGTCATCACCATCACGGCCTGCGCAATCTTCTCGGCTCTGCCAAACTTCTGGTCGCTGCCAGCGCGGTTCCTGACGGGTGCAGGTGCGGCAGCCGGTATTGCACTCATCAACACCATGGGCAATGTGGCAGGCTTTGCCGCTCCCTACATCACCGGTTACGTGAAAGACGCGACCGGCTTGTACGAGCTGCCGATGTTCATCGTTGGCGGGCTGATGCTTCTGTCGGCCATCGTGACCTTCTCGATTGCGTCGAAGATCAAGGATCCCGGTGACGTGAAGTAGAGACTGCAAACAAAACCCCGCTGGAAACAGCGGGGTTTTTTGTGAACGCTTCCGGCGCGCAAAGTGAGCTAAACCGCCACCCGGCCACCACGCTTGAACGGCTCCATACCCTTGCGGGCGAGTTCGTCTGCGCGTTCGTTTTCCGGGTGGCCTGCGTGGCCCTTGACCCAGTGCCAGGTGACCTTGTGGCGGGAGCGGGCCTCGTCCAGTTGCTGCCAAAGCTCGGCATTTTTCACCGGCTTTTTGTCCGCCGTGCGCCAGCCGTTTTTCTTCCAGCCGTGAATCCACTTGCCGATGCCGTCCATCACATATTTGGAATCGGTGTGAAGGTTGATCTCGCAAGGCTCCTTCAGCGAGGTCAGCGCAGTAATGGCCGCCAGCAACTCCATGCGGTTGTTGGTGGTTTCAGCCTCGCCGCCGCACAGGTCCTTCTCCCGCTCGCCATAGCGCAGCACCGCGCCCCAGCCGCCGGGACCGGGATTGCCGGAACAGGCACCGTCGGTAAAAATTTCAACCTGCTTCATGATGCGTCCCGCAGTCCATAGGCCGAGGCGTCGCTGACCGTTTGGTGGAAATGCAGCTTGCGCAAATATTCCAGCGGGTCCTTTTTCACCACCAGCGCACCGGCAGGCGTCATCAGCCAATCATACAGACGGGTGAGGAAGAAGCGCAACGCCGAGCCACGCGCCAGCACCGGCAGGGCAGCGCGCTCAGCCGCGCTCAAGGGCCGCACGGACTCGTAGCCTTCCATGAGCGCCATGCCTTTGGTGAGGTTAAAGGCCCCATCGCGCTCAAAGCACCAGGCATTGAGGCAGATCGACACATCATAGGCCAGCAGATCATTGCAGGCGAAATAGAAATCAATCAGGCCAGACAACTGGTCATTGAGAAAGAAAACATTGTCGGGAAACAGGTCGGCGTGGATAACACCGGCGGGCAGGTCTTGCGGCCAGTTTGCCTCCAGAAATGCCAGTTCTGTGCCGATTTCATCCACCAGCCCCGGCTGCACCTCATCGGCGCGGTCTTGAGCATTGTTCCAGAGCGGACGCCAACCCTCGACCGACAGCGCGTTGCGCCGCGTAATGTCAAACCCCTCTCCGGCCAGATGCATCTCAGCCAGCGCTTTGCCCACTTCGCGGCAATGGCGCGCCTCCGGCTTGCGCAGCCACATGCCTTCCAGAAAGGAAATAACGGCGGCGGGACGGCCGGACAGTTCCCCCAACAGCGCGCCATCGGCACGGGGCAATGGCAGCGGGCACGACAGGCCGTTATCTGCCAGATGCTGCATCAGGCCGAGGAAAAACGGCAGATCAGTGCGCTCCACCCGCTTTTCGTACAGCGTGAGGATGTAGGATCCACTGGTGGTGTGCAGCAGGAAGTTGGAGTTTTCCACCCCTTCCGCAATGCCCTTGTAAGAGGTGAGTTGGCCTACCCCATAGGCCTCCAGAAACCGGGCGAGATCGTCCTCGGTGATATCAGTATAGACGGCCATTATTTTCCCCTTAGAGCCTATAATAAGGCTCTAATATGCAGTTATTTCACAGTGTCTTGATGTAAAAAGCGTTGCCACTTTCACTGCAAATGCTTGGTCTCCTGCTCGTCGCATTGTCCTGATGTGAAAGCGTTGCCGCTTTCACTGGAAATGCTTTAGTCCCCATTCACAAAAGCCATATCCGCTGTGGTCAGCGGCACATGGCGCAATTCCCGGCTGACGAGGAAGTTTTCCGTTTCCTCGACCGTATCGGCCAGTTCCACCGTCGCATCGAAGCGCTCGCGGAAGGCTTCGATAATCTCGTTGACGATGACCTCCGGCGCCGACGCCCCCGCCGAAATGCCAACCGTGCGCACTCCGCGCATGGTTTCCCAGTCGATCTCATAGGCGCGCTGCACCAGAACGGACTGTTTTGCGCCCGCTTTCAGTGCCACTTCCACCAACCGCCGGGAGTTTGAGGAATTCGGCGCACCAACGATGAGGAATGCATCGCAACCGGGGGCCGCCTGTTTGACGGCTTCCTGCCGGTTGGTGGTGGCATAGCAGATCGAATCCGCCGCAGGCGCGGTAAGGTTCGGAAACCGCTCCATCAATTTTAAAATCACGCCCTTGGTATCGTCCACGGAAAGCGTGGTCTGGGTGACAAACCCAAGATTGTCCGGGTCCGGCGGCATGTAGACGGCGGCGTCTTCCACGGTTTCCACCAGCGACACGCTGCCTTCCGGCAGTTGTCCCATGGTGCCGATAACTTCCGGGTGGCCTGCATGGCCAATCAGCACCACATGGCGGCCCAGCCGCTGGTGGCGCATGGCCTGCTTGTGAACTTTGGAAACCAGTGGGCAGGTCGCATCGAGGTAGAACAGCTTGCGCAGTTCGGCATCCTCCGGCACCGATTTGGGTACGCCATGGGCGGAAAAAATCACCGGCTGCGCATGATGTTCAGGCGGAATCTCGTGCAGTTCCTTGACGAAGATAGCGCCCTTGGCTTCCAGCCCTTCCACCACGTAGCGATTGTGCACGATCTCATGTCGCACATAGACGGGCGCGCCGTGCTCTTTCAGCGCAAGAACGACGATCTGAATGGCGCGATCCACCCCGGCGCAGAAGCCGCGCGGGCCGCAAAGGCGAAGAGTGAGCGGTGGCTTTGGCATGGGACGCGCCATCTTTCACGAAAGGAAACGAAGTTTGTGTGCCTTATATAACTCCGTTACGGGCCGACACAAGCTTATCTCCTGCGAAAGAAAGACACACCGCAGATGACAGCCAGTGTTGCCGCCAGCCCGTACCAGGTCAGCGCGTATTGCAAATGGCTGTTGGGAAAATCGAACTGGGTGACGCCGCCGACCGGCACGCCGCCGGGATTGGGCGCGCCATCCGCATCGACGAAGAAGGGCAGAACCTGACCGGGGGCCAGCCCCGCCGTGCGGGCCATGGTATCGAGGTCCTTCCAGTAGAAGATGTTTTTTGCTTCGTCATTGTCCGGCACCAGCGATGAGGGTTTGGCGGAGAGTTTGACGCGGGCAAGGCCGTGGATGGTGACAGGACCGGGCACCTCACCCATCTCACGCGTTGCGCGCTCCTTGCGCTCATAGGGCACGAAACCACGATTGACGAACACGGCGCGGCCATCGGCCTGCATCAGAGGCGTAAACACGTAGAACCCTGTCTGGCCCTGCCATGTCGCGAAAAAGTGTCTCTCTTTGCTGTGGTCGAATGTACCGGATACGGTGACGGTGCGGTAGTCGATATCCGCACCGGACGCTTGGCTATCCTCGATATCGCGCAGCGTGACAGGTGGCGCGGTGCGGCGCTCGGCAATGGCCGACAGCAGGTTTTCCTTCCAGTGCAGGCGCTGAACCTGCCATGTTCCAAGGGCAATCAGGCAGGCGAAAACTGCCAGCAGCAAAGCTGCGACCGCCGTTAGGACCAGTTTGCTTTTTGGCTGGTTGGGGGGCCGATGCTCAGCCGCGATCAATGGTACCCACCTGCGCCTTATGGCGGTATTGCAATGCGATGAGGATGCCTTTCAGCGCGCGCATCAGGCCGAGACTGGCAACCACGGCAATGGGAATCCACAACAGAAAGTGCACCCAGAGTGGCGGGTTGTAGTTAACCTCCATCCACAGGGCCATGCCAAGCACGATAAAGCCGATGATGAGAATAACGAACACGACCGGCCCATCGCCGGAATCGGCAAAGCTGTAATCCAGCCCGCAATTGGTGCAGGACGGCTTCACCTTGATGAAACCATCAAACAGCTTGCCCTGCCCGCAGCGCGGGCAACGGCCTTTCAAACCCGTCATGACGGGCTCGACCGGGGCGTAATGGGCGTTGTCGTCGGACATGATCAGCCTTCAGCCATTCTCAACCCTCAGCGAGCGGCGCGCCCCAGCCACCCCAGATGTAGATGGCAAAAAAGAGGAACAACCACACCACGTCCACGAAGTGCCAGTACCACGCCGCCGCTTCAAACCCGAAATGCTGCGTGGGCGTAAACGCGCCGCGCATGGCCCGGATGAGGCAGACCGCCAGAAAGATCATGCCAACGAAGACGTGGAACCCGTGAAAACCGGTCGCCATGAAGAAGGTGGCACCGTAGATGGAATCCTTGAAAGCGAATGGCGCATGGGCATATTCGTAGAACTGTACGAAGCTGAACAGCGCGGCCAGCACCACCGTCAGCGTGAGGCCCTGAATGAGGCCGCGGCGATCCCCGTGCAGCAGCGCGTGGTGCGCCCATGTGACCGTGGTGCCGGACAAAAGCAGAATGATGGTGTTGTAAAGTGGCAGATGCCAAGGGTCGATAACCTCGATGCCCTTTGGTGGCCATGTGCCGCCGGTAAAGGCAAGACGCGACGCCTGAATCGCCTCATGCGGGTAAAGGCTGGCATCAAAATAGGCCCAGAACCACGCCACGAAGAACATGACCTCGGACGCGATGAACATGATCATCCCGTAGCGGAGGTGGAGCGAGACGACGCGGGTATGGTGGCCCTCATTGCCTTCCTTGATCGTATCCGACCACCAGCCGTACATGGTGTAGAGCATCAGCACGAGGCCGATGAAGAACACCCACGGGTTTGCCATGTTGAAGCCGAATAGATTGAACGCGCCACCCGACAGGTAGCGCATATAACAGACGCCACCAAACGCCATGACGAAGGACGAGACCGCCGCCAGAAACGGCCATGGGCTAGGGTCTATAATATGGTAATCGTGGTTCTTCTGATGCGCATCGGCCATAGTCGTGTCCCCAGTCGGTGTTTTAGAGCGCCGTTCTACTGATGGCATCAGATGGCGCTCTAACTCTATATGTTCAGCATAATCTTATCGATCCTTGCTTCGCTCCGATCGGATTATGCTCTAAACCTCATTTCGGTATCTGATCCCGAAACGCCTCAAGTGTCAAAGATTTCCGGATGAAACTGGCAAGCCCGGCTCGGCAGAGGCCACGGGCTTGGTCTTTTCATGCGGGTAAAATGTGTAGGAAAGTGTCAGTGTCTTGATATCGCGGGTTTCCACCGTCTCGACAATGGCGGGATCCACAAAGAACACCACCGGCATGTCCAGTTCCTCGCCGGGCTGCAGTGTGGTTTCGGTAAAGCAGAAACACTGCACCTTGTTGAAGTAAACAGCGGCTTCCATGGGGGTTACATTGAATATGGCCTGCCCCGTTACCGGCTCCTTCGACAGGTTCTTCGCACGGTACATAATCTGCGTCGTTTCACCGATCTTGATATCGACGGAACGTTGCACCGGCTTGAACTCCCACCGCAAGCCTGAGCCAATATTGGCATCGAAACTGACGCGGATATCGCGGTCCAGAATCACATCCGACGCCTGTTCCACCCGTTGGGTCGTGCCGTTGTAGCCCGTAACACGGCAGAACATATCATAAAGCGGCACCGCCGCGTAGGACATGCCGACCATGGCGACGACGAAGGTCAGGCAGGACGCGACGACAACGCCGTTACGGCGTTCTGCTGGTTTCCTCGCTGTGTCCACTGTCCCCTCCCACTTCATGATCAGCCTGACATGCCGTTACTGAACTTGATGATGGTTACAACGTAAAACAGCACGACCAGCCCTGCAAGCACGAGACCAAGCGCGATGTTGCGTCCGCGCCGGGATTTCTTCTGTGCTTCGCTAGGCGTCACAGTCTCGATCATGATGCCGCCCCGAAAGTGGCGACTGCCGCCAGCACTCCGCGATCCACCATCAGCCCGGAAAAGATGGCAAACAGGTAGACCAGCGAATAGCCGAACAGCTTCTTGGCCGGGATCATCTTCTCGTCACGCTCATTCATGCGGTAGACGCCGATAGAGTACCACACAAAACCGATCCCCAGCAGGGCTGCAAATACGCCGTACCAGACCGATGCAAAGCCCATCAAGGATGGCACCACGCCGATGATGGCGGTGAGAACGGCATAGATCAGGATCTGTGTCTTGGTGGTCGCCTGCCCGGCCACATTCGGCAGCATGGGAATGCCGACCGCGCCGTACTCCTTCATCTTGAACAGCGCCAGCGCCCAGAAATGCGGCGGCGTCCACAGGAAGGTGATGAGAAACAGTACGATGCTTTCCACCGACACGCTGTTGGTGATGCAGGCCCAGCCGATCATGGGCGGGAAGGCACCGGCCGCGCCGCCGATCACGATGTTCTGTGGTGTCGAGCGCTTCAACCAGATTGTGTAGATGACCGCGTAGAAAAAGATGGTGAAGGCCAGAAGGCCGGCCGATAGCCAGTTGACCACCAGACCGAGAATGCAGACGGAAAAGGCCGACAGTGTCAGGCCAAAACCCAAGGCTTCCTTGGGCAGGATTTTGCCAGCCGGAATGGGCCGCGTGGCGGTGCGGGTCATTACCGCATCGATATCGGCATCATACCACATATTCAGCGCACCGGATGCACCGGCACCGACCGCAATGCACAGCAGGGCAACGAGCCCGATGACGGGATTTATATGTCCCGGTGCCAGAACCATGCCCGCAAGCGCCGTGAACACCACGAGCGACATGACCCGTGGTTTCAGCAGTTGAAAATAATCGCGCGGGCTTGCCTCCGACAGGCGAATGTCATCACCGGAAAAGGGAGCGGTCGCAAAAGGTGCGCTGGTGTCAATCACCGTCATGGCAGTTCCTACAGCATCGGACCCGGAGACCGATGCGTCATCAGAGAGGCTTGGGGTGGCGGAAGCCTTTGTCCAAAGGCTTATTTAGGACATCCCGCCACTTTCACAATTTACCAAATTGCCGCAACTCCTGCATAATTCGTTCAATCGGAACCGATTGAGGATCAAATTATGCAGCGTTAAAAGTCCTACAGCGTCCGTTGCGCGTCATGACTGACGCGCGGCGCTGTCGGGTCGTTGAAGCCGTCTTTACTTGATGCGCGGCAACTGCTCCCACTGGTGGAACGGCGGTGGCGAGGTCAGCGACCATTCCAGCGTATCGGCACCGGGACCCCACGGATTATCACCCGCCAAGCGTTTGCGCATGAATGCTTCAGCAACGCCGACGAGGAAGATCAGAACGGCAAACGCGGTAATGTACGAGCCGTAGGACGACACACGGTTCCAGCCTGCGAACGCATCGGGATAGTCAATGTAGCGACGCGGCATTCCGGCAAGACCAAGGAAGTGCTGCGGGAAGAACACCATGTTCACGCCCACAAACATCACCCAGAAGTGCAGCTTGCCGATGGTCTCATTGTACATGTACCCGCTCATCTTGGGGAACCAGTAGTACCAGGCTGCGAAGATGGCGAACACGGCACCGAGCGACAGCACGTAATGGAAGTGTGCTACGACGTAATAGGTGTCATGCAGCGAGCGGTCGAGACCGGCATTGGCCAATTGAACGCCCGTTACGCCGCCCACGGTAAACAGGAAGATGAAGCCAATCGCCCAGATCATTGGCGTGGTGAAGCGGATCGACCCGCCCCACATCGTCGCGATCCACGAGAAGATTTTCACGCCGGTGGGGATGGCGATAACCATGGTGGCGAACACGAAGTAGCGCTGCGCATCCAGAGACAGGCCGACCGTGTACATGTGGTGCGCCCACACGATGAAGCCAACCGCGCCGATGGCGACCATGGCATAGGCCATGCCCAAATAACCGAAAACGGGCTTTCTTGAGAAGGTGGACACGATGTGACTGATGATGCCGAAGCCGGGCAGGATCAGAATATACACTTCCGGATGGCCGAAGAACCAGAACAGATGCTGGTAGAGCACCGGATCGCCGCCACCTTCCGGCGCGAAGAACGCCGTGCCGAAGTTGCGGTCCGTGAGCAGCATGGTGATACCACCGGCAAGAACCGGCAGCGACAGCAGAAGCAGGAAGGCTGTAATCAGCACCGACCAGGCAAACAGCGGCATCTTGTGCAGCGTCATGCCGGGGGCGCGCATGTTGAGAATGGTGGTGATGAAGTTGATGGCACCGAGAATGGACGAGGCACCGGCGATATGCAAACCGAGGATAACGAGGTCAACCGCCGGACCCGG
Source organism: Rhizobium sp. CFBP 8762 (assembly GCF_014841565.1). Taxonomy (GTDB): domain Bacteria; phylum Pseudomonadota; class Alphaproteobacteria; order Rhizobiales; family Rhizobiaceae; genus CFBP-8762. The sequence continues at coordinate 390,092 of NZ_JACYUD010000001.1, forward strand.
CGTTCCCGCCGTCGACAAAGGTGGATAGATGGTCCACCCCCCGCCCGCGCCAAATCCGCCCGCAGGGCCTTCCACGAACATGGAAAGACAGACCAGTAGGAAAGCGGGAATGATCAGCCAGAAGGAAATGTTATTCAGCCGTGGGAAAGCCATGTCCGGCGCGCCGATCATGATCGGAATCATCCAGTTGGCAAACCCGCCGATCAGCGCAGGCATGACCATAAAGAAGATCATGATCAACGCATGGGCGGTTACAAAAACGTTGTAGAGCTGCTTGCCGCCATCCGTGGCAGCGTCGCCTTCAAATCCGTAAACCATCGACGCAAGGCCGTGGAAAATCTGGATTCCGGGCTCCTGCAGTTCCGCGCGGATGGCAACCGACATCGCACCACCAATAATCCCGGCCATAATGGCGAAGATCAGATAGAGCGTGCCGATGTCCTTGTGGTTCGTCGATAGGAACCAGCGGGCAAAAAAGCCGAGCGGCTTGTGGTCATGAGGGGCGTGTTCGTGAGCATCCGGGGTCAAGGTCTCGCGACCAAGATGTTCCGAGGTCTCGCGACCGGGGTGCCCAATGTGAGGTGCGGTTGTTCCGGCCATGGGTCTCACTCTTTCTTCTTATTGCGCAGCATCGGCGACGGCGACAGAGGGTGTCGCACTATCGATAGATGCCATCAGAGCCTTGTTCGCCTCACCTACATTGGTGGCGGCAGCGGCAAGCCAGGTATCGTATTTTTCCTGGGAGACGACGCGCACGGCGATCGGCATGAACGCATGGTCCTTGCCGCACAACTCGGAACACTGCCCGTAGAACAGACCTTCACGCTCCGGCCTGAACCAGGTTTCGTTGAGACGGCCGGGCACGGCATCGATCTTGACGCCGAAGGACGGCATGGCGAAGGCATGGATCACGTCGGCAGCGGTCACCAGCAGACGGACCGTTTTGCCGACCGGCACGACGATCTCGTTATCCACAGCCAGAAGGCGGGGATATTCGGTACGGTCGTCCTTGCCAAGGCCGGCGCGGTCAGCGTCCTGCAACAGAATGCTGTCGAACGTCACAGGCGTTTCACCCACCTGATATTCATAGCCCCAGTACCACTGAAAGCCCGTGGCCTTGACGGTGATATCGGGGTTCTGCGGCGGGGTTAGCTGCGCAGTCAGAAGCTGGAACGAGGGAATCGCCAAAAACAGCAGCACCACCACCGGACCAATGGTCCAGATCACTTCGATCAGCGTGTTATGGCTGGTTCTGGATGGCGTGGGGTGCGCTTTCTCACGAAAGCGTATGACGACAGTGATCAATAGCGCGAGCACAAACAGTGTAATCGGAACGATAAACCAAAGTGTGTAATGCTCGAACCATGTGATTTCCTCCATCATTTTCGTCGCGGCGGGCTGAAAATTCGTCTGCCATGGGGCAGGCTTGTCTGCATACGCACCGGAAGCAAAAAGCAGACAGGCAATCGCTGCCAGCGCTGCATACGCTCTCTTTGTCACTACCTATCTCCCTCGAGGGTTTGACCGAAATCAAACCGAAACTCATGATCCCTATAGTAATACGTGTTCAAACCACAGTTTCCGCGCCGCCGCAACAGCCGCGAGAGCTCTGTCATGCGGCAATTTGCACAAACCGTGCCTTGCTTTTAAAGCGTCCAACAAAGTGTTCACGACGCACACCATAGCACAGTTTGCCGCAAAGCAGCCACCATTGAGGGCACGCACCGTCCAATTTCCGCCATATGCGGCTGGAAATGAAGCGTCGGGGCTTTTCATTTGGAGACCAGCACTCCAAGAATAGCGCAATGATTCGAGTTTTTGAGGTTTTCATGGGCCTGTTCTCCCTTTCCCGACTGTTGAAGGTCGCATTCGGGCTTGCCGTCATCGCCCTTCCAGCGCTCACGCCCGGACTGGCATCTGCACAGCAGCCAGCGGCCCAGCCGGGCGCAGCCACACCGGGACCAGCAACAACGCCCGGTCCAACAACACCAGGTACCGTCAAGTCCAGCCATGGCGCATGGTCCATTGTCTGCGATCAGCCCGCCGGCGCATCTGCCGAGCAATGCGCGCTGATGCAGAACGTGATTGCCGAGGACCGGCCTGAGGTTGGGTTGTCCGTGGTGGTGCTGAAAACGGCAGACCGGAAAGCGAAAATCCTGCGCGTTCTGGCCCCACTCGGCGTTCTTTTACCCAATGGTCTTGGGCTGAACGTGGATGGCAAGGACATTGGCCGGGCCTATTTCGTGCGCTGTTTTGCCGATGGCTGCTATGCTGAAGTCGTTCTGGAAGACGAACTGCTGAAAACTTTCCGCAGCGGCGCGAGCGCAACCTTCATCGTTTTCCAGACCCCCGAAGAAGGTATCGGCATTCCCGTGGACCTCAAGGGCTTTGGCGCGGGCTACGACGCCCTTCCATAATATTGAAACTGTATCTTGGCGTAGCGCTTCGCGCCGCCTACATGCGGTCGATAAGCACGGCGCAAGACAGCGCCGGAGCGGAGTATTGCTATGAACACCGATCTTCTTACGCTGTTTGACGGCGACGAGGCTGCTATTCGCAGCGTTCTCAACGAAACGCTTGGGCGCGCCGATGATGGCGAACTTTTCATTGAGCATATCCAGTCGGAATCCCTGTCGTTCGACAATGGCCGCCTGAAGGGCGGAAGTTTCAACACCGATCAGGGTTTTGGTCTGCGCGCCGTGGCGGGCGAAGCCGTGGGCTATGCCCATTCCGGCGAACTGTCGCTGGCGGCGTTGCGCCGTGCCGGTGATGCCGTGGGCGCAGTCTCGCGCGGCTATGAAGGCACCTATTCTGCGGCTCCGCATGGCACCAACCGCAAACTCTACGGCGATGAAAACCCGATCGGCGCACCCTCTTTTGAGGAAAAGGCAGCGCTCTTGACCGAGATCGACGCCTATCTGCGCCGCGATCCGGCGGTGCGGCAGGTCAGTGCGTCGATTGCTGCAAGCTGGCAAGTGGTTGATATTCTACGCGCCGATGGCCACCGGATGCACGATATCCGCCCGATGACACGGCTGAACATTTCTGTTGTCGTTGGCGATGGCGACCGGCAGGAAACAGGCTCGTTCGGCACCGGCGGGCGGCGCGGCTTCGGCGATTTCATCACACGGGAGAGCTGGCAGAAAAGCGCCGACGAGGCCCTGCGTCAGGCCCATGTGAATCTCACCGCTATCGACGCACCGGCGGGCACGATGGATGTGGTGCTGTCGTCCGGCTGGCCGGGCGTGATGCTGCATGAGGCGGTCGGCCATGGGCTGGAAGGCGATTTCAACCGCAAGAAGACCTCTGCTTTTGCCGGCTTGCTGGGCCAGCAGGTGGCGGCAAAAGGCGTGACGGTGGTGGACGATGGCACCATCGACGCCCGCCGTGGCTCGCTGACAATCGATGACGAGGGCACGCCTTCGGCCTATAATGTGCTGATCGAGGACGGCAAGCTGGTGGGTTACATGCAGGACCGGCAGAATGCCCGCCTGATGGGCATGACTGCCACCGGCAATGGCCGCCGTCAGGGCTATGCGCACACGCCCATGCCCCGCATGACCAATACCTATATGCTTTCGGGCGACAAAACGCCGGAAGAGATCATTTCATCGGTGAAGAAGGGCCTATATGCGGTGAGCTTTGGCGGCGGGCAGGTGGATATCACCTCCGGCAAGTTCGTGTTCGGCTGCACGGAAGCCTATCTGATTGAAGATGGCAAGATCGGCGCGCCGGTCAAAGGGGCGATGCTGATCGGCAATGGTCCCGATGCCATGCAACGGGTCAGCATGATCGGCAATGACAGCAAGCTGGATACCGGCATTGGCAATTGCGGCAAGGCCGGCCAGTGGGTGCCGGTGGGCGTGGGCCAGCCGCATTTGCGTATGGACCAGATTACCGTGGGTGGTACGCGGGCTTAAGGGGACTTAAGCTGGCCTGAGCACTACGACAGCATCGCGATGCTGATCACAGCCGCGCCTGTCTCCTCCCTCATTCCTGTGCTTGGTCCACAGGAATTCACCCACACGAACACTTGCCGTTTAGAAACTGTGGATCCCTGTGGACCAAGCACAGAGATGAAGGTGGAGAGGACTGAGCAAGACCTTTGAAGGGTTGTGTGTTTGGCCTTTCTCACTTCATAACCTTGTATTGCGTACGGACTGACCATGATTTTTAACCGACTTCGCAACTCGCTTCGCCGTGCCGTTACCACGGGCGGACTGGAAGCATCCCGCATGATGCAGAAGGCCGGGCTAATGACCGGCGCACGCGGGATCGGGGCGATTTTTACGCTGCACCATGTGCGACCAAGGATCGACAAGGAGTTTGCACCCAACGCGCATCTGGAGGTCACGCCTGAGTTTCTGGATGCCGCGCTGACGCAACTTACCAGCGACGGCTATCGTTTTCTTGCCTTGTCCGACCTGCCCGCCTATCTGGCGGCAGGGGATTTCAGCCAGCCCGTTGCGATCTTTACGCTGGACGATGGCTATCGCAACAATGTGGAACATGCACAGCCGGTTTTCACCCGGCACCGGGTGCCGTTTACCCTGTTTGTAACCGGCGGCTTTACCGACAAGACCCACACACTGTGGTGGGAAACACTTGCCGAACTGCTCGGTAACAACAGCGAAATCACCTTCGATTTTGGCAAGGGTGAACGCCTCGTGCCCCTGCACTCAAGCGCCGAGCGGCAGGCTGCATTCGACCGGTTTGCCAGCCATATTGCGACCGGTGACGAGGCGCAAGCCGTGGAAGCGCTGAACCGCGCAGCACGGCGCTACCGGGTGGACCCGGACCTGATCGTGGAGCGGCTGACGCTGCACGCGACGGAACTGCAAACGCTTTTGCTGAACCCGCTGGCAAGTCTCGGCGGCCATACGATCAGCCACCGCGCGCTGGCGCGCTTGACCGAAGATGAGGCACTCGGGGAAATCACAGGCTCGCTGGACAGTATCGAGGCCATCACCGGCCAGCGGCCCACGACCTTCGCCTATCCCTACGGCGATCACCGCGCCGGGGAGCGAGAGTATCGGCTGGCACGCCAAGTCGGGGTGGCGGTGGCGGTTACCACCCATCCGGGCGTGCTGACCGGAGACGTGACCGAGGAACTGACCGCCCTGCCCCGCATTTCGCTCAATGGATATTATCAGACGCCGGAGACGGTATCAGCGCTTGCCTCCGGCATCCCCTTTCGGCTTCGAAAAATCTGATTACGGATACATCCGCACCTTGTCCCAGCCCTGATCGATGCTCGCGCGGCGAAACTCGATGCGGTCGTGCAGGCGGAATTTACCATCCTTCCAGAACTCGATGGAGGTGGGCATGATGCGGAAACCGGACCAGTGGGCAGGCCGGGGAATCTCGCCGATGGCATAGCGGGCGGTGTACTCCGCCACTGCCTTTTCCAGCGCAAACCGGCTTTCCAGCGGTCGTGATTGCTTGGAAGCCCAGGCACCAATCCGGCTTCCGCGGGGCCGCGTTGCATAATACTCATCGGCTTCCTGATCGCTGACGATTTCAACCGGGCCGCGTATGCGCACCTGACGACGCAGCGACTTCCAGTGGAAGCACATGGCCGCTTTCATATTGCCTAGAATTTCCTGGCCCTTCTGGCTTTCGAAATTGGTATAGAACGTAAAGCCGCGCTCATCGAAACCCTTGAGCAGCACCATGCGCACATCCGGCAGGCCATTGGCATCGACGGTCGCCAGCGCGACGCCGTTGGGATCGTTGATCTCACTGGCTGTGGCCTCTTTCAGCCAGCCTTCAAACAGGGAAAAAGGTTCGCTCGTTTCTGTGAAGTCACCGGTTGTTAACCCATTTTCCGTCATGCTAGTGTCCTGTACTTGATATTGGCAAGTGTGTTGCCAAGTTGATTGCCAAGGCTCGAAAGTGTGAACAGGGTATCCGTGCGACACATAGCAAAGACGAAGGCAAAGACCAAGGCTGCGCGCAGACATGCAGCGCGCGTGGCGACAATTTGTAGCTGCATCATGCTCACCGGATGTATGGGCGGCGGGCTGGATATTGCCGAAAGCTTCAAGGTAGATCGCACGGTGAAGACCGGCTCCCTGCCGAAGGACCAGAGCACCGACAACGTGTCCGATCAGGTGACCGTTCGCAATGCCGTGACCTCTGCCGATCTGTCGATGGTCGGCAAACAGCCTATTCCGTGGGCCAACACCACATCGGGCAGCGCCGGTGTGATTAATGCCGTTACGGAAAAACGTGACCCCGACGGAACCGTCTGCCGGGATTTCAGCACCACGCGCCATTCCTATGGCGGCATTGCCAACTTCAACGGCCAGACCTGCCTTCTGCCCAATGGTGAATGGCACATGTTAAGCTTTGCGCCGCAGGGCTGAGCACCACATTAACCACAATCCTCTAAAACACCGGATGAACACGAAGCTGCTGCTTAGCAGACAGCTTCGGTAAGGCATCGTTAATATTTTCGGGATCATCCTCATCTGCCAGCGGAACCGGAGATGAATGACGCGCGTTTCGATGCTATATTAGACGCCTGAAACCACATGATCTCGGGTTGACGGACGGTTCAGGGGTGAGGCAATGCGCGATCCATATTCTGTGCTGGGTGTTCGAAGAAATGCCGGACCTGAAGAAATCAAGGCCGCATGGCGCGCCTTGGCCAAGCTTGTTCATCCCGACCAGAACCAGAGCGATCCCGATGCCACGGCGCGTTTTGCCGAAGCTGGCAGAGCCTACGAGGTCTTGAAAAATCCCACGCTGCGCGACCGGTATGACCGCATGCGCCGCGAGGCGGAACTGCGGCGCGAAGCCGAGTTGCGCCGCATGGAACGGATGAAACAGGCCCGCATGCAGGAACAGGCAGAAGCCGAAGCGGCCCCGCAGAACGACCAGAAGACCGAAACAGCCGACGACATTATTGCCCGGATCTTTGGTGTCGAGCCACAAGCGGCAAGAGTTGAAGAGCCAGCATCTGAAGGCAACGATACCGAGGCACCCCCGACGGCTGCGCGCACCGCTGCGCCTGCCTCCGATCTGGTATCGTCCATCGTGCGCAAAATCCGCGATGCGGCCTTGCGCCGGGCCGAACCGCCGGAGCAGGTTCCAGATATTGCCTGCGATGTGGTGGTGACACTGGACGAGGTTTTTGCGCGAGCCCGCGTAACCGTCACCTTGCCGAATGGGCAGGCGGTCAAGCTGTCCCTGCCCCTCGGCGTCAAGGACGGCGACGTGATTCGCATGACCGGCCAGGGTTACCGGTTTCCCGACATGCGGCGCGGCGATGCGCTGGTGACGGTGCGCATTGCGACCGACGAGCGCTTCCGGGCCGAGGGTCATGACCTGCACGTTATGCTGCCGCTTGATCTGACCAACGGTGTTCTGGGATGCGAGACCACGGTGGAGACGCCCACGGGGCTGGTATCCATTACCGTGCCGGAGTGGTCGGACTCCGAACGGATCATCCGTGTGGAAGGCAAAGGCCTTCCGAAACCCGATGGAGGACGCGGCGATTTGCTGGTGGATGTCCGGTTGATGCTGTGGAAAACACCCGACCCGAAAATTACCGACCTGCTGCGCAGCATGCGCGAGGGACTGTATTTGTAAGCTGTCACCTCACGGTTTCGCAGTGAAACGGGTTGCGCACCCATTATTACGGTCACTAACAGTTCCTGATACCACCCACGCTTGAACCGGGATGAAGCCTATGCCATAGGCTGATACCTGAATTTGAGGGAATGTCAGAGGCTGGCATTCCCAAGCGGATATGTATGCCGGTGCGGGCTTTGCGGTATGCCGTGCACAGGGCGAGTTGCGATATAAAAAAGGACATACCATGGTTGACGGGGCTGACGGTCAGGACAAACAAACGAACACATCTGGCCTGATGAAGGGAAAGCGCGGCGTGATCATGGGCGTCGCCAACAATCGTTCGATTGCCTGGGGCATTGCCAAGGCCTGTTCCGACGCCGGCGCGGAAATCGCGCTGACATGGCAGGGTGACGCGTTGAAGAAGCGCGTGGAGCCACTGGCCGCAGAACTGAATGCTGTCATGGCGGGCCATTGCGACGTGACTGATCTGACAACCATTGATGCCGTCTTCAATACACTCGAAGAAAAATGGGGCAAGATCGACTTCGTCGTGCATGCCATCGCCTTTTCCGACAAGGACGAGTTGACCGGCCGGTACGTTGAGACCAGCCGTGACAACTTTGCCCGCACCATGGATATCTCCGTCTACTCGTTCACCGCTGTTGCCGCTCGCGCAGAAAAGATGATGAATGACGGCGGCTCGATGATCACGCTGACCTATTACGGCGCAGAAAAGGTCATGCCGCACTATAACGTCATGGGTGTCGCGAAAGCCGCGCTGGAAGCCAGTGTGCGCTATCTGGCAGTCGATCTCGGTGGTCGCGGCATTCGCGTCAATGCCATTTCCGCAGGTCCGATCAAGACTCTCGCCGCATCCGGCATCGGCGATTTCCGCTATATCCTCAAATGGAACGAGTACAATGCGCCGCTGAAGCGCACGGTCTCCATCAACGAGGTCGGCAATTCGGCGCTCTATCTGCTGTCAGACCTGTCCACTGGCGTGACGGGCGAAATTCACCACTGCGACTCCGGCTATCACACAGTCGGCATGAAAGCTGTGGACGCGCCGGATATCTCCGTCATCAAGGAATAAACGCCGGTCATGCTGATCTATTTGATCCGCCACGGCCAGACGAGCTGGAACGCCGAAGCCCGGCTGCAAGGGCAAAAGGATATTCCGCTCAACGAGACCGGTTGCGCGCAAGCAACCGGTAACGGCCTCGCTTTGGGTCGCCTGATCGGCGACCGGGTCGGCACGTTCGATTTCGTCAGCAGCCCCCTCACCCGCACCCGCCAGACCATGGAGCGCATTCGCGTGGCCATGGGGTTGCCCGCTGAGGGTTACCGGACAGATGACCGCCTCAAGGAGGTGTCTTTCGGCGACTGGGAAGGCTCGACCATGGAAGAGCTGGTAATCGCAAACCCGGAGCGGGTCCGCGAACGCGAGAGCGCCAAGTGGGACTTCATCCCGCCGGGCGAGGATGCGGAAAGCTATGAAATCCTGTCATGGCGGGTGGGTTCATGGTTGCAGAGTGTCACGCAACCAACCGTCTGCGTTGCCCATGGCGGCATTATCCGCACGGTTTTCAAACTGACCGGCGCGATGACGAAAGATGCAGCCGCCATGGCCGAAATGCATCAGGATCGTATTCTGGAAATCAACGGCGACAGCGTTCGCTGGATTTAGAGCACTTCCAGTTAACGCATGTTCACCAGAGGTGCTTGAACTCTTTGATTTGTCGCATTGTGCGGACGTGAAAACGAATCCGTTTCCCCTGGAAATGCTCTAGCAAGCGTGAAAGCGCGTTTGCGAAATCCCGTTGGACGAAAACGCGCTGGCAGGCTTACTGAACGATTTCGAGATCGTTGATGACGCGCTTGCCGTCCACCTCGGTGTAGAACACCACGACCTTCACGCCCGGCTGCAAACCATCAAAATTGAACTCCTCGGGAGCCTGGTAGTTCTTGCCGTCGTCCAGCGACAGGCTGAGGCCATTCGTATCCACTTTCGTGATCGTGGCCTCGATATCCGCGCTTTCGGCAAAGACAGAAAGCGGCGATAAAAAGCTGGCGGTGGCCATCAGGGCAGCAACAACATAGCGCATCGGTTCACACCTTCGGGAATCAGGTCAATCATCGTGGCATCATGAATGCCAGCTGAATGTGGCAAAAATTGCTCGCCCTCAAGGCCATTTCAGGTTTGCCTTCCTCCAAATAATCATGGTTAATGAAGCGTTTAGATGATCTGACCGGTCGGCTCGACCGTCGGCTGGCACTCTGCCTGAAATTCCAAAAACTTTACAATTTATTTATTACTTATATTTCTAATCATTAATTTAAAGGGGAGAGACGATTGATCAGGCTGGCCCGCACTGCTGGGGTTCGACATGCCCTGACCCATTGGGTCAGACTTGGGCTGATTCCGGCTGGCATCGCGACAGTGATCATTGTCGGGATCGGCTACGCGGTGGAATTGCGCAGCCGAACCGTGTTTCAGAAAGAATTATCGTTACGGACAGGCAATCAGCTTGAGTTGATTGCCGCGCGTATGATCAGCGAGATCAATACATCCGTTATCAGCGTTCGCGGCTTGACCAACGTGATAACGGATAAGCCGGGAATCAGCATGCCGACATTGGCGCAGCATGCGCAACTGACCTTACGGCAGAACCCATCGCTGATGTATCTGGCGCTGGCGCCGGCGGGCATTGTTCGCGTGGCCTATCCCGCGTCCCAGATGCGTGAGGTGCTCAACACCGACCTTCTGCAAGTCGAGCACCTGCGCGCAGCTGTGGCAGCTGCCCAAAGCACCATGCACCCGATGACGACAGGCCCGGCCCGGCTGGCCTCTGGTAAAAGCGGGTTTCATATTATCGTGCCGGTGGCTGGCTGGGGCGTGGTGGTCGCCATGGTAGACGAGACGAAGCTATACGCGTCCGCCGGTCTGAACACGCCGGGCAAAGGACTTTCAGACCGTCCGCATCGGGTGAAACTCGATATCGCCATGCGAACCGCGCCCGCCGCGGGATTGCCGCAACAGGTCTTTTTTGGTCCGGCTGACATATTCGACCGTGCACCCCAAATGCGCTCCATTGCTTTCATGGGCGGCACATGGGACATTGCCGGCGTGCCGACCGATGGCTGGAACCAGCCCCCGCCGGAATTGAGCACGATGCGCCTGAGCTTTGCGATCTCGGCTGGCCTGATGTTCTTTGTCATCTGTCTGATTGGCGGTCTTCTAAGCGAAAGACGCCGCAGCCGGAGTGCGTTGAAAATGCAGGAAGACCGTGTGGCGGCGCTGTCACAACGGCTGGGCCTTGCGCTGGAAGCGTCCAACATCGGCATTTGGGAAATCGATACGACCGATTGGTCCATGATGTTTGACGATCGAATGGCAGCGTTTCACAACCAGCCCGAAGGTGGCATGTTCGATTACAGAAGTCTTCGTCCGGTCATGCACCCCGAAGACGCCGAACGTCTGGATATGGGCTTTCGCGTCGCAGCCGAGCGGGAGGTGGGTGAAACTCTTTTCGAGTATCGTGTCATAACTCCGGATGATGGCGTGCGATATCTTCGCAGCGTTGGCACCAGCCATTTTGATTCCCGAGGTCGCAAAAAACTGACGGGCCTGACCTGGGATATAACGCAGGACAAGGAACTGAATGCCCAGTTGCTGGGGGCCAAGGCCAGTTCCGACGCCAAGAATATAGAGTTGGAAGAGGCCAAAAATCGGATTGAGCACAATGCGCTGCACGACCCGCTGACCGGTCTCGGCAATCGCCGCAAGCTGGACGATGCCCTGCAGGACATGGCCGAACAAGCCAGTCTGCACAGCGGTGGCATTGCCATTCTTCATATCGATCTGGACCGGTTCAAGCAGATCAACGATACGCTGGGCCATGCGGCGGGCGATGCCATGCTGGTACATGCCTCCAGAATTTTGAGCAAAAACGTCCGCGCCACTGATCTGATTGCGCGCATTGGCGGGGATGAGTTCGTGGTGGTGATCACCAATGTGACGTCACCGCAATATCTGAGTGAACTGTCCGAGCGTATCCTGGTGCAAATGCGCCAGCCAGTGGATTACAACGGCTATTCCTGCCGGTTCGGTGTGAGCATCGGCATTGCGATGGAGCAGGACAAGGGCGAAGGTATCGACGCACGCCAACTGCTGGTCAATGCCGATATTGCGCTCTACCGTGCCAAGGAAAACGGGCGCAACCAGTGGCAATTCTTCACCGAAATGCTGCAAGCGGAAATCGTTACCACCAAGCGCATCGCCGATGAAATACTGGGAGGCATCGAGGGTGATCAATTCGTGCCCTATTACCAGCCGCAGATTGAGGCAGGCACGCTCAATCTTGTCGGGCTTGAAGTACTGATACGCTGGAACCACCCGCGCGAGGGGGTGCTACCGCCAGCCCGGTTCCTGAAAATTGCCGAGGACCTGAACGTCATGGCCGCGCTGGACCGTATCATGCTGGAAAAGGCACTGGCGGACCGGGCGCGATGGCTGAAGATGGGGCTGCAGGTGCCGAAAATTTCCGTCAATGTATCAGCCAAGCGCTTGAGCGACAGTGGCCTGATGGCGTCGCTTGATGGTCTGTCGTTCCAGCCGGGAGAGATTGCCTTTGAGCTGCTGGAATCGATTTTCCTTGATGATCATGACGAGGTCGTTACCCGTAATATTGCCGATATCAAGGCCATGGGCATCGATGTGGAGCTGGACGATTTCGGGTCGGGTCACTCGTCCATCATCAGTCTTTTGAAAATCAAGCCACGCCGGTTGAAGATCGACCGGCAACTGATTCTGCCTGTTTTGCACTCCACCAATGAGCGCGCGCTGGTGCGTGCCATTATCGAAATCGGCAATTCTCTGGGAATCGATACGGTGGCCGAAGGGATCGAAACAATCGAGCACGCGGAAATGCTGACCGTGATGGGCTGTCATGTGTTGCAAGGCTATGCGTTTTCCCGACCGATTACCGCTGCGGATTTTGCCGCTCTGGCCACGCGCGAAGGCTGGCGCATGGCCTCCTGATGCGCATAAACCGTTTCCCTTTTTCAGGCGATATGGTTAGGAGTAGGCGACGTATAACGCTCCATACCGGTTGATTTCATGTCGCATAACACCTTCGGTCATATGTTCCGCGTTACCACATGGGGGGAAAGCCACGGGCCTGCGCTTGGCTGCGTGGTGGATGGTTGCCCGCCCGGCTTGCGTTTCACGCTTGCGCAGTTACAGACATGGCTGGACAAGCGCAAACCCGGGCAGAACCGCTTTGTCACGCAGCGGCGCGAGGACGATCTGGTGCGCGTGCTGTCCGGCGTGATGCTGGACGCAGACGGTGAAACCATGATCTCCACGGGAACGCCCATTTCGCTGATGATCGAGAACACCGACCAGCGCTCCAAGGACTATTCCGACATCGCCAGCCGCTACCGCCCCGGCCATGCCGATTATACCTATGATGTCAAATACGGCATTCGCGATTATCGTGGTGGCGGGCGTTCGTCCGCGCGTGAAACCGCAGCGCGCGTGGCCGCTGGCGGCTTGGCGCGTCTTGTCGTACCCGGTATGACAGTGCGGGCCGCACTGGTGCAGATCGGTAAGCACACCATCAACCGCGACAACTGGGACTGGGCTCAGGTGGACCAGAACCCGTTTTTCGCCCCCGATGCGGCTATCGTGCCGGTGTGGGAAGAGTATCTCGACGGCATCCGCAAGGCTGGCTCGTCCGTGGGTGCTGTTATTGAAGTGGTGGCGGACGGCGTGCCTGCGGGCATTGGCGCACCTGTCTATGCCAAGCTGGATCAGGACATTGCGTCCAACCTCATGTCGATCAACGCCGTCAAGGGCGTGGAAATCGGCAATGGCTTTGCCGCAGCAGGCATAACCGGCGAAGACAATGCCGATGAAATGCGCATGGGCGCAGATGGCAAACCGGTGTTTCTGTCCAACCATGCCGGGGGCATTCTGGGTGGCATTGCCACGGGGCAGCCCGTCGTGGCGCGCTTTGCAATCAAGCCCACCTCTTCTATTTTGACCGAGCGCCGCTCGGTGGATTCGCAAGGCCGCGACGTGGATGTACGCACCAAGGGCCGTCATGACCCCTGCGTGGGCATTCGTGCCGTGCCGATTGGCGAGGCGATGGTGGCCTGCGCCATTGCCGACCATTACATCAGAGACCGGGGCCAGACCGGCCGCCAGCGATAGGACCTGCCCATGGCTTACGATCAGAAACGTGTTGTCGACGCCATCCGCGCCTTTGAGGCGGGTGAAATCGTCGTTGTGATGGACGATGACGGGCGTGAGAACGAGGGTGACCTGATCGTAGCGGCCGTGCACTGCACACCGGAAAAGATGGCGTTTATCGTGCGCCACACATCCGGCATTGTCTGCACTCCCATGCCGCGTGAGGAGGCCAAACGCCTGAATCTGAACGCTATGGTGGCCGAAAACGATTCGGCGCACACCACGGCCTTCACGGTTTCGGTCGATTTCAAGCATGGCACGACCACCGGAATTTCCGCTGACGACCGCACGCTGACAGTGCGCAACCTTGCCAACAACAATGTTGGCCCGCATGATTTTGTTCGTCCCGGCCATATTTTTCCGCTGATTGCGCGCGAAGGCGGCGTGCTGATGCGCTCCGGCCATACGGAAGCCGCCGTAGACCTCTGCCGTTTGGCGAGCCTTCCACCCATCGGCGTGATTTCCGAACTGGTCAACGATGATGGCAGCGTGATGCGCGGCCCGCAGGTGGCGGGCTTTGCCGAGGCCAATGGCTTGAAACAGGTGTCGGTGGCCGATCTCATCGCCTACCGGCAGCGCAAGGAAACGCTGATCGAGCTTGGCGACGTGTTTGATATTCAGACCCCGTTCGGCAAGGCGAAAGGGCATACCTACGCCCTGCCGTGGGACCCGATGCAGCATTTGGCCGTAGTGTTTGGCGATATTCGCGATGGCGTCGATATTCCGGTGCGGTTGCATCTGGAAAACGTTGGCACCGATGTGTTCGGCGCCAACCGGCCTGTCGAAGATTTCATGCGCCGTATCGCCGCCCATGGGCGCGGCATTGTCGTGTATCTGCGCGAGGGGTCAGTGGGGGTCGGGGCTTCGCATGAGGCGCGGACGGTCTCGCAGGACCGCGAGCATCATGACGAGGCGCGGGCACGCGAAAGCGAATGGCTGGAAATCGGGCTGGGCGCACAGATATTGAAAGATCTCGGCGTGTCCTCCATCCGCTTGATGGCCTCGCGCGAACGCCATTATGTGGGGCTGGAAGGGTTTGGTATCCGTATCAGCGAGACGGAGATTGTTTAGAGCATTTCCAGTGAAAACGGAGTTGTTTTCACCTCCGGACAATGCGACGAAACAGGGAGTTAGAGCATATTCCGAACGGAGCGAAGCGAGGATCGAAAAGAATATGCTTAAAATGAGCAATTAGAGCCAGCGCTCACCATAGCTCACATTCTCCACACCAATAAAACGAGCGATACGGGCGAGTTCGGCATCCAGACGGGCAAGCCTACCGGCGGAGGCGCGCACGCCCGGTTCCAGCCATAGCCGCCGCACCATGATGGTTCCGGCCTTGCGATCCGCCTTCATATCGACGCGGCCGATCATCCGGTCGCCCTCCAGCAGGGGGAAAACATAGTAGCCGTAAACGCGCTGCGCTTCCGGCACGAACACTTCGATACGGTAGGAAAAGCCGAACAGGCGCTCGGCCCGGGCGCGGTCGCGCAGCAGCGGATCGAAGGGGCTGAGCACCCGCAAGCGAGCGGGCGGCGGCGGTAGATCGGCAAAGCGTGTCTCGACATCGGCCCAGGCGAAGGCAGGACGAGGCTTCTGTCCATCGGCGGGCATAATGTCCACGTTCACCAGCCGGTGTCCGTTGGCAAGCACCCACTGCCGCGCTTCCACCGGCGTGATGATATCGAAAAAGGCGGCAATTTCACCCGGTGTGGCGAAGCCCAGACGGTCCAGCGCGGCGCTCGCGGCCCAGTCGATAAATGCCTCATGGCTGACAGACTGGTCGTAATGGTGGGCCGGAATGACCCGCTCCGCTAGATCATACACTTTCTGGAAGTTGACGCGGCCCGCAATCGACAACTGGCCGGTGCGCCAAAGATATTCCAGCGCGGTTTTGGCCGGATGCCACTCCCACCAGCCGCCGGAGACGTGATCATCCGGGGTCAGATGCCGCGCCATGACCGGGCCTTGATCGCGAATGCGCGACAACACGGTTTCGAACGCGTCCTCGAACCCCTCGCGCCGCCATTTGCGCCAGCGCTCCATCAGGACCGGCTGCTCGCGGGCAAATTTGTGCTTCCAGTAGGGAAAGAAGTTTGCCGGAATGATCGACGCATCATGGGTCCAATGCTCGAACAACGCCCCGTCTGTTTCCAGAAGCGCGGTCAGGTCCTCGCGCCGGTAGGTCTGGTTGCGGGCAAACAGAATCATGTGATGCGCCCGCTCAACCGTTCGGATGCTATCCACCTGCACGAAGCCGATCTGCTCTATAAGGCTCAACAGGCCCACTTTGCCAAGCTTTGCGGTGGGGCTGAGGCCAAGACCTTGCCGGTCCAGAAAGATGCGCCGTGCCTGCGTGTTCTCGATACGAATCGCCATGGCTCACTAGAGCATTTTTGGCGAACACATGTCCGCCAAAAATACTCTAACCTCTTGTTTTGCCGCATTGTAAGGACGTGAAAGCGATTCCGCTTTCACTGGAAATGCTTTATGGCCATGCTCCGACCAATCGCAAATGGCATTTTCTTGGGCTAAAGAGGTGCCTATAAGGACGGAAATGGACTGGGGTAATGACGCTTGGACATCTGCTTTACCAATGTGAGTGTGACCTACGGCAACCGCGTGGCGCTGCACCCGCTGACACTGACGCTGCGGGAGAGCCGCATCGGCATTATCGGCCTGAACGGCTCTGGCAAAACGACCTTTGCCCGGTTGATTAACGGGTTGGTAAAACCGGGGACGGGCACGGTCTCCGTCAATGGTCTGGATACGGTGACGGACGCGAAAGCGGTTCTGTCCACGGTTGGCTATATCTTTCAGAACCCGCAAAACCAGATCATCATGCCGATTGTCCGCGATGACATTGCTTTTGGGCTGAAAAACCGGGGGCTGAGCGGCACCGAAATGACAGCGCAAACCGATGCGGTGCTGGCGCGTTTTGGCATTGATCATCTGGCAGGGCGGCGCGCGCACGAACTGTCCGGCGGGGAAACGCAACTGGTGGCCATTGCCAGCGTCACCGTGACCGGCCCCTCGGTGCTGATTCTGGATGAGCCGACAAACCAGTTGGACCTGAGAAACCGCCAGCGTGTGGCCAAGACGTTGGACGCGTTGCGCGAACACGCCATCGTCGTCAGCCATGATCTGCCCTTGCTGGAAACATTCGAGCGGGTGCTGCTGTTTCACGAGGGGCGCTTGCTGGCCGATGGCGCACCGGACGCGGTGATTGCCGCCTACCATGAGGTCGCCGGATGCTGAAAAGCTTCTATGTCGAGGGGCAATCCTTTCTGCATCGCACACCGGTGCGGATCAAGCTGATTGCGCTGTTCATCGCGGGTATCGTGCTGGTTCCGCTAAAAAGTATTATGCTTCTCGGTCTCGCTTTCGCTGTCGCGCTGGGGCTTTATGCCAGTGTCGGTTTGCCCGTGAAAGAGGCTTTGTCCCGGCTGTCGTCCATGGTTATTTTGATCCTGTTGGTTGCTGTTCTGGTGTGGCTAACAGAGAGCGCGATGATGGCCGTTGCCGTGTTTTTGCGGCTTTTGGCGCTGGTGCTGCTGGCGGCCAGTGTAACCGCCACGACCACCATCAACGCATTCATCGAGGAAATCACCCGGTTGCTGATGCCGCTGGAACGGATTGGCCTCGTCAACGCTGCCGATATCAGTCTGGCCTTTGGGCTAGTGCTGCGGTTCGTGCCGGAAGTGGCTGCACGCTATCAAGCAATTCGCGATGCCCACACGGCACGGGGACTGAAAATGCAACCGCTGACGGTGCTTGGCCCCCTCATCATTCTTACATTAAAAGATGCTGAAACAATTGCGCTGGCTATTGACGCGCGCGGATTTCGCAGATCATAGATCAGTCTGGATTTAATAGATAATCGGGCGTTACCTCATGAAGACCTTCGATATTGTGCTGATCGCGCTGTTTGCCGCCATCTTTGTTGTGCTGGGCTTGATCGTGCCAATTCCTGTGCCGGGCATTGCTGTGCCAATTTCAGCGCAGAATATGGGCATCATGCTCGCGGGTTGCATTATCGGCGCCAAACGCGGCGCTCTCACCCTTCTGCTGATCCTGCTGATGGTGGCCGTGGGCCTGCCTATTCTGTCTGGCGGACGCGGCGGTCTGGCCGTTTTGGCTGGCCCAACGGCGGGTTACATCGTCGGCTGGGTGGTGGGTGCCTTTGTCACTGGCTATCTGGCGGAGCATCTGGTGCGGGAAGAGCAGAGCACACCCAGCCAGTATACAGGCTTCTTTATTGCATCGCTGGTTGGCGGTATCGCCGTAGTCTACCCCATCGGCATTCTCTGGTACGCCTATTATGCCAATGTCTCGTTCACGACTGCGCTGATCGGCAACCTGCCCTTCATCCCCGGCGATATCATCAAGGCGGTAATTGCATCTCTGGTGGCGCGCGCTGTTCTCGTCGGCTATCCACTGCTGCATCGCACAGCTTGAGGCGAAAAAACCTCTAGGCACCATCTCGACAGGGCGATGGCGGCAACTATAGTGGTTTGGATGGCAACTGTTCTCTACGAAAGCCCCGTATTTCTGCAGCACACTGTGCCAACCGGCCACCCGGAACGGGCGGACCGGTTGCGCGCACTTCACATCGCGCTGGAGCACGAGCGGTTTACCGGTCTTCGACGCGCTCCGGCTCCGCTGGCCGACGAGCGCGCAGTGCTTCTGGCCCATCCGGAACACCACTTGCTCGCCATCAAGGCTGCCATTCCCCATGACGGCATTGTGCAGATCGAGGCCGATACGCATGTCAGCCCTGCCAGCCTTCAGGCAGCGCTGAGCGCCATTGGCGGGGCCTGTGCGGCGGTAGATGATGTGTTTTTGGGCCGGGCCACCAATGCATTTGTCGCGTGTCGCCCACCGGGGCACCATGCTGAAAAAGACAAGGCCATGGGCTTTTGTCTGTTCAACACCGTGGCGATTGCCGCCCGCCACGCACAGACTGTACATGGCGCCAAGCGTGTAGCCATTGTGGACTGGGACGTGCACCACGGCAATGGTACACAGGATATTTTTGCCGACGATCCATCGGTTCTGTTTTGCTCGACCCATGAAATGCCGCTCTATCCCGGCACCGGCCACGCTGAAGAGACCGGCTGTGGAAACATCGTCAATGTGCCTCTGCCCGCGTATTCGGGCAGCGAGGTGTTTCGCGCGGCGTTCATCGACAAAGTTCTGCCCGCGCTGGAACGATTTGAGCCGGACGTCCTGCTGATTTCGGCGGGCTTTGATGCCCATCATCGCGATCCGTTGGCAACGCTCAATCTGGTGGGGGAGGATTTTGACTGGGCAACGGCTCGGCTGATGGAGATTGCCGGGAAAACCGCACAAAACAGGTTAGTCAGCGTGCTGGAAGGCGGTTATGATCTGGAAGGCCTCGCCGAATCGGCGGGTCTTCATATCTTTCGACTGATGAGAGGCTGATTGTTCATGACTTCAACACCCAACGCTGCTGCACCGGACGTCTCAGGCCTGTCATTCGAGGCGGCTGTGGATGAGCTGGAAAAAATCGTGGCGCGTCTGGAGCGGGGCGATGTGGCGCTGGATCAGTCCATCGAGATTTATGAGCGGGGCGAAGCCTTGAAAAAGCATTGCGAAACGCTGCTGAACGCTGCGGAAAACCGTATTGAGAAAATCCGTCTGGACCGGGCTGGAAAACCGGCTGGCGTGGAACCGCTGGATGGCGAATAAGTGTTTCCCTCTGGTTTCTTTTGAATTCAGCCATATTTGACTGTAATAGGCTAAATTCACGCACATATGCGTAACATGATCATCCGTATGCTTCGCCAGTGTGCGAAGATTGAGGCCAAGCGTGACACAACTGCCCAAAAATTCCTCCGCCGTCCATATTGGGCCAGAGACGCCGCTTCTCGATCAGGTGCATTTTCCAGCAGACCTGAAAAAGATTGACGACAAGGATTTGCCGCAACTCGCAAGCGAACTGCGGGCGGAAATGATCGACGCGGTATCGCGCACCGGCGGGCATCTGGGCGCGGGTCTTGGTGTCGTGGAATTGACCATTGCCATTCACAAGGTATTCGATACCCCACACGACCGCCTGATTTTTGACGTCGGTCACCAGTGTTATCCGCACAAGATTCTGACTGGGCGACGCGACCGCATCCGCACACTGCGGCAGGAAAATGGCCTTTCCGGCTTTACCCGCCGTGCGGAAAGCGAATACGATCCCTTCGGGGCCGCACACTCCTCAACATCAATTTCCGCCGGTCTCGGCATGGCCGTGGCGGCCGATCTGTCCGGCACGCCGCGCAATGTCATCGCCGTGATTGGTGACGGTGCCATGTCGGCGGGCATGGCGTTTGAAGCCATGAACAATGCGGGCGCGCTCGATGCGCGGCTGATCGTCATTCTCAATGATAACGACATGTCGATTGCGCCGCCGACCGGTGCCATGAGCGCGTATCTCGCCCGGCTCGCCTCCGGGCGCACCTATATGGGTATGCGTGATATCGGCAAGAAGCTGACCTCTTACCTCGGCAAGAAGGTGGACCGGGCCATCACCCGCGCCGTGGAACATGCGCGCGGCTATGTGACCGGCGGCACGCTGTTCGAGGAGCTTGGTTTTTACCATATCGGCCCGATTGACGGTCATTCGCTGGAGCATCTTTTGCCCGTATTGCGCAATGTGCGTGACAACTCCAAGGGCCCCGTGCTGATCCATGTGGTCACACAGAAGGGCAAGGGTTACGCGCCGGCGGAAGCGGCTGCCGACAAGTACCATGGCGTGAATACGTTCGACGTCATCACCGGCGCGCAGGCGAAGGTGAAGCCCAACGCACCGGCCTACACCGCCGTATTTGGCGATGCGCTGGTGCAGGAAGCGGGCTTTGACGACAAGATTGTTGCGGTCACCGCCGCCATGCCGAACGGCACCGGGCTGGACAAGTTTTCGCTTGCGCACCCCTCGCGCTGTTTTGATGTGGGCATTGCCGAGCAACATGCCGTAACGTTCGCCGCAGGTCTGGCAGCGGAAGGCTATAAGCCGTTTGCGGCGATCTACTCCACCTTCCTGCAACGCGCTTACGATCAGGTGGTGCATGATGTCGCCATTCAGGGATTGCCGGTGCGCTTCCCGATTGACCGTGCCGGTCTGGTGGGGGCCGATGGGCCGACCCATGCGGGCTCGTTCGACACGACGTATCTAGCGACCCTGCCCGGTTTCGTGGTGATGGCGGCAGCCGATGAAGCGGAACTGAAACACATGGTGCGCACGGCTGCGGCCTATGATGACGGGCCGATTTCCTTCCGCTATCCACGCGGCGAAGGCGTGGGCGTCGACCTGCCTGAGCGTGGCGACATCCTCGCCATTGGCAAGGGCCGCGTTTTGCGCCAGGGCAGCAAAATTGCGCTGCTGTCCTTCGGCACACGGCTGGCCGAATGTCTGGCAGCAGCGGAAGATCTGGAAGCCGCCGGCTTGTCCACCACGGTGGCCGATGCCCGGTTTGCCAAGCCTCTGGACCACGACTTGATCCGCCAACTTGCCCGCCACCATGAGGTTCTGGTGACGATTGAAGAGGGTGCGGTGGGTGGATTTGCCAGCCATGTGCTGCAGTTTCTGGCGACCGATGGCCTTCTGGACAACGGGCTGAAGGTGCGCCCGCTGGTGCTGCCCGATATCTGGATGGATCAGGCCAAGCCCGATGTGATGTATGCCAAGGCGGGACTGGACCGGGCTGGCATTTTGAAAACCGTGTTTGGTGCGCTTGGTCAGGGCGATGTGCGCGCTGCCGGACTGGACTCGTTTCGCTAGAATTTGATCGGGAGCGCTCCGCGAAGAGGCTCCCGACCTATCGTTTATTTGACCATGTGCCAGACGCCGCCCATGCCTTCGCCTTTGGCATCGCCCGGCTTTTTGTCCATCGCAAAGGTGTAAACTGGTTTGCCTTTATAGGCCCACATGTCGGTTCCAGCGGTACTTTTAACAACAGACCAGTCCCCGCTTGGCTTTGCCATGCTGCCCGCCATGAACGGTGGCCATTTTTTCATGCAGTCGGCGGCACAAGCCGATTTTCCCTTCATATCCTTATCGAACGTATAGAGCGTCATGCCCTTGCTATCAGCAAAGACGCGACCAGCCTGGGTGTCCATCATTTTTGCGGGCTCTGCCGCAAAGGCACCCATGGTCATCAGAGTAACAAGTGCTCCGGTTATAAAAATCAGTTTCATTGTCTCTCTCCCATTGAAGCAGGTAGGATTGCCCGCTCGTTTCCAGAATTGCGCCTGCTTCTCATCCGAATTGAGGCAGCATCGCGGGAAAAACACTTGCCACCCAACGGCTGGCGAGTCATGAGAGGCTCATGTCAAACGAACCTAAAACAGATACCCGCCTCGATCAGTTGATTTTGAACCGGGGCCTTGTGGCCAGCCGCTCGCGGGCGCGCGATGCCATTGCCCGGGGCACGGTGACGGTTGACGGGCGGGTGATCACCAAGCCCAGCGCAACCTTTGCCGAGGGCGTGACGGTGACGATTAACGATCCCGCGCAGGACTATGTGTCGCGCGCAGCGTTGAAGCTGGTGGCGGCGCTCGATCACTTTGCATTGGACCCGACCGATTGCGAATGCCTTGATATTGGCGCGTCCACCGGCGGCTTTACCGAAGTGCTGCTGAAGCGTGGCGCGGCCCACGTCATCTCGGTGGATGTGGGGCACGGACAGTTTCATCCACGCTTGCAGAGCGACGCGCGGGTAACAAGTCTGGAAGGGCTGAACGCCCGCGTGCTGGACGAGGACAATCTCGACGGGCGCGAGATCAGCTTTATCGTCTCCGATGTGTCGTTTATCTCCCTGAAACTGGCACTGCCGCCGTCGCTGGAACTGGCACAGCCGGGTGCTACTTGCGTGCTGCTGGTCAAGCCGCAGTTTGAGGCGGGGCGGGATGCGATCAGCAAGGCAGGACTTTTGAAAGACCCGGAGACCGCGCCTGCGGTCGCCGCCGAACTGGAGCGCTGGCTGACGGAAGATATGGGCTGGCAGAGCCTCGGTCTCATCCCCTCGCCCATTACCGGAGGTGATGGGAATGCGGAATTTCTGCTGGCGGGCCGTAAGCCGTGAGCGTGGAAACGGTCACCATAGAGCGGCTGGGGCTGCATGGCGATGGCGTCGCGCCGGGGCCGTACGGTCCGGTGCATGTGCCGTTTACGCTGCCGGGCGAGACCGTTTCCATTGCCGTTAATAAGACCGAAGGCACGGTCATGTCGCAGCGTGACTTTTCGCCCGCGAGACAGACCCCGCCGTGCCGCCATTTTGGCCCCGAGGGCAAGAATGGCACCTGCGGCGGCTGCAACCTGCAACACGCCAATGACGAAACATACCACGCGTTCAAACGCAGCATTGTTGTCGATGCGCTGAAATCCAAGGCCCTTCCCTTGCATGTAGAGCCGCTGGTGATTGCCCGGCCCGGCGAGCGGCGGCGGGCGGTGTTGACCGTGCGGCGGCTGGAGAAGGAACTACTGCTGGGCTACAGCCAGGCGGGCAGCCATCACATCGTCAACATCGAGGAATGTCCCATCGCCAGCCCCGGCATCGTCCGGCGGCTGGCAACCATACGCACGGTAGCGTCCAGCATGGCGGTGAATGCCGATCCGTTTCGCGTGGTCGTGCTGGAAACCTTGAGCGGACTGGATCTTGCCTTTGAAGGCATCAAGGGCCTGTCCGACCGCCAGCGCCGCATGGCGATTGAAACGGTTCTGACACTTCCCGGCATTGCACGCCTGTCATTGAACGGCGAAATTTTCGTTGAGCCGCAAAAGCCGATGCTGGATTTTGGCGGCACACTGCTCTGTCCCCCCGCCGGTGGCTTTACCCAGGCCACGAGGCAGGCCGAAGATGCCATGACCGGGCTGGTGCTGACGCACCTCAAAAAATGCAAACGGGTCGCCGATCTGTTTTCCGGATCTGGAACCTTTGCGCTGCGGCTGGCCCGCCAGTCACGGGTTCATGCGGTTGAAGGGGAAGAGCGTGCCCTGAAAGCACTGGACGCCGCAACGCGCGGTGTGCCCGGCCTGAAACCGATAACCACCGAAAAGCGCGACCTGTTTCGCCGTCCGCTGATGGCAAGTGAGCTTAAGGTCTTTGACGGGGTGGTGTTTGACCCGCCGCGTGCCGGTGCGGAAATGCAGGCCAAAGAGATTGCGAAATCCGGCATAAAGCGGGTGGCCGCCGTTTCGTGCAATCCGATGACGATGGTGCGGGATCTGCGCATTCTGTTCGATGCAGGCTACACGATTGCGTCGGTTACGCCGATTGACCAGTTCCTGTGGTCACCACATGTGGAAGCCGTGGCGCTGCTGCAAAAGTAGCGCCACGATTTCACGGTTTACTGGTTCAGGAACGCCAGCAGATCGCGGGTAAATTGCTCCTTGTGCGTGGCAAACAGCCCGTGCGGCGCGCCCTCATATTCCAGATACTGCGCCCCGGCAATTCCGACGGCGGCCTTGCGACCGGACGCATCGACCGGTACGGTCTTGTCATCAGAGCCGTGAATGATCAAGGTCGGTACGTTGAAGGACGCCAAATCCGGCCGGAAATCCGTCGAGGAGAAAGCCTGAACGCAAGCAATCGCGGGCTTGAGTCCGGACATAATGGCCGTGTTGAAGGATGCCTGCAGCAACTCGTTACTGACCGGGCTGGACAACAGGCCAACGCCGTAGAAATCCTTGAAGAAGCCCGCAAAAAACTTTGCGCGGTCTTCTTTAAGGCCATTCAGAATATCATCGAAAACCGATTGCGGTACACCATCGGGATTGTCCGAGGTCTGCAACATATAAGGTACGACAGAAGCAATCAGCCCGGCCTTGCTGATATTCTTACCACCATGGCGGGACATGTAGCGCGCCACCTCGCCGCCGCCCATGGAAAAGCCGATAATGGCGGTATCGGTCACACCGGTGGCTTCAATCACATCCGCCAGATCATCGGAGAGCGTATCGTAATCATAGCCGGTCCATGGCTGGTCCGAACGGCCAAAGCCGCGCCGATCATAGGCGATCACGCGAAAGCCGAAATTGGCCAGCGCGAAGGCCTGATCGTCCCAGCTATCGGCAGACAGCGGCCATCCGTGAATGAGAATAACGGGACGGCCAGAGCCCCAGTCCTTGACGTAGAGTTCATGCCCATCACGCGTTTTGATCTTACCCATGAGTCATCCTTTCGTCGTTGAGACAGAAGAAACCCGGCACAGTAATGTTGGTTCCTAGACCTTTTTTAAGAATGTCTGAAATGCCGCTTTCGCTTCATCACTTTGTAAACGCTCGGTAAAGCTTGCGATTTCCGCATCCATGCGAGCCAATACGGGGGCGATGTCGCCCCGCAACAAAGCGCGCGCGGCACGCAGCGCTTGTGGCGGCTTGGCAGCCAGTTGGCTGGCCAGTTTCAGCGT
The DNA here is from genome assembly GCF_014841565.1 of Rhizobium sp. CFBP 8762. Classification (GTDB taxonomy): domain Bacteria; phylum Pseudomonadota; class Alphaproteobacteria; order Rhizobiales; family Rhizobiaceae; genus CFBP-8762. The sequence goes on from NZ_JACYUD010000001.1 coordinate 415,350, forward strand.
TTCCGCTTCCACACTTTCGGCGTGCTCCAGCCGAAAGACAAGCCCGGCCTGCAAAGCCGCATCCGCATCAAATGGCTCTCCGGCAACCAGCAGGGCAAAGGCGCGCTGATGGCCCATGAGACGCGGCACCAGCAGACTGGAGGCGGCTTCCGGCACCAGTCCCAGATCCACAAACGGCGCGTGAAAGACGGTTTCATAGGCGGCAATCGTCAGATCACAATGAAGATGGATGGTGAGACCAATGCCAACGGCGATGCCCGCCACACCGGAGAGAAGCGGCTTTTGCGCCTGCACCAGCGCTTTCAGAAAGGTGATGGCGGCATCATCCATCGTGCCGCTTTGCGCAAAGCCAACGAAATCGGCAATATCGTTACCGGCGGAAAAGCAGGTTTCCGACCCCAGAAACACCACCACATGGGTGGCGTCGTCTTCATTGGCGTGCTCAAGCGCGTGCGTCATCGCGCGGTACATATCGGTGGAAATGGCGTTCTTCTTATCCGGGCGGTTCAGACGGATAATGACAACGCCGGGATGCTCGTCCGGGTGTTCAATTTTGATGAAGTCAGTCATGCGGGTTCCAGACTTGACAAAGCGGCGGCAAGATCGTCTGCGCCGTGGATGACACTGTGGCTCAGGCTTGAGGTTTCACGCAGCAGATTGGCGGCAAAGAAGGTGTAGAGCCCGTTTCGGTTCGCATCGACATCCGCTGCCTTTGCGAGATAGATCCCTGTCAATGTCAGCCCAAACAGACGCAGATACGGCGTCGCGCCAAAGAGCGCAGCGTCCCGCTGCCCACTTTCCAAGGCGGATAACAGCCATTCGGTCGCCTCGGTGAGGTGATCCAGTGCGGCGGTCAGCTCTGTGCGTTGCGAGACGGCGCGCAACTCCGCGATAAAGCCGCGCGCGGCCTCGCCGCCGGAAAGCGGCAACTTGCGGGTGACAAGATCAATGGCCTGAATGCCGTTGGTGCCTTCATAAATCGGGGCAATGCGCGCATCGCGAAGCAGGCGGGCAGCACCGGTTTCCTCCACATACCCCATGCCGCCATGGACCTGAATGCCGAGAGACGCAACCTCCACGCCGATATCGGTGGCGAAGGCCTTGGCAATGGGGGTCAGCAAGCCGGCGCGGTCCCCATGGCCGCTGTCGATGGCGTGGGCGCAGGCGTAGGAGATGGCGCGGGCACCAAAAGTCAGCACCTTCATCGTCAGCAGCATACGCGCCACATCCGGGTGATGGACGATGGCCTGCCCGCTCTGGCGGCGCTCCTGCGCAAAGGCCAGCGCTTTTTGCGTAGCCGCTTCGGCAATGGCGACGCCTTGCATGGCGACCGCCAGCCGCGCATTGTTCATCATGGTGAACATGCAGGCAAGGCCCCGATTTTCCTCACCGATGAGATAGCCGACAGCGCCTTGCTCATCCCCAAAAATCATCGTGCAGGTGGGCGACGCGTGAATGCCAAGCTTATGCTCCAGCGCATGGCAAAGGAGATCGTTGCGGATGCCCGGCGACCCATCTGCATTCAGCAGATATTTGGGCACGAGAAACAGCGAGATGCCGCGCGTTCCCTCCGGTGCATCGGCAAGGCGCGCCAGCACCAGATGCACGATGTTATCGGTGACCTCGTGATCCCCCCAAGTGATGTAGATTTTCTGTCCGAAAATGCGGTAACTGCCATCGGCGTGGCGCTCGGCGCGGGTCTTGATCTGCGACAGGTCGGACCCGGCCTGCGGCTCCGTCAGGTTCATGGTGCCGGTCCATTCGCCGGACACCATTTTGGCGAGATAGAGCGCCTTGAGTTGCTCTGACCCATGCTTGTCCAGCGCTTCCACGGCACCCATGGTCAGCGTGGGGCAGAGCGCAAACGCCATGGCACCGCTGTTCCACATTTCCAGCGCTGCCACATTCAACATATGCGGCAAATCCTGCCCGCCGAAAGACTCCGGCGCGGTCAAGCCATTCCAGCCGCCCGCGATCCAGCGGTGGTAAAGATCGGCCCAGCCATCCGGCACACGCACCTCGCCCTCCGCCAACCGCGCGCCCTGCGCATCGCCAATGGCGGCAAGCGGCGCAATCTCGTCGGACGCGAAGCGGCCCGCCTCTGTCAGAATGGCGGCTGCGGTATCTGCATCCAGATCCGGGAAACGCTGGTCCAGCAGGCTAGGGAAACCAGCGATAGCGGTGAGCGTGAAAAGAATATCGTCAACCGGTGCCTTGTACATCGAGCCTCCCTCCCGTCCTCTTAAAACCTACGTATTTTTACGTAAACGTCAATACGGACAACGAAAAAGGCCGGAGGTTTCGCTCCGGCCTTTTTTGAGAAATTGTGCGGCTTAGTAAGGGGATACACAAGCGCGGCGTGGGCCATTCGTTGGCTGGTACGTGTTGCTGCGCACATCGTAAGACCGGTAACGATTCAGGCACCATGTCGAATGCTGATCAACACGATCACGCGGTGCGGAGTTCACAGCGCCACCAATCAATGCTCCGGCGCCAAACGCTGCCAATGGGAACCAGTAGCCATTGTGATGACGGTAGCCGGGGCGACGATCACGGTAGCCTCGGTGGCCGTTGTAATATCCATAACGGTCGCGGCGGTCCCAACGATCACGGCGGTCAAAGCGATCCCGACGATCAAAACGCTCGCGACGGTCGAAGCGGCGGTCATGACGCCAGCGGTAGCTGTTGTCTTCGCCCTGTACCTGCACCACCATCGGCGAACCGGACTGTGCGGATTCAGATTTCACAACGGGTGTGAATGCCTGTGCAGGCATGATCGAACCAGCGATAAAAACCAGCGACATGCCAGCAGCAAAAATCTTTGATTTCATTGTCATGGGTATCTCCCAACCTTTGTATCTTCGGGTTGGAAATGCATTTGACGCCTAAAAGTTCCGCTTTTGCCGAAAACGACAGCAAAGCCTGTAACGGCTTACACTTCCACCTGCACATCCGTCAGCGGGCGTGAGCAGCAGGCGAGGATATAACCTTCATCGATTTCATCATCGAGAATGCCACCATTGTGGTTCATTTCCACATCGCCTGAAAGTTTCAGAATGCGGCAGGTGCCGCACAAGCCGCCCTCACACGCCGCCCCGATGCGCACACCGGCACCGCGTGCAGCCTGAAGAATGGTTTGGCCGGGGGGACATTTGACGTCTTTCCCAGCCAGCGTAAAGGTCAGCGTGGTTGCGGCCTCGGTATCGCCGGGCGCAATATTGACCTCGTCCGAATTTGGCACGACCGGCTGGAAGCTTTCCTCGTGATACCGGCTCATATCAAAATTGGCAGCGGCCAGCATGTCACGCACGCCATTCATGAACGGGGCCGGACCGCAACAAAACACCGTGCGCCCCGCAAAGTCTGGCGCCAACATCAACAGTTTCGCGCCGTCGATACGCCCGCGAAGGCCGTGCCAGAGCGCGCGCGGCGTGTGGCTTTCCACGATGAAGCCCAGTGACAGATTGGGCATATGCCCGGTGAGGCCTTCCAGTTCAGATCGAAACAGCAGATCGTTTGGACCGCGCGCGCAGGTTACGAACGCCACATCCGTTTGCGGCGCGCAATCAGCCAGCCACCGGGTCATCGAGACCATGGGGGTAATGCCGCTGCCTGCGGAAATGAACAGATATTTTTCGCCCGGATGTTTGGCGAGCGTGAAGTCTCCGAGCGGGCCGAACGCTTTCAGCGTCATGCCGACCCTTAAATTATCGAAGAGCCAGCGCGTGCCGATGCTGCCAGCCTGTGCCTTGACCGTGACCGCCACCGAAAATGGCCGCGACGGCGTGGACGACAGCGTGTAGGTGCGCATGACCGGCTCTGGCCGGGTAGGAATTTCCAGCGTGATGAACTGGCCGGGCAGATAACGAAACCAGTTCATCCGGTCTGACTTGAAGGTAAATGTCATCACGTCGGGCGTTTCCGCCGTGATGGATATGCATTCCAGCCGATGTTGCCGGTCACTCCACGGCTGCAACTCATCAAAATGGCGGAAAACCGTGCTTGCAGTCATATCAGGCAACCCGGAACAGCGGGCTGCGTTCGCCCTGCAAACGATCCTCCATGAAATTGGTGTACCACTCGACGAACTGCATGACGCCGCCCTCGTGATCTTCCGAATACGGCCCCGGCTCGTAAGCGGGTGAGCGGATGCCGAATGCGTTTTCCTCCACGATGCGGCGGTCCTGATCGTTGGTTTCAGTCCACACATGGGTCAGTTCTTCCAGCGTGTAATCCACGCCTTCAACAGCATCCTTGTTGACCAGCCATTTGGTGGTGACCTGCGTCAGTTCCGGCCCCAGCGGCAGCACGCGGAATGTGATGGCATGGTCCGTCAGCACGTGGTTCCAGGTTGACGGGTAATGGAACAGCAGCAACGTGCCGATTTCGCGCTCGGTGACATCGGGGGCCAACAGCTTGTTGACCGCCGGGCGACCGGACATGGTGTAGCTTTCCGCACCGTTGATCAGTGGCATACGCGCCGCGCGGAACTGGCCGGATGGCGACATGCGAAACTCGCTGGGCAAGCCCGCAGCCTCACAGCGCGACCAGTGGCCGGAAATCTCAGGATCGTCCTTTGCCCCCTGCACGCCGGTGGCAGACGGTGCTTCCGGGTAGGTGCGGCACAGTTCCGGGTGGTTGGCGGCGCAGTGATAGCACTCGCGGTTGTTTTCCCAGACAAGCTTCCAGTTGCCTTTCTCGACAATCGTGCTTTCAAAGGCGACCTTGGCCTCACTCAGTTTGTGGGGCAGGAAGTATGGTTCCATCATCTGGCGGAAGGGCGCAAAATCCGCCGGTTCGTCTGCCAGGCAGATAAAGATATAGCCGCCGACACTTTCGCAATGCACCGGCTTCAACCCGTGCTGCGACGGATCGAAATCAGCCTGCATCTGGCGTGCAAACAACAGCCGGCCATCCAATTCGTAGGTCCACTGGTGGTAGGGACAGACAAGTTTTGCCGCCGAACCTTTGTTCTGCGTGCAGACGCGTGAGCCGCGATGACGGCACGAATTGTGAAAGGCGCGAATGGTGCCCTGACGATCGCGTGTCACGACAATGGGGTAATCCCCCACCTGCACGGTGAAATAATTGCCGGTGCGGGCCACCTCACAATCATGCCCGATAAACAGCCAGTCGCGATACCAGATGAGGTCCATATCGACCTTGTAGACATCGGGATCGGTGTAAAAGGCCTGCTCCAGGCTGTGGCTTGTGCGGCGGCTTTTCAGCTTGCGCAATACGTCTGTGCGAATATCCATATCATGTCCTCGCATCTGGCGACAGTTGATCACTTCGCCCGTTCCCGCTCGGCTGTTTATTGCCGTTGTTGCCACCATCTAACCACCGCGCCTGTCTTTCCAGACGCCGGTTAACGACATCGGATTCGTGATTGACGACACCCATGCGACTTGACATCAAACCCGTTTCGATCAAGGAAACGCTATGGCCACCATCATCAATAGCGCGCGCGACGCGGCTCAAGCGCTGGAAGCGGCATCGGACGTGCTTGGCGCGGGTTTTCCAGTCGCAATTCCGACTGAAACCGTCTATGGCCTCGCCGCCGACGCGACCAGTGCGCAGGCGGTTTCACGCATCTACGAATGCAAAGGGCGGCCGCGCTTCAATCCTCTGATTGCCCATATGGCCGACCTTGCCATGGCCGAGCGCCATGTTGTTTTCGATCCTGTCTCCCGCACGCTTGCTGAACACTTCTGGCCCGGACCGCTGACGCTGATCTTGCCTCTGAAGACCGATAGCGACGTTCATGCGCTCTGTACCGCAGGGCTTGATACGCTGGGTGTGCGCGTACCGCAGGGCTTTGCCGGATCGCTGATTGCGCATTTCAAAAAACCGTTGGCGGCACCGAGTGCCAACACATCCGGCGCCATCAGCCCCACCACCGCCGCCCATGTGGAGGCCGATCTTGGCGATAAGCTGACCCTGATTCTGGATGGCGGGGCCTGTGCCGTGGGTCTGGAATCGACCATTCTGAAAGTGGAAGACGGTGTGATCCACCTGCTGCGCCCCGGCGGGCTGGATGTGGCGGAGATCGAAGCCGCCACGGGCCTGACGGCGCAGCGCCCGGCAAGCGCCGGTGCCATCATCGAAGCGCCGGGAATGCTTGCCTCCCACTATGCGCCCGTGGCACGGGTGCGGCTCAACGCAGCAGATGTGCGAGCAGATGAGGCCCTGATCCGGTTTGGCGGCACTCCCCTGCCCGGCGAGAGCGCCGCTCGGCTGGTGCTGGACCTGAGCCCGACCGGCAATCTGCGCGAGGCTGCCGCCAACCTGTTTGGCTATATGAAGAGGGCCGATGCTAGCGGCGCGCGTGCAATCGCATTTGGCCCCATTCCTGCCCATGGACTGGGCGAAGCCATTCGCGACCGGCTGGAGCGCGCCAGCGCACCTCGCCCATCAAGTGCGCCTCGTTCCTGAAAGGATATGTCAATGAACGACGTCATTGCCCGTTTCACAGCGATCGTCGGAGCCGAACACGCGCTGACGGACGCGGCTGACATTGCGCCTTATCTGGTGGAAAACCGTGGCCTGTACCACGGCACAACCCCGCTGGTTCTGCGGCCAGGAACGGTGGAGGAGGTCTCTGCCATTTTGAAACTCGCCAGTGAAACTGGCACGGCCATTGTACCGCAAGGCGGGAATACCGGCCATGTGGCCGGGCAAATTCCGCGCGAGGGCAAGGGCGATCTTGTTCTATCGCTGACGCGGCTCAACCGTATCCGTGAGATCGATCCGGTCGGCAATGTCATCGTAGCGGATGCGGGCTGCATTCTGGCGGATATTCAGGCAGCGGCGGACAGTGTCAACCGGCTTTTTCCGCTGTCGCTTGGCTCGGAAGGCTCCTGCCGCATTGGCGGCAATCTATCCAGCAATGCGGGCGGAACGGCGGTGCTGGCCTATGGCAATACACGCCAGTTGTGTCTGGGACTGGAAGTGGTTCTGCCCACCGGAGACATCTGGAACGGCTTGCGCAAGTTGAAAAAGGACAATACGGGCTATGATTTGCGCGATCTCTTCATAGGTGCCGAGGGTACGCTCGGTGTGATTACCGGCGCGGTGCTCAAGCTGTTTCCCAAACCCCTGGGCCATCAGGTTGCCTTTGCGGGCGTTGCCAGCGTAGAGGCGGCGCTTGCCGTTTTTGACATGGCGCAGAGCCTGTGTGGTGGCGCGCTGACCGGATTTGAACTGATGCCGCGTCTGGGCGTGGAGTTTACCACGCGGCATATTCCCGGCGTTCGTGATCCCATGGACACCGTGCATCCGTGGTACACGCTGATCGATATTTCGACCTCCAATTCCGCTGAAACTGCGGAGCGCATGATGCTGTCGCTTCTGGAACAGGCCATGGCCGCAGGTCTGGTGGAAAACGCTGTTATCGCGGCCAACGATACCCAGGCAAAGGCTCTGTGGCATATGCGCGAGAGCATGTCGCCCGCGCAAAAGCCGGAGGGTGGCTCGATCAAGCACGATGTTTCCGTGCCGGTGGCAAACGTTCCCGCCTTCATGCACGAGGCCGATGCGGCTGTGGTGGCGGCCATTCCCGGTGCGCGAATCTGCGCCTTCGGCCATATGGGTGACGGTAATATTCACTACAACATTTCCCAGCCGGTGGGAGCGGACAAACAGGCATTTTTGGCGCGTTGGCACGAAATCAACACCATCGTGCACGGCATTGTGCTATCCTACAACGGCTCGATTTCCGCCGAACACGGCATTGGCCAGTTGAAGCGGGACGAACTCGCCGAGGTCCGCTCCGCCATCGAAATCGACCTGATGCACCGTATCAAACACGCGTTCGACCCAGCCGGAATCATGAACCCCGGCAAGGTGCTGAAAGTTTAGAGACGGTATCTCAACCGCGACATGGTCATCAGCGTATCAGCGCTGATGCCACCAGCGGCGCCCGCGCCCAACATGATGCTCAACGATGGTGCAGTGCTAGCTTCGTTGACAACGTCATAAAGCGCCGCGAAACGTTTCAAAAAACCCTCTAGCTTTTCTGGATCCTGAAAATCCTTAATATCGATAAGATGATCCAAGGTGGCCTTTTGTGCCTCGACCTCGGCAGCCTTGATTTCTTCCGGAATATTGTAAACGGTACGAATAACCTCCATTAGCGGAGTGTCTGCAATGATATCATACGCAGAACTAATGCTGGAAGCTTTGCGTTCAAAATAAAGTGCGAGACGAACACCTTCGCTATCTTCCCCGCTTTGCTCCTCCAGGGTTTGCCGAAGATACAGGTCCATCGTCTCGTAATAGCCACGAGACGACTGTACTCCCTTATCTTGAGGACGAACAACTTCACCCTTGGTGTTGAAGTTGAAAGACGTGACCATCGTCCGATAGCGCGGATCGGTTTGCTGGTTGGCAAAACTTGATGGATCGTCAAGATTGGATGTGAATATTTTTCCCAGGAAATCAGTTGTCACAGCCTCCGGGTCAAATCCATTGGCAGTCAGCATGAACGAGACAAGGCGCTTATCGGACAGCAGATCGGTACGCGATGTTATCGTATCAATTTTTTTCTTATAAAACTCGATCTCTTTTTCCGCTTTGTCTTTCGCTTCTCTTCTTTCTGAACCCGTTAGATGACGAACCTTTTCAGACATATACTTGTTTGTGATCGCTGTGACTTCGATCGCAGATTGCGCCGACAACGGCCTACCCATTTTCCCGTCGCTTTCAAAGTTGAACGATTTAGCCAGTTCAACATAACGTGCGTCTTTCAGTGTATAAACATAGCTTTTTGGGTCAGATAAATCGCTTGTCAGTACTTTTTGAAGTTTATAATTCGATGCCGTTTCGTAATCTAAATTGTGAGCACTCAGCGCCACTTTCAAGATCAGCGGATTACCCAACAATTGTTTGAGTGTCTCAACCCCTGTCATCGCGCTTTTATAGAGTTTGATTGCCAGCTCGTCCCGCTTCACGTCGGCATCGTCATATTTTGAATTGTATCGGTTATCGACATTGAGGCGCTGTGCTGCTGACTGAACACCGCCAGGTTTGACGTTGCCTTCTCGGTCGAAATTAAACTGTGCGTTAATCCACCTATATGTTTCTTTAACGTCCGGCTTAGCCAAGTCTATAATTCCGCCAACTTCATTGGGATCGGCGGTCAGTATCTGCTTAATTGTTTCTTTATTTATAGGGTTGCTGAGACCGGCCGCAACGTTGATATAGTCGACCAAACGTCTGTCACTAACGATTTCGTCTACAGTGGTTACCCCGTCAACTTGTTGCTGAAAATAGATATTGTTCAGCGCTGCCTCATCGCGTGTGATGCGATCACTGGAATTAATAACATATTGCTCGCTTGCCTCCTTCTTCTGTTCATCAGTTTGAGGTTTTTCACCCGTCTTAATGCCGCCGTCAGCATCAAAATTGAACAATTTCGCCAGCTTCAACGCAGAATATCCTTCTTTGTTAGCGAAGCTGTCCGGATCGTTCAGATCACTCGTTAAAGCTGCCCTGAAGTAGTCGTAGGACACGTATTTTACAGCGCCGGGTGTCATTCCAGATGCAATGAGCGCGTATTCGCGTAGACGCTGGTTGCCCCAAAGCCCATCAACTGATTTTATCTCATCGACTTTTTCTTTGAAGTAATAGGTTTCAATCGCGTTGCGCTCAGGTATTCGCTCGAAATTCTCGCTGTAAAGACCGATTAGTTTCTCTATTTGAACATCGTTTTGAACGGACTTAGTAGAAGCAGTGAAGTTGAATGCTGCTGCGAAGTTTCGGTAACGCTCGTCAGTTAATTTGTTTGCATAGCTGGTCGGATCGTTCAGGTCGCTCTCCAACACCTTGCGCATCAACCCCTTTGCATAAGTCATTTCCTCGAGGCCGTGCGCTTTCATCGCATAGCTGTAGAGGCGGTCGTTGTTTATAAATTCATCGATTGTTGTGACCGAACTTATGTTTTCTCTGTAATAAGCTATGTCGCGCGCTACAATTGGGTCTTTCCCCACGCGCTCCAAGCTCGTCGGCATGTTCGCGGTGATATTCATATAAGATACGTAGGTCGAAACCATGCCGTGGCGTCTCCGTGTCAACAAGTCGAGACGAGCATACTGCGCCCGCCTTGCCCCAACCTATCTAAGCAACCCCTTAATAAAGTCTTGATGCGCGCTTCACCACTTGGAAACCCTGACGGGTTGGACTTCGCTAACCATCAGCAAATGCAGGATTTTCTTAACCGCAAATTTTAAGCGCTCTGGAAGGGGCGGTGCCTATTGTGAGGCTATCAGAGGACGAAAAGTCCCGACATGAAGACTGGTTCAGCCAGTCTCAAGCATTTCCAGAAAAAGCTGCATAGCTTTTTCGCCCGGACAATGCGTGGCAACAGGGTAAAACAAGGGCATATGATATGTTGAACACCGTCACCAAACCGGCCGTCAAACCAACATGGGCCGATAACACGCTCCGCCTTGATCCAAAGCGTTTTCCCCATGAGATCAGCTATGATACCGCTACCGGACATGTCTCGATCTGCCTGGACACACGCGGCGCAGTGTTGCGCAAGGTTCTGCCAACAAGCGGTCTGCCGCTGTCAATTGCGCTGCCGCCGCGCGCTTTTCTCGGTGTCGCCGCCCGCGCCATCGACCACGGCAACGGCGCTGTGACAGTGACGCTGGAACTGCACCATGAGGATCCGGACCTCTGTGTGCCGCTGCTGGTTGCGCATGATTTGTCCGACATTGCCGCCGACTGGCGCTCCTGGTCGGATGCCTACAAGATTCCCATGCTGATGGTGGAAGCCGACGGCGTTGCCCGTCCGTTGGAAGAGCATCTGGGTGATGTGCGCACGGCGCGCGTCAAGCCACGCCGCCGCCACTCCTATTTTGCAGAGCGTCGCCCGCGCTTTCTGGTGCGTCGCACCACCGGCAAACTGGGCGTGCAAATGAAAATCGACGGGCGCGAAATCATCGCCCGTAACTAAGCTGCCAACCGGATAATTAACGCGATCAAAAGGCTGATGAACATCATCAGCCCAACGACGCGGTTGAACTTGAACAATTGCAGGCACTGGGCAGGATTGCGAATATCCAGCACCACAATCTGGTAGGCCAGCAGACCAGCGGCAATACCAAGGCCGAGATAGGCAACCATGCCCAATCCTGCCGCGACAAAGGCTAATAGGAACAGCAGCATGGTCAGCCCGTACAGGCCGATCAGCCATGGCTTCGGCCTGTCGCCAAAACGGCGGGCCGTGGAGCGCACACCGATCAGTTCGTCATCCTCTACATCTTGATAGGCGTAGATGGTGTCGTAGCCCACGGTCCATGCAATCGCGCCAAGATACAGCAGTACGGAGGCCTGAGATACGGTGCCAAACGTGGCGGCCCACCCCATCAGCGCGCCCCATGAAAACGCCAGCCCGAGGAAGAATTGCGGCCAATCGGTAAAGCGTTTGGCGAAGGGGTAGACGGCGACAAACACCAGCGAGAAAACACCAAGACCAACGGTAAACCAATTGAACTGGAGCAGCACCAGCAGCCCCACCAGCGCCTGTGCCAGAATGAACAGCTTGGCATGCCAGCGTGTGATGCGGCCCGCTGGCAGCGGGCGCGAGCGCGTGCGCGCAACCTGATTGTCGATATCATGATCGATCAGATCATTATAGGTGCAGCCTGCACCGCGCATCGCCACCGAGCCGATGAAAAACAGCGCCAGATGCCAGAGGAAGGTTGCGCCTGAGAAGACGCCCATCTGCGCGGCAACATTGGCAGCCATCGCTGCCGACCAGAAGCAGGGCCACATCAACAACTGCCAGCCGATGGGTCTGTCCCAGCGGGCCAGTTGCGCATGGGGCCACAGGCTGCGGGGCAGCGCCCGGTAAACGAAAGTATCGGAAGGCGCGTCATACACGCGGCCAGAATCGGACGGATCGGACTGACTGTTGCTCATGCCTCTGTTTGCCGCCGCGCCTGCATCCGGTCAAGCGGATCGCGCCAAATTGCCCGTTTCACTTGACGTTTAGACATCTTCGCCTTAACGCCCCAACGATCGTGTGCAAGCGATCGTGAAGAAGGGGTTGCCTGATGAAAGTTCTGTTGATCGGTTCCGGCGGACGTGAGCACGCCTTGGCCTGGAAACTTGCGCAATCACCCCTGTTGACCACGCTCTACGCCGCACCGGGCAATCCCGGCATTGGCGAATGCACCACGCTGGTTGCGCTCGATACGGACGACCATGCTGCCGTGGTATCTTTCTGCCGGGACAACGGCGTCACCTTCGTGGTCGTGGGGCCGGAAGCCCCTCTGGTCGCTGGCATTGCCGATGCGCTGCGCGCGGCTGATATTGCGGTGTTCGGGCCTTCGGCGGCAGCGGCGCAGCTCGAAGGGTCCAAGGGGTTCACCAAGGATCTCTGCGCGGAGTTCAACATTCCGACCGGCGCGTACCAGCGGTTTACCGATGCCGCAGCGGCCCGTGCCTATGTGCAGGAACAAGGCGCGCCCATCGTTATCAAGGCCGATGGGCTGGCCGCTGGCAAGGGCGTGACCGTTGCCATGACACTGGATGAAGCGCTGGTGGCGGTGGACGATTGCTTTGACGGCGCCTTTGGCGCCGCAGGCGCGGAAGTGGTCGTCGAGGCGTTTCTGGATGGCGAAGAAGCCAGCTTCTTCTGCCTGTGCGATGGTGTCAATGCCTTGGCGCTCGCATCCGCGCAGGACCATAAGCGTGTTGGCGATGGCGACACGGGCCCCAATACCGGTGGCATGGGTGCCTACTCCCCTGCCCCTGTCATGACCGATGCCATGACACAGCGCACCATGGACGAAATCATTCTACCCACCATTTCCGGCATGGCGCAGCGCGGGCATCCCTTCGTCGGTGTGCTGTTTGCGGGCCTGATGATCACGGCACGAGGCCCCGAGCTGATTGAATACAACACACGCTTTGGCGACCCGGAAACGCAGGTGCTGATGATGCGCCTGAATGGCGATCTGCTGCCGTTGCTTTACGCTGCCGCGACCGGCACGCTCGATAGCGTGAAAGCGAACTGGAGCGATGATGTTGCGTTAACTGTCGTGATGGCATCCAAGGGCTATCCCGCAACCTTTGATAGAAACACAGCCATTGCCCATCTGCCGGACACCGGCACGGACGCAAAAATCTTCCATGCCGGGACCGCGCTGAAGGATGGCACACTGGTCGCGACCGGTGGCCGGGTTCTGAATGTCACCGCGCGCGGGGCGACAGTGAGCGAAGCCAAGGACAAGGCTTATGCCCTGCTGGATCAGGTAAAATGGGAGAACGGTTTTGCGCGGCGGGATATTGGCTGGCGCGCAATCAATCGTTAACCGCGTTCGCAACAAAGCACGACAACGACATTCTCATATGCTAATTTTCCGGTGTCTGATGGTTTCGGGAGATTGGCTTGAGAAGATTTTGGATGGGCAAAATTTGGATCGCCTTGCTCTGCCTCAGCAGTGCTCAAATGGCCAGCGCTTCGTCTATCGAGATCATTGTTTCCGGCGAACGGGTCGGAAACAGCGTGGAAACCATCACCTGTAAACACTGCCCACCCGTAAGGGTGGCAGATGAGCCATCTGCCGAAAAGGTGCCGGATCTTCCGCGGGGACAACAGAAAATTGAAGTTCGCAGGATCAACGGTGAACTCAAGGTTTTGCGCACAGAGGCATGGATGGGCGGCTCGCCCGTAGTCTATGTGAGTGAACCGACGGAAGCCCAACGGATTGCCGCCGGAGAACCGCCGCGCGATCCCGAAGCACTGAAAGCGGAACGCGAAGCCAAGGTCCGCGAGGCCGAAGCCGAAGCTCAAGCCGAGAATAAACCGGAGGACACGCCATCATCACAACAAGGTGATAGCAGCATCCTAAAATTGCCGGAAAGCTGATCTTATATCATGATTATCAGACTGCCAGTTTCTCCAGTCCTGGCAGACATTGCAGAAAGCCTGACACCCCTGTTTGGAGTGTCAGGCTTTTTTTTACTCATTTTGAAGCATGTTCTCTATCGACCCTCGCTTCGCTCCGGTCGGAATATGCTTTAACCGGAAATCTTGGAGAAGTCGGCAACCGTCCCTGTCGCGGCGCGGATGCTGGCAAGAAGCGCCAGGCGGTTTGCGCGCACGTCCACATTCTCGTCGTTGACCAGAACATCAACAAAGAACTGGTCGACCGGCGCCCGCAGACGGGACAGGGCTTCCATCGCCGCATGAAAATCGTCGCGCTCCACCGCCTCACGGGCGTTGAGAGCAGCGACATCCACGGCGGCAAACAGGGCTTTTTCGGCATCGACAGTCAGGAGTGCTGCCTTGACAGCGGGCGCAATGGTGGTGCCCTTCTTTTCTTCTGCAGCCAGCAACTGCGTGGCGCGCTTGGTGCCTGCCAAAAGGTTCTGGCCATCCTGTGAATTGAGAAAGGCCGTCAGCGCCTCGACGCGGCGGGCAATCATCAACAAATCATCGGCCTGCGGCGTGATGACGGCGTCGATCAGATCATGGCGGGCACCGAGCTCGCGCAAATAGACCTTCAACCGGTCATGGAAGAAGGACAAAAGGTCAGCACTTTCTGTGGAATCGGCACCGTGCCCGCGCAACGCCTCTGCAAAGACCGGCAGCAGGTGAATACGCAAGCCCCGCTCCAGCAGAATACGGATCACGCCAAGGGCCGCCCGGCGGAGCGCATAGGGGTCCTTGGAGCCGGTCGGCTTTTCGTCAATTGCCCAGAAACCCGTCAGCGTATCCAGCTTGTCAGCCAGCGCAATGGTGATGGCAACTTTATCGGTCGGCACGCGGTCTGACGGCCCCTGCGGCTTGTAATGATCCTCGATGGCGGTTGCGACGGACTCATGCTCGCCTTGCAGGCTGGCATAGCGACGGCCCATCAAGCCCTGAAGCTCGGGGAACTCGTTGACCGCTTCCGTGCGCAAGTCAGCCTTGGCCAGTAGGCTCGCGCGATCCACCAGGGAAGCGTCTGCCCCGGTCAGGGCTGACAGCGTTTTGCCTAAAGCGCGGATACGGGCCACCCGCGCCCCTTGCGTACCGAGCTTGGCCTGAAAGGTTACGTTCAGCGCATCGAGCTTGGCCATGCGCTGATCCAGCGGCTTTGCCAGATCCAGACCGAAACGGTCCGCGCTCGCGGCAAGTGTTGCCAGATCCGGCAGATCGGCTTGATCGCGCTTCCAGAAATGGGCGGCATCCGACAAGCGGGCGCGCACGACCTTGCCATTGCCGTGAATGATCTCCTTGCCACCGTCCTTGGCTTCGATATTGGCCACCAGAATGAAGGCATTGGAGAGCGTATCAGCCCCCGGTGCCCGCGTGACGAAGCACTTCTGATTTGTCTTGATCGTCAGGCGGATGATTTCCGACGGAATGGCCAGATAGTCTTCCTCGAAATAGCCCATCAGCACCTGCGGCCATTCCACGAGACCGCTGACCTCTTCCAGCAGGCCCTCGTCTTCCACGAGTTCCAGGCCGGTGGCAAAGGTCAGGTTGGCGGCGTCCGTCGCGATGATCTGCTTGCGGCGGTCGGCATCCAGCACGACCTTGGCGCGCTCCAGCTTTTCGACATAATCACCAAAGCGGCGCACGGTGATGGCATCGGGCGCGTGAAAACGGTGCCCGTAGGTCACGTTGCCAGCGACGATCCCATCGACCTCGAAGGGAATAACAATGGTTTCATCGGTTTCCGAGCCGAAGGTGCAGACAATGCTTTGCAGCGGACGCACCCAGCGCAACGATCCGGGCTTGGCCGAGGCAACGCCGGAGCGCATGGGCTTGGCCCATGGGAAATTGCGGATAATGCCGGGCATGACCTCGGCAATGATCTCATCGGCAGGCCGCCCCGGCTTGACGATGTGGGCAACGTAGAAGTCACCCTTTTTCGGGTCGCTGTGCACATGCGCCTCGGAAATCGAGGTCAGCCCTGCCCCGCGCAAAAAGCCTTCAATCGCCTTTTCATTGGCGTCCGTGCGGGGGCCTTTGCGGTCCTCGCGCACATCGGCAGAGCGGGCATTGAGGCCGCGAATGTCCAGCGTCAGGCGGCGCGGCGTCCAGTATTCACGCGCACCCTCATAGGTCAGGCCGGCTTCCACCAGCGCATCGGTCACAAGCTTTTTGAGATCACCCGCAGCCTTGCGCTGCATACGGGCGGGAATTTCCTCGGAACGGAGTTCAAGCAGCAAATCAGGCATTACAGGGACTCCGCAGTCAGGTTTGCGCCACCCGCATCCGTCAGCAGGAAGGCCTCGCCGCAGGCTTTCGCCAGCGTGCGCACGCGCAGGATATAGCTTTGGCGTTCGGTGACTGAAATCACACCACGCGCATCCAGAAGATTGAAGACGTGCGACGCCTTGATGCACTGGTCATAGGCAGGCAGCACACACGTGTGCAAGGCACCGGCCTCATGCGGTGCACCCGCATTCAGAAGGGCCTGACACTCGATTTCCGCATCGATGAAGTGCTGGTGCAGCATGGTTGTGTTGGCATATTCAAAATTGTAGCGGGAATATTCCTGCTCGGCCTGCAGGAACACATCGCCATAGGTGATTTTCTCAGGCCCTTCGCGACCGTTGAAGTTGAGGTCATAGACATTGTCCACGCCCTGCACATACATGGCGAGGCGCTCCAGACCATAGGTCAATTCACCGGAAACGGGGGCGCATTCAATGCCGCACACCTGCTGGAAATAGGTGAACTGCGACACTTCCATGCCGTCGCACCAGCACTCCCAGCCAAGGCCCCATGCGCCGAGAGTGGGGCTTTCCCAGTCGTCTTCCACAAAGCGGATATCATGCAGCAGCGGATCCAGCCCGATGGCTTTCAGGGAACCCAGATACAGCTCCTGAAGGTTGGAGGGGTTTGGCTTGAGGATAACCTGATACTGGTAATAGTGCTGCATCCGGTTGGGGTTTTCACCATAGCGGCCATCCGAGGGGCGGCGCGACGGCTGCACATAGGCGGCGCGCCAGGGCTTGGGGCCCAATGCCCGCAGTGTGGTTGCCGGGTGAAACGTGCCTGCGCCCACTTCCATATCATAGGGCTGCAACACGGCGCAGCCCTTGTCGGCCCAATAGGCGTGAAGGGTAAGGATCAGCGCCTGAAAGGAACGGGCGGGATTCATGTGGTCCGGCAGGTCAATATCGGTCATGGATACGTCAGCACACTCTTATTTTCTGGATGCGGACTGGTGCCACGATGCCCCGCGACCGTCAAGTGCGGATCAGTCTTCGGGCTTCTTCACCCGGTATTCGCCGGTCTCGGGGTCCTTGACCAAAGTGCCGGTGGCCCCGGTTTCACGGTTGCGACGCAATTCTTCGGTTTTGCGGGACAGCTTCTCGGCATCTGCAATAAATTTGCGATATCCCAGCCATGCCAGACCCGCCACCAAAAGAATAAGTATCAGCTGCGCCATGCTAGTATCCGTATTGTTACAATCCAAACCGGCCCCAGAGAGCCTTTTCCTCAGCCAGATCGGCGACCGCTGAAACGGCAGCGCTGGCAAACTGGCCTGCCGCGTCGGAAGAAACCGATACGCCCGGCTGCTTGCGCCCGAACAGACCGCGAGAGGCGGAAACCAGTTGCAAGCGCACATCCGTACCATAACGCTTTTTCAGCTCACCGCGCAAATCCCCCAGACCATCGATCAAGCCGAGGTCCAGACCGCGCGTGCCGGTCCAGAACAGGCCGGAAAAGATCGTGTCCTCGTCGCTCAGCTTTGGCCCCCGACGGGACTTGACCATATCGATGAAAATGGCGTGAATGTCGGCCTGAAGGGCTTTGAGAAATTCGACATCCTTCTCCTTTTCCGGCTGGAAGGGGTCGAGCAGAACCTTGTTTTCACCCGCCGTATAGACACGGCGCTCCACACCGATCTTGCGCAAAAGCTCCGGGAAGCCAAAGCCACCGGACACCACACCGATGGAGCCGACGATGGAGGTGGCGTCTGCAATAATTTCGTCGCCCGCCAGCGCAATCATGTAACCGCCGGAGGCCGCGACATCCTCGACGAAGATCAGAACTTTCTTGTTTTTCTCGACCGCGAGATCGCGAATACGCTGAAAAATCAGCCGCGATTGCACCGGCGAGCCACCGGGCGAATTGATGGAGATGGCGACCGCAGGCGCGTCCTTCACCCCAAACGCCCGCTCCAGCACGGGAGCCGCCGTTGCAATATTCAGCGCCGGGCGAAATGCGCTTCCACCCGCCATGATGGTGCCATGCAGCCGCACCACAGGAATGACTACGCCTTCTTTTCGAAAACGCTTTGGCAGGAATTTTTTAAGGCGCTGCATGATCACTCCATTATGCTTACATTCAGCAAAGCATGTAAGTTCGCCAATGCAAATCACAATGGAGAATGACCAATAATTTGAGCCTATATTAGAGTGCCATATCCGGCACGCGCTTTACAACGCCATTGCCCAAACCATTTGAAGCAGACGTTGCGACAGTAACCTTCGGTGGTGTCGGCAGGTCCAGCTTCTCACTGGTGTAGACCCATTCGCGGGCGATCCGCTCCGGATCATCGCCGAGTTTCGCGCCATAGCCCGGAACAATCGTCTGGATCTTGCTCTGCCATTCCGGAGAGGCAACCTTGTCGGCAAAGACTTTTTCCAGAACCGACAACATGATGGGAACAGCCGTGGACGCCCCCGGTGACGCGCCAAGCAGGCCGGCAATGCTGCCATCCTGCGCGCTGACGACTTCTGTGCCGAGCTTCAGAACACCGCCCTTTTCCGCGTCCTTCTTGATGATCTGCACACGCTGGCCAGCCTGCCACAGCCGCCATTCCGACTGCTTCGCACCGGGGAAATACTCCTGCAACGCGGCAAAGCGATCATCATCCGACAGCATCAACTGACCCGCGAGGTATTCGATCAGAGAATACTGGTCAACGCCAACCTTCATCATCGGCCACAGGTTGCTGGTGTTGGTTGCCGACAGCAGATCAAGGTAGGAACCGTCTTTCAGGAACCGCGTGGAGAATGTTGCAAACGGGCCGAATAGCAGAACGCGCTTGCCATCAATCACGCGCGTATCGAGATGCGGCACGGACATGGGCGGAGAACCGACCGAAGCCTTGCCATAGGCTTTCGCCAGATGGCGCATGGCCACATCAGGGTTGTCGTTGACAAGGAACGAGCCGCCGACTGGGAAGCCGCCATACTGGTCGATTTCCGAAATGCCCGACATTTGCAGCAGGTGCAACGCGGCACCGCCCGCGCCGACAAACACGAATTTGGCATTGACCGTCTGGCGCGTGTCGTCCTTCAGGTTACGATAGGTAACGCGCCATGTGCCATCGGCGTTGCGCTCCATCTCGTCCACTTCGCTCGACAGGTTCAAGCGGAAGTTTGGCTGGCTCTGCATATGCGATACGAACTGGCGGGTGATTTCGCCAAACTCCATGTCGGTGCCGAGCGGCGACCAGGTGGCCGCAATCTTCTGGGTGGGATCACGGCCCTCCATCATCAGAGGAACCCATTCGGCAATCTTTGCCGGGTCCTCGGAGTATTCCATGCCGGAAAACAGCGGGCTTGCCTGCATTGCATCGTAACGCTTGCGCAGGTAAGCGGCATTCTCTTCGCCCCAGACGAAGCTCATATGCGGCGTATGGTTGATGAAAGAACGCGGGTTTTTCAAAACACCCTGCTCGACATGATAGGCCCAGAACTGCCGCGAAATCTGGAACGCCTCATTGATCTTGATGGCCTGGGCGATCTTGATATTGCCCTCGGAATCCTCCGGCGTGTAATTCAACTCGGCCAGGGCCGCATGGCCGGTGCCAGCGTTGTTCCAGCCGTTTGAGCTCTCCAGCGCGACACCATCGAGGCGCTCGATCATTTCCACCGACCAGTTGGGCTCCAGATTGCGCAGCCACATGCCAAGCGTGGAACTCATGATACCGCCGCCGATGAGCAGAACGTCGACATTTCTGCTTTCGCCGACGGCAGGCTTGCCGCAGCCGGGAAGAACGGTAACAGCCAGACCCGCCAGTGCGCCGCCAATGACCTGCCTGCGTTTCAGCGGCAAAGCCGATTGTATTGTGCCGGGGAAAACATCACTGACGGTCGGGCTACTCATGGTCGCTTCACCTATGTTCGCTACATGCCTAATATCTTGTGAACTTACTAACGAACAAAGACTACTGAAACAATAGGTTTTTGCGGCAAATGCGCGCTACTTCAGACGCGCATAGGCGGTGCGACCATTGTTGAGATCGTTGACCGTTCCGGCAAAGCGGTGGCTGTCTTCCTCATGGATGACGAGCGGAGCGCGGAGCGTCAGGCGCGCACGGTTCTGCTTGATGGCGGTGACGAGAATGCGCACGGCGCTTTCATTGCGCCGGGGCTGGATGGCGGTGATTTCAATACCGCCGAAGCGCCTGCCGCAAGCGGCGATAATATCGGCAATCGATTGCGGCCGGGCAATCAAAGACAACTGCCCGCCGGGCCGCATGATGGCACCGGCGGTGCGGATCCAGATATCGAACAACCCCTCCGTCATGGCGTGCGCTTCGGCTTTCAAAGGGTCCGGCGTGCGCCGGTCCGCGTGATCGTTGAACGGCGGGTTCATGATGACGTGGTCGAACACCTCATCGGCCAGACCGGCGGACACGCGGCGCTGGCCGGTCAGCCCTACATCGGCCTCCAGCACCTGCACACGGCCTTTAAAACGGGCATTCTGCGGCAAATCGAGGGTTTTTTTGGCCAGCGCTGCCATCAGGGGGGAGCGCTCGACAAGGGTGACCTCGGCTTCACCAAGACGCGAGGCGACCGCAAGGCCCGCAGCACCGGCACCGGCCCCAAGATCAGCCACGCGGACGCGCGCGGGAGCGGCCACAAGGCTTGCCAGCAGCATGGCATCCATGCCGGAGCGATGCCCGGCCCCCAGCGGCTGCACCACATGAAAGGCACCATAGTGGAAGGCGTCCACGGTCTCGGTGAACGCAACAGCCGTATCGTTCACGAGAGGGTCGGTCATGCGTCCCGCAGCTCATGTTCCAGCCCGGCGTCGATCAACAGGCGACGGGCTTCATCGGCGCGATCATCCTCCACCAGAAAACGGCGCGGCAGCAGGCCGAGCGACCCTTCGAGAATACTCATACCCTGATCGGCAATGAGATAATAAATCCCCGCTTCTTTCATCAGGCTTTCGGCGAAGGAGAGAAGGACGGGATCGTTCGCACGGATCAATTCTTTCATGGGGTATTTTTCCTCTTGCCGCGCATAGCCAGCCTTTCTATTGTTCACACCTGAAATGCAACAGGAGTCCTGAAGCCTTGGGCGTAGTGATACCGCTGGAAGAAAGCAAAAACAAACAGGCATCGGTGAAGCCTCTGGTCGATCTGACGAAAGCCGATATGGAGCGGGTCAACCAGCTTATCCTGTCCAAGGCAGGCTCGGATGTGCAGATGATTCCCGAAGTGGCGAACCATCTGATTTCTTCGGGCGGCAAACGCCTGCGCCCCATGCTGACTTTGGCATCTGCCGCCATGTTTGGCTATCAGGGTGATTCGCACATCAAGCTTGCCACCAGCGTGGAGTTTATGCACACCGCCACCCTGCTGCATGACGATGTGGTGGACGAAAGCGATCTGCGCCGCGGCAAATCCACCGCCCGAATGATCTGGGGCAATCAGGCAAGTGTGCTGGTGGGCGATTTTCTGCTTGGCCAGGCCTTCCGCATGATGGTGGATGTCGGCTCGCTCGATGCGCTAGATGTGCTGTCCACGGCAGCCTCGGTGATTGCCGAAGGCGAGGTGTTGCAGCTTTCCGTCGCAAAGAACATGGAGACGACGGAGGACGATTATCTGTCCGTCATCCGCGCCAAGACGGCGGCGCTGTTTGCAGCCGCGTCCGAGGTCGGCCCGATTGTTGCGGGCACGCCGAAGGCGCACCGCAACGCGCTGAAATCCTATGGGATGAACTTGGGGTTAGCTTTCCAGCTTGTGGACGATGTGCTGGATTATGGCGGGCAGGCCGATGACCTTGGCAAGAATGTCGGCGATGATTTTCGCGAGGGCAAGATAACACTGCCGGTCATCCTCTCTTACCGCCGTGGCAATGAGGACGACAGGGCGTTCTGGCGCGCAGCGATTGAGGGCGGCGACAGCACGGAAGACAATTTGCACAAGGCACTGCACCTCATCAACCGCTATGGTGGGCTGACGGATACCATTGCGCGGGCGCGCCATTACGGCACCATTGCCCGCGACGCTCTGGCGCCCCTGCCGGAAAGCCCGTGGAAAGCAGCGCTGCTGGAAGTCATCGATTTTTGTATCGACCGGGTCAATTGAGATTGATGGCGTAAAAAAGCCATTCTGTTGCCCATGTGTTACTGCAATGTGATTTGGAATTGCCCGTTGGGGCGGGCAGCACTGTGTGTGCCCATGATGAAAGGCTCGTTATGCGGCACTTGAGTAAAATGCGGCTTCTTGGCAGCGTGGCCTGCCTCGCTCTGGTTTCGTTCACGCTGGCGGCACCTGTTATGGCACAGGAAAGCCCACTGACCATTGAAACCCCGGATGCGCCGCCCGCCACCAGCGCGAATACGACGCCGTTTGACCCGTTGAAGGTCAACAGTTTTTCGGGTGCGTTTCTGGCGGCCCGCACGGCGGATGTGGACCGGGATTTTGACACCGCGACGGCCCTCTACAAGATCGCGCTTCAGTTTGATGCAGACAATATCGACGTCAAGCAACGGCTGATGATCACGCAGTTGATGAACGGGCATTTTGGCGAAGGTGCCAAGCTGGCCGAGGAATTGAAGTCTGACCAGTCGGTTGAACGTATCACGACCGTCGTTCGGGCCGTCAACGCCATTCGCGATGAAAAGTATTCGCAGGCGCAGAAGATTCTGAATTACAAGGGTCCGAACGATCTGGACCGGCTGATGAACGGCCTGTTGCAGGCGTGGGCGCGCTATGGGCAAGGAAGCCCCAAGGATGCGCTGGCCATGCTGCGCAAGATGAAGGGGCCGGACTGGTTCGCGATCTTCAAGAATTACCATGCCGGTGCGATTGCTGCGGCGTCCGGCGATGTGACGACAGCCCGTGCGCGGTTGAACGATGCCGTGCTGGACCGTGAAGGGGCCGGTGCGGCACCCGATACCTTCATGCGTGCCGTGGTGGCGCTGGCCCGTCTGGAAGCGACAGCAGGCAACAAACAGAAGGCGCTGGATGCCATTTCCGTTGGTGATACGCTCGTCAACAATTATGCGCCGCTGAAAGCGCTGCGCCAGAGCATCGAAAAGGGTGAGAAGCAGGAACAGCAGGTCCGCAATGCATCGCAGGGTGCCGCCGCCGTGCTGTTTTCCATCGGCGGCGCGTTGAACCGCGACGGCGCGGAAGACATTGTGTCGCTGTATCTGCAATCGGCCCGCTCGCTTGACCCTGACAGTGCCGACGCACTGGTGATGCTGGGCGGCATTGCCGAAAACTCGAAGAACCCGGAAAAAGCCATAGAGCTCTACCGAAGCGTACCGGAAAACTCGCCGATGCGGCGTATTTCCGAGCTGCAGCTGGGTCTGGTGCTGGCCTCCACCGGCAAGGTGGAAGAGGCCAAGCAGCACCTGAAAGCGCTGATTGACTCCGACCCCAAGGATATCCGCACCTATCTCGCCTATGGCAGCGTGTTGTCCGACGCCAAGGACTACAAGGAAATGGGCGAGGTCTTTGATCGCGCTGTCGAGCAGATCGGCCCCATGCCTTCGCGCAATGACTGGACGGTGTTCTTCCAGCGCGGCATAGCCTATGAGCGCCAGAAGAAATGGGAACAGGCAGAGCCGAACTTCCGCAAGGCGCTGGAACTGAACCCGGATCAACCCGCCGTTCTCAATTATCTCGGCTATTCCTGGGTGGATATGAACATGAACCTCGATGAGGGCATGAACATGATCCGCAAGGCTGTGGAGCTGCGCCCGGACGATGGCTATATCGTCGATTCGCTCGGCTGGGCCTATTACCGCATCCACGAGTTCGACAAGGCCGTAACGGAACTGGAACGCGCCTCGGAGTTGAAGGCTGGCGACCCAACCATCAACGACCATCTGGGCGATGCCTATTGGCGCGTTGGACGCAAGCTGGAAGCCAACTTCCAGTGGAACCGCACGCTGGGCCTGAAGCCCGAAGAGGCGGAGATTCCGAAGATAAAGGACAAGATCGCCAACGGCCTGCCACCTCTGGAAGACAAAGCGCCAACCGCTGCTGATGCCAAAACACCTGCACCGGTAAAGCCTGCCGAAGGTAGTCCGGACAAAAAGTCCTGAGGGACGGATGCGGGGCGGCACGACTCGATTGATGTGTGAAACGGGCTCTGCGCCACGACGTGGCGTGGGGTGTTCCTACGGGTCACGGAATATCCGGCTTGACGTATCGCAATTCTGTCGCCTGCTTCCTCATCCTCCCTCATTTCTGTGCTCGTCACCGAAATTTATATCCAGCGGCGGCTTTCCCTGTGTCGGTGGATCCCGGTGACAAGCACAGGGATGAGGATAGAGAGTGTGGGAGTCAAAGGCGGTAGCGACACACTATCTGGCAAGGCTACGCGCTTATGCGTGGCACGGGTTTTGGTTCACTTGGAAAGTGCGAACGTGCACAAGACCCGGCATTGCCTTCTTCTTCCGTATTCAACGCCCACATACCTGGAGCATAATCCGACCGGAGCGAAGCAAGGATCAATAAGATTATGCTTTCAATATAAAAAGTTAGAGCACCGTTCTGATTCAATCAGAACGAAAAGCGCTCTAACCTCCCCGCCCTCATTCCTGTGCTTGTCACAGGAATCCATATCTATCGGCAATGTGTGTGGTCAAAGCCCCTGCCTGAGTCATGCCTTATGAAGAATACTGCGCGTACCGGCCCGTCTTTCAGTCGTGACGCTGCCCGTCACACCCTCACCCTGTTCGCGCCTGCAAAAATTAACCTGTCACTGCACGTCACCGGCCAACGTGCCGATGGTTATCACCTGCTGGACAGTATCGTGGTGTTTGCCGACAACGCGGGCGACCGTATTTCCGCCTCTCTTGAAAACACGGATCAATTCACGCTGTCGGGACCGTTCGCTGAGGGTCTGGAGGTGGACGCCGGGAACCTCGTACTCAAAGCAAGAGACACGCTTCGGTCAGCGCTCAACGCGCGAGACCTCCCCTGCCCGCCTGTTCACATCCATCTGGAGAAAAACCTGCCAATTGCATCCGGCATTGGCGGCGGCTCGGCGGATGCGGCAGCAACGCTGAAGGTGCTGACAAGCTTGTGGAACTCTGGTTTACCTGATCCCCAGCTTGCGCTGTCGCTTGGGGCCGATGTGCCCATGTGCCTCATCAGTCAGCCATTGCTGGCACGCGGCATCGGTGAGGATGTGCAGCTGATCAAAGAATTTCCCGCCGTGTCGCTGGTTCTCGTCAATCCGATGAAATCCGTCTCCACGCCTGCGATCTTCACAGCGCTGACCAACAAGACCAATCCACCCATCGGCAGCGACCTGTCGGACTGGCTTAAGGCACTGCACAGCCAGCGCAATGATCTGCAACCCCCGGCAGAGATATGTGTGCCCGAAATCGCAACTGCCTGCGCGGCGCTTATGGACTTTGGCGCGCAGCTTGCCCGCATGTCCGGTTCCGGGGCCACCTGTTTTGGTATTTTCCCGTCCATCCACGCCGCCCGGAAGGCAGAAAGCCAACTGGTGGATCGATATCCGCAGTGGTACGTTACCGCCACAACAACGGGAGCGAGCTTTGACCATATCCACCAAGCCTGAACCGACAGAAAGACCCTTCATCCCCCTCGGCATTGCCGTATTGACGGTTTCCGACACGAGGACGCTTGCCGATGACCGGTCCGGCGACGTGCTCGTTAGCCGGTTGACCGAGGCAGGACACACGCTTGCGGCCCGCGCCATTATCGGCGATGACGCAACGGACATTGCGCGTCAGGTGCAAGTCTGGTCCTTGGATGAAACGGTGGACGTTATCATCACCACCGGCGGCACGGGTTTTACCGGGCGCGACGTGACCCCGGAGGCCATCGAGCCGCTGTTCGACAAGCGTATGGACGGCTTTTCCGCCGTTTTTCACCGTATTTCCTACGATAAGATTGGCACATCCACCATTCAGTCTCGCGCCACCGCGGGGCTCAGCAACTCCACCTTCATCTTCGTGCTGCCCGGCTCCCCCGGCGCCTGCAAAGATGCGTGGGACGGTATTTTGGGCCAACAGCTCGACTACCGCCACCAGCCCTGCAATTTCGTGGAAATTATGCCGCGTCTGGATGAGCATTTGAAGCGCTGAAAACGGTTATCGGCGGGCTACCCACGCCGGTATCAGTTCGGCACGAAGCCTGCTGGCAGAGACCTTTCGAGACATGGGCTCAAGACCGGTCATTCCGTCTGCCAGTTTCAAAGCCAGAGACTTCGGAATGAGAACACCCTTTTCCAGCGGTGAACGACGGCGGCCGAGGCGTTTCAACAGGGACTGCCGGTACTGTCTGGCAGGGGAAAAAACCGCCGGCTTCTGGTGAAGGGCAACATACTCACCCACCTCGCCGATCCAGCCGTTCGCCGGGCGCGCACCCGGCTCCAGCAGCATCAACCACTCCCCACGCGCACGCCGTATTACGTCGGCCAAGACCCAGGCGGAATGCAGGCTGCATCCGGCGGCATCGGCCACCTGCGCCGTGCCGTCCTGCGAACCATGATCCAGAAGAATAACGTCGCTTACCAGCCCCTGAACCGCTCCGGAAACCAGCACGGACAAAGTCTGCGCCAGTTCACTCTCATGATTGTGGGTTTCCATTAAAACGGTGAGCATAGCCATGCTTACCCCATCCCCCCAAAAATTGCCAGTAAACGCGGAACGGATTTCGTTCTTGACCTGTTCCATGTTTTGTTATAGGAACATAACAAGAATAGATGCGGGAAAAGCCATGAACGATCTGTCCCATACCTCCAATGCATTTGCGCCGTCGAACTCGGCAGAACTGGCCAATGCGGTCATTTCAGCCAAGGGCCTGCGGATCGAGATTGACCGGCGGCGTGGTCGTGGAGCTGGACTTAACCCCTCCGGTCGGTTTGAGCCGCAAAGCCGCGAGGGCTTTGACGACGGTTGGGAAACGCTGGAAGACCTGCCGCCGTTCAAGACGACGGTGCAGGTGGAAAAGCCGCGCACGGCCATTACCCGCAACGACTCGCCCGATATTTCCTTTGACCGCTCGATCAATCCGTATCGGGGCTGCGAACACGGCTGCATCTATTGTTTTGCTCGTCCGACCCATGCATTCATGGGCTTGTCGGCGGGGCTGGATTTCGAAGCAAAGCTTTTTGCCAAGCCCGATGCGCCGAAACTGCTGGAACGCGAACTGGCAAAATCCGGTTACAAACCACGCACCATCGCGATTGGCACCAATACCGACCCCTATCAGCCGATCGAGAAAGAATGGCGCGTGATGCGTCAAATCCTCGAAGTGCTGAAAGCGGCCGACCATCCGGTGGTGATCGTGACAAAATCGGCTATGGTCATGCGCGATATCGATTTGCTCGCGCCCATGGCTGAAAAGGGACTGGCGAAGGTGGCCATGTCAATCACGACGCTGGACCGCAAGCTGGCACGATCCATGGAGCCACGTGCGTCAACGCCCTCCAAACGGCTGGAAGCGATTCGCGCCTTGTCGGATGCTGGCATCACCGTTGGTGTCATGGTCGCGCCAGTGATACCCGCGCTGAACGACCACGAAATTGAGCGGATCCTGGATTCCTCCAAAGCAGCCGGCGCGAGTGAAGCGGGCTATGTGTTGCTGCGTCTTCCGCTGGAGGTCAGCCCGCTGTTTCGTGACTGGCTGCTGCGCAATTATCCCGACCGGTATCGCCATGTGATGTCGCTGATCCGCTCTATGCGGGGTGGCAAGGATTACGATGCGGAATTCGGCAAGCGCATGAAAGGGGCCGGACCCTATGCGTGGCAGATTGGTCGCCGGTTCGAAATGGCCGCCAAGCGGCTGGAGCTTAATCTGACCCGCCGGCAATTGCGTTCGGACCTGTTCGTGCCACCGCTGGGCACCGGCGTTCAGCTCTCCCTGCTTTGATATTTGCTTTAAGACTTGCGGGCGAAGCTTGCGATGTGCGACTCTGACCGCATGTTGAACCGTGTTGCGCCTGATTCCCTGTTGTTTCCCGATTTACCGGAAGGTCCCGATTTGCGGCTGGAAGGGGAAGCACGGCGCAACGGCCATACGATTGTCGCGGGTACGGACGAGGCCGGGCGTGGTCCCCTGGCGGGGCCTGTCGTAGCCGCTGCCGTTGTCCTGGATCTTGAGCGTATTCCGGACGGACTGAACGACAGCAAACTGTTGACGGCGGAGCGGCGGGAAGAACTGTTTGCTATGATCATGGCGACGTCGACCGTCTCCATCGCCTCATCGGGCCCGAAACGGATCGACTCCATCAATATTTTGCAAGCCAGTCTGGACGCCATGCGCCGCGCGGTCGATGGACTGCCGACACGACCGGACTGCGTGTTGATTGACGGTCGGGATGTACCGCGGGGTCTGTCTTGCTACGGCAAGGCCGTCATCAAAGGCGACTCGCGTTCCCTGTCCATCGCGGCTGCCTCCATCATCGCCAAAGTCGTGCGCGACCGAATGATGACAAGGGCAGACCTCGTCTACCCCAATTACGGTTTTGCATCCCATGCGGGTTACGCAACACCGCGTCACCGCACTGCGATTGGAGCACACGGCCCCTGCACGCTCCACCGCATGAGCTTTCGGCCATTGCGTCAGGATTAGAGCATTTCCAGTCAGAGTGCGTAGCGGTTTGTTTGGACGCTGCGCAGACAAAGAGTTGTGACGCCTAACGCGCGTCGCGTTTAATGGAACTCATGCGCCGCACTGTGAACATCTATGTTTACGCATGTCTTTTTAACAAAACCTGCGCCCACTTGTGGAAGACATGCTCTAATACCGACATAGAAAAAGGCCGGATTGCTCCGGCCTTTCAAGTCATTCCAAACAAGCAACGATCAAAGCTTCTTGTTCTGACGCATTAACCGGACATAAAAGCGATTCCGCTTTTACTGGAAATGCTCTAGTTCAGTCGTGTCTTCACATCGCCAATGGCCTGAGCGAACAAAGCTGATTGCGTGGCAGTGTCGTTGCGGGTCGCAATGACTTTTTCGGCGGCGGAAATCGCCAGATCTACGGCGGCCGCGCGAACGGCCTGAACGGCTTCGGCTTCGGCCTGTGCAATCTTCTGCTCGGTGATCAGCGTCCGGCGCGCCACATATTCCTCGGTCTTCTGCTTGGCTTCGGCGGTCAGCATGGCTGCCTCGCGCTCGGCAGCAGCGACGATGGACGCGGCTTCGCTTTCGGCATCCTTGCGCTTGCGCTGGTACTCGGTCAGAAGCTGCTGGGCTTCCTCGCGCAGGCGCTTGGCTTCGGCAAGCTCATTGCTGATTTTGTTGGCGCGTTCATCAAGACCTTTCGCCATCATGCCCGGCACCTTGAGGTACGCGATCAAAACGAAGAAGAGAATGAGGCCGACAAAGGCAAAGAAAGTCGCATCAAAATGCATGAACGTGCTCCTTACTTTCCGTTGCCGCTTGCGCGGATTGCATCGGCCACTTCAGCAGGCGAAGCGGATGTGCCGGTCAGGCGTTCGATAACAGCCGCGGCTGTATCTTCGGCAATGGTACCAACCTCGGCCAGCGCGCGGGTCTTGATTTCGCCAATCCGAACCTCGGCGGCAGCAATTTTCTCATTGATCCCCGCATCCAGAGCCGCGCGGTCCGCGTCAGCCTTGGCCTTGGCGCTGTCGCGCGCCGTGGCGGCGATGGCATGACCCTTGGACTTGGCGGCGGCCAGTTCCTGCTCGTAGGATGCAATGGCGGCGTCCGCATCACCCTTCAGGCGTGCAGCTTCGTCCAGATCTTTTGCGATACGACCGTGACGGGTCTCAAGGATAGCGCCGATCCGTGGCACGATAACCTTGGACATCAACAGGTAGAAAACCGCGAATGTAATAACCAGCCACAACAGCTGGGATGCAAATGTCGACTGATCGAACGGCGGAAACACGCCACGTTCAGTGCCATGCGCCACGCCCGTTTCCGTATTGACCGCGTCGCCATTAACGGCAGCGTCGTGGGCCGGAACTTCAGCGTTTTCAGTCGTGGTGGCCTGGGCAAATGCCGGGGTCACAAACATGCTCACCTCCATAGGGCGCACTCAAGCAAAGGGGCGCACTCAAACGGTAAGGGTCACGGCTTCGAACAAGCCATGACCCGAGTCTCCAGAACAGATTGCCGCCGGGGCGACCCTCCGCTCTCGCCAGATTAAACGGCGAACAAGAGAAGAAGAGCGATGAGCAGCGAGAAGATGCCCAAAGCTTCAGTGACGGCGAAGCCGAATACCAGACGGCCGAACTGGCTGTCAGCGGCAGACGGGTTGCGCAGCGCGCCCGAGAGGTAGCTGCCGAAGATGTTGCCGAGTGCCAGAGCAACGCCAGCCATGCCGAGGCAAGCCAGACCTGCGCCGATGAACTTGGCTGCCTGCGCGTAGTATACTGCTGCTACTGCTACGTCCGCTTCCATGGGTTATCTCCTTTAAATGGTTATGCGGCTGAAAACAGCGGCCGGAGCCGCCATTAAGGGGTAGATATCAGTGCCCCGGATGTACGGCGTCGTTCAGATACATGCATGTCAAAACGGCAAACACGTAAGCCTGAAGAAACGCCACCAGAAACTCGAGACCGGTCATGGCCACCGTCATCAGAAGGGGCAGAACGGAACCGATTGTTCCAACGGTGCCCAGAGCACTCATTGAACCGACGAAACCCGCAAACACTTTCAGCGTGATGTGTCCGGCCAGAAGGTTGGCGAACAAACGGATCGACAGGCTGATGGGGCGGGAAAGGAATGAAACGATTTCAATCGGCACCACAATGAACAGCACCGGAACCGGCACGCCCGACGGGACGAACAGCTTGAAGAAGCCAAGACCGTGCTTGTAGAAACCGTAGACAACGACCGTACCGATGACCAGCATGGCCAACGCGAAGGTCACGATAATCTGGCTGGTGATGGTGAAGAAATACGGCACCATGCCCAAGAGGTTCGCCGTCAGAATGAACATGAACAGCGAGAAAACGAACGGGAAGAACTTCATGCCGTGACTGCCGGCGCCTTCGCGCAGCATCGAGGCAATAAATTCGTAGGACATTTCCGAGACGGACTGCATACGGCCAGGCACAACGCCGCGACGCGTCGTCGTCAGATACAGGAAAGCCGTTGCGACAGCGACGGTTGCCACCATGAACAGCGAGGAATTGGTGAAGGAGAAATCAATGCCGCCGATTTCAATCGGCACAATCTTGTTGACCAGGAACTGATGGGTCGGATCGTTTGCCACCGCTACTCTCTCTCATTTTGCCCGCCACCCGGCGGAAGCTTAACCAACCCCGCCACAGGGCGGTATTTCACAACGCCGAGACGCATTTAAACGTCGTCGCCGCTCTTCGTCCTGACCTTGTCCACACCCTCGGCAGACGGCGGACCAGCCACCATTCCCGCAGAGCGCATGACATTCAATACGCCAGCACAAAAACCGATGAGCAACAGAACAATCATGCCCCAAGGCCCAGTGCCAGCAAAATAGTCCAAAAGATAGCCTAGAAATGCACCAACGATGATTGCGGCGACAAATTCACTGGAAAGTCGCATGGCAACCGCATAGCCCTTGCGGTTTTCTGCGGCCTGCGCCTCCAGCTTGTCATCCTCAACACCGTTTTTGCGGCGCGATGCGAGTTCCGCATCCAGCCGCTTCATCCGCTGTTCCAGACTTTCTTTCCGGTCATCCGCCATGACGCTCTCCCCCGATCATGCCTCCCGCGTGCACAAATTGCGCAAGACGGACACACAAACGGCCAGTTTCGACGCCACGCTATGGCCCGTTTTGAAGTCGGCGCACCATAGTTTTAGGTGTTCATATAGTCAAGGCGTTGCAGGAGATTGTCTCCAGACATTATTTTGAATAGATTCAACGACTTGTAACATTTTTGTCGAGATTGTTCGGCAACCGCGCCGCAAAACGGCAAAAGCACCGGGATCAACCGGCGCTTAATGCCTGTTTTCAAGCGGCCTCAGCTCCAGCCGCCGCCATAGGTGCGGTAGAAGACGTGCAGGCCGATCTGGGCCATCTTCTTCATCGTCGGCGCCCAGTTGGGTTTGACGTAGGTGGCATGATAGTGCGTGGCGGAGCCCACTTCCGGGAGCCAGATTTTTCCAGCGGTGACCGCCATGGCCACATCCTGCGCAATCTTCCAGTTGGGGCGTGACCAGACGATATCGGGAATGCGATCGCAGGTGAACGAGAACTGGCAGCGATTGTACCAATCCTTGTTCTGATACACGACGCCGCAGATCGACTTGGGATAGGTCGGATTGCGAACGCGATTGAGGATGACCTGCGCCACGGCGGCCTGCCCTTTCACCGATTCGCCGCGTGCTTCAAAATAGATGCCCGAGGTCAGACACTTCTGCTCTTCGGGCGAAAAGACGCCAGCAGGCAGCGGCGTGGCGGCCCAGGCGTGATCTTCGGCACTGATTTCCGGCACGAAGCGGCCATCGTTCTTGGCCTGCGGCACCAGGATAGAATCAAACGGCGAATCGCGCGCATAGTCCGGCTCAGGCGGTGCATAGGCCGTGGCCAGAATATCGGGCGTGCGATTGGTCACGAGGCTTGCCAGCATAGGCGATACGGCGGCATCAACCTTCGGTTCTTTCTTTTTGTAAAATGCCGTCGCGATTGTCAGTTCCTTGCCCGCGAGCTTGGGCTTGGCAAATGCGGTACGCTGGCTCTCTGCAAAGCTTGGCTTCAGCAAAGAGCTTTGCCGCTGCAGAACGGAGCCGGCGCTAAAATCCTTAGGGGGCTGCACCGGGGCAACCGACATGATTCGGCCCTTTTTCAGGGAGCGGGTCACACGGTCTTCGTCTGGCAGCTTTTCGGCCTGCCGGAACTTCGGGGATACGGCCACGCGGGTGCCATCCGGCAGCACGATGCTGGGGCCGGCATCGACGGAGCCGGTGGTGACCGGATCGGAAAACACGATTTGCGCTTGTTCGACAGTGCCGGTCGGCGTTTGCGTCATATAGGTACGCCAGCGCTCCCCACCCCGATTGATGCCAGCCAGAAAGGTGGCAAGGTCGGAATGACCGACGGCGGAGGGAAGCCCCATCAACAGCGCCAGCGCCAACAACGCGCTTTTACGGCTGAATGGAGAGGCAACAGCCTTGCGACGCACCTGAACCGTTTTACGCACCACGGACTCCACAATCGGACGCAGAAAGACTGGCTTCCGCGTGAGTCATTCACAGGAATACGGTCGTTCCTTCACATTTTTCAGGAATGCGGTGTCCACGACTGGCGTGTTTGCGAACCGCTCCAACGGGTGTGATAATGATGCATTAACCTTGATGCTTGGTTAACGCTAAAAGCCGGGCTGTAAAAAACCCGGCTTTGTTTGGAACCATTTTGGAAAGTGATCTGACGGGACCGCTATCGTCGAAATCTTAGATGATGACGTGAGACCCCAGTTCTACCACACGATTGGCTGGCAGACGGAAGTAGTCGGATGGGTCTGTCGCGGCGTTGGCGAGGCCGATGAACAGGCGATCCTGCCACTGCGGCATGCCGGAGCGGGCATCCGGCACCAGCTTTCGCCGTCCGAGATAGAACGAGGTCGACATGATATCGAACTTCAAGCCGGTTTTGCGGAATAGCCCAAGGGCATGGGAGACGTTTTGCGTTTCCATGAAGCCGAATTTCAACTCGAGCTTGCTGAACCGATCCGAGACCTTCTCAACCTTGCAGCGCTCGGCTGGCGCAACCTTCGGCGTGTTGGCCGTGCGGATGGTCAGAATGAAATTCTGAGCATGAAGAACATGGTTGTGCTTGAGGTTGTGCAACAGCGCCGCCGGGGTGGATTCCGGATCGCTGGTCAAGAAAATCGCCGTGCCGGGCACCTGCACAGGGCCGTGCTCGCTCTTCTTCTCGATGGATTTGATGAAGGAGGCGAGCGGAATATCGGTATGGCGGGTTTTGGCATGAAGAATGGCCGTGCCCCGTTTCCAGGTCCACATAATGATGATGAATGTGGCCGCAATCAGCACCGGCACGTATCCGCCATCATGAATTTTCAACAGGTTTGCGCCAAGGAAAATCAGTTCCAGCACAAACAGTGGCAGCAACACGGCGATAGCCAGTGGCAGAGGCCAGCGCCAGCGGCTGCGCACGAAGGCAAAGGCCAGCACGGTCGTCACCACCATGGCCCCGGTTACCGAGATGCCGTAGGCGGTTGCGAGCGATTCCGACGAGTTGAAGATGAAGACGAGCGTGATGACGCCAAACATGAGAATGGTGTTAACCGCAGGCAGATAAATCTGGCCGGTGTGAATTTCGGATG
The DNA here is from genome assembly GCF_014841565.1 of Rhizobium sp. CFBP 8762. Classification (GTDB taxonomy): domain Bacteria; phylum Pseudomonadota; class Alphaproteobacteria; order Rhizobiales; family Rhizobiaceae; genus CFBP-8762. Next base: position 449,793 of record NZ_JACYUD010000001.1, read on the forward strand.
TATGGAAAATTTCCATGCGCGGCAGGAAGCCCAAATGGATGGCCTGTCGCGTCAACGAGAACGCGCCGGTAATCACCGCCTGGCTGGCAATGATGGTTGCAGCCGTCGCCAGAATGACCACGGGCAGCAAGGCCCATTGCGGAAACATCAGGAAGAACGGATTGGACATCGATTCCGGATGGCGCAGAATAAACGCCCCCTGCCCCAGATAATTGAACGTTAGCGCCGGAAACACGAGACAGAACCACGCCCACTGAATGGGACGGCGGCCGAAATGGCCAAGATCGGCATAGAGAGCTTCTGCCCCGGTCACCGTCAGGAACACCGCGCCCAGAACGATGATGCCGATGAAGCCTTCATTGATCATGAAGATAATAGCGTAATAGGGGTTGAAGGCCAGCAGGATGCCGAAATCATCACTGATATGGTACAGGCCAATGCCACCCATGACGAGAAACCACAGCGCCGTGATGGGCCCGAAAAAGTTGGATACGGCGGCGGTGCCCTTGGATTGCACCGCAAACATGGCGACCAGAATGACCACGGCAATGGGAACCACATAGTTTTCCATGGCGGGCTGCACCAGCACAAGGCCCTCAACGGCTGACAGAACCGACAGAGCAGGCGTGATCATGGCGTCGCCCAGAAACAGGGCGGCCCCGGCCACGCCCATGAAGAACAGAATGACTGTGTGGCCTTTGCCATGCTTCATCAACAGCGCGAGCAGCGACAGCGTGCCGCCTTCGCCGCCGTTGTCGGCGCGCAGCAGAAACAGAACGTATTTCAGCGTCACGATGATGGTTAGCGCCCAGATCATCAGCGAGATCAGGCCGATGACTTCATAGCGGGTTACGCCATCATGGGCGATGGGACGCAGCGCCTCGCGAAAGGCGTAAAGCGGGCTGGTGCCGATATCGCCGTAGACGACACCGATGGAACCAACCACTAGGATCAGAAAGTTCCGCAGGCCAGTGTTGGCAGCAGAGGGATCGTGCTCAACGGAGTGAGACATGGGTGTGAACAAGCGATAAGGCACAGTGCCTCAGAGCCAGCCTTTCCAGCGAAAAAAGAAAAAGGGAATGATGCCCGAAATGACCATCAACGCCAGCGAGGCGGGATAGCCATAGGTCCAGTTCAGCTCCGGCATGTTTTGAAAGTTCATGCCATAAATGGAAGCGACCAGCGTCGGCGGCAGAAAGACGACCGACGCAATCGAGAAAATCTTGATGATGGCGTTCTGCTCGACATTGATCAGGCCGAGCGACGCATCCAGCAGAAAGGTAATATTGCCGGAAATGAACGAGGCATGCTCCGACAGCGACTGGATATCGCGCGAGATCGTGCGGCACAGTTCGCGCAGGTCCTTGTCTTCCTGTACCGACGGAACGGTATAGAGATAGGTGAGCACCCGCGAGAGCGACATGAGGCTATCGCGGGTCTTGTTGACGAGCCGGTGGTGGCTGGCCACGTCCATCAACCGTTCTTCAAGGTAACGGGGCGGGCGACGGCGGACGCGGGACTTATCCCCGAACACCTGCTGCGATAGTGCATCGATTTCCAGAACGCCCTGCTCGAGAATTTCTGCGGTCCTGTCCACAATCGTCTCGAACAAGCGACCGAGCAACTTGGGGCCGCTCTGGCAGCTATCGGGCGCGCGGTGCATGGCCGCACGAAACAGGTCAAAGGATTTTGGCGTGGTGTAGCGAATGGTGACAAGCCGGTTTGCCGCCAGAATGAAGGCGACATCGGTCAGTTCAGGCGAATCGCTGTTGGCACGCAGCACCAGCGATGCGGTCATGAAAACGGCACCGTCTTCGCTGTAGAGGCGGCTCGACGGCTCGATATCCTTCAGATCGTCACGGGTGGGAACCTCAAAGCCGAGATACCGCTCGACCAGCAATTCCTCTTCCCGCGTGGGGCTAAGCAAGTCCAGCCAGACGATCTCGTCGCCCAAAGTCGGCGCGGCATCGACAACGGACAAGGATTGTACCTCACCGCTCCGCGTTGTGAGCGTGATCATGGCGCGGTGGACCAGATGTCAAAGGGGGATAGACGCCGGTGCATAACAAGGTTTCCGTCGGCAACGACAAAATCCTAACTCCGTCATGGGCAGGAGAGCCGAATCTCCGACCAGAGGGCGAACAGTTGGGCACGGGCCAGCCAAGACGCTGTCTCATGTGCGATGCGGCATATGGCTTATTGCGTCCGTGAAATCAAGGGGCCATATTCTGGGGCAGCTTCGCAACACGTCAAACAGCGTGTCCTATTCGAACACGATTTGCGGCGGAGCACGGTTTGTGGGCGCTCCCTCACCTTCGATCTGGCTCCAGACCTTGTGAGCGATATCGCGGTAAACGAGGGTTTGCGGGCTGTTCGGGTCTGCGATCACAATCGGCGTACCGGCGTCCGACAGGGCACGAATGTCCATGGTCAGCGGCACTTCACCCAGAAATGGCACTCCGATTCGCTCTGCCTCGCGGCGCGCGCCGCCATGCCCGAAAATATCGTAGCGATTGCCGGTATCAGGCGCGATGAAGTAGCTCATGTTCTCGACGATCCCTAGAACAGGAACCTCAACCTTGCGGAACATCGTCAGCCCCTTGCGCGCGTCGATCAGGGCCAGATCCTGCGGGGTAGAAACAATGACCGCGCCAGACAGCGGCACTTGCTGGGCCATGGTCAGTTGCGCGTCACCCGTGCCGGGCGGCATGTCCACCACCAGCACGTCAAGCCGGCCCCAGGCAACCTCCCGCAGCATCTGCATCAGTGCCGATTGCACCATGGGGCCGCGCCAGATCATGGCGGCCTCCTCGTCCACCAGAAAGCCCATGGACATGACTTTCAGTCCATAGTTCTCCATGGGCTTGATGATTCGGCCTTCCAGTTGCTCTGGTCGCCCCGACAATTTAAGGAGGCGCGGCATGGAGGGGCCGTAGATATCGGCATCCAGAATACCAACGGATAGTCCATTGGCGTGAAGCGCGAGTGCAAGGTTGACCGACGTCGTGGATTTACCGACCCCGCCCTTGCCGGATGCGACGGCCACAATATGCTTGATACCGGGCACGCCGGGTTTGCCTTGCGCGGGTGTTGCGCGCACGTTCGCCGCGCCGCTGCCTGTCGCTTGCGGGCCTTGTCGGGAAGCGGGGGGGCTTGCGGGCGTTCTGGGGGGCGTTCTGGCGGGCGCGCCGGAAGCGCTGCCCTTTTTATCGGCCGTAAGGGCGACCATGGCCCCGCGCATACCGGGCACCGAGGTTGCAGCCCGCTCGGCGGCGCTGCGCATACCATCCAGCTCGCGTGCGCGTTCTGCAGGCACGGTGATCGAAAAATAGGCCTTGCCGTCCGAGATGAACACATCCGACACAAGGCCGAGCGCAACGATATTGCTGCTTCCGTCTGGCCCCTGCACGGTCTTGAGCGCGTCCAGAATCTGGTCTTTTGTTACGTCCGGCATGGTTCCGCCTGTCTGCTACTGCATAATTCCTTAGACCGGAATCGATTTAAGGATAAAATCATGCAGCATTTTAAAGTGCTACAGCAACCTTTGCGCGTCATGTATGACGCGCGGCGCTGTAGGGCATAACGCGTTGGCTTGCTGCTTCATCTAATCCTTTCAATAGTGGACGCGGCACGAAAAAGCCACCGCATCCGGTCGTCCTGTTGTTACAGGATCTTTTGGATACGGTGGCTTGGGTCGCAACCTTCTAGGGCGCTGATTATTTTTCGCTCAAGGTCCCCTCTGGACCGCTGTATTCCATGCAGGAAGCGTGCCAGTTTTCACCTCTGACATTTACTAGGCAATATAACCCTTCTTCATGGCAATCACGACGGCCTGTGTCCGGTTCACCGCATCGAGCTTGCGCGTGGCCTGATTGAGGTAGTGATTGACCGTATGCTCCGACAGACCAATAATTCCGGATATATCAGAACTGGTCTTGCCCGCTGCCGTCCAGCTCAGGCATTCAATTTCCCGCTCCGTCAGATTGTTGCGATTTTTCTTGCCCAAGGACTCGATGTCGGCGAGCCGGTTGAAGACATGGATGGAAATCATCTGAAGCTCGGCGATTTCAGCCATGGGAATATCGGCGCGTGGCCCGGACCAGATCACGGCACCGCGCCCACCGGCCGCGTTGTGAACGGGAATAAAATAATACTCGCTGACACCTGCGGCACGAATGGCCTTGGCAAGCTCGTGCATCCCTTCCGGGTGTCCGGCCTCGGCTTCCCAATCGCTGATCGTGTGCCGAAACGGCACGGTCGTTTCCTTCAGGCGGCGAATACTGGCGCTACTCGATATCAAGCCCAGTTCATCGTAGCGCGTCAAAAGTTCGGTCGGCCAGTTGGATACGACAGAACCGTCCGACAGCTTCTCGGCCTCGTTGATAGGAAGCGCGTAGACCATAAACAGCTGAAAGCCGAAAAAAGCCGACACCCGCCGCATATAGCGTACAATATCGAATTGGGTTTGGAGACCGGGGATCTCTGCGACAAGATCAGCACACATAGCAGAATGATCAGCGGGATCCACATTTGGAATTTCGTTGAATAAATTCATAAAGCCTCTGGCATAACAGACCGGTGACAGCACCCCTCCGGTCGGATTCGATCAAGGCGGGCACAATACAGCCACTACCAAAATGAGCATTTTTGTATCAAAAATAAAGAAAGCAATTACAGACAGAAAACTCAATCGTCACAATGAACACATTGAGGCCACTTTACGCCCTCTGATGACAAATTCAAGTTGCATAGAAACTTTATTTGTCTGTCCTTATTCAGATATGAATATAGAAGCGATGTTTCAGCAAGACTGCGGCTGAAACAGCCTCATGTACTGATAAAACCTGCCCGCAAGGCCTTTGCCACAGCGTGTACCCGGTTGACCGCGTCGAGTTTTCGCGTGGCCCGGTTGAGGTAATGGTTGACGGTATACTCGGACAGGTTGAGAATCGACGCCATTTCGGTGCTGGTTTTGCCCGCTGCCGCCCAGTGAAGACATTCCGTTTCGCGGCGTGACAGGCTTCCTGCCTCCATCCGATGTGTTTTGCGAATCTCGCACAACTCATTGAACAGAAAATGCGCAATGCTGTTCAACTGCATCAGCTCTTCGTTGGTCACATCGTCCCGGTCGCCGCCAAACGAGATGGCACCGCGCTCCCCATTGCTGGCGTGAACGGGAAAAAACGCGCCCCGTTGCACAGCCATGTCCCGGAAGAGACCCATGGCCACGGGATAGGTGCCATCGCGTCGCTTGCGGTTTTCCATCTGGGTTGTGTAACGAAATGGAAGGGCGCTGCGGCGCAGACGATCCAGAATGGCACTGGAGCGAACCAGACCGCCATCATCATAGGCCTTTACGGCCTCGTCCGGCCAGCTGGTCAGCATAATGTTGGAGCCCAGATCGCGAAAACCTTGCGCCGGCATCGACAACACCATGTAATGGCGAAAATTGAAGTCCTGCCGTATCGTGTCCAGAGCCGTTGCGACATCATCTTCGCTCGACAGCGCAGACGAAAACAGCGACGGATCCGGTAGCGAACCCTGCGTCATCAATTTAATAAAACTCAACATCGTCACCTTCCAGCCGTACCCAGCTTTACCGTTGACAGTCGGGGGCAAGACCCTGCCCGTTCATTCCGACGAAATTTGATATTCGCAGAAAAACCACAAAAATCCATGGTAAAGCAAACTTTATTTTATGGCTTTCTCTTTTTGCAATGATCGATAAACGCCGTACAACAGCATCAAGTTTCATGCGCCTAAACTTATTTAGAGGTTTTTTTTGGGCTTCTCCATCTGCCTGCTTGACGTTATCTGGAACCGGGTTACCTAATCTCCTGTTATTAAACGCATAAAAGGCGGGCAATCATTGGAAATCGTTGAGTTTTCGGGAAAAATACTGTGTCAGTCCCATCTCCATCTTGGTGAGGGGCCAACATACGACCCTCATACAGGCACAGCATACTGGTTTGATATTTTAAACCGGGAACTGCACGAACTCCACGTGTCGAGTAGCCGAAAAACAGTGCACACCTTGCCGGTCATGGGCAGTGTGCTGGCACGGATCGACGTTGCGCGGCAGTTGCTTGTCGCGGACACCGGTCTGTTCGTGCGGGATGTGGCGAGCGGCGAACTTACGATGCTGGTGGCTGTGGAAGATAACCCTTCCAACCGCAGCAACGACGGACGCGTGCATCCAAGCGGTGCCCTTTGGACCAGCACCATGGGCCGAAACGGGGAGAAAGGCGTTGGCGCGATCTATCATGTTGCGGGCACAACCGTCACCAAGCTTGTCGGGGACCTGACGACGCCCAATGCCATCTGTTTTTCGCCCGATGGTTCCGCTGGCTTTTATGTTGATACGGGCGTGAACAAGATCATGCGTGTGCCGCTCGATTCCGCCACCGGCTTGCCGGTGGGCGAAGCAACCGTGTTCAGCGACCAGAGCGAAGCGGAGGGTGGCGTTGACGGTGCCATATCCGATCTTGATGGAAACCTGTGGAGTGCACGCTGGGGGGAAGGCGCAATCGACCGTTACAGCCCCGATGGCACCCATGTGGCCCGCTACACTCTTCCCGCCAGCCAGGGCTCCTGCCCCGCCTTTTTCGGCGAATCGGCGGACCGCATATTTGTGACGTCGGCGTGGGAAGGTATGACGGATGAAGACCGGCGACACGATCCGGCCGCCGGTCAGACCTTCGATCTCGGCATTACCGTCAGAGGTAAATTCGAACCCGCCTTCAAATTGTAACTTGGGAACATCGCCGGATATCTCGCGTTGGGCTAGCTAACAGGCGCAGTGCAGGCTGCGCCTTCTCTGGAAACAGCAATCGAGGTATTCCCATGATCTACAGTTTCATCCGACTTTTCACCGCAGGCGTTTTTGTTGCTGGCGTAGCAACAGCACCTTTCGCCATGGCGCAGGAAGCCCCGATCGATACCACCGCCCCCGTGCCTCCGGCATCGACGGCAGAGGCTCCGATGCCGTATCTCACCGTGCAGGGCCAAAACCAGATTTCGGCCAGCACCTATCTTGGACAAACCGTCTACAATTCGGCCAATGAAAGTATAGGCACCATCGACGATCTGATCATCACCCGCGATGGCGGTGTGGATGCAGCCATCATTGGGGTCGGCGGTTTTCTGGGCCTCGGACAAAAGAACGTCGCAGTGCCGTTTGAAAACATCACTGTATCCCAGCAGCCGGAAACCAACGATTTTCGACTGACGACGACCGAAACGGCAAATTCTCTGAGAGCCGCGCCGGAGTTCAAGACTTTGCGCGATCAGGCCAAGGGCGACAACAGCAGCGGTGGAGCCATTACCAATGCGCCGACAGCGGAGGCACCGCCTTCCGACACCACACGAGCCGAAGCAGGTACGAAACCTTGATCTCATAGGACCATCGGGCGGGCACAGACCCGCCTGAAAGCTATAACAAGAGACCATACCGCACAGCATCGTAAATGCCTGCGTGAATATTGCGGCTCGCGATGGCGTCGCCAATGCGAATCACATCATAGACACCATCGGGATTGCGGACCGGCAAAGGGCTCTGCTGGCTGAGCAACGCGTCATAATGGACTGCGCCAAGATTGCGTGAGTTGGGTTTGAGATCGAGATAAAGGTCCGCCATGGGCAGTGTGCCGTGTTCCACCACCACCTGCGCCACCCGCCGCTCCATTCGCGTATCCGCGTAATCCGATCCGAGTGTTGCAACCAGCCCGTTGCCGTCGCGCCGCACGGAAACAAGCCGCGTATTGATGGTGACCCGCACGTCAGGCTTTGCAAAAGCGCGAGCATAGGGAACGTGGTTCATGCCGCCGATTTCGGGCGCAAACATCCGCTCCGGCGTCACAATCTCCAGTTCTGCGCCGGTGGCTGCAATCAGCTCGGCAGCAGTCATGCCCGTATGGGCGCCGTTATCGTCATACAGAAGCACAGGGCCTTCCGGCTTGATTGCACCGGCTATAATGTCCCAGCTGGATGTGACCAGATCGTCGCCTGCCTCTAGCGGAGGGTTCTGCGCGATGCCGCCGGTCGCAATCACAATGAGATCCGGGTTAAAAGCCAGGACGTCCGTCGTCTCGGCAAAGACGTTGTAATGAATGGGTACGCTGAGACGCTCCAGTTCCGCCAGCCGCCAGTCGACAATGCCGATCAGCTCGCGTCGGCGCGGATTGCGGACAGCCAGAAGAATTTGCCCGCCCGCTTGCCCACTTGCTTCCAGCACGGTCACGTCATGGCCGCGCTCCGCCAGAACGCGGGCGGCTTCCAGTCCGGCCGGGCCTGCGCCCACCACCACAGCCCGGCGCTTTGGCCCCGTTGTGCGGGCAATGATATGAGGAATGGTTGCCTCGCGGCCCGTTGCCGCATTGTGAATACAGAGCGCACCGCCGCCCTCGTAAATTCTGTCGAGACAATAGGTGGCACCCACACAGGGGCGGATTTGGCTCTCCCGCCCGTCCAGAATTTTGCTGACAATGTGCGGATCGGCGATATGGGCGCGGGTCATGCCAACCATATCGAGTTTCCCTTCCGCAATGGCATGGCGGGCTGTGGCCACATCGGCAATGCGGGCGGCATGAAAAACCGGAAACTGCGTTGCGGCCCGCACCTCGCCCGCAAAATCCAGATGCGGTGACGCGGCCATGCCCTGAATGGGAATGACATTGGTCAGGCTCGCATCGCTATCGATATGGCCGCGAATGATGTTGAGAAAGTCGATCTGGCCCGATTGCACCAGACGATGGGCAATCTCCACACCCTCCTGCCGCGACAGGCCCTTCGACCAATCCTCGTCTGCCACCATGCGCATACCGATAATGAAATCGCGGCCCACCGAGGCCCGCACCGCGTCCAGCACCCTCCTGGTGAAGCGCAACCGGTTTTCGAGACAGCCGCCGTAGTCGTCGTCTCGCTGGTTGGTCGCAGGCGACCAGAACGCATCCATCAGATGTCCATAGGCCTCGAATTCGATGCCATCGAGCCCGGCCTCCTGCATCCGCGCTGCCGCGTCGGCATAATCACGCACGATCCGCTCGATATCCCAATCCTCGATCTCCTTGGGAAAGGAGCGGTGGGCCGCCTCGCGCACCGGGGACGCCGACAGCACCGGCAGCCAGTCTCCCTTGTTCCAGCCGGTGCGACGCCCGAGATGGGTCAGCTGGATCATCACCGCCGCACCGTGCTCGTGACAGTCGTCGGTCAGACGCCTCATCCATGGAACGATTTCATCGCTATAGGCGTGGAGATTGCCGAACGCAGGCGGCGAGTCGCGCGAAACGATGGCCGACCCCGCCGTCATCGTCAGCGCCATGCCGCCCTTGGCTTTTTCCACATGATACAGCCGGTAACGATCCTTGGGCATGCCGTCTTCGGAATAAGCGGGTTCATGGGCCGTGCTCATCAGCCGGTTTTTCAGCGTCAGATGCTTCAGCTGGAAGGGCTGCATCAGCGGGTCGTTGGAGAGTTGTGTGCTTTGCGACATGCGGCGGTTCCCTGTTGTTTTACAGGGATGGTACGCCGGAAACACCAATCCGCAATGCCTGAATACGACATGGTATCAAGACGCTGTGAAAGCGTAATTTACGGATGGTAGGTGCGCTGGAGATAGGCCTGTGTGGCTGCACTATCGACCGGGCGGGCGTAGAGATAGCCCTGCCCCATGCGGCACCCGATGGCCTTGAGCGTCTGTGCTTCCGTCACTTCCTCGATGCCTTCGGCCACGACGCCGAGCTTCAGACCCTCGCACATGGCAACGACAGCGCGGATGATATGTTCGGAGGCGTGATCCCTGCCGAGCCCCGACACGAAGGCCCGGTCAATCTTGACCTTGTCAAAGGTGAAATCCCTGAGGCGGCCCAGGCTCGACTGTCCGGTGCCGAAATCGTCCAGCGACAGGCCAATTCCCGATGCACGCAACTGCGCGATAATCCGTTGGGCAATATCGGCATCGGCCATCACAGCCGTTTCCGTAATTTCCAGTTCCAGCCGATGGGGTGACAAACCGGCACGCTCAATGATTTTCAGCAGCGTATGGGCGGTTGCCGGATTGGTCATCTGGGCCGATGACAGGTTGAAGGACAGAAACAGGTCCGGTGGCCAGCTCAATGCGGCCTTTGCCGCCTTGCGCAACAGAGTTTCAGACAGGGAGTCGATAAAGCCGCGCTCCTCGGCCAGTTTCACGAACCGCTCCGGCGACACGAAACCCAAATGCGCATCGTGCCAGCGGGCCAGCGCCTCAAAACCCAACACGCGCTCGGTGCGCATATCGACAATGGGCTGGAAATGCACATCCACCTCATCGGCGATGATGGCGTTGCGCAAGGCCTGTTCCAGCTCGGTTGCCTCGCTCATCTCCTGCGCAATTTCCTGCGAGTAAACGGTGATCTGTGCACGCCCGCGCCGTTTGGAGCGGTACAAGGCCGTTGCGGCGCTCTTGATCAGGTCTTCCACATCATTCCCGGCAAAGGGATGAATGGCAAAGCCAAACGATGCGGACAAGCGCACGTTGCGGCTTCCCAGTGCGAAGGGTGCCGACAGCACATCGCGCAGCATGGTGCCGATTTTTTCCGCGCCGGTACGCTCAAACACCAGTGGCAGCACGAAGCCGAACTCATCCTTGCCCATGCGCATGACGCTTGCCCCTTCGGGAATGCAGGCACTCAGGCGCTGGGCAACCTGCCGCAGAATTTCATCCCCAGCGGCAGGGCCGAACAGATCATTGATCGGCTTGAAGCCATCTAGATTGGCAAGGCCGATGGCAAAGGGGGCCGGATCGCTGGCGCGCTCGCGCACCACGGCGCAGACCTCGTCTCGCAGCCGCATGGCGTTTCCCAATCCAGTCAAAGGGTCGCCGGTTAAGGGGTTTATAGCGGTCAGACGGTCACTCGCCATACCACGCTCCAGAATGCGATTTGAAACCCCGATCAGATCAGAGGGCAATGCTGTCTTATCGTCTTTGGACAGTGGCGCATACATGCCTTCGCTCCCCTTCATTTAGGGAGTTGACATGTAGGGCGGGACCCATTCCCATCCTCCAGACCATATCGCTCGAACATCCGCTCGATCATGTCGGGGCTGACCGGTTTGGTGATATGGTCATCCATTCCCGCAACACTCGCTTCACCGGCCGGGAAATCTTTCTCCACGGACACCACCGCCACGATCGGCATACGGGTGGCGGTTTCCGTCGCGCGAATCCGTCTTGCCACATCCAGACCGCTGACCTGAGGCAGGGTCAGGTCCAGAAACAGCATGCGCGGCCTGTGTTTGGCTGCAAGGCGTAGGGCTTCACTGCCATCGGCCGCGATCCGGTAGGTGAGACCAAGCGTATCCAGAATTTGGGAAAAGACGAACTGGTTGATGCGATTGTCCTCAGCCACTAGCACGTCGATCCGGTCATGGCTGGCGGTGGCCGCAGAGGCGAGGCTCCATTCTGCAAAATCAACCACATTGCTGCCAAGCGGCTGAGGAAGGGAAACGGGACTGTCGGTGCCACGGGTGATCATGTGCTGCAGAATGGTAGAGATCGGCTGGTCCGATTGGATCGGCACATAGGCCATGGGGCCCGTTCGGTCGAATGCGGGAAGACCGACAAAATCCTGATCGACCAGAGCAAGATCGATTGGCAAATCCAGATGCGCTGCCTGCTCCATGAACATCTGGTATTCATCCGCTGAGCATACGGCGCAGGCATCAAATCCCCAGACACGCAATTGCGGCAAAAGCTGCGCCTCAAACAGCCTGTTGGCCGTTACCACCAGCACGCGCTGGCCCTTTAACGCTTCGGGAACCGGAGGTCCGCTTTTAAACAAATCCGCCAGTTTCATGTTGCGGAAGGGATCGTAGAAACTGGCTGCGGGCTTGAAGATCGAGTAATCCTTGAGACGCAGCTTTCCAAAACGCTCCCCAAAACGCGCATTGGCCCCGACATGTCCGGAGGATCGTGCACCCTCCTCCCCCTCCCAGATGGCGATGTCGGTCACATCTTCCATGCTGGTGATGATGAAGTACCGGCCGGGCTTGCCCAGCCGGTACTTGCGCACAATGGCCCAGAAATCCTGCCCATCGGCGCGCACCAGATGCTGGGGAGATGCGGACGGCTGCCCGGTCTGCAACACATCGGTGTCCAGCGCTTCATCTTGTCTGGCAAATTCGGCTTCCAGCAGATCCCAGGCTGTGCGGCCGAGCATATCCCCACGCTCCAGCCGGTGGATCGCACAAAACGCGCGATTGACGGCGCTGATGATGAGATTCTGATCCTTGATCACAAGCGGATTGGGAAGGCTGTCGAGAATGTCCTCGGTCAGCGCGATGCGCTCGGCATCCAGTTCCTGCTCCTGCTCACGCTGGCGGCGCTCGGTTATATCGGTGAGGTACAAAAGGCCGTAGCCGCTGGACAGACGGCGCTTGTGGATATGAACCCAGCGGTTGTTCTGGAACCGCTCCACCGTTTCGTACCGTTCGCGCCAGTGGTACGCCACCTGCCGGGAAATCCAGTCCTCACGCCCAAGCTGACCCGGTCTTCGCTCCACAGATGTGCCTGCCCGCAAGCCCGAATCGTGCACTGCGCCAAGAAAGTCCCGCAGGCGCGTGCCCGGCAGCAGAAACTCGGTGGAAATATTGTAAATATTCAACACCTGACGGCTGGCGAACATCAGATGATCCTCACCGTTGTAAAGCACCATCGCCGTTCCCGTTGCTTCGCAACCGGCTTCGAAAAGCGCCCTCTGGATGCCGGCGTCCAATGACGCAACATCAATCATTGCATTGTCCCCGGTCCACCGCTGGCCCGTTGCGAGAGCATTTCCGATGGACAGATGGTCACCGTCAATTCTCTAAGTTTGCTTACCGCATTGTTCGAACGCCAACGCAATCGCGCTTTTGCCGGAAATGCTTGCTAAACATGCTGGATTTGGTGAGCGTCTCGTGCGTGATACCGGCAACCAGCATTGCCGCGACCATCGAAAAGCCCTCGCCTGTTTCATTTCAGACAGCGCATATTCGCAAATGAACATTAAAGACGAATTAAGTGGCGGCGTTTATCCACAGACTTGTGGGGTAGATATACGCATCGCTCAAAAGGAATGCGATTTCAGCTGTTAATGGACATGCTATAGAAAACACCATGACCATCAGACAACTCTCCGAAACGCTTATCAACCAGATCGCGGCTGGCGAGGTTATTGAACGGCCCGCAAGTGCCGCAAAGGAACTGATTGAAAACGCAATCGACGCCGGGGCAACCCGAATCGAGATCGCCACCGCCGGTGGCGGCAAAACCCTGCTGCGGGTGAGCGATAACGGCTGCGGCATGACGGCGGACGAACTGGCGCTGGCTGTGCGCCGCCACTGCACCTCCAAGCTCGACACAGGCCTGTCCGATATCCGCACGCTGGGCTTTCGCGGCGAGGCACTGCCATCCATCGGCTCCGTTGCGCGGCTCACCCTGTCCAGCCGCCCGGCTGATGCGCCGCATGGCGCGGAAATTCGTGTGACCGGCGGCAAGATGGATGCGGTGAAGCCCGCCGCCGCCAATATCGGCACCGTGGTGGAGGTGCGCGACCTGTTTTTTGCCACACCCGCACGGTTGAAATTTATGAAAAGCGAGCGCGCCGAGGCGGGCGCGATCACCGAGGTTGTGCGCCGCATGGCGATTGCCTTTCCGTCGGTGCGTTTCGTGCTGTCAGGGTCGGACCGCACCCTGCTCGAACTGCCCGCCACCTGCGATGACCGTCTGGCCCGCATCGCGCAAATTCTTGGCAAGGATTTTCGCGAGAACGCCATCGAAATCGACGCGGAGCGTGAGGGAATCTGTCTGACCGGCTTTGCGGGCATACCCACCTTCAACCGTGGCAATTCGTTGCAACAATATGCGTTCGTCAATGGCCGCCCGGTGCAGGACAAGCTGTTGTGGGGTGCGTTGCGCGCCGCCTATGCTGAAACCATTCCGCAGGGGCGTTATCCGGTGGCCGTGCTGTCAATTACGCTTGACCCAGATCTGGTGGACGTCAACGTGCACCCAGCCAAATCCGATGTGCGGTTTCGCGATCCCGGCCTGATACGGGGCTTGCTGATCGGCGCAATTCGCGAGGCCTTGGCGCGCGAAGGGGACCGCGCCGCTACGACCGGTGCCGATGGCTTGCTGCGGGCGTTTCGCGCGCAACCGATGTCAGGTGGGCCATCCTGGAGCGGGCCGAACACCTATCAGACTGTGCGCACCCCGCCATGGCAGGCGGCTGCCTCGCCCTCGCGACCGCTGGAGATGAGTGTGTCTTCCCCGGCGTTCGGTGAAACGCCACAGCACGGGTTTGCGGAGTTTGCTGCTCCATCGGCGCGCGCCGTCGAGGTGGCACAGGAGGATGTGCCGATTGTGCAGAACCCTCTGGGTGCAGCCCGAGCACAATTGCACGAAAATTACATCGTGGCTCAAACAGCGGACGGGCTTGTGATTGTTGATCAACATGCGGCCCATGAGCGGCTGGTGTTTGAAGCGATGCGCACCGCGATGAATTCCCGGCCCATTGCGGCGCAGGCGCTTTTGATTCCCGAGATTGTCGATCTGCCGGAGGATGACTGCGACCGGCTGGTGGCCCATGCGGACGAATTTTCGCGTTTAGGCCTGGGTATTGAGCGATTCGGGCCGGGCGCGATTGCCATTCGCGAGACGCCATCCATGCTGGGAGAGATGGACGCTGTGGCGCTGGTACGCCAACTGGCGGATGAACTGGCGGAATGGGATACGGCGGGAGGGCTGGCCAAAAAGCTGGATTATCTGGCAGCCACCATGGCCTGCCATGGGTCAGTGCGCTCCGGTCGGCGGTTGCGACCGGAAGAAATGAACGCGCTTTTGCGCCAAATGGAACAAACACCCGGTTCTGGCCAATGCAACCATGGTAGACCGACCTATATTGAGTTAAAGCTGGCTGATATAGAGCGCCTGTTCGGGCGAAGCTGATTGGGACTGTAACGATGATGAACCGGCATGAAGGCGGCGCCAGCCGTCCGGCAAAAATCCATTATCTCGATGGCGATTTCGAGATTCTGCTGCACGGCTCGCATGTGACCTGCGCCATGACGGGCAAGAACATTCCGCTGGACGAGTTGCGCTACTGGAGCGTCGCCCGGCAGGAAGCCTATGCCAGCTGCGAGGATTCGCTGGAGGCGGAAAAACGCGCCGGTCGATTGCCGAACCAGTCGCGCTAACCAGTTAGCGTCGGACACTATCGATCAAAAGCTTGATAAGAACCGTCTTGTCGGCGGGCGGCCTATCGCCTGCTGCACCGTCGTGATCAATCTGCCTATCCAAAAACAGAGTGGCATAGCCGTGAACGGCTGACCAGAGCGCGGATGCGATGATGGCTGCTGGAAGCTCCGCTTTTAAGCTCCCGGTTGCCTGTCCCGCAGCAACCTCTTGCTCAAGCCGGGCAAAGGCTGCCATTGCCGCCTGCGTCAATGCAGGAAAGTCTCCGCGCTCACACAGGTCCGGGTGAAACAGAATACGGTATGCACCGGCATTCGCACACGCAAAATCGATATAGGCAAGGGTCATGGCTGTCAGCCGTTCCGGCGCGGTTGGTCCGGCTCCGTTGGCTGCTGTCGCCAGAGCCTCATCCAGCGCAATGAAGCCGCGCGTAGCCAGCTCACCCAACAGCGCGCGTTTATCGCGAAAATGCCGATAGGCAGCAGCATGGCTGACGCCGAGGCTCAAGGCGAGTTCGCGTAAGGAGAACTCCGATGAGGCACGCTCGGCAATCAGGCTGGATGCGGCCTGCAACAAGCCATCAGCCAGATCCCCATGGTGGAAGGCTGATTTCATTGTGTTGTGAATTCCAATGTTGACACTGGTAACTTTCCGGGTCTAACTAATGTTACCCACTGTAACATTGGACGCAACAATGTCAAAAATTCTGATCTTGAATGGCAATCCAAAAGCAGAAAGCCTGTGCAAAGCCATTGCACAGGCGTACGCAAGCACAGCGCTAGAGGCCGGGCACGAGGTTCAGTCTATTCATATTGCCGATTTGCAGATGGATTTTGACCCACCAAACTATCGTGCCACCACGCTAACGGAGGGCTGGGTGAAGGAGGTACAGGCGGCGCTTGTGTGGAGCGAGCATGTGGTCATCGTGACGCCACTCTGGTGGGGAGGCGTTCCAGCCCAGCTTAAGCACCTGTTCGACCGCGTGCTGCTGCCGGGCTTTGCCTTTCGCTATCGCAAGGACAGCGTGTGGTGGGACAGGCTTTTGAAAGGGCGATCTGCCCGCGTGATTGTGACAGCGGATACGCCGCCCCTCTACTTTCGGTGGGTTTTGGGCTGGCCCTTGGTGCGCCAGCTGAAACGGCAAATCCTGGGATTTTGCGGGTTTGATCCGGTTCAATTCACCGTTTTTGGTCCAGTGCGAAACAGTTCGCAAGAGACACGAAAAGGTTGGTTGGCGCAGACAAACAAACTGGCGAGACACGCTCTATAACCGAGCTTTGAAACGCCTGTGGTTTGCGGCTTCCATCGTCGCACGAATGATCTGATCTGGTGCATTGGGGGAATCGAAAACGAGGTCGATATCCAAAACCAAACTCGAATTCAGCAGATCGGGCGCGCGTCCACCTGCCCCGTGCAGCCGCGCACGGTCCTTGGCGGTGGTGGCCAGTTGCAGGGAGTCGCGGGCGGCATCGTTGAGCAGGTCGGCCATTTCTGCGTCTGTCAGCATATGGTGATCGGGAAAGCTGCGGGTGCTCTTGATGGTCGCGCCCATCTCGTCCAGTGACCGGAAAAACTTTGTTGGATCGGCAATGCCGGCCCAGGCCAGAAGCGGTTGTTGCAACAAGCCCGCATTGGGGCGGCTGGAAATGCTGGCGCGATAAATCGGCTTTCCCGCCCGCGCCATGCGGCGCACCAGCGGCTCGGCACCTCTTTCCCCACCCACCACGAGAAGAGCGGATGCATACGGAAGCTGACCCACTAGCGGCGCGCGCAGCGGCCCGGCGGGCAGAACCTTGCCGTTGCCAAGTCCGCGACGGCTGTCGGCAACGATCAGCGCGAAATCGAAATGCACCTGTGCGCTCTGAAATCCATCATCCATGATGATGAAGTTAGCCCCCCGGGCAACCAGTTCTGCCGCCCCTTGCGCGCGCTTGCGCGAAACGACTGTCAGAGCGTGCGCGGCAAGCAGCAAGGGCTCATCGCCGACATCGCCGGCACGGTGTTTGACGGGATCAACGACCGTCGGCTTTTTGACCCTGCCACCGTAACCCCGGCTGAGAAAACCGGGGATCAAACCTTTCGCCTTGGCAGCCTGTGCCAGCGCTATTGCCGTTGGGGTTTTGCCCTGCCCGCCGACGGTAAAGTTGCCGACGCAGAGAACGGGAACCGGAACCGCGTGACGCTCTCCGGTTTTCAGGCGCTTTTGCGCAAGTGCCCCATAGATCCGCGAGAGCGGCCAGAGACCACGCGCTTTCCAGCCTGGGCTTTGCCACCAGAAATCCGGTGCGTTTGCCATGCTATTAGAGCGCCGTGCGCCCATTCGGGCGCGCAAAGGTCGCTCTAACTCTTTGACTCTGCGCATCAGGCTCACCGAAAATCGATTCCGATTTTCGGGCCGATGCTGTAGGCCGCGTTCTGTTTGAGAATGTCGCCAAGCTCGGTAATATCGTTCAGGCAGTGATCGCTGGCGGCACTCAGCGATGCGGGGGAACCGGTTCCCGTCAGCACGGCTACGGTCAGGCCCGCGCCCGCATTGCGCCCCATATGCAGATCATGGTTGTTATCGCCCACCACCGCGACCTCCTGCGGGGCGAGACCCGTGGCCGCGCAGAATGCCAGCACCATTCCGGGCTCCGGCTTGGTGCCATAGCCGCTGTCATAGCCCGCAACAAAATGCAGAAAATCGGAAAAACCAAAACGTGCCGCCGTCTGGCGAATGGAAGCCTCATTGTCGCTGGAGGCGACGCCTAGCTTGTAGCCCTGCGCGTGGAGGCTCGCAAAATAGGGCTGAAGCTCGGTGACAGGCACGGCAAGGCTGGCGGAATTGGCAAAGAGATGGTCCAGCGTGGCGCGCAACGTCTCCACATCCCACGGTGCACCGGCTGCGACCATGCCCGTTGCAATTTCCACCGTATTGCCTGCGGCCAGCAGGCTATCGGGCATGACATGGCTGGTTTTGGGGTCCATGCCACAGGCAAGCAGCAGCGTATCGGCAAGCGCCGGATCGCCACGGGCGGCAAGTTTGGCCAGTTCGTAATTGACCGGTACCCAGCTTTTGGCATAGTCCAGCAAGGTGCCGTCCTTATCGAACAGAATGCCCTTGATCATACTTACCCCTTCACTGCTGGAGCCTTGATTGCTGACGGGGCAATAGCCGCGCCTTCACCGTCAATGGGTTGATGTAGGGTTCCAGCCCCTTGATGGTGGCCGCCAGTGCACCGCGCATTTCATGCACCGTTTCCTGGCCCGCCTCGATCATGGTGCGGCGCATATCCTCATTGTTGAGAAGATAATGAACGCCCTTGGCCAGCATTTCCGTGTCGCGCACCATGCGGGCACTGCCATTCTTGGCCAGCCGTTGGTAGCTGTCGCGGAAGTTCTGCACATTGCCGCCCGAGAGAATCGCGCAGCCCAGCATGGCCGGTTCCAGCGGGTTCTGCCCGCCCTGCGCAAACAGCGAGCGACCGACGAAACACACCTCGGTCATGCGCAGATACAGCCCCATTTCCCCGATGGTATCGCCGAGAAACACATCCACATCCGGTGTCAGCACATCGCCACGCGTGCGGCGCGCGACCTTCAGGCCCATCTCGGTAAGGGTCGCTTCAATAGCGTCGGACCGCTCCGGGTGGCGCGGTACGATGATGGTCAACAGCCCATCGCGCGGTTTCAGCGCCAGTTGCACGGTACCTGCGGCTTTTTCCTCGCCCTCGAAGGTGGAAATCGCGGCCCAGGTGGGTCGCTTGCCGATCTGCGCCAAATAGGTATCCAGAACTGCGCCATCATAGGGCGGCGCGTCGGTATCAACCTTGAGATTACCCGAGACCATAACCGGCAAGGCACCCAGTGTGCGGAACCGCTCCGCATCCACCTCGGACTGTGCAATCACCAGAGCGAGGTTTTCGAACAGGGCATCGGCCAGAAACGGCCGCTTTTTCCAGCGAGCGAAGGTGCGGTCCGACAGGCGACCATTGACCAGCACCTGTGGAATATGGCGGCTGCCAAGCTCCATCATGGTCAGCGGCCAGATTTCCGATTCCGCGATGATTGCGAGGTCGGGATGCCATGTATCCAGAAAACGGCTGACAGCAAATTGCAAATCGAGCGGCACGTACTGGTGGATAACGGTGTCACCCAATCGCTCGGCAACCACACGGGCGGATGTGGTGGTGCCGGTCGTCAGCACCACATGGATACCGCGACGGCGCACTTCGCGCACCAGCGGAATAACCGCAATGGTTTCGCCCACGCTGGCAGCGTGAAACCAGACCAGCGGCCCCGCAGGTCGCTCCGCCCCTGCATACCCGTAGCGCTCGCGACGGCGCGACCGATCTTCCTTGCCGCGCATGGTGCGCAGCGCCAGATAGCCGCGAATGAGCGGATACAGCGCCACACCCAGCCAGCGATAGCCGGTCAGGGTGGCTTTCGCCAATGCGCTGCTCATTCAGCCATGCTCCCACCCCCCATGCACAACCTGACAGTCATACGATTGCCGTTATCAAGCGTTCTGCGGGTCCAGCAGTTTGTGAAGATGAACGATGAAATACCGCATATGCGCGTTGTCAACGGTCTGTTGCGCCTTGGATTTCCAGGCCGCGAGCGCGCTGTCGTAGTCGGGAAACACGCCGACGATATCAAGGCCGTCCAGATCCCGGAACTGCACTTCGCCAAGCGTCTTCAACTCGCCGCCGAACACCATGTGAAGGCTTTGTTTCTTGTTCGCATCCGTCATGTCATCGATCCTAACGTGTTAGACAAGTGTTTGCTGCATTCACCTGAAAAGGTCAATGGTTCTCCAGCGCCTGTGCCGCCGCCACCAGTGCCGCGATACCACGCTCGGGCGCTGCGCACAAAACGCTGTGGCGCACGGTTGAGCGGTTATAGGTCAGCGGCTTGCCATCCAGCGCCGTCAGGCTGCCACCGGCCTGTTGCAGGATGAGATCGGCAGCGGCCAGATCCCAGTCATGCGAATTGGTCTTGACGATAGTGCCATCGATCCGCCCATCGGCAATCATCACCAGCCGGTAGGCCAGCGAGGGCACATGGCCGATGCGGTGCACGCCGGCGCGATAGCCGTCCTCCAGTCCGGTAATCATATCGGCAGCCGAAGCAAATTGCAGCAAGCCCGTCTCGCGCGGTGGGTGAACGTGGATGGGCTTGCCGTTCAGCAACGCCACGCTGTCACTGGTTGCCTGATATAGCTGGCCCAGAACGGGCGCATACAGCGCCGCAGAAATTGGACGGCCACGATGCACCACGGCCACGCACACGCACCAGACATCCAGCCCCTCAATAAACGCGCGCGTGCCATCAATGGGGTCAACCACGAACACGGTCTCATGCGTCAGGCGCACCTTGTCGTCGTCGGTTTCTTCCGACAGCCAACCGTAATCGGGCCGTGCGGCCAGAAGCATCTCTTTCAAAATATCGTTGGAGGCAAAATCCGCCGCGCTGACAGGGGACTTGTCGCCGTTTTTCCACCAGACTTCCGGTTTTTTGCCAAAGAACTCCATGGCCTTATCGCCCGCGGCCCGCGCGGCAGCGGTGATCAGCGTCAGATCCTCAGACAAGGAATAGGAAGTTTGGGGTGCAGTCAAAGTCATCGGGTCATCGTCCTTCCAAAGGCGCACGCAGGATTGCCGCGCCTTGGCCGTCTTCCCCCCATTTGAACCACGCCTCTCCCAAAGCGGTGCTTTCACAGTCCAGCGAGTGTCATACCTTCGATAGCCAGTGTGGGGCTTGCGTGCCCATATTTGCGGTCGATATCGCTGGCGGGTGTCAGCGCCATAAACATCTGCTTCAAATTGGACGCCAGCGTGACCTCCGATACGGCAAAGGTCAGTTGACCATTCTCGATCCAGTAGCCAGATGCTCCGCGGCTATATTCGCCTGTCACCATATTGACGCCCTGGCCGATCAATTCGGTGACATAGAAACCGTTGGCGATGCCGCCGATCAAATCTTCGCGCGAAAGCGTGCCCGGCTCCAGCGCCAGATTGGTCGAAGTCGGCGAGACCGATGTGCCGCTGCGCGAGCCGCGTCCATTGGTGGGAAGCCCAAGCTCCCGGCCCGTGGAGGTAGACAGGAACCAATGGTTCAGAATGCCATCCTCGATCATTGCCAGCTTCTGCCCGGTAACGCCTTCACCATCGAAGGGCCGGGACGCGGAGCCGCGCACCACCAGCGGGTCGTCAGTCAGCGTCAGGCCGGATTTCAGCACCTGTTGGCCCATACGGTCGCGCAGAAAGCTGGTCTTGCGGGCAACCGATGCGCCATTGATGGCACCGGCAATGTGGCCAACAAAACCGCGCGCCACGCGTGGATCAAACACAACGGTCACATTCTGCGCGGTTGGCACCTGACGCGGGTTCAGGCGCGCCACGGCGCGCTCACCGGCCACGCGGCCGAGCTTGTCCGGCGCATCGAGATCGGCGAAGAACAATCGGCTGTCGTAATCGTAATCGCGCTCCATGCCTGTGCCTTCGCCTGCGATCACACTGACGGAACGACCGAAACGCGTGCCCATATAGGACCCGGAAAACCCGTGGGATGTGACCAGCACCATGCCGCCCATGCCCGCAGACGTGCTGGCACCGCTGGAATTGCTGACGCCGCTGACCGCTAAAGCCGCCTCTTCCATGGCAAGGGCGGCATCGGTCAGTTGCTCGGTCGACACTTCGGTGGCGTCGAACAGATCAAGGTCCGGATAAGATTTGGCCAGCCGGTCTTCATCGGCGAGGCAAGCATAGGGGTCTTCCGGCGAGGCCTTCGCCATGGCGACGGCGCGCTCTGCCAGCACTTTCAGATCAAAACCGGGATTGGCCGAAACACTGGCGACGCGCTTGCCGACAAACACGCGCAGCGAGAAATCGTCACCCTCTGAGCTTTCGGTGTTTTCGACCTTGCCGAGCCGCACAGAAACCGAGCGCGAGCGGCCACGGACAACCACGGCATCGGCCTGATCGGCACCAGCAGTGCGGGCCAAATCGATCAGTTCTTCGGCGCGATTTAAAAGTAGCGCCGAATCGAGGGTATCGGACATGATTTTGCCTTTCATTCCAGCCCCATTTATTGTGCACTGGCCACCGCATCAAGGGGAAACACCTTGATTCCCCATAACGAGACAAGGTTTTCGCGGAAATGACCCGATGAGCACAGAGCCAGCGTTTTACTCCGAGTCCCTCATGCTGCTGGGTGGCGCAGTGGTGGCTGCTCCGCTGTTCAAAAAGCTGGGGCTTGGAACCGTGCTCGGCTATCTCGCTGCCGGTATCATCATCGGCCCGCTTTTGCACAAGATCACCGACGGCATCGAAATCCTCGGTTTTGCTGAACTCGGCGTGGTGTTTCTGTTGTTTGTCATCGGGCTGGAGCTGAAACCCTCACGTCTGTGGCAGATGCGGCGCGATATTTTTGGCCTTGGCATGGCGCAGGTGGTGCTGACGGGAGCGGCCCTGTCCGCACTTGTCTATGGTTTGGGGCTTCTAGACTGGGCCGGTAGCGTTATCGCCGGGTTTGGTCTGGCCTTATCGTCAACGGCATTTGCGCTGCAAATCATGGAGGAAGCGGGTGAAACCAACACCGCCCACGGTCGCCGGTCGTTCTCGCTGCTCCTGTTTCAGGACATGGCCATCGTGCCGTTGCTGGCGCTGATTCCGCTTCTGGCGTTTCAGGCACCCAACGATCCGACGCCGCCGTGGGAGGATTTCTCGATAGCGGTGGCTGCCATTATCGCCATGGTTCTCGCAGGCCGCTATCTCCTCAATCCGCTGTTCACCGTGCTGGCCCGCACCGGTGCGCGCGAGGTGATGATTGCAGCCGCCCTTCTGGTCGTACTGGGCTCGGCGACGCTCATGCAGCTTGCCGGACTATCGATGGGTATGGGCGCGTTTCTAGCGGGCCTTCTGCTGTCCGAATCCTCCTACCGGCACGAGCTGGAAGCCGATATCGAGCCGTTTCGCGGCATTCTGCTGGCGCTGTTTTTCATGGCAGTCGGCCTGTCGCTGGATCTGGACGTGATTGCGCAAAACCTCTTGCTCATCGCTATCGCCGTACCCTGCCTGATGGTTGTGAAATCGCTCATTCTCTACGTCATTTGTCGCCTGACCCGTTCCAGCCATAATGATGCGGTGCGCATTGCGCTGTTACTGCCGCAAGGTGGAGAATTCGGCTTCGTGCTGTTTTCGGCGGCGGCGGCGGCGGGCGTGTTTTCGCTTAGTACCAGTTCGCTGTTGATTGCGATTGTGACCCTCTCCATGGCGCTGACCCCTGCGGCTTCCGCGCTGGCCGGGGTGCTGCAAACGGAAGCTGTGCGAGAAGAGATGGAGGAAGATTTCGATGGGGCCGGCTCCGATGTGTTGATGGTGGGCTTTTCCCGTTTCGGCCAGATTGCAGCCCAAATCCTGCTTGCGGGCGGCTCCAATGTCACGGTCATCGATTACTCTGCCTCCCGTGTGCGACAGGCGGCAAGCTTCGGCTTTCGCATCTATTTCGGCGATGGCACCCGCAAAGATGTTTTGCGCGCGGCGGGGATTGAACGCGCGAAGATTGTTGCCGTCTGTACCCATAAGCCCGAATTGACCGACAAGATCGTAGAGCTTGTAAAGGCCGAATACCCCAATGTGCGCCTGTTCGTCCGCTCCTATGATCGCATCCACACGATTGCGCTGCGCGCCAAGGGCGTGGATTTTGAAACCCGCGAAACCTTCGAATCCGGTCTTGTGTTTGGCCGTCGCACGCTGGAAGAACTGGGCCTGCGGGAGGACCGCGCTCTCGCCATCATGGACGATATCCGGCGGCGCGATGAGGCACGGCTGGAATTGCAAGCCGTGGAAGGCATTACCGCCGGGCGCGATATGCTGCACAGCAAGCCGGTAAAGCCGGAGCCGCTGATCAAGCCGAAACGAGATACCGCAGAGCATATCGCCGAGCCGACGGGTGTGATTGCGACGCCTTATACGGGCTCGTAACGATAAAAATGAATGCGGGTTTCCCCGAAAGCCCGCATATCCAATGGCCTGAACGCGGGTGGCAGGACCGGCTGCATATCCGTCCGCTCCTCCAGAATGGCGAGCGCGCCATTCACCAGCCAGCCGCCCGTGCTGGCCGATATCAGAGCCGCCTCCCCCAGGCCCTTGGCATAGGGCGGATCGGCGAAGACCATATCAAACGGCTCCATGGTGCCAGCGGGCCCAAGGTCCGTCGCATCGCGGCGAAACACCTTGGCGCGGCCCTGCAAGCCAAACGCCTCGATATTTTCGCGCAGCAGGCCGCGTCCTTCGACGCTGTTTTCAACAAACAGGCCGAAGCGACAGCCACGCGAAATGGCCTCCAGCCCAACCGCGCCCGTTCCCGCAAAAATATCGAGAACGCGTGCGCCGTTAAGTGCCTCTGGATAGGCGTGGCTTATGATGTTGAACAGGCTTTCGCGGGTTCTGTCCGTTGTCGGGCGGATGGCGTCCGACTTGGGAGACACCAGTGACCGCCCGCGAAATTCACCGCCGACGATCCGCACCGCGTGCCCCGCTTGGTTTGCCGCCGGATGGTTTTCCGCCATAGGGCTTATCACCGCCAGAGCGGCCACCGCTTGGTTTCTCACCAAACGACTTGCCGCCAGACGGTTTACCACCGAAGGACTTGGCCCCCGACGACTTACCGCCAAAAGGCCTGTCACCGGAAGGCTTGTCGCCGAAGGATGGCTTGCCACGCGGCTTATCGCCAAACGATTTCGCGCCGAATGGTTTATCACCCTCACGCCGTGGCGGACGGTCGCCATCGCGTGGCGGTCGGCTGTCGTCGCGCGGCGGACGGCTGCCCTCGCTACGGGGGCGATCACTGCGGGGTGGGCGATCACCAAAGCCACGCGGGCCTTCACTGCGGCCAAAGCCGCCGCGTCTGCGTTCCGCTGCCGCTTCTTCCTCGCGGTTGATTTCAGTGGAGCGAATCCATTCCCGGCCATCATCCGCACGGTTGACGATCACGCGCGGGCCGCGATCGGGCCGCTCCGGCGCGCCGGATTTCTTGCGATCCGGGTCGAATTTGCGCACGATTGGCGCGCCATCCTTGGTACGACCAAACCGCTTGGCGCGTGGAACCGTATCATTGCGCTCGCGGCGCACAGGGGTCGCGGCCTCTTCACCCTCGACCTTCGGTTTTTTCTCCGCAATCGGGCGCGCACCGGGAGCCATCCAGACATTGGCCTTGCGGGCACGAAAACCGGGCTCGCGTTTTGGACCATTCTCAAACTTCGGTGCATCGAACGCTTTACCGCCCGCACCACCGCGCTCCCCGCTGTTGCGGTCGGGGCGACGATTACCGGCATGGGCATCGCGTTTGGTATCAAGACGACCCAGCGCCCGTTCACGGCGGTCCTCCGGCTTGTCGCGGAAGCTGCGCGGCTCTGCCCGGTCTGTCTTGTCTGCCTTGGGCGACCATTCGGACTTCGCGGGCTTTGCGTCTTCGTCCGGGGTATTGTCATAGAGAGGCGCGTCGAAATTGGCCTTCGCCTCTTCAATCAGGCGCGGTCCAAGCTGGTCACGCAGGGTGCGGCCCTTGATTTCCTGAACGGCGCCCTCCGGCAGTTCGCCAAGCTGGAACGGCCCGTAGGAAATGCGGATCAGACGGTTGACGTCCAGACCCAGCGCGCCCAGTACGTTCTTGATTTCGCGGTTCTTGCCTTCGCGTAGCGCCATCGTCATCCAGACGTTTGCGCCCTGCGTGCGGTCCAGCGTTGCCTCGATACCGCCGTACAAAACGCCATCGACAGCAATACCGTCCTTCAGCGTATCCAGTTTTTCCTGCGTGATTTCGCCATGGGCGCGCACGCGGTAGCGGCGCAGCCAGCCTGTGGCAGGCAGCTCCAGAACGCGCGACAAGCCGCCATCATTGGTCAGCAGCAGAAGTCCTTCGGTGTTGATATCCAGACGACCGATGGACAGAACGCGCGGCAAATCCTTGGGCAGACGCTCAAATACCGTCGTGCGCCCTTCGGGGTCGGCATTGGTAGTCACCAGACCTGCAGGCTTGTGGTAGAGCCACAGGCGCGTGCGCTCGATGCCACGGATCGGCTCGCCATCCACCTCGATCTTGTCGGCCATGGTGGCGTTGACCACGGGCGTATCCAGAATCTTGCCGTTCAGCTTGACGCGGCCTTCCATGATCATCCGCTCAATGTCGCGGCGCGAGGCCACACCAGCGCGGGCCATGATCTTGGAAATACGCTCGGGCTTGCCCGTATCGGTGGTCTCAGCATAAGCGCTCACCCGTGGCGTTACCGATTTGGGGCGCTCCGCGTCCTTGAACGGACGATCACCTTTCGGCTTGCCACCACCGGAATAGGGCTTTTTATCGGACCCTGAAAACTTCGTTCCCAGACGCTTGGGTCTACCCTGGGGCCTAGCGGGGGGCTTGTCATTGAATGTCATTTGATATTTGCCTGTGTTTTACCGTTTCCTATCAGGTCAAGCGGTCCGGGTTAAGAGGAATTCTCGCGTGACGGGCACAATAAAGTTCATGGATGCAGCGCTTGAAGAGGCCCACGCTGCCAAAAAACGCGGCGAAGTGCCCATCGGCGCTGTGCTGGTGCTGGACGGAAAGATCATTGCGCGCGCCGGAAATCGCACCCGTGAACACAACGACATGACGGCGCATGCGGAAATTGTCGTGATGCGTGAAGCGTGTCGCATCCTTCAACAGGAGCGCCTCACGGGTGCCGATCTCTATGTCACACTGGAGCCCTGCACCATGTGTGCGGCGGCTATTTCCTTCGCCCGTATCCGGCGGCTGTACTATGGCGCGGCGGACCCGAAAGGCGGCGCGGTTGACAGTGGCGTTCGCTTTTACACACAACCCACCTGCCACCATGCGCCGGAGGTGTATTCCGGCTTTGCCGAGCAGGAAGCCGCCACGATTCTCACGGACTTCTTCAAAGAAAAAAGGGACCGGCTGTAACCGGTCCCTTTAAATGTCATAGTGCATAACCTAGAAGGGCCACCAACCGCCCTTATTGCCGCTTTTCGCCATTTCGGCTTCTTTCTTGCGCCGCTTTTCCTTGTCTTTCTCCGGCGTACCGAGATCGGCTTCGGCACCGTCTGGCAGCTTGCGGTATTGTACCGGCGGATCACTCAACAAGCGGCGCTCATCCGTGCGGTAGCTTTCCTGCTGGCTGCGCGCCTGCCGGAACGTCTGCATCTGCTGGTTGATGGGCGTGCGTGCACGAGCGGCGCGGCTCGGGTCCATGGCAACCGCATCCGGCTGCACGGAGTTGCCACCGGTTAGCAATGGCGAGCGATACAGGCGGTTGCCTTGATTGGCATCGGCTTCATCGATCAGGCGGCGGCGGGTATCTTCCGGCGACTCGATCCACTGTGGATTGTCCTTGCCCGCAACGGACTGTTGCGGCTGCACCAGTTCCCCACCCTTGGGGGGCTGCACGAGGCCGGGGCGCGGCTGGTACTTGACCGGGGCCTTGTTGTCGCCCTGACCAAGCGATGCGACGGAGCCAAGGTCATCAACCAATTGCGCGCCTGCCGTCTTGTCGGTTCCGTAGGTAGGGCCCACGCAACCGCTTAAGACAACCGCGCTCGAAAGCAGGCAGGTCAGACTGGCGCAGATTCGAAACGCCTTTGCCCGAAAAACTCGTGTCATTCGCATAAAAACCCTTCCCGCGCCCCGCACCATCTTCGTGCAGCCTCCCCTGCCGGGGAATTTGGTCCAATTTCAGGCAGGTTTAACGGATGAAGGCACAAAGTGCAATCATCCGTTAACAATCACATGCCGAGTTCGCGCAATGCCGCGGCATCGCGCGCCGAAACATCCGGGTACTGCGGATCGGAGCCCACATCGGTCGTCACCCGCCATGAGCGGGCGCATTTGGTGCCTTCGGCCAGCTTCGGCTCGACGCTCACATGCGCAACCTCGTCCAGACGGAAGGCCTCTGTGGGGCCTTCATCGCCCACAACCGTAATGTCGGATGTGATGCAGGTTTCCGCAAAATCATGGCCCTGCAAGGCGGCCAGAAGGTCCGGATCTGCCACATGCACGACAGGTGCGGCTTCCAGCGACGAACCAATCCGCTTTTCACGGCGTTCAATTTCCAGCGCGCCGGTCACAACCTTGCGCACATTGCGGATCAACTTCCACTTGGCGGCCAGCGCGTCATTGCGCCACTCTGCAGGCACCGCCGGGAACTGTTCCAGATGGACCGACACAGCGTCGGGCTTCAGCGACAGCCATGCTTCTTCCGTGGTAAACGGCAGCATCGGCGCAAGCCAGGTCACGAGGCAATCGAACAGCTTGCGGATGACGCAGAGGCTGGCGCGGCGGCGCAGGCTGGACGGGCCATCGCAATACAGCGCGTCCTTGCGCACATCGAAGTAGAAAGCCGAAAGCTCGATGTTGGAAAAGTCGATCAGGGCACGGGTGATGCGCTTGAAATCGAACGCATCGTAGCCCTCGCGCACCAGCGCATCCAGTTCCGACAACCGGTGCAGCATCAACTGCTCCAGTTCCGGCAGATCAGCGAGCGCAATCTCCTCGCCATTATCATGGGCCAGCGTGCCGAGCATCCAGCGAATGGTGTTGCGCAGCTTGCGATAGGCATCGATATTGGTCTGGATGATCGCCTTACCGAGGCGCTGGTCCTCCCAGTAATCGGTGGTCATGACCCACAGACGCAGGATATCGGCACCCGACTGGCTCATCACCTCCTGCGGCGCTACCACGTTGCCGAGTGATTTCGACTGTTTGCGCCCCTGCTCATCCATGGTGAACCCGTGGGTGATGACCGAATTATAGGGCGCGCGGCCACGCGTGGCGCAGCTTTCCAGCAGCGAGGAATGGAACCAGCCGCGATGCTGGTCGGACCCTTCCAGATAGACGTCGGCAGGCCATTTCAGGTCCGGACGGTCTTCCAGCGTAAAGGTGTGGGTGGAACCGGAGTCAAACCACACGTCCAGAATATCCTTGACCTGAACCCATGCCTCACCGGCGCGTTCGCCAAGGAACCGCTCACGCGCACCCTCCGCGAACCAGGCATCCGCGCCTTCGGACTCGAACGCTTCCAGAATGCGTGCATTGACGGCGTTATCCACCAGAACCTCGCCATTCTCATCGGCAAACACGCAGATCGGCACGCCCCATGCGCGCTGACGCGACAGCACCCAATCGGGACGACCTTCAATCATGGCGCGCAGGCGGTTTTGACCGGCAGCGGGCACGAAACGGGTATCATCCACACCTTGAAGCGCGCGAGAGCGCAATGTGGTGCCATCCCCCAGTTCCTTGTCCATATAGACAAACCACTGGGGCGTGTTGCGGAAGATGACCGGCTTTTTTGAGCGCCAGGAATGCGGGTAGGAATGCTTGAGGCGACCACGGGCAAACAGGGCGTTTGCGGCGATCAGAGCCTTGATGACGCGCTCGTTGGCATCGCCTTTTTTGCCCTTGTCATCGAGCACGCGGGCCGGTCCGCCTTCGGCGTCCGGTCCAAAACCCGGCGCATCGGCGGTGTAGAAGCCTGCATCGTCCACGGGGAACGGAATGCGGCTATCGATACCCTTGGCTTCCAGTGTGCGCACCGATGCGGTCCACGCGTCAAAGTCTTCCCGGCCGTGGCTTGGCGCGGTGTGGACAAAGCCTGTGCCCGCGTCATCGGTGACGTGATCACCATCCAGCAGCGGAACCTTGAAATCGTAACCAAGTGCAGCAAGCGGATGGGCGCAGATCATACCCGCCAATTCGTCAGCACGAACATCTCTGATCGGTTCAAGTTGTAGCTTGGCTTTCGCTGCACAATCGTCTGCAAGACGCTTTGCAAAGATTAGCTTATCATCAACCTTCGGACCGAAATCGTTTTCCGTGCTTGTAACCCGGTAGATTCCGTAGGCAACCCGTGGGGAAAAAGCGATAGCCCGGTTACCGGGTATCGTCCAAGGTGTTGTGGTCCAGATAACGACTGAGGCACCCTCTAAGATGCGGCCTTGCAGGCTAGCGTTTGCGCGATTTTCGGTTCCGTTTCCTTCACCATCGAGTTGGTCGTGCACAATGCCGCTAGATACAATCGGGAATTTCACCCAGATCATATCGCTTTCAACATCGTGATATTCGACTTCGGCTTCCGCCAGCGCCGTGCGCTCTACCACCGACCACATCACCGGCTTGGACCCACGATAGAGCTGGCCACTTTTGGCGATTTTCAGCAGTTCGCCGGCGATACGGGCTTCGGAATGGAAGGCCATGGTTGTGTAGGGGTGCTTGAAGTCGCCCTCGATCCCCAGACGCTTGAACTCTTCGGATTGAACGGCGATCCAGTGCGCAGCAAATTCGCGGCATTCCTGACGGAATTCGTTGACCGGAACCTCGTCCTTGTTCTTACCCTTTTCGCGGTACTTTTCCTCGATCTTCCATTCGATCGGCAGGCCGTGGCAATCCCAGCCCGGCACATAGTTGGCATCGTAGCCGCGCATCTGGAACGAACGCGTGATGACATCTTTCAAGATCTTGTTCAGCGCATGGCCAATGTGAATATTGCCGTTGGCATAGGGAGGACCATCGTGCAGCACGAACTTTTCGCGGCCCCGGCCGTCCTCGCGCAGCTTGTCGTAAAGGCCCATCTCCTGCCAGCGGGCCACCATTTCCGGCTCTTTTTGCGGCAGTCCGCCGCGCATGGGAAAATCGGTTTCGGGCAGGTTCAGGGTTTTGGAATAGTCGATCTTATTGGTCTGTTCGGTCATGATCTCGGCCAGTTCTGAAAGCGCCTCTTGCAAGGCAGCTTTATGCGATGCGCAAAAAAATATGGAAAGCGCTTTACAAGCGCTGGAAACCCGGACCCTCCGGCTTGTCAGCAAGCGCGGAAGGCCGGGCCGATAATTCGCAACGCAAACGTGGTTCGGATCTTACTCATTAGCCGTTCTTTAAGCGGTTTCTATGCCTTTGGAAAGGTCCTGCTTTGCATCGTCGAATGCGATCATCCGGTCCAGCGGGCCCAATGGGGTGACACCGGCCAGAACTGCGCGGGCTTCAGCCTCGTCCTGCTTCATCTGTGCCACCAGCGGCTCCAGCCCGTCGAACTTCACCTCGCCGCGCAGATAGGCGAAGAAGGAGACCGAGCAGGTCTCGCCATACAGACTGTCGGAGAAATCGAACAGGAAGGTTTCGAGCAGCGCCGTGCCATCGTCGGCCACTGTGGGCCGGTAGCCAAAACTGGCAACGCCATTGTGCAGGCTGCCATCGGACCGGCGGAACCGGACGGCGTAAATGCCGGGCTTCAACTCCACCTCGGGTGGCAGTTTCATATTGGCCGTGGGATAGCCAAGTGTGCGGCCCAGTTGCTTGCCCGCAATGACATTGGACATGACCGTATAGCGGTAGCCAAGCTGACCGGCGGCCTCCACCACCTCACCCTCGCCCAAAAGCTGGCGGATGCGGCTGGAGGATATGACCTGCGTGCTTTCATCGCGAAACGCATCAACAAGGGTAACGCCAAAACCATGGGTTCCGCCTGCGGCCATCAGGAAGGCCGGTCCACCTTCCCGCCCCTTGCCAAAGTGAAAATCAAAACCCGTCACCACATGAGAAGCATGCAGCCAGTCCATGAGAATGGAGGACACGAATTCCGTCGCCGTCCATTGGGCAAAGTCGCGGTCAAACGGATATTCCACCACAGCCGAAAAACCCATGCCTTCCAGCAGGCGGGCCTTCATGACAGGCGGCGTCAGCCGGAACACGGGCGTATCGGGCCGGAAGACCGTGCGCGGGTGCGGCTCAAATGTCAGCACCAGCACGGGTTTGCGAAGGATCTGGCCCAGTTCGAGCGCACGATCCAGCACGGACTGATGGCCGCGATGCACCCCATCGAAATTGCCGATGGCAATCACCCCGCCGCGCAAGGCGTCGGGCAGCGGTTCCTTCGTTTCATTGCGATGAAAAACAGTCATGATGGCGTCGTCTTGTCCTAGGTCTTGTCCTGATCAGGTGAGTTTTGGCATCCAATACTTAGGTGTTGCGCCTTGCTCTTTCAAAAAGGCTGTGAGCTTGCCGGTGTCGATCTTGTCTTTGACCGTATAGTCGCGGCTGTGAATACCATCGGCAATATAGAGAAGGTCCAGCCCAAAGGTTTGCGCACCGAGAACATCAGTCGGCATCCCATCGCCGATGGCAATCACGCGGCTTATATCGAAAGGCCCGCGTGCGGCCTTGGCCTCGGTCAATGATGCCATATAGATCGACTTGTGCGGCTTGCCCGATACCTGCGTTTCCCCGCCCAGTTCCTCGTAAAGCTTGGCGATAGCGCCAGCGCATGGAATGAGCCTGTGACCGCGCTCGACAACCAGATCCGGATTGGCGCACACGAAGGGTACACCCCGCGCTGCCAGCTGCTCAAGCGTTGCGCGATAGGTTTCCGGCGTTTCTGTCTCGTCATCGAAGAAGCCCGCGCAGACCACCGCTTCAGCATTCGCCGCCGAGACCATCTCGACATCCAGACCCTCCAGCAGCGCCAGGTCACGCTCCGCACCGATGAAATAGATGGGCTTGGGCCCCGCGGTGATCAACGAGCGCGTCACATCGCCGGATGTCACGATGGCGTCATAGGACTCGTCCAGAACACCGAGACCGCGAATTTGCACGCGCACGCCGGCATTGGGCCGGGGGGAGTTGGTGATGAGAACGACCGTAACGCCCGCCTCCCGTGCTGCGGCCAGTGCGCGGCTCGCCTCATGGAACGCATCCACGCCGTTGTGCAGCACACCCCAGACATCGCAGAGTATAACGTCGTACTGGCTGAAAATTTCGGACAGGGCATTGATGCGAGTGGGCATAGGCAGTTCCTGTAAGGACATCGGTGTGTGTGCGCTTAGCAGGTCACATCGCAGGCGTTTGGTTTTAATACAAGATCAAAACGCATTTTTGCCGTGGTTGCGGGCGATTTATCGGGCACTACGCCCAAAGCGAGTCTGAGGAAAAAAATACACCAAACCTTGACTCGCGTCTTCATTGCCCTTATCTCCAAGACGCTGGCACTCACCAAAGGCGAGTGCTAACATCAATCATCGGGCCTGTTTTTAAGGTCCGTCATGTCATGATCGAGGGATTAGACAATGGCAAGCACGAATTTCCGCCCGCTCCACGACCGCGTTGTCGTACGTCGCGTCGAGTCTGAAGCAAAGACCAAGGGCGGCATCATCATTCCGGACACCGCAAAAGAAAAGCCACAGGAAGGCGAGATCGTCGCTGTTGGCTCGGGCGCCCGTGACGAGAGCGGCAAGATTGTCGCACTTGACGTCAAGGCTGGCGACCGCGTTCTGTTCGGCAAATGGTCGGGCACGGAAGTCAAGATCGACGGCGAAGACCTTCTCATCATGAAGGAAGCCGACATCATGGGCATTATCGGCTGATTGAGCCGCTCCACCCACGTTTTCAGATACTGATGAACCCTAAGGTTCAGGAGACTTAAAAATGGCAGCTAAAGAAGTAAAATTCGGCCGCACAGCGCGCGAAAAAATGCTCCGTGGCGTCGATATCCTTGCAGACGCAGTGAAGGTTACGCTCGGCCCGAAGGGTCGTAACGTCATCATCGACAAGTCCTTTGGCGCACCGCGCATCACCAAGGACGGCGTTTCCGTCGCCAAGGAAATCGAACTGGAAGACAAGTTCGAGAACATGGGCGCACAGATGCTGCGCGAAGTCGCGTCCAAGACCAACGACATTGCTGGTGACGGTACGACAACGGCAACCGTGCTGGCACAGGCTATCGTTCGCGAAGGCAACAAGGCTGTTGCTGCCGGCATGAACCCGATGGACCTGAAGCGCGGTATTGATCTGGCTGTTGCTGCTGTCGTCAAGGACATTCAGGCTAAGGCAAAGACGATCAGCACATCGGAAGAAGTTGCACAGGTCGGTACGATCTCCGCAAACGGCGAAAAGCAGATCGGTCTTGATATTGCTGAAGCCATGCAGAAGGTCGGCAATGAAGGCGTGATCACGGTTGAAGAAGCCAAGACCGCTGAAACCGAACTGGAAGTCGTCGAAGGCATGCAGTTCGACCGCGGCTACCTCAGCCCCTACTTCGTAACCAACCCTGAAAAGATGGTTGCCGATCTCGAAGACGTCTACATCCTGCTGCACGAGAAGAAGCTCTCCAACCTGCAGGCCATGCTGCCTGTTCTGGAAGCTGTCGTTCAGACCGGCAAGCCGCTTCTGATCATCGCAGAAGACGTTGAAGGCGAAGCTTTGGCAACGCTGGTTGTCAACAAGCTGCGCGGCGGCCTCAAGATTGCTGCTGTCAAGGCTCCTGGCTTCGGCGACCGCCGCAAGGCCATGCTGGAAGACATCGCGATCCTGACCGGTGGTCAGGTTATTTCCGAAGACATCGGCATCAAGCTCGAAAACGTCACGCTCGAAATGCTCGGCCGTGCGAAGAAGGTTTCGATCTCCAAGGAAAACACCACCATCGTTGACGGTGCTGGCCAGAAGAACGAAATCGAAGGCCGCGTTGCCCAGATCAAGGGTCAGATCGAAGAAACATCTTCGGACTACGACCGCGAAAAGCTGCAGGAGCGTCTTGCCAAGCTCGCTGGTGGCGTTGCCGTCATCCGCGTTGGCGGTGCGACTGAAGTTGAAGTGAAGGAAAAGAAGGACCGCATCGACGACGCGCTGAACGCAACACGCGCTGCCGTTCAGGAAGGTATCGTCGCTGGCGGTGGTACTGCCCTTCTGCGTGCGTCCGTTGTTCTCGACATCAAGGGTGAAAACGACGACCAGAACGCTGGTATCAACATCGTTCGTCGCGCTCTGCAGGCTCCTTGCCGCCAGATCGCTGAAAACGCTGGTGACGAAGCCTCCATCGTTGTCGGCAAGATCCTCGACAAGAACGAAGACAACTTCGGCTACAACGCCCAGACTGGCGAATATGGTGACATGATTGCCATGGGTATCGTCGATCCGGTCAAGGTTGTGCGCACGGCGCTTCAGGACGCAGCATCCGTTGCTGGCCTGCTGGTGACCACCGAAGCCATGATTGCCGAGCTTCCGAAGAAGGATGCTCCAATGGGTGGCGGCATGCCTGACATGGGCGGCATGGGCGGCATGATGTAATCAGCCGACCCTTTCTACAGGGTTAGACGGAAAGGGCGGTCTTCGGGCCGCCCTTTTTGTTTGCAAAACACCGTGGACTGTATCTCACGATTTTGCTGGCCATTGGGATGGCCATAGCAACCAACGCGGCGCGACAGACACGTATGTCGTTGGTAGAATTGATATTTCACAACGAACGCTCCGGTTTACCCACAGCCACGTGTGTCATAATGACGTACTTTTTTCTTTTTTTTGAAATTTGCTACAAGTGGACTGTCGAAAGGTAAACAATGCGTTATAATCAGCCTGGGTTTACCTTACGGTTCACTTGTCGCATTTTAAGCTAGTTCGCTGATATTGATCAATATTTTGTAAAACGTAGGCCACGCGCAGGTTTGGCGCGCTACCAAGCGCTGACCGAACTCAAGACTCAAGCCGTTGTTATGACGCAACTTGCTCACATGGCGCAGGCAGACGAATGGAGGGGCGTACCAATGGCATGGAAATTCCAACAAGTACATTTCAAACGGGCATTGGGCTGACACGTGTTCAAAATTCTCAAAACCACCGCGCCTCTGAACTATCTGCCGGGGTCCCTTCCCTTTGACGCCATTGAGCCGGATTCTCTGGCGCAATATTGTGTATCGGAGCCTTGGACGGGTGATATGGGCAATGGCCTGTTTCGCCTGGGTGAGCGCACGGCCTATCTCCATGGGCTTGCGCGCTCCG
The DNA here is from genome assembly GCF_014841565.1 of Rhizobium sp. CFBP 8762. GTDB lineage: Bacteria > Pseudomonadota > Alphaproteobacteria > Rhizobiales > Rhizobiaceae > CFBP-8762. The sequence continues at coordinate 485,797 of NZ_JACYUD010000001.1, forward strand.
AATGCGGGCTGCTCAATCTGGTGAAATGCTACGAAGCGACCGACCGTACCAATGTTCTGGAAATTTTCGAACAGGCGGCAACGTCCTGTTCCTCCTTCTGTTTCTCCACGACGATTATGACCATCGGTGGACCCAAGCAGCCCGTGTTCTGCATTGGTGAGTCGACGGGGGTTGAGCAAAAGTACAGCGGCAAGATTACGGGCGTGTTTCTGTTTCCGAACTTTCAGTTGCCCTCGCCGTTTCCGCCAATGAGCCGTCAGTAGAGGGTCTGCTTGTAAGTTTCCCCTCTGCATTCCTGTACTCGTCACAGGAATCCGCCCCCGTAGGGATATTGACTGAGCGGAAACTGTAGATCATGCACGGGGTGATGTAGATCAAAAGCAAGCGCTGAGCGGAGCGTTTTAAACAGCAACGTCCGCTTGATAAGCTGCTGGCATCACCCCAAAAGCAGCTTCAAATCCGTCGCTGGATTTTCAATCTCGGCGCGGTCAGGGGTAATCCCCATCTCAATCATTTTTTTGCCTGCAACATAAGCACGCGCATCATTGATCGCATCGACTGCAATCAGCTTTCCCGCCCGCATATACCAGACGGAGACGGACCCTTCACGCTGCCCCGGACGGGTGATCGTGGTGTCGTAGCCGATCCCGAACCCGGCAATCTGTAGCTTGACGTCATACTGATCAGACCAGAACCAGGGTTTGGGAGCATAAGGCTGCGCCGTACCAGCCAGCGTCTGCGCCAATGTTTCACTCTGATCAACGGCGTTTTGAACGGACTCCAGCCGAATGCGGCGGCCCTCCCACGGCATCACGGCGCAATCGCCTATGGCGTAAATCGAAGGATCGGAGGTGCGGCTGAATTCGTCGACCACGACACCGTTTTCAACCGTCAGATTGGCATCGACTGCCAGTTCGTCATTGGCATGAACGCCAATCCCAACGATGACGAGATCAACGGAAAGCGTCGTGCCATCGGTGAGCTCCGCATGGGTGACGCGGCCACTTTCGCCGACGAGGCGAACAAGACCGGTGGCCTCACGGATATCCACGCCGCGCACACGGTGGATGTCGCGCACAATGTCAGCGGTCGTGGACGAAGCGACGCGGTTGAGAATACGGTCCGCCATCTCGATCAAAACCACATCCAGCCCGGCACTTTTGGCGACCGCTGTGGCTTCAAGGCCAATGTAGCCGCCGCCAATAACCAGTGCGCGCTTGCCCGGCTTCAAATCACGCGCCAACTTATCAGCATCCTGAAAATCCCGGATGACGTAGACGCCTTCCAACTCGCCGCCAACGCTTGCCAGCAGACGGCGGGGACGCGAGCCGGTGGCAAGAACCAGAGTTTCATAGGGAAGTGAAACCCCGCCGCTTAAAGACAGCGACTTGTCAGCCCGCTCAATTCGCACTGCGCGGGTGCCGGTGCGAATGTCAATGTCATTGTCTACGTACCAGCTTTGCGGCCTGTAGTGGAGCCGATCCAGCCCCGCCTCCCCCATCAAGTATTTTTTGGAAAGAGGCGGGCGTTGGTAAGGCAGGCTGTTTTCCGACGCAATCACGGTTATGGGGCGCTGGTCCTTCAGAGCGCGCAGCTTCGCCGCCAAGGCAAATGCCGCCTGCCCACCGCCGACCACAACCAGATTGTTCGTCATCACTATCCTTGCATTTGTTGTTCGCCGCATGTCCGGACGTAAAACCGCTTCACGCTTTCACTGCGAATGCTTAGAGCGCTTTTCGTTCTGATTGAGTCAGAACGGCGCTCTAACTCTCATGTTCAAGCATAATCTCATCGATCCTCGCTTCGCTCCGGTCGGATTATGCTTTAGCCTATCTTGCAAACCGTCATGCCCTTTTCGACAGCCGGTCGGGCAAGCGCCTTATCCACCCAGGCCATAACATGTGGGAAGGCATCGAACGTCAGCACATCGGCTGCACCATAATGGATGCGCGCGCCGTTGACCCATGGGAAGGTAGCGATATCGGCGATGCTATAGTCATCGCCCGCCAGCCATTCTTGGGTTTTCAGCCGCTCTTCCAGCACGCCGAGCAGACGCTTGGATTCCTCGCGGTAGCGGTCAACCGGATAGGAATTGTTGGCGACCTTGGCCGCTGCATATTTGTAGAAATGGCCGAACTGGCCGAACATGGGGCCTACGCCACCCATCTGGAAGAACAGCCAGCACAGCGCATCATAGCGCTTGGCGGGGTCCTGCGGCAGCAGCTTGCCGGTCTTTTCAGCAAGATAAACGAGAATAGCGCCGGATTCGAACAGGCCAATCGGCTGGCCGTTCGGACCATCGGGATCGATGATCGCCGGAATGCGTCCATTGGGATTGAGCGACAGAAACTCCGGTGCCTTCTGCACATCCGTGCCGATATCGATGAGATGCGCCTCATAGGGCAGGCCCAGTTCTTCGAGCGCAATCGACACTTTCACACCGTTCGGCGTCGCCAGCGAATACAACTGAATGACATCGGGATTCTGGGCAGGCCAGCGCTGTGTAATCGGGAAAGCAGACAAATCAGCCATAAGACACTCCTTGGGATCGTTTCTATCTATGTAGGCGCTTTTGTGCGTCAGACCACAGCAGAAATTTTGGACAGGATGGTCTGTACGGCAGGGTGGCTGTCATGCTCGCTCTTTCTAGCCCGCACGAGGCATGCTTCGGACCGCAGAATAACGCCATCCGACAGGATTTTCAGGTGGTTGGCCTTCAACGTGGAACCGGTGGAGGTGATATCGACGATAATATCAGCCGAGCCCGATGCGGGCGCGCCTTCGGTCGCGCCGAGGCTTTCGACAATCCGATACAATTGAATACCGTGGCTGCCGGAAAAATACTGCTGTGTCAGCCGCCAGTATTTGGTGGCTATGGCAAGCCGCCGCCCGTGGCGCGCGCGAAAATCCGCCGCCACGTCACCCAGATCCGCCATGCTGTCCACATCCAGCCAGATTTGCGGCACCGCGACCACCACGTCTGCGTGGCCGAAGCCGAGACGCGCGCAGAACGCGACCCGCGTTTCAACATCGGACAGATCTTCGCGGATCAGGTCTTCGCCGGTCACGCCAAAATCGACGGAGCCAGTTCCAAGTTCACGGGCGATTTCGGAGGCTGACAGGAAAGCCACCTCCACATCCTCCAGCCCCTCGATGCGACCACGATAAGAGCGCTCATTGCCGACAGCAACGATGTTAAGACCGGCGCGGGCGAAAATGGTCTGTGCATCGTCTTTCATCCGGCCCTTGGAGGGCAGTGCCAGCGTAATGGTCATTGGCCCCTCGCCTGTTCGTTTCTCTGCCGGGCCTGCTCGATACGGTCCAGCCACAGGGCGAAACCGACAGCCGGTATGGTGTGGGTCGCGCCGAGCAACGTCATCAGCCGGTCAAACCGCCCGCCGCCCGCCAGCACCGCCGTTTGGCCAAGGGCAGTGATTTCGAACACCAGTCCGGTGTAATAATCCAGCGGACGCCCGAAGGCGGCGCGGTAGCGAATGGCCGTGACATCCACGGTTTGCGCCAAGGCATCCACACGGGCAGCAAACGGTGTCAACGCTGCACCAATGTTAAGACCGGCTTCATCAGCAAAGCGCGTTAGGGCATCGACCGCGCCCGACAACGGCACATCCAGCGACAGAAAGGTGCGCAACAATGTTAGCGTCGGCGCATCGAGCGCCACACGGGCCAGTTCCCGTTTTTCCTTGAGGCGCGCGGCAATTTCAACAGGCGACCGGCTGGCATTGGTGGAATAGCCGGTAGCCTCCATCCGCTCATCGATATGCGCAATCAGCCCCGCATCATCGTTGCTTGATAGGTACGCCTCGACCTCTTCCTCAAGGCCGGTCACGGCTTGAGGATGCGCGAGTTTTTCCAAAAGCTGCTCAAGCTGCGCGACATTGCCAAAAGCGTGGATCAAGCGCTTCTGCCAGCCGGGTGCCAAGCCACAGGCAGCGACAACGGCCTCGAACATTGCCTGATCACCCACTGTCACCTGCAACTGTGTTGTGGGCAGAACGCTTTGCAGAATGACCATGGCATCGCTGACAGCGCGGGCGTCCGCACGCGCCACATCGCTTTCGCCGAGGTCTTCTATACCCGCCTGATAAAACTCGTTGGCCCCACCCCGGCGCTGGCGAAACACCTGACCGAGATAGGCGTAACGCTTTGGCGTACCGGTTGCGGTTTCAATATGGCGCAGGCAGACGGGAATGGTAAACTCTGGCCGCAGGCACAGCGCCTTGCCGGTTTCGCTCTGCGTCATAAAAATGCGGCGGCGCAGGTCTTCGCCCGCCATATCCAGAAATGGTTCGGCGGGCTGGATAACAGGCGTGTCCACACGCGTGACACCCAGCGATTGAAACGCCGAGAGCATATCCGCGGCGCACCCCGGCAGATCGATGGCGGACATATCGTTAAGCCCCGGCCTGCAGAGTGGCGCGGTCTTGCGCCTGCTCGGCCAGAAGCGCGCGCACGCGCTCCACCAGATCGGTCTCCAGCACTTCCACCTGGGCCGGGCGGGCTTCACGCCATGCGGCATTGTCGTCAAACTCGGCGGATAGACGCTTGCCCTCGATCAGGTCCTTGATCTGCACAATGCCGAGCGCGCGCTCGTCACCACCCTGAATGATGGCCAGAGGAGAGCCGCGACGATCGGCATATTTGAGTTGATCACCAAAATTCTTCTTGTTGCCCTGATACATTTCGGCACGAATGCCGCCGTGGCGCAGCGCCTGCACAAATTGCTGGTAGCGCCCGAGGCTCTCCGTATCGCGATCCATAACGCAGACGACAACGGGGGCAACAACAGGGTCCTGACCCAGTTTGCCGAGGTTTTTCAGCGCCGTCATCAGGCGGGATACGCCGATGGAGAAGCCTGTGGCCGGAACCGGCTGCCCCATAAAGCGCGACACCAGCCCATCGTAACGGCCACCGCCACCGACCGAGCCGAACACGACCTTTTCGCCCTTTTCATTGGTCACGTCGAACAACAGTTCGGCCTCAAACACAGGGCCGGTGTAATATTCGAGCCCACGAACGACCGATGGATCGATCTTGATGCGGGTCTCGTCGTAGCCCGCCGAGGTCACGAGATGACAGATGCGGTTCAGTTCCTCCACCCCTTCCGGGCCGGTTGCCGTTCCCGCGACGAGGTCCATGAGCGCGTCCGCGCTGGTCGCGTAGTGCTCGATACCGACGAAAAACAGAACCTTGTCGATCTGCTCGTCATTCAGGCCAGCGCCCTTGGTGAAATCACCGCTGTCGTCCTTGCGACCGGGGCCAAGCAGAAGACGAACACCGTTCGGGCCGAATTTGTCCAGCTTGTCGATGGCGCGCAGCACATTCAGGCGCTGGCCCGCATTGTCCTCGCCGCCAAGGCCGATGGCTTCCAGCACGCCGTCCAGCACCTTGCGGTTGTTGACGCGGATCACGTAATCGCCACGGGCGATGCCCAGCGCTTCCATCGTATCGGCCATCATCATGCACATTTCGGCATCGGCCTGCACGCCGCTCGCACCCACCGTATCGGCATCGAACTGCATGAACTGGCGGAACCGGCCCGGGCCGGGCTTCTCATTGCGAAACACATAGCCAGCGCGATAGGTGCGGTAGGGAAGCTGGATATCATTGAAATTTTCAGCCACGTGGCGGGCCAGCGGCGCAGTGAGATCGTAGCGCAGGCTCATCCACTGCTCGTCATCGTCCTGCAGCGAGAACACGCCTTCATTCGGGCGGTCGCTGTCTGGCAAAAACTTGCCAAGCGCATCGGTGTATTCAAACAGCGGGGTTTCCACCGGATCAAAGCCGTAGCGCTCGTAAACCTCACGGATCTTCGCGGTCATTTCCTGCACGGCGCGAATATCGTCGGCGCTGCGATCCACAAAACCCCGTGGCAGGCGCGCTCTCAGCTTTTGTGGTTTCTTCTTTTTATCAGACATGGATCGGGACCGCACTTCAAGGAGAGACTTCAAGGAATTTTCTCATAAACGCTGTCGTCACAGGCGGCAACACTTAACCGTGCCCCCATTTGGCGCTAAATCCCTTATTTTATCGCATTGTCCGGGCGTTAAAGCGATTCCGCTTTCACTCGAAATGCTTTATGATCAGATTCATGCGGATCTTTTCGATCATCACAATGCTGGTTTCCAGCCTGTTTCTCGGGTTTTTGCCGGTCATGGCTGCAACCGAGCATACGAGCCGGATGATCTCCATGCATGAACAGCATGGGGAGGGGATGCCGCATTGCGCCTCGAACTGTGATGCCAAACCGGCGCACACCATGCATCCAATGCTCTGTTCCGCCTGCTTTGCCGTTCTGGCCGAGACGATTTTGTCATCGCGCCCCGCACACGAGCCGGAAACTTTGACAGCGGCAACAGAGCCAGCGTTCGTCAGCCACATCAACGCCCCGCCGTCTCCACCTCCCAAGAGCTGATCGACGCCCGTTCGATCACTGAAAAACCCAAAAGGAGAAGAGAGATGTCTCGTACACTCATCGTGGCCGCATATGCGGCAGTTTTTAGCCTGTCGACAGTGTCCTTTGCGCAGGAGATGGACCATTCAAAGATGACTATGGCTGCCCCCAAAGGCGATAGCGGACCATCGAGCACAGCATTTGCCGAGGCCAATGCGGCAATGCACAAGGGCATGGACATCGCGTTCAGCGGCAATGCCGATGTCGATTTCGCCAAAGGCATGATCGCACACCATCAGGGTGCAATCGATATGGCCAAGGTTGAGTTGCAATACGGCAAGAATGAAGAGATGCGCAAAGTCGCCGAAGAAGTCATCACCGCCCAGGAAGCCGAGATCGCCATGATGAAGGATTGGCTTGGTAAAAACGAGAAGTAACGATTAGCGATCCGGCTCGCCGCGCCAAATGGTGCGGCGGGTCAGGCGGCTGAGGACCGTCTTTCTGTTTGGTCGGAACGACCATCCAGCAAGCCTTGTATCGAAATATCCTCGTCCAGCATCTCCCAGTGGAGGCCGTAAGGGCTGATCTCGTAGTCCATACGTTGCAAAGACGTGGCAGCGTGCAACCGGGGAAACCACACCAGAGGAATTCCTATGGTTCGGCCATCATCCAACGCGACCCACATCGTATGATCATCAAAACGCAGTTCAGTTGCCGAAATGCTCATGCCACGCTTCTATGAGCTTCATCCGGTTTGATGTAGCGATGATCATGCAGACGTGGGCACCAAATGTTGGAATCAATCCGCTAACACCTATCGAATGTCGACTAAATTTGTAAATGAAACGTCTCTATAGGGCATACCCAAAAGTAATGATAGGCAAAACACTGTCGCGAAAGTCACCCCCTCCAGCCGGCCTTTTGCAACTGACATTTGCGACACGAATTTGCGCACGATGCCGACTCATAATCCTTCCAGTGAAAAGTCAGGATTTCCGCGACAAGACGGCTCAAGGTTGGAAAACTGCGCCCTCGGCTACAGCCGCGATGGCTTGCAGCACTCCGTCACGCCCGCCGTTCCCATCCATCCAGTGCAGCACCCGGCACACCGTGTCCGCATAAATCATATGATCGCCTCCCGCGATTGCACTCCACTCAAAAGGGGTGATTGGTAATGGACCTTCGGTGTTCCGGATGCATCGTTCCGACGCCGTGCGTCCCGGTTTGAGATAACGGTCGTCATCGGAGACCAAAACGGCGATACCTTCATCAAACCATGTCGGGAACGCGCCGGTGAGCTGCGCTCTCGTGCCGATCCTGCGTTGCAGTTCGACGTGCGAGAACTCATGAGCGAGGATCGTAGGAGACAGGCCGCGCGGCGAAAGCCGAAGGATCGTTGCAACAGGGGTCGATATGGTGATTGCGTAGGCACCACGCCCACCGATGTTCCAATCGCATTCTTCGGTCGAGCAGCCGACCAGAATGGGCTGGCGCTCAAACGTCCCGTAATAGGAACTCACCACCGATGCGGCCTGCTCAGCGTCGGTCTGGAGCTGCCTTCGCATCGCATCGGGCATCCCCTTGTCAACGATAAGATGGGAATGAACCCGCTCCATCCCGTAGCAACTGGGACAAACAACAGCGGCGGCGACGGGGTATGAATACGCAAAGAGAAGCGAAGCAGAGGCTATGACGAATAATGCGCCGAGACCGGCTAACTTCGTAAGCCTTCCCACCGACATTCTCACGCCATCACTCTCCCGCTTTTCCCTAGTGGTCGCAAAAATCCCAACAAAAGTTGGAATTTCGCGCCTGAATTTTGCTTCGCGCGTTTTCGCACCATATCAGCAAGCTGCCGCGTATTGAAGCCCTTGCTTTGATCCAGCGACACCGTGGGTTCAAGCCAGATTTTTGCTTCTCCGCCCCCACCGCGCGCATGGACATGGATGGGTTCGCGCGGGTCGCCTTCGTTGGAGTAAAAGAAAAACACATATTCGTTGACGCGAAGGATGACAGGCATTTCTACTGCCCCGGTCGGATGAACTCTCGCCGTAACGTCTCCACCCCCGCCCGGCAGCAGCAGCCTTCGATATGATCGTTAACGAGGCCCATGGCCTGCATGAACGCATAGACCGTGGTGGGGCCGACGAAGGTCCAGCCGCGCTTTTTGAGGTCTTTGGACAGGGCGGTTGAGGTCGGCGTGGTGGGGTTGGCAATCAGCGTCGGGTAATCCACCACCTTCGGGCGCTCAGCCTCACTCGGCTCGTGGCTCCAGAAATAGCGCGCCAGTGAGCCGAACTCGGCGCGCAAGGCCTGCGCGCAACGAGCATTGTTGACGGTGGAAACGATCTTGCCGCGATGGCGCACAATGCCTGCATCGGCCAGGCAGCGGCTGATATCCTCATCGGTAAAGGCAGCGACCGCGTCAATGTCGAAACCGGCAAAGGCCGCACGGAAGTTTTCGCGCTTGCGCAGGATCGTCAGCCACGACAGGCCGGACTGGAACCCTTCCAGGCAAATCTTTTCAAACAGACGTGTATCGTACGTAACGGGGCGTCCCCACTCCTCGTCGTGATAGCGAATGTAATCGGCAAGGCCGCCTTGCCAGAAGCACCGGTCGCGACCATCCGGCCCGGTCGATATGCCCGCGATGTCCATCCTGCTTCCCCACCTTAACATATAGCTAACCCTGTCACCGGGTTTATAGAACGCCGCTTGCGAAGCGCCACCGAAATTTACCTTTCCCTTGCCGATTGCTGCAAGGATGTGCACCACATCCGACTGCGAGGGCTTGAGATATGATCAAACGTTTTTCCCTGACCAAAACGGTAATGGTGCTTGCTATCGCCCTTGGGGGCACACTGCCCGCGCACGCCAACGACCGCTACGCCAACCGTCCGCCAATCGTTGTCAGCCCGGATCTGACTGCGCCCTGGCTGATGCAGCTAGGCGGCCAGCCAAAAGCGCGGGTCGTCTACCGGGACGCCCAGCCACGGGTCGTCGTTCGCAGACAGGTTGTGCAACAAAGAGCCGGGCAGCCTGTCGTTCGTCGTCAGGTGGTCGTGCAGCAGGCATTTGCGCAGCCGCGCCAGGTGCGGCCCACCGCCATTGAGCCGCAGTTTCTGCCGCAAATGGTTGACTATGATAGTGGTCATCAGCCCGGCACCGTGATCATCGATACCAACACGCGCTTTCTGTACCTTGTCACCGGCAATGGGCAGGCAAAGCGCTATGGCGTGGGCGTCGGCAAGCCCGGCTTCGAGTGGGCCGGTGCCCATAGGGTCACCCGCAAGGCGGAGTGGCCAACATGGACGCCACCGGCGGAAATGCGGGCGCGCGAAGCAAAGAAGGGCAAGTTTCTGCCGGTGCGGATGGATGGCGGCCCGGCCAACCCCTTGGGCGCACGCGCTTTGTATCTCGGCTCAACCCTCTACCGCATTCACGGCACCAACGCGCCCTGGACCATTGGTTCAGCCGTCTCCTCCGGATGCATTCGTATGCGCAATGAAGATGTAGTGGATCTATACGAGCGTGTTCCTGTGGGAGCCAAAGTGATTGTGATCTGAGCTCACACCATCATATTACCGGATTCGGAGCCTATGCAGACAGTGGACATGCTCTTATGATGCATCTTCACTGATTTGCCAGAAAGGCTCCCACTCCACCTTGAAACTGATCAACCGCCTTGCCTCCAACGTCCATTTGATGTTCCGCCGCCCTGCATGGACGCAGTATGCGGCGCTCTGCTACCGCTTTTCCAAGCGCGATGGCGCACTGGAAATCCTTCTGATTACCAGCCGGGATACCGGGCGCTGGGTCATACCCAAGGGTTGGCCCATGAAGAACCTGACCGCGCATGAGGCAGCAGCGCAGGAGGCACAGGAAGAAGCCGGTGTCAAAGGCTCGGTCGACCCCAAATCTATTGGCGAATTTTACTATCGCAAGGCGCTGGAAGGGTTTGCCATTGATTGCAAGGTGCAGGTCTACAGTCTTCTGGTCAAATCGCACCTTCATTCATTCAAGGAAAAAGGCGTGCGTCGGCTCGAGTGGTTTTCTCCCGAGGACGCCGCCGGGCTGGTCAATGAACCGGGCCTTCGAAAGCTGATCCTCGACTATTCGAACCGAACGACGCCGGTGCCGACCGTGCAGTCTGCGGGTAAAGGCTAACCTTTTCCCACCAGGTCGCAAACATCCGGCTCAAGGACGATTGCTGACATTCATCAAGCTTGTCGTCATGCCATTTTCGCACCCGCTAAAGCGGATCGCGATCTTTCAGATTCAATCGTCACGCTGTAGATTGCCTGAAACGCTTCGCTCAAGACCAGGAACCCCAGCACTGCGCGCTCCCCGAGAAAAAACGACCCTGGATAAGGATCTCGACAAGTTATCGCTGCGCGAACAGGCCATCCTGTCCCTGCTGCGCGGCTGGGTGGGCTTGGGCTTCGGCTTCGTCTTCATGGTACTGGCCGCCATGATCGCGGCCAGTTTTGCGTTGGGAACGCCGGGCGCGGCGCTGGTTATCGCCGGTGCGGCGCTGGCCGGCTATATGGCGATGAACATCGGCGCCAACGATGTGAACAACAATGTGGGTGCCGCTGTCGGTGCCAAGGCCATGACCATGACCACTGCTCTGGTCATTGCGGCGATCTTCGAAATTCTGGGCGCAGTCATCGGCGGCGGCGAGGTCGTCACCACCATCGAGTCCGGCATTCTTATCGATGCCACGATGCCAAGCGCCAATGTGTTCGCCTGGGCAATGCTGGCGGCGCTGTTGTCGTCCGCTCTCTGGATCAATCTGGCGACCTGGGCCAATGTGCCGGTATCGACCACACACTCGATTGTTGGCGGGGTTATCGGTGCAGGCATTGCGGCGTCCGGTGCCGATACGGTCAACTGGGCGTCCATTGCCGTGATCGCTCTTGGCTGGGTGTTTACACCGCTGATTGGTGGCGCGCTGGCGGCAGCCTTTCTGTATTTTATCAAGGTGGTCATTCAGAACCGCGAGGACAAGGTGGCCGCTGCCCGGCAATGGGTACCGGTGCTGCTGGCGGCGATGGGCGGAGCATTTGTTGCCTACCTTACTACGCTGGGAGTAGGACACGGTCCATGGGCCAAAATCAGGCTCGACCCGCCGTCTGCACTGGGTGCGGGCTTCGTCAGCGCATTCATCCTCTACCTCGTATGCCGTCCGATGGTGCGCCGACAGGCCATTGGCCTTGACAACAGAAACCAGTCCCTGCGCACCCTGTTTCGCATCCCGCTGATTTTTGCGGCGGCGCTGATGTCCTTTGCGCATGGGGCCAATGATGTGTCCAATGCCATCGGTCCACTGTCCGGCATCGTCCGCGCGGCACAGGATATGGAGATAACCGATCTGGCTTCGACGCCGTTCTGGGTCACGCTGATTGGCGCGTTCGGCATTTCGCTGGGGTTGATGCTGTTCGGGCCAAAGCTTATCCGTCTGGTGGGTGAGGACATCACCCGCCTCAATCCGGTGCGGGCTTTTTGCGTGGTATTGTCGGCCTCCACAACGGTTATCGTCGCGTCCTGGCTCGGGCTTCCGGTGAGTTCCACCCATATTGCGGTCGGCGCGGTGTTTGGCATCGGCTTTTTCCGGGAATGGTATATGGCCCGGGCGCGGCGTCTCAACCAGGTGTCCGGCAACATGCAGAATGGTGAGGTCGACCGTAATCGTGATGAGTCCCGACGCCGCTATCTGGTCCGGCGGTCGCACTTCATGACCATTGTTGCGGCCTGGGTCGTTACCGTACCGGTCTCCGCTCTGCTGTCTGCCGGGGTATTTCTGCTTCTGTCGCTGTTTTTCATGTGAGGTTTCATGCGTGCCAATTTCAGACTGCAACGTCTTTTTATCGATCAGCCGTTGCACGCAGGCGCCGCAATCGAGGCCACAAAGGAACAGGTCAACTACCTTGCCAATGTCCTGCGATTTGGCGAGGGCGACCCCGTTCTGGTGTTTAACGGGCGTGATGGCGAGTGGCAGGCAAACCTGACATTTGCGACACGCAAACGCATTCAACTGATATTGGTAGAGCAGACCCGCGCACAAACCCCGGTGCCCGATCTGCACTACCTGTTCGCCCCCTTGAAGGTCGGACGGCTGGATTATCTGGTGCAGAAGGCCGTGGAAATGGGCGCTGGCGTCTTGCAGCCGGTCATGACGCAGCATGTGCAGGGACGCATTACCAGTCTGGAACGGCTGGAAGCCAATGTGATCGAGGCAGCCGAACAGTGCGGCATTCTCTCCATCCCCAGGGTTCACGAGCCGCAAAAGCTGATGGACCTTCTGGAGAGGTGGCCAGCCGAGCGCCGCATCGTGTTTTGTGACGAGAGCGAAGCCGGACAAAATCCACTTCCCGTTCTTAAAGACATATCCGAGCGCAAGCTGGCGCTGCTGATTGGCCCGGAAGGGGGATTTTCGCAAGCCGAGCGGGAGCATCTGCGCAGCCTGCCTTTCGTCACCCCCATTCCACTCGGGCCCCGCATTCTGCGGGCCGATACGGCAGCGGTGGCGGCGATGGCTGTGGTGCAAGCCACACTGGGAGACTGGGCGTGAGAGCCGAACGCCGGTTCAATATTTTTGATGCTGTTTCAATCTAAACCACTTGCGCCGGGTGGAAATCCGGTTCAATCAGCAGACCCCTAAAGCGTGTCGCGGAAGAGAAGCCATGGCCAGAGATACGACAGACCAGACCCCGATTACCTCCGTCGCGGATCTTGAGGATTATCTCGCAGGCGGCAACAAACCGCGCGACAAGTTTCGTATCGGCACAGAGCATGAAAAATTCGTGTTTTTTGCGGCGGATAACAGCCCTGTTCCTTATGAAGGTGAAGCCAGCATTTCCGCGCTGTTGAACGGCATGCAGGAGAAAACCGGCTGGGAGCCGATCATTGACGCGGGCAACATCATCGGCTTGGCGGAACCCCACGGCCAAGGCGCGATTTCGCTGGAGCCCGGCGGCCAGTTCGAGCTTTCCGGCGCGCCGCTCGAAACGCTGCATGAAACCTGCCGGGAATCCAACCAGCATCTGGCAACCCTGCGGGAGGTGGCAGAGCCTCTGGGCATTCGTTTCCTTGGCATCGGCGGCAGCCCGAAATGGCACTTCGACGAGACGCCGCGCATGCCGAAATCCCGTTACGATATCATGACGCGCTACATGCCGAAGGTTGGCACGCAGGGGCTGGACATGATGTACCGCACCTGTACCATTCAGGTGAACCTCGATTTTTCGTCTGAAATCGATATGCGCCGCAAAATGCAGGTATCCTTGAAGCTGCAACCGCTGGCGACTGCCCTGTTTGCCTCTTCCCCCTTCAGCGATGGCAAGCCGAACGGGCTGCAAAGCTGGCGCGGCGATATCTGGCGCGATACTGATAATCAGCGTTCCGGTGTTCTGCCCTTTATCTTCAAGCCCGATTTCGGCTTTGCCGATTATGTGGAATGGGCTTTGGACGTTCCCATGTATTTCGTGGTGCGCGAGGACCGATACCACGATTGCACCCATGTGACGTTTCGCCAATTCATGAATGGCGCGCTCAAGGGTGAACTGGCGGACTGGCAGCCCAATATGGGCGACTGGACCAACCATCTGTCCACCCTGTTTCCCGATGTGCGGCTGAAGCGTTTTCTGGAAATGCGCGGTGCCGATGGCGGACCATGGCGGCGCATCTGTGCCCTTCCCGCTTTTTGGGTGGGATTGCTCTATGACGATACGGCGCTGGATGCGGCGGAAGACCTGACCCGTGACTGGACTTTTGACGAGGTCGTGAGCCTTCGCAATGCCGTACCTGCGCAGGGCCTGAGCGCGGACTGGCGCGGTCAGTCGCTAATGAGCGTTGCGCGAAGCGTCGTTGATATCTCCCGCGCCGGCCTGAAAGCGCGCAACCGCCTGAATGGCGAAGGCGTGGATGAAAGCCATTTTCTGGCGCCGCTCGATGAGGTGCTGGCGAAAAAAGCATCTTTGGCGGAAGAGTTGTTGTCGCTCTACCATGGCCGGTGGAACGAGTCGGTTGAGCCGATTTTCTCCGAATACCAGTACTAGAGCATTTCCTCCATTAAAAAAGCCCGATGTGCGTCCGCTCCATTGAACGGCTGCACATCGGGCAAGTGGCAGGGCTATTGGCATTTACCCTGCGGGGATTCCTGAACTCTGTCCTCTCGCGATCATCCTGTATTTTTACGAGACCGCTGCAAGGCAGCATAAGACAGATCACGTCCGGCGGGATGCGACAAGGGCAGATTCAGTGCGTTTCGTACGTCCGCACGAGAAATTCCGATATCCAGCAAGTGGGCATCCGATGCGTCAAGCAGTGTCTGCAGGTCTTTGCGATCACGCAGGGTGCGACGCAGAAACGCGAGATACCCGATTGCACCCCGGATTGTTCCGGAGACGGACCAGTGCGTTGTTTTGCTGACGGCATGCATGGCATCTCTCCCTCTTTGGCCGACTTCCACTCAGGCTGGCTTCGCGATCTTTCTCGCAATTTCGCATTGATCAGTCCAACGAATGTTTCTAATGATATTCATCAAGCTCTTTCATGGATGAGACCAATGACCGCCCATCTTGATATTGATCAGTTGCACACCTTCGTCGCCATTGCCGATACCGGTAGTTTTACCCGCGCGGCAGACCGTGTGTTCAAGACGCAATCGGCGGTTTCCATGCAGATGCGCCGGTTGGAGGAGCGCATCGGAAAGCCGCTGTTCGTCAAGGACGGGCGCGGAAACCGGCTGACCCCAGAGGGCGAAAAGCTTCTGAACTACGCCCGCCGGATGATTCGCCTTAACAGTGAGGCCATTGCAGCCTTTGACGATAACCGGCTGGAAGGCACGCTGCGCATTGGCACGCCAGATGACTATGCTGACCGCTACATGCCCGAAATCATTGTTCGGTTTGCCAAAAGCCATCCCAATGTGGAGCTGTTCATCGAATGCGAACCGTCATCGGACCTCGCCCAGCGCATGGCGCGCGGAGATCTTGACATTGCACTGGTCACGCACAATCCCGGTTCCCGTGCTTCGGAAGTGGTGCGCACCGAGCCGCTGTGCTGGGTCTGCTCGGTCAACTATCCCTTGCGCGAGAATGTGCCGGTGCCGTTGGCTGTCGGACGCCGGGACTGCCAGTGGCGCCAGGTGGCGACGTCGGGTCTGGATGCGGTGGGCCGTGATTATCAGGTGCTGTTTACCAGCTGGTCTGCAACCGTCATCGCTTCGGCGGTTCTGGCAGGCATGGCCGTTGGCGTCATGCCGGAATCAGCGTTGCGACCGGGTATGAAAGTGCTGACCCATGCGGATGGGTTTCCGCCGCTGGCCCCTGTTCAGATCGGCATCATGAAACGTCCGGGCCTGTCACCGTCGCTGACATCGGCCATCACCAACCACATCACCGCCTGCCTCGACAACATAACCCCGGTCGTTTTGAACGAGGATCTGGATAAGGACACCAAGACGCTTGGCCGCTACCCGCGCCTGTTGCAGGTGGGGGCGTTAAGCGGCTGGTAAGGTGATATAAGATTTACCTTTCCGCAGCGCACCACTTCCCAAGTCCGGTTTTCCGTGGTAGCAGCCCTCGTCAACTCCTTATTTTTCTACAGAGCCTTTCTGTAGTTTCACCGGGCCTCTGAGCGCACCTCTTGTCCCGGCGACCACTTTATATTCTGAAGGGAATTGGCCATGGCGCGTATTATCGAAACTCCCACCGGACTGGAGGCCTTGACCTTCGATGACGTGCTGCTGCAGCCCGGCCACTCCGATGTCATGCCCGGCCAGACCAATATCTCCACGCGCATTGCGCAGGACATTGAGCTGAACCTGCCGATTCTGTCGTCTGCCATGGACACGGTCACGGAAAGCCGTCTGGCCATCGCCATGGCGCAGGCCGGCGGCATTGGCGTTATCCACCGCAACCTGACCCCCATCGAACAGGCCGAGCAGGTTCGTCAGGTCAAGAAGTTCGAAAGTGGCATGGTCGTCAACCCCGTGACCATCGGCCCCGATGCGACGCTGGCCGACGCCAAGGCGCTGATGAAAGCCTATGGCATCTCCGGCATTCCGGTGGTTGAAAATGCCGCGACCAATCAGCCGGGCCGCCTGGTTGGCATTCTGACCAACCGCGACGTGCGGTTTGCCTCCGATCCGAACCAGAAAATCTACGAACTGATGACGCGTGAAAACCTGATTACGGTCAAGGAAAGCGTCGATCAGCAGGAGGCCAAGCGTCTGCTGCATCATCATCGCATCGAGAAATTGCTGGTGGTGGATTCCAATGGTCGCTGCGTTGGGCTGATTACCGTCAAGGATATTGAAAAGTCACAGTTGAACCCGAATGCGTCCAAGGATTCGCAGGGCCGTCTGCGCGCCGCTGCCGCCATCAGCGTGGGCGACGATGGCTATGAGCGCGCCGAGCGACTGATTGAAGCCGGTGTCGACCTCATTGTGGTGGATACGGCCCATGGCCATTCGCAGCGCGTGCTGGATGCCGTGACCCGCGTGAAGAAACTGTCGAACTCGGTGCGCATCATGGCTGGCAATGTGGCAACTGCCAGCGGCACCAAAGCGCTGATCGATGCCGGTGCGGATTCCGTCAAGGTGGGAATTGGCCCGGGCTCTATCTGCACCACGCGCATTGTCGCCGGTGTGGGCGTGCCGCAGTTGGCGGCCATCATGTCGGCTGTGGAAGCCGCGCAAGAACAGGACATTCCCGTGATTGCCGATGGTGGCATCAAGTTCTCCGGCGATCTGGCCAAGGCCATTGCCGCCGGCGCCTCTGCCAGCATGGTCGGCTCATTGCTGGCCGGAACGGATGAAAGCCCCGGCGAAGTGTTCCTGTATCAGGGCCGGTCCTTCAAGGCCTATCGCGGCATGGGCTCCGTTGGTGCCATGGCGCGCGGTTCGGCGGACCGGTACTTTCAGGCAGAGGTGCGCGATACGTTGAAGCTGGTGCCGGAAGGCATTGAAGGTCAGGTGCCGTACAAGGGCCCGGTCTCCGGCGTGCTGCACCAGTTGGCCGGTGGCCTGCGGGCGTCCATGGGCTATGTCGGTGGCGCAACAATCAAGGATTTTCAGGAAAAGGCGACTTTCGTGCGCATTTCCGGCGCGGGCCTGCGCGAAAGCCACGCGCATGATGTGACCATTACGCGTGAAAGCCCGAACTATCCGGGTGGCGCTTAAACTTTTCATCGCCGCCCGCACGGGCGGCGTTTCTTTGAGGGGATCAATATGTCCACGGCAATATTCTGGCCCATCATTGCACAGGCTACGCTGACGTATGTCATCTATTACATCCTGGGCAAGCGGCGCTTTGGTGCCGTGCGTGAAGGGGCAGCAAAGCCGAGCGACTACACCATTCCCCATCAAGACCCCGCCGCCAGTGCGACTGCGGCCCGCAGTCTCATCAATCAGTTTGAACTGCCGGTATTGTTCTACGTCGTGGCGCTGTGCCTGCACCTGACCAATGGCGTCAATTATGTCGTGCTGTTGCTGGCATGGGCGTTTGTCATCAGTCGTGGCGTTCATGCCTTTGTGCACGTTACATCCAACCGGCTGATGCGGCGCCAGCGTCTGTTCATGGTCGGTTTTTTCCTGAATGCTGCTCTGTGGATCTGGCTGATCATCCATCTCCTATCAGCCTGATGCTGACGCTGGTCGCTTATATCGGGGCCGCGCTGGCTGAAATCGGGGGATGCTTTGCCTTCTGGGCGTGGCTGCGGCTGGACAAATCGCCCTTATGGCTGGTGCCGGGCGTGGCAAGCCTCATAGCCTTTGCCACCCTGTTGACGCTGGTGGACAGCGACAACGCAGGCCGTGCCTTTGCCGCTTACGGCGGTGTCTATATCTGCGCGTCGCTGGTGTGGCTCTGGCTGGTCGAAAAGCAGCAACCGGACCGCTTCGATATTGGCGGCGCCATCCTCTGCCTGATCGGTGCCGGTATCATCCTGCTGGCGCCCCGAACGGTATGAGGGTTACGCAGCGTTCAGCAGAGGTTGCGCGCTTTCTACGATCACATCGGCAAACGCCGTCATATCGCGGTTGGCGGTCGTGTTGGTATCGCGCCAGACCATGCCGATCTGGCGGGATGGCTGAGGATCGGCAAAGGGAACGATCCGCATCCGATTGCGGCTACGTTCATCACGCACGGCAATTTCCGGAATAAGGGTGATGCCCATGCCGTGGCTGACCATCTGCAACAAGGTTGCCATGGACGTCGCGCCATAATTTGCTACCCTCCGTCCGGCATTGGCCCCACACACCGCAAGCGCCTGATCGCGCAGGCAGTGCCCCTCTTCCAAAAGCAGAAGCCGTTCCATGTCCACATCCGCTTCCGTAACCGGCGAGAGAAGCACGGTGCTGTCATCGTCGGCGCTGGCAATCATGAAGCGGTCCTCGAACAGATGGCGGCTGCTCAGCCCATGGCGCTCGCGTGGCAGAGCGATGATGGCGCAATCCAGACGTCCGGCGCGCACCTCATCCAGACAGGCCTGCGTCATCAATTCTTTCAGTTCCACATTCAGCTTGGGGAACCGGTCACGCAGCACGGGTATCAACACCGGCACCAGATACGGTGCAACGGTGGGGATAATGCCCAGCCGCAGACGTCCCTCCAGCACGCCGGTTGCCGATTGCGCATCCTGATACAGCTGATCGACACTCGCCAATATCGCGCGGATTTTGGGCAGCAAGGCCTCCCCTTCCCGCGTCAGAATCGGCTGTCCCCGGCTGCGTTCAGCCAGTGTCAGATTCAATTCGCGTTCCATCTCGGCAATTTGCGCCGATAACGCTGGCTGACTGACATTGACCAGTTCAGCAGCCCGGCCAAAATGGCCCGCAATCGCCAGAGCATCGAAATATCGCATTTGTTTCAGCGTCAACATGATAGGATAAACCTATCAATTAATTCAAAAAATACAATTGGAAATTATGAAAGCGGAATGAGAGAAAGCCCTTTAGAAACATTCCAGACTTGGAGTGCTCCTAACAGTTGGACTTGAAAAAAGGAGGACATATGTCAGATCGTCCCATTATGACCACCACCGCTGGCGCGCCCGTGCCGGACAACCAGAACACGCTGACGGCTGGCCCACGCGGTGGCGTGATGCTGCAGGATTACCAGCTGATTGAGAAGCTGGCGCACCAGAACCGCGAGCGTATTCCCGAGCGCGCCGTTCACGCCAAAGGCTGGGGTGCTTATGGTACGCTGAAAATTACCGGCGATATCTCCCGCTTTACCAAGGCCAAGGCTTTGCAGCCGGGCGCGGAAACACCGATGCTGGCCCGCTTTTCCACCGTTGCCGGTGAGCAGGGCGCGGCGGATGCCGAGCGCGACGTGCGCGGTTTTGCGCTGAAGTTCTACACATCGGAAGGCAACTGGGATCTGGTTGGCAACAACACGCCCGTGTTCTTCGTGCGTGACCCCTACAAGTTCCCGGACTTTATCCATACCCAGAAGCGCCATCCGAAGACGAACCTGCGCTCTGCCACTGCCATGTGGGATTTCTGGTCTCTGTCGCCTGAGAGCCTGCACCAGATCACCATTTTGATGTCGGACCGCGGCTGTCCAACCTCGCCGTTGCACATGAACGGCTATGGCTCACACACTTTCTCGTTCTGGAACGATGCGGGCGAGCGCTATTGGGTGAAGTTCCACTTCAAAACCCAGCACGGCCACAAGTTCTACACGAACGAGGAAGCCGAAGGCGTGATCGGCAAGACGCGCGAAAGCTACCAGGAAGCCCTGTACGGCTCGATTGAGGATGGTAACTATCCGCGCTGGACCGTTCAGGTGCAGATCATGCCGGAAATGGATGCGGAAAAAACATCCTACAATCCGTTCGACCTGACCAAGGTCTGGCCGCATGCAGACTATCCGCCGATCGAAATCGGCGTGCTGGAACTGAACCGCAACCCGGAAAACTACTTTGCGGAAATCGAGAACGCTGCGTTCTCGCCGTCCAACATTGTCCCTGGCATCGGCTTCTCACCCGACAAGATGTTGCAGGCGCGCGTGTTCTCCTATGCGGATGCACACCGCCACCGTCTCGGCACGCATTATGAGCATATCCCGGTCAACCAGCCGAAATGCCCGGTGCACCACTACCACCGCGATGGGCAGATGAACACATTTGGCGGCATTCGCACCGGTCACCCGGATGCCTATTACGAGCCAAACTCGTTTAACGGTCCGGTTGAGCAACCGTCTGCCAAGGAACCGCCACTGCGGATCGACGGCAATATGGACCGCTTTAACCACCGCGAAGGCAATGACGATTACAGCCAGCCCCGCGCTCTGTTCGAACTCTTCGATGCCGATCAGAAGGCCCGTCTCTTCTCCAACATCGCGGCCGCCATGCCCGGTGTTCCCGGCGAAATCATCGAGCGGCAGCTCGCTCATTTCAAGCTGGTACACCCCGCATACGAAGCCGGTGTTCGCGCCGCGCTGAAAAACACACACGGCTATGAGGCCGACACAATCAGCTTCGCGGCTGAGTGAGGATAGAAAGGGCCGGTTTACCGGCCCTTTCTTGTCTCTAGAGCATTTCCGGTGAACACGGGTTCACCGGAAATGCTCTACATCCTTTATTTGTCGGATTGTCCAGTCGTTACAACGACTCCGTTTTCACTGGAAATGCTCCAGGCTGCTGAACAGGAAATCGATAAAAGCCCGCACCTTGGCAGGTAGATATTGGCGCGAGGGGTAAACCACGTAGACTTCAGTGCGAACCGGTGACCAGTCGCTCAAAACCGGTTTCAACGCTCCGCTGGCGAGATCGTCGCGCACAAAGAGTTCTGGAATAAGGCTGATGCCAAACCCTGCCCTCAACGCATGACGCACCGCAACGCTTGAGGAAACGCGGTATCTGCCAGAGACTTCAATGATTACATCATTGGCACCCTTGGTAAAGCGCCATTCATTGATGTGCCCCGATGCCGTGAAACGAATGCAATCATGCCCGCGTAAATCCTCAGGCAACAGAGGACGTCCGTAAGTTTCGTAGTATGCCGGTGATGCGCAGACAACGTGCTTTAAAGTCATCAGCTTTCGAGCAATAAGACTGGAATCTCCAAGGTTGTCCCTGCCCCGGATCGCCAAATCGAAGCCATCGCCGATAACATCAACCCTGTGATCGCTTAATTCGAGGTCAATGGAGACGTCAGGGTAACGCTTCAAGAAGGCGGGGATGATCTCCGGCAGAAATCCCATCAGCGTTGATGGGGCCGCGATCCTCAGCAAACCGCGAGGGCCATCATGGCAGGGATCCAGCGCTCGTTCGGCTTCCTCTAACCCATCAAGCACGTTGCGGATGCTGTCATAATAGCGTTGTCCCGCCTCTGTCAGGTGCATACGTCGCGTCGTGCGGTGCAGCAAGCGGACGGACAGATGCCGCTCCAGTTCCCCGATGGATTTACTGATTGCCGCGGGAGATAATCCAAGCTTGCGTGCCGCTGCGCTAAAGCCACCAAGCTCAACCGCATGGCGGAAAACGCGCAACGATGCCAAATGATCCATATTGATAACCGTGAGTTGAAAGTATGATCTTAAATATAATGATTAAAGAATATTAGCGATCAGTGTAATCTCTTCCGAGCTTCAACTCTTCAGAAGAGGACTTTTTCTTGGTTGCAAATATACTCAAGGCGCTGGAAACCCGATTCTCGGCCAATGCATTTGATCCAAGCACCATCTGCGAGGCGGATATCAGGGAATTAGTGCGATTGGCATGTACCGCGCCAACCGCGTTCAATATGCAAAACTGGCAGTTTATCGCGGTGCTCTCTGCGGGAGCCAAGGAGCGGCTTCAGGCGGTCTCCTTTGGGCAGGAGAAAATCGGGCAGGCAGCAGTTGTTTTCATCCTATGTGGAACCTTGCCTGATCATAGGCTGCTGTACGACCGCTTGTTACCATCCGTTGAGGCTGGACAGATAACGGAAGCCGCAGCCCAAAACTGGGTGGTTGCAGCGGAACGTTTTTATGCCGGTGAAGCGACATTACAACGTGATGAGGCGGTGCGATCGGCAAGTTTTGCCGCTTTCGCGCTTATGTTGGCCGCACAAGCCAAAGGGCTGGGCTCTTGCCCGATTGTTGGATTTGAGGCCGAGAGGGTGGCGCAGGAGTTTGGGCTGACATCGGACAATATACCCGTTCTTCTGGTCGCAGTGGGTTACCCTGCGGGCCCAGATCGGCAGAAGACGAGACTGCCTGCAGAGACAATTTTGACGATTTTGTAGAGTTGAGATGACCAATCGCAAAATGGACACCGCTCTTGCAGCAATCGCCCCGATAATTTGGGGAAGCACATACATTATCACAACGCAGTTTTTACCCACAGGCTATCCGATCACCGTAGCGATGATCCGAGCTCTTCCAGCCGGACTGTTGCTCCTCATTATGGTGCGGCGCCTTCCCCAGGGCGTGTGGTGGCTTCGTTCACTTGCGCTTGGTGCACTGAATTTTTCTATATTCTGGATTCTCCTGTTTGTTGCTGCATACAGGCTACCCGGAGGTGTCGCGGCGACACTTGGTTCCGTCCAACCTTTGATCGTTCTTCTTCTGGGGCGCCTAGCAGGAACGGCACGTTTGCAGCCCATGGCCTTCCTGTCGGCATTTGCAGGAATTGCAGGCGTCGGACTGATCCTGGCCGCGCCACGCATGGTGCTGGACCCGGTGGGGATCGCAGCCGCTTTTGGCGGAACTTTGTCCATGGCCGGAGGCACAGTGCTGGCGCGCTACTGGAAGGCACCGGTTCCACCTTTGACACTGACGGCATGGCAAATGACAGCGGGAGGAATGCTGCTGCTTCCGGTTGCTCTTGCTCTGGAACCACCGTTTCCGATACCGACTTTGCCACAAATTGCAGCGTTAGCGTATCTTGGGCTTGTAGGAGGCGGACTAACCTACGTTCTCTGGTTTCGGGGTGTCATACGGCTTACGCCGATAGCGGTCTCTTCGTTGGGATTTCTAAGTCCTGTGTCGGCAACAATGCTAGGTTGGATTTTTCTCGGCCAATCCCTCACGGCTGTCCAACTCGGAGGAATGGCCATTATCTTTCTTAGCATTGCACTTGCACAACTGAATTCATAACCTTATTCCGCCTCGAACTGATAGGTCACCGGCACAAAGCGGTAGCCTTCGCCGCTTTTCTCCGCATAGCCGATTGATGGAAACGGCATGTGGTAGCCGATGAACGGCACACGTTCCAGCGCGATGGCATCGAAGATTTTGCGGCGCGTTTCAGCGGCCATGGCCTTGTCCATGTCGAAACGCACTTCCCAATCCGGACGCTGTAACGACAGAACATAATGGTTAGCGGTATCGGCGGTTAGCACCACCTTTTTGCCGCCGCTGGCGACATGAAACACCATGTGGCCGGGTGTATGACCAGCGGCCAGCATGGCAACAATGCCTGGCACCACTTCCGCGCCATTGCCAATAAACGCAAACTTGTTCTTGAGCGGCACCACCTTGGTCAAAACCTGTTTGTGGTTGCCTTCGGCAGGCGTGCCGACGCGGGCCGGGTCGGTCCAGAAGTCGTATTCGATCTGACCGGTCAGATAGCGCGCGGTGGGGAATGTGGGCTTGCCCGCTTCCATCAGGCCGCCAATGTGGTCTCCGTGCAAATGGGTCAGCACGACGAGCGTTACCCGGTCCGGTGTGTAACCCGCAAGCGCCAGTCCATCGAGCAATTTGCCCATGCCATTGGCGCGGCCACCTTCACCCATTCCGGTGTCAAACAGAACAACGTCCGTACCGGTATCGATCAACACGGGAGAAAAGCCGTTGACGTAGCGGTTGGTCGGCAAGAAGTTTGCCTTCAACAGATCGGCGACCGCCTCGGGCTTCTGGTTAGTGCCGAAGGTTTCCTCGGGCTTGTCAGAGGCGCGAATGCCATCGCTGATGACAGTGATTTTGAAATCACCGAGTTTGAACGGGTAAATATGAACATCCTTTGGAGACGGTGCGGGATGCGCCGGATCAGACGTCGCGGCGCCGGCGGGATTCATGAGAAACGGCACGGCCATGGCGGTGGCTCCGGCAGTGGCAAACAAGGTTCGTCGGGACAACGTTGTCATGGGGCACCCTTTGGTCCGCGTTGATTGGGCTTTAACACTAGTGCAGAAACACCGCCCGGAACATAACATTCACCAAAGTGTGATGGCCACGTGGCAATACTGCACTAAGTAGGGCTTATCGACGCATTTCAAGGCACAGCATCCCGGTTGGTGTTTGTGTTGGAGCGCCGATTTGATCTGATCAGATCGGCGCTCTAAACTCTTCAACTGAAAGCATAATCTTGTCGATCCTCGCTTCGCTCCGGTCGGATTATGCTCTAACTGAAAGCATAATCTTGTCGATCCTCTCTCCGCTCCGGTCGGATTATGCTCTAAAGGCACTGATTGATGAACCGCATTGTACCGCTGATCCTTGCCGTCGCTCTTTTCATGGAGCAGATGGACTCCACCGTTATCGCCACATCCCTTCCCGCTATCGCCCATGATCTGGGCGTAGGGCCAATCACGCTGAAGCTGGCTTTGACTGCCTACATGGTGTCGCTGGCCATCTTCATACCGTTGAGCGGTTGGATGGCGGATCGGTTCGGTGCCAAGAAGATTTTCCGTCTGGCAATTCTGGTGTTCATCGCGGGTTCGGTTGCGTGCGCTGTCTCCAGCGGACTGGTGAGCTTTATCCTGTCGCGTTTCCTGCAGGGCATGGGCGGCGCAATGATGACGCCGGTGGCCCGACTGGTTCTGGTTCGCTCAACCAAACGCAGCGATCTCGTCTCGGCCATGGCGCTCCTGACAATCCCGGCGCTGGTTGGGCCGCTTGCAGGGCCTCCACTTGGCGGCTTTATCACCACCTACTTTTCCTGGCACTGGATTTTTCTGATCAACGTGCCGGTGGGCATTGTCGGCTATATTCTTTCGGGACTGTATTTGCCTGAAATGGAAGCCATCGCGCCACCGCCGCTGGATGTGCGTGGATTTCTGCTAACGGCGTTCGCCGCCGCTGGCATCGTCTTCGGCTTGTCAGTCATGAGCTTGCCCGCTTTGCCGCCGGTCATCGGCCTCAGTGCCATGATGATAGGCGTTATCAGCACCGTGCTTTATGTACGCCATGCACGCCATCACGCAGCGCCGCTTCTCGATCTGAACCTGTTCAAGGATTCCGCGTTTCGCGCCGCATCCATTGGTGGGACGCTATTTCGTATCTCTGTGGGTGCGGTACCGTTTCTGACACCGCTGATGTTGCAAGTGGGGTTTGGCCTCAACCCGTTCCAATCGGGCATGATCACCTTTTCCGGTGCCGTGGGTGCCATCATCACCAAGTTCTTCGCCCGGCGTGTGTTTGCCAAGGTCGGCTTTCGCAGCACCTTGATTGTCGCCTGTGTCGTGGGTGCGATCATGACAGGCATCAACGGCTTTTTCACGCCGCAAACACCCTATCTGGTGATGATCATGGTGCTGTTGATCGCCGGATTTGCGCGGTCGTTCTTTTTCACCGGTGTCAATGCCTTGTCCTTCGCCGATATCCCGGACGGTCAGGCCAGCAGCGCAACCTCGATGAGTGCAGTCATTCAGCAGATCAGTCTGGCGCTGGGGGTTTCGGTCGCTGCCGCCATTCTGGAACTGAGCACGAGTCTGACCGGCACCACACTGGGCCTCGCTGATTTCCAGATGGCGTTCATCATCGTATCGGTTTTGACGCTGGGCGCGGTAATCCCGTTCATCGCCATGGCGAAGAATGCCGGATCGGCCGTGTCCGGCTACAAGGTTCCGGTCAGCCAAGTGCACACCACGTCAGTATAACCTTAGAGCAATTATGCTAAAGCATAACCTTATCGATCTTCGCTTCGCTCCGGTCGGATTATGCTTTAGTCGTCGTGGTCTGCCTGCGCCCGAGCATAGATTTCTTCCATGGTCAGTTCTGCATCAGGGCTGGCATTCTCATGCCAAAACGGCGTCTTGGAGCGGCCCTTGAAGCCCTTGGCCAGCAAGAACATCTCGACTGATTCTGCGCGCGACGAATCCGGTTTGACGTGAATAACCTGTTTGAAATGCTGCTTCAGCATGTTCAGCAGTTCACGCTCGGTGCCACCCTGAAAGGTCTTCGCCAGAAAATGGCCGCCCTCTGCCAGCACATCCACGGCAAAATGGGCTGCAACTTCACACAGGTGCATGGTGCGCAAATGGTCGGTCTGCCGGTGGCCGGTCGTCGGTGCCGCCATGTCAGACATCACCACATCCGGCACCCCGCCCACAGCCTCCATCAACAGGCGCGGCGCATCGTCATTCAAAAAGTCCATTTGTAGAAAATGCACGCCGGGGATCGGGTCCATTTCCAGAAAGTCGATGGCGGCAACCTTGGGGTCGGCATCGGTGGAATCGGTAACCTTCGCTGCAATCTGCGACCAGCCGCCCGGCGCTGCACCAAGATCGATAATGCGCCTGGCACCCGATAGAATCTTGTGCTTCTCGTCAATTTCCAGAAGCTTGAATACCGCGCGTGAGCGATAGCCTTCCAGCTTCGCGCGCTGCACATAGGGGTCGTTGATGTGACGCTCGATCCAGCGGCGCGAGGACGCCTTGAGCTTGCCCTTCTTGACCTTCTGGCCGAGCTTGCGGCCGGTTCGGCTGGCGCCGATAGGCGGTTTCGTCATTCGTGTCTTCCTTCGCCTTTACCAGACGCATTCTGTATCGTGGAACTATGTCCGCCATGGGTGCTGTGTTGACTGTTGTTGTGTCTGCGCTGGCGGCGTTGCCGCCACGCTCCATCGTCGGCCATCATGTCCGTTAGCAGGCCTTCACGCAAGCCACGGTCAGCCACGCGCATACGTGTCGAGGGCCAGCGCTTGCGGATGGCTTCAAGGATCGCGCAGCCCGCCAGCACCAGATCGGCTCTATCAGGCCCAATGCAGGGATTGGCGGCGCGCTCGGTGAAGTTCCACGAGAGCAGGCGCGATTGCATGGCCGTCACCTCGTCATCGCTCAACCAGACACCGTCCACACGGCGGCGATCATAGCGTGGCAGATCGAGATGAACGCCCGCAAGGGTCGTGACCGTGCCCGATGTGCCGATCAGGTGAAACCCTTGCGCCGCATTGCCTTCGGTCAAAACGTCGATGGCGGGTGACTGGAAGCTTGCCAGCATCCCCTCTACTTCGGCCACCATAGCGGCAAAGCTTTCAGGTGTGACGTCCTTGCCGCCATGACGCTCGGACAACGTGACAACGCCCACCGGCAGCGAGGTCCAGTGCGTAATGTGGTTTGCCAGCCGCCCGGAGCGATTGGCACCGATGCGAATGACCGCGATTTCCGACGAACCACCGCCGATATCGAACAGCACGACCGATTTTGCATCATAGCCAACCAGTGATGCACAGCCGGACACTGCCAGCCGCGCTTCGGTTTCGCGGTTGATGATTTCCAGTTCCAGACCGGTTTCGAGCGTCACACGTTCCAGAAACGCCTCGCCATTTTCGGCAGCGCGGCAGGCCTCGGTTGCAATCAACCGGTGTCGTCGAATATTGCGAGCTTTCAGTTTAGACGCGCAGATTTTCAGCGCCTCTATGGATCGATCCATCGCATCCTGTGACAAGCGCCCACTGGCCGCCAGCCCTTCGCCCAGCCGCACGATGCGCGAAAAGGCATCCACGACCCGGAACTGGCCGGGACGGGTCGGCTGCGCAATCAACAAACGGCAATTGTTGGTGCCAAGATCCAACGCTGCATAGAGGGGTGCTGGCGCGTCCGTGTCCGATATGCGGCGATGGTCCGTATGCTTCGCCGGTGCCGGGGCTGGAGTGGGCGTCTCACTCTTGCCAGCGGGTTGCTGGCGTGTGGGGGCTTCCGTCTTTGCCAACGGACGGCCTTGCAGACTTCTACGGTTGCGGTTCTTTCTGGCCTTGCGAACAGAGGCAGACTGCCCGTCACCTGAAGGACTGGCTGGAACTGAGGCTTGCGCCTGCGCGGATGCAGCGGTGCTTGTACCGCCTGCTGCAGCCTTTTTGGAACGTCGCCGCCGCTTGCGCTTGCGCGAAGCCTTGTCGCCATCCACATGGGATGGCGGGGATAAAGGACGCCCTGCCGCACCGGGCACACCGGATTGGCTGGCACTTTGCGGAGGTGAAGACGAGGTTTCGCCCAAGCTCTTCACGCCCCGGCCCTGACGGTGGCTTTGCTGCCTACCGCCATGACTCGTTGCCGACGCCCCGTGATCTGACGGCATCTCGCCGTTGTCGGGGTCTCTCACATTCGTATCCAATGCGCCGCGCGAATCTATACCTAGCCGCTGCTGGCGCTTCTCGATTTTCGTTGAAACAACTTTATCAGCGGGACCGGGATTCACCAACTGTTTTTATGACGCATTTGGCAGGAGCCTTCGCACCGCGTTAAGGGAACGGAAAGCATAGTGTTTCATTTTAGACTTTTCTTTTAAATGCGATCAGGTTTTAACACTATTTAAACTGCCGAAAACAATGATCCGATATCAGGGCCGATCAGGCCGTATCGTGCCATGACGGCATATTTCCAATTTATGATGTTTCAGCGCGTCCGTTTCAGGTTCGACTGCCTGCATGTCGGCGCTGTCAGCCCATTTTTGCGGGCGCAAACCATTAGGAACAGGTCATGTCGTTCTTGGCGAACACCCAGATCAGAACAAAAACAATTTCCGTTATTCTTATTCTGTCCCTGATCTCAGCGGGATGCATGCTCTATCTCGGATCACGCTTCAAGCAAGCGGACAACGAGTACACAC
The DNA here is from genome assembly GCF_014841565.1 of Rhizobium sp. CFBP 8762. Lineage (GTDB taxonomy): Bacteria > Pseudomonadota > Alphaproteobacteria > Rhizobiales > Rhizobiaceae > CFBP-8762. The sequence continues at coordinate 514,975 of NZ_JACYUD010000001.1, forward strand.
AGTTTATCAATACCAAAAGCCTCGGCTCAGTGCTCAATGCCCGCACCAATGGAAATCTGGTGCAGATCGGTTTTCAGCTGAGCACCATGGTCATCAGCGAGCCGGGATCCACCAATCACAAGAATGCACTCGAATACTACGAGATGAGCAGAAAACTCGTTCGAGAGCGCATTGCGAAAGTGGAGAGTCTGATCCCAGCGTACAAACCCATTATTGCGGAAGTGCAGGCGTTGATGGATAAGCTGGAGCCCAGAGCTGCACGTGTCATCTCGCTGTCCAATCAGGGCAGACAGGGTGAAGCTTCGGCGGCCGTTAAGAGCGTGGCCGCGGACATCAATGCTATTCTGCCCAAACTGTTCAAAGCGAACGATAGTTTGATGGCAGAAATGGTGGATGAATCCGATAGTTTGTCTAAGAAGACGGATAATGCCATCATGGTGACAGCGGTCCTCATGCTGGTGGCACTGATTGCCAGTATGACACTGAGCGTCGTGATCGTGACTTATGGTATCACGCGCCCCATTGCCAATCTCAGAGAATATATGGCGAAACTGGCCGATGGGGACACGGCTCTGGAAATCTACGGCATCAACCGCAAGGATGAGGTCGGCCAGATGGCCGCAACGGCATCGACCTTCCGCGCCAATGCCATCGAGCGGGAGCGGCTCGGCAGGGAAGCAGCCGAAGCGCGGGCGGCTCGGGAGAAAGACCGCGAAGCGACTGAGCAACAGCGCTTAAGGGAAAAGGCGGAGATACAGCATACCGTTGACGCGCTTGCCGGCGGCCTGACGCAACTGGCCGATGGCAACCTTGAGCACCGTATTGAAACGCCGTTCGTTCCGCACCTTGATGTCCTGCGTGACAACTTCAACTCGTCCCTGAGCAAGTTGCAGACAGCCTTGGCCGCTGTGGGTGAAAATGCGGCAGCCATTGATGCAGGGGCATCTGAAATCCGGTCTGCGTCCGACGATCTGTCGAAGCGCACGGAGCAGCAGGCCGCATCCGTCGAGGAAACCGCGGCAGCGCTGGAAGAGATTACCACGACCGTGAAGGACTCCACGCGCCGCGCGGAAGAAGCCGGTCTGCTGGTTTCCAAAACCCGCGAAGCGGCGGAGAAATCCGGTGCTGTTGTGCGCAACGCCGTCTCTGCCATGCGCGACATCGAAAAGTCCTCGTCGGAAATCGGTAATATTATTGGTGTGATTGATGACATTGCGTTTCAAACCAACCTTCTGGCGCTCAATGCGGGCGTGGAAGCGGCCCGCGCGGGCGATGCCGGCAAAGGTTTCGCTGTGGTTGCACAGGAGGTTCGTGAGCTCGCCCAGCGCTCCGCCAGCGCTGCCAAGGAAATCAAGGCACTGATCAATGCCTCCAGCGAGCAGGTGCGTTCCGGTGTCACGCTTGTCGACGAGACCGGCAAGGCCCTGACCATGATCGTCGACGAGGTCAAGGAAATCAACGTCCACGTCAATGCGATTGTTGACGCGGCGCGTGAGCAGTCCACCGGGCTTCAGGAGATCAACACGGCAGTCAACACCATGGATCAGGGCACGCAGCAGAATGCGGCCATGGTGGAGCAAACCAGCGCATCCAGCCATGGTCTGGCCCAACAGGCAGCGGAACTGAATGCGCTTTTGTCGCAATTCAAACTTGGCCAGATGCGCAACAATTCCATGCCTCGGGCCACGTCGTCTTCCTCACGTCGATCCCCGTCTCCCGCCAGAGCTTTGGGACGACAAGTCGCGACCGCCTTTACCGGATCTGGGGCAGCGGTTTCGGATGGATGGGAGGCATTCTAGCGTTCCGGCTGACATCGGGACTGACGGGGGAACAATCTATGCGTGAGTGCGTTGCTTTTTCTCATGGCCGGAAAGTGTCCGGGGATAGAGGAAGGATACGACATGTCATACGATGATTCCAATACACCGCCAGGCACACAGGCAAGAGCGGATACGCAAGCTGCACGCGACCAGGTGACCGCCACCGGCCAACCACCGGCGCAGGAGTTCACCGCCAAGGAAGCACGGCAGGGTCGTCGCGGCTGGCCTGTCCTTATGGTTCTTGTAGCGGCACTGGCACTGATTTTTCTGGCCTGGGGACCGACGGAATGGTTTGGCAAAAGCATTGATCCGAATGCGACACCCGCCAGCAGCACTGCTCCCGCGCCAGCCACAGCGCCTTCGGCTACGCAGCAGTCCGGCCCAGCGGCCACCAGCAACACCACACCATCCACCCCGGCGCCAGCAACATCAACTGAGCCAGCTCCGTTGGCCACGCCGCCAGCAACGACAACAACCCCTGCTGCGCCTTCAACGGCACCGTAACAATACGGCTAGAACGATGACGACGAACGGGCCCGGTGGGCCCGTTTTTTGTTGAGGAACAAGTGATCAACCCCAACGTTTTGGCTGCAGAAGCATTGTCAATAACAGGTGACGATGATGGAGCCGGAGTGCTAGTTCATGAGCGAAGTGCGTGGGGATACGATGCTGGACGACGAAGACGACATGGTCCCCTCGCCCGAGATTTCCTATGTGAGCGACACGGAACCCGGTATTTCTCGCAGGCGTAGCGGACGGGGTTTCACCTATCTCTATCCAGACGGCACGAAGGTCTCTGACAGCGCAGAGATTGAGCGGATTCGAAAGCTGGTCATACCGCCTGCCTATAGCCAAGTCTGGATTTCTACCGACCCCAACAGTCATCTGCAGGCAACGGGGCGGGATGCACGCGGGCGCAAGCAATACCGCTATCACCCGGCGTGGTCAGCCAGTCGGGACGAAGCGAAGTTTGACACCTTGTTCAGCTTCGCATCGGCTCTACCCAAAATCCGTGAAAGCATTGATCGTGATTTACGTTTGCGCAAGCCGGGACTGGATAAGGTGACGGCGTCTGTCGTCTGGCTGCTTGATAATCTGTTGATCCGTGTCGGAAACGCGACCTACGCGCGCGACAATGGCAGCTATGGCCTGACGACGCTCCGCAACAAGCATTTGACCATTGAAGGCGGCACGCTGCATTTCCACTTCAAGGGAAAATCCGGCAAGGAGTGGAAACTGCGCCACAATGACCGGCGCATCACCCGCGCCATCAGCTCGATTCAGGAGTTGCCAGGGCAGCAACTGTTCCAATACCTGGATGACGATGGCAAGCGTCATGCCGTGACGTCGAACGATGTCAACGCTTACATCCGCGAAGCATCGGGCGATGCATTCACGTCCCGGCAATTCCGCACGTGGGGTGCGACCAAACATGCCGCAACGGCGTTTGCATCCCTGACGCTGCCGGAAACCAAGCGGGAAAAACTATTGGCGGTCAACTCCGTGATCGATCAGGTCGCCGCACGGCTGGTGAATACACGCAGCGTCTGTCGCAAGTCCTATATCCATCCACAGGTTTTTACCGACTTCGAAGCCGGATTGCTGGCGGATGCAATGAAAAAGCCGCCGAACGATTCGGCGGCGACAGACTGGTTCTCCGATGATGAAGCTAGGGTCTACGCCTGGCTGGAAAGCACTGCTTCAGGCCGATAGGCGCTGGGGCAGTTCTGCCGTTGCGGCCACCGCCGAGCGGGGAATACCGGATGTACGCCCGGACAACAATTGCTTGACCGCTTCCTGCGCCGCCTCAACAGAGGTGAACTGGTGTTTGTCCAGTTCCCACACCGGATATTTCACGGCAATGAATTTGAAGGAATTTTCCTCAGCGACAACGATCCCAACGGGCTGGCCTGCAAACTTGATGGTGTGTCTTGTCATTGTGGTCACTCCTGGGTTCCCAAACCGTTTCAAGTGGCCTCTCGCACCTTGATCTGGTTGGACGACCCGCAAACGCAACGACTGACAAATGGTTCCACACTTTTTTGAATTTTAATAAGACACTGAATTTGTTTCGATTTGGACCTTTTTTGCCCGCAAAAAGACATGATCGACCAGATCGCCCTCCGGCACGTAACCAGACACCAGAGACTGCAGGATCAAACGAGCCTCGGCAATATCATTGCTGTCCAATGCCGTTTCCAGCGAGAGCAAACGCTCCATCAAAGCACTGAGAGCCAGAAACTCTTCGCTGGCTTTCATGATGCGGGGATGCTGGGTCTCGCGCGGGTTGTCGCCAATCAGTAATTCCTCGTAGAGCTTTTCACCCGGACGAAGACCGACGATGGAAATTTCAATGTCACCCTCCGGGTTCTTCTCATCGCGAACCGTCAACCCGGACAGTTCGATCATTCGGCGCGCCAGATCGTAGATGCGCACCGGCTCGCCCATATCCAGCACGAAGACATCGCCGCCATCGGACATGGCACCCGCCTGAATGACGAGTTGGGCTGCCTCCGGAATGGTCATGAAATAGCGGGTGATGTCCGCATGTGTGAGCGTTACCGGGCCACCCTCCAGAATTTGCTGACGAAACAGCGGAACCACCGAGCCGGATGAGCCCAGCACATTGCCAAACCGCACCATGGCAAAATTGATCGTCGCACCAGACTGACGGCACGCCGATGCCATGGCCTGAAGCACCATTTCAGCAAGGCGTTTGGTGGCCCCCATGACATTGGTGGGCCGAACGGCCTTGTCGGTGCTGATCAGCACGAAGGCGGAAACGCCGCAGGCGCTGGCCACACGTGCCGTGGTGAGCGTTCCCAGCACATTGTTGCGGACGCCTTCGGCCACGTTGAATTCCACCATGGGAACATGCTTGTAGGCGGCGGCGTGATAGACGGTATCCGGCGCAAACGCCGACATGATCTCCGTCATGCGCTTTTCGTCACGCACCGAAGCCAACAGCGGAATGACTTTTTCCTGTGCGGACACATCAGTGCCAAGCAGTTTCTGCAGTTCGGCCTGCATTCTATACAAAGCGAATTCGCTTTGATCGACCAGAAGCAGCAAGGTCGGTTGCAGGCGCACGATCTGGCGGCAGAGTTCAGAGCCGATCGAGCCACCGGCGCCGGTCACCATCACCACCTTGTCGCGCACATTGCGCGCCAGCAGCGTTTGGTTCGGCGCAACGGCATCACGTCCCAAGAGGTCATCGATGTCGAGTTCCCGGAGATCACCAACCTGCACGAGCCCCTGTGCCAGATCGTTCAAATCGGGAAGCGTGCGAACCGTGACCTTGGCGGCGCGCACCAGATCGATAATTTCATTGCGGCGCTTGCGATTTGCGGAGGGAATGGCGAGAAGCACATCGGTGACATCAAGGCTGTCCACCAGATTCACCAGGCTGGCGGGATCGTAAATCGACACGCCATTCATAATGCTGCCTTGCAGCCGCGTATCGTCGTCCAGAAAACCCATCACACGCAACTGCGTACTGCCGGACAATGCGCCAGCCAACTGCCGGCCAGCGGTCCCGGCACCGTAGATCAGCACCCGGGACGTTGCTTCGCCGCCCAGCACGCGCAGATACGCGCCGCCAAGCCATGCACGGGTGCCGATGCGCGACAGACCGATGGCAATCAGAAGCAACAAGGGCTGCAATATGCCCACGGTTCTTGGAACACCGGGAACGCTGACGGCGGTGAAGATCGTGGCGAACGCAATGCCGTAAATGCCAATGGCTTTCATGACCGTCAGGAAAGCCGACATGCCGGCATAGCGAAAAATTGCCCGGTAAAGGCCCATGGAGATAAAGATCGGCAGCGCCAGCGCCAGTGATACAAACACAGGCAACAGGTGAATGCCGGTCAGCGCTATCCATGTATCCAAGCGCAGATAATAGGCGAACCATACAGTCAGGACGCACAGGCTGGCATCGACAGTGAGCGCAAGCAACCGCTTCGTGACCCGTGGAAGCGCCAGAAACGGTGCTGCAAGTTTTCCAGATGCCATCAAAGACCCTTAAAGCGTGTCGCACGAAAGTGTGCAGCGGTTTAGAGCATAATTCGACCGGAGCGAAGCGAGGATCGATAAGATTATGCTTCAAGACGAAAAAGTTAGAGCGCCGTTATGATTCAATCAGATCGAAAACGCTCTAGTACGGCCTCGAGCGGCGCACGTTTCCGTAAATGCTGTAATTTTGTTCGCTTTACGCCCAACGCATGGTGGATACGCTTTGTTGGGTCACGTTTCAATTCTCAACAACATATTAGAGCGTCCATCTGATTGTATCAGATCGGCGCTCTAACATCCTCATGTTGAAGCATATTCTTTTCGATCCTCGTTTCACTCCGGTCGGAATATGCTCTAGAGCATTTCCAGTGAAAACGGAGTCGTTTTCACGTCTGGACAATGCGACAAATAAAAGATCTAGAGCATTTCCGGTGAACCCGTGTTCACTGGAAATGCTCTAGTGAGAGACATCCGACCGGTGGATAACCTTCACCAGTGTCATCCACAATATCCGGATATCGAATGTCAGCGATCGGCGGCGAAGATACTCCGCATCCAGCGCCACCTTCTGGGGTATGGGCAGTTCATCGCGACCATTGACCTGCGCCCATCCCGTCAGCCCCGGAACCAGCGCATCCACACCAGCCTCAGTACGCAGGGCAATCAGATCCTGCTGGTTGAACAGAGCCGGTCGTGGGCCGACAAGGCTCATATCCCCTACCAGAATGCTCCATAGTTGCGGCAGTTCATCCAGACTGCTTTTGCGCAAAAAAGGGCCGATGGATGTCAGATACTGCCCGGGATCGGCCAGCAGATGCGTGGCGACCGCTGGCGTTCCGGTTTTCATGCTGCGAAACTTCGGCATGCGAAACAGACGATTGTGCCGCCCGACACGATCCGACCAGTACAAGGCCGGACCGGGTGACGACAGTTTGACAGCCAAAGCAACCAGAAGCGTAGGAATAAGCAGAAACACGCCTGCGGCCAGCACGGCACAAACGTCAAAAATGCGTTTCACGACGGCACCTATGCGACAAACCGGCTGGGACGGTAGGGTGCAAGATCCACCACCGTCTTTTCCCCCAGCATGGCCTCGGCCAGGGCGCGGCCTGTAACCGGGCCCAACGTCATACCGTGATGGGCGTGGCCGAACGCGAACCACAGCCCGTCATGGCGCGGCGCCTTGCCAATCAGCGGCATCATATCCGGCGTGCAGGGGCGCGCGCCCATCCACGGTTCCTCGTCTCGCCGATCACCCAGCGGGAAGAAGTCTCGCGCCACCTTTTCCGCGCGCTCCAGCTGCACAGGGGTCTTGGGCGCATCCCGCTTGGCGAACTCCGCGCCTGTGGTGAGACGAATGCCGCGCTGCATAGGAGCCAGAAAATAGCCGCGCTCGGCATCCAGCACCCAATTGTTCAAGGTTGCATTGTCACGCGTACCGTAATGCATGTGGTAGCCGCGCTTGACCGCGAGAGGGAAGCGATAGCCAAGCTTGCGCGTAACCGAATCCGCCCATGGCCCCAGCGCGACCACAACCTCACGGCCGGTGAGCGGGCCATCGGGCGTAGCAATGCGCCAGCCGGGGCCGGACATAACCTGTTCGATTGTCGCCGCATCGCCACCCACCAGCCTGCCGCCAAGTGACTGGAAATAGGCAAGATAGGCCTTGTTGAGGCTTTCGGGATCCAGAATCGACCAGGGATCGGTCCAGCGCAGCCCTCCGGTAAGGCTTGCCCGAATGGCCGGTTCGGCAGTCTGTAACTCTGCGGTCGAGAGTTTCTGATGGTTCACACCGAAATCCGCCGATAATTTATCAGCGTCCGCGTAGGCCGCATCCCGCTCTGCCTCGCTGCGGAATACTTTCATCCACCCGTCTTTGCGAATAAGATGGTCGGCACCGGACGCAGTGATGAGGTCGCTGTGCTCGGAAATGCTGTTTTCGATCAGCGGCGCATACAGGCGGGCGATATGCTGATGGCGTGTGAAGCCCGAGTTCCACCAGTACCGCGCCAGAAACGGCACCAGCGATGGCAGGGCGCTAAAGTGGTAATGCGCGTCGATTGTATTGTTGAGTGCGTAACGGAACAGCGCGCCGAAATCATGGGGAAAGCCATAGGGGTAAACCCCTTCGCGCTGGATGAGACCAGCATTGCCATAGGAAGTTTCCTCCCCCGCCCCGCGCCGGTCCACCAGTGCTACAGATTTGCCGCGTCGTGCCAAATGAATGGCAGTTGACAACCCAACGATACCCGCACCCAGTACAATGACATCCGCTTCCATACTGATCCCTGCTTCGCTTATGTTTTAGCAGACCATTGCACCCTCCCCGGCAATGGGCAAGGTGGATGGAAGTATGTTTTACAATTTCTGCTTGGACATTTTTTCGAGATAACCAAGCATCAGCGCCGAGACAACGAAGGCCAGATGCATCAGCGTCAGCCACATCAGCTTGCCATCATCATATTGCTGCACGTTCAGGAAAATCTGCAGCAGATGGATGGAGGAAATTGCAACGATGGACGACGCAACCTTGATCTTGAGGCTGCCCGCATCCAGCTTTCCGATGAAGGACACATCGCCCTTCTCTTCATCGAACTTGCTGACGAAATTCTCATAGCTCGAGATCATGACCATAACGATAAGGCTGGCGACGAGCGCCGCATCGATCAGAGCCAGCATCGCCAGAATCATCTGCGCATCGTCATAGACAAAGACCATCTTGGCGACCTTGAGGAATTTGTAGAGGAATGAGACCGCGTAAAGCGCAAGCGACGCCGCAAGCCCGAGGTAAAAGACGACCAGCAACCAACGACTGGACAGGATGATGCGTTCGACGAGCAGTTCAAGAGATTTCATGTTGTATTCCAGTTCACAGCACTTCGCCTGGAATAGCCAAGGGCACAAAAATCGGCAAGAGCAAGGCGGAACAAGCTTGAGCACATTGGATGAACATTTGCAGCGGGCCAACCTTGTGACGGAAAGCACTCTTTAACCATAGGTGCGTGAATATCATTTGAAACAAAGTTTAGCAAAGATAAGGCCGAATAAAGCGGAACATCACTGAGAGTGAAGACGTTGTCGGGATGAATAAGCGTCGGAGTTTAGGTGTCATGTCCATTCGAACATCTGTTATATGGAGTTCAGCATCCGCTGCATCACGGCCTTCGGTTGTGGCGCGCGAAGGCCTGTCCCCTATCGGCGCGACGCTGCGAACCCTTTACGACTGTCATCTGGAATCAGACGAAACGCGCTTTTCCAATCTTCTGGACCGATTGAGCACTACAGAACAGCCAACGAAAAAAACCGTTCCGAATTGATTGGAACGGTTTCAACTGACATCAACAGGACGGACAAACCGGGGCAAGCCCCGGTTTCTTTATATCAGGGTGACGGCGCGCGCAGCAGCATTCCGTCGCGGTCGGTCTTGTAGGCGGATGTGCTATAGGCCGGTTGGGACTGCAACTGAGCTTTGCTAAAGGGGGAGTAGATGCTCATCTCGCCTTTGGCATCTGCCAGCACTTCAAGGTTGTCCGCGCCCAGCGCAACCGGCTTTGCACCGACGCTCAAAAAGCCACCGACATCCACGATGTAGGCGTCAACCTTGCCATCCTGCGTCAAAATCACGTCCTTGATCTTGCCGATAGACGAATCGTCACTGGCATACACGGTGCTGCCTATAATCTTTCCCGCGCTGAGTAACGCCGGATCAACGGTCTGCAACCCCTCCCGTGTTACCATCGGGTCCGTCGTACTATCGGAGGGAACCGTAACCTCCTCATTGGCTGCCACGTCGGGTGCTACCGGTGTAATCGGTACAACAGGTGTCGTTGCTTCTGCTTTCTCGGGGACTGCACCTTCCGTTATGGTCTTGCGGTCAAATCGCGGCGCGTTTTTCAAATCGTCCTTGGTTGCAGAAATAACGATGATGCGCTGGCCATCCTTATCTGACCAGGAAATCCTGTCGAAATTGACAGCAACGTCCTTTTCACCCAGCCCTAGAAAGCCGCCGACGCCGATCACGACAGCATCTGTGCCACCACTTGGACCGATGACAACATCGCTGACTTCTCCAACCGCTTCGGCATCTTCATCCACGCCCGTAAACACCGTTTTACCAATAACAGTAGTTGCAAGAACCTGATCTGGGGAGGGAACGAAATAACCGACCGTGCCTGCTGCCGGTGCATTTGCTGACGGATCAACCGTTTCAGCCTCCTGCGCGACTGCCACACCTGACAACACACCGATGATTGCAGTCGTCGCGAAAAATCTTTGGAACATGACCGTCTCCTTTTAGGAGCGCGAATGCGCTTTCATCCTGAAAACGCTGTGGAAACCGGTTCGTTCCGCGTCTGGCAACGGTGTTGTATTTATGACAGCACGCATGTCTCACGCAAAACCATCCTGCATAAAACCCGTCAAAAACATTGACGACAAATCCTCTCATATTTTACATATTTGATGTTTCTAATTTTGTATGACCTAAATAATTGACTCGCTGATTCCCAGGAGAACACCATGCAGCATCGAAACCTTTCTCTTCGACCGTTGATTTCGGGGGCAGCGGTAACTGCTGGTGTCGCGATGACAGCGTCCGCTCTCCCACATGCAGCACAGGCCCAAACATCATCGGCTGCGAAACCAACCACAAGCACGCCCGACGCTGCAGCTTTGGAAGCCATCAAGGTGACTGGAGCAAGCAGTCCCTCCAACACGTTGAACGCGTCACCACAAATTTCACGCTTGCCAGCGACCATCAAGGAAACGCCACGTGTCGTCAACGTTGTTACGAGCGATATCATTGAGCAGCAGCGTGTAACCACGCTGGAACAAGCCCTGCGCAACGTACCGGGAATCACCTTGTCATCTGGCGAAGGCAATGGCGGCCAGAGTGGGGATCAGTTCCGAATTCGCGGCTTCCAGTCACGTGGCGACACATATATCGATGGTTTGCGTGACTTTGGCGTTTATACGCGTGACTCATTCAATACCGAATCTGTTCAAGTGTTCAAAGGCCCTACCACCGACAATTTCGGGATAGGCAACATTTCAGGGGCAATCAACCAGACCTCCAAACCCGCGAGACTGGAAAAATTTGTGGATGTTGAGCAGTCCGTCGGTGTTGGCCCGGTCTTTCGCACGACTGTCGATGTCAACCAGCAAATCGATGATACGACCGCTGTTCGCGTGAACGGCGTTGGCCATTGGGAAAATGTTGCTGATCGTGATCATGTTAAAACCAACCGTCAAGGCGTTGCGCTTGATCTGGGTTTGGGCATTGATACCGGCACCGAATGGCATTTGAACTACAAGTTCCTGCGCGGTGACGGAGTTCCGGATTTCGGCATCCCGTTTGCTCCCTTGACGGCCGGCGGACTGTCGCAGCCTATCACCGAATACGGCTATGATCGTTCCAATTCATTTGTTCGCAGTACCGACCGGGATGATACACGCCTCAATGTGTTGTCTTCCACGTTCACACATGATCTCGATAATGGCATCAAGATCTATAATGATACGCGTTATACCAACTACGATCGCGATTTTTCCTCAACCAATCCCGCCATCTGCGGTGTGTTTGTTCCGGGCGTTGATGAGGCCATTGGTTACGGAGCCGGTGGCGGCGTCACCTACCTCCAGGACGGCTATGGCGTTCAAAACATTCTCGGCGCGCGCTTTGCCGGAGAACTCGGTGGCGTGCGCAATGAGGCCAATATCGGCATCGACGTCAGCCATCAAAAAGATAAACGTGTCATGGGCAACTGGGGCGCAACACGTCCCGGCAATCAGCGACTGTATAATCGGCAGTTCGATTATCCACTGGCTGTGGTGAGCTATCCTGATCTCGGCAAACGCGAGGGGTCGGCTACCAATGTCGGCATGTTCATCAACGATCGCGTGTGGTTGACGGATGAATTTTCCGTTCTGGGCGCAGTGCGATATGATTACTTTAAAAGCAAATATAGTTTCAACAACCCTGCCACCCCTGGAGGCTCGCAGAAAGATACGGACTTCAGCCCGTCTCTTAGCCTGATTTACGAGTTCACTCCGCAGACATCTGTTTACGGTACATGGTCCCGCTCGCATAAGCCGATTGGCACCGACGTGGCGGCGGTCGTCAATATTGGGGCCGGCCTCTACGAAGTACCGGCCAACGGGCTGCATTTTGAACCGGAGCAGACTGACCTTTACGAAATTGGCGTGAAATCCGATATCCTGGATGGTCGGGTTGGACTGACCGCTGCAGCGTTCCAGATCAAGAAGTCAAACTCGTATGCGGTCGACCCCGCTTCTGGCGAACTGCTTGGAGGGTTTCTGGAAGCGGACCTTGGTCGCCGCATCCGTGGCATTGAGCTAGGAGCAACCGGTAATGTCACAGACGCTTGGAATGTTTCTGCGAACTACGCGTATCTATCCGGCAAGTTCACGCGGTCAAACGTTCGCAGTGAAGCGGTCGGCAAAGAGGTCACGAACATGCCGAACCATGCGTTCAACCTCTGGACAAGCTACACGATCGGCGAAGACCTCGTCGCAGCACTGCCGGGCAAATTCACCGTTGGTGGCGGCGTTCAATACGCGTCAGCCTACTGGTCCGATCCGGCCAATACCGCCAAAGTTCCGCACAGCGTGTCTTTGGATGCCATGGTTGGCTACGAGCAAGACAAGTTCAAGGTCAATCTGAACGCCTATAATCTGACAGACCACGTTAATTATAGTGCAGCCTTCAATGGGGCGCGCGCCGTTCCGACGTCCGGCCGCACGTTCATGCTGACTGTTGGTGCGAAATTCTGATGTACCTAAAGCACATCCGGTGAACACGTGTTCACCGGATGTGCTTTAACTCCTTAGTTTGTCGCATTGTCCGGAAATGCTCTAAACACAGACTCCACTACGATGACGGTGGTGTCTGTGCGCCTAACTTTGCCAATCGCCATTCAATCCGCGTGCAGGTGTCTTTATGCTTATCCATATCCCCGGAGCACTTTCCGTTGAGGAAGTCTCCCACTTGCGCAACCGCCTTGAAACGTCTCCTTGGGTGGATGGCAAGGTAACGGCAGGGGACCAGGCAGCCAAGGCCAAGTTCAACCTGCAGATTCCAGAGGAATCACAGGAAGCGAAAGAACTTGGGGACATTATTTTGAGGGCGCTGGCGCGCAATCCCACATTCAATTCAGCCGCCTTGCCCCTTCGGGTTTTACCGCCGCTTTTCAATCGGTACGATACCGGTATGTCATTCGGCAATCACGTGGATGGTGCCGTTCGGGCCGTACCGCATTCGGGCGGCATGCGTATGCGCGCCGACGTGTCGACCACTGTCTTCCTCACGGACCCGTCAGAATATGACGGTGGCGAACTGATGATAGAGGACACCTATGGCAGCCACAGTGTCAAACTGCCCGCAGGCGATATGATTGTATATCCTGCTACCAGTCTTCACCGCGTTGAACCCATAACGCGTGGTAGCCGCTGGTCATCCTTTTTCTGGAGCCAGTCCATGGTGAAGGACGATGGGAAACGTGCGATGCTCTATGACCTCGATGTTGCCATCATCGAAACGCGCCAGCAACTGGGAGATAAAAACGCGGCAGTTCTTGGGCTGGTCAATCACTACCATAATCTGCTGCGCCGGTGGGCAGAACTCTGACACGGCAAACTCCGAATTTCAGTCCGCCCGATGTCGCCGAGGCACAACTTCTGCTTGGCCAACTTCGTCTGGACCGGGGTGATCACCCTGCCGCACTTGAGTGGTTCCGCGCAGCAGCGCGCGGTGGGAGCCCTGCTGCGCTCAATATGATTGGTCGATGCTACGGGATGGGATGGGGTGTTGATGCGGATCCATCGGCGGCGGCGGAATACTACCACGCCGCCAGCACGGCCGGTGATACATGGGCACTCTTCAATCTCGCGGATCTCTTTAAACGCGGCTTTGGTGTGGAAAAAAACGAAACCGAGGCATTCCGATTGTATGAGAAAGCTGCCAGCCGAGGACACATCAAATCTCTAAATATGCTCGGATTATTTTATGAAGACGGACGCTGCGTGCCACGGGACTTGGAACAAGCGGCTCAGTATTTCCGTGCCGGTGCCGAAGGTGGAGATTGCTGGGCTCAATTCAATTACGGAAGACTGTTGCGGAGCGAAGGCAAGAACGCTGCGGCAAAAACGTGGTTCTGTAAGGCCTTGTCGACTGGATTTTCCGACTTCCATCAAGCCATGGGCCGTTTGCTATCACGTCAATCAGATCCTGAACTCATAATGCTCGGAAAACAGGCTCTGGCACGGGTTTGAATTTGCCGGTGCGATCAGTTGACACGCACCACGGTTTTCTCGTTGGATGCAACGCGCAAAGCAGGCTCATCATCCGTTTCAACAGTCACTTTTAACTCGTCATTGCTGGTAATATCCCATACAATGCTTGCATCCTGCTCAAAGATGGCCGGATCGATTGCTGTGCACTTTCCGTAGGTGATTTTGTAGCTCGCACCGCTTTCGTTAACGGCTGACCGCAGCATAGATTGACAGTCTTCAACTGACTGATACGCAACTGTTGGCGCTGGCAGTTCCTGACAATCAACATTGCCATAAGAACATCCAACCAAGAGCATGATGGCAGCAACGTGTTCCATGGTTATCACCTTACGATATGGTTAACGTGACAGAACAACGGTACACTAAGACTTTAGGTTCCACTCTTTTTGTGGGTCGGAGTATTTTCTGCTTGACATCATTTTACGAGACAGAATGCACAAAAAACGTGCTGGCAAGGGGAACCTTTGGTCGACCAGCGCGTTTTGGTGACAAATACACACTTTTCAAGACCTCTACCAAACGCTTACACACCAAAGGACATTTCAATGAGCACCATTCTGTTGATCATACTCGTGCTGCTTCTGATCGGCGCGCTGCCAAACTGGGGTTACAGCCGCAGTTGGGGATACGGTCCGTCCGGTGGTCTTGGACTGGTTCTGGTTATCATTCTCGTGCTCGTCCTTATGGGCCGTATTTAACTCCAACGTCACTATCGATAGGAAAACATCATGAAGAAAATTATCCTTGTAGCCGCTCTGATCCTCCCTCTGGCAGCATGCTCGCAGACTGAACGTGGTGCGGGTATCGGCGCTGTTTCGGGTGCTGCTATTGGCGGTATTGCAACGGGTAATGTCCGTGGCGCAGCAGTTGGTGCGGCCGTTGGCGGCGTAGCTGGCGCATTGATTGGTAACGCAAACGAGCCTGGTCAGTGCGTATACCGTGACCGTTCCGGTCGCCGTTACACTGCCGCTTGCTAATCCTTAGCAATTTATGAATGCAAAAAGCCCTGCCAAAAGCAGGGCTTTTTTGTTGCTATCCCTGCCGCTGTTCGGCGGCATCCAGTTGGTCCAGAAGATCCAGAAAAAAATCTGGAATAGGCTCCCGCTCGACGGTTGTGTAGAGCGCTTTGAGCTTCATGGCGATGTATCCGTCAACTGCGGATGATGTCGATTCCGCAATCGGACCTCGGTGTTGCTCATTCAAATATGGTGTCTCGTTAGTCACGTTCGCTCACTGTCCCAGCGCTGGGTGTCGTTGTCATTTGGTATCACTAAAGAGATTGCCACAACCACCCTTCCCTACGCATCGAAATTCCACTAATCAATACAATCATAACGGCGACGGATAGCGTGAAGCTTATGCCAATGCTCGCCTATTGAAATATTGTCTCGGAGGACGTCTCTCTATGTCACTTTCCATGCGGATCGCGCCCCATCTTCCCTACCTCCGACGTTTTTCGCGCGCCGTTACTGGCTCGCAAGCTTCCGGTGATGCTTATGTTGCCGCCACCTTGGAAGCACTGATTGCTGATATATCATTATTTCCTAAACAAGTCAGTGATAGAACGGGCCTCTATAAACTTTTTTGCGATGTGTTCGACAAGCTGGACGTGACCATTCCCGAAACTGCTTCACCGTTCGGCTGGGAAAAGCGGGCCGCGAGCAATCTCGCCTCCATTGCACCTTTGCCACGCAAAGCGTTTCTGCTGGTTGCAGTCGAAGGATTTTCAACGTCCGAAGCTGCGGAAATTTTGAGCGCCAGCGATATTGAACTGTCCAGGCTGCTGACGCAGGCCTCCGAGGATATCTCGCGACAGGTTGCCACCGATATCATGATCATCGAAGATGAGCCTTTGATTGCCATGGATATTGAAGAGATGGTCCAGAGTCTCGGGCACCGCGTTACTGGCATTGCACGCACACACGGGGAGGCAGTGGACCTGTTCCACTCAACCAACCCCAAAATGGTTCTGGCCGATATTCAACTGGCTGATGGCAGTTCCGGTATTGATGCGGTCAACGAAATTCTGGCGACAACAACCATTCCTGTCATCTTCATCACCGCGTTTCCAGAACGCCTGCTGACGGGTGAAAAGCCGGAGCCTGCGTTTCTGGTGACCAAGCCGTTTAATCCTGACATGGTCAAAGCTTTGATCAGTCAGGCGCTGTTCTTCGATGATAATCTGCGCGGGCGCTGAGGCTATCAGACAGTGAATGGAAAGAGGGCGGCATAGACCGGCCTTTTGTCGCGGCGCTCAAGACGGAAGCTGACGCGCTGGCGGCTTCTCTGTCATCTCATGATAGATAGTCATAGCTATCAAGGACAGCGGCAGTGCCAGCATAGCGCCAACGGCACCCCACATCCATGTCCAGAAAATGATCATGACGAAGATCAGAAACGGGTTCATTTCGAGGCGTCGGCCGAGAATGGAAGGCGTAATAACGTTTTCCATAATCAGGTGTAGCAGGAAATAGCCGGTGACCGGTGCCAGAGCGAGCAACCAGTTATCATGGGTTAAAAACCCGGCGATCAACAACGCAATCGTCATGAGCGTAACCCCAAGATAGGGTATAAAGCTCGATACAAACGCAAACACGCCCCAGAGTGGCGCGACAGCAAGACCACCGGCAAATGCGATCAACATCGTCACAATGCCGAGCACGCCGTAGATGAGGCTGGCGGTAGCAAAATAGAAACCGAGTGAATGCTCAATCGCATTCATTGTTCGAATGACGGAAAGGCGTCCCTCACGGCTTTCAAACATCATGATCAAGGCTTTGCGAATCCGCACCCGTCCGGCCAGAAACAGGCCAAGGGCAGCCAGAAAAATCAAAATCTGAAACAGCGCTGGTGTTAGCCCTCCCGCCACAACCCCAAGCACTGTGCCAGCATGAGCCATCGCCGCATCCGCAATCGCCTGACCCTGACCGGACTTTCCAACGCCAATGTTGAGCCATTCATACCGGGACAGAAACGGTGTCAGCCGTTCAAAGCTTCGCTCTATCATACCCGGCGTTTCAACAACCAGAGTTGAAATGGGCTCGATCAGGGCATTGACGACGAAGAACATGCCGACCGCGAAGATCGCTGCCATCAGCAGCCCACCCAATGCCGGAGGAAGTCCAAGTTCCGCGAGATTGTCCGCAGCCAAAGCCAGTATCATGCCGACGACTATGGCTAGGGTGATTGGCATCAAAATCGACTGCATGGTCTGGACGGCAGCGCACGCCAGGATCACGAAGATGCCGATGGTCGCAATTGCCATGGCAACATCGACTCCATCGCGCGTGCGCACGACAGGCACCTCTTCCTCGTCTTCCTGTTCCTTCACCAGGCCAGCCCGGTGGGCAGCTTCCGCCGCGCCTTTCGTGCTTGTCATTGTTGTGACCTTAAAGCATGTCCGATGAATGCAGGCTGACCGCGAGGCCGCGGTATACTCTCACTCGACATGCTCTAATTCTACGTTGTGTCGCATCATCTAGGCGTGAAAACGGCTTCGTTTCACTGGAGATGCTTTAGAAATGTTCAGGTGGAAAGATATGAACAGTCAGTGAGAACAAGCCAAGCCCAATGAGGACTGCAACCATAGTATTGGCGAGACCATCCGCGGTCGCTGGAAGCAAACCGAGACCGAGAACAACACCAATCAGAAGAAAAACCGCAAGACGAGGCAACCAATACAACATGGAGCGTTCCTTTACACAAATCCGCAGGGGAGCAATTGTGACAGAAACGCGGCAGGAGCGCTTTGGTTCCCTTTATGGTAACCACTATTGGGCCAACAACAAGGAAATGAGCGCCTTGTTAGCAAAGCGCTCACCATATTCACGAACAATCAAGCCTGTGCGGCGACGACAATAACCTCGACCAGATAGTCAGGCGTTGCCAGCTTTGATTCCCCTGTCGCCCGAGCAGGCGCATTGCCGGGAGCAACCCAGGCGTCCCAGACAGCATTCATCTTGCCAAAGTCGGCCATATCCGCCAGCCACACGGTCGCAGAGAGAATCCGGGTTTTGTCAGAGCCAGCCAGCGCCAGCAAACGATCAACCTCGGCCAGAGCTTGTCGTGTCTGCTCCGATACATCGCTACCGGCCTGTCCGACCTGGCCTGCAAGATAAATCGTGCCGTTGTGCACGACCGCTGCACTCATCCGTGCGCCTGTTTCATAACGTGTAATGTCCATGACCTATCCTGTGGTTGCCGACGCGCCCGAGGCCCGCCGATGTGCCCGCTCTGCCAACGGGCTACTCCTTCAAAGCAGAGATGCTTTTCTACACGAGGCCGTGCTGGATGGGCAGCAGCATTCGCATCGTGCAAAAGAATATTGACATCCACGCAGAACGCACTTTAACTAGGTTGTATTAGAGTTCAACTACACCCTAAAGTAGGGCTTACGGAAGGCGACGACGTGGGACAGTATCTTCGTTCATACAATCTGGAAGCGAAACTTCCAACGACCGAATCCATTCCTGATTTTCACGCGATATTCCAATCGATCTGCTCAGCATTCGGCCTTTCCTGCTATGCTGTCTTTTCCCTGGGCGATGTGTCGCACACTGCTAATTTCTCAGAGCGTCTGGTGCTGCACGATCTTCCGGCTAGCCTCATTCGAGACTATGATCAGAGGCATACGTTTAGCTCTTCGGCACTGTTGAAAACAGCGCGGGCGTCCACCTTGTCGTCACTCTGGCACAACCAGCATCCCAGCAGCGATGATTTTCCAGCAACGCTTGGCTTTTCCTTAGGCATTTGCGTACCGGTGTATACGAAAAATGGCCTGCGCTATGCGGCCTTGTTGGTCGGACATGGCTCATCTATGGAAGCCTCGCGACACATGGAGCTTTGCTACCGGGTCACCTGCGCGTTTGATGCCTTTGCCGCGCGTTTTCTCACAGCCAAAAGCAAGGCCAAATTGACGCCGAAGGAGCGTGAAGTCTTGCGCTGGATATCTCAGGGCAAAACCGCCAAGGAAATTGCGATCATCGTGAGCGTATCGGAGCACACGATCAACTCTCACACGGCAACCCTGTTGCGCAAACTGGACGCCGTAAACCGCGCACAGATGGTTGCCAAAGCAATGCGCCAGCAACTCATCAGCTAAAGCATTTCCCATGAAAACGAAGTCGTTTTCACGTCTGAACAATGCAAGAAAATAAATGGTTAGAATACGTCAGGTGAACACGTGTACACCGGACGTGTTCTAACCAAACAGTGATAAACCGTTAGGCGGCCGGTTGGGCCTGAGGTAGCTGGTGAACGTGTGGCAGCTCTTCCAGACCAAGAAGGAAGTTGATCTGCGGACGGGCCTTGACCAGATCATCGATGGAGTACTGTTGCAGCACTTCAAAGAACGCGTTCAGCGCCTTGCGAAGCGCAGCGTTCAGACCGCAACTATCAACGAGTGGACAATCAATCTCGCCAGCGTCAAAACATTCGGCCATGGAGAAACTGTCTTCCGTCACTTTCACCACATCGAACAGGCTGATATCGGCAGATGCGCGCCCCAGCCGTACGCCCCCATTGCGGCCACGGACGGTTTCAACCAGACCGGCCTTCGTCAGGGGCTGTAGAATTTTGAACAGAAAAAGCTCGGATACGGAGTATGCGCGGGCAATCTCAGGGATACGGCTCAGTTTTTCGCCGTTCGCTGCGCAGTACATCAGGATACGCACTGCGTAATTGGTCTGCTTCGTCAGCCGCATAAGTCACTCCAAAAGAACGTGTCCACCGACATATAGGGCATTTTCCAGTTTGGAACAATTCCAAAATCGAAAAATCTCGACAAATCCTGACGGTATCGGTCATATAATCGCTTGGGTTAGCTTGACTCATGTCTATGTGCTGGTCAATCTAGCTAAATTAGTCGGTAAAATTGGGTGTGGTTTATGACGATGAAAACAGTGTTTGCCAGCCTTTGCATGTCCACGGCGATGATGAGCGTGGCAACATCTGCCTTTGCGGATGGTGAGGTCAACATCTACTCCTATCGCCAACCGGAA
The DNA here is from genome assembly GCF_014841565.1 of Rhizobium sp. CFBP 8762. Taxonomy (GTDB): domain Bacteria; phylum Pseudomonadota; class Alphaproteobacteria; order Rhizobiales; family Rhizobiaceae; genus CFBP-8762. The sequence continues at coordinate 535,118 of NZ_JACYUD010000001.1, forward strand.
TTGATCAAACCTCTGATCGAAGAGTTCACGAAGGAAACGGGCATCAAGGCAAATGTCCTGTTTCTGGACAAGGGACTGGTTGAACGCATTCAGGCAGAGGGCGCAAATTCGCCGGCCGATGTGATCCTGACCGTCGATATCAGCCGTTTGACGCAGGCCAAGGAAGCGGGCGTGACGCAGCCCGTGACCAGCGACATCATCAACAAGGACATTCCGGAACACTTCCGCGACCCCGATGGCAACTGGTTCGGGCTGACCACCCGCGGGCGGGTTGTCTACGCATCGCGTGAGCGCGTATCGCAAGACAGCATTACCTACGAAGAACTGGCTGACCCCAAGTGGAAGGGCAAAATCTGCACACGCGATTTTCAGCATTCGTACAATGTCGGCCTGACGGCGTCTATTCTGGCCCATAAGGGTGCAGAGGAAACGGAAAAGTGGCTGACAGGTTTGAAAAACAATCTGGCACGCAAGCCGGATGGCAATGATCGTGAGCAGGCCAAGGCCATCGCATCCGGCGAGTGCGATCTTGGCCTCGGCAACACCTATTATGTTGGCCTGATGATGACCAACACGAAGGAACCGGAACAGCAGGAGTGGGCCAAGGCCATCAAGGTTCTGTTCCCCAACACGAATGACCGGGGCACGCACGTCAACATTTCCGGCATGGCTATGGCCAAAAATGCGCCGGATAAGGAAAATGCGCTGAAATTCATGGAATTTTTGGCCTCCGGCAAAGCGCAACAGATTTATGGCGAGCAGGTGTTTGAATATCCTGTCATGCCGGGCGCTGAACCCTCCGATATCGTCAAATCGTTCGGCGCCATCAAGCCGGACAGCCTGTCACTGGCCGATATTGCTGCCAACCGCAAAAAGGCTTCCGAACTTATCGATCAGGTCGGCATCAACGACGGCCCATCGAACTAAGACCCGAGAGAAAGGTCGCGAAAGCCTGCTTTCGCGACCTTTCAGGAAAATGGTTCGGGATTATCAGGTCACCGCTAACTCCTGAAAAAGTCATTGGTCGACGTACAGTTTGTGCGGAATGCTGAATGGCCTTTGAAATTAACGCTGCTGGACAGCGTAGATTTGAGCCGCGTCCAGACGCTTTTTCGTGTCAGGATGTGTTGAAAGCCACTCCGGTCCGCTTCGGTCATCGGCAAACATCCGGAGAAAGCGGCTGAGCGCGAGACCATCGTAACCGGCGCGTTTCATGAGATCAATGGCGTAGCGGTCCGCTTCATCTTCGGCTTCACGAGAGTAAGACAGCGCTACGATAACACCGCCTTGGCTAACAACTTGTTCCGCCAATGAGCCTATGTCTCCTGTCAGCATCATGAATATTCCCAGCATTCCTGCAGTTCGGTAAAGCTGGCGCAGCCCGTGCTGACGATCGACATGGCCGATCTCGTGCGCCAGCACGGCCAATATGGCCTGCCGGTCATCTTTCGACAGTTCAAGCAGTTCATCCGTGATCACGATTTGCCCGTCCGGGAGGGCAAAGGCGTTTACATCCATCAAGCCGCCATGACGAAAATGCAGTCTGTAGCCTGCCTCCCCCCGCAATGCGTGCCGCTTCAATTCTTGGAATTCGCTGAGGATCAAGGCTTTATCCGCATCCAGTTGTGCACTGGTGTCAAGCACCGTCCCGTCCAGGGTTTCCAGCAGCGCACGCGACATGGCAACGGGTACGAAATCCGGGGTTGCCCAAACGGCAACGTCAACGACCGCCGGAACCGCCAGCCGCCAGACCACGATCATCAGAAGCGCAACTGCGGCGACGACGACTGCAAGCTTAGGCCCAAAGTGCTCCAGGCGATGCACCAGCCCACGGCGCTGACCGAGTTCCTGCGTACTCCAGCGGTCAATCGCTGCATTGTCGCTGGTCTCAAAGACCGATCCATCCGGGAACGTGATCAGGCGCGGGATAGAGCCAATGCGCGCCGAAATGGTCAGGTCAGAAGAGATCGCGCCGGCCAAAGGCGTGTGATCGTAGTCAACAATCTTTACGTCACCGCGTAGCCAGAGCATATGCGCAGGAACGGACCGGCTGCTTCCGGCAGAAAACCAGATACCTGTGGCAACAACAACAGAATCAGATGCCAAACTCAAAACCTTCAACATCGAGATATTCGGCTGAGAAAGCGTTGCCTGCCGATTGCGTGATGGCGGATGTCACCTCGCTGATATCACCGTCAACGATTATGCCGGTGGACTGCATAACATAGCGATGCTCCCGCACAGCTGCCCAAGGACGCAACAATCCCAACGTTAGAATGGTGAGGAAAAGGTTGGAAAAGACAACCCAGAGATACCGCCATGGGGAAATATCGCTTTTCAAAGCATGCTTATCATCAATGAGGGTTGCGTTGAGCACGACATTGCGGACAGCAGCGCCGTAATACGTTGTTGCGACGGCGTAAAGAAAGATCAATAAAATGGGAAGAACGGAGCCGAAGGCCGTCGGAACGTCCATATGAGGACCATCGGTACTGTGTAAGCTGGCTTCTACCACAGTGTATAAGCCTATGCCGCCAAGAACACCCCCAAACACCATAACAATAGCCGGCACCAACAAAGCGGCATAGAGTGGTTGAACATTCAAGTCGGCTCTAAAGGGACGGTCGCCATAGCGCAGATGGTTGATGAGATAACGCGATGTCCAGCGGCTTGTGATCGGCACCAAAATTCCGAGCGACAAAATCGCGATCAGCCCGCCCACCATAAATGCAAGAAAGGCACCGCCGACACGACCGGTAAAATCGAAACGGATATTGCGATAGCTGATGACACGGGCGCTGAACCGGAGCCCCTTCACAATGAGCCACGGAAAGACCAGCAGGAACAGCAGGGAGATACCGAGCGAGAGTGTCCAATGCAGATAGGAGAGAATCTGCGTAACAATCAAAATACCAACCACGATCAGCCGACCGATCAGGATCTGCTTTCCTGTCGCGTGATACTGGAAATGTGTCCCCAGCACGCAGGTGTTGCCAAGAAAATACCGCAAGCGCCGCACCTTGGCCCAAGCGGAATAGATGCCCAGCGTGACGATGGTCAAAAGGATATTGACGATCCAGATGCCGAAATATTCCCTGCCGGTGCCCCTGAAAACAAAACGTTGCCCTGTGGAACGCCCAAACGCGTCTGTGCTGGAAATCGACATTTGTCCCCCCGCATAAATTTGAACCGTGACCCGCCCCCGAGTCCCATACCTTTATATATTATATTTCTTATATTATATACAATCCATCACAAAAACAAAATGGCCCCGCAGGGCCATTCTGAGTATGTTCATGGAGGTATGTTTTAGCGCATTGTCGGCATGACGAATTCAGCGCCTGACTTGATGCCCGAAGGCCAGCGAGACGTGATTGTCTTGGTGCGTGTCCAGAACCGGATGGAGTCCGTGCCATGCTGGTTGAGGTCACCGAAGCTTGATGATTTCCAGCCGCCGAACGAGTGGTAGGCCAACGGCACGGGGATCGGGACATTAATACCGACCATACCGATGTTGATGCGCGAGGCAAAATCACGGGCGGCATCGCCGTCGCGTGTATAGATGGCGACGCCGTTGCCATATTCATGCTTCATCGGCAGGGCCAGTGCCTCTTCGTAGGTGTTGGCACGCACGACGGACAGCACAGGGCCGAAGATTTCGGTCTTGTAGATATCCATGTCCTCGGTCACATTATCAAACAGGCAGCCGCCGACGAAGTAGCCGTTTTCATAGCCCTGAAGCTTGAAATCGCGACCGTCTACGATCAGGTCGGCGCCTTCCTCCACGCCCTTGTCAATCAGGCCCAGCACACGCTCTTGCGCCTGGCGGCTGACGAGCGGACCCATATCGGCTTTCTCATCCGTGTAGGGGCCGACATGGAGCGCTTCCACCATGGGAATAAGCTTCTGCACGAGGCGGTCGGCTGTTTCCTTGCCCACAGGCACGGCAACCGCAATCGCCATGCAGCGCTCACCGGCAGAGCCGTAACCCGCTCCCATCAGTGCGTTCGCCGCTTGATCGAGATCGGCATCCGGCATGATGATCATATGGTTTTTGGCACCGCCGAAGCACTGGGCGCGCTTGCCGTTGGCCGCAGCACTGGCATAGACAGCGCGGGCAATAGGAGTGGAGCCCACGAAGGAAATGGCGGAAATATCCGGGTGCGCCAGAATGGCATCGACCGCCTGCTTGTCGCCATTGACGACATTCAGGATGCCAGCCGGAAGACCCGCCTCGATCATGAGTTCGGCCAGACGCAAGGGTACGGATGGATCACGCTCGGACGGTTTGAGGATGAATGCATTGCCGCAGGCAATAGCCGGTGCAAACATCCACATGGGAATCATGGCCGGGAAGTTGAACGGTGTGATCCCCGCGCCGACGCCCACCGCCTGACGGATGGAATACATATCGATATTTGGCCCCGCCCCTTCGGTAAACTCACTTTTCTGGAGGTGCGGAATACCGATCACGAACTCGCAGACCTCCAGCCCACGCTGCAGGTCACCCTTGGCATCCTCTATGGTTTTGCCATGCTCGCGTGAGAGCAGTTCCGCCAGATCATCCATGTTCTCGTTGAGAAGCTGGACGAATTTCATGAAAACACGGGCGCGACGCTGCGGATTGGTGGCAGCCCATTTGGGTTGGGCGGCAACTGCATTCGCCACAGCCTGAGCCAGTTCCGTGTCGCTCGCCAAGGACACACGAGCCTGGACTTCGCCTGTTGCCGGGTTGAACACATCGCTGGTTCGACCGCTGGTGCCGGCCACATGCTCGCCGCCAATGAAATGTCCAATATCGCGCATCACGCACTCCTCCATAAATACTTGATTGTAACCGCAGAGTTGCACTACGGTTTTAACAAAGCAATTGCTCCATTCAAGGAACTGATGTGCAGAAATTGAAGTCCGACCATGAACTGGGATGATGTCCGGCTGTTTCTGGCAGTTGCCCGCTCCGGTCAGATACTGGCAGCGTCTCGGCGGCTGGGGGTCAATCACGCCACGCTCAGCCGTAGATTATCGGCGCTGGAAGCGGATTTGCAGACACGGCTTTTGGTGCGGCGCACCAACGGGTGCGAGTTGACGGCGGAGGGCGAGAGGTTTCTAGTGTCAGCCGAACGCATGGAAAGCGAAATGCTGGCCATGCAGGCGCATATCGGCCGCATCGATACGGCCATTGCCGGAACGGTGCGGATCGGCGCGCCCGATGGCTTCGGCGTGTCGTTTCTGGCACCGCGACTGGGGCAACTTACCGCCCGCCACCCGCAACTGAAAATCCAGCTCGTGCCTGTGCCGCGCTCGTTTTCGCTGTCGCAGCGAGAAGCCGATATTGCCATTACGCTGGAACGGCCGGAACAGGGGCGGCTAATATCAGCGCGGCTGACAGACTACACGCTGGGACTGTACGCGTTTCGGGACTATCTGCGGGAGACTGGCGTTCCGGAAACGGTGGAGGATTTGAAGCACCATCGGCGTGTCGGCTACGTGGAAGATCTGATCTTCACCGCATCGCTGGATTTCACCGGGGAAATCATGCGCCACTGGGACGCGTCGTTTGAGGTCTCAAGCGCCACGGGACAGACGGAAGCCGTGCGCTCCGGTGCAGGGGTTGGAATCCTCCACAACTATATTGCCGGGCAATACCCGGAACTCACACGCCTGTTACCCGAGATAACCCTGCGCCGCGCCTATTGGACGACCTTTCACGAAAGCGCGCGGGATTTGATGCGGGTGCGCACGGTGGCCAAGTTTCTGGCAGAACTGGTGCAACGCGATCAGGCAATCTTTCTGTAAGCCAAGTTTAACCCGGCAGCGGAACGGTGGTGATGGCAGGCTGGGCTGCGGGTCTGCGACGCGACGGCGGCGGTCCGGCTTTGATCTCCGTCCACATGTCCGGATAGAGCGAACCGTACTGATCACGCAAATCCGCAAGGCCTGACTTGTTGTTCTGGCGCATAAAGCTGAGCGCAAGGCCCTTGAGACGGTCTGCTGACTGTTTCCACGCAAACGCCTTGTCGAACCAGGCCTGAGACGCCTGAAACTGTTTGGAATTATAGGCGTACCACCCCAAAATTTCCGCATGATCCGCACTTTTCGCATCCATGATGGACTTGCTGTAGGCGGCAATGATGGCTGGATCGATCGCTTCGATCTGCGGCTTCGAGAACTGCGGGGACAGGGCGTTCAGCAGGAATATAGGATCATCAGACAAGGCCTTCAGATGGCTGGCTGCCACCTGATAGGCTTCGTCATTCAGATTTTGACCGGCAAGACTGAGATAAAGACCCTTGGCATTGTCAACGCTGTCGTTGACGGCCAAGGCCTTGCGGAACCACTCGGCACTAACAGCAGGCTGGTTGAGCTTATAGTAATACCAACCCAGCAACGCCAGATCGGCAGGCTTGCCCTGCGCAGTCGCAGCCGCTTTCAGCCGTTGAATGTCGTCATCGGGCAAGGGCGTTTGAGGTGTTGTATCCGTGCTGGCGTTGAAATTGCTGATATCGCCCCGCGCCATGTCGGTGGTAACCGATTGCAGGGCGAAGGTCATGGCCGGCGTCGTCGCGATCTTGGCAATCGCCGCGCGCACATCGGCTGGCGGAAAGTCCCGCGTGGCCTTCTGCAATGTCGTCACCAGAATGGCATCGGGAAGACGCTTGTCCCCATCCCGAAACAGAATGCCGCGATAGACAGCAGAAAGCCCGGTCTTGTCGCCCATATTGGCATAGGCATCAATCATCATCCACAAGAGATCAGCCTGGGTTTCGGTCTTGGGATCAATGTCCTTTGCCGCGTCAATGACAGCGGGCCAGTTTTGAACCCGGGTGGCTTCCGTCATCAGCACACGCTGCTTCTTCTGGATATACTTCATACTAAAGTCGGCACTGGGGTTCCATTGCGGCGCAATTGCCCTTCGGCGTGCGATCTCCGCGTCGATCCCGGCAAAATCGTTGGTTTCGTACATTTTCCAAAGAATCGTATCGTTGAATGCACGGGCCTCACGCGGCAGGTAGAGATCGGACGGCATGACGAAATCCGGGTATTTCAACCGCAATCGCGCCGCTTCGGCAGCAACCCGATCCTCCTGCTTCTGCTCGGCATAGTAATAGAGCGCAGCCAAGTCCACCTCCGTTGGACCGGTGGGCAGAGCCGGTGCTGTGGCCTCGGGCGTTTCAACCGGCGCCGCTGGCTCCTCCAGCAAACCACCCGTTGGCGTGGGCGCAGCCGCTGGAGCAGTTGAAGGCGCAGTTGGGTTCGTTACCGCGGGAGTAACCGGCGACGATGGCGCGGGGGTCTGCACAGGCTGAGGTGACGTTGCCGTGGCCGGGGCCTGCAAAGGGGCAACCGAAGTCGGCGCGGCAGGCGCTGAAGCAGGGGGTGTTGGCTGTGACGGGGGCTGCTGTTGCGGCTGCGCAGCGGTCGGCTGACCGGGGTCGACAGGCGGATCCACAAGGCGAAAGCTCGGCGCGGCGGGTGTAGCCGGTGCGGCCGTGTTGTTTTGGGCAAGAGCGGACGTCGACAGCATAACCGTTGCGACGACGGCGAGATACCGGACTGAACTGGAAGAATAGGTCATTTGTCTGTTCTCACACCCTTCCTTGGCACCAGCCACCCAAGCCAGAGGGCAAACACGCCCATCAGCACGACAACCATCACCACATAAAACTGGAAGTTATCCGAGAACCAGGCGGCTGCCAGGCGGCGGATATTACCCGGGGTCTGGTCCGTTATCTCGGCAATGTAACGCGATGTTGCCGGCAGGCTGACGAGCGAGAGATTGGCCGTTTCAATCGCAGCCGACCCACCCTGCAGGCGGTCCCAGATAAAGGGCTGCAACAAACGGTTGGTTCCGGTGAGCAGATCCTGCGGCGAGCGGGCTTCCACAACGGTCCATGTGGCTTCCCCATCGGGTGACTGCGTCTGCGATACACTGACCACGGAGTCCTGAGGATCGATGGCCAATGGCTGGTCCAGGTTTTCGTAGTTCAGCCAGCGGGCAAACCGCCGTGTCGCATTGTTGAACCAGTCGCGAAGCTCCGCTTTGAAGGACCGTTCCTCATCCAGTTGTGCCGTCGATTTGCGGAAAGCATCCAGAAGCGCACCAGTGTCACGCGGCGCTGGGGATGGCAGGTCCTGCGCAATGGCTCCGGTTGCGCCTTCATCGGAAACGCCTGCTTCAACCGACGGACCGCGACCGACACTGGTCAGCGGAAGGCCCGCGACACTGGCGGAATTGGTTGATTTCATCACCAGTGCGTTGCGCGCACTGGATGGATTGGGTTGCGCAAATGCGACGGTGGCGTTGAGTGGCTGGCGCGCCGAAAGCGCCAGCCGTGCCATCAATGTCATGGTCGCACTCAGCGACCGAGGCTCTGGCCGGTCGACAAACACATCGAATGCTTTTCCGCCGCTATAGGGATAGCCAAGCCCTGCGAAGGCCGACAGATCCGGAAGGCGGCCGATACGCGCCAGCGGCGGCACATAGAGCGAGGTCGTATCCAGCATCGCCAGCCGGGGACGACCGGAATCGTTGCGACCGGGCGCACAGACATCGTCGGAATCCATGGGCACTTCTGCCACCAGTTCCACGCGATTGACGCCGGGGCGGAAGGACCGCAGTGGCAGTTCGATCAGCTTGCCTTTAAATTCCTGTCCATCCGTATTGCGGAATGGGAAACTGCGGATCACGAGATCATTGACCCGAACCAGCAATTGCGAGGTTCGTTTCAGTCCCGGAGAGGTCGCAGCGCGCAATTGCAGATCGATTGCGCCGTAGTCTGCCGGGTAGAAATCCGATGGCATGACCAGATCGAACGAGGTGCGCGACAGCCGACCGGCAAAGCTGCGGCTGGTGAAGCCGGTATCGGCCAGCGTGTAGGTGGTGGAGGGTTCCACCTGCAAGCTGCCGGAGCGCGGAGCGAAAATCCCACTCTGGAAGCCCTTGCTCATCGGCCCCTGCACCGCACTGGCCAGCGAGCGGCTCAATTCCGCCGACGTGTTGCCCTTGAGAAACACGGAGGCACGCCCTTCGGTGGTGCCATCGCGCACCGACAAGCCCGGAGCGGCGGCATCGAATGTAGCATTCAAGGCGGCATTCTGTGCACGGGTCTGTGTCGTGCCGACAAACACATCAATGCCCGGCCCTGAGCCCGGCGTGTTGGAAACCGACACGGATATATCCTGCCGGTTCAAAAACAGGGTCAACGTTTCCATCAATGGGGCGGCGTCATTGACCATCTGCGGTGAGACTGCGCCATCGATCACCAGCGTCAGATCGGTCAGACCCGCGCTGTTTCTGCCAACGGCGAGCAGATCGCTCGGGGTGGTAAACCCCTGCCGCTTGACCGGGGCAAAGCCGCTTGTCAGCGGATCGATCCGCGTCCAGAGTTCGTAGGTCGCTTCCAGCGAGCAATCCACGCGGTGATACTGGCGCGCACGAAGGGTGACATCATTGCGCCCCTCGCGCAGGAAGTCCGCATTCAGGCGGATGGATTCCGTTTTCAGGCCGTTCGGCGATGCGATCTGCACCGAACCTACGGCCCGACCATTGACCTCGATGTCCAGTTGTGACGCATCCGGGATGACCGATACGGCGTTCTGGTAGGCCAGAACCAGCGCACCGCCATCGGCCAACTGGCTGGCGGCCAGGCTGAACGTTAAATGCGTTGACCCGTCTTCACCATCGAGATTGAACTGGTCCAGCGCCTGCTCAAACGGAATAAGCGCCTGTGTCGCTACGGCCGCCGGGGCGCCGGGTGCAGGCGTGTCATTGCCGAGCAGGCTGCCGCCTGCCGGAGCCGTCGACCGACCCGTTTGCGTTTGTGACGGTGCGGGATCGACCAGCGTCTGTGCAAATGCAGCACCGGTGAGAAGTCCGAGAGTCAATGACGAAGTGAGCAGATACCGGCCAAGTCTAACCATAATACGTGCCACGCGCCTTTGCTGCTGCTTCAGGGTCCAGATGAATGACCTCGTTCTCTGGATCGCTATCGGTTTTCAACAGAACCGGCGCATCCCCAAACGACTGAACGACGGACTCACGGATAAATCCGATGGAGTAGCGCAAAGCCCGCAGGCTCTCGGTGAAACTCCACAGGACGTAGCGCCCCGTGCCCCAAAGGAAGTTTTTGCGTACCTGACGGCGCAGCAGACGTTCCTGCAGCACTGCCTGATCGGAATACATCATTTCGGCAATCGCAACGAAGGTGTCAGGCGTGCGCTCCGCATAGGCAAAGCCGTATGTCGTGGCACCCTCGCCCTTGTGAACGGAACGGCAGACAACACTGAACAGGATCAACTGACCGCCGCGACGCAGTTCGATGGTCGCGTGAAGCGGATCGGCCATATCAACCGCAGGCGCATTATCAATGAATTCTATCGACACGCCGCCATTCGATGCATCAAGAATAATCACCGAATAACGCTTGTCTGCCACCCGCATTATCGCATGGCGCTTGACCGGCAAACGCTGGTTGCGACGCAGTTCACGTCGCTCGGCGATGGCGCCCAGCGCTGCACCGGCAAGGCTGAGATTGACGATGTTCCAGCCCGCAACGATCATCAGCAACTCGCTGGCGACCGGTTCCGTCATCAGGCGATACCCGGAGTAAAGCGCGGCGGCGAGCAGAAGAAAGAAGATGGCAAAATACGGCAGAGCCAGAGGCGACAGCTTGCTGCGGTCCAGCGTCTGCCCTTTGGCGGTAACGTTGAAGGTCGGTTTTCGTGGATTGCGCACCACACTGATAATGCTGCCCAGCAGCAGCACGGACTGCACATATTCATAGAGTTCGGAAATCCACGGCCAGCGCACTTTACCATACAGATAGCTCTGCATGGCGAACGAACTGATCAGATAGGTTACCGCATAGGAGGCAAATTCCAGAATGTTCGCCTCGTAGATTTCCAGCGAGAAGAAAATGTAAAGCAGCGGCGAGAACATGAAGATCAGCCGCGACAGCGGAAACAGCCAGAACAGGTTGATGCCGGCGTAGCAGATGCGCTGCGCCATGGTGAGACCACGGGCCAGAAACGGACGCCGCAAAATCAGAATCTGCAACATGCCCTGACACCAGCGCGCGCGCTGACCAATGAAGGAAACAAAGGTTTCCGGCTGCAAGCCCGCAATCAACGGCTTATCAACATAGATGCTGTGCCAGCCGCTGGAATGAAGCGCCAGCGCGGTTTCGCAGTCTTCGGTAATCGTCTGACCGGAAAAGCCATCGGCGGTGTTCAGCGCCTCGCGGCGCAGGACGGCTGCGGACCCACAGAAGAACGAGGAGTTCCACTTGTCCAGCCCGCGCTGGAGAATGGAATAGAACATCTCGTTTTCAGACGGCATGCGTTTGAAGGTCTTGAGGTTCTTTTCCAGCGGATCGGGATTGAGAAAGTAATGCGGGGTCTGCACCAGAAACAGCTTCGGGTCTTCACGGAAGAAACCCACGGTCTCTTTCAGAAAGTCACGAACGGGCGCGTGGTCGGCATCGAACACGACCACGAGTTCACCGTTTGAAATTTTCAGCCCTTCATTCAGATTGCCTGCCTTGGCATGATCGTTCTTTTTACGCGCGTGATAGTTCACGCCCATGGCCTCGCAGAGCGCCTTCAACTGGCCATGACGATAGTTTGCCGCCAGCGCCTGACGGGGGTCGCTCTGGTTGCGCTTGGCTTCGGTGCCACCATCGTCCAGCAAATAGATGTTCAACCGGTCCTGCGGATAGGCAATGAGCTTGCAGGCTGCCAGCGTGCCAGCCAGCAGCTCCGGGTCCTCATTATAGCTGGGAATGAAGATATCCACCGTCGGCAGATCGTTGGGAGCGCCCATGTCGGGCGTGATGCGCTTGACCGGGTCCACCACCATAAAATAGCTGATGGCCAGCATCGCGAGACAGTACATCTCGGCCAGATACAGAATAATGGCTGGAATGAAGTTGATCGGCTCGGAAATACTGGGAAGCGTTTCAGTCGTCCGCCAAAACGCATAACGCAGCGCCATAATCCCGGCAAAAATCAGGGTTACCAACCGGAAGCTGGCTTTTTCAGGCCGCGTCATGCCAAGGAACATGATGCCGAGAACAGCAAAGCTCAGCATAAGCTGCGCCTGCAAGCTCATGGGAAGGAAGATCAAGCCCAGACCAAGCAAACCTGCGGGAATGGCAATCAATTTTGCTAGGAACATGGCCATCGTCCTTACCGCTCGGCGTCTACCTCATGTAGACCTCTTCCGCGCGAATTCCAGAAGCTCTAAAACAAGCAACGTCAACAGTTTATGAATCAGGGCAGTTCGGCCACCCAATGCCCGCATACGTGGTAAATAAATAACTACGCCTTTTTAGGGGCTAGAAATTTAAACGTACGCCATTCGAATAGGTTTCAGTGATTCTGCTTCACGAATGCGAGAGTTTTCAAACACGATGAATAAGAGTGGTACGGTTGGGTGGTCTCGAACCACCGACCTCAGGATCCACAATCCTGCGCTCTAACCAACTGAGCTACAACCGCATCTATCCGCGTCAACAAACGCTTGGGCGGTCACATACGGCGGTCCCGTTTTTTTTGCAAGAGCCCTCCGGGACTTACCGTCAAAAAAAGCTGCGGTCGGTCCAATCCGAATGAACAGAGCAACGAAGTTTTAAACCTGCCCACCTAGGCTCGTGTTTACTGATGCAAGCGGAACGGTGAGCATTAACCCTCTCACGCGAAATCCCGTCGGCATACACGCCGGACACTGGACCCTTTTCCTGTCCACAGGTATTAAGACTGTATTAAGAAAGTGTAGGGGTCATCCACGTATGCCCGCCAGACAGTATCCGTTTATCGATATCGCCGTGCATGCACGGGTACGAGAGCACTTTGCCAGAGGCGAAGCGGCTGTCCTGTTGTCAACTGATCTGTCGGCGGTGCTGTGGGCCAATGGTCAGGGTGCGGTGTTGTTCGGCCATGCCTCCATTTATGACTTTCTGGAAAGCGGTATCAACCGCGCTGATATTCTGTTTCGCCAGATGGAAACAGCGGTTGGCCAATTGCGCGGGAACGGTGATGTCACCGCCTTTGTCATGCGGGTTACTGCCGGGTTCAGCCGCGTGGCCGTCAATGCTCATGTGGAAAAAATCAATCTGCGCACGGGCGAAACCGCCATTCTGTTCACCGTTGCGGCGGATCGCAACGCCCTGAACGAAGAGGCCTGCGCGCAACGCATGTTGTCCGGGCTGGACGATCCCGATACACATATGGCGGTGCTGGATGGCAATGGCCGCATCGTTGCCGCCTCCCCCGGCTTCCGGTCGCTGGAGATGAGCGACACCACGCGTCAGCAGCTTGTGGATGCCGTTGGCCGGGACCGGGACTGGCTGGTCAAGCGGCCCGTATCGACAGGGCGCGGCACGTTGCCAGCGGCCATCGGCAAGCTGTCCGACAATCCTGCCTTGCATCTGCTGTTTGCGGTTGAGACCGTGCTTGGGACGCTGGACACCGAGGCGCCGGAGGCCGTAGCGCCAGCGGCGGACATGGCTGCGGAGGCACCTGTCGCAACGCCGGTCGTGGCTGAAACACCGGCGGTACCAGAACCTGTTGCACCACCCGTGCAGCATTCAAAGCCAGCCTTCACCTTTCTGTCCAACCGCCCCGCCGTTCGCTTTGTCTGGAAGGTGGCGGCGGATGGTCGTTTCAGCGATGTATCCGATGAGTTTGCCACGGCGGTCGGGCCGCGATCGGCCAATATTTCCGGCAAGTTGTTTGTGGATGTTGCCCGCGACTTCGGCCTTGATCCGCAAGGCGAAATCACCGCTCTGTTGCAAAAGCGTGATACCTGGTCCGGCAAAACGATTTTTTGGCCGGTGCAGGATACCGATCTGGTCGTGCCGGTCGATCTGGCGGCACTGCCCACCTATTCCCGCGACCGGGAATTTGATGGCTTCCGGGGCTTCGGCATCGTCAGAGTGGCTGATGCGGTTGAGGATAAAGACGCCCGCGGCCTGTTTCTGCCTATCCCGGAGCCAGAGGTGGTGCCCGAGCCTGAAAGCGCGTCCGAGGCGGAGCAGCGAACAGGAACGCCCGATAATAACATCGTCTCTCTCAACCTTCCCCAAGCGCCACGGGCGGAAACCCTCAGCAATACGGAAAAAGCGGCTTTTCGTGAGATTGCCCGCAAGCTGACGGAGACGTTCGGCAAGGGTGCCACCACCACAGACCAGAGCGAGCGTGTGGACGATACGGCCAGCGCGGCGGCAGAGCCTGAAATTATTTCCGCGCCAGAGCCGGAAGACGACGATGGGGCAATCCTGACCCCGGAAACGCTGCATGATCTCGTGCCACCCCGCACGAAAATGGCCACCGGCTTTTCCGCCGACGAGGTCAACGCCCTGCCCGTGGCGGCATTGGTGCACGGCGGCGACCGTCTGTTCTATGCCAATGCAGCGTTTCTGACCTTGACCGGCTACGATTCTCTGGATGACTTGGCGGACGAAGGCGGCATTGACGCGCTATTTGCCGACCAGGATGACGGCCTGTTTGAACTCCCGCCCGGTGAGGTCATGTTGATCCGCGCCAATGGCCGGTTGTTGCCCGTCACGGCCCGCCTGCAATCGGTGCGCTGGGAAGACACGACTGCGCTGATGCTGTCGATCACACCGACAGACGCCGATACCGGTGCGGATCAGGACAATACGCCACCAGCGAAAACGACACCCTCCGAGCCAACGACTGCCGCCAGCGAAAAGAGCTTTCGGATCGAAGCCGATGAGTTGAGGTCTATTCTGGAAACGGCCACCGATGGCGTCGTGATCGTCAGCGCTGAGGGTGAAATCCGGTCTTTGAACCGGTCTGCCAGCGCGCTTTTCAACTACGACCAGACCGAAACACGCGGCAAACCCTTTGCCATGCTGTTTGCCCATGAAAGCCAGCGGGCTGTGCTGGATTATCTGGCGGGGCTATCCGGCCATGGCGTGGCCAGCGTGCTGAACGATGGCCGCGAAGTCATCGGGCGCGAGGCATCTGGCGGCTTCATTCCGCTGTTCATGACCATGGGCCGCCTGTCATCCTCCAACGGCTATTGCGCTGTTATTCGCGACATTACCCAGTGGAAGCGCACGGAAGACGAGTTGCGCAACGCCAAACGCGCCGCCGAAACCGCCAATGCCCACAAGACTGATTTTCTGGCACGCGTCAGCCACGAAATCCGCACACCGTTGAACGCCATTATCGGCTTTTCCGACATGATGGCCAATGAGCATTTTGGGCCAATCGGTCATCCCCGCTATATTGAATATGCCAATGATATTGGCCGGTCCGGGCGTCATGTGCTCGATATCGTCAATGATCTTCTGGATATTTCCAAGATCGAAGCGGGCGAGATGGATCTGGAGTTTGCAGCGGTCGGTCTGAATGAGACCGTCTCGGAAGCGGTATCTCTCGTTCAACCTCAGGCCAACGGCCAGCGAGTGATCATCCGCACTTCGCTGTCCACGGCGGTGCCGGATGTTGTGGCTGATCTGCGCTCCATCAAGCAGATGGCGCTCAACATTCTGTCCAACTCCATACGGTTTACCCCGCCCGGTGGCCAGATCGTGGTGTCCACGGCCTACGAAGCCAATGGCAGCGTCGCGCTACGCATTCGCGACACCGGAATCGGCATGTCCAGAATGGAACTGGAGCAGGCCATGAAGCCCTTCCGGCAGGTGACAACCGGCGCGCACAAACGCGGCGATGGCACAGGTCTCGGACTTCCGCTGACGAAGGCCATGGCCGAAGCCAATCGTGCGACTTTCTCCATTCAATCCGCCCCCAATGAGGGAACTTTGGTGGAAATCTGCTTTCCGCCGCAGCGTGTTCTGGCCGATTGATTTTGCAGGGGTCTATGCTGTAGGAATGTTGAGTAGATCGGAATAGTATCCGACATTCAATGAGAGACTTCCTTGCTTCAGACCAACCCTGATTTTCCGATCACAACGCCCGTGCGCCCGCGCAGGGTATTGTGGTCGTCCGGGTTTTCGTCTGCGTCCCTGTTTGCATCTCTGATTGTCCTGCTGCCGATTGCGGCCATTGTCTGGCTTGCGGTCAGCGATGGTGCCGATAGCGGTGACTGGGGGCACTTGATGCGCAATGTTGTGCCCCGCGCCAGTTGGGAAACGTTGCTGCTGATTGCCTATACCGCACTCGCCACCGGTGTTTTCGGGATTTTGACCGCTTGGCTGGTCGCCAGTTTTCAGTTTCCGTTGCGGCGCACACTAGCGACAGCCCTTGTTCTGCCCCTTGCGATACCGGGATACATGGCTGCCTATGCGTTTGGCGAATTGTTCAGCTTTACCGGTCCATTACAGACTGTGGTGCGCAGCCTTTTCGGTTTTCAAAGCAGCCGGGATTACTGGTTTCCTGATATCCGCTCGCTGCCCGGCGCGGTTCTGGTGCTGAGCGTAGTGCTCTACCCCTATGTCTACCTCGCCTGCCGCTCGATGTTTTTGATGCAGGGACGTGCCAGTGCCGATGTTGCCCGCACCCTTGGTGCCGGGCCGCTCCGGGTTTTCCTGACGGTTCAGCTCCCCATGGCCCGCCCCGCCATCATGGTGGGGCTGACGCTGGTTGCCATGGAAACGATGAACGATATCGGTGCCGTGGAATATCTGGGCGTCAAGACGCTCACTTTCTCGATTTTCGACACATGGCTCAATCGCGGCAGCCTTGCGGGCGCGGCGCAGATTGCCTGTATCATGCTGCTGTTTGTCATTGCACTCATGTCCATCGAGCGGGCAGCGCGGCGCAAACAACGCTTCTCCAACCAGAAAACCACCAGCGCCATCCGCGACGGTGCGCGTATCCCGCTTGACCGCTGGAAAGGATTGGGCGCGATGGTGTTCTGCCTGATTCCGGTTCTTCTCGGGTTCCTGGTCCCGGTCTTCGTGCTGGGAGATTTTGCATTGCGGCGGCTGGATCAGTTCGCCGATCCGCGTCTGGCGGTCGCGCTTTTCAACAGCATCAAGGTTGCCAGCGCCTGCGCAGCGATCACCGTGTTCCTCGGTTTTCTGATTGCCTATAGCGCTCGCCACGGGCATTCGCGGCTCAGCCTTCTATCGGGTCGCCTCGCCTCCTTCGGCTATGGCGTTCCGGGTACGGTTCTGGCCATTGGCGTTCTGTTTCCTTTGGCCGCTTTTGATAATGGGCTCGATGGTTTTTTGCGCGGCACGTTCGGGTTCTCCAGCGGTCTGCTGCTCTCGGGGTCGGCCTTCGCCATTGTCTATGCGTGCAGCGTCCGTTTTCTGACAATGGCCGAGGGAACGGTGGAAGCGGGTTTTCAAAAGCTGTCTCCGCATCTGGACATGGCCTCGCGCACGCTTGGGCGCACGCGCCTGCAAACCTTATATGCCGTGTTGTTGCCAATGATGCGGCCTGCAAGCCTGACGGCAGCGCTTCTGGTGTTCATCGAATCCATGAAGGAACTGTCCGCAACCATCATGCTGCGCCCATTCAATTTCAACACGCTGGCAACGCTCGTCTACGAGGATGCCTCGCGTGGGATGATTGAAAATACCTCGGTGGCGGCACTGATCATTATTGCAGCCGGTCTGATCCCAGTTGCCCTGGTTTCCCGAACACTGGATCGGGCATAATCAAGTCCCGTTCGGTGATTTGATTTTTTCAGCGCGAACGCTTATCCCTGGAATAACGCCGCAGAATGCAGATATGCATCAAACGCTTTTGAGCAGAAGACTTTCGTGATCTCGACATTCAAGCAGTTCAAGGAAAAGTGCGAAGCGGTTTTCCGTCTGACACTGCGTAAAAACAGAAAATTACCTCTTCTGCATCGCATCCGCGATTCCAAAGCCTTGCGCTCCCGGCGTTTGGGTATAGGTGTGGTCGCGGGTGTGCTGGCGGTTTTTGGCTGTCAGCTTGCTCTGCCTCTGCTGCTGCCCACGGGCAATTTCAAAAGCCAGATGGAAGAAGCGCTGTCCACCTGGTCCGGCGGCACCGCAACCATATTCGGGGACCCCGATATCCGCTTTTGGCCGACGGCTGAGGTCACGCTTCGTGGTATCCGCATTCAAAACGCCGCGCGCAACACCACGCTTGCTGATATTGACGCGATTACCGCCGATTTCAGCGTGCTATCCTCGTTCTGGGGCAAGCCGAATTTCGATGATTTCCAGATGCAGCGGCCTTTGGTCAACGTTGAGCGGGCGGCCGATGGCACATGGAACTGGCCACCGGCCGGTTGGTTGTCATCCCTGTCTGACATTGCGGGCACACGGCGGCTTGGCGATGTAACGTTCACCGACGGCTCCGTTTCCGTTATCGACCGCGTCACGCAGCAACGCTACCACGTTTCGGATATAACCGGTACATTGAACTGGCCGGATCTTGCCCGGCAACTGGACATCAACCTGACCGCCGTCATGAACGGCGAAAAGGTCAGTTGGGCCTTTGCCAGCAACACGCCGCTGGCGCTGCTCAAGGGCCAGAACGCCGCTGTGTCCACCTCGCTCGTGTCCGCCCCCCTGACGGTGACGTTCGACGGCAACGCCAATATTGCCAGCAACGCTTTTGCCAGTGGCGCACTACGGCTCGGCGCGCCGTCGCTGCCCGCTTTGTTGACATGGTACGGCTCGGATATCAGCGCATTGAGCAACTTGGGCCAGATCAATGCGCAGGCCAATATTTCCACCGTTGGCAACACGGTTAAACTGGATAACCTCAATCTAGCCGTGCAGAATGCACGCGCGACCGGTGTTCTCGACATTCGGTTACCACAAGCAGCCAAACGACCCCAGGTTTCGGGCACGCTGGCGTTTGATGAGATTGATCTCAAATCCTTTTTATCGGCGTTTTCACCCCTGCCCTCCACCGCCGATGACCTTGCCACCACGGTGGATATGAATTTCATTCGGCAGCTGGCGCTGGACCTGCGCCTGTCTGCCACGCGGGCGCGGTTCGGGGATTTCCTGATGACAGACCTTGCGGCGGGCATGATGGTGGAGGACGGGCGTGCTTCGTTCGATATTGGCGACAGCACCTTTGCCGATGGCTCATTGACCGGGCGACTCGCCGTGTCGGATCAAGGCTTCAAGGGCGGCGGCAGTTTGCAATTGTCGATCAAAAATGCCGAACTGGGGAGCATTGCCGATACGCTGAAGCGCTCCGGCCCGGTACTGACAGGCAGAGGCGACATCAACATTTCGCTTGGCACCCGAAAGCCGCTCTGGGCGACGCAAAACAGCGACATATCCGGGCATATGTCGGTTGCCGCCAATGCAGGCGCGCTCACCGGTGTGGATGTGAACGCGCTGGAAACAATGATTTCAGTTGGTAACTTCTTTCCCCTGACGGACGCCTCGCAAAGCACGTTCTCATTCGATACCGCCGATATCGATGTGCAGGTCAGCGATGGACTGGCGAAAATCGAACGGGCCAACATCCTTGCTCCGGGCAAGGCGTTGCGGCTCTGGGGCGTGGTGCCTTATGAAACAAAAAGCCTTGCTCTGTCCGGCACGCTCGAAACGCTGGAGGGAACGGCGATCACCGCCGCATCCTATTTTTTCGTGGGCGGCACCTGGCCAGATGCGATTATCTCGCCGGCGTCCACGCTCGGTAAAGCTATAACGACAGAAGATTAACCCTTGCGCGTAAGTGTGCAGCAGTTTTGCGTGAACGACATGCGACAAGCAAGTATTACGCAGGCGCAAACGCCGCCTGCTCATCGCGCACACGCTGGGCTTCGCGTCGTCTTGTGACAAACGATGCAATCACCACGCCGAAGGCAACGATGCCAATCAGAATGGTACAAATTGCGTTGATTTCCGGCGTCACACCCAACCGCACCTGACTGTAGATTTTCATGGGCAGGGTTGTCGCGCCCGGACCGGACGTAAAGCTGGCGATGACCAGATCATCCAGTGACAGCGTGAAGGCCAGAACCCAGCCGGAAAACACCGCAGGCGAGATCACTGGCAGGGTCACCTCCATAAAGGTGCGCACCGGCGTTGCGCCCAGATCCTGAGCGGCTTCCTCGATGGATTGATCGAAACTCAGCAACCGCGACTGCACCACAACGGCGACAAAGCACATGGTGAAGGTGATATGCGCCAGCGTAATGGTCCAGAACCCACGGTCAAAGCCGATTGCCACGAACAGTAGCAGCAGGGACAGGCCGGTAATCACCTCCGGCATCACCAGCGGTGCGTAGACCATGCCGGAAAACAGCAGCCTTCCACGAAATTGGGTATAGCGTACCAGTGCCAGCGCCGCCAGCGTGCCAAGAACCGTGGCACATGTCGCCGATAGCAAGGCCACGCGGATGGTCACCCAGGCCGCATCCATCAGGCCCTGATTTTGCCAGAGCTGGCCGTACCATTTGGTGGAAAAGCCGGTCCAGACGGTGACGAGCTTGGACTCATTGAACGAAAAGATCACCAGAAGGACAATCGGCAGATAGAGAAAGCCGAAGCCCAGAACGATGGAGGCGATATTGAAGCGGGACCATTTGACCATTGATTATCTATCCCTGCTTTCCGCTTTTGCCTGCGCATTCTGGAACAGCACGATGGGCACGACCAGAATGAGAAGCAGAATTGCCGCCACGGCGGAGGAGACCGGCCAGTCGCGGTTGGCGTTGAATTCGTTCCACAGCGTCTTGCCGATCATCAGCGTTTCCGAGCCACCGAGCAGATCGGGGATGACGAATTCGCCCACAGCCGGAATGAACACCAGCATGCAGCCGGCAACCACGCCGGGAATGGAGAGGGGGAATGTAACCCGCCAGAAGGCGCGGATGGGTGTGCAGCCGAGATCCTGAGCGGCCTCCGTCAGCGTTCCATCCATCTTCTCCAGTGCCGAGTAAAGCGGCAGCACCATGAAGGGCAGGTAGGAATACACGATGCCGATATAGATCGCGGTATTGGTGTTCAGAATGATCAACGGATGATCGATGATCCCGACTGACAGCAGAAGCTGGTTCAGTAAACCTTCGGGCTTCAAAATGGAAATCCACGCATAAACCCGGATCAGAAAGCTCGTCCAGAACGGCAGGATGACCAGCATCAACAGCGTGGAGCGGATGGAGCGCGGTGCCTGCGCCATGCCGTAGGCGATAGGATAGGCAATCAGCAGGGTAAAGAATGTTGAAATACCGGCGATCACCACGCTGGACAGATAGGCGTTCAGATAGAGCGCGTCCTGCGTCAGCCAGACGTAATTATCCAGCGAGAACTGGCTAACCTTCTCCCAGAACGCCGCAAAGCCTTCCGAGAGCGCAAACACCGGCACATAGGGTGGCATCGCCACCGCCGTTTCCGAAACGGAAATGCGGAAGACGATGAAAAACGGGATGAGAAAGAAAATCAGCAGCCAGCTATAGGGAATGATGATGACCAGCCGGCGGACGATGGCGGAAGCGATGTTGGACATCATCAATCCTTCAGAACCATGCCGGCATCCTCATCGAAGGAGACCCAGATTGGCTCATCGTAGCCCAAGGGGTTTTCCACCGCACGAACGGCGTTGAGCGAGGACGCCTTGACCATGGCACCGTTTTTCAGCTTGGCGTGGTACACGGTCATGTCCCCAAGATAGGCAATGTCCCACAACTCGCCCTGCACGGCATTGGCGGAGGCATCGGCAGGAGCCGCGCGGGATACCCGCAGCTTTTCCGGTCGCACGATGCAACCCGCTTGTGCGCCGACTGCCGGTGTTTCATTGGAGTGCATGCGGACCGTAAACCCGATATCGGTTTCGATCTGCACCACATGGTTCTCCACGGAAGACACCTTCCCGTCGAAAATATTGACGTCGCCGATAAAGTCGGCGACGAAGCGGGAGTTCGGGGCTTCATAGATTTCCGCGGGTGTCGCAACCTGCGCCACGCGACCCTGACTCATGACCGCGATCCGGTCTGCCATGGTCATGGCCTCCTCCTGGTCGTGCGTCACGACCACGAAAGTCAGGCCCAGATCCTGCTGCAGATCCATCAGTTCGAACTGTGTTTCCTCCCGCAGCTTTTTGTCGAGTGCGCCCAATGGCTCGTCCAGCAGCAGAACCTTGGGCTGTTTGGCCAAGGAACGAGCCAGCGCCACGCGCTGGCGCTGGCCGCCGGACAGCTGATGCGGCTTGCGACCGGCGAACTTTTCCATCTTCACCAGTTTCAGCATCTGCGCCACGCGCGCGGCAATATCAGGCTTTGGCATTCCGTCCTGACGCAGACCGAACGCAATGTTTTTTTCCACCGTCATATGCGGAAACAGTGCGTAGGACTGGAACATCATATTGACGGGGCGGCGATACGGCGGCGTACCTGCAAGGCTTTGACCATCCAGAATGATTTCGCCGGAGGTGGGCTGCTCAAAGCCCGCCAGCATCCGCAGCAGCGTGGACTTGCCACAGCCCGATGCGCCCAGAAGCGCGAAGAACTCCCGGTGATAAATATCCAGCGACAAATCATCCACGGCGGTAAAATCGCCAAAACGCTTGGTGACATTCCGAAAGGAAATGAACGGCTTGGATGTGGGGTCATTCCACGGTGCGAAAGAGCGGCGTGTGCTGCCGAAAGATTTCATGAACGTCCCCGTCGTCGTCTTTGTTTTTGTCTTGTCAAAAAGATTGCCCGGATTTTTCAATCCGGGCAATCTGCAGTCTGGTTACTGGCCGCTGACCACTTTGGTCCACATCCGGGTCGCCAAACGCTGGGTTTTGGCATCCCATGGCGAAATGGTGTAGAGCCGTTTCATCGTATCCTCATCGGGGTAAATGGCCGGGTCATCCAGAATTTCCTTGGAGACAAACTCCTGAGACGCCTTGTTGCCATTGGCGTAGAATACGACGTTCGATGCTTTGGCGATCACGTCCGGGCGCATCATGTAGTTGATGAACTCATGCGCCTCGGCCGGGTGTTTGGCATCCGCTGGAATGGCCATCATATCGAACCACATCTGCGCGCCCTGCGATGGAATGGAGTAATCCACCTCGACACCGGCCTTGGCTTCGGCGGCGCGATCCCGCGCCTGCAACATGTCGCCGGAATAGCCCATCGCCAGACAAATATCGCCATTGGCAAGAGCGTTGATATATTCGGACGAATGGAATTTGCGAATGTTCGGGCGAACCGACATCAGCAGTTCCTCAGCCTTGGCAAAATCCTTCGGATCAGTGCTATCCGGCGACAGGCCGAGATAGTGCAGCGCCGCTCCGATCACGTCACGTGGACTGTCGAAGACATAGATGCCGCAATCCTTGAACTTGGCGGCGATCGCCGGATCGAAAATTACTTCAAGACCGGGACGAACATCCGGGCCCAAGATTTCCTTCACCTTGGCAACGTTGTAGCCGATACCATCAGTGCCCCACATATAGTCGATGGCGTATTCATTGCCGGGGTCGTACTTTTGCGTCCGCTCCGTGATGATGTCCCACATGTTCGCGAGGTTCGGAAGCTTCGATTTATCCAGCTTCTGAAACACGCCTGCGGAAATCTGACGTTGCAGGAAGTCCGCTGTCGGCACCACGACGTCATAGCCAGAGCCGCCCGCCAGCATCTTGGTTTCAACAATTTCGTTGGCGTCAAACACGTCGTACACGACCTTGATGCCGGTTTCCTTGGTAAAATCCGTCAGCACGCTGGCGTCGATATAATCAGACCAGTTGTAAACGTTGACCACGCGCTCCTGTGCGGATGCAGCGGATACAAAACCCAGCGAAGCAACCGCAACGGCGGCATAGCGAAAAAACGTTTGTTTCATGTCTTTCTCCAGCATTGAAGACGGCGCAAGCCGACGTCTCGACCCTATGCGAGCAATGTTGAAACTAGAAACCTTTTGGCAAGGCTACAAGCCGTTTTTATCGCTAGCTCTTGAATGTTTTTTGACACGTGATTTCAACACAGCGTCAGGCAGCAGTATCGGCATTCAACGTGAATTGCGCCACCATGCCGGTCAGCATATCCGCTTCCGACGCCAGCGCGCGGCTCGCCCGGTTGGCCTCATCCGCCATGGAGGCGTTCTGTTGGGTCATCTGGTCCATCTGATTCACCGATGAATTGATTTCATGCAGAGCGGTGGCCTGATCGCGGCTGGCGATGGCAATCATCTGCACATGCGCGCTGATCGCGACGATCTGGCTGCTGATGGAGGCCAGCACCGCCCCCGCCTCCTCGACCAGCGCGGAACCGGAGCGCACTTCGTCACTGGACGCGTTGATCAAATCCTTGATTTCGCGAGCAGCCCCTGCCGAGCGCTGGGCAAGCGCGCGAACCTCATGCGCCACGACCGCGAACCCCTTGCCAGCGTTGCCCGCGCGTGCGGCTTCAATTCCGGCATTCAAGGCCAAAAGATTGGTCTGGAAGGCGATATCGTCGATGACCTCGATGATCTGCTCGATCTTGTGGGATGCGTTCTGAATCCGCGTCATGGCGGAAACAGCATTGGAAACAACGATGCCGGAGCTGTCGGCGCTTTTCTTCGTCTCCGTCACGGTTTCATTCACCTCGAGCGCCCGTTCGGCTGAACCTTTGACCGTAATGGTGATTTCCTCGACGGCGGCTGCGGTCTGTTCTAGCGACGCAGCCTGGGCTTCCGTGCGCCGGGAGAGCTGGTCAGCAGCGTCGCGCATGGCACTGCCATTGCTTTGAATGGCCTGGGCGTTGGTCCGGATGGATACCAGCGTCTCCTCCAAATTTTGCACAGACGCATTGAAATCGGCACGCAGACTATCGAGACGCCCGGCAAACGGTGTTTCAATATCCATTGAAAGGTCACCTCTGGCGAGGCGCTGCAAGGCGGCGGCAAGTTCGGATACGGCAAAATCGATCTCCGCGTCGGTCTGTGCCTTTTCGGCATCCCGCTGCGCCCGATCCGCCTCTGCCTGCTGACGGTGCCGCTCCGTTTCCCCTTCCGCGCGAACGCGGGCATTGGCGTTCTCACGAAACACGATCAGAGCACGCGCCATATCGCCAACTTCATCCGGCCTGCTTTCACCCGATATCGGCGTGTCCAGAGCGCCGTCTGCCAGCCTGCGCATGGCGTGGGTAATACGACCTAATGGGCCTTTCAAGGCCGCAACGAGCGCATAGCCGGAGAGGACGGCAACCAGAAACCCGACCAGCGTTGCGCCAATGGACGCCCGACTGACGAATGTACTTTCCTGCTGCGCCTTGACCTGCTCGCTCTCGGAAAACTGTTCCAGCTTCAGGCGGATGATATCGATAAAGGTTTTGGCCTTGGCCACCTCCAGCGCCCGATGCTCGGCAATGACCACAAGTTTCGCTGTGTCCAGCGCAATTTGACGGTAAAGCGGGGAGAATGTTTCAGGAAGGCTCTCGATAAAAGCAAGGCCCTTGCCGCTGCTCTGTAACCGGGCGTCATTGGCTGAAACAGTGGCATATGCAGTCAAAACGGGGCCGCGCCGGGCTTCGGTAGGATGATTGCTGAACTCGGCCAGTTGCGCCTGAAGTTGAAACACGGAATTGACCAGTTCCCTCGCGTCCATCAGCACAGTTTCTGCGCGCTCCATCGGCTTGTCCAAACCTTCGAAAATCAGGGACACATCGCGCATCCGGCTGATGGACTGCTGTTGTAGCTCATCCGCAGCAGGCAGAAGAGTATCAGTATGGTCCTGCAACTGCGCGACCATGTCTTCGTCCAACTGATCGGAGGCCACGACCATTCGCACCCGTGCAGCGACGCTTTCCACACGAGCCATTGCATCATTCAGATCGGGCTGCACGGAAAGCACCTTTCCCGGCAACCGCGTCAGTTCCCGCAAGCGCGCCCGCGCAACTTTGATCTTGTTTGCGCTGGAAGTATTTCCGACCATATCGGTGTGAAAGCGCTTCAAGAACCGTGACGCGCTGGCAAGCTGGTCTCCAATGCGCAAAAGGCGTTTTCCATCGGCGTCCGCAAGGTGCATGCTGCGTTGATAGCTGATAGCATTGCTGATGATGCGCTGGCGTTCCTGCGAGAGCTTACTCGTATTGTCCCTAAGATTATCCCGAACGGTCTTTTCGACTGCGTTCAGTTTCCAAAGGCCGCCAATACTGTTCTCGACATCGCGAACGGTATCCCGCGCTGCTTCCAGCAGTGGCGACGGGCCCTCAAGCGCAATGAGCGTACCGGACAGATAATCCCGCTGTTCGCGCAACAGGTAGTTTACCTCGTCCCGGCTCCGCGTATCGCTGTTTTCCAGAAACGAGGTCATGCTGGCGTAAACAACCTTGAAGTTGCTGAGCGACTGCATAATGCGCGTCGATAGCGCCATCCGGTTTTCCAATCGATCCGCAGCGTACATGCCGGTAAAGCCGATCACGCTGATGACGATGACGAAGGGGACAAGCAGCAGCAGAACCTTGGTTTGAATTTTAAACCGCGCGAGCGCTTTATCCAGAAGCATAAGGGAAGACCTTACAAAGGCAGCGTCGGTGTCAAACCGGCCCGTGCCGAGCGTGCTCAGGGCATGTGGAGTCGCACCACAAGATCACCACGCAGTCATGCTCCGCCACCGCGGCGGATTGATCTCTTTGATCAGGAAAGTGAGGGGTAAGGCTTAATATTTGAATAACGTTATATATATGGAAATGTCATAGATTATAATCGGTTAACAGCTTTCCGATATCAGGCGCATTGCCCGGCGGCAAAGCCCGAAGCCCAGGCCCACTGAAAATTGTAGCCACCTAACCAACCGGTGACATCCACACACTCGCCAATGAAATACAGGCCCGGAATGCTGCGGGCCTCCATGGTGCGCGAATCGAGCGCGTTCGTATCCACGCCGCCAAGCGTCACCTCTGCGGTGCGGTATCCTTCCGATCCGGCGGGACGGATTTTCCAGTTCTGGATACGCTCGACGAGGCCCACCAGCGCTTTGTCGGAGAGATCAGCCAAGGTTTTCGTCAACGCCGCATCTTCACTGAAAAACTGGGCGAGCCGCTTCGGCATCAGTGTGGACAGCACCGTTTGTACGCTTTGGCGTCCATTGTCGCGCCGTCCGGCCTTCAAAGCGGCCAAAATATCGGTATCCGGCAGCAATTTCAGGGCAATCTCATCGCCCTCCCGCCAATAGGAGGAAATCTGCAGAACGGCAGGGCCACTCAAACCGCGATGGGTGATGAGGACGGCCTCGCGAAACGTGGTCTTGCCATGGGCTGCGACGGCGTCGCTGGCAACGCCCGAAAGCGGCGACAGCCTTTCCAGCTGTGCGGGATCGAGCGTGAGCGGGACCAGACCCGGACGGGTCTCCACAAGGCCAAGGCCGAACTGTTCAGCAACTTTATAGGCAAAACCCGTTGCGCCCATTTTGGGAATGGATTTGCCGCCACTGGCCATCACCAGCGACGCGGCAGTCAGCGGACCATCCGGCGTTGTAACGGTGAAACCGTTAGCGCCATGCGAAACATCAACAATCTCGGTCTGCATCCTAAGGCTGACATTGGCCACCCGCATCTCGGTCAGCAGCATGTCGACGATCAGCTTGGCGGACACATCACAGAACAGTTGGCCCAGCGTCTTCTCATGCCATGCAATGCCGTAGCGGTCGACCAGTGCCACAAAATCCTGTGGTGTGTAGCGCGCCAAAGCGGACTTGGCGAAATGCGGGTTGCGACAGAGGAAATTGCGCGGGCTGGTGTGCAGATTGGTAAAGTTGCAGCGTCCGCCACCGGAAATGCGAATTTTCTCGCCCGGCGTTTTGGCATGATCGAGCACGATGACGCTGCGTCCGCGTTTGCCGGCTTCGATGGCGCACATCATGCCTGCGGCACCGGCGCCGATTATGATAACATCCGCTGTCTGGGCCATGGCTGCTCTTTCGATCCGTTGACATCTTCCTTTCGCCGACATGGTGTAAAGTCAATGGAATATCAGTCTTTCCGCACGAAAAGTGGCGTGCGGCCCTCGCCAATCGGCGAAGTCCGCGTATGATGCCGCCATTCGAAGACAACACCGGTGATTTATGTCGTCTAAAAAGTCCATTGCATCCAAACCTGCCAAACTTGCCAATCAAACCAAAGCTTCTGTTCTGGATTCGCCGCGTGGCGTGACGACCTGGAAAGAAGCAACCGATTGGCTGAAGGTGCGTGGCATTGAAGATATAGAGTGCATAACACCGGATATTGCGGGCGTGCCGCGGGGCAAGATGATGCCCTCCTCCAAATTCACCTCCAACACGTCGCTGGCGCTGCCATCCGCCATCTACCGCCACACGATTTCCGGCGAATACCCGGATGAAACGGCGGATTTCCGCTATGATTCCCGCGATAGCGATATCAAGCTGGTGCCAGACCTCTCAACGCTGTGCGTGGTGCCGTGGGAAACCGACCCGACAGCGCAGGTGATCTGCGATATCGCCGGAACCACCGGCGAGAATGTCAGCTACACCCCGCGCAATGTGCTGCGCAATGTCATGGAATTGTACCGCCAGAAAGGCTGGATGCCGGTCGTCGCACCGGAAATCGAGTTCTATCTCGTCGCCAAGAATGACGATCCCGATTATCCGCTGTTTCCACCGAAAGGCCGGTCGGGCCGGTCGATTGTCGGTGGGCAGGCCTATTCCATTGCGGGCGTCAACGAGTTCGATGAGCTGATCGACGATATCTACCATTTTTCCGAAAAGCAGGGTCTGGAAATCGACACCCTCATCCATGAGGAAGGCCCGGCGCAGCTGGAAATCAACCTGCGCCATGGTGATCCCATCGAACTGGCCGATCAGGTTTTCATGTTCAAGCGCACCATTCGCGAGGCTGCGCTGAAGCATGGCATCTACGCCACCTTTATGGCCAAGCCCATGCAGGCGCAGGCCGGTTCCGCCATGCACATTCACCAGTCGGTGATCGAGGTAAATACGGGGCGCAACCTGTTTTCCAACCCGGACGGATCGGCCTCGAAAGAGTTTTTCTCCTTCATCGGCGGCATGCAGACCTATGTGCCCAAGGCGCTTTCGATGATGGCGCCCTATGTGAACTCCTATCGCCGCCTGACACCGGGCATGGCCTGCCCGGTCAACAATGCCTGGGGTTACGACAACCGCACGACGGCGTTCCGTGTGCCGATTTCCGAACCGATTGCCCGGCGGGTGGAAAACCGTTTGCCAAGCTCGGACGCAAACCCTTATCTGGCGCTAGCGGCATCGCTCGCCTGTGGCTATCTCGGCATGGTGCAGGGTCTGGAGCCGACATCACCGACCGAAGATACCATGAATGAGGGAAAGACGGTGGATCTGCCACGCGGGCTGCTGGAAGCCATATCGGCTCTGGAATCCGAGCCGCATTTCCACGAGGTTTTCGGGCGTGAATTCATCGGCATCTATGCGGGTGTGAAACGGGGCGAGTTTGAAACCTTCATGCAGGTTATCAGCCCGTGGGAGCGCGAATTCCTGCTCCTCAATGTGTGAGGCCAATCGATGACCTATCAAAGCCCGATATCCCCCGGTATATCCTGGTATGAAGCCAGGCTGGAAGACCGCCCGCGTTACGACGCGCTCACCGGCGGTACATCCGCCGACATTGCCATAATCGGCGGCGGGTTTACCGGGCTTCAAGCGGCCTATCATCTGGCAAAGGCGGGTGTCGATGTCGTCCTCATCGATGCCAATCGCTTTGGTGATGGCGCTTCGGGCCGCAATGGCGGCCAGCTTGGCACCGGCCAGCGCTGGTGGCCGGAGGACATGGAAAAAGAACTTGGGCTGGAGCGCTCGAAAGCCCTGTTTCAGATGGCAGAAAATGCCAAATCCCATCTTCTGTCCTTTGCTCGGCAACACAGCATCGACATGAACTATGTGGTTGGGCATATGTCCGTTACCCATAAGGCATCACTCGAAAAGGACTACCGGGCCAATGCGGAGATTGCGGCCAGCCGCTACGATTATCCCCATTTGAGCTTTATGGAGACGGCTGAGACCCGCCAACGCATGGGTTCGTCGAAATATCTGTTCGGCGTGCGCGACGCGGGCACAGGGCATATCCAGCCGATGAAACTGCTGGTGGGCTTGGCAAGGGCCGCAGCTACAGCAGGCGCACGGCTGCATGAGCAGACAAAAGCTTTGAAATTGAACCGGACGGCTTCCGGCCTGACCATCTCGACCGCTGGCGAGACCTCCAGCGGGACCATCTCCGCATCGCGCATCCTGATTGCCTGCAACGGTCATATCGGCCATCTGGAACCTATGACGGCGGCGCATGTCATGCCGATTCGCTCCTTCATCGGTGCGACAGAGGTTCTTTCGAATTTCCCTGAGGTTTTGCCCGGTGGCGAGTCGGTTGCCGATTCCCGCTTCGTCGTTCGCTACTTCCGCAAAAGCCACGACGGGCGGTTGCTCTTCGGCGGGCGGGAAGCCTATACCGCTGACAATCCCCGTGACATTTCCACCCATATCCGCCGCCAGATTGCCGAGATTTATCCGCAACTGGAAGACGTGCGGATCGACCATGCGTGGGGCGGCTCGGTCGGCATCACCATGCCCCGCCAGCCTTTTGTGCGTGAGGTCATGCCCGGCGTCACCTCCATCGGCGGCTATTCCGGCCATGGCGTAATGCTGTCAAACTATTGCGGCAAATTATATGCAGACATGGTGACGGGACGCGCAACGGAACTCGATCTGTTGCGCGACCTCAACGTGCCACAGTTTCCAGGCGGAACGCGTCTGCGCGCGCCGCTCCTGTTTTTGGCGCTCAGTTGGTATGCGCTCAGAGACAAATTCTAACAGGAGCCTGTCAATTCCTATCGCTTGGGACTGGCATTTTTAAATCGATTAGATTATATCCGCCTCAGACAGAACGAGATTGAGATTTCCGATGAGCAGCCAGATTATTCCCGTTGAACCCTTCGACTATGTGGTTTTCGGTGGAACAGGCGACCTTGCCGAACGCAAGCTCCTGCCAGCCCTCTATCATCGCCAACTCGCCGGTCAGTTGACCGACCCGACCCGGATCATCGGCGCATCGCGCACCGTCATGACCGATGCGGAATATCGCCAATTTGCCGTGGACGCGCTGAAAGAGCATGTCAAAGGCGATTATGACGATGCGGAAGTTCAGAAATTCACGGAAAAACTGTTTTACGTCGCTGTCGATGCCAAATCCGAGCAGGGTTGGGACGATCTGAAAACCATGCTGGATGAGGCAAAAGAGCGTGTTCGCGCCTTTTATCTGGCAGTTGCCCCGGCAATTTTCGGCGATATCGCCGACAAAATTCAGGCCCATGACCTGATTACCGACACGACCCGCATCGTGGTGGAAAAGCCGATTGGCCGGGATCTCGAATCGGCCACCATGCTGAACAACACCATTGGGCGGGTGTTCCGCGAAGAGCAGATTTTCCGCATTGACCATTATCTCGGCAAGGAAACCGTGCAGAACCTGATGGCGCTGCGCTTTGCCAATGCGCTCTATGAGCCGCTGTGGAACTCCGCCCATATCGACCATGTGCAGCTTACCGTTGCCGAATCGGTCGGACTGGAAAGCCGCGCAGGCTATTATGACAAGGCCGGTGCGCTGCGCGACATGGTGCAGAACCATATTCTGCAGCTTCTTTGCCTTGTCGCCATGGAAGTTCCCCCATCCATGAATGCGGAAGCCGTGCGCGACGAAAAGCTGAAAGTACTGCGCGCGCTGAAGCCAATCACGCCTGCGAATGTGGAAAAGATGACGGTGCGCGGCCAGTACCGTGCAGGCGCATCCTCCGGCGGTGCCGTGCGTGGTTATCTGGACGAACTGGAAGGCGGCGTTTCCAACACGGAAACCTTCGTGGCCATCAAGGCTGAAATCAACAACTGGCGTTGGGCGGGCGTGCCGTTCTACATCCGCACCGGCAAGCGCATGGCCGAGCGGATGTCGGAAATCGTCATCACGTTCAAGCCTATTCCCCATTCGATCTTCGATGAAGGTGCCGGTCGCATTGCCCAGAACCAGCTTGTGATCCGCCTGCAACCGGACGAAGGCGTGAAGCAGTCGCTGATGATCAAGGACCCTGGTCCGGGCGGCATGCGCCTGCGCAATGTGTCGCTGGACATGAGCTTTGCCGAGGCTTTTGCCGCTCGCAACGCCGATGCTTACGAGCGTCTGCTGCTGGATGTGATCCGCAACAACCAGACGCTGTTCATGCGCCGTGACGAGGTGGAAGCCGCATGGCAATGGGTTGACCCGATCCTCAAGGCTTGGGAAGAGACCGGACAGGCCGTGCAGGGTTACACGGCTGGAACATGGGGACCAAGCCAGTCGATCGCCCTGATTGAACGGGACGGTCGCACATGGCACGAAAACGATTAGAGCGTTTTCCGATCTGACGGGATCAGATCGGTGCTCTAACCTATTAATTTTAAAGCATATTTCGATCATCGCCTTGCTCCGGTCGAAATATGCTCTAGGGATCAGACGGCATGGTCAGCACTTTGAAAACCTTTGGTAATAGCAACAAACTGGCAAACGCTTTGGCCGATGAGGTCGCGAGCGCGCTCTCGTCCGCTATTGCGGCCCGTGGGCAGGCAAGTCTTGCCGTGTCGGGCGGTTCTACCCCGAAGGCTTTCTTCAAAGCGCTATCCAACCACGATCTCGATTGGGGCAAGGTGACCGTGACGCTCGTGGATGAGCGTTACGTGCCAGCCGATAATGAGCGGTCCAACCATTTGCTGGTGGCGCAAAACCTTCTGCAAAACAAGGCTGCGGTGGCTGAGTTCGTGCCGCTCTACTACCCGGCTGCCAGCGTGGACGAAGGCGCGGCAATCGCCACACGCGAAACGGCGAAGATCCCGACCCCGTTCGATGTGGCAATTCTGGGCATGGGCGGCGATGGTCACACGGCGTCCTTCTTCCCCGGCGGCGACCATTTGGCGCAGGCCCTTGATGCCAGCGGTTCCCGTGGCATTATCTCCATGAAAGCCGAAGGCGCAGGCGAGCCGCGCCTGACGTTCACGTTTTCCAGCCTCTCCGATGCACGGCTTCTGGTGCTGCACATCGAAGGTGAGAGCAAAAAACAGGTTCTCGAAAAGGCGCAAGCGCCGGGAGATGAGACCGAAATGCCGATCCGGGCTGTGTTGCGACGCGCTGCAACACCGGTTCAGATCGTCTGGGCACCTTAACCGCCAAGGGTCCAACACCGACATCACGACGATGAAGCAGGGTCTGCTTCAGAAAGGATAGTCCATGTCCGCCGATAGCCGCATTGCTGCCATTACCAACCGCATCGTCGAGCGCTCCAAGCCGTTTCGCGAACCCTATCTGGAGCGCGTCCGCGCTGCCGCCAGCAAAACGGTCAACCGCGCGGTGCTGGGTTGCGGAAATCTGGCACATGGATTTGCTGTCTGTTCCCCCGCTGAGAAGGTTGCCTTGTCGGGCGACCGCGTCCCCAACCTCGGCATCATTACATCCTATAACGATATGCTGTCTGCCCATCAGCCATTCGAGCACTTCCCGGCCATGATCCGGCAGGCAGCGGCGGAAGCGGGTGGCGTTGCCCAGGTGGCGGGCGGTGTGCCCGCCATGTGCGATGGCGTGACGCAGGGCCAGCCGGGCATGGAACTGTCGCTGTTCTCACGTGATCTGATTGCCATGTCAGCCGGTATCGGCCTGTCGCACAACATGTTCGACACCACGGTTTATCTCGGCGTGTGTGACAAGATCGTCCCCGGCCTGATGATTGCCGCTATGACCTTCGGGCATCTGCCCGCGGTGTTCATTCCCGCGGGACCAATGACAACCGGTCTGCCCAATGACGAGAAAACCCGTGTTCGCCAGCTGTTTGCTGAGGGCAAGGTCGGGCGCGAGGAGTTGCTGGACGCGGAGTCGAAATCCTATCACGGGCCGGGCACCTGTACGTTTTACGGCACCGCCAACTCCAACCAGATGCTGATGGAGATCATGGGCCTGCATATGCCGGGCGCATCCTTCATCAACCCCAACACGCCGCTGCGCGATGCACTGACGAAGGAAGCAACCAAACGCGCACTTGAGATCACAGCGCTTGGCAATGATTTTACGCCAGCGGGCGAAATGATCGATGAGCGGTCCATCGTCAACGGCGTCGTGGGCCTGCATGCCACAGGCGGCTCCACCAATCACACGCTGCATCTGGTGGCCATGGCGCGTGCGGCGGGTATTCTGCTGACATGGCAGGATATTTCCGACCTTTCGGATACTGTCCCTTTGCTCGCCCGGGTCTATCCGAATGGACTGGCCGACGTGAACCATTTCCACGCCGCTGGCGGCATGGGCTTCCTCATCCGCGAACTGCTGGCAGGCGGCTACCTGCATGATGATGTGCGCACTGTTTATGGTCAGGGTCTCGACAGCTATGCCATTGATCCGCGCTTGGGCGAGGATGGCAGCGTGACCCGCCTGCCCGCGCCACAGGAAAGCGGTGATCCCAAGGTTTTGGCCAAGGTCCACTGTCCCTTCCAGCCGACCGGCGGCCTGAAAATGCTGACCGGCAATATTGGTCGCGCCGTCATCAAGATTTCCGCCGTTAAGCCGGACCGTCATGTGATCGAGGCACCAGCCAAGGTGTTTCACGACCAGCAGGAACTGCAACTGGCATTCCGCGATGGGGCGCTCGAAGGTGACTTCATCGCCGTTGTTCGCTTTCAGGGACCAAAAGCCAATGGTATGCCAGAGTTGCACAAGCTGACAACCGTTCTGGGTATTCTACAGGACCGGGGCCAGCGCGTGGCGCTGCTGACAGATGGGCGCATGTCCGGTGCGTCTGGCAAGATTCCAGCAGCAATCCACCTCACCCCGGAGGCCAAGGACGGCGGACCGATTGCACGCATTCGCGATGGCGATATGCTGCGGCTGGATGCCGCCAACGGTACGCTGGAGTTTCTGGGTGATGAAGCTGAATTCGACTGTCGACCGGTGGCGGAGGCCGATCTGCGCGACAATGAATTCGGCATGGGCCGCGAACTGTTCGCCCCCTTCCGCCAGATGACAGGCGCTGCCGAACATGGCGCCAGCGTGTTCTTTGGTTAGAAAATTTTTCCGGGCGTAAAACCGCAACGCACTTTTACTGGAAATGCTTTAATCCCGAATACTGAGCCCAACATCTTTATGGCGCGGGTGGGTGCTGTAAGCAAACACCCGGTTCATTTCTTTGGGCGTAACCAAACGCAAAAAGCGCACATTGACGGTGTTGTTGCCGTTCACCCGCATCAACACACAGCCGATCTTCGTGATGCGCGCATCGGGAATATCCAGATAGAAGCTTTTCGGCAGCCGGAACTGGGTGAGAATGCCCAGAACGGCGGCGCTGCGGGAGATAGCCAGCAAGGTGCAGCGGCGTGACGAAAAGTGCATGACGCCTTTTTCGCCGAATTCGATCAGCGCATTGTTGCGTGTTTCCTCCAGCCGAAAGCGCACCTCACGGTCGTACATGAAGGACTCTTCGCGATTAAGGTAATGCTGTCTTCTACCGCTGTCAGGCCCCGGCACATCCACTCCTTATGTCTGCTTTGCACCTGTAGCGCGAGACGTTTAAGGAAGCCTTATAGAAGCGAACCCGCCCGGCGAACCGGGCGAAATCGTCATCTGGACCGGTAGCTTAAGCCAGCTGCATCGAACAAATGCAGCTTTGCGCGGTCCGCCGTGAACCGCAGTGTTTCGCCGCGTTTGATGGGCAGCGTTCCCGGAAGCTTGACGATGATCGGCTCGTCTTTAACCAGCCCTTCAATGTAGAGCAGGGTCACTTCACCCAACGCCTCGACAATGGAGACCGTGCCTTCAAACAGAAATTCATCCGTGCCGGACACCTGCAAGTCCTCGGGGCGAACACCAAAGCTTGCAGCCTTTCCAGCCACCCCCGTCCCGGTTGCAATATCCAGCGTAACGGACTTGCCACCCGCCAGTGTGACCGTTGTTTGTGCACCCCCGGCAGTGATCGTTGCCGGAATGACGTTCATGGCCGGAGAGCCGATGAACTTGGCGACGAACAGATTGGCGGGCCGCTCATACAGTTCCAGCGGCGCGCCGACCTGCTCGATCCGGCCTGCTGATAGCACGACAATCCGGTCTGCCAGCGTCATCGCCTCCACCTGGTCATGGGTCACGTAGACCATGGTGGTGTCGGGCATGGATTCCTTGAGCTTGGCAATCTCGATGCGTGTGGCAACGCGCAGTGCCGCATCGAGGTTGGACAGCGGCTCATCGAACAGGAAGACTTTGGGATCACGGCAAATCGCACGGCCAATGGCCACGCGCTGGCGCTGCCCGCCCGAAAGCGCTTTCGGCAGACGCTCCAGATAGGCGGTCAGTTGAAGAATATCGGCGGCTGAGCGCACGCGGCGGTCGATCTCCTCCTTCTTTTCTCCGGAAATGCGCATACCAAACGCCATGTTGTCATACACCGTCATATGTGGATAGAGCGCATAGGACTGGAACACCATGGCAATGCCGCGCTTGGAGGGCGGCACGTCGTTGACCTTTTCCCCGTCGATGAACATGTCGCCGCCGGTGATATCCTCAAGACCGGCGATCATGCGCAGCAGTGTGGATTTTCCGCAGCCGGAAGGCCCGACGAACACGACGAACTCGCCCTGCTGCACCTCCAGATCGATACCGTGAATGACATTCACGGCACCATAGGTCTTACGGATATTTGTTAATGTCAGGCCGGCCATACTGAACTCCCTCCCGTCCTTGTTGTGTCGCATTGTCCGGGCGGTAAAGCGGTGCCGCTTTACCTGGAAATGCTTTACGACAAAATACCAAAAAAACCATTCCATGCGGGCAGCGTGACCGTCTGTCCGGTTTGCGACGAGCCGAAGCCATGGCCTTCCAGCACGTCCACAGTCCCCTGCGGCAAATCTGCGGTGACGGTGATGTCACTCAGATTGAACATGCACAGGATGCTCTGGTTCCGATAGCGGCGAACGAACACCACCACATCGCCCTGCGCGGGCAGAAACTCGATCTCGCCCTTCGCCAAACCCTCATTGTCCCGGCGAAACGCCAGAAACCGACGGTAATGTTCCAGCACGGACGTGACGACACCTTCCTGTTTGGAAACGGCGTGATCGAGATGCGCGTTTGGCACCGGCAACCAAGGCCGCGTGGTGGAAAATCCGCCAAACGGTGCTTCGGAATCCCACACCATCGGGGTTCGGCAGCCGTCGCGACCTTTAAAGTCCGGCCAGAACTGCTTGCCATAGGGGTCCTGAATATCGTCGTAGCCGATATTGGCCTCTGTCAACGCCAGTTCTTCGCCCTGATAGATGCACACAGAACCGCGCAGCGACATCAGCAGGCTGGCCAGCATCTTGGCATAGGCGTCCTTGTCGGCAATGGCATCGCCCCAGCGGCTAATATGGCGCACCACATCATGGTTCGAAAATGCCCAGCAAGCCCAGCCTTCCGGTGCCGCGTCGGCAAAGGCCTGCATGGTTTCCTCGATGGACGCGGCTGTCGGAACATCCGGCGCCAGAAACTCGAACGCATAGCACATATGCATCTTGTCGCCGCCGGAGGTGTATTCGCCAACGATGTTCAGGCCCCGCTGGCTGTCACCCACTTCGCCCACCGCCGCAATGGCCGGATACTCATTCATGACAGAGCGAAAGCGCTGGAGGAAAGCGATGTTTTCCGGCTGGGTCTTGTCGTAGAGATGGTCCTGATAGTTGTAGGGGTTAACTGCAGGCGCGGTCTTGGCGTTGCGCAGCTCCGGCGCCAGTGCCGGATTGTCGCGCAGCTGCTTGTCATGGAAGTAGAAATTGATGGTATCCAGACGGAAGCCATCGACACCGCGATCCAGCCAGAAACGCTCGGTAGCAATCAGCGCGTCCTGAACATCCGGGTTATGCAGGTTCAGGTCCGGCTGCGAGGTCAGGAAGTTGTGAAGATAATATTGCAGGCGCGTCGCATCCCACTGCCAGGCGGAGCCGCCAAAGATCGACAGCCAGTTGTTTGGCGGGGAGCCATCGGGCTTCGGATCGGACCAGACGTACCAGTCCGCCTTGTCGTTATCGCGGCTGGTCTTGCTTTCCTTGAACCATGGATGCTGGTCAGAAGTGTGTGACAGGACGAGGTCGATCATGACCCGCAGGCCAAGGCTATGGGCTTCTGCAATCAGATTATCGAAATCGGAAAGCGTGCCAAAAATGGGGTCGACATCGTTGTAGTTGGAAACATCGTAGCCAAAATCCTTCATCGGCGATGTGAAGAACGGCGATATCCAGACCGCGTCCGCTCCGAGCGACGCTACATAGGGCAGGCGCTGGGCGATGCCCTTGAGGTCCCCAATCCCGTCGCCATTGCTGTCTTGAAACGAGCGCGGGTAGATCTGGTAGATCACTGCGCCCCGCCACCAGTCTTTGTCCGCTGTTACAATCGATGGAGTGTCTTGTATCATAATATGACCTTACGAAATAATCGGATAGAGAGTTCAGCCGCCTTTGACGGAGCCTGCTAGAAGGCCGCGCACCAGAAAACGCTGCAATGCGAAGAACACGAACAACGGCACGATGATGGTGATGAACGCCGAAGCGGTGAGAATTTCCCAGTTGCCCCCGCGCGACCCCAGAAGATTGACCAGACGCCCGGTCAGCACCAGCTCATCATTGCCGGTTCCCAGAAACACCATGGCCACCAGCAGATCGTTCCACGTCCACAGGAACTGGAAAATGGCGAAAGACGCTAGTGCCGGGAAAGACAGGGGCAGGATGATCTTGACGAAGATTTCAAAGTCGCTCGCACCATCCACACGGGCGGATTCAATAATTTCACGCGGCAGACCTGCCATGTAGTTGCGCAGGAGATAGATTGCCAAAGGCAGGCCGAAACCCGTATGCGCCAACCAGACGCCGACATAGCCCTTGCCCGGCACACCGAGAAGACCACCGACCGTATTGTACATTTTCAACAGCGGTATCAGCGACATCTGCAACGGCACGACCAGAAGGCCGACAATAACAGCCGCCAGAAGGGCACGACCGGGAAACGGCATCCATGCCAAAGCATAGGCTGCAAAGGCTGCAATCAGGATCGGGATGATTGTTGCGGGAATGGCGACCGTCAGCGAGTTGATAAAGGACGCCGCAAGCCCTTCCGCCCGCAGCACTTCGCGGTAATTATCGAGCGTGAAACGGGGTGGAACCGCGACCGTATAAAAGATACGCTGGCCACGATTGCCTTCCATGGCGGTTGGCGAGGAAATCTCGAACGCGCCGTCTTCGGCAACCGTCAATGTTTCATTTCCGGGCAATGTGGTGCTGGTGCCCGCCTCGAAGGCACCGGGATCACGGCTGTTGAAGCCGAAGGCGGAGATTTTGCCGCCCTGCCCTTGCAAAATATTGCCGGAGATGACGAAGCGGCCATCCTTTTCCACCTGTGCTTCTGCACCCGGTGCGCGGAACACCGTGCTCTGCGTGGAACTGGACAATGCGGTCCACCAGCCAGAGGAGGCCAGTTGGTCCTTGTCGCGAAGCGAGGAAATCAACAGACCGGCGGTGGGAATGGTCCAGAGAATGACCAGAGCCGCGACGGTGAGGTGCACAAGCCACATGAGAGGCGAGCGTGTCGAAGCAATCATATCAGCGGCCTCCCATTTCGCGGCGGGCGTTGCGGATGTTCCAGTAAATGATGGGGATGACCAGCACCATGATAACCAGTGCAATGGCCGCGCCGCGCCCGTTGTCACTGCCCCGGAACATCCAGCTGAACATGAGATTGGCCAGAACCTGACTTTGCCACTGGCCGTTGGTCATGGCCAGAACGATATCGAATACTTTTAGCACGAGAATGGTGATCGTGGTCCAGACGACGGCAATCGTTCCCCAGATTTGCGGGATCATGATCTTGAAGAATATCTGGAAACCGTTGGCGCCATCGATCACGGCAGCCTCTACCGTTTCCTCCGGGATACCTCGAAGTGCCGCGGACAGAATAACCATGGCAAACCCGGTTTGAATCCAGATCAGGATCGCCATCAGGAAGAAGTTGTTCCAGAACGGCAGCGAAATCCACGCTTGAGGCTCACCGCCGAAATAGACCACCAGCGCGTTCAACAGCCCGATCTGCTCGCTACCCTCGCCGCGATAATCGTAAATGAACTTCCAGATGACCGATGCGCCGACGAAGGAAATCGCCATGGGCATGAAGATCAGGGTCTTGGCAAAGCCGCCCCATGCAATGCGGTCCGTCATGGCCGCAATGATCAGGCCAAAGAAGGTGGACAGCGCCGGGACAACCAGCAACCACAGAAAGTTGTTGAAGATCGACTGGCGAAACTCGCCATCCTGAAACAGCCAGCGGAAGTTTTCCAGCCCCACAAATGTGGTGCCGTTGCGATCATGCAAGCTGTACCAGAGCGTGCCGAAAACCGGGTAGACCAGAAAAAGCCCCAGGGCAATCAACGCTGGCCCAAGAAACAGCCATGGGCGGATAGCCCCGGCGATGCGCAGATTGCGCGACGCTTCCGGCCCCGACCTGTTTTTGGAAGGGAAAATCCTGTCCAGCAGGAGATTGCTGAGATAGAAATAAGCGGCACACGCCAGAACTCCCAACGCCATCGTTACGATCGCGGCAAACAATTGCTGCATGGCATCCCCTCCCCTTAAATGAATTGTCTACAAAAACACCCGCCCTGATTTGGGGCGGGTGCTTCACCAACGAAAGCCGCGCCCCAACTTACTTGATCGAGTCCCAGGCCTTCTGGATATTGGCACCAACATCGGCAGCAGAACGGCCACTGACGAAATCCACCATGCCGGTCCAGAACGCACCGGCACCGATCTTGCCCGGCATCATATCAGATGCATCGAAGCGGAACGTGGTTGCGTTCAGAAGGATTTCACCCTGCTTGCGCATGGGCGCATTGGCATAGGCATCCAGATTGACACCCTTGAATGGCGTGAGGAAGCTGGACTGAGCCATCCAGACTTCATGCGCAATCGGGGTTTTCAAAAATTCGATGAAGGCACGCGAGGCAGGCGTATCCTTGCCGAGCATGACCAGCGTTCCGGCGCCCAGCACAGGCGTGCCTACATCACGCGATGCGTAGGACGGCGTGGAGAAGAAATCCACATCCTGACCGACG
Organism: Rhizobium sp. CFBP 8762; assembly: GCF_014841565.1. GTDB lineage: Bacteria > Pseudomonadota > Alphaproteobacteria > Rhizobiales > Rhizobiaceae > CFBP-8762. Next base: position 576,088 of record NZ_JACYUD010000001.1, read on the forward strand.
ACCGTGCCGGCCGGGAAGAAGGATGGCACGAACGAAGCCTGGTGGTGCAGGTAGCACTTGGGCGGCGATGTAAACAGGCCCTTGGGGCTATCACGGAAATCGGTGGCCGCAACCGCAGCCGCGCCGCCATCGACAAACTTGTCGTTCTTGGCGAACCAGCCGAACTCATCGATGGCTTCCAGAACGGCTGGATCGTTGAACGGAATTTCGTTCTTGACCCATTTATCATAGACGTCGGCACGATGCAGATGCAGCATCAGGTCTTCAACCCAGTCCGTTGCAGGCCAGCCGGTCGCGCCGCCCGAGCCCAGACCAATGCACCATGGTGTGCCGCCATCGGCGACGATCTTTTCCGTCAGCGCCTTGAGGTCTTCCATGGTTTTGGGCACATCGTAACCCGCATCCTCAAAATTTTCAGGCACATACCAGATGAGCGACTTCACGTCCGCCTTGAAGGGAAAGCCGTACAGCGCCGAGGTGCCGTCACCGCCCTTGTAGGTGCCAAGATCAACCCAGGACTGGCCAGCCGCATAGTTGTCCAGCAGCCACTTCTGCGTATCGGCACCCAGCGGCTTCAAGTAGCCCTTGGCTGCGAGATCGGCGATCAGGCCCGGCTGCGGCAGGATGGCGACGTCCGGGGCGCTGCCAGCCTGCGTATCGATGACGATTTGCTGCTCATAGTTTTCGGAGGATGAATATTTCACATTCGCGCCGGTGGCCGCCGAAAAATAGGCGATGACGCTTTCGGCCAGCGTCTGGTCTTCACCGCGCCAGGGGCCGAAAATCGTCAGCGTCTGGCCTTTCAGATCATGCGCCTTGCTAAACGACTCGTAGCTTGCCCAGTTGAACTTGGAGTCCTCACCCGGCTTGAACTTGAGGTCTGCCGCATGCGCCGTCGATATCAGCAGGCCAAGGGCCGCCACACCCATCAGGAATGTCTTTTTCACGTATACCCCTCCCTCGAAGGTCTGTTTCCACGCTGAGAACCTAGGACCAAATCCAAATTATTCAAAGCGCTTTGGGCGTTAGAAAATCACCGGGACACCCAATAAGTCAAGTTATTTCAAGGAGGACTGCATTAGTTTATGTGAATTTCACTTTCAGCACCTTGAATAAGAACAGGTGCCGCTTGCAGTATTTGCATCTGCTGATAGAAATTCGCTCCGATCATATCCCCAAAGCGCTTTGAGCGTTTTACGGACAGAGTTGGCGTCGTAGACAATGGCAATGAACCTGAAGTCGCTATCCGTGCTGCTCGGTCTGTCGCAGACCACCATCAGCCGCGCCTTGAACGGCTACCCGGAGGTGAGCGCGCAAACGCGCAGGCGCGTGCTGGATGCCGTACGCGAAACCGGCTATCGCCCCAATCGCGCAGCTCAAAGGCTGGCGACCGGCAAGGCAAAATCCATCGGGCTGGTGATGCCTGTGGGCCTTGTGACCGAGTCCGATGTGCATTTCGGCGAGTTTCTGGAGGGTTTGAGTTCCAAGGCGGTCGCATATGATTTTCACTTTGTCATGAACCCCAGCTTGCCCGGTGAGGAAGAAACGACCTTCCGCCGGCTTGCAGCCAGCGGCACCGTGGATGCGTTGTTTCTGGCCAGCGTCCGGGCGGATGATGGCCGTCTGGCCATGCTGCAAAGCCTGTCGGTGCCCTTCATTGTCCATGGCCGCTCCATTGGGGTACCCATGGATTACCCCTATCTCGACATTGACAACACCAAGGCGTTCTACACGGCAACCCGCCTGTTGATACAACTCGGCCATACACGCATCGCGCTTATCAATGGGCCGGAGCACCTGACCTACGCCATCCGCCGCAAACGCGGCGTCGTCCGCGCTCTGGCCGATGTGGGGCTAATCCTGCCGGATGAGGCTGTTCAGCACTCTGTGATGACCGATGATTACGGGTTTCAGGGTATGCAGCGCTTTCTGACGCTCGACGAGCCGCCCACAGCCGTTTTGTGTTCCAGCACCGTACTGGCGCTGGGGGCCGTGCGAGCGCTGAACGAGGCGAAGCTCAAGATCGGGCGGGACGTTTCGCTGATTGCCCATGATGATGTGTTGCCGATGCTGAAGCCGGAGCATTTCTCCGTGCCGCTCACCACCACGCGCTCGTCCTTGCGCGCAGCGGGAGCGCGGATTGCCGAACGGCTCATCGGACCCTTGCTGGGGCTCTGCGATTATCCCCGGCAGGAATTGTGGGAGACCGAACTGATCGTGCGGGACTCGACCGGTCCCGCACCTTTGTAGTCTTGTTAAAACGTTGGTGGCGTTCTGCCTGCCCGGCGGTAGGCCGCAATCACCGTATTGGCCATCAGCATGGCAATGGTCATGGGACCGACACCGCCGGGCACCGGCGTAATGACCTCGGCCACCTCAGCGCACTCATCAAACGCCACATCGCCGACAAGGCGGGTGCGGCCCTCGCCGCGCTCAGGCGCAGCGATGCGGTTGATGCCGACGTCGATCACAGTCGCACCAGGCTTGACCCAATCCGCCTTCACCATCTGCGGACGTCCAACGGCTGCAACGAGAATATCCGCCGTGCGGGCGATGGCAGGCAGATCCTTCGTGCGCGAATGGGCCGTGGTCACGGTGGCATTGGCAGCCAGCAGCAGCGCCGACATTGGCTTGCCAAACAGGTTGGAGCGACCGATCACCACGGCATTCAAACCGGATAGGTCCGCGCCGTGGGTGCGGCGCACAAACACCATGGCACCAGCAGGCGTGCAGGAAATGAGGCCGCCGGACAAATCACCGGTTGCCAGCTTTCCGGCATTGACGACATGAAGGCCATCGACGTCCTTTTCAGGCAGAATGGTCTGAATGATCGCGTCGGAATCAAGGTGCTTGGGCAGAGGCAACTGCACCAATATCCCGTGAATCGTTTCATCGGCGTTCAACGCTTCAACGAGTGCGGCCAGTTCCTCCTGACGGGTGTCTTCCGGCAGGGTGTGCTGGATGGATGTAAACCCGCACTCCTTAGCCATGCGGCTTTTGTTGGACACGTAGGTGTGGCTTGCCGGATCGTTCCCAACGATGACGACCGCAAGACCGGTTTTCACGCCCGCTTGCGCTTCAAGCGTCTGCGAGGCAGTTTTGACGGCCTCGATTACTGAGGCAGCAACCTGTTTTCCATCTATTACAGTCGTCACGGTACGTCTCCAGCACTGTCATTTCCATGAGATGACGCCTGATGGCACAAATGTGTGCGCGGAAAAAGACAGACCAGAGACAATTTGTGTCGTCTTACAGGGATTGCCGTTCCTGCTTGGCCTTGTAGAGCGCCACGCGCAGGCGCAGGATCTCCAGTTCATCCTGCGCGCGCGCCAGCGCGTCGTCATCAACAATGACGCCGCCAGACGACGCCTCCCCATAGGGGTTATACCCGCCAGCCATCGGCTCATACACCGGCGGCGGTTGCGTGAGACTGCGGTAGATGCCGAACAACACGGCCAGCCCAAGCCCAAGCAGAAGCCCGCCCAGCGTGCCGCCCGCCACAAAGAGCTTGCGCGGCGGAAAGCTGGGCTTCAGCGGTGGCTCTGCGGTGGAGATGACGCGGATATTTTTGGATGTCAGCTTTTCCTCTTCGCCGGTCTCGCGGGCAAGCTTGAGGAAGGATTCGTAGATTGTGCGTGTCGCATTCGCATTGCGCTCCAGCTCCCGCAGCTTCACAAGGCTGGAGGATGAGGCGATCTGCCGGGTTTTCTGTGCTGCCAGTTGGCCCGTAAGGTCCTCATAGGCGGCGCGTGCGCGGGTCAATTCCGTTTGGGAAATTGTCACGATACGGCGCAACTCATTGCGGATTTCGTTCTCCAACGCTGAAACGGACTGCTGAACGGATTGCCGCTGCGGATGACGCGCGCCAAGCGTGGCACTCAAGCCACCAAGCTGGCTGCGCAGCGCCGTGTACTGCTTGCGCAACTCCACCAGAGCCAAGGAACTGGCCTCTTCCGGAAAAGCTCCGGTAAGCACATCATTAACCCCGATTTTGGAAACCGTGTCCACTTTGGCACTGGCCTCCGTTAGCCGGTTACGGGCAGCAGCAGCCTGATCGTTCAGCGTGACCAACTGGCGATCGGTGATCAACGTGCCACCGGCCCCGACCAGATCGTTATCGGCCTTGTATTTCTCCACTTCGTTTTCCGCTGCAGCGAGATTTTTTCGCAGTTCCGTTATCCGGCTATCGAGCGCATTGGTCGTCCGCTCGAAGAAACCGGACTGTACGGCACTTTCCTCATTCAAAAAGGTCTCAACGATGGCGTTGGCAATTCTGGCGGATTTCTGCGGGTCACGGGTCATCACCTGCACCGCAACGACGAAGGTGCGGGCATCACGCGAAACGGTTACGGCCTTTTCCAGATTCTCCAGCGTCTGCGCTTCTATCACCGTGTTGGCAATCGGAGTTCCATTGGCAATAAACTCAGGATCGTTTTGCAGTTGCAGCGACTGCGCCACCTTTTCCAGCACTGTGCGGGAGGAAAGAACCTGCAACTGGCTGTCAATGACCGCAAGTAGCGCTTCGGTAGATAAGGTTTGCTGCGAAAGGTCGGTATCCGTCAGACGAAATTCACGCGGATCGACATAAAGGCGGGTCTCGGCAACGTAACGATTGGGAGTAACCATAGCGAGATAGGCTGCGGCCAGAGCACCGAGCAGTGTTGTGGCTGCAATAATGTATCGCCACCGCCAGATTGTCTGCAACAGAATGCCGAGATCAAGCAGAGGCCGATCCCCGCTTTCGCGTCGTTCAACACGCTCGTCGGATGGGTCTTTGCTTGCCGTGTCCACGTCACCTGAGCGTTTGCGCCATGGCCACCAGTTGCGCCATCCGTAATTTGCCGGGCGTTTCTGCTCGTTCAGGGCGTCATCCAACGGAACCTGGGAATCAGATGCCCCCACCGCCGCCCACTCGCCAAGAACCGGACGCTCCGGGCGCGGCGGGGCGTGATAAGGCCTCTCTTTTGAAGAATAGGCAGCAGCGCGCGGCTCCTCACTGGCAACAAAGTCCAGGAGAGACCGCTGGAGCAGCGAACGCCGTTTTTCTTCCGGTTCAAACATACATTTGCTCGCCAAGGCATTTCGATGAAAAGCATTCGACGGTTCGTCGCCGTGCATCTTTTATCGAATACCCTATGGTTTTATAGAGAATAAAGCATTAACGCCATGCTTGGAGCATAATCCGACCAGAGCGAAGCGAGGATCGACAAGATTATGCTCACGAGTAAATGTATTAGAGCGCCAATCGAATCCAATCACATCAAACAGGCGCTCTAATAACCGGACGCAAGCGGCTGTTGCAGCGGACGTCAAAAGGCAGAGTCGGGGGTCAACTTTCTTGCCGCAGATGCTTCAGCAACTTCTTGCCAATAACAGAGCAATGATTAGCGCCTACCTCTCGATGATCAGCGGATCAGCGGGCCGCCTTGTTCTGTCGCTCCTCTACTTCATTTCCATCGCCAACACACTCAACATTGCCGATTTTGGTCTGTTCGCCACCGCATCGGCGGCGGGTATTATGATTTCCCGTGTGCTGGCCTTTGGTTTTGTCTCCCCCCTTTACCGCGTCGCGACCGTCAAGCCGCATCTTGTTGGCACATATGTTGCCGGATTCCTGGCGGGCGCAGTCGTCTCTCTCCCCCTGATTGCCGGGCTGACGCTGATCGTATTTTACAGCGTGTTTGACCGCGATATGCGCCTGCCGGTTTTTCTCGCCTTCATGGTGGCCGAAATCATCTGTTGGCGGAGCATGGAGGTTATCGTCATCGTATTGAACGGTCTTGGCCGGTTCGGGCGCGGTGCTCTGCTGGTGATCGTATCAACGGGTATTCGAACCGTGGCGGCAGTTTTGTTCTCGCTGTCGCCGCTGTCGTCGCTGGCTGACTGGTCTGTGATCTATCTCGCCGCCAATGCGATTGGTTTATCATTTTCGCTGATCTGGTTTTTCCCAGCCATGCGGCTGCGCTGGCGCCCACAGCTCTACCTGCGTCGATGGACCGATTCCGTTTCGGTTGCAGGGGCGGAGGTGCTGTTTTATGTGCAGTCGGAGTTCGACAAGATCGTTGTTTTGGCCATTGGCGGGCCTGCCGTATCCGGCGTCTATGCCATCATCATGCGCCTTGCGGATCTGACGGCACTTCCGGTTCGCTCGTTCAACACCCTTCTCGTTCAGAAAATCATGCGCACGCCCCGGTCCATGGACTCCGTGCGCTTGCGGGGCGCGATCGAGCTGGTCGTGTTCCTCGTTTCTACGCTCGGCATCGCCGCCATGGCCGTGTACCTGCACATCTTTCCCGCAGGGCTTGGCCGCAATGTCGCGGATATTGCGCCGCTTGTTCCACTGGTCTTACTGGTGCCGGCCTTTCGCAATCTCGTTGAGTATCATTCGGAGCTGCTCTACGCGACCGGCTTGACCGTTCGGCGCATGATCATTCTTGTCATTGTCGGCGCTGCGAAAGCGGCGTTCCTGGCAGCGCTTATGGCTTACACGGGCGCTGCGCAGGTGTGGGCTCCGCTGCTGAACGGCCTGTATCTGGTTCTCTATGCCCTCTCCGCAGCTTTGGCCTATACCGCGTTACGGCACAGACGCCACCGCGTTATCTGATCTCCTGCGCTGCCAGACGCTGGATGTCGCGCGCGTTGAAACCCAGAAACGACTGGATGCCGATACCGATTTGATGCGGCGCGAGATCACGCAAAAACTGGCGTAGGCCACGCTCATCCAGCGGCACGGTGTCATCGTCCCATAGAACATGACAGAGCGCCTGATCCGTTACAAAGTGCCCTTTGCCGTGCAAGGTCTCATCCGCGTACCGCCCGTAGATCTGGCATTCCGAAAACGACCGGGACGCAAGAACCGCACGGACCCAGTGCCGGCGATGGTGGGTTTCGATGCTGTCCAGAAGCGCGCGACAGGTATCGGTGCGCCAGGCAATCATCGTGTTGATGTAATCATGGGCTGGCAAAGCGGGACTCGGCAACGTCAGCAAGGTATCGGAATGCGCCAGCCATTTCAGGTGATCGGTATGGTTCCCGGTGATGTTGCCATCTCTGCGATACAGCATCAGATCGTTGCCATGCCAGAGCATTGCCGGATCGAAATCCCGCACCATGATCACATCGGAGTCGATGGAAAACATCGCCTGCTCGGACAGATGACGAGAGATCGCCAGTCGCCGTAATTGCTGGACATGCCAGCCCCGCAACGGGGGAGAAAACGGTGTCAGCCAAAGGGCTCTGCCCTTGTACGTCATCCAGGATGGTGCTGCTTTCAGCCACCATGGCAACAGGTCGCGCTCATTGATCACCCGGCGGCGCGGCCCCTCCAGAGTTTGGAACAAGCGGACATCGGTACCCGCGACTAGCAGGTAATGCGTCCAGTCCCCTTTCAGGTGCTGATCAACGCTTTCGCAAAGGATGGCACAACGCTCGTAATCCTTTGAATAGGATGCCGTGATGACCGCCGTGCGACGTGGATGGGCCATCACTGGTGGCCTGCCTTCCGTTGCAAGCCGAGTTTATGCCGGAGCACATGATATATAAACAGCGGATTGCCCAGCACATAGCGTCGCCAAAGGCGGGATGGCTCTTGGGCCAGCCGATACACCCATTCCAGCCGCAACTTTCGCAGCCCTTCCGGAGCACGCGGAACCTCGCCTGCCATGAAATCGAACAGGGCCCCAACATTGATGACAAGCCGCGCATGGTTGGCCCGCACATGGGTATCTACCCATTTTTCCTGATCGGGGCTTCCCATGGCCACCAGCAGAATATCGACTTCCTGCCGCTCAACCTCGTTCAGGATATCCTGAGACTGCGACCGGTCAAAAAAACCATCGGAAATGGGCAGAAATGTATGCCACGGGGTATGCCGCGACAGGTTTTCCGCCGCTTTATGCAAACTTGTTGCGCGCGCCCCAATCATGGCAATGCGCTTTGGCTGCGTCAGGAATGTCAGCAAGGCGGGGACAAAATCGGTTCCGTTGAGATTGGCCGGAAAGCTCGTTCCAGTGGTGACGTAGGACGCAATATCGACACCGTGCCCATCCGGCAGCACGATTTGCCGGGACAGGGCCGCCCGGTAGCCTGTGTCTTTCATCATGATATTGGCATTGTTGGCATTGAGGAACGACAGCACGGAACAGCCCTCTGGCCGGTCGGCGAGATCCTGCGCGTAGCACAGTGCCTGATGCCAGCCGAGATCCAGCACCGGCAAATCCAGAACCGTTCTGGTCGTGACAAGAGGCTGCTCCAATGTCTTTAGCCCGATTCTGATCTGTTCGAGCAAAGCCTCTTCCCGGCTCTGGCGAAACAGCCGCCCATCCGATTTGGCGACGATGCCGGATTTTACACCCTCCACTTGCGCGATCAAGGCTTGCGCGAAGGCGTGACCATCATCGGCGATGATGCAGTTTTCCGGCACCGTACCGATGCCACGCACCGAGAGCGTGGTGGAAACGGCAGGCATGCCCGCGGTAAAGGTTTCGATGGTCTTCAACTGAACGCCTGTCCCTGTGCGGCTGACAAGCGGGATAACGCGACAGGACCGCACAAACGCTCCCGCATCGGCAACACGCCCCAAGAAAGTTACGCCCGGATGATCAACAGCAGGTGGAACGGCCAGATTTCCGGCGATTGCTATGCTGAAATCGGGTGGGACATGTGGAACCACATCGTTCAAAAACCACTCAAGTCCCAAGCGATTTGCTTCCCAGCTCCAGGAGCCGATCAAACCCAGATCATAGATCGGCCTTGGTTCGTTTGCCGGATTCCAGACGACTTCAGTCGGCGTTATCAATGGCAGCGTTGAGATACGGTGCTGCGCCTGCGGGCCAAACGTGTCTTTGTCGTCGGCTGAGAATGTCCAGATATGTGATGCGTGTGCGCCAAGCTGCTGCTCAAGGCGCGCCAGACATCTGCTCTCGCGCTCATAAAGCCAGCGGACCAGCGGATTATGAGCACGCTGCGCATTGTCGCGGGCCGTTTGTGCCTCATTGTTATGAGCCACATAGAGAGAGGGATAGGCGGCGAAAACCCACGGAAAGGCGCCTGCCAGTTGGATCGAGTTCAACACCAGCGCATCAAAGGGCTCGCAAGCGTCCAGCTGCTTTTTGAGATCGCGGACTGAAATCGCATGCATCTTTGCGCAGGACACGCTTGTTCTCCGCCACATCGCTGTCGTCAGCCAACGCAATTTCGTTATTCGGCTTGCGCGCGCATTGGTTACGTTCAGTGTGCCCAAAAGCCGTGTTTGCTTCGGCAAAGCGGGACTCTGTTCCGGTTCCAGAAAGCCGATAACCGTCACCTTCGCTCCAACGGCCCTCAAACCATCGAGCAAAACACGATTGGCGATATCAAACCCGGACGCAGGCTCGGCGACGGGAACCAGAGAGGAAACGAAAACCAAATGCATTACGCGACACGGACCATATTTCTAGCACTATAGAACGAGAAACCATGATAAGAGCACCCAAGCCCTCAACATGGTTGAACACGATTGCCGCAGCCTCAAGACATAACGGTTTTTTACGAACCACCGGACCTTGAGTTCGACGCCATCAAGCTCGTTGTGACGCTTCCCACCTTTCGCCGCCCCGACTGCCTAACAGAGACGTTGAAATCACTGACAAAGCAAGTGCCCGCGCGACAATTCGCGGTCATCGTCATGGAAAATGATACAGCGGGAATGGCGGGCGCGGAGGCGGCCAAAGCATTTTTCATTCAGAACAACGTCTGCGGGCTGGTGATCCTCGCGCATGAACGGGGTAATTGTAGCGCGTACAATGCCGGTTGGCACACGGCGATGCAACGCTTCATGCGTCTGGAAGCCATTGCCGTGATCGACGATGACGAGCAGGCTGCAACCGGCTGGCTCGCCAATCTTCTGGCGACGCAGGCGGCGACCGGAGCCGATTGCGTTGGTGGACCGCAGGTGCCGGTGTTTGAAGCCCCGCCGAGCGTACCCCTGCACCGGCATCCGGTTTTCATGCCTCATTATCGCCAGACGGGGCCGGTGCCCATTCTTTATTCGTCAGGCAACGTCCTGATTTCGCGCCGCATTCTGGATGCCATGCCGCAGCCCTATCTGGACACGGCTTTCAATTTCATCGGCGGTGGGGACAGTGATTTTTACCGCCGTTGCCGGGCCAAGGGGTTTCGGTTTGCGTGGTGCGCCGAGGCCACCGTGAGCGAAATCATTCCAACCAGACGCACACAACAAAGCTGGATCAACGCTCGCAGCCAGCGCAACGGCGCCATATCCACGCTGATTGAACATCGGCAGAACCCCGGCATCGGGGGGCGCGCCCGCACACTGCTGAAATCCCTTGCGCTGCTCGGGGCCTCGCCCTTTCGCGGTGTTCAACTGTGGCGGCAGACCGGACTTGTGAACACCCTGCCACACCATTTTCACGTCGCTATCGGTCGTCTACTGGCGGAGTTTGGAAAGATCGGCGAGCAATACCGCAACCCGGAAAGCAATTGAGTTACGTTGTTTCAAACGCAAACCCTTCGTCCACCCAGCCCGTCATTCCACCAATCATCACCTTCACCGGACGCCCAAGCGCGCTAAGCTTGAGAGCAGCGCGGTCTGCACCGTTGCAATGCGGCCCGGCGCAGTACACCACGAACAGTGTTTCATCCGGCCACGCACGCATGGCTTCTGCGGTAATGTGACGGTGTGGCAGATGCACCGCGCCCGGCAGGTGAGATTTTGCAAACGCCTCCGGCGATCCGATCACGTGAAGCAGCACGAAATCGACTGTTCCGCTTTCAAAACTGGCAGCAACATCGGCGCAATCAGTCTCGAACGACAGTCGGTCGTGGAAGTGGGCGGTGGCGGCGGCAGGGCTGGCGGCTGGATAATCGCTGACGAAACTCATGGCTGTCTCCTGTGAATATAAACCCGACATTACCTCGTCCTGCCCGTGCTTGCCGCTGGCAGATATGCCATGTATCATCAAGATCATGACAAAACCGGCTGACAAGCGCGCTCTGCAAAACGCAAACGTCGTGGCGCTGGCCTATGATGGCCTTTGTACATTCGAATTCGGCGTTGCGGTGGAAGTGTTCGGCCTTGCTCGTCCGGAGATGGGCGATAGCTGGTATCGCTTCGCTGTTGCCAGCGCCGACGACGGACCGCTGCGTGCAGCGGGCGGCGTTCGACTGATGGTCGATGGTGGACTTGAATTGCTGGACACTGCAGGAACGATCATCATTCCGGGCTGGCGCGACCCGCAAGCACCGGTGCCCCCTGCTTTGGTCACGCATCTGCAAAAGGCTCACCAGAATGGTGCGCGGCTTTTATCAATCTGTTCAGGAGTTTTCGTCCTGGCGGCGACAGGGTTGCTCAATGGGCAACGCGCGACGACCCACTGGCGTTACGTTGACGTTCTGGCGCGCCTCTACCCCAAAATTCAGTTGGAGCCCGATGTTTTGTACATCGATAACGGAGCGCTTTTGACGTCTGCGGGTAGCGCTGCGGGCATCGACCTCTGCCTGCATCTGGTACGCCGGGATTTTGGTACGGTGGCAGCCAACAGCGTCGCGAGGCGGCTGGTCGTGCCTCCGCACCGCGATGGCGGACAGGCGCAATTTGTGCCGCGTGCCATGCCTGTCGATCACGAAAGCGGGCGTCTTGGACCCCTTCTTGACACGCTGCGACAAAACCTGACCGAACCCCATACGGTCGCCTCCATGGCACGCCGCAGCGGCATGGGCGAACGGACATTTCTGCGGCGATTTCAGGATGCGACCGGCACGACGCCAAGCCGATGGATTCTCACCGAACGCCTGAACCAAGCCTGCCGACTGCTGGAAGAGACAGCGCTGACACTGGACCAGATTGCCCAGCAGTCCGGTTTCGGAGCGGCGGCCACCTTACGCCACCATTTCCAACATCGGTTTCTAACCACACCGTCCGCCTACCGAAAGAAATTCAGCTGAACCGTCCCTACTCACCGGCCGCCTTATCGATGGACGGGATGATATCATTACCCTTTTGCCCCTTGCCATCAACAATGGGCACCGGTTGGCGCTGCATGCGCTGCGGGTTGTTCAGCAGCGTCACATCCTGCTTGGTCAGATATTCCAGTTGCTCCACCAGAACGGTCTGCACAATATCTCCGGCCAACTTGGTGTTCATGGTTTCAAGGATCATTTTCTTGAAATCATTGAGATCAAACGCTTTTGTATTGGTGATATCGATGACCTTGTTGCCGACCAGCAGGCTGTAAAGCTCATCCGTCAGGGTTTCCTTGATGGGAATATCGAGGCCCTCAATGGCATCGCGTTTAACGATCAGCGTAATCTTGGTGAGGAAATACCCCTGCACGGCTCCGTTCTGAATGACGGGAAGCGTTGTGAGTTCCCCGAAAACATACTGCTCACCGGCGCGTTTGGCCGCGGCGCCCTCCAGAACCAGCGGTTTGGCGGGAATTCGGGATGAAAAATACACCGCGCCAAGCGAAATCGCGCAGACCCATACGCCGGTAAAAAGGAGTTTCAGCATCACTGCTCGCTATAACGGAACTGCTCTTGCGAGTAGATGCCGTCTGCCTCGGCTTCCTGTGTTGCCGTCTTTAGCAGGTCGACAACCCTGCGGATTGCCTCCATATGCGCCTGAACCTTTTCGGCATTTTCCGCCAGCTTGTCTTTCAAGACGCTGGTCTGGGATACGAACGAACCGTTCATGTCCTCGGGCTTCAGATCGCGCGACAGCAGGGTGAGTTCGTACAGGCAACGGCTTTTGTGCGCATTGGATGTTTTAATGTCGAACAGCGTATCGGTTCCGATGCGCGCATTCTCATTGTCGATAATCATTTCCAATCGACCAAGAACATTCTTGATCCTGAGATCACCGGGGGATGTTTGCATAGGATATCTCCAGTCAAAAATGTTTCAGTCGTTAAGCGCTCGTATCCGACAACATCGTGTCGAGGATTTTGCGCTGATATTCATGCACTGTGCCGGATGCGAGATTGTGTGCGTTGCCGTTCAGCGATGCTTCAACACGTGCTGCGCCATCTGCGCCGGTAACACCGCTGCTACCCAGCCTCTCTGCGATACCGATTCCGCCACCTTCAGCAAGAACGGAGCCGATCTGTTCCGCCATCATCGACTTCCAGACATCGCCTGCCGTGCCTTTTCCGTACACTTCTTCGCTTTCCTCGGGCAGCATGCTCTTCACAAAGCTTTGCAGCACCATCGCCTCGAACTTTTTGTAGGTTGCCGGAATGTCCGGGCTGGCTGCGCGGTTGTTGATGTTGCCTAAACCACTCTCGCTCTGCGCCGATACGGCACCAACGGTGGCGGAAAAGCTCGCGCCGCTATCGGCAAGGCTATTGGCCGTGAATGCAGCACGGTTGGCTTTCAGCCGCGCTTGCGCTTCCTGCACGGCTGCCGGATCTGCCGCACGCACGACATCCAGCACAAGATCGCTGGGAGGAGAAATGGCCACGATGCACCTATATTTGATTGAACGGCCTACGGTTACAGAGGAATTATACCCTACCAAGCTTACCGGAGGCTGGCGCGCCTGCCAGTTGCTGATCGACCAGATCGTAAATGGCAGTATCCGCCTCTTCCCGGTCCTCCATTTCCCGTGCCGACTTGCGATTTTCCTCCAGCCGGTCGGCCTTCACCCGTTCTTTCAACACACGGGCCTCCTGCACCTCCTGCACACCGGACAGGATACGGTCCTTATGCGTCAACCGTCCCATCTGCGTGGAGTAAACACTCGAAAACATCTGGTGCATCGGGTCCGGCGAGCTCATGGCAGCCGCCACCACGTCCATCGTTTCGCTGACGACTTGCCGCTGGCGGGTCGTATCGGCGAGTTCGCTTTCGGCGATCTGCTCCAGATAGCGCTGTACGGCCACCAGCCTTGCGAGCTTTTGCGAGCGAGTTTTCATCACAATCCCCTGAGGATGGGACCAAACCCATCGGCAAACAGTTTCAGCATGGCGGCGATGCCGAAATAGACAAGGAACATGCCACCGGCGATCAGATACGGTGTGGAAATGAAGTAAATGGGAATGGCAGGCGCCAGCTTGTTGACGAAACCGACAGCGATGTTGAACAGCAACCCGTAGAGGATATAGGGGCTCGCCAGCCGCAGCATAATGAAGAAGGTTTGGCTGAGTGTGTTGGTCAGCGTAATCAGCACGTTCTGAGGATCGAACTTCGCACCAATCGGCATGGACGTGTAGGAATCGACCAAAGCTGAGAAGACCACGTGATGAAAATCCATCAGAAACAGGATCAGAAGACCTGCGAAACTGATCATGTTGGTCAACTGATTTTCAGCAGTGTCTTCCAGCACATCGGCTGTCGGCGGTGCGTTGAAGCCGATCATCATGGTCAGTACCGTGCCGGCGAACTGCAAACCCAGCACATAGTAGCGTGTAATCAGTCCAAAAACGACGCCGATCACGGTTTCGAATGTGACCAGCAGAAGATAGGAGTGTCCCTTCCCCGTGACCTGCGGGTAAATCTGGTCCCATAAAACTGGCAGCATCGCCATGGACACGGCCACCGCCAGAAGAATGCGAATTTGCAGCGAAATACGCGCCGACGAAAATCCTGGCAGCACCATGATACAACCACCGATCCGGCAAAACGCGGCAAATAGCGCCAGAACCGTACCGTCGGGGTCTGAAATCATGAAATCGAGCCAAGTATCTTGATTTCGAGGCCCTTCGCCAGTTCCACATGAGACAGAACCGGCAGGGTCGCAAACAGCCGCTCGACAATCATGCGCACATAGGACCGGGCCTCGGGAGAGGTGACCAGCACGAACGACTGCCCGCGATCCAGATGCTCGCGGATAACGGTTGTCGCCTGTTCGCTGAACTCTTCCAGATGGCGAGGGTCGATGTCAAACTCCACCACATCGCCCTTCGCATCCCGCTTGAGGGCCTGATGGAAGACCATATCCCACCGACTGCCCAGACGCAGCACACGCAGCACGCCGTTGTCGGTCAGGTCCCCACAGAGTTGCTGGGACATGCGCACCCGCACATGCTCCACTATCTGCTCCGTGCGGCGGACATGGGGTGCGAGTTCCGCCACCGCCTCCAAGATCAGATGCAGGTTGCGGATGGACACGCGCTCTGCCAGAAGCAGCTTCAACACCGCCTGCAAGCCCGAATAGGACATATGCGTCGTGCAGATTTCATCAGCAAGCTTGCGGTATTCGGGGTCCAGACGCTCAATCAGAACCTTCACGTCCTTGTAGGACAGAAGATGCGGCAGGTTGTTACGGATCACTTCGCTCAAATGTGTGAGCACCACCGATACGTTGTCGATGGGGTGGAACCCTTCCCGCTTTAGCTCGTCTGTAAAGGTTTCAAGCACAGAGACGGCGGGCATGCCGAATGCGGGCTCGCGGATATCATCTCCCGGCACACTCGGGCGACGGCCACCGCCGGTGACGACCATGACTTCCCCAACCCGCACGGCATGGGAGGCGACTGTTGTTCCGTGAATGCGGATATGGTAGCTTTTGTCGGGCACGCTGATATCGTCGGTAACCTTGATTTCCGGCACGACCATACCGTACTGCGCCGCAAACTTGCGGCGCATCTTGCCAACGCGAAAAGCCAGTTCCTGATGCGTGCCAAGCAAGCGGGCGGACACCTGTTTGCCGAGATGAAGTTCGATTTCGGAGGTTTTGAGAACGGACTTGACCGAGTCCTTTTCAATGTCCTGATTCTGCTGCACCAGTTCCTGCTCTGCCGCAAGTTTCGCCTGCTTCTGCGCTTCAAGCTGGCGGGGAATGATCCAGCTAAAGAAGCCCATGCCAGCGCCCAGCAGCATAAAGGGGAAGAAGGGTAATCCGGGCACAATCGACAGCAGCATCATCAGACCCGCAGCCACCAGCAGCGCACGGGGATAGCCGCTCAATTGCTCGATAACGGCCTTGTCGGTGGACCCCGGCGTACTGCCGCGCGACACCAGAAGGCCAGCCGCCAGCGATACGATCAGTGCCGGAATCTGCGAAACAAGGCCATCGCCCACTGAAAGCTTGACGAACACGTCGGCGGCTTCGCCGATTTCCATGCCGTGGCGGAAATAGCCAATGATGATACCGCCGAACACGTTGATCGCCGTGATCAAAAGACCGGCAACCGCATCACCACGCACGAATTTCGACGCGCCATCCATGGAGCCGAAGAACGAGCTTTCCTCTTCCAGTTCGCGACGGCGGCGTTGGGCCTCCTGATCGTCGATCATACCGGCGGACAAATCCGCATCGATCGACATTTGTTTGCCGGGAATAGCATCCAGCGTAAAGCGCGCGCCAACTTCCGCAATACGCGTGGCACCCTTGGTGATGACGATGAAGTTCACGGTGATCAGAATCAGAAAGACGATCAGACCTATGACAAAGTCACCAGACATGACGAGATCTGCAAAGCCCGCAATTACGCTACCGGCAGCATCATGCCCCTGATGACCGTGGGACAGAATAACCCGCGTGGTGGCGATATTGAGTGCCAGCCGGATCATCGTGGCAATCAGCAGGATGGTGGGAAAGGACGAGAAATCCAGAGGTCGTTGAATCCACAGCGACACCATCAAGATCAGCACCGAAAAGGCTATCGAGAATGCCAGGCCGATATCGATGAGGAAGGGCGGGATTGGCAAAAAGAGGATGGAAAGGATGCCAACGATACCAAGGGCAAAGCCGATATCGCGGCCCTTCGGGCTAACCTTGGGAATACCCAGAATGCTCTGTTGTGCCATGTCGTCCCCGTCTCGTCATGAGAGGCGGCAGTCGTAACTGCCAATTCGGCTGGACTGATACAGCGCCAAGCTTGCGCGAAAATGCTGCATGGCGATAAAATGAGGCTCAGAACCCGGATTGGATTCTGGAAAAGACAATATCTGTGAAGATGGAAATCTGTGACCCCACGAAGGGGGCGGAAATCGCAACCGTGACCATAACAGCCAATATCTTCGGCACGAAAGTCAGGGTCATTTCCTGAACCTGAGTCAGCGCCTGAATAAAGGCGATGACAACACCCACGATCATTGCAGCCAACACGGTTGGGCCAGAGGCCACGATGACAGTCCAGATTGCAGTCTGGACAATATCCAGCGCGTCAGCCTCGTTCATGGTTGAATGACCTTAAGATGGAGAACGTACCTTCGTGCCTGGCCCGACCAGCAATTCGTTACCGGTATCCAGAACGGCAATGATTCCATCTGAATATAGCTTGACCTCTTTTACGATACCAGTAACGGCACCGTCTGCTGACGAAACCTGCTTGCCAATCATCGCACTTGCTTCAGAAATTGCATTGCGGCTGAGAAGCAATTCCAGATTGGTATTTGTCTTAATCGTTTGCTCAACCTGCAACTCCAGATTTTTGTTGGTCTTGATCGTTTGCTCAACCTGCGAAAAGGAGGCCAGCTGCGCCAACTGTTGCGCCGCATCCATGGGCGCTGTCGGGTCCTGGTTTTTCATCTGCGCGACCAGCAACTGCAGAAAGCTTTCATAGTTGAGCGTCGCAGATTTTGCCGCCGTTGTCGAGGCTGTCGGAGCGACAGTTCCGGCGGTCTGTGTAACGGCCGTGGTGGCCGCTGCCGCGTCTACCGCCATGGTGCCATCTCCTTGCGAATTTCTTCGATGATTGCAGGCGTCATTTCCTGATTGTTGAGGATCGACTCCTCAATCGGATACAGTCCACGAATGGCCTTCAGCGCATCGAAGGCGCGGCCTTCGCTGACCATTCCATCAATTCGCTTGAGCTCCGCCAGCACTTCCTCATTGCGGAAGCAATTCAGCAGCATGATCACGGATTTGCGGAACATGGTTTGAGAGTGCTGCGCACCCTCGGGATTGATGAGGATCATCTGCGCAATGAAATACAACTGACGCAACGGCGTGGTTGCATCCTCCGGCTGGAGAACGTGGTTTTCCAACAGAAATGTTACGTCGTTCATGAACTCAAGGGCCACTTTCCGGTCCACCCGCAAAACCGCTCCGTTCACAAAAATTCGCTCACCGGACTTCAGCGATATACGCAAGGTGCTTTTCATTTCAGTCCGTCCCTGATGATGGTGGTAATATCGATAATGCCCTGAAAGTTGGTGGATTCGCGCCTGCGAATCTTTTCCGCCTCTTTCAAAATCCAGATTGCGATGGAAATCAGATTTGCCCGCAACTCGGTATCAAGTTGATTATCGGGCTCCTGCAGATCCTCTATAAAACGCACCCAGAGACGGCGCGTAAAATAAATCGCCTCGATTGCCTCGCGCGAATAGCCCTGTTTCTGGCTGGCCGCGCGCAGCAGATCTATGGAGCGGTCCAGAACCTGACGCTCGCGTTGCCGCGCATCCGCAACGTCGTCCTCCATAATTTCAGCGTAGGAAAACTGGTACATTCAGACATCCCTCATGTTGTCCGGTGCCCTCTGTCATCAGAGGTAATTCAGCAAGCTCAGCTTTTGCAGCATTGCCGTTAAAGTGTAGGAGGTATCAACCTGCGCTTTTAGCGTCTTGACGAGTGTTGACGCCTCGTAGGGGTCTACGCCCTCCAACGTTAGAAGGTGCGTTTTGTAGATTTTAACCTGGTTGTCGATGGATTTGTTGGCGGTTGTCAGCCGCTCCTGTGAGGTGCCGATAGTGCTGCCATCGGAGATCAAATCGGTAATGGAGGTGCTCATGTAGCCTTGAGCCGCCTTGTTCACCGTCCCGCGAACAGCGCCTGAAATATCCTTGTCAGCCATTTCATGCGCCAACAGCGCACCCAGAACATATCTGCGCATACCGTCGGAATTTGCATTGGTGGATGTCTGAACCACCTCTGTGGTGCTTATTCGACTCGACATGTTTGTGTCGGACGCGTTTGAAACAATATCAGCCCACTTGTTGCCCTCGCCGATAAACAGCTTCTCGACTTTGGTGATAAAGGTCGCCATTTCTCCAGAGGTTATGCTCTGATCGGTTTTGCCTTTGTCCGTGAATTCGACCTTGTAAAGGTCTTGGATTGCCTTTTTGGCATCCTCAATCGCGTTTTCCTTGATCGGCGGTGTACCCGTATTGATCCCGCCGAAAATAAATTCGTTCTGCGAATAGGAATTGACGCTACCTACGAATGACGACAGGGCCGATGCCATGCTCTTTTTCAAATTCGTAAGGTCTGTAGATGACTCGCTGGTTGCAAACACGATCAGATCTTTGCTGGCACCTGTTGCGTTCGTTTGCAGATTCGTCAACGCATCCTGCGTCGTTTTCATTTGAGACTCGGACAGCGCATTCGCGGTTTTGATTGCCGTCAACCGGTCCACATCGCGGTTGAGGTTCAGCGACTGCGAGGTCAATGCACCAAGCGCAAGCCCTACATCTGCATGACGGCCCGTTGCAGCCTCGGCGCTGGCTTTCAGCAGCCCGGCCTGTGCATCACGCACCGTCAAGCGCATGGAGTTTTGAATCGATACGTTCGAAACCAGCGACGTTCTCATTATCTCACCATACCCAAGAGCGCGTTCAACATCTCGTCTACAGCCTGCACCAGCTTTGCTGACGCCTTGTAGGACTGCTCCATTTCCATCAGAAGACTTAGCTCTTCTTCCATATTGACGCCGGTCTGGTTGCTCAGCGCCTGTGAAGTGCGTGCGACCATCGCGGATTTCGTGGTATCTGCGGCAGAGGCAGCTTTGCGATTCTGCTCCAGCCAACCGACGGACGCTGTGGAGTAAGCCAGGATACTTTCGCTCGTGGGCCCTTCAGCCTCAGCAGCAAATGGCACTTTTGCGTTTAGCGCCTGGCCCCACGCTTTTAACTGGTCGCTGTAGCCAGCAAACCCTTCTTTATTCTTAATATAATCTGAACCATTCACACCGCCGTCGCGGAGCAACATTGGCGTTGCGATGACTGCCCTGTTGACCTTGATGGAGGCTGCGGCGCCGTTAACCACCTCACCATTTGGTCGGATTGCGTCCTGCGACCACGAAAATAAACCCGCCCTAGGCGGCAACCCCGCCGTGGTTGTGGTTTCCGCGAAAGACGCCACAAGACTCCGCGCAATCTCATCCAACTGCTTCTGAAACACCGGAGCAATTTCATCGCGCAACTGCAGCAAGCCAGCCAATTTGCCTTGTCCCGTGGTGTTGGGACCAATACCGGCTGTTAATGGAACGCCATCGACCAGCACTGATTGGCCGACAATACCAGCCGGAAGGCTTGAGCTTGGTGTGAACGTAATTGCACGTGGCGCAGCCTCAAACAGGACCGAACCGTCATTGGTAAACAACACCATATCGTTTCCGGCGCGAGTGGCTGTCGAAACACCGACGATTTCCGCAATCTGCTTCAACACCCGATCTCGTTCGTCGAGCGCATCAAGAGGATCGCCACCCGTTGCCGTTTCCCTAACAATAGTGTTGTTTGCAGCCTCAAATTCGTGCAAAAGGGTATTCAGGTCTTCGACTGTGCTCGCGATCTCCTGATCGGCGTTCTGCCGAATTTCCTGTATACCGTTTGCTGTCACATTCAGCGAATTGGCCACATCTACTGAGCTGGCAACCGCGGCAGCAGCAACGGTGCTATCGCCGGGCTTCACGGCAAACGTTTGCAATGCGTCCTGAAATTTACCGAGATATGTTGACGGCGCCGTTTCGTGCTTCGTCGTGCTACCCAGCAGCGACTGTAGCTGGGTCAGCCCGGTCGTCAAGGCCGTCTGCGCACTGGAACGGGAAATGCTCTCAATATTCTGGCGGAAAATTGCATCGTCCTGCGCCCGCTGGATTTTAACAATATTGGCTCCGGCACTGCTCGTTCCGGTAACGGCAATACGGCGTGAATAATCCGTGTTGGCGGAATTGCGAATATTGTTAGAAATCACGGAAGTCTGCGTACCCGTATTATTGAATATGGATTGCGCAGTATTGATAGCGGACGCGAGCGACATGGCTTAACCTTTGACGGGGAGTGTTTAGCGCTTCAGATTGACGAGAACATCCATCAAATCCGCTCCGGTCTGAAAGACCTTGGAATTTGCGGTGTAGCTACGCTGTGACTCGATCATGATGGTCAGTTCAGACGCCATATCGACATTGGAGCCTTCAAGCGTTTTCGACAGAATTTTACCGTAGCTGCCGGAGTTGGCAAAGCTTGTCGTAATAACTCCAGATTCTGGACCCTGTTGGTACACATTCGCTGCTAACGGTGTCAGTTGGTCCGGGCTGGGCACATCTGCCAACGCAAGGCGATACGTTGGCACTGGCGATCCACGCTCATAAGTAATGAAAACGATACCGTCTTTATCAATTGAAAAGTCCACAGCTTTACTCGGAGGCTGACCATTCTGATCACCCTTGCTGGCGGTAAAGTCGCGGCTGTCTTGGGTTGTATTCGAAATATTGAGCTCCATCGCGCCCAATACCACGCCGCCTGCGACAACTTCTTTTGTCTTGATTACACCAGTAAAATTGCCTTTCTTTTCCAGCTTACCATTAGTATCGAATGTTAGTGTTAGTGGCGTTTCACCCTCTAACTTGGTTCCAGTTTTGCGATCAACAATCGACAAAGTCCACGTGTTTGCAGCTGGAGTTGCAGAGTTATCTTTTGTGTAAGTAAAGTCGAGAATTCGCGTATTGCCCTGACTATCATAAACAGAAAGAGAGCTTTTCTGTACGCTGCCCGGAACACCATTGGCTGGCAGATTGGGATCCATTACACCGGTGGTGGTCGGGATAATTCTAGCTGCGAGACCACCGACGTTGATTTTTTCCATTCCATCGAAGCTGTTAACAACCATGGTTGGCTCAGCACCGGCTACATATTTATAGCCCATCAAGGCGAAGCCGCCGGAATTGATTAACTCTCCAGCACCGTTTTTCGTAAATGCTCCCGCGCGTGTCAAAAAATTGCCGCCGTTGACATCGGACACAATAAAAAAGCCGTTTCCATCAATAGCAAGGTCGGAGTTTGACGAGGTATTGACCGGCACCCCCGATTCCGACACCGCGTAACGCACGCTGGTCGTCACGCCACCGGAATTGTAGGTGCCACCGCCCGATGGCAAGATCATCGACGAGAACTCGGTCGAAGCCCGCTTGTACCCCGTGGTACTCGCATTCGCGATGTTATCGGCAACCGTGCCCAGACGGTTGGCCTGTGCGTTCATGCCCGATACGCCGGTTCTCATCGTGCCGTAGAGACTCATGTCGATTCCTCGTTGTCCGTTCCTTCGTCCTTTACGGTTTGGGCCTTGCGTGAACCTGTTGGGCGAGATCATTGAAAACGTAACCATAAAAAAACCTCCGAACACTTGGATAGTGATCGGAGGCGTTATATTATACTTGGGAGTATAGAATCTTTAGTTCCAGTCGATGCAATATCCAAGGAAACGCTTGGAATCAATCGGGTCAAAACTGAGTCTTTTACGGAGCTTCTTCCTCAGCTTGCTGATATGGCTTTCGACCACGTTTTCTTCGACGTCCTCGTCGAAAATACCATAAATCGCATTGAAAATTTGTGATTTTGAGACCCGGCGACCGCGATTGGCGACGAGATACTCCAGAATGCGGCGTTCGCGACGCGGAAGCGCAAAAATTTCGCCATTGATTTCGGGGTCGCGACCATCGGAGAACACGCGGATCTGGCCGATGTCAGTATAATTCGTGAGGGCTCTCAACCGACGGCGAATAGCTGCGGCGCGCGCGAGAATTTCACGCGGGTGAACCGGCTTACGCACGACATCATCCACCCCGCAATCAAAGAAGGCGAGCGTTGTTTCCAGAGAATGCGAGTCGCTGACAGCAATGACCGGCGCCATGGAGCGATCACGAATGGCACGCGGAAGGTTCAGCGCCATATCACCCTGCCCGATTAGAAATGCTTCAACAGCATCAATATCCGTATCGGCGGCGGTGCTGACCCACTCTCCAAATTCTTTCGGATCGAACCCAGTGGAGGGCACACCTTCGCGTCCGAACAGAGAGGTGTAACCATTTTTTACGAGCTCGCGCTCGTCAACCACTACGATCATGTGACCGGCTCCGAATCAATATCTGCAATATTTGTTAGGCAAGAAATACGCAGCCGCTAATTTATGAACAACTCTAGGAATTAAATGGCAGGAACTCACAGTTGATGCGGTTGGAGGTGCTGATTTGATCAATATCTAGTAGGTCGTTAACCATAACCATCTAAATTGTGGTGGAAAAAGTTAATGCTTTAATAACGCCTCTTGTGAATCAAAAATTCATTCAGGAGCTTTCTCGAAGCTTCTAACGGCAGAACTGGAGAGCATTTGTCGTCCACTGCCCGTAACCGGTTGCGACAAGATTTGCGATGACACGGCAAACGTATTTTTTCTGCGCCGGATCGTTGTTCGGACCGGCATGATACCGCGCCACGGCCATCGTCCAGCTTTCATGCCGCCTGCGGAGATCGGCGAGAAATTTGGCCGCATACTCAACATTCTGACGCGGGTTCAACATGGCTTCAGGTGATGCAAACTGCTGGCTGTGAAAGTAGTAGTTGATCTGCATACAGCCAAGGTCGATCAGTTTGGCTCCCTGTGCAACAGCGCCGTAGAAGTGTTGAACGGCCTCCTGCTGAGTTGCAGCGAATACCGGTTTTCCCTCGATATTCAGTGCAAATGGACTCAAAGACCCCTTCCGACCGGTTTCCGTAAGTCCAACGGAGTATAAAATTCCTTCTGGAATACTATACTTGGAAGCTGCAGCCTGTATTTCACGCTCACAGGCGCCGGAATTGGCAAATGCGCTAGAGGTAGACGCCGCCGCGGACACTATTGTCGACGCCATAATCAACAGCCGGATCGAGCCTGGAATCTTCCCGCGTATGACGATCGTCTCGGCTGGAAGACTGAGGATTGCCTTGTTGCTGCTGGCTCTGCGCAAAGCTTCCCTGCTGTCCCTGCCGCGACTGTTGTCCAGACTGATTATCCGTTTGAACCGTTGCAATATCCGAAGACACCAGCCGCACGTTGATTTGATCAATTTCGAAGCCCTGTGCTTGAAGTGTCTTGATGATAGCCGACTGATCATCACTCAGTTGGCGGAAGGCTGCACCTGTTTCGACGCGTAGGTCCACGCTCAACGCCTCGCCCGACAATCGCAGCGTTGCAACAACAGAGCCCAGTTCAACAGGCGTCAGCTGCAGCTTCAACGTGTTGACGACTTTGCTGGTCGCATCGTCCAGCACAACCAGCGATGATTGCCCGGTTTGGACAAGAGCCGTTTCCTTTGCCAATGCGGAAGAAATCAGCGCCACATTGTTGGTGGCCGGCAGGCCAAGATATCGGCGGGAGTCCAGCACGGTCACTGTCTCTACCTTCTCGCCCGTGACAGCCGTTGTGTCCTTGCGCGCACCCTCAGCAAGCGCAGAGATTGCCACGTTTACCGATGCTCCCTTGCCATCAGCCCGGGCGAAGCGAAAGGTTTTGTCCGGCTCGGTCGGCATCGGCGCATCGGTGTCGGAGCCTTCGGTAATTTGGGTTGCTGGCGGTGACACCGTAGAAGCCGCTGATTTGCGATCAGCTATATCTGAACGGCCTGTTGCCAACGACTTTGGTAGAGTTTCGACCACCAGAGGCATGAGTTGCGGTTGCGGCGACACACTGCTGACCGCAACGGTATCCGGGGTAGATGCTTGAACGGGTGGAGGTGTCGGTGCTGTCTGCAGCAACTCCAGCATATCATCAACAGAACGCTTGCTGTCTGTGGCGTCAGATAATTGGCTTCGTTTTGTCTCCGGCTTGGCAGGGACTTCATTCACACGAACGTCTTGATTGAAGCTGGGCTCCACAGTGTTGTCCGTCTTGGACAACGTTGTTTCCGGCACAGTATTTTTGTCTGCAGCATCAATCCGGTGTTTCGCATCGGTGGATGGCATCACATCCGCAAACCTCAAGAATTTATTATCCGAATTTTCGTTCCCCGGCTTGGGCAACTCCGGTTTTTCCAGGCTTTTGAACACGCTGTCGAAGTCGCCGCCATTGCCACCAGTATCGTCTTGAGACTGGCCGATCACGCCTTTGTCTGGAGAGCGCAGACTGGGAGCAAGCACAGGGTTTGAATCGACAAACGTCATTTTTGTTCTTTCTTCAACAGCGCATCAATGTCGTCCAGCCGACTTTTGCCTTGGCCAACGAAACGATCAAACTCAGGATCAGTCACCATCGTCTCACCCTTGCTTACCGCGGGCGTGGCTTGAGGCATTTCATTATCTACTGCTACATCAATTTTTGGTTGCAGAACCGCTTTAAGATCTGCGCCTTGTGTCAAGCTGTCGGCCATGGGCTTGCGCAACACTTCCTGTGCCACGGCTCGTGCCGCCTCCCGCAATGCCTGATCACGCTGGGACAGCATCGTCGGTGCAATTGAGTCAATGCGCTGTATGGATGAAACAATGTCACCAAAGGGGACGCCCACAAGCCCGGAATAGAGCTCTGCCAGGGTCCGCGCGCGCGCGGAAGTATCGTCAGACAGCGCCATTGCCTGTTCAGACGCTGTTTTCGCCAGATCGTGCCGCCCCATGATCGCAGCGCGGCGCGCAATGCGCAGATAAATTTCGCGCCGTCGCGGTACATCGACGAAAGACAAAATTTCCATGACTTTCGCGCGTGCGGTGCTATCCAGATCCTTGACTGCAATTGCCACGAAAGCATCAGCAAACTGCCCCGCATAGGGTGAGGTGAGGAAGCGGCGCGCATAGGCCGAAGCGTAGTTCAAGCCGCGCGCGTGCATGTCCTCGGTTTGCGATGCAACGATGATGGAGCGCCTGAGGGCAGATTCTTCAATCAGGGTTCCGGGCGCGGTCAGCCGTGCCCAATCATAGAACTCCAAGGCTGCAATCGCGCTTTTCTGCGCCGTTGCGTTGCCGGCAACGAGCGCAAGATACGGCGCCAGGACGGACTGGCGATATTCTGGAAACAGGTCTGTGAGGGTTTTTCCCGCCGTTACACCGCGGCCATTCAAATAGCGGCGCAGCGCATCGGTTATGCGGCTGTCAAAATTGCCGTCAATATCGTTTTCCGCTAGTTTATCCAACGTAGCCGGGTTACCACCGCTCATTGCGTAGATCATTGCCGCATCGACATTGCGCTGATCCCTGAATACCTCCCGGCTGACGGATTTCAACCGCTGGTCGAGGGCATTCAAAAGGAAGGTCTGCATTTCAGCGGCCGAATGGTCACCTAAAATCACTGAATCCTGCACATATTGCAAGGAGCGAAGCATCTGCCAAGGCTCAAGCTCCTGGGGCACCTTCTGCTCGGCCCAAACACCCGCAGACGGCCACAAAGCCAGCAGCGCTGTGGAGAGCAGGAGCTTTCGGGCCAGTTGCAGCATGTCACTTTTGCTCCGCTTGCAGCAGGATTTCTATGCGTCTGTTGGCCGGTGCCAGCGGGTCGGTTGGCACTTGCAGCCGGCGGTCTGCAAACCCGCTGACCTGCGTAATGCGATTTTCATTCAGGCCGCCCCGCACCAGCATATAGTAAGCGCTCTGCGCCCGGTCAGTCGAAAGCCTCCAATTGTCCGCCTCGCCCGCTTTGAAGGGGCGCGCATCGGTATGGCCTCGGATCAGCACCGACCCGTTTCGCTCAGCCAACACCTTGGCGATTTTTTCCATGGCAATCACCAGATCGCGCTTGGGCAATGCGGAGCCGATGTCAAACATCGGCGTATCCACCTGCTCGCTGACACTCACCAGCAGTCCGCCTTCGGAAGGTTTGACCACCACGCCTTCCGGCATGCGTCCGGCCTCTGCGCCTAGCGCTTTGGCAATCTCTGCCTGTAGATCGGCAGCATTTTTTTCGGCCTGCTCCGCTTCGACCTCCACCGGCGGTTTGGCTTGCGCCGCGTCCTTAAGATCATCCTTCAAGGCCTTATCCTCGGAAGGAAGGACCGTATCGGGCAAGTCTTCCGACGTCGTTGCATCCGGGCGGGCCTGCGCGACGCTTACCTGTTTGGTCCAGAAATCGGGATCAAAGGGGTCGCGATACGCCTCCCCGCCAGACGCGCCGGTTGACGGGCCGGAGAGCGCGGCACCTCCCTCGCCTTTCTTGCTGATGTTGGCTTGCAGGCCGGTGTCCTGAGCAATTTCCGCCAGCACGGCATAGGGATTGTCGAAGAAGTCGGCCTCGGAATAGGTCGTTTCCTCGCCCGAAGTTGCGGCGAGATCATCACCCTTTTTGGCTTCGCCGCCGGACTTGAACTGCTTGCCATCCGTCTTGGATTTGTCGTTAAGTTGTTCGCCCTTGGCTTCTTCAACCGGCTTTTTCAGGCCCCGTTCGGAGGGCTTGGCATCGGTCAACTTCATGGGGTTAAAGTAGGATGCGACCGAGGCTTTTGTTTCCTCATTGGCAGCGTTGACCAGCCACATGACAAGAAAAAACGCCATCATCGCCGTCATGAAATCGGCATAGGCAATCTTCCACGCGCCGCCGTGATGGCCGTCATGGTTGCCATTGTGCCGTTTGATGATGATGATTTCGTTCTTGCCGTGGTGGTGGCCTTCGTTGTCGCTCATGCGAGAGCCTTCTCCAGCGTTTCAGCCCACGCGGCCAGCCGCGTTACCATGATCGTATCACCAAATTCCACGGATACATCAGCATCATCTGTTTCAACATGACGAAACGCAAGATTGCCGGTGGCAAGTTTGGTTTTGAGCGCGTCAAACAGGCTTTTGGGTCCGCTAATGGTGATGGTCACGATCTCACCCGCTTCCAGCCCTTGCTGCACGGTGGCGGCCAAGTCAGCCAAGGTTTTTTCCACCAGAACTCCATCCAGCACCGGCAACAGCGCCCGTGCGGTCTGGTCGCTAACGGCAGTCACGATCATTTTGGATGCTTCGTTGAACCGCTCGAAAATCATTGCAGCGATGTCCTGCTCGCAGGTTGCGCGCAGGGCTTCCATCTCCAGCGCGTGGGCGGCTTTGAGATCAGCGATGTGCTGAGCGTGCTGCGCATCCAACTCCGCGATTGCCGCCTCACGCCCGCGCGAAAAAGCCGTGGCGCGTTCCAGATCGATATCGATTCGCGGCTGCACGGGGGGGGCGTCCCGCGTGGATATGTCGGTGTCGAAATCGGCAAAAAACTTTGGCGATGGCGACGAGAAGGATGCGCGGGGGGCGCTGAAATCCTTGAGATATCGGGAAATAGGAGCGGTCATCATGGCTCTCCGCGCCATTTGAGACATGGCGGCATTGCTAACTGGATAATGAGACCTACGGTTTTAATCTTGCGCGAGGGTGAAGATGCCCGCGCCACAGACGGCATAAAAAAGCCGCGCAAAATGCGCGGCTTAAAAGTGTGAAACCAAATAGGCTTAGCGGAAGAGCTGCAGAATGCTTTCCGAGGACGAATTCGCAATTGTCAGGGCCTGAATACCAAGCTGCTGCTGTGTTTGCAGAGCCTTCAAGCGTGTCGACTCTTCATTCATATCGGCGTCAACCAGACGACCAATGCCCTTGTCGATCGAATCACCAAGCTTGCTGACGAATTCGCTCTGCATCGTGACACGTGCACTAATAGCACCGAGGTTGGCAGCAGCCTTGATCAGCTTTTCTTCTTGTGTGTTAACGTGTTGTGTCATTGCTGTCATCTCAGCAAAAGTCGTAGCTGACGTAATGACTAGATCAATGATACCCTTAACAGCAGGAGTTACGGGAGAAGTACCTGCATCTTTACCTTCGTACAGAATACCTTTGTCAGCCTGAGTTGTGCTAGCGGTGTTACCAGCCAACAGACTGTCTTTATCAAGCGCATAGTCAATGGTCTGTACGGTGATGTTATTGCTTGCATCACGTGTAAAGCCACCAACCAAATTCTGTGTGCCTTTAGGGGCAGAACCAGCAGCGGTAGACGTGCTACCAAGATTAGCATCTTGTAAAAGATTTACACCATTGAAAGATGTTGAAGAAACAATACTCTTCAGTTGGTCCTGAAGCGTCTTGATTTCCTTCATCACCTTGTCTTTATCAACGCCACCTTCAGTAGCGGCCTGCAGCTTTGCTTTAATTGTTTTTACGACGTCGACGGCAGCTTCCATACCGGTCACAGCAGTTTCAAGCTTTGCAGCAGACAGGCCCAATGCGTCCTCAACAGTAGAAAGCGCTTTGTTATCGGAGCGCATGCTAGTTGCAATCGACCAATACGCAGCGTTATCAGACGCAGTGCCAACTTTCTTGCCTGAGGAAATGCGCGATTGCGTGGTTTCCATATCAGAGTTGATCGACTTCAATGTCGAGAGTGCAGCCATTGCGGATGAGTTAGTGAGAATGCTTGTCATAAGGGCGTCCCTTTGAATGTTCGTAGGTGGGACATGCCGGACTAAAACCGGCCAGTATAGTCGGCATCATGCCACGCTTCACATTCTGAAGCAGTCTATCAGGTAGTGGACTTAAAGCATATAATTATTAACAAGTCATTAACAAATTGGATATTTTTATCGCATGCTCAGTGCAAGCTTCGTCGTTTAACCACAAGAGCTAGAAGGATCGCACTTAATGACCATAGTGCTTCTGACGACGTTGCCGCAACAATCAAAGAGCAATCCGTGAAAAATCCCAGCTTCCTCAGCGCAGAACTGCAGTACAAAAAAAAGAAATATAATGAAGCGTTGATCATTCTCAACGACCTTATCACCCATGCACCGAATGCCAAGACATACGCCCTGCTGGGGGATGTTCTGAAAGCTATGGGAATGGTGTCTGAGGCCGCCGAGTCTTATAGGCTTGCAGCAGAACAGACCGAACCCGCAAACGCGATTTATTTGCAGCGCGCCCTGACCCTTTACAAGGAACTGGAACGGGATGATGATGCGTTACTGACAGCGTTGCGTATTTACAATGCAAACCCGACACATCTGGATGCTGCATTTACGCTATGTTTTATCTACACAAAACGCGGTGAATATGAGCTGGCACGTGTCTTTGCGCCCGCTCTTTCCGGCAGCACCCAGCCTCAGCACTTCAACCTCGCCTATGTAACGCTCGGTTGGCACGTTACCAATTCGTTTGAAAAACAATCCGTTGCGAACATGTTCAGGAAGTTTCCGGACAATCCGATCTTTCGGATGATGTATCTGCATTTCTTACATGCGGACTGTGACTTTGATAAATCAATCATGCTTGTACAGGCATTCAACAAAAATTCGTCCAAAGCTAAACAAGATATAATTGCCTACGACAACCCGTTCCATAGCATAAATTGGTGTCCTGATGAAGAACTCGTGAAATACTCCGGTCAACTTTCCTTTCTTACACAAGAATGGCACCGTTACAATCGGAGAAACCAGAAGCATGTATGGTCGGACAAGTTACGCATTGGCTATTTGTCGAGTGATTTTTATAGTTCTCATGCAACAATGAAACTTGTTAGTGATATATTTGAAACGCACGACAACACTCGTTTCGATATTACTTACTTTTGCCATACCGACAGCAAAGAACTTGCTGTCTCCAGTTTTTCATTGAATAATTGTGGAAATGTTATTCGTGTGAAAGATATGTCAGACAATGAAGTAGCTGATGCAATTCAAGCAGCGCAGATCGATATATTAGTCGACTTAAAAGGGCACACCAGCGGTTCTCGTTCTTCGATTCTTAATTTACCTTGCGCACCTATCCACGTCTCTTGGCTCGGATTTCCAGGAACTACGGTCAATATTGATTTGGATTACATTATAGGGGACAAGTATGTTTTGCCAGACGGTGCCCAACCCCACTACTGGGAGCGTTTTTGCCGACTACCGGAAAGCTACCAGCCTAACTCCCCACGGCGAAGGCCATTGCCGCCACCGGAAACCCGTTCAAAAGTGGGGTTACCGGATGACAAATTTGTGTTTGTGTCTTTTAACGCAGGGCGCAAAATTAGCGGGACTGTACTGGACAGTTGGATCAACATTCTCAAACGTACGCCTGACAGCGTGTTGTGGTTAATGGTTGCATCAGAAAATCAACAAAAAAATATTGCCAAACGAATAAAGCGTTCTGGGATAGCACTTGATCGCATTAAATTTACTGTCGCTGCTAAGTACGCGTATCATATGGCGCGTCTGCAGGCCGCTGATCTTGCACTGGACACTTATCCATATAATGGACATACGACAACATCGGAAAAACTATGGGCAGGCCTGCCTGTTTTATGTGTAAAGGGAAGCCATTTTGCTTCGCGGGTTAGCGAGAGCCTGTTAAACGCGATTGGTTTAGAAGGGCTAGTTGCAGAAGATTTTCAAGCGTATGAGGATCGGGCTGTCGAACTCTACGAAAATCCTGATCAAATTAAAGCCTACAAGGAACAGTTGGTTCAAAACCGTTTCATCAAACCGCTTTTTGATGCTGAGCGATTTACCAGACATCTGGAAACCGCCTATGAAATGATGGCTGACAGAGCACGAAGGGGTCTTGAGCCTGCCCTTATTGATGTGCCAGCACTTCCGCCCCGAACTGAACCGTTTATGACGCGATAGAAAAAACCCGGTCAAACCGGGCTTTTCTCCTACATAAACGAGCGCACCAGACTGCCAACCAGCAGGTTCCACCCATCAATCAATACGAAAAACAGGATTTTGAACGGCAGCGAGATGGCCGTTGGCGGCAGCATCATCATGCCCATGGCCATGGTGATGGTGGCGACCACGAGATCGATGACCAGAAAGGGCAGCAGAATCAGGAAGCCGATTTCGAAGCCGCGGCGGATTTCGGAAATCATGAAGGCGGGCACCACCACGCGCAGGTCGGGGCGGCCATCGGTGACCACTGTCTGGCCGCGTTCCTCGGCGATATCCACGAACAACTGCACGTCCTTGGGCCGGGTGTTGGCAACCATGAAGGTGCGGAACGGCTCGGTGATGCGGGTGACGGCTTCGGCTTCGGTGATCTGGTTTTGCAGGAGGGGATCGACGCCCTCTTTCCATGCCTTATCGAATGTGGGTGCCATGACGTAGAAGGTCATGAACAGCGCCAGGCTGACCATGATCATATTGGACGGCGTGGTCGCCAGACCCATGCCGGAGCGCAGGATGGCAAAGGCAATCACAAAGCGCGGGAAGCTCGTGACCATAATGAGAATGCCCGGCGCAATGGACAGCACCGTGAGCAGACCGAAGGTGCGAATGATCCACGCGGCGGCGGAGCCTTCAATAGGGGTATTGAGCAGATTGCCGGGCAGTTGCAATGCTTGCGCGCTGGCTATGCCGGTCATGGCCATCGTGGCCACCACAAAAAGAAAAAATCGAATCATTCGATCACAAATGTCCTGAACATGATGTCCGTTACGCGGCCTTCTGAGCGAAGGTCTACCCGCTCTTTAATGTCTTCTTTCAGATACTGAAACCCGCGTGGGCCCTGTAGCTGTTGCAGGGATACCGTGCGCATATAGGCGACGATATCCTGATGGATGCTTTCGGTAACAGCCAGATCAGGCTTGCCGTTGAACAGCAGCGATACATCCATCCGCACCCAGTTTTCTGCCGGATAGGCCAGATTGGTGGTGATGGAGGGAAGCGCGACCACGCCGTTCAGCTCGGTGGATAAGCGGGTTAATCCGTCTTCTGAAACCTCGGCCGTCTCCGTGGGTGCCGTGCCTTCAGCGTTTTGCGCGCCCTCCGTGGCTGGGGTCTCTTTCTTGGCGACAGGAACCTCCTGCGGGCGCATCAAGCTGCCGACAACCCAGCCGCCGCCACCAGCCACCGCTGACAGCAACACGATGATGGCCAGCGTTACGATCAGCGATGGTTTTTTAGATGCGGCGGTGTCTGCGCCAAGTTCTTCCATGGTATCCCCTTGGTGTCCGTGATCAGATTGGCGAGAACAGATCCATGGCCTGCTGACCGATCGGTGGCTGCTGCACCTCGGTCAAGCGGCCACGACCGCCATAGGAAATGCGGGCTTCGGCAATCTTGTCATAGGAGATCATGTTGCGGGCATCCACGTCCTGCGGGCGCACAATGCCAGCGACGTTGAGAATGCGGATTTCATGATTGACACGGACTTCCTGTGACCCGCTGATCAGCAGATTGCCGTTTTCCAACACGCCTGTTACCACGCCCGCCACCAGCAGGCGCAGCTTTTCAGCGCGCTCGGTTGTGCCTTCGCCCTTGGTCTCGGTGTTAGAGCCGTATTTCAGGCCACCGTCCCAGCCAAAACTTCCGCCTGTTGACGTACCATTGGCACCGATATTGTACCCGCTGCTATTTTTGCGCTTGCGGTCGGTCTTGTTATCAAAGGAGGCCTGATCGTTGATGCGGATATCCACCGTCAGAATATCACCAACATTCAAGGCGCGCGCGTCCTTGAACAAGGCTGCGCGCTGGTCGTTCCACAGCGAGTAACCGCTGGCAATCTGATGCGGCTGCTTGGGATACATCGCCATTTGCGGCGTTTGCGCGTATTGCAGACCGCTGCCGATGGGGCTCATGGCCGGTGCGCGGCCAAGTTCGCGGATAGCCTGATTGGCGCAGCCCGACAGCAGCGCACCGGCCATCATGATGGACAGAAAATGTTTCATGATGGGTCCTTCGATGTATTGGGGTCACCCGCGCTGGAAATAATACTGGCGAGAGCCGCTGCGCGATCCGGCTTCATTTCGCTGAGGATAACGCTGGAAAGCCGGGGCGAAAGCTGCATGACGATAGCTGCTGCGACTTCTTCTTTCACCAGCGCCAATTGGCCGGCTGCGGCATCGGGCGGCATGTTCTTGTAGATATCCACCAGTCCCGCTTCGGCGCGCTTGAGAAACTCATCGCGGCGTTTCAGCCACTCCTCGTATTCGGCACGGCGCTTTTCAAGCGTTGCGATGCGCTCATCAATGCTGACGCGCAGATCATCCAGTTCTTTCTTCTGGAGAAGATAGCGCTGGTCGCGCGCAGCATCGGCAATATTGGTGCAGAAGGTGCGGATTTCGTCGTCGCTTGCCGTGGTGGCAGGCGTTTGCGCAAACGCGCCGGGAACACCCAGCAGCGCGACGATGAGGGCTGGATATAAATGATTGGTTTTTTTCATTGCAGCACCAGTTCTGCCTGAAGCGCGCCCGCAGATTTGATTCCCTGCAGGATGGAGATAATACCGTCCGGCTTCACGCCAATGCTGTTGAGACCGGCAACGAGCGAACGCAGATTGGAGCCATTGAGAATAGCCACCTGTCCGCCTTCCACTTGTGCCTGTATCTGCGTGTTCGGCTCGGCGGCGGTCACACCATCGGAAAAGGGTGCTGGCTGCACAATGGTGGGAGTTTCACTGACCTGCACGGTCAACGTGCCATAGCTGACGGCCACTTCGGAAATCTGAACATCCTGCCCGATGACGATGGTGCCGGTGCGCTCATTGATGACGACACGGGCGGGCACGTCGGTTTTGATGGTCAGGTTTTCAATGTCCGCCATCAGGCGGGTGAGGTCCGCCATTTTGGGCTTGGAGATTTCGACCGTCTGCGAATCACGGGCCTCGGCAATCGGTCCGCCGAACTTCTGGCGCGCAAAGGTGTTGATGGCATCGGCCATGCCAATGGCGGTGGAAAAATCCGGGTTGCGCAATTGCAGCACGAGGTCGATTGCGTCCTTGAATCTGGAGGGCAATTCACGCTCGATGATCGCACCATTCGGCACCCGGCCTGCTGTGGTGATACCCTGCTGGAGCGCTGCCGCATCGCCTTCGGCATTGAAACCGGTAACGACAACAGACCCCTGAGCCACCGCGTAAATTTGCCCATCAGCGCCTGTCAGCGAGGTCATGACCAGTGTGCCACCGCGCAGGGAGGTGGAATCACCAAGCGAACCAACGGTGACATCCACCCGGCTTCCGGGGCTGGCAAAGGGCGGCAGCGTTGCCGTTACCAGCACCGCAGCAATGTTCTTGGACCGGGATTCGCCGCCCTGCGTGGAGATGCCGAGGTTTTGCAGCATGGCGCGCAGGGATTGCTCGGTAAAGGGAGACGAGCGAAGACCATCGCCGGTGCCTTGCAGGCCAACCACGAGACCGTAGCCGATCAACTGATTATCCCGCCCGGCCTGTAGCGATGCGACATCCTTGATGCGCGCGGCAGATACGGGCGTGACCGCGCTGGTCCACGCAATCAGGCCAGAAAGCACGATCAGTGCAAGACGCCGCATCATTTGGCCACCACGTGAATTGTGCCATCCGCCATAACCGTGCCGGAGACGATAACGCCGGTATCGGTATTGCGAACGCGAATAAGGTCGCCGATGGCGGCATCCTGCAACGGCGAACCGGCGGCGGTGATGGTCATGGGGCCCTTGGAAAACACCAGCCGAACCGAGGAGCCGCGTGTCACGGCAAACTTTTCTCGCAGGGCGGAGGCCATGATGACGCGACCGGCCAGCAGGGTTCGCTTGGTCACCAGCCCATCGATTTCATCAATGGAACTGACATAGCCTTTGACGAGATTGGGATTGGTCACCTCAACCATTTCCAGCCGGGCGCGGCTGATTTCCTCGCCTGGGTAGATCGTTTGCGTCGGAACAACGGCCATGCGCGGTTGCTGCGCTAACACAGGCGCGGCAACGGACAGGCACACCGCAACCGCAAGGCGTCCCATATGTGATTTCAGGCGAAACATCATGTTTGCCGTCCTTCCCCTTATCTTAGGTTCTTGCTCACCGTGGACGCCATTTCATCGGCGGCCTGAATGACCTTGGAGTTCATTTCATAGGCGCGCTGGGCGGAAATCATATCGGTGATTTCCTTGACGGGATCGACGTTGGATGCCTCAAGATAACGCTGCATGATGTAGGCATAACCGACTTCGTCCGGCGGACCGACAACAGGCGCGCCCGATGCCGCCGTTTCGCGGAACAGGTTGTCGCCGAGCGGCTCAAGACCCGCCTCGTTGACAAAGTTGGCAATGGTCAACTGACCAAGTTCTGTCTGCTCCGCAGCGCCATCAATGTTGGCAAACACCTGACCAGACCGCGTAACCGTAATGTTGCTCGCGTTCTGCGGAATGATGATTGCCGGCACAACGTTGTAACCATCAATGGTCACAAGCTGGCCCTGATCGTTCTTGTTAAACGCACCCGAGCGGCTATAAAGCGTCGTGCCATCGGCTGCTTCGATCTGAAACCAGCCCCGGCCCTGCAGCATCATATCCAGCGTGTTACCGGTTTGCACCGGCTGGCCCTGAATGTGCAGATTGCGTACGGCGGATGTCTGCACACCAAGACCAATGGTCACGCCTTCCGGCACAATGGCCTGATTGGCCCGGTTGGGAACGCCCTGCGCCCGATCTGTCTGATAGAGCAGATCGGTAAACTGCGCACGCGCCCGCTTATAGCCGGTGGTGTTGATGTTGGCGATGTTGTTGGCAATGACTTCAAGATTTGTCTGCTGGGCATTCATGCCGGTCGCAGCAATGGAGAGAGCTTTCACGGGGTCGGTCCTTAAATTTGCATGCGCACGATTTCGAGGTAGGCCGAAACCACCTTGTCGCGGATGGCCGTTACTGTGTGGAGCGACTGCTCGGCGCTCATCATGGCATCCACCACCTCCCGGGTGTTGGCGGTGCCGCGAATGCCTTCGAATGACTTTGTTTCGGCAGCTTTCAGCGCATCGGTCGCGTCAGTTGCCATATTGGCCATGACGTCCGCAAAGCTTGGGCCCTGTGTTGCGCTGGACTGCACCGAGGCGCCAATGCCCATGCCACCGCCGATGGCGTTCGGGCCTTCGAGCGGGCTGGTCAGATTCAGGCCACCAAGGCCCTTGATTGCGTCGATCATTGGGAAGCTCTCAGAAGGTCGATGGTCCCGGAAATCAGTTCGCGGGATTGACGAATGGTTTGGAGGTTGGCGTCGTAGGAGCGGTTGGCTTCGCGCATATCGGCCATTTCCACCAGCACGTTGACATTGGGCATTTTCACCATGCCCTTGTCATCGGCAGCGGGGTTGCCGGGATCGTACTCGGTCGCAAAACCGGAATCATCGGTTCCAAGCTTCTTGACCTGAACCGTGTTGACACCAAGTGCGCGGTCCAGCTCGGACGCGAAGCTCACGGTCTTGCGGCGATACGGGTCTGCACCGGCGGTATCACCGGTGGAGCGGGAGTTGGCGAGGTTTTCCGAAACAATCCGAAGCCGAGTCGATTGCGCCTCAAGTCCGGAGGCAGAAATTTTGAGTGCAGCTAAAAGCGGGTCCATCTTTACTTTCTCACTGTCATCAACATCATGCGGTGGAAGGATTTGATCAGCCCGTTGGCAAGCTCCGCCTCGCGCTTGATCTGCCCGGATTTCATCAACTCCTCGGCAAGGCCGACGCTGTTGCCGGATTCCTGCACGCCGATCGATTTGGTCAAGGCGGCTTCACGTGTGCCGATATTGTCTGCAGACGATCCGGTATCGGTAAAATGGGCTGCATGGGTTGCGGCCATCTTTACGCCGGTCTGCTCCAGCACCGCCGAAAACGGCGTTACATCCTTGGCGCGGTAACCCACCGTGTTGGCATTGGCAATGTTGCCCGCCACCACCGACTGGCGGACAGAAAGCCATTCGGCCTGTCTTGAGGCCAGTTCGAAAAGTTGTATCGGCTGCATCCACGACTCCACACTTAATAAATCGTTAAGTAATCCTCCAATCTTGCGTGGGACTGGTCTGGATTTCACGGGGGTAGCGCCAAATGCAAAAAGCCTGCGGGCATGGCTCCGTAGGCTGATATGATAGCCAGATTAAGCTTTATCGGCGTTCGATAACGTCGCCGTTGGAGGTGATCAGCACCCAGTTGCCCGCCCGCTGTTCCAGCGTTGCCAAGCGGCTGTTGTCGGGCAAGACGGAGCCAACCTGCACCAGATACATGCCATAGCCATCCTCCACCAACGCTCTGCCATTGGCTGCATGCATAAGCCGGAAGGGCCGGTTTTGCGCGGGTGTCGGTTCCGGCATCGCAGCGGCGGGGCGCAACGCTTGCTTGGTCAGCCCCGGCACAGCCGATGTGGTCAGGGGATCGGGTGTCAACGGGTCTCTGGCGGGCTGCCCGCTATTGGTCATGGCAAGCGGCGAAATGCTGACCACCGGCTGGGAGGACAGGGACGACAGATCACGGGTTTCGCCCCGCCAGAGGGTGGGCAGGGAAAACTGGTCCTGATTGAAAAACACATACCACGGGAAAAACGTTGCAAGCACGGCAAGCAGCACGCCGATAAGCGCCAGAAGCTGGTCAACGACCAGAACGTTGGCATTCAGACCCGCATCGGATGGCGAGACAATTTCATCCGCCTCGAAATCAGAAACACTCATCGTGCCTATCTCCCCATGCCCGCCGCAGTTTTCAGCGCTGTTGCCAAGTCCGTAAACGCATCAAAGGCGGGTTCTTCGGCAGGCGTCTGCCGCAGAACATCATATATAACGGGTACCTGTTTAATTGCCATATCCAAATCCGGATCGCTCCCCGCGCGATATCCGCCAATCAGCCGCAGATCGCGGGTTTCCTCATAGCGATGGATCAGTGCTTTCAACCGCGCGACCAGCTTTTCCTGCTCCGGCGTCCACGCCTTGCGGGCAAGACGCGAGATGGAGGCCAGCGGATTGACAGGCGGATAGCGCCCCTCCTCCGCCAGACTGCGATCCATGACAATATGCCCGTCCAGAATACCGCGGGTGGAATCGGCAATAGGATCGTTATGATTGTCGCCATCGACCAGAATGGAGATGATTGCCGTGATCGTGCCCGCATCGTCCGCGCCCGGTCCGGCACGCTCCAGCAGGCGCGGCAGTTCTGTAAACACGGAAGCCGGATAGCCGCGCGCGATGGGCGGCTCGCCCGATGCGGTTGCAACCTCGCGAATAGCATGGGCAAAGCGCGTGACGCTATCAACGATCAGCAGCACGTTATCGCCCTGATCGCGGTAATGCTCGGCAATGGTGATGGCCGTCAACGGGGCCATTTTGCGAAGCATCGGGCTTTCATCGCTGGTTGCGACAACTGCCACGGATTTCGCCAGATTGTCGCCCAGCGTATCCTCGATAAACTCGCGAACTTCACGCCCGCGCTCCCCCACCAGTGCAATCACCACCTTGTCGAACGCATTGGCACGGGCAATCATCGACAGCAGCGTGGATTTCCCAACGCCGGAACCGGCGAAGATACCCAGTCGCTGGCCAAGGCACAGCGGCGAAAACAGATCGATGGCGCGCACGCCGGTTTTAAAACCGGTTTCCACCCGCTGACGCGTCATGGATGGCGGCGCAGTGTTGGCGATGGAGCGCGGGTGCGCGCCTTGCAAAACGGGCCCCAGATTATCGATGGGATGGCCAAGCGCGTTGATCGTGCGACCGCACCAGTCGTCGGTCGGCGCAACACGGAACGCCCCCACGCGAATGACCGTATCGCCGATGCCAATGGGGTCACCCGGCTCGATGGGGCAAACGACGATTGTCTCCTGCTCCACCCGCACAACCTCGCCTAGATGCAGGCTTCCGCCGCTTTTGTGCGCGACGAAATCACCCAGCCGGACATGGCGCGACAGGCCCTTGACCGTGTAGTTGCCAGCAGCAATCATCTGTACCTTGCCACCGGGGGCAAGCGTGTTGTCTGCTTTTGAATAATGCTCAACAAGCCCAGCCAGGGCTGCCAGCGATGGTGACGCCGCCGGTGGATCAAGTGGCTTCAGGCGGTCCATTCTGGCATCGATCATAGCGGCTTACTTCGCCCCGCCAAGGGTTTTGATGGCTTCGTTGAAGGAACTTTCTCCATCGCGCATCAGCGAGTTCATGCTTTCAAATGCGCGGGTAACAGTAATAAGCTGGGTCATCTCGGCAATGGGGTTGACGTTCGATTCTTCCGTATAACCCTGCACCAGCCCGGCATCGATACGGTCTACCACTGGCTGTGCGGGCAACGCGGGAATAACACCGCTGTTCGACACACGGGTAAACCCTTTGGACATATCGGCTTCGAACAGGCCGATGGCTCCCAC
Organism: Rhizobium sp. CFBP 8762; assembly: GCF_014841565.1. Taxonomy (GTDB): domain Bacteria; phylum Pseudomonadota; class Alphaproteobacteria; order Rhizobiales; family Rhizobiaceae; genus CFBP-8762. The sequence goes on from NZ_JACYUD010000001.1 coordinate 615,988, forward strand.
CTGCTGGCCGTTCTGGTAGAGAACGCCATCGCTGCTGGCGGTTGGTGCTCCCGCGGCCCCGTTCAGCTGGATCGGCGCGCCGCCGGCGTCCAGAACCGGATAGCCATTGATGGTAACCAGATCACCGGCTTCCGTCAGGGTAAAGCGCCCGTCGCGCGTCAAGGCCTGGCCCGATGGTGTTTCGATGGAAAACCACGCATCGCCCTTAACGGCAAAATCCAGCATGTTGCCGGTGTGCTTCATGCCGCCATTGCGGGTGGAGATATACTCTTTTCCCTGCGAGACAAACGATACATCTGCGGTCTGTGTGTCTGCCACCACTTGATTGAACTTGACTTCAGTGGCGCGAAAACCGGTGGTCGTGGCATTGGCAATGTTGTCGGCCAGCGTGTTCATGCGCCGCTCAAGGGCCATATGGGCTGAAATTCCGACATAAATCCCGGTTTGCATAACGCGCAGTCCCTCAAAACGATGGGCGCACCACAGCGCACCCCACTGCTGCCAATCTGACCCCAATGCCTTGCGCGAACCTGTCTTTGGATGTGGCTCAAAACATCCGGCCTCAAACAGCCCCGCGCAAGGCTGATCTCCTAATCAGAGTATCCAAAATAAAGACTCGGGCCGTGGACACCAATGAATATTCTGATCGGACTTCTCGTAACGTTTGGCTGCATTCTTGGCGGATACATGGCCATGGGTGGCCATTTGCAGGTGCTTTTCCAGCCGTTCGAGCTATTGATCATCGGCGGAGCCGGCATTGGCGGCTTTATCATGGCCAACACGATGAAGGTCGTGAAGGATGCCGGTAAAGCCATCATGGAAGCCTTCAAGCACACCGTGCCGAAGGAGCGCCATTACCTCGATACGCTGGGGGTGCTGTATGCGCTGATGCGCGACCTGCGCACGAAATCGCGCAACGAGATCGAAAGCCACATCGACAACCCATCGGAATCCGCCATCTTTCAGGCAGCGCCGACGGTTCTCAGCAATCAGGAGCTGACCTCGTTCATCTGTGATTACGTACGGCTGATCATCATCGGCAATGCCCGCTCGCATGAGATCGAGGCGCTGATGGATGAGGAAATCAACACGATCACTCATGACAAAATGAAATCCTACCACGCCCTGATGGCCATGGGGGACGCATTTCCAGCCATCGGCATCGTTGCGGCGGTTCTGGGGGTTATCAAGGCCATGGCGGCCATTTCCGAATCGCCAGAGGTACTGGGCGGGCTGATCGCTGCGGCCCTTGTTGGTACGCTTCTGGGTGTGTTCCTGTCCTACTCCATCGTCAACCCGCTGATTGCCAATATCAAAGCCGTGCGCGACAAGCAGAACCGTCTGTACATCATCGTCAAACAGACCTTGATTGCCTACATGAACGGTTCCGTCCCGCAGGTGGCGCTGGAATACGGCCGCAAGACCATTTCTGCCTATGAGCGTCCATCAATTGACGCCGTAGAGCAGGAAATGATGAACCCCGGCGGCGACAAGAAGGCGGCCTGACGCATGGCAAAACCTGTTTCCCCCGCATCCACAAAACCTATGCCGCCAGAACTGCTGGCCCGAATGGTGGGGACGCTGGGCGATGCGAAGACAGTGGCCAAGCTCTGTGGCGAGTTCGGTGCCATTCTGGCCCAGGCTCTGCCGCCCCTGCTGAAAACCGAGTCCGGCCATGACGTGACGATAGCCTTTGCTGGCAGCGATACCGGCACGATGGACGAGCTGGTGCACCGCCTTGGCACGAGCGTTGCCATCTCGGACGCCTCGTTGCGCAACTGGTGCCCGCATTTCGTTCTGGGCTGTGACAGCCCGATCATCATTGCCATGATGGAATCCCTGCTGGGCGCCCTGCCCGATGCGGTCACGGAGCCGGAGCCACGCGCGCTGTCGGCCATCGAGATCGACATTGCGGCCATGCTCTTTGAAAACATCGGCGAAGTTGTGCGCATGGCAGTAGGGCTCAAGACCGAGCCGGTCATCGTGCGCCCGTGCAACGACACCGAGCGGCCAAAGCCGGACGCAACGGCCGCACCTGTGTTTGCAGCCGCAATCACCATGACCATGGGGCTGGGGCCGGTGCTTTCGACATTTTCGGTTATCGTGCCGCAGGCGGTTTTGCTCAAGACCAAATTCCTCCACGCCCCCGCCGGACAACCACCCAAGCCGGAGGCTGCTCACTGGACCGACCAGTTGCGCGAGCAGGTCCAGCGCTCCAGTGTTACGCTCAACGCCCATATCCGCCTCGAGCGGATGACACTTGATGCTATCAGCCGCCTGCAAGTCGGGGATGTGCTGATGTTTCAGGATACGCAGGATGTGCGTGTGGATGTCAGCGCCAATGGCCGGGAGCTTTACATCTGCGAGTTCGGCCGAGCGGGCTCCCGCTATACGGTCCGGGTCAAAGATACTTATGGCTCGGAAGAAGACTTGCTTTCGCATATTACGTCTTGATGATAAGCTGATAGTCACCACAGAACGTTTGGGGCAAGCTTCAAATGAAATATAGCTGGTATGGTAATGAATAACGCACCCAAAGAAGATCAGATGGACCCGATTTCACCCGGCCTTGGCGACGATGAACTCGATCAGGCAATCGATGATCTGCGCAGTGCGAAAGCCTCCGATGCAGATCCTTTGGACATGGCCCCTCTGGACATGCCAAAGGGCAATGTTACGGATCTGGCTGACTTCGGCGGCGATTTTCAAACGGATTTCGCCAGCCAACCAGATTTTGCTGATGCATTTGCGTCGACAGACGTTTCGGCCGATGCCGCATCCGCATTCGGTGATGGCCTGGAAGAGTTCTCAACCGCCCCGCAAGCCCCGCCAACCTCTCACATGTCCGGCAATCTCGGACTGATCATGGATATTCCCGTGGATGTGCAAATCGTTCTGGGCAGCAGCCGCATGCCGGTATCGGGCCTCATGAACCTGTCAGAAGGCTCGACCATTCCGCTGGACCGCCGCATCGGCGAAGCGGTTGAAATCGTGGTCAATGGCCGCGTTATTGGCCGGGGCGAAATTACTGTGCTTGAGGAAGACGAAGCGCGGTTCGGCGTCAAGCTAATCGAAATCAACGGTACGCGTAAGGTTTGAAGTCCGGTTTGAGCATGATGCCCAACGGAGGGACGCAGGGCGTTCTAACGGTTCGACGACAAAGGTTTGATCCATGATGGATTTCGACACATTTGAAGCTTCCCCGCTCACCCGCCCGCTGAGCCAGACGGACAAGGCGGCGGCGGTGCTTCTTGCCATGGGCAAGAATGTCGCGGGCAAATTGTTGAAATTCTTCACGCAGGAAGAGTTGCAGTCCATCATCGCCTCCGCCCAGTCGCTGCGCTCCATTCCGCCGCACGAGCTGGAAGATCTGGTTGCCGAGTTCGAGGACCTGTTTACCGAAGGCGCGGGCCTTATGGACAATGCCAAGGCCATGGAGAGCATCCTTGAGGAAGGTCTGACGCCTGATGAGGTGGATGGTCTTCTGGGCCGTCGTACCACCTTCCAGGCCTATGAAGCCAACATTTGGGATCGTCTCCAGGACAGTGATCCGGTGGCCGTCAGCCAGTTCCTGTTGAAAGAACACCCGCAAACCATCGCCTATGTTCTGTCGATGATGCCGTCCAGTTTCAGCGCCAAGGTTCTGCTGCAACTGCCGGAAACGCAGCACGCCGACATTATCAACCGTACCGTCAACATGAAGAATGTCAGCCCGAAAGCAGCCGACATTATCGAGACACGTATCGTTGAAATGCTGAAAGAGCTGGATGCGGAACGCAATTCCGGCGGCTCGGTCAAGGTCGCCGAGATGATGAACGAACTGGACAAGACACAGGTCGAATCGCTGCTGGCCTCGCTGGAAACGATCAGCGTCGAATCGGCCAAGCGCGTACGCCCGAAGATTTTCCTGTTCGACGATATTCTTCACATGCCGCAACGGTCGCGGGTCGCGCTGTTCAACGATGTGTCGGGCGATATCCTCACCATGGCCCTGCGCACCACCGGGCCGGAAGTCCGCGAGGCTATTCTGTCCTCCATCGGCGCGCGCCAGCGTCGCATGATCGAATCCGATCTGGTGGCCGGCGATGCGGGTATCAATCCCCGCGATATCTCGATTGCCCGCCGCTCCATCACGCAGGAGGCCATTCGTCTGGCCGCGAGCGGACAGATCGAGCTTCGCGAAAAGCAGCCAGCGTCCGACGCGGCCTGAAGCATTTCGGTTTGATTGAACCCTAATAAGCCTGACGGAGTGCGACCGTGGCCGACGATCAGGATAAGGACAGTAAAACCGAGGCACCGTCCGAGAAAAAGATTTCTGACGCCGCCGAGAAAGGCAATGTTCCCTTTTCCCGAGAGGTGCCGGTTTTTGCCTCTACCCTTGCGATTTACATCTATATCGTTTTCTTTCTTCCCGGCAGTATCGGCCGGTTCGCAGAATCCCTGAAGGATATTTTCGAGCAGCCCCATGCGTGGCGTCTGAACACGTCGCACGATGTTGTGGCCCTGATCCGCAACGTCTTGTGGAGCGCCAGCAGCGTTGTCATGCCCGCCTTCATTCTGATGATGGTTTTCGGTCTGGCTGCATCTATTCTGCAAAACATGCCCGCCCCGGTTCTGGATCGCATCGCTCCGAAGCTGAACCGCCTGTCTCCCATCGCGGGGTTCAAGCGCATTTTCGGAAAACAGGGCATGGTCGAATTCGGCAAATCCCTTTTCAAGGTTCTGGTCGTTTCCACCGTCGTCGTCGTCGTGCTTTGGAATGACTACTTCGCGTCACTCGATTCGATGTTTTCCGACCCGGTCACCATGCTTGGAAAGATGGCGAATTTTCTCAGGCAGATCGTGCTGGTGATCCTGTTTTCGACTGCCGTGGTTGCGATTGTCGATTTCTTCTGGACGCGGCACCACTGGTACACCGAACTGATGATGACAAAGCAGGAAGTGAAAGAGGAAAACAAACAGTCCCAAGGCGACCCGATCATCAAGGCGCGGCTGCGCTCCATTGCCCGCGACCGCGCCCGCAAACGCATGATGAGCAACGTGCCCCGGGCCACCATGGTCATTGCCAACCCCACGCATTTTGCCGTGGCGCTGCGCTATGTGCGCGAAGAAGGCGACGCACCTGTCGTGGTTGCCAAAGGTCAGGATCTGGTCGCGCTCAAGATTCGCGAGATTGCAGAGAAAAACAATATTCCCGTTTTTGAAGATCCGCCGCTTGCCCGCTCAATGTTTGCGCAAGTCTCGGTCGATAGTGTCATTCCACCGGTGTTTTACAAGGCAGTTGCCGAATTGATTCATCGAATTTATGCGGCCTCATCATCCAATAACGGTCAGACTCGATGAAAAAATGCGCTTATTCTGAACTGAGAGAAAAAATTGTGGCGGACGCCATTCGACCTGTGGCCACCGAACTGCGGCTTATCGATGCCGCCGATCTGATTTCCATGCTTCGGTTCGAGTGCCATGGAAATCTTTCCGACCTCGTTTCCTCGGCGGCAGAGTTGTACTTTCTTCCCGGCACCGTAAATCTCGGCTCCGGCGGCGACTACAAGCTGGACTGGGAAAGCGCGCCCGAAGTCATTCTGGACCTGGAATTAAAGCCCGGCGGCGTGACGGTGTACGCGCAACTGGCACTGCGCGGCGAAGAGGCCGGACTGGAAATCAATCACATCGCTTTCCAACATCCATCGGACGATCAGGAGGAAAATACCGCCTATCTGGTGCAACGCCTGAATGCGTCCCGTTTCACCTGCGCCGCGACCGACGCCTGCATGCAAATTGCTAGTTGATATAGCCGAGCCGCAAAGCCTTCGCGATGGCCTGAATGCGATTGACCGAATTCAGCTTGGTCGTGGCCGTGCCCAGATAAGCGTTGACCGTATGAACTGACAGGCCCATCCGGTCGGCGATTTCCTCGCTGATGTGGCCGTCGCTGGCCATTTGCAGGCACACCATCTCCCGTTCGCTCAGATTATCGTTATGGTTGGTTCGGCGCTCATCGGCTGCCAGCATGTCCTTCATGATCTGGTAGCATTTCCCATGAATTTCCACCAGAAGTTCAGCGCTGATATCCAGATAATGACCGGTAAAGATTAGATAGCCATTGCCTTCCGCGCCCAGCCGGACAGGAAGGGCTACGCCTGAAAACGGCGTTTGACGCCCTTTGACCCGATGCACAAACTTTTCAAACAGGGGAACTTCAGCGTTTTGAAGATCGCCATTGCCATTCCAAACAATCGGCAGAAGCGACTGGTCCAAATGGGTTTGAAAGAACTCTGAAAACAGGGCGGTAACGATCTCCGCATGGCTGGATGTGGAACTGCCCGCCCCGTCCAGCACACACACAAGCCGCCGGTTTGACGGCAAGCCAGTGCCGGTCTGCCGTAAAACGCAATATTGCTGACCGTTGACCTGCCGCTGAATGCCCTGCAAGCGAATAGAGAGGTTCAACACTTTTCCGGTTCCACGCCCACGCGTGAGAGTCCGGGTCTGCATTTTGATCGATTTCGGATCGCTCTGTGCCATCGCTAACTCCCACTCACACCAGATTATGCCGAACAGCGAATGCAATGGCTTCGGAACGGGTGCGCGTTGCCGTCTTGCGCATGACGCTCGTAATGTAATTGTTGATCGTATTGCGTGAAATGCCGATGATGACCGCGATCTCGTCGCTGGTCTTGCCTTCCGCAATCCACGACAGGCACTCCAGTTCCCGGTCTGTCAACTCGAATTCCCGAACGGAGGCGGTTGCCACTTCCCGATCCAGACTGACGACGTAACCGGCCAGCAGCGCCACGTCCCGCACCCGGTCCTGCGACAGGATCACATCCTGCGGAAACAGCAGCATCAGCCTGAACCGCGTTCGCCCGACACTAAACATGACGGAGCAAAATTCCTTTGATGCGCCAATCGGCACATGCGCATCCGGTGGAAGCGCTACGAAAGCAGGCTGCAAGGCCACAAGGCATTTGTCCATCTCATTGCTCTTGGCATAGAGAGCCGATGTCACCTTGGACAGTTGACGCACCAGATCAAAAGGCCAGTCGGCTGTGATGACGAGGTCCAGCAGGCTTTCCTGTGATAAATCGTAACGCACAAGCAGATAGTGCGATGCACCGACATATTGCGTCAGCAGCCGGAAGCTTGCATGCATACCCTCTTCACAGGATGCATGTAACTTCTCCAGCAACTGCTCCTTGGGCATGAGTTTACTATAGTCAGTTGCTTGAGTTGATGGTGTAGACACGTTCGTTATGTCTGCCCGCATGAATATGTCCAACTCTCCGGCATAGCCTATTCAGTTTTATGACGAATCAAACTTGTTTGGAATGTATAGCGCCATACACTGAAAACGTACCTGTAAGAAATCACTAATGTCCAGTTTTATTGCTGGAATGGGTTCACCGGTCTGAACAGAACTGGTCCTTGTTACCAGCACGCTGCGTCGACATCACCAACAGCTTTAATAAGAATAATTCCAGTCTGTCAAACCTCGACACGTCGCCAAGACTGTTCAGGTCCACATTCGCCCCGGCGCACGTCCTGGGTGCAAAGAAAAGTTTTGGTCCAGGCTTGAGTTAACGGTTCATTATCCTTGTTTGTCTTATTTTTATGCTGATTTCACAAGAGGTTAACATGATCCTGATCGTCAGCCCTGAAAATAAACAGTTGTATCGCGACAAAATCGACCAGTATTGTAGGATTCGCAAAATTGTATTTTACGACACCTTGGGGTGGGACGTAACCGTGGATGGCGATATGGAGATCGACCGTTACGATTACATGCCCTGTACCTATGTGCTTTCGCTCGACCAGAACGGCGACGTGATTGGCGGGTTACGCCAGATGCCAATGTCTGGCCCGACGCTGACATGGGAAAAATTCTCCGACATGATTTCGGATCCGGCCGATCTCTTATCGGCCAGCATCACGGAAACAACGCGGTTTGCCATTCGCCCGCTGGAGCGCGACGTGCGCTTTATGAGTGGCGTGAACCGGGCAGCTGTGGAACTCAGCAATGCCTCCCTTGAGCTTGGCCTCCAGCGTGGCATAACCCGCCATGTGGCCATCTGCGAGGAAAAGATCGTGCGTCTGACAAAGACCTTCGGTGTCAAATGCGAAACGCTCGGTCGTCGCAGTATGCCCGGCAGCGAAGATATTCTGTGTGTGTCCTGGGAGGTTAGTGAGGCCTCTTTGGAAAAGCTGGCGTGGGCGAAGAGCCACTTCGCCGCCGCGTAACAGGTTCGCTCAGGAGACCGAGTTTCTGACTGCGAATGACCAGATGCATGGGGTTGCTGCATTCCAGCAGATCGCAGAGACGGAGCACCAGCACAGACACTTTTTCTTCAGCCAGTCCGGTTTCCCGGGCAATTTCTGCGGTATTGCAACCCTGCCCGAGAAGCGTCACGCAATGCTGCTCGACCGGGCTGAATGAAAACTCCATGATCTCGCGGTCCAAAAGGCCGCGTGCTTTCAGCGTTTCCAGATGCAAAACCCGCGCTGCCCGAACCAACTGGTCGTTATGGGCTTCCAGATAGGTGTGGATGTCGCTTGGCTCGATATCGAAGGCGAACATGACAGCGCCGCTATATTCGGAGTTCGTCATGACCGGGACCTGAACGAACGTTCTGCCCAGCCCGAAAAGCTGTGCATCCGCAATCATGCCTCTGATTGCCTTGTCGGTCTCACCAACATGGTTCAGCACGCGGATACTATAAAAATCGGATGTTCTGACCACCATCGGGTCAATCGTGAAATAATTGCGCAGCGCGTAGTTCAACAACCAGCGCCCGGGATACGTCACCGATATATAGGTTTCAGGATTGCGTTGCCGCTGATCGAGATAGACATGCGCCACATGACGGCAGCCGATCTGCTTGCGGCATGCCTTCAGCAGTGAGCAAACCGTACTCTTTTGCCGCCCGGCAAACAGGGAATACGGTCCAATTCCGGCTAGGACAAGATCCATCTTGGGCCTCCAACCGCCTCTTTCATCGTGCTCACATTGGTTAATGTACCTTACATAGGCGCAATAACACCTTTTCGACAAGAGCAGAACAAAATGTTAACTATTTTGTACGGCGTCGTTGTGAAAAATTTGAGAACCGATGGCTTGGTGCAGGATTTCCTGATTCTAAAAGCATACTCTTATCCATCGTCGCTTCGCTCCGGTCGGATTATGCTTTAAGCGGCCTTGTCGACGGCCCATTTTCGCAGAATTTTTGCAGCACGTTCTTCACTGATCTCCACCATCCGCGCGAGACGGCGCTCTGGACCCTCCTTGACACGGCGGTTGAAGGCTGGCGACGACTCGTCGGCTGCGGACAGAAGATCATCCGTGGTGAAACCGAAGTCCGAGCCAAAGCCTTCCATCAGGGTGCTTCCGGGTCCGTCCACGGTCGGGCCGAAATCAGCCAGTTCCAGACCCGGCGCATCGGTACCAATCGCACCTTGCGACACCGTCTCGCCACGAATGGAGCGGGCAAGGGGTCGGAAACCGAACCAGACAATCAAAAGAGCGACTGCGATAAAGGCCAATGCGTTGATGATACCGGACAGATTGCGCGTCAGCACTTCGATGATACCGGGACCGCTGACGGCTTCATCCAGAAGCTGGGCATCAACAAAATCCATGGCGGTGACCGTGACAACATCGCCGCGCGCAGCGTCCAGTCCGATGGCAGACGCCACAAGCGACTGCATCTGCTGGATATAGGCGTCCATCTTGGCCTGGTCCGCAGGCTCACCCACCATTGCCGCGAGACGACCGCGATTGACCACCACCGCAACAGACAACTTGTCGATCGTGTAGCCATTGCGGACTGTCGCCACAACCTTGCTGTTGATTTCGAAGTTGGTCTGCTCTTCTTTCTTGTCGGTTTCGTCGTTCGAGCTTGGCCCTGCCCCACCCGTCGGTCCGCCCTGTGGCACATTCTGCTCGACGGTCGCGGCCTGATCCTGGCTTTGCTGGCTGGAGCGCTGTGCCTCTTTGGTCACGCGCACGGAGCGTTCCACCCGCGATTCCGGGTCAAAAACGGTTTCTTGAATCTGCTGGCTGTCGGTGTTCAGGCGTGCTGTGACACTGGCCCGGAAGTTGTCCATGCCGAGGAATGGCGCCAGTGCCTTGTCGATATTGCTTTCAATTTCGGTTTGAACGGACTGCACGACGCCGAGCGAACGGCTCAAGGCGCTGTTGGACGGATCGTCACCAGAGGCAAGCAACTGCCCGGTGGAGTCCAGTATCGTCACATCATCGAGATTAAGACCCGGAACGGAGGATGCCACCAGATGGCGGATGGACGCGGCAGCCTTTCGGCCTGCGGTCGCGCTTGCGCGGATCATGACAGAAGCCGTCGGCGTTTGCGACGTCGCGCGGAAGCTGCCCCGGTCGGGCATGACGATATGAACGCGGGCCGCTGCAATTCCGGCAATTTGCTGAATGGTGCGTGCGATTTCGCCTTCCAGAGCGCGAACACGGGTCACTTCCTGCATGAAGGATGTCAGGCCGAGAGAGCCGACATTGTCAAACAACTCATAGCCGGCGTTGGCGCTGTTGGGCAAACCGCGCTCCGCAAGATAGACACGCGCCTTACCCGTCATACCAACGGGGACCAGAAGGCTCGTGCCATCGGTCCCCACTTCGAAATTCATGTTGCCTTCGGCGAGCGCCACACTGATCTGGTTCAGATCGGCAGATTCCAGCCCGACATAGAGGGTTTCATAGGCGGGCTTGTTGACAAAAAACGCGGCCCCGAGAACCAGTCCGACAGCCACAATGCCGACCCCGGCCAGTGCCGCCAGCTTTGCCTGCCCAAGACCAGCCAGATTTTTTCCGACTGACGCAAATTGATCTAACAGACTCATTCTGTTCGCACCCACTGGCGCGGAGGGTATCCGTCGAACCCGGAGCCACAGTCGCGCGCATTGATTCCACTCTGCCCAGCACATGAAAATGTGCCCATCGGCGTAACGAAGGCTATTAACCTTGCGTTAACCTAACGGCTGAAACTTGCGCGAACATGGCGCATCACGTCAGAATGCCTCGAAATCACCCGAGGCGCGCGAAAGCGGTTGCGAGTGACCAAGGCGCGGATGAATGGCTCCGAGCGCCTTCTGCATATCGGCGAGCTTGACCAGACTGAGGGCAGTGGAAATATCCACTGAACAGTCCTCCGGAATGGTGGCGGTAAACGTGTCGATAAACTCCGCCAGACCGCGCGTCTTCTGAACGGCCAGATCGATACCCTGCAACACCTTCATGCTGGTTGTTGCTTCCAGAAGCGCCTGTCCGTTGGCGCTGGTCAGTTGCGGCTCGATCCGCTCGATCAGATGCGCAACATCGTACAGTTCGGAAACCACACGCATCAACACATCCGGCAGAGCGTCGTCGTGAGGGCGTTCGGTTGTCGTTTCGTTTGGCATTGGGTCCCCGATCAGAAAAATTCGATTGTCGTCTCTGGAGGTTTGACCACAGGAACCGGGCGCTGCTCCAACGCGACCGTTTTCTGCGTTTCCACGCCCGTCAGTGCCTGTTGACGGGCCTTACCCGTCGCCGGCCAGTATTCCACTTTGCGCCCATGCTCGCCGCCCGTGCTTTCCCCCAGCAGGGTGATGCCTTCGTCCAGCAAAAAACGTTTGGCAAACAGCGTGTTCTGTTCGCCCACATTGGAAAAACGCGCAATCGTTTTCGCGCCGCCGAACAGCTTGGCCTCCAGCCGGTCCCGTCGTGCGCCCTGTTTCAACAGTCCATTGATCAACAACTCCATGAGATGTACGCCGTAACGGGTTGCGTCGCCGCTGTTCATCGAGGCATCAGCAGATCCTGGCAGAAGAAAGTGGTTCATGCCGCCAATTCCGGTAACCGGATCTCGCAGACATGCAGCAACACATGATCCAAGAATGGTGGACAGCACGACATTTGGATCACTGACGACCTTAAACTCCCCCTGTATGACATGTACGCGGCGAAGCCCGGCCGAATTCATCATTTCAAGGCCCCGAACACCGCTTCGATGGCAGCTTTCATCTTTTCTATGGTGAATGGCTTGGCCAGCACGTTGTTGGCTCCCAGTGCCGCCGCCTTGGTCACCAGCGCACGGTCGCCCTGTGCCGTCAACATGATGAAGGCTGCCTTCTTGGTCGCCGGATTGCTGCGCACACCCTGTAAAAGGCCGAGACCATCCATTTTCGGCATGTTGAAATCGGAAATAACCAGATGATGAGGCTGCTGCACCATGATTTTCAGCGCCTGCTCGCCATCACCGGCAACGGTGATCTGCTTGAATCCCAACTGTTGAAGAGCATCGCCCAGCAACAGGCGGCTCGTTACCTGATCGTCGACAATCAGAACCTTGATGCGCTCTGCTATGGACATTATTCGTTTCCTTCTCTTCTGGCAGCCGTCAAATTCATCAGTTCTTCACCGATAGACGTCAGCGCCAATTGCTTTTCCACTGCGCCGATTTCAAAGGCCACGCGGGGCATTCCGTAAACGACGCAGGTCTTTTCATTTTGACCCACGGTATTGGCACCGGCCCGGCGCATGGCCAGAAGGCCCGCCGCCCCATCCCGGCCCATTCCCGTTAAAATGGCCCCCACCGCCCGGCGCCCCGCCACGTCCGCCACCGATTGAAACAGAACATCGACAGAAGGACGATGCCCGTTTACCGGCTCACGATCCACCAGACGGCAGCGCGGCGCGGTGGTGCCTGAAACCTGCAAATGATAGTCACCGCCCGGCGCCAGATAGATTCGGCCCGGTTCCAGCGGTGCGCCATCGGTCGCCTCCTCTACGGTCGCAGCGCAGGAGCGATTCAGCCGCTCGGCGAAGCTCCTGGTGAAGGTCTGCGGCATGTGCTGCGTGATCACTGTGGGTGCGCAGTTGGCCGGAAAGTTCTTCAGCACCGTGATCAGCGCTTCCACGCCGCCAGTGGAGGCGCCAATTGCGATGATCTTGCGGCTGGGCCGATATTCCGGCGAAGCGGGTGCCGCGTGGGCAGCCGCCACCCGGTTGCTGGTAATCATGAACTTGCGCTGCGACAGGGCTGCCGCTTTCACCTTGTCGGCCAGATCGGCAAACGGATGCGGGTCACTCATATGCGGCTTGCCCACGCAATCGAATGCGCCGATTTCCAGCGCCGCAATGGTCGCTTCTGCACCCTTATGGGTCAGCGTCGATACCATGATGACGGGCATGGGCCGCAGCCGCATAATTTTTTCAAGGAAATCGAGGCCGTTCATATTCGGCATTTCGATATCGAGCGTCAGCACATCAGGATCAAGTTGTTTGATCGCCTGACGCGCCTCAAGCGCATCCGCAGCCTGCCCGACAACGGTGATACCCGGATCGGAATCCAGCACGGCACTGATCAGCCCCCGCATGGTGGCGGAATCATCAACGACGAGAACGCGAACCGGCGTCATCATGCGCGCCTCCCCTGTGCCATGGTTTGAAAGCGGTATGCGGTGATGCCGATATTGTCGAAATGGTGCCGGGCCTCGCCCGCAACCCGTTCAGAATGCCCGATATACAAGTGACCATTGTCCCCCATGACGCTGGCAAAGCGCGCCCAGATTTTATGCTGGGTTGCTTCATCGAAGTAGATGACGACATTCCGGCAAAAGATAACATCGAACGGCCCCTTGAAAGGCCATTGCCCTAGCAGATTCAGCTCGTTGAAGGTGATGAGTTGCTTGACCTGATCGCTGATCTGCCATTTGCGCCGACCGTTGATGCTCGTCTCGGTGAACCATTGCTTGCGCAAGGCCGGTGACACCATTTCCAGCGCTGCCGCGTCATAGGCACCGGTGCGGGCCTGTGCCAGAATTTTCGGATCGATATCGGTTGCCAGAATGCGGATATCGTAGTCTGCAATATTGGGCACCGCCGACAGCAGAGTCAGCGCCATGGAATAGGGTTCCTGCCCATCCGAGCAGGCCGCCGACCACAAGCGCACCCGCCCACCGGCGCGCGCTTTTGCCATCAGTCCCGGCAGAACGTCTTTCGCCAGATGCTCGAAATGGTGGTTCTCGCGAAAGAAGCGCGTGAAGTTCGTCGTGAGGTAGGACAACATCTCACGCCGTGCCTGCGCCCCTTCCGGTGATGACACCAGAACGCAATACTCCCGGAAGGACTTCAGCCCCATGGTTCGGATATGCTTGGACAAGCGCGAATAGACCAGCGATGCTTTCGTCTCGTTCAGATAGATGCCCGCATCGGCATAGATCATCGCCGCAATCTCGTTCAGATCACGTCGGGTCAGCGGAAACTCACCACTGACCAGACTGTCATCGGCAGCCTTCTTTATCCCTTGGGTCGTGTCCAGCGTCATACGATCAACCCGCCACAGCCATGGGCATATCGGCGCGCAGCGACTGCCCCCGTGATGCGGCCACGACCGCGTCCACATCCAGAATCAGTGCCACGCGGCCATCGCCAAGAATTGTTGCCGCCGCGATACCGGGAACATGATTGTAATTGGCCTCAAGGCTTTTGATGACGACCTGACGCTGCCCCTGAATGGCGTCCACCATCAAAGCGCGCTGCCCGCCGCCTTCCGATTCCACCAGAAGCGCCACACCGGCCATGGGATCGGCCTGCGTCTGGCGGAAATCAAGGATCTGCCCGACATCCACCAGCGGGCAGAAACTGTTGCGGATCGAAATAAGACGCTGTTGCGCGCCGAAGGAGTGCACGGCACTGGCTTCCGGCTGGAGCGTTTCCACAATGGCAGTCAGCGGCACGACCAGCGTCTGGTTGGCGACGGTCACGACCATACCATCCAGCACTGCAAGGGTCAGCGGCAGGCTCATGGTGAATACCGACCCCTGCCCCGGTCTGGACTGGATGCTGATGCGCCCACCCAATGCTTGAATGGAGCGCTTCACCACGTCCATGCCGACACCGCGCCCGGAAATATCGGACACCTTTTCTGCTGTCGAGAACCCGGCATGGAAAATCAGATTGTCGATCTCCTCGTCCGACAGGTTCGCATCGGCGGCAATCAGATCGTTATCGATGGCCTTCTGGCGCACACGGTCGCGGTTGATACCCGCGCCATCATCGGCGAGTTCGATCACGATCCGGCCGGAGCGATGTTTCGCGGTCAGGCGAACCGTGCCTTCGGCGCTTTTTCCGGCAGCCAGACGCTTTTCCGGTGTTTCCAGACCATGGTCGACCGCGTTGCGGATCATGTGGGTCAGCGGTTCAGCCAGCTTGTCGATAACGGTTTTATCGACTTCGGTGTTTTCGCCTTCTGTCACCAGACGCACGGATTTTCCGGTGGTATCGGCAATCTCACGCACGATGCGCGCCATGCGCTGGAACACCGGCTTGACCGGCTGCGCACGGATGGCCATGACGCTATCCTGAATTTCGCGCGTCAATTGCTGTAGATCTTCCAGCCCCATATTGATGGCAGAAACGCCGTGGCTGTCGTTCTCAATCACGCTTTGCGACAACATCGCCTGATTGATCACCAGCTCGCCAACAAGGTTGATCAGACGATCAACGCGATCGAGGTCCACGCGAATGGTCTGCCCGACACTGGCTTGCATGGCCTGAGGTTGGGAACTGTTGTTTTTCAGCGCCTCGGCACGGCTATCATTATCGGCCAGCACCACGACATTGCTGACGCCTTGCGCCGCCATAACGGACGCATTCAGGCTTTCCAGATGCGCCTCTGCGGCTGCAATCGCCTCTTCCTGCTCAACGATCCCGCCAATGGTCTCGGCTTCGTCCTCATCCAGCACGGACAGGTCGAATGGAACGGGCTGCATCGGCAACTCGTTTTCATCCATCGTGACCGTGCTCGGGTTGCCATGGGTCGCCTCGATTGTCAGATCGCAATCCCATTCGGCAAATTCAAAGACAGAGCGAATCGCATCCTCACCCCTGTCGGTCGCCAGTGAAATCTTCCAGGAGAAGTATGCAGCCTCTGGATCGAGCTCATCCAACAGGGGCACGCTATCGGTAGAGCAACGGATGCTCATGTCACCGAGGCGCGACAGATCACGCAGCAGAAGCGTGGCCTCATTGCCCTTGGCATATAGCTCGTTGCGTGGCGCGAAAGAGATATCGTACTGGGGTTTGCCAACCGGTTCAGGCTGAGTTTCCGGTTCATCCAGACCGAAATCATCAAACGAGAATGGCACCGGCGCAAACTCTGCCTCGTCGCTGGCAGCGGCCGGCGCAGGTGCGGGTTCTTGCACCGGAACCGTTTCCTGCACCACAGCCACCGGCTGGGGCAGTTCACCCTTGGCAAGGGCGGCCAGTTCCCGCACGAGGGTCTGGCTGCGGGCCGCATCAACAGTACCGCCGTCGCGCGCTGCATTGGTCAGATCCGCCAGCACATCGGCGGATTTCAACATGACCTTCAACACGTCTGGGCTCGGCTCAAGTGTGTTGGAGCGTACGCAGTCCAGCGTCGTTTCGAAGACATGAGCAAAAGCAACGAGATCATCCAGACCGAAAGCTCCGGCACCGCCCTTGATGGAATGTACGGCACGGAAGACAGCGTTGACCGTTTCCGGGTCACGGTCGCCGTCGTTCAGCTTCATGAGACCGGACTCCAGTTCTGCGAGTTGCTCTTCGCATTCCTGAAAGAAAATCTCTTTGATTTCGTTCATATCCATAGTGGAAATCCCGGTTAAGCGGTTACGCGTTCGATAGCATCGATCAGTTTGATGGGGTCGAAGGGCTTCACGATCCAGCCGGTGGCGCCCGCCTGACGCGCACGGTTCTTCTTTTCCGCATCGCTCTCGGTCGTCAGAACCAGAATGGGGATAGCGCGGTACTTGTCGTTCTTGCGCACACCTTCGATAAAGCCGAACCCATCCAGACGCGGCATGTTGATATCGGTCACAATGACGTCCGGGTTGGACGTTTCCAGCACTTCGAGACCTTCGATGCCGTCTTCGGCCTGAATGGTTTCAAAACCTGCATTGTTCAGCGTTACCAGCAGCATGTTCCGGATTGTCCGGGAGTCATCTACCGTCAGCACTCGTTTTTTCATTATCAATGCTCTCCGTGGCGCTGTTCGACGGACACGCCGAGCAGTGCAGTTGTTTTTGCAAATGCGTCCGACGCATTTTCATAGGTGTAGGGGAGGTTGTCGGCCTCCCACGTCCGGCCAGCCGATACCAGAACCTGAAGGCACAGGGTTCCAAGGCGATCCACCTGCCCGGCATCGATGGTGACCGGGCTGCCGCGCAGTGCCAGAAGCTGTGTTTTAAGGGCTGACGCCGCATTCAGATCCAGCACCGCCGGAAGCGTCAGGGTTTGTACCGTTTGTGTCTTGACTGCCATATGCCGTTCCTTGCGCCTCAAGCCCCGAGTGCTGCCAGATGGTTGATGTGAAAACGCTCGTCCTGATCGCCATCCAGAAGACCGGGCTCAAAAGCCGGGATCGTTGCTGCCGCTTGCCGAGAGACGACACCGGTGGCGGATGTGCGGCGAACGCGGAAGGACCGGATGGTTTCTCCCAGTTCCAGAATCACCATGTGAAGATCTTCACAGGTCTCGCGCGTATGGGTGGCACCGTCGCAGGCTTGGCGAAGATGATCACCAATCCGCCCGACATCCGCCGTTGCCCGTTCCAGATCGCTTGCCTGCTCGGTGGTTCGCCGGGCAATCCCCGCCACCGCGCTGTTGATATCGGTCACCTGCTGGACGATACTACCGATGGACTGCTGCGTGCGCGCGACCATTTCCACGCCTGCGTCCACCTGCGCCTTGGTGCCGGTCACGAGTTGCTTGATTTCGCGCGCCGCTTCGCCGGAGCGCTGGGCCAGCGCACGCACTTCCTGCGCGACTACGGCAAATCCACGTCCACTGTCCCCGGCCCGGGCGGCTTCGATGCCCGCATTCAACGCCAAAAGGTTGGTCTGGAACGCAATTTCGTCGATCACCCCGATGATCTGGCCGATTTTTTCAGCGGAATTCTCAATGTCGGCCATGGCGGAAATGGCCTGCCCGACGATGTCTCCGCTCTTCTCCGCCGACTGGCGGGTGACGGTGACCGCCGCTTCGGCACGCTGTGTCTCCAGCGAATTCTCCGCAACACGGGCCGCGATATTGTGCAGGGTGTCCGCCGTTTGTGCCAGTTCCGACGCCTGTACGCCCGCCTGGCCCGAAAATGTGCCAGTGCCTGCAGCAATGGTCTGCAGACTGGTTTCTGCGCTCGCCATGCGCTCGGCAAATGTGTCCAGCTGCCCATCCACATCCGACAAGGCCGCATTCAGCGCCGACAAAGGCCCGGTATAAACATCAGGCGCATCGACATCATAGCGGGTGAAATCCCGCTGCTCGATCTTGCGGGCGAGGCCGGTGAGAAGCTCTGTTGCCGCTGCCTGCTCGCCGGTGCGCTGCTCGATCAGCGACCGCTGGTTATTTTGCCGCAACTCATTGAACCGCAACGAGACAGCGATTTCCACATCGACCATGACCGTGCGCACAAAAGCGCGAACGAGATCGAGAAGCTCATCGCGACGGCCCGCCCCCCGCGTGAGAACGGTCGACGGCCATGCCTGCTCAATCAGCCCCGCAATGACCGTTTCCAGCACAATGGCATGGCCAGCGATATGCCAGCGCGGATCGAGCCCCATGCGGCTTTCTGCATCGGACAGCACCTTCACGCGCTCGGCATACAGGCTGTCAAACCGCGCATCCGTCAGCACATTCCAGTGCGCGGACTGCACATCGTGCAACCGATCATACTGCCGCTCGCTGCTGAAGTTGCGGGCCGCATCGGGAAAGCTCTGGAGGCGTTGGAAAAAATCGCGGATGGCTAGATGAACCAGCGGTTCCAGCGTCTGGCGGTGGGCGCGCACACGCTCCGTCTCATTTTGCTCCAAACCGGCAAATCGCAGACGATCCCGCAGGCTGCCGCCTTGCGATTTGCGTCCATTGTCGGGTGTTGCATCCTGTCCCACGCGCGTCTCCGACCGGCAAACGTTCACGTTTGCGCTGATGACGATCCGTGACTGCTGCCGGAAGGCACAGTGCGGTTGTCAATCTTTTGATGAAGGGCATACCGGCCATAATCCGGTGCGTCAGGGCGGCTTCATGCCTAGAGGAATCGTTTATCCGACTCCGCTTTAACGCTTAACTACCATATCTATGGTTAATTCCTTGCCCGAAGGTTAACACACGATCCTGCGACGCGGCGTGAGACCCGCTCAAGTATTCAAAACTCGCTGCGTAGAAACTGGGACTCACCATCCAATCCCAACAATTTTCATTGGTCAAACCAAAGCATTGACTTTTTCTACTTTCCCCAATACTGAGCGCCCGAGAATTGACGTCAGCTTCAAGCAAGCTTTAACAGCTATTGTTAAATCATAAAGATGACAATGATGTCACTCAAGGAATGAGCAATGATTGTTCTAGGATTGAGCGCGACTTTGATCGCATCCTGCACGCTGGCGGCGATGTGGACCTTGCTGACGATTGAAGACCGTCGTCACATGGACCGGCCACATATTTTTTAAGCTTGAACCGTACTTGCACGTCGCTTGCGGACTTGCTCCCCGTCTGCCTTCCACGCTAGTCTTCCCTCGCAATTGGGGTTTAACCGAACCTTTATCAGCAGGTGGGACATAGCATGCCATATACTTTCGACGCCGACCTTTCCAGTGCGCTGGATGCTTACCTGTCTGCGCACTCACACCTTGGTGACCGTGATGCAGCTATTGCCCAGCTTTTAAGGGAGGCGCTGACACGCGGCGGATACCTCGGCAGCACGGACGAGGGCAAGCGTCCGGACGAACTCGACTCATCCAACGATGGTTGATGCCCAGCATGAGCCTGCAATCCGTGAAGGACTTCTTTGCGCAGCATGCGCCCGACATTTCTGTTATTGAACTGACGGAGAGTACCGCAACCGTGGCGCTGGCAGCCGCTGCCCATGGCGTAGAGCCGGGCCAGATTGCCAAGACCCTGTCAGCCCGGTTGGGTGATGACGTCATCCTGATTGTCATGCGTGGCGACGCACGGTTGGACAACAAAAAGTATAAGGCTCATTTCGGCTCGAAAGTGCGCATGTTGCCGCTGGAAGAGGTTGAGGCGGAAACAGGCCATCCGGTTGGCGGCGTTTGCCCCTTCGGCATACCGGAAACAATCCGTGTGTATTGCGACGAATCGCTGAAAGCGTTTGCCGAGGTTGTGCCGGCTGCGGGCGACATTCATGCGGCTGTTCGCATTGCGCCAGACCGCATGGCCGCCCTGACGAAGGCCGAATGGATTGACGTGACCATATCGACCTCATAAAAATGCCCGGAGGAACTCCGGGCATTGTCTTTTCTAAAACGCGTATGAGTTGACGCATGGTCCCGATGGAAAAGCGCTCCCGCTTTTACTTGAAATGCTCTCGCTCAACGGTTCGCCATTTGCAGCAGGGAACACAGGGCTGCCAATCCGGCATCACCACCGCCTGCTCCGATTGCCCTGCACCGGTTCAACACCTGACGCTGTTGTGTGCTGGACATATTGCGGAACGCTGCCAATTGATTGCGCTGGGAGCGGTTCAAGTTGGATGGGCTGGTGGAGGTAACGTCACGCTGCGCACCAGATGTGCTGGAATTGGTATCGGTGCCGCTCAGGCCGCCGGTGTTGGCCGTATTCGTGCCAGTCCCGTTCGTGCCCGTGCCGTTGTTACCGGTCCCTGTGTTTCCACCGGTGTTTCCAGAGTTGTTGTTGCCGCCAATACCAATACCGACACCGGCATTGACACCACGTCCACCGCCGACACTGGCCCCAACGCCAGCATTAATTCCACCGGAACCACCCACACTGGCACCAACACCGGCCCCAATACCGCGACCGCCACCAACATTGGCGCCTGCGCCTGCGTTCACTCCGCTGGAGCCGCCAACGCTGGCGCCCACTCCTGCACTGACGCCACGACCGCCGCCCACATTGGCACCGGCACCGGCACCAACGCCATTTGCACCGCCGACACTGGCACCAACGCCCGCATTTACACCACTGGCACCGCCAACCGTGGCTCCTGCCCCGACGCCAAGGCCGCCAGCATTATTACGACCGAGGCCAACACCCACACCAATTCCACCGATGCCGACACCGACGCCCAGTCCGCCACCGCGCGAGCCGCCGCTATTCGATCCGCTGCTGCCTCCGCCCTGCCCCTGGCTTGAACTTTGTGCAGAAACCGTTGTTACAACACCCGACAGTAAAAAAGCCGAGCCAAGAAAAACAGACAAAGCCTGCTTGCAAACATTCCTCATTTTACTTCCTCCTAAGCGACCACTTGCTGGTCCTGATAAAACAACTTGGAGGACGCACTATAAGTTTCCGGAAATCGGCAAAATTTGCGTGACTCTATTTAAGATATTGAATCACCATAAGTTTAACTTACGGAAATTTCTGCTCAGTGGCCAATCCCCATTAAAGTTCTTTGGAAAACATGTTCGTTAGGCGATCCTAGCTGTCGTTGCCGTGATTTGCATTTGCCGAAAATGAATGTTGGTTAAAGCATACCTTTACCGTCATATTTGATATGCTATACTCGTTTACCCGCTGATGTTTGGACCGCCATGACCTTCCAGCCACGAATGTCGAATAAAATTGACGGCTTTGCTGTTCTGAATGGCCCGAACCGTCGCCACTGGAACGGTGTTGCCGTGGATCTGTGGGATGTTGCTTGCGCGCCGGGTGCAGGGGGTTATTACGTGGGTGCGGATCCCAGGCTGCTGGTTATACTTGAAGCACCGGCTTTTCCCACAAGTCAACTTGCTATTTCGACCCGTAAGGACGAGCGCTTTCAACTGAGCGATCACCGCGCCATGTCCTATATTCCTGCAAACATGGAAATATGGGCGCACATGACCCATCAAAGTCGAATTCGGCACATCGACTTTCACTTCAATATCGACGACCTGACACAACGCCTGATGGAGGATGTTGACAGCACGGTTCTGGCTAAACCGCGGCTACAATTCTTTGATCCCCGGATATATGCGCTTGCCGAACTGGTCGCACAGGAATGCGTCAATCCCAACCCGTTGCATGATCTTTACGGAGATGGACTGACGGTTGCTCTTTTCATTGACCTCATGCAGATCGGCAAGAGGAAAGTGCGCAAGCGCAGCCAGTTAGCCGCCTGGCAAATGCGGCGCACGGTGGACTATCTGGAAGCAAACTGCCTGCGCTCCGTCAGACTGCAGGAACTGGCTGACCTGACCGGCCTTTCCCAGTCGCATTTCAGCCACGCTTTCAAGGCATCGACGGGCGTGGCACCCCACCAATGGCAGATGAGGGCACGCATTGAGAAGGTTAAGTGCCTGCTTTCCGATGGCACCTTGCCGCTGGCCACAATAGCGGTGGAAACAGGGTTTACGGATCAGGCACATTTTACAAAGGTCTTCCGCCGCATAGTCGGAACAACACCTGCGCACTGGCAAAAAAGTCACAGACGGTGAAAACCCGCGTATTCTCTAAATTGACGGGGTACATGGCCCAAAATTTTACAAAGATCAAAAGGATCGAACAATCCTGCGCGCGAATAGTTGATGTAATTCCTCACATTAAATAGCTAATTTGAGGGTTTGCTGGTCTTGGGACTTGGCAGGCCAGTTGCGGGGTCATCATGCGTTATACCACTTCCTATACAACCACGATGCTACTGGCAGGCAGTGCGCTTCTCACCATGAGTTTAGCTGCACATGCGCAGTCATCAGCGACCCCTGCCCAACTCGAAACAATTTCCGTCGAAGACAGTGCATCGAGAGAAACAACAACTGGGCCTGTCAAAGGCTATGTCGCGACGAAATCGTCGTCCGGTTCGAAATCGGATACGCCGATCACTGAGATTCCACAGTCCGTGTCCGTTGTCGGACGCGAGGAGTTGCGCGACCGCAATGTCGTGACGAAAGTTGACGAAGCCCTGCGCTATACGCCGGGCGTCTTGTCTGCGCCATTCGGCGAAGACCCCGATACGGACTGGTTTTATATTCGCGGCTTTGACGCTACGCAAACCGGTGTGTTTCTGGACGGGCTAAACCAGTATAGTTTCGGGTTCGGCGGGTTTCAGATGGATGCCTACAGTTTGGAACGCATTGAAGTGTTGAAAGGGCCTGCCTCCGTGCTTTACGGCGGTGCGAACCCCGGCGGCATCATCAATTTGATCCGCAAGCGTCCACAGCAAGAAAAACTGCTGGAAACGGAAATCGGAATAAATAATTTCGGCAATGCTTACTTTGGGTTCGACGTCAACGACAAGCTGAACGACGATGGCACCGTCACGTACCGTGTGACCGGCAAGATTTCCGGCGGTGACCAATACTCTGATTATTCCGAGGATTTGCGTGGCTTCATTATGCCGCAAGTCACTGTGCAGCCAGATGACAGCACGAAGGTCAGCGTCTTCGGCTACTTCTCCGGCTTAGATCAGGTCCATGTCGGAAACGGCTTCCTGCCTTATGTCGGCACTGTCGTTCCAGCGTCCTATGGCAAGATTGATCGAGATGCTTTCTTCGGCGAACCTTCGTCCGACTTTGGACGCTACACGCAGGCGTTGATCGGCTATGAGCTTGAACATGAGTTCGACAATGGCTGGAAGCTCTCGCAGAATGCACGATACAGCTACCTCGATAAGAAAGAAAACAGCACCTATCCCTACGGGTACACGGCATCCGGCGATCTGTATCGCATCGGGTTTGAGCACACGACACGGGTAGATGCGATTTCCATCGATAACCGCGCCGAGAAGGAGTTCGATACCGGTGGATTGAACCATACCTTCCTGGCTGGCGTCGATTATAAATACTATCGCCTGGACCATATTCAGGCATCGCCATCCTGGCCTGCGGCGGCAACGCCTATCAGCCCTGTACGGCCAGTCTATGGTCTGCCGCAACCTGCTCTTACGCCATACCTTGATCAGATCGTTTCCTTAAGCCAGATCGGCGTGTATGCGCAGGATCAGATTCGCTTCAGTGACGGTTGGCTGGTGACGCTCAACGGACGTTATGACCGTGTAGAAATCGATTCCAACTCAGTCGTCGGTAATAATTTTGAGACGAAGGACGGTGCCTTGAGCGGACGTGCTGGTCTCGCCTACGAGTTCGCAAATGGTGTGACGCCGTATATCAGTGCGGCAACGTTCTTTAATCCGCTGATCGGCATCAATGTCACCAATACACCATTCAAGCCGGAAGAAGGCTACCAGTACGAAGGCGGTATCAAATACGAGCCCACATTTATCGATGGCTTGCTGACGGCTTCGGTGTTCCAGATTACGAAGCAGAACGCAGCCATCAGCCTCCCCGGTACTTTTTTCTATGATCAGCTTGGCGAAGTTCGATCCACTGGCTTTGAGCTGGAAGGTAAAGTCAACCTGAATCAGAACTGGATGGCACTGGCATCATATGATTACACCGATCTCGAGGTGACGAAAGATGCAAACCCGGCGCTTGTTGGAAAACGCCCGTTCCTCGTTCCTCGTTCATCTGCAAAGCTTTGGCTGGATTACACGGTCACAGATGGCGCTCTGGAGGGTCTGAGCATTGGCGGTGGTGTCCGCTATCAAGGCAGTTCCTATGCTGACAACCTGAATACACTGAAAGTACCAAACGTTACTTTAGTCGACGCGGCCATTCGTTACGAAAAGAACGATTGGACAGCAGCGTTGAACGTCAACAACCTGTTCGACAAGAACTACGTTAAAGGCTGCCAGGGTGAGTTCGTCTGCGGATACGGTGATCAACGCCAAATTACCCTGTCACTGCGCAAAAAGTGGTAAAGTCAGAGCAATGACATGACTTGGAAAGAGCGGCTCAGGCCGCTCTTTTTTATGGGAGTTGCCAGGGGCCAGAGTCCTATCGAAGTTGAGTGTGATACGATGTTTCTCCAACGAAAAAGCCGCGCTTTCCGCGCGGCTTTTTCATTTCCGATCGGCGGTCAAAGCTTATTCGTCGTCTTCAACCATCTTTGGCACTGCGGTATCCCGGTTCAGGGAGATGATCTCGCGCTTGCCCACGTGGTTTGCCGGACCAACCAGTCCCTCTTTTTCCATCCGCTCCACCAGCGAGGCTGCGCGGTTGTAGCCGATACCCAGACGGCGCTGAATATAGGAGGTTGAGCACTTCTTGTCGCGCATCACCACCTTGATTGCCTGATCGTACAGCTCGTTGCCATCTTCCGCAGCCACTGTACCCTTGTCAAAAACCGCACCTCCAGCGGGTTCCGCCTCAGGCTCTTCCTCTTCATCCGCTGTCACGGTTTCCAGATACTCGGGACGCCCCTGTGACTTGAGGTGAGCGACAACCTTTTCCACTTCCTCGTCTGACACAAACGGACCGTGGACGCGGGAAATGCGCCCGCCGCCGGCCATATGCAGCATATCGCCCTGCCCCAGAAGTTGCTCGGCACCCTGCTCGCCGAGAATGGTGCGGCTGTCGATTTTCGATGTGACCTGGAACGAGATCCGGGTGGGGAAGTTCGCCTTGATCGTGCCGGTAATCACGTCCACAGACGGACGCTGGGTTGCCATGATCAAATGAATGCCCGCAGCACGCGCCATCTGCGCAAGCCGCTGGATCGCTCCTTCGATTTCCTTGCCAGCCACCATCATCAGGTCGGCCATCTCGTCCACGATGACGACGATGTACGGCATAGGTGTCAGGTCCATTTCCTCCTGCTCGAACAGCGCTTCCCCCGTCCCTTTTTCAAAGCCGGTCTGCACGGTCGTCATCACCGTCTCGCCCTTTTCACGGGCAAGGGCAGCACGAGCATTATATCCATCGATGTTGCGCACGCCCAGACGCGACATCTTGCGGTAGCGATCTTCCATCTCCCGCACGGCCCATTTCAGTGCCGTTACGGCCTTTTTTGGATCGGTCACCACGGGGGTCAACAGATGCGGAATACCATCATAAATCGACAGTTCCAGCATTTTGGGGTCAACCATGATGAGCTTGCACTCTTCCGGCTTCAACCGATAAAGCAACGAAAGGATCATCGTATTGATGGCCACCGACTTGCCGGAACCGGTCGTACCGGCGACAAGCAGATGCGGCATCTTCGCGAGTTCCGCAATAACGGGTTCGCCGCCAATGGTTTTGCCGAGGCAAAGCGGCAGCTTGAAGTTTGAGCGGACGAAATCGTCCGACTCGATCAGCTCACGGAAATACACGGTTTCCCGGGTGGCGTTGGGCAGTTCAATGCCGATAACGTTGCGACCTGGCACCACGGCGACACGCGCGGAAAGCGCGGACATGGACCGAGCGATATCATCCGCCAGACCGATGACACGGGACGATTTAACGCCTGGTGCAGGCTCCAGTTCATACAAGGTAACAACCGGGCCGGGGCGGACATGAATGATTTCTCCACGCACGCCGAAATCTTCCAGAACGCTTTCCAGAAGACCAGCATTCTGCTCCAGTGTCTCCTGCGTCATGATGGCGCCGGACCTCTCCGGTGCTTCCTGCAACAGGGAGAGAGGCGGAAACTCGTACGTCTCACCGCTGAATGTGCGGGCGGGCTTATCGACGCGAAAGACGCTGACCGGGCGCTCAAAGCGCGGGGCGACACGCGATGTCACCGCAACTGCAGCAACGATCTCGTCCTCAACACACGGCTCCATGTCAAGCGCCTCGGACTGAAGAGCAGCGTCAACCACGTCTTCACCAGCATCAGACGGTGCTTCGTCCAGTTCTGGTACCTCGGCAAGCTCCGTTGCCTGCTCCACCAAAGATTCCGGTTCAGCAGCAACAGGCTCAACAACGGGTGTTACCGGCGAGTCGGATGGACGACGGCACTCCACCACGCGGAATTTTAGCGTGATCGATTCGCTGGGTTCATCCTCTCTGACCGTTTTGGTCGGCACAGGCGCATGGATTGGCTTGGCCGGCAACACCGGGTCAGCGGACGCTGCGCCGATAGCTGCTTGATGATCGAGCGGCATGTACTCCCAAAATGCGAAATCGGAGACATAGGCTAAGCCATCGACTGCCGCAGTCGTGACAAGATCAGCAGGCTCATCCAATTTCGGGGCCTCATAGGCGTCGATGATTGTTTCCCGGTCCTCGGTCTGTCGCTCGGGCTGCACAGGATCGGCAGATATGCTGCCCGTGGGCAGCTCGGGAGTATCTGATGGGTGAACCACGACCGGCGCGTCTTCCACAACTGGCGCTTCCGGTGCTGCGGAATGTTCGATGACATGTGGCTCGGGCTTGTTCTCAAGCTGCTGTGTTTGCGGCGGGACAATCAGCGGTGTTGGCTTGTGTTTGCGCGGCATGGCGCTTTCGGGCGTCCGGGTAAAGCGCACATTGGGTGCGAGCGAGAATGCGCTCTGCCAGACGGCCGCGACGGCACGACCGCCCGATGCCGTATCCCGATCGGCATGGGCAGCGTCAAGGGCTGTCGTCAGCCGTGTATTGGCAATGGTACGCGGTCCCCGCACCTGTGTTGGATGAAACCGCAAATCCGGCTGCGAGGATCCTGCCAGGGGGGTAAAATCATCGTCTTTCATAGCAGCTTCCTTCCGCCGTTCAGTGCCTGCCGGGGCAGAATCAACACGGGTGCGTGTCCCCGAATGCTTCGTGTCTGGCTTAACCTTGCCATCATCAAATGCCGCCTTGTCATGTCATCGTCCGGGAATTCGCATGTGACCTGCTATCCAGCTTCAAAATCGCCGATGGCTACCTCAATCGAATAGAAAATGAAGGTTAATAAGTTCCTTCTAACGCCGCTCAAATCCGACCGGCCCGGAAGCAAACGCGGCCCGAAACCCAGCAATTGCGGGCTTTCAGGCCGTATCCGGTCATAAAGATATTTCCCGATGACAAGCAGGGGTCGCGGAACAGGCTTTGGCATGCTAAAGCTCACGCTGATTGATGAAAGGATCAAAAATGAACGTTGAAAGCAAACAGGTCGCGGATATCTACTTCGACAAGGAACAGAAGTTTTACCGCGCCGTCGTCGAGTTCTATTTCGAAGACGAAGCGTTTGGCGATGACGTCGCACACAAGGTGACGGTTGACGTTACCTTCAAAGGCAACGGCACTGAAACGTTCACCGATATCGAAAAGAACGCATTCGCCACAGCTTCCAAACTTTTGAAGTTGGCCAACGCCTAAATCATGACGACGCCGACCCGCTCAACGACTAAGCGGGTCGGCCGTGAAAAACTGGCTGTAATGTGCAATGCAGCCCTTGATCTCCAAAACAAATATGTTACAAGGCGGCACCGAACGACGGTGCTTTGTTTGACAGGGTCGACCGTATCGTTTTGGGGAATAGGTTAACGGTAGACCCACGGACTCTGACTCCGTTAGTCCTGGTTCGAATCCAGGTTCCCCAGCCAATTCTCCCTAAAAGCCCTTAATTCCTTGATTTTCCAGTCGTGCCGGATATCGTTTTGGCATCATTGGCGACCTGATGCCCAGAACTGATGCCCAAAGGTGATGCCCAGCCGAAATCGGCGCGGTCGAACCTTCAGGCTTGATACAGGGTCTGTTCGTCATGGCTGTGCGCCACGAGGTCGAGAATCTCATCCGCCGCGGAAACATCTTCTACTGGCGCCCCCGGGTTCCGGCCGCTTTCACTCAATGCCAGCCCGGCAGCCGGCTTTCACTCAGCCTTCATTGTTCCGACCATAAAAAGGCTCAGATCATTGGCCGAAAGCTCAATACGCGGCTGGCCGAATTGAAGACGCATT
The DNA here is from genome assembly GCF_014841565.1 of Rhizobium sp. CFBP 8762. Taxonomy (GTDB): domain Bacteria; phylum Pseudomonadota; class Alphaproteobacteria; order Rhizobiales; family Rhizobiaceae; genus CFBP-8762. Next base: position 644,667 of record NZ_JACYUD010000001.1, read on the forward strand.
CGAAGGAAGCGATGTCCAAGCAGCAGCTCCAGAAACTGTTCGAGCATGAGCGCGACAAGGAACTCGAACGGCTCGACGACATCAACATGATGGCCCGCCGCAACGGGCGCGGCGGCGATGTCGTTGAGATGGAACTCGATCTCGAAGCAGGTTGGGCCTGCCAGCTCGTCGCGAAGTTCGGGAGCCGGGTGGAGCTGACGCTGGAGAGTGGCTGCGCTGGCCTTGCCTACCTCCTGAACAACGGCGTCCCGGCATCGCATATCGACGCTATCGGGACGAACTATCGGGGCGAACTGGCAATCGCTCGCTGCCCTGGCTTCGAAGACGGCATCCGACGACTGATCTACAATTTCGAAATCGACGACACCGTCGCTAATCGTCAGCGCGCCATGTCAAAGATCTTCGAGGGTCGTGCCGCGGCTCTTCTCGATATCGAAGAGCGTCATGAACTGGTCGACAAAAGTCAAAGCGAGTTCACAGGCGTGGGAAGAGCCCTTGCGCCTGTTCCTGAGGGCCAGGCGGCGGACACCGCAGCTTCAGATCCTGCTCTTCCGGCTTCCTTGCATGAGCGGCCCTTGCCGACGGCTCTGATCGCCATTCCAGAAGAAACGGAAATCACCCAGCTCGATCTGACCCCGCGCCCGGCAGTTACGAAGAAGTCCGCCTCGAAAGCTTCCGAGGCTGAGCAACGGGTGGTCGCCGTTTCCGATTTCGAGCAAGAGTGCGAAAAGCTTATCGCCAACATGGGAGACGAATGGGAGCCAGCGACCGCGCGGGATGCAATGGCGCTGGTGCGGATGTTCAAATCGGTGCTCATTGAGCATGGCGTTGAGCATTCCGGGCAGATTAAGCAATTTCACATTGGCCAGTTGCGCCAGCACCTCAACCACATTCCGACAAATTGGGGACGCAGCAGCAGGATGCGCATCATGTCGGCACCGGAACTCCGTAATGAGGGAGAAAAGCTACGCCTGGCGGCGGAGGCTTCCGGCACTAAGGCGAATGTCGGCCTGGCCTCAACAACGATCCGCAAACACTTTGGAAACCTGCAACATTTCCTGAAGCACCTGAAAGGTCACGGATTCGAAATCGAGGAATGGACCTTTGAGGGCTTGCGCCCGAGAAAGCCAAAGGCTGGCGAGGTCCGTGGCAAACAATTCAAGCCATCCCCGGCGGATATCGCTCCGATTTTTTCCAGCCCGCTTTATGTTGGTTCGCATGGGCATCTGCGCGGGAAAAGGCGCCAGCCGGGAAAACAAGTCTTCCACGATTCGCTTTATTTTCTGCCGATCCTGTTCACTTATCTGGGCCCCCGACGGAAAGAGTTTGCCGGACTTCATGTGAATGACATTGCAAAGGATGGCGACGGCTACGTCATCATCCTTCGTACGAACAGCATTCGTGGATTGAAGAATGTACAGTCAAAGCGACTACTACCTGTGCCGGAGGAGCTGGTCCGCTTGGGCTTCATCGACTACGTTCAAGCCATCAAGCAGTTGGGGTACGAGGCACTTTTCCCGGATCTCTTCTCTGACAAGACGGATAACGATCCCGGAGATCGGTTCTACGACACCTTTGTCCCAATCATGCAGGGAGCGCTCGGTGAGAATATGTGGGATCGAGCAATTCACGCGCTTAGGCACGGCATGGCCGATACGTTGAAACAGGCGGGTGTGCCGACTGAAGTCATCGACGACATCTCTGGACGGCTAAGCGAGGGTAGCGAAACCAACACGCGATACACCAACCCAGCAGGCCTTCCGTTGATGCGCAGTGCTCTTAAACATTATCCGGTCATCACATCGGGCGTCGAACGACAGCCTCTGCATCTTCTCCCATGGATCGAGAAGAAGCAGCCGCCGCCGTGGGCACGCGAGGGCAAGAAATAGAATGCTGAGGCGGAAATGATTTCCGCCTCAGCATTCCAGAAAACTAAGCTGCTTCCCAAACCTGATTGAGAATTCGTGCCGCCAGTGCCGCCTTGTCCTGCGGCAGGAAACGGCCGTAGTGCTTGGCCACCATATCAGCCGTGTCCTGAATGGCGTAACTTGCCTGCTCGTATGAGCCGGTCTGCTTCAGGATGTGCGTTGCCAGCACGTCTCGAACATTGTGAGGACCATGAGGCAGCAGACCCTTGATCGCCCCTCGGCCGGTATAGGGATTATAGATGCCGTAACGCTGGATGGTCAGCCTCCAGGCCTCGTAGAAGGTCGTCACGTCATATGCCGCATCGGTGCTAGTCGTCTTGACGGTTTTCACGAAGAACGTTCCCGGATCGGCAACGCCCCTGAGAAGCGTAGCGCGATGCCGTTCGACATAGTCATCGATATAACGGTAGAGGTCGAGCAGATCCGGTAGAACCAGTCGGAACGGCTTGTCTCCGAAAAATGACGAATGGGCATTCTTGAAGGCCACTGCTGGAATCAGCACTTCCCAGCCACGGTCTCGCTCGCTCCAGCGAATCTCTCCGCGCTTCAGCTTTTCGAGGACACGTTCCGGACGCGGCATCTGTCCGCGTGGGCATAGCATCAATTGCCGGAGATTTTTCTGGCGAAGCCCCAGATGCAATCCCAGCCGCAACATGAGGAACGATCTAACTGCCTCTGCGGCCGGGCGCGGATAACGCTCTTCGTCCGGCATGAGGCGAATGATCTCCTCAGTGATCTTACGATATTCGCCAACCGGACTGTCGGCCTCGAGCACTGGCATGATCGGCTCGAACGGATCGCGATGGACGCGAGCGATGCGCTGGATTTCCTTTACGCGATGAGCGGCGTGGCTGTGGAAATCCTCACACGCACCATGCCAATCCTCTCGGGCATAGTCGATCTCGTTTTGGGAGACGAGACCGGGAATGGGCTGAACGCGAGCGAGAAGTTAAGGATGCTGTCGAAGCCATCCAGTGCCTTCCTTGGTGATCGCCAGCGCTATCCGCAGCATATCGACTTCCCAGGCCGTATAGAAACCGCGACGGCTTTCACGCCATTGCAGATACCAGTCCCATATGCCCGGGAAGATAAGCAGACCGAATGTCAGGTGGCGGACCGGCACGCCGTAACCCTTGATCTCGCCCGTCCTCGACGCCGCCAAGGCGCCGAACATGAGCCCCAGATGCTCGATCTTCTGAGAAGCCGTCTCCTCGCCCCAGACGCCGTTGCGTTGGAAACCAATCGACGTGAGGGCCGAGGTCTTGAAGCGGACGAGGTCTGCCATTTCCAGGGCCAATGCGGGCGGTGCATCCACAACGCCCGACAGGAGATCGGGATCCTCGATCCATGTCTCCTCATAGTTTGCCGGCACCGCGATCTTGCCGTCTCGCGGTGCACGTCCGCCATAGGACACGCCCGGGAAGCGGATGGCGTAACGCTGCTTGGCTGCGGCCGCCTGGAATTTTCTGTAATCCGTTGAGCCGCTGATGATCACACGACGCACCCAATCCAAGATCTCCTGGCGCTTAGCAAATGGCAGAGCATTGTAGTCGTCCGGGAGATGCCAAGCGATCCTTCGACGTTCAGCCGGGTCGAGTTCCGACAGATTGAATCCGGACGCTGACCGTGACTGATGCGGAAGTTTTGCCTTGAAGTACCCGTCCGGAAGGCGGTAGCGACGCTCTATCCGCCCGAGCACGTCAAAGCTGTCGGTGCTGCGTGGCACGCGCCGTCCTTCGATCCAGCTCAGCAGTGTGTTCTTGTCCATCGGCTCATCGGAGCGAACCACGGAACGATGGAGGACCCAATACGTCTCGCCATGCCGCCGCATATGAAGCTGGAGCGCCTCAGCGAGACCGGAAGGATCGGTCCATTGCTGGAACAAGGGTTCCGGAAACTCGATGATGTCCGCGGGCTTTCGTTTCGGGAGATCGTCCCGACGCCGCGTGTTGTCTGCTGCGACAATTCCCGGACGAGCCTTCGGCTGATCGGCCAAAAGCGCCTTCTTCTTGTTTACGGTAGATTGGCGCGAACCGGGTGACGTATCTTTCCCGGCGTCGCCATCCTTGCTCCATCGAATGATGGCATCAAAGGCCGGATCGATTGCACGGTGATGTACGGCGAGCATCGCTGCATCCACGCCAGTCAGCCGGGCAACCACATCCCAATCCGTGTGACCTCCGGTTCGCTGCGGACCGCATCGTCGCTCGATGAGACGCCGCATATAGGCATTGAGGGCGTCGGCATCGTTGGTCGAGAAGATTGGGGACAGTCGCACCGCGCAATAGGCGTCGATCTTGCGCTGGAAGGCTTTCATTGCGGTAAGTTTCGTCATTTCACTTCATACTCGTTGTTACTGGACCCCTCAGTTCAGGGGGGCGGTCGAGCTAAGCGAAGCGCGTTAATGAAGCGTTGGAGCCCACGGAACGCTCTGGAAATTCGATTCAGAATCGAACGGCGTTTTACGAAGTAATGGGGGGAGAACTCGTGAAATGGACAAACGCCGTTGGGCGCTGAGCGGTACCAGCAACAAGCAGCACCGGAACCGGGGGTGGTCTGAGATGAATGACGGCTCAAGCGTCCTGGTCGACACCGTTGGGATAGAGGAGGTGAAGCTTCCGGCGGAACGGAAGGCCACCGGACCGGTATTTCGAGACGAGATCGTCGAAGACCTTATCGCATTCGCCCTCATCGAAGCCTTGATCGCTCAGCATCGACACGATCACATCCTGGAATTTCTGGAGTTCGGCCTCCTGGCCTTTATCGACCGCCCTACGGATGAGCCAGTACAGCGCCACCCTCGCCAGATCATCCCGCTCAGGCCGACGGGCACTCCTGTTCGCATCACGAAGCGCCTTCTGCCGCTGCCTTGCCGCCTTTGCATTCATCATTCGCCCTCCCAATCCTCGGCCTCCTAAATGGTCAGGGCACCGGCCGACCGGCGCAAGCGCCGTTTGGCGGAATCGAAAATATAGAGCAGGGAATCGGAAGCTCAGAGCTTGGAATCAGAAGAGCGCAATTTGTTTCGCGTTGCGGGCAACTTACCGCGCGTCAACACAGGCTGACCTGCCGCAAACGGCGTTGCTGAATCGTTTGGTTTGAGTTCTGAATCAAAAATCCCGAACTCGGAATCAAAAGAGCGCAATTTGTCTCAGGTCCTGAAGACGTGAGGTACGTTGCCGACAACCTGCCTCACGTCGTCTCGGATTAGGTTGCATCATTGCGATGATGACCGAGGATCCAACCCTCCCATCTGCGCACCCCATCGATATCCGGAACGCCTTCGTCGCGCCGCCCGTCGACGACGTCGAGCATGCCGAGCAGGCCGACGGCTGCATCGAAACGGTCCTCACCGGCTTTGTCTGCGCCGAACCCATCTTCGATCATCGGCAAGAAAGCATGAGCGTCGAGATCCGGCCGTGCCAAAAGCCACGGTATCATCGACTTCGCTATCCGCTGGCGGTCGCTCTGCCGCCGCTTGCTCCAGCCGCCGCGGGGCATGCCGAGCTGTCGGTAGACATCACCGGGATAGGTCTCAGCGATGATGCATGGCCTGGTATCGAGGAGATCGGCGAGGCGGCCGTCGAAAGGCCAGAGGCCGATGTCGTCCAGCCGGGGGACGATCATCTCGCGCCATCCGGTGATGGCGCCCTTTCCGACCTGATTGCCGCCGAGCGTCCAGAACAGCATGCAGGCGGCCTGCCTATCCGGGGCCGCGCGTTCGCAGAGACGTAAGAGCGCCTGCGGATCGGTTACGCCGAGAGCATCGAAGAGATGAGCGCGTTGGGTGCCGCCCGGCCGCGCCGGATAAAACGGGCGGTGGAGAGAGATACGGCTACGGTGGTCGGCAACGCTATACCAGTTCGACCAGATACCCGATCCGAACGAGGAAAGCGCTTCACGAAACGAACCAAGCTCGGTGGCACGCGCGTAGGCCATCGGAAGACCGATCGGGAAATCGAAGCCGAGGAGCAGAGCGCCTCTCTCCACCGATCTGGCCTTCATCCGGTCAATCAGGGTCGACGTGTCGCCCACCAGCTCCGGCGCATGGACCTGCCAGCGCATGCCATCCCGGATGGCAACCGCCATCCAGCGCTTCTTCCTGTCCATACTCCAGTCGCAGTGGGCGACGACAGCGACATTCATACCTTGCTCCCCATTACGACGCGCGCCGAAGGCTATCAGCTTCCTCCGGCACGATCACTGTGTTTGAGGAGCTGTTTCACCGCCTTGCCATCGAGCGCCTGGGCATCGAACAGCGCCTTGACCAAGGCATCAAGCCCGTCCCGGTTTTCGGTGAGGGTCTCCACCGCCCGTGCGAGCGCCTTCTCAAGCCGAGCATGAATGCGAGCCGCCAAATCCGGATTGCCATCGAGCACGGCGGTCGGGTCCTTGTCGTCCCGATAGAGCAGCGGCTGGATGGCGCCGAAGCCGAGAGAGCGCTCCATGGCGAGTGCAAGCTTCGTCGCCCGCGCCAGATCGCTGTCGTCGGAGCCACCTGATCCCGCCGAGACACTGCCAACCACGATCTGCTCGGCTGCCCTACCCGCCATCAGCATGGCGAGCATGTCCTCCCGATAGCCGAGCGTATCGCTGCCGGATGCGGTGAAGCCAAGCTGGCTGTAGCCACCGCCGGGCGCGTCGATGTTGAGGCCATGGATAGGCCCCAGCCGGAGAGCGTGGTGAACGACCGCATGCCCTGACTCATGGATGGCAAAGCGCCAGCGCAGGTCATACGGTACCTGCGGCCGGTCCATCCGGATGCCGTCCTCGATGTCTTCGTAGCGGATCGACCGCTTCTCGCGCCGCGCTTTCAGCCGAGCTTGGCGAACGATCCGCTCGATGTCGGCGCCTGTCAGACCCATGGCGCGGGTCGCCAGGCGGTTCAGCACCGCCTGAACGGCGGCGTGAGGCTTGGCGGGTTGAATGCCCTGCTTCGATGTGGCGGTCATTTTGCTGCTCCCTTCCGGACTTCTTCGGAACGAGGTTCGTCATCGTCGTTGTTGTAGGCCTGCCCGTCGAACGCCGACGGTTCTTCGATCAAGGCGCCGGCATCCTTTGAACATCTGTCCTCGGCGTCAGTGCTCTTCGATCCAGCCTCGCTAACCAGTGCCGCAACATCATCACCGAGATGGTGGGCAAAGATTTCCGCGAGCGTGGCGACATCGGGCATGGGGATTTCGATGTGGGTCTCCAGTCGCCCCGAGCGCTTGATCGCGTCATCGATCTGTTCCGGCCGATTGGTGGCACCGACGATGACCAGGCCTTCGCTCTTCACCACACCATCGAGCAGTTCGAGCGCTTTGTTGACGACAGTATTCCAGTAGTCGCCGTACTCCTGTTCCGCTGGCTGCCGTTTGCCGATGCCGTCGATCTCGTCGATGAACAGGATCGACGGCGCCATCGCGCGGGCCTCGGCAAAGGTCTTGGCCATCTTGTCGATGACATCGTTGAGATGCCCACCCTGCAGCCAGGTGGAAACGGAGGTGACGACCAGCGGAACCTGCAGGCTGTTGCACAGCGCGCGGGCGAAGGTCGTCTTGCCGGTCCCCGGCGGACCGTAGAGCAGAAGCTTGGTGCTCATGTCCGACCAGGCAAGCGAGCCTGCCCGGTAGTCGGCGAGATCCACCTTCAGATCCAGTGCCCAGGTTTTGGCCTTGCCGTATCCGGAGAGGGTATCGACCGTCAGTGACGGGCGACCCGGCGCAACAGTTTCATTCATCGGCTCCGGCTGAATGACTTCGGCGCCGGATGGCTTGTCACGCTTCCATCCGCCGCCGCTGTCCTTTCCGGACGAGGATTTGTCTGACGATGCCGCATCCTTCTTCGACTTCGATGGCTTGCCGGCGTCGGTCGTAGCCGGATCGGCTTCGCCATCATCGCCGTCCCGGGCCGCAATGCGATTGCGCTCAGTGAGCGAAGCCAGCACTGCGATCACCTCCGGGGCACTGCGCCCCGGCCTGAACGCCAGCACGATGTCGTCGATCGTCAGGTAGTGCGCATCATACCCATTCGACCACTGTTCCAGCGCGGCGATACCGCTGGCGCCATGCATCGCTTCGATCATCGTACTGACGAACGCGTAATCGAGCCATCCGGAGACGAGATCCACATCGGCGGCAATGGTAATCTCGGACGGGATAGTCTCAGACCTCTCCGAGATGGCCACGACGGGATAGTCCCGGGTCAGGGCATTGACCAACCGCCGCTGCAGTGCCGCTCCACCGATGCGCCGGACATTGTCTCCGATGAACTGGATATAGGTCCGTCCCGTTCCTTCGGACGCAGCAAAAGATGCGTCGTCATAGACGTAGTCACCATCAATTCCATTCGGCGCCCCACCAGGAATGAAGCCAGGCACCTCGATCAACCGCCGCATGGACTGCTCGAAGCCGGCCATCGGTGCATGCAGTGACACGACGGGCGCCGACATGGCAGCAGCACGCACAATCTTGGCAAAGGGCACGGGGCCATTCTCGATCGCGCGGGCAAGGACGAGGCTGGCGACGATGTTGCTGACCAGTGGCGACTTCCCCGCCCGGCCGACCAGGCCGACGGCGTAAGCCCGGCGAGCATGATCAACGGCACAGATACGTTCACCGGTTCCGGCCTGCGTCCCTCCGGATGGAAACGGCGGGACGAATGCATGAGGCCTGCCTTCGGTCACGACGATGTCGGACGGCTGAGGCGGCGGCAGAAGATAGCTGCCAAAATTCCGGCGCAGCCATGCCAGGTCGCGATCACGATCTCCGGACAGACGAGACGTATCGAAGGCCGGTTCATAGTGCCGCATGACATGGCCGCCGATCTCGACGATCTTCATGTGCAGCAGACCATTGCGATGGCCATTGCGCTGCGCCTCACGGCGGGCGATCCGCTCGAGGCGGCGAATGAGGAGACGCGACAGCTTATTCATCGACCCTGCCCTCCGTCGTCGCGGCAATAATTGCCGCTTTGGGATCGGGCGACTGGGTCGTCGTCGGCTTGCGCCGCCTTAAACTGCCCGGCCCTGCTTGGCGGCGCTCCCGGATCATGCGGCGACCGGGGCGGGACGCAGCGCGATCCGGTTTGACGGGATCCGGTGAAGACATTGCCACGAGATCGCGGTTTCGTCCGGCCAACCAATCGAGCAACAGGCGGCAAGCCGGATTGCCGTGATCGGCATGCGCCCGCAGTCGATCGATGATGGTGTCCGGTACGGTGCCGGTAAGCCCTTCTCCCTGCCGGACATGTCCGAGCGCCAATCCGATCAGCACAGCCGGATCGTCGGCAAGTGGACGGCCGAGACCGGATCCGGGATAGTGGAGGATAGTACCATGTGAGCGATGGCAGGCGAGGCTTGGCGATGAAGTGGGCGAGATCGTCTCGCAACGGATGCGCGGCGGCACATCCGGATGGGTGTCGGAAGACATGACGGCTCCTTGGCCAGACCACATTGGGATCCGGCGCCAATGAGATGAAGGAAGGATGAGGAGCCACGGCCCCTGGCCATGGCGGTCGACTTCCGTTGCCTGACGACAAGCGTCAGGGCACGGCGTTCAAACGATCAGGACACTTGGATCAATGCGCCGCCGGACGACGGGCATAGCCGACGCGGAAGAAGATCGGCTTCGGCGCGTCATCCTCGATCTCATCGCACGGGCCGAAGACATCGTCGCCCAGATCATCACAAGTGCGATCATCACGAGCAAGATCATCATCACCTGAGCGGGCAGCCTGGTCTTCTTCGAAGGTCCGGCTCGGCCCGTTGAGGTTGATCCGCGAGTGCATGGGGACTGACGAAGGGCTGACCACCTCGGCTGCTGCGGTCAAAGGCTGTTCGTTTACCCCGATCGCCCTGCGCGCCTCGGCTTCGAGAAGCTGCTGTACACGACGACCGAAGCGCCGACGCAGTTCGGCCATGCAGGCGGCGACACCATCGATCTCTAGGAGGTCGTCAATCTCGGACAGAGCCCAGACCCCGTTGGCATGATCGCTCGGGCGGCTGGCACCATCGACGATCGCCACTTCGACCGTGTCGACCATCAACCGCTTGTGGTTTTTGTAAAGCCAGTCCGGCAGAACCATCGCTCCCGCCATCATCTTGATCTTCAATTCTTCTAGCCGGCTCGTATCACCATAGGACGCAAGCGACCGCTTGAGGTCCAAGATGTAGGCCGTATGCCGGGCGCGGTTCACCACGATCAGGTCCGGGGTATAGCTGCCTTTCGCCGGTGCCTCGCAATCGAGCTTCACGCCGTCGAGGCTGGTCCAGTCGTTTCCGGACAGGGCTTCCATCGCCGCCTTGACCAGCGGCAGTTTCAGGGACTGCGTCAAGACGAGGATGTTGGGGTTCGCTTTGGCGAGGCGGTCGACCGCCTGCTCCAACAGCTTGCCTTCGCGGAATGACACCGCCCGGACGAGCGAGGCGATATTGACGTAACGACCAAGGATCTCGTCCTCGGTCGGCTCGCCATCGACGATGGCGGCAATGGCGCGATCGATCAGCAGATCAAGATCGGCCTCGACATCGGCGAAGCGAACCAGATGCGGCTGGCGTCGCAGCATAGCAGGCTCGTGGACCGAAGCCACAGCCCGAACCGCATTGCGGCCAAACCCGAGCGAGTGCGGGCGGAATGCGGCAGCCGCGGCGGCTTCGCTGTTAAGAAGAGAACGAAGAACTTCCCCAGTGGGGACCTTGGAGGTAAACGTGGTCATAGCCCGATTCCTTTTCACGAAGGCTTGAGGGTCAGGCCCTTGTCGATGTTAGCGCATCGGCAGGGGCTGTCTTGTTCCGGCCATCCGGAACGTCCGTAACTTGACAGGACCCGAGGCCGGGCTCAAGAACCCGGATCACAAAAAGAGAACGAAGCCGGTACAAGGTTAACGCGGGGCTCACAGTCCCCGACCTGGATGGGATCGTAGATCGCTAACCGATTTCGTTTCCGCAGAATTCTGGCTGGATCCGGAAAATGAGAAAGGGCCGACAAGCGGCCCTCTCGAACTCAATGGCAAGACGGTACACCGGGCTTCCAACTTCAAGCCGTGGCGGATGGTGGCGAGGTCGGCTTTGCCTTGGCCAAGAACGCGGGACGCTGGACACGCTTCTCGGTCTTAGCCAGGGCTTCCGTCAAAGTCGGGATGGATTCCTCCCCCTTCTTCTCCGGCATCGACAAGTCGACCGTGGCGACCATGCCAAATGCCGCCGCCATCGACGTCAGCGATTCTTCGAGCGATGGCACACTGGCTACCTCCGACTTCGAACCCTTGGGAGCTTCGACCATCACGGTCTCGGCCACGGGAACCGCAAGGGCAGCGGCCTTCGCGTCCGGCATGGTCGGCCCGGCCTTCTCGGGCGCCGCCCAATCCAGCAGCGGCAACACCTCGGTTTCCAGCCAGATCCGAAGCTCGGCCTTATCGGGCCAATAGGTCGCACTGCCCATTTTGTAGAGCAGCCGGCTGATCTTTTCCCAACCTGATTTCGTCGGCAACGCCGTGGATGACATCGTATTCTTGTCGTTCGGATGCGGCTGGACGAACTGTACCAGGCTTTCCAGCTCGCGGTGTGCGAGACGTGCAGTCAGGTGGGTTTTCTCGGCGAGATCCTTCTTGACGATGTTGTTTTTCGGCAGCACGTCTTTGACATGCGTGCGGATCTCCTCAAGGTGTCCAATGAACGATTTCATCCCATCGCGGACCTTGATTGCGATGATCGCCTTGAGCCCGTCGAGCCCGCCAAGATCATACGGATCGCGTTCCGGGTTCTCATCGACGTCCGACTTCGACCCGGCAATAATTGCCGTGACGTCCTGCACCCGCAGGCGACCGTGCATGCCGGCAAAGCCGATGGCCTGTTCGACCTGCTCCGGCGTGGCAGCACTCAGCTTTCCAAGCACGGTCGGACCAATAGCAAGATCTACAAGGATCTGCTTATAGGCGTTCAAGTTGCGTGACACAGCACGTATAGTGCGGATGTGGCGTGACGTGTAGCCGCAGCACTCGACGGCCCATTTCTCTACGGTGCCTTCCGGGAGGAGCAAAGCAACCCTATCGAGACGCTCCCCGCCTTCGAAGGCTTCTTCGGTCGATCTGCGCCGCGCACCGATGAGGTGCTTGGCCTCATCCTCAAGGACAATCTTCAGATCATCGCCGATCGCGTGCTCTTCGTAGAAGGGGCGGGCGGCAGAGGCAAAAGCGGATGCTTTATTGATGTTCTTCACAGTCTATCTCCTTGTGTATTTGCGACAGTAAGTTTCTGTGAACTTACCAAACTATTATGGCAGAAGATCCAAATAATTAAACCAACTCAAGGTTTTGAAATAATTTGTTTCCAAGATTTATACGTAAAATAATACTATGTATACTTCACTAACGGGCACCTTTTGGCTCCCCCAGAGGAATCTTGCTTATCGTTGCGGCAAGAAAATCCTACACTTAATACGAGTGCCTCCTGAGGTGCTTTCCGGCCTGTGTGCACCCAAGCGCGCCCCTTTCAACATCCTGCCCCGCCTGGTAGTCAGAACGGACCTGCCGCAACTCGTCGGCATGAAAGAGCACGCTCATGGCAAAGGCAATTCTGACCACCAAGGTCGACCCGACCTACGACGACCTTCCGGAGCAGCGGTATCATTTCCCCCGCACCATCTGCGCCAGGTCGAGGCCGCGCGGGGAGACTGGATCGTCTACTACGAGCCACGGCGGCCCAGCGGTGATCTCATGAAGACGGGTGGCAAGCAGGCTTATTTCGCGACGGCCAGGATCTCCGACATCATTGAGGATCCCTCAAAGGCCGACCACTTCTATGCGCTGATCGAGGACTTTCTGCAGTTCGACCACGCCGTGCCGTTCAAGGAGGCTGACCACTATTATGAGCGCGGCCTGCGCAAGGAGGACGGCTCAACGAACAAGGGCGCCTTCGGGCGCGCCGTCCGCAACATCCCGGATGAAGAATACGACCTGATCCTCGCCGCCGGCTTCGCGCATGTGCTTGGTGGACGAGACCGCGAGCGACCGGCGCCCGATCCGGCAGAGGAGGCGCGTCTTGGGTTTGGTGACAATCCGCAGATGCCCTACGAGGTCGACAGCATAGACCGAGGGATCGTCGCCCAGGTGCTACAGCGCCCCTTCCGGGACCGAGCGTTTTCTGTGGCGATCAAGGCGGCCTACCAGGACACTTGCGGCGTCACCGGCCTGAAGCTGATCAATGGCGGCGGCCGCTCCGAAGTTCAGGCCGCCCATATTCGCCCGGTCGCAGATCGCGGGCCGGATAGCGTTCGCAACGGCCTCGCACTTTCCGGAACGGTGCATTGGATGTTCGATCGCGGCCTGATCTCCGTCGATGACGACTACACCCTGCTGATTGCGAGTGGCGGCGTTCCCGACACCGTGACGCGGCTCATCAATCCAGAGCGACGCCTGCTGGTGCCGACACGAGCGGAAGAGCGGCCGCATTCGCAGTTTCTGCAATACCACCGCGAGAAGGTCTTCAAGGGTTGAGGAGGCGGAAATGATTTCCGCAGCCTGCCCCCTATGCGGATGCACTTCACACGGGATAGCGATATCAGTCTTGCAATCAAATAATGACTCGAGAATGTATTTTCGTTTACAGGTCAGTCTACTGATAAAATCATGATTTCACGCCAGTTTAACGGCCTTCTGCTCGACGCTTTAAAAAAGGAATAATTCGTGGCCGCCGATAGCAGTAAGCCCTACAAAATGTCCTTCGTCGTCGGCGGATTGTTTCTCAACGAAAGCATCGATGTCGTAAACCTTCATAAGTCGTCAGCAGATTGGAGCCAAACGCGACAAATGGCGCTTGGCGACAGCATCACATCTTTGCCAAAAGCAGCCTCTCGGCACCGGGTCCTTCGTGAAATTGCGAGTAGGCTGTCCAAGCTGAATGATGGAGAGTTACGGTTTTTCGGTGAAACGAGAGATCGCACCGATCAGCAGGCTTTGCTGTGGCTGGCAATATGTCGCGAATACCGTTTCGTATATGAGTTTGCCAAGGAGATTGTGCGAGAACGCTTCCTATCCCTTCAAACCGAGTTACCAGTCGAGGATTTCGATACTTTCCTCGCCACAAAAGCAGAATGGAATGACGGGCTCGCGGGCATCAGCCCAATGACACGATCGAAGCTACGGCAAGTCCTTTTCCGGATCATGCGCGAGGCTGGCATCATTTCACGGCAGAACAAAATCCTTGCGACATACATATCGCCGCAGCTCTACAAAATAATTGCGGAGCACAGCCCTTCAGATCTCGAGCTATTTCCGGGTTTGAAATCCGATGGAGGCATTGCATGAATCTTCCAGTCACACGCAAAGCTCGTTCCGAGCATCTCTTCAGAGTGATCACTAGCCCGCGATTCTTGTCCAAACAGGGCCTCGGTAATGAGGTGCCCTTCTTCATCTACCCCTACGATGCCAAGGAAGGGCTTTCGATGGATGAGGACAGGCACCAACTGGTGGCTCGGGTTGGCCATGCACGTGTGACCGCCCTGGACCTCAGCCTCTACGATTTGTCGCTCAGTATTTTGGAAGAGCGCGGGATCCTCCAGCAGATTCTTGACGTCGAATCCGAAACGGATAAAATCGAGTTTCGAGAGTTGCTTCAGTCGGTCCTGGACCCCCAAGCCAATCTGATCCCCAAGATTGGCGAGGCGATTTCCTCAACGCCCCACGACGTCATTTTCCTGTCAGGCGTCGGTGAGGTGTATCCCTACATCCGCTCGCACAACGTCCTGAACAATCTGCAAAGCACGGCAAAGGACAAGCCGACGGTTCTTTTCTTTCCCGGAAGTTACACCCATTCGCTTGCGACAGGAGCGTCGCTCGATCTCTTTGGGTGCCTGCACGACGACAAATACTACAGAGCGTTCAATATCCTGAATTACGAGGTCTGACCCATGACGATCGCGATGCGTGACATATTCGAAAAACCTGTCGATCGTTCCATCGATGGCGTCATCAAGGCGGATGATGAGGCAAGTCTTCGTGTGGAGCTGGACGAGTACGTCATCACCGGCGAAATCGGGGTAAGGCTGGGGCTGCTCCTGCAGGCCTACAACAACTACAGCACTGCAAACGGCGTCTGGATTTCCGGCTTCTTCGGCTCCGGCAAGTCGCATCTTCTCAAGATGCTCGCCCTCCTGCTGGAAAATCGCGAGGTTGATGGCGTCAGGGCCTTCGATATTTTTGCGCAGAAGGATGCACTTAAGAAGGATACAATTTTGGCCGGCGACTTGCGCAAGGCCGTTTCGATCCCGTCCAAATCGATCCTTTTCAATATCGACCAGAAGGCCGACGTCATCTCAAAGACGGACGTCGATGCGCTGCTGGCTGTGTTCCAAAAAGTGTTCGATGAGATGTGCGGCTATTACGGCAAGCAGCCGCACATCGCCCAGTTCGAACGGCAACTGGATGAGCGCGGGCAACTCGATGAATTCAAGGCGGCGTTTTTGGAACTGTCCGGCAAGCCGTGGGAAACGCGAGGCAGAGAAGAAGCTTTGCTGGAATCGCGCAACATTGCCGCAGCCTTCGCCCGCGCCACAGGAACGGACGCCGCGGATGCAAAGGATATCCTCACCCAGTATCGCAAGGATACGCGCGTCTCTATCGAGGATTTTGCCAACACGGTGAAGGCCTGGATCGACCGGCAGGTGCCCAAGTTTCGGCTGAACTTCTTCGTCGATGAGGTTGGTCAGTACATCGCTGACAACGTCAAGCTGATGACCAACCTGCAGACTATAGCCGAAAGCCTGAACACCAAGTGCAAGGGACAGGCGTGGATCATCGTGACAGCGCAGCAGGCACTCACGGATGTCGTGGGCGACATGACGGCGCGCCAGGAGAATGACTTCTCCAAAATCCAGGCCCGCTTTTCCAACCGCATGCCGCTGAACTCCGCCGACGTGGCTGAGGTGATCCAAAAGCGTCTACTGGCGAAAACCGACGCTGCTGAAATCACGCTGGGCAATCTGCACGATAAGGAAGTCAGCAATCTGCGAACCCTGTTCGATTTTGCTGATGGTTCTATCCCGCTTAAAAACTATCGCGACCGAAATCACTTCATCGCCAGCTATCCCTTCCCGCCGTACCAGTACACGCTCTTCCAGATGGCGATCACTTCACTTTCGGAGCACAACGCTTTTGAAGGCAAGCACAGTTCTGTTGGCGAACGGTCCATGCTGGCCGTGTTTCAGGAGGTCGCCAAGGCTTTGAAAGATATGCCGGTCGGCGGCCTCGCGACCTTCGATCGCATGTTCGACGGCATACAATCCGTACTGAAGTCCTCCGTCCAGCAATCCATCCATATTGCGAAAGACAATCTCGACGACGCCTATGCCTTTCGTGTTCTAAAGGCGCTGTTCCTCGTCAAATACGTCAAGGGCTTCAGGGCGACCGTCAGGAATATCAGCATCCTGCTGCTATCGGAGTTTGATGTAGACCAAGGCGAACAGCGCCGCAGGATCGAGGAGGCTTTGGCCCGCCTTGAGCGGGAAACTTACATCCAGCGCAATGGCGATGTTTATGAGTTTCTCACCAATGAGGAGAAGGACGTCGAAGCAGAGATCAAGGCGCTCGACGTCGACCCGACGGAAAGCACCAAGGCGCTGGAAGATCTCGCCTTCGACACCATCCTCCGTCACCGCAAGATCAAGCATCTGACGACGGGCTACGAATATGCCTTCAGCCGGAAGCTCGACGACCATCTCTTGGGCCGCGAATATGAGCTATCCATCAACATCATCAGCCCGGTCGGCGATGATATCGCGGTCCCGGAGACCGTCCGCATGCGCAACCTCGGGCGCGAGGAGCTGGCTGTGGTCCTGCAGCCAGATGTCCGGTTCGTTCGAGACCTGCGGCTGTTCCGGCAAACAGACAAGTACATCCGACAGGCTCGCACCGGCTCACCGCAACCGGGCCGCGACCGCATTATTCAGGAAAAGGGCGATCAAAACGCCCGTCGCGCGAAAGATCTGGAAGCCCGGCTTCGAAAACTGATTGCGGACGCACGTCTCTTCGTGCGGGGCGATGAGCTTGATATTGGCGGAGACGAGCCGCAGGAGCGCATCGTCAAGGCATTCCAGTCTCTCGTTGACAAGGTCTATGTCAACCTGCCGATGCTGCGCGGCGTGACCTACCAAGAGGCAGATATTGCCAAGGCGGCAAGCCTTGCGAATGACCTTCTCGGCGATACGGGCCTGAAGGAGGAGGAGCAGGAGGTTCTGAACCATATCCAGGGGCAGGCCCGCAATGGCGTGAAGGTATCAGTCAAATATTTGACGGAGCGGTTCGGCGCCAAGCCCTACGGTTGGCCGACGGTCCCCACCCTTTGTCTCACCGCAAGCCTGGTCGCCAAGGGCAAGTGCGAAGCCCGGTCGGATGGCGCGCCGCTGGAGGGCGCTGGTCTCGCACGCGCGCTGAACAACAGTCATCAGCTAGGTAATATTCTGCTCACGCCGCAAGTGGAGTTCCTCCCCTCCCAGATCCGCGCTGCCAAGGATCTGTATCGCGAACTGTTCGGTCAGCCGGCGGATGGATCGGATGCGCGAATACTTGGCGGCGAGTGGGCGGAGAGCGCGCGCAAGCTGGCGGACGAGCTGAACCGCTTGCTGTCTGACAAACGAAACTATCCCTTCCTGATCGCCCTCGAGCCGTTGCGGGATCGGATCGCCGACATGACGGGCAAGCCTCCTGCCTGGTACATCACCGAGCCGGTGAAACAGGAAGACGCGCTGCTGAATGCCAAGGAGGACATCCTCGACAAGATCCGCAGCTTCATGGCCGGAGCCCAGAAGGAGATCTACGATGACGTCCGGGATTTCCTTCAGTCACAGGAAGCTAATATCGGCTATGTCGATGCGGGTGCAGGGGAAAAGCTAGGCGCAGCGCTGCACGACCCGGATTGCTACAAGGGCAATGCCGTCCAGTCGCTCAAGGCAGACCTCTATACCTTGAAGGACAAGGTGGAACTGGACGTGCTGAAGGAGCGCAAGGCGGTCATCGCGGCGGTTGATGAATGCGCCGAAAAGATCGCCTGGACGACTGAGTTTCAGGCACTGGATGCTGAGCATCAAGAGAAGATCCGGCGCAGCATTGAAACCCATAAGACGGGTGTCGAAGCGGTCAGCATGATCCCGATCCTTCGGGACCGGGCGAATGGTGCGCGCACAGGACTGATGCAGCAGATCCTGGCGGATATCGCCCGGCTTGCTCCACCGCCTGCTGCTCCTAAGCCCAAGACGCCTGGCATGGCCGAGCGGCCTGCCCAGCCGTTCAAGCCGCCAACCTATATCAACGCTTCGCAAATCAAGGTGGCCTATCCCCGCACCTATCTCGCCGAAGCGGCGGATGTGGAGCAATACGTTAATGAACTGCGCAAGACCCTGCTGGCCGAGATTGCTGCAGGCAAGAAAGTGATCGTCTGATGGATACCAATGCCCTGAAGAAATTCGCGCAAAGCGCCCGCAACCTGCTGATTGGTCAGGTCACCGCAAAGCTGACGGTGGTGCTGGATCCGGCCTCTGCGGGACGGCGCGAACAGCCGGCGGCGGTGAAGGCGTTGGAAGTCGCGATCCATGAGGCAGGCGAACGGCAGGTGATCGAACAGGTAGCCTATACCTGGTTCAACCGCTTCACGGCCCTGCGCTTCATGGATGTGAACGGCTACAACAATCCACGCGTCGTTTCCCCTGCCGAGGGCTCGACGCGCCCGGAAATACTGGCGGAAGCGATGGCCGGCAATCTGCCGGAAAAGGCACCCGTTGCCATCTCCGCCTTACTTGAAGGCCGCATACCCTCCAACGATCCGCAGGCGGAGGCCTATCGGCTGTTGCTGGTGCATGCCTGCAATGCCTGGCATGGGGCCATGCCCTTTTTGTTCGAGAAGGTGGGCGACTATACCGAACTCCTGATGCCGGAGGATTTGCTGTCGTCCAGCTCCATCCTCGCCCGCCTGCGCGAGGTGATGGCGGAAGATGCCTGCGCCGATGTCGAAATCATCGGCTGGCTCTATCAGTTCTATATCTCGGAAAAGAAGGATCAGGTTTTCGCCGGGCTGAAGAAGAACATTAAGATCACGGCGGAAAACATTCCGGCCGCAACGCAGCTTTTCACCCCGCACTGGATTGTCCGCTATCTCGTGGAAAACTCGCTGGGGCGGCTGTGGTTGCTCAATCGTCCCGGCTCGAAGCTGGCCGCGCAGATGGATTATTACATCGCCCCGGAAGAGCCGGAAACGGACTTTCTGCAAATCGGCAAACCGGAAGAGATCAAACTCTGCGATCCGGCCTGCGGCTCCGGCCATATGCTGACCTATGCTTTCGACCTGCTGCACGCGATCTATGAGGAAGAGGGCTATGACCCCGCCGAGATCCCGGCACTGATCCTGAAGCACAACCTCACCGGCATCGAGATCGATGACCGCGCGGGCGCACTGGCTGCCTTTGCGCTTTCCATGAAGGCAGCAGCGAAACTCGGTCGTCGCCGCTTCCTGCGCATGGAGGTGAAACCGGATATCGTCGTGTTGCAAAACGTCACCTTCACATCTGCCGAACTGACGGACGTGGCCGCCGTGGTGGGCAAGGATCTGTTTACAGATGCGCTGCGCGAAACGCTGACACAGTTTGAGCAGGCGAAGAATTTTGGCTCGCTGATCGTGCCGAAGCTGCGTGACCCGACCGAGACGCTGCGCATCGTGGAGGCACGGGACTTCAGCTCAGACCTGTTGCTGAAGGAGGTGCAGGTACGTGTCGCGGCCGTGCTGCGGATGGCCGAGGCACTATCGCCAACTTATCATGCAGTGGTGGCCAACCCACCTTATGCTGGCGCCAAGGGGCTCAACGAGGAGCTTTCTAGCTATATTGTTAGCAGGTTTCCAGAAGGCAAGAACGACTTGATGACTTCGTTCATCATTCGAGCAACTCTCTTGTCAGCTCAGCCAACATTGATGGCCTTCGTCACTCTGGACAGTTGGATGTTCATCTCATCATTCGAAGAGTTTAGGGATTGGTTATCCACGAACGCTTCTGTGGCTGGGATGCTTCATGTTGGCTGGAACTGCTTCCCCGAGGGCCATGTATATAACCGGGGCACAGCTTTCATCCTGAGAGTCGGCATCTCGGGAGCTTCAGGCTGCTACGTCGACCTAAGTGACGTGCCTGCAACTGTGGACAAGCGCAGTTTTTTCCTCGGACAGTGGGAACGGCCCGCCCATCGTTTTCAAGCGTCTCTGAACGATTTCTCCGATGTTCCTGGCAAGCCGCTCGCCTATGCTTTGAGCGCCGGAATCATCGGCGCCTATCATCGTCAGGAGTATATTTCGACTTTCTTCTTCAGCGACGGCTTGACCAAGACGGGAGATAACGAGCGATTTCTACGATTCCACTGGGAACTTTCAAAGAACCAACGTGACGACGGCG
This sequence comes from Rhizobium sp. CFBP 8762, assembly GCF_014841565.1. Classification (GTDB taxonomy): domain Bacteria; phylum Pseudomonadota; class Alphaproteobacteria; order Rhizobiales; family Rhizobiaceae; genus CFBP-8762. The sequence goes on from NZ_JACYUD010000001.1 coordinate 664,999, forward strand.
ATTGCTATCGCACTTGCATAAAGGGTGGTGAGAGCAGGAAATATTTCGGCAATACTGATGTCTCAGTTGATTGGCACCCGACCTCGCGAGACCATTATCGCCGGGATCATGTCGCTAGAATCTCTCCTGAGTATCTGTGGCAGAGAGATGGAATTACTTGGACCAAAGTGAGCTCGAAGGGTCCGACTTTCCGATGGTTCCAGTCAGGAATGATTGCCGAAACTGGCGGCCCGTCGGTGTTTCTTCGAGACGGGGTGGAAGATTCATTAAAGTTTGGCGCAATAGGATTTCTGAATTCGACGGTGAGTATGGCCATCTTAGAGCGATTGAGCCCGACGATTAACGTTCAGACAAACGATGTTTTAAACCTTCCAGTCATCGCCGAAGCCTTGTCTTCGGCACACGCGACGACAGAACGGATGATTGCGATTTCCGAATTGGATTGGTCTCAAAATGAGCGAACTCGGGAGTTTCGCTCTTTTCCACTGCTCTCACCAGATCACAAAGGTGAAATGCTGGAGGCCACCTACGCCCGCTTGCGCATCCATTGGCAGGGCATGACTGAGGAAATGCAGCGGCTGGAAGAAGAGAACAATCGCGTCTTTATCGATGCCTATGGTTTGTCCGGTGAGCTGAGACCTGAGGTGCAAGTTGAGGAGATCACGCTGACCTGCAACCCGGCATATCGCTATGGCGTGAAGGGCACTGCGGAAGAGCGCCTCAAGGCGGACACCATGGCCGAGTTTCTATCCTATGCCGTGGGCTGCATGTTCGGGCGCTACAGCCTTGATGCGCCGGGGCTGACCCTCGCAAATCAGGGTGAGACGCTGGCCGACTATCTTGCCTGTGTGCCGGTGCCAAGCTTCCTGCCGGATGCGGACAATGTGATACCCGTGCTGGACGGCGACTGGTTCCCGGATGACATTGTGGACCGGTTCCGCAAGTTCCTGCGCGTGACCTTCGGCGAAGAGCGCTTCCGCGAAAATCTTGCCTTCATCGAGGCACAGATCGGCGACATCCGCAAATACTTCACCCGGACCTTCTATGAGGACCACCTGAAGCGCTACAAGAAGCGGCCGATCTACTGGATGTTCTCCAGCCCCAAAGGCACATTCCAGGCGCTGATCTACATGCACCGCTACCGGCCCGAGACGGTGTCCGTGTTGCTGAACGATTACCTGCGCGAGTTCATCCGCAAGCTGGAAGCCGAGCATGCCCGGCTGGACAAGCTCTCCGACGATCCCTCAGCGGCCCAGACCGTACGCACCCGCGCCCTCAAGGATGTCGGCACCGTTGCCAAGCAGATCGCGGAGCTGGAGGAATGGGAGCGCGATGTCATCTTCCCGCTGGCGCAGAAAAAGATCGAGATCGATCTGGATGATGGCGTGAAGCGCAACTATCCGCTGTTCGGCGCGGCGCTGAAGCCCATCAAGGGGCTGGAGGCGGCGGATGAGTGATCGCATCGCCGCCAGCCTGCGGCGGCTCTTCGAAGAGCACCGGGTTGTCTTCTGGTACGATACCGACCGTGACATGCGCGCGGAGTTTGACGCGATCGCGCTTTCGGGGGTGACCAAGCTGGACATCGCCAACAACGAGTTCGGCCTGAAATACCGCATCCTGCGGCAGGAGCCGGATGGCCGGTTCCTGCTGTTCAAAGATGGGCCTGAGCCGCCGATGCCGGAAAACTGGCTGCTGGATGTGCAACTCGCAACGACCGTGTTCAAGGCGGATCAGGCAGCCATCTGGGTTGCGGAGCTGGGCCTGCCGCTACAATTCGAAAATGTCGTACGCGCGCATATCGGTTTCTTCGGCGCCAAGCCTCGTGTCGAGGTCCTAAAAAAGCTGCTGCACACCTCCGATACCCAGACCCAGATGCGACTGAAAATGCTTGCAGTCTGCGCTGGCGCCGAAGGCGGCCTGGATACAGTGATCGAAGCGCTGCTGGGCGATCTTGCCGCTGGCAAGGACGAGGGTCTGCGGCTGATCGAGCGCTCCGGCCTGACGGAATTTTTCTGGACGCAGGTGGGTCAAGCCTTTGAATACAAATCGGGCGAGCCGGATTTCGAGGACTTCGCCATCTCGTTGTTCCAATCCGGCTATGCCCGCGTGCTGGGAGAGGATGGGGCGCTCAATGCCGAGGCACTGCTCGTCTTCCGCCGGTGGAAGAACAACCGGCACTGGGCGGCTGCGTTCGAGGCGCTCTCTGAACATTATCGGGATCTACTGGCCATTCCGGCCGACTTGAAGAAGCGCGATTTCCGCACCTTCGTCACCATCGACCATTTCGAGGAAATCGACCGCGAGATCATTCGCCAGATCGTGCAGGCTCTTTCCGCACAGGCGGTTGGCGCGCCGGAGGTGCTGAGCTGGGTGCGCGAACGGCGGCAGAGCCACTGGTATTCGAAGTACGAGGACATCTATCAGGCCATCGGTTTTGCCACCGAGTTTCAGCAGGCGCTGGCGGAAGCCCATCTCGGCATGACGAGTGCTGCCGAAGGCGTTCAGCGCTATGTCAGCACCTGGTACCGGCTCGACCAGCTCTATCGCAAATTCATCTATCACATGCAGAAGAGCGGTCTGGCGCAACTGCTGGGCGACCTCTACGAATCGGTCGAAAACCGCTACACCAACAGCTATGTTCTGGCCGTCAACGATGCCTGGCAGGACCAGGTCGCCCGGCTGAACGACTGGAAGATCCCCGGATACGCATCGCAGGCCGACTTCTACCGGGAACAGGCGGCGGAATATCGCCGCAAGGATCAGAAGGTAGCGGTAATTATTTCCGATGCACTGCGTTTTGAGGTCGCCGAGGAATGCCTGCGCCGGATCCGCGCGCTGGATCGTTTCGATGCCGATCTGAAGCCGATGATCAGTTCGCTCCCGAGCTATACCCAGCTCGGCATGGCCGCACTCCTGCCGCAAAACGGGCTTGCCATGGCCGAGGATGGCAGCGGCGATATTCTTTCCGGCGGCCAAAACACCCGAGGTCTGGCGGCACGGGAAAAGCTGCTGGCGGCAGGACGCAACGGCGACACGGCCAAGGCGCTGAAATTCGAAGACGTGATGAACATGCGCGTCGACGAGGGAAAAGCGCTCTTCCGCGACAATCACATCATCTACATCTACCACAACCGCATCGACGCGATCGGCGACAAGATGCAGACGGAGGAACTGCTGCCGGAAGCTGCCGAGGACACGATCGACGACTTGACCAAGCTGGTGCGCAAGCTGACATCCGCCAACTTCTCGAACATCCTGATCACCGCCGACCACGGCTTCCTCTATCAGCACCGCGCTCTCGACGAGAGCGACTTCGCCATCGCCGATCCAAAGGGTGACGAAGTCCTTTTCCGCAACCGTCGCTTCGTCATTGGCCGGGGGCTTGCCCCCACCGAGGGGATGAAGCATTTTACAGCCGCCAATCTGGGGCTTTCCGGTGACCTGGATGTTCTGATCCCGAATTCCATCAACCGCATGCGGGTCAAAGGTGCCGGCAGCCGTTTCGTTCACGGCGGCGCCAGCCTGCAGGAGATCGTCATACCCGTCATCCGGGTCGGCAAGCAGCGGGAGGCCGACATCGGTCAGGTCGAAGTGCAGATCCTCGTTTCCGGGCGCAGCCTGATTTCGTCCGGCCAGACAGCCGTCACGCTGTATCAGGTTCAGCCTGTCTCGGAAAAGATGCGGTCGCGCGAGGTTTTGGCGGGCATCTATGCCACAGATGGAACGCTGATTTCCGACGAATACACCCTGGTGTTCGACTTCAGCTCCGACAACCCGCGTGAACGCGAAATGCCGCGAAAATTTCTGTTATCGCGGGAGGCTGACCGCTTCAACAATCAGGATGTCATCTTGAAGCTGCGTGAGCGTGTCGGCAAGACGAGCCGTTATCAAGATTATGCCACTCATCGGTTTGAATTGCGCCGCGGCATAACCACTGACTTTGATTTCTGAGGACCAGCCCATGAGCGATCTCGACAGCAAGATCAACGAACACTTCGCGGGCTTCGTTGTCCGGAAAGATCTCGTGAAGGCCGTCAAGGGCAATGCCATCGTGCCGACCTACGTGCTGGAATATCTGCTGGGGCAGTATTGCGCGACGGACGACGAGGCCTTGATCCAGACGGGCATTGAGACGGTCAAGGAAATCCTGCGCAAGCACTATGTTCACCGCAGCGAAGCCGGCCTGATCCAGTCCACCATCCGGGAGCGCGGCCGCTATAAGGTGATCGACCAGATCAGCGTCTCGCTCAACGAGAAGACCGACAGCTATGAGGCGGTATTCGAGAACCTCGGAATCAAGAAAGTCGCCGTGGACAGCACCACGGTCAAGACACACCCGAAGCTGCTGGTGACCGGCGTCTGGTGCATCGCCGATGTGCAGTATGAATTTTCTGACGAGGCGCGGGTTTCGCCCTGGATCCTGGAAACAATCAAGCCGATCCAGATCGCCAAGGTGGACTATGAGCAGTATCGAGATCTTCGCCGGGCCTTCACTACGGACGAGTGGATCGATCTGCTCATGCAGAGCATCGGCTTCCGCCCCGAGGCCTTCGGGCGCCGGAGCAAGCTGCTGCAATTGCTGCGCCTCATTCCTTTCGTCGAGCGAAACTACAATCTGATTGAACTGGGGCCGAAGGGAACGGGTAAGTCGCACGTCTACTCGGAATTCTCCCCGCACGGCCAGTTGATCTCAGGCGGCGAGATTACTATTCCCAAGCTCTTCGTGAATAACTCGAACGGCCGTATCGGCTTGGTCGGCTACTGGGATGTGGTGGCTTTCGACGAATTCGCCGGACGCGAAAAGACCGCGAACAAGGCGCTGGTCGACATCATGAAGAACTACATGGCCAACAAGACGTTTTCCCGCGGGGTCAACCCCATGGGGGCGGAGGCCAGCTTCTCCTTCGTCGGCAATACGGACCACAACGTGCCCTATATGCTGAAGAACAGCGATCTCTTCGAGGCATTGCCGAGCCAGTTCCATGACTCGGCTTTCATCGACCGCTTGCACGCCTATCTGCCAGGCTGGGAAATCGACGTCATCCGCGGCGAGATGTTCACAACAGGCTACGGCTTCATCGTCGACTACCTGGCGGAAATCCTGCGGCATCTGCGATCCGAGGACTTCTCCAACCGGGTTCAGCAGTATTTCAAGATCAGCGAGAAGATCTCGGAGCGGGACCGCACAGCGATCTCCAAGACCATGTCAGGGCTCCTCAAGCTGATCTTTCCGGACGGCAGCCAAACAGAGGCTGAGGTCGAGGAATTGCTCCGTCTCGCCATGGAAAGCCGGAAACGGGTCAAGGACCAACTCGCCCGTATAGACAGCACCTATCCGGAAGTGGACTTCCACTACATTGGCATCGACGGCGCCAGGCGCAGCGTGACCACCGTGGAGGAAGAGGAATATCCGCAGTTTTACCACCCGAAAGGCTCCGGTGGTCGGGACGAGCAGGAAGATGCCATGCCCGATGTCCCTGAGGCACTGCCTTCGAGTGAGCGAAAAGAAGATGCGGCTCGCGCCTTGGTACCGGCACAGCCAGCAGCTCAGAGTTCGATCGCACTTGCGGAGGGCCACTTTGTCTATGCTGAAAATCGCAAGGGCGTCAGCTATGACAAGCTTTTTGGACCGTATCTTGACGGAGCGTCGCTCTTAGTCGTGACTGATCCGTACATTCGGATCTTCTATCAAATCCGAAATATGATGGAATTCGTGGAGATGGTGATCCGCCGAAAGCGGCCCGAGGATCAGGTACGGGTTCATCTCATTACGGCGCCAGACGAGGGCAATCTGCCGCGTCAAAGAGAGCTTCTCGACTCCATTACGGCCGCCTGCACCGGCTCCGGGGTGGAATTTAGCTGGGCCTTCGACACCTCCGGGACAGCTCATGCTCGCGATATCGTCACAGATACCGGCTGGAAGATCGTGCTGGATCGGGGACTCGACATTTTCCAGCCCCCGATCAAGACAGAGGGCTTCTCACTGGGCGATCGTTTGCAAGATCACCGAGTTATCAAGGGCTTTTATGTGACCTGCGTAAAGGTTGCAGGTGAAAGGAACCCGGCCATCTCCCTAGTGTCAGGGGATGAAGCCCACACCACGTGACTGCTTTGGGGCCGGGAGGGGACTGTCGGCTTTTAATCGTCTAAAGTGGAACAACTGCCATTCGTTTAGCTGCAGAATTATCGGGATGGGACCGCAGATGGCGTATGACGAAGGGGAGCACATCAAGGAGGTCTTCGCCTATTTCGGTCGGGCATATTATGAAGCGGGTGTGCTGGAAACGGGGTTAGCGATTGCACTCATGCAGAGCACTTTCCTGAGCCGCGTCCGCGATCAATATTTGACTGATCGTGGAAAGTCATTTGATCGGACACAGTATGAAGCTGAATTCGATCGCTTTATGGAGAGCCAACACTCGCAGACGTTTGGCAATCTTCTCAAGCGCGTTTCAGCATTGCCCGAGCTTAGTGACGCCCTAAAAGAAAGGCTCAGGGAGGCTAAGAAGCGCAGGGACTTTCTCGGCCATCACTATTTCAGGGAAAGAGCAGTCGATTTCAGCAATCGCATCGGCCGCGACAAGATGATAGAGGAATTGCACAATGACGGCGATATGTTTGAATTGATCGATAGCGATCTTTGCGGTGAATTGGCTCCGGTCCGTGAAAAGCTTGGGATGGACGGCGAGAAATTCCAAAAGTACCTCGCGAAGTTTTATGATGCTGCCAGCGCCGAGTCTTCAGCAGATTAAGCATTAAAGCCAATGTGGCACGAAAACCTTCGGGGGGAAAATGGCTTGGTCTGACGGGTTAGCAATTGGAAGTCCTGCCTACGAGATTGCTTCGTCAACGAATCTCCGCGTGCGCGTCGTAGCGGGTCCAGGCACGGGCAAATCGTTCGCGATGAAACGTCGGGTGGCACGACTCTTGGAACAAGGAATTGCGCCTGCCTCGATCCTGCCAGTCACGTTTACTCGCGTAGCCGCAGAAGACCTGCATCGTGAGCTAATCAACATGGACGTCGCGGGCAGCGACGGATTGACGGGTGTTACGCTCCACAGTCTCGCTATGCGTATGCTGATGCGAAATCACGTACTTGACGCAACCGGCCGAGTGCCAAGGCCGCTTAACGAATTTGAACTGGAACCGCTCATTTCCGACTTGATGGGCGCACATGGAGGCAGGAGAACCATTAAGAAGCTTAAGCAAGCGTATGAGGGGGCTTGGGCTCGACTACAACATGAACAGCCGGGATATGTCCTCGATCCCGCAGATGCGGCGTTTCAACTGGACCTCTTAAATTGGCTCCGCTTTCATCGCGCCATGCTAATCGGCGAGGTAATCCCTCAACTATACCAATACTTCCGGAACAACCCAGCAGCGCAAGAACGCAGCGAGTTCCAGCACATATTGGTTGACGAATATCAGGACCTAAACCGCGCGGAACAATCGGTCATCGAGCTTCTTTCCAATCATGCACACGTCTGCATTGTCGGTGACGATGACCAGTCGATCTACAGCTTCAAACACGCTCATCCGGACGGGATCCGCGAATGGCTCGTTGCAAATGCTGGCGCGGACGATCTTGGGCTAGATGATTGTCGCCGCTGCCCAACCCGCGTCGTCCAGATTGCTAACAGCCTAATAGGCCATAACCAAATCAGACCAGTCCCTCGCACGCTGGTCCCGCTGCCCTCCAATGGGCCTGGCGATGTCAGGATTATTCAATATCAGTTGCTCTCAAATGAGGTGAACGGCGTTGCGAACATCATTGCGGAAATGATTGCGGACGGCACTCCACCCGGCGACATATTGGTGCTTGCGCAGCGTGGTGTGATCGGTACTCCGATCTACGAGGCGCTTGTCGACCGACAGATTCCAGTTCGGTCCTATTACGCGGAAGCGGAACTTGACGCAATGGAAGCCCGGCGAGCGTTCGCAAAGTTGAAACTCCTCATAGATAGAGACGACCGTGTCGCCCTGCGATGGCTGATCGGCATTGATGGCAATAACTGGCATGCGGCAGGCTACCGTCGTGTGCGCGAACATTGCGAAGCATCCGGTCTGACGCCTTGGCAGGCGCTAGAGCAGATCGCCGCCGGAAATCTTTCTCTGCCTCATACTGCCGGGATTGTCGTTGCCTTTAACGACCTCATGGCGGAGCTCAATGCGTTGGAGGCACTTCCGGATTTAGCTTCTGTCGTCGGCGAGCTATTCCCGGATGGGCAGATTACAACACGCGACATCCGGGAACTGTCGCTCAACATTCTTGCCGAAATGGACACTGAAGAAGGCATCGAAGGTGAGGACATAAACAGCGAGTTCTTGGCGCGACTTCAAGAAGCGATAAACCAGCCCGACATCCCTTCAGAAATCCAGGACGTGAGGATTATGAGCCTTCACAAGAGTAAGGGGCTGAGTGCGCCTGTCACGATCATCGCGGGCTGTATTCAAGGCTTGCTTCCAAAGCAACCCGACAACGCACTGCCCGCTGCGCAGCAGGCCCAAGAAATGGAAGAGCAACGGCGGCTGTTATATGTCGGCATCACACGGGTAAAAGCAGCGCCAAATGCTGGCAAGCCTGGCACGTTAATTCTGACCTACTCACAGAGGATGCCGCTAGCATCCGCCCTTGGGGCTGGCATCGCGCCAGCGCAGACGCAATATGGCATCGCGTCTCTTCATGCGAGCCAATTTATCGGCGAGTTAGGCCCGACAGCGCCACAACCAATCGCGGGCTAGGCCATTGGCGACACACGATGAACTCTACGCAAAATTCGGCAGAACGGGGGAAGCCGCACAGCTATTCGAGGTTGAATTAGGCACGCTAATTCTTAGCGCCCGCGCGATTGAACAAGGTTGGATTTTCGAACCTGACTCGGCCGAAGCGCGGAAATTACTTGACGACATCGATCGGAGCACGCTGGGCCACCTGCTTCGCAGCTTGAAAAAATGCGTAGAGCTTGACGACGCCTTGGCTGACCGCTTCGGGTCCGCGCTTCAAACTCGGAACAGGCTGTTTCATCGCTTTGAACCGCACCGGGTTTGCCGGAGGCTCCAACTTCTGAGAAAGTGGAGCTATCATGAGCAAAACAACAAACAAGTTTTCACCTGAAGTCCGTCAACGTGCCATTCGTATGGTGCTGGATCACGAAGCAGAACACCCGTCTAGGTGGGCTGCCGCTTCATCTATTGCGGCCAAGATCGGCTGCTCGCCAGCTACGCTGCATGAATGGGTGAAAAAAACTGAGGTCGACACCGGCAAACGAGCGGGCCTGCCGAGCGACGTGGCCGAGAAGATGAAGGCTCTGGAGCGTGAGAACCGCGAGCTTCGTCAGGCCAACGAAATTCTGCGCAAAGCTTCGGCCTATTTCGCCATGGCGGAGCTCGAACGCCCCTTCAAGCGATGATCTCGTTCATCGACGAACACCGAGGCGTGTTCGGGGTCGAGCCGATCTGCAGACTGCTGCCGATCGCCCCTTCAACTTACTACGAGAACCTCGCCAAACGGCTGGACGTGGATCGCCTGTCGATCCGCGCCCGCAGCGATATCGGCCTGAAGGTTGAGATACGCCGTGTCTTCGAGCAGAACTTTCGCGTCTACGGTGTTCGCAAGGTCTGGCGGCAGTTGAAGCGTGAAGGCTTTGACGTCGCCCGCTGCACGGTCGCCCGGCTTATGAGATCGATGAGCCTGCAGGGGATCATTCGAGGAAAGCCGATCCGCACAACATTCTCGGACAAGACGGCTCCAAGNGTGAAATCAGAAACCCACAGCTTGTTCGGCGCAGGGGCTTTGAACTGGCGGTTCACCCGGTCAAGCGGGCTTGGAGCCGTCTTGTCGGAGAACGTCGTGCGGATCGGCTTTCCCCGAATGATGCCCTGCAGGCTCATCGCCCTCATAAGCCCGGGCGACAGTGCAGCGGGCGGCGTCAAAGCCTTCACGCTTCAACTGCCGCCAGACCTTGCGAACGCCATAGACTCGAAAATTCTGCTCGAAGACACGGCGTATCTCGATCTTCAGACTAACATCGCTGCGGGCGCGGATCGACAGGCGATCCACATTCAGGCGCTTGACGACATTCTCGTGATAGGTTGACAGGGCAATCGGCAATAGTCTGCAGATCGGCTCGACCCCGAACACGCCACGATGTTCGTCGATGAACGAGATCATCGTCTGAAGGGGCGGTCGAGCTTCCCCTTGCCCCATCGGCGAATGAATTCATTCGCCGATGGGGCCATGGCGAAATAGGCCGAAGCTTTGCGCAAAATCTCGTTGGCCTGACGAAGCTCGCGATTCTCCCGCTCAAGAGCCTTCATCTTCTCGGCCATATCGCTCGGCAGACCTGCCCGTTTGCCACTGTCGACCTCTGTCTTCTTGACCCATTCGTGCAGCGTGGCTGGCGAGCAGCCAATCTTGGCAGCGATAGAAGAAACAGCGGCCCACCGTGATGGATGCTCGGCTTCGTGGTCCAGCACCATACGGACGGCACGCTTGCGGACTTCAGGTGAAAACTTGTTTGCAGATCCGCTTGCCGTGTGGGCGTTCACAATGCTCGCAGCGCCCCTTTGCCCGGCGAAACCGGATGGAGATTGATAGCTCCGCCCAGTCGATCGGATAGAAGCCGCGCAGTTCAGGCTTGATCGGCATGACCACCCTCATCCAGGGGCTTGTCGGCCAAGGCCCGGTAGACACTGATGCGGGCAATACCAAGCGTTCGGGCAATATCAGAGATCTTCTCTCCAGCCGCCTTGCGCCGACGGATTTCCTCATAGGGCAGGGTGCGCTTGCGGCCCTTGTAGATGCCAGCGGCTTTCGCGGCATCGATGCCAGCGCGTTGTCGGTCAAGAATGAACTTGCGCTCCATCTCCGCCACCATACCAAGCACAGTGATGACGATCCGGCCGACATCGCCGCCGGTGGTAATCTCCGGCTCCAGAACCCGCAGGCTCGCACCACGCTCGTCGAGCTCATGGACGATATTCAACACGTCCCGGGTGATCGGCCGAGGCGATCCAGACGAACGACGCAGAGCTCGTCACCATCGCGCATGAACTGCATCACCGTTTGCAACTCGTCGCGACCATTCACAGATTTGCCCGACACTTTCTCGGAACGGACAATGGTACATCCCGCCGCGGTAAGTTGTTCCTGCTGGATGGTCAGGTCCTGATCGCCGGAGCTGACGCGAGCGTAGCCGATACGTGCCATTCACACATCCAATTGTAGCATTAGGGTGGCTTCGATTGAACGATCGTAACAAAACCAGGAACACAAGTCAAAAGTTACATTCAGGAATGTAACATCGCTATGGCTCTTTTGGGTATGCATACCGAAGTTAAGGCAAATACAGTTGGTTCGGTCCTTATATAGGTAACTGAATCACTTCTGAACCGCACCGGGTTTGCCGGAGGCTCCAACTTCTGAGAAAGTGGAGTCATCATGAGCAAGACAACGAACAAGTTTTCACCTGAAGTCCGTCAACGTGCCATTCGTATGGTGCTGGATCACGAAGCCGAGCATCCATCCCGCTGGGCTGCCGTTTCATCTATCGCTGCCAAGATTGGCTGCTCGCCAGCCACGCTGCACGAATGGGTCAAGAAGACCGAGGTCGACAGCGGTAAACGAGCAGGCCTGCCGAGCGATGTGGCCGAGAAGATGAAGGCTCTTGAGCGGGAGAACCGCGAGCTTCGTCAGGCCAACGAGATTTTGCGCAAAGCTTCGGCCTATTTCGCCATGGCGGAGCTCGACCGCCCCTTCAAGCGATGATTTCGTTCATCGACGAACACCGTGGTGTGTTCGGGGTCGAGCCGATCTGCAGACTGCTGCCGATCGCCCCGTCAACCTACTACGAGAATGTCGCCAAACGACTGGACGTGGATCGCCTGTCGGTCCGCGCCCGCAGCGATATTAGCCTGAAGATCGAGATCCGCCGTGTCTTCGAGCAGAATTTTCGGGTCTATGGCGTTCGTAAGGTCTGGCGGCAGTTGAAGCGTGAAGGCTTCGACGCCGCCCGCTGCACTGTCGCCAGACTTATGAGGTCGATGAGCCTGCAAGGTGTTATTCGGGGAAAGCCGATCCGCACGACGTTCTCGGACAAGACGGCTCCAAGCCCGCTTGACCGGGTGAACCGCCAGTTTAAAGCCCCTGCGCCAAACAGGCTGTGGGTTTCGGATTTCACCTATGTCGCCACCTGGCAGGGTTTCGTCTACGTGGCCACGCGACAAATGCTACGCATTTACGCGGATGTCATCGACGTCTTCGCTCGTCGCATCGTTGGTTGGCGGGCGAGCCGGACGGCACATGCAAGCTTTGTCCTCGATGCCCTTGAGCAGGCACTTCATGATCGGCATCCCGTTCATGGCGGCGGCCTCGTGCATCACTCGGACAGGGGCGTTCAATACGTGTCCATTCGCTACTCCGAGAGGTTGGCAGAAGCTGGCATCGAGCCGTCTGTCGGAAGCGTCGGCGACAGTTACGACAACGCCCTCGCCGAAACGATCAACGGTCTCTACAAGGCCGAGGTCATTCATCGACGTGGACCATGGAGGAGCTTCGAAGCGGTCGAGTTCGCTACCCTGGAATGGGTAGACTGGTTCAACCACCGACGCCTCCTGGAGCCCATCGGAAACATACCGCCAGCCGAAGCTGAAGAGCGGTATTACGCCATGCTGGACGAACCAGCCATGGCTGCGTAACTTAAACGAAATGGCCTCCGGCAAACCCGGTGCGGTTCACTCTCGCAGGCCGCTTCATTACCGAGGGCGTCCAGACCTACATTCGCCGCGGGGACCGGTGCCATTCAGCCTGCGCGCTTGCGTTCCTAGGTGGGAGCGAATGGGCCGACATGCGTCATGCTTCCCGCACACTCGAACCCGGAGGCGTCCTAGGTTTCCATGCACCGTATCTTGCGTTGCCGCCCGGCACACACGACGCCGAGGAGGTAAACCTAATGGCATCAGTCTCCATGACAATTGCGGGTCAGATCGTTGCTGACCAGCCGAACCTCAAGATAGCTCCCGACTTTCTGACTGGTTTCCTTCTTCATCCGAGCAGAGACACGAAGGTAGTGAAAACGATCCGCGACGCCCTGCTGGGCGGGATCGAAATTGACACGGCGTTCAAACTTCCCAAGCTCGGTGATAAGGAAGCCCGGCAGGCCTGCGAGTTGCTGTTTAAGCGCTACTCGGACGCCTTCGCTGATGCCGTGACCGCGATCGAACCCAGCTTCGATATCGCGCCCGCAGGTGAGTTTGCAAAGACGACTTCAGGAACCGTCGATGTGGAGGGATCGCGCTGGATCATGGCGGCTACCGTCAACAGCAATGAGACGCCATGGCAGACTGCAGCGTGTGCCTTTTCGGAGGATCTCGACTACTGGGGACGCAGAGGAGCACTCCTTTGGTCGAACGATCCAGGCTCGGATGCGGATGTCAAAAGCTCTTTACGTAGGGTCAGGCTCGATGTGCCTGCGTGGTACTTCCTCCCCGGTGACACCCCGGTCACTGGGCTGTAAAGGCACCCTGTGGTGCAGGTCTGTCGCGGGGTTTGCGCCACAGGTATACATCGCCACCTCAAGACCTTCGTGGTGCGAAGTCAACCTACGTCCGCATGCGTAGGCCGCTCGGACGTGACCGCTCGAATAGCGGACTGACTGCTTCCAGGAACTAAAGCGTGTGGTGTGGACGACCGGCATGAGGGCGCGAAGCGGCCATCCGAGCGGCGACCGCAGGAAGGTGAAACTTAGCCCGAAAGCGGAAATTATTTCCGCTTCACACCCGTATTGACTGATGCCCAAAGCCAGGGCACAAAGGTGGCATCCACGGTCGCTCGCGGCAGGAAAATATAGGGAAATCAAAGGCTATTTTGATAAGCCTCTGAAATCATGTGAGAATCTAAGGTCCCCAGGCGCGCCGTTTTTGGACCTAATTTCCCGTTTGATAGCTGCCTTTCCCCACCAGAAAAAGTCACGTCTTTGCAGGCGCTTGGCAAAATTTCTCGTAAAAGCCATGTTGTGCACGCCGGATTCCGGGGATGACGGGAACTATATAAAAAGACGGCCGGGGACCCGCGGTCAACTACCATTCCATGGCCGGAAACGCACAGTCTGCTCTTTCGCTCTACGAGCAGGAACACCCGCAAGGGTTAGACCAGGCCCGCAATTGGACGAAAGGGGCTAATAAGCTTGAGTATGTAGCGTCATCTCAGCGACTTTGAAGTTCGTAGCGTAGATTGCAACACCGCTCTCGTGCAGTCTATAAGCTGTGCCACAAATGCGGGGCTGGGAGGCATCCATTGGACGAACGAAATTTTACGCCACGCGATCTGCTTTCCGCCTCGGCCTGGTCGTCTCTTCTCTTCACCACCTATTCGTTGAGCCTGTCGTTCGTCGAGGCTGTTCCACTGGCGGCGGTGAGCCGCTCGGTCAGGAACTTTACGATTCTCGCAGATCTCGAAGGATACATGTCGTCGCTTTCGGACGTCGGAGCAATCGGAGTGGGTCGGGATTACGATCTCGTCCCGATCAAGGTGTCAGGCGGTGTATTCCATCCGAAGATCTCCCTTTTTGCGGACGAGGATGGTAATGTTCGCGTTACGGTGGGATCAGGCAATCTCTCGTTCGGTGGCTGGGGCTACAACAACGAGGTTCTCGAGCTCTTGAGGCCCGGAAGGGATTCGCGGTGCTTCTCCGACATCGCCGCCATGTTCGAGTCGATATCCGCCGGGGCTATGCAAGGCGGCCGTCTCGAATGTCTGAGACCGGCGGGTCTCGACAGGTTCATTGAACTTGCGACCAGGGCAGCGTCGATCCCAGGGGCAGGACGAAGCCGGATGCTCCATACTATGGGAGGATCGCTAGTCACACAGATCAAGGAGATGGCAGATGAACTCGGCGGGGCCCGACGGTTTACGGCCGTCTCCCCGTTCTTCTCCGGGCACCTCGGCCTCAAGGCGCTCGCCGAAGGGCTCGGCTGCGACGACGTCTCGATCGCAGTGCCTCCGCTCGCACCGTCGATCTTCGACTTCAGTTCCGCAAGCGAGGCCGGGATGCGGTGCAAGCCCGTGAGTAGCTCGCATTTCAACGACAGCCGCTCGCTTCATTCCAAACTCTACGACATCGAATGCGAGCGCGGGCGGCTCATCGTTACAGGAAGCGCCAACGCGACGACCGCAGCCCTTTTGGGCAGGAATGTCGAGGCCGTGGTAATCCGTCCATGCGACCTCTCTGTGTCTTTCGGGTGGGAAGCGACGACGAGAGGCGGCGGCACTGCAACGTATGAAAAAGAACCCCGTGAATGCTCGGGCGCTGGCCTCATCGTCGACTACAATGGTGGTGTTATCGTCGGACGAGTGCTCGGGATGGCCGCGGAAGGACAATGGAAGGCGGTCATCTCGTCGGGAACAACGCGCGGCCCGGCCGGAACCGTACGGGTCGGCACGGATGGGAGGTTCAGGTTCGAACCCCCTCCGTCGCTGGAACCAATTGCTCTCGGGACCTCGGTGCAGGTCATCCTCATCCGTGAAGATCAGGAAGTCCGGGGTTGGCTGGTACTGCGCGACCTGATCCGGGACATATCGCGGCGCGGACCGATCGCTCGGGCGATGGCCCGGATGGTGAGCGGCCTGGACACCGTCAGCGACGTGGCCGCTATCCTCGATTACTTCGCTCGAGATCCGAAGGCCCTGTTCGACGCAGCCGACCGCTCGGGCGGCGGCCGGAGCGACCGGAAGGCAGCCATGCCTCGTCTTACGGGCGAACTAGGCGCGCTGCAGGGTCAGAGCGCGCTGGACATGCAGTCGACCTGGGCGGGAGGCGAAGCCGCGCCGACAGGCGACGGGCTGATCGATGCGCTTGTTCGCCGGCTTGCAGAGACAATGCCCGAACAGAACAACGACGCCGCCGATGACGATGACGACTCAGTCGTTCCCGGTGCCGCCTCCGGGAGCTCCGGCCGCCCCCCGAAGCGAGGCCGTAGGGTTCCACGGCCCATGGCGGAGAAGGCTTTCGACCACCTGTTCAAGAAGCTCGAGGAATACCCGGCGGGATCGGTTCGCGCTCCAGGTCTCTTCGCCCTCTTCGACATGATGATCCACATCGTGCCGCGTACCGAGACTCCCGATGAGCTCCTGCCAGTGTTGATGCAGCGTTGGGTCCTTGCCGCCGTCCACGCCCGGCCGACTGATTCCGATCCGATCTCTCTCGACCAGTGCATCTGCATCATCGCGGCCATGAGCGTAATCGGTGATCCCGGGTCCGCTTCGAAGATGCACTCCGTTCTCCAGTCGTGGTTCGGAGGAGAGCTCGACGAAGATACGAGGCTGCTTTTCGAACCCCTGGCGGAGGGCAGAGAAGAGCGAAGAATACATCCCCGCGGCATCGACGAGGAATGGAAGCAGTCGTGGGCGGAGATCGTCGGCAGCCGGACGCAATGGAGCATCATGAACCAGCTTCGCCGGGAAATCGCCGCAGGTGAAAGCGTTCTTACGATCCCGGACGGAGCCACGCCAATCGAAAGCAGCATCATGCGCAAAGTCGCCGCCGGGGAAGCTAGGCCCGACAAGATCGCCTATATCACCACAAGGCGATCGGGCAAGGCGGGTTGCCCCGGATGCTATACCGGCCTTCCTTCCGAGCAGCGTCTTCGCCTGGGACGGCACCGCCTTGCCACCTGCGCCGGGATGAGATGCAGCCGGATCATCATCGACGTATCCTTGTGAGGACAGCTACATGAAGCTTGACGAACTAGACGGAATCTTCGACCGGACGCCCGGCTTCCGCGTCGTGGGCGAGTTGAAGCTCGACGAGAGTGGCGTGGATCCCATAGGCCTGCGGCAGATCAACCTCGACCTGATGGACGCGACGGTGCCCGGCATCAACAACGTCACCCAGCACATCCGGCCCTATGCGTTCATGGCCTGGGCCTGGTGGAGGGCATCCAAGTACGCCGGGCGGGCTGGCATGACGCCGGAGAAGATCGTTGATCTGGTGGAGCGCTACGAGGCGTTCTACGCGTGGTCGAACTCCATTGCGCGCACCCCTTTCCGTGGCGACGTGACCGTCCGGAAGTATCTGAACCCTGAGGTGGCGACAGGGAGGTTCACCTTTGCTGGGCCGGACTGGGACAGCTATAAAAACGAGAAAACCGGGTTCATGGCCCCTACCGAGTACGGACCTTCCATCAAGGCACTGCATTTCCTGAAGCCCGAGGGCGGGTTGTTCGCTTGGGCGCTTGAAGCCATGCCCGCGATCGAGGTGATAGAGGATCTCGTCTCATCTGTACTGCCGGAACGCCTGTTGCGTCCGGAGCCGCCCACGGTGACCCTGGATGATGTCAGGCCACTCGCGGGAGTGCTGCCGATCGATGAGCCTTCTGCCGAGGAGATGGACGTGTTCCGCCACCTTTTCTATGATATCGGAGGCCTCGATAAAGCTGGGAAGGACATGCGTCGCCGCAAAGCGACCGCCGACCTTCTGCGCGCGATCCTTGTCGATGAGGGGCCGCTCGACATCGACGGCATACGACGAAGGTTCGCCGGCTTCGACGCGGTAGTGGCCTACGAAGGCGACGACACGGAGATGCGTAACACGTCGCTTCTCCTCTGCCACCTCCAAGCCCGCCAGCTCCAGCGGCTAGCGACGGAATCAATGATGCTGTGGGTGGAAGTATTTCTTTCCAGCAAGAAGGGGATGTCTCTTTCGACGGACGAAATAGTGGCGGCAGCGCATAATTCGGCAGCCGCACAGGATCAGGACTACGCATCCTCCCGCACAGTGGGAGACTATCTTGCACTGATCGAAGGCGGACGGGAGTGGCCCACCGCCGCCGCGGAACGCGGCACGGACGTGGTGGAACTCCTGGAATTAATCCGGCACACGCAGCAGAAGGAACGTTCCCTGGTTCCGGGTGTTGCTTTGCGGTCGCTGGCGGTAGTCAGGGCCATCGCGAAATCCTTCGAGGGGACCGTTTACCCGGACGGTGTCATGAATTCGATGGAGAAGCGCCCGGACCGGATGCCCATGGGCATGATGGCCCGCAGGATGGACGCTCTCGCTGATCGTCCCCTCCCTGTGCTCTGGAAGGAGATCATCGAGAGCTGGATCATCGGACAGCATGTGCACTGGTCGGCGGTTCGTGGCGGAGACGGCAAGAAGCGGTTGCGCATAGGGCTCGAGGGCGACGGGTGGATGCTTGTGCGACCGAAGCCCAGCAGAGGGTTCGGCGCGACACCCGACAGGCTCTGGACGTTTCTGTCACTCGGTTCCTCATGCGGTCTTTTCAAAATCAGGGAAGATGGTCTCTACGAGGCGGCATGACATCGGGCGCTGCGTTGCTGAAACAGCACCTCTCACATTGCTTTGTTGCGGCGTGGAATTCTGCGCCGATTGACATAGAGGCTTGGCTGTACGCTGGAAGCAGCGCCTTAATCGTTGTCGGATAGCCGCGCTGCAAAGCCACATCGCCAAGCAAAAGCCACAACGATTACGCTGCGCCACCAAGCAGGACTTGTAGCGTTTGCCAAATCATTTCAGACAATCAGGCCGTATGTTGTATTTGTACTTCATGCGCGGTGGGGAGGCTAAATGGGCGGCATTGGTATTGATGCAGGCGGCGATTCCAGCGCGCAAAGCGGCGCTCATGAAAGGCTGGTACGTGACCTGCGCCGCGCGGCGGCTACATCTGTCATCGGCAGTGCTGTTCGTCTGTCATTGGACGAGGAGCTACCGTATGGCGAGCGGGCTGTCCGCTGGTACGACATGATCACCTTTGCTGCCGCGATGAAGAAAAACGGCACGGTTGTAAGCTATTCCGAGCATCATCCTCATCTGGACATTGACATCTCCGCCTCCGGCCGTGTCACCCTTCTTGGAATACCTGCGATCAACATTGGGAAAGTATCCGCGCCAGCAGAGGGTTCCCCTGCCAGCTCATCGAACGCTTCCGTGTCTCATCAGTCCGATGTGTCTGCAACCGCGAAGGGGTTGTTCACCCCCGCACCTCCGCCGATCGCCTCGGTACTGTCACTTATCGTCAGGGAATTGAATGGAAAGGTTCTGGGGTACCACGAGCTTGGGGCCGTTGTGGCTTCGGGCCTAGGTTACCCACCTGCCCATGCGAAAACAGACGGCGCGCCAACGGGGGAGCCGAGCTATCAGCGCACCTTCGCCTCCGCCCTGACGAAACTGGTCAACGAAAAGCTCGTCTAGCGTCGGGGAAAGCTCCTGCACCTCGGCTACGGTGTAGCGAGCCGTGTGAAGTCCGGACAGCTCAAACTTCCCGTGATGGAAGAACCGAAAGTTAAGGCTCCAAAGCCTCCTAAGCCGCAGGTTTCTCCTACAGCACCGAAGGCGAACAACAAGCGCGAGCTTGCCGTCGCTAGGGTTTGTGGGCAGCCCCGCGTGCCAGGCAACCTGGAAACAATGTCGATGCCGGATCTTCTGATCCTCTGGAAGAACGCGCTTCGGATTATCGGAGATCCCAAGCAAAAGACCAGCCATGCCAGCGCGCAGGCTGCCGTTATAAAGGTCACAAAGGAATGGGAACGCCGCGGATCGTCGACCACCAACGCCAAAGGCTTCAAGTGGCCGACAACGGTCGCCAACGGAGGCAACGGCCGGCTAGGGCTTGAAAAGTCGCAGGCCGAGGGCATGCTGTCATACCTCGAATACTGGGTGGGGCACACCCACGGCGAGCCCACTCAGGTCAGGCAGGCGATCTTGCGCCGTGTGTTCGAAGCGACACTGCCACCTGTGTTCGATAGTGCTTATATGTTGGAATGGGGCCCGAACGGATCGTATGTCCGGCTCCAGAAGATGGCTGTGTCTATCGCGGCGTTCTGCAGGAACAGCAAGCGGCGAAAAGACGGGTCGCGGGAGGATGCAATCCGTGAGTGGGAACAAGATTTGGATTTCCTGCATCGCCACTTCTACGTCGGCCATTTTCACTTCGGGTTCGCCTGGCCGACATCTAAAATCTAGCGTCGCGGTTAACTGGCAGATGCCCTCTACTGCTTTGCCCACGACATTGGTTTACGTGCGAAAGATCTTCTCAGCGCTCTCGGAGAAGGCTACATCCGCCTTCCGAGCGCGCTCGACACGACACATTTGTTCAGCAACGCGCGCGTCATTCCGGATGGCGATACCGCCCGCCTGGATGCGCTTGTAGACTACCTCTGCAACGCGGCAGGACGCAAATTATGAGGGGAATTTACGTGCTTCACGAGGCAATGGCCAGACGGCAGCTTCGCGCCCGAACGCGGAAATTATTTCCGGTATAACGTCTTGTTGACTGAGGCCCAAAGCCAGGGCACAAAGGTGGCATCCTCGGTCGCTCGCGGCGGAAAAATATAGGGAATTCAAAAGCTATTTCGTTAAGCTACTGAAATCATGTGAGAATCCAAGGTCCCCAGGCAAGCCATTTTTGGACCTATTTTCTACGTTTAATCGTCGCCATTCCCCACTAAAAAAAGTGACGTCTTTGCAGATGCTTGGCACGATTTCGCGTTAAAACCATGCGACGTCCGCTAATTCCCGGCGATTCCTGGAGCTCTTTAAAAAGACGGCTGGGGACCCACTCCTACAAGACAATTCTTGTGGTCGATGACTCGAACGAACCGAAAGCGGAGACGCTTCCGGGGCCGAAGCACCAGCCAGCGCGTCAGCCCCAGCCCATCATACGAGTTCATGCATCATGCTGCCGAACGAATGTCTGTCTCCGTGAAGTCGTTTCCCTTGAATAGCAACGGCTCGTCGAAATCTCTGGCGAGAGCGTAGGCAAAACAGTCACCGAAATTCAGTCCAGCTTTGTGTCTCCCCTTCCCAAAATCGAGGAATGCCTGTCGGGCCAGATGGCCCTGCTCCACGGTTACTGGCTCGATGTCAATTGCCGCGCGGCGGAGGAAAGCATCGGCCTGCCTCATACCTTCCGACCCGAGCTGCTTTTCAATCACCATGGACAATTCCAAATAGCTTGCCACGCTGATCCGGCTGGTTGCGGAAACGTGGATCAGTCGCGTGAAGGCAGCAGCCTCCGGCTCACCATAGAGGATCGCCACCATGGCGGACGTGTCGATAATCATTTCGGCAGACCGTCCTCGTCATAGAGGAGCTCGGCGTGATCGGCATAAGGTCGCTTTAAATGGGCTGCAGCTCTGTCAGCGATCGCCAGAAGTTCTTCAACAGACGCCCTGCCTCTCTGTTTTTCAATTTGCGCGTAACGCTCACGCAAAGCGTCGGTCACCACCCGGCTCATGCTCTGCCCAGTCGCATGGGCGATCGCCTGAGCAAGGCGATGCGCTTCGGGATCTTTCACGTTGAGGCTCATGCGGAGAATCCATTCTACCTATTTAGCCAATTTTCTATCATTCTACCCTATCCTACTACAGTGTCCAAGGGAGCATGCAGCGTCAAAACCGCTCTTCCTTTATTCGTAACGTTAGGACTAGCGTTCTGAATCAGACGATCGGACACCGCTCGGCGGCTCCGGATATTGCCGGGTTGAAGGGATTAAGCCAACTTGGAGCCAAGCGGAGGCAGACGGCATTAAAGATGGCTGTTGCAGACGACCCACATCCGACGACATTGATGAGGCCGCCTGGGATCGACATGAAGCGAGTCGCAAAACTCGATCGCGAAACTTTGAGTTTTGCGACTAAGTCTTTCGAAAGAACTACCCTGAAAATTCAGCGCCGGTGATCTTTCAAAATCTGGGGAATTTTGCGAAGGCTTCCACTTAACTTTATAACGCGCTTAAAGTCAGGTGCGGCGTCCCGTTTGATGTCTTGCGTATAGAACTTCCGTTTAGATCGACCATACCTCGTACAACCCGGCGCATGTTGGAAAAGCTATCGAAGGTAACGGTATCCACCGGCTTATCGAAACGGACCGTGACTGAGTAACATGTGCCGGAGGATGACAACGCGGTGATTTCGCCCTTGAACGGTTGCCCAAGATACCGTCCCCGCACTCTTTGGTGCAAATGGAACGGTCTGGGATCACCTTTGGCCAGTCTGGCAGATAACGTATTCCAATCGCGCTCACCGTTCTGTCGGGCGACGAGTTCCAGTGCTTGGGCATGACCCAACACGGTACCGTCAGCGGCAAATGCGCTCCTCAGAGATTTTGCGTGCGCCTTGGCTTCTGCAAGGGTTCTGACTGTCATGACAGGTTCTCCATGGCCTTGAGCCCGATACCGGCGTCTCCCCGTGCCTTCAGGGCGGCGGCAAGCACAAGAGTTGCAATGATTGCGGTCACGCCGTCGGCCAGCGGGAAGGCGAACCAGATTGCATCCGCGCCCAAGACTGCCGCAGTCGCTGCGACCAAGACAGGCAAGAGCACAAAAGGCTTGACCATCGTCAGAAGAGCCGCGCGGGCAGGTTGGCCTATCGCCTGAAAATACAGGCCAAGCACGAGAATCGGTCCAGAAAGAAGATAGATCGCAGACATTGGTCGAAGCATGCGGCCAACCTCACCGCTCACATGTGGATCAGCGACAAAGGCCG
This sequence comes from Rhizobium sp. CFBP 8762, assembly GCF_014841565.1. Classification (GTDB taxonomy): domain Bacteria; phylum Pseudomonadota; class Alphaproteobacteria; order Rhizobiales; family Rhizobiaceae; genus CFBP-8762. The sequence goes on from NZ_JACYUD010000001.1 coordinate 687,497, forward strand.
CTCCGACAACGATGCACTCGCTCAACAGCAAAACCTCGACAGAAAGACAGTAAAGCATTGCTGTCGCTGCTGCGATCCGCAGGACCGCATCCGAGCGGGCGTAGAGACGCGCACCGACATTGTTGCCGACAATGCTCTGCATAGCCATCGCTATAGCCATGATTGGCAGGAAGGTAAAACCGAAAATGCGTGTCACGATTCCGTAGGCGGCAATGGTACTTTCGTAATCGGTGCTGCCCGTAAGACGGAGGGCAAGCACCACGCTGGCGGCTGAAAGCGCCATTCCGATAAATCCAAGACTGACGGGTGCGCCCAGCGCAACAATACGCCTCCAACTGCCGGTCCAGCGGTTCCGCCACAGGCTGTTGATCGGCATCATGCCCCCGATGTACTTGCGCAGTCCGGCCAGAAGGACCAGTCCCAGCGCCTGCGCGAGAACCGTGCCCGTGGCCGAACCCGCAACACCGAGCTCCAGTACCGCAACCAGCATGTAGTTCAGCAGAATGTTGATGAGCGTGACCCCAAGCGACATGAGCGCCATCAATCCCGCCTGTCCTTCATTTCTCCAGGCATCGGCATGAACACCCAGCAAAAATTGTATCGGGGTTCCGAATATGGTGATTGCCAGGAAGACCCAGACCATTTCTGCAACACGACCATCGGAGCCAGCGATGTGCTGGGCGAAACTCCACCCCCGCGCGCAGAAGATGACGATCAGCAGTGACGCGATCGTCAGCGCAATTCCATGAGCACCCGCGAAGGTCGCGTTGGCGGCATCACGTTCGTCGGCACCAAGCTGCCGAGCCAGCAGGCTTGACATTCCACCGCTGACAAGTGTCGAAAGCGCGATTGTCAACATAAGGACCGGAAAGGCCATACCGACGGCCGCCATGGCTTGCGCACCGACAAAATGTCCCAGAAATAACGCGTCGATAACACCCAGCATTCCGTTCATCACCATGATGGCGATCATAGGCAGTGCGGTGGCGACAAAAATTTTGCCCGGAGAGGCAGTCAGAAAACGGTTTTCGGGCGATGGTCGCAAAGACATCACTCACTCCTCCAAAGAGGCATTTCATGTGGGATGGGAGCCTGCATTGCCACCGACGAAATGCTTCGAGGGTGAGGACGATCTTGATTACCGAGCTTCACCGTGACTTACGTCTGCAGGCGGCAGGTGCTCGGAACCATCACGACGAAGAACCAGCTAACTCACAGATTGTCAATAGAAGAGCATGTCGGAAAATCCGCACACTTTTTAGGGATACTGTTTTCCCAAGCCCCGATTAAGGCGAGACTTGCTTTCCGTCTTTTGCGAAGTCTCAGAAAAGAGATGTTTAAGGACGCCTGAACGTCTCCCTTTCAGGGCGCAACACGCTGTCGCGCCCGATCAGCATGCCCTGCTATCGGAGTTCCGATAGGGGATCAGCTATGGTCGGGACGGAAGGCAAAGCTGCCGGGGGCCTTATGGCCGCCTTTCCGCAAACACGATGTCCGAAAGCGGAAATTATTGCCGTTCGATCATCCCAAAGCGCAGCAAGATTGGTGATCAATCCACAGGAGTCCCCTCCCGGCTCAATACGCTGTGTTCACAGCTTGTTCCGATGCCGCAGCGCGTCGACAATCACGGTCATGGCCGGAGACATCTGGCGTCTACTTGGATAGTACAGGTGGTAGCCGGTAAAAGGCTGGCTCCAGTCGTCCAAAACAGCCTGCAGTCTCCCTGCCGCCAGGTGTTCGTCGACAAGATCCTCCGGCACGTAAGCGATCCCGTATCCCTGCAGGGCCGCATCGATCTGGGCAATCGACGAATTGAAGCTGAGCTGCCCGTCGACCCTGACCCGCAGTTCTCGGTCGTCTTTCTCGAATTCCCAAGAGTAGAACCCGCCCCAGGTCGCCTGGCGCATGTTGATGCAGACGTGTCGAACCAGGTCCTGCGGCATGATCGGAATGTCGTGTTTGGCGAAGTATTCCGGCGAGGCCACCGCGCGGAGCCGCCAATCCGGCCCGATTCGCACAGCGATCATGTCCTTGTCGACGCTCTCGCCAAGCCGCACGCCTGCGTCGAAACGCTCTTCGACGATGTTGCGCATGCCGTTGTCGCTGTAGAGTTCCACCCGGATATCGGGGTAGTCCGCCAACACTTGGGCGAGCTTTGGCCATACCGTCGTCTGCAGGGCATGGTCTGACAACGTCAGTCGAACGGTGCCGGACGGCTTCTCCCGGAAGGCAACAAGGGCGGCCAGATCGGCCTCGATCTCCTCGAATCGAGGTGCGAGGGACTGGAGCAGGCGCTCTCCTGCTTCCGTCGTCGCCACGCTCCGTGTTGTTCGTGTGAGGAGCCGGACGCCGAGGCGGGCCTCCAACTGCCTAATCGTGTGACTGAGCGTCGGTTGCGACGTCCCAAGCGCTGCTGCGGCCTTGGTGAAACTCTTCTCCTTCGCCACCTCCAGGAACCAGAGCAGGTCCTTCATATCCTCGCGCAGCATCACGCACTCCCTCATTCATATCAAAATCCGATAGGTCCATGTGGATTAGCATGGATAGTCCGCAAAGTCTGTTCGCACTACCTTGTTCCCAGACGCAAAACCGAAATATCCATCGGGATCGGGACCATGACGCTGACCTACAACGAGACCATCCACAGCAGGCGCTCGGCCTGGGGCGCCGTGTTCTCTATGACCCTGTGCGTGTTCGTGCTGATCGCCTCGGAATTCATGCCTGTCAGCCTGCTGACGCCGATCGCAGCCGATCTCGACGTGTCGGAAGGCAATACGGGGCAGGCCATCTCGATCTCCGGCATCTTCGCGGTGATCACCAGCCTCTTCATCGCGGGTCTCACCCGGCGGCTGGATCGGCGCGTGGTCGTGCTCGCCTTGACGATATTGCTGATGCTGTCGGGGGTCGTCGTCACGTTTGCGCCGTCCTATCCCGTGCTGATGCTGGGACGTGCACTGCTCGGGATTTCCATCGGCGGCTTCTGGTCGATGTCCACCTCGATCGTGATGCGCCTCGTCTCCAACGATCAGATCCCGAAGGCGCTCGCCCTGCTCAATGCCGGCAATGCGATCGCGGCCACCATCTCCGCACCCCTAGGCAGTCTGCTGGGATCCTATATCGGGTGGCGCGGCGCCTTCTTCCTTGTCGTCCCTGTCGGACTGCTCGCGCTTGTGTGGCAGTGGATCAGCCTGCCCGCGCTTCCACCCCGCCGCGATCGCGCAAGCTCGAACGTCTTCCGATTGCTGAAGCTTCCGCCTGTGGCACTGGGCATGGCCGCGATCCTGCTGCTGTTCATGGGCCAGTTCGCGCTCTTCACCTATCTGCGACCGTTCCTGGAGCAGGTGACTCATCTTGGCATCGAAACCCTGTCTCTCACCCTTCTCCTGATGGGATTGGCGGGAGCCGCGGGAACGTGGGTCGTCAGCCACCTGCTGAACCACCGCCTGTTCAGCATTCTGATCGCCATCCCGTTCCTCATGGCCTGCCTCGCCTTGGCGATGATTGCGCTGGGCGACATGCAGGTCCCCGTCGTCCTGTCACTTGTCGGCTGGGGCTTTCTCGGCACCGCAGCGCCAGTGGGCTGGGGTACATGGCTCACCCGTGTTCTTGCCGACGACACGGAGGCAGGAGGCGGTCTTCAGGTCGCGGTGATCCAACTCGCCATCACGGCCGGAGCCTCTCTCGGCGGCCTTCTCTTCGACGCTGCAGGTTGGCAGACAACCTTTGCGCTCAGCGCCGCCCTTCTCTGCGGTTCTTCCCTGGTGTCCCTCGCCGCATGGCGTGCGGCTAGGAGAGCATCATGAGAGGGCAAGTCGATCTCCAATTGAACTTGCGGGGACGCTCTCCGGCGCCCCTCCTCCGCAGTCTTCGGCTTCGGCTTCGGCCGGCAACCACGATACCAAACCTCAACTCCAAAAGGACGCTACCATGAACAGGCACATCGATCAGGACAACACCGTCAACGCCAGCAGGCGCAGCCTGATGAAGGGAACGGGCCTCGCCGTCGTGGCGATGAGCATGATCCCGGTTGCGACGGCAACAGAGGCCCTTGCGCAGACCGCAGCCTGGGACAAGGTGTTTCCAAAGAGCGACAATGTCGATCACCAGAAAGTGTCGTTCAAAAACCGCTACGGCATAGCACTGTCCGGTGACCTCTACTTGCCGAAGAACCGCGGCAGTCAGCCATTGCCAGCTCTTGCCATCGGCGGACCTTTCGGTGCCGTGAAGGAGCAATCATCAGGATTGTACGCTCAGACCATGGCCGAGCGCGGATTTGCGGCACTGGCCTTTGACCCTTCCTTCACAGGTGAGAGTGGCGGCGAACCCCGCAATGTGGCGTCTCCGGATATCAACACGGAAGATTTCAGTGCCGCAGTCGACTATCTTGGACTGCAGCCCTTCATCGACCGCGAACGGATCGGCGTGATCGGCATTTGCGGCTGGGGCGGCATGGCTCTGAATGCCGTCGCCGTGGACAAGCGCGTCAAGGCTGTTGTTGCGACCACGATGTATGACATGGCCCGCGTGATGTCGAAGGGCTACAACGACAGCGTAACTCTGGAGCAGCGGACGCAGGCGCTCGAACAGATGAGCCGACAGCGCTGGGCGGATGCGGAAAAGAAGACACCAGCGTACCAGCCAGCCTACATTGTGCTCAAGGGTGGCGAGGCTCAGTTTCTCGTCGATTACCACGACTACTACATGACGCCCCGCGGCTATCATCCGCGCGCGGTCAACTCGGGCAATGCCTGGACGCAAACCACGCCGCTGTCGTTCATGAACATGCCGATCCTGACCTACATCGCGGAAATCTCCCCACGCCCGCTTCTGCTCGTGCACGGCGAGAACGCCCATTCGCGATACTTCAGCGAAACGGCTTTTGCCGCAGCAGCGGAGCCGAAGGAGCTGATGATCATCCCGAACGCCAGCCACACCGATCTCTACGACCGTATGGATAAGGTCCCGTTCGACCGGATCGCCGAATTCTTCGGACAGCATCTGGCGTAGGAGAAACGATCATGAAGAACATTGCCGCCAGCATTGCGATCTCTGCTCTCGCCGCGACAGGTGTGGAGGCGCAGGATGAGCGCCGCAGGGTTGCTCCACCAGCCGTCTACGCCGTCGCACCCGGGCTTGGCCACTTCACCGATGACGTCCTGTTCGGTGAAGTGTGGGAACGAACCGAACTTGCGCCTCGCGGTCGCAGCCTGGTCACCCTCTCGGCGATCGTGTCCACTGGAAAAACCGCGCAGATAGCTGCGCATGTGAGCCGCGCCCTGGACAATGATGTGAAGCCCGGCGAGATCGGTGAACTCATAACGCATCTCGCTTTCTACTCGGGCTGGCCGAACGCAATCTCTGCCGTCACAGAGACAAAGAAGGTCTTCGACGAGCGCCAGATCGCACCTTTGAACAACAGCGAAGCGACACGCGTCGAATTGGAAGAAGCAGCCGAGGCCGCTCGAAGGGCGACGGTCGATGCTTCAGTTGCGCCGACAGCGTCGGCACTGGCCAACCTGACCAACCGCGTGCTGTTCGGGGATCTGTGGCAACGACCGGATCTTTCAGCGCGAGACCGGAGCCTCGTGACGATGGCCGCCCTGATCGCGGTTGGTCAGCCGGAGCAATTGCCGTTCCATGCTAACCGCGCGATGGACAATGGCTTGACGCCGTCAGAAGCTTCGGAAGTACTCACACATGTCGCATTCTACGCCGGCTGGCCCAGAGCCATGTCTGCCGTGCCCATCCTCAAGCAGGTTTTTGAAAACAGGAAAGGAATTCAGGTGAGCGCTCCTCAGGCAAACATCACGATCACTCCCGCAGGATCCGATGCTGCTTCAGCTCCGGACGCGTACTTCACAGGCAGTGTCCAGATTTCGGGCCGCTATCAGTCTGAAACTCCTGCCCGTATTGGCGGGGCCACAGTTTCCTTCTCGGCCGGTGCTCGGACGGCCTGGCACACACATCCTCTCGGACAAACGCTGTTCATCGTGAGCGGACGCGGCTGGGTCCAGAAGGAAGGGGAGCCAGTTCAACACGTCGGTCCAGGAGACGTGGTCTGGATCCCGCCGCTGATCCGGCATTGGCATGGCGCCTCAAGTAGTGAGCCCATGAGCCATTTTGCCGTGGCCGAGGCGCTCGACGGAAGCTCCGTTACCTGGATGGAGAAGGTGTCCGACGAGGATTACGGCAAGGGCCTTGGAGAGTAGGACCGAGACCGGTGGGCGCGGGTCCACGTCCACCCACAGATCTAAAACGAACTGGAGACGAACACGTGATCAAGACAATGTTGGCCTCTGCTTTTTTCGCAATAGGAGTGACCGGACCTGCCATGGCCCAAGAAACGATCCGATTGTCTTCCGAATGGGGCGAAGTCACCGCCACCCTCGCCGACAACGAAGCCGCCAAATCCGTGGCGCAGATGCTGCCACTGACGATCGAGATGTCCGACCATATGCGCCAGGAAAAGACGGGAAACCTACCCTCCGCCCTTCCTGACCTCCCGCGGCAGCGGGACTTCTCGGTCGGTACGCTCGGACTATGGAGTGTCGGTGATTTTGTGATCTACTATCGGAGCGGCCGCGTCCCCTCCCCCGGCATCATCATCCTCGGCCAGGTGACGGGTGATGTTTCGATCTTCGACCGACCGGGATCTGTCACCGTAACGCTCGAAACGGCCGACTGATTGACGCATGCAGCCTCCGACCGTTCCCGCATTTTCAGCCTAGGATCTTGAGCTCAGGCAGTTACGTTAAATGTCCTGCTTTCACTGCATATACGAGCAGACCTATCCGACCGACATTGGGGAGTGCATGGTGGCTCTCAATCCTATTGTCCGGACGGCGGCATGGTGCGGGAAGCGGAAATTATTGCCGGTAGACTCGCCTAGTTGACTGATGCCCAAAGCCAGGGCACAAAGGTGGCATCCACGGTCGCTCGCGATAGGAAAACAGAGGGAATTTCAAGGCTTTCCACTAAGTCTTTGAATTCATGTGAGAATCCAGGTTCCCCAGCCAACACTTGCCGTTCCAAGATTCTGCTTCGAGCGTGGTGCTAATTCGGCAGCCTGTGGTTAAAAGCTCTAAGTCCTTGAATATTTCAGAATGCGAAGCAACAGCCGCGTTGGTAAACAAGTTTCAGTCTCACCTCTGTGCCTAAGCGGTTACAGAACGGCTTTGTGCAATTGGCGCCCTATATCCTGAAGTCTAAACGAACTAGAAGGTAAAAATGGTGCCCGGAGGCGGATTTGAACCACCGACACGCGGATTTTCAATCCGCTGCTCTACCAACTGAGCTATCCGGGCAGATCATGAAGCCGAAGCCATCATGTGAAGGGGTTGGTGTCCCCCTCGGGTGAGCGGCGTTATACCAGTTCGTTTTTTTCTGTCCAGCACCAAACGCTGATTTTGCAAAGAAATTTTCGCAGAATGAAAACCCGCGAACACTCCAAATTTCTTACTTGTCTTCGTCCGCTTTCGACTCGTCATCGGCCACCGGAATGGCATAGGAACCCGACAGCCAGCGGTTCAGATCAATGTTGCGACAGCGGTCCGAGCAGAATGGGTAGTTTTCACGCGTCGAAGGACGCGAGCATTCAGGGCACGGGCGCGCTTTGCGCAACGGCTCCACTTTCTGGTTGACGCCAGACATGTCTTAACCCTCAAGCCAGCCCTGCTGTACATTGAAACCTTCACCAGCCAGAAGGCTCGTGGTTTCATACAGCGGCAGGCCGACCACATTTGTGTACGATCCAACCAGCTTGACAACAAAGCTGCCAGCAATGCCCTGAATGGCATAGCCGCCCGCTTTGCCGCGCCACTGGCCGGACGCAATATAGGAATCGATCTCTTTTGCGGAAAGGCGCTTGAAGCGAACTTTCGTATCGATAACCTTCTGCCGCAGCTTGCCCGATGGCGTGGCAAGGCAGATACCCGTATAGACCCGGTGGTTGCGGCCCGACAGCAGGTTGAGCGCCGCCAGCACCTCATCGGTTGTCTCTGTCTTGGGCAGGATACGGCGTCCGACAGATACGACCGTATCCGCCGCAAGAATAAAGCTACCCTTCCATTCGGCATCGCGGTCAAGAGCCTGCAACGCAGCGCCGGCTTTTTCGGCAGACAGGCGGCGCGCCAAAGAGCGCGGATGCTCTGTTTTTCGGGCCCCTTCATCAATGTCCATGGGCATCAGGCGCGCAGGCTCAATGCCCGCTTGCGCCAGAAGCTCGACACGGCGAGGAGATCCGGATGCCAGGATCAGCTTATGATTCAGCGCCATTGCAGTCGGATGTCCTGTTGCTCAGTGAAAGTGCACGCTGTCTCCAAAAACCGGTACCGACAGGCATACACGAAAATCGCGTTTTACTTGAAGCGATAGGTGATACGGCCTTTGGTCAGGTCGTAAGGGGTCATTTCAACCAGAACCTTGTCGCCCGCCAGAACGCGGATACGGTTTTTACGCATACGGCCAGCCGTGTGCGCGATAATCTCATGTTCATTCTCAAGCTTCACGCGAAACGTCGCGTTCGGCAGCAATTCACTGACGACACCGGGGAATTCAAGAACTTCTTCTTTCGCCATGTAGTGGGTAACTTCCTGTGTTAGATGGGCGAGACGCAGGATGCGTCCGTCAAAATTTGCCGGAAACTACACAATCGACAGGGATTTGTGAACTCCCGAGACGTGTGCTTTCCGGTATTTCAGCGTATAGGCAGCTTTATTCTTGCGCTTGGAGCGCCGTGCGCCCATCTAGGCCCACAAAAGGTCGCTCTAACTTTTATTTTTACGCATCAGGCTTGCCGAAAATCGATTCCGATTGTCTGGCCGATGCTGCGGCGCCAAGGCGCTGCTCAATCAACGCTGCCAGATGGTTTCGAACCTCGCGATACGCTGCCACAACATGGTCGCGAGAGCCTTCCGCCACGGTCGGGTCCGGTGTCGGCCAATAGATGACATCCACCGCACTCGCGCGCGTCAGTTCCAAAGCTATATGGTGCGCCTCAGGGGCAAGTGTAACGATCATATCAAAATAATCGTCTTCGAGATCTTCCAGCGTATGCGGCTGGTGCCGCCCGCCCGTCAGTCCCACCTCCTGCAACACCACCTCGACAAACGGATCGATCTGACCGGACATGACGCCTGCGGACGCAACATAGGTTCCCGCCGGCAACAACGCCTTGGCCAGCGCTTCTGCCATGGGTGAGCGAATGGAATTCATGCGGCACATAAACAGGATGGAGCGTGGCGCGCTGGCAACTGGCCGGGAGTCTGGCAAAGCAATCATGCTGCTAACCCCGCCAGTACAGCACACACACCAGCGTAAACAGCCGACGTGCCGTGCTGAAATCCATAGTGATCTTGCCGGAAAGGCGATCGATCAGAATTTGGGAACCCTCATTGTGCAGGCCACGCCGCCCCATGTCGATGGCCTCGATCTGGCGCGGTGTTGCCGCGCGAATGGCCTCGTAATAGCTCTCACACATCAGAAAGTAATCTTTGACGATGCGGCGGAACGGCGTGAGCGACAGGATGTGGGTGGCGACGTCACCGCCGTCTTCGGTCACAATCGTCAGCACCAGCCGCTTATCAGCCAACGACAGTTTAAGCCGGTACGGCCCGCCATCATGCTCCACGGGCTGAAACATGTTGTCCTCGATCAGATCGAAGATCGCCACCGCCCGTTCATGCTCCACATCGGGCGTGGACCGCCCGATGCTTTCATCCAGTATCACGTCGCACAGTCGGAAATTGCTTTTGACTACCATGACCGATGTGCCACCATGATCAATCGCCAAGGTTCAGCCGGATGGATACCGAGCGGGCGTGCGCGTCCAGCCCCTCGCACCGCGCCAATGCTATTGCCGCAGGCCCCAGATCCCGCAACTGCTCGGCACCCAGTTTCAGGATTGACGTGCGCTTCATGTAGTCCAGCACGGAAAGCCCTGATGAGAACCGTGCAGACCGCGCCGTGGGTAGAACGTGGTTTGAGCCGCCGACATAATCGCCGATGACTTCCGGGGTATGGCGACCGACGAAAATGGCTCCCGCATTGCGGATTTTCGGGATCATGGCATCAGGATCATCTATCGCAAGTTCCAGATGCTCAGCAGCGATGCGGTTTGCCAGCGCAGGGGCGGCGCCCAGATCATCAACGATGATGATAGCACCGAAATCCCGCCAGCTTGCTGCCGCCGTCTCACTGCGTGAGAGCGTTTTGAGCTGCCGCTCGACTGCGGCCTGTACGGAACCTGCAAATTCCACGTCATCACAGATCAGAATCGATTGCGCACCGGGGTCGTGCTCTGCCTGCGCCAGAAGATCGGCGGCAAGCCAGTCCGGATCGTTGTTCTTGTCGGCAATGATCAACACTTCGGATGGACCGGCAATCATATCGATACCCACCACGCCGAACACATCACGCTTGGCCGCGGCGACATAGGCATTGCCGGGGCCGACGATTTTCGCCACAGGTGCAATCGTTTCCGTGCCGTAGGCCAGGGCTGCAATCGCCTGTGCACCGCCAATCCGGTAGATTTCCTCAACGCCTGCCATGCGGGCTGCGGCCAGCACCGCCGGGTTGATTGTGCCCTCCTTGGCTGGAACCACCATCACGACACGCTCCACGCCTGCTACTTTGGCGGGCAGTGCGTTCATCAACACGGAGCTTGGATAGCTGGCCGTGCCGCCCGGAACATACAGGCCGACAGCATCGATCGGTGTCCAGCGGGAACCGAGAACCACCCCCATGGAATCCTCGTAAATATCGTCCTTGGGAAGCTGGCGGCTGTGGTGGGCCTCAATGCGCACGGCAGCAACCTTGAGCGCGCCCAGAACTTCGTCCGGCACCGCCTCGATTGCCCGGTCAACCTCTTCCGGCAATACGGCCATAGGCGTGACGCGGAAATCAATGCCGTCATATTTCTGGGAATACTCGATCAGCGCTTCATCACCCAGCATCCGCACGTCATCGATAATGCTCCGCACCACCGCGTGAACATCCTGCGAGCTTTCCCGTTTTGTGGTGAGGAAAGCAGCAAAGCGCGCATCAAAATCACCCGCGCGTTGATCCAGCCAGATTGCCAAGAATATCCCCTTTATCAGTCCTGATCAAACATTTCATTTTAGGCATGTCCATGCAAGCATTGCTTCGCGCTTTGCCGGAAATGCTCTCATTCCGTATTGGCCGCGTTGTCTGGACGTGAAGACGACTCCGTTTTCACTGGCTGCTTTAGGCGGCACTGTGCCTGGGCTTCAGCGTCGTTTCCCACGCACCGCCCAAATCCGCAAGTTGTGCTTCTATGCACTCCACATCCAGAACGATTTCCGCGCCGCCTGCCAGCACCAGAGCAATCGAACCATCCGGTCCCTCGCCGTTCGGCTCGAAGTTCAATGCCAGAAGGGATAAAACGGCTTCGCGATCCTGCAGATTGATGCCGATAGAGCGCGCAGCCTTGACCCGCTTGAATGCAATGGCAGAGCGCCGGCGCTCGAACGATTTGGCCTTATCATCGGCCGTCTCCCACACGAACCGGTTCACAGAGACGACAAACTGCCCGCTTCTGGTAGAAAAGCTGGCATCCCCCACCTTGAAGACCGCATCCTGCACATGTGCAGACACGATACCAAGATCTTCCGCATCCAGCGCCATCAATTTCAAACTATCCATGTCCGTCCCTCGCAGTTCACAACTTACACGAGATAGGAAGCCGCGTGCTGAACGGCAACCAGATTCACGATCAGTCGCTGACGCGTTCGACAAGGGCGCCGCAGCGCGTCAATTTTTCCTCCAGTCGCTCAAAACCGCGATCCAGATGGTAGACGCGAGATACGGTCGTCTCCCCTTCCGCCACCAGACCGGCAATAACGAGCGACACGGAAGCACGCAGATCGGTAGCCATAACTGGCGCGCCGCGCAGACGGGGCACGCCTTCGATCTTGGCAGTCTGGCCGGACAGTGAGATTTTGGCGCCAAGACGCGCCAGTTCCTGCACATGCATGAAGCGGTTTTCGAAGATCGTTTCCGTGATGTGCGACACGCCGGACGAGCGCGTCATCAACCCCATGAACTGGGCCTGCAAATCCGTAGGAAAGCCCGGGAACGGGTCGGTGACGACATCCACAGGCCGGATTTCGCCGCCCTTGCGCACAACGCGCAAGCCTGTTTCCGTTTCAGTGATTTCGGCACCGGCGCGGCGGATGGCTTCCAGCGCTGTTTCCAGAAGACGGGCGCTCGTGCCCTCCAGAACCACATCGCCCCCGGTCATGGCGACCGCCATGGCATAGGTGCCTGTTTCAATCCGGTCCGGGAGGACCCGATGGCGCGCGCCCGACAGCGAATCAACGCCTTCAATGGTAATTTCGCTTGTGCCGGCACCGGTGATTTTCGCGCCCATGGCAATCAGGCAGTTGGCAAGATCGACCACTTCCGGCTCGCGTGCTGCATTGCCGATGATCGTGGTGCCCCGGGCCAGCGTTGCGGCCATCAGCATGACATGCGTTGCGCCGACGGACACCTTGGGAAACACATAACGCGCGCCCACAAGGCCGCCCTTGGGCGCGGTCGCGTTGATGTAGCCGCTGTCGATTTCAATCGTCGCGCCAAGGGCTTTCAGCGCCTCGATGAACAGATCGACGGGGCGTGTACCGATGGCGCAGCCACCGGGCAGTGACACGCGTGCCTGTCCCGCACGCGCCAGAAGCGGGCCGATGACCCAGAAACTTGCGCGCATCTTGGATACGAGTTCATAGGGTGCGGTGGTATCAACGATGTTGCGGCAGGTGAAATGGACCGTACGGGAATAGCCTTCTCCCTGACGTTCGCGACGGCCATTGACCGAAATATCGACGCCATGGTTGCCGAGAATGCGGATAAGCTGTTCCACATCGGCCAGATGCGGCACATTTTCCAGCGTCAGCGTATCATCGGTCAACAGCGAGGCGATCATCAGCGGAAGAGCTGCGTTCTTGGCGCCGGAAATGGGAATAATGCCGTTCAGCTCATTGCCGCCGGTTATGCGAATACGATCCATGAACTCCTACGGGCCGCGCCCGCCTTTCCTAAACTCTTGCATTTCCAGCAAAGCGGAATCGCTTTCGCGCCCGGACATGCGCAACAAAGATATGAGCAGAAGACCGACGCCTGTCGCTGCCGCTGTTTTCCATGTCTCTTTAACGCGGCTTTGCGGGCGTGCAAATCACCTGTGAAAAATATCGCCCATAAAAACATCGGGCTTGGCGTTTAAAAGGTTCAATCCTGTGATTCGTCCAATTTTGCGGCAGGCAGTCCATTGGTTTCATCGGCTGCACCGGCACGGCGGGCACGTCCCTGCTGCTTGCGCCGCATCAGATTTTCGCGCAGGGTCTGGGCTGCACGGGCCTTTCGCTCATCGGCGCGGGCCTGCACATCGGGCTTGACTGTAAACGCCTGCCCTTTTGGGGAGGGCGCTTGCGGGGATGTATCCTCAGGATTTTGCATGGGGTGATTGATAGCGCAAAAATGCATATTTCAAAAGTGCTGATGAAAATTCCACAATGTCGCTGGCATCTTGCCATTTGCAGCTTGCGCTGACGGTAAACCTATGGCAATAGGCCCCTCGTTCAGCGCTGCTTTATCAAAGGCATTTGCGAACCGGATGCTGCTATAGCTCAGGGGTAGAGCACTCCCTTGGTAAGGGAGAGGCCGAGAGTTCAAATCTCTCTAGCAGCACCATTAAGGCTCCATGATGAAGCCGACAATTCCACAGTTCTATTGAGTGTACAGGCAAGCTCGTGCAATGACGGAATCATCTTTGGTTTCATCAGTGCACACCCATCTCATCGGCAGCGACGAATCTTGCGAGACCCTATGCCACCAACGCTGCCGGAAGGCGTAGCTTATATTTCCGAGGTTATCTCACCCGCCGAAGAGGGTGAGATTGTCGCGCAACTCGACAGGTCGGCGTGGAGTGCGGAGATGAAGCGCCGTGTCCAGCATTTTGGATATCGATACAACTACAAGGCACGCACCGTTACCTCGGCTGATTTTATGGGTGAATTGCCTCGATGGCTTGGTTTCCTGGCAACCCGGCTGGTGGAATCGGGATGTTTCGCCACTCTGCCGGATCAGGTCATCGCCAACGAATATTGGCCGGGACAAGGCATCAGCGCGCACGTTGACTGCGTTCCATGCTTCGGCGACACGGTGGTATCCATCAGCCTGCTGTCGCCGTGCGAAATGTTATTTCGTCAACAACGCGATGGTCAGGTCATATCCACGATCATTCACCCGCGCTCGGCAATCGTCCTCAAAGGCGCGGGGCGGTATAACTGGACTCATGAAATTCCAGCGCGTAAGTCAGATAGGATAGACGGGATACGCGTTCCAAGAGACCGCAGAATTTCGCTGACCTTCCGAAACGTGCTTTAACGCCCGGACCACGTAAATAAACTTGTTTTGTCGCATTGTCCGGACGTGAGAACCCACTCCGTTTTCACGGGAAATGCTCTAGCAGAAAAGATCGAACAATGGCGCGGGCGTTAGACTTGAAAATCAGCGATGTTCAGCGCGGCCTTCGGTCGCTTTATTATGGCAATCATCCCCGTGCCGTCCAGTTTCAGATTGTCATGGCCTTTTTGGATCTGGCTATTCTCGGCTTTTTTCTTGCCGGGCCATATTTGCGGGAAGGCACATCCTATCTGCTCATTGACTATGGCATTGCCGTGTTTATCGCAGGAGAACTGGTGGCACGGGCGCTGATTGCGCCCAATCTGCGCAACTGGATTACCCGCCCCATGACCTGGGTGGATTTTATTATCCTTGCCACCCTGTTGCTGCCCGATCTGTTGTCCAACTTCGCATTTCTACGCGCCTTGCGTATCCTGACACTGACCCGCAGCAAATTGCTGAAACTGCTGTTGCGTCGCACCGGTTATGGCGAATGGCAGGATGTGGTTCAGGCCTGCGTTAACTTTCTCATCTTCCTGTTTCTGGTCACAGGCTTTGTTTACAGCACGTTCTTCTACCGGGTCGCGGGCATTAACGGCTTTGTCGATGCGCTGTACTTTACCGTCGCCACCGTGACCACCACCGGGTTTGGTGATATCACCCTGCCCGGCACGCTCGGCAAGATAACGTCCATCGCCACCATGATCATCGGCATTTCGCTGTTCGTGCGGCTCGCGCAGGCTATTGTGCGGCCTTACAAGGTCACCTTCCCCTGCCCCGAATGCGGCCTTTCGCGCCATGATGCCGATGCGGTGCACTGCAAGGCCTGCGGCCATGTGCTCAACATCCCCGATGAAGGGTCATAAGCCAATCAGCGTCAGCATCACGAAGGTCGCAAACAGCACGAAATGCGTCATGCCTTCAATGGCATTGGTTTCGCCATCGTTGAGGTTGATGGCGGCCACGATCAGCGTGATTGCCACCATCACCGTCTGCAGCGGTGTCATCGCCATGATGAACGGCTGGCCGGTGTAGAGCGCAATCCCTTCCATGACCGGTACCGTCAGAATGACCGTGGAAAGCGAGGCTCCCATCGCAATATTAACGACCGATTGCATTCGGTTGGCCAGTGCCGCCCGCAAGGCGGTGAGGATTTCCGGTGCAGCAGAAATGCCTGCCACCACCACCGCCATCAGCGCAGGTGGCGCGCCGGTGCCTTCCAGCCCGGCATCCAGGAGGACGGACATGATTTCCGCCAAAAAGCCGATCAGCACAATTCCCGCAATGAGGACGCCGACGGAGACGGACACCGATTCTACCTCTTCGCTATCCTCATGCGCCAAATCGGAGGTTTGATCTGGCGCAATCGCCTTGGCGGACCGTTTGGCCTTGGGGTAGCTGTAGCTGAAGAAGTAGCTGTGCGCGCCAACCTGCATGCGCAGGAACACCGCATACAGCACTACCATCGCGACGATCGTGAACGCGGAATAGATGTGCCACTTGGCATCGGGTATGAATTCCGGCACGATCATGGATATGCCCATGGCCGTCATGATCATGACCACATAGGTCTTGCTGCTGTCGTCGTTATAGGGCTGTTCGCCATGCTTCAGGCCGCCCAACAATGCGGCAAGGCCCAGAATACCGTTGATATCCAGCATGACTGCTGAATAAATCGTATCACGCACCAGCGTGGGTGACACGTCCTTGGTCATCATGATGGCGAGAATGATGACCTCCACCAGCACCGCAGACAGGGTGAGGATCATCGTGCCGTAGGGTTCACCGACCTTGGCAGCCAAGACTTCGGCGTGGTGCGCCACCCGCACGGAGCACTGCACGATGGTCGCAATCAACAGCACCGCAACGGCCAGCGATACAAGCTGACCCTGTGCCAGCACCGTATGCTCCGACAAAAACGCAAGCGCAGCAATCGCCAGCGCGATGATAAGACGGTATTCCAGCTTGAAGATCGACAGCACGGCCTCTCCTGTCAGTCAAAGCCGCTGCAAATCCTCAAATGCGCGGGCTTCAGATCATTGATGCGAACATGCCGTTACCGCAAAACCCCTGCCCTTTGCGCAACATGTCTTATGGGCAAAGCTACCGCCTACGCCCCTAATATCAAGCATCAATGATGTCGGCGGCTTCGATATCGAACACGAAGATGCCATTCGCCCCTCCGATGCTGGCCGCGATGATGCGCGCCCCGACCTTGGCATGCTCGGCATCGTCCAGATAGGCGTCCCTGGCGTGAGCATTGGCAAAATCGACGATGAAGCCATCACCATACCCTTTGTCCATTCCGGTTTCCGGGCTGACATTGGCCCCGGCATGCACGGCCAGAAGGCCCGGAATATGGGCCTTCAACGCAGCGATATCGGCATAGATGGCGTTTTTCTCAACGGAGGAGGTATCGGTCTTGAACCGGATGAAAACGCAATGTCGAATCATATGCCCTCCCCAAGCATTTACACTTGGGTTCAAGGCTTACAAAGCAATGCCGCCAGTGACAAGAGCGTTCAAGCCGGATTGCCAGCGCGGATCATGCTGAAGTAATCGTCGTTGCCAACCTGCCCTCCCTTCAACGCCACCTCCATGCCGTCGATCTGTGGATCGGCGGAATGGGCGACGCAAAGCGGAGAGCCCGGCGTTTGTGGCAGTGGCAGACGCAGGGTCAAAGCCTGCACATTCAATTGACCCAACGCATGACTGGACGTATCTCCGCCCGCAATCACCGCGCGGGATAGCCCCGCACCGGTCACGAGTTGATAGAGAATGCGGCCCAGATTCTGGCCGAGCCGGTGGCGGGAGCCATCCTCAAAGCCAATGGCGGCACCCCGATCCGTTTGCGAGCCGAGCGCCGTATACAGAACCACGCTGCGCCCCGCAGCCAGACTTTTGAGACCCGCTGCTACGCCACGGGCGATTTCTGCTTCCGCATCGGTTGACGACAAGACAAGTGGATCAATCTGCACCCCATCAAACCCGTTGTCGATGGCGTGACGAATCTGGCGCTCGGTCGTGGGAGAAACGCTGCCGGACACGACCGCCAGCCGATCAACCGGACCGGGGGCGGCAAAGCTTTGCTGTCCACCGGTCAGCCCTTGGATACTCCACTCCGGCACCAGCGCATATTCAACCCCGGACGAGCCGCAAACGAACTGTCCGCCGTGCAAACGTTTGCGCCAGAGCTGATGGCCCGCTTGCTTTTGTGTGTCCGGTGCATCGACATCGAACAGGACGATGGCCTTGCCGGAGTCGTAAGCAGCGTCCGTTGCTGCATCTGCATCATTGCGCAGCGCTGCGATATCGACAAGAGCTGTCGTCAACGCGGTCTGGCGGGAGAGGTGAATTGCCAGATCTGCTTCATCCATTGGTGTGACCGGATGCCGGCTCATGACCGGGTGGCGGTCAATGCGGAAATTTTCACCCCGATAGGCAGCAAACAGATGACCGAAAGCGGTGTAACGGCGAATTTGCGGTGCGCCGACAATCAATGGCACGACCTGCTCACCAAACACGTCCCGCCCGATTTCGATGGCGCGGCCAATATTACCTATGGCCGGGCTCGAATCGAAGGTTGAACAAACCTTGTAATGGCAGAGATCGGCGCTCAGGCTTTTCAGCCAGACGAAGGCTTCGCGAAGATGGGTCTCCATCCACTCCGGCGTTTCGCTGCGGCTGGTTCCCGCAAGGCCAAAGGCCTTTGCTGTAGAAAACCGGGCCAAAAGGTCCGCGTCCGGCACCCGGAGAAACAGCACCGTTTCCACGCCCTGCGAGGCCAAGGCCTCCATGACATCGGTGGAGCCGGTCAGATCGTCGCCGTAATAGCTGAGAAGAGGCTGTGTGCTCATGGTCTAACCTTACGCTGCCGTGCCATCGCCGAACTTGTCGAGCGACTGCTGCAACTCGATATGGTCCCTAGCATAGGTTTGCAGCGGAATGCCTGCCACGGCCGCGGCCCAGGCCTGCTGTACGGCGCGCACGCCTGCCCCCGCGCCGCCGGGATGGCTGACAATGCCGCCGCCGCAGAGATACAGAAGATCGGTAGAGCGGCCGGTGCGCTCATAGGTTTCCGGGGCCTGCCCGCCCCATTGGCCGGAACCGGCCACGGGCAAGGGGCAATCTGCGGCAGAAAACATGGGTGTACTGACGGCCTTGAAGGATGTGACGAAGCTTTCGTCCGGCTCCCAGTATTTGACGCGGATACCGTTGATCTGAAACTGGTCAACACCCAGCAACCGCCAGAACTGCTGCCAGACGGTGAATTCCATGCCGATACCGGCGTGGCGCGTCAGCACATCCCAGCCATTGCGGTGGGCGTGGATCACCAGGTTGGAGCGTTTGCGCAAAAAGGCCATCCCGCCGAAACCGACGGAATTGATGTTGACGACGGCGCAATTGCCACCTGCATTGACGACGATATCATGGTTGAGCATCATCTCATCCGGGTCGGCGTGGGAGATGCCGAAAGCATACATGACCTTTTTGCCGGTCTTTTGTTCATGGTCCAGAATTTTGGGCATGATGGCTTTGACGCGCTGCTCCAGCGGCGAATAGGCCGGGCTCATCAGCTTTTCATCGTCCTTGATGAAATCCACGCCGGACTGCACGAGATCGCCCACCAGTTCGGCTGTCTCATGCGGCCTAAGGCCCAAGGCAGGCTTGACGATGGTCCCGATGATCGGACGATCATAAACCCCAGTGAGTTTACGGCTGCCGGGAATGCCGAATTGTGGCCCGAGATGCGCGTGCCCGAACTCCGGGGGCAAATGCATATCGACAATACGGATGCCGGTCATGCCCTTGATCGAATAGGCACCACCGATACAGATGGTCATCAACGCCGATAGATCGGTGCCCACAGCATCCAGCGGAAAATCGATATCGACATCAGCGCGGTTGAACACGGTGTGATCGCCGCCCTCATCGGGAAAAGACGCCTTGTCATGGGATTCCAGCGGGCGGATGGCGGTTACGCGCGCTGCTACGCGCGCCTTCAGCTCCTCGGTCTCGCCCGGTACGGCCACAAATGTGCCGGTGGATTGATCGCTGGCAATCTTGGCCGCCAGCGCTTCCACGCTGCCGGGGGTCTCAATCCTGTAAGTCAGTCGGATCACGCAATTTCTCCGGTGTCTGAAACGCTTATAATGTGGTAAACTGGTATAATGAGTATGACAGCTACGCAAGTACCATCTGTCCGCGCGGGTCCTCTGGACCAGTTTTAACGACCCTGTTATCTGATGATCAGATGAGGAATTTATAATGGACCGCGCTGAACCGATCATTCGTAGAAAACTGGCTGACGAGGTATTCGACCGCCTGAAACGGCTGATTGAAGACGGTGAGTTGAAACCGGGCGACGAAATGCCCTCCGAGCGCACCCTGATGGAGCGGTTTGGCGTGGGACGTCCGGCCATTCGTGAAGCCATGCAGGCGCTGGCCAACAACGGTCTGGTGGAAATTTCCCACGGGGAGCGCGCCAAGGTGCTGCAACTTACCGCACAGTCCATTTTCCGGCAGGTGGATGTGGCGGCGAAAATCATGCTGTCCGGCTCGTCCGATACGTTGGAGCACCTTAAAAACGCTCGCCAGTTTTTTGAGCGTGGCATGGTTCGAGAAGCGGCAAGCAAGGCAAGTGAGGCGCAGATTGCGCGCCTTAAAGAGACGCTGGACTCGCAAACACGCCAACTGGGTGACCCCGAGGCCTTTATCTCAGCCGACATGGATTTCCACATGCAGATTGCGGAGATTTCGGGCAACCCGATTTTCGCCGGAGTCAGCACAGCCATGCTCGGCTGGCTGCGCCAGTACCATACGGAAGTGCTGATCTGGACCGGCAAGGAAAACATGACCCTTCTGGAGCATCAGGAAATCATTGAGTGCATTGAGCGGCATGATCCGGACGCCGCCGAGGATGCCATGGTGAAACATCTGGAACGCTCCCGCGCACTGTACATTCTGAAACCTCGCGGCGATTAGGACATTCTCGCAATGGCGTAGGGCGGCAACGAAACTTCGCTATCCGTGACCGGCGCGTCCACAAGCCTCTGACCATTCGCAAGACTGTCCGCATCCATGACGGAAATCGCGTTCCAGCTATTCTCAAGCCGAACCGTCTGCGGGCGTGGAGTGATGTTGGCGAGCCAAAGCACCGGCGTCCCACCATCCACCTCAGCAGCAAACCCGCGAATACGTGTCTCGTCGTTGGACGTCACCCGGTGGCAAGCGGCACCGGCAAGCGCTCCAATGGCCTTGACGGCTTCAAACAGCGGACGGGGCTTACCCTCCTCAACCGGTTCACCCTGACCGGCGATAAGGCCAAACGGACCTGCGAGTGTGGACACCGTCAGCACATCCAGCCCCGCAGGTGCCACCGTCGCCATATAGGCGATGGTCCAGGCCGCACCGAACAGCCCGTTGTGACGGGGGTCAACGTTTGCCATCGCAATTCGCTTCAGTCCGGGATTGTCCTTGGTCGCGCTGCCATAGGGGTTCTGGCGCATGGCAATGGTGGACGGTCCAATATGATAGGGCTTGTCCCCATAGATCGCACGCACCGAACGCACCACAAAGGCCAGCGCTTCCATGGTTTGCATCACGCTCACATCATCCGCTGCGTGGACGATGGGGTTGGTGCAGTGGGTCACGATGTCGATGGGCGCGCCGGGAACGCGCTTGCGATTCAATTCGGGAAAATAGCTGAACATGCCGCCGGCCAGACGCACATCAGGAAATGCGCTGCGCGCTGCTGCGTACACATCCTCCAATGGCGGGCAAGCCGGCCAGACACTGCCGGGTGGTGTCGATTGACGATCCACCGAGGGCGACACGGCAAGCGTATCCAGCACCAGACCGGCCTCAACGACCTGCATTTTTACCCGGCTAAATTCCGTATTCAAAGGTTCGATACAAGGGACAACACATTCCAGTGTCACGCGCAGTCCGGTTGCCGCTGCTATAAGGGCAAAGCCTCTGAGCGCGTCCACGCCATGACCGGCGGTTGGGTCAAAATGGCAAATCAGATGCTGCGCGGCGGATTCAAGCGCCAGTTTGATGGCCTGTTGCTCGGCTAACGCATCTTCCGGGCGCAGACCGAGTCCCAGTTCCGGCATTCGGCCCGTGACGTCTCCAATGGACACATGAACCGGTTCGTTGCGGGTTTCACCGACTGGCCCTTGCCCCTCAGTGTCCAGCGTCACGGACTGGTGCAGCGTCTCGCCCGCTTGTAAACTATAGGGCCATGGCAGCGCCAGAGGGCGCACATAGGTCTTGAAGGAGCCGTCGGTCCATTGCCTCTGGTCCTCCATTTCAAAAACGTCGCCGTCCATCCGGCAGGTCGCCGTCACGCCATCGGTGACCGTATGGGTAATGGATCGCATGTCCTGAAACGGCTGCCACGGCTCGATCAAATCAGGGAATGTCGCCTGCTCGATGGAGCCATCGGTATGCTCTACTGTAACCGGCGAACCGGCAAGCCCGACAATGGGATGAAGCACACAAAACCCGGCACGCGCGGTCTCAAAATCCTTGTCCGGGGTAAAGGCCGCAGTAAATGTCAGCCGATGAGCATTCGCGCTGATATCTGCATCGCAGGTAAGGCGCGCACCATCCGGTGCGGTAAACATCGCCCGGTAGGTGACACGAAAGCCTTCGTCCCGCTCGACAACCTGCAAAGCCGAAACCTCTGCTTCGCACGTACCCCAATCCCGATCCCGCACCAGAAAGGACAGGCCGCGCAGCACCTCAACGCCGCCGAAGGCGATGCAGCGCAGATTGCCGCCGATCAGTTCGGCGGTCAGCGCACCAGCTTTCAGAATTTGTGTTTCCGGCTCACATTCGCGTGTTCCGGTCAAAAAGAACGGCTCGCTCAGAACAGGGTCCATTACAGGAATTCCTGAAGCTCAACCGTCTGCCCACGTTCGGCACTGGCATAGGCGGCTTCCACCAGGGCGAAGGTTTTGAGATTGTCATGGCCGGACGTATCGGGCGGACGGTTGCTGGAAAGTGCATTGACCCAATGCTGCTGAATAGCGGCCACGCTTTCCTGAATATTGTGCCAGGGGCGCGAGGCCCATGGCAACAGAGTGGGCGGCACGTCGGATACGGTGGTGCCGGACGGTCCGTGTACCGTCAGCCGGTAATCCTTGCCCAGCCGCAGCGTGCCGAGCGTACCATCCACTTCCAGCAGCGTTTCTGGAAACGGCTCGACAGGCAGTTTCGTCGCATAACTGCAATCGACGATGGAGGTCATGCCATCGGCATGGGCGAGCAACATCGTTGCGACATCTTCCCCGGCAATGGCGGGATTGACGCGGGATGTACGGGCCGTAATCGCCGTTGCATCCCCGAACAGGAAACGGGCAATATCAAGCGAATGAATACCGAGATCCTCGATGATGAAGCGCTTGCCCTTGGCGAGATAGGGCTGGCCGGAAAACACATCGAAGCCGGAGCGGAACGACACCCGTCCCCAGAACGGCGTGCCGATATCGCCACGGTCAATCACCGCGCGTGCGGCCTGTATCGGTGTCTGCCAACGGAAGTTTTCATGGATCATCAAAGGCACGCCAGCCGCGTCGCACGCGGCAACCATGGCCTTTGCGTCGGCCATGGAGGCGGCAAACGGCTTTTGGCAAATCACTGGAATACGGTTTCTGGCCGCCAATTCCACCAGAGGCCGGTGGCTGGGAACGGTGGTGGCGATATCGACAAAATCAAAGCCGCCATCGGCAAACAGATCATCGGCGGAGGCGTAGCGCCGCGCAATGCCAAAGGCATCGCCCACGGCTTTCAGCCGCCCGGGGTCCCGGTCACAAATGGCGACAATGTCCGCCCCTCTGGCATCCTGCCAGCCGTGCATCTGGTTGACGGCGAAGAAGCCGCAGCCGATCAAGGCACCTTTCAAATCACTCATGATCTCACCCGTTTTTCGCCAGTTGCATCAGGGTCACGCGCTGCTGCAAGCGGCGCTGTGCCTGATCCACCACCACGGCCACCACGATCACGAGGCCCTTGATGACCATTTGCCAGAAGGAACTGACACCCATCATCACCAGCCCATCCGACAGAATACCGATGACGAACGCGCCGACAATGGTGCCGCCGATGGTGCCGCGCCCGCCCGACATAGACGTACCCCCCAGAACCGCCGCCGCAATGGCGTTCAGTTCGTAGGAATTGCCGGTCGCTGGGTGCGAAGCCATCAGTTCGGACGAGGTGACGAGGCCGACGATTGCCGCGCAGAAGCCTGAAAACATATAGACCGCAATCTTCACCCGGTCCACGCGGATACCGGACATACGGGCTGCCCGCTCATTGCCGCCAACTGCGAAGATATGCCGCCCAATCGGCGTATAGCGCGCCACATAGGCAGCGGCGAGCGCCACCACGATCAGCATCCAGATGGATACCGGCAAGCCGATTAGACGCCCGGAGCCCAGAAACGCAAAGCCGGTATTGCCCAGTTCAGGCTTGCCGACGAGGTTTGGAAAGGTCTGCCCGTCCGATGACAGAAGCGCAAAACCACGGGCCATATAGAGGGTGCCGAGGGTGGCGATGAACGGCGCGACATTCAGCTTGGTAATCAACAGGCCGTTGATGAGCCCGATAATAATGCCCACGACCAGCGTGATCAGCGCGACTTCGACGATGTTGAAGTAAATTGTATAACCAAACTGTAGATCGACCCCGTAAAGGATCAACCCGCCCGCCACCATGCCGCACAACCCGACGATGGAGCCGACCGACAGATCGATACCGCCGGTGACAATTACGAAGGTCATGCCCATGGCAAGGAACGCGTTCAACGCCACATGCTTCGACATGAGAATGAGATTGGCGGTGGAGAGAAAGTTGGGCGCGAAAATTGCGAAGAAGGCAAACACTGCAAACAGCGCAATGAAAGTGCGCAGCTTCATCAATGTCAGCAGAATGGAGCCACTGGTGGGCTTGGCCGGAACGGCTACGGTGGTTGCGCTGGTCATGACGCATTCGTCCTTATTGTTTCTGTCCTACGCATTTTCTTGACGCGAACCGGTGCCCACTTCGCGGGAAAATGCTTTGTGCCCCTCGGCAGAAGCGGCGATCACGGCGGCTTCGGTCGCGTGTTCGCGATCCAGCACGGTGATCAGCCGCCCGTTGCTCATCACCGCCACGCGGTCTGACAGGGCCATGACCTCTTCGAGGTCTGACGTGGAAAACAGGATGGCAAGCCCCTCGCCCGCCAGCCTGCGCATGGTGCGAAACACATCGGCCTTCGCGCCGACGTCAATGCCCCGGCTCGGCTCATCCATCAGCAAGACCTTTGGGCCCGTCATCAACGCCTTGCCAATGACGACCTTCTGCTGGTTGCCGCCGGACATGGAGGTAACCTCAAAATCCGGATTGGGGGCCTTGATGGCGAGATCGGCAATCGCTTCACGAATGGCCGATTTCTCCTTGACGCCACCGATATGGAAACCCCAGCGCACCAGCCGGTTCAGACTTGCCAGCGTCAGATTGTTGGCAATGGACAGGATTTGCACCAGCCCTTCACGCTGCCGGTCTTCCGGGATCAAAGCAAGGCCCTGACGAATGCGGCGGGTGGTATCCCCCGCACTGATATCCTTGCCCTCGATGAACACCTTGCCGGTGGAATGGGTATGGCGGCCCATGATGCACTCGAACAGTTCGCTGCGTCCGGCACCCATCAATCCGTAAATGCCGAGAATTTCACCGGCGCGTACCGACAGGCTGACGTGATCGACAGCAAAGCCGCCCTGGACGCGCGGCAGACAGACATCTTCGACCCGAATGGCTTCGCTGCCAATCGTGTGCGATACGGACTTGGCAAAATCCTTGGCATCAGAGCCGATCATGGACCGGACGATCCATTGGGTATCGATGTCTTTCACCTGTGCCTGACCGGTGATCTGGCCATCACGCAGAACGGTAATGTAATCGCCGATGCGCATGAGTTCTTCCAGCCGATGTGAAATGTAGACGATGGCGACGCCTTGCGCCTTTAACTCCGCGATGACCTTGAACAGGATATCCACTTCGGCCGCACTCAGCGCCGAAGTCGGTTCATCCATGATCAGGATACGGGCCTTGAGAGATACGGCCTTGGCGATTTCCACCATCTGCTGTTGGCCGATGGGCAAATCTTCCACCAGCGTATCCGCATTGATGCCCGCTTCCAGCCGGTTCAAAAATTCGTTCGCTTTATCCACCTGCGCCTGATGGTCGATACCGCGCAAGCCCCGCGTCAGTTCGCGTGTGGCAAAGATGTTTTCGGCCACCGACATGTTGGAAAACAGGTTCAGCTCCTGAAACACCATGCCGATGCCGTTGGCGACCGCATCAGCGGGTGAATCGAACTGCACCGGTTTTCCATCCAGAATGATGCGCCCGAGTGTTGGCCGTTCCACGCCTGCGATAATGCGCATCAGCGTGGATTTGCCCGCGCCGTTTTCGCCCACCAGCACATTGACGGCGCCACGGCGCAGCCGGAGATTGGCCTTTTTCACCGCAACAATGCCGGAATAGACCTTGGTCACATCTTCCAGTTCGAGGACGCAATCGTCCGGCGGTGTAACCCTGTCGACGGTGTTCATGTGCCGGGCTCCACGATAATGCGCACCGGCGTCAACAGCGGAAGCTGTTGAGCCGCACCGACTGGAAACACACCCAGCGCCTGAATGCGGCTGCCGACAAGCTTGTCGCGCGGCAGCTTGGCAAGAACCACGCTGTTGAGATGGGCATTGAAGGACTTGCCGAATTGCGCCCACTCAATCTGGTTTTTGAACTGGTTGAAGCCGACAAAATCCAGACTGTCGCGAATGGCATTGCCCTTGACGGCCGCACCGATCTGCACACGCACGTCCGCCTTGCCATCGCCGTTGGTATCGATATCCACGCTGCCTGCGCGCGATGCGGTTTCTGCCGCCAGCACCTTGCCGTCCACCTTGGCCGCCAGCGTCCATGGCGGGTTGCCCTGTTTTTCGCGGTGGCCGTATTTCGCCCCTGCGGCTTCCACGTCACTGACACTTAACGCCAGCACATCGTTGAACGCACCGGCGCGGGCGTCGAGATAGGGAATAACCTTCGTGTCCCACAGGTCTGCAACCATGCGATCGGGATTGTTGGTCGCGGTGGCCGCAGCGGCGCTGGCCTCTTCCGCCGTTGGTGTCTTGATGATCTTGCAACCGGCAAGGCTCAGCGTAGACAGGAGAAACATCGTCGCGACAGCACGAAAAATCGGCATGGTAGACCCCGTCACATCTGGAACATGTCCGGCAAACCTATGTTCGCCGGACATGTTCCAACCTCTTGTTTTGTCGCATTGTCCGGGCGTGAAAGCGATTCCGCTTTCACTGGAAATGCTCTGGAACGGGGCATTCGTTCAGCTCCCATGTCCATTTATGTCTGCAAAAAGGAGGGTGCGGGGCGGTTTACGCGCGCCCAGCACCCTCAACGCATCAGTTGCTAAGCTGGAATGTTTCCAGCTTGTCTGCGTTACCGGGATTGATCAGAACGCAATCCATCAGCTGCTTTTCTTCCGAAGGGGCTTTGCCAGTGCGGATGAATTCATCAGCCTGCACAACCGCCTGCTGCGCCTGCGCGTAAGCTGGCTGCAAAACGGTTGCCTTGATGCCGCCCGACTTGATCGAGTCGCGCACATCGTTGGAGCCATCAAAACCGACGACGATCACGTCCTTGCGGCCGGCAGCAACAAGTGCTGCGTACGCGCCAAGCGCCATCGTGTCATTGCCGGAAATAACGCCCTTAATATCGGGGTTGGCCTGAAGAATGGTTTCCATCTTGGAATAGGCTTCCGTCTGGCTCCAGTTGGCGGTCTGCTGAACCACCATTTTCAGGTCAGGATAGTCGTCCATGATGTCATGGTAGCCCTTGGAGCGAATGCCTGCATTCAGGTCGGATTCGCGGCCCAGAAGCTCGACGTAATTGCCCTTTTCGCCCATCAGCTTGACGAACTCTTCCGCGCCAAGCTGTGCACCCTGATAGTTGTTGGAGACGAGCTGCGATACGGCAACGCCCGACGCGTTGATTTCACGGTCGATCAGGAAGGACGGGATTTTGGCGTCCTTGGCCTTCTGCACGGCAGCGATGGACGCCTCAGAACCGGCATTGTCGAGAATGATGGCTTTCGCACCGCGACCAATGGCCGTGTCGACCAGTTGCGACTGCTTGGTCGCGTCATCGTCGTGCTGGAGAATGAGGGTCTCGTAACCCAGTTCCTTGGCCTTGGCTTCCGCGCCCACGGCTTCAGCCTTGTAGAACGGGTTGTCATGCGATGGTGTGATGATGACGATAAGATCGGCAGCATAGGCCGGAATGGCGACGCTGGCGGCCATAACGGCAGCAAACAGGGCAACAGTCGCCCGACGGGTCAATTTCAACATAGTATTTCCTCCTCGTGAAAAACAAAGGCCAGTTCCCGATGGCCCGCAAAAAAGAAAGGCCGGGCACAATGCCCAGCCTTTCCAACACTATCAGGTAATGCGACGAATGCTGTCGGCAATTTCCTGTGGCTCGAACACCTTTTTCCAGTCATCGCGCATCAGCATAGGCTTGCCGAATTCGATGGCTTTGTTGCAGGCATCCGAAAATACGCCGGGAGTTTCTTCAAAGATAACCGCGCCCAGAACATTCATATGGCCAAGCAGGAAGTCACGGGCAGCTTCCTTGGGAACGCCGCGGGCAACGCACTCGTCCATGGCTTCGCGCATAACGACCAGCAGAGAAGCGCACACGGTTTCCGAAAGCCCGGGCTCCAGCAGTGCCATCTGATCGACAGTCACCCGGTGCGAGCGCATAACGGGCGCCCAGATCACCTTGGCGATTTCCTCACCAATGGCATAGGCCTCTTCCGGGCCCTGCATCAATGCCGAAACGATATGCTGCTTGGCGGCAACGCCACCAAAATAGTCGCGCTTGGCAGCCAGTTCCGTCTCATCATTGAAGATAGGCGGGTGGCAGGGATGCGTGACGAAATAGGTGAGGTCCGCACGCTCTGGCAGGTGACCGGCAAAGGGAGCAGCCGCATCCAGAACGATGACCATCGTGCCGGGCTTCAACTTCGATTCAATGCCTGCGGCAACCTTACCAATAGCCGTATCCGGCACCGCCAGAATAACAACCTCTGCAGTTGCCAATGCGTCATCGGCAGACACTGTCTCAATGCCCAGCTCGCTGGAAAGACGCGCTTTGCCGGCATCGCTCACTTCAACGTGCGACACCTGAAAGCGCGAACCTTTGAGGTTCTTTGCCAGCCGGCAACCCATCTTACCACCAGCACCAAAAAGCGCGATCGTCGTCATATGCATCTCCTCAAGCAATTTGCTGGAGCCTTTTCCCAAAATGCTCCAGCGTTTTGTTTTGCCGCATTGTCCAACGCCGACGCGATACCGCTTCGGCAGGACATGCTCTGAGCGGCAGGTAAACCTAACTGGTATGATGAGTCAATGAGTATGTCACGATCTCAATGATTTGGCGTGCATAGTCGCTGGGCAAGTGCCCGCATATGTCTGCAAGCCTGCGCGATAGCATCATCCGGCACCGTCAGGCTGATGCGCACAAAGTTGCGGGCATACTCGCCGAACGACGCGCCGGGCATGACGGCGACACGCTCTTCTTCCAGCAGCTTCCAGGCAAATTCCTCGCCGGTGAGACCCGTGCCGGACACGTCCACGAGCGTGAACATGCCCGCCTGTGGCGGCAAAGGCTTCAAACCTTCCGCTCCTTCCAGCGCTGCAATCAATGCACTGGCGCGTGCCTTATACGTACGGGTCATGACGGTGGCTGTGTCCAGCGGATGCGTCAACGCATAGGCCGTCATATCGGCAATGAATGGCTGGACGCCAAACAGCATGGTTTCCGATACCGGCAGCAGCTGATTGGTGAACTCCGCCGGGCCGACGGCCCAACCGCTGCGAAACCCCGGTGCCGCGTGGGATTTGGATATGGACGAGACGACAATCGTGCGGTCTGCCAGATCCGGGTTATCGAAGGGAGAGGCAAAGACAGCATCGAACACCAACTGCTCGTACACCTCATCACAGACGATCCAAAGATCATGCTTGCGGGCCACGGCCCCGATCTCTGCAATCTCCTGCGCCGTCAAGACCGCGCCTGTCGGGTTATGCGGCGTGTTGAGCAGCAGCACCCGGCATTCCGGCGTAATGGCGGCTTCAAGGTCTTGAGCGCGCATATGAAAACCATTGGCAGCATCCAGCGGCACGGTCACGCGGTGCGCCCCAGTCGACTGGATAACGCCGTCATAAGTCGCATACAACGGATCACCCACCAGCACACCGTCGCCGGGTTCTGTCAGTCCCAGCATGACAGCAAACAGGGCCGTCTGCGTACCGGGAAAGCACATGACATTGGCCGTCGTCACATCCGGGCGACGCTTGGCGTAGCGGTCGGCAATGGCGTTCAACACGGCAGGCTCACCGCGTCCGTTGGAATATCGGTGACGCCCTGATGTCATGGACCGCATGCACTCTTCCAGCAAAGCAGGATCAGGCGGAAAATCCGGCTCGCCGATTGTCAGCTCGATAATGTCCACGCCTTCGCTTTTCAGCTTGCGCGCGCGGTGGTGCAGCGCCCATTTTCCCGAGCCGAGATTGGCAAGGCGGTTGGTAATCGAAGCGTAACGCATGGAGCCATTCCTATAGAGAGAAGGCGCCACTGGTAGCGATGGGTGTCATTGGCTGCAACCTATTTGTAAGACACGCGTCGGAGCGATTGATGCCGGCGTCAACTTTGAGTCATTCTAACAAACGTCTTCTCAAAGCGATTCCCAGCGTAATTTTGAGGCAGAAGCTGCAAAAAAATTCCGCTAAATGCCTTTTCCACAGCCGTTCACACCTTCGTGAACCTCTTGAATTGTGCACAATCGAGTTTACGCCTTAATTCTTAACGGCGCTCGCGAACATATGCAACCTTAGCGGAATCACGCCTATTGGGTTGAGCACAACTGCTCACGAATTCCCCCTGTTTTCAACGGTTTATGACAGTTCTGTGTCAATCTCTTCCTGGGCAAATCTGCCTTCACAGTTGCTGTCTTCAGCCAAAGCTGACGCCGACGGTTGCATCAAAAAAGCGGCCCCTTCATTGTCAACGTGACGTTGACAACACTTTCACATTTAGAGTCCTTCCATCCCGCATATTGAGGGCGCATATCATCACCACACGAACGAAAGAGTTTGTGACAAGATACACAGAAAGACGAAGACAATGACTAAGATGACATTGATTGCAGCCGCCATCGCTCTGACAGCAGGCAGCGCATTTGCTGAAAACCCAAACTACGGCATTCCCGCCGAACTCCAGCAGAATTCTTCGGCAGCACAGCCGATTGACCGTTCGACCACAGCTTCGGTCAACAATGGTCAGGCGCACAACGGTGCCGCTTACCACGTCAACCCTGCTGCCAACCGTTATGGCGATGCCCAGCCGCGCAACTAATTGCGCTACCGGTATCACCCTATTTATTCAAAGGAAAACGACCATGAAGAAGATCGCACTCGCATTCGCCGCCCTCGCCATTACAGCTGGTTCGGCATTCGCTGAAAACCCAAATTTTGGCATTCCTGCCGAACTGCAGCAGAACTCGTCGGCAGCACAGCCAATTGACCGTTCGACAACAGCTTCGGTCAACAATGGTCAGGCGCACAACGGTGCCGCTCACCACGTCAACCCTGCTGCCAACCGTTATGGCGATGCGCAACCCCGCAATTAAGCTGGCCCGCAACTAAACCGGCGCGCAACTGTTTGCGCAGCCTGTTTCGACTACATTCATTCAAAGGAAAACTATTATGAAAAAGTTCGCATTCGCAGTCGCCGCCCTTGCTCTGACAGCCGGTAGCGCATTCGCTGAAAACCCAAACAACAGCATTCCTGCTGAACTTCAGCAGAACCGCTCTGCCTCGCAGATCGACCGTTCCACCACGCAGTCCATCACGCGTGACCGTTCTACAGACACTGTCCGTGGCACACAGCGTTACGTTGATCCTTCTGCAAACCGCTACGGCGATGCTCAACCCGGCAACTAAGCTGGCACGCAACTTAAGCTGGCACGCAATTAAACTTTACTGACCACCGCTGACCCGATCAGCCCTGACGGCCCCTTGATTGTCATCATTGGGGCCGTCCGAACGCCCAGACCTGCCATACGCACATACACAATGTCGCAGTGTGACACTATGCCAGCCAGACCTTTGTTGACCTTTGCCTGTTGGTGCACAATGTTTAGAACAGTTCCAGGAGATCGCATCGGCGGTTATCCGCGCGGAACGGGATGAACAAGACCGCCAGTTGCCATGATCGCCGTTTGCGGCAGACATGAACTGGCAATAGGTGCCATCATGTTCGAAGGTTTTGATGCTCTTCTGCTGGCGCGAATGCAATTCGCGTTTACCGTCTCGTTTCACATCATCTTTCCCGCATTTTCTATCGGGCTTGCCAGCTACCTGTTCGTTTTGAACGGGCTTTGGTTGTGGAAAAAGGAGAAGGTCTATTTTGACCTTTTCAACTTCTGGAAAACCATATTTGCCGTCGCGTTTGGCATGGGCGTGGTGTCCGGCATCGTCATGTCCTACCAGTTCGGCACCAACTGGGCTGTCTTTTCCGACAAGGCCGGTCCGGTCATGGGCCCCTTGATGGGCTATGAGGTTCTGACCGCTTTCTTTCTGGAAGCCGGGTTTCTGGGCATTATGCTTTTCGGGCTCAATCGTGTCGGACCGAAGCTGCATTTCTTCGCCACCGGTATGGTTGCGCTTGGAACCCTGATTTCCGCCACATGGATTCTCTCCGCCAATTCGTGGATGCACACGCCGCAGGGCTTTGCCATGAATGCGGATGGGCAGTTCGTGCCCGTGAGCTGGTTCAAGATTATCTTCAACCCCTCCTTTCCCTACCGCTTTACGCATATGGTTCTGGCCGCTTATCTCACCACCGCCCTTGTGGTGGGTGCAACAGGGGCGTGGCACCTGTTGAAAAAGACGGCCCATGACCGCGCCCACACCATGTTTTCCATGGCCATGTGGATGGCCGCGATTGTCGCCCCCTTGCAAATTCTGGCCGGCGATGCCCAGGGCCTGAACACGCTGGAACATCAACCGGCCAAGGTCATGGCAATGGAAGGCCATTATGAAAGCCATCCTAATGGCGCACCTCTTATTCTTTTTGGTATTCCCAATCCGGCTGAAAAGCGGATCGACTACGCGGTGGAAATTCCGAAACTGTCCAGCCTGATCCTGAAACACGATCTGAATGCGCCTTTGGCAGGTCTCGATACCATTCCGGATGACCGTGAACCGCCGGTGGCGGTGGTCTTCTGGTCGTTCCGGGTCATGATCGCCATTGGATTTGCGATGTTGGGGCTTGGATTGTGGAGCCTGTATTGTCGGTGGAGAAAGACACTCGACAGCAATGTCTGGCTGCACCGGGCGGCTGTGCTGATGGGTCCAGCCGGTTTCATTGCGGTGCTGGCCGGGTGGATCACGACCGAAGTGGGCCGTCAGCCCTACACCGTTTACGGATATCTGCGAACGGTGGAGTCCATCTCCCCGGTTGATGCGCCAGCGGTGGCCACATCGCTCATTGCCTTCATCGTCGTCTACTTCTTCGTGTTCGGCGCCGGTACGTTTTACATTCTGCGGCTGATGGCCCGCCTGCCGCGCAATCCACAACCCGCCCTCAACGATGGTCCGCTGCGCACGGCGGGCGTGACCCCTGCCCCGGCCATGAACGCCAAGGGCCGCGTGGATGATAATGGAGGCTATGACGATGCCGTTTGATATCGCGTTCATCTGGGCGGGCATCATTGCCTTTGCCGTTCTGGCCTATGTCATTCTCGATGGTTTTGACCTCGGCGTAGGCATCCTGTTTCCCTTCTTTCCCGAGCGGCACGACCGCGACGTGATGATGAACACCGTCGCACCCGTCTGGGACGGTAACGAAACCTGGCTGGTGCTGGGCGGCGGTGGCCTCATGGCCGTATTTCCGCTGGCCTATGCCACCATTCTTCCAGCCCTTTACGTGCCGATCATCGCCATGCTTCTTGGCCTTATCTTTCGCGGTGTTGCCTTTGAGTATCGTTGGCGCACGACGCGTGCTCAGTTTCTGTGGAACTGGGCATTTGCCGGTGGCTCCATGATTGCAGCGTTCTCCCAAGGCATGGCGCTTGGTGCCCTTGTGCAGGGCATATCCGTGGTCAACCGCGCCTACGCAGGCCACTGGTGGGACTGGTTTTCACCGTTTACGGTTTTGACCGGACTTGCCGTTCTGGTTGGCTATGCTCTTTTGGGTGCCACATGGCTTGTGATGCGCACTGGTGGCGACCTGCGTGAAAAAGCACATTCGATAGCGACCAAGGCCGCAATCGGCACCGTTGTCGGTATGGCAGCCGTCAGCATCTGGACACCGTTTCTGGCACCGAGCTACCTGCAACGCTGGTTCAGTTGGCCTACGGCCGCATTCAGCGTCATTGTCCCGGTTCTGGTGGCTGGCTGCATCGCCCTGCTGATCTACGGCATTCGCTCGAACCGCGACTCACTGCCGTTTGTCGCGGCACTCGGCCTTTTCGTTCTGGGCTTTGCCGGTATTGGCATCAGCTTTTACCCGTTTATCGTACCGCCCTCCGTCACCATCTGGGACGCCGCAGCACCCTATGACAGCATGGTGTTTCTGCTGGTTGGAGCGGTCATTCTGGTTCCGACCATCCTGATCTATACGGGCTACGCCTACTGGGTCTTTCGCGGTAAAATGAACCCGGACGAGGGCTACCATTGATGCGTCCCGGAACAACCGCGCGCAAACTGCTGTGGTTTGCCGCGCTATGGCTGGCAGGCGTTGCCTGCGTAACGGTGGTGGGCCTGATCATCAAGCTGGCCCTGGGCGCGTGATATTTTCATCTTTTCTTTGGCCCCGGATCGTGCCACCAACCGCTCCAGCGTGAAAGGAGACCGGAATGGCCAAAACAGCGGCTGAATGCACATCAATGGAAGACATCCGCACCGAGATTGATCGGCTCGATCAGGCGCTGATGGCGTTGTTTCAGGAACGCTGGACCTATATTTCACGCGCTGCCGAAATCAAAAGCGGTCTCGGCATCCCGGCGGACGTGCCGTCTCGGGTCCGGCAAGTGCGTGACAATGCTCGAGCCAATGCACTGGCCCATGGTCTGGACCCTGTTTTCTACGAGGACCTCTGGGAGCGCCTTATCCGACACTCCATAGCGCATGAGGAAGAGACATTGGGCAAAACTGGTTAACAATGGTGCGGTGCAAACGACGTGATTTCGCGCACTGGTTGTTCTTCGTTAACACTTCGCGTGAATCGTGGCCATCCTGCAACACCCCTTTCACTCTTTGAGCCATTCTCTCCTAAAAAACATCGTTTCATGTAGTTTTTCGCGGAGGAAGGATTATCTTTCATTTCAACGCTGCTGCAACAAGATGTGCGGTGGTCCTTCTTTAGATGAACGGATATTAGATATGGCGATTTCTGTAAAACTTAGCCTGGCTGCCCTGCTTCTTGCTTCCTGCGCATCCGTTGCATCGGCTGCTGATGTTGTTGTTGCTGAGCCCGTCGCTGAACAGGCTGTTGTTGAAAACACATCTGGCTTCTACCTCGGCTCGTTCAATGGTGTAACGTTCTTCGACAACACTGATTTCAACTATCAGTCGCGCGTTGGTACACCTCGCAACATCCCGATCAGCCAGGACTACGAAACAGGCTACTACACCGCGGCCCGTCTGGGTTACAACTTCGGTGCATATTCCTACGTCATGCCACGTATCGAACTTGAAGTCGGCTTCGGCAATTCCTCTGTCGATCACCAGATCAACGGTGGCCCGGTTGTTGCTGATATCGACTCCTTTGGTGATGCCCGTACCATTCAGGGTTACCTGAACGGTTACCTCGATATTCCGGTCATGGTTGGCCAGACAGGTTTCTTCTCGGCACTCACACCTTACGTCGGTGGTGGTATCGGTGCGATGAACCTGGAACTGCGTCGTCAGGGCGTGTCCTCGCAGGGCGTTGTCATGGATGATGACGATACACGTTTTGCTTACCACCTGGATGCCGGCGTCGGTATCAGCCTCGACAAAACAGGTGTTTTCCCAGCATCCACACTGTTTGAAAACACAACGCTCGACGTTGGCTACCGTTACACAGCTGCTGACGACTTCCGTCTGACATCGCGTGATGGCACTGTTTCCAAGACAGATTTCGAAAGCCACGCTGTGATGTTCGGTCTGCGCAAGCAGTTCTAATCGTTCAAGCTATTATTTACAGAGAAGGCCGGTATCTGAACAAGATACCGGCCTTCTTTGCGTTTGCCGAGGTGTCTGTGGTCTAAGAAAAACCTGATTGAAAGATCAGTAACTGTTCTTGCGCATCAGATGCGCTTCCCAATCCAGTGCACTGCGGATGATGCCACCGAGGTCATCATGTTTTGGCACCCAGCCCAGTTCGGTGCGGGCCAATGTCGCATCAGCTACGATTGACGCGGGGTCGCCGGCACGGCGCCCCTCGACACGGATTGCAAACGCGGACCCGTGGACGGTTTTTACCGCATCCAGAACATCGCGAACGGAAAAACCGCGACCGTAGCCGCAATTGGCTGTCAGCGAGCCGCCACCGGCACGCATACGCTCCAGAGCCTTGAGATGAGCTGCTGCAAGGTCCGTCACGTGAATATAGTCGCGGATGCAGGTGCCATCCGGTGTCGGATAATCCGTCCCGTAAATGGACATTTCCTGCCTGCGACCCAGCGCAGTTGCACAGGCCACCTTGATCAGATGCGTCGCGCCCGCTGAGGACTGGCCGGTGCGCCCGCGTGGGTCTGCGCCCGCAACATTGAAGTAGCGCAAGGCCGTATAGCGAAAATCATGGGCACTGGCGGCATCCCGCAGCATGATTTCGCTCATCAGCTTGGATGAGCCATAGGGGGATTCCGGGCGCAGCAGCGCGGTTTCCAGAACCGGCTGCAGAGAATCCGGCGTGCCATAAACCGCAGCCGTTGATGAAAATACAAAATGCGGAACACCGGCGGCAATGGTGCTGGCAATTAGACTGCGGGTCTTGACGGTATTGTTTTCGTAATAGCCCAGCGGATCGGACATGGAGTCCGGCACGACGATGGACCCGGCAAAGTGGATAACTGCGTCTATGCTGTTCTCAGCAAAGATGCGAGCCAACAACGGGGCATCGGCGACATCGCCCTGATAAAACCGTGCCTCAGGCGCAACCGCCCACTGAAAGCCGGTGGACAAGCGATCAATGACGACGACGTCTTCCCCCGCATCCAGCAGCGCCCATACCATATGGCTGCCGATGTAACCGGCACCCCCCGTAACCAATACCGCCATGCTTTTTCCTCGATAACACTTGCTACCGGTATCGAACACGGTGGCGATTGTAAATCGGTCAGCGGCGCGCGATGTATTGCGCCAGCCGCTCCGCCGCTTGAGCAACATGACCTGGATCGCGCAGGAAACAAGCCCGCAAGAAGGGCGTGCCACCACCTCCAAAAGCCGTACCGGGGGCAAGCCCCACGCCGGTCTGGTCCACAATATCAAACGCCGCAGCACGGGAATCCGGTATGCTGTCGATTTTGAGAAAGGCGTAGATAGCACCTGCCGGCTTCAACGTTTCAACACGGTTGGTTGCCAGAAGGGCATCGCAGAACAGATCACGGTTCCGGGTGGCTTTATCAACATTTGCCTGAACAAAATCGTCGCCTGCATCCAGCGCCACGACCGCACCCTGCTGCAGAAACTGGGGGACGCCGGATGTGGAATACTGGATCAGGTTTTCAAAGACGGTGCCAAGTTCCGCCGGAGCGACGATCCAGCCCACACGCCAGCCAGTCATGGACCAGTTTTTGGAGAAGGAATTGACGAACAGGATACGATCATCCGCCTCCATTACATCCAGAAACGAGGGGGCTCGCTGGCCCGCATAATAATAGCGGGCGTAGATCTCATCCGCGACGATCCAGAGACCGTGGCGACGCGCCAGTTCCAGAAGCGCACGCAGATCGTCAGGACTGGCGGTCCATCCGGTCGGGTTGGATGGGGAGTTGATGAACAGGCTGCGCGTTGCTGGCGTAATCGCCGCTTCCACACGCCCGAGATCGCAGAACCATTCGCCCTGCTCGAAAGACAGTTCCACGCCAACAGGCCGCACCCCGGCAATCTCTGCAGCCGCTGCAAAGTTCGGCCATGCGGGACTGAGATAAACCATCTCATCGCCGGGCGAGGAAACGGCTTGAATCGCAAGCTGAATGGCCTGCATACCGGAGCCCGTAACGAAGCAGTTGTCTGGCTTGAGCGACGCATTGAAGTGACGCGCGTAGTAGCGCGCAATCGCCTCGCGAAGGGTAGGAATGCCAGCCTGCCAGGTGTAGAAGGTTTCCCCGGCCAGCAAGGCATCGCTGGCTGCCTTCGACACGAAATCCGGGGTTGGCAGATCGCCCTCGCCCACCCAGAGCGGAATCAGGCCATCACGACCTCGGGCATAGTCCACCAGTTCCACTATACCACTGGGCGGCGCATGAATCGCGCGCGGACTGAGACTGTTCAGAAATAACATGCTTGGCTATCCATTATGAGCATTTCCAGTGAAAACGGCTCCGTTTTCACGTCTGGACAATGCGACAAATAAAGGATCATAGAGCATTTACGGTGAACCCGTGTTCGCCGTAAATGCTCTATGATCAACCATGTCTAATGGACTTTGGCCGACGATACACGCGACAATCTCTGAACCATCAATCGCTTTTTGTGATGGGATTGGCCCGAAGCAGATCGCGGATTTCGCTCAGCAACTGGATATCTTCCGGCGGGGGTGCCGCTGGGGCTTCCTGCTTGTTGCGCTCAACCGAGGCACGCAGCTTATTGATGCCCTTGACCAGCAGGAAAATGATCCATGCCAGAATGAGAAAGTTGATGACCGCGGTGAGAAAGCTGCCATAGGCAAGCACTGCACCCTGCTCCCGCGCCGCAGCCAGTGAGGTGGCGGTAACAGCTGGCGAAAGTGGCAGGAAAAAGTTGGAGAAATCAAGTTTGCCGAGCAAAGCGCCGACAACCGGCATGATCATGTCATTCACCAGCGAAGTCACAATATTGTTGAAAGAGGCCCCCACGATCACAGCAACTGCAAGATCGATGACATTGCCCCGTGCAATAAATGCCTTGAAATCATTCAGCATCCGGCTCTCCTGAAATTAACAGCTCGCTTGTGCACCATGAACAAATTTACCACCTGTTGCAAGAGAGGCTTGGCGGGGCGCATAGCCATGCTATGGAACAGAAAACCAAAGTCGCCAGGGGGATGCCAATGCAGACTGTCATCTACAAAATTGTGACCGCCGATCAGTGGGCTGAAGCTCGTCGGACCGGCCTGTTTAAAGGCTCGGCCGTGGACCTTGCTGATGGATACATTCATTTTTCCACCGCCGCGCAGGTGCGCGAAACGGCCGCAAAGCATTTCCGGGGCGAAAGCAATCTCGTGCTGGTTGCCATTGATGAAAGCCGTCTGGGTGAAGCGCTGGTGTATGAGCCATCGCGTGGCGCTGCCCTGTTTCCGCATCTCTACGAACCCTTGAGCGTCGACGCCGTTCTCTGGGAAAAGCCGCTATCCCTGAATGCCGATGGGACGCACCAGTTTCCGGAGTTGAACGCATGAGCAAAGTCGTTTCCGCAGCGTTGCGCAGTCTCTATCTGCTGGACCCCGAAAAGGCGCATGGCGCGTCCCTTCGGGCGCTGAAAACCGGAATGGTGCGCCCAAAGAAATATGAGCCGGATGAACGGCTGGCGCAAACGGTCGCTGGCCTCACATTTCCAAACCCGCTGGGGCTTGCAGCCGGATATGACAAGAATGCCGAGGTGCCGGAGGCGGTCTTGCGCCTCGGCTTCGGCTTTACTGAAATCGGCACCGTGACGCCAAAGCCGCAGGATGGAAACCCGAAGCCGCGCGTCTTTCGGCTGATACAGGATGAAGCTGTCATCAACCGGCTTGGCTTCAACAATGAAGGCCATTGGGCGGCATTGGCACGGCTGAAAGCCTGCGATCCCGCGGCGCTGATCGGCGTCAATATCGGTGCCAACAAAGACAGCGAGGATCGCATTGCCGACTATGTCGCAGGCATTCGCAATTTCTATGGCGTTGCCCGGTATTTCACGGCCAATATCTCCTCGCCAAACACGCCGGGTCTGCGCGATCTGCAAGCACGCGAGAGCCTTTCGTCACTATTGTCAGCGGTGCTGGCCGCACGCGATGAAGAGGTTGCATCAAGCGGGCGCATGGTTCCTGTGTTTTTAAAAATCGCACCTGATCTGACCGAAGACGGCCTAGACGATATCGCCGCCGAAGTGCTCGCCCACAGATTGGACGGGTTGATTGTGTCCAACACCACCCTGTCTCGTGTGGGGCTGACGGACCACCGGCAGGCGAGTGAGACGGGTGGCATGTCCGGCAAACCGTTGTTTGAAAAATCAACCATCGTGCTGGCAAAGATGCGCC
This sequence comes from Rhizobium sp. CFBP 8762, assembly GCF_014841565.1. Classification (GTDB taxonomy): domain Bacteria; phylum Pseudomonadota; class Alphaproteobacteria; order Rhizobiales; family Rhizobiaceae; genus CFBP-8762. The sequence goes on from NZ_JACYUD010000001.1 coordinate 727,463, forward strand.
AGCGGCTGGGGCCGGACCTGCCGCTGATCGGCGTTGGCGGGGTGCACTCGGCAGATACCGCAGCGGAAAAAATCCGCGCGGGCGCACATCTGGTTCAGCTATATTCCGGCATGGTGTATGGCGGTCCGGGTTTGGCAGCCGACATCGTGCGCGGGCTCTCAACGATTTGCAACCGGGAGAAACTGAACGCCCTCAGTGAGATACGCGGGTGCAACACTGAGGAATGGGCTACGCGAACACTATAAGCGCGGCTAGAGCATTTCCAGTGAAAACGGAGTGGTTTTCACGTCTGGACAATGCGACAAATAAAGGAACTGGAGCATTTCCGGTGAACCCGTGTTCACCGGAAATGCTCTAGGTACTACGCACTCAAAACCATCGCCCAATAGGGCTTGTTGTCAGATGCAGGGTTGGTGACCATGGCTACGCCAAGGCCTCGGTAGGATTTGCCGAGCATGTTGACGAGATGCTTGGGCGAGTTGACCCAGGCCAGAAATGCGCGCTCGGTCGTCGCCTGTCCTGCCGCAATATTTTCGCCCGCAGGCAGCGCCACATCGTGCGCCTTCATACGGTCATGAAAATTTGCGCCAAGGCCAATATTGTGTTCCATCCGTCCCACACGGGCCATCAGCGCCGCCTGATCTTGCGCGGCTTTGCCCGCCGCAGCATCGGCCACGAGAGGTGGCAGACCGCGCTTGGCACGCAGAGCGTTGATCAACGGCAGCGTTTCAGCAGTTTTGTCACTGCCCGTCCCGGGCGCTGCCGGCGGTGCAACCGTGTTGCACCCGGCGAGAAGCATCAGGGTGCCGAGCGCACCGGTTTGACATAGAAAACGACGACGATTCATGGGAGACGTCCTTGAGCATAATCCGACCGGAGTGAAACGAGGATCGACAAGATTATGCTTTAAATGAAAATACTTAGAGCGCTGATCTGATTTATCAGATTGGAGAGCGCTCTAACGTCGGTAGCTTAGCAGACGGATGATAATAAAGGCCGGAATAACGATGACACCGCCCAACAGCAGATAATCCCCAACACGCCCCAGCGCGTCGAACCCATTATACCAAAGGTTCAGCAGGAAGCGCTGAACGGTGCGGAAAATATCATAGGGATACCAGCCAAAGAACGACATGGCGTAGCCCACGATCACCGATACAACCACCAGCTTGAGCAGCACACGCAGGGGCGAATCCCCCAGAAATCTGTTTGTGCCTTCGGCCATGCGCGATTCTCCTGTTTGAGCCAGAGATAAGCGCGACACGCGTCTGCTGCAAGCGCCAACTCTTTTGTCCTCAAAAGCCAACAAAAATCGCTTGTGTTTTGCCAGCGCTGCGCGGAAAAAAGCGGATGATTCCCCATCAGCTTTCCTCCGGCGATTACATCGCCGACCGCCGCGCCGACTATGCCCGTCTGCTGTTTGAGGCAGGCGACTGGAATGGCGCAGCCGATCTCTTGCGCCAGGCGCTGGAGCGTGCGCCCGCCTGGGCGGCAGGCTGGTTCCGGCTGTCGCAGTATGAGGAAAAATCAGGCTGCCCGGAGGCAGCCATCGCCGCACTGGATACAGTGCTGGCGCTGGACCCGACCGATCTTTTCGGAGCCGGGTTGAAGCGTGCAGTCATCTCTCACGGGTCCGCCCCGAACCACCCGCCCAGCGTGTTTGTAGAGCGCCTATTTGACGATTATGCCGACCGTTTTGAGCATTCGCTGGTCGTGCAACTGAACTACGACCTGCCAGACAAACTCAACCAAATGCTGCCCTCAAACCCATTTGCCTATGTCACCGATCTCGGTTGCGGCACGGGGCTGATGGGTGAACGGCTGCGGGCCCGCACTGCATGGCTGGAAGGGTTCGATCTCTCCGCCAATATGTTGGCGAAAGCGGGCACCAAGGGTATTTACGACCACCTTTGCAAGGCAGACCTGTCGCTGACCGTGGAAGGCAGCGGTGTCTTTGATACCCTGCCTCACCACCGCGCCGATTTGATCGTGGCTGCCGACGTCATGATCTATATCGGCGATCTCACCAGCATTTTCGAGATTGCCGCTGCACTGGCAGCCCCCGGTGCTCTTTTTGCCTTTTCCGTTGAGGATGCCCCCGTAGGCAAGAATGGTGAGGAGGGTTTCCACCTTGCGCAATCGCTGCGCTATGCGCACACTGCGGCCTATATCAAGAGCCAGTGTGACCGCCATGGATTTGAAATCTTGACCATTTTACGCACGGAAATCCGTATGGATGCCGGGCTGCCGGTTCCCGGCTCACTCGTACTGACACGCAGCACAGGGGTGCCCCATGAGGGATAAGACGGGTGACAAGACACAGCGTTTCGGCCTCTGGAACTCCACTCCCACGCGGCACACCCCACTGGAAAACACGCAAGGCATTCTGGCCGGCTGCATCGTGTCGGCACTGGGCATCGCTATTCTATCCAGTGCGGGGCTGTTGACCGGCGGCACGGCCGGCGTCGCCTTTCTGCTGCATTACGCCACGGGCTGGAGCTTCGGCCTGATGTTCTTTGTGGTGAATCTGCCTTTCTATTGGCTGTCGTTCCGGCGGCTGGGCTGGCCGTTCTCCATCAAAACCTTCCTCGCCATCGCTTTGACGTCCGTTTTGACCGAGATCCAGCCGCTGGCAATCGATATCGGCACCGTTAATCCGCTGTGGAGTGCTGTGATCGGGGGGCTGATGATTGGCTTCGGCTTGCTGGCGCTCTATCGCCACCGCGCCAGTCTGGGCGGTATCGGCATTCTGGCGATCTACCTTCAGGACCGGTTCGGTTGGCGCGCTGGACTGGTGCAACTGGCGTTTGACCTGTCGGTTCTGGCCGTATCCTTTGCCTTGCTTAGCCCACTGGTGGTCGCCTGTTCCGTTGTAGGTGCGCTTGTGCTAAATCTCTTTCTTGCGATTAATCATCGTTCGGACAGGTATATCGCGCTGTAAGAATTGGGGAGAAAACCATGAGGACGTTGTTAAGCGTGACACTTGCGGCTTTGCTGTCGGCATCGGCAGTGTTTGCGCAGGACGGCAAGACCATTCGCATTGCCACCGAAGGAGCCTACCCGCCGTTCAATTTCATGGCTGCCGATGGCACCCTGCAAGGGCTGGACGTGGATATTGCCAAGGCGCTGTGCGCGGAAATGAAGGCCAATTGCGCCATCGTTGCACAGGACTGGGACGGCATGATACCCGCGCTGACAGCAGGCAAGTTCGATGCGATTATTGCCTCCATGAGCATTACAGAAGAGCGCAAACAGAAGATCGACTTTACCAATCGCTATTACAAGACCCCGCTCGCCATTGCCGTTCTGAAGGAAGGCGGACCGACGGGCACCGCCGTTGCAGAGCTTGAGGGAAAAACGATTGGCGCGCAGGCTGCCACCATTCAAGCCAATACGGCCGAGGATATTTATGGCAAGGCGGGCGTGGAGGTCAAACTCTACCCCACACAGGAAGAAGCGGCTGCCGACCTTGAGAACGGGCGTATCGATGCGCTGATGTCCGACAAGTTCGTGATCACCGACTGGCTGAACACGACCGGCAAGGATTGCTGCAAACTGCTGGGGGACGTCGCTGGCACGGACACAGATGTCGGGATCGGCCTTCGCAAGGGTGACAATGTCCTGAAAGAGCGTTTCAATACGGCTATTGAGGCGATTGTGAAAAACGGCACCTATAAGACCATCGTCGCCAAATATTTCCCCTTCGATATCTATTGATTGCCGCCCATCGACCCCACATCCTGCCCAGTTCGCAGATAGGAGCACCCATGCGTTTCATCGGAAATACAATCTGGTTCGTTTTTGGTGGCGCATTGCTGGGGTTGTGGTGGCTGATTGGGGCTGTGTTGTTTGCGATCAGCATCATCGGCCTGCCGATCAGCCGTGCCGCGTTTGAAATGGCGAAGATGTCCGCCTTCCCCTTCGGCAAGGATGTGGTGCATGTGCGTGAACTGGATGGCAAAGGCCTGACACCGATCACCGCCATTACGGGGCCCATTGGATTTATTGCCAATATTATCTGGCTGTTTACCTTTGGCTGGTCGCTGTGCCTTGGCTATCTCATCGCGGGGGTGCTGACCTGCCTGACCATCATCGGCATTCCCTTCGGTTTGCAGGCGTTCAAGCTGGCAGGCATTTCGCTGTGGCCGGTGGGGCGGCGTGTGGTGACGAAGGAAGTCGCCAATGCTGCGCGTGACCGCAATGCGGCACGCCGGTTCAGCGATGTTCGCCCCGCAATTGCGCAGCGGTAAAATTTGTCTGACAGCCGCTTGGCCGCTTACATTCAGCGGCCAAGTGCCTATGTTGTGGGCGTGACACAGCATCAGACGATCAGCCATCTGCCCGCCCCCTTCCCCGCCTGGTTTGCTGCCAAGGGCTGGCAGCCGCGCGCGCATCAATTGGCGCTGCTGGAACGGGCAAAAGACGGCGAAAGCATGTTGCTGATTGCCCCCACGGGTGCCGGTAAAACGCTGGCTGGCTTTCTGCCATCGCTGACCGACCTGACGCGGCGCGGCGACACGCGCAAACCGGGCAGCGCCTTTCAAGGCATTCACACGCTCTATATCTCGCCGCTGAAAGCGCTAGCCGTCGATATCGAGCGCAATCTGATGAAGCCCGTTAGCGAAATGGGCTTGCCCGTGAAGGTGGAAAATCGCACCGGCGATACATCAGCCTCCAAACGCGCGCGCCAGAAAACCAACCCGCCGGATATTCTGCTCACCACGCCGGAGCAGGTGGCTTTGCTGATTTCCGATGGACAGGCGGAGCGTTTCTTCAAAGACCTGAAATTCGTCGTGCTGGACGAATTGCATTCGCTCGTTACCTCAAAACGCGGCCACCTGCTTTCCCTGGGGCTGGCACGTTTGCGCACGCTTAGTCCAGACATGCAGACCATCGGTCTTTCAGCCACCGTTGCCGAGCCTGAGGAATTGCAGCGCTGGCTGGTGGGACAGACGCAAGGTCAAACACGCCACGCAGGGCTGATCACTGTGGACGGTGGCGCCAAGCCCGAAATTACCATTTTGCGTACCGAGGAACGGGTGCCATGGGCGGGCCATAGCGCCACCTATGCCATGCCGGATGTTTACAAGGCCATCCAAGCCAATCGCACGACGCTGCTGTTCGTCAACACCCGCAATCAGGCGGAGCGGCTGTTTCAGGAACTCTGGACCATCAATGATGATAATCTGCCGATAGCGCTCCACCACGGATCGCTGGATGCAACGCAGCGCCGCCGCGTGGAAGCTGCGATGAGCGAGAACAAGCTGCGTGCCGTTGTTGCTACCTCCACGCTCGATCTCGGCATCGACTGGGGCGATGTGGACATGGTGGTGCATGTGGGCGCACCCAAGGGCGCAAGCCGTCTGGCGCAGCGCATCGGCCGCTCCAACCACCGGATGGATGAACCGAGCCGCGCCATTCTTGTGCCTGCCAACCGGTTTGAGGTGATGGAATGTCAGGCGGCACTGGATGCCAACTACGTTGGCGCGCAGGATACGCCGCCCGTGGGCGCGGGCGCGCTGGATGTGCTGGCCCAGCACGTGATGGGCATGGCCTGCGCCGCGCCGTTCGATCCGCTGTTGCTGTATGACGAAATCACCAGTGCCTCGCCTTACGCAGAACTGCCATGGGAAACATTCGAGCGGATCATCGATTTTGTGGCAACTGGCGGCTATGCGCTGCGCACCTATGACCGCTATGCCCGCATTCGCAAAATGGAAGACGGGCGCTGGCGTGTCTCCAATCCCTATCTTGCCCAGCAATACCGGCTGAATGTCGGCACCATTGTGGAGGCACCGGCGCTGAATGTGCGCATGGTGAAGCGCGGCGCAAAAGGTACGCTGGGCCGCGGGGGCATGACGCTGGGCAAGGTGGAAGAGTGGTTTCTGGAAGGGTTATCTTCTGGCGACACGTTCCTGTTTTCCGGCAAGGTGTTGCGGTTTGAGGGCATTCGGGAGAATGAATGTCTGGTGACGCAGGCCTATAATCTGGATCCGAAAATTCCCTCTTACGCGGGTGGCAAGTTTCCGCTGTCGACCTATCTGGCCGATCAGGTGCGCACCATGCTGGCGGACCCGGAAAACTGGCCTGCTCTTCCCGATCAGGTGCGTGAATGGCTGTCCATCCAGGGCGATGTCTCTGTGTTGCCGAGCAAAGACGAGTTGCTGATCGAGACCTTTCCGCATGGCAGCCGCTTTTTCATGGTGGCCTATGCCTTTGAAGGGCGGTTGGCGCACCAGACGTTGGGCATGTTGCTGACGCGGCGCATGGAGCGTGCGGGCCTGAAACCCCTTGGTTTTGTGGCAACCGATTATTCCCTCGCCATCTGGACGCTGGAGGATCTGGGCGAGGCGTTTTTGACCGAGAACCCGTCATTGTCGGAATTGTTCGACGAGGACATGCTTGGCGACGATCTGGAAGCGTGGCTGGACGAATCGTATCTTTTGAAACGCACGTTCCGCAATTGCGCTGTCATTGCCGGGCTGATTGACCTGCGCCATCCCGGCAAGGAAAAGAACGGACGACAGGTCACGGTTTCAGCCGATCTGATCTATGATGTACTGCGGCTGCATGAGCCGGACCACATTCTGCTGGAAGCCACGCGCAACGATGCGGCAACGGGGCTTTTGGATATTCGCCGACTTGGCGATATGCTGGCGCGAATCAAGGGACATATTTCCCACAAACCGTTGACGCGCGTTTCTCCTCTGGCAGTGCCTGTCATGATGGAAATCGGGCGGGAGCGGGTTGCGGGCGAGGCGCAGGATGTGCTGTTGGCGGAAGCGGCGGACGACCTGTTCAACGAAAGCATGTCCAGTAAAAGTGCATGAGCGGTTTTACGTCCGGACATGCGACAACAACGAAAGCATTTCTGGTTAATAGCATCATGAATCGACTTGCCTTGGCCGCTTCGGCCATACCAGCATCTGATACCCATGCCGCCCGCACCGTGGTGCATGGTGTAAGCGTGGTGTGCGATCCTTTTGGCGCACTGTATATGCCTGCGCATGAAACGCTTGTTGTCTCTGACCTGCACCTGGAAAAAGGCTCCGCCTTTGCCCGCCGTGGCATGATGCTTCCGCCTTACGATACCTTGGCAACGCTGCGTATTCTGGAACATGTGATTGCCCGCCACAACCCCAGGACCGTGATCAGCCTTGGCGATAATTTCCACGACCGGCGCGGGGCCGAACTCATGCCGGAGGTTTTTCGCGCCATGATACAGGCGCTGGCGAAGGGCCGGGAATGGGTATGGATCAACGGCAACCACGACCCGGACGGGGCCTTTGGCCTGCCCGGCACATCGCTGGATACGTTGCATTTCGGCGGCCTGCTGTTTCGCCATGAACCGACGCTTGGCGCCCGCCTTGGCGAGGTTTTGGGTGAGGTTTCGGGTCACCTTCACCCGTCCGCGACCGTGCGGAGACGGGAGAAATCCATCCGCCGCGCCTGCTTTGCAACCGATGGGCAACGCCTTGTGATGCCCGCCTTTGGCGTGACGACCGGCGGACTGGACTTGAAACACCGCGCCATGCAGGGCCTGTTTGACCACGAGCGGCTGGTGGCGCATCTGCTGGGACGAGATCGCGTTTACTCGGTGCGATTCGGCAATTTGACGGCGTGAGGCTAAGAACCCATATCAACCACTCGTCATTCCTGTGCTTGGTCCACAGGAATCCATAGTCTCCACACGGCACTTGTCCCCGTGTAGGTGGATTCCTGTGACAAGCACAGGAATGAGGGAGGAAAGTACGGCGCCCTGCTTCGTCTTCTAGACGAAAGGCTCGTTCAAAACGCGTTGAACGTCAGCGTTGTCAGCGAACGTACAATGCCGGGAATGGCGGCGATGTTATCATTGATAAATTTGCCAATTTCCTGCTCATCGCGCACATAGACTTTCAGCAGCAGATCATATTCACCGCTGGTGGAATACATCTCGGACACAAGCTCCGTCTTGTAGATGGCATCGGCCACGTCATAGGTCTTGCCCGGAGCGCATTGAAGCTGAACGAAGATTGGTTTCATGTTTCTTGTCCTCAGTCACGACGGCGGAAGATGACGCTGGCGAGCCAACCGGTGACGACTGCCAGAAATACAGCAAAAATGCCATAGACAAACGGCATTTCATACGCCGCACGGGTAATCGCCTGCTCCAGCCCCGTCTTTACCACCCGCAGCGGTAAAGCCTTTGCCTTGACGAAATGGCCCTCGCGAAACAGGTAGGCCCGCACGATATGCACGCCGTTCGGTACATTGGCGGGCAGGCGCACAGTCGCCTTGAACAGGCTGGAACTGATGAACTGCACACCGCCGGGGTCGCGCTGGTAAATGCCGCTGGCTTGCTTCAACTGTCGAAACGCATCGCGAAATTCGGTGAGATTGCTGCCATCGCCAATATAGCCGGTGGGTGTCAGCCGCAGGTGATTGATGCCGATGCCCATCGTGTTCATTTCGGCAGTGGGCGCGATGGTTTCCACGTCACGGGTGCTGGACAGGGAGTAGGATTCCGGCACCAGCTCGAATGTCATGGATTGCGTGTTGATCCAGATGCCAAACACACGTTCCTTCTTGCGCACCGTGGCATTTTCCTTCGGCCCTTCCAGCGCCACGACGATGTTGTATTTGCCCTCAGCCAAAATGTCCTGATCCACGCCATCGATGGCGCCGAAAATCGTGAGGTCGGCACCGGTGAAATCGGAGGTTATCGCGATCTCGTCGGTTGAAATCCCAATATCCAGATTTTCCGTGAAGTTGGGCGAGGCCGCCGGTGCGCCACCCTGCTGCGCCAGAACCGGGACCGCAGCAAGTATAACCAGTATCAAAGCGGAGAGAAGAGCGCGCATCAGAAGCCAATCCCTTCCGATACCACCGAGTAAACATTGCTGGGTGTCACCACAAGCGCAATGGCGAGGCGTAAGCCTACCGCTAGAACCAGCAACGCCAGCAGCGCGCGCAATTGTTCGCCGCGCAACTTCTGCCCGACCCGCACACCGTATTGTGCGCCGATCACCCCGGCAATCATCAGCAGGAAGGCCAGCACGATATCGACGCTGTAATTGGCCGTTGCCTGTACGATGGTGGTGTAGGCAGACACGAAGATGATCTGAAACAGCGAGGTGCCGACGACGACGCTGGTGGGGATTCGCAGCAGATAAATCATCGCCGGCACCATAATGAACCCGCCACCCACACCCATGATGGAGGTGAGAATACCGATGCCGAAGCCAAGCGCGAAGACGGGAATGACGCTGAGGTAAATCCGCGACTTCTTGAACTTTACTTTCCAGGGCAGCCGGTGCACCCAGTTGTGCTGTCCGGGGCGGCGTAGCGTCACCGTTTCGTTACGGGCGGCGCGTCGTAGCGCGCGGATGCTTTCCAGCAACATGAGTGTCCCGACAATGCCCAGCAACAGCACGTACATCAGCGAAATCGTCAGATCGAGCTGTCCAAGACGCCGCAGCCACGCGAAAATCCAGACGCCGATTGTCGCGCCGACAAGGCCCCCGCCCATCAGCACCGAGCCCAGCTTGATATCGATCGTCCCGCGCCGGAAGTGACTGATGGCACCGGAAATGGAGGACGCAACCACCTGATTGGCACCGGTGGCAACGGCCACGACCGGAGGAATGTTATAGAAGATCAACAGCGGCGTGATCAAAAACCCGCCGCCGACGCCGAACATGCCGGAGAGAAACCCCACCGCCGCCCCCATACCAAGGATGACGAAGATGTTCACCGACAATTCTGCAATGGGCAGGTACACCGTCACGGCCGGACCTCAATATGCCAAAACGCCGCGTGCTACGCGGATAACGAACAACAGGCCACAGGAGCCAAGCAGTACGGAAATACGTGAACGGCAGCACCAGATTGCTCTGAAAAGCCTGTTGCCCCGGCCACTGCTTCGTCATGCCCGTGGGGTCGCCGCGAGTCAACCGTCGAGAGAATGTTCTATACCTCAGGGGTGAGGAAAGTGTGAAGAGACCGCCGTCTCTTCAAATCATTCAGCCCGGTTGAACGCGTTCACCCCGGCTGCTTGTTGCGCTTCAACAGTTCACGCACCAGTTCATCGGTGATTTCACCGGTGGGCGTTTGGCCGATGGAGGTCTGGAAGGCCTTTATGGCCTTGGTGGTTTGCAGACCCAGACGACCATCAGGCTCACCGGCGTCAAAGCCGTTGTTGTTAAGAATCGCCTGAATGTTGCGCACGGCCTTGGTCATATCGACAGAGGCGGTCTTGGTGGCCTCGCCCACCCACTCGTCCGGCAGGTCTGCCGTGTTGGAGGCTGTATCCATGGGCTTGGCCTGCCATGCTTCCACTTGCGCGCGGGCAGCGGCCATTTGCTCGGGCTTCAGCGCTGCGGCGACGTCATCGCGCTTCGCAGCGGCGTCCGTATCACCCTGACGGGCAGCAATCGCAAACCATGTGTAGGATTTCTGCAGGTCCAGAGCCACGCCGTTGCCGCGTGCATAGAGAATGCCGAGGTTGAACTGGCTGTCACGCACCCCAAGCTCCGCCGCCTTCTCAAACCACGTGGCCGCAGCCTTGTAATCGGGCGTGCCATCGGTGCCGCTGGCAAGCAGCACCGCAAGATTGTGCATGGCGCTGGCATTGCCCTTTTCTGCTGCCTGCCCGTAAAGCTGCTTGGCCTTGACGACATCACGACCCACGCCGGAGCCTTTTTCATACAGGCTTGCGAGACGATACTGTGCCGGAGCGAACCCCTGATCGGCAGACAGGCCGTACCATCGGGCCGCTTCCTTCATGTCGACGGGCAAGCCGCGGCCATCGCTGTAGCGGGTGCCTATTTCAAACAAGGCCAAAGGATCGGCGGATTTCGCCGCGCTTGCAAGCGACTCCGGTGTCAGCCCGGCTGGCACATCGATAGCCACTGCGGGCTTGATTAAGGCTGTCGTAGCCGGATCGTTTGCCTTGAAGCTGGCCGCCTCACCGGCAGGCGGCGCTGCGGGAACGAACAGAGGTGCAGAAGCCTGCGGTGCAGGCTTTGCCACTGTTGGCGTAGCAGGCTTGGCCGGGGATGCCACAGGTTTTGCAACGGTTGCCGTCTGATTGCCGCCTGTTGACGCAAAGTAGGTCATAGCCAGCGGATAAGATGCAATGGCAAGCAGAACCGCGCCGATGGCCATGACAATCGGGCGACGGTGGCGCTTGAGCACCGATCCGGACGTGCCATTCAGCTCACGTTCGGCCTGATCGCTCTCAATGGCTGCAGCTTGCGCCGCGCGGCGGGCGGCTGCGATGAAATCGGCTTTTTGCCCTTCATCTACGGGGCGTTGTGTTCCGGCATAGGCCCGCTCATCGGCCCGCAGACGCTCCAGAATTTTCTTCACGTCCGGCGCTCCGGAACCCGGCTCCAGCAACTGGTTCATATCGTCGGGCGCGATCATCTCCGCGCTGGCGTCCAGTTGCGGCACCGGGTCGACGTGAACACGCGGCTCCTGACGCCCGTTCCCGATCCGCCCGGCCAGACCGGAGGCCCTGCTGTCTCGTGCATCCACCTCGCCAGCTTCCGCCATGTCCGGCGTCATGGCCAATGCTTGGACCGGGCGACTATCCAACCGCTCCAGCTTTTCAGCAATGTGGACCAGCGTGTTGTGAAGCGCTTCGAATGTGCGGGTGCTGCGCTCATCACTGGACCGGCTGAGCCGTTCGAGCGTGCGCAAGTCCTCGGCCAGCCCGGCAATGACGGACATGTCCCCGGCAGATGCGCCCCCGGCGCTGTTGCGGGTGTAAGCTTCCAGAACGGCATCGGCGGCATGGCGGGCAGCCTCAACAATATATTCGTCCGTGGTGGTCAGATATTGTTCCATAGCGCCAAGGCGGGTTTCCACCTCCGGTGACAGCACCGGCTCACGGGCATGAGTGTCGCTGATCAGGTCCGACAGATGCGTGATCTGCGCTTCCAGCGATTCCAGTCCGGGCAAAGGCTGAGCGGGATCGAACGGCTTGGCCTGCGTCTCATCCAGCTTGGCGGCAATGCTCGCCAGCCGGTCTTCTATGCGGTGAAACGGGGTGTCATCCTGCCGCAAGTCACCAAGCTGATCGATCCGGCGCGCCAGATCATCCAGTCGCGACAAGAGCGCATCATTGACACTGCCATCGCTTAAACCATCGATACGCTGCGAAATGTCAATGAGATAGCCGGTGAGATCCGGCTGCGAAACCTCCTGCGCACGCAGCATCATCAGCGACAACTGCTCAAGACGTTCCTCCAGACGGTACGCAGCGTCAGCGCCGGCGAGGTCGTCCATCCGGGCAATAAGGGTTTCCAGACGTGCGGTCATATCGTGGTTGGGCTCAGCCAGCCGGTCCATCTGCGACGAAAGATTGGCGATACGATCTTCCAGACGGCTCGCAAAAGCGGCATCCATGGCAGGGCGACCGTTGACGGCCACGGCACGGCTGATTTCATCCAGCCGCGTATTGAGCGTGGAAAATTCCTCGCCGAACGCGCCGTCATCCTGGCGCATCTGACGGCCCAGCGCTTCGACAGCCTTGGCAACCGCAAGCAGCCGGTCTTCCATGCCGCGCAGCGAGGGCGATGCCGTACCGATTGACGATATCTGCGTCTTGATCTCATCCAGCCGGTGCGCCAGCGCCAGCAATTCATCATCCCGGTTGGCGTCAAAAATGTTCAGGCGCTGCTCCACGCCCGTCCACCGGTCCTCCATGCGGCGCACGGAATCTTCGCGCGCCAGACCGTCGATCATGGAGCGAAGAGCGTTGAATTCGGCTTGCAGCGCATCCGCCTGCGCGGGGCTGACGTGGCGGCCAAGATCGTTGATCCGGTCCGACAGGCGCTGCACATCGTCGCGCATGTCCTGTGCAAAGGCGGGGTTGGCGGTTTCCGGCTTGATGTTGCGAATTTCGGCACGAAGGCCGCTCATTTCGCGGGTCAGGCTTTCCGCCATATCCACTTTCAGTTCCTGACGAAGGCCAACCAGCGCACGGGCAATGTCCTTTCTGGCGAAATCCGGTGTTTCCAGCGCGCGTACGGGTGCTGCCTGCGGGAATGCTGCTGCCTGCGGGAATGCTGCTGCCTGCGGGGCCGGTGCTACGTGTGGAACGGGTCGGTTTGGAGCAGCCGCTCGCGGTGGTACGGCGGGGGCCTCCGTTACGCGCTGGCGCTCGATCAGATCGGCAACGCGCTGCGAGCGTAGAAATGCCTCGCGCTCGCGGGGCTGGCGCGGGTCTTTGGAAACATTGGCCATCAGGCCTTCAATGCGGGCTTCCAGCCCCTCGATGGTGCGATTCAAAGCATCGAGCGAGGGCCGTTCGTCGTGGCGCATATATGATCTCGATCCGTTCATCGTACTGAAGCCCCGTCTAAAGGTATCGTGGATCGCACTTACCTGCGCTATCTTCCGCCAGACTGACCACCCGCAGCCGAACCGATGACAGGAAAAGCGAATCCCACGTTTCACCGCCACTTTTCGGCAAACGTGGTAAATAAGCCGTTAACCTCTTCCTTAAACTGCCATGGTTTTCGGTTATTTTTAGCGATCGCCAAAATCCCCTGCATTTTGACGTTTACGCGCACGTCAATTTTTTGTAGACTCGATTTGAGGTTGAGTTACGGTGAGGAGCATGTGAATGCCGGTCTACAAGGCACCTGTCAGCGATACGCTTTTTCTATTGAACGATGTGCTGGATATCAGCCGCTATGGCAACCTGCCCGGCTTTGCCGATGCGACGCCGGATATGCTGGAAGCCATTGCCGTCGAAGCCGCAAAGCTTGCCGAGGATGCGCTTTTTCCTCTGAACCTCAGCGGGGACCGTGAGGGATGCACCCGCAGCGACAGCGGCGCGGTCAGCGTACCCACGGGGTTCAAGCAGGCGTTTGACCTCTACTGCCAGGGCGGCTGGATTGGCCTTCCTGTGCCGGAAGAATTTGGCGGGCAAGGCCTACCCTATACCCTGCACACGGCAGTGGGAGAGTATTTCTCCTCCGCCAACATGGCACTGACTATGTATCCCGGCCTGACACAGGGCGCGATTGCCGCTATTCTGGAGCATGGCAGCGAGGCGCAGAAAGCGCAGTACCTGCCCAATATGGTGCAGGGACTCTGGACAGGAACCATGAACCTGACGGAGCCCCATTGCGGCACCGATCTTGGCCTGTTACGCACCCGTGCTACACCGCAGCCGGATGGGTCCTACCGCATTTCCGGCCAGAAGATTTTCATCTCCGCCGGTGAGCATAACATGGCCGACAACATCATTCATCTGGTGCTGGCGCGTATTGATGGTGCCCCGGAGGGCACCAAGGGTATCTCGCTCTTCATTGTGCCAAAGCGGTTGATCCATGCGGACGGGACACTGGGTGAAGCCAATGGTGTGACCTGCGGTTCCATTGAAGAGAAAATGGGCATTCACGGCAATGCAACTTGCGTTTTGAACTATGACGAGGCTGTCGGCACCCTGATCGGAGGCGAACATCAGGGCCTGAAAGCCATGTTCGTGATGATGAACGAGGCGCGGCTGGGTGTTGGCCTGCAAGGGCTGGCAGTGTCTGAAATTGCCTATCAGAATGCGGCCAGCTATGCGCAGGACCGGTTGCAAGGGCGCGCCCTGTCGGGTGCCAAGGAGCCGGACAAAAAGGCCGATCCTATCATCGTGCACCCGGATGTGCGCCGCGTGCTGATGACCATTCGGGCCTTCAACGAAGGGGGTCGTGCGTTTACACTTTGGACCGCACTGCAATCCGATATCGCGCATCGCAGCGAAGATGCAGCCCAGGCACAGACGGCAGCCGATCTGTTGGGCTTGATGACGCCGATTCTGAAAGGCGTGATGACGGACAAGGGTTTTGATCACGCCGTGATGGCGCAACAGGTGTTTGGCGGGCATGGCTATATCGAGGAATATGGCATGAGCCAATATGTGCGCGATGCACGCATTGCCATGATCTATGAGGGGGCCAATGGCATTCAGGCGCTGGATCTTGTCGGGCGCAAACTGGGTGCCAATGGCGGCCGTGCCGTGATGGCGGTGTTTAAGGAAATTGGTGATTTCTGCGAGGAAAACCGCAACCACGAGGCCCTGACGCCCTATACCAAAGCCCTGAAAAAGGCTTTGGGAGATTTGCAGGCGTCCACCATGTGGTTCATGGGCAATGCCATGGCAAAACCAGACAATGCCGGGGCAGGCTCCACCGACTACATGCATCTCTTCGGGCTGGTAATGATCGGCTATATGTGGGCGAAAATTGCCAAGGTCGCCGTTGAAAAAACCGATACCGACGACAGCGTCATGCTTGCCAACAAGCTGAAAACCGCCACTTTCTTCATGGAGCGTCTGCTGCCGGAAACGGCATTGCGCCGGGCGCGGATTGAGGCCGGAGCAGACAGCACCATGGCGCTTGCCGCTGAGGCTTTTTAGATTTCAGGAGTTACAATGCGTAGTCAGATGGTTGATTGGGTGCATGAAGCCTTGTTGTCGAATGGAGGAACTGGCTCCTTATTGTTCGTCGCGAAGCACATATGTGCAACACCATAAAGCCGAATTAGAGGCAAGCGGTGACCTGTTCTATACTTGGCAATACGACATGAGATGGGCTGCAACCGCACTTCGACGTGAGGGTAAAATGGTCTCTGCAGACGATGATATTCGCGGCACGTGGACGTTAAGGTAGAGCTACCGAACCTCGATATTTTTAGGAGACACGCATGTCCGACGCTTTTATTTACGACCATGTGCGCACGCCACGCGGGCGCGGTAAAAAGGATGGTGCGCTGCATGAGGTGCCATCCGTGCGGCTGGCAGCGCGGATGCTGGAAGCCGTGCGCGACCGCAACGGACTGGACACGCAGACGGTGGATGACATCATTTTCGGCTGTGTCGATCCGGTAATGGAAGCGGGCGGCGTTATTCCCAAGGCAGCAGCCTTCGAGGCGGGTTATGCGGCGCGTGCGCCGGGTATGCAGATCAACCGCTTCTGCGCGTCCGGGCTGGATTCGGTCAACCTTGCGGCGGCCAAGGTCGCACAAGGGGCGGATGATATTGTTATTGCCGGGGGCGTGGAAAGCATGTCGCGCGTGGGCATCGGCATGTCTGGTGGCGCGTGGTTCATGGACCCTTCGGTCAGTCTTCCCGCCTACTTCATGCCGCAGGGCGTGTCCGCCGATCTGATTGCGACCAAATACGGCTTCTCGCGCGACGATGTGGACGCCTACGCGGTGGAAAGTCAAAGCCGCGCAGCGGCGGCGTGGAATGCGGGCTACTTTAACGGTTCCGTGGTTCCGGTGCGCGACCAGAACGGTCTGGTTATTCTGGCGCATGACGAGCACATGCGCCCTGGCACGGACATGCAGGCACTGGCCGCGCTCAATCCAGCCTTTGTCATGGCCGGTGAAATGGGCGGATTTGATGCCGTTGCCATACAGGCCCATCCCGATGTGGAGGCCGTCAACCACGTTCACCATGCGGGCAATTCCTCCGGCATTGTCGATGGCGCAGCGGCGGTGCTGATCGGCTCGAAAGCTGGCGGCGAGACGATGGGGCTGAAACCCCGCGCGCGCATTCGGGCCTTCGCCAATATCGGCTCCGACCCGGCGCTGATGCTGACCGGCCCGATCGACGTAACGAACAAGCTGCTGGCGCGCGCCGGCATGAGCCTTGACGACATCGACCTCTTTGAACTCAACGAAGCCTTTGCCGCCGTGGTGCTGCGCTACATGCAGGCCTTCGACCTTTCACCCGATACGATCAACGTGAACGGGGGCGCTATCGCCATGGGCCATCCGCTCGGCGCGACCGGCGCCATGATCCTCGGCACCGCACTGGATGAACTGGAACGACGCGGCCTGCAAACCGCACTCGTGACGCTGTGCATTGGCGCGGGCATGGGCACGGCTACTATTATTGAGCGGGTGTGAGGAGACGATCATGACCACCACGAACTTCCAGATCGAGACGGATGCTGAGGGCATTGCGCTTGTCACTTGGGACATGCCCGATAAATCGATGAACGTGTTTACAGCCGATGTGCTGCGCGAACTCGATGCGTTGATCGATCAGGTGGCGGGCGATACCGCAATCAAGGGGGTTGTGTTCACCTCCGGCAAGGCAACCTTTTCCGGCGGTGCTGACCTCGCCATGATCAAGGCAATGTTTACCAGCCAGGCGGAAGAAAAGGCCAAAGACCCGGAAGCGGCGGTACAAAAGCTATTTGAGGTTTCGGGCCGTATGAGCCAGCTTTTCCGCAAGCTGGAAACCTGCGGAAAGCCGTGGGTATCAGCAATCAATGGCACCTGCATGGGCGGCGCGTTCGAGCTGTCTCTGGCCTGCCACGGACGCGTTGCGTCGAATGCCAAAGCGGTGAAACTGGCGCTGCCGGAGGTCAAAGTCGGCATTTTCCCAGGGGCCGGTGGCACGCAGCGCGTACCGCGCCTGACCAACGCGCAAGACGCCTTGCAGATGATGACGACGGGACAGTCCCTTACCCCATCACGCGCAAAAGCCATGGGCCTGATCCACGACGTGTGCGAGCCAGACGCGCTGATCGAAACGGCCAAAACCATGATCCGCAACGGCTTGAAACCGGTTCAGCCATGGGATGAGAAGGGCTTCAAACTGCCTGGTGGTGCGGTCTGGACCCCTGCTGGCGCGCAGCTCTGGCCCGCGGCATCCGGCATTTTGCGGCGGGAAACCTATGGCAATTATCCCGGCGCGGTGGCAATCCTCAAATGCGTTTATGAGGGCTTGCAGGTTCCCTTCGATACCGGCCTGAAAATCGAGCAGCGCTATTTCACGCAAATTTTGCAGAGCACAGAAGCGTTCTCCATGATCCGCTCGCTGTTCATTTCCATGCAGGAACTGGGCAAGGGCGCACGTCGGCCAACGGGTGTGGCGAAAACGAAATTTACCAAAGTCGGCATTGTCGGCGCGGGCTTCATGGGCGCATCCATCGCCTATGTCACAGCGTTTGCGGGGATTCCCGTCGTTCTGATCGACCGCGATCTGGACGCCGCCAACAACGGTAAAGCGCAGGTGGAAGCGCTGCTGAAAACTGCGCTGCAAAAAGGCAAGGCGACGCCGGAGGATGCACAGGCGCTGCTGTCCCGCATCACGCCTTCGGCAGCCTATGAAGACCTTGCCGGTGCGGAACTTGTTATCGAGGCGGTGTTTGAAGACCGCGCCATCAAGCGCGCTGTTATCGAGAAGGTTGAGGCTGTTCTTTCACCGGGGGCTGTGCTTGCCTCCAACACTTCGACGCTGCCTATCACCAGCCTGGCGGACGCGGCAACGCGACCTGCTAATTTTATCGGCCTGCACTTCTTCTCGCCGGTTGAGAAAATGATGCTGACGGAAGTCATTCTGGGTGACAAAACGGGAGATGCTGCGCTGGCTTGCGCACTGGATTTCGTTGCCGCTATCCGCAAAACGCCCATTGTGGTCAACGACACACGCGGCTTTTTCGTCAACCGTTGCGTTCTGCGCTACATGAGCCAAGCCTATGACATGCTGATCGAGGGCGTACCGCCTGCGATGATCGAAAACGCCGCACGCATGGCCGGTATGCCGGTGGGGCCGCTGGCTCTGAATGATGAAGTGGCGCTTGACCTGTCGCACAAGATTCTGAAAGCCGCCATTGCCGATCTCGGCGAAAAGGCCGTCGATCCCGCCCATATGACCCTGATCGAAACCATGGTGGAAACCCATGGCCGTACGGGGCGAAAAGGGGCAAAAGGCTTTTACGACTACCCTGCCAAACCGGCGAAAAAGCACCTGTGGCCCGAGCTGAAATCCCTATATCCGCAGCAGAACCCTGACGAGATCGATGTCGAGGAACTGCAGCAGCGTTTCCTCGTGACCATAGCGCTGGAGGCGGCGCGCACGATGGAAGAAGGCATTGTGACCGATCCGCGCGAGGCCGACGTCGGCTCTATTCTAGGCTTCGGCTTCGCGCCCTTTACCGGCGGCGCCATCAGCTACATCGATGGCATGGGGGTGCCTGCCTTTGTGGCGCTGTGCAACCGGCTGGCAGAGCGTCATGGGGAGCACTTCCGCCCCACCGCTCTCCTGAGCACGATGGCCGACAGCAACGACACATTCTACGCGCGGTACAACCCCTATCCTGGGGTCAAAGAGGTGGCATAAAGCCGGAAAAGCGGAGGACTATTTTCCTCCGCTGACTTTACTTGAATCCCTGTTTTGGCTAGAGTACCCGCTGGACGGGAGGATGGTCGACGCCTCCATGCTTGCAGGATAGACACGATGTTATCACATGAGCGTATTTGGAGTGCCTTGGACGCACTTGCCGAAAGCTATCAACTTTCGCCCTCCGGCCTTGCACGCCGCGCTGGACTGGACCCCACATCGTTCAACAAATCCAAGCGAAAGTCTGCCGACGGACGCACGCGCTGGCCTTCGACCGAATCCATCGCCAAGGTTCTGGCTGCCACCGGGGCGTCGCTTGACGAGTTTACCGATCTGATGCAGCCGGAGCACAAGCGCTCCAACCCGTCAACGAGCAATAGCGGCCTTCCCGAGGGTGCCTTTCCACCGCAAAGCGGGCCGATTCCCCTGTTGGGATTTGCGCAGGCCGGGGCTGGCGGGTTTTTCGACGATGGCGGCTTTCCCGCTGGCCAAGGATGGGATGTGGTGGATTTTCCCGCCTCCCCCCAGCAGAAGGCCGGTGTCTACGCTCTGGAAATCCAGGGCGAAAGCATGATGCCGCTCTACCGCAACGGGGACGTGCTGATCGTTGAGCCCGGTGCGCAGATTCGACGTGGAGACCGCGTCGTCGTCAAGACGAAGGAGGGCGAGGTCATGGCGAAGATCTTGCAGCGGCACAATTCGCGCTCCATCGAACTGCTATCCCTCAATCCCGAGCATCCCAACCGCGCTTTCGACATGAAGGATGTGGAATGGATCGCCCGCATCGTCTGGGCCAGCCAGTAGGAACCTTAGCCCCCCTAGGACACCTAGCCTATGCCCAATGTCGCATTAAATCCCGTCCGCGAGACCCTCTGGTGTCTGGCCTCCGTTGTGATGGTAATGGCATTTGTTCTGTTGGGCGCAAACCAGATTCGCAAAAACGAGGCAGCGGGTCCAACATTCACGCTGGAAACGCCTGATATGGACATGGTTCCGGGAGGTGCGGAAACACCCGATCCGGCGACACCGCAACAGGACGTGCCTGCGACCGCCGAACCGTTTGATGACGGTGTCCAGTCCGGACAGGCGCTTGCGCCGCCCTCCCCAACCGAACCAAAAACGGGTGAGCATTCGCCTATCCCGCTGAACCAGCCGATTGTCGAATCCGCTGGAACCTTGCGCTTTGGAGCGGGCATCGTGGAACTGGCCGGGATCATTCCCACGCCTGCGGACAAAACATGCACCTCTACCGGGGGCGCAAACTGGCCTTGCGGAATGGTAGCGCGGACAGCGCTGCGCAACTATCTGCGCATGAAGACCGTGGCCTGTACTGTGCCCGACAAGGCGTGGGACGGGATCGTCACGGCGCAGTGCAGCCTTGGTGGGCACGATCTTGCCCGTTGGCTGGTGGATAGCGGGCTGGTGGATGTGCCCGCGGGCTCATCGTTTGAAGCTGGCCGCGACACCGCACAAAAGGCTGGCCTTGGCATTTTTGGCGGTGATCCGCGTCTGCGTCCGCTTCCGAGTGTACCGCCACCAGAGCTAGAGATACCAACCATGGATCTGGAAACAACGCCGATCTCGGCTCAGTAGAGTCCTATCGGAAAATAGCGACGGTAAATGTCTTGAAGACGACCATCGCGCGACAGCACCGTAAGCGCATGATCAATGGCTTGCGCCAGAAGCGCGTCGTCATTCTTGACCATGACGGATAGGCCTTCACCGAGAAAACGCTCGGAAAAATATGGTCCATCGGTGAACCGGCAGCAACCATCCGCCTCGCGGCTTGCGAGCCAGAACGACAGTTGCAAGGCGTCTGAAAACACAGCATTGACGGCACCGCTTTTCAGCCCCTCCAGCATATCCATTCGGTTGTCGAAGGGTTTGGCGGTGATTTGCGGGAAAAATGCCCCGAACATGGCCTCATGGGCCGACCCCTTGATGACCCCCACCGGCTTATCCACCAGTTGCGCCAGCGATTGCGGACCATCGGTTCGCGTTGCAAATCGCGCTGGCAACTGAAGAATGGGACGCGAAAACGTGAATGTTCGTCGCAACTCGGGCGTAACGGCAACACCGGCAATTACGGCTTCCCCCTGCCCGCTGGCAAGCGCTTCCTGCAGCTGATTATAGGCAATAGCTTGCACCTGACACTTTGCTTCAATTTTCAACTCGGCACAAACAGCCCGGATCAAATCGATATGAAAGCCCGTAAGCTTGCCCTGACTGTCGATGAAGTTGAAGGGCGGAAAATCAACCGTTGTCAGAAAGCGCAGGCGCACGACGCCTGAAAGGTCCGGCTGGGCTATCCGCTCACGCTGATCAAACAGTGCGGGAAAAGCCGCATCCTCCGCGTGTAATTCAACAGTGGACAAGAGAACCGCCACCGGCATGAGAAGCGCCAACCCCCAGTATTTTAGGGATGAAAAATATGTCGTCTTCATGAATACCATTGTGTAGCGCAAACGCGGATATTCTTGGGGGGCAGCGGTATGAATATCTTGAGTACCATCTTTAAACCGAAAAGTATGAAGAAATTGGCCCCGCTGCTCGAAAGCGAGCTTTTGCTGCTGCAAGATCTCGGTATCGATCTTTATACGATTGCGCTCTGTCAACACGCTGCCGCTGCCAATGGCACCAGCCTCTACGCGGAATTGATAGCCGGTGAGTATCTGGACGAAACCCGGTTCCATGCAGAGGTTGCCCGCAAACTCGGTCTTCCCTTCATACCCAACCCGGATCCGGCCTGCGTACAGGATCTGCCTGGGCTGGACACGCAATTGGCAGCACCTCAGGCTTTGCGAATGCAATTTTCATCGCGAGCGCCGCTCGCATTGGTCGCGCTGGATATCAGCCGTTTCACCGCACTGTCCAATCGGCTGAAGGAAGCGCCGGTGCTCCGGAAGTCTATGGCGATTACCACACCATCGGCCATCCGGGCTGCCACGTGGGCCGCGGGTTCTGAGCGGCGCGCACGACAGGCAACCAAGCAATTGTTTGAGAGTAAACCTAAACTCAGCAGCCGTATTGTCTTTTGGGGCAGGCAAGGATTTTACGCTGGGCTTTCGCTTGGTGTTTTGCTGCTGGGCATATTTACGGCTCCCATCTTGACGCTGATGCTGATTCACATTGTTTTGACCAATTTCTTTTTAGCAGGCTTCTGTCTGCGTCTGTCGGCGATGCGCCGATCGGGCAAGACACACGGTCTGAATGTCGATCTTGAGCCTTGGGACGGCCCATTTCCCACCTATACGGTGCTTGTGGCGCTCTACCGGGAAGCGCCTGTTGTCGAGCAACTTGTCACCAGCCTGAACGCATTGAACTGGCCGAAATCCTGTTTGGATATCAAACTGATTTGTGAGGCTGACGATACCGAGACGCTGCAGGCTTTCCGTTCCATGACGCTTGGCAGTCAGTTTGAAATTGTCGAAGTTCCGTTTTCCCTGCCACGAACCAAGCCGAAGGCGCTCAGCTATGCCCTTGCCGGAGCACGGGGAGACTTTATCACGGTTTACGATGCAGAGGACCGCCCGCATCCCGACCAGTTGCGTGAGGCATTTCAGCATTTTCGCACATCACCCGTTCGGATCGCCTGCCTGCAAGCGCCGCTTGTGATTACCAACGCGCGAGCATCATGGATCAGTGCGTTGTTTGCTATTGAATATTCCGGTCTGTTTCGAGGCCTCTTGCCGTTGCTGTCTGCCACGGAGCGCCCCCTGCCGCTTGGTGGCACGTCCAATCATTTCCGCACAAAGGTTTTGAAAGAGGTCGGCGGATGGGATCCCTATAATGTGACCGAGGATGCCGATCTCGGCATCCGTCTGTTCCGCTACGGTTATCGTTCAAAAGTCATCCGGCTTCCCACCTATGAAGATGCTCCCACAGATGCACGCGCCTGGGTTAATCAGCGCTCCCGATGGTTCAAAGGTTGGCTGCAAACATGGCTTGTCACCACACGCGAACCCAAGGTTCTGTATAGGGACATGGGCGTGATGAACACGCTGATCTTTCAGGTTCTGATCGGCGGCATGCTGCTCTCGGCATTATCGCATCCATTGCTGATTGTCTTTATCGGCTTTGCCGTCTGGCTGACCTTGACCGGAGCACTTCCACTGACGCCCATGGCTGCCACGCTTTTCAGCATTGATACGCTCAATATTTTTGGAAGCTATCTCGTCTTCACCATTTTAGGACTGGACAAAATGAGCCCGCCCGAACGAAGAGCGGTCGGGAGGCGCTGGCTTTTGGTGGGGCCCTACTGGATGCTGATGTCCTATGCGGCATGGAAAGCTCTGATTGAGCTGTTCTCAAAACCCTTTGCATGGAACAAGACGGCCCATCAGCCCACCAGATCCAAAGATTTTTCCTGAAGGCCAAGCCGAGAGCCGAGAACATTGCCGGCGAACACGTGTTCGCCGGCAATGTTCTCCCTATTGTTTTGACGCATTAACCGGACGCAAAAGCGGTTCCGCTTTTACTGGAATTGCTCCGGCTGGAACCTACCGAGATAAGGGACGTTATTCGCTATCAATGAAAAGGATGATCTCGATGGCAAATGGCGTTCAAAGCAATGGCAACGAGGCTTTTAACGGAACCAGCGATACGTCGTTTGGTAAATCGGTCGAAAGTCAGGCCCAGATGCACGATGCTGAGGTCATCGCAACAGAGACGGAAGCCGGGGAAAAGCTGAACATTTATCGCTTGACCGCGATTGCCGAAGCCGATGACCCGCGATGGGAGTTATCACCTTATCAGGGCGAGGTTCTTGTTGCCGCACGGACATCCGGTGATGCGCGCATTGTGGCAGCGGGACGTGAGCTCGATTTCATGGACGTGGACGTAGCCCCCGCATCTGGCGTCAGCACCACCGATGCAAGCGCCTTCAGGAGTGACAAGCTTTATACGGTGATTGAGGTCGAGCATGGCCGGCATGATCTGCAGCGTGGCGTGATATCCGGCGAGGTGGGCGTGGATACGATCAAGTCGACGCAGTTGTAGGAACGCGTTTACAGCATAATCCGACCGGCGCGAAGCGAGGGCCGAGAAGATATGTATTCAGAATAAAAAGTTAAGCGCCGTTCTGATTCAATCAGAACGACGCTATGAAACCTATCAAACGTCGTTGACCCTTGCTGAGCCGTCCAGACGTCCAAGCAAAGTTGCGCTGGCCTCATTCAACCCAACGACACTGGTTTGAATTTGATGGCTTTTGAACCGCTCAACGACCCGCTCAAGTGCGGCAACCGCCGTAATATCCCAGAAATGCGCCTGTGAAACATCGATGAGAACGGTACTGCCGATGGCCGTTTCAATGTCAAACGCTTCAATAAAAACGTCGGCGGACGCAAAGAACACCTGCCCCGAGACCCGATACGTCACTTGACGGCGGCCCGCGTCAACCTTTGCTTCCACCTTCAAAAGACGAGCAACCTTGAACGTGAAGAACACGCCGCTCAACAGAACGCCGACGGTAACACCAAGAGCAAGATTGGAACTGAAAACCGTAACAAGGACGGTCACGACCATGACAGCACTGGACATTTTCGGGTGAACAATCACCGCCTTTAGCGACGACCAGTCGAAGGTGTCGATAGACACCATCACCATGATGGCAACAAGGGCTGCGACCGGGACCTGTGACACCCATGGCTTGAGCAGGACCATCAGAACCAGAAGGAACGCACCGGCGAACAATGTGGACAGGCGACCTCGGCCCCCATACTTCACGTTGCTGACAGTCTGACCGATCATACCGCAGCCGGCGATTCCCCCGAACAGGCTGGCGGCGGTGTTTGCGAGGCCGAGACCGGTGCATTCGCGGTTTTTGGAGCTGGGGGTGCCGGTGAGATCATCGACCACGCTCGCCGTCATCATCGATTCCAGCAGGCCGACCATGGCAATCGCCAGCGCCGGTCCGCCAATAATCGCCAGAGTTTCCAGCGTCATCGGTACGGCGGGCCAGCCAAAGATCGGCAAAGAATCGGGAAGCTTGCCCAGATCGGCAACCGTCATCACTGGAAGCTTCAGGGTGATCGAGGCGACGGTCAGGACCAGAATGCAAATCAGCGGGGATGGAATGGCCTTGGTGAGTTTCGGCACGAGATAAATGATCGCCAGTCCCGCCGCCAGCATACCGTAAGCAAGCCAGTCTCCGCCGATAATGTGTGGAAGCTGAGCCGCGAAAATCAGGATCGCCAGTGCGTTGACGAAACCTGTTCGTACGGAGTTCGAGACAAATCGCATCAGAACCCCGAGGCGGAGAAGACCGAAAACGATCTGTATTGCCCCGGCCAGCAGTCCGGCGGCAAAGAGATAGGCGAGTCCATGAGCATGAACCAAAGGGGCGGCAACGAGCGCCACCGATCCGGCAGCCGCCGAAATCATAGCGGGACGCCCGCCGGTAAAGGCAATGACAATGCCAATGACGAATGAAGCGAACAAACCGACCTGGGGATCGACGCCTGCCACAAAGGAAAAGGCGATAACCTCGGGGATCAGCGCGAATGTCGCGACCGCTCCAGCGAGCATTTCACGCATAGGATTAGCGGACCAATCCCGACGGAATGTAGAAAAGTTCATATGATAAGGTCTCGCAAAGCATGACGGACGCGCGTGTTGCAGCGGTACGATGAAGATGACATGCTGGTCTTGCGTGGTCTGGCGGATCGGCGGCCAGAAGAGCCACCCGGAATTTCACCGGGTCCGTGGTGAGTGATCGTGTTCTATCGAAATTTTACCCCATTGCAAGAGCCAATCGGTGCTCCTGCGCGTGCAGAACTCCTGAAATGACTGGAGCGGGCGATCGGGATTGAACCGACGACATCAAGCTTGGGAAGCTTGCGTTCTACCACTGAACTACGCCCGCAGACTGATGTGACATCAGCTCGCCCACACATCCATTAGTCGCCCGCGTCTGTCAAGAAGCGACGTGTCTAGTTGCTGCGAAAATGTTTGGAGAGTTTCAGCCCCTGCGCCTGATAATTGGATTTCAAATCCATTCCATACAGGGACTGAGGCTTCTCCTGCATATGTTCGTAAATGAGGCGACCGACGATCTGCCCGTGCTCCAGAATGAACGGAACTTCGTGGCTGCGGACCTCCAGAACGGCACGGCTACCGGTGCCGCCAGCCATGGCATGGCCAAAGCCCGGATCAAAAAAACCGGCATAGTGCACGCGAAACTCGCCAACCAGCGGGTCGAACGGCGTCATTTCTGCTGCGTACATTGGCGGCACATGCACAGCTTCGCGTGATACCAGAATGTAGAATTCGTCGGGATCGAGAATTAATTCATCGCTGCCCCGGCTGAACAGCGGCTCCCAGAAGTCAAAGATGCTGTGCTCGGCCTTTTTATCGACATCGACCACAGCCGTGTGGTGTTTGCCACGGTAACCCAGCAGCCCATCCGGGCCTGTTCCCTTAAGATCAATCGACAAGGCAATACCGCCGCCGGAGATATTCGGGGTTTCGCTGGCAACTAGAACGTCGTTTTCATGCACTGTCAACAGTTCCGCTTCGCTCAACAGAGCCTGCCCGGTGCGAAAACGGATTTGCGACAGACGCGACCCGCGCCGCACCACGATGGGAAAGGTGCGGGGGCTGATCTCGAGATAGAGCGGGCCGCTGTAGCCAGCGGGAATTTTATCAAACTCCTGCGCATGATCGGTGATCACACGGGTGAAAATATCAAGGCGTCCGGTGCTGCTCTTCGGGTTGGCGGAGGCGGACATGCCCTCCGGCAAGTCGAGGCTCTCCATCAGAGGCACAATATAGACACAGCCTGTTTCCAGCACTGCCCCGTGTGACAGATCGACGACGTGAAGTTTCAGACGATCCAGCTTGTCAGACACCAAGTGCGATGGCCCCGGCATGAAGCTCGCCCGCACCCGGTAGGCGTGCGAGCCCAATCGCAAGTCCAGACTGGCCGGCTGAATCTGGTCAGCGTCGAGTGCGCTCTCGCTCTTCAGCCTGCCGCTGGTAAAGAGCTCAGAAATTGCCCGGTCTGCCAGAATACCCGTCATGCGAACCATGTTCTTTTCCCGTTGTCCGCGCACGACAAAACCAGCGTTCCCCAATTGACGCAAGCGCTTGAGCGCTCTAAACATGGTTATCCCGTGGTGATTTGGCCGGTCGGCTTGCGGCCACGTTAAATAAGCAGCTAAAAAGGCCGCGTTGCAAGGTCTTGGCTTTTTGACCTTTGAACCGGCCTGCTTTTGCGGCCGGTTTTTTGTTGGAAAGCATAATTGGCATGAGCAACACTGGCACAAGTAAGACGTGGCGTCCCGCAACAAAACTGGTTCATGGCGGCACAACCCGCACAGAACATGGCGAAACCTCCGAAGCCCTCTTCCTGACCCAAGGCTTTGTCTACGACTCCTCGGAAGCCGCGGAAGCGCGCTTCAAGGGTGAGACGGACGGGTTCATCTACGCCCGCTATGGCAGCCCCACCAACGACATGTTCGAAAAGCGCATGTGCCTGCTGGAAGGCGCGGAAGAAGCTCGGGCAACAGCCTCCGGCATGGCCGCAGTCACCGCTGCCATCATGTGCCAGTTGAAGGCAGGCGACCATATCGTTGCCGCGCGCGCACTGTTTGGCTCCTGCCGCTGGGTTGTGGAAACGCTCGCACCGAAATACGGTATTGAATGCACGCTGGTCGATGGCCGGTTTCTGGAAAACTGGGAAAAGGCCGTTCAGCCCAACACCAAGGTGTTCTTTCTGGAAAGTCCCACGAACCCCACACTGGAAATCGTGGATATTGCGGGCGTTGCCAAGATTGCCAATGCCATCGGCGCGAAGCTGATTGTGGACAATGTGTTTGCCACCCCGCTGCTGCAAAAGCCGCTGGAACTCGGCGCGCATATCGTCGTCTACTCGGCAACCAAACATATCGATGGTCAGGGTCGCTGCCTCGGCGGGGTTGTGCTGTCGGATAAAGAATGGATTGAAGAGCAGCTTCAGGATTACTTCCGCCACACCGGCCCGGCGCTGTCGCCTTTCAATGCGTGGACATTGTTGAAAGGCATTGAGACATTGCCTCTGCGTGTGAAGGCACAGAGCGAAAATGCGTCCGCCGTTGCTGATTTTCTGGCCGAACAGCCGCAGGTGGCGCGGGTTATCTACCCTGGCCGGAAGGATCACCCGCAGGCCGATATTATTGCACGCCAGATGATGGGCGGTTCAACGCTGGTTGCGTTTGAAATGAAGGGCGGCAAGGCGGCGGCCTTTGCCTTGCAAAACGCGTTGAATGTTGTTCGCATTTCCAACAACCTCGGTGATTCCAAGAGCCTGATTACGCATCCCGCAACCACGACACATAAGAACCTGGCTGAAGAAGCCCGCGTGGAACTGGGCATCTCGCCCGGAACGATCCGCTTCTCGGCTGGCATTGAAGACACAGCGGATCTGATCGACGATTTTGCACGCGCGCTAAAATCCGTTCAGTCCTAGCATGACACAGCCGGGCAGACGCTTGTCCGTCCGGTTGGTCTTGACGCACGGTCATTCCTGATGGATACCACGCTCACGAAAAATGAAAGAGGTATCGCCCATGTACCGTGCGCGGACCCACGATATTGAGGTCACCGTCAGCCCGTTTTATCTGGCGGATCAATCCGATCCCGACGACAGCCGTTTCGTCTGGGGCTATACCATCGTTATTTCCAATTTATCGGATGTCACGGTCAAGCTGGTGTCGCGTTACTGGCATATTACCGATCAAAACGGGCAGGTCGATGAAGTCACCGGGCCGGGCGTGGTGGGCGAGCAGCCTCTGCTGAACCCCGGCGATACCTACGAATACTCGTCCGGCTGCCCACTGGATACGCCCTCCGGCTTTATGTTTGGCCGGTACCAGATGCAAACCGAGGATGGGGCGAGCTTCGAGGTCGATATACCCGCATTTTCGCTGGATTCACCGGGCTTGAACCGAACCCTGAACTAAAAAGGCACCGGATTACGCCGATGCCTTCTGTGTTTCACGCCGGCAGAATTTCCTCTGCCGTGAATGTGTACGTGGTCGAGCAAAACTCACAGGTTACGCTCACCTTGCCATCAACGAGCGTATGCTCGATCTCGTCGGGCGATAGCGCTGCCAGTACGCCCTGCAATCGTTCGCGAGAGCAGGTGCAGCGGTCATAGACGGGTTGCGGTGGATAGACCCGCACACCGCGCTCGTGAAACAGGCGGAACAGCAGCCGTTCCGCGCCCACCATCGGGTCTGTCAGTTCGTCCGTATCCACGGTTTCCACCATGACCTTGGCTTCCGACCAGAGATCGTCCTCCTCGGGCGGCATGCTGTCATCGCCATCGCCACCGGGAAGATCGGCCTGTCGCATGCGCTCTGGCGCTTCCGGCAGAAACTGGGCCACCATGCCGCCAGCGCGCCAGCGATGCCGTGGCTTGCCGTTTTCATCGCGATCGATCAGTTCTGCCACGCCCAGCCGCAACTTGGTCGGAATCTGCTCGGATTGACGAAAGTAGGTTTCAGCAATCTCTTCCAGTGTCGAACCGTCAAGCGGCACGATGCCCTGATAGCGCTGCATGTGCGAGCCCTGATCAATGGTAAAGGCAAGCGTTCCGCGCCCCAGCAGTTCATGGGGCTGGATACGCCCACCTGCTTGTGCTTGTTCAACTGCTTCCGCATTGAAACGGGCATAAGCCCGCACACTTTCCGGCGAGGTATAATCGCAAACCAACAGATCGACCGGTCCATCGCCCTGTGTCTGTACGATCAGCTTGCCTTCAAACTTCAGCGAAGTCCCCAGCAGCACCGTCAGCACAATGGTTTCGGCAACCAGCCGCGCAACGGGTTCAGGATAAGCATGGCGCGCCAGAATTGTATCGAGCAGCGGTCCCAGCTGCACCGCACGGCCGCGCACATCCAGCCCTTCAACCTGAAACGGCAGAACGTGATCGTCCCCGGCAAAATTGAAGGTACCGAGCCCTTCGGTCATGACGTCGCTCATTGTCTCTCCTTCCGTTTCCAAATACGCCACCAAGCGAATTGGAAACAGATTCATCGCCGTTTAACCGGCTGCATTGTGTTTGCTTTGCGTGCTATCACGCCCTCAAATCGGGTCTGAACGGCAAAATTTCAATGGGCTTACAGCGCCCCCAGGCACCACGCCAGAACGGATTTCTGCGCATGAAGCCGGTTTTCTGCCTCATCGAAGACAACGGACTGCGGGCCGTCGATGACCTCATCCGTAACCTCTTCGCCGCGATGGGCGGGCAGGCAGTGCATGAACAGCGCATCGCTACTGGCCTTCGCCATCAGTTCGGAATTGACCTGAAACGGCTGGAAGACGTTATGGCCGCGTGCCCGGTGCTCCTGATTCATGGAGACCCACGTGTCCGTTACCACGCAATCGGCCCCGGCAACGGCTTGCTCAGCATCGTGACACAGCATGACGTTGCCGCCATTGTTGCGCGCCCATTTCAAGTATTTGTCATCAGGCTCCGAGCCAAGCGGAACCGCCATGTTCATGCGATAGCCGAAGCGGGCACTGCCCTCGATCAACGAATGCAGCACATTGTTACCATCGCCTGTCCACGCCACGGTCTTGCCTTCGATGGATCCGCGATGCTCCTCGAAGGTCATGATATCCGCCATGATCTGACAGGGATGTGTGGCGTCCGTCAGCGCATTGATCACCGGCACGGTGGCATGGTCGGCCAGTTCCAGCAACCGGCTGTGATCGGTGGTGCGGATCATGATTGCATCGACATAGCGCGAGAGTACCTTGGCCGTATCACCAATGGTTTCGGCCCGGCCCAACTGCATTTCAATACCTGATAAAAACAGCGTTTCCCCGCCAAGCTGGCGCATGCCGACATCAAACGATACGCGGGTGCGGGTGGACGGCTTTTCGAAAATCATGGCCAGCATCTTGCCCGCGAGCGGCTTATCGGCCGTACCGGCTTTGGTCTGTGCTTTTCGCACTTTCGCGTCCTCCATGATGCTGCGCAGGTCCTGCGCGGTCATTGCGGAAAGATCGAGAAAATGCCGAGGCGAAGCCATGAATGAATCCTGTATGAAAAATGATCAGGCGGCAGCTTGCGATGCACGCACCGTTTGGGCAGCGCGCTCCAGTCGCGCCAACCCTTCACGCGCCTCTTCCGCCGTTATCGTTAGCGGAGGCACGAGGCGGATGACATTATCGCCAGCGGGGATCGCCAGTAGATGCTGGCCGCGAATGGCCTTCAGCAAATCGGCTGCGGGCACAACTGCCTTGACCCCAAGCATCAGCCCTTCACCGCGAATTTCCTCAATAATATCGGGGAAACGATCCTGTAGCGAGGCAAGACCCTGCCGGAAAACCAGCGAAACATCCTGAACATGGGTGAGGAACCCCTCGCCCAGCACGACATCCAGCACGGCATTGCCGACCGCCATGCCCAGCGGATTGCCGCCATAGGTGGACCCGTGTGTGCCAGCGACCATGCCAGCGGCAGCGGCCGCAGTAGCGAGGCAAGCGCCAATCGGGAAACCACCGCCGATGCCCTTGGCGACCGCCATGATATCGGGCTCGATCCCCGACCACTCATGGGCAAAAAGTTTTCCGGTTCTGCCAACGCCGGACTGCACTTCATCCAGGATCAGCAGCAGACCAAGCTCATCGCACAGCGCGCGCAGTTCCTGCAGAAACTCCTTGGGCACAACCCGAATGCCGCTTTCGCCCTGAATGGGTTCGATCAGGATGGCGGCTGTTTCCTCCGTAATCGCATCTTTCAGCGCAGCCATGTCGCCGAACGGCACCTGATAGAAGCCCGGAGCCTTGGGCCCGAACCCCTCCAGATATTTGGCCTGCCCGCCTGCGGCGATAGTGCCGAGCGTGCGCCCGTGGAAGGCCCCGGCAAAAGTAATGATATGAAATTTTTCCGGATGGCCATTGTGAAAATGATAGCGCCGTGCGGTTTTGATGGCGCATTCCAGCGCTTCCGCACCAGAGTTGGTGAAAAACACCTTGTCCGCGAAGGTCGCTTCCGCCAGCCGGCTGGCGAATGTTTCCTGCCCCGGCACCTCGTAAATGTTGGAAACGTGCCAGACCTTATCGGCCTGTGTCTTCAACGCCTCCACGAGATGGGGATGACCATGACCAAGCGAATTGACCGCAACACCGGCACCGAAGTCGAGATAGCGCTCGCCGGTTTCCGTGATCAGCCACACGCCCTCCCCGCGCTCGAACCGCAATGTGGCGCGGGCATATGTATCGTAAAGCGGCGTGGCTTCGGCCATGGCACAAAACTCTCCCTGAGCACCCCGGAATACGGAAAACCGGGCGATGTGACTGCGACAAAGCGATCGCAAAGAACCAAAAAAACCGCCTGAGCGGCGGTGTTGGTACTATTGCGAATTCCGCTGGCCCTGTCAACAAATCACGGATTCCACAGGCATATGCGTGAATTGCAAAAGAGTCACACTGGGGAACCAAGTTGGGGAAAAGAGAAAAATCGATTCGTGAGGATTCGCGGGACTCTTGTCACGGAGTCCCGCGCCGATTAGGTTAACGGCTCGAGAGTTAAGCGGCGGACACGATCTCACTCATCTAGCCTCCCTTCAACCTGAAGTCTTTCAGGCGACGATGGAGGATTCCGCCGTAGGTTAACCCGCACATCCAATGTGCGGGTCGCGCGCTTAAAGGCGCGCAACACAGGTTTCTGACGGTGGTTACCGGGCAGGAACAGGCTATGAAAGCCGGAGCGGAGATACGATATGAACTGGACTGATGAACGGGTGGAAAAACTCAAGAAGCTTTGGGCTGAAGGGTTGAGTGCAAGCCAGATCGCAGCCCAGCTCGGTGGCGTCAGCCGCAACGCCGTTATCGGCAAGGTTCACCGCCTCTGCCTGCCGGGCCGCGCAAAATCCGGTGGCGGCACACCGGCCGCAAAACGCCCCGCCACCCCACGGCCACAGACATTTACAGCCCGCCCCGCAACCGTTGCCGCCAATGCAAATGTTCCCCCACGCACCACTGCCACAGCGGACGTGCAGGACGACATCATTGAGCAAATCGTTGAAGAGGTTGCTGTACCGGTTGTCACCGGCGCCGTTCCGGCGGCGCGCTGCCTTGAACTGACCGAATTGACGGACCGCACCTGCAAGTGGCCGATTGGTGACCCGCTGAAAGAAGAATTTCATTTCTGCGGAAACGACGCGCCGGAAGCATCCCCCTATTGCAGCTACCATGCCCGCCTGGCTTATCAGCCTTCTTCCGAGCGCCGCCGCTCGCGCTAAAGCATTTCCAGTAAAAGCGGGACCGCTTTCTTGCTTGGACAATGCTTGAAACAAAAGATTAGAGCATACCAGTTCGCCAAAAAGCCGCCGTTGATGCACTCAACGGCGGCTTTTTTAATGAAACGGCAAATCAGCCTTCCAGCGAGTACCCAGCTCCGCGCACAGTGCGGATTACGTCCGGCATGGTTGAAAAATTCAGGGCTTTGCGCAGCCGCCCGACATGCACATCAACGGTACGTTCATCCACATAGATATCATGGCCCCACACGCCATCCAGCAATTGCGACCGTGAAAACACACGACCGGGTGATGCCATCAGAAACTCCAGCAGACGAAACTCCGTTGGACCCAACCGCACTTCCCGACTTTTGCGGTGAACACGATGCGTTTCACGATCCAGTTCTACATCCCCGCATCGCAGCATGGTGGACAGCATTTCCGGCTTGGCGCGGCGCAGCATCGCCTTGACCCGCGCCATCAGTTCCGGCGTGGAAAAAGGTTTTACCACGTAGTCGTCGGCGCCGGTTGCAAGCCCCCGCACACGCTCGCTTTCCTCACCGCGTGCCGTCAGCATGATGATGGGCAAGCGCTGCGTATCTTCCCGCTGGCGCAAGCGGCGGCACAGCTCGATGCCGGACACGCCGGGCAGCATCCAGTCCAGAATCGCCAGATCAGGAACGCGCTCGCGAAAGCGAACCTCCGCCTCGTCTCCACGCAAAATGGTGTCGACGTCGTAGCCTTCCGCCTCCAGGTTATATCGAAGCAGGACGCTCAGCGCCTCTTCGTCTTCAACAACCGCAATTCTCGGCAACATACTCTGTCTCTATCCTGAATATCAGAGCATTCGCGGTGAACACATATGCACCTTCAACGCCCTGATTCTTTGTTTCACCGCATTGTCCGACGCCGAAGCAATCACGCTCTGGCTGGAAATGCTCTAAGTGGGCATGGTGTTGAGTGATGTCGTCGTGTCGTCCTTCGGACGTTCGCCAACAGGCTGCGCGCCGGTCGCCATATAGAAAATGGTTTCGGCAATATTGGTCGCATGGTCGCCAATGCGCTCGATGTTCTTGGCGCAGAACAGCAGGTGCGTGCAGGGCGTGATGTTGCGCGGATCTTCCATCATGTAGGTCAGAAGCTCGCGGAACAGCGCCGTATAGACTGCGTCGATCTCCTCATCGCGCTCGCGAATGCCATTGGCTTTTTCCGGCGAGCGCGAAGCGTAGACATCCAGCACTTCCTTCAACTGGGCCGATGCCAGTTCCGACAGATGCTCCAGCCCGCGGGTCAATGTGCGGGGCAGCGTCGAGTCGGACACCGCCAGCACGCGCTTTGCCGTGTTCTTGCCGAGGTCGCCGACACGCTCCAGATCGGCGGCAATGCGGATCGACCCGATAATCTCGCGGAGATCGGCCGCCATTGGCTGGCGCTTGGCAATCGTTACGATGGCTTTCTCGCCGATCTGGCGCTCGGCTTCATCCAGTATCGGATCGTCGGAGATAACCTTCTGGGCAAGCACCGTGTCGGAGTTGACCAGCGCCCGCACGGCGTCCGCCGCCATCCGCTCAGCCACTCCGCCCATTTCGGAAATGCGGCGGGACAGGTATTTCAGTTCCTCGTCATAGGCCGAAACAATGTGACTTGATGACATTTCGTTTTCCTTCAAACAGGGGGCGGATGGCGATCCGAGGTGCGTCAGCCGAACCGGCCCATAATGTAGTCCTGCGTGCGCTGATCGTCAGGATTGGTGAACATCTTGTCCGTGTCGTTTTCCTCGACCAGATTGCCCATGTGGAACATGGCCGTGCGCTGCGATACGCGCGCTGCCTGCTGCATGGAGTGGGTCACGATCACAATCGTATAGTTGGCGCGCAGCTCGTGGATCAGCTCTTCCACGCGCGCTGTCGCAATCGGGTCCAACGCCGAACAGGGCTCGTCCATCAAGATGACTTCCGGGCTGACCGCCACCGCACGGGCGATGCACAGGCGCTGCTGCTGGCCACCGGACAGGCCCGTTCCCGGCTCGTTCAAGCGATCCTTGACCTCATTGAACAGACCCGCCTTTTGCAGGCTCGACTCCACGATCTGGTCCATTTCCGATTTTGTACGGGCAAGGCCGTGGATACGCGGGCCGTAGGCGACGTTCTCATAGATGCTTTTCGGAAATGGATTGGGCTTCTGGAAAACCATGCCGACCCTGGCCCGCAGTTCCACCACATCAATAGCGCTGTCGTAGATGTTCTGCTCGTCCAGCGTGATCAGGCCGGTCACGCGGCAATGATCGATGGTATCGTTCATGCGGTTCAGACACCGCAAAAACGTGGATTTACCACAGCCGGACGGGCCGATCAGCGCCGTTACGGTGTTTTGACGGACGTTCAGGTTGACGTCGAACAAGGCGCGCTTGTCGCCGTAATAGACGGATACATCCTTGCCGATCATCTTCAACGGGGTGGTATTCATTTTTGCGTCCAGCGCCTTTTCCAGTGCAGTGTCGGTTATAATATTCATTGTGTTTCACTCCTACCAGCGGCGCTCGAAACGACGGCGAAGAAGAATTGCACCCATATTCATCACCACCAGAAACAGCAGAAGAACAATGATGGCACCCGAGGTCCGCTCGACAAACGCGCGCTCCGCCTCATTGGCCCACATGTAGATTTGTACCGGTAATGCAGTCGATGGTTCCATAGGCGAGCCCGGATAATCGACGACGAAGGCCACCATGCCGATCAACAACAGTGGCGCTGTTTCGCCCAGTGCGTGGGCCAGACCGATGATGGTGCCGGTCAAAATGCCGGGCGCGGCGAGCGGCAGGACGTGATGAAAGATCGTCTGCATCTTGGACGCGCCAAGACCGAGCGCTGCGGCGCGGATGGACGGCGGCACCGCCTTCAACGCCGCCCGTGTGGCGATGATGATGGTTGGCAGCGTCATCAGCGTGAGCACGAGGGCGCCCACCAGTGCGGCGGACCGCGGCATTCCCGCAAAGTTGATGAAGATCGACAGGCCCAGCAGACCGTAGACAATGGAGGGGACTGCGGCCAGATTGTTGATATTGACCTCGATCAGGTCGGTCAGGCGGTTTTTCGGCGCGAACTCTTCCAGGTAAATGGAGGCCGCCACGCCAATCGGCAGCGCCAGCACAAGGACGATCAACATCATGTAAAGCGAGCCGACAAAGGCAACACCAATGCCTGCAGCCTCCGGACGGCTGGATGCACCGGAGGTAAACAAGCCTGTATTGAACGACTTTTGTAGAACACCGGCTTCGGAAAGCTGCTTCATCCATCCCAACTGACGGTCGTTTACCTTGCGGCTCGTTTCCGCCACGGAAAGGTCGATCTGACCTTTGTTCGCCGAGTCGATATTTGCGTCCGCCAGAAGCGTAACCGTCTGTGTCGTGCCGATGATCGTGGGATCCGCCATGACAAGATCACGCAACTGCGTGCGGGCGCTGGCGGAAACAAGGGCGCTCACACTGCGCACGGCCACGCGGTCCGATGGATTGACGCCGAGGGCTTTGACCAGAGCATCACGCGCCAGAAGCGGATAATTGGCCGCCTGCAATATTTTAGGATCGGTCTCACGCTGGTTACGAGGATCGATAATTTCAGCACTGAACGTCACCGGAATGGTGATGGTTGTCTGCTGAAAGGCTGTGTAGCCTTTAGAAAAGACGGACCAGAGCAACAGCGCAAGGAAGATGATGCCGAGCGCAATGGCCAGCATTCCGTAGAGGCGGAACCGGCGTTCTGCAGCGTAACGGCGCTTGATACCGATATCGCGACGCGGGGTGACCGATGAGCGGGCAACGGATGGAGTGTCCAGGACGGTCATTCGTATTGTTCCCGGTATTTGCGCACAATATACAGCGCGTAGATGTTAAGGCAAAGCGTGATGACAAACAGGGTGATGCCAAGAGCAAAGGCAACCAGCGTTTGAGGGGATGTAAACTCAAGGTCGCCGGTCAACTGGTTGACGATTTTCACAGTGACCGTGGTCATCGGCTCAAACGGGTTGAGCTGCATGCGCGCGGCAACACCTGCTGCCAGCACCACAATCATGGTTTCACCCACGGCCCGCGAGGCCGTCAGCAGCAGCGCACCAACGATACCCGGCAAGGCGGCCGGCAGGATGACACGCTTGATCGTTTCAGAGCGCGTGGCACCGAGGCCCAGTGAGCCATCCCGCATCGCGCGCGGCACCTGCGTAATGATATCATCCGATAGCGACGATACGAACGGGATGAGCATGATGCCCATGACCAGACCGGCGGTCAGCACGCTTTGCGCCTGAATGAAGCTTTGATAATTGCCCGTTACCAGCCCGTTGAGGTTTGCCGACAGATCGCGCAGAAACGGCCCGACGGTGATCAGCGCGAAGAAGCCGTAGACGATGGACGGAATGCCTGCCAGCACCTCCAGCAGCGGCTTTGCCGTGGAGCGCAGCATCGGGCTTGCGTATTCCGCCATGTAGATGGCTGCGAACAGACCGATGGGTACCGCAAACAGCATGGCGACAAAGGCGATATAGAGCGTTCCGGCGAGCAGCGGCAGAAGTCCGAACTGCCCTGCGGAATTGGCATTGCCTGCCGCCGAGAAGCGTGGATCCCAGACCGTGCCGAAGAAGAACTCGGATGGCGAAACGGACGCAAAGAACCTTAGCGTTTCCGACAACATGGAGCCGACGATCCCGACCGTCGTCAAGATTGCGATACAGGAGGCAGCAATCAGCGCCACCAGAATAACCCGCTCCACACCATTGCGCGCGCGAAACCGTGCCGCGATGCGCCGCAGCCCAAAAGCAGCTCCAAGAAGGCCGACGAGGAGGACCACACCGGTCATCGCCATACGGCTCGTGGCGTTCAAGGCATTGTAATCTTCCGCAGCGGCAACCATCGCCGGGTCGGTTTCACTGGCAAGCGGAACGCCGCGTGCGCCAAGAATTTCGCGCAGATTGATCTCACCGGCTTTCGCACGGGCAAGTTCTTCCGGTGTTAGTTTGGTCAATCCACCGGCAATCGCGCGCACGGTGCCAAATGTCAGGTTGCCAGTGGCAACGCTGATTTCCTGCGTCGTTTCAGACAACGAGGTTTTGACAGCCTTCTCAACGACGATTGGCGCTGCAATCAACCAGACGACAAGAACCGCCAAGGCTGGCAGCATGGCACAGATGGCCGCGTAAGCACCGTAATAGACCGGACGCGAATGCATGTTGGAGAGCTTGCCTTGCGACAACGTCACTGCGCGCGCGCGACCAACAAGGTAGGTTACGATACCCAGCCCGATGATGATCATAATGATGGCGGATGTGGTCATGGTCCCTCCCCCCGAACGGGGGCCCTTGAGGTCTTGTTTGTCTAAGTCTTGGCGCATTATCCAGACGTAAAAGCCATTCAGCTCTTACTGGAAATGCTCTATGCGCCCCACCAGACATGCCAAGACGCGGATATTCCAGAAGGAGAAGCGTGGCACTGTCCGTGCCACGCTTCTGATTTGCAGTTAGAGAGTCTTGCCAGCTTCGAAGTCAGCGCGGGTCTTTTCACGTTCAGCATCAGGGGCTGCAACCAGACCGTAGTCGGCCAGCGGTGAGTCCTGACCAACCATCTGGTCGCTGGTGAAGAACTCGACATATTCCTTCAGGCCGGGGATAACGCCGAGGTGAGCCTTCTTCACGTAGAAGAACAGCGGACGCGATACCGGGTATTCTCCGGAAGCAATCGTTTCGGCAGAAGGAACGATACCGTTAACGGTTGCAACTTTCAGCTTGTCGGCATTGTTTTCAAAGAAGGACAGGCCGAATACGCCAACGCCAGTCTTGTTGGATGCGATGCGGGCGAGAGTTTCGGTGTAATCGCCATCGATATCGACAGCCTTGCCATCCTTGCGCACAGCAATGCACTTGGAAGCCGCTTCCTTCTTATCGCTGATCAGACCCTTGATGGCCTCAGCCGCACCCGCTTCTTCACAACCGTGGGCCAGCATTTTTTCTTCAAACACTTCGCGTGTGCCGTGCTTTTCGCCGGGGATGTAAGCGGCGATTTCAGCGTCTGGCAGATTTGGGTTGACCTGCGACCACTTCGTGTTGGGGTTGGCAACGAGCTTGCCATCGACAACGACTTCAGCAGCCAGAGCGAGGTAGAGGTCCTTCGGGGTCAGGGCCAGATCAGCATTGCTTGCATCGGTTGCAAACACGATGCCGTCATAACCAATCTTGATTTCCTGAATGTCGGTGACGCCAGCGCCCTTGCAGGCTTCAACTTCGCTGGACTTGATGGGACGCGAGGAATTCGCAATATCGATTGTCGTTGGGCCAACGCCACGGCAGAATTCTTTCAAACCACCGGATGAGCCGCCGGATTCAACGATCGGCGTCTTGAAGTCTGGGTAGGTTTCGCCAAAAGTTTCGGCAACAATCTTTGCGTAGGGCAGAACCGTGGAGGATCCAGCAATCTGAATTTGATCACGTGCGATGGCCGAGCCAGCGAAGGCAGCCGATACACACAAGGCAGCAACAGTCAATTTTACAGCGTTCATCATAGTCTCCCGTCAGAGCCGCCCGAATGGTGGCTTGGCACTCACTTAGCGCCTGATCCACCGTGGTTTTATGTCATTTTGACAAAACTTTTATGACAGACTAAGCGATTGAAATTGTTAGATTAATCAGATTAACGCTGGAATCGGCTGCATTTCCTGTCAAAAACGGACGGTGAAGCTTGCCCCTTTTCCCGTATCGGACTGAACGACGAGCCGTGCGCGGTGGCGGGTCAGAATATGCTTGACGATGGCCAGACCCAACCCCGTTCCCTTCTTGGAGCGGCTGGCTTCGACATTCACCCGATAGAACCGCTCCGTGATACGCGGCACGTATTCCTGGGGTATGCCGGGCCCGTAATCGCGCACCAGAACATCTCCATGGCCGGGCCCGCTCGTGGACAGGATCACGTCAACTTTTCCACCTTCCTGTCCGTATTTGCAGGCGTTTTCGATGAGGTTTTCGAACACCTGTGTCAGTTCATCGCGATCCCCGCGCACAATCAGCGGCTGGTCTGGCAGATGCAGGTCTATGGATACATTGACCTCCTCGGCCAACGGCGTCAGGGCATCCCGAACAGACGCAATCAGCGGGGCCAGATCAATATCCTCGTCCGGCGGAATATGCGCTTTTAATTCCAGCCGGGAGAGTGACAGAAGATCATCCACAAGGCGGCTCATCCGTGTTGCCTGCTCATGCATGATGGACAGGAATCGGTCACGCGCCTTGGGATCGTTGCGCGCGGGGCCCTGCAAGGTTTCAATAAAGCCACGAAGGGACGCCAGAGGCGTGCGCAACTCGTGGCTGGCATTGGCAACAAAATCCGACCGCATCTTTTCCATCCGACGTGCCTGCGACACATCACGGTAGGACAGTGCGAACAGTCGCTCGCGGCTACCATCGCTGAGGATGCAAATCACAGGCGCAATACGCACGATATGCACCGAATCGAGCGGCGAAACCGAGACATGCTCCATCTGTCCAACAGCCCCCTCGGCCATAGCGCCACGCACCATGTCCAGCACATCGGGGTCACGCACGCGGGTGGACAGGTAGGTGCCAACCGCCATATGACCGAACAGTTTTTCAGCAGCGAGATTCTGTAGCCGAAGCGTTTCATCGGCTCCGACAATTAGCACTGGCATATCCATGGCATTGAGGATGGCGAGAGCCGCATCGAGTGATGGACGGGCCGGTAGCACCGGAAGACTGATGGGAGGGCTGCTCCGGACAACTACCCGGTCATCCAGAGGTTCCGTCGAACCAAACAACACTGCAAGCGCTATTGCAAGCCAGCCGAAAACTACAGCCGTTGGCTGCACGCCGTTCCATAGGGCCAGCGCCGCAACCAGAAGCGCGATCATCAGTACAATTTTTTCGCGCCAAAGCCGCGTGGCGCTATGCCTCAACCAGTCCGTTCCGCTCCAGTCCGTCAATCCTCGCTCCCTTTGAAAAGAATTGTATATCATCACCATGTGACATGTTTGCTAGCTATTCTTAATGCTTGCCTGCGCTAAATGTCTTGCAGATAGACACCGAGGCTGGAGTAGATTCCGTGGCAAAAAAGACTGATAGCCGGGCCGTTTCGCTCGTCATCGATGGAAAGAAACGCATCTTCGATATTGATGATCCCGTTCTGCCATCCTGGATTTCCGACTCCGCCTTTGCCAGCGATGATTTTCCCCACAAGAAAAAGCTAAGCAGCGAATCCTATTCCGAATCGCTCGAGAAGTTGCAGATCGAACTGATCAAGGTGCAGTTCTGGTTGCAGGCCACCGGCAAACGCATCATTGCGCTGTTTGAAGGACGAGATGCTGCTGGCAAGGGTGGTGCTATCAATGCCATCACCAACGCGATCAACCCGCGCATGGCGCGCATCGTTGCGTTGACAAAGCCGACAGAGACCGAAGCAGGCCAGTGGTACTATCAGCGTTACATTGCAGAGTTTCCCTCGGCGGGCGAGTTCATTCTGTTTGATCGTTCATGGTACAATCGGGCAGGCGTCGAGCCGGTCATGGGGTTTTGCACGCCGGAGCAGTATGAGCTGTTTTTGAAGCAGACACCACGATTCGAGCATCTGATTGCGGACGATGGCATTATCTTCTTCAAATTCTGGCTGAACATCGGTCAGGAAATGCAGTTGAAGCGTTTCCACGACC
This sequence comes from Rhizobium sp. CFBP 8762, assembly GCF_014841565.1. Classification (GTDB taxonomy): domain Bacteria; phylum Pseudomonadota; class Alphaproteobacteria; order Rhizobiales; family Rhizobiaceae; genus CFBP-8762. Next base: position 769,519 of record NZ_JACYUD010000001.1, read on the forward strand.
GCCGACACGATCCGCTGAAAATCTGGAAACTGTCGCCCATGGACATTGCCAGCCTGTCAAAGTGGGACGACTACTCCGCCAAGCGCGACCGTATGCTGAAGGAAACCCACACGGAGTTTGCGCCCTGGACAGTGGTGCGCGCCAATGACAAACGCCGCGCCCGGCTTAATCTTATCCGGCATATGCTGCACAGCATGGATTATGACAACAAGGACAAGGGTGCGATCGGCGACATCGACCACACGATTCTCGGTTTCGGTCCTCACTTTTTGCGCAAAAGCGAAGACTGAGACCAACGATAATCAGGAGCCGGGCAGAACTCGAACGCTGAACAGATCCAGCGCATTGCCGCTGCCGGAGACATCACTGTTGATCACCAGATGTCCCGGCGTCGTGGGTGCGGTTGTTTCGCTGAAACTCACCTGAAACAGCATATCGACCCGCTCATCGGCGGCGTTGAAGCGGTGCCGCTCGCAGCTTCCGAGCGTGGAAAACTCACACTCGACGTAGAACTGGGTCGGCTTTCCGTTGGCGGATTTGACCGTCAACGCAAGGGTTGAGGTCTTGCCTGCCATCTGGCCCAGAACAGCCGCTGGAATCGGAATCTGCACCTCGCCATTCTGGTCGGCTGTGGTGGACGTGATGCGGGCTGCCTGGCCCGTATCGTCATTGACCATTTCCACCCGTGCGCCGCCGCGTGTTTCCACGCTGCCTGCATCGCCGGGCGTATAGGCGGGCACCCAATCCCCGGTAAATCCAGCCTGCCCGGCCAAGGGTTTGGGACCGGCATTCCCATCGAAACTGTCGGGCTGCAATTGGGTCGGCGGGTTGGCAACGCCCGTATCGCGCTCGGCAGCCGATTTCAGCAGTCCGCTGGACTGCACCCACCATGCCGCCGCGCCGAAGGCCGCAAGCAGCGTTGCAACCACCAGAAGCAAGGAAAAGAACGGACGGCGCTTTTTGCGCGCAGGCTTGACCGCCCGCACTGCTTCCACAGTGTGCACGTTACCGCGGGTCTCCGCCGCTGGCGCTGCGTAGGCAGCCGGTTCGTCGGCACGCTCGGCCACGACACTGTCCAGACCACCGTCGACGCTTTGGTCGTCCTCGTCCGTCAGGCGGATTTCCGGATCTATGACACCCAGAGCTGCGCGTTCCTGCTCCTCGATATCGCGGATGGTTGATTCCAGCCGATGGCGCTGTTCGGTAATGACGCGTTGATCGGTAATGTTCTGTTTGCGTAGACCCGCCTCCAGCGCGCTGCGCGCCGACTGATAGATGCGGGCCCGGGTTTCGGGATTGCTGCGCTCGGATTTATCAAGCGCGTTTCTGATTGCCGTTTCCAGTCCGCTCACGTCTGTCAGTCCCCTTCAGGCGGGCGTTTCTCTTGGTGCCCACCAGGAGACATAGAGGCCGCAGTTCAACAGTTAACAATTCGGTAACTGTTGAACGCAAAATCTGCAAGCGGGTGACCGAAAAAGCACAGGGATAAGCCAGAAGAGACGCGGCTTCCCAAACAGCAAGACTTCGATATATTGACGTTTACGCACACGTCAGTCTGAGGAGGAATCATGACGCTGCCAGCCATTCTGACCCATACACTGCGGCTGCCGGTGGTTGCAGCCCCTCTCTTCATCATCTCTCATCCCGAACTGGTGATGGCGCAGTGCAAAACCGGTATTATCGGTTCCTTCCCTGCCCTGAACGCCCGGCCGGAAGCACAACTGGACGAATGGCTGGCTGAACTGACCGAAGGGCTTGCGGCCCACACCGCCGCAAATCCTGAGCGGCCGGCCGCTCCTTTCGCCGTCAATCAGATCGTGCACACATCCAACCGGCGGCTTGAGCACGATTTGCGACTCTGCGTTAAGTACAGGGTACCCATTGTCATCTCCTCGCTTGGCGCAGTGCCGGAGGTCAATGACGCGGTGCATTCCTATGGTGGCATCGTCCTTCACGATGTCATCAACAATCGCCACGCCCATTCCGCCATCAACAAGGGTGCTGACGGGCTGATTGCCGTTGCAGCTGGCGCGGGCGGACACGCAGGCACGCTATCGCCCTTTGCACTGGTGCAGGAGATTCGCGAATGGTTTGATGGTCCTCTGCTATTGTCCGGCGCGATCGCCACCGGCAAGGCTATTCTTGCAGCGCAAGCGATGGGCGCAGACATGGCCTATATCGGCTCTCCCTTCATCGCGACTCACGAGGCGCGCGCCAGTGACGCTTACAAAGAGATGATTGTGGGCAGCACCGCCGCCGATATCGTCTACACCGATAGCGTGACAGGAATACCGGGAAACTACCTCGCGCCCTCCCTTACCGCCGCCGGGCTGGACCTTACCAACCTGCCCACCCCGACAAAGATGGATTTCAGCGCGCTTACAACCGGCGCCAAGGCGTGGAAAGATCTTTGGGGTAGCGGTCAAGGCATTGGCGCGATCAAGGATGTGGCATCGGTTGAGACGCTGGTTGCACGGCTTGAAAGCGAATTTCTTGCAGCAAAAACGAAACTGGCTTCGCTTTAGAGCATTTCCAGCGAAAGTGGAATCACTTTCGCGTCCGGACAATGCGACAAAACAAAATGTTAGATCACTTCCGGCGAACACGTGTTCGCCGGAAGTGATCTAGACCCATGATTTTTTCATAGGAGGCGCAAGACACGGCTTGAAATACGCGACAGTTAGGGTTATCAGCCCCTTCACGTTGCTTGCGCAGGCCGTAAGCACAACGTGCCGCTTTAGCTCAGGTGGTAGAGCACATCATTCGTAATGATGGGGTCAGAGGTTCGAGTCCTCTAAGCGGCACCATTCAATTTCACGTTAACACCCAAACCGCCTTGCGAACACGATACCAATAGCCTTGTTCGGCACCGTCGCCGTTATACCAAGCCTTCTCCTGACGGGCAAACGCTTCCAAGTTGGGATCAGGATAGAGTCTGATGAGTTCGGCACCAACGGCGTTGATGTGCTCGTCTGATATGAGTCGTGGTTCGACCATGCCATTCCATACGCCGAAAACTACCAGCCCGATAAAACAAAGGAGTTGGATGAAGACATACACAAACACAACTCCTAGAACGACCCTATAAACGGTATCCCACACCTCAATATCTCCTCACAAAAATTGTAGCATATAATCTACAAATCATTTTAAAAACAGGAAATGAGACTCATAGTCCGTGGAACTATCATCCACAATTTTTGTTTATCGAGGTATGGAAAATGTTTTAGAGATACTGGCTTACAATTTGAAGGAAGCTCGTAAGAGGATGCATCTCTCTCAAGAAGAGCTTGCTGCGCGCGCCGAAATTGATCGGACATATGTCTCCGGTATTGAGAGACGCGTTAGAAATCCCACGATAACTGTCGTTGCCAAATTTGCCGAAGCCCTCCAGACAACAACCGCAGACCTTCTCACGAAGCGTTGAATTTACCTCAACGCTGGCACTTGGACTCAAATGAGCGGGTAGATTTGACTGAACGGCCAGCACCTTAGGCATGCAAAAACGCATAGCTACTATGAACAGGAGCCGGAAAAGCAAAAGCCCGACGCGGGAGGAGGTGCGTCGGGCTTTCAAACTTGATCAGCAACTGGGAGGAGGAGTGCTGCTGATCGACATCTAACGACGCTGGGAGGAGGAGTGCGTCGTTTCGATGATTGTGTTTTACAGGAACGCCGCTCAAAAAAAAGGCATATTATCGCATTGCAGCAATGCGTAAAATGCAAGGCTAATCCAAAGTCTTCTCCACGACATAATCAGTGCGGTTAATGCCGTGCCGCTGCAGTTTGTCGTAGAACGTCTTGCGGGGTATGCCCAGCGCATCGATTGTCTGCCGCACATCACCGTCATGGGCTGCAAGGGTTTCGCGGATCAGGTCCCGCTCATAGCGCTCGATCTTTTCGGGCAGCGTGCCCCGCGCAGCCATGTTTTGAAGCGGCTTTGTCGTTTCGTCAGGTGCCAATCCCAAGGCAACCCGCTCGGCAAAATGCGCGAGTTCGCGCACATTTCCCGGCCAATCATGCTGCATCAGATGATGGCGGATCGACGCGGTCAGCGTCGGTACATCGCGGCGAAACCGGGATGCAGCGCGAGTTAGAAAATGTGAAAACAACAATGGTATGTCATCGCGCCGATCGCGCAGCGGTGGGATGCTGACCGTAATCACATTCAGACGATAGTAGAGGTCCTCGCGGAAATCGCCCCGCTGGCGTGGGTCGCCAAGATCCACTTTGGCCGCCGCGACAACGCGCAGGTCCAGCGGGCGCACATCGTTGGAGCCCAGCGGCGTGATTTCCCGCATCTCCAGAACACGCAGCAATTTGGCTTGTGCTGCGAGCGGCATGCTTTCGATTTCATCCAGAAACAGCGTACCACCGCTGGAATATTCAATACGCCCGATCCGCTTCCTCTGAGCGCCGGTGAAGGCACCCGGCTCATGCCCGAACAACTCACTCTCGATCACGCTTTCCGGCAATGCACCGCAGTTCAATGCCACAAACTGGCCAGTTTTGCGACGGCTCCACTGATGCAGAAGGCTGGCCACAACCTCCTTGCCGCTGCCGGTTTCGCCCGCAACCAACACGTCGACGTCAGCATCGGCAATCTGGCGCAGTGTGCGGCGGAGATAGTCCATCGCCGGCGTCTGGCCAATGAGCGGCAGGTCATCCTCGGCATTTGCACCCGCGCGCCGCAAGGCGCGGTTTTCCAGCACGAGCCTGCGCTTTTCGCCTGCACGGCGCACACTCATCACCAAGCGGTCGGCGGCAAAAGGCTTTGCAATAAAGTCATAGGCACCGTCCTGCATCGCCTGCACAGCCATCGCAATATCACCATGGCCAGTGATCAGAATAACTGGTAAATCCGCATCGCGCTCGCGCAGCATATGAAACAATTGAATGCCATCGATATGCGGCATGCGGATATCGGTCACGACAATGCCTTCGAATCTGTCATCGAGATCATCAAGCGCAGCTTCCGCACCCTCATAGGCCTGCACCGTAAAGCCTGCCAGTTCCAGCGTCTGCCGGGTTGCCATGCGCATATCGCGATCATCGTCGATCAACGCGACCAGATGCGTGCTATCCATGGATCAGCCCTTTTTCAATTCAATGGTGAAGCGTGTACCGCCGCTGTCACTGTCGACATCGAGACGGCCGCCGTAATCGGCCACGATGTCCTTGGAAATAATCAATCCCAAGCCCAGGCCACCCTCTTTCGATGTGTTGAAGGGCGTGAACAGCGCAGCGCGAATATCCGGGCGAATGCCTGGGCCAGTGTCGGACACCGTCAGCGTGACGGTATTAGCCGTTTCTGCCCAGTCCACGCGCACACGGCCGTCGGCAGTCCCTTCCACGGCTTCCAGAGCGTTTTGCAACAGGTTGATCAGAACCTGTTCCAATCGCACCCGGTTGCCATGCACCATCAGCCGGTCCGGCGGCATGGCGATGCGCAGTTGCTCACGCCCATAGCGCAGGCGGCTGGCCAGCAGCAGCAGCGCTCCTTCGATCACATCGCGCAAGGCGGTCGGTTCCGCCACGCCCCTGCCCTTGCGTGAAAATGTTCGCAACTCATCAGTGATGCCGCCAATACGCTCCGTCAACCCGGCGATGAAGCTGAGGTTATCCACGGCCCGCTCCGCCTGCCCACGCTCCAGAAAGGTGCGGGCGTTGTCCGCATAAGCACGGATCGTTGCGACCGGCTGGTTGATTTCATGGGCAACGCCTGCGGCGACTTGGCCTAGAATTGCCAGTCGGTTGGCCTGCACCAGCTCATGTTGCACACTTTGCAGGTTCTGTGCGGTGTTGTGATGCTCCTTGATTTCCTCTTCCAGCCGATCACGCGCGCGGCTCAGGTCCTGTGTGCGCAGTTCCACGCGGCTTTCCAGTTCCCGGCGCGCGGCTTCATTGGCCGCGATACGCATGGCAGCCCGCTGGCGACGGCGCAGAAACAAGGCTAGCAATGACAGGAGCGGCACCGAAACGATCAGCGTGCGCATACGGCTTTCCTGTATGGCTGCCTGCACAGCGGGCGTGAGCGGCACCATAGCATGCAATGTCCATGTTACGCTCTCAACCGGAACTTCGAAGCGCATGAACCGGGCAGGCTTTGTTTCGTTCGGAAGCGTGGCCGACACGATGGACGCCTGCGGCGTCAGTTCCTCTACGGTCGTAACCGGCAGCTCTTTCAGCGGAGCGTCGCCAAATTGCAGGCTTTCCCGAATGGTCTGCGCTTCCGTGTCCGGCAAGGCCCGTGTTGACCAGAACCGCCACTCCGGCAGGCTGGTGACCAGCAAAATGCCGCGCTGGTCGATAGCATAGGTCTGGTTGCCGGTGCGCGCCCAATCCTGCTCCACGTCCTCGAACTCAACCTTGACAACGACAACGCCCAGCGGCCCATGGCGACCATCGATACGGCGCGACATGTACAGGCCGGGCCTGAGGCTGACCGTGCCGAGCGCATAGTGCTCCGCCGAGCCGCGCGCGAGCGCGCCGGTGAAGTATTCGCGAAAACTGTAGACATTGCCAACAAAGCTTTTGTCGTCCCGCCAGTTGCTGGCGGCAATTGCAAGCCCTTTGATATCTACGAGATAAATGACCGAAGCCCGCGTACCGACCGCGAGTTCCTCCAGTTTTTGATTGAGTGGCTTGAGCGTCTCGGCATTCGGGTTTTCCAGCGCCAGCCGCACTTCGCTGTCCTGTGACAGAACAAATGGCACGGCGCGTTGTTTTTCCAGCACAGAGCGAAGCAGCACGGCATTGCGCTCCGCCTGTGCCCGTGCATCGCTCACCAACGTACCATAAGCGCTGGTTCGGCCATGCCGATCTGCAAATACCAGCCCCAGTGCCAGCACCACAACGCACAACAACGCGAACGCGATCCAGACCAAGCGGTCCTGCCGCTGTCGTTGTACCAGAGTATCAGAATCCATCGAAGCCATTTGGGAAGATGTGCAATTTTCCGCACGCAACGCAAGAGGCCCGTGCGAAATTCCGCACGAAAATCATCCGGTTCTCCGCACTCGGAGAAATTTATTATTTATTTCAACTATTTAGATTTAGACCAAAGTTTGGCACAGCGTTTGCAAATTATGGATCAGTTAAAGACCACGGCCCAGGAGCCCGGTTTTCCGGAGGGGTCGCAGAGGAGGAAACATGATCTCTGTACCAACACACCACCCTGTCGAACGGCAGGGCAAGACGAAATTTTACCAGCATCTCTATGTGCAGGTTCTCGCTGCGATTACGCTGGGTATTTTGCTGGGGCATTTCTACCCACAATTGGGCGAGCAGATGAAGCCGCTTGGCGATGCTTTCATTCGCCTCGTCAAGATGATCATTGCGCCTGTCATTTTTCTCACTGTCGCAACCGGCATTGCTGGCATGAGCGATATGAAGAAAGTCGGGCGTGTCGCCGGTAAGGCGATGCTCTACTTCCTGACCTTCTCGACATTGGCTCTCATTGTGGGGCTGATTGTCGCCAATGTCGTACAACCGGGCGCGGGCATGAATATCGATCCCGCCTCGCTCGACCCTGCTGCCGTTGCAAACTATACGCAGAAGGCCCATGAGCAATCCATTACCGGATTTCTTACCAATATTATTCCTGTGACCATTGTCGGCGCTTTTGCTTCCGGCGACATTCTTCAGGTGCTGTTCTTCTCCGTTCTGTTCGGCCTGTCACTAGCAATGGTTGGTGAAAAAGCCGCGCCTGTCACCAATTTCCTGATGGCGCTCTCGGCCCCGATCTTTAAATTGGTGGCATTGCTGATGAAGGCTGCACCCATCGGCGCGTTTGGCGCAATGGCGTTTACCATCGGCAAATACGGCATTTCGTCGGTTGCCAATCTGGCGATGCTCATCGGTACGTTCTACGTTACGTCTCTGCTTTTTGTGATCGTTATCCTTGGTGCCGTTGCCCGCTATAACGGCTTTTCCATCTTCGCCCTGCTGCGCTACATCAAGGAAGAGCTTCTTCTGGTGCTCGGCACATCCTCGTCAGAAGCGGCTTTGCCAACCCTGATGGAAAAGATGGAACGCGCCGGTTGCCGCAAATCGGTGGTCGGTCTGGTGATCCCAACGGGCTATTCCTTCAACCTTGACGGCACCAATATCTACATGACGCTCGCGGCCCTGTTCATCGCGCAGGCGACCGGCATTGACCTGTCGCTGTGGGATCAGGTTCTGTTGCTGCTGGTGGCGATGCTGAGTTCCAAGGGTGCGGCTGGTATCACCGGTGCTGGCTTCATTACGCTGGCAGCGACGCTTTCGGTTGTTCCAGCCGTTCCCGTTGCAGGCATGGCGCTCATTCTCGGTATTGACCGGTTCATGTCCGAGTGCCGTGCACTCACCAACCTTGTTGGCAATGCCGTCGCAACCATCGTCGTTGCCCGCTGGGAAAACGAGCTGGATACGGAAAAGCTGGCCGATGCCATGGCTGGCAATGCCCAGCCCCTGTTGCCGGAACCGGCTCTACAGCCAGCCGAGTAAGACGATTGAGGCCCGCGAAAGCGGGCCTCACCTTTTGTCCTAGACCATTTATATTCTCGCATTGTCCAGACGTGAAAACGACTCCGTTTTCACTGGAAATGCTCTAGGCAGCCATCGTCGCGGCACTGCCGCGCTTCCAGTATCCTGCGGCAAGCGTCTCATCGCGCCCCAGTTGGAGCGTGCCGCGCCAATGATCTCGCACACGTTTTGCGGCTTCTGCCTCAGCCGCAAACCAGCCATAGCATTCCCCGCCACTCGGCCATGGTGTTGCACACAGCGTTTCGGCCAGAGCAGCGTGATCCCCCGCCGCCACGCCATTGCGGTGTATCCAGTTGACCGCAATTCCTTTGGGGGCCACCAGAACCTGTTCGTCGCTGCGCTCCGCCACCTCTATCGTCGCCGTGCCCACAGCGTCCGTAGGAAGACGTTCCAGTATGCGGCTCAAGGCCGGCAAGCCGGTCTCGTCGCAGCCCATGATATATGTTTTGGCATTGGCAATGGGACGCCCGAGCGGCCCCAGAATGCCGACGGCGTCACCCTGCTGTGCAGAAAGTGCCCAGTTGGAACCGATGCACTGATCCGGCGCGTCTTCGCCGCCGCTTGGCCCGTGAACCACGAAATCCACATCCATGGTCCCGGCCCCAGCGTCCAACTGGCGAATGGTATACACCCGCGCCGGTGGCTTTCGCGCCTCGTCCGGCCAGAACGGCAGTCCGTTTGCACCCGCAATCGGCCACACCGGCTCTCGCACGGCCACCGTCGGGAAAAACATGCGGATGTGCAGGCCGCCGAACTCACCGAACCGCTTGAGATCGGCACCCACAAGCCGCACCCGACGCATATGCGGGGTTATTTGCTGTGCATAATCCACATGCATGAGACGGAAGTTGGATAAGGTCGTATCGTCTGCGAGGTCGCCTGCCCAGGTGATATCCGGCTTGTCTGCCCGCGCATAAAGCTGCACCGCAACGGCCAGAATTTCCTTGATCCGGCGCAAGCGTTCAGCATCAGCTGCTTCTGCCCGCATCACAAACCGCTCCGGGTCAGGCCGCACGATGGCGCGACCAAAGGGAAAGGTGAAGACCAGATCCTGCCCTTCGGGCAAGCCTTTGGTATGAAAGCTTTCCAGCCGGTCAACAAGGGCAGGCAGGTAGTTCTCCAATGTGGGCAGGACCAGAACAGACTGGCACAACAATATCGACATGTTTCAAATCCGGAAATGTTCAATCCGAATGCTGATAGGAAACTTGAGAGATCCAGTCAAATTAATTAGGTATCACTCGTGTCGCAGTGCCTCGATCGGGTTGAGGTGAGCCGCCCGGCGCGCCGGGAAGTATCCGAAGACCACCCCGATCATCGCCGAAAAAACGAAGGCCACGAGAATTAACCCAAGGCTCGGCACGAAGGGAACGCCCAGCACCGTTACCGCGCCAAAGGCGATGCTTAAGCCCAGCAGAATGCCGATAACACCACCGAGAATGGACAGCGTCACCGCCTCCACCAGAAACTGCATGAGCACCTGATTTTCGAGCGCGCCGATGGACAGACGAATGCCGATCTCTCGGGTGCGCTCGGTCACAGACACCAGCATGATGTTCATAATGCCGATGCCGCCGACCAGCAGGCTGACAGCGGCGACCGAACCCAGAAGCCCGGTCAAAAGGTTTGTGGTGCCGGTCATGGCGGCAGCCATCTGCGTCATATCGTTGACGGAAAAATCATCGTCACGCCCCGGTGCTATCTTGCGGCGCTCGCGCATCAACCCTTCGATATCCGATTGGATCTTGGCCGTAAACGCACCCTCCTCACCGGACAATACAATGTTGGAAATGCCTGTACTGCCACCGATACGGCGCTGGAAAACACGAAGCGGCACGATAATTGTATCGTCCTGATCGTTGCCCATGCCGGTCTGTCCCTTTTTTTCCAGCACGCCCACAACCATGCAGGAAATTTTGCCCACGCGCATCTGCAAGCCTTCGGGTGCTGCGGCGCCGAACAGTTTTTGACGTACCGTCTCGCCCAGAATACAGGCCGTACGGCCGCCGCGCTCCTCGGACGGTAGAAACATCCGCCCGCTCGACAAATCCCAGTCGCGCACGGTGAAAAAGCCGTTATCGGTGCCCACCACGCTGGTCGCATGGTTTTGCCCACCATAGATCACGGTGGCCGAACCACGGTTTTCCGGCGAAACGGCGCGAATATCGGAGACCTGACCGCGAATGGCCTCCAGATCGCGGGTCGTGAACGTCCGCGCCTCCGAACTCGCCCGTCCCGGCCCGAACTGGCCGGGCCGAACGAACAGAATATTGGCGCCAAGCTTCGACAGGTCCGCCGAGACCTGCGCGGTGGTGCCATTGCCAATGGTTACCATGCCGATGACCGCTGCCACGCCAATCACCACACCAAGGACGGTGAGGAAAGAGCGAAGTGCGTTGCGCCGCACGGCGCGCAGGGCAAGCTTGATCGCCTCAAACAGCATGTGCGTCTCCCGCACCATCCGATTCGATATGCCCATCCAGAAACCGGATCGTACGCCTCGCATAGCGGGCAATATCCGGCTCATGCGTCACCATGATGATCGTGATACCCTGATCCCGGTTCAGCGCCGTCATCAGGTCCATGATTTCGTAGGAGGTTTTGGTGTCGAGATTGCCGGTCGGCTCATCGGCCAGCAGAACGGCGGGATCGGTGACGATGGCGCGGGCAATGGCCACGCGCTGCTGCTGCCCGCCGGACAGTTCTGCGGACGAGTGATGTTCGCGCCCGCGCAACCCCACACGCGCCAGTGCGTGCATGGCGCGCCGCCGTCGCTCTGCGCCATCCATACCGCGATAGACCAGCGGAAGCTCCACATTTTCCACCGCCGAGGTGCGGGCCAGAAGGTTGAAACCTTGAAACACGAAGCCCAGCATATGCCGACGCAGCAATGTATGTTGTGTGCGGTTGAATCCGGTGGTCGACAAACCATCAAACAGATAGTCGCCATCGGTGGGCACATCGAGGCAACCGATGATGTTCATGGCCGTCGATTTGCCCGAGCCGGATGGCCCCATGATCGCCACGAACTCCCGAGGCGCTATCGACAGGCTGACGCCTGCCAGCGCATGGATCGCGGCTTCACCCTGCCCGTAAACCTTCTGAACGTTGCGAAACTCCAGTATGGGTGTTTCCATGTCAGGCTACCTTGCGCGCGCCGTCGCATCGGTAATCACGTCGTCGCCCTCCTTCACGTCTCCAGAGGTGACAGCGGTAAACTGACCATCGGATGCGCCCGGCTGCATCGTGACCTGAACAGGTGTGCCGTTGCGAAGCAGCCATATGGCGGCGCCGGCAGCCTTATCCTTGGCTGGCCGGTTGCGCGGCCCCATGCGCGGCGGACGAAACAGCGACAGCAGACTGCGGCTTTGCTGAGCCGTGTCAGGCGGGGTAAACCGCAGCGCGGCATTGGGTATCAAAAGCGCATCTTTAATCGCCTGCACGGTAATATCGGCGGTCGCGGTCATGCCGGGGCGCAGCAGGCCCTTGTCGTTATCCACCGACAGCACGGCCTTGTAGGTCACGACATTCAGCACGGTCTCGGAGGCAAAGCGAATGCTCTGGATGACGGCTGGAAAGGTCTGTCCGGGATAGGCATCGACCGTAAAAGACGCCATTTGTCCGACAGCCACCTGTCCCACATCCGCCTCATCCACATCCACCTGCAACTCCATTCGCTTCAGGTCGCCCGCCAGCGTGAACAGCACAGGTGCGGAAAGCGAGGCGGCCACGGTTGCACCGGGGTCCACACTGCGGGTGAGCACCACACCATCGATGGGGGAAAGGATATCGGCGCGGGACAGATTGACCTGCGCCTGACGCAAATCCGCCTGGGCAACCAGCACCTCGGCTTGCGCGCTTTTGCGCGCCGCAACGGCGGACAGGTAGTTGAACCGCGCGTCGTCCAGTTCCTGTGTCGAGGAGATATTGCGCCCCACCAGTTCCGTTTTACGCTTGAAAATCGCATTGGTGGAATCGGCTGTCGATTGCGCCTTGGCAACATTGGCTTCTGCCGCCGTCAGCTTGGCTTCGGCGCTTTGCAGATTGGCTTCCAGCGTATTCTTGTCGAGTTCGGCGAGAATCTCGCCCTTTTTGACCGGGCTGTTGTAATCAATGTTGACCTTGCGGATGGTACCAGACAATTCGCTGGACACATCCACCGATTCCGTCGGCTGCACCGAGCCGGTTGCGGTGACGACCACGGACAAATCCCCGCGTTCGATTGTCTGGCTGCGATACGTCACCTGGGTCTTGGAGCCGGAGAACATCCAGACACCCGAACCGGCGAGCAACAGAACAACCAGACAGCCAAGAACCCACCGCAAAACCTTGCGGCGACGGGACGTACCCTTACCGGACGCGCCCAGAATTGCCGCAAGATCGGATGCGCGAGACGAATCCGATGGGGTTTGATTGTCGTGTGAGGCCATTGCAGAACATACCGATGTTGGAACGAAACCGGCCTATACCACGTGCTTGCCATCAAGGCCCAATTAACATCCTGCAATGTTTGCCGATGTTGCGACATCAGTTGCGGACTTCGTGCACCCATTCGCGCCAGATCGCCACCAGCAGGGCCATCAGAACCGGCCCGACAAACAGGCCCAGAAAGCCCATGGTCTTGACGCCGCCCACCAGGCCGAAGAACGTGGGTAGAAACGGCAGCTTGATAGGCCCGCCCACAAGGCGCGGCCTCAAGGTCTTGTCGACGATAAACAGCTCGACCGTGCCCCAAAGGAACAGTGCGACACCGGCAAATACAGAGCCGCTGGCCGCCAGATAAATGGACACCAGTGTAAAGGAGAGCGGTGCACCGCCGGGGATCAGGGCCATGAACCCGGTGATAATGCCAAGCGTGACCGGCGATGGAACCCCCGCCAGCCAGTAAGCGATGCCAAGCACGATGCCCTCGCCGATGGCGATCAGGCCCATGCCGGTGACGGTGGAACTGATAGTCAGCGGAACGATGCGTGACACCCGCTCCCACCGCATGGGCAGAATACGCTCACCGAGATTATCCACCTGTCCGGCAAAGGATTCGCCATCGCGATAGACGAAGAACAGCGAAATCATCATGAACAGCATGGTCAGAAAGAAGGAGAAAGCCTGCGTTCCTGCCGCCAGCGCGCCCCGGTAGATGCTGCCGATATTGGACCCGCTGACCAGTTGCACCAGTTCCCCCAATGCGCCGGGGTGGCCGATGTAGCGTGTCCACTGCAAGGACATCCATTGCCCAACACCGGGAAGTGCGGCAACCCACAGGGGCACGGGTGCACCATTGGCATTGGTTTCCAGTGCCCAGGCAAGCCAGCTGCGGCTTTCATCGATGGCATAAGACACGGCAATGGAAATGGGCACCACCAGAAACGACAGAATGAGCAGAAGAGCGATGGTCGCGCCTATGGTGCGGTTTCCGCCGACCAGCCGCAGCAAGCGGCGGTAAAGCGGCCAACTGGCAAAGCCGATGACCAATGCGGCCAGCACGGGCACGAGAAAGCCCTTGAAGAAGTAGGCACCGGCCAGAAGAATGAACACGAGAAGCCAACGCGCGGCGGAAATAGGCAGCACTAGCGCAGATTTGGATGACGTGGCAGGACCGAACAATCGCGGCTCCTGCGGCACGGGGGTCTTCTCAATCGTACTCAAATGCCTCTCCCGGTTGCCTTGACCGATAACACCGGTGCCAAGCGTGCCTCTCTTGAACGCGACCTGTATGGAGATATCAAGACAAATTGCGACAAACATTTAAAATCGGTGATTGACCGAGACGTTTTCATGGGCTGATCCGCGCTTCGGTTGAGAGCTGGATTGACGTGTACGTCAATCATGACTACCACTATGAGTGAGGAGAACTACAAGCCGTTAAGGCCGCAAAACACAGGAGAGATGTGCTTTTGCACCGGCGGCTGAATTGGCCTATAGCTGATTTAGCAATCGGACCTATGCCTTGCGCTGCTGTTGGTTGTACGATTGACGATAGGGAGAGAGGCCATGCCAGAACCATTCTTGCACGATGCCGTTGCACATCCGAAGCCATGGTTGCAGTCCTATCCACCGGGCATTTCGCCGACCATTCCCGCATCACCCTATTCATCCATCGGCGCATTGTTCGAAGCGTCCTGCGCGCGCTTTGCCACGCGTGCCGCCTACACATCCTTCGGCAAAACGCTGGGATATGGCGAGATCGAGCGCCACACAGCGCATATTGCCGCCTGGCTGCAAGCCCAGGGGCTGACCAAGGGCGACCGTGTTGCCGTGATGATGCCGAACGTTCTGCAAAACCCAATTTCCATTTTCGCCATTCTTCGTGCAGGTCTGATCGTCGTCAACGTCAATCCGCTCTACACGCCGCGTGAGCTGGAGCATCAGTTAAACGATTCCGGTGCCAAAGCCATTTTCGTGCTGGAGAACTTTGCCCGTACGGTGCAGCAGGTGGCACCCAGAACCAGCCTCAAGCACATCATCGTTTCCGCCATGGGCGATATGCTTGGTTTGAAGGGCGTGGTCGTCAATCTGGTGGTGCGGCGTGTTAAAAAACTGGTGCCGCAATGGTCGCTGCCGGGGCATGTACCGTTTCTGACGGTGCTGAAACAGGGAGCCTCACAAACGCTCAATCCGCCATCGGTCAACCCGGCAGACACGGCTTTTTTACAATATACCGGCGGCACCACTGGCATTTCCAAGGGCGCAGTGCTGACCCACGCCAATCTGCTGGCCAATATGGTGCAGATCGAACAATGGCTGGAAGCCGCCTTCCTGACAAAACAACGACCGGAACAGATGGTTTTGATCTGCGCCCTGCCGCTGTATCATATCTTCGCGCTGACGGTGAACGCGATGATCGGGTTATCGACAGGGGGGCACAACATACTCATTGCCAATCCGCGCGATATTCCCGCTTTCGTCAAGGAGCTTTCGAAGATCAGGCCCCATATATTCCCCGGGCTCAATACGCTTTTCAATGCGCTCATGAACAATCCGGGCTTTGCAAAACTTGATTTGTCTACGCTGTTGCTGACGCTTGGCGGTGGCATGGCGGTACAAAAGCCGGTGGCTGACCGCTGGAAACAGATCACCGGCTCGAATATCTGCGAAGGCTATGGCTTGTCGGAAACCTCGCCCGTGGCAACCGCCAACCGGGTGGATTCGGAAGACTTTACCGGCACCATCGGTCTGCCGCTGCCCTCGACCGATATTGATATTCGCGACGAGGCTGGCAACAGCCTGGGACTAGGTGAAAGCGGCGAAATTTGCATTCGAGGACCGCAGGTTATGGCCGGGTACTGGCAAAAGCCGGAGGACACCGCCAATGCCATGACCGCGGATGGGTTCTTCCGGTCCGGCGATATCGGCTTCATGGATACCAAGGGTTACATCAAAATCGTTGACCGCAAGAAGGACATGATTCTCGTCTCCGGCTTCAACGTGTATCCCAATGAAATCGAAGAGGTTGCCATGTCCCACCCCGGCGTGCTGGAATGCGCGGCGGTGGGGGTAAGCAACGAGCAGTCCGGCGAACTGGTTAAATTGTTTGTGGTGCGCAAGGACCCCAACCTGACGGAAGCTGACATCAGGGCGCACTGTGCCGAGCACCTGACCAATTATAAACGGCCTCGCCTGATTGAATTTCGCGACGAACTGCCCAAATCCAATGTCGGCAAAATCTTGCGCAAGGACCTGCGTGAAACCTGATCGAACATCACAGGTTTTCTGTCGCTCAAAGGCGCGTGGGCTTGATTTGCTGAGGATATTGAGAAATATCTAAATCGATTAAATTCTCTAAGGAGCCCGGAATGAGCGCCCATATCGACCAGCTGAAAGCCACCGTCAAAGACACCAACGCGACCGATATTCGTGCCGCGTTTGCAGCCGATAGCGGGCGGTTTTCGCGCTTCAGCGTCACATTCGACGACCTTTTGTTCGACTATTCCAAAACCGCTGTGAATGACGCGGTGCTGAAAGGCCTGTTCGCACTGGCCGCGGACAGCGATGTGGAGGGCAAGCGCGATGCGATGTTTTCAGGTGCTGAAATCAACATCACCGAAGGTCGTGCCGTGCTGCATACGGCGCTGCGCAACCGCTCCAACACGCCGGTTCTGGTCGGCGGCAAGGATGTGATGCCGGACGTCAACGCCGTGCTGGAGGCCATGGGCGCGTTTTCCGATGGTATTCGCTATGGTACGCTGAACGGTGCCACGGGCAAGAAGATCACCGATGTCGTCAATATCGGCATCGGTGGCTCCGATCTTGGCCCCGTCATGGCAACCCTGGCGCTGGCGCCGGAGCATGATGGACCCCGCCTGCACTTCGTATCCAACATTGACGGCGCGCATATTGCCGATACGCTGAAATTGTTGGACGCAGAAACCACGCTGTTTATCGTTGCTTCCAAGACGTTCACCACGATTGAAACGATGACCAATGCGCAGACTGCCCGCGCATTCATCGCCAATGCCTTGGGCGAAGATGCGGTCAAGCACCACTTCTGCGCCGTATCAACCGCGCTGGACAAGGTTGCTGCTTTCGGCATTGAAAGCGACCGGATTTTCGGTTTCTGGGATTGGGTCGGCGGCCGCTACTCCATTTGGTCGGCCATTGGCCTGCCCCTGATGATTGCCATCGGCAAGGAGAATTTCGGGCTTTTTCTCGACGGTGCCCATGCCATGGATACGCATTTCCGCACCGCACCGACAGAAAAAAATATTCCGTTGCTTCTTGGGCTCCTCGGCTATTACCACCGCAACGTGCTTGGCTACAGCACCCGCGCCATTCTGCCCTACGATCAGCGCCTGTCGCGCTTCCCGGCCTATCTGCAGCAGCTTGATATGGAATCAAACGGCAAGAGTGTGCAGCTTGATGGTTCGCCGGTGGAATACAATTCCGGCCCGGTCGTGTGGGGCGAGCCCGGCACCAACGGACAGCATGCGTTCTATCAGCTCATCCATCAGGGCACGAACGTGATACCGGCAGAGTTCATGATTGCTGCCAACGGCAACGAGCCGGACTTGCGCCACCAGCATGAATTGCTGATCGCCAATTGCCTTGCCCAATCCGAAGCCTTGATGAAAGGCCGCACATTGGAGGAAGCCAAGGCACAGCTGACCTCCAAGGGGACGGACGAAGCCAAGGCCAACGAGATCGCACCGCACCGCGTGTTCACCGGCAATCGCCCGTCAATCACCTTCGTCTATGACAAGATGTCGCCGTTTGCGCTGGGTCGTCTGATTGCGCTCTACGAGCACCGTGTGTTTGTCGAAGGTGTGCTGTTCAACATCAACTCGTTTGATCAGTGGGGCGTTGAACTCGGCAAGGAACTCGCCACCGGTCTGCTGCCCGTGGTTGAAGGCAAAGAATCGGCGGAGGGGCACGACTCCTCTACCCAGGGTCTCGTCGCCGCTCTGTTGAGCGCTGCGAAGTAACAGGTCACAGGAACATCAAAAAAGCGCCTCATGTCTGGGGCGCTTTTTTGATAGAGCATTTCCAGTAAAAGCGGAATCGCTTTTACGCCTGGACAATGCGCTAAAACAAAAGGTTAGAGCATTTCTGTCGAACACGTGTTCGCCAGAAATGCTCTAGTAATTTTTACAGGCCGATTTCCGTTTTCCAAGGCGGGTTTGCTCCGGCACGCGATACCGTCACCGCCGCAGCCTTCGCCCCGAGCGTCAACGCATTGCGGATAGCGTCTTCGCTCAAGTCTGCCACTTGCGCCTTCGTCAGCAAATCCTGCATTTTCAAAGATGCCAGAACGCCCGCATCGAACGTATCGCCCGCGCCGACCGTATCGACAACGGCCACGCGCTCGCTGGATACGTCCACCTTATGGCTGGCGGTGTAGCCAACGGCGCCGTCGCCGCCCTTGGTGATCAGCACCAGCTTGGGGCCGCGCTTCAACCATTCGGCAGCCAGATCGTCATGCGAACCGTCCATGCCGAACCATTCCAGATCCTCATCCGAAAACTTGATGATATCGGACATGGCTGCCATCCGGTTCATGCGGCCAAGATGCGCGTCTTTGTCGGTGATGAAGCCGGGGCGAATGTTGGGATCAAACGAAATCACACGTGTCTCATGTTCCCGCGTCATCAGTGTTTCGTAGGTATGGCCGCACGGGTCGGGGATCAGGCTGATGGCGCCGAAATGCAGCGCTTCGCAGAAATCTCCGAGAGCCGGCATATGCTCCTCGTTTAGCATGCGGCCTGCCGTATTTTCATCAAAGAACGCATAGGTCGCGTGGCCATTGACGAGTTTCACGAAGGCCAGCGTGGTGGGCCGGTCCAGCGTTGCGCAGGGGCCAAAATCCACATTGCTGGCTTTCAACGTATCACGCAGAATATCGCCGAACATATCGCTGGACAGCCCGGTGAAAAACCCGGTGGAAATGCCAAGCCGCCCAAGCGCAATGGCGGTGTTGAAAATCGCGCCACCGGCATGCGGGGCAAAGGCACTTTCGCCTGCCGCAGTCTGGCGCGGCAACATGTCAATCAGGGCTTCCCCGCAGCATACAATCATCGATCCAAACTCCACCTGTTGAATTTTATGAACGTGGCGCGAGCGCGCTGACACCGCCGTGTTTCGCCGACCATTCCAGCGGATTGTTGAGGAATGACTCGACTTCGCTGAGTGTATCGCGATCAAACAAGGCGCGCTCTCGCGCCACTGCCAGCGCGTCCCGCCAGGTTGCAATATTGTGCAGTGTTATGCCCTGTGCTGCCATATCGGCGCGGGCCTGCGGAAAGATATCGTAGAAGAACAGCGCCATGCCGTGATCGACAACGCCACCCGCAGCCCGGATCGCATCTATGAAGGTGAACATGCTGACGCCCGCAGTGGTCAGGTCCTCGATGACCAGAACCCGCGCGCCTTCCGGCAAAACACCCTCGATCTGCGCACCGCGACCGTGACCTTTGGGCTTTTTGCGCACGTAGATCATCGGCAAACCCAGACGATCCGCCAATAGGGCCGCAAAGGGAATGCCCGCCGTCTCGCCCCCGGCAATGACGTCGAAGGACTCAAAACCGACATTGCGCAACACCGTTGCTGCGGCAAAGTCGATGACGCCGGAGCGAATGCGCGGATAGGACAAGAGCTTGCGGCAATCGATATAAACAGGGCTCGCCAGTCCCGAAGCCAGCCGATAGGGCTCGTCAGCGCGGAAATGCACCGCCTTGATGTCCCACAGCATACCGGCCAGCAGTTCGGCCATCACAGCGCGATCGGGAAAACTATTGGCAAACATGTCTCTCTCCTGTGATTATGCGATGCTGCCCACGACATCCCAGTGCAGCGGGAACATCGGATCGAAGACAGTCACGGGGCCGGCTCCCGTCTCAATTTTGGCTGGAAAGACCAGTGGCTCGGCATGCTTGCGCAGCGTCACACGCGCCTCATTGGCTGGCAAGCCGTACCAGGCCGGGCCGTTCAACGAGGTGAACGCTTCCAGCCGGTCCAGCGCGTTCTCCTGCTCGAACACATGCGCGAGGCAACTTATTGTGTTGATGGAGGTGTAAATGCCCGCGCATCCACAGCCGCACTCCTTGGCGGCATCCACATGGGGCGCGGAGTCGGTGCCCAGAAAAAAGCGGCCATCGCCGGAGATTGCTGCCGCCCGCAGCGCCAGCCGGTGTTTTTCCCGCTTGGCAACCGGAAGGCAGTAATAGTGCGGGCGCACACCGCCCACCAGAATGGCGTTGCGATTGATGATCAGGTGATGGGTGGTGATCGACGCCGCGAGGTTTTTGGTCGATGCCTTGACATACTCCACCGCATCGCTTGTGGTCACATGTTCCATGGTGATGCGCAGCTCCGGCACGCGGGCGCGCAGTGGGTCGAGCACGGTTTCGATGAAGACCGCCTCCCGGTCGAAGATATCGACATCGGATGCCGTCACCTCGCCGTGCATACATAGCGTCATGCCGATCTCGGCCATACGTTCCAGCACCGGCATGGCATTTTCAAAGTTGCGCACGCCGCTCTGCGAATTGGTCGTCGCGCCTGCGGGATAGAGTTTGACCGCGCGGATCAGGCCGCTCTCAAATCCGCGCTGCACATCGTCCGGGTCCGTTGTTTCCGTCAGATACAGCGTCATCAGAGGCTCGAAGCTGTGCCCCTGCGGCAAGGCGGCGAGGATGCGCTCGCGGTAAGCTTTCGCGTCTGCCGTGGTAACGACGGGTGGCACGAGATTGGGCATGACGATGGCGCGGGCGAAGTGGCGGCTGGTATCACCAATCACGCCTTTCAGCATATCGCCATCACGCAAATGCAGGTGCCAGTCATCAGGTCTGCGGATGGTGATGTCCTGCATGATCGGCACTCCGGAAAACTTTGTAAACCGCGCTTCCCTAGAGCATTTCCAGTAAAAGTGGAAACACTTTTACGTCTGGACAATGCGTCAGAATAAAAGCTCTAGAGCAATTTCGGCGAACCCGTGTTCGCCGAAAGTGCTCTAGCATCAAGTCGAGGACAAAAACAATGCCGATAAAACAGAAAGCCCACCTGAAATCAGATGGGCTTTCTGTAACTCAAAGTCTTGGCAGCTTAAACGCGGCGGCGTGCGTCTACCGACAATGCGCCGGGGCCAAAAGCAGCCAGAACGAGGAAGCCACCGGCCATGGCAAAGTTTTTCATAAAGTTGTTCATCTGGCCCTGATCGGCAAAATTGAAATGCGCAATGAAGGCTGTTGCAATGCAGAAAGCAGCCAAAACATAGGCAACCGGACGCGTGAAAGCACCCACCAGAATGGCAATGCCTCCCAGAAGCTCAACCACAACCACCAGCGCCGCTACCAGCGTGGGAACCGGCAGACCGATGCTGCCGAAATAGGCGACCGTGCCAGCAAAACCTGTGAGTTTGCCGAAGCCGGCGATAATGAAAATGATGGAAAGAAGGACACGCCCGATCAGGACGATGGTGCTCTGCTGCGATGACATTGATTGCTCCGTTGCGTTGAAACTGAGCTTTTTACTATCAGAAAGCCTAGGTCACTCAATAGCGCACAATGGCGACAGATTGTTCGCGAATTGTAACTCATGCCTGATCCAAAAAAAGCGCCCCCGAAGGAGCGCTTTATCATTCACTATTCCGCCGGATGGTGATGGGCGTTTGCCCTATTGTAGCGGATCGATGACCAGAGGGAGATACCGATCAGCGTTGCGCCCCCAAGGCCGGTGATAACCTCCGGAATATGCGCCAGGGTCTGCACATACATGATGACCGAGAGGATCAGGATGGCCCAGAATGCACCGTGTTCCAGATAGCGGTATTCTGCAAGTGTGCCCTTCTCCACCAGCATGATGGTCATGGAGCGCACATACATGGCACCGATACCAAGGCCGATAGCGATGATGAACAGGTTCTGTGTCAATGCGAAAGCACCGATCACCCCATCGAAGGAGAAGCTGGCATCCAGCACTTCCAGATAGATGAACGCGCCAAGACCGCCCTGGGCCGCCGCACTCATGGTTTTCTGCGAGGCATCCAGAAGACCACCGACCACTTCCACAGCCAGGAACGTCAGCAAGCCGTAGATTGCCGAATACACGAACTGGGTGGCCGCATCCCCTTCAAGGAAGGAGGAGAACAGCAGGATCAACGCCAGAACGAAGGCAATTTCCACACCCTTGATCGTGGCGAACCGCGCCAGACGCTTTTCGATAAACGCGATCCAGTGCACATCCTTCTCAGCGTTGAAGAAGTAGGTCAGACCCACCATCATCAGGAATGTACCGCCAAAAGCAGCGATAGGAAGATGTGCATCGTTCATGATGCGGGCATATTCTTCCGGGTTGCTGGCAGCAAGCTTGACCGCTTCAATCGGGCCGATCTTGGCAGCAATCACAACGATCAGCAGCGGGAAGATGATACGCATGCCGAACACGGCAATCAGAATACCCCAGGTCAGAAAGCGCTTCTGCCAGAGCGGCGTCATGTCTTTCAGCTTGTTGGCATTGACGATGGCATTATCGAAGGACAGCGAGATTTCCAGAACCGCAAGCACCGCGCAGATGAAGAACACAGTCGCCATGCCGGAAATCGTGCCGGTGGACTGCCAGCCAAGCCACGCACCAAGGGCAAGGCCGATGACTGTGGAAACAATAGCCCAGGTCAGGTAGCTGAGTGTGGTTTTGCCGCCTGTCTTATTCATGGACGCAACCTCCCATCATCAGGAAGGAGCAGAAGGTTGATTTTGAAGATGTGGGCACGGTCGCCCACTCCGTTCCGGGATAAACAATTTTCATCGTATTCAATCCGCCGGCTGTTTTGCTGGCGGTACCGACATCGCGAGAGCGCCGTAAAACTCTCGCCAGAGGGGCCCGGCACCATAGTTTAGCCCCCAACAAAGAAGGCATTCCTTACCTATGCTTGGGCGTGCGTTCCGTCAAGCTCAGCGCGTGCAAACCGAACCATTTCCTCACCCGCCGGAGTCAGTGCGTAGCGGGTGCGCTGAGTCCGTTCGTCGCGCGCCGTGATCAGGAGTGGCCCGTCCTCTGCACTTAAGCCTGTCAGTTCCCGCAGAACAAGCGCGTGGGCAATGCCGAGCAACCGCGAAAAACTGCGGCTGTCGCTGGCGATATCCAGATGCGCCGCCGCCACAATACCCGCACCAAGGCCGGAAAGCCCTTTCCTCGTCATACGCTCTGCGAGCCGCATCAACTGTTGCGTATCCGGGACGATCGTCATGGCCCTGATGAACGAAACGCGACCAGCACGGATTTCGAGGTCGGGGTATCACTGCCCTCACCCGCACTGCCAAGTGGCACCAGTACGTTCAGTTCCGGATAGTAGCCGGCAACGCAGCCGCGTGGAATGTCATACGGCACGAGCCGGAAATCGCGCGCGACCCGGTCCACGCCATCGCCAAACAGGCCGATAACATCGACTCGGTCGCCGGATTTGCGGCCCATCTCGGTGAGATCGGCAGGGTTGATAAACACGACCTGCCGCTCTCCGTAAACGCCGCGATACCGGTCATCCATGCCGTAGATTGTCGTGTTGTACTGATCGTGCGAGCGAAAGGTTTGCAGGACGAAAGCACCCTCCATGCCGCGCGCCTGCTGGTGCTCGGTCGCATCAGGCAGACTGCAGGCGGAAAATGTAGCGCGTTTGGCGGGCGTGTTCCACTCACGGTGGGCAGCGGTGTTGCGCAGATGAAACCCCCGCGGCACACGCACGCGGGTGTTATAGTCTTCAAACCCCGGCAGCACCCGCGCCATGCAATCGCGGATCAGGTCGTAATCATCGGAGAAGGCAGCCCAGTTGACCTTGGCCGAGCCGACCGTGGCGGCTGCAATACCGGCGACGATGGCCACTTCCGAGCGCAACAGCGGCGAGGCCGGCTTGTTGATGCCGCCGGACCCGTGCACCATGCTCATGGAGTCCTCCACGGTGACAATCTGGGAGACTCCCTTGGAGTTCCTGTCGATTTCCGTGCGACCGAGGCAGGGCAGAATGAAACTCGTCTGCCCCGGTAAAAGATGAGAATGATTGAGCTTGGTGGCGACATTCACGGTCAGGCGTTGCCCGGACAATGCCTTGGCAATCAGCGCGCTATCGGGCGTTGCGCGGGCAAAATTGCCGCCAAGCGCAATGAAGGCCTGCGCCGATCCATCAAGCATGGCGCCAATGGCGGCCAGCACGTTGTGGCCGTTTTTGCGCGGTGGTGAAAAGCCGAATTCGCGCTCCAGCGCATCGAGCAGATCGACGGGCGGCTTTTCGTTGATGCCGACGGTGCGGTCCCCTTGCACGTTGGAGTGGCCACGCACCGGGCAAAGCCCCGCGCCGGGCCGCCCTATATTGCCGCGCAGCAGCATGAAATTGGTGATTTCGCGGATGGTATCAACCGAATGGCGATGCTGCGTAATGCCCATGGCCCATGTGCAGATTACGCTTTTCGACCGAAGGTAGATGGAAGCTGCATGTTCGATCTCACCGCGTGACAGGCCGGACTGGTCAGTGATCTCCTCCCAGCTTGTGGCCTCCACCGCAGCTCTGTATTCGGCGTGGCCGGTGGTGTGCGCCTCCAGAAAATGACGATCCAGAACCGAAGGCAAGCCTGCCGCCAGCGCGGCATCATCGGCGGCAAACACCGCTTTGCTCATGCCACGCACAGCGGCCATGTCACCGCCCAAGCGTGGCTGAAAATAATGGGTTGCTATCGCGGTCGACCCGCCGCGCAGCATTTCCAGCTTGTCCTGCGGGTCAGAGAAGCGCTCCAGCCCTTTTTCACGGATAGGGTTGAACACCACGATCTCCGCCCCGCGCTGGGCCGCGCGGCGCAGATCACCCAGCATGCGTGGGTGATTGGTGCCGGGGTTCTGACCGATGACGAAAATGGCATCGGCCTTTTCAAAATCCTCCAGAAGCACCGTGCCCTTGCCCACGCCAATGGACTGACGCAGCGCCACGCCGCTCGCCTCGTGGCACATGTTGGAGCAATCGGGAAAATTATTGGTTCCGTAGAGCCGCACAAACAACTGGTAGAGAAAGGCCGCCTCGTTGCTGGCGCGGCCCGACGTGTAGAATTCCGCACGGTCGGGGCTGTCGAGCGCGTTCAGAACGGCCGCGATTTCGGTAAAAGCCTCATCCCAGGAGGTTGCCAGATACCGGTCGCTGGCCGCATCATAGCGCAGCGGCGTGGTCAGTCGGCCCTGCTGTTCCAGCGCATAATCGCTCCAGCCGCGCAGTTCGCTCACCGTATGCGTCAGGAAGAAGTCGGGCGTGGTGCGCTTGTCAGTTGCCTCCCAGGACACGGCCTTCACACCATTTTCGCAAAACTCGAAGGAAGACCCGTGTTCGGGATCACCCCATGCGCAGCCGGGACAATCGAACCCGTCGGGCTGGTTGGCCTTCAGCAGGGCGCGGGCACCGGTCAGCGGCGCGCCGCTTTCCAGAAGCTTCTTGCCGCAGCTTTTCAGTGCGCCCCAGCCGCCGGCGGCTGTCGACTTTTTGCCGATGAATATATCACTTGTCATAACGCTCTCCCTGCCAACAGGATGCCCGGGAAAGGGCAATTTCGCAACCACTCATACGCCCGCCAAATGCTCGATTGCGACAAATAGACAGGGGCAATGCCACCTGCTATGAGCGCAAAGGTTCAAGTATGTCCCAAAAAGCGTTAGAATTAACGCATTTTCCGCCAAATCGAAAGCCCGCCATGTCCGCCTCCTCATCCGTGCCCAAAACCCAGTCAGAGACCGAGACAAGTTCCAACACGCGCCTTGGCGTCTGTCTCATGCTGCTGGGCATGATGATGTTTGCACTCAACGATACCTTGGGAAAATGGATGCTGGCGACCTATTCCGTGGGTCAGGTCATGCTGATCCGCAGTCTGGCGGCTCTGCTCGTTCTCATGCCATTTTTGATGCAATCCGGGGCCAAGACGCTGGTGCAGGTGGAAAAGCCGCGTTTGCAGGTGTTGCGGGTGCTGTTTTCAACGCTTGAGGTTTTCCTGTTCTACATCGCCGTATCCTACCTGCCGCTGGCCGATGTGATGACCTACTGGTTGGCAGCGCCGATCTATGTGGCTGCCATTTCGCCGTTTCTGTTGGGCGAAACGGTCGGTTGGCGACGCTGGACGGCGATTTTCATCGGCTTTGTTGGCGTTATCATCGCGCTGGAACCGTCCTCGGCCAGTTTTTCCATACCGGCTCTTATCTCCATCATCGGCAGCATGGCCTTTGGCTTCATGATGCTGCTTGGACGCATGTTGCGGGGAACACCGGACAAGACGCTGGTGTTCTGGCAGATCATGGGTGCGGGTGTGGTTTCGCTGGTGTTGTCCCCCATGGACTGGAAGCCGGTGAGCCTTGAAAATCTGCTCCTGCTGGGGTTGCTGGGCGTCGTTTCCATGAGCGCACATATGCTGATCAACCGCGCCCTGAAACTGGCCGATGCGTCCGCCGTTGCACCGCTGCAATATACGCTGCTGTTCTGGGCGGTTGTGTTTGGCTGGATTGCCTTTGGCGACGTGCCACGCGCCAGCATGCTGATCGGCGCGGTCTTCATCGTCGCCTCCGGCCTGTTCATCTTCTTCCGCGAACAGCAGTTGAAGCGTCAGGGAAAGCTCTAACCATCAGTCGATGACGAACGTGTAATCGGTGTAGTCGTCGATCCAGTCCTGATTGTCTTCTAGAACGGAATATTTATCATGGGCAATGGCGACAACGCGTGATTTTGCGTTGATGCCAGCCATGATCCCGGCCGGTGCATCCTCAAACACGATGCAGCGCTCCGGCGCGATGCCGAGCGCGCTTGCGCCCATCAGATACCCCTGAGGGTCTGGTTTGCCCTTCGCCACATCTTCGCTGGTGATCAGCACATCCGGAATGGGAAGACCGGCGGCGCTCAGGCGCGCCAGCGCCAAAGGTCGTTCCGCCGAGGTCACAACCGCCCAGCGATCCCTCGGAAGAGCGCGGATCATCTCGATACTGCCGGGAATGGCGACGATACCATCCAGCATATCGGTTTCCTGCTGCTGCACCATGCGGGTTTCTTCCAGCACATCAAATCCGGGCTGGCAGAACAGCGTGATTGTATCCAGCGCGCGGCGGCCTTGCGCGGCGCGGACCACTTCTACCGGGTCCAGCGACATGCGTTCGGCCCATTTGCCCCAGACATAATTAACGACGGCACTGGAATCGACAATCGTTCCGTCCATATCGAACAGGAACGCGCCTGCCTTGATTTCAGTGCCGTTTGCAAGCCGCATCATACCACCTTTATTGAAAAGACTCCGGGCTTGATAAAGCCCGAAGTCCTCCGGCACAAGGCATTATCCGTTTGCCAGAACCGCATCCTTGATGGTTTTGATGTTGTTTCGCATCATATCGATATAGGTGGCTGCCGGACCGTCGGCCTTTGAGAGCGAGTCCGAGTAGAGTGTGCCGCCGACTTTCAGGTTTGTTTCGCTGGCAATCTGCTCGATCAACCGTGTGTTGGTGATGTTTTCAACGAAGATGGCAGAGGCCTTGTCTTCACGCACCTGCCGGATCAGCGCCGCCACATCGGCAGCGGACGCCTCGGCTTCAGTGGACACGCCTTCGGGTGCCAGAAATTCGATGCCATAGGCGTGTTCGAAATAGCCGAATGCATCATGCGACGTGATAATCACGCGCTTTTCCTCCGGGATTGTCGCCACTGCTGTTTTGATGTCCGCATTCAGGGCATCAAGTTTGTCAATGTAGGCCTTGGCATTGGCTTTGTAGCTGTCGCATCCGCTGGCGTCGCTCTGGCAAAAGGCATCGGCAATGTTGGCAACATAGAGCTTGGCATTGTCCACCGATTGCCATGCATGCGGGTCAAGCGGGCCGTGGTCATGCGCGTGCCCATCGTCATGGCCGTCATCATGGCCTTCGTCATGCTTGGCTTCCTCTTTTTCACCCGCGTGCCCGTGCCCATGACCGTGCCCATGACCGGCTTCTTCCTCGCTAAATTTGAGCGGCCTTACGCCTTTGGTCAGCTCAATCAGCGGTGCTTTCGTGGCGCTGGCCTCGACCAGACGCGGCATGAAGCCTTCGAACGTCAAGCCGTTGATGAGGATGACATCGGCGGATTTCAGCGCGCTCGCATCGGCGGGCTTTGGCTCATAGACGTGGGCGTCACCGTCCGGCCCCACCAGATTGGTGATGGCCACCCGGTCCCCGCCCACCTGCCGGGCAAAATCTTCGATAATGGAAAAACTGGTGACGACTTTCAGGTTCTCAGCCTTCGCCAAAGCGGGAGCAAGTAGAATAGCACCCGCAATGGTTGCATTCTTGAATGCGTTGAGCATGGTCTCTCCAATCCAGTATTTTGATTCAGGCCGCACGGTGGCGGCGGGTCGAGATTTGCGTGGCAATGATGCCGCGACTTCCAAACACAAGCGACACGAGATACGCGACGCCGGCCGACAGGATGATCGCAGGCCCGGAGGGCAGCGATGCGTGATAGGAAAACAGCAGCCCGGATAGGCTTGACGCAATGCCAATGGCCACAGCCAGACAGCACATCGGCCAGACACGATGACACCAGAAGCGGGCGGCGGCGGCGGGCAGCATCATCAGCCCGACGGACAACAAAGTGCCGAGCGCCTGAAACCCACCAACGAGATTAAGCACCACCAGGCCCAGAAACACGAAATGCACGACCGAGCCAAGCCCGCTGACGGACCGTAGGAATAGCGGATCCAGGCATTCGGCCACCAGAGCGCGCCAGAACACAGCCATGGACACGAGCGTGATGACGAAGATCATCGCAATCAGGATCAAAGCATCATTGTTGAGCGCCAGAACCGTGCCAAACAGCACATGCATAAGATCCACGCTGGAACCGCGCCAGGACACCAGCAGCACACCAAAGGCCAGCGAAATTAGGTAGAACGCTGCCAGCGACGCATCCTCCTTCTGCACCGTAAAGCGTGAGACCGCGCCAGCGCCGAGCGCCACGATCATACCGATCACCAGCCCGCCAATCGTCATCGGCACGATTTCCAGCCCGTAGATCAGAAAGCCAACGGCGGCACCGGGCAGGATGGCGTGCGCCATCGCATCGCCCGTCAGGCTCATGCGGCGCAACATCAGAAACACCCCGACCGGACATGCGCCGATCGACAACATGATTGCGCCCAGCGCAGCCCGCTGCATGAAGCTGAACTCTACAAAGGGAGCAAGAAAAAACGCGTACATCAAGCCACCTTGCTGTGCGCATGGTCGTGGCCCGGTGCTGAATTTGCCGCGCACCACGGCGCGTCCTCATCCCAGCCCTCGTGAAAACGGCGGGCACGCAGAAGATTTTCAGGCTTCAGCGTGTCCATCGTATCGCCCCACGCAATGGCCTCGCGCGCCAGCAACAGCGCCGTGGGAAAATGCGCCCGCACCAGATCATAGTCATGCAGGACAGCCAGAACGGTGCGGTTTTCGCCCTGCCAATGTTTCACCAGCGCGACCAGATCGGTGACGGTTTTCATATCGACGGCGTTGAAGGGCTCGTCCAGAAGAATGAGATTGGCATCCTGCACCAGCACACGGGCAAACAGCGCCCGCTGCAACTGCCCGCCAGACAACGTATCGATGGCGCGCTTCTCAAACCCTTCCAGCCCCACCGCCGACAGGGCCTGAAGCAGAACATCGCGGTCCTGCGCCGTATGCCGCCCCAGCAAGCCCCGACGGGGCCAAAGGCCAAGGGACACGAGATCGATCACCCGAGCCGGAAACGAGCGGTCGAGTTCCGACATCTGCGGCAGATAGGCAATGCGCGTATCGGCAGAGACGGTCACACGCCCGCTGATGGGCTTCAACAGGCCGGAAATACCCTTCATCAAGGTGGATTTGCCGGACCCGTTGGCACCGACAACCGCTGTCAACGAACCGACAGGCACCGTGCCATTCAGGTGATGCACAGCAGCATGACCGTTATAGCCAAGGGTCAAATCCTGAAAGGTAAGGCAAGCAGTCATCGGCTCTCCGGTCATGGATTGTCGTCCATGACCTCTGATCTATGTGATGTTATTACATTCGTCAAGAGCAGAATGGTTATCCGGCTGTACCCTTGCGGTCCAGCGCCTGACGGTACTGTTCGGCTTCCCAATTGCTGAGTTCATACTCCTGCGCGCTGGTGAGATAGTCGATGTCTTCGCCTTCGGGTACGCGGGTCACGACTTCGGCCAAGCAGCGTGCCATGGCCTCGCCCCCTGCCGTCAATTCGCTCGACAAGAGCACGCCCTTGCCCGCAACGACGATCATTTTGGGCGCCGGGCGACCGCTGATCGATGCTTCGGCGAGATAGCCCGCGACGGTATCATCGTTTTTCAACTGGCCGATGGTCGTGCCGAGAAAAATAACATGGTCAGGGTAGAGCGAACCGGACAGGGCAATGCCGAGCGAGGCGCGATCCAAAGCGGTCGCGTGGGTTTCCCGATCCTTCGCCGGGGCAAATGCAGTGCCGGATGACACCGTCTCCAGCCATGCGGCATCAACCGGCATCGGCTCACGCTGCGGCAGGGACAGAGCGGCGGTTACGGTTTCGATGCGCTCGGCAACCTGGCTCACGGTATCGCCCATAATGACGATGCCGTGGTTGCGCAGCACCAACACATCCGGCCTTTTGTCCACAACCTCGGCAATGGCGTTGGCCAATGGCGTACCGGGGCGGCGATAGGGTATCATCGCCCAGGTCAAACCCGGCGCATCCTTTGCCATGCGCTCGGCAATGATGGCTTCGCCTTGCTCGAGCACGGACAGAGCAA
The DNA here is from genome assembly GCF_014841565.1 of Rhizobium sp. CFBP 8762. Classification (GTDB taxonomy): domain Bacteria; phylum Pseudomonadota; class Alphaproteobacteria; order Rhizobiales; family Rhizobiaceae; genus CFBP-8762. The sequence continues at coordinate 800,262 of NZ_JACYUD010000001.1, forward strand.
TGGTATTGACGCAATGAAAATGGGCGACAACGGCCTGAGGAATGACCGCGTGGACACTGGTTTCAATGGAGGGCCGCAGACCACTAGCATTCAAATCGTTGAGCACGAAATCCGTGGCCTTTTCCGCCCGTGGATCGCCCGCATGCAGGGCTGCGACCAGCGGGGTGATTTCCACCGGAACCATGATGTCCTTGTCCAGCGCGTGGGCAAGCCATGTGCCGGATGCCTTGACCCAAAGAGTACCGTCGATCTTGATTGACGTATTGCCGCCTGCCCCCTGCGTGCGGCGCATGTCTTTGCCAAGCGCTGCGGACAGCGTCAGAAGCTCTGTAAATTGTGCATTTTGTACCGGCGGCATTGGTGCGTGTCCTCCACAAATCCGTGCTGCGATGCAGCACCTCCCACGCAACAAACTAGGCTTTTGAAACATTTCCGTCAACAATGACAATCTTTCATCATATTCCTTGCCAGTTGCGATAAGATATGATTAGCTTCAATCATCAAAGCATGAGGAGCTTTGGGAGGAGCATCTTTATGAGCGATATGCATCGCCATAAAATTATCGTCGATCTGTTGCGAGAGCGCCCATTTGCGTCTGTGCGCGAATTGCAGGATATGCTGGGCGTATCGGCGGCAACGGTGCGGCGCGATATCGACCGCCTGCATGAGGCTGGTGAGGCCCGCAAGGTCTATGGCGGCGTGTCGGTCAGCGAGGCAAGCATTGCCCATGAGTCGTCCGCGCGTCCGTTCAATGAGAATCGTGGCATTGCCGTCGATGCAAAGCGCGCCATTGCTGCCAAGGCGGAAACACTGGTGCATGATGGCGACGCCATCATTGTCCATGCAGGCAGCACCTGCTTTCAGCTCGGTGTCCGGCTGGCGAGTCGAAGCCTTTCGATTTTCACCAATTCCATTCCACTGACGGCCCATCTCGGCGATTACGGCACATGTCAGGTTACGGTATCGGGTGGTGAGTTCCACCGCGAGCCCGGCATTATTCACGATTTGAGTGGGACAGCACCCGCCTTTATGGCCTCGAAGTTTTTTGTCGGCGCGCAGGGCATTGGCCCCGGTGGTATCATGGAATCTCACCCGTTGCTGAGCAAGACCGTGAGAGAGCTGGCCGAATGCACAAACGAAATTATTGTTCTGGCCGATAGTCGAAAATTTTCCATCCGCCCGCGCAATGTCGTGCTACCTTTGGGCAGGATTGACGCCTTGGTGACCGATGAGGGAATATCGGAGGGCGCAGCACGCATGCTGGAGGATGCGGGCATAGCACTGCACATTGCACAAACGTCGGCACCGGTCTCGGGAGGACTGAATTGACGCAACCATCCAACGCACTGGCTGTCTTTGATTTTGGCAAGACGAACACGAAGCTGTTCGTCTTCGCCGCCGATGGCCGCATCGTCGATGAGAGCAGGACGAAGCCTGTCTGGAGGATGGATGGCGATTTGCGTGTGCTGGATGAGGCCACGCTGTTCCAGTGGATGGAAGGCGCACTGCGCCAGGCCGTGCAAACGCATGACGTGGGCCATGTCATGTTTTCCGGTCACGGCTGCACCTTCGCGCTCGTGAATGCCGATGGCCTGACCCATCCGATTCTCGATTACGAGCAAGAAGTACCCCGCGAGATCGCAGCGCGGATCGATCCCAAGCTGCCATCCTTTGCCGAGACCTTTACCCCGTTGCTGCCGCTCGGCTTCAACGTAGCGCGCCATATGCTGTGGGTTCAGGAGCGCCAGCCCCAAGCCTTTGCGCGCGCCGATGCAATTCTGTCCTACTCCCAGTACTGGACATGGCGGTTTTCACGCCAAGCGCTATCGGAGGTGTCCTATCTCGGCTGCCACTCCTATCTCTGGGCGCCTCTGCACGACGATTTCAGTTCACTTGTGGACGCCGAGGGCTGGCGCAGCAAGATGCCGGAACTGGCCCGCGCCGGTGCCATCGCCGGATCTTACGAGGTTGTGTTGAACGACAGCTCGCAAAAAGCCGTGGCGATCCACAATGGTGTGCACGACAGCAACGCCTCGCTCTATCTCTATCGCTCCGCCGGTCTGGACAATTTCACGCTGATTTCCACAGGCACGTGGGTGGTGATCTTCAACTCCGCCTGCCCGCTCGACCGTCTGGATGAAACACGCGACATGCTGGCCAATGTCACCGTCGATCACCAGCCTGCCGCGACCATCCGCTTCATGGGCGGACGCGAGTTCGATGTGGCAAGCGGCGGCTGGAATGCGCCGATTTCGGCTGATTCCATTGCCTCTGTCATCGCCAAAAGCATCTTTGCCCTGCCTTCTTTCGCCGCGGGCGGCCCGGTGCCGGACCTGAAAGGGCGGTTCGTCGGGACTATGCCCGAAGGCGAAGAGCGCGCAGCCGCAGCCCTGCTCTACGTGATGCTGATGACGGACCTGTCACTGGACCTGATTGCCTCAGACAATGATGTGATTATCGACGGTGGGCTGGCCAAAGCCGGGCTTTATCCGGGAATGCTGGCACAGCTTCGCCCCGGTCAGAGGTTCCTCACCAGCGATAATGTGGAGGGCAGTGCATCGGGCGCAGCCGCACTTGCATTTGAAGCATATGGCCTTCGTCCTTTCAAAAATACCTGTGCACCAGTTGCCCCAAGCACCATATCCGGGCTCGACGCGTATCGACGCCAGTGGCGCGCCCAAGTAGAGGCTGCGCGGCACGTTGAGCGACAAAAGGAAACAGAAACACCAATGGCTATCGCACGGAGCGCATCATGAGCTTGAACGCGGCGACCGCATTGTCTCCAGACACGGCACCCGTGCTGGAAATGCGCAATATCAGCAAGACTTTCGGGTCTACCAAGGCGCTGTCCGGCGTGTCCTTTCAGGTCCGTCCCGGCGAAGTTCACGCTCTGATGGGCGAGAACGGGGCCGGCAAATCCACGCTGATGAAGGTGCTGTCAGGTGCTTACACCGCCGATCCCGGCGGCGAAATCCTCATCGACGGCAAGCCCATGCCCACAGGCGACCCGATCAAATCCAAGGCCAGCGGCATTGCTGTCATCTATCAGGAACTGGCGCTTGCGCCCAACCTGACGGTCGCGCAAAACATGTTTCTGGGTGCTGAACCGTCGCGCTTCGGCATCGTGGATCGTCGCGCCAACGAGCGCAAGGCACAGCCGATTCTCGACCGTCTGGGAGTGCCGTTCTCGGCGACAACAACCGTCGCCACGCTGTCACTCGGCGAGCGGCAGATGGTGGAAATTGCCCGCGCAATGACCACCAATGCCCGCATCATCGTCATGGACGAGCCTACGACATCGCTGACCACACGCGAGACGGACAAGCTGTTCGATGTGATTGCGACGTTGAAGGCCCAAGGCATCGCCATCGTCTATATCAGCCACCGCATGGAAGAAATCTATCAGCTTTCCGACCGTGTCAGCGTGTTGCGCGACAGTGCCTTCGTCGGCACTTTGACCCGTGACGAGTTGTCGGCGGAGCGGCTGGTCTCCATGATGGTGGGTCGCGATATCTCATCGTTCTACAAGAAGGAGCATCGCGCACCAACTGGCGACCGCAAGGTTGTGTTGTCGGCAGAAAACATCAGCGACGGAAAGCGTGTCCATGGCTGCTCGCTAACGGTTCACGAGGGTGAAGTGCTGGCCCTTGCGGGTCTTGTGGGTTCCGGTCGCACAGAATTTGCCCGACTGATTTTCGGCGCGGACAAGAAGCTGACCGGCACGGTTTCCCTGCTCGGCAAGCCGCTCAACATCAGCGGCCCGCGGGATGCCATCGATGCAGGCATTGCCTACCTCACCGAGGACCGCAAAGGTCTCGGCCTGTTTCTGGACATGTCGATCAGCGAAAACATCAATGTCAGCGTCATTGGCCGCGATGCAACGGGAGGATCGCTCCTGAACTTCCCGGCTGCCAAACGCCGTGCCGCCAAGGCCATCAGCGATCTGGGCATTCGCACCAAGAGTGCATCGATCAACGTCGGTGCGCTGTCAGGCGGAAACCAGCAAAAAGCTTTGCTTGCCCGCCTTCTCGAAACCAAACCGCGCGTTATCATTCTGGATGAGCCGACGCGCGGCGTGGATGTGGGGGCGAAATCGGAAATCTACAAGTTGATTGACCAGTTGGCCCAGAGCGGCATTGCCATTCTGGTGATCTCCAGCGATCTGCCGGAGGTAATCGGCATTGCTGACCGTGTGCTTGTCATGCGCGAAGGCCGCATTGCAGGCGAAGTGGTCGGCAGTGCGGATAGCCCCGTGACGCAGGAAGCCATCATGGCCTTCTCCACCGGCCCGGTGGCCGATGCAAATACCCAGAAAAACACATCAAACAACGGGATACACTCATGAGCGCGACGCCAGCAGTCAAAACAGACAGGGAAAAGCTACAGCTTAGAGCCACTCTGACGGCGCTCGGCATGTTGCCTGTTCTCATCATTCTTGCCATTGGCTTTGAAGTGTTGAGCGGCCGTTTCATGACCGTCAACAACCTGTCCATCGTCATGCAGCAGGCGTCCATCAACATCGTTCTGGCTGCTGGCATGACCTTCGTCATCCTGACCGGCGGTATCGATTTGTCGGTCGGCTCCATTCTTGCCACAGCCGCCATGGTGGCCGTTATCGTTTCGCTGGTGCCCGATCAGGGTATGCTGGGCATACCGGCAGGCATCGCCGTTGGCCTCGCCTGCGGCATCGCCAATGGCAGTTTGATCGCGTTTCTCAAGCTACCGCCGTTTATTGTAACCCTTGGGTCACTCACGGCGGTGCGCGGCATCGCGCGTCTCGCCGGTGGCGATACCACTGTGTTCAACCCCAGCCTGCCCTTCGAATTCATCGGCAATGGCACTGTTCTGGGCGTTCCGTGGCTGGCGATCATCGCGCTCATCACCGTCATCGTTTCGTGGTTCATTCTGCGCCGCACCGTGCTTGGCACATGGATTTACGCCGTGGGCGGAAACCCGGAAGCGGCACGCCTGACCGGCATCAAGGTGCCAATGGTGCTGTTGTTCGTCTATGGCATGTCAGGAATGCTTGCCGGTGTCGGTGGTGTCATGTCGGCGGCCCGCCTCTATGCGGCCAACGGCCTGCAACTCGGCCAGGCCTATGAGCTTGACGCCATCGCTGCCGTTATTCTCGGCGGAACCAGTTTTGTCGGCGGCGTCGGCTCCATCTGGGGTACGCTGATTGGCGCTCTCATCATCGCTGTGCTGTCCAACGGCCTGATTCTGGTCGGCGTGTCGGACATCTGGCAGTACATCATCAAGGGTTTGGTTATCATCGCTGCGGTTGGTCTCGACCGTTACCGTCTCAAAGGCGCAAGCCGCACGTGATAATCGTATCGGAACCGGTTTACCGGATAACAGGGTGCCGTCACGAGGACAGCACTCGCTTCAGGAGGAAAGTCATGTCGAAATTCACCAAGTTTTTGATGGGAACAGCGTTGGCTGCCGTTATGGTCGTGCCAGCGGCTGCCAAGGATCTGGAACGCATCGGCGTATCCGTCGCACTTCTGGGCAACCCCTTCTTCGTTGCCACCGTCAAGGGCATCGAAGACCGCGCCAAAGCTATCAACCCCAATGTTCAGGTCACAGCTGTTTCGGCTGACTATGACCTTAACAAGCAGGTATCGCAGATCGACAGCTTTATTGCTGCAGGCGTTGATATCATCATGCTGAACGCCGTGGACGCAAGCGCCATTGCACCGGCTGTGAAAAAGGCTCAGGCCGCTGGCATCATCGTTGCATCCTTCGACGTATCGGCACCAGGCTCGGACGTCACTGTGATGACCAACAATGTGAAGGCCGGTGAAGAAGCCTGCCAGTACATCGTTGACCAGCTCAAGGGCAAAGGCAACGTTCTGATCCTGAACGGACCTCAGGTTTCCTCGATCATCGACCGCGTGAAGGGTTGCCAGGACGTGCTGGCGAAGAGCCCGGACATCAAGGTCCTGTCGTCTGACCAGAACGCACAGGGCTCGCGTGAAGGTGGCCTGTCAGTCATGCAGGGTCTGCTGACCCGCTTCGACAAGGTTGATGCCGTGTTCGCGATCAACGATCCGACCGCCATCGGTGCTGAACTGGCGTCCAAGCAGCTTGGCCGCAGCGAGTTCTTCATCACCTCGGTTGATGGCGCTCCTGATATCGAACAGGCACTGTCCACCGGCAAGTCCATGATCAAGGCATCCGCCTCGCAGGACCCCTACACCATGTCCGGCCAGGCGCTGGAACTGGGCGTAAAGGCACTGAATGGCGAAAAGCCCGCTGAGCCGACCGTCCTTCTCGATCCGCAGCTCATCACCAATGAGAATGTCAAGGATTACAAGGGCTGGACCGCAGCACGCTAATTGCTGCCACCAGTATCGCCCCGGCCCTCAAAAGCCGGGGTTTTTTGTTTGATCTTTCAAGAAAGCGGGAGGCCCATGTCTAAACTTGGTATTCATTCCTTCGTATGGAGCGCGGGCTCGTCCAGAGACGAGCTGGAGCGCGCCCTTCAAAAAACCCATGATCTGGGCTATAACCTCATTGAGTTTTCCTATCTCGACCCCAAACAGGTGGATGTCGACTGGCTTGCCAAGCGCATTGCCAGCCTGAACCTGTCCGTGTCGGTCAGCATGGGGTTGCCGCAGGAGGGTGATATTTCCTCCGAAGACGCGTCGATCGTCAAGAACGGCGAAGCAATTCTCGACAACGCCGTAAAACTGGTGCGCGATCTCGGCGGCACAAAGCTTGCGGGCATTTTGAATTCTTCCCACGGCAAGCAGGAAAAGGGGCCAACCCGAAAGGCCTGGGACACGAGCGTCTCTACCCTGACGAAAGTCGCCGAGCGTGCCAAGGGTTCCGATGTCACGCTGAACCTCGAGATCGTCAACCGGTTCGAGAGCAACATGCTCAACACCGCAGCGCAGGGGCTGGCCTTTATTGCCGACACCGGTGCGTCCAACGTGCTGCTGCATCTCGATACGTTCCATATGAACATCGAGGAGGCCGATGTCGGCCTTGCCATCCGCCATGCCGCCGACAAGATCGGCTACATTCATATTGGCGAAAGCCATCGCGGTTTTCTCGGCACCGGCAACATCAACTTCGCCGCCATCTTCGATGCCCTTGTTGCCATCGGCTATGATGACTATGTGACATTTGAATCGTTCTCCACCGCAATTGTGGATGAGGACCTGTCCTTAAAGACCGCCATATGGCGCAATTTGTGGACCGACAATGTCGAGCTTGCCGACCATGCCCGCCGCTTTATCAGCCTTGGGCTGGAAACAGCAAAACGCAAGGCAGAGCTCGTTGCAGCGCCCCATACGCCGGGGTGAGACAGACGCGGAGTGAAAGAAATGGCAGATCCAAAGATGAAAACCCGCCCAATGGGCGCACGCGCCGTGCTGGGCCGCACCGGCTTTCCCGATATAACCTCGGATACGGGCGGAACGCTGAAAATCGCCACGGGCGTGTCGGAAGCAGGGTTCAATCCGGTGGATCTGCTTTACGCTTCGCTGTCGTCCTGTCTGGTTTTGAGCGCGCGCATTGCCGCCAGCAAGTTTGGCGTTCTGAAGGAATTGAACGAAGTGCGCGCCTCCGTTGCTGGCGAGAAGGCAGCAGACGAACCGTCCCGAATCATCCGTTTCAACATTTCCATCGAAATCGATGGAGATTTTGATGACGAGATGAAAGCCAAGATTGCTGAAGCCGCCGAAAACGATATCTGCACCGTCAGCAACACCATTCGCGGCAATCCGGAATTCGTGACGAAACTGCTTTAACCCAATTGAGAAAGAGCATCGCGATCCAGAAGGGTTGCGATGCGACCCGCTTGTATGACGCCTGCACGGTCACACATATGCGCCACCACACCCGGATCATGGCTTACCAGAATGAAGGTCATGCTGTGGGCGGCCTTTAAATCATTCAGCAGATTCAGGATTTCCGCCTGCACCGACACATCGAGTGCGGAAGTCGGCTCGTCCAACAGCAACAGTTTTGGTTCGAGCAGCAGCGCCCGCGCAATGGCGACCCGTTGCCGCTGGCCACCGGACAGTTGATGCGGGTAGCGCCCGACCATATCCGGCACCAGCCCGACCTGATCCAGCGCTTGGCGCACCTTGTCCTCACCATCGGCAACGCCCCGAACCTTCAGCGGTTCGCCCAGAATGCGGCCAATACGGTGGCGCGGATGCAGTGACGAATACGGGTCCTGAAACACCATCTGGATGTCGCGGCGCAGATCGCCCGTGATCTTGCGTCCCGGCTCCAGCGCCTGCCCATTCACGGTGATGTGGCCGGTCCAATCCGTATTCAACCCGGCAATGGCACGCAAAACCGTGCTCTTGCCGCAGCCGGAAGGGCCAATGAGCCCGAAGGTTTCGCCTTGCGCGACGGAAAACGACACGCCCCGAACAGCGGCGAAACGCTTGGCATCCGAGACGAACGTTACGCTGAGGTCGTCAACCGTCAGGGCCGTCATGGCTGTTCGTCCATTGCATCATCAATGACAGGCAGATGCGTGCCGAAGGTGGCAGCAGAGGGCCGTGCCGCCCATAGATTGCGCGTGTAAGGATGCGTCGCCTCCGCCAGTTGCGCAGCGGGCAGGCGGTCCACGATGTGCCCGTGCCGCATGACCAGCACGCGGTCGGCAAACTGAGAAACCTGCCGCAAATCATGGCTGATCAACAGCACAGACATGCCCATATCCCGCGCCAGACGGCGCAGAAGCTCCAGTATCTGCACTTGAAGATCATGATCGAGCGCTGATGTCGGTTCATCCGCAATCAGCAGTTTGGGGCGGTTGATCAGCATCGCGGCGATCATGACCCGCTGCCCCATGCCACCGGACAACTGCCGGGGAGTGCTGCCATACACACGCTCCGGGTCCACCAGCCCAACCTGATGCATCATCTCCAGCGCACGCGCCTTGCGCTCCCGGGCCGACAGGTGCGTGTGCAGTTTCAGCGCCTCTTCTACCTGATACCCGACACGCAGGGCCGGGTTCAGGGAGTATTTGGGGTCCTGCAACACCAGAGCCATGCCGCTACCGCGCAGTCGATTCCAGTCCTTTTCGCCAAGGCCTGTCAAATCCCCACCCTCAAAGGTCAACCGATCTGCCGTCACCATAGCGCGACGCGGCAGCAAGCCCATGATAGCGCGCCCTGTCATGGATTTGCCGGAACCGGATTCGCCAACCAACGCGACGATTTCCTGCCCCAACGAAAAGCTGGATTCTTTAACGACCGGCACCGGTCCGGCATCGGAGGGAAACGATATGGTCAGGTTTTCAACCTGCAGCAGCGGCGTAGACGTATCAATCATGGCGCGGGTCCAGTATGTCCCGCAGCCCATCGGCCAACAGGTTGAAACCGAGACTGGTGATCAGAATGGCAAAGCCGGGTGCTGCGGCCACCCACCATTGATCAAAAATAACCTGCGTGCCCTCCGCCACCATGGAGCCCCACTCCGCCGTGGGCGGACGCACGCCAAGACCGAGAAATCCCAGACCTGCCGCTGCCAGAATGATGCCACCAAGATCAAGCGCCAACCGGATAATTGCCGATGGCATGACCAGCGGCAGCACATGGCCGAACAACAGGCGCAAACGACCAATGCCAACCATTTCGGACGCTGCGAGATAATCACTGCGACGCAACGCTGTGGTTTCCACCCGTGCCTGCCGCGCATAGGCGGGCCAAGACGTTAACGCCAGCGCCAAGGCACCGTTGATCAATCCGGGCCCCAGAATAGCGACAAAGGCGAAGGCCAGCAGCAAACGCGGAAACGACATGACGATATCCGTCAGCCGCATCAAGACCCGCTCCGTCATACCGCCAAAATAACCGGCGAGCACACCGACTGCGATGCCGATAGGGGCCATCAGCACCACCACAAACAGCACCAGCAACAGCGTTGGGCGCGTTCCATAGATAAGGCGCGACAGAATATCGCGTCCGAACGCATCCGTGCCGAGCCAGTGCGCCGCATCCGGCGCGGCCAAGCGGATGGCCGTGTTTTGCACGATCGGATCGTAGGGCGCCATGATCGGCGCAAAGACAGCCAAAACCAGGATCAGCAGAATGACGGCACCGCCGATTACGGCCGATGGCGAACGGAGAAACTGGCGCAGCAGCCGGGTTCGGTTGGCAGGTGGGGCAAAGGCCAGGCTCATCGCTGTGCACTTTCCAGCCGATTGACCGCGAAATCCGTAAACGCATTCAGCGCCACGAAACACGCACCCACCACCAATGTACCACCGAGAATGGCGGGCATATCGCCTGCAAACATGGCGGTCGTCAGATAGCGCCCGATGCCGGGCCACGCAAAAACGGTCTCGGTCAACACCGCCCCTTCCAGCAGACTGGCATAGGACAAAGCAATGACTGTCAGCAAGGTACCGGTAACGTTGGGCAGAACATGCTTGAAGACAACACGCACGAGCCCCGCCCCTTTCGCCCGCGCGGTCAGCACATATTCCTGCCCCAACTCGGCCAGAATAGAGGCTCGTGTCAGCCGGGAGATGCCCGCCATGGCGTAAAACGCCAGCACGAGTGCTGGTAATGCCAGATGTGACAGAGCGCTGCGAAACGCGCCCACCTTGCCGGACAACCACGTATCGACCAAGGCAAAACCGGTGACCGATGGCACGGTGTACTGAAACACCACATCCAGCCGTCCCGGCCCCGGTGCCCAATGCAGCTTTGCGTAAAACAGCAGCAGCATCAACAGGCCAAGCCAGAAGATTGGCACGGAGTATCCTACAAGCGAAACCAACCGCACAACGCCATCCAGCACACTACCAGGACGCATGGCACCGATGATACCGAGAGAAAGGCCGAAAACGCTGCCGAGAACGATCGCCACCGTCGCCAGTTCCAGCGTGGCCGGAAAGGTGCGGGCAATATCGCGCGCGACCGGCTGGCCGGTAGAAATGGACTGGCCGAGATTGCCGGAAAGCGCGGTGCGCAGATAGTTCACGAACTGCACAGGCAGCGGTTCATCCAGCCCCAGCGTTTCACGCGCCTGCGCATAGGTGGACTGGCTGGCGTGGTCGCCCACAAGCTGCAAGGCCGGATCGATCGGCGACAGCCGGGTCATGGCAAAGGTGATGATACTGAGCCCAAGCAACGTGATGGCGAAGGACCAGAGCCATCTGACCAGCGTCCACAAATACGGCAAATCCCGCCAGCCTCTCGGCTGACGGGAATTTTGATCATCTGGCTGCGATGGGATCGCTTGGCCCAAATTACTTTTCCACCCGGTCGTAATAGACCTGATCGGCATTCAGGCCCTGCGCATAGTTTTTCACCTTGTCGCTTAGCACAACCTGATCGCTTCCTTGAAGGATGAAAACGTATGGGGAGCTTTTCTGCAACTTTTCCTGCAATGCCTTGTATAGCACCGCGCGTTTCGTCGCATCCTGCTCCTTGACTGCTGCCAGCGTTTCGGTGGTGATTTCGGGGATCACCCATCCGGCCTGCCTTGCCACAGTGTTGGCGGAGTTGTCCTTGTTGACGGCAAATGCGCTGGCGTTGGAGTGCGCATCGAAATAATCCGGCAGCCAGTAGCGCAGCGTAAACTCGTATTTGCCCTCACGCGCTTTGGTGTAGATGTCGCTGGCAACGCCCGGCTGGATTTCCAGATTGATACCGGCCTGCGCAAAGGTGGATTGCAGGGACTGGGCAATCGACAGATAGGGCTGGTCGTTGAACACCGGGAACTGAACAGTCACCGGCGTCTTGATGCCGGCATCGGCCAGAATTGTCTTGGCTTTCTCCACGTCCAGCTTGAACGGATTGTCCGTGACGGCACCGGGGAAACCGGCGGGCAGGAACGCCTGATGCACCTGACTCTGGCCCCGCAGCAGATTGTTGGCAATACCATCATAATCCACCAGATAACGCGCGGCTTCCCAGAAGGCGGGATTACCAAGCGTCTCATTGGCCTTGGAGTTGATCAGCAGATAGTCCGACCGGGCTGACGGGACCGCCAGCACTTTTACGCCGCTTTTCTGCTTCAGCGCATCAATCTGGTCTGCCCCCAGACCACGGGCAATATCGGCATCGCCTTGCTCGATCAGCAGACGGCGGGCACCGGCATCCGGCACGTTGCGGATGATGACGCTTTCAAGCTTCGGCTGCTCCTTGGCATTGGTGTTGGCTTCCAGCACCAGCGCTTCGTGCGGCGTGTAGGTGGCAATCTTGAACACGCCGCTGCCAGCGGAATTGGATTTCAGCCAGCCATTGCCAAAGTCATCATTGGCGACATGCTCGGCTACGGTCTTCTCATCCACAATCGACGCAATCGGTGCGGTCAAGATTGCCAAGGCGAAGGCTGGACCAACATCGGCTGTCCAGGTCAGCTTGACGTGGGTGTCATCGACCTTGGTGATTGCGCTATCGACCGTCTTGTCAGTCCAGCCAAGCTCGTTGAGAATGAAGGCCGGGGTTTTGTTCAGCTTCACCGCCCGGGTGAACGAAAAAATGACATCCTCGGGGCGCACCGGATTGCCGGAGGCAAATTTGGCATAGGCAAGCGTCAGTGTCAGGCTTTTGCCATCACTGCCTGGCTCCCAGGATGCGGCGAGCGCTGGCTCAATCTTCGTAGCATCCTCGCGGCCCGGCTGAACCAGGCGCTGGTACAGGCTGTTGAACGACTGGACAGTTGTCAACTCGAACCCTTCAGCCGGATCGAAGCTGACGGCATCGTCAATCGACTGGGCGACCACCAGCACATTTGGCGGGGTTTCGGCCTGTGCCGCCAGAGAAAACAAGGTGGCCGTGGTGAAGACGGCACCCAGAAGCGCCGATTTCAGCGACAATTTTTTCATGAAAAACTCCTTGGAAGACATGTCGGACCCATCGGTTCAGGCAAACGGGTTCAGGCAAACGGGTTCAGGCAAACGGCGCCAGTTCCCCATCCATTTCGATACCGACGGTGTTGATGAAAACGGCTGTCGCCAGCATGATGCCTGCAAAGGCCACGAGGTTGACGAGCGTTGGCTCATCGTACCGCGCCTTAAGCGCATCCCAGAGTGCCTGAGGCACTGCAGTTGACTCCGAAACAATTGCCTGACCGAACTGGACCAGCACATCCTTTTCGCCAGAGAGATTCAGCGCATCGGGATCCAGTCCTGCACCAGTCAGTGCTCTGCGAAAAAACGTAACCGCCGTTCTGGAATTTGCCACCGATGAGATTGCCATGGAAAATATCCACAAGGCTCGACTTGAAATGATCGGCGTCAGCAAATCATACAGCGTAAACCACTCTGCGTAGATTCCGTGCGCCTTCGGCGAATGCAGCAACACCCGCTTCATGTTGGTCATGCGGCCCCGCAGCCGCAGTTCTTCATCATGCGCCTCGCGCACATCTTGCGGCGCAGTTTCATAATCGATCTGTGATATCTGGCTCATGCTTTATCCGTTTTCAGCGACAGTCTATGCGGCCACTGGTGGAATCGTGAGCTACCGATTGGCGTTCTGAGACGCGAATGCAATAAATATATTCCGAAAATAACAGTTATTTCGAATAAACATCCGTTTTCGCGGCCCGCAACACACGCAGGAGAGGGCCGCGACATTCCTTATCGCGACATCAATGCACCCACGACGAAGCCGAGCGCGGCGGCGGTCAGCAGACTGGTTTTGGGGTTGCGGCGCAGAACGGAGCGCGTATCGGCAACAGCTTTTTCAGCGCTGCCAACGGCGATATCCTTCGTGGAGTGGCCGATCTGGCTCACGGACGCTTTGATCTGCGCAAGATCAGCCTTGAGGGCCGCAAGTTCCTTACGCGGATTGTCATTTTCGGCGGCCTCGTCAGCGGCGTCGTACAAACGCGCGGCTACCACGATTTCTTCGACGTCATTCGGTTCGTTGGAAATAACACCCAATGGGATGGGCTCACCGATTTTATTGTCCAAAGACATGTCCGCTCTCCTAAACACAATTGAGACTGTCGAACGCCGGACAGACACAATGGTTCCCGTCAGTGGCGAATGGTACAGTTCTCGTGTCTGGAAAGGAAAGTGGCGCACCCGAAGAGATTCGAACTCCTGACCCCCAGATTCGTAGTCTGGTGCTCTATCCAGCTGAGCTACGGGTGCGTCTGCACCGGTGAAACCGTGTGCGTGGCGATCCTCTAAAACGTCCCGGGGGGGAATGCAAGAGCCATCAGTGGAAAAAATTTCAGTTTCATGACGATGGCTGTTCTCTGGCGTGCTGAGAGACTATCCGAAACCTACTGAGAACTCCGGTTTCTAAAGGCATTCAGCGGCACCGGTCGGTCAGGAAGCTCAATGCGAAATAATGTGCCGGGTGATGCTTTTTCCACCAGAGCAATCGTTCCGCCATGCGCCAGAATCAACTCACGCGCTATTGCGAGGCCCAATCCTGTACCCCCGGAGCGCACGCCACCCCGAAATGCTGTAAACAGATTCTCCCGCGCCTTCTGCGGCATGCCAGGCCCGGTATCGTCAACACAGATCGACACCACGCTGCCGGTTCGCAGCGCTGTGATTGTCAGCCGCCGGGCCACATGCTCGCCAGCGTCAGCCAGCAGCGCCTGCACTGCATTGCGACAGAGATTATCCACCACCCGAAACAATTGCTCGCTATCAGCGTCGACCAGCAGGTCGTTCGGCACCCGCACGGTCACTTCAATGTTGCCTTGCGGGTCAATGGAGAGCATGTCGACCACATCGTCGACCAAGGGAGATAGCTGCACGAACCGGCGATGAGGTTCCGCTTCACTGGCGCGACCGTAGGACAGAACCTCATTGGTATAGCCGACGGCGCGGTCGATGGTGCGCAGCAGTTTGGGTGCAAAGCGTTTGACGGCGGGATCCTGCACGTCGGCCAAACGGTCCGACATCAGCTGCGCCGATGACAGGATATTGCGCATGTCATGATTGATCTTGGAGACCGCAAGGCCGAGATCGGCGAGATTCTTCTGCTGCTTCAACGTGCGCTGCAACTGCTCCTGCATGGCCGACAAATGCCAGCCCGCCACCGCCAGCTCATCATGCCCTTTTTGCGGAGACAGAATACGCACCGGATCGGATGGATCCTGTGAAAACGATTCGATGCTGTCGGTCAAACGGCGGATAGGCCGGATCATGATACGGTTGATGGCCAGAAAAATAAGACCTCCCGTGATCAGCGAAATCAGCAGAGACAGCACGAACACGGTGCGCGCGAACTGAAGCATGGCGCGACGAAGCGCTGCATCCTCCATCACCAGTTCGATAACCATGCTGGTTTCGGCCACTGGGCCGTAAACCCGGATCACGCGGTTTCCGCCAAACACCAGCGTATCGAGCGCATCGCGAATGGCACCGAATGGCGAGACCGTGGCCATATCGTATTGTCCATCCACCTCCATCGGTAAATCCTGCACCGCTATCATTCTGGATGTGCCCTCGCGTCTGAGCACGATAGCCTTGGTTCCGGTTGCCATCAGGGTATCGTTCTGCAACGCCTGCGGCAGTTCCACATCCTGCATGCCATCTATGATGACGCCAGCAGCGGCGGCGGCCGAAAGCCGGTCCTGCAACCAGCGCAGCCGCATGTTGGCGACTGATGGAACGAAAATCAGGATTTCGGCCAACATCACAAATGCGATGGTCAACAGCAGCAGCTTGCCGGAGATGCTGGCGAAAAAACCGGGCGTAAGAACCGATCTTGTTTTTGTAACGCCTGAGCCCGCCTCGTCCATTGGACGTCCTTTGCCTGACAACTGGACACTTTCCGTTCGATGCCCGGAGATTCACCTGCGATCAGCCATTATAGCGCCAAGGCGGTGTACATGAACAGTGGCTGTATCGACGGATATCGGCGATGTTACCGAGTGGAATTGACTTTTGCGGCGGTTTTCTCTTATAAGCCGCGCACGTCCGCCTATGGCTGTTTGCTTGGTTTTTCAAGTGTCACCTGGGCGAGGTCGTAACGCTCCTTGCATTCGTGCAAATCCAAGAAGGGCCGCACACCGCGGTATTAAAATAAATGACGAAGCGTACCTACCAACCATCCAAGCTTGTCCGCAAGCGCCGTCACGGTTTCCGTGCACGTCTCGCCACCAAGGGCGGCCGCAAGGTCTTGACTGCCCGTCGCGCCCGTGGCCGCAAGCGTCTTTCGGCTTAATGCCGGGCTTGCCCGAAACGAGATGGCGGGCGAATGACGTTGAAACAGACGAAAACAACTGTCGGGCGGCTTAAAAACCGGCCGCAGTTCCTCGCCGTCAGAAATGGCGAGAAGCGGAAGGGGCCTTTGTTCCTTCTGGAAGTACTGGACCGCGGAGAGCCTGATACGCAGGCCCGTGTCGGCTTTACCGTTACCAAAAAACATGGCAACGCCGTTGAACGCAACCGTATGCGCCGCCGTATGCGCGAGGCGGTACGCACCTCTGCGGGGTTTGCAATGGAAGCCGGACATGACTATGTGATTGTCGCCAGACGTGACCTGATGACCGCTCCTTTCGAGCAGCTAAAAAAGCGCCTCTGCGACCGCATTCGAAATACCCAAAAACAGAAGCGGTCCTCTGCGACCGACTCCAGGAAAGAATGATGCAAAACAACCGCAATTATTTCGTGGCGATTGCCCTGTCCGTGCTGATTCTCATTGCCTGGCAGTTTTTGTACGTCAACCCGAAGATTGAAGCCGATCGCATTGCGCAGGAAGCCCGGCAGGCGCAGCAGGCTGAAACGGTCAAGAATGCGGCTGGCGATTCCGCTGGCACTGTCAATGTTTCCCCCGGCGGCAGTGCTGCCGTGCCCGGTGCTGCCGAAACGCGCGATCTGGCCGTGGCGCAATCCGCCCGCATTGCCATCGACACACCGGCCGTCAGCGGCTCGATCAACCTCACCGGCGCTCGCTTCGATGATCTGAAGCTGAAGGAATACCGCGAGACGGTGGATCCCCAGAGCCCTGTCATCACCCTTTTCAGCCCCGCTGAAACCGAGCAGGGTTATTTTGCCGAACTCGGTTATGTCGGTAACGACACCTCGGGTGCGGTCCCCGGCCCGCAGACTGTCTGGACGCAGAGCGCTGGCACCACGCTGACGCCGACCACGCCCGTTACCCTGTCATTCACCAATGAGAAGGGCGTGGTGTTCGAGCGTACTATCTCCATTGATGACCACTTCATGTTTACGGTTACCGATTCCGTTCGCAATGGCAGCGCTGCTCCGGTCAGCCTCGCCTCCTATGGTCGCGTCACCCGCTTTACCAAGCCGACGACGCCAAGTGCCTACGTTCTGCATGAAGGCTTTATCGGCGTTTTGGGCGAAACCGGCCTGCACGAGGTGAAGTACAAGGAAGCCGAAGACAAGGCCACGATTTCGCCTGGCAAGGCCACAAGCGGCTGGCTCGGCATTACCGACAAATACTGGGCTGCTGCGCTGGTGCCGCCACAGGCGACCGCTTACGACACCCGTTTTGCACATTTTACCGATGGTCGCCCGCGCTATCAGGCCGACTACAAGAACGATGCTGTCACCGTTGCTGCCGGTCAGTCAACCGAGGTCAAGAACCTTGTCTTCGCCGGTGCCAAGGTGGTTCCGCTGATCGAGTCCTATGAAACCTCTTATTCCATTCCAAAGTTCGACCTGATGATCGACTGGGGCTGGTTCTACTTCTTCACCAAGCCGATGTTCAAGCTGATGGACTACTTCTTCCGCTTCTTCGGCAACTTCGGCATTGCTATTCTGCTGACCACCATCGTCGTCAAACTCCTGTTCTTCCCGCTTGCCAACAAGCAGTACAAGTCGATGGCAAACATGAAGAAGGTTCAGCCGAAAATGGCTGAGATGAAGGAAAAGTACGGCGACGACAAGATGGGGCTGCAACAGGCAATGATGCAGCTCTACAAGGAAGAAAAGATCAACCCGCTTGCGGGCTGCTGGCCGATCCTGTTGCAGATTCCGGTGTTCTTTGCGCTTTACAAGGTGATCTATGTCACAATTGAAATGCGTCATGCACCGTTCTTCGGCTGGATTCGCGACCTGTCCGCGCCGGATCCGACGTCGCTGTTCAACCTGTTTGGCCTGCTGCCCTATGACGTGCCGCACTTCCTGATGATCGGCGTCTGGCCTATCATTATGGGCATTACCATGTTCCTGCAGATGCGCATGAACCCGACGCCGCCGGACCCGACACAGGCCATGCTGTTCACCTGGATGCCCGTAGTGTTCACTTTCATGCTGGCCACGTTCCCGGCCGGTCTGGTGATCTATTGGGCGTGGAACAACACTCTCTCGGTTGCGCAACAGGCCGTGATCATGAAGCGCAATGGCGTGAAGATTGAATTGTTTGACAATATGAAGGGTTTGTTCTCACGAAAGCCAAAACCGGCTGAGTAACCAACCATTCGCTAAAGCGTTTTGTTTGACGCATCGTCCTGACGTAAAAGCGTTTCCGCTTTTGCTGGAACTGCTCCAGCGAACCAACAAGCCTCGGATGACAATCCGGGGCTTTTTTGCAGGCTTGACATTCCCGGGTAAAACCGGGAAGCCGTGACCAAAGACGATGAAGGGCCAGAGCCATGACCGCCAACAGCAACGATAAAGAAAAACCCTTGTTCGGGCGGCCGTGGATTTTCATTCGCGGCGTTCCCTCCATGAAGTTTCTCCCGCCCGAAGGCCCGCCGGAAGTGGCCTTTGCTGGCCGCTCCAATGTCGGCAAGTCATCCCTGATCAACGCACTGGTTGGCCAGAAAGGACTGGCGCGTACATCCAACACGCCGGGCCGCACACAGGAGTTGAACTATTTCGTGCCCGAAGGCTATTCCGGTGAACCCGGTGACATGCCCCCCATGGCCCTTGTGGACATGCCCGGTTATGGCTACGCGCAGGCTCCCAAAGAGCATGTCGATGCGTGGACCAAGCTGGTGTTCGATTATCTGCGCGGACGCGCAACGTTGAAGCGCGTCTATGTGCTGATCGATGCCCGCCATGGCATCAAAAAGAACGACGACGACGTTCTGGACCTGCTAGACAAGGCCGCAGTCTCCTACCAGCTCATCCTTACCAAGACGGACAAGATCAAGGAACCAGCCGTACCCAAGCTGATGGCGGAGACCTTGGAGAAGATCAAAAAGCGCCCGGCTGCATTCCCCGAACTGATTGCAACATCGTCGGAAAAAGGCGGAGGCATTGATGAGGTTCGCGCAGCAATCGACCTGGCCATTCATCAGTAGACTGTCGAAGCCTCAACGCAGCACTATGTTGATCGGACCTATAAACACTTGAAGGAGTGATTGTATGTCTGATCTGGTTGTTGTTGGCTTTGACGATAAGGAAGAAGCAGATCGAATCCTGCTGCGCCTGCGTCAACTCGGCAAGGAATACCTTATCGATCTGGAGGATGCGGTCGTTGTGGTGCGTGATGACACCGGCAAGGTGCACCTCAAGCAAAGCGTGAACCTCCCGACAGTGGGGGCCATGTCCGGGCTCATTTCCGGCTCGCTCTGGGGCGGACTGGCCGGGCTGCTGTTTCTGAACCCCTTGGCAGGCTTTGCCATCGGCGGCGCGATTGGTGCAGGTACCGGGGCGTTGTCCGGCTCCATGGCCGATTACGGTATCGATGATGAGTTCATCAAATCCTTGAGCGAAACCATTCCCTCCGGTTCTTCCGCTCTGTTCGTGCTGGTGCGCAAGGCGCAGCCGGAAAAGGTTCTGGCCGAATTCAGCGATGTCCGTGCGCGCGTTATCCGCACGTCGCTGTCACCCGATCAGGAAAAGCGGCTGCAGGAGGCCTTGAACGGAAGTGCCGGAACAGCCGTCCCGACACCGGAACCCGGCACTCTGTAAGCACAAAAAAGCCGCGCGCTCCGTTGGAAGCGCGCGGCTTTTGACGTTCGTCAAACATTACATCTTTGGCAGAAGAACCTTGTCGATAACGTGGATAACGCCGTTCGACTGCTTCACGTCAGCAATCGTTACATGCGCAACGCCACCGTTTTCGTCGGTCAGCGTAATCTTTTTGCCCATCATCTTGGCTTTCAGAACGCAACCGCCAACGGTTTTCACGTCATGCTCGCCGCCATCGTCCTTGATCATCTTGCCGATAGCCGACGACATCGCGTCTGCAGCCACCACATGGCAGGTCAAGACCTTGGTCAGCTTTGCCTTGTTTTCAGGCTTCAGGAGTGTATCAACCGTACCGGCTGGCAGTGCGGCAAACGCCTCATTGGTTGGCGCGAACACTGTGAACGGGCCCTTGCCCTGCAGGGTTTCCACCAGACCGGCAGCCTTGACCGCAGCGACCAAAGTCGTGTGATCCTTTGAATTCATGGCGTTTTCAACAATGTTCTTGTCGGCATACATGGCTGCACCGCCGACCATCGGATTTTTGGCATACGCGCCGCTCACTGCGCCGCCAGCGATAATAGTTGCAATCATGAGCGTACGTACTGTTGATTTAAACATTTGAATATCCTTTGTGTTACTGTCCTCGAACCCGAAGCCCGGGTCCTCCCAAGCACTGAATTCCGTCCCGCCTTTGGGGATGTAATAAGCAACGAAGGCTTTGGAAAAAGAGTTTCAGAAAAATTCTTGTTTTATTTAAAATATTGAAATCAAAAGCATTTCATAAAAAAACGCGCTTGAAGCGCGTTTTTTAAGGAGACGTTTGGGTAAAAGTTTAAAAGCCCCGGGCCGTACCGGAGACCACGATTGGTCCCGTTGCCACGCCATTGGGTGCACCGCCAAACGGCTCAAGACTGACCGCCAGCACGGCACCGGCGGAGAACTTCGCCTGCATATCCGGACTGACGCGAATTTCGCCTTCCCCGCCTTGCGGAAGCAGACCCAGCGACTGCGGTGCTTCGTCGCCTTCTATCAGCCATAGCTCAAGCGATTTCGGCTCTTGCTGACGGGCCGCAATCGGCGTGACTTTCAAACGTCCGGTGCGATTATCGTAGCGCGCCAACAGGCTGATGGCGTTTTCCTTCGACGTCAGTTCCGCGACAATTGGCTTGCCGGAGGGGCGCGGCGTTAGCAGGCCGCTGCCGACAAACCCGGCCCCCACCGCAACCAGCACGGATGCGAACGCAAGACTGCGCCAGAACAGCAACGAGTTCCAGAAACCCCCACTGGCCGCCACGTCCAGCGACTCAGCGGCTGTAGGCGGGTAGATGCGCTGTTCAATGGCAGGAAACACGCGCGTCGGTGGCGCAATATCCTCATACGCATCGTTGAAGCCGGAGAGATTATCCTCCCAGCGATGGACGATGGCAGCAAAATTGGTATCGATGGCCATGCGCGCTTCGACCTTGCGACGATCCTCAAGCGCGAGGACGCCAAGCACGTATTCGCCCGCGATCACTTCATCGCGCTTATAGTCGCCACTTTCGCTACTCGGAGTCATCATTGTCCATGCACTCTCTTAATTTCAGCAGGCTGCGCCGCAGCCATGTTCGCATTGTATTCAGCGGCACCCCGTAAAGTTCGGCGAGATCCTGATAGCTCTCCCCGTCCACATAGGCCTTGCGCACGGCAGATGCACGCTCAGCCTCCAACTGCTCCATACAGGCGTCAATACGACGGCCTTCGCCCTGCATCAACGCCGACCGCTCCGGCCCGGGGGCTGGATCGGCAATATCAAATGCCGCATCAATATCGGATGAGGCAGGCTTTCGGGCGCGAATGACGTCGATTGCGTGATTGCGTGCAATCGCCGCCAACCATGCCATAGCGCTGGTCTGTCCCTCGACATACCGCTCTGCTCTACGCCAAACCTTGATATAGACTTCCTGAAGCGCTTCTTCCGCCTCGCCTCTGTCTTTCAAGATACGGACACAGATGCCATAAAGTTTCGCGCTCGTATTGGTATACAGCGCGGAAAACGCGCTGCGATCACGAAGCGAAACCCGGCCTATCAGACTGGCGATATCGTCATTGGTCATTAAAAATCCCGCTTTGCATCCCTACGCTCAAAGATAGAGCGCAATCCGCCCCTTGGGAAGCTTAAGAATAGCATGGGCTTGCGCCCGTTTTTGAAAAAATAGATACCCGATCCTCGCCACACACGTCTTCAAATCTTCGTTAATTAACTTTAGAGATATCCGACCCGCACGCCTTGAACAGGATAATCAGCATGACTGCATCGGAAAGCGAAACACAAGCGCGTCTTCTGGCCCAAGCCCTGCCTTTCATGCAGCGCTATGAAAACAAGACCATCGTGGTGAAATATGGCGGACATGCCATGGGCAACCCCGAGCTCGGCAAGGCATTTGCCGCCGATATTGCGCTTTTGAAACAGTCCGGTGTCAACCCCATCGTCGTCCATGGCGGCGGTCCGCAGATTGGTGCGATGCTCACGAAAATGGGGATTGAGTCAAAATTCGAAGGCGGTCTGCGTGTTACCGACCAGAAAACGGTCGAGATCGTGGAAATGGTTCTGGCTGGCTCCATCAACAAGGAAATCGTCGCCCTTATCAACCAGACCGGCGAGTGGGCTATTGGCCTGTGCGGTAAGGATGGCAACATGGTGTTCGCACAGAAAGCCAAGAAGACCATCATTGATCCTGATAGTAACATCGAGCGTGTGCTCGATCTGGGATTTGTGGGTGAAGTTACCGAAGTCGATCACACGCTGCTGGACCTGCTTGCCCGCTCAGAAATGATCCCCGTTATCGCTCCGGTTGCGCCGGGCCGCGATGGCAACACCTACAATATCAATGCCGATACGTTCGCAGGCGCCATTGCTGGCTCGGTGAATGCGACACGGCTGCTGTTTCTGACCGACGTTCCCGGTGTTCTGGACAAGAGCGGCGAACTGATCAAGGAACTGTCCGTGGCGCAGGCAAAAGCCTTGATCAAGGACGGCACCATTTCCGGCGGCATGATTCCGAAGGTGGAGACCTGCATTGACGCCATCAATTCAGGTGTGCAGGGCGTGGTTATCCTCAACGGCAAAACTGCCCATGCCGTGCTTCTGGAAATCTTTACGGAACATGGTGCCGGAACTCTGATCGTTCCCTAAAGCATTTCCAGTAAAAGCGGAAACGCTTTTACGTCTGGACAATGCGTCAAAACAAAAGGTTAGAGCAATTCCAGTAAAATTGCGCAGCGGTTTTACGTCCAGAAATGCGCAGACAAGGACGGCCACGACACACGCGTTGCCATACGCGTGTGTCGTCCATGTCTTACGCATCAGTTTCCAAACATGGACAGGATAGCGTGAAACACCGTGACGCCCGCCAGCGGCCCGAAAAACATCATGACCAGATTGAAGGAGATGATCGACAGCATCACCTTCTCACCACGTTTGGTCAGCCGCTGCTTGCGGGGCTTTGGCTCCCACGGTTCCGGTAACGGCCAGATATCCTGATAATCTACAAACACCCGAAACACTCCACAAAGGTCACGGCAATCCTGTGTATGGTGGTTGTAGCATAAACACCGCTTGCACGCAGAGATCAAGCGTATTTATCAGGTACGACGAATGTGTCGCAATCAGGCCAAAAGCAGGATCAGCACACCTGCGACGATCAGCACGCATCCGGCGATTTCCAACCGGTTGATCGTTTCGCGAAAGATGAAGACCGCCGAGCCGAACGCCAGCAGCATTTCCACCTGCCCCAGCGCTTTGACCACAGACGCCTGCTGCAGACTGACCGCCATTAACCAGCAGAACGATGCTGTCGCCCCCATGAAGCCAACGACCAGCGACGGTTTCCACGCTTGAGCAATGCGGGCAAACTCGCCGCGCTCCTTCCACAGCATCCATGCCAGCATGGATAGGGTTTGAACGGCAATGATGTAGACGAGGGTATAGCTCGCCTGCACGATATAGTTCGGCTCTGGCAGGCTGGGCGCAAGCGACAGCGACGCTGACCGATAGGAAACGGTGGAAATTCCGAACGCCATTCCGGAGAGAATGCCGACCAACGCCGTGCGCGTAAAGACAGATGTGACAAGGGTTGCCAGCGTAACACGAAGCCGGGCGACAGAAATGACCATGACACCCAGCACCGACAGCGCGATGGCAAGCAGCGTGCCGCCGCTGGCACGTTCCCCGAAGAAGACCAGCCCGAAGAGCGCCGCCTGCGCCGGTTCCGTGCGCGAATAGGCCGTGCCGACCGCAAAATTGCGGAATGAGAACAGATGCACCAGCAGAAATGTACCCGCCACCTGTGTGAGCGCGCCTATGCCCGCCCAGCCGAAGAAGTGTGCGCCCGGCACCGGCAAGGTCGCCCCGAAACCCAAGACAAGGATAAAGATATGCAGAAGAGCGAACGGCACGCCAAAGCCGAAGCGAACAAAGGTCGCACCTGTCGTTCCCATCACGCCCTTGAGATGCTTCTGCATGACCGAGCGGATGTTTTGCAGAAACGCTGCAATGATCGTGATAAATATCCAGATTTCCATGTCCGGCGCAGTATCACAGGGGCAAAAGCGCCGCCAGAGTCCGGATAATTCAATTTCTTTCTGGCTGCGCGCGTGGCATAAGGTCGCCATGAAAACAGCGCTCGATCATTCCGCATATTCCACTGCAAAAGCAGATTTCAGCCATGTCACCGAGTGGGTCTTCGACCTCGATAACACGCTGTATCCGCACCATGTCGACCTGTTTTCGCAGATCGACAAGAACATGACTGCCTTTGTAGCCACCCTGCTGCAACTGGAGCCAGCCGAAGCCCGGCTGCTGCAAAAACAGTATTACCGCGACCACGGAACGACGCTGCAAGGCCTGATGCTGAACCATGGCATCAATCCCGATGCGTTTCTAGAGCAGGCCCACGCAATCGATTACACCGTGCTGCCCCCTGACCCCGATCTGGGTGACGCCATCAAGGCGCTGCCTGGGCGCAAATTCATTTTTACCAATGGCAGCGTGAAACATGCCGAGATGACGGCTCGCGCACTGGGCATCCTCGATCATTTTGATGATATCTTCGATATCGTTGCGGCTGAATACCTGCCCAAGCCCGCAGCCAAGCCCTATGAGGCCTTCCGCGCCCTGCACAAGATCGATACGACCCGCGCCGCCATGTTTGAAGATTTGCCGCGCAATCTGTTGGTGCCGCGTGATTTCGGCATGAAGACCGTGTTGCTCGTTCCCCGTAATCTGGAGGAAGCGGTGGTCGAAGCCTGGGAGACAACCGGAGAGACAGACGATCACATTGATTATGTGACCGACGATCTCACCGGCTTTCTCAAAGCAGTTCTCGCTTAACCTCTGGGCGTTTCCACCATCGCCACATGCTCGGCATCGACCTTCTTGTAGAAGGTGGAGATGACGTTCCATGCCTCCTCAGCCGTTTCGACAAAGTGCAGCAGGTCCACATCTGCAGGCGAGATGGTGCCGAATTCCGCCAGCGCTTCAAAGTCGATGATCTTGCGCCAGAACTTTTCGCCGAACAGAATCAGCGGCACGAGAGCCATACGTCCCGTCTGCATCAGCGTAACGGTTTCAAACAGTTCGTCCAGCGTACCAAATCCGCCGGGGAAAACCGTGACGGCCTTGGCGCGCAGCAGAAAATGCATCTTGCGAATGGCGAAATAGTGGAAGTTGAAGCTCAGTTCCGGCGTTACATACTCATTGGGAGCCTGCTCGTGCGGCAGCACGATATTCAACGCGATGGAGGGCGCGCCCACATCGGCGGCACCCCGGTTGCCCGCTTCCATAACGCCCGGACCACCACCGGTAACCACGACATACTCCTTGTAATCATGGCTTTCAGCATGCTGGGAGCAAAGCTGCGCAAACTTGCGCGCTTCATCGTAGTAGACGGAGGCGGCGGTCAGGTTTTCGCGCTGGGTTTCGTTTTTCGCCGCCCATGCGTCCTGCCCGGGGGCCGGAATGCGCGCTCCGCCAAACATGACGATAGTGGATTTGATGCCCCGCTCGGACAGCATCATTTCCGTCTTCATCAGTTCCAGTTGCAGCCGGACCGGGCGCAATTCCTCGCGGCAGAGAAAATCGTCATCGGCATAGGCGAGGCGATAGGCGGGAGACAGGGTTTGCGGCGTTTTCGGCACGCCTTCGGCGCGGCGTTTGTCGTGGCCGCTATCGGCCAAGGGGTCCCAGACACCATCCTTGCGTCGCAGATGGGCTTTCTTCATGCGTGCCATATCATCTCCTTGATTTCAGCCACTTGCCGAATCAATTTGGCTAAAACAGACTTCAATTTTTGCGGTCCA
Organism: Rhizobium sp. CFBP 8762; assembly: GCF_014841565.1. Classification (GTDB taxonomy): domain Bacteria; phylum Pseudomonadota; class Alphaproteobacteria; order Rhizobiales; family Rhizobiaceae; genus CFBP-8762. The sequence goes on from NZ_JACYUD010000001.1 coordinate 826,381, forward strand.
TGCTCTACACGGTGGAAGTGATCTGCGATAGATGCCCGACTTTGAAGGATGCCCTATGACAACCCAGGATTTAGCCGCCCTCGCCACCACGATCGACGCTGCTTTTGAGGCCCGCGACACCATCAACACCGCCACCAATGGCGAGGTGCGTGATGCCGTGGAAACCGCGCTGACCCTTCTGGACGGCGGACAGGCACGCGTGGCCGAACGCCAGGCCGATGGCAACTGGACTGTCAACCAGTGGCTGAAAAAGGCCGTGCTTTTGTCGTTCCGACTCAATGCCATGGAGATCGTCAAGGGTGGTCCCGGCGCGTCGGTCTGGTGGGACAAAGTGCCCTCCAAGTTCGATGGCTGGGCAGAGGCCGATTTCGAAAAAGCCGGTTTCCGTGCTGTGCCGAATGCCGTCGTGCGCCGCTCCGCCTTCATCGCACCGAACGCGATTTTGATGCCATCCTTCGTCAATCTCGGTGCCTATGTCGGCGAAGGCACGATGGTCGATACATGGGCCACGGTTGGCTCCTGCGCACAGATCGGCAAAAACGTTCACCTGTCCGGCGGTGTTGGCATTGGCGGCGTGCTGGAGCCAATGCAGGCTGGCCCAACCATTATTGAAGACAATTGCTTTATCGGCGCTCGTTCGGAGGTCGTCGAAGGCTGCATCGTGCGTGAGGGTGCGGTTCTCGGCATGGGTGTGTTTATCGGCAAGTCCACCAAGATCGTTGACCGCGCCACCGGCGAAATCACCTATGGCGAAGTCCCGCCCTACTCGGTCGTCGTCGCCGGCTCTCTGCCATCGGCCAACACGATGCCAAACGGCCAGCCGGCACCGAGCCTGTACTGCGCCGTTATCGTCAAGCGCGTTGATGAAAAGACACGGTCCAAGACCGGTATCAACGAATTGTTGCGCGATTAAAATATAAGGCAGCCAGAATGACCACGACCAATCCCGTAGACACGCTGGCTGCCCTGATCCGCTGCCCATCGGTTACGCCTGCCGAGGGCGGCGCGCTTGCGGCCCTTGAGTCCATGCTGACGCCGCTCGGCTTCACGGTCGAGCGCGTTGTGATGCGCGACGAGGGCACGCCTGACATCGAAAATCTCTATGCCCGCATCGGCACGGATGGGCCGCACCTGATGTTTGCCGGGCATACGGATGTGGTGCCAGTTGGCGATGAAAGCGCATGGTCGCACGGTCCTTTTTCTGCCGATATCGCTGACGGCGAGATGTTCGGACGCGGCGCGGTGGATATGAAAGGCGGCATTGCCTGTTTCGTATCGGCCATGGCGCGGACAATCGAGAAACATGGCCCCCCTAAGGGGTCTGTTTCCTTCCTGATCACGGGTGATGAGGAAGGCCCGGCCATCAACGGCACCGTCAAGCTGCTGGATTGGGCCGCCCAAAAGGGCGAGCGCTGGGACGCCTGCCTTGTGGGCGAGCCGACCAACCCGGACCGGTTGGGCGACATGATCAAGATTGGTCGTCGTGGTTCGTTGTCCGGCACCATCACCGTCCATGGCGTACAGGGCCACGCCGCCTATCCGCATCTGGCCGACAATCCCGTACGGGGCATTCTGCAATTAACACAAGCGCTGATGGATCCGCCTTTCGATAGCGGCACAACGGATTTCCAACCCTCAAATCTGGAAGTCACCACGGTCGATGTTGCAAACAGCGCGGTCAACGTTATTCCGGCCAAGGCGTCTGCCCGCTTTAATATCCGTTTCAATGACACGTGGGACGCCGAGACCTTGCGGGCCGAGATTATCCGGCGTCTGGACGAGGCAGCAGCCAACGGGCGGCTGCGTCCGGACCGTAAACCCGTGTCCTATGACATCACGTGGAGCGAACGCCCGTCCGAAGTTTTCCTGACGCGGGATGAACCGCTGATTGCAACACTGAGGCAAGCGGTAGCCGAGGTGACCGGCCATACGCCGAAACTTTCCACCACCGGCGGCACGTCGGATGCGCGGTTCATCAAGAACTACTGCCCGGTTGTGGAATTTGGTCTTGTCGGCCAAACCATGCATATGGTCGACGAGCGCGTCGCCGTCGCTGATCTTGAGACACTGACAACAATCTACGAAACTTTCATTCAGCACTGGTTCGCCCATGCCGCGCATTGAGGAGGTTCAGCATTTGCTGGCCGGCCTTTGGCTGCTGATACAGGGCAAGCCAGAGGGTTTTTCGCATTTCGATTTCAGCAAGCACGGCTTGCGGCGCTCGTTCTGGGCGATCGTCTGGACCCTGCCTGCTCTGGCCATCGCGTGGGCGGCATGGCGGCTCGATTTTCTCGGCAATATGCCACCGGGCACGCAAACCGGCCCAAGCTATTTTCTGCGGCTCTTTGTCGTCGAAGTCATATCGTGGGTGTTTCCCCTTGTTCTGATTGCCTTGCTCGCGGGTCCACTCGGCTTTGCACGGCTTGTGGTGCCAATTGTCATCACATCGAACTGGCTGTCAGTGCCGCTCAGCTATGCACTGGCAGTGCCCATGGCATTGCAACTTTTGTTTCCCGCCGGTGGCGTCATCGCGCTGTTGGCCATGATGTTGCTGTTTACTGCCATCATGGCACTCTTTCGGCTTTTGCGCACTGTCACGGGCAATCAGGTTCTGCTGGCAACGACCCTGACCGTTATCTTCCTGCTGACGCCGATACTGATCGAAGGAAAGCTCGACGCGTTGTTCGGCCTCGTTGCAAGTCCGCAAACGGCAGCAGACACTGGAAGTCCTTGATTATAAGTAACGCCTCATTTAGTATGTATTGCTACTTAGCAGCGTTTTGCGGAACAGAGGAACGGCGATGTCATTTCTAATCAAGCTGATTTCTACTGCTATGGCTGTGTCCGGCTATTCAACAGCCTCTGCAAACGAACCGGCCGCTGTCAAAAATCAGATCGTTATTCCGCTTCCAGCCGGGCAAACCGTAGAACGCACTGTCACCCAATATCAGTGTGGCCATCAGAAGGTGACCGCAGAGTATTGGAACGCTGGAGACATATCGCTGGTAGGCTTGACGCTTGCCGATCGCTACGTCGTCGCTGCCAATGTAATAGCAGCGTCTGCCGCCAAGTATGCAGGCGATAGATATATCTGGTGGGCTGAGAGTGATGCTGCCACCCTCATTGATCTTTCCAAATCACGGGATGAGACCAGTGGCGTAAAATGCGTTCCCGTTAACTGAACGTCTTCGACAACGGATCCCCTGGTATTATCTTTTATTCTAATATTGACATTGACGATTGATTGAGGCTATCTGACCCCTTAACTGAGGGTAATTCTAAAAGCTTGGCGCTTTTATATGCCGACATTGCAATTGAGGTAACAGGCAAAACATGCTGTTGGACTGTGTTCCGCAGCATCATTTCAGAGCCTGCCGTCGCCCCTGCTCACAATATGAGCTGTAGTCACCTGTCCTGAAAAGGATTAGATTGTGAAAACGCTTCTTGATGCACAAAATATGGCGAAAACACTCCGAGCCGAACTGGCAGAACGGGATGTCTTTTCGTTGTCCTACGCCAATTGCCTTGATATCGTTGCCCGCCAATTTGGCTGCCAAAACTGGGAAATGCTGTCAGCACAGATCAACCAGTCAGCCAAATACAGTCTACGGCAAGAGCCCACGGAACACGGCGCTGCTGTCTCGTTAACGGAAGCCCAACTATCATAATGCTGCAGGTACGCGTGTTGTCCGGGCGTAAAGCGATGCCGCTTAATCGAAATGCGCTGTCTGTTCGTGTGTTGGGTAATCCACCTGCATGAAGTAAAGCCCATCGGGCGGGGCAACGGGTCCGCATGCTTTGCGGTCCCTTGCCTCCAGTGCAGCACGCACATCGTCGGCACTCCACTTGCCATCGCCCACCAGCTTGATCGTGCCTGCAAAGGATCGGATCTGGTTGTGCAGGAAGCTTTGGGCGGTTGCCCGCATTTCGATGACATCACCGATCCGCGTCACATCCAGCCGTTCCAGCGTGCGTACCGGACTGTTGGCCTGACAATGAGTGGAGCGAAATGTCGTGAAATCATGACGCCCAACCAGCATCTGTGCGGCGGCATGCATAGCCTCGTGATCCAAAGGCTTGGCAACCCACCAGGCACGCTTGGCTTCCAGCGCCAGCGGCGCGCGACGGCACAGAATTCGATAGAGATAATGCCGGCGAAGCGCCGAGAAGCGCGCGTCGAACGTCTCGTCCACCGCCGTTACATCCAGTATGGCAATACGGTTTCCGGCCTGCATCAAATGCGCATTCAGTGCGTTTCTGAGCGTATCGGGCTTCCAGCCGCGCGTGAGATCCGCATGGGCCACCTGTCCCCGCGCATGGACGCCGGAATCCGTGCGGCCCGCACCGCGCACAGACGCCCCCTCCCCGGTCAGACCGAGAATGGCCTGCTCGATGGAGCCTTGAACCGACGCGCCATTGTCCTGCCGTTGCCAACCAACATAATTGGAGCCATCATATTCGACGGTAAAGCGAAAGCGCGGCATTCACCCAAGCCTCGCGCCAACGGGCAGCGGTATTCCGTGCAGAAAATCCACAGCGGCCAACGGTTTGCCGCCCGCTTTCTGCAAGCGGGTCAGTTGTACCGCACCCGAACCACAGGCAACGATCAGCGGCTCGGCAATCACCGTTCCTGCATCGCCGGCGCCATCCGCTACGGTTGACGCCAACACCTTGATGCGCTCCGGTTTGCCGCCGAGCGTGATTTCCGTCCACGCACCGGGAAAAGGCGATAGCCCGCGAATATGGTTGTGAACCGTCACCGCATTCCCGGAAAAATCGATGCGGGTTTCCCCCTTGTCGATTTTGGCCGCATAGACCACGCCCTCGCTGGGCTGCGGCGTTAGCGGCAGGTCGTTGGCTTCCAGCTTACCCATGGCTTCGCGCATCAGCTTTGCGCCCGTCAGCATCAGGCTGTCATGCAGTTCGCCTGCAGTAGTTGTCGGCGCAATCGGCACTTCGGCTGTCAGGGCAACAGGGCCGGTGTCCAGCCCCTTGTCCATCTTCATCACCATCATACCGGTTTTGGTATCACCGGCCATGATCGCGCGCTGAATGGGGGCAGCACCGCGCCAGCGCGGCAGAAGCGAGGCATGGCCGTTGTAGCAGCCGAGCGTCGTGCCGGTCAGGATGGCTTCCGGCAGAAGCAGACCATAGGCCACGACCACAGCCACATCTGCCTCAAACTCATGAAAGCGCTGCCTATCGTCTTCTGCCTTGAAGTTGACCGGAGTTAAGACCGGAATGCCCAGCAGTTCGGCGGACCGATGGACGGGGGATTTCTGCACATCCAGCCCACGCCGCCCACCCGGACGCGGCGGCTGGGTGTAGACCGCGACAATATGATGCCCAGCCTCAGCAAGGGCTGCCAGCGTGGGTACTGAAAATTCCGGCGTTCCCATGAAAATAATGCGCAATGGCATATCGTCAGCCTCCTTAGAGCATTCTCCGATCTCACTCGATCGAATCAGCGCTCTAACATCTTTATTCAAAGCATATTCTTTTCGATCCTCGCTTCGCGCCGGTCGGAATATGCTCTAAAGCTTGGCTGAGGATTTCCCCTTGGCAAGCTTCGTGAATTTTTTGACCACCATTTCGCGCTTCAACCGCGAAACATAATCGATGAACAAGACGCCGTTCAAATGGTCGATTTCATGTTGCAGGCAGGTGGCGAGCAGCCCATCGGCCTCGACAATCTGCTGCTTGCCGTCACGGCCCAGATATTGGACAGTGATGGAAGCCGGACGCTCGACCTCGGCAAAATAATCGGGAATGGACAGGCAGCCCTCTTCATAGACCGAGCGCTCATCCGACGATGTCAGCACTTCCGGGTTCATGAACACCTGTGGCTGCGGTGCCTCGCCTTCCTTTGCCAGATCAATGACCAGCATCCGGCGCGGCACACCCACCTGAATAGCCGCCAGCCCGATGCCCGGCGCATCATACATTGTTTCCAGCATATCGTCCGCCAGACGCAAAATCTCGGAATCGACGGTTTCCACAGGGCGCGACACCTCGCGCAGCAACGGATCAGGAAGGATTATCAGCGGTTTTATCGTCATGGCGCTCTGATAACCGATCTTTGGCCGCGATGGAATTCCGGTGTTGAACATTTTTATGACGCCCATATTTGTTCTCTTTATGATCTGGATTTTGTATGGGTTTCTGCTAATGTCCCCGCCCATGGAAACTGATCACCTTAGCCAAACTCTCTATAACTTGACCCAAAGCCCCTACGCGCTGCCTGTCATGTGCGGTGTCTGCGTCCTTCTGCTGGTGATCCTGCTGCTGCGTGGGCGAACGCGGGCCACAGACCATGCGGGCGAGCAGATGGACGCGCTCTTGCATGCGCAGGCCGAGATGCAGGGTCGCATTGCTGCGATGGCTGATGTGTTCAGCACCCGGCAAGCGGAACTCAACCAGTCGATCAACCAGCGTATCGATGGCATGACCCACCGAATTGGCACGACACTGACCGAGCAGACCAAGACCACCCACGATAATCTACGCCGATTGCAGGAACGGCTGGCTGTCATCGACACCGCACAGAACAACATTCAGACTCTGGCGAAAGACGTGGTGGGCCTGCAAGCCATTCTGTCCAACAAGCAGACACGCGGCGCTTTCGGCCAGTCGCGCATGGAAACCATCATCGCCGATGCTCTGCCCATGCATGCCTATGCTTTTCAGACCACACTTTCCAATGGGTCAAGGCCGGATTGCACGATCAGGATGCCGAACGGCCAGCCCGCTCTTGTGGTCGATGCCAAATTCCCGCTGGAAGCCTGGAATGCGATTCGCGCCGCACGCGATGCCGAAGCAGCCAAGCAGGCCGCCATGCGCTTTCGCCGCGATCTGGATGTGCATATCAAGGACATCGCAACGAAATATCTGATTCCCGGCGAGACGCAGGAAACCGCTTTTCTGTTCGTACCGTCGGAATCCATTTTTGCGGATATTCACGAGCGTTTTGAGAGCATCGTGCAGAGTGCCAACCGCGCGCGCGTGGTCATTGTTTCGCCATCACTGCTGATGCTGTCCATTCAGGTCATTCAGTCCATTCTGCGTGATCAGCGGATGCGCGAGCAGGCCCACCTCATTCAGGGAGAGGTTATCCGGCTGATGGAGGACCTGACCCGGCTGGACGATCGTGTGCGAAAATTACAGGGGCATTTTTCCTCCGCGCAAAAGGATGTGGAACAGATCCTCACCTCCAGTGAAAAGATGGCAAAACGCGGGAGCCGCATCGAGGCCATGGAGTTCGAGACGCCGAGCGCGTTAACCCCACCGGAGCGAAGCGGTCAGTTGAAGCTTCGGGTGGTCGACGACGAGTAACGCGCCCATTGCGTCTATCAGAGCGTTGACGACAGCGGACTGAATCGGGCAGTGTCGCGAAAAATGAAACAACAAGGCCACCTCCATGATTACAGTGTTCGGCTCCATCAACATGGACCTTATTGCAACAACCGCCCGTCTGCCGAAGCCCGGTGAAACGGTGGCCGGAACCGGCTTTTCCACCGCCGCAGGCGGCAAGGGCGCCAATCAGGCGCTGGCGGCAAAGCGCGCCGGTGCTGAGGTGCGCATGGTGGGCGCTGTTGGCAATGACCATTTTGCAGCCGATGCGTTGGCGCTTTTGAAAGAAGCCGGGACGGATTTAACCGCCGTCAAAACCGTGGAAGAGCCGACCGGCACAGCGCATATTCTGGTGGGTGGTGATGGCGAGAATGTCATCGTGGTGGTAGAAAGCGCCAATGGCCGGGTCACGGCAACTGATGCGCACGAGACCGTCGCGGCGCTCACCGCGGACGATATACTGATGCTGCAACTGGAAATCCCCGCGGCTTCAGTCGAGGCCGCTCTGGTCGCTGCAAAAGCCAAGGGCCTCACCTCCATCATCAATATTGCACCGCTGACAGATGATGCCGAACGCCTTGGCCGAATGGCCGATATCGTTATTGCCAATGAAACCGAATTCGAGCTTCTCGCTGGCGCGCACAATTTGACTGCGGAGGCGCGTGAAGCGGCCATGAAAACGCTGCATGACGAGACCGGCCAGACGCTGATCGTGACGCTGGGGGGCGATGGCGTGGTGGCTATCAAAGCTGGCGCGATGTATCGCGCCCGGGGATTGACCATCGAACCAGTCAATACGGTCGGTGCTGGCGATACCTTCTGCGGCTATTTCGCCGCCAGCCTGAATGAAGGTCTGGACTTCGAGGCAGCGCTTCGCCGCGCCGCCGTCGCCGGATCACTCGCTTGCCTGAAACCCGGCGCACAACCGGCCATTCCGACAGCAAATGAGGTTGCTGCGAAGCTCTGAGATCTAAGCTAGATTCGTGCAGACAATCCCTGTGCTGAACACCAGGGATTGTCTGCACGGGGATACGACCGAACCGCTTTACTGCAATCGTCCAATCCGCTCCGTTAGAAGCGCAAAAAAGCCATCGTCATCGATATCGCGCATCACAAGCGCGTTGTGCTTACGGTCCGTTACCTGCCACCAGTCCACCACTGTCATGCCCACCGTCAGCGGCGATGTCACTTCGACTTCGACATTGCATCGGCGGCCTTTAAACAGGTCCGGGCGGAGCAGATAGGCAATCACGGTTGGATCGTGAAGCGGTGCGCCATCCGAGCCATACTTCTCCGCATCAAAACGCTCGAAGAATTGCAGCATGGCCACCATGGCCTGCGCAGGCTTTGTACCGAGCGCCCGCAGCTTCTCGACACGCGCCTTATGCGTCAAAACCTTGTGCGTCACATCCAGCGGCATCATGACGATCGGAGCACCGGCACGGAACACGATGTCAGCGGCCTCCGGATCCACGAATACATTGAACTCCGCTGTCGGCGTAATATTGCCACCCTCGAAAAAGCCCCCGCCCATCATGACGATTTCGCGGATTAGCGGCACAATTTCGGGCGCCTTTTGGAAAGCCAGCGCAATATTGGTCAACGGGCCAAGCGTGCAAAGCGTAACCGTGCCGGGCGCCTCGCGCTTGAGCGTCTCAACAATGAAATCCACCGCATGGCCGGGGGCAAGCTGCATTTGTGGCTCCGGCCAATCCGGGCCATCCAGACCGGTTTTGCCGTGCACATGCTCCGCCGTTACCAGCGGACGCTTCAGCGGCGCATCAGCTCCGGCATAAATGGCAATGTCGGGACGCCCGCAAAGTTCAGCCAGCAGCCGGGCATTGCGCTCTGTCATGGCCAAGGGAACGTTGCCCGCAACAACCGTGAGGCCCAGAATATCCAGTTCATCAGGGCTGCCGAATGCCATCATGATCGCAGCAGCATCGTCCTGCCCCGGGTCAGTATCGATGATGATTTTTCTACGTTCGCTCTTTCTAAGCTCGTTCATGGGCCGCCTCTGGTTTGGCTTGAAAACTTCGTCTTATCATAGGTTTTGCGACGGCCCCTGTCCAAACATCTAATGTCCAAATATCTGATCTCCAAACATCTTGCAGAGCCGCCCTCCAGCCGCCATATAAATTGCCGGGATGCCGCTTGCGGGTCCCGCGAACAAAGACAAGGTCGCTTCTCGCAAGGACTGAACCGTATGACCCGTATGACGCCGTTTGCCAGCCCCCTCCTTCTGGGCTTTGACACCATGGAAAAGACCCTTGAGCGCATCGCCAAGGGCAATGACGGATACCCTCCCTACAATATTGAACGCGTTCGCTCCGACGCCACCAGTGGCGACCCGGAACGGCTGTTGATTACGCTTGCGGTCGCAGGTTTTTCCGAGGACGAACTGGACGTGACTGTGGAGGAAAACCAGTTGGTGATCCGGGGTCGCCAAATCGATCTGGGAGATCGGGAATACCTGTACCGCGGTATTGCAGCGCGCCAGTTTCAGCGCATGTTCGTGCTGGCCGATGGAATGCATGTGCTGGGCGCCGAATTGAAGAACGGCCTTCTGGCTGTCAGCCTGGTGCGTCCCGAACCGGCCCGTATGGTAAAGAAAATTAACATTTCCGTCCCAGAGTAGAGTTTGGCTGGTCGCGTGCTGATCAGCCCATTTACGGAGGCTGACCCATGGGACTGAAAGACGCAAACGCCAACTTGTCACGCCATGAGTTGGAGCATCTGGGTGCTGGCGAGGTGGGCTACATCCGCAAAATGCGCGCGGATGATGTGTCACGGTGCTTTCCGGAAGCACCTCGCATGGACCCCGGTCTGGATCTTTGGGCTCTGTTTGGCGCAGATGGCACGCCCATCCTGCTCACCGACAACCGCTCCAGCACGTTTTACAAGGCTGCCGAAGACGAGTTGCGGACTGTCAGCCTACACTGACGGCTCAATACGGCGAAACGTGAGATAGGCCGATTCGCGGCCTTCCCGCTTTGCCTTCGCTTCATACCGGGTGCCGGGCCAGGTTGGATACGGCGTCAGCCAATCAGCGGCATTTCTCGCTGTCCATTCGAAGGCAGCATGCGCATGACAGTGGACAAGCGTCCAGTTGATATAGCTGTCTATGTCGGATGCAAAGCAAAAGACGCCGCCCGGTTTCAGGACTCGGGCAAAACGGTCGAGATTGACCTCGGATACGAAGCGCCGTTTCCAATGCTTACGCTTGTGCCACGGGTCGGGGTACAGCAAATCGATCTGGTCGAGACAGGCATCCGGCAGCCAATCCAGAACCTGCGTAGCATCGTCATCATAGAGACGGATGTTGCGCGCACCCCGCGCTTCAATTTGCGCAATCAGCTTCGCCATGGAGTTGACGAACGGCTCCACGCCGATAAAGCCTGTTGACGGGTTTTCCACCGCGCGGTGAATCAAATGCTCCCCGCCACCGAACCCGATCTCCAACCGGACGCGCTCGACCGTTTCGGGAAACAGCGTTTTCACATCCGAAGGGGCTGTTTCCGTCAAATCAAGCTTCAGCGCAGGCAAAACCTTGTCCAGATGCACAATCTGCGCATCTCTCAACGGCTTTCCCTTGCGGCGGCCATAGAAGGCTTCTGTCGCCCGGGTGCGGCGTGGTTCGTCCGTCATGCGGCAGCGACTGCCTCTTTCAGTGCCTTGACGAGATCGAGCTTTTCCCACGAGAAGGAGCCGTCACGACCGGCCTTGCGGCCAAAGTGGCCATAGGCGGATGTCTTGGCATAAATCGGCTTATTGAGGTCCAGATGGCGGCGAATACCGGAGGGTGAGAGGTCCATAGTCGCGCGAATGGCGGCCTCAACCTTATCCTCAGTTACCTTGCCTGTTCCATGAAGGTCAACATAGATCGAGAGCGGCTGGGCCACGCCGATGGCGTAGGCGATCTGGATCGTGCAACGGTCGGCCAAGCCTGCGGCAACGACGTTCTTTGCGAGGTAGCGTGCCGCGTAAGCAGCTGACCGGTCAACCTTTGTCGTATCCTTGCCCGAGAACGCGCCGCCACCGTGGGGCGCTGCACCACCATAGGTGTCCACAATGATCTTGCGGCCAGTCAGCCCTGCATCCCCATCCGGTCCGCCAATCACGAATTTGCCGGTCGGGTTGATGTACCAGTTGCAATCCTCGGCGATTTTAATGTCCGACAGGGCATCACGAATCACCGGCTCGACGACGCTGCGCACCTTGGCGGAATTCCAGCTTTCATCCAGATGCTGCGTGGACAGAACGATGGACACCACTTCCTCCGGCTTACCGTCCACGTAGCGCACGGTCACTTGGCTCTTGGCGTCAGGTCCAAGCCTGCCCAAATCACCCTCGCCCGCTTTGCGCGCCGTGGCCAGAAGATTGAGTATACGGTGGGAGTAATAGAGCGGTGCGGGCATGAGCTCCGCGGTTTCCCGGCAGGCATAGCCAAACATGATGCCTTGGTCGCCAGCGCCCTCATCGCCCTGCCGATCTGCGGCGTTGTCCACGCCTTGGGCTATATCGGCGGACTGCGAGTGAAGCAGCACATCAATGCGCGCGGTCTTCCAGTGAAAACCATCCTGCTCATAGCCGATATCGCGAATGGCGCGGCGTGCTGCGGTTTTGAATTTGGCCGGATTGATAACGTCGTTTCCGTTGCGGTCTTTTTTCATCAGGCTGGGCGGCAAACGCACTTCACCGGCAATCACCACGCGGTTGGTGGTAGCCAGAGTCTCGCAGGCAATGCGCACTTTCCAGACGTCAACGCCAGTTTTGGCCGCTTCTCGGTAGACGAGATCCACAATCTCGTCGGAAATCCGATCGCACACTTTGTCCGGGTGACCTTCGGATACGGACTCGCTGGTAAACAGATAGTTCTGGCGCATGCGGGCATTCCCCTCAATGAAAACAGCTCTTGTTTGTTAGCCAGTTCATACGCAAAACTCAAGAGGGACAAAAGGACATAAATATATGTTTATATCTCCTGCAGCGAGGACAAGAAAAAAGCGGCCTTACGCCGCTTTGTTCCCAACAACGCTCAATCAAGCGTTATTCCACTTCCGCGTCTGCGGACAGAGCCTTGACGAGATCCACGACCTTGCGGCGTACCTTTGGATCTGAAATCTTGACGAAAGCGCGATTGAGTTGAAGGCCTTCTGAGGAGGACAGAAAGTCAACAACATAGTTGGAACTGGAGGCCTCGGCCATGCCTGGCTGGTTGCCGTTGTTCTCACCCGGCGCGTCTTCGAAGAAAAAGGACACAGGCACATTGAGAATGCCAGAAATATTCTGCAGACGGCTTGCACCAACGCGGTTGGTTCCCTTTTCATATTTCTGAATCTGCTGAAACGTGATCCCGAGGCTTTCACCCAGTTTTTCCTGACTCATGCCCAGCATGGTCCGGCGAAGACGAATCCGACTTCCAACATGGATATCAATCGGGTTTGGCTTCTTTTTATTTTCAATCATGACATTGTCCTAACAAGCGAAATTACTGCTGCCTGAATACCAGCACATCTAAAAGCGAATTCCACATGTCGAACACCGTCATGGGGACAAAAAACGAATTTAGAATAGGGTAATATAGCAGACAGAAACTACTATGCAATTTTAGGGGTTTTCGGTCAATTCTTCATGAAAATAAAACCTCTGCGGGTAAACAGGGCCACCACCAGCATGAAAGCAGCCATGACGGCGAAGATGGCATTCTGGGTTGCAATGCTCTGAATCTGCTTTGGTTTTTCCGGAAGCGGCGTATCGATGAAGCCCTTCACGTTGAAATCGAGCCCGGCGGAGACGCGCCCTTGCGCATCAACAACCACGGAAATTCCACTGTTTGCGGCGCGTATCAACGGCACGCCGGTCTCTACCGCGCGAATCTGTGCCTGATGGAAATGCTGGTACGGGCCGGGTGAGTCGCCATACCACGCGTCGTTTGTCACATTCAAAAGTGCGGTGGCCTGCGTGATTTGAGGATCGATTTCGTAGGGGAAAATCGCTTCGTAACAGATCAGCGGGTAAAACGTCGCACCACCCGGAAGCGGCAGCAGCGTGTGCTCCAGTGCTGCGGAAAATCCACCCGGCATCGCTACTGGGTCAACGCCCCATGATGCAAGAAGCGACGCGAACGGCATATACTCCCCAAACGGCACCAGATGCACCTTGTCCGCTGCCGCTATAATCTGGCCCTGATCGTCAATGGCATAGATGGAATTATAGTACCGCGCTTCACCGCCGCCTTGTGCCGGTTCGGCACGCACCGCGCCAGCCAGCAAGATCTGCCCGTCCTGCAATACGTCGGCAATGCGCGCCAGACCCTCAGGATTATCGGTCAGAAGAAACGGAACCGACGTTTCCGGCCAGACGATCATATCGGGCCGCCGATCTCCCGGCTTTGGTGGTGCGGCGGTCAAGCTCAAATGCTCTTCGAAAATTGTTCTCGCCGCTGCATCGTCCATTTTCATGGTCTGCGCGATCACGGGCTGGACCAGCCGCACGATTTTGCCGGTCTGGTCGGCTTTCGCTTGCGGAACCTGATAGAGAATGAACGCGCCGTAGCCGACATGCGCCGCCAGCATTACGCTTGCGAGAACAAGGCCAATACCCGCGCCGCGCCGTGTGCCTATCAAAGCCGGAGCGGCATAAACGAACACAGACAGCAATGTGATGCTGTAAATTCCCAGAGGCGCAACGGACTGCATCATCAGCGGAACTGGCATTGCGGTCTGGCCGATGGCGTTCCAAGGAAAACCGGTGAAAACAAAGCTGCGGAGCCACTCCATGACCGCAAATGCGATGGCCAAGGCAGCAATTCGTCCCCAGCTATCGGACCAGAGCATGCGCGCCAGCATGGTCGCAAAACCGTAGAACAGGCCCAGCGCCGCCGGAAGCCCGAGCACCGCTAACGGCAGCGCCCAGGCAAATTGTTCGGCCTCCACCAGCAGCGCATTGCCCAGCCACCAGAGCCCGCCGAGGAAATAGCCGAAACCAAACCACCAGCCGACCCGAAAAGCAGGAAACTGCCGACGCAGATAACCGTGGTGCGCCTGCCCCGTCGCTCCATCGAGAAGCCAGACGAGAAGAGAGAAGGACACGAACATGGCAGCAAAGAAGCCAATCGGCTGGAGTGCCAGCACACCGAACAGGCCTGCGCAAAACGCCAGCAGCGCCCGCCGCCAGCCAGACATCATCATGATGCCGCCCGCCAGTCTTTCCATAGAGCCTCCATTCTTCGCATCAGCGCGAAGCGCCAACGGTACACTCTCTATAATTCGAATAAGCTTATAGACCGTTAGCAGGAAAGGAATGCGCGCGAAATTACGATGTTTCGTCTTTTCTCACTGCATCAGCGTCCTGCGTGGCTCCGCTGGCTTGATCGCCGTCCAGTTTGAGCGGTCGCCTGCGGGGTGCCGTTCGCTTGCGCACAATGCGCACCCGCCGCACCCGCCGCGGATCGGCCTCCAGCACATGAAACTCGAAACCGGGCAGCGCCTGAACGACCTCGCCGCGCGCCGGAATGCGCCCGAGGGACGCAAAGATCAGACCGCCGAGGGTATCCACATCCTCAATCCGGTCCTTGATATCGAAATCCGGGCCGATGGCTTCGGCGATCTCTTCCAGTTCCACGCGGGCGTCGGCCACGAACACATCATCGGACGTGCGGGCAAACATCACTTCCTCATCGTCATGCTCGTCTTCGATATCGCCAACGACCATTTCGACAATATCTTCCAGCGATGCGAGACCGTCCGTGCCGCCATATTCATCGATGACCAGCGCCATCTGCGTGCGGCTTGCCTGCATACGCTGCATCAGGTCCGATGCCAGCATGGAGGGTGGCACGAACAGAACCGGGCGAATGATGCCGGCTTCCTCGACTGTCTTGTCCAGATCGACACGCGTCATATCGAAGACAGGTTTTGGTTGACGGGCCGGTTTGTCGGAGGTTTCATCGTCGCTGGGCACGTTCGCGGCCGCCATGCCAGCCATATGCGTGTTGTACGCCTGCTTGGTAACATAGCCGAGAAGATCGCGGATATGGACCATGCCACGCGGATCATCCAGACTTTCGCTGTAGATCGGCATGCGAGAGCGGCCGGATTCCTCGAACAGAATCATCAGTTCGCCAATGGTCACCGTCAGGTCGACGGCTTCGATATCGGCCCGGGGCACCATCACGTCTTCGACGCGAACCTCACGGAAGCGAAGAATATTGTTGAGCATCGCCCGCTCTCCGGGCGAAAAGGCCGTATCATTATCGGAGTCGGTGGACAGCGCATCGGCGAGCGCCTCACGCATGCTGGACCCGCTGGAATTGCGCCAGATGCGCGCGGCCCGCGCCCAGAAGGAATTCGGTTTTGCGCTGCTCTCGGGCTTCTGCGCGGGGGGACTACTGCCGCCCTCCTCGTTACTGGGGGGCTCTGCGTCGTCTGTATCAGCCGCTAGGGGCTGTGCTCTTAAGTCGGTCATTGTTCCAAACTGTTTGATCGGGCACGCATCCGTTGGACGCCATATAGGGCGTCGGTCCGAATGAATTAAGGCGCAACGTCATTTTCCCCGTATGGATCAGATAGGCCAAGACGGGCGAGAATGCGAGTCTCCAACCCTTCCATTTCGTCGGCTTCCTCATCATCCATATGGTCATAGCCCAACAGATGCAGGAAACCATGCACCAGAAGATGGGTGCAATGATCGTCAAAACTTTTGCTCAACTCGGCTGCTTCGCGCACTAGGGTTTCATGCGCGAGTATGATATCGCCCAGCATGGGCCCCGGCATATCCCCCGGCTCCACAGGAAAAGCGGGAAAGGACAGAACGTTTGTGGGCTTGTCCTGGCTGCGCCACTGCGCGTTGATCTTGCGGATCGACGCATCATCGGTAAACAGCAGGGACACCTCCACGCCATCGTCCGGGAACGGTTGCCCCGTCTCCCCTGCCAGAAAGACGGCCGCTTCACTCAGCACCTCGTCAGCACGGACCAGCAACGTTTGCATATCCGGCCACGAGCCGTTTTCTATGCTGATCTGTATTTCAAGCGTGATCGGTGTTTCAGCGTCCGACATTCAGGCTCTCGTCCGGCACGGCAGTCTGCGCTTCGTAGGCGCGCACGATGCGCGCCACCATCGGGTGGCGCACAACGTCCACATCCTTGAAGCGCACGACCGAGACGCCTTCCACATCGTGCAGAACCTGCAAGGCATCCACCAGCCCGGATTTGACCCCGCGCGGCAAGTCCACCTGGCTTGGGTCGCCGGTTACGATCATGCGGCCGTTTTCACCCAGACGCGTCAAAAACATTTTCATTTGCATGGTGGTCGTGTTCTGCGCTTCGTCGAGAATCACCACGGCATTGCCGAGCGTGCGCCCACGCATGAAGGCAAGCGGGGCAATTTCGATGACGCCCGCCGTAATGGCGCGCTCCACCTTGTCACCCGGCATCATATCATAGAGCGCATCGTAGAGTGGCCGCAGATACGGATCGACCTTTTCCTTCATATCGCCGGGCAGGAAGCCCAGACGTTCGCCCGCCTCCACGGCAGGGCGCGACAGAATGATGCGATCCACCGCGCCGCGCTCCAGAAGCTGGGCGGCGTAGGCGACAGCGAGATAGGTCTTGCCGGTTCCGGCGGGGCCGACGCCGAACACGAGTTCGGAGCGTTCCAGCGCGCGGATGTACACATCCTGCGTCGGCGTACGGGCGGCAATGGTTTTCTTGCGTGTGGAAATCTGCGCCATCGTCAGCTTGGCCTTGCGTTCCATCGTGGGCAGGCTCAACTGATCATCAGCCGCAACGGCCATGCGGATTGCACCTTCCACATCGGAGGTTTCGATGCTGCCGCCATTCTGCAATTTGCCGTAGAGGTAATCCAGCGCGCGGCGGGCCTGATTGGTGGCCAGTGTTTCACCGGAAATGGCCACGGCATTGCCACGCGGACGCATATCCACATGCAGGCGCTGTTCGATAAGCTTCAAATTCTGGTCGAACTGGCCAAACAGTTCGCTGGCAAACCTGTTGTTGTCGAATGTCAGCACGAAGTGATTGGCGTCTGTCGCAGCAGGTGTGGACGGACGCGCGGGCGATGAGATCAGTTCGTGTTCGTTCAAGCGGGCAGGCTCCCTAAGGTCTCGACGTTGATGGCTTCGGCAAACAGACTGTTGTTGCCGGCTGCGGTGATTCGTACCGAAATAATGTCACCGATTTGCGAAGTCTTTGCATCAATATTCACAGGCTGCAACCATGGCGATCGTCCCACAAGCTGCCCCGGCATACGACCGGGCTTTTCCAGCAGCAGATCAATCGTTTTACCCACACATTGTTCCGCAAACGCCCGCTGCTGGCGCACAAGCAAAGCTTGCAGCCGTTCCAGCCGCGCGGTCTTTACGTCTTCGGGCACCTGATCGGTCAAATCCGCGCCGGGCGTGCCGGGCCGCGTGGAGTATTTGAACGAAAATGCCTGCGCATACCCGACCGTTTCCACCAGACGTAGCGTGTCCTCGAAATCCTGATCGGTCTCGCCGGGGAAGCCGACGATAAAGTCACCCGACAAGGCGAGATCAGGTTTCACTGCCTTGATCCGCTCGATCAACGCAATGTACTGCGCTGCCGTATGGCGGCGGTTCATGGCTTTCAGGATACGATCCGAGCCGGACTGAATCGGCAAATGCAGATAGGGCATCAACGCGGGTAAATCGCGATGCGCCGCAATCAAGCTGTCATCCATATCGCGTGGATGGCTGGTGGTGTAGCGCAACCGTGCAACGCCCGGAATTTTGGCAAGACAGTGCAGCAACTCACCCAGTCCCCATGTCCGACCGTCCGGTCCTTCGCCGTGCCAGGCGTTAACGTTCTGGCCAAGCAGCGTAATTTCGCGCACACCGGCATCCGCCAGCTTTTCGGCCTCGCGCAGGATCTGCGAAACGGGGCGCGATACCTCGGCACCGCGCGTATATGGCACAACGCAGAAGGTGCAGAACTTGTCGCACCCCTCCTGCACGGTCAAAAAGGCGGTAACGCCGCGCGCGCGGGTTTTGGCCTTGTCCGGTGCAGGCAGATGCTCGAATTTATCCTCGATGGCGTAATCGGTTTCCACCACGCGTTCGCCGTTTTTGGCGCGCCTTAGCGCTTCCGGCAGACGGTGATAGGTCTGTGGGCCGATGACCAGATCGACAGCCGGGGCGCGGCGAAGAATCTCGGCACCCTCGGCCTGAGCGACACAACCGGCAACGCCGATCATCATCTCGCGCCCCTCTGCGGCATGCTGCTTTTTCAAATCGCGGAGGCGACCCAGAGCGGAGTAGACTTTTTCCGCCGCTTTTTCGCGGATATGACAGGTGTTCAGCAGAACGAGATCGGCATCTTCCAGCACATCGGTGGCGACGTAGCCGTCTTTTGCGAGCGCGTCCGTCATACGGTCGGAATCGTACACGTTCATCTGACAGCCGTAGGTTTTGACAAAAACCTTGCGGGTGTTCGGTCGCTCGGAAATCAGTTCGCCTGCGGGCATGCGCGTCATATGTTCGGTCATAGCGCTTGTTTATCTGATATAGTCTATAAATTGAAGTGTTTTAAAAGCACTCACAACCGGCCACGAAGCGCGCGAATGAGAATGGTGCGCAACCGGCTTTCCACCTCACGGCTGACGAGCTTGCGGTTGCTGTCGGCGGCATAAGCGACGGGATCGCCAAAGACCACATCCACCTCCAGCGCCCCTTCCCGCAACACACCCATGAGGTGTGGCAGCAGCGTGATATCACCGGGCCATGCGGCAATGGGCCGGTGGTAGCGGCCCATTGCCATGCCGTGAACGCCGGTATAGGCGATGGCGACGGGTTGGATATGCACGGGGTTTTGTGGGTCTTCACGCACGGCGGAGGCCGCCGCGCCGAACAGCGAGGTTTTTATATCCAGAAGACGGTTGCCGTCCGATGTCGTGCCTTCGGGAAACAGCACAACGATTTCACCGGCCTTCATACGATTGCCGATTTCATCGCTTTGCTCACCAACCTTGCGCTTCATCTCCCGCTCTACGAAGATCGTTCTCTGCAAACGGGCAAGAGCGCCGAAGACCGGCCAATCGCGCACCTCGGATTTGGCAACGAACGTAACATCCAGAACCGACCCCAGAACCAGGATATCGCTCCACGATACATGGTTGGATGCCAGCATGAGCGGCCTCTGCGCAGAGGGAACGCCGTGAACGCGTACGCGGAGGCCCATCATGGTGCAAACGGCGCGGTGCCACAGCCGCGGCAGGGAGCGGGCGAATTTCAACCGGAGTTTGATGAACAGCACTTGCAGTGGCAGCAGCACGAGCGTGATCGCAACGATGCCGACGAGCACCAGACCAACGCGCAGCCGCGTTACAAAACCGGAGCGGGAGACGGAGATGTCATCCATCATCTTTGGTCAGGGGAATACCGTAAAGCTCCAGCCGATGCTCCACCAGACGGAAGCCGAGCTCACGCGCAATGCGCTCCTGCAGGGCTTCGATTTCCGGAGAGTGAAACTCGATCACCGTCCCTGTCTTCAGATCGATCAGGTGGTCGTGGTGTTCGTCGGGCAGGGTTTCATAACGCGAGCGGCCATCGCGAAAATCGTGCCGTGCGATGATACCGGCATCCTCAAACAACTTGACGGTGCGGTAGACAGTGGACAGCGAAATCTTGGAATCGACGCTGGCCGACCGGCGGTAGAGTTCTTCCACGTCTGGATGATCGATGGATGATTCCAGCACCCGGGCGATCACGCGACGCTGCTCGGTCATCCGCATGCCGCGCTCTGCGCAGAGATCCTCCAGCGATTTTTCGAATTCGGTCATGCGTTCCGCGTCCAGGGGCCGAAACCGGCAAATGCCATCCTCTAACGAAGATCGGCCTTCATGACAAGCGCGGTAGACCGTCCGCCCACCGCATCCTTGTAGTAGGCCTTGCGCTCCCCCACCGTCTCAAAGCCCAGCTTGCGATAGAGACCAATGGCAGCCGGATTGCCTGCATCGACCTCCAGAAACAGGGCGTGCATGCCCTCCTGTGCCAGTTTCTGCATGGCAGCGCGCATCAACCGCCATCCGAGCCCGTGGCGCGCCATGCGGCTATCAACGGCCAGCGTCAGAATTTCGGCTTCATCCGCGGCGCCACGGGCAAGCACGAAGCCGCCAATGGCCTTGATCCCGGTCGCGGGTCGCGCCACGAAGCCGACCACGCCCTTTTGCACCAGAAGGCCGTGAAACGCGCCACTGTCCCAAGGGTGCGGAAAACGCGTTTTGTGAAGCCCGGCAACCGCCGGGCAATCACTGGTGACCATGGGAAAAACATCAAAAATCATGGGAGACGTGTAAAAGCCGAACATTACTGATGCGCGATAGCGAAGCCTACCTGCGGCTTGGCATCCGGCCCGCGCAGATACAGGGGCTTGGGCTTATCGATATTTGCGTCTGCCAACGCGCCGAGACGGGCGACGGTGGCAATGTCGAAATCGTTCATACCCACGGTCCCGGGGCGCAACAGGGCTGCGCCGGAACCAACGATACGCCCTTCAAAGTCCGAAAAGCGCGCTTTAGCGTCTTCCAGACCGATGGCGACCGGTTCCCCCATGCTGGCACCCGACGCATCGAATAGCTGACAATAGAGCTCATCGCGCTTGGCATCCATCGCAGCAAGAACAGCTGTACCATCCGGCTGCCCTTGCGCTGCCAGACCATGCGCTGCCAGAACATGCAAGGTGGAAACCCCAACTGCGGGAATGCCGAGCGCCAGGCCAAGTCCCCGCGCTGTCGCGACGCCAACCCGAATGCCGGTAAAGGAGCCAGGTCCAATCGTCACCGCGATGCGCTCAACGGCTTCCAGCGTTTTGCCGCTTTGCGCAAGCGCCTGCTCGATGAACCCCATCAATTGCTCCGCGTGCCCGCGTCCAATATCGGCAGAGGCGCGGCCTAGCAGTTCACCGCGCGCACTGTCATAGACAGCCGCCGTGCAGTTTGTGCCTGCGGTATCAAGGCCGAGCAGAATCACATCGCTTCCACTTCCTGCACTTCGGGAATGAAGTGGCGAAGCAGGTTCTGGACGCCATGCTTCAATGTTGCGGTGGAGGAAGGGCAACCCGAGCAAGCGCCCTTCATGTTGAGAAACACGGTGCCATCACGGAAGCCCTTGAAGGTGATATCGCCACCGTCCTGTGCAACGGCTGGACGAACGCGCGTTTCCAGCAGTTCCTTGATGGTCGCAACGATGGTCTCATCGCCGGGCTCGAAAAATTCACCTTCGAGATCGTCCGCTTCCGTCGTGGAAGCCGATGCCATCACCGGCTGCCCGGACATGAAGTGCTCCATAATGGAGCCGAGAATGGCAGGCTTCAGGTGCTGCCACTCATAATCCGACTTGGTAACGGTGATGAAATCGTAACCAAAGAAGACACCGGAGACGCCGGGGACGGAAAACAGGCGGGCCGCGAGCGGCGACTGCGCGCTGGCTTCCGCTGCATTGCGAAACTCAGCCGTATCGTTTTCCAGCACGATTTTGCCGGGCAAGAACTTGAGCGTTGATGGGTTTGGCGTCGATTCAGTCTGGATGAACATTTTTTCTCCAATCAGCCGGGACAGATCGACCGGGCAACAGCCATCCCTGCTACCGGGGAAACTGCATCAATGAATTTAGAACTGTTATAAAGATAGTCCGTTTCCATGACGGCTTCAAGATAAAGCTTGGGCGTAACGATCAACTTTAACTGAGCGCGTCAATTTCCTCGTCCGTCAAAAGATCAGGCACCACGGTTACCGGAATGGGAAACGCTGCCGCCTTACCCGCGATGGACGATACCAGCGGGCCCGGTCCATCCTTGGCAGAACCTGCCGCAAGCACGAGAATCGAGATATCACGGTCCTCGTCGATCAGCGCGTGGATCTGCTCGGTCGCATTGCCCTCGCGGATCACGATTTCCGGCTCTATGCCAATGGTTTCCCGCACGGTCTGCGCCACCTTTGCCAAGGTATTTTCGGCCTCCTCGCGCGCTTCCGCCCGCATGATTTCTTCCACACCCAGCCAATGCTGAAAATCACCATCGGCGATAACGTACAGAAGCACGATGCCGCCATTGGTATTTTTGGCGCGGCGTCCGGCGTAGTGCACGGCGCGGCCGCATTCGGGCGTATCATCAATGACCGCCATGAACTTGCGGCGGTGGCCTTCCAGTCGTGAGAGGCGTGGTGAAACCATTCTGAGCCTTTACCTCTGGATCGTTGAATCAGGCAGTTATATCGTGGCTAAGCTTATTGCAGAAAGCCGATGATGTCGCGCACTTCCTTCATGGTCTTTGTCGCCCGGTCGCGTGCCCGCTCACCGCCTTGGCGCAAAATCCCATCAATATGCGTTGTATCTTCCATCAGGCGGCGCATTTCGCCGGTAATGGGTGACAGCACATTGACGGCCAGTTCGATCAAGGCTGGCTTGAATACGGAGAACTGAACGCCGCCGAACTCGCGCAAGACATCGGCCTTGCTGCTGCCTGCCAAGGCCGCGTAAATGCCAACAAGGTTATCGGCTTCCGGTCTGCCTTTCAGGCCTTCCGTTTCGCTTGGCAGCGCGTCGGGGTCGGTCTTGGCCTTGCGGATCTTGCGGGCAATGGTTTCCGCGTCGTCCATCAGGTTGATGCGCGACAGGTCCGAAGCATCGGACTTCGACATTTTCTTGGTGCCGTCACGCAGACTCATGACACGCGGCGCGGGACCGTCGATCAATGGCTCTACCAGCGGGAAGTAACCGTGGATCGGCTCTTCACCGACCACCATATCCACGCCCTGTCCCGTTGCGCGGATTTTCTCCTGAAAATCGATGTTGAATTTCTGCGCGATATCGCGGGCCAGTTCCAGATGCTGCTTCTGGTCATCGCCCACAGGCACATGGGTTGCGCGGTACACCAGAATGTCGGCAGCCATCAGGCTTGGATAGGCCAAAAGCCCCAGCGAGGCGTTTTCGCGGTCCTTGCCGGCCTTGTCCTTGAACTGCGTCATGCGGTTCATCCACCCGATGCGCGCGACGCAATTGAATATCCATGCCAGTTCCGCGTGCTGCGGCACCGCCGACTGGTTGAAGACGATGTGCTTTTGCGGGTCCACACCCGACGCGATGAAGGCCGCCGCGATGGAGCGGATTTGCCCGCGCAGGTCCTCATGCACCAGTTGCGCGGTGATGGAATGAAGATCAACCACGCAATAGATACAATCATTGGTGTCCTGCAGGGCCACAAATTTGCGGATGGCACCGAGGTAGTTGCCGAGATGCAGATTGCCCGTCGGCTGAACGCCTGAGAAGACAAGCGGCTTGAATTCATTCATCGTCTATGTTCCTCGTCGACGCGTTCGAACGCGCTTATGCACGGGAGCGGGGTCTCGATCAAGACCCGCGTTTCACGCTGCGCCGGATCATCGCCATGCTGGCCCCGCCGGTGAGAAAGGCTGTGCCGAAGTACACGATCATAGCAACGGTCACGAGGCCCACCAGCGTCGGCGCACTCACCCACGCCGGAGAGGAGGATGCCAGCAACGAAGCCAGCCAGCGCATGGAAAACCAGATCGCCAGCGCCATAACCCCCGCCGAGAGAACCAGCCGGGGAATTCGCGTCAAAAGCGCGATGTCGCGCCCCCAATGACCACGCCAGACGAGCGTGGCAAAAAGCAGAATGGCATTGACCCAACCCGCCGTGATTTCCGCAATGGCGATGCCGCTAGCACCCAGACGCGGAAACAGCGTCATGGCCATACTGACATTGACCACCACCGAAAGCCCCGCAAACAACATGGGGGTTCTGGTATCTTCGCGGGCAAAAAATCCGGGAATGAAGGCTTTGATCAGCACGAAAGCGGGCAAGCCCAGCCCGTAGATCGCCAGAATATGGGACACGCGCACCGTTGCCTCGGCAGAGAACTGGCCGCGCTCAAACAGCATCCGCACAATCGGCTCTGCCATGACCAGCAGCGCGGCGGCGGCGGGGAGCGTCAGAAACAGCGTGAACTCAACCGACCGATTCTGCAGATTGGATGCCTGCGCCATGTTGCCGGAGCGAAGCGCCCGCGCCAGTTCCGGCAGCAATACGGTGGCAACCGCAATGCCGACGACACCCAGCGGCAACTGATAGATGCGGTCCGCATAGACCAGCGACGACAAGGCTCCCTCCTGCCCGGATGCGATAGCCGTATTGATCAAGAGGTTGATCTGCGTGATGCCACCGGTAATGGCCGCCGGCAGGGCAAGGAACAGCAGGCGGCGCACATTCTGCGTGAGGCGGGGACGCCGGAAGCCAATCTTGATACCTGCATTGCGCACGGCAACCCAGACGATGGCAAGCTGAACGAAGCCTGCCGCCATAACGCCCCATGCCAGATAGAAGCCGACCGTTATGGCGTCTCCTCCGGTCATCCACGCATAGGCCAGCACGCCGATGAGGATGACATTCAGAAACACCGGCGCAATGGCGGCTGCGAAATAGCGGTGCAGCGAGTTCAACATGCCCGCCATCATCGCCGCCAGCGACATGCAGGCCAGGTAAGGAAACATGATGGTGGCAAGCGCTACGGTGACGCCGAACTTCTGCGGATCGCTGACAAAGCCCGGTGCAATGACGGTGCGCACCAAGAGCGGCATGGACAGTTCCATGGCAATGGTCAGAGCCATCAGCACCGTAAACAGGACGCCGAACACTTCTTCAGAAAAGCGTTTTGCGCCCTCCATGCCATTGGCCTCGATTTCCTTGGCAAACAGCGGCACGAATGCAGCATTGAAGGCGCCTTCGGCAAACAGGCGGCGGAAGGTGTTTGGGAAGCGGAAGGCAGCATTGAAGGCATCGGCCACGGGGCCCGTACCCAAGGCTGCGGCCATGAAGGTTTCACGCACAAAACCGAACAGGCGACTGCCGAGCGTCGCGCCGCCAACCGTCGCGAACTTCTTGATAAGGCTCATGGTTCCGCCCTGATTTTCTTGATGGCCGATGCTGGAGGCGCAATCATGCCCGGCGGCATCCGGTCCCGCGCCTCGTCCGCCTCATCAGCCATCACAGCTTTCAGCCGCGCCACGATATTGGCCTGACGGTTTTCGTTGACCACCTGATGGCCGACCAGATCGGTGACGTAGAACGTATCGATCACCTTCTCTCCAAACGTGGTGATATGGGCCGATGCAATGTCGAGCGACAGATCGGACAGCACCGCCGTAACTTCTGACAGCAGACCGGTGCGGTCCAGACACTCGATTTCGATAACCGTGAATTTGTTGGACAGCGTGTTGCTGATCGTCACCGTCGGCGTCACGGTAAAGGTGCGGTGTCTGCGCCGACCCCGCATGCGGGTCGCAATCACCTCGGGCAGGCGCTTGGTGCCGGACAGCACATCCTCGATCATCCGGCCGATGGTGGCAGCACGGCGCGTTTCATCATCATCCACCGCAAATTCACGGTTGACCAAAATCGTATCCAGCGCCCGCCCATCGGCGGTCGTAAAAATCTGCGCATCCACGATGTTGGCACCGGCGGCAGCGCAGGCACCGGCAATCACCGTCAACAGGCGGGGATGGTCGGGCGAGAGCACCGTAATTTCGGTAATCGCGTGGAAAGAGTGCGTGCGCACCATGGTCGCCAGTGTTTTGCCTGCCCTGTCCGCCTCACGCACGAAAGCGGCATGGCGGACCTGATCCTCAATGGAAACAGACAGCAGATAGGGCTGATAATGCAGTTTGACGTAGGCGTCGCGCTCCGCCTCGCTCCAGCCGGGAAGCTCCGCATGCAGACGGGCACGCGCCTGTGCCGCCCGCTCCTTGCGCGGGGATTCGGAAAATCCACCGGAAATCAACAATTCCGTTTCATAATAGAGCGTGCGCAGAAGCTGGCCCTTCCAGCCATTCCACACGCCGGGGCCCACGGCGCGGATATCGCAGATAGTCAGTATCAGCAGCAATTTCAGCCGGTCGAGCGACTGAACGCGCTCGGCGAAATCGCGAATTGTCTGCCGGTCATTCAGGTCGCGAGTCTGGGCCACCATGGACATGGTAAGATGCTCCTGAATGAGCCAACTCACCAGTTCCGTCTGCTTGGCGTTAAGACCCAGACGCGGGCAAAGCTTGCGAGCCACCCGTGCGCCTGCCACCGAGTGATCCTCCGGCCTGCCCTTGGCAATGTCATGCAGCAGCACGGCCACATAGAGTGCCTCGCGCTCCTCGATGGACGGCATGAGCTGCACCGCCAGCGGATGGGCATCATCTTCCTTGCCTTGATCCACACGCGATAGCATTTTGACCGTGCGCAACAGATGCTCGTCCACCGTATAATGGTGGTACATGTTGAACTGCATCATCGACACGATCCGGCCGAATTCGGGGATGAACCGGCCCAGCACACCGGCCTCGTTCATGCGCCGCAGTATCAGTTCGGGATCGCGCCGTGAGGTCAGAACGGACAGGAACAGCCGGTTGGCCTCGTCATTCTCACGCAAGGCGGGGGTTATCAGCTTGAGTGATCGGGTGACATGTTTCAGGGCATCCGGGTGAAATTCCAGCCCGTTGATGTCAGCCACATGAAACAGGCGGATGATATTGACCGGGTCTTGCGCAAATACATCGGGCGCGGCCAGCATGATGCGGCCACGATCCTCGACGAAATCCAACGAACCGGCAATCTTGCGCGTGCGGTGGGTGAAGCGGCTAAACACCGCCGATAGCCCAGGCGCGTCCTTCGCCTGCTGGTCTTCGAGTGCCGCGCAGAAAATGCGGGTGAGGTCACCCACATTCTTCGCCACGAGAAAATAGTGCTTCATGAAACGCTCGACCGCCGACAGGCCCGGATGATCGTGATAACCGAGTGCTTCAGCAATCTCGCGCTGAATGTCAAACGACAGCCGCTCTTCCGCCTTTCCGGTCAAGAAGTGCATGTGGCAGCGCACGGCCCACAGAAAATCATCGGACTTCTGAAACAGCGTATATTCCTTGCGCGACAACACGCCCACGCGCACCAGATCGGCTGAGTTCTTGACGCGGTAGAAATACTTGGCAATCCAGAACAGCGTATGGATATCGCGCAGGCCGCCCTTGCTTTCCTTGACATTGGGCTCCACCAGATAGCGCGTATCGCCCGCCTTGCGGTGCCGCGCATCACGCTCGGCCAGTTTGGCGGCAATGAACTCCGGCCCGGTATTGCGCACGATTTCCTTGTCGAACCGGGTTGCCAGATCATTCGCCAGCGGCTCCGCCCCGCAGATAAAACGGCTTTCCAGAATGGCGGTGCGAATGGTCATGTCATCGCGGGAAAGGCGAATGCACTCATCGATGGTGCGGGTGGCGTGGCCAACCTTAAAGCCCATGTCCCACAGCACATACAGCATGAATTCGATCAGCGCAGTGTTCCAGCTTGCCTGACGGGTGGGCAGCAAAAACAGAAGATCGATATCCGATCCCGGTGCCAGCGTTCCCCGGCCATAGCCGCCAACGGCGGTAACGGCGATGCGCTCGGTAGCACCGGAGTGGGCAGCATTAACAATATGCGCCAGCGTGAATTCGTAGAGCGCGGTGATCAATCCATCCTGCACGTGCGAAATACGCCGCGCACAGGCAATGCCGCCGCCATCCTGAGTGAGCAGCGCGCGAGCCGTTTCGCGGCCTTGAGCATTGGTCTGCTTGAGAGCCGCCAACAGCGCCTGCCGACGCAGATCGGTATCGCGCTCTTGCGCTGCAATGGCCTGCAATTGGAGGTTCAGTGCGTCAAAATCGAGAATGTCGGACAGTACAAAATCGTCGTCGGTCATTTTAAAGCCCAAGTGCCGGATGCCACCAAGGCAAGTGCTATAAAGCAGTTCAAGGGAAAGTGCGAAGCGGTTTTCTGTCTGACGCTGAGTTAAATAAAATGCTCTGGACCGGTTGCATCCGGAATGACAGCGGGCGTCTTGGCTTCCGTTGCCCGCTTTTCGGCCCGCCACTGCGAAGGACTGACGCCGGTCACGCGGCGAAATTCGCGGTTGAAATTGGACTTGGTGGAAAAGCCGCAGTCAAACATGATTTGCGTAACCGGTGCCCTGGTTTCCGTCAACAGACGGCAGGCTTCGGCAATGCGGCGGTTGTTCACGAACTGCGAGACGTTCAGGCCAGTTGCCCGGTTGATGGCTGCTGATACATCGCGCGCAGGCAACCGAACGGCTTTTGCCAGCCGCGCAAGGCTCAAATCTTCACGGCGGTAAATGTCGTTCGTGTCCAGCGCGGTGAGCAGCGATTGCACAATCTCGTCATCCCGTGGGTCTGCAACGGTTGTCTCCACCGCGACCGGCAGACGGGCGGGAACGGCGAAAAATACGAGCAGAATGGCGATAACACCGAGATTGATCAGCCCGACCGCCACGGGAACATCGGCGTTACCGTTGACTGTGACATACAGAACCAGCGCACCATCGGTCAGGCCGAAAAAGATCAGCAAGAGACCCGTCAATTGTGCAGCCCGCAGCGCCAGCGGCAGCGTGTTCAACCCCGCCCGTGCAAACCCCGGCCCTGTCACCAGCCGCAGCAGCAAGATGCCGTAACCGATAAAAATGCAGAACAACAGTGGATCGACCAGCATTCTGGCAGCCAGCACGGCCAACAGCACGGCGACGACGGGCAGCGCGTGGACCCAGGCTTTTGCAATGCGGGCCTCCACCAGTGTGCGAAACCCCAGAAACGCCAGCGGCGGCATGGCCGAGGCCGTCACCGGCTGCAGCGGCATCAACGCATCCACGCCATAGCCGAAGCGCAGGCCGACAATCAGCCCCTGCAACAGGCAGAGGCACAGAAACGCGAAGAATGACCATTTCGACCCCGGCACATCCGCGTGACGCACGGCGCGGTACAGCGCAAACACGAACAACGGCATGACGACGAACGGCAGGGGCACTGTAAACATTCGGGGTCCATAAGCAATTTCAGCACAAGCGACAACGACTTTACGTCCGGGCGATGCGTCAAAACAAGTGGTCGAACATGTCCAAAGACCTCGATCGCGATCAAGGTCGCCGGATGGCAGGGATAGTGTGTGTTGGGGCCGAACTCAACCCAATGCGAGTAAGCCCCACCATCCTGACATTCATAAAACTGCTCTTCCTAAAACTAGCCGGCCTTCTCCTAACCCTTGCCATGTCCAACCCGGCCACCGCCTACGAGGCGGGCACGCGGTGAATAACGATCAAACCTGCGCACCGTTCAGCGCCGGAAAATGTGCTGATAACCTATCCCGCGCTGGCCGATGGAGAGGTCTATCAGCTAGGCGCCAACGCTGTGTGGCAAGGCGTTCCCGCACGCCGAAACGCGACACCCGCGACAGGAAAACTGCCTTTGGTGCTTCTGTCGCACGGTGCTGGTGGAAATGCGGCGGGGCTCGGTTGGATATCGAGGTTTCTTGCGCAGAACGGCTTCATCGTTGCCGCGCCCAACCATGCCGGTTGCACGTCTACGGATTTGGTCATTGCCTCCTGCATCAAAATCTGGGAGCGTCCCGCCGATCTCTCCGCTACTCTCGACACCCTGCTGGCTGATCCCCAATGGTCTGAGATGATAGACAGGCAGCGCATTGCAGCCATGGGCTTTTCCCTTGGCGGAAACAGTGTTTTGCTCATGGCAACCGCACGTATGTCACTCGACGACTATCAGGCCTATTGCGTGACCATGACAGATCCTGATTCAGATTGCGAATGGCTCAAGCGGGGTGGCGTAGACCTAAAAACCGTCAACCGCGAACAGTATGAGAAAGACAGCCGCGACCCACGTATATCTGCCTTCGTCGCCATCGATCCCGGTTTTGCACCCGCTTACAAAAGCGATAGTCTGAAAACCATTTCAGCGCCGGGGCTGTTTCTCAATCTTGGCGTCGGCAAAGACGTTCCTCCAACCCTTCGCGCCAATGCCCTTGCCGACGCGATACCCAACGCAGAATTTGCTGAGATTGCCAACGCTGTTCACTTCACCTTCCTCGGTCTCTGCAACCCCAACGGTGCCGCGTTGCTGAAAGCAGACAATGAAGATCCGGTCTGCGACGACGGTGGCCAAATCCCCCGCGCTGTTCTCCACCGGCAGATCAGGCACCGCATCGGCCTATTTCTGACCAAGACGCTTTTAGAGCGCTAACTCAACTGCTTCTTCAACGCATACAGCGCATCCATGGCTTCGCGCGGCGTCATATCGTCCGGGTTCAGTTGGCGAAGAGCGTCTTCCACCTTGGAAGGGGCCGTTTCTCGGGCGCGCTCCTCGCGGCGCACGGCGACCTGAAACAGGGGCAGGTCGTCGATCAGCTGGCTGGCGGGGTTCTTGCGGTCGGCATCTTCAAGCTTGGCCAGCACATCGCGCGCACGGGCAACAACGGAGGCCGGAAGGCCAGCCAGTCGTGCCACCTGAATGCCGTAGGAGCGGTCCGCTGCACCCGGTCCCACCTCGTGCAGAAAGATCACGTCGCCATCCCACTCCTTCACGCGCATGGTGGCGTTGGACAAGCGGCCAAGCTTTTCCGACAGCACCGTCAACTCATGGAAATGTGTGGCGAACAGGCCCCGGCAGCGGTTGGCCTCATGCAGATGCTCGACCGCCGCCCAGGCGATGGACAGACCGTCGAACGTGGCGGTGCCACGCCCGATCTCATCCAGAATGACCAATGACCGTTCCGTTGCCTGATTGAGAATGGCAGCGGTTTCCACCATTTCCACCATGAATGTGGAGCGGCCACGGGCCAGATCGTCCGATGCGCCAACGCGGGAAAACAGCCGGTCCACGATGCCGATATGGGCGCTCGTTGCAGGCACGAATGCACCCATCTGCGCCATCAGCGCAATCAGCGCGTTCTGGCGCAGAAAGGTTGATTTACCACCCATATTGGGTCCGGTCAGCAGCCAGATCGCGCCGTCCTTCGCACCATTGGTGGGTGAGAGATCGCAGTTGTTGGCTACAAAGGGGTTTGCGCCCTGACGACGCAGGGCTTGCTCCACCACCGGATGACGCCCGCCGACAATGGCAAACTGGCGGCTGTCGTCCACCACCGGGCGGCAATAACCCTGCTCTTCAGCAAGCGTTGCGAGACTGGCTGCGACATCCACAGTGGCAAGCGCCCGGGCTGCCGCCTTGATCGCTTCTGCATGGCTGACGACAGCAGACGTCAGATGGTCGAATGCTTCCAGTTCCAGCGTCAGTGCACGACCGGCGGCATTGGCGATCTTGGTTTCCAGATCCGCCAGCTCCGTTGTGGTGAACCGCATGGCATTTGCCATGGTCTGGCGGTGGATGAAGCGGCCCCGCGCTTCATCCGTCTCGGTCATCGGACCGGCATTGCCCGCGGTCACTTCAATGAAATAGCCAAGCATGTTGTTGTGCTTGATTTTGAGCGATTTGATGCCGGTTTCTTCACAATACTGAAGTTGCAGCCCGGCGATCACGCGGCGCGACTGGTCGCGCAACGCGCGCACCTCGTCCAGCTCCGCCACCGCACCCTCCCGCAGAAAACCGCCTTCGCGTTTCAACAGCGGCAATTCCTCGGCCAGCATGGTGGAAAGCTGCAAACCCAGCGTATCCGGCAGCGCCTGAATATCGACGAGAGCCTCGTGCAGTTCCGGCGACAACTCCGCAGCCTTTAACAGTTCATTGACCTGAAAGGCCGCCTCCAGCCCTTTCAGAATAGAACCGAGATCACGCGGGCCCCCACGGCCCAGCGCCAAGCGCGACAAGGCGCGCGGCATGTCCGGCACCATCTTTAAGGAGTCACGCAGATCGCTGCAAAAGGAAGGCTGCGCGACCAGCGTGGCAACTGAGTCCAGCCGCTGATTGATGGCGCTCGAGTCCGTGAGAGGGGAGGTCAGCCGTTCGCCCAAAAGCCGCGCACCACCACCCGTCACGGTACGGTCCAGCGCTTTCAGCAAAGACCCGTTTCTGTCGCCCGAGAGCGTGCGCACCAGTTCCAGATTGGCGCGGGTGGCGGGATCGATAAACACCGTCGAGGCCGAGCTTTCCCGCTCCGGCAAACCAAGCGCCGGGCGCTCTGCAATCTGCGTTTTTTCGACGTAGGAAACGGCAGCGGCGGCAGCGGCAATTTCAGCGCGGGAAAAACTGCCGAAGCCATCCAGAGTTGAAACGCCGTAATAGCGGCCAATGCGATTTTCAGCCGTGGCGCTATCAAACAGCACGGCTGGCTGGGGCACGGCGACTTTTCCGAGCACATCAAACACAGGGCGCAGTTCGGCATCGTGAAACAGCGTATCAGCCAGAATCAGCTCACGCGGCTCAATGCGCAGAATATCCGCCAGCAGCCGCTGCTCGTTGGTTTCCGCCAGCCGGAAGACGCCGGTGGAAATGTCGATCCAGGCCAGGCCGATGGTTGGTTCCGCCCCGCCGCGAATGCGTGCCATCGCCATCAGGTAATTGGATTGCGATGGCGACAAAAGCCGCTCTTCCGTCAGCGTACCGGCTGTCACCAGCCGCACGACCCCCCGTTGAACGACCGATTTGGAGCCGCGCTTGCGCGCTTCCGCCGGGTCTTCCATCTGCTCGCACACGGCAACCCGGTAACCAAGGGCTATCAGCTTTTCCAGATAATCATCCGAAGCATGAATGGGAACGCCGCACATGGCGATGTCTTCGCCCATATGCTGCCCGCGCTTGGTCAGCGTTATTCCCAGCGCGCGCGATGCCTCTACCGCATCGTCGAAGAATAACTCATAGAAATCTCCCATGCGATAAAACAGCAGGTAATCGGGATTGTTCGCCTTGATCTCGATGTATTGCTCCATCATCGGCGTCGCGGAGGCGCGGCTTTCCGGCGAGGACAAACGGGCAGTGGCATCTGGGGCTGGCATAGGGGTGGTCACGGGCGGCGCTGTTCCTTGAAGCATAATCCAGACGATCTCGGACCATACTGTCATTCAAAAGGCGGGAAAGACGAGGTCCTTCTCCAAAACAGCAGTTTAGGATGTGTGCGGTCACGCACACAACAGCAAAGCGGGCAAAAGCCCGCCCCGCCCACAGCTACATGATACTTTAACTGTTGAAGCGACCGGCATCGGCGCCGTAATAGTTCAGATAACGCTCGGAAATATTGCTGATCGGTAAAACGATCAACACATCGGTCGTTCCGAATGCGTGGTCCACCACAGCACCATTTCCAACCATGGCACCCAGCCGCATATAGCCCTTGATCAGCGGCGGCAGCGCGGCCAGCGCCTTTTTCGGATTGATTGCCTCGATCGGCATCATATCCATGGTTCTGAACAGTTCCGGACGCGCCGATACGTCCCACTCGTCTGCCACGCGCACGCTGTGGTGCAGGAAGGAGAGTGCCAGAGCATGTTCCGCCGGAATGGCGCCGTGGAACGAGCCGCAGCCAAACATGGCATCGATGTTGTGCTTCAAGGCATAGGCCCAGTTTCCCTGCCATAGCAGTTCCACCGTGCGCTTGGTCCGGTATTTGGGCAGAACGCAGGAACGGCCCAGCTCCATAAACCGCTTGTCCGGGTGGCGCGCCACCAGTGCATCCACATCGAACTCGCTTGCCGAATAGAAGCCGCCGGACATGCGGGCCACATCCTGACGCAGCAGCCTGTAGGTGCCGACAACCTGCTCTTCCGCATCCCCTTCGATGCTGGTATCCAGCACCAGAAGATGGTCGCAAACCGCGTCCCAAGCGTCGATATCACGCTTGCGCCGGTTGGCTTCCGAAGGGATTTGCGCATTCATTTCCTCGACAAAGACTTTGTAGCGCAGGGCTTGCGCTGCATCGACCTCTGAATGGCTGCGGGCGATGCGCGTTTCCAGTGTGCCTATGCGACCCAGCACATCGGACGCCGCTGCGGCACGCGCGGGTGTGCGCAGTACGGTCGGCTCCACATGAAGGGGCGCATTCAGAAGGTCGATAGTCATAGCGATTCATCCCCGTTCGCTTGCTTCTGTCGCGAGAGGTAACAAAGATCTGCGACGGCAACATGACATCAGAACCGGGATGGCGCCAGCACAATGGCGCTCTTTCCTTATTGTCTGTCGGGTCGCGACACCGCAGCCCGTCTTTGCGCAACCCTTGTGAAAAGCCACCGGGACAACGCCAAAACAACCATCACCGCTCCGGCAGACGCAAGCGCGATTTCTACAGCCAAGCTAGCGCCCATGGCACCGGCAGCTACGATCAATGCCATGCCTATCATGGCAGCGGGAAATGCACTGTCCTGCTGTTCGTCCGCTTCATCAAAACGCTCATCAGGAACAGCGCTGTGCTCTGCAAAATTTGATTCGACCAGAATCAGAAGATCATCCGAATTCCCTTGCGTTGTCGGGACTGCGTGTGTCCATGTCTGCGTTGTCTCAACCATGCCTGCACCTTCAAACAAGGACAGCGCATAACCAGTCGCTATCCATCCGAGTTTTTTATATTCCTACTTTCTTTCATAAGAATAAACTCGTCAAGGATTACGCTGGCGGCACCGACACTAATAAAGACATCAGCCATATTAAAGACCGCGAATGACCATGTTTCCGTGTAGAAAAGAATATAGTCGATGACATAACCAAACAGCAGGCGGTCGATGAGATTGCCAAGCGCACCCGCGATGATCATGGCAAAGCCGAAATGGGCGAAAAATCTGGTTTTCGGCGTTTTTCGCCACAACCACAGCACAAAGGCCACAACGATCAGACGCATGGTGACAATAAACCAGCCCTCCATGCCCGAGAGCATGGAAAATGCCACACCGTAATTGTGGGTGCGGAACAGCGCCAGCATCGGCACAACAGGAACCCCCTGCTCAAAGGGTAGATCACGCTCGACAAAAAATTTGATGAGTTGGTCGACCAGCAACGCCGCCACGATGAAAATGGCGATCGGCAGTGGTCTGGAAAAAATCGTATCGCGCTTGATTGTGGTATCGCTTGCCATAAGGATCAGCCCAGATCGAGAAGGTGGCGGCGCGCTTCAAACAGCATCACGCCGGTGGCAATCGCCAGATTAAGCGAGTCGGCGCGGCCTTGTTGCGGAATACGCGCCAGCGCATCGGCCTCAGTGGCCAGATCCTCCGGCAGACCGGATTGCTCATTGCCCATCATCAGCACCACGGGCTTTCTGCGGTAATCAATGGTGCGATAGTCCACCGAGCCCGCCAGATGCGTGGCAACCACCTGCACATCAGCGCCTTTTTTCCATCGCAAAAACTCCTCGACGCTGGCACGGGCAACGGGCATGGCAAACACCGAGCCCATGGTGGCCCGGATGGTTTCCAGTGAAAACGGATCGGTGCTGTCGCCAATAAGAATGACACCGGAGGCCCCCGCTGCGTCGGCGGTGCGAATGATCGTGCCGAGATTGCCGGGGTCACGCACCCGGTCCAACGCCACATAGGTCTCAGTGGCTTTCGGCTGAATATCGGCAAGCCTTGTGAATTGCTGCTCGAAAATGCCGACCACCATCTGTGGATTATCACGACGGGTGATGGACGACAGCACCTTCTCGCTGACCTCCACCACCAGTCCGCCGGTCGCAAAGGTGCGCAACGCGACCTGCTCCACGGCGGGCTTGCCTTTGGCCGCCTTGGCGTACACCAGCGTGCGAATGGTCCAGCCGAGTTCCAGCGCATCGATGACCAGCTTCAATCCTTCGGCCATGAAGGTGTTGGTCTCATCACGGGTCTTCTTTTGCGAGAGCGCCTTGATGTCCTTGATGATGGGATTGGCAAGGCTGGTGACCTCCTTGACCAGGCCGACACGATGGGGGCCACTCAGATTTTTTTCGTCGCTCATTGTGGCATCCATCGGCTGAACAGGGACGTTGAAAGGGCACGGCCATGCTCACGACCGTCAAGCCCGGCTTCGCGGATGATGAGTTCGCCGGATTCCACCACGCCGCCGCGCCCGCGCATGGTATCGCGCATCAGTTCGTGCATGGAGTAGAAGCTCGCGCGGATGGAATAGGCCGTCAGCACCAGCCCTTTTGCCTCCGGTGACAGGATTTCACGGCAGATATCCAGCATCGCAGCGATGTGATCGAACAACTGCCACACTTCGCCATTCGGTCCCCGGCCAAATCGCGGTGGGTCCGTCAAAATAATATCGTAGTGGTTGCCGCGACGCTCTTCCCGCTGGATGAACTTCATCGCATCTTCGCAGATCCAGCGGATGGGGAGGCTTTCGCCCCGGGCAAAAATCTGGTTCTCCCGCGCCCAGCCAATGGCCTTTTTGGACGCATCGACATGCGTCACCTCCGCGCCTGCTCGCGCGGCAATCAGCGACGCGACGCCGGTGTAGCCAAACAGGTTCAGCACCTTCAACGGTCTTTCAGAAGCTTCAATCTGCTCGCGCATCCAGCGCCAATGGGCCAATTGCTCGGGAAACACGCCGACATGACGGAACGCTGTGAAACGTCCGAGGAAATCGGCGTCCAGCAAGCGCATCGGCCATGTTTCACCCAGCGCTTCGCCAACCGGTTTTCCGGGAAAGCGCCAACGGCCCATGCCATCTTCTTCCGTATCGCCGGTGAAAATCGCATCTGCTTTGTCCCAGATATCAACGCCCAGCGTCCTTGGCCACAAAGCCTGCGCTTCCGGGCGCACGATACGGTAAAGGCCGTATTGCTCCAGTTTCAGACCATCGCCGCTGTCAATCAGATGGTATCCGTTGGCAATCGAGGTTTCCAGAATAACGGGAACCCGCTCGGCTGGCTTTTGACCATCGCGCGGTGTCAGCACCCGCTGCGGCATTGCCGCAACTTCGGCCCGCACCGACAGGCGCTCTTCCTCGCGTCGCGGTGTCGGCGCGGGTGTTGCAATCTTCGCCGGAGATACGGGACGTTCGGGCTTTGCCTTCGTGTGCGCCGGACGTTTCTGTGGGCTGGCAGGCTGGTTGCGCACGCCGTTGCGCGCGCTATTATGCGCTGGGCCTGCTGATGCCGATTTGCCTTTTGGCCGGCGGTCTTTATCTCTCACGTCGGTATATCCGTCTTTTCCGTTTGAACGGGCTGCATATCACCGCTACCGCTATCTGGCAAAGCGGTTTCGAGCCGAGATGAAGCAAGCGTGAGGTGTGTGTGAATGATTGACTTGAAGGGCGAAGAGCGCATTGCCGCACCGCGTGACAGTGTCTGGGCTGCGCTGAACGATCCGGCTGTCTTGCAGCACTGCATTCCCGGTTGCGAATCTCTGGAATGGACATCACCAAGTGATCTCGCAGCTCTGGTAAAGCTGCGCGTCGGCCCGCTTCCCATTCGCTTTCGTGGCGAAATTCACCTTACCAATGTGAACCCGCCTGTCAGCTACACCATTTCCGGAAACGGCACGGGCGGGCTTGCCGGGGTTGCCGGCGGGAGTGCGGATGTGACGCTGACGGAAGACGGGAATGAAACCATTCTGCACTACGATATCACCGCTACGCTCGGCGGGCGACTGGCGCAGTTGGGCGCCAAGCTGATGGGGTCCACGGCGCACCGGATTGCCGCCAAGTTTTTTGCAGATTTCAGTGCGGCGGCAGCGGCGAAAACCGCGTCTGGCTGATTACTGAGAGGAAACCGGCACCAGACCACGCGACGCGGTCTCGTGCCTTGCTTTGTGCTTTGCCGCTTCCTCATGCCATTTCACCGCTTCGTGTGCTTCCTTGCGGGCGCGGTTGCGGTACTTGCCCTGCCCGACCCAGGTCGCCAGCGCGCCGATGACCATGCCCAGAATCAGGCTGAGAAACAGAAACAGAAAAAACGGTCCCGATGCGGAAAGAACGGTATCCTCGGGATTGAAGGGGTTCAGCGCCAGCGTTACCGATTTGCGATTGGCCACTGCCAACATGATCAGCACGATACCAATGGGCAGGAGAACCACGAGGTTGATCAGTTTCTTGAACGTTTGCATGGTGGCGTTCCCTCTTCTCAATCTTCTTCGTCGTCGCCGCTGCCGGGATTCAGGCGTTCGCGCAGTTCCTTGCCGGTCTTAAAAAACGGAACCCACTTTTCTTCAACGAAAACCGAGTCGCCTGTACGAGGGTTTCTGCCGGATCGTGAAGGGCGATTTTTGACCGAAAATGCGCCGAAGCCTCTCAGCTCCACCCGATTTCCTGCCGCGAGCGCATCGGTAATTTCGTCCAGCACAGCATTCACGATGTTTTCCACATCACGGTGATAAAGATGCGGATTGCGAGCCGCAACGATCTGCACCAATTCTGACTTTATCACTGTTGCTTTCCCTCACATGGCGCGCATTGCCGGTTGGTCATACACCCTGAAACGAAACTATCCTCCTCAGCCGAAAAAACCAGCCCACGCCTGATAATAGTGAACTATTTTAAAGGCGTAGGCGGAATTCTAGCGGGCACCAACCTGCCAAACGGAAACCAGACCGTCAAGAAACAACTTGTCAGCACCCATGTTTTCGAGTTGCCCACCGGGTGTGACTCCGGCAAGACCCAGCATTTTCAAAAGCCACGGCATGGCCGAGGACATTCCGAAGAACGAGTAGGTTTCCGGCTTTTTCCATTCCACCAGCGGCAGCGCCCTGTCGATCTTCCTGGTTTCAAGATAGGTGCGAATGTCATCCATATCGCCCAGCGTATCCACCAGCTTGGCGCTAACAGCCTGACGCCCGGTGTAGATACGCCCGTCCGATACCTTCAACACATCGTCACGCGAAAGCTTGCGTCGCTCGGCCACCAGATCAACAAACCATCCGTAGCTGTCATTGATCATGTCGCGAATGACCGCTTTGGATTCCTCCGTTGCCGGGTGAAACGGCGACGGCTCGGCTTTGAGCGGCGATGATTTGATCTCTTCCAAAGACACGCCGATCTTGTCCAGCAGCGGCTTGACCTGCGGATACTGGAAAATGACGCCGATCGACCCGGTAATCGATGTCTCTCCCGCAACAATCGTATCGCCACCCAGCGCAATCATGTAGCCAGCGGATGCGGCCAGAGTGCGCACGTCCGAAACCACAGGCTTGACCGCCGCCACCTTGCGCAGGGCCTTGTAAATGACCTCGCCGCCATAGGTGGTCCCACCGGGCGAGGAAATGCTGACCACCAGAGCCTTGGCCGAATCGGATTTGGCAATTTCATCCAGACGCTCCACCAGTTCACGGTCATCCTGAATCAGCCCGCTGATTTCCACACGGGCAACATGCGGAAGAGCCGCCGATGGTTTTGATCCGCCCAATGCTCGCGTAAAAACAAACACTGCGCCAGCGGCCAGCACCAGCGCCAGAATGGTCGCGATACGCCAGAACCCGAGCTTGCGGCGCAACTGCCGACGATCGGCCAATGCAGACTGATCCATAAATATCCCCTGTTTCGCCATAGTCAGCGCGCAATCACACCCAAAATGTGTGACAAGCTTTCAAAATCTTTATATCTTACCGCTCACTAAAGAAAACCGCTTATAATCTTTTTTGATTTCCATTGTGAAACCAGGCAAAAGCCGCCATATGACACTTACAAACATCTTTGTATGTAACGACGGAATGACCTTGAGGCGTATGCATGCTTAAGACCGCCACAAACAGCCTGCGATCCGGGCCAAATGCGGATTTGATGCCCGACGCCTATGAACGTGCGACCGGACACTCCTTCCGCGTGCGCCGCCTGAAAATTCTGTTGCCACTCATAGCGATCCTGATCGGCGCGGCCTTCATTGCCGTGTCGTTCATCCGGACTTATCTGCCGGAAGAGCTGGAGATCGAGAATACCACGATCGAAAATGGCAAGATCGTCATGAGCAATCCGGCGATTTCCGGGCGCAACGACCAAGGTATCAGTTACTCCATGAAGGCCAATCGTGCCCTTCAGGATGTGGCCTCCCCGGACATGATAACGCTGGAACAGATCATTGCCAAAATGCCGGTCAAGGACGATGTAACGGCACTTGTGACCGCGCAAAGTGGCATTTACAACCGCGCCAAGAACCAGTTGCAACTGGACAAGCCGTTTACGCTGGATTTAAGCAACGGGCTGAAGGCCACGTTTCAGTCTGCCTATCTGGATGTACCTGCGGGTGAAATGTCCTCGAAAACCCCCGTCAAGATTACGACTGGCGATGCATCCATTGTTGCACAGTCGCTGAGAATGACGGATAAGGGACGTAACATTGTCTTCGAAGGCGCGGTCAGGGTTAACGTCTCTCCCGCCGCCATCCGCAAAACCGAGTGAGAACCATGCAGCTCATGCAGTCGATGCCAGTCCTTGGCGGCAAATTTCTGAAGTCCGCCGCAACGCTCGCTTTGCTTGGCTGCCTGACAGCGGCCAACGGCACGCCTGCCTCCGCACAGGCAACCACCAGCCGAATGCAGGGCGTACAGCTCTCCAATGATCAGCCCATCCAGATCGAAAGCGACAAGCTGGAAATCAAGGATCAGGAGCGCAAGGCGATCTTCACCGGCAATGTCAAGGTGGTGCAGGGAACAACGACCTTGCAGGCCGGCAATATGATTGTGCTGTATACGGCAAAAGACGGCGCAGCCGTTGGCGGCAGTACGGATATCGAAAAGATCGATGTAAGCGAGAAAGTCTACCTCCGCTCGGAAGAGCAGGAGGCGACCGCCGATACCGGAACCTTCAACATGCAGAAACAGACCCTTGTGCTCAAAGGCGAAAAGGTCGTGTTAACGCAGGGCAAAAACGTGTTTGTCGGCTGCCAGTTGGACGTGCAGATGCTGACCGGTGAAGCGCAACTGCAAAGCTGCGGTCGGCGCGTGATGATCCAGCTCGACCCCAAGTCTCGCCCTGCACCCGCCAAACAGAATTAACGGTACCACACAGTGCAAAGCCCACCCTTGACGAACAAAGCGCAGGTGACTGCGCCACAGTCGGCAGCATCAGGTCAATCAGCCACGGCACCTGCAAACGCGCCGGTTGATAAAGCCCGCTATGAAGGTACGTTGATTGCACGTGAGCTGTCCAAGGCTTACCGCGGTCGCCGCGTGGTGGATGGCGTTTCACTGGTGGTGCGCCGGGGTGAAGCGGTCGGTCTGCTGGGGCCGAACGGTGCGGGTAAAACCACCTGCTTCTACATGATTACCGGGCTGGTGCCGGTCGACAAAGGCTCCATCGAAATCAACGGCAACGATGTGACATCCATGCCGATGTATCGGCGCGCACGGCTCGGCGTCGGCTA
Source organism: Rhizobium sp. CFBP 8762 (assembly GCF_014841565.1). Lineage (GTDB taxonomy): Bacteria > Pseudomonadota > Alphaproteobacteria > Rhizobiales > Rhizobiaceae > CFBP-8762. The sequence continues at coordinate 867,818 of NZ_JACYUD010000001.1, forward strand.
TCTTCCGCAGGAAGCCTCGATCTTTCGCGGCTTGAGCGTCGAAGACAACATCCGGGCCGTTCTGGAGCTGCACGATAAAAACCGCGACCGGCGCGAAAGCAAGCTGGACGAATTGCTGGCAGAGTTCTCGATTTCGCATCTGCGCACCGCCGCTGCCATATCGCTGTCAGGCGGTGAGCGTCGCCGACTTGAGATCGCCCGCGCGCTGGCGACCGATCCGACATTCATGCTGCTGGATGAACCCTTTGCCGGTGTGGACCCGATTTCGGTATCGGATATTCAGGCACTGGTGCGCCATCTGACATCGCGCGGCATCGGCGTCCTCATTACGGACCACAACGTCCGCGAGACGCTGGGATTGATCGACCGTGCGTATATCATTCACGCTGGCTCGGTGCTGGCGCACGGTCGTCCCAACGAAATCGTGAACAACGAAGATGTTCGTCGCCTCTATCTTGGCGATAATTTCAGTTTTTGATAAAAACGAGGAATTCTCGTCATCACGCGGTCAAATAGCCGCACAGTTTGACGAAAGTTGTAAAAAAGCCTTTCATATTGAATAGGCTCTTGACCAAAACCCAATACTAAGCAATTTTCGGGCCAATCGGCATATCACTCAATTTAATCTTGGGTGAAGCCGGTCGTGCCGGGCATCGGGGGGCCGTACCGGCTGGCTCTAACCCAGGGGTTTTGCGTTCGCCATGGCACTGTCCGCCAGTCTTCATCTGCGTCAAAGCCAATCGCTGGTCATGACCCCCCAGCTGATGCAATCCATCCAGCTGTTGCAGATGACGTCCTTTGAGCTGAACCAGTTCATCGAACTGGAGGTGGAGAAGAATCCCCTTCTGGAGCTCACATCTGTCCATGACGATCCCTGGGATTTAGAGCCCTCGCTCGATCAACGGGGAGCGGACGCAGATGAACCATCCGGTCTGCGAGACACCTTCGAAGCATCCACATCCGGCATGTTGAGCGATGCGAGCACCGCACTGGACGGCGACTACGAGAACGTTTTCCCGGATGATGATAAACCTGTGGCGGCCGGTTCGCCGGATCTGTTGGAGCAGTGGAAATCGCTGCCGGACAGCCACCGGGGTGCTGGTGCTGGCGATGACTATGACATCAACGATTTTGTCGCCGCACCGGTCTCCTTGCGCGCCTTCGTCGACAGCCAGATCCCGTTCATTCTCAAGGGCGATATCGAGCGGATCATCGGTCAGCGTTTGCTCGATCTGCTCGATGACACCGGATATATCGCGCTTGATCTCCCCGCTTTCGCGGCGCAGATAGGCGTGCCTACCAAAGACGTGGCGAACGTTCTAACCAAGCTGCAGCAGTTGGACCCATCCGGCATCTTTGCCCGCTCGCTGAGCGAATGTCTGGCTATCCAATTGAAAGCCAGAAACCGGTTGGATCCGGCCATGGAAAAACTGGTCAACCATCTCGACCTTCTGGCACGGCGGGACTTTGCGTCGCTGAAAAAAATCTGCGGCGTGGATGAGGAAGACCTTCTGGACATGCTGCGCGAAATCCAGCAACTGGACCCAAAGCCCGGCAGCGCCTTTCAGCCCTCCCCGAGCGAAGCCATTACGCCCGATGTGGTGGTGCGCGCCGCCCCGGACGGCAGCTGGCTGGTGGAGCTGAACCCGGATGCCCTACCTCGTGTGCTGGTCAATCAAGCGTACTTTGCCCGCATTTCGCGCCATACACCGCGCAACAGCGAGGATTATTCGTTTTTGAACGACTGCCTGCAAACGGCCAACTGGCTGACCCGCAGTCTCGATCAGCGCGCGCGTACCATCATGAAAGTAGCCAGTGAAATCGTGCGCCAGCAGGATGCGTTTTTGACAAAGGGCGTTGCTCACCTGCGTCCTCTTAACCTCAAGACCATCGCCGATGCCATCAAAATGCATGAGTCGACGGTCAGCCGGGTGACCTCCAACAAATACATCATGACCCCGCGCGGGCTGTTTGAACTGAAATATTTTTTCACCGTTTCGATTGGGTCGGCCGGAGGTGGAGAAAGCCATTCTGCCGAATCGGTTCGCCACCGGATCCGCAGTCTGATCGCGCAGGAACGAGCGGAGGCAGTGCTATCGGACGACGACATTGTCGATCACTTGAAATCCGAGGGAATCGATCTGGCGCGTCGCACAGTGGCCAAATATCGCGAGGCCATGAATATCGCCTCTTCCGTCCAGAGACGCCGCGAGAAACGTGCGATGGCAAAAGCAAGCGTGGCTTAAGCTTAAAACAGTACGCTTTATATGCGAAAAATCTTAAATTTAAGCGTTTGGTAACCCTAATTGACTTGAAGACGTGCCTGCGGTAAATGCCGCCCCCAATCGGCAAGGGAAATTAATACCGGTTCAATTCATCACCCATTTGCGAGCCAGTGGACAGACGCAATCGACTTTTGCGTGTGATGCGCTTGGATAGCAGGAACGGTTGGCATAGACTGGAAACGCAAATCACAACGAGAGAGGAAAACTCCATGAGTGTGCGTGTATCCGGTAAACATATGGACATCGGCGATTCCTTCCGTCTGCGCATTGAAGAGCAGATTGAAGCCGCTGTGACGAAGTATTACGACGGAGGCTATTCCAGTCAGGTCGTTGTGGAGAAAGCGGGGTCGCGCTTCAGCGCGGATTGCAAGCTTCACATCGATACGGGTGTGGTTTTACAGGCGACAGGAGAAGCCAACGAGCCGCAGGCAGCTTTTGACGCTGCGGCCGAGCGTATTGAAAAGCGTCTGCGCCGATACAAGCGGAAACTCAAGGATCACTACAACGGCATAGGCCAGGGCCCATCGGCTGAAGTTGCCTACACCGTTATGGACAGCGTACCGGACGAAGAGGATGAAGTTCCGGAAGACTTTGCACCGACCATCGTTGCGGAAACCACAAAGCAGCTCCAGACCATGTCCGTTGCAAGCGCCGTTATGGCGCTGGATATGACCGACGAGCCTGTGTTGATGTTCCGCAGTGTTGGCTCTGAGAAACTCAATATCGTCTACCGACGAAACGACGGCAATATTGGCTGGATCGACGCAGCCAATATCAAAGGCTGACAGGACACATGGGTCAAGGGGCGTGCCGGGCAACCGGCGCGCACCCTCCCCGCGTTTCCGTCCGGCGAACGAGGATAAGAGAATGGCATTGGCAGGCTTGCTGCAGCAGAATGCAATACTTCCGGCGATGAAAGCCAACTCCAAGAAGCAGTTGCTTCAGGAACTGGCGGCAAAAGCCTCCAAGCTCACCGGACTTCCCGAGCGTGAAATCTTCGACGTGATCCTGCAGCGCGAGCGTCTGGGCTCGACCGGCGTCGGCAATGGCATTGCCATTCCCCACGGCAAGCTGACCAATCTGACATCCATTATCGGCATCTTTGCACGGCTGGAAACGCCTGTGGATTTCGAGGCGCTGGACGACCAGCCGGTCGATCTGGTCTTCATGCTGCTGGCCCCCGAAGGGGCAGGTGCAGACCATTTGAAAGCACTCTCACGCATTGCCCGCGTCCTGCGTGATCAGGATATGGTGGCAAAGCTGCGCGCAACCAACTCCGAAACAGCATTGTTTGCGTTCCTCAACGAGGATCATGCCAACGCGGCTTAGAGCATAATCCGACCGGAGCGGAGCGAGGATCGAAAAGGTTATGCTTCCCAAATACAGACTTAGAGCGCCGATTTGATTCAATCAAATCGAACAGCGCTCTAACGGCCGAGAGCTGGCGAATCAACAAAAAAGGCGCGTCTTCCGACACGCCTTTTTGATTCACACAGCAGAAATCAAACAGCAGGGGCAGCGGTTTCGCTGGCCGCGGCCTTGGGGCCACCCTTGGACACGCCAACCATGGCAGGACGTAGCACGCGCTCACCGATCGTGAAGCCAGCTTGGACCACCTGCACAACCGTGCCATTGGCAATGTCCGTATTCGGCACTTCAAACATTGCCTGATGGAAGTTCGGATCGAACTTTTCACCTTCCGGCTCCAGTTTGCGCACGCCGTGGCGCTCCAATGTGGAGAGCATGGAGCGCTCCGTCAGTTCCACACCTTCGATCAGGGCCGCAAAACCGGTATCGCCGTTCTCGCGTGCCTCTGCCGGAATGGCATCCAGCGCGCGACGCAGGTTGTCAGCAACGGCCAGCATATCGCGCGCAAAACCGGCAACAGCGTAGGACTTGGCATCTTTGACTTCCCGCTCGGTGCGGCGGCGCAGATTGTCCATGTCGGCAGCCAGACGGATGAAACGATCCCGAAGGTCTGCGTTTTCAGCCCGAAGCTCTTCCGTCGGGTCTGGCTGAATGTCAGCCTCCTCCGGTGTAACGGTCTCCTCCGTGTTCAAAATGTCTTCCGCAACAGCTGCGTCAGGTCCGTTGTTTTTCGTTTCGTCGGTCATGACGGTCTCCGCAATTAGCAATCCGATTGAAACGCCTATGTCGAGGTTTAGCGCTTGAAAATCAAGGGCTGAGAGGGCCCTATCAGGCGATGTGAGAGCAAAATGCGGGCTCTATCCTCTTAAGATCGCGACAGGCGCGACATAAGTTGCGCTGTATAATCCACCATGGGCACGATTCGGGAGTAGTTGAGTCGCGTCGGTCCGATCACACCAACCGCACCGACGATCTTGTCATCGCCATCCTTGTAGGGCGCAACGATCAAGGACGAACCGGACAGCGAAAACAGCTTGTTTTCCGAGCCGATGAATATGCGCACGCCGGAACCGGTTTCCGCCAGTTCGAGAATCTCGATCAGGCTGTCTTTCTTTTCCAGATCGTCGAACAGCATCCGCAACCGGTCGAGGTCTTCACCACCCGCCATGCCTTCCAGAAGATTGGCGCGTCCGCGCACGATCAGCCGCGTCGGCTTGTCATCGTCCGTTGCACCGGACCAGATCGCCAGACCGCGCTCCACAAGGTCCTGCGAAAGGGTATCCAGTTCCCGGCGTACATTCTCTTTCAGCGTTTCCAGTTGCCCGCGCACTTCGGCCAGTGTCTGGCCCGCCAAATGCGCATTCAAGAAATTGGCCGCTTCCGTCAGTTGCGAACTCGTCACGCCGGCTGGAAGCTCGATGATCCGGTTTTCCACCTGATCATGATCACCCACGAGCACGGCCAGCGCCTTGGTGGGGGCCACGCGAATGAACTCGACATGTTTGAGGATCGGATCGTTCTTTGCCGTGATCACCAGCCCCGCGCCGCGCGACATGCCAGATAGCATCTGGCTGGCATCGGCCATCAGGGTTTCCAGCGGCTCTGCCCGTTCCGAGCGGCGCACATGCCGGTCGATGGAGGCTCGGTCTTCCTGCGACAAGTCGCCCACCTGCATGAAAGCATCCACAAAGAACCGCAGGCCAAGCTGTGTGGGCAAACGCCCGGCACTGATATGCGGCGAGTAGATCAGGCCCAACCCTTCGAGATCGCTCATGACATTGCGCACCGAAGCGGGTGATAGCGACATGGGCAACAGCCGCGACAGGCTGCGCGAGCCCAGCGGTTCGCCGCTTTCCAGATAGCTTTCCACGATACGCCGGAAAATCTCACCAGAGCGCTCATCGAGAGCAGCAGCCGTTTCCGCAATAACGGAATGTCCGAGCACCATGTTTACGCTGATCCCTGCATTGCTTCTATCCCCTTAAATATAGTGCTTTGCGTGCTTCTGCAAAAGGGGAAAACGTCCACCTCCGCTGCAGCGCAGAATTATCCATAAAGCGATTTTGATTTGAGCGGGAATGCAGTAGAAGGGCTTCAATTTCATGAAGAGACGACAGTGGGGAGCATTCCTATGCGGCCATCCGGCAGACAGACAGACCAAATGCGCAAGGTTTCATTCGAGCGCAATTTTTCCAAGCATGCGGAAGGCTCCTGTCTGGTCCGTTTTGGTGATACGCATGTGCTGTGCACTGCGAGCCTTGAAGAGCGCGTACCGGGCTGGCTGCGCAACGGTGGAAAAGGCTGGGTTACAGCCGAATACGGCATGCTGCCGCGCGCGACCGGCGAGCGTATGAAGCGCGAGGCCGCCAGCGGCAAACAGAGCGGTCGCACGCAGGAAATTCAGCGGCTGATTGGTCGCTCGCTGCGCGCCATTGTTGACCTGCCTGCCCTCGGCGAACGTCAGATTTCCATCGATTGTGATGTGCTGCAGGCAGACGGTGGCACCCGCACCGCCGCCATTACCGGCGCATGGGTTGCCCTGCACGATTGCCTGAAGTGGATGGAAAACCGCAATATGGTCAAGGTGGAGAAGGTTTTGAAAGACCATGTCGCTGCGATCTCCTGCGGCATTTTCGCCAACCAGCCGGTAATCGATCTGGATTACCTTGAGGATTCGTCTGCCGAAACCGATGCCAATTTCGTCATGACCGGTGCCGGCGGCATTGTCGAAATTCAGGGCACTGCCGAAGGCGCGCCTTTTTCGGAAGCGGAATTTGCCACGCTTCTCGGCCTTGCCAAGACGGGCATTGCCGACCTTGTGGCGATGCAGAAACAGGCGATTGCGTGATGCGGACGCTGGACACAAAAACGATTGTCGTTGCCAGTCACAATGCCGGCAAGATTCGCGAAATCCGGGATTTGATCGGACCTTTGGGCTTTACCGCCCAATCGGCTGCCGATCTCGACTTTATCGAGCCGGATGAAACCGGCACGACCTTCGAAGAGAATGCGACGATCAAGGCGCTTGCCTCGGCGCAGGCCTCCGGGTTGCCAGCACTTTCGGATGATTCCGGCATTTGCATCGACGCGCTGGATGGCGCACCGGGCGTTTACACGGCCAATTGGGCAGAAACCTTCGATGGCAGCCGGGATTTCGACATGGCCATGGCGAAGGTGGAAAAAGCACTGGCGGACAAGGGCGCAACCGAACCCGTGCAACGCACGGCCCGCTTCGTCAGCGTGCTCTGCCTTGCCTTCCCCGATGGACATACGGAGCTGTTTCGCGGCGAAGTGGAAGGGCATATCGTCTGGCCACCGCGCGGCACACAGGGGTTTGGTTATGATCCAATTTTCCAGCCACTGGGGTATGACGCAACATTTGGCGAAATGAGCGCCGAGGAAAAGCACGGCTGGAAGCCGGGGGATGCGCAAGCCCTGTCTCACCGCGCCCGCGCCTTCAAGCTGTTTGCCGAAACCTGTCTTGGGGCCTGATGACGTTCATGGCTTCGGTCTCACCCATTCTCTTGCCCGATAATGGCGACCCCGGTTTCGGGGTGTATGTGCATTGGCCGTTTTGCGCGGCCAAGTGTCCGTATTGTGACTTCAACAGCCATGTTCGCCGCGAACCTGTGGACCAGAACCGCTATGTCGCTGCGTTTCTGAAAGAGATGGAAACTGCACGGCGGCTGTCCGGCCCGCGCACCGTGACGAGCGTGTTTTTAGGCGGCGGCACGCCTTCGCTGATGGACCCGGAAACCGTGGCTGCCGTGCTGGATGGCATTGCGCGCAACTGGCATATGCCCGATGGCATCGAAATTACCATGGAGGCCAACCCCTCCAGCGTGGAAGCCACCCGTTTTCGCGGCTACCGTGCAGCCGGTGTCAACCGTGTGTCGCTCGGCGTACAGGCGCTGAACGACCGCGACCTGAAATTTCTCGGTCGCCTGCACAATGTCGAAGACGCATTGAAAGCGATCCGTCTGGCGCGTGAAATTTTTCCGCGCATGTCGTTCGACCTGATTTATGCACGCCCGAACCAGACGGTGGCCGAATGGGATCTGGAACTGCAACAGGCGATCTCCTACGCGGTCGATCACCTGTCGCTCTATCAGTTGACCATTGAGGAAGGCACGACCTTTTACAATCTGCACAAGATGGGCAAGCTGATTGTACCGGATGGCGAGGCGTCCGCCGATCTCTACGAAGCGACGCAGGAGATTACCGCGCGCGAAGGCATGCCCGCCTACGAGGTTTCCAACCATGCGCGCCCCGGCGCGGAAAGCCGTCATAATCTCACTTATTGGCGCTACGGCGATTACGCTGGCATTGGTCCCGGCGCGCATGGACGTCTCAGCAATGGGCGCGCCAAGCTGGCAACGGAGACTGAACGCAAGCCGGAAGAATGGCTTCGCCTTGTGGAAACACGCGGCCATGGCATGACCGTTCAGGACACGCTCAACATCGGCGAACAGGCCGACGAGCTGCTGCTCATGGGCCTTCGTTTGAAAGAAGGCGTGGACCTTGCGCGCTGGCAGATGCTTTCAGGACGAGACCCGGACCCGGACAAGGAAGATTTCCTCATCAGCCTCGGCTTTATCGAGCGCCTTGGAAACTCCCGTCTTCGCTGCACGCCGCAGGGGATGTTGATTTTAGATGCCGTTGTGGCCGATCTGGCCTGATAAGCAAGGCTTAAAACTCTATTCCGCGTTAAGGCTGTTGCGCTTTACAGGATAGTCTTATATATGTTGGTTGGTTACCAACTTATGAGGCTTACTTAGTGACGAGCGTTGCAAAACGAATTTTGATTGTCGGAGGCTACGGCCATGTCGGTAACCGGTTGGCCAGGCGGCTGATTGAATTCCAAACAGGCACCGTTACTATTGCGGGACGCAGCCTCGATAAGGCACAGCGTCTTGCCGCACATCTTCACTGCAAAGCTACCCTCTTGGACTTGGAAAACAGCCAAAACTGGGATGATGTGTTGAACGACGCCGACATCGTCATTGTCTGCATGGACCAGAAAGACGCGTCATTTGCGGCCCAAGTGCTGAAAAGCGGTAAAACCTATGTAGATATCACCGCAAGCGATGCCTTGTTTCAACAGATAGAGGCATTGCAGCACACAGCGCGTGCGCATGAAGGCCGGGCAATCCTGTCTGTCGGTCTAGCTCCCGGCCTGACCAATCTGCTGGTCAAGGCTTGCACTGACAGACTGGATCAGGCAAACCGAGTTCGGATCGGCATTATGCTGGGGCTTGGCGATGACCATGGACGTGCGGCCATTGACTGGACGTTCCAGAATCTGCTGTCGTCTCCCCCTTTGCCCCATTCCATCAACATGTTCGCCTTCGGACATCCTCCAACGGCCTTTCCGATGATACCGTTTGATTTTGCCGATCAGCATGTCATCCGGCGCAGGCAGAATATACCGGATACAGCGACCTATCTCAGCCTTGTGCCAGCCATGATGGCGCGCGCGATCTTTGCGCTGATCCCCGTTTTGCAGAGGTCACGGCCGTTCAGCCGATGGGTGCGCAAACTCATGCCATATTTGCGCTTTGGTTCGGACCGCACCGCACTATCCGTCGAGGTTGAAGGCGTGCGGCAAGGCCAGCCGACAACCGTGCGGGCGACGATGGAGGGTCGGAAAGAGGCGGAGATAACTGCGCTTGTCGCAGCCTTTGTCGTTAATGCCGCTTCAAACAGGCCGATACCATCAGGTGTTCACCACCTTGATGAAATCATGTCTCTTGAGGAGGTGCTGCCGTTTTTATCTGAGAACGCGATAAATATACATATTCAAGAGGTCACCGTGAGAGCCTGACATGACAGCACCACAGCCAAACAAGCGCCAGCTGATACTCGATACCGCCCTCGACATAATCGAGAGTAATGGAATCAAGGCATTGACGCAGCCGAGGCTTTCGAAGCTTTCCGGCATCCGCCAATCCCATCTTACATATTATTTTCCTCGCAAGGCGGACCTGTATATCGCCCTGCTCGAAGCGTCGCATCAGCGCGCTCAACAGGGTGCTAGCACCACCGGCATGACAGTTGCAGAATCTTTGGCGTCGCTCTTTTTTGATCCTGAGCGGATGCGCTTTCTCCTGTCGATCATTCTGGAGGTGGGCGATGACCCGGAGCTTCAAGCCATCCTCAAAGCTCATGCCCAGAACCTCTGCGCATCCATTGCAATGCGCGTTGGAAGAGCGCCTGACGACGCGGATGTGAGCGCGTTTATTGACGAGTTGCGCGGCCTTGGGCTGAGAGCCCTTATGCAACCTCACCTGCGCACTGAACATACGCGGTTGATTGCCGATGCAGCCACCAGAAACGCTATTGTTTTATCCGAATAAGAAACACACCGGTCTGCTCAGCTACCCTCAAAGTTGCGGCATCGTTCAGAACAATGCTGTCGCGTGCTGACAACGCGTATTGCTTGCCGTGATAAACAGCCGTTGCGGGGCCGAGCGGCAGAACGATGCAAGTCTCCTGCCGGGGCGTGATCTGCAAATCAGCATCAATATCGTGGCGCTCCACCGTATGGGAAAAGCGTCCCCTGCGGGTCATAACATTGAGGTCCAGTATCGGCCCAGCCGTCAACCGGGCCTCCACCGGCATGTCAGCGGCAAAGGCGAGAGGGGCACTGTCTCGGGTCAGCATCGCCTTGTGCTTGCCGTCAATGTCCAGCGCCATGCCTTCGCCGTCCAGAATGCTCAAGGTGCGGTCGATGCCCGGAAAAATGGAAAACAGCCCATCCTCGGACACTGTTGCCATGCTGATGCGCCAGTCAAACGCTGATATATCCGCCCCGGCAGGAAAAACGGCGATTTCGGTGGTTTCACCGGCGCCGTTTTTCCACGGCATACGGCGGTAATCCTGCGCGCGCAAAATCTGCATGGTCAACTTTCTGGTTCGGGGGCGGACACGTCGAACGAACGAATGCCCGCCCGCTGGGTTTAGAGCGCTTGTCGTTCTGATCATATCAGAACGGCGCTCTAAGTCTTTAATTCGAAGCATAATCTTATCGATCCTCGCTTCGCTCCGGTCGGATTATGCTCTAGTTCCCGAGAATACCCGGCAAACGAAGGCCCTTTTCCTTTGCGCAGTCGAGAGCGATGTCGTAGCCGGCATCCGCGTGGCGCATCACGCCGGTTGCCGGGTCGTTCCACAACACACGCTCAATGCGGCGGTCGGCATCCTCGGTCCCATCGCAGCAAACCACCATGCCGGAATGCTGGCTGAAGCCCATGCCAACCCCGCCGCCATGGTGCAGAGATACCCAGGTGGCACCCGAAGCGGTGTTGAGCAGCGCGTTCAACAGCGGCCAGTCGGACACGGCATCCGAGCCGTCCTTCATCGCTTCCGTCTCGCGGTTGGGTGAGGCGACGGAGCCGGAGTCCAGATGGTCGCGTCCAATCACCAGCGGTGCTTTTAGTTCGCCATTGCGAACCATTTCGTTGAAGGCAAGGCCAAGACGATGGCGGTCACCCAGCCCCACCCAGCAAATGCGCGCTGGCAGACCCTGAAACGCAATACGCTCGCGCGCCATATCCAGCCAGTTGTGCAGATGGGTGTTGCCGGGCGTCAGTTCCTTCACCTTCGCATCGGTCTTGTAGATATCTTCCGGATCACCCGACAGCGCCGCCCAGCGGAACGGGCCAATGCCACGGCAAAACAGCGGGCGGATGTAGGCCGGGACGAAGCCGGGGAATGCGAAGGCATTCTCCAGACCTTCTTCCAGCGCAACCTGACGAATGTTGTTGCCGTAGTCGAGCGTGGGTACGCCAGCGTTCCAGAAGGCAATCATGGCTTCCACATGGTCGCGCATGGAGGCGCGCGAAGCGACCTCTACGGCCTTTGGGTCCGTCTCACGCTTTGCCTTCCACTCCGCCATGGTCCAGCCCTTGGGCAGGTAGCCGTTGATCGGGTCATGGGCCGAGGTCTGATCGGTCACGATATCCGGGCGGATGCCGCGCTTGACCATTTCGGGCAGGATTTCGGCAGCGTTACCGAGCAGTGCGACGGACTTGGCCTCGCCCGCCTTGGTCCAGCCGTCAATCATCGCCAGCGCTTCGTCCAGCGTTTCAGCCTTTGCATCGACATAGCGGGTACGCAGGCGGAAATCGATACTGTCCGGGTTGCACTCGATGGCCAGGCAGCACGCGCCCGCCATGACGGCGGCCAGAGGCTGCGCTCCGCCCATGCCGCCAAGGCCGCCGGTCAGAATCCATTTGCCCTTCAGATTGCCATCATAGTGCTGGCGACCGGCTTCCATAAAGGTCTCATAGGTACCCTGCACGATGCCTTGTGTGCCGATGTAAATCCATGAACCGGCGGTCATCTGCCCATACATGGCAAGACCTCGTCTATCCAGCTCATTAAAATGGTCCCATGTGGCCCAGTGCGGAACCAGATTGGAGTTGGCGATCAGCACGCGCGGCGCATCCTTGTGGGTGCGGAACACGCCCACGGGCTTGCCGGACTGCACCATCAAGGTTTCATCCTCGTTCAGATCCTTGAGTGTCGCAACGATCCGGTCGAAATCGTCCCAGGTGCGGGCAGCGCGGCCGATACCGCCGTAGACCACCAGTTCATTGGGGTTTTCGGCGACGTCCGGGTCCAGATTGTTCATCAACATGCGCAGCGGTGCTTCCGTCAGCCAGGATTTGGCGGAAAGCTCCGTGCCGCGGCTTGCGCGAATTTCTCTGATATTGTGACGCGGATTGCTCATTTGTGTGTGTCCTTCAGTGAAAGTGCTATTGCTTCAATACGGGTCAGAATGGTTTTTAAATGCGCACGCAAAGGCTCGGCCTTGCCTGGATCGTACGCAAAGGGCGGTGCCTCGGTGGCCAAATGGGTGCATTGGGCAAGCTCCATCTGAATGGCGTGAACGCCCGCTTGAGGCTTGCCGTAGTAACGCGTGGTCCAGCCACCTTTGAAGCGTCCATTCAGGACAAAGGTGTAGCCGTCAGCATGTGACGCCACATCAACAACGGCCTGTTCAATGGCAGGGTCGCAAGTCCAGCCATTGTCTGTGCCGATATTGAAGTCTGGAAGTTTTCCGTCAAACAGAAAGGGAATATGCGCGCGGATTGAGTGGCAATCATAAAGGATCGCCACGCCATGCAGCGCCTTCACCCGGTCGATCTCCCCTTGCAACGCAGTATGATACGGCGTGTGAAAACGGGCGAGGCGATCCGTCACATCCTCCTCGGTGGGCTCAAAACCGTCACGCCAGATCGGCAACCCATCAAAATCGGTGGTGGGAATGAGGCCTGTCGTGTTTTGTCCGGGATAGAGGCTTGTTCCCTCGGGATCACGGTTCGCATCGATGCAGTAGCGGTGGAACGTGGCACAAACCGTGGTGGCACCGTCCAGCAGACCATCATAGAGGTGATGGATGTGCCAGTCCGTATCGGCCAGAATTTGGCCCGTGTCGTTCAAACGGGCTGCAATGTCGTCAGGTACGTCCGTCCCCGTATGGGGAAAGGCCAGAATGATCGGAGACGATCCTTGATGGACCTCGTAAACAGCCATATCAAGCCTCCAGTGCGGGCAGAATGCCAGCGGATACGGAGGCATTCAGCGCGCCACTGGCAACGAGATCGGTAGCCGACTTCAGATCAGGCGCCATATAACGATCCTCTTCCAGCGAAGGCACGACAGCGCGTAGCGCAGACATTGCCTTTTGCAGTTCCGGGCTGGTGGCAAGCGGGGCACGGAAATCGACACCTTGGGCCGCCGTCAGCGCTTCAATGCCGATGATGGCAAACAGGTTGTCTGTCATCTGCAACAGGCGGCGCGCGCCGTGGCAGGCCATGGACACATGGTCTTCCTGATTGGCCGATGTTGGCGTGGAGTCCACTGAAGCCGGGTGAGACATCTGCTTGTTCTCGCTCATCAGCGCGGCAGATGTCACTTCGGCAATCATCAGGCCAGAGTTGAGACCAGGTTTCTTTGCCAGAAAGGCGGGCAGGCCATAGCTAAGCGCCGGGTCCACCAGCAGCGCGATGCGGCGCTGTGCAATCGCGCCGATTTCACAAATCGCAATCGCCGTCTGGTCGGCGGCAAAGGCCACCGGCTCGGCGTGGAAATTGCCGCCGGAAACCACGGTGTTATCCGAAAGCACGAGTGGATTATCGGTCACCGCATTGGCTTCGATTTCCAGTGTACGGCCAACAGAACGCAGCAGATCAAGGCAAGCACCATCCACCTGCGGCTGGCAGCGAATGCAATAGGGGTCCTGCACGCGCTCATCGCCGTCGATATGGCTTTCGCGGATGACAGAACCGGCAAGCAGGGCGCGTAAGGCGGTGGCGGTGTCGATCTGTCCCTTATGGCCGCGCAGCGTGTGAATATCGGGATGGAACGGAGCGGACGAGCCCATCGCCGCATCCGTGGACAGCGCACCGGTAATCAACGCTGCCTGCGCGGCACGGTGGGCGCGAAACAGACCTGCCAGCGCCAGTGCGGTGGAGGCCTGCGTGCCATTGATCAGCGCCAGCCCTTCCTTTGCTGCCAGTACAACTGGCGCAAGGCCCGCTTTTGCCAAAGCGTCGCGCCCACTCATTTGCTGGCCTTCATAGAACGCCTCGCCTTCGCCCATCATGACGGCAGCCATATGGGCCAACGGAGCCAAGTCACCGGAAGCACCGACCGAACCCTTTTCGGGGATAAGCGGCGTTACGCCTTTATCCAGCATGCCCTCCAGCAGCGTGATCAGGTCCAGCCGTACGCCGGACGCCCCACGCCCTAGCGAAATCAGCTTGAGCGCCATGATCAGCCGCACGATATTATCCGGCAGCGGCGCACCCACGCCACAGCAGTGCGACAGGATGAGATTGCGCTGCAAGGTCGCGACATCATCGGCGGCAATACGAATGGAGGCAAGCTTGCCGAACCCGGTATTGATGCCGTAGACCGGCGCATCGCCATTGGCAATTTCGGCGATACGGGCGGCAGCTTTTTCGATGCCGGGATAAAATGCCGTATCCAGTTTGGAGGCTACGCCAGTCCAGTAGATGGTCTCCAGCGTGGAGAGGGGAACGGAGCCGGGGGAGAGCGTTATGGTCATGATGGGGTCTCCTCAAAAGTTATAGGCCGTGCCAGATGCGCAGGTGAAGGGGGTTGAAGCCCATGCGATAGACAAGTTCTGCGGGGCGTTCGATGTTCCAGAGGGCCAGATCAGCCCATTTGCCAGCCTCCAGCGTACCGGTTTCAGCCTGCAAACCCAGCGCCGTTGCGGCGTTGCGGGTGACACCGATCAGGCACTCCTCCACCGTCATACCAAACAGCGTGGCCCCCATGTTCATCGTTAGCAGCAGCGAGGTCAGCGGGGATGTGCCGGGGTTGCAATCAGTGGCCACGGCCATGGCAACACCTGCCTCCCGAAAAAGGTCGATTGGCGGCTTCTTCGTCTCGCGAATGAAATAATAGGCGCCGGGCAGAACAACCGCCACGGTGCCGGATGCCGCCATGGCGCGGGCACCGTCCCCATCGGTATATTCCAAATGGTCCGCCGACAGGGCACCAAACTCTGCTGCAAGTGCTGCGCCATGGAGATTGGACAACTGGTCTGCGTGAAGTTTAACGGGCAAACCGTGGCTCTTTGCCGCTTCAAACACCCGCCGCATCTCATCGGTGGAAAAGGCTATGCCTTCGCAGAAGCCGTCCACCGCATCGGCCAGACCTTGCGCGGCGATGGCTGGCAACATGGCCTGAATGACATAATCAATATAGGCGGATTTGCTTGTTGCTTCCGGTGGCAGTGCATGCGCGCCCAGAAAAGTGGTGGATACCGTTACCTTGCGTGTCTCCGCCAAACGGCGGGCAGCGCGAAGCGACTTGATTTCGTTGTCCACATCCAGTCCGTAGCCGGATTTCACCTCGACTGTCGTGACGCCTTCGGCCATCAGCGCATCGAGACGCGGCAGGCTTTGGGCGAGCAACGCATCTTCGCTGGCAGCGCGCAGCGATGACACGGACGAGACGATGCCCCCGCCAGCCAGTGCGATTTCCTCATAGGTGGCGCCGGACAGGCGCAGTTCAAACTCGTGGGCGCGGTTGCCCGCATGAACAATATGGGTGTGGCAATCAATCAGGCCCGGTGTCATCCAGCGCCCTTCACAATCTACAGTTTCGGCTTTAGCGATCAGCGCCTGCGGCAGATCGGACGCCGGACCAGCATAGGCAATACGGCCGTGCTCAACAGCCACCGCACCGTCCTCCACAATGCCGAGGCCCAGCATGCCTGCGGCCATCGTGGCAAGGCGCACATTGGTATAAATGCGGATGCGGTCCCCTCTCTGCTCCCCCATCGGCTGCAATACGCTGTCCATGGTAATTTTCCCCGCCTGCCCGTTGCTTCGCAATCGAATTCTGCTAATATGTATATACATAACAAAAGATCTGGCAAGTCAGTTTTTATCAGAGCGCATTTTTTGGAGAGGCCATCTTGAAAAGCACGGACATGAACGGCATCCACGCAAAGCAGGCACTGACGCCAGACGGCTGGCGCAGCAATGTGCGCCTGACAATCGCCAATGGACGCATCGCAACGATGCAGCCGGATTGCGCAGCCGAACCCGGCGACGAACGGCACGACACGCTTGTGCCTGCCA
Organism: Rhizobium sp. CFBP 8762; assembly: GCF_014841565.1. GTDB lineage: Bacteria > Pseudomonadota > Alphaproteobacteria > Rhizobiales > Rhizobiaceae > CFBP-8762. The sequence goes on from NZ_JACYUD010000001.1 coordinate 884,094, forward strand.
TGCCCAACGTGCACAGCCATGCTTTTCAGCGTGGCATGGCGGGGCTGGCGGAGGTGCGCGGCGCAACCGCCGACAGCTTCTGGAGCTGGCGCACGACCATGTATCGTTTTGCCCTGTCTATGACGCCGGATCAGGTTCATGCCGTTGCTGCCCAACTCTATATGGAGATGCTGGAAAGCGGCTTTTCCCGCGTTGGAGAATTCCATTATCTGCACCATGACCATGACGGCCACGCTTATGCCGATATTGCCGAAATGGCAGTGTCCATCGATGCGGCGGCACAGGAAACCGGAATTGGCCTGACGCTGCTGCCGGTATTCTACGCACATTCCACCTTTGGGGGCGCGGCACCCGGCACGGACCAGCGACGCTTTATCAATACGCTCGACAGTTTTTCCCGCCTGATGGATCGGTGTGACGCCATCGCGGCAACGCGCCCCGGTGTGAATGTCGGCATCGCGCCGCATTCACTCCGCGCTGTCACGCCACCGCAACTGGAAGCCCTGCATGCCATGGCCAATGGCAACCCGTTCCACATTCATGTGGCCGAGCAGGTGAAAGAGGTGGAGGACTGCGTTGCGTGGTCCGGTGCACGGCCTGTGGAATGGCTTTTAAACAACACCGCCATTGACCACACATGGTGCCTGATTCACGCGACCCATATGACACTCACGGAAACCGATGGTGTTGCAAGGGCGAAAGCTGTTGCAGGCCTATGCCCCATTACCGAAGCCAATCTCGGCGACGGCACCTTCCCCGCGGAACGGTTCTTAGAAGCGGGCGGCGCTTTCGGCATCGGTTCGGATTCCAACATCCTGATCGGCATTGATGACGAATTGCGACAGCTTGAGTATTCGCAGCGCTTGCTGCACCGCGCCCGCAATGTGATTGCTCAAGCTGGCGGCTCGACCGGACGCATGTTGCTTGAGCGTGCGATGAGCGGCGGTGGCCAGAGTCTGGCCGTGGAAACCGGCTTAAGCATAGACAAGCCTGCCAGCTTTCTGTCGCTGAAACCGCGTGACGACATACCGCTGGACGGCGACCGCATTCTGGATAGCTGGCTGTTTGCCAAGGGGGCGGCACCCGATTGCGTGTGGGTGGACGGCGTAAAACAGGTGGAGGGTGGACGCCACCACGCCCGTAAGGCGATCTCCGAGCGCTTCGCGCGCACCATGCGTGATCTCGTCGGTTGAGCCCATTGCCATTAGGTTTAACGGGTTTTACACCAACATCATGATCAAAGCCACAGCCGAGCCATCGCTTCACGCCCGTATCCTTGCAGATATAGAGGGCCAGATTCTTTCGGGACACTGGCCACCGGGGCACCGCATTCCCTTTGAAGTTGATCTGGCCGCGCACTATGGCTGCTCCCGTATGACGGTGAACAAGGCGCTGACGCAGCTTGCCAAAACGGGGCTGATCGAGCGGCGGCGCAAGTCCGGCAGCTACGTAACCCAGCCTCACGCCCAATCGGCGGTGCTGGAAATTCGCGATATCCGGCAGGAGGTACAGTCTCTGGGCGTGCCTTATGCCTATGAACTGCTGGCACGAAAAAGCCACAGGGCAACGCCTGCCGATCGCAAGCGGCTGGATGTACCAGCCGATAGCCAGATTCTGGATATTGCCAGCCGTCACTTTGCTGGGGCCCTGCCTTTTTGCTTTGAGGAACGGTTGATCAACCTGACCGCTGTGCCCGACGCTGCCACGGCTGATTTTACCGATATTGCGCCAGGGCCCTGGCTGCTGGATCAGGTGCCCTGGAGTGCTGCCGAGCATACCATCCGGTCCGTTTCCGCTGATCGTGCAGTAGCGGCGGCGCTGGATTTATCCATTGGCACTGCTTGTCTGGTGGTGGAGCGGCGCACATGGAGTGGCGGAGACTATGTTACCCATGTCCGGCTGACATACCCCGGAGATCGCCACGCACTGGTGGCGCATTTTGCCCCAACACACCCGAAATAAAGTCTCGCCTTAAAAATGGGGAACAATCCTTCGCCTGTATGCTTAACCGCATTCACACTTCGAAGGATCGCTCTCATGACAAGCCTGCAAACGCGTCCCGTCAAGATCACGCATTACGATGGACCAGCCGGTGGCTGGGGGTCGCTGAAATCCGTCAGTCGGGCGTTGTTTCAGCAAGGCGTTATCCTCAGTGGACCGGGCGTTTTGTTACGCCAGAACAAACCCAAGGGGTTTTCCTGCGTCAGCTGCGCCTGGGTCAAGCCCTCCAAGCCGAAGGTGGCGGAGTTTTGCGAGAACGGCGCGAAAGCAACCTTCTGGGAACTGACTCCGAAGCGCACCACTCCGGATTTCTTCCGCGATCACACGGTGACCGACCTTAAGTCCTGGACGGACTTCGATCTCGAAAACCATGGTCGCCTGACCCATCCGCTACGCTACGATTCCGCAACCGACAAACATGTACCGGTTGCCTGGGAAGAGGCGTTTCGTGCCATTGGTCTGCAACTGGCCCGTATTCGGCAGTATGATCCCAAAACGGCGATCTTCTACGCCTCCGGTCGCGCCTCGCTGGAAACTTCCTATGCCTATGCGCTCTTTGCCCGGATGTATGGCAACAACAACCTGCCCGATAGTTCCAACATGTGCCACGAAAGCACATCCATTGGCTTGAAAGAAAGCATTGGCTCGGCGGTCGGCACGGTCAAGTTCGAGGACTTCAAGGAAACGGACTGTCTGTTCTTCTTCGGGCAGAATCCGGGCTCCAACAGCCCGCGTATGCTGCACGAATTGCAGGAAGCGGCCAAGCGTGGCGCGCCGATCGTCGTGTTCAATCCCCTGCGCGAGCGGGGTCTTGAGCGCTTTACAAACCCACAAAGCCCCGTGGAAATGCTGACGGGTGCAGAAACCCGGTTGGAATCGCAATATTTGCAGGTGCGGGCCGGGGGCGATATCGCCGCCATGAAAGCCATGTGCAAATATTTGGTGGAAGAAGACGACCGTGCGAAGGTGGCAGGTGGAGAACCGCTTCTGGACCACGCCTTCATTGCCGAGCACACCGATGGTTTTGACGAATTTGCAGATGCTGTCCGCCATGCCTCGTGGGACGAACTGGAGCGCGAAAGCGGGCTGGAGCGCGCCGATCTGGAAACGGCGGCCCGCACCTACGCGGCCTGCAAGAAGGTTATTCTCGTCTATGGCATGGGGTTGACCCAGCATAAGTTCGGGGTCGAGAACGTGCAGATGCTGGTGAACCTGGCCCTGCTGCGCGGCAATATCGGCAAGCCCGGCGCGGGCATCTGTCCCGTGCGCGGCCACTCCAACGTACAGGGCCAGCGCACCGTAGGAATAGCTGACGACCCGAAACTTGTGCCACTCGACAAGCTGGCCGAACAATATGGCTTCGTACCACCACGGGAAAAGGGCCTGAATACGGTGGAGAGCTGCGAGGCCATTCTGGCTGGTCGTATCCATGCTTTTATTAGTCTGGGTGGCAACTTTTTGCGTGCTGTGCCGGATAGTCCCCGGGTCGAGGAGGCGTGGAAAGAACTGTCTCTTACTGTTCATATCGCTACGAAACTCAACCGCAGCCATCTGATCACCGGTGGAGATACCTATGTGCTGCCCTGTCTCGGACGGCTGGAAATCGACCGGCAAGCCAGCGGCCCGCAGACCGTAACGATCGAAGACACAACGACAAAAATTCACCGCTCCCGGGGTCGCCGCCGTCCAGCCAGCCATCATCTTCTCTCGGAGATGAAGATCGTGGCCGAAATTGCCAAGGCAACGCTTCCCCCCAATCCCCATCTGAACTGGGACGAGTGGGTGGCCGATTATGCGACCGTGCGCGAAGCAATCGAGAAAACTTATCCGGAGCAATTTGGCGACTATAACCGGCGCAAGGATATGCCCGGCGGCTTTCTGCGCCCCGTTCCCGCGCGCGAGCGCAAGTGGGAGACGGAGAGCGGCAAGGCGCATTTCAAGACGTTCGATGAGATCAATGCCAGCTTTGATACGGGCCGTGACCCGAGCGTGGTGCGCCTGATCACCATGCGCAGCAATGACCAGTTCAACACGACGATTTACGGCTACAATGATCGCTTTCGCGGTGTTGAGGGCACCCGCATGGTTATCTTCATGAACGAGGAAGATATTGCGCGCTTCAACCTCGACCATGATCGCAACGTAACGCTGACTGCGGTGACGGAGGATAATATCGAACGCACCTTTTCCGGGCTGCAAATCATTCCCTACAACATTCCGCGCGGCTGCGTGGGTGCTTATTATCCGGAATGCAACGGCCTGATTCCGCTTGCCCAGCACGCGCGCAAAAGCAAGGTGCCTGCGGCAAAGTCGGTTCCGGTACGGTTATCTCAGAGCTAGAGTTTTGACGCATTGTCCAGACGTAAAAGCGATTCCGCTTTTACTGGAAATGCTCTAGGCACCCATGCGCCGGGCCATCAACCGCTCCAAAGCTGATAGGCTGTCGTAAATCAGCACGGCCAGCACGGCGACGATCAAGCCGCCTTGCAGCACAAACGCCAGATTGTTGGACAAAAGCCCGGCAATGATCACCTCGCCCAGCGTTTTTGCCGCTACCGTGGAGCCGATGGTAGCCGTGGCGAGGCTGATGACCATGGACAGCCGGATACCGCCGAGGATGACCGGAAACGCCAAGGGCAGTTCCACCTTCAACAAACGCTGCCAGCCGGTCATGCCTGCGCCCCGTGCTGCCTCAATGACGGACGGTTGCAGTGTCGTCAGCCCTGTCAGCGTATTCTCGAAGATTGGCAGCAGGCCGTAAAGAAACAGCGCAATCAGCGTTGGTTTTTCGCCAAAGCCAACGGCAGGCACGGCGAGCGCCAGCACTGCGACCGGCGGGAACGTCTGACCGATATTCACCAGACTGCGTGACAGGGCTAAGAACTCCGCGCCGAATTTCCGCGTGACCAGAATGGCGAGTGTAACGCCAAGAACAGTTGCCGCGACCGTGGCGATCAGCACAATCTGGAGGTGCGAAAGCGTGAGCGACAGCAGGCTGCCCTGATTGTAGATTGCCGGTGCGTTGTTCTGGGTCAGTGGTTTGAGCAGCGGTGCAAACCAATAGGGCTGCAAAAGGAAGGCAAGCAGCAGACCGAAGACGATAATGCGCAGCCCTAACGACCACCACAGTTTCATGCCGGGTGCCCTGAGCTATGTCCCGCTCGGGCCGTTAACCCTTCCAGCGTGATGCGTCCCAGAACACGCCCGTCCGCAGCCGTAACCGGCAAAGCCTGCCTGCCGGACCAGAGCAGTTCAGCCAAGGCGTCGCGCTGGTTCATGGAGGCGGCAATGGCTAACCCATTGGCGCTTCCCGGCTCCACCGCATCACCGACTTTCGCCAGCGACATCAGGCGGAAAGGCCGGTCGCTGGTGCCAATCAAAGTGGCGACAAAATCCGTGGCGGGCTTTGTCAAAATCTCGGACGGCGGCGCGAACTGAACCACGCAGCCCTTGTCCATGACTGCAATCATGTCCGCCAGCCGGATCGCCTCTTCCATATCATGGGTGACGAGCAGAATGGTGGTGCCGAAATGCTTCTGGATTGCCTTCAGATCATCCTGCGCCTTGGCGCGAATGATCGGATCGAGTGCGCCAAACGGCTCGTCCATCAGCAGCACATTGGGTTCGGCAGCCAGCGCCCGCGCCACGCCGACACGTTGCTGCTGCCCGCCAGACAGTTCATGCGGAAAACGCGGAGCGAACGCTGCGGGGTCCAGTTGAAACAGAGTCAGCAATTCATTGACACGGGCCGTGATCCGGGCTTTGCTCCAGCCAAGAAGAGATGGCACCGTCGCGATATTCTGCCCTACCGTGCGATGGGGAAACAAGCCGTGGCCCTGAATGGCGTAGCCGATACGGCGGCGCAGTTCATAGCCGGGCAAGGACCGGTTGTCCTCGCCGTCCAGCTTGATTGTGCCGGAGGTGGGCTCTACCAGCCGGTTGATCATGCGCAAAAGCGTGGTTTTGCCAGAACCGGAGGTGCCGACGATCACGGTGATGGTGCGCGGCTGGATGGTCAGCGTAACATCGCGCACCACCTCAACGCCGTCGTAGGATTTGCAGAGGGTGTCGATCTCGATCATGCCTGCATCCTCACCTTGTCTATGATGGCATCCAGTAGCACCGCCGCCGCAAAGGCCATGGCAACTGTCGGCACGGCCCCCAGTAGCACCAGATCCATGGCCGTTTGCCCCACGCCCTGAAACACGAACACGCCAAGCCCGCCGCCACCAATGAGAGCGGCAATGGTGGCAAGCCCGATATTTTGCACCAGCACAATGCGGATGCCGGTCAGGATGACCGGAAACGCCAGTGGCAGTTCGATTTTCGTCAGCCGTTGCCACAGCGTCATGCCTACGCCGCGCGCGGCATCCACCGCCGCCTGTGGCACACCCGCGAGCCCTGTTACCGTATTGGCAACAACCGGCAGCAGCGAGTACAGAAACAGGGCAACAAAGGCCGGTGCCGCGCCAATGCCTGCAATTCCCACTGCTGACGCGCCGGGAACATGGGTTGCAATCCATCCGAGCGGCGCAATCAACAGGCCAAACAGCGCAATCGACGGAATGGTTTGAATTATGTTGAGGCTGTTGAGAACCGCAGCGCGTAGCGGGCGAATGCGATGACAGAGCAGCCCCAAGGGAAGGCCGATGACCGTCGCGGCAGCCAGTGAACCGAGCGCCAGCGTAACATGCGTCCCCACCTCCCGCCAGAAGCTGGCAGCGCGTGTGGAATATTCTTTCAGAATGGAAAGACCATCCCAACTGCCGGATTTCAGCAGTGCCGCTATGCCAAGTGCGGTCACAAGCAGCGCCAGTATGCGAACGCCGGGCGGCGGTTGCAGCCGGGTCAGCGCGTCTGTCGCCATCAGCGCGAAGGCAAACAGAAGCAGCCAGAACCCGGAGGCTGGCGCAACCCGCGCATAGCTGTTTCCTTCTGGCGTTAAATGCTGAGCCGCCAGACCAATGGCAAGACAGAGCGCGACGATTGCGACAACACTGGCCACCAGACGCGCAATAACGCTGGTTTTCACCAGCGCCAGAAGAGCGATTGCGATCAGCAATGCCAATACCAGCCCATTCACCGGAGTAGCGACAGCATTGAGAAGGCCCACGGGATCACCGGGCACGATACGATTGGCCCGGAACGTTGCGAACGGAGAGATCAACAGCGCATAAGCTGCCAGCGCCGTTATCACGACGCCGAGCTTATCCACCCGCACTCCCCTGCCCGCTGGCATAAACCTATTTCAGGAAGCCATTCTTTTTCAGGAAATCATCAGCAACGGCCTTGGCAGCTTCGCCACCCACCTGAACCCGGCCATTCAGATCCTGCAAGGTTACCAGATCAAGCTTCTCGAAGACGGGCTTCAGAAGTTCGGCGATCTTCGGATTATCCTTCAACACCGCTTCACGGATGATCGGCGCTGGCTGGTAGACAGGCTGCACGCCCTTGTCATCGGTCAGCACCACGAGGCCGGAGGGTGCAATCCCGCCATCGGTGCCATAGACCATCGCCGCGTTTGCGCCGTTGGTCTGGTTTGCAGCCGCTGCAATCGTCGCTGCCGTATCACCGCCCGAAAGGGTGATAAGCTGATCCGGTTTCAGCGTAAAGGCATAGGTAGTCTGGAACGCAGGCAGTGCCGCCGCAGAGTTGACGAATTCGGATGATGCCGCCAGCTTGGCCTCGCCGCCATCGGCGACATATTTGCCAAACTCGGTCAGGGTCGAGAGCTTGTTCTTGTCCGCCACATCCTTGCGTAACGCAATGGCCCAGGTGTTGTTGGCTGGCGATGGCGTCAGCCAGACGATCTTGTTGGCATCATAATCAAGCTTCTTGGCCTGCTCATAAGCCTGCTCGGCATTCTTCCACGCGGGATCTTCAGCTTTTTCAAAGAAGAAAGCCGCATTGCCAGTATATTCCGGGTAGATATCAATTTCGCCGGCGGTAATCGCCTGTCGCACGATGGGTGTGGCCCCCAACTGGATGCGGTCCTTCGTTGCAATGCCATTGGCATTCAGCACGGACAGAATGATATTGCCGAGAACGCCACCTTCGGTGTCGATCTTGGAGGAAACCACGACGTCTGCCCATGCAGTGCCCGCAAACAGCGTGGCCGCAAGTGCTGCACTTAAAAATCTCTTGGAAGCCATGACATTATCCCCTCGCGCAAAATCTAGCTGTGTACTGGGAAACTAAGTGCCTTGGATCATTCGTCAACTTCAGAAAGATCGAATCTTGCTCAAAAAATTTCGTTGGGCTTGTCCACCAGCAAATCCGGTCCTGCCTCGCTGATGGTACGCTTGCCGCACAGCGCCAGCGTCACGTCCATTTCGCGGCGAATGATATCCAGCACCTTGGTCACGCCTGCCTTGCCGCCCGCGCCCAGACCGTACAGGAACGGACGACCGATATAGGTGCCCTTGGCACCGAGGCACACTGCTTTTAGCACGTCCTGACCGGAGCGAATGCCCCCGTCGAAATGCACTTCTATGCGATCTCCCACCGCATCCACGATACGCGGCAGCATGGCGATGGAGGACATGGCGCCATCCAGCTGGCGGCCACCATGGTTGGAAACGATAATGGCATCCGCGCCGGTCTCCGCTGCCATTTTCGCATCCTCAGGATCCAGAATGCCTTTCAGAATCAAGGGCCCGCCCCAGCGCTCCTTGATCCACGCCACATCCTCCCATGACAGTTTGGGGTCGAATTGCTCCGCCGTCCAGGATGATAGAGACGACAGGTCGGACACGCCCTTGGCATGGCCGACGATATTGCCGAAGGAGCGGCGCTTGGTTTGCAGCATGTCCAGGCACCATTGCGGCCGGGTCGCCATCTGCCAGATGTGCTTGGGCGTAAACTTCGGTGGCGCGGACAGGCCGTTGCGCAGATCCTTGTGGCGCTGTCCCAGAATCTGCAAGTCGAGCGTCAGCACCAACGCCGAGCATTTGGCGGCCTTGGCCCTGTCAATGAGATTGAAGACAAAATCGCGGTCTTTCATCACATAGAGCTGAAACCAGAACGGCTTTTTCGTCACCGACGCCACGTCCTCAATCGAGCAAATGCTCATGGTGGACAGCGTGAAGGGAACGCCTGCTTCTTCCGCCGCCTGCGCTGCCAGCATTTCTCCATCGGCATGTTGCATCCCTGTCAGGCCTGTCGGGGAGAGGGCGACTGGCATGGATACCGGCTGGCCGATCATGGTCGTTGCCAACGACCGATCGGTCATATCCACCAGCACGCGCTGGCGCAGCTTGATTCTGGAAAAATCCGCCTCATTGGCCCGGTATGTGCCTTCGGTCCACGCACCGGAATCAGCATAATCGAAAAACATTTTCGGCACGCGACGGCGCGCCACATCTTTCAAATCATGAATAGTCAGCGCATTTTTCATGGACGATCCCCACTGTGGTAGGCTCTTTTATCAGGTTTATTGCGCCTGAAAAGTGTATTGCGCAATCGATTCCGGCTTCATCTCGATGGAAAATCCGGGGGCCTGCGGTGGCATATAGGCGGCGTCGCGAATGATGCAGGGCTCCAGAAAATGCTCGTGCAGATGATCGACATATTCGATCACGCGGCCGTCCTTGGTGCCGGACACGGCGATATAGTCGATCATCGACAGGTGCTGCACATATTCGCACAGACCCACGCCGCCCGCATGGGGCCAGACCGGCAGATTGTACTTGGCCGCCACCAGCAACACGGCCAGTACCTCGTTCAGCCCGCCCATGCGGCAACTGTCGATCTGCACGATATCAATGGCACCTTCGGCAATGAACTGCTTGAACATGATGCGGTTCTGGCACATTTCCCCGGTGGCAACCTTGACCGTTCCAATTGCTTCGCGAATCTTGCGATGGCCCGCAATATCATCGGGGCTTGTCGGCTCCTCGATGAAAAAGGGCTTGGCGAAGGCCAGCTTGTTGACCCATTCAATGGCCTGATTCACCTCCCAGACCTGATTGGCGTCGATCATCAGATAGCGATCCGGGCCGATGACCTCGCGGGCGATGGTCAGGCGACGAATGTCGTCTTCCAGATCACGGCCCACTTTCATTTTCACGTGGTTGAAGCCCTCATCGATGGCTTCCTGACACAAACGCCGCAGCTTTTCATCGCCATAGCCAAGCCAACCGGCAGAGGTGGTGTAGCAGGCATAGCCTTCGCGGTTCAGGGTTGCCACGCGCTCTGCCTTACCCGGCTCTGCCCGTTTGAGAATGGCGATGGCCTCGTCGCGGGTGAGCACGTCGGTCATGTAGCGATAGTCGACGATATCGGCGATCTGCTCCGGCGTCATATCGGCCACCAGTTGCCAGACGGGCTTACCCGCCTGCTTGGCCAACAGGTCCCAGACGGCGTTGACCACGGCACCAGTCGCCAGATGAATGGCGCCTTTTTCCGGGCCGATCCAGCGCAGCTGGCTATCACTCGTCAGGTGCCGCCAGAACCGGCCGGGATTATCGAGGATCGATTCCAGTTCCTCGCCCACCACCAGATGACGCATGGCATGGATGGCCATGCAGCAAATGTCGTTGCCGCGCCCGATGGTGAAGGTTAATCCATGGCCGGACAGACCGGCATCGGTGTCCAGAATGACGTAGGCCGCCGAATAATCCGGGTCCGGATTCATCGCATCGGAGCCATCAAGGCTGAGCGAGGTGGGAAAGCGAAGATCGAAGACGCGGAGATCGGTAATGCGGGTCATGACAGCCTCGTTGGCAGGAATTCAGTGCAATTTGAAACTTCAAATGGTCCAGCCGCCGTCGATGGCGTAGGCTTGACCCGACGTGTAGGTGGCACCGGCAAGATACACGGCGAGATCGGCAATCTCCTCCGGCGTGCCGAGACGGCCCATGGGCTGGCGGGCGATGAACGCGGCGCGCGCTGTTTCATAGTCGCCTTGAGCGCGCATACGTCCTTCCAGTGAGGGGCTTTCCACCGTGCCGGGGCAGATGGCGTTGCAACGAATGCCCTGCGCCACATAATCGGCAGCAACCGCCTTGGTGAGGCCGACAACGGCAGCCTTGGTTACCCCATAGGCAAAGCGGTTGGGCACGCCCTTAACGCTGCCCGCAACCGAGGCCATGTTGATGATGGATCCATTGCCCTTTTCCAGCATCCCCGGCAGAACGGCACGGATGGTGCGCACCATGGCGCGGACGTTGAGATTGAAAGCAAAATCGAGGTCCTCGTCCTTCATGTCCAGGATCGAGCCGGGATGAACGATCCCCGCACAATTGAAGAGCACATCCACATGGCCGATGTCGGATACGACAGCGGCTACGGCCGCATCGTCTAGGACGTTCAGTGTGTGCGTAGAGATCCGCTCATGCACCAGTTCGGCCAGCGCATCGGCATTGATGTCGGTTGCGTACACTGTTGCGCCTGCGGCGGCGAATGCCAAAGCGCTTGCCCGGCCAATGCCTTGGCCCGCAGCGGTGATCAGAACTGTTTTGCCGGAAAGATCGGTCATGTGTTACCCTCTGGGTTGCGCTCAACAATCAGAATATGGTCGGCGGCCAGCACCACTTCGTCTCGCTGGTTCAGCACTTCACAGCGCTCCACCACGCGGCCACAATTGGCACGTTTGGGGTCGTCCTGCTTGTCACCGATGGTAATGCGCGTGCGGATCGTATCGCCGATAAACACAGGTTTGACGAAGCGCAGCCGGTCATACCCATAGGAAAACGCAACCGGATTGATAAGGCCAGCCGTCAATCCCACGCCGATGGAAAACACCATCGTGCCATGGGCCACACGCTGGCCGAACGGCGTCGTCTTTGCAAATTCCGCATCCATATGGTGCGGGAAAAAATCGCCGGTGTGCCCGGCGTGAACGACAAAATCCGTTTCCGTGATGGTGCGCCCGGTCGTCAGCCGCACATCGCCCGTTCTGTAATCTTCGAAATAGATGGTTTGTTCTGCCAAATGAATATCCTCACTTGTGTGCGAGTGGTGTGGCAGGCGCAGCCGATGAGGCATAGGCTGCCTCTACCAGCGCCATGGTGTGCCATGCGTCTTCCACGGAACTGACCAGCACGCGGTCCTCACCGCTGGCAAAGCGCTGCACATTGGCCATGCGCGATGCGAAGGCATCCGGGAACCATGCGCCGGTCAGCGGCACCGGTACCCAATCGCTGCCGCCCTTGGGGAAAATTTCCAGAATATCCGGCTCGCCGCGCGGGTAATCCAGATTCACACCCAGCTTGAGATAGGCAGCCCCCTCGGTGCCGCAAATGCGGAATTCGCAGGCCTGATATTTCCGCCCGAAACGGTGATCGTGGTTGACCGACAGCGCGCAGCGCACCGTTTCCCCATAGTCCAGAATGGCGGAGGTGCGGGTTTGCGCCATGCTATGGGCGGGGTGGCCCAGCGTCTTGGCATGGACGCCAAGCGGGTTGCCCAGAAGATCACGAATAAAGTCCAGATAATGAATGGAGTGCATGGCAATTTCGATGCGCGGCAACCCGTTCAGAAACGGCCAGAGCGACCACGGCGTATCCAGTGCCAGCCACGCATCAAAGTCAACGACCTCGCCCAGCCATCCCTGATCGACGGCATCCTTCAACGCCAGCATCATGGGTGCAAAGCGAAGCTGGAAGTTGACCGCCGTGTGCAGAGAGCGGGCCCGGCAGAGATCAAGGATGTCCGTTGCCTCGCCGAGATTGCTGCCCATCGGCTTCTGGATCAGCGCGAATGCCCCGTCCGGCAGTTGCTCTAGCACGCCCGCATGGCGCGATGGCGGCGTGGCCAGATCGAAGATCGCACCCTCAACGGCCACAGCCTCTTCTACCGATGCAAAGGCCCGCACACCCCACGTCTGTGCCAGCTTTTTAGCTTTCGCATGATCAGGATCATACAGACCGGCGACGGGAAATCCGGCTTTTTGGTAGGCCGGGAAATGCGCGTCACCGACAATGCTGCCTGCGCCAAAGACGACGATGGGGCGCGGCGCGGCAGGCTTTTCCCAATGCTGGCGCAAGGCAGCGGGGTCAAACAGGGCATCAGTCATGGTGAAACACCTCTTCCATCATCGCCCACCATTCCCCATCTGCGCGGCTGTCGAGCGGTGTTTGACAGGGCATGCACACTGACCACCATTCCTGATTTTTCTGGTCTGCCGCCATTTTTGCCATGTCAGCCTGAAAATCGGTGCCGTGATACTCCCACGTGCCGAACAACAGATTTTCCGGCTCACGTAGAAAAATCGTGTAGTTGCGAATGTTGCAGGCGGAGATCAGGGCCAGCACCTCGGGCCACACGGCAGCGTGCAGCGCCTTGTACTGCGCAATCGTCTCCGGCTTTACACCGATCAACATTCCCATTCTTCGGCCCATTCTCTGGCCCATCCTCTGCATAGGCCTACCTCAGACTGACGCCGGTGGCCGCATCGAACAGATGGGCCTGCGACAGGTCAAAGCTCATCTCAACCGTTTCCCCGGTTTTGAGCGGACGCGGGTTCAGCATGCGCGATACCCAGTCGCGACCCGTGAAGGTGATGAACACCAGCGTTTCATTGCCGAGCGGCTCGGTAATCACGACCGGAAGCGCCATGGCGTGAACCGCCGAGGCATCGCCGGAGTGCAGTCCGTGACCAGTCGGATAGACATCATCCGGGCGAATACCGAACGTAACCTTCTGCCCCGTGGTCACTTTTTCCAGAAACCGTGGTGGTACGGGCAGACTTTGCCCGCCAGCAAACATCAGGCGGCCATTGTCCACCACAGCATCCTCCAGATTCATGGGCGGCGAGCCGATAAAGCCGGCAACGAACTTGCTTGCAGGACGCTGGAACACTTCCTCCGGCGTGCCGATCTGCTCGATGTAACCATCCCGCATGATGACGATACGGTCAGACAGCGTCATGGCCTCCACCTGATCATGCGTCACATAGATCATGGTGGATTTAACCTTGGCGTGCAGGCGCTTGATTTCGGTGCGCACCTGCGTGCGAAGCTTGGCATCCAGATTGGACAGTGGCTCATCGAACAGAAACACATCCGGGTTGCGCACGATCGCGCGACCCATCGCTACGCGCTGGCGCTGCCCGCCCGACAGTTGCGACGGACGGCGCTCCAACAGGGGGCCAAGGTCCAGAATGGCTGCGGCCTCAACCACCCGTTTGCGGATTTCGTCGGCGCTCTGGCCTGCAATCTTCAGCGAGAAGCCCATGTTTTCCGCAACCGTCATATGCGGGTAAAGGGCGTAGGATTGAAACACCATGGAAATGTTGCGCGCGCGCGGCGGCAGGTCGTTCACCACCCGGTCGCCGATTTCAATCTCGCCGCCGCTGATGTCCTCCAAACCGGCAATCATGCGCAGCGTGGTGGATTTTCCGCAGCCGGAGGGACCAACAAGCGCGATGAACTCGCGGTCCTTCACCTCAAGATCAATACCATGCACCACTTCCAGCGCACCGTACCGCTTGACGAGTTTTCTCAATGTAACGGGAGCCATGCGAATTACCCTTTCACCGCGCCGAAGGTGAGACCGGAAACGAGGTGCTTTTGAATGATGAAGGTGAGTGTGAGCGCCGGAACGATCATCACCACGGCCAGCGCGCACATGCCGCGCCAGTCGATGGTGAATTCGGCGGTGTAATCGAGAAGCCCGACCGGCAGTGTCTTGGAGTTGACCGAGCGCGTAATCTGCGAAGCCAGCGCATACTCGTTCCACGAGGTGAGAAAGGCAAAAATGCCAGCCGACGCAATACCTGGGCCCGCCAGCGGAAACTCCACCTGCCAGAACGCCTGCCAGCGGGTGCAACCATCGATCTGCGCCGCTTCCGCCAGGTCCTTCGGCACCTGCCGGAAGAAACCGTCAATCAGCCAGATCGTAAACGGCACGTTGAGCGCCACATAGGTGAGAATCATGGAGAAATGCGTGTCGATAATGCCGGTGCGCGCATAGATCATAAACAGCGGCAGCGACAGGGCAATGCCGGGCACCGCGCGGGTCAGCATGAAGCCCAAAAAGATGGCCGATTTGCCCTTGAAGCGATAGCGTGCAAACGCATACCCGCCGGACATGCCGATCATCAGCGCGATCACTGTGGAGGTGATCGAGATGATCAATGAATTGCGGAAATAATCCCAGACCGGAATGCCGCCCTGCCCTACACCGGAGAACATGGCGCGGTAGGCATCCAGAGACAGGCTCTCCGGCACCCAGACCGGAGGCTTGGCCATGATTTCCACCGTTGGCCTGAGCGAGGACAGCACGATCCAGAACCCGGGCAGGCAAATGATGGCCATGGCGATGAACAGACCGATGACATGGCCGACTTTCAGCAGGCGGCGGCGAAGACGGTGAGAGGTGACACTGCTCATGATTACCACTCCGCGCCGATTTGTTGCCGTGCTGCCGCCAATTTTCGGAAGAAATAGACGGTGAAGAGAATGGAGAGAAGAATGGCGATATAGGCCATGGCGTTGGCCAGCCCCATGCGCGCATCGCTGTAGGCGGTGCGGCCAATCAGGGTCCACAACAGCTCCGTGCGCTTGGCCGGTCCGCCATCGGTCATGATCTTCACGATATCATAGGCGCGGGCCACGTCCAGCGACCGGATAGTCATGGCGATATAGGCAAACGGCATGAGATAGGGCCATGTCACATAGCGAAACGTCTGCCACGGGGTGCAACCATCCACATGGGCGGCTTCCACCGGGTCTTTCGGCATGGCCAGCAGGCCGGCCAGAATAAGAATGGCAAAGACCGATGTGGACGACCAGATCTCCGCGACAATGATGGAAAAAAGCGCCAGATTGCCATCGATCAACCACGGAATGGCGCGGTCGGTAATGCCCAGGGATTGCAGGGCATTGTTGACGAAGCCGACATTGTCATTGAACATGAACTTGAACTGGAAACCCACCAGCACCGGCGAAAACATCATGGGAAACAGCATCAGCGTACGCAGCACACGCTGGCCCATGGTTGCCTTGTTGACGAGCATGGCAAGGCCAAGTCCCAGCAGCATTTCGGCATTGAGCGCAATGGTCAACAGCAGGACGGTGCGCCCGAACGCAATCCAGAAATCAACGCTGGTCAGTGCTGTGATGTAGTTGCGAAAGCCTACGAACAGCCACAGCGTATCCGGCTTTGTCAGGCGAAAGGGCGTAAAGCTTGAATAAAAGGAAAACAGAAGCGGCAGTACGATGACTGCGGCAAGCACCACGATTGCCGGAAGAAGAAGCAAGGTCGGTGCTGACAGTTTAAAATTCTTCATCTCATGCCCTGAAACTTGAAAATGCAACGGGCGGCTTGTCACCGCCCGTCATGATGTTTCGCGGCTTACAGTTTGCCGGAGTCCTGAAGTACGGTCGTGGCCTTTTCAGCCGCTTCGTCCAGCGCTTCCTTGGATGTCTTGTCTCCCAGAATGGCAGCCTGAAGTTCCGGGTAAACGCTGTTGGAAATCTCGATCCACTCTGCCAATGGCGGCACAGGGAACGCGTTTTTGGCAGCTTCCTGGAAGGCGTTCAGCACTTCGGTCTTGTAGGCGTCGCCCTTGGCGGCATTGATGTTGTATTCCCACACCGCGCTGCGGGTCGGCAGCGGACCGGCTTCCGATTCCAGCTTCTGGCTGTCTTCGTTCGTCAGGAACCAGACCAGCGAGGCAGCGGCCTCCTTGTTGGCGCAGGCTTGCGTCACTGAGAACCCATGATGACCGGACCAGCCCGTGCGCTTGCCACTGGAACCGGCAGGCTGAACCTTGACGCCGACATTGCCAGCAACCTTGGACGATTTCGGATCGTTAAAGAAGGTTGCCCAGCCCGGCCAGTCGAGATTGAGTGCGACGGAACCCGACGCAAAGCCTTGGCCCAGATCATCCCACAGATAGTTTGTGGTGCCCGCCGGTACGGCCTTGTCCTTGTAGAGCTTTACGAACCAGTCGAGCGCGCGCACACCGGCCTCGGAATTGAACGCAGGCTTGCCCTCGGCATCGATATACTCGCCACCCTCGGCCACCAGCATTTCATAGAAGCGACCGTTGATGGCCTCTTCCTTGCCGGCAAACTGGGTGCCGTAAAAATTGGGAGGCGCCGCAAAGAATTCTGCCTGATCCGTCACCTGCGCCCAGGTATCGGGCGGCGTCAGGTCGTACCCATATTTTTCCTTGAACGCGGCCTTCTTGGCCTCGTCCGTATAGAGGCTCTTCTGGTAGTAGAGCGCCGATACGTCGAATTGCGCACGCGGCAGCATCACCAGCTTACCATCCAGCGTGGAGGCCTTGATGACCGACGGCACGAACGCAGCCAGTTCCGTCTCAGGGATAAGCGGTTTCAGATCGGTGTAAATATCCGGATATTGCGGCGCGAACGACGAATGGTTGGAGCCAACGCACCATTTCGTGCCACCGGATGCGATGTCCGACTTGATTTCCTTGTCCAGTTCGAAGTGATTCTTCTTGGACAGGATATTGACCTTTGCACCCGTCAATTTTTCCCATTCGGGAATACGCTCATAGAGCTTTTCATACTGCTGCCCGCCGATCAGCTTGGCATCGATGGTGACGCCCTCGAACTTGCCGGGCAGTTCGGCAGCAAAAACAGATAGCGGCGACAGCGCCACCACAATGACGCCAGCGGCAACGCTGGAAAGCAATCTCAACATGATTTTCCTCCCGTTGGTCTCGAGTTTCCCAAGACTTGATCGAACACTCTCCCGAAGCATCCGCTTTACATCAACCCTCACATATGAGAGCTTCATTCATATACAAACACCATAAGCCCTGGGTGTCAAGCATCACGCTTTCGCTCTGAAGGATATTTTCGTATATGAAAATTGGTTGTTAGAGCGCCCGGCCTCCAAAAGGTCGCGCTGAATATTGAGTCAACGCATCGGCGTGAAGGAGAGTACAGGCTTGAACGAGGAAGACGATCGCTATCGCGCACCGGCGCTGGACAAGGGGCTGGATATACTGGAGCTTCTGGCCGGTATCGATGGCGGGCTGACACAGGCCGAAATTGCCAAGCAACTGGGCCGCACCCCCAACGAATTTTACCGGATGCTGGACCGGCTGGTGCGGCGTGGCTATGTGACGCGTCTGGACGGGGACCGCTACTCGCTGACGCTGAAACTGTTTGGTCTGGCGCAGTTGCATGCGCCCACCCGCAGGCTGGCCTCCTATGCTACGCCGCTGATGCGAGATCTGGCTCAGGCGACCAAACAGGCCAACCAGCTCTGCGTGTTTGACCGTGGCTCGGTGGTGGTCATCGCGCAGCAGGAGGCACCGGATTACTGGGGCATTTCCATCCGCGTCGGCTCCCATATCAGCCTGTTCAACACCGGTTCCGGCCATGTGCTGCTGGCTTTCCGCTCCGAGCAGGAGCGCAACATGATGATTGCCGAGAATCGCCGTATCGCGGGCGAAGGCGATGCGCCGCCGGAACTCCTGTCACGCCTCGACCAAATCCGCGCACGCGGCTATGAGGTGATGATGAGTGCACAGACGGCGGGTGTGCAGAACCTGTCAGCCCCGATTCTGGGACCGGACGGGCGCGCCATTGCGGCCTTGACCTGCCCTTTCATCAGCCTCGTCAACCGGCCGGATGCGCCCGCCATGGAGCAGGCTGCTCTGCTCGTGGTGGAAACCGCCGAAGCCCTGTCAAAGCTTGCCGGCTCCAATCTGGTCTGATTTCATAGACTTAATTTCTTGGGGAGGAGACCCATGTTCATCGATACGCACCTGCATCTGATCGACCGTAAACACCTTCGCTATCCGTGGCTGGCGGGTGAAACAGTACTGAATGCTGATTTTCTCTACGCCGACTACGCCCTGCAGGCCAGACGCGTGGGCATCGAGGCGACGCTGCACATGGAAGTGGACGTGGCCCCCTCGCAGATGGAGGCCGAATCCCGGATGATTCAGTCGCTGGCGGGTGAGCCCGGCAGTCTGATTCGGGGAGCGATTGCCGCCTGTCGGCCTGAGGATGACAGTTTCCCCAGCTATCTGGAGCGGCAGGAAGGTAATCCGTTCATCAAGGGATTTCGCCGTGTCCTGCATGTCATGCCGGACGCGCTTCTGGATAACCAGACCGTGCACAGCAATATGCGCCGCCTGAATGGAAGCCGGCTGACGTTCGATCTCTGCGTTGTGCCCCGTCAATTGGAGAAGGCCGCAAAGCTGGTCGATCTGGCCCCGGACACCACATTCATTCTCGACCACTGTGGCGTGCCCGCCATTGCGTCCGGTGAGGCGACTGTGTGGCGTCAGCAGATAACCGAGATGGCCACTCGCCCCAATGTCATGGCGAAAATTTCCGGCATCGTGGCCTATGCCGATGCGGCAAGCTGGGACGTGGAGACGCTGCGCCCCTATGTGGAGCACGTTGCCCAGACCTTCGGCTTCGATCGTCTTGTCTGGGGCAGCGACTGGCCGGTCTGCACACTCGGCGGCGGCCTGTCCACATGGGTTGCCGCCACCCACGCCCTGTTTGCCGGATGCAGTGCGCAGGAGCGCGAGAAGGTTTACAGCGCCAATGCCAGACGGATCTGGGGCCTTTGACGCTGTCCGCACAGAAGGTTTGTTTCACGCATTGTCCTGCGCAAAACCGCTACGGACTTTTGCTGGAAATGCGTTAGCCAGCAAAGCTTTCATGATACAGGCTATTCAGGTCACGTATGACGCCTTGCGCGTCCTCGTTTCCCTTCAGACCTGCGTTCAAGCGGTCCGATGCCGCCTGTTGAAAGTCCATATAGCCATCGTGCCGCGGGCGGAGCCATGCCGATTCCAGCGTGGCACGTGTGGCGCGGTAGAAATCGCCGGATGCGGCGTTGAGCGTGTCATCTTCCCACGCTTGCGCATGGCCTGCCTGCCCGTTGGAATGGCCATACAAGCCTTTTTGCACCTCACCGCTTGCTATCCAATAGGCGAATTTGACTGCCTCTGCCACGTTGGTGCCAAAGGCAGACACTGCAATGCCTGTTCCGCCAAGGGCAGATCCGATGGACCTCAAGCTTCCCGCAGCCGGGATATCGCTGAAGGCAAGGACATTCTTGCGAAAGCCGGGCTGGGCATAGTTGATGTACCCGTAAGCCAGCGGAACACAGGCGTAAGCGTTGTCGCCTTCCGCCAGCACTTCAAACGCGGCAATCGGGTCCATGTCGTAACAGGCCGGATCAACCAGTCGGGCTACATCGGCAAGCAGAGTGTAGACGCGCGTACCGTCCTCAACGCTTATGAGATCGCCCTCTGGCTGATTGTTGCAGGCAACGCCGATGTTGCCAGCCAGCGTGAAAAAGCTCATCAGCGAGTGGGGCGGACGCAGCGGCAGGAGTATCCTGCCTGCCTGCGCAAGTGCCTTGATCTCATCCCACGTCCGGGGGGCGGTCACCAGGCGGTCTGGACGGGTTGCCTGCACCTGTGTTGCAGCATCGATGGGGAAGGCCCATTGATGCCCCTGGTAAAAGTAGCTGGGAAAGGACTGACCGACACTGCCTGCCGCAAGCGCGTCCAGTTCAGTCTCCCGACCTGCGCCATCCAGCGGATGCAGGCAACCTTCCTTGGTGATCTGCCCCACATGCGGATGGTCGATCACGATCAGGTCGTAGGCCCGCGCCAGTTCCTCCACGGGGAAACTTTCAAAGTCCTGCAGAGAGCGTTTGTCCCACTCGACAGTAATGCCGGTTTCCGCCTGCCAGCGCGCCGAGCACGCGACCAGCGGATCGTAGCCACGCGGATGGCTCCACGTCATGCCTTTCAATGTGATCATAGACCGAATTCCTTACGGATGGCAGCGCTGTGTTCGCCGATGCGCGGTGCGGCACGCTGGCTGAGCGGACGAACACCGTTGATGCGCAGAGGGGAGCGCGTTGTGGTGATGGACACAGCGTCGTCACGCGTGACCGTTTGCAGCATGTCGAGCACCTCAAATCCTTCGCTGGATAAGAGTTGATCCCAGTTCAGCACAGCCGAACACCAAATATCGGCCGGTTCCAGCACCGACAGCCAGTGCGCGGTGGTTTGTGTCGAGATCCGTTCGGCGATGATGCGCTTAATATCATCCCGGCTGGTGAACCAAGAGGCCGGACGCGTTGCATAGTCCGTCAGCTCTTCAAGTTCCAGCAGACCAGCCAGTTTGGAAATCGGCGTCATGGCAATCGCCAGATAGCTGTCGCTGGTCGCATACACGCCGTAAGGCGCGGACAGATAAGCGTGGGCGCTGCGAAAGTCCGAGCGCTTGGGCAAACGCCGCCCATCGTTCAAATACGTGGTCAGGACTTCAAACTGGAAATCCACCAGCGATTCCAGAAGGCTGGTTTCCACATGGCTGCCTTCACCGGAAATGCCGCGCCGGACCAAAGCCGCCAGAATGCCCTGCACAACTGCAGCACCGGCCAGCATGTCGCCCACGGCCAGCCCGAACGGCACCGGGCCCTGATGCTCATCACCGTTCAGCCACATCAAACCCGCACGAGCCTGGGCAAGCAGGTCCTGTCCCGGGCGTTTAACCCATGGTCCCTCCTCGCCGTAGCCGCTGATACCGGCGTAAACGACTTGTCGATTGATGGCCTTGACCGCTTCGTAATCCAACCCGAGCCGCTGGATGACACCGGGGCGAAAATTCTGGATGACCACATCGGCCTTGGCGATCAGTGTTTTCAACGCTGCCATATCAGCAGGGTTCTTCATATCGATCGAAAGGCTTTCCTTGCCGCGATTGATCGCGTGAAAAATCGTGGAATCACCGCCGATTTCGGTATCGCTGAGATACAGCCGCCGGGAAAGGTCGCCACCATCCGGTCGCTCTATCTTGATAACCCGCGCACCGAGATCCATCAGCCGCAGGGATGCATAGGGGCCAGATAAAAACTGGCTCATATCCAGTACCAGCAGCCCCTCCAAAGGCCCTGCCACAGGCGATGTTTGCACCATGTCCATATTCCTCCAAATATTCTTATTTGAAGGAGTATTTTATATATGGGTCTTTTTCAAGAAAAAACCCCGCAAACCATAGGGATTTGCAGGGTCGGTTTTCAGGCAAACGGCGAAACGATTATGCAGCTTGCTGCGCAGCGGCGTTAACGGCCGATTCTGCGAGCTGCGACAGCGCCTCGTCGGTGGCTGATTCTTCGCTGAGCGTTTCTTCCAGCAACTTGGCAATGTCGTCGTGGCCAAGTTCCGTCGCCCAGGTCTTCAATGTGCCGTAACGGGTAATTTCGTAATGTTCCACGGCCTGTGCAGCAGCCAGCAGACCGGCATCGAGCGCTGGCGAATCTTTGAAATCATCCATGATTTCCTCGCCTTCCTCCAGAATGCCTTCAATGGCAGCACAGGTTTTTCCAACGGCACGCTTGCCGAACAGTTCAAAACACTGCTGAAGACGCTCGATCTGCCCTTCGGTTTCTTCCTTGTGCTTCTCGAAAGCGGCTTTCAACTCTGGCGATTGTGCAGCCCGCTGCATTTTCGGCAGGGCTTTTACAATTTTGCGCTCGGCATAATAAATGTCCTTGAGCGTTTCGTAGAACAGGTCGTTCAATGTCTTGGTCGCCATGTCATCTCTCCTGATCAGATGTACTCTTAATGTCGCATTATCCGGACGTGAAAGCAGTCTGCCTTCACTGGACGCGATAAGACTCCCATAACCCGAGCGGCCAGGATTGGTTCCGAATCGACTTTTTGCGCGGAAATGCGTATGCGAGGACAACAACGAGAGTGAGTTTCATGCGACATGTGCGTGTCATCGGCATTGGAGCGGGCAATCCCGAACATATGACCGTGCAGGCAATCACCGCGCTGAACAGTGCCGACGTGCTGTTCATACCCACCAAGGGTGCGGAAAAGGCAGCCTTGGCGCAGGCGCGGCGTGACATTTGCACGCGCTTTCTGACGAGAGACGTACACACACAAGAATTTGCGGTGCCTGTGCGGCGCAGCGATGCGGACTACACCGAGACTGTGAATGCATGGCATGCCGCCATTGCGCAAACCTATGCTGACCTGATCGCCACCCTCACGGAGACGCAAACAGCCGCCTTTCTGGTCTGGGGTGATCCAAGCCTCTACGACAGCACCATTCGCATTCTGGAGCGGGTGAAGGACATGGGTCAGGTGGCGTTTGATTATGACGTTATTCCCGGCATCACCAGCATTCAGGCGCTGTGCGCCAGTCACCGTATTCCCCTCAATCTCATTGGAAAACCGGTTCACATCACCACCGGACGCGCTGCCAGCACAGAGGATTTTAGCAACGGCGCATCCGCCGTGGTCATGCTGGATGGCGAGCAGGCATTTAACCGGCTGCATGAGCATGATGCCACGATCTACTGGGGGGCCTATCTGGGCAGCGCTCAGGAAATTACAGTGGCGGGCAATCTGGCAGAGGTGGCGGACACGATCACCAAAGCCCGCGCAGAGGCCCGCGCCGCCAATGGGTGGATTATGGATACCTATCTGATTCGCACTGCCAAGGATTTTGACGTATAAAGCGGCATGAATGGTGTTGCCGATTCCCCCGCCAATATATTGGGTAACGCGCACGCGCGCGGCGCCTGCCCGTCCCTGTCTGCCCCCATGCAGACGGGTGATGGCCTGTTGGTACGGCTGAAACCGGCGGCATTGGGGTTGCCACCCGATACGCTGTCCGCGCTGGCTGACCTCGGACAGCGCCACGGCAACGGCATTCTGGAAATTACGGCCCGTGGAAACCTGCAAATTCGCGGGCTGACGGAGACAAGCGCCTGCCTGCTGGCAGAAGACGTCAACGCGCTGAAGATTGATCCCGCAGGCGCACCCGCCATCGAGATACCACCATTGGCGGGGCTGGACCCAACGGAAATTCTTGACCCCCGACCGCTGGCCGAGGCTCTGCGCACAGCCATTACCCATGCCGCCTACCGGCTGGCTCCAAAACTGGCCATCACCCTCAACGGCGGCGGTCGGCTGCATCTGGGAGCTGCCTCTGCCGATATTCGGCTGGATGCCGTGTCCGGATCACCGCCGCTTTGGCGCGTGGCCGTTGGCGGCACCGCCAAAACGGCGCGTGGAATTGATGTGGTCAGCGCTGAAAATGCCGTGGCTTCTGTTCTGACCATCCTTCGCAGCCTCCATGAGCGTGGCCCGAAAACAAGGGGGCGGGATATCGCTCCAGAGTCGATCCATCTGCCGGGCGATATGCCCGGGGATGGGCCCGATCAGCCGGACATTGCTCCGTCGGGTGTTCATTCCTTCGATACGGGCCAGACGGTTTTGGGCGTTGCGCTTGCCTTCGGTCAGGTATCGGCCTCCACGCTGATGCGGCTGATGGTTGCCGCTGGAAACGCTGATATTGCCGATGTGCGCCTGGCCCCCGGCCATGCTCTATTGCTGACCGGTGTGGAGGCCGACCGGCTGGCTGCCCTGCAAGCCCAAGCCCACGCGCTGGGCTTCATTACGCAAGCCGATGCACCCGGCAATTTTATTTCCGCCTGCGCCGGTGCACCGGCTTGCGCGTCGGCAGGCATTGATACCAAAGACGTGGCCGCCAGTCTTATCGCGACAGTGCCGGGCCTGTTCGATGGTTCGGTGGATGTGCATATTTCCGGCTGCGCCAAGGGCTGCGCCCACCCCGCTCCCGCAGGGCTGACGCTCGCGCCCGTTGCCGGTGGCATCGGCTATGTGCTGGATGGTGCCGCACATGCCGCAGAGGCCCGGTTTGATGTGCAGTCTTTTTCATCCGCCATGCGGGCAAAACCGGCGCATGAAACAGCGCGGCAGCATCTGGCGCGGTTTGCCGCTCGATGACGGTCCCGATGGCAGTCTTGACGAAACCCATTGCTTTCACACGCCTGCAATCGTATGCGCAGCAATCCCGCTTCTGGAAGTGCCGACATGTCCGACTATGATTATATCCGCGATGGAAACGCGATTTATGAGCGCTCCTTCGCGATCATCCGCGCAGAAGCGGATTTGGCGCGCTTTGACGAGGCTGAGGCCGATATTGCCGTGCGGATGATTCACGCCTGCGGCGTGGTGGACGCAGCACAGTATTTTGAGTTTTCGCCCGGGTTTGCTGCAGGCGCACGAAACGCCTTGCAACACGGCGCGCCTATTCTGTGTGATGCGGAAATGGTGGCACGGGGCGTAACCCATGCCAGACTGCCCGCCAACAATGCCGTGATCTGTACCCTGCGCGATCCGCGCACTGTGACCTTGGCCGCAGAGATCGGCAATACCCGCTCTGCCGCGGCACTGAAACTGTGGGTGGAGCATATGGCAGGCGCAGTTGTTGCCATCGGCAATGCGCCCACAGCCCTGTTCTTTCTTCTGGACATGCTGCGTAATGGCGCACCCCGCCCTGCCGCCATCATCGGCATGCCTGTGGGCTTTGTCGGAGCGGCTGAGTCCAAGGATGCGCTGGCAGCCGACGCCCACGGCATTCCCTATGCCATCGTGCGTGGCCGGATGGGGGGCAGTGCCATGACCGCAGCGGCCATCAACGCGCTAGCGAGGCCCGGCCTATGAGCAGTGCCCCTATGAGCAGCACCAGACACGGACGCCTGATCGGTGTCGGCACTGGCCCTGGCGACCCGGAACTGTTGACGCTCAAAGCGGTGCGTGCGCTGGATGAGGCGGATGTGGTGGCCTATTTCGCCAAGCTTGGACGGCGCGGCAATGGCCGCACCATTGTCGATGGCCTGTTAAAACCCGGCATTGTCGAACTTCCGCTTTACTATCCCGTGACCACGGAAATCGACAAGGACCACGACGACTACCGCAGCCAGATCACCGCCTTTTATGACCGCTCCGCGCGCGATGTCGCCGCACATCTGACCGCTGGGCGCACCGTTGCGGTGTTGAGCGAGGGGGACCCGCTGTTTTACGGCTCCTACATGCACCTGCATGTGCGGCTGTCCGCCCTGTTTGACACCGAGGTCGTGCCCGGCATCACGGCCATGTCGGGCTGTTGGTCCGCCGCCGGTCTGCCGCTGGTGCAGGGGGACGATGTGCTGTCGGTTCTGCCCGGCACCATGCCGGAGGAGGAACTGACGCGGCGCGTGGCGGAGGCCGATGCCGCCGTGATCATGAAGGTTGGCCGCCACCTTGGTAAAATTCGACGCGCCTTGGCCGCTTGCGGCAAGCTGGAGGGTGCCGTCTACGTGGAACGTGGCACCATGGCCAATGCCTCCATGTCGGCGCTGACCCACAAGCTGGACAATGCCTCGCCCTATTTTTCGCTTGTGCTGGTTCCCGGCTGGACGGAGCGTTTGCAGGGGCTGGATGAGGCCGCGCAATGAGCGGCACTTTATCAATTATCGGCACTTTATCCGTGATTGGTACCGGCCCCGGCGGCGCACACCAGATGACGCCGGAAGCGCTGAACGCTGCGGCCAGCGCAACGGAGTTTTTCGGCTACGGTCCCTATCTCGACCGGCTCTCTCTGGCACCCCACCAGAAGCGGATTGCCTCCGACAACCGGGAAGAGCTGCACCGCGCCAAGGCCGCGCTGACCCGCGCTGCCAGCGGTCAACATGTTTGTGTCGTGTCCGGCGGAGACCCGGGCGTCTTTGCCATGGCCGCTGCCATTTGCGAGGCTATCGACCATGGGCCGGACGAATGGCGCAGCATCGATTTGCAGATAACCCCCGGTGTTACCGCCATGCTGGCCGTGGCCGCGCGCATCGGTGCGCCGCTGGGCCATGATTTTTGCGCCATCTCGCTGTCTGATAATCTTAAGCCCTGGGATGTGATCGAGGCACGGCTGAAAGCTGTCGCGTCCGCCGGTCTCGTCATTGCGCTGTACAACCCGATCAGCAAAGCGCGCCCCTGGCAGCTTGGAAAAGCATTTGATGTGCTGCGCGCACTTTTGCCAGCAACCGTGCCCGTGATTTTCGGCCGCGCCGCCGGACGGCCGGATGAGCGCATCGACACCATGCCCCTTGGTGCCGCCGATGCCAACCGCGCCGACATGGCGACCTGCGTCATCATCGGCACGGCTGAGACACGCACGGTTGTCCGTCCGGGCTTGCCTGATCTTGTCTACAGTCCGCGCTTTTACGGAGAAAAGGCGTGATCAATCATCGCCAGCGCTTCGTCCACCGTTCCGGCAACCTTGCCGCCTGTGATACCCTTGCGCGCCACCATAATGACCTCAATGCCCAGTTGCCGCGCGGCCTCGATCTTTCCATAGGTCGCGCTTCCGCCGCTGTTCTTGGCGACGATGCAATCGATATGATGCTGTTGCAAAAGCGCGATTTCATCCTCAAGCGCAAAGGGACCGCGTGCCAGCACGGTGCGCACGTGCGGCAGCGCCAAAGGCGGCACCACCGGATCGACACTGCGCACCAGATAATCATGCTGCGGTGCAGCCTCGAACATATGCGCTTCCTGCCGCCCGATAGCGAGAAAGACGCGGGTGCGTTTTTCTCCGAGCAGGGGCACTGCAGCAGCAACGCTGTCCACCTCGTGCCAGCGATCACCCGGCTGCTGCACCCATTGCGGACGGCGCAATGTAATCAAGCCTATGCCCGTAGCCATTGCTGCGCTTTGCGCATTGGCCGAAATGCGGCTGGCAAAGGGATGGGTAGCATCTATCAAGAGATCGACACCCTTTTCCCGCAACCAGTGCGCCAGACCCTCCGCACCACCAAACCCGCCGCTGCGGACCGGAACGGCTTGATACAAGGGCTGCTCCGTTCGCCCGGCCAGCGACAGCGTGACAGTGACCCCAAACCGCGCCGCCAGCTTTTGCGCCAGCAGCCGGGCCTCGGTCGTGCCGCCCAATATCAGCAAATGGTGGCTGCGCATGGCTGAACCTGTTGTTGCCCCGTGGTTGTCGATCATTGGCATTGGCGAGGATGGTCTAGCGGGTCTGGGCGATGCCGCCAAGGCCACACTTGGCCGCGCCGCTGTCGTTTATGGTGGCAAACGCCATCTAGAGCTGGCCGATACCCTGATCTCCGGCACACGCCATGTCTGGCTTAGTCCATTTTCGCAGTCCATTGACGATATCATGTCACGCCGGGGCACGCCGATCGTGGTGCTGGCATCCGGCGATCCCTTTCTCTACGGCGTTGGTGCAACGCTATCGCGGCTGGTTTCGGCTAACGAAATGACTGTGTTTCCAGCCCCCTCGGCCTTTTCACTGGCAGCAGCCCGCCTTGGCTGGCCCTTGCAGGATGTGGAAACCGTTTCGCTGCACGGCAGACCCATCGATCTGATCCGCCCTTTGCTGCATCCGGGTTGCCGCATCCTTGCGCTGACCTCTGATGAGACCGGCCCCGCAGACCTCGCGGCGCTTTTAACCGAGGCCGGGTTTGGCAGTTCGGCTTTCACTGTGCTGGAAGCTTTGGGAGGCAACCAGGAGCGTATCAGCCACCATCAGGCTGACCGCTTTGCGCTGCCAACCGTGAACCCGCTGAACGTGGTGGCTATCGACGTCAAGGCGCACAGCGACGCCCGCATTGATGCCCGCATTCTGCCGCTCGGCTTCGGGCTGGATGATGCGCTGTTTGAGAATGATGGCCAGATCACCAAGCGGGAAATTCGCGCGGTAACCCTGTCGGCCCTGTCGCCGCGTCGCGGGCAGTTGCTGTGGGATATCGGCGGCGGGTCCGGTTCCATCAGCATAGAGTGGATGCTGGCGCATCCATCGCTCCGCGCAATCGCCATTGAACCGGTACCCGAGCGCGTGGAGCGCATACGCCGCAACGCACAAACCTGTGGCGTTCCGGCTTTGAGCGTTGTGGAAGGGAAAGCACCGCAGGCACTTGCAGGCCTTGACGCGCCCGACGCTATTTTTATCGGTGGTGGCGGCAGTGGCGAGGGTGTGCTGGAGGCCACAATGGCGGCATTAAAGCCCGGCGGACGGCTGGTTGCCAACGCCGTAACACTGGAAATGGAAGCCGTGCTTCTGGCCGCGCAGGCGCGCCATGGCGGTAGCCTGACCCGGCTGGATATTTCCCGCGCCAGCCCCGTGGGGCACCTCACCGGCTGGCGACCGGCCATGCCTGTAACCCAATGGGCTTGGACAAAAGGGGCCTATCCAAAAAAAGATACAGAGGGAGAGACGGCATGACCGTTCATTTCATCGGCGCGGGCCCCGGTGCCGCCGACCTTATCACCGTGCGCGGTCGTGATCTTATCGCCCGCTGCCCCGTGTGCCTGTATGCAGGCTCCATCGTCTCGCCAGAATTATTGACCTATTGCCCGCCCGATGCGCGTATCGTGGATACTGCACCCTTGTCGCTGGATGACATCGAGGCGGAATACATCGCAGCCGAGGCCGCCGGTCACGACATTGCCCGCCTTCATTCGGGCGATCTGTCCGTGTGGAGTGCTGTGGCCGAGCAGATGCGGCGTCTGGATGCCCTCGGCATCGCCTACACGCTCACCCCCGGTGTTCCCTCCTTTGCCGCTGCGGCAGCAGCCCTCGGCCGCGAACTGACCATTCCCGCCGTCGCCCAGAGCCTCGTGCTCACCCGTGTTTCGGGCCGCGCCTCGCCGATGCCGGATGGGGAAACGTTGGCCAATTTCGGCGCCACGGGTGCAACGCTTGCCATCCACCTCGCCATCCACGCGCTCACCCGGGTGGTGGACGAACTGACCCCGCTTTACGGACCGGATTGCCCGGTGGCCATCGTGGTGAAAGCATCCTGGGCGGACGAGCGCATCGTGCGCGGCACATTATCCACCATTGCTGCCAAAGTTGCCGCTGATCCGATTGAGCGCACGGCACTGATTTTCGTGGGCAAGGGTCTTGAGAGCGAGGATTTCCGCGAAAGTGCGTTGTATGACGCGGGCTATCAGCGGCGTTTTCGCGGGCGGGACGGGCTTTAGCAGCCCTGCACCCGAAATCTGACAATGACCGGTTGAACCCGGTTTTACATCACAGCAGTGGCAAAGGAAATTTAATCCAGAAAAACTGGAGCGGGTGAAGCGATTCGAACGCTCGACCCCAACCTTGGCAAGGTTGTGCTCTACCCCTGAGCTACACCCGCTCAAATCCACAGGTCCGGGGTAACTGGTGACCGTGGCGTCGCTTGCAGTTTACTGTCTAAGTTTCCTGCGGCGACGGGCGGTGTATGCCCCAGCCATTTCAGAATTGCAACAGGGAAAATGCGTCCGCCTGATTTTTTTTGAACCACCCTCTGCAAAGCCCTGCAAATGCTTGAAACCAGGTTCGCGCTTGCGTCCAAACACCAGGGACTTTATCAACAGAACCATAGCCTTGCCTGATCAAAGGACGAATCGCCTTGGAAAAATCCGTCAAAACAGCCGCTGATTTGTTCGCTTTTCTCGATGATCTTGGAATCAAGCACACGACCAAGCATCACCCCCCGGTTTTCACCGTGGCGGAATCGGTTTCGCTGCGCGATGAAATTCCCGGCGGTCACACCAAGAACCTGTTCGTCAAAGACAAGAAGGACAATTTCTTTCTGCTGACGGTGGAGGAACATGCCGTCGTGGACCTCAAAACCGTGCACACCGTTATCGGGGCCGCCAGCAAGGTTTCCTTCGGGAAGCCGGAAAAGTTGATGGAGTATCTCGGTGTTATTCCCGGTGCCGTGACAGCGTTTGGAGCCATTAACGATACGGATAAGGCCGTTACCATTGTTCTGGACGAGGACCTGATGCGCGAAGAGGTTATCAACGCGCATCCCCTTTCCAATGACGCGACAACATCGATTGCCGCCAGCGACCTCATCCGGTTTCTGGAAGCGACGGGACATACGCCACTTGTCTTGAAAGTATCGTCCTGAAATACGATCTAATAGCGAACTTAGATAGGATGAAGGGCAATTGCCCTTCCTGTAGGGGGAATGATGAGCGGCACCGGCAATCCATATGCAAGCGCGCACAGTTACCAGCTCAGTGGCGCGGCCAACCTCGGCACTGGTCAGAAGCCAGCAGCAGCCACAGGCGCTATCAAGGATACCACCACCGCAACCTTTGCCCGGGATGTGATCGAAGAATCTCGCAACCAGCCTGTTCTGGTGGATTTCTGGGCACCGTGGTGCGGACCGTGCAAACAGCTTCAGCCAATCATTGAAAAGGTGGTTGGCGAGAGCAATTGCCGGGTCAAACTGGTCAAGCTGAACATTGACGAGCATCCCGCCATTCCCGGCCAGATGGGCATCCAGTCGATTCCGGCGGTGGTCGCGTTCGTCAACGGCCGCCCTGCCGATGGATTTATGGGTGCGATCCCGGAAAGTCAGATCCGCGAGTTTATCGAGCGCGTTGCCGGTCCTGCGACCGACGATGCGAAAGCGGAGATCGAATCCGTGCTTGCCGAAGCGGCCCAACTGTTCGCCGATGGGGATGTTCACAGTGCCGGCCAGCTCTATGACGCGGTGCTCCAGGCCGACCCGGAAAGCGCAGCCGCGCTGGCGGGCATGGCCAATTGCCTGATTTCCACCGGCCAGCTGGCGCAAGCCCGGACGCTGCTTGCCGAATTGCCTGAAGCCCTTGCGGGCGACAGTGCCGTTCAGGCGGCTGTGAAAAAACTCGATCAGATCGAGGAAGCCCGCAAGCTGGGAGATCCGCAGGCACTGGAGCAGATCCTTGTGGCCAATCCCGATGACCATGCAGCCCGTATCAACCTTGCCAAAATCAGAAATGTCGAGGGGGAGCGCGGCGTTGCCGCCGACCATCTGCTGACTGTCATGAAACGCGACCGGACCTTCGATGACGATGGCGCGCGTCGCCAGCTTCTGGCGTTTTTTGATGTGTGGGGGCCCACGGACCCGGCCACGTTGGCCGCGCGGCGCAAGCTATCGTCCATTCTGTTTTCTTAATATATCATGGGGTAGCGGTTGAGATTCATGCCGCCGCGCCCCATTTAAAGCGTGTCGTAACACGCATTGAGACGAACGGGAAAAATGCCATGCAGGTGGGAAACGCACGATATCTGAAACCGGAGGACGTTCCTGAGATTGTACCGGTGTTTCCATTGACCGGCGGCCTGCTGCTTCCCGGCGCACAATTACCCCTTAACATATTCGAGCCACGCTATCTGTCTATGGTGGATGATGCCCTGGCTGGAAAACGCCTGATTGGTATTATCCAGCCTGCGCTCACCGCCATGACACAGGAGGAAAGCCCGGTTGCGCCGCAAGCGCCTTTGAGCCCGATTGGTGGCCTCGGTCGGCTGACATCGTTTGCCGAGACCGGTGATGGGCGCTATGTCATATCACTAACCGGCATTTGCCGGTTTCGTTTGTTTGAAGAGGCTTCGAGCAACAAGGTCTACCGCCAGTTCAAGATCGCGCCCTTCGCCGCCGATCTGACCACCAGCGAGGATGACAGCCAGGTCAACCGCCCTGCCCTTCTCAGCGCTTTCAAGGCATATCTGAAGGCCAACAAGCTGGAAGCGGACTGGGACAGCGTGGAGAGAGCCAACAACACGACGCTCGTCAACTCCATGTCGATGATGTCGCCCTTCAGCCCGGCTGAAAAGCAGGCCTTGCTGGAAGCACCGGATTTGAAAACCCGGGCAGAAACGCTGATTGCCATTACCGAAATGGTACTGGCGCGCTCATCCGGCGATTTCGACAGCGTTCTGCAATAGGTGCGTCATGGATGTAAATACCAGCAAGGTTGACCCGAAGCTTCTGGAACTGCTCGTTTGCCCGCTGACGAAAACCACGCTGAATTATGACTCGCAAGCCAATGAGCTGATTTCCAAAAAGGCAAGTTTGGCCTACCCGATCCGGGACGGGATTCCGATCATGTTGATTTCAGAAGCGCGCAAGCTTGAGGTCTAAACCTCTTGTTTTGTCGCATTCGGAGAGTCAAAGGCCGTCGCTTTAGATTGGCTGCCCCGCGAGCAAACGCGGATTGCGCTGTCCTGTCGTTCCCGAAGCCTGTCCGATGAAGAACGATTTCAGCGATGGCATTCGTTCCACCAGACCAAGCCCGATATCGCGGGCAACACGAATCGGTGTTGAATCGTTGGAAAACAGCCGGTTCAGCACGTCGGTCGTTACCCCCATGCGGAACGTATCGAACCGCCGCCAGGTCTGGTAACGCTCCAGAATCGTCAGTGAGCCGATATCCAGTCCCAGCCGGTCGGCCTCCACCACCGTTTCGGCCAAAGCTGCGACGTCCTTGAACCCAAGGTTCAGACCCTGTCCGGAAATCGGGTGAATGCCATGGGCAGCGTCGCCAGCCAGCGCAAAACGCGGGGCCACGAACTGGCGGGCAAGCGTCAGCCCCAACGGGAACGCCTGCTTCTTGCCGACCACCTTCAGCGCGCCCAGCTTGTGGCCGAACCGGCGCTCCAGCTCATCCTCAAAAATCAGATCATCGCTCTCGATCAATCGGTTGGCATCTTCCGTACGCTCGGTCCACACCAGTGACGAACGGTTGTTGGCCAGCGGCAACACAGCAAACGGACCAGCGGGCAGGAAATGCTCCTCCGCCGTGCCATCATGCGGGCGCTCATGCTCAACCGTGGTGACGATGCCGGACTGACCGTAATTCCAGCTCACGGTCTTGATACCAGCTGCATCGCGCAGCCGTGATTTGACGCCATCGCAGGCCACCAGCAGGCGAGCTTCGAGTGTCTCGCCGTTTTGCAGCGTGACAACAACACTATGGTCGCCCGTCTTGAAGGATTGCGCCATGGTTGACTGGCGAATCTCGATGCCGAGGGTGTCGCACGCCTTGCGCAGCGCGCCGACCATGGCAACATTGGGCACCATATGGGCAAAGGGCGTGCCGTCATCGGTCACACCATCGAATGTCAGAAAGACAGGCCGCACCGGATCGGCGGTTTTCGAGTCGGTAATCACCATGCGGCGGATGGGCTCGGCCTGCGGGGCAATCTCGTCCCACACGCCCAGCACATCCAGCATGTTGGAGGCGGCAGCGGCGATGGCGGATGCCCGCTCGTCGCGTTGCCAAACGCCTTCCGGCGCACCGTCGATGACGGTGACCGCCAGATGCGGCGCTGCCTTGCGGATCGATACGGCGAGCGACAGGCCGACATAGCCGCCGCCAGCAATCAGTACATCGATCATTGCATTCTCCTGTGATCCCAGCCTATGCCGTTGTATATAGAGCATGCTGACCTGATTTCATACCTCTGGAGAATGGCCCAAATGTCGCGCCCGCCCGAAGCACCAACTGAAACACCTAGCGCCATGGAAGGCCTGCTGGCCACGCTGGACCTGACACAAACCGGTGAGGATCGCTTTCAGGGCGTCAGTCCGCAAGTGGGCTGGCAGCGTGTGTTCGGCGGGCAAGTCATCGCGCAGGCGCTGATGGCGGCATGCCGGACCGTTGAGGCCGACCGCCATGTGCATTCGCTTCACGCCTACTTCATGCGCCCCGGCGACCCCTCCGTTCCCATCGACTATGAAGCAGAACGGATGCGCGATGGCCGCAGCTTTGCCACACGGCGCGTGGTGGCCAGTCAGCATGGTCAGGCCATCTTTGCCCTCTCGGCCTCATTCCAGTTCGACGAAGACGGCTTCGAGCATCAGATCGAAATGCCCGATGTACCGATGCCCGATACACTGCCGGGCGAGCAGGAGATTCGCGACTCGGTTTTGAAACATGCGCCGGCAGGCATAAGACGCTACTGGCAGCAACCACGCCCGATTGAGATTCGCCCCGTTCTGCTGAAACGCTACTTTGCCCGCGATGCGCTGGAGCCCGTACAGGATGTGTGGGTGCGTGCCACCGGCCCTGTCCCGAATGATCGCCATATGCAGGCCGTTGTGCTGGCTTACCTGTCCGACATGACACTGCTGGACACCTCGCTCCACGCCCACGGCACGTCAATTTTCGATCCTAGCCTGCAAGTCGCCAGTATCGACCATGCCATGTGGTTTCATCGGCCTTTTTCCTTCGATGACTGGCTGCTGTACACGCAGGATAGCCCAAGCGCCTCAGGTAGCCGGGGCATGAACCGCGGCAGCCTGTTCAACCGGCAAGGGCAGTTGATTGCGTCAGTTGCGCAGGAAGGTTTGATTCGGAAAAAGGCAAACGCCTAAATCAGCGCCAATTTTTCAATAATGATTACTTTTTAATCAACCGCAATCGTTCATTTCGGCAGCGCAGCCTAATCTCTGCGCTGCTTTTCTATTTCTTTCATATATTTCAATTACTTATAACATGCCTTCGAATCTGGCACGGCCCTTGAATGGTAATAGCAGGCCCCGCGTCTTTTTTGCGCCTGGGGCAGCCGGAAACGAATGGGGAAGCCAGATGAAAATTGTGATGGCCATTATCAAGCCGTTCAAACTCGATGAGGTGCGCGAAGCGCTGACCGCTGTCGGCATTCAGGGCCTGACGGTCACGGAAGTCAAAGGTTACGGCCGCCAGAAGGGGCACACGGAAATCTACCGTGGCACGGAATACGCCGTCAGCTTTCTGCCAAAACTCAAGATCGAGATCGCGGTCGCGTCCGAAATTGCCGACAGGGCCGTTGAAGCCATCGCATCCGCCGCCAAGACCGGCCAGATCGGCGACGGCAAGATTTTCGTTTATTCGATCGATCATGCCGTGCGTATCCGCACCGGCGAAACCAATAGCGAAGCGCTGTAAGTGACTGTTCAGGGGAGCACCAAGTCCATGTCTTCATTCAAGATTTCAACTCTTCTGGCCGGTGTGGGCGCAGCGACGGTCGCGACACTTGCACCGCTGGTCGCGTTTGCGCAGGAGGCCGTCGCACCGGCGGCAGAAGTTGCCGCAGCCGCGCCTTTGCCCGAAAAGGCCGATACGGCCTTTATGTATATCGCCACCATCCTCGTTCTCTTCATGGTCGTTCCGGGTCTGGCCCTGTTCTATGGTGGCCTTGTGCGCGCCAAGAACATGCTGTCCGTACTGATGCAGACCACCATGATTGCGGCTGTGATGATGCTGGTATGGGTAACCTACGGCTATTCCTTCGCATTCGGCGGGTCCACCAGCGCGTTCTTCGGGGGCTTCGGCAAGCTTTTCCTTAGTGGCGTTACCGTTGACAGCACGTCTGCCACCTTCAGCGAGGGCGTTGTCATTCCCGAATACATCTTCATCTGCTTCCAGATGACATTTGCCTGCATTACACCGGCGCTGATCATCGGTGCTTTTGCCGAGCGTATTCGCTTTTCCGCCGTTATCCTGTTCACGATTCTCTGGGCAACATTCGTTTACTTCCCCGTTGCACACATGGTCTGGGATGCAAACGGCTACATTTTCAAGATGGGCGCGCTTGATTTTGCTGGCGGCACGGTTGTGCATATCAACGCCGGCATTGCAGGCCTCGTCGGTGCCATCGTCATCGGCCAGCGTACAGGCTTCGGCAAGGACATGATGGCACCCCATTCCATGACACTGACCATGGTCGGCGCTGCCATGCTGTGGGTGGGCTGGTTCGGCTTTAACGCCGGTTCCAACCTCGAAGTTGGTGGCGGCGCGCTGCTCGGCACCATCAACACCTTCGTTGCCACTGCTGCTGCTATCGTTTCGTGGTCGCTGGTTGAAAACTTTGCACGCGGCAAGGCTTCCATGCTCGGCGGCGTTTCCGGCATGGTTGCTGGCCTCGTTGCCATCACCCCTGCTGCCGGTTCGGTTGGGCCGATGGGCGCTATCGTTCTCGGTCTCATCGTTTCGCCGATCTGCTACTTCTTCGTCGCAACAGTCAAAAACAAGTTCGGCTATGACGACACGGCAGACGTGTTCGGCATTCACGGCGTTGGTGGCATCATCGGTGCTCTCGGCACCGGCATCTTCACAGCCCCATCGCTGGGCGGCACAGGCGGTGCGGACTTCTCGATTGCCGGTCAGCTGGTCACACAGGCCACTGCCGTTCTCATCACCATTGTCTGGTGCGGCGTGGTGTCCTTCATCCTCTACAAGATTGTAGATGCCATCGTCGGCCTGCGTGTGCCTGTTGAAGCCGAGCGGGAAGGCCTTGACCTCTCCTCGCATGGTGAAGCGGCCTACCACAGCTAAAAACAACTCAAAGAGCGTGCCAACTTGCCCGGATCTGTCTCAGATCCGGGCTTTTTTGTTGGTAGAGTTGGGTTTTCGCAGCACAACCACCCATGGTTAATGTCACATTAACTGTCGGGTTCTACTCTGGCCGCTCTTCAAGGGGTAACCGCGTGTGCGCGGCAGGCACACTCCGTTCGGGCACTGCCCGGACGTGATACCAGAACGGGCAAGCAGGCAAGATGAGCAGAAGCAATCCAGCAGTGTTTGACAGCCAATCCGAACGGTTCGTGCTGACCACCTTCGTATGGCGGCAGGTTGCCGCGCTCGCCGGGTTTGCGCTATTGGCGCTTTTGGGGCTGGCTGTGGCTGCGCTCTCCACCTGGAATGTTGCCGATCCCAGCTTCTCCTTTGCCACCGGTGCGGAACCGACGAACATTCTGGGCACGGGCGGTGCGGCGTTTGCCGATCTATTCATGCAGTTCTTTGGCCTTGCCAGCGTCATGGCGCTGCTGCCTGCCCTTGCCTGGGCGCGTGTGCTGATCCGCGCCAAGCGGTTTGATCGCATTCCGCGGCGTTTGGCGGCGTGGTTTGGCGGTTCGGTTCTGGCGTCAGCAACGCTCAGCTGTATCGCCCCGCCCGTCACATGGCCGCTGCCAAGCGGGCTCGGCGGCGTATTCGGCGATATGATCCTGCGCTTTCCGGCTCTGTTTATCGGCACCTACCCCACCGGCACGTTCGCCACCATTCTGGCGGTGGTGTTTGCCGTGCCCGCACTCTGGTTGCTGGTCTACAGCGCCGGTCTCATCGGCGTCAGCGATGCGCCGGAACCGGACGAGCAGGACGTGTCACAGACGCCATCCAAAGCCATCAGCATCCAAGACGGCCAGGACGAGCGCGAGGGACCATTGACGCTGGCCTTCGGCGCGCTGACCCATGTGTGGTTTACCGGCCAGGCCCGTATCCGCCGTATTTTCGGCTTGACGGGGCGAAAGGCTGCCCAGCGCGATTACGATGAGCCCTATGATTTCAACAATGACGAATTCGGCACCCTGAACGAGCCGGTCCGCGCCAAGGGCAAGACCAGTGTTCAACCCGGTCAGCGCGTCGAGCCGTCGCTGGATCGCTCGGAACGCCGCGTCGTCGCGGCCCCGCCGATGGGGTTCGATGACGATACCAATGACGATGAGAATGACGACGCCCCGTTCGATATCGCACCGCCGCGCGGCGTGATTGTGGATGATGAGGCACCCTATCTGGCACCGCGCAAGGCTGCCGCCAAAGTCGCCACCCCACGGCCTCCCCAGTCCAACGGCACGTTTACCCTGCCACCGCTGCAGTTTCTGGCAGAGCCGAAAAATGTGCAACGCGATGCAACGCTGTCCGCCGATGCGCTGGAGCAGAACGCCCGTCTTCTCGAAGGCGTTCTGGAAGATTTTGGTGTGAAGGGTGAAATCATTCACGTCCGTCCCGGGCCGGTCGTCACCCTCTATGAGCTGGAACCGGCTCCTGGCATCAAATCTTCGCGTGTGATCGGTCTGGCCGATGATATTGCGCGCTCCATGAGCGCCATTGCCGCCCGCGTGGCGGTCGTGCCGGGCCGCAACGCCATCGGCATTGAGCTGCCCAACCAGCGCCGTGAGACCGTGTACCTGCGTGAACTCATCGGCTCGCGTGATTTCGAATCCAGCAAGGCGCGTCTTGCCATGGCGCTCGGCAAGACCATTGGTGGCGAACCGGTGATCACAGACATCGCCAAGATGCCGCACCTTCTGGTAGCAGGCACCACAGGCTCGGGTAAATCCGTTGCCATCAACACCATGATCCTGTCGATCCTGTACCGCATGACGCCGGACCAGTGCCGCCTGATCATGATCGACCCGAAAATGCTGGAACTTTCCGTCTATGACGGTATTCCGCATCTGCTTTCGCCTGTTGTGACCGATCCGAAAAAGGCCGTGGTAGCGCTGAAATGGACCGTGCGGGAGATGGAAGAGCGCTACAAAAAAATGTCCAAGATTGGCGTGCGCAACATTGATGGCTTCAACAGCCGCGTGGAGCAGGCACTGGCCAAGGGCGAAGCGATTTCACGTACGGTGCAGACGGGCTTTGACCGCCAGACCGGCGAGGCCGTGTATGAAACGGAAGAGTTCGACCTCAAAGCGCTGCCCTATATTGTTGTCGTGATCGATGAAATGGCCGACCTGATGATGGTGGCGGGCAAGGATATTGAAGGTGCGGTACAGCGCTTGGCACAGATGGCGCGTGCCGCTGGCATCCATGTCATCATGGCGACGCAGCGCCCGTCCGTGGATGTGATCACCGGCACCATCAAGGCCAACTTCCCCACCCGCATTTCGTTTCAGGTGACCTCCAAGATCGACAGCCGCACCATTCTGGGCGAGCAGGGTGCCGAACAACTGCTGGGCATGGGCGACATGCTCTATATGGCCGGTGGCGGCCGCATTCAGCGCGTGCACGGTCCTTTCGTCTCCGATTCCGAGGTGGAAGAGGTCGTGGCCTACCTCAAGACACAAGGCTCCCCGCAATACCTCGATGCCATTACCGAGGAAGATGAGGATGAGGCCGATGGCGGCGGACCGGTCGGCAGCGGCAATCTGGCCGACTCGGACGACCCTTACGATCAGGCTGTTGCCGTGGTGCTGCGTGATGGCAAGGCATCCACCTCCTACATCCAGCGCCGTCTGGGCATTGGCTATAACCGCGCGGCCTCGTTAATCGAACGCATGGAGCAGGAGGGTATCATCAGCCCTGCCAACCACGCCGGAAAACGCGAAATTCTGGTGCCAACCGAAGACGAGATAACCGGCCTTTGACCATACAGTGTGCTCAAACGCCTTGACGATGCCGCACTTGGTATCCACATCTGGGGCCTGAACCTGATATGCGCATTCGGCAGATTGAAAGCGTCGTTGCTTTTGATCGGACATGCTTCTGGAGACATTCATGACGAAACTTGACAAGCCCGCAGTTCCCACCTTTGCTCCCGGCGCGCTGACCCGCCGGTCCCTGTTGGTGGGTGGGCTTGCCGCGTGTGTCGTGGTGGGCTTGGCCGGCATGTTGCCAGCGCCTGCTATGGCACAGGCCGGAAGTGCTGCCCAGCGCATCGCCAATCATTTCGCCAGTGTGAAAACCATGTCGGGCGAATTCATGCAGTTCAGCCCGTCCGGCCAGCAGACGGGTGGCAAGTTCTTCATCTCCCGCCCCGGCAAGATCCGCTTCAATTACGATGCCCCGTCCCCCATGCGTGTCATTTCCGATGGGCGCTCCGTCGTCATCGGCAACAGACAGTTGAAAACCTGGGATCTGTACCCGCTGAGCAAGACGCCACTCAACCTGCTTCTGGGCGACACCATCGATCTCTCCGCCAAAATGGTGCGCGATGTAAAGGAAGAGCCTGACCTCACGACTATTGTTCTTGGCGACAAGACCATTTTCGGCGACTCCAC
The DNA here is from genome assembly GCF_014841565.1 of Rhizobium sp. CFBP 8762. GTDB lineage: Bacteria > Pseudomonadota > Alphaproteobacteria > Rhizobiales > Rhizobiaceae > CFBP-8762. Next base: position 924,411 of record NZ_JACYUD010000001.1, read on the forward strand.
CATCACCATGATGTTCGATCCGAAGACTTATGATTTGCGCCAGTGGACCATTCGCGATGCGCAGGGCAAGGATACATCCGTGATGATTTTCAATGTGCGCGCAGGCGTGGCGCTGAACGATGGCATCTTCGCCATTCCTTATGACGAAGTGCGCGGCAACAAAAACCGCTGATTATGTATGACAGCTTGTGGAGAAGCCGCCGGCAACCCTGTCCGCGGCTTTGTTCTCTGTTATGGCAGCATGATTGACCGTTTTACGCCAAGGGATTTTCATGACCTTCTCGGTTGCCACCTGGAACATTAACTCCGTGCGTCTCAGAATGCCGCTGGTTGAGCACTTCTTGAAAACGTGGCAGCCGGACATCCTCTGCCTGCAGGAAACCAAGTGTCAGAACGACCAGTTTCCATCCAAGCCTCTGAAGGCGCTTGGCTACGAACACATCGCCATGCACGGGCAGAAGGGCTACCATGGCGTGGCCACCATTTCCCGCATTCCCATTGATCTGCCGGACAGGCGCGATTATTGCGGCGTTGGCGACGCGCGCCATCTGTCGATCCTATTCGAGCGTGGGGGCAAGACAGTGCGGCTGCACAATTTTTACGTTCCCGCCGGTGGCGACGAGCCGGACCGCACTATTAACGCAAAATTCGGCCATAAGCTTGATTTCGTTGAGGAAATGAAGCTGCTGCATGCCGAAGCGGAAGCCGGAATTTCCGCCATTCTGGTGGGCGATCTCAACATTGCGCCGCTGGAGCACGATGTCTGGTCGCACAAACAACTGCTGAAAATAGTCAGCCACACGCCCATCGAGACCGAAGGTCTGACCTCCGTCATGACCAATGGCGCCTGGGTGGACCTGATGCGCCAGCATATGCCAGCGCCTGAAAAACTCTTTACCTGGTGGAGCTACCGCGCCAAGGACTGGACCGTTGCCGACCGGGGCCGCCGCCTGGACCACATCTGGTCCTCCGCCGACCTTGCCACCCATTTGAGCCGCGTGGAGATCCTGCGCGAAGCCAGAAGCTGGGAACGCCCCTCCGACCACGTTCCGGTGATTGCGTATTTCGATCTCTAAAGGGTTTCGCGCGGCAGTGCCGGGTAAACGGTAGAGCGCTTCACCATTCCATAAGCAAAGCTGGTGTCGATTGACGCAATCCCCGGAATTGGGTGGAGTTGCTCGCGTACGAAATGCTCATAATCGCGCAGGCTTGCGACCAGCACTCTCAGCAGGTAATCGGCACTACCGGTCATCACGTAGCAATCCAGAATGGCATCCACGCCCTTGATTGCATCTTCGAACGCAGCCACCTGCTCCCGTCCGTGTCGCTCCAGCCGTACCCGTACAAAAGCAGTCACAGGCAGGCCGTAGGCTTCCTCATCGACAATGGCGGTATAGCCGCGAATGATATTGCTCTCTTCCAGCATCCTCAATCGGCGAAGACAGGGCGATGGCGACAGGTTGACCTTTTCCGACAGGTCCTGATTTGACAAACGCCCGTCTTTCTGGAGCGCAGACAGAATTTGACGGTCTTTATCATCCATGGGAAATCCTTGGCATTTTCTGCTAATAATCATTTGATCGCTAGCGGACTTCGCACGAAACTGCCAGTCATATTGCGCTAATCTTGTCGTATATTCGACAACAGGTGCAAACCAGACATGTCTATCATCAGCTCAAACACAGCCCTCCCCATCACAGCGGTCTCATCCAAGCGGCTGCTCGGATATTTAGCCATTGCGCTAGTGGTGACGATTTGGGCGGGGTTTGCCGTATCCATGCGCGCCATTCACCAGTCCGGTCTGACCTCTGCCGATGTTGCGCTTATTCGCTTTCTCGTTCCCGCGTTGCTGTTGCTGCCCCTGTTGCCATCGCGATGGGCTGCACTTCGCACGTTGCGCCTGCAGGATGGATTGATGGTCACAGCCGGGGCAGGCCTGCCGTTCTTTCTGCTGGCATCGGCAGGCGCACGCCTGTCTTCGGCAGCCTATGTCAGCGCGTTGATTGCGGGCACGGCACCGCTGTTCGTGGCACTGTTATCGCGCGCCTTCCTGCGTCAGGGCATCAGCCGCGCGCGGGGCTTCGGGCTGCTGGTTATCATTGCCGGAGTCATTGCGCTGGTTGCAGCCCAAGGTTCGGTGGATCTGTCCCAGATCAGCGGAATCATGCTGCTGCTGACCGCAAGCCTCTGCTGGGCCATCTACTCCATTGGCCTGCGGCGCGTGGGGGTCGATCCCGTGGGCTGCGCCATGCTGGTTACTCTCCCATCCGTACCCGTTATCGGTGTTCTGATGATAACGGGAATGCTTTCCAGCAACCTTGCCAACGCCAATGTGCAGGACATTCTGTATTTTGCAGCCGTGCAGGGAGTGGGTGTCGGCATCGTATCCACAGTGGTCTATGCGCTGGCAACGCAGTGCCTCGGCGCTCAACGCTGTACCACAATCGGCGCACTGGCACCGGTGCTGGCGGCGATCATGGCCGTGCCGCTGCTCAGCGAAACGCTGGCGCTGCCCGCAATCCTTGGCATTTTGACGATCAGTGCCGGAGTGGCGCTGGCAAACCGCTCGCCTAAGGCTTAGGCAAACTTGCCCTGCAACGCTTCCAGCCGCGCCACCATGCTCTGGAAATTCTGCGTCAGCCGCGTTTCCATCAGCGCGCCGATTTCGGGATATTCTTCCAGCATGCGGTGAAAGAGCTGCCGATTGATGCGCATGACCTCGCTGCCGGTTTCCGCTTTGGCGGTAAATTTTCGCTCCACGGCTGAGATCAGCGCCAGTTCAGATAGCAGCGTGCCGCGCCCGACTGTATCCACAAGGCGCGGCTTGCCGTCGCGGCCCTTGGCCGTCAGTGTCAGTTCACCGCCCGCCACCACATAGGCGCAATCGGCCATGGTTCCTTCGCGAAACAGCTCCTGTCCCGCAGACAGGCTCCGGCGCTCGGCACCAAAGGCAATCAGCCGTAGCTTGTCATCACTGATTTCATTGAACAAAGGTACGGTGGACAGAAGCGCGATATCATCATTCAGCGACACAGGGTTTCTCTCACGGTACGAGTTTGTAGCCGCCGTTTTCCGTTACCAGAATTTCGGCATTGGACGGGTCGCGCTCGATCTTTTGCCGCAGGCGATAGACATGCGTTTCCAGCGTATGGGTGGTCACTCCGGAGTTGTAGCCCCAGACCTCTTCCAGCAGCACATCGCGCGTCACCACCTTTTGCTCGGCCCGGTAGAGATAGCGGATAATGGCCGCTTCCTTCTCTGTCAGGCGGATTTTGTCGCCGTTTTCCAATGTCAGCAATTTCTGGCTGGGCTTGAAGGTATAGGGACCGACGATGAACGTCGCGTCTTCGCTGCTTTCGTGCTGGCGAAGCTGTGCGCGGATGCGCGCCAAAAGCACCGCAAACCGAAAAGGCTTGGTAACGTAGTCATTGGCACCGGCTTCCAGACCCAGAATCGTATCCGAATCGGTATCATGGCCCGTCAACAGAATGATCGGCGGCTTAAAGCCTTGTCTGCGCAGCAGCTTGACCGCTTCGCGCCCATCCATATCCGGCAGGCCGACATCCATGATCATGAGGTTGATTTGCTCGGCCAACGCCGTCTGCATGCCCTTGGTGGCCGTTGCTTCCTGCAGAATGGTAAACTCATTGTAGAGCGAGAGTTGCTCGATCAAGGTTTCGCGCAGATCATCATCGTCATCGACCAGCAGAATGGTGCGTATCATACTTTGGCTCCTGAAATGCGCATTGTCATCAAACTGCGTTTTAGCCCATAAAGCGACAAGATGGAAATCGGAACACGCAATGCGACAGAAACGCGAAAAACAGGTGAGAAAGCCAAAAATCATAACCGTACGAGCCGCTCCGGGCGATCGCAGACGGGGCCTTGTTTCCATCGGCCCACTGGTTTTTCCCGCAGCGCTTGGCCGCAGTGGCATCAGCAGCCGTAAGCGCGAGGGGGATGGCGCAACGCCGCTCAGCATGATGCGGCTCATCAGCGGCTTTACGCGCTCCACCCCGCCCGCAACGCGGTTGCCTCTGATATCGACGCGAAGCGATATGCTGTGGTGCGATGCTCCCGGCCATGCCAGTTACAACCGGCTTGTCCGTGCACCTTTCGCTGCCAGCCACGAAAAAATGATGCGCGACGATGGTCTCTACAATGTCTGTCTTGTTATGAACTGGAACATCACCAGCCGAAAGCGCAATGGCGGCTCGGCGATTTTCTTCCACCTGATTCGTGGGCATTACGAGCCGACGGAGGGCTGCATCGCCGTCAGCCCCCAGACCATGCGCCGCCTGCTGCCCTTGATGGAAACGGGCACGATTGTGCGGGTTGTTGGGTAAGGCGTCCCCTGACCCTCATCCCTCATTCCTGTGCTGGTCACAGGAATCCAGCCGACGCGCGTCTGCGCGGCGAATAGCTTTTTTAGCCCAATGACTTGGGCTAGATGGATCCCTGTGGACCGAGCACAGGGATGACGGGCAAATAGCGCAGGCGATAGAAAGCCCAGCTCTTTAGGCATCCATCTTCGGGGCATAGTCCCATTCGCGGATATCCACGAAATGCCCTGCCACCGCCGCCGCCGCCGCCATAGCGGGCGACACCAGATGGGTGCGGCTTTTCAGGCCCTGACGTCCTTCGAAATTGCGGTTCGAGGTCGAGGCGCAGCGCTCGCCGGGGGCCAGACGGTCATCATTCATCGCCAGGCACATGGAGCAGCCGGGCTCACGCCAGTCAAAGCCTGCTGCCTTGAAGATGAGATCCAGTCCTTCAGCCTCCGCCTGCAATTTCACAAGGCCGGAACCGGGCACGATCATGGCCGATACGGTCGGCGCTACGGTGCGCCCCTCCACCACTTTGGCAACCGCGCGCAAATCCTCGATACGGCCATTGGTGCAGGAACCGATGAACACACGGTCAATGGCGATATCGGTCATTTTCGTGCCGGGCTTCAGGCCCATATAGTCCAGCGCCCGCCACTTGGAGAGGCGCTTGTTTTCGTCCTCAATCTCGTCCGGGTTTGGCACAACCCCCTGCACCGATACCACATCCTCCGGTGACGACCCCCAGGAAACGATGGGTGGCAGTTCCTCGGCGTTCAGCACCACCACGCGGTCGTAATAGGCACCCTCGTCCGTATGCAGCGTTTTCCAGTAGGCAATAGCCTTGTCCAGATTGTCACCGGTCGGCGCGCGGGGCTTGCCCTTGATGTAGTTGAAGGTCGTTTCGTCCGGCGCAATCAGGCCCGCGCGGGCCCCGCCCTCAATGGTCATGTTGCAGACCGTCATGCGGCCTTCCATTGACAGCGAGCGAATGGCTTCGCCCGCAAATTCAATGACGTGTCCCGTGCCGCCCGCCGTACCGATTTCGCCAATGATCGCCAGAATGATATCCTTGGCGGTAACGCCCGCTGGCAGCTTGCCATCGACACGCACCAGCATGTTCTTGGCTTTTTTCTGAATCAGCGTCTGCGTTGCCAGCACATGCTCCACCTCGGAGGTACCAATGCCGTGCGCCAGTGCGCCGAAGGCTCCATGGGTGGAGGTATGGCTGTCGCCGCACACAATCGTCATGCCCGGCAGGGTAAAGCCCTGCTCCGGCCCGACAATATGCACGATGCCTTGGCGCTTATCGGTCTGCGAGTAATATTCCACGCCGAAATCCGCAGCATTGCGCGCCAGCGCTTCCACCTGAATGCGGCTTTCCTCGTTCTTGATGCCCAGAGCCCGGTCTGGCGAGGTCGGCACATTGTGGTCCACCACGGCAAGCGTCTTGTGCGGTGCGCGCACCTTCCGGCCCGCCATACGCAATCCCTCGAACGCCTGCGGGCTCGTCACTTCATGGACGAGATGGCGGTCGATATAGAGCAGACAGGTTCCGTCATCCTGCGTGCTGACAACGTGATCGTCCCAGATCTTATCGTAAAGGGTGCGCGGTGCGCTCATGGCTTCAATCCATTATGTCGGTAAATTACAGCAACCAGAAAAAGCGGGCGAAGGCCCAAACCGTGCCTACGGTAGTCGGCTGCTAAGCGCGCCCTGCACGCATGCAAAGAAGCGGGCCGGAAGACGCTTATGGTCTTGCAGCACGAAAATTCTCTGCTCGTTGCAACTGAACTTGGATTCCATGCCTGCTCTATACCAAGATTTTCAGCGTTTCGCAACGGGAACGCGGCTCATATGCCGCTCAAACCGGCGCAGCGCCAGCGACACGGTGATGGTCAGCACCAGATAGACATAGGCGACGATGGAATAGGTCTCGAAAAACAGGAAGGAGCCGGAGGCGTAAACCTTGCCCATCTGCGTGATATCGGCCACGCCCAGCACGGACACGAGCGAGGAATCCTTGACCATCGCCACGAAATCATTGCCGAAAGGCGGCAGGATCACACGCGCGGCCTGCGGTGAAACCACCAGCCGGAAGCGCTGTGCCCGGGTCAGCCCCAAGGCCTCGGCCGCCTCGATCTGCCCTCGGTCCACCGATTCAATACCTGCGCGAAACACTTCTGCCAAAAACGCCGAGTAGCCGATGGCAAGCGCCATAACGGCGCGCCACAAGAGCGAGATATCGCGCACCATCAACGGCTCGGCATACCCGGCTTTGATCAGCGGCGTGAGAGCGATATTCACCAGCATAACCAGCGCTGGCGCACCGACAAAGGCGATGTAAAACAACAGCACCAGCATGGGTATGCCGCGCAGAGCCTCGATATAAAAACGGGCAAGCTGGCGCAGAACCAGAAAGCGCGAAAAGCCCATCAGCGCCACGCCGAGCCCCAAAAGCGTGGCAAGCGAAAAGGCTGCCAGCGTTACCCCGATTGTGACGCCCAGCCCTTTCAAAATGATCTGAAAGATTTCGGAATACTGGCTGTTTGTGCCGATCAGCACGGCAAGCGCGAGGCCAATGCCCCCCAGCGCCACCAGCCACCATGGAAAATCCTGGGGGCCATTACGCCGGTCCCTGACTTTTGCGTCGCGCATGGACTGCAATCAACCGCCGAGCTTGTAATCCACGAACCACGTCTTGTTGAGGCGGTCCAGTGTACCGTCCTCTTTCAGCGCCTTGATTGCAGCGTTAACGGGCGCGACCAGATCGGACCCCTTGGCAAAGATGAAGCCGAAATCTTCCGTACCGAGCGCATTGCCAACCAGTTTCAGCGATCCATTGGAAGCATCCACGTAGCCCTTGCCTGCCGTGCCATCCGTCAGCACCATATCGACATCACCGGTCTTTAATGCCTGCACCGTTGCGCCAAAGGTTTCAAACAGCTTGATGCGCGGGTTCTGCTCATTGCCGTCCAGCACCTCATACACGGTGGTGTAGAACGGCGTCGTACCCGGCTGTGCCGCCGCAAGTGCATCGGGCAACGCGGCGAAGCTCTTTGCATCGGTAAAGCGCGTCTCGTCACTGCGCACCAGCATGAACAGTTCAGAGCGCATATAGGGATCGGAGAAATCCACCTTCTGCTTGCGCTCTTCCTTGATGGTAATGCCTGTCATGCCAATATTGTACTGACCGCCCGCGACGGCCTCGATCATCGCGTCCCAGCTGGATGTCTGGTATTCCACCTTGAAATTGAGGCGCTTGGCGATTTCGTTCATTGCATCGTATTCCCAGCCGATGGCTTTGCCACTCTTGGGGTCCACGAACTGGAGCGGCGGGTAGGCGTTTTCCGTCACCACCACCACGGTGCGCCCACCGAGATCAGGCAGAGACTGCGCATAGGATACGGCCGGTGTCAGCATAAGGGCGGCAAGGACGGACACGAAAAAACGACGAGACAGCATCGGTGAGGCTCCGAAGAATTGAGGATGCCCATTGTCACAAAATCCTGCTGCAACGCAAGCGGCTTTAATCCCAGAAACGTTCGGGCCACATTCAGGATTTTAATAGAGTCCGTCCGCCAGTCTGTCGTTGAGATACGCTTCAGCATTCATCTGCCCGTTCAGGACAGTCCGCACCCACGCATCTCGCTCGTGGGCAATGCTTACGCTTTCCCACACACACGCCGAATACGGCCTTGTCACCTGCGCAAAGCGGGTTGGTTCCTCTCCCATGGCGCGCGATAGCAACTGACACTGGATGCCACCTGCAATCCACCAGTTGAACAACAGCCAGTAATTGGCTTTTGCTTCACCCTCGTGCAGCACAGCAAATCCCAGCCCAAAATGCTGCCCCTCTGCCTCCATAGCCGATGTCAGCGACGTACAATAAAGTTGTGCGGCGGCAACAATGTCATCTCTGCCCGCCAGAGGCGGCACGCTGCAATCCGCGCTGATGAGATGAACCTTAAAACGCGACGATGCTAACGCCCAATGCGCATGGGTCGTGAAACGACGGGGTGCGTAAGCAGGCTCAAAAGAGAAATCAGCATGCATCTTGGTTGCCTTTGCCCAGCAGTATTGTTGACCTCATCGCGCTGACTGTATGACGCCGACGGAAGCAATAACAATGGCTGCTATGCCAGCCATTTCCGTAAGGGACAAAACTTCCCCCAGCACCACCATTCCCACGATGGCACCCATGGCAGGTTCGCCGCTTGTAAGCACCCCGAAGCTTTTGGCCGGAAGGCGTTGCAAGGCGAACATTTCCAGCGAGTACGGAATAGCGCTCGACAGCACCGCGACCAGCAATGCCAGCGTCAGCACATCAAACCTCAGGAGCACCGTGCCCGCCTCCACCAAACCAAACGGCAATACCACCACTGCCGCAAGAATCATGCCCAAAGCGGGCGCTTGCGCCCCCAGTACCGAGCCTGCCCGCTTCCCGGAAACGATGTAGATGCCCCAACAGATTCCGGCCGCAAACGCATAGCCAACACCCCGCAGGTCAATGGTACTGTAATCCTGATGCAGGGGTAAAAGGAACGACAGGCCGAGAAGTGTCAGCGCAACCCAGAAGAGGTCTGAGCGACGGCGCGAATACGCAAGCGCAACGGTGAGCGGGCCGGTGAATTCGATTGCCAGCGCAACGCCCAGCGGAATCCGCTGGATGGCCATGTAAAACAGCAGATTCATCAGCCCCAACGACATTCCGTAGGGGATGGCCGATATCAAGGCACTCGTCCTGAAATTGAATTTCCAGAGCCGAAAAACGAACACCAGAATCAGCGCAGCCAGCGCCAGCCGCAGCGTCGTTGTACCGGCAGGTCCAATGACGGGGAACAGCTGTTTGGCGATGGACGCGCCAATGGTGATCGACAGCATTGCAACCCCGACGGCACCCAGCGGCGCAAATTTCGAGGATGTCCACGTTGAAGGCGTCTTCTCGACCATAGCGTCCCCTGCTTCCACCACCTCAACAACAGGCTGGTGAGTAATCACAAAAAAAGCCGCCGAACAATGCCGGCGGCTTTTTCCAAATCTTTGATGCAGCGTCTGCTTATTCGGAAGCGGTCGCTGCTTCTGCTGCTGCGGCTTCCTGCGCTGCTGCGGCTTCGGCTGCTGCCTTTTCGGCGGCCAGTGCCTGGGCTGCGGCTACCTTTTCGGCTTCCAGACGGGCGCGTTCCTGCACAACTGCCTGACGCTCGGCGTCGTTCAGCTTGCGGGCGCGTGTGTTGGTGTTTTCAATGATACGCGCCGACTTGCCGCGACGATCGCGCAGGTAGTACAGCTTGGCGCGACGGACCTTACCGCGGCGAACGACTTCAACGCCTTCAACCAGCGGCGAGTAAACGGGGAATACGCGCTCAACGCCTTCGCCGTAGGAAATCTTGCGAACCGTGAAGCTCTCGTTGATGCCGCCGCCGGAACGGGCAATGCAAACGCCTTCGTAAGCCTGTACGCGGGTACGGGTGCCTTCTGTCACGCGCACGTTGACACGAACGGTGTCACCGGCGGAAAAGTCAGGAAGGGTGCGCTTTGCGGCAATCTTTTCGGCCTGTTCGGCTTCCAGCTGCTGAATAATGTTCATCGGTCTAAACCTTCTTTACGTTCTTCTGAAACAGCCAGAGCGCTCAACGGTTCGGCCTTTGGTTCAACCTCGGTGCCTTACGCCTTGTGGGGCGGGAGCGGAATTCGCCATTCTTTAATTTGGTTTTTAACCGGACATGGCCGGTTGGGGGCGCTCATATACCGGTTTCAGTCTTTTGTCAAAAGATCAGGACGCCGAAGGGCCGTCAATTTGCGGGCTTCCTCCTCGCGCCAGCGCTGAATCTCGCCGTGATGCCCGGACGAGAGCACAGCAGGTATCTCCACACCTTCAAACTCCTGTGGGCGGGTGTAGTGCGGATGCTCCAGCAGCCCGCCCTCAAAGCTTTCATGCACGCCAGACAGCGCATTGCCCATGACGCCGGGCAGGATACGCACGACCGCATCCAGCAGCGTCAGCGCCGCAGGCTCACCACCCGACAGAATGTAGTCACCAATCGACACCTCTTCGAGGTCACGCGAATCGATTATCCTCTGGTCAACGCCCTCAAACCGCCCGCAGACGATGATTGCGCCCGGCCCTGCGGCCAGTTCGCGCACCCGTGTCTGCGTCAGCGGCTTGCCTCTCGGGCTCATCAACAGCCGGGGGACCGTTCCATCACCGCTAACACTGTCGATTGCGCGGGCCAGCACATCCGGTTTCAGAACCATTCCGGCCCCACCACCAGCCGGTGTGTCGTCCACGGTGCGGTGACGGTCGGTGGTAAAATCGCGGATCTGCACCGCATCCAGTGCCCACTGCCCCCGCTCCAGCGCGCGGCCTGCCAACGAATGGCCCAGATGCCCTGGAAACATCTCCGGATACAGCGTTAGGATGGTTGCACGAAACGTCATAGGTTATTTGCCGTCTGGCAGAAACGGATTGCCGGGCTTGTCTTCGTCACTGTCGACAAGGCCCGCCGCCAGCGGATCGATGACCAGCTTACCGCCGTTAAGATCAATTTCCAGCACCGACCATTCCGTAAAGGGAATCAGCACAGGGCGCTTGGCGGGCCCGCGCAGTTCCAGAAGATCGCCCGCGCCAAAATCATAGACGCCGCTGACAGTGCCGAAACTCAGGCCGTTTACATCCACGGCTTCCAGCCCTTCCAGATCAGCATAGAAAAACTCGTCATCGTCCAGTTCATCGTCGGGCAGGCTGTCGCGCTCGATGAACAGTTCCGTTCCGTTCAGTGCTTCAGCCGCGTTCCGGTCGTTCACGCCGCGAAAGCGCACGATGGCAACGGTTTTTGCTTCCCGGATATCCAGAACCTCAAAGATACGGCCATCTCTGGTATGCAAATGACCATAGGCGCCGAAGGCCAGGGGATCGCCGGTATAGGTTTTAACCCGCACCTCACCCCGCAGGCCCTGTGCTGCACCAATTGTGCCCACCAGAACCGGATTTTCCAGTTTTACCATCGTCGCAACCGCCTGCCTTAACCAATCTGGCCCTGCCATAACGGAAAACAGCTCTGTTGGAAACTGTGCTGGCAGCCAACTTTATGCCACGATAGGCTGGCTCTTTGCGGTCAACCTTAAGGAGACCCGGATTTGTTCGCTGTAAAACACGTTTCCCTATCCCTGCTTAGCCTTGTTTTCATGGCTGCCTTGCCAAGTCTGGCAACAGCACAAACCCAGTGCCTCGCCATCGCGGATGCTGCAACCGGCACTCTGCTGAAACACGAAGGTGCGGGCTGCGAACAGCGCATCACGCCTGCTTCCACCTTTAAAATAGCCATCAGCCTGATGGGGTTTGACAGCGGCGTTCTGAAGGACGAGCACAGTCCCGCTCTGCCATTCAAGGAAGGCTACTCTGCCTGGCGGCCAAGCTGGAAGCATACCACCGATCCCGCCTACTGGATGAAGGAATCGGTTGTCTGGTATTCGCAGGAGATTACCCCGCGCATCGGCGCAGATAAGTTTGCCGCCTACCTGAAAGCCTTTAACTACGGCAATGCTGATGCATCCGGCGATAAGGGTAAAAACAACGGACTGAAGCGCGCATGGCTCAGTTCCTCGCTCCAGATTTCGCCGATGGAGCAGATGGCGTTTCTGACCCACATCGTCAAACGAGAGTTGGCGGTCTCGGATCACGCCTATGACATGACCAGCAAAATCACCAAACTCGATTCGTCAATCAGCGGCTGGGAGGTGCATGGCAAAACCGGTGCTGCGGCACCCCGCAATGCCGATGGCTCGCTGGCAGAAGACCGCCCCTATGGCTGGTTCGTCGGCTGGGCGACCAAGGGAAAGCGCACGATTGTGTTTGTCCACCAGATACAGGATGCAGCAAAACAGGAGGTCTCGCCCGGCTTTCGCGCCCGCGACGCGTTGCTTGCGATGCTGTCAGACGTATTGGCTAAAATCGAGCAGCCCTGAAACAAAAAAGCGGCAGTTGCCCGCCGCTTTTTATTGCTTTGACTGATTGCTTATTCAGCGGCAGCAGCGGCTGCGTCAGCGGCCTTCTGGGCGGCTTCGGCGGCGCGTTCCTGTGCCTTTTTGCCAGGCTGGCCCTTGGTTGGGTTGGCGCGGGTGGCGCGCTCGGCAAGGCCGGCTTCTGCCATGAAGCGCAGAACACGGTCTGTCGGGATGGCGCCGTTGGAAACCCAGTACTGAAGGCGCTCGCCGTTCAGTTCAACGCGCTTTTCGTCGCCCTTGGCAAGCATCGGGTTCCAGGAACCAACCTTTTCCAGAAAGCGGCCATCGCGTGGGCTACGCGCGTCGGCAACGACGACCTGGTAGTAAGGACGCTTTTTGGAACCACCGCGTGCAAGACGAATTTTCAATGCCATTTTATTTCTCCTGATAGATGAATGTCCGCCTCAGGCGGATTTTTCGTTTGCACCGCTGAGATCAGCGGCAATTGCTTCGTGATGTCGGATAACCTCGCGGATGATGAAGTTGAGAAACTTCTCCGCGAAATCCGGGTCCAGATTGGCATCCTTCGCCAGACGGCGAAGGCGGTCGATCTGGTATTCCTCGCGTGCCGGATCGGCAGGCGGCAATTCATGGGTGGCCTTCAAAATGCCAACCGCCTGCGTACAGGCAAAACGCTCCGCCAGCATATGCACCAGCGCCGCATCGATATTGTCGATGGACTGGCGGTATTTTGATAACTGTTCTTTGACCTGATCCGTCATAACTGGCTCACTTTTTCTTCGGTAGACCGGGAAGACTGCCCATACCCGGTAGTTTGGGGCCACCGAGGCCCGGCAAACCGCCGCCAAGACCGCCCATTCCGCCAAGGCCCCCCAAGCCTTTTGTCAGGCCTGCGGCTTCCGCCTGCTTTTGAAGTGCTTCGAGCTGCTTGGGGTCCATCTTGGACAGATCGGGCATACCGCCCATACCGCCCAAACCACCCATACCGCCGCCAAGTCCCATCTTGGCTGCCATACCACCCATCATCTGCTTCATCATGCCGCCCTTGCCCTTGCCGCCCATCATTTTCATCATGTCGGCCATCTGGCGGTGCATTTTCAAAAGCTTGTTGATATCAGCGGCATCCGTACCCGAACCGGCCGCGATGCGCTTCTTGCGCGAATGTTTCAGCATATCAGGATTGGCGCGCTCGGCCTTGGTCATGGAGCCGATAATGGCAAGCTGACGGTTGAATACGCTTTCATCCAGACCCGATGCAGCCACCTTGTCCTTGAGCTTGCCCATGCCGGGCATCATGCCCATAATACCGCCCATACCGCCCATCTTCTGCATCTGGCGCAACTGGTCGGCCAGATCGTTCAGGTCGAATTTGCCAGTCCGCATCTTGGCGGCCATGGCAGCGGCTTTTTCCGCATCGATGTTTTCGGCAGCGCGCTCCACCAGGCTGACGATATCGCCCATGCCCAGAATGCGGTCCGCCACGCGCCGGGGGTGAAATTCCTCCAGCTCGCTCATCTTTTCGCCAACACCAATCAGCTTGATCGGCTTGCCGGTGACGGCGCGCATGGATAGCGCGGCACCGCCACGGCCATCGCCGTCCATGCGGGTCAGCACAAGGCCGGTAATGCCGACGCGCTCATCGAAGTTGCGTGCAAGATTGACAGCGTCCTGACCGGTCAGCGCATCGGCCACCAGCAGAATTTCATGAGGATTGGCGCGACGCTTGATCTCCGCCATCTCGATCATCAACGGCTCGTCGATATGTGTACGACCGGCCGTATCAAGAATCACGACATCATGGCCGCCCAAACGAGCCGCCTGAACCGCGCGGCTGGCGATATCGGTGGGCGATTGGCCGGGGATGATCGCCAGCGTGTCAATGCTGGTCTGCGCACCCAGTTGGCGCAACTGCTCCTGCGCGGCGGGGCGGCGTGTATCCAGCGACGCCATCAGCACTTTTTTCTTGTCGCGGGTGGAAAGACGGTTGGCGATCTTGCCGGTTGTCGTCGTCTTGCCTGAGCCCTGCAAGCCCACCATCATGATGACGACCGGGGCGGGCGCATTCAAATCAATGCCCACGCCTTCCGAGCCGAGCATTTCGACCAGCTCGTCATGAACGATCTTGACGACCATCTGGCCGGGCTTGATGGCTTTGAGAATTTCCGCGCCGACTGCCTTTTCACGCACGCGCTCGATAAAGCCGCGCACGACATCCAATGCCACGTCGGCCTCCAGCAGCGCGCGGCGCACTTCGCGCAGCGCTGCTGATACATCGGCTTCCGAGAGCGCGCCACGGCCCGTCAATCCATTCAGAATGGAACCAAGGCGATCCTGGAGGTTTTCAAACATCAAACTCACGTCCTTTGTGTTTCGCAAACGCTGTGTGTGCGAAAACGTCGGTATCGCCGCGCCAGAATGCAAGACGCAAAGCCATAAAGCACCCGAGGGCGCAACGCGCTGTCGGATGTTGACCTCCGGGATCTGGTTCAAAGAACTGCCCCGGTCGGCGGCTGCAAGTGTTGAAACTTTAGCGGCAGATGCGCGGGATAAACAGGAACACGCTCAAAAAGTCAAGCATTGCGCAAGGAATGGTGCTTATATTCGCGTCAAAGTGGAGATTCGTGCAGTGAGCAATCCTTATTATACGGGTCGGCCGACCGACCATTTCGATGGGACGCGGTTCTTCAATCCCAATGGCATTGAGCCAGGTGGCTTTGGTGATCTCCTGCGCTGGCAATTCAGCAAGGGCCGTATCAAGTGGGACAAACATTACGAGAATAAATTTCCGCCCGCCGTGCCGGACAGCAAGATTGAGGGCGACGCCCTGCGTGTGACCATGGTCGGCCATGCCTCTTTGCTGATCCAGACCGCCGGTATCAATATATTGACGGACCCGGTGTGGTCCAACCGTGTGAGCCCGTTCTCCTTCATCGGGCCGAAGCGCACCAGCCTGCCGGGCATCGCGTTTTCTGCCTTGCCGCCGATTGATGTGGTGCTGATCACGCACAATCACTACGATCATCTGGACCTCGACACGCTGAAGGCGCTGAATCTCCGCCATCACCCCCTGCTGGTGATGCCGCTGGGCAACGATACGATTGT
This sequence comes from Rhizobium sp. CFBP 8762, assembly GCF_014841565.1. GTDB lineage: Bacteria > Pseudomonadota > Alphaproteobacteria > Rhizobiales > Rhizobiaceae > CFBP-8762. The sequence continues at coordinate 939,806 of NZ_JACYUD010000001.1, forward strand.
CGAGGATGCGGCGCCGGGCGCACGCATGGCCGTGCTGGACTGGGGCGACGGCATTAATATTTCCGAAGGTATGGCGGTCTATGCCACGCCGTGCCACCACTGGTCGGCACGCGGCATGAACGACCGGCGCATGGCGCTGTGGTGCGCCTTCGTTATCACCACACCCTCGGGCAATCTCTACCATATCGGCGATACCGGTTTTCACGATGGTATCAATTACCGCGCGGCGGCTGAAGCCTATGGCGGTTTTCGTCTCGCCACCTTGCCGATTGGCGCCTATGAGCCGCGCTGGTTTATGAAAAGCCAGCATCAGAACCCGGAGGAAGCGGTGGAAGGCATGCTGTTGTGCAATGCAGCCTATGCGCTTGGCCACCATTGGGGCGCGTTTCAATTGACAGACGAAGGGCGGGAAGACCCGCCAACGGCGCTGACCGCCGCGCTGACCAAGCGCAGCATCGAGCCAACGCGCTTTCGCGCCATGCACCCCGGCGAGGTATTCGATATTCCATTGGGATAATCTAGCAATCGCCGGGAAATTCCTTCATATACGGGCAAAATAATGAGTACTGACCATGCAACAGACTGTACCTTTTGCCCGTATGAACGGACTGGGAAACATAATCCTGGTGGTGGATATGCGTGGGCGCACAGACCGGGTGACACCGCAGGCGGCCATTGCGCTGAATGCCGATCCGGCAACCGCGTTCGACCAGATCATGGCGATCCATGATCCGAAGGCCGAGGGCACGGACGCGTTCATTGATATTCTCAACTCCGATGGCACCAAATCGCAGGCCTGTGGCAACGGCACGCGTTGCGTGGTGCAGGCGCTCTCGGCGGAGAGTGGCCGCAAGCACTTCGTGTTTCACACCGTGGCGGGCATTCTGAACGCGGATGAGCATGAGGATGGCACGATTTCGGTGGACATGGGCAGGCCGGAATTTGCCTGGGACAAGATACCGCTGTCGGAAGAATTTGCCGATACGCGCTCCATCGAGCTGCAAATCGGCCCTATCGATGCGCCGGTGCTGCATTCTCCCTCGGTCGCTTCCATGGGCAATCCGCATGCGATTTTCTGGGTGGATCAGCCCATCGATACCTACGATATCAGGCGCTTCGGTCCGCTTCTGGAAAACCACCCCATGTTTCCCGAGCGCGCCAATATCACGCTGGCGCGGGTGCTTTCGCCCACCGAGATCGATATGCTCACATGGGAGCGCGGCGCGGGGCTGACGCTTGCCTGCGGTTCTGCCGCCTGTGCCACCGCAGTCAGTGCGGCCCGCACCGGGCGCACAGGCCGCGATGTCTGGCTGAACCTGCCCGGCGGACGCATTCACATTCTGTGGCGCGAGGATGATCACGTCATCATGACCGGACCGGCAGAATGGGAGTTTTCCGGCACGGTCGATCCGGCAACCGGCATTTTCGCGCGTGACACCGAGGCGCTGGCGTTTTGAGCGGTGTCGAAGTCATAACCTTCGGCTGTCGCCTCAATACCTACGAATCCGAGGTTATGCGGGCAGAAGCTGAAAAGGCGGGGCTGAACAACGCCATTCTCGTCAACACCTGTGCAGTGACCAGCGAGGCGGTGCGACAGGCGCGCCAGGCCATCCGCCGTGCACGGCGCGACAATCCCCACGCCCGCATCATCGTCACCGGCTGCGCAGCGCAGACGGAAAAGCACACCTTTGCCGATATGACCGAGGTTGATGCGGTGCTGGGCAATGAGGAAAAGCTGAAAAGCGCTTCCTATCGCAAGCTGCCGGATTTCGGCGTTTCGGCGGAAGAAAAGCTGCGCGTCAACGACATTATGAGCGTGAGGCAAACCGCGCCGCAGATGGTGAAGCTGATTGACGGGCATGTGCGCGCCTTCATTCAGGTGCAAAATGGCTGCGACCATCGCTGTACCTTTTGCATTATTCCCTTTGGTCGCGGCAATTCCCGCTCCGTGCCCATGGGCGCGGTGGTGGAGCAGGCGCGAAAGCTGACGGAAAGCGGTTACTGCGAAATCGTGCTGACAGGGGTGGATGCCACCAGCTACGGCGCGGACCTGCCCGGCCAGCCCACGCTTGGCCTGCTGGCAAAGACGCTGTTGAAACAGGTGCCGGACATTGCCCGTCTGCGGCTATCCTCCATCGACAGTATCGAGGCGGACAGACACCTTTTGAACCTGATTGCCGATGAGCCGCGCTTCATGCCGCACCTGCATTTGTCGCTGCAACATGGCGACGACATGATTCTCAAACGCATGAAGCGCCGCCATTCGCGCGCCGATGCGCTGGCCTTCTGTCAGGATGTGCGTCGCTTGCGGCCTGATATCAGCTTCGGCGCGGATATGATTGCCGGTTTCCCGACGGAGACGGAGGAGATGTTCGAGAACGCTGCAACGCTGGCGGAAGCGTGCGGCATCGCGCATTTGCACGTTTTTCCCTACAGTCCCCGGCAGGGAACGCCCGCCGCCCGTATGCCGCAGCTGGACCGCGCGCTGATCAAGGAGCGGGCCGCCCATTTGCGCGCGCGTGGTGACACGCTGCATCGGGCGCACCTCACGTCCATGGTGGGAAAGTCCGTGACCCTGCTTGTCGAAAACAACGGACTGGCGCATACGGAAAACTTCACGCTGGTGGATGCAACGGGCTTGCGCCCCCGCGACCTTGTTTCCGTCGTCATCACCGGCCACAATGGCAGGCACCTGACCTTTCAGCATCAACAGACGGCTGCGGCCTGATAGACCGGATTGACCAATGGCCCTTGGCTTTATCAAAAAAGTATTCTCCTTCGGCAAGGACGAGGTCATTACCGTCGGAAATGAGGAGGTCATTACCTTCGGAAATGAAGAGGTCATTGAGGACGTTCAGAGTGTTGAAGGACCGGCGCAGACACAGGAGCCCGTTTCCAGCGAGCCAATGCCTGTGGACCTGCCGCCTGAGCCGGAAGCAGAGCGGGAAAATGCGGGGATTTCGGGTGAGTTGACACCTGTCAACTTTATCGAGCCGACCGAACTTCTGTTTGATGATGAAGTTGAACCGCTTCCGCTTCCCGATATTGAGCCTGTGCCCAGCCTGCTAGAGCCGCTCCTACCAGAACCGCTTGTGGCAGAACCGGCCCCAGCCACGCTCCCCACCTTGCCGCAAGGCTTTGTGACCGCCGCCCCCGTTGTGGGGGAAGAGCCTGCGCCGGATGGCCCGCGCCTTAGTTGGTATCAGCGGCTGCGCCAAGGCCTGTCGCGCACCTCCTCACAGTTGACCGGGCAGATTGCCAGCCTGTTTACCAAGCGCAAGCTGGACGACCAGACGCTGGAAGATCTGGAAGATCTGCTGTTGCAGGCCGATCTCGGCGTGGAGACGGCCCTGCGCATCACCGATACGCTGGCGTCCGAGCGCTACGGCAAGGATGTGACCGGTGAAGAGGTCAACCGCATCATGGCACGCGAGATCGTCAAAGTGCTGACGCCTGTGGCAAAGCCGCTGGCGCTGGACCTCACGCACAAGCCTCATGTCATTCTGGTTGTCGGCGTCAACGGCACGGGCAAAACCACCACCATCGGCAAGCTGGCTGCAAAACTGTCCGGCGCAGGGCTGAAAGTGATGCTGGCGGCGGGCGATACGTTTCGCGCGGCCGCGATCGAGCAGCTCAAAATCTGGGCGGACCGCACCGGCTCCGACATCGTGTCTTCCAAGCTTGGTGCCGATGCGGCGGGGCTGGCCTACGAGGCTTTTGAACAGGCGCGACTGAAGCAGAGCGACGTGCTGATCATCGACACGGCCGGTCGCCTGCAAAACAAGACCGAATTGATGGCGGAGCTGGAAAAAATCGTGCGTGTGCTGACCAAGCTTGATCCCGATGCCCCCCACACCGTTCTGCAGACGCTGGACGCCACCACCGGCCAGAACGCCCTGCAACAGGTGGAGATTTTCCGCAATGTGGCGGGTGTCAACGGCCTGATCATGACCAAGCTGGACGGCACCGCGCGCGGCGGCATTCTGGTGGCCATTGCCGCCAAGCACAAATTGCCGGTCTATTTCATTGGCGTTGGCGAGGGCATCGACGATCTTGAACCTTTTGAGGCGGAAGAATTTGCGCAAGCCATCTCAGGATTGCCGCAAAGCCAGCATTAGAGCACACCGCAGTCACATACAGCGACGAACCGGAGACTATCATATGTCCATTTTCGAGGGCCGCCAGCCCCGCAAAGAAATCGGCCCGCTTCTCAAGATGGCCCTGGAACTTGGGCCGCTTCTGGTCTTCTTCTTCGCCAATTCGCGCGGCGAATGGCTGGCGACGCGCTTTCCCTTTCTGGCAGACCTCGGCAAGCCGATCTTCATCGCCACCGGCCTGTTCATGATTGCGACCGCAGTAGCGCTTGCCGTGTCATGGGTGCTGACGCACAAGCTGCCGATCATGCCGCTCATTTCAGGCATCGTCGTTTTTGTGTTCGGTGCGCTGACGCTCTATCTGCAAAATGATACCTTCATCAAAATGAAGCCGACAATCGTCAACACGCTGTTCGGCGTCATCCTGCTCGGCGGGTTGTATTTCGGTAAATCGCTGCTGGGCTACGTCTTCAACTCGGCCTTTCAACTCGATGCAGAAGGCTGGCGCAAGCTGACGGTTCGCTGGGGCGTGTTCTTCCTGTTTCTGGCGGTTCTGAACGAGGTTGTCTGGCGTGCGTTCTCGACGGATTTCTGGGTGGCGTTCAAGGTCTGGGGCACTATGCCCATCACCATCGCCTTCACCCTGTCGCAGATGCCGCTCATCCTCAAGCATTCCGTACCAGAAACCAAGCCATGACATCTGCATTTCCTGTCGCGCCGCAGCGCACCATCAACCCTTGGATTGTCGCATGTCTGGCGATCATTGTCGTGCAAGCTGTGGTTTTATTTGCTATGGGCCGCGTGCCGATCTGCACCTGTGGCACGGTGAAGCTGTGGGAGGGCGTGGTCAATTCCAGCGGCAACTCCCAGCACCTGAGCGACTGGTACACGCCGTCGCACATCATTCACGGCTTTCTGTTCTACGGGCTGGCGCATCTCGTCTTGCGGCGCAAGCCGCTGGCCGCACGACTATTTCTGGCGTTGTTCATCGAAATTTCGTGGGAAATTCTGGAAAACACCCCCATGATTATCGAGCACTACCGCGCCAACACCATGTCACTGAACTACTACGGTGACAGTATTCTGAACTCGGTGATGGATACGGTATTCATGACGGTCGGTTTCCTGCTGGCGTGGCGTCTGCCGGTGCTGGTCACAGTAGGCCTCGCACTCGCCATGGAACTGATCGTCGGCATCGTGATCCGCGATAATCTGACGCTGAACGTGCTGATGCTGGTGTCGCCTGTCGAGGCAATCAAGACCTGGCAGGCTGGGGCGTAAGGGCCTTTTCGATAGCAGGCATAAGTTCCTCGCGCACGGCTTTGTCATCGAACGGCCCGACCTTCTTATAGAGAATCGTGCCATCGGCGCTGACAAGGTAGGATTCCGGAATGCCATAGACACCCCAGTCGATGGCGGCCTTGCCGTTGGGGTCTACGCCAATGGCTGCAAAGGGATTGCCGAGTTCGCCCAGAAACCGCAGGGCGTTCTCCGGTTTATCCTTATAGTTCAGCCCGACTACATTGAGGCGGGTGTCTTTCGACAACCGCAGGATCAGCGGATGCTCGTGGCGGCAGGGAACGCACCACGAGGCCCAGACATTGACGAGGGTCAGCTTGCCCGCAAAGGCTGCCTTGTCCAGTGTCGGCACACCGGACCCTTCAAGCGGCTGCAAAGCGAGCGCGGGTGCGCGCTCCCCGATCAAAGCGGAGGGAATAATGCTGCTGTCCTTATCCGCCAGAAGCTGGCTGCCGAACACACCCGCCAGGCCTAGAAACAGAATGAGCGGCAAAAGGGCCAAAGCAACGCGAAGGCCCGCACCTTTTTCTGGCGATTCCCCGCTCATGTCGGGTCCTGTTGTCGAGACGCGCGGCGGATGCCCGCAGCCTCCAGCGTCTTCAACTCTTGTCGCCGGTTGATGCCATCAATCACGACCCAGACAATCAACGCTGCGACGGTCACGGCAGCGCTGAGATAACAGAGCAAAACATAGGTCGTGTGGGTCATACTATGCTCCCCGCGCCCTTAGGGTCTTTTGTTTCGTTTGTCTTTTCAGGAAAAACGGTTCCCAGTTTTCCCTGATAAACGCTAGCGGCACTGCGGGCTGCCTTGCGCCGCATGGCGCTAACGCGACGCCGCCAGATTTCGTTGCGCATGGCCATGATGTGCAGCGTGAAAAACAGCAGGCTGAAAGCCGCAGCCATCACCAGAAGGGGCGTTAGAAATTCACCGTCAATCGCTGAGCCGCCCATGCGTATAACACTGGCTGGCTGGTGCAGCGTGTTCCACCATTCCACGGAAAATTTGATGATAGGAATATTGACGAAGCCAACCAGAATCAGAACCGCCGAAACCCGGGCAGCGCGGCTCGGGTCATCCATGGCGCGGCTGAATGCAATCAGGCCGAGATACATCAGGAACAGCACGAAAAAGGAGGTCAGCCTTGCATCCCAGACCCACCACGTGCCCCACATGGGCTTGCCCCAGAGAGAGCCGGTCACAAGGGCGAGGAAGGTAAAGGCCGCGCCGAGCGGCGCTGCCGCCTTGGCCGACACGTCCGCCAGCGGATGCCGCCAGACCAGCGTTCCAAGCGCGGACGCCGCCATGACACAATAGCACATCATCGCCAGCCAAGCGGCTGGCACATGCACATACATGATGCGCACCGTCTCGCCCTGCTGATAATCGCCCGCGCTGGAGAAGCTGAAATACAGGCCGATGGCGAAGGCAAGGACAGTCAGCCCGGCCATCCACGGCAGAACAGCCTTGGCCAAGGCCAGAAACCGTGTCGGGTTTGCCAGATCGCTGACTTTACGAATGCTCAGGCTGTTATCGCTCATGATATGGTTTCTAGCGCGGTTGAACCCGCGCTGCAATTGATCCGCGTCAAGTCAGTCGGCTCCATGTTTCAGTGCCAAAGCGGCAGAAACAGGACCGATGACGGCAAAAAACAGGGTGATGGCTGTGAGGATCAAAAAGGGCGGCAGAAACGGTGCCGGGTCCTCCACCGCCGCCGTGACAGCGCTGACCCCGAAAATCAGCACAGGAATTGCCAGCGGCAACACCAGAATGGAGACCAGCAGCCCGCCCCGTGGCAAAGCCACGGCCACAGCCGCACCTACGGCACCAATGAAGGTGATGGCGGGTGTGCCGACCAGAAGGGTCAACAGCGTTGCGCCAATGGCACGGGCCTCCATGTTCATGAACAACCCCAGAAAAGGCGCCGCCAGCACCAGTGGCAGGCCGGTTGCGACCCAGTGCGCCAGACATTTCACGAGAACGATCAGTGTCAGCGGCGTCTCCTGCATCAGCATCAGGTCCAGCGCTCCATCATCGCGTTCGGCCTGAAACAGGCGGTCGAGCCCCAAGAGAGAAGCCAGAAGCGCGCCGATCCACAGGATTGCCGGTCCGATGCGCGATAACAGGTTGAGGTCCGGACCGACGCCGAAGGGAATGACGGCCACGACCGTCATGAAAAACAGAACGCCGATGAGTGCGCCGCCACCGCCCCGCACAGCCAGCTTCACGTCCCGCACAAACAGGGCGATCATGCTGCATCCTCTACGCCCGAAAAGCCGGTCATGACGAGTTGGGTCGCGTTGGCAATCCCCAGCGCTTGATGGGTGGCCGCAATCAGAATGCCGCCCTCCTGTGTGTGGTCGTTCATCAAATCGGCAAACATGGTTTCAGCGCTGGTATCCAAAGCGGCTGTCGGCTCATCCAGCAGCCAGACGGGCCGGTGGACCAGAAGCAGCTTGGCCATGGCGGCACGGCGCTGTTGGCCCTGACTAAGGGTGCCGAATGGCAGATGCAGAATATCGCTGAGACCCACACGCTCCGACGCTTGCGCCGCGCTCGATCGCAGGTCGGCCGAATCAGCCGCCATGAAGCGCTGCCAGAAGATGAGATTTTCAAGCAAGGTCAGTTCCCGCTTCATCGCATTGCGATGGCCGAGATAATGACAGGCACTGGCAAAGCTGCGCGGTTCATCACGCGTTTCCGTGAGCCAAACCTGCCCGCTTTCCAGCGGCAGCAGACCTGCCAGCGCGCGCAGGAGCGTAGATTTTCCCGCACCGTTGCGACCTGTCACCACCAGCGCCTCGCCGCTTTCAAGCGTGAAAGAAATATCGTTAAAAATCAGATCCTCGCCGCGCCGGGCGCTTAACCGTTCCGCTTGCAGCCGCATCTGTTCGCGTTTTCCTCATGTCATCATCGCAAAGGCTAAAAATTCTTGATTTTCAGTCAGATTGGTCTGGCACGTTTGAAAGAAATTATCTATATGCACATCAACACGCCAGCGGTCGGCGTGAAGATCATCCAAGCGCCGAACTCGGAAAAACTTTCCGCGTGCGGACAGCGGAAATGGCCGTACCCGCATCCCATTCGCGCTCAACGCGCTACGGGCGTTCGCACGTCAAATTTTGGCGATCAGACGGAACGGGGTAATCCAGTGTCCAAGTCGATTGACAGTTTCAATTGTCGTTCAACCCTTGAAGTGAACGGTAAGGAATACGTTTACTACAGCCTGATCAAGGCTGAGCAGAACGGCCTTGCCGGTGTTTCCAACCTGCCCTATTCCATGAAGGTGCTGTTGGAAAACCTGCTGCGCAACGAAGATGACCGCTCTGTCAAGAAGCAGGACATTCTGGCCATTGCAGCCTGGTTGACCAACAAGGGTAAAGCCGAGGCTGAAATTGCCTATCGCCCCGCCCGGGTGCTGATGCAGGACTTTACCGGCGTTCCCGCCGTGGTCGATCTGGCCGCCATGCGCGATGCCATGGTGGCGCTGGGTGGCGACCCGGAGAAGATCAATCCGCTCGTTCCCGTCGATCTGGTGATAGACCACTCCGTGATCGTTGACGAATTCGGCACGCCAAGCGCTTTCGCCCGCAATGTGGAGCTGGAATATGAGCGCAATGGCGAGCGCTACCGCTTCCTGAAATGGGGCCAGCAGGCGTTCAAAAACTTTCGCGTTGTGCCGCCCGGCACCGGAATCTGTCATCAGGTCAATCTGGAATATCTGGGCCAGACCGTATGGACCAAGGATGAAGACGGCGAAACCATCGCCTACCCCGATACCTGCGTGGGCACCGACAGCCACACCACCATGATCAACGGCCTTGGCGTTCTGGGCTGGGGCGTGGGCGGCATTGAGGCGGAAGCTGCCATGCTGGGCCAGCCGGTTTCCATGCTGCTGCCGGAAGTCATTGGCTTCAAGCTGACGGGCCGCCTGAAGGAAGGCGTGACCGCAACCGACCTCGTGCTGATGGTCGTGCAGATGCTGCGCAAGAAAGGCGTCGTGTCGAAGTTTGTCGAGTTTTACGGCCCCGGTCTGGACAATATGACGCTGGCCGACCGCGCCACCATCGGCAATATGGGCCCGGAATATGGCGCGACCTGCGGCTTTTTCCCGGTCGATGGCGAAACCATTAACTACCTCACCATGTCCGGCCGCGAAGAGGACCGCATTGCACTGGTGGAAGCCTATTCCAAGGCCCAGGGCATGTGGCGCGAAGGAGACGGCGAAAACCTGATCTTTACCGACACACTGGAACTGGACCTCGGCGAAGTTGTGCCCGCCATGGCTGGCCCGAAGCGCCCGGAAGGCCGCATTCCGCTGGAACTCATCTCGTCGGGCTTTACGTCATCGCTGGAAGGCGACTATCGCAAGCCCGGCCAGTTGCATGACCGGTATGCCGTCGAAGGCACGGATTTCGATCTCGGCCATGGCGATGTGGCGATTGCCGCCATCACGTCGTGCACCAACACGTCCAACCCATCCGTGCTGATTGCTGCCGGTCTTCTGGCCCGCAATGCGGTCGCAAAGGGCCTGACCAGCAAACCATGGGTGAAGACGTCGCTGGCACCGGGAAGCCAGGTGGTTGGTGAATATCTGGAAAAGGCCGGTTTGCAGGTCTATCTGGACAAGATCGGCTTCAACCTCGTCGGTTTCGGCTGCACCACCTGCATCGGCAACTCCGGTCCGCTGCCAGCGCCCATCTCCAAGACCATCAACGAGAAGGGCCTGATCGTATCGGGCGTTCTGTCCGGCAACCGCAACTTTGAAGGCCGTATTTCACCGGACGTTCAGGCGAACTATCTGGCCTCTCCGCCGCTGGTCGTGGCCTACGCGCTGGCCGGTACGGTGCAGAAGGACCTGACGGTTGACCCGATCGGCAACGATCAGGATGGCAACCCGGTTTACCTGCGGGACATCTGGCCGACCTCGCACGAGATTCAGGAGTTCATTCTGAAATTCGTGACGCGTGAGCTGTATTCGGCCAAATACGCCGATGTGTTCAAGGGTGATGAAAACTGGCAGGCCGTGCAGGTGCCAGCGGGCCAGACTTACGCATGGGACGACAACTCGACCTATGTGCAGAACCCGCCCTACTTCGTGGGCATGGGCAAATCCGGTGCGGGCATTTCCAACATTCGGGGTGCGCGGGTGCTGGGCCTGTTTGGTGACAAGATCACCACCGACCATATTTCGCCTGCGGGCTCCATCAAGGCGGCATCGCCTGCCGGTAGCTATTTGATGGACCACGGCGTTGGCGTGGCCGACTTCAACCAGTACGGCACACGGCGCGGCAACCATGAAGTGATGATGCGCGGCACGTTCGCCAACATCCGTATTCGCAACCACATGCTCGGACCGAACGGCAAGGAAGGTGGCTACACCATCCACTATCCATCCAAGGAAGAGATGTCGATCTACGATGCGGCCATGCAGTACAAGGCCGAGGGCGTTCCGCTCGTCATCTTCGCCGGTGTGGAATACGGCAACGGCTCATCGCGTGACTGGGCAGCCAAGGGCACCAATCTCCTCGGTGTAAAAGCCGTTATCGCACAGTCGTTCGAGCGTATCCACCGCTCCAACCTCGTGGGCATGGGCGTTATTCCGTTCGTGTTCGAAGATGGCACCACATGGCACACGCTGGATCTCAAGGGTGACGAAGTCGTCACCATCGAGGATCTGGAAAACGTGCAGCCGCGTGAAAAGCGCACCGCTGTCATCACCTATGCCGATGGCACGGTGAAAAACGTGCCGCTGATCTGCCGGATCGATACGCTGGACGAAGTGACCTACGTCAACAATGGCGGTATTTTGCAGACGGTTCTGCGCGATCTCGCTGCGTAATTTCTTTCCAATATCAAAACGCCGGGGGCAATCTGCTCCCGGCGTTTTTGCGTGCTCACTGCAAATTGACTTTCCGTTGAAGCAAGATGAACGCTAGAACACTGACAGTCCTCCTCATGGAATCCACCCGTATGCATTCATGCCTGTCAGTTCTGTGTTGTGTCATGTCGGCGTGGATGGTGTCCGGCGCACAGGCAAGTGATATGGCTGCTCCAAGGGGCGTCGTGGAACTGTTCACCAGTCAAGGCTGTGTATCCTGTCCCCCCGCCGATGCGGCGTTTGCCAAGCTGGCGCAACAGGGCGATGTGGTGGCGCTGGCCTACCATGTGGACTACTGGAACTATCTGGGGTGGGTGGATACGCTGGGCTCCAAGGAAAACACCAGCCGCCAATATGCCTATGCCAAAATGCTGGGACGCCACGGGGTCTATACGCCGCAGGCTATTTTGAATGGCCGCGAGCATACCAATGGCGCTGATTTGAACGGCATCAATACACGGCTGAAGCAGCTGCAAAGCACCGCCAAGGGGCTGACCACGCCGGTGCACGCAGCGGTGAATGGCGAGGAAATTACTATTGATGTCGGCGGTGTCCCCGGACAGACGGGCAAGGCCAATGTTGTGGTGGTCTATTTCACCCGCCAGCAAACGGTAGCGTTGGAAAAGGGTGAGAACACCGGCCAGACGGTGGACTACTGGCACGCGGTCAGCACCATCCAGACCGTCGGCATGTGGGACGGCATGACCAAGCGCTACGTGATTCCCGCCACGGTGCTGAAAAGCCAGAAGAACGACGGCGCTGCGGTGCTGCTGCAACGGGTGAAAAACGGAAATGTGCCCGCCGCCATTCTCGGCGCAACGGTGATCATGGCACCCCAACCATAACAGTAACTGCGTCAATCTGGCCGTTTCCCGTCAGGATTTTTCAGTTTTCTCTAAACCTCTTGACGGTTATAGAGAGCCATTGAAGTTCCGATAGAGCACTTCCAGCGAACACGTGTTCGCCGGAAGTGCTCTATCCTCTTGTTTGTCGCATTGTCCGGGCGGACAAGTGATTCCACTTGTCCTGGAAATGCTCTAGCGGATAGTTGACCATGAATGCTGTGTATATGCTTTTGTTCGTTGTCGCCGCAGTGGCTGTGGTCATGGCCGCGCATCGCCATCATCCGAACAACCGAAAGACCGCGCCGATCATTGCAACGCTGCTCATGGTGATCGCTGCCCTGCTCTTCGTCAAGCTTCTGACCATCCGGCCCATCGTCATCAATTACGTGCTGTTTGCCGGTGCCTATTACCTCGGCTATCTCGGCGTAACCATGCTGAAAGGCAATATCAGCGCCATACGCCAGAACGTGGACGGGACCGGAGTGGCAGGGGCTATTAAGGCCAATTTGCTGGATCTCCTGTTCTTCATCGCCCTGTTTTCGCAATTTCTGGAACTGGTCAGCCCTTCGTCTTCGTTTTTGATCGCAATGGGCGCGACTTGGCTGGTGATTGAAGTGCTGTTTGCAATGATAAAGGTGCCGGAACGGTTCCGGAGCAATGTGGCCGGTGCGGTGTTGATTGTTGTTGCTGCCGTCGGCGGCGTTCGTGCTGTGATGGATTTCTATTACTGACGCTGGCGTACAAGCCTCGCAATTTCGTTCCGGAAGAACCAAATAAGCTCTCTTGCATTTCGATGGGTGTCAGGCACACTGACATATATCTGTAACAGAAGAGGCTGATGAACGATGAGTGATCAACCGGATTTACGGACACACGCCAGCGCAACAACGACCGATGGTATCGTTGATCTGCAAACCTACCGAAAATCCCGGGACGCGCTTCCTGTTACGTTTCATCGCCGCGAACTGGATCTTATTCTGCGCATTTATGGCCGCATGGTGGGCGATGGCGAATGGAAAGATTACGCCATTGATCACGGTGTAGAGAAAGCCGTGTTTTCCGTTTTCAAGCGCTCCGGTGAAGCACCGCTGTTTCAGATTGAGAAAAATCCGAAGCTTGCAGCCAAACAGGGGGCCTATAGCGTGGTCAATGTGCACGGCACCATCTTGAAGCGGGGGCACGAGCTTGCGCAAGTGCTCAAAGTCTTTGACAAGGCGCTGAAGCTGGTAGACCGCTGATTTCCCGCTAAGCGCAATTCCTTCTACGTCTGGACCATGCCTCAAAACAAAAGCTGGCGCAGGAACGCCTGTCAACTTTTATAGAGCGTTTCCGGGTACACGCCTTCCTGCGGAAGCGACTGCGCACCCTCCCCCAAGGCCAGTTGCATGATGGTGGTATCCAGCCAGCGGCCATGTTTCAGCCCTGAGGCTTTCATAACGCCACCATCTTCAAAGCCCGCCGAGCGATGCACGCCAATAGAGGCCGGATGCGCGCCACCGATAACGGCAACCATTTGCCGGAACCCAAGGCTCGCACATCGAAAAACCAGTTCCTGCAGCAAGGCTTTGCCCACGCCCTGGCCGCGTGACTGCGGCGCCAGATAAATGGAATCCTCCACCATGAACCGGTAGGCCGACCGTGTGCGGAATGCAGATGCGTAGGCGTAACCAAGAACAACGCCGTCGTCATCAATAGCAACAAGGTAGGGGTATCCCAAATTGGTGATCGATTCGAAGCGGCCCGTCATTTCCGCCACCGAGGGCGGATCGATTTCATAAGTCGCAACGCCGTTCAGGACCGATTCGGCGTAAATGGCAGTGATAGCGTCCAGATCAAGGCTAGTGGCATTGCGAATCGAAAAGGTCATGGGCGCGGATCTCTGAACAAGCTTGGGTAACAATCAGGCATAAGCAGATTGCAGGCGTTGATCAAGCAGCCGTTTGCATGAGACAGAGCCGAAAGCCTGTCGTTTCATCGGTCATGATATGGAGGATTGGTGAGGGCACCATTGGCGCCAAGCGGTTGCTCTGACTGAGTGTCCAGTCGCAAAAGAGAGGCCGCTTTTATCGGAGATGTTCTCTGTGTGGGTGCGCGGCCGCAGCCGCGCTCGCCACCGATTTGAAAAGTTACTTCGGTGCCAGAACCATCATCATTTGACGGCCTTCGAGCTTTGGCTCAGCTTCGACCTTGGCGATGGTGGTTGTGTCTTCCTTTACCTGAAGCAGCAATTTCATGCCAAGCTCCTGGTGCGCCATTTCACGACCGCGGAATTTCAGCGTCACCTTCACCTTGTCGCCTTCGTCGAAGAAACGATTCATGGCCTTCATCTTCACCTCATAATCATGGGTGTCGATGTTGGGACGCATTTTAATTTCTTTGACTTCGACAATCTTCTGCTTCTTGCGCGCTTCGGCTGCCTTCTTCTGGGAGGAGTATTTCAACTTGCCCAGATCGAGGATTTTACAGACCGGCGGCTCTGCATTCGGCGAGATTTCCACCAGATCGAGACCGGCCTCTTCAGCCATTGCCATTGCCTGATCGGTGGGGACGATACCTTGGTTATTGCCCTCGGCATCAATGAGCTGAACCCGGGGAATCCGGATTTCCTTGTTGGCGCGCGGCCCGTCTTTTGTGGGGGCGTCCGCTTTGAACGGTCTGCGAATGGTCGTATTCTCCTCGAATAATTTCAGATATGTGCTGTAAGTCAGTCCCGCAAAAAGCGCAACACGCGGCAGGTTAGGACTGCTACGGAAATGTATATAGCATAGCGCCACACAAAAATCACCATGGCCGTAACGTTTTGTCCTATCCGTTCTCGGCAAATTGCAAGTCTCAAGGAGTTTACCCATGCCTGCCCAGCGCACCGACACCCTGACCCTTGGCGAGGGCGCGTTCGCCCGAACGCTTGCGCTGCGTATTCTGGACGCTCAGGACGGCAACAGCCTGCCGCAACTCGTTTGGCTCGGTGGCTACCGCTCCGATATGACCGGCACCAAGGCCGTGGAACTAGAAGCCCATGCCGCTGCCACAGGGGCCGCGTGCCTGCGCTTTGATTATTCCGGCCATGGCGCATCCAGTGGACGGTTTACCGATGGCACCATTTCGCTCTGGCTGGAAGATGCGCTGGCCGTCATCGCCCATGCCGGTGGCCCCCGCATGGTGCTGGTGGGCTCCTCCATGGGTGGCTGGATTGCGCTGCGGCTGGTTGAGGAACTGCGCCGCCGGGGCGAAGGCCATCGCATTGCCGGATTGGTGCTGATTGCGCCTGCACCCGATTTTACTGCGGCATTGATTGAACCACAACTGACGGAAGCACAGCAGCTATCCCTGAACGAACGCGGTTACTTTGAAGAGCCAACCCCCTATGGCCCGGATGCCAATGTGTTTACCAAAGCGCTGCTGGATGACGGACGGCAAAATCTGGTGCTGACCGGCATGATAGAAACCGACTGCCCCGTGCATATCCTGCAAGGGATGGAAGACCCCGATGTGCCCTATATGCACGCCATTACGCTGATGGAGCATCTGGTCTGTGACGATGTGGTGATGACGCTTATCCGCGATGGTGATCACAGGCTGTCCCGCCCGCAAGATATCGAGAAGATGAAGGAGGCCATTGCCGCCGTTTGCGCACATGCGCCGAATGCCGGTATCAGTACGCCAAAATGATGAACGGAAATTAACCATCTTTGCGCATGACGCAATTCTGAACGTTGACTTAACGCTCACAACAATCTTAACTCTTTGTTAACGATTGAGGGCGGGAACAAACACTCCCTCGAGTTTCGTCTGAGGGACGTGCAATGGTGCAATACGCGTGGATTTCCGGGCTTACCGCAGCGCTGCTGGCGTTGTTTCTCTCAGCCCCTATCGCTGTTCCCGCAGAAATGCGCACGCAAAGCTTTATGAAGGTTGGTGCTGTTACCTCGCAGCCCATTGGCCACTATGAATTTTGCCGCACCTACAAGAGCGAATGCAACATCCGCACACGCCCCGCTGCCCCGCCCCATGTGACGGATGCCGGATGGCAGGTGATCCGCGATATCAATACCGCCGTGAACCTAACCATCAAGCCGGTCACCGATCTGGAGCTCTACGGCAAGGATGAGGTCTGGGCCTATCCGGTAACGGCTGGTGACTGCGAGGACTTCGTGCTGCTGAAACGTAAAAAGCTAATGGAGCGCGGCTTTTCGCCTGCCGACCTGCTGGTAACTGTGGTGCGCAAGCCCGATGGTGAAGGCCATGCGGTGCTGACGCTGCGCACCTCCGCCGGTGACTTTATTCTGGACAATCTCGAAGATGCCGTAAAGCCTTGGACGGACACACCTTATCGCTACCTCAAGCGTCAGGCCTCGTTCAACACGGGTAAGTGGGTTTCCATCGAAAACGGCGCAGAAGTGCTGGTCGGTTCGGTCGGCAACTGAAATCCGGTTTGAGCAATTCAGTTTGAACAGGGCAAAGCTGCCCTGTTCAAACCTCGGTCTGTCAGGCAAAATAGCATTATGAGCCTTTTTGATACTGATACCGCCAGCAATCTCGTTGAATATTCCGTTTCGGAGCTTTCCGGTTCCATCAAGCGCACGGTTGAGCAGGCGTTCGATCAGGTGCGGGTGCGCGGCGAAATTTCGGGCTATCGCGGTCCCCACTCCTCCGGCCATGCCTATTTCTCCCTGAAAGACGACCGCGCACGCATTGAAGCGGTGATCTGGAAAACCACGATGGCGCGGTTAAAATTCCGTCCCGAGGAAGGGATGGAAGTAATCGCCACCGGCAAGATCACCACATTCCCCGGCTCTTCAAAATATCAGATCGTCATCGAATCACTGGAGCCAGCGGGAGCCGGGGCGCTGATGGCGCTGCTGGAAGAGCGCAAGCGCAAGTTTGCCGCCGAAGGTCTGTTTGAACAGAGCGTGAAGAAAGCGTTGCCCTTCATGCCAAGCGTGATTGGCGTGGTGACATCACCGACCGGCGCCGTTATTCGCGATATTCTGCACCGGATATCGGACCGGTTTCCCGTCCATGTCATCGTCTGGCCCGTGCGGGTGCAAGGTGATGGCGCGGGCAATGAGGTGGCCGCGGCGATCACCGGTTTCAATAGCCTCACACACGATGGCCCTTTGCCGCGACCGGATGTTCTAATCGTGGCACGGGGTGGCGGCAGTCTGGAAGACCTTTGGTGCTTCAACGATGAAGCCGTGGTGCGGGCGGCAGCGGGCTCTGTCATTCCCCTGATTTCGGCTGTCGGCCATGAGACCGATTGGACGTTAATTGACTACGCGGCAGACCGCCGCGCGCCGACGCCAACCGGGGCGGCTGAAATGGCAGTGCCGGTGAAGGCCGATCTCGAAGCACAACTGTCAGCGCTCACGGCGCGGCTGAAGGCAGCGGTCAACCGGCGCATGAGTGACCATGCCCAGGAGGTGCGTGCCCTTGCCCGGGCGTTGCCATCGCTGGACCAGCTTTTGGCCCTGCCCCGCCGCCGGTTTGATGACGTTGCCACGGGTCTTGCCCGCGGATTGCAGATGAACACCGTGAACAAGCGGCGCACGCTGGAGCAGATGGCAGGCCGCCTGCGCCCGGATATGCTGGTAAACCGGCTGACGGACCGCCGCCAGAAGCTGACCGAAAATGCCCTGCGGCGTGAGCGGGCCGTGGAGCGAATGCTGGCCCGCCATCGTCATGCCATCACCGGGGCCGATGCGGCTTTGCGGGCCTTACCGGCACGATTGAGCGGACAGGTGCACCGCGCGCAGGACCGGGTTGCCGGGCTTGGCCGTCGTACCGATAGCGCAATTCTGAACGACGTCCGGGCTAAGAAGGCATCATACCTCAGCCATGGACGGATGCTCGATTCTCTATCCTACAAAAATGTGTTGAGCCGGGGCTATGCCTTGGTGCGCGATGCGGATGGTCATCCGGTGAAAGCGGCGGCGGAGTTGATAGCAGCAACGCTTGTGATTATTGAGTTTGCGGACGGTCAGGTCGGTGCGCTGACCAGCGATACGCTAACCGCCCAACCGGCAGCGGTAACATCTGCCAAAAAACGGGGTGCGAAGGGCACAGGTCGCGCGGATGTCTTGAAAAAACAAGGCTCTCTTTTCTAGAGCCTCTCTGCTTTTACGTATATCCGGAGGTAAAACCGCTGCGCACTTTGACTGGAAATGCTCCAAAGCGAGAGCATGAAACAAAAGCCGAGGATGTTGATGCTTTTGGGACACGACCCTCTATACACTCCAATTGCGAGAGTGTTATAAGATACTAAAATAGTATTCTGGAATCATAGATGCCTGCACACGGATTAGAGCGTGGCGATATCCTTACCAATATCGGCATCATAGAAGACTTGCTGGCCTCCAATCGCTGGCGATTGACATTCCCCGCTGATATTGAGCGGTCGTTTGAAAAAGACTCCAGTGACCGGAACGCGCGCAAACAGGCGCTGTTGATTCTGACCGGCAGCGTCATTTTCAACATTTTTCTGCTGACTGACTACTATATGGATCCGGCGGTCTTCTGGGTAGCGCTGAAGCTCCGCCTGACAACAATCACTCCCTGTCTCATTATTGCAGCAATCATGGTTTACCGAAAAACAATCCAGTGGATTGTCGATCTCATGTTTGTCGCGTCCATGGCCGTCGCATCCCTGATTATAGCTGCGGTCATTGCTATCAGCGACACCAATGCAAGCGACGCTTATCGAAGTACATTTATCGTGCTTTTGATTTTTGCAGCCATGGTGGTTCGTGTGCGGTTTCGATGTGCCGTTTACGGTTCCATTTTTCTCTTTGCAGGATTCCTGTTCACGTTTTCCGGCACCTATCGGGACATGATGTTTCGGGACGCCACCTATTGTTTTGTTTATATGATTGCCAGCGCTTTTCTTTTGTATGGCAGCTACATGCTGGAACGCGAGACTCGGCTGAATTTTCTGTTCTCACGATTGCAGGCACTGAAAAACGCTGAATTGAAAACCGTCAGCCTGCTGGACGCATTGACCGGATTAAACAATCGAAGGTCTCTGGATGAGGAATTGTTGCGACTTGAGACTCTTGCAGCGAGCGATGTGAGCCAGTCGTATGATTTGGGCGTTCTGGTTCTCGATATCGACCATTTCAAACAATTCAATGATAAATTCGGCCATCAGGCCGGAGATCAGTGTCTTATTGCCGTTAGTGCGGTGCTAAGGCGAACCCTACGGGCGGGACAGGATCGGGCGTACCGCTATGGCGGTGAAGAATTTATTGTTTTGCTGGACACAAATGACGACCATGCGCTGCTTCTGACCGCTGAACGGATACGTTTGGCCATTATGGAAGAAGCTATACCGCATATGGCAAGCTCAACCCACCGCGTTGTCACCGTCAGTATCGGTGCTGCGCGCGGAGTGCTCAACACGGTGACAGCCAAACATATCATAGAGGCGGCGGACAGCGCGCTTTATGCCTCCAAAGCCAACGGGCGAAATAGATCCTCTGTTGGCAAGGTCAGTTCCAGATTATCCATGTCTTTATCGCCGAGACAGACCGCGCTCTGAGTTCAACGGGCGGGCAGCCAGCCTGCAATCCGCTCCGCCAATTGCTCGGACACTTCGGTCTTTGTCATTTCCGGCCATCTTTGTGTACCGTCGTGGCCAATCAGCAAGATACTGTTTCGATCTCCGCCCATGATGCCTGTGGCGGGTGATACGTCATTGGCTAGAATGTAATCGGCACCCTTGCGCTGGAGCTTGGCAAGACCGTTGGCCTCAACATTCTGGGTTTCCGCCGCAAAGCCGATGACAAGGCGCGGGCGTTGGGCGTGATGGCCGACAGTGTTCAAAATATCCGGATTTTCCGAAAGAATGAAGGTGGGCGGCGTTGCGTCTGCGGTCTTCTTCAGTTTCTGCTGCGAATCACCTTGCACACGCCAGTCGGCCACAGCGGCCACCATAACGGCGATGTCGGCAGGCAGATGAGCCATGACGGCATCATGCATCTCCTGAGCGCGCTCGACGTGAATCGTCGTCACACCGGCTGGATCAGGTATGGAAACCGGGCCGGACACCAGCGTGACGGAGGCTCCAAGCTTTGCCAGTGCTGCCGCAATCGCGTGGCCCTGCTTGCCGGACGAGCGGTTGGCGATGTAGCGAACCGGATCAATCGGCTCATGGGTCGGGCCGGAGGTGACAATAGCCGTTCGCCCGGCGAGTGGCGTGTACTGCGGCGCAAGCAGCGCTTCGGCTGCCGCGACGATGGCCAGAGGCTCGGCCATCCGGCCCAGCCCTGCCTCGCCGCTTTCCGCCATTTCGCCTTTTTCCGGACCGATAAAATGAATGCCATCGGCTTTCAGTGTCTGGGTGTTGCGCTGTGTTGCCGAATGCGCCCACATGGCGGGGTTCATGGCAGGGGCGATCAGAACCGGGCGATGGGTGGCAAGCAGCACGGTCGAGGCCAGATCATTGGCAAGGCCATGTGCCATTTTTGCCATCAGATCGGCAGTGGCAGGAGCCACTACGATGAGATCACAGTCGCGCGCCAGTCGGATATGGCCGACATCCTGTTCGTCCTCACGAGAGAACAGGTCCGTATAAACATGATCCGCCGCCAGAGCGCCCACCGCCAACGGCGTGATGAACGCCTGCGCGCCTTCCGTCATGATCGGCCGCACGGCTGCGCCGCGCTCCCGCAACCGGCGGATCAGATCAAGGCTTTTATAGGCGGCGATACCGCCAGCGATGATCAACACGATGCGTTTGCCAGCCAGTGTCATCAGCGCTCTACCCGGCTTTCTCTCGAAAAGATAAGGACGTCCATTCCGTCCACGTCTCGCTCCAGCATTTTCCAGCCTTGCCGCATATAGTAGTCGGAAATATCCGGTTTTGCATACAGATAAACCTGATCATGACCGAGGGCAAACAGCCGGCGAAGCAAGTCCGAAATCAACGTTCGCGCAACACCGATGCGCCGGTGTTGCGGCTCAACCCAAAGCGCCGCAAGCCAGGGCGTATATTGTGGTCGCAACTCGAAATCCGATTCAATACCGCTGACGCTGCCAAGGTAGGTACCGCTTTCATTCACAGCGACCAAGGTCAAAGGAAATGGATCGTTGGTCGCAGTGCCCTCAACCAGGTCTGCAACCTCGTCAAGCCGGTAGCCATCGTCCCGCCACCAAGCTTGCCAGACGCGCTCTGCGATAACAGACTTATAGTGAGGCGCGTCAACCAGCGTGTGAACGGTATAGTCCATGGCAGGTCACGATATCAGGTAAGCAATATAGGCCAACAGACCCGCAATCACCCACAAGGCTACACGGCCCGAGCGTGTGTGGCGCGCCTCGGCCTTGCCGATAGCCTGCGCCGTCAGCGGATCGAACCGCAAGCCGTGCTCCGCCATGAGGGTGACCTCGCGCGAAAAGGCTTCGGTCTTGGCGGCAATTTCGGGGGCAGCTTCGGCGAGCCGCACGGCGGCGTGGAGGCTGGCCTTGAGATCGGTGATGATGCGCTTGGGCCCGAGATTGTCGGCAATCCATTGTCCGACCACCGGCTCGGAGGCTTTCCACATGTTAAAACGCGGGTTGAGCGAGCGGGCAACGCCTTCCACCACCACCATGGTTTTTTGCAGCATCACCAGTTCGGTGCGGGTTTCCATATCGAACAGTTCCGTCACTTCAAACAGAAGTGTCAGCAGTTTGGCCATGGAGATGGTTTCGGCGGGCTGGCCGTGGATCGGCTCGCCGATGGCGCGGATCGCCTGCGCAAAGCTCGCGACATTATGATGCCCCGGCACATAGCCCGCTTCAAAATGCACATCCGCCACACGGCGATAATCGCGGGTGATAAAGCCGTAGAGAATTTCCGCCAGAAACCGCCGCTCCTTCGGGCCCAACCGCCCAGCGATGCCAAGATCGACCGCGACGATAACGCCGGTCGGGTCCACAAACAGATTGCCCTGATGCATATCGGCATGGAAAAATCCATCGCGCAGCGTATGGCGCAGAAAAGACTGGATCAGTGTATCGGCAAGCCTGTTCAGATCGTGTCCGGCGCGTTTCAGCCCCTCGACATCCGACATCTTCACGCCGTCGATCCATTCCATCGTCACGACATCGCGGCCCGTGCGTTCCCAATCGACCTTGGGCACACGGAAGCCGGGATCGTCGGCGGTATTTTCACCGAGTTCCGACAGGGCTGCAGCTTCCAGCCGCAAATCCATCTCCACCTTGGTGGTCTGCTCCAGCGTGCGCGTGACCTCGACCGGGCGCAGACGCCGGGAATGGGGCACAAAACGCTCCTGCAAATGCGAGACGGCATACATGGCTTCCAGATCATTGGCGAAACGCTGGCGCACGCCGGGGCGAATGACCTTGACGGCCACCTTTTCCTCGCGGCCATCGCGCAGCACGAACGCCGGATGAACCTGCGCCATGGATGCTGCCGCAATCGGCGGGTCAAGCCGGGTATAGAGTTCACCGACCGGGCGGCCAAGGGCACCCTCAATGGTCGCCACCGCATCCGCCATCGGGAAGGTTGCCATGCTGTCTTGCAGAAACGCCAGATCGGCAGCAAAATCGGCACCCACCACATCGGGCCGGGTCGCCAGAAACTGGCCGATCTTGACGTAGGACGGGCCGAGACGACCAACGGCGCGGGCCAGCCGGTCGCTTCTCTCCTGCTTTTTGGCGCGGGGCTTGGCCAGCAACCCGGCAGCCGATTGGCCCAGCCGCGCGAGTGCGGGGAGATTTTCGGATGGCAGCGCGGTTATAACACCTTCTCGCGCCAGCACCCAGCCAATGCGGATCAATCGCGCATATGCGCCAAATGTGCTCATACGCCTAGAGTTTCCAGCCGGAGTGCAACGCCGCAATACCGCCGGTATAGTTGGTGAACTGCACGCGGGAGAACCCGGCCTTGGTGATCATCGCGGCAAAGTCTTTCTGATTGGGGAATTTGCGGATCGATTCCACCAGATACTGGTAGGGCTCCGCATCGCCGGTGATCATCTGGCCGAATTTGGGAATCGCGTTGAACGACCACGTATCGTAGACCGTATCGAGCAACGGCAGATCGACCTCGGAAAACTCCAGCACCAGCAGACGCCCGCCGCGCTTCAACACGCGGTACGCCTCACTCAGCGCCACATCGATACGCGGCACATTGCGAATGCCGAAAGCTATCGTGTAGGCATCAAATGAATTGTTCTCAAACGGCAGGTCTTCGGCATTGGCCTCGACAAAGGTGAGGTTGTCCGAAAGACCCTTTTTACCCGCGCGCTCGGCACCCACCGCGAGCATGGAGCCATTGATATCCAGCACCGTTGCGTGGGCTTGGCGATCAGAAGCCTCAACGATACGAAACGCAATATCACCGGTGCCACCGGCCACATCAAGCACGCGATAATCGCTGGATTTGCGCGGGTTGAGCGCGGCAATCATGGAGTCCTTCCAGACCCGGTGCATCCCCATCGACATGACATCGTTCATGATATCGTAGCGCTTGGCCACCTTGTGGAAGACGTCATTGACGAGGGTTTGTTTCTCACCTTCGTTGACCTGGCGAAAGCCATAGGATGTTTCCATACCACCATCGGCTGAAATGCGCTGCCCAGTCATTTTGACACTCCGTTTAAACGCTCATATACGCTTGGCTATAGCGGATATGGAGACCAATACCTACCTCTTCAATGCCGCAGGTTGTCGCGGGTTATACGCCAAACCCTTTAAAAAGGCGAAAGCCGTTTTGGCAATTCTAACGAATAAGCTGGAGTGACCGATATGCCGGAATTGCCGGAAGTGGAAACCGTACGCCGGGGGCTGGCACCAGCCATGGAAGGCGCTGTGCTGACCAAGGCGGAACTGCGCCGGGCAGACCTGCGCTTTCCCTTCCCGCCGGATTTCGTGGATAGAATCACCGGTCAACGGATCGTCGCGTTGTCGCGCCGAGCCAAATATCTGCTGATCGAGCTGGAGAATGGTGACGATATCATCGCCCATCTCGGCATGTCCGGCTCGTTTCGCGTGGAAATGGATGCAGCGGAAGCAGAGACGCCGGGCATTTTCCACATGCCGCGCGGCAAGGATGAGAAGCACGATCATGTCGTGTTTCATCTTCAAAGTCCGGCTGGACGCGGACGGGTGGTCTATAATGACCCGCGCCGCTTCGGCTTCATGGATATTGCCCGCCACGCTGATCTCTCCGGTCACGCCTTTTTTCGCGGCATGGGCGCGGAGCCGACCGGCAACCTGCTGGATGAAACGATTCTGGCCACGCGCTTTGCCGGCAAAAGCCAGCCCTTGAAAGCCGCCCTTCTGGACCAGAAAAACATTGCGGGCCTTGGCAATATCTATGTGTGCGAGGCCCTGTGGCGGGCAGCACTCTCGCCGCTCACACCAGCCGGCGCGTTGGTGGACACGAAGGGCAAGGCCAAACCGGCGCTGGCCGTTCTCACCCAGTCCATCCGGGATGTGATTGCCGATGCCATTGCCGCCGGTGGCTCGTCGCTGCGCGACCATATCCAGACGGATGGGTCTCTGGGCTACTTCCAGCACACCTTCTCTGTGTATGATCAGGAGGGCAAGCCTTGCCGCCGTGCAGGCTGCGGTGGTACGGTTACACGCATTGTGCAGACTGGCCGCTCGACCTTTTACTGCCCGACCTGCCAGACATAAGGCGTTTGGGCGGTCAACTTTGGCGCGATGCCGTAAAAATGCGCGTTGACTGGTGGCCGCTTACAGGCTATACGCCGCCCACGGTTTGAAAAGCCAATCCGGCTTTTCGTAATTCTCCCCTTGTGCTTGGAACGGCAGGTCATGATGACCAGACGCGGCATGGTGGGAGTTGTGGCAGAATTTTCGGAGAGGCATCCATGGCCAATACATCTTCGGCGAAAAAGGCGACTCGTAAAATCGCCCGCCGTACTGAAGTTAACAAAGCCCGTCGCTCGCGCGTTCGTGGTTTCATCCGTAAGGTTGAAGAGGCAATCCTGACCGGCGACCAGGCTGTCGCGCAGGAAGCCCTGCGTGCATGCCAGCCAGAGTTGATGCGCGCTGCTTCCAAGGGCGTTGTGCACTTCAACACAGCGTCGCGCAAGATTTCGCGCCTTGCCAGCCGGGTTAAAGCAATCTCTGCTTAACCTGCTAAAACTGACGGAATATGCCAGCCCGATCTTTGATCGGGCTTTTCCGATTCTGGGCATACGTCAGCGTTATGGTTAACGGTTAAGACCATTTCAGGGCTGATATGACGACAATTCCGTGACAGGAATTTTTGATCAAAAACAACGACTTGTCCGAGAAGGTCATGATCCCGTGCCGGTGCGGCCAGCACATTGCGGCGAAAACAGAGTCAAGCGAATTTTTATTTTTGGCCGATTTTCTCCCCTGCTCATTGCTGAAAATTTCAAAGCCATTGATTCATAAGCGATTCTTCTTCAATGCCCCTTGGGCCATGCAGGACGCAGTTTAAGAGTCAACGCCCGGCCTCAGATTGTCGCCAAAAATCACGATTGATCTCACCCCCTGATCCTGACTAAATACATTTCACAGGGCGCGGCCCACCACGGATACGTCTGACGACGCCGTTTGTGGATGGGCGGCGTGAGTGACAGTTCAAGCTGTCCGGCAGAGCGGTTACCCGCTGTGATCGACCTGTGTAACGGGGTGTGTCCATCTCGTTTCATCATTTGAGTGTGAGGCTTCACCCAAACGGGCAACTGTTTGGACGAGGCTTCTTGCGGCCTGAATTCAGGATGGCTGCACAGTTGTGTATGAGTAGAGGCGCTGACCCTGACCGGTCGGCGTTTGCGTAAAGAGTAACAGGAGTACCGATTCCATGCGGATAACCGGGTTGTACCAGCCAAAGACAAAACGACCACTGACCGATGAGCCGCGTTGCGGTTTTGCGGTTTGCGGCAGGTAGCACCGGGCATATCTGAAGCGTGAAAGACGTGCTGGTTCAGATCAGGCTGCACGTTCGATAAAGCGTGGTGGTGGCACACCACACGAGACTGGTATTGGAAGGCGGCACTATGCGAATGAATGTAATGGCGGCGGATGCTTTTGCGAACGACGGAACTGCGGTTTCGAAACAAGAAACAATAGGGGGAACAGGCGTGACACAGCAGGACGCACTATTTGAACGGGTAAGTGCGCGGCTGAAAGCTCAAGTTGGTCCCGATGTTTTTGCAAGCTGGTTCGGTCGCCTGAAGCTTCATTCGGTGTCCAAGAGCGTCGTGCGCCTGTCGGTGCCGACAACCTTCCTGAAATCTTGGATCAACAACCGCTATCTCGACATCATCACCGCCCTGTTTCAGGAAGAGGATGGCGAGATCCTGAAGGTGGAAATTCTGGTGCGCACCGCTGCCCGAGGTGCCCGCCCGATCGTCAGCGAAGACGCGGTCATGCCTGCCATCGAAGCGCCCGCAAACGCAAGCCCGCGCCGCAACACTGTCCAGTCCATTTCCATGGCAACGACGGCGCCGCTGTCTTCTCCGGGCCGCGCGCCGGTTGCCGGTCCCCTGTTCGGCTCACCGCTCGATCCGCGCTACACCTTCGATAGTTTTGTCGAAGGATCTTCCAACCGCGTTGCGATGGCAGCCGCCAAAACCATTGCGGAAGCCGGTGCGGGTGCTGTGCGCTTCAATCCCCTGTTCATTCATTCAAGCGTTGGGCTCGGCAAAACCCACCTGTTGCAAGCCATCGCCAGTGCCGCGATCCAGAGCCCGCGCGCACCGCGTGTGGTCTATCTGACAGCCGAATATTTCATGTGGCGCTTTGCCACCGCCATCCGCGACAATGATGCCCTTTCGCTGAAAGAAACCCTGCGCAATATCGATCTTCTGATCATTGACGACATGCAGTTCCTGCAGGGCAAGTCCATTCAGCACGAATTCTGCCACCTGTTGAACATGCTGCTCGATTCGGCCAAGCAGGTCGTGGTTGCAGCCGACCGTGCGCCTTGGGAACTGGAATCGCTGGACCCGCGCGTGCGTTCGCGCCTGCAGGGTGGCGTTGCCATCGAGATGGAAGGCCCGGATTACGAGATGCGTCTTGAGATTCTCAAGCGTCGCCTTGAAGTTGCGCAGATGGAAGATGGCTCTCTGGATATTCCGGTTGAGATCCTCAGCCACGTTGCCCGCAACATCACAGCCAGTGGCCGTGAACTGGAAGGCGCTTTCAACCAGTTGCTGTTCCGCCGCTCGTTCGAGCCGACCCTGAGCCTGGAGCGTGTGGACGAACTGCTTGGCCATCTGGTCAGCGCCGGAGAGCCGAAGCGTGTGCGAATCGAAGACATTCAGCGCGTTGTCGCCAAGCACTACAACGTTTCACGTCAGGAACTGGTGTCGAACCGCCGCACCCGCGTCATCGTCAAGCCACGCCAGATCGCCATGTATCTGGCCAAGGCACTGACGCCGCGTTCTTTCCCGGAAATCGGTCGCCGATTCGGTGGTCGCGATCACACCACGGTGTTGCATGCGGTGCGCAAGATCGAAGAGCTGATTTCTGGTGACAGCAAGCTGTCGCACGAAATTGAGCTTCTGAAGCGCCTGATCAACGAATAGGCTTGTCCCATGCCCATAAGCATGACCGCGACGATCTATGGGATCAAAGCCTGCGATACCATGAAAAAGGCGCGTGCCTGGCTGGATGGCCAGGGCGTCGCCTATGCGTTTCACGATTACAAGACCGCTGGCATTGACGAAGCAACCTTGAAGCGCTGGTGCGCGACGGCTGGGTGGGAAACTGTGCTGAACCGCGCCGGCACCACGTTTCGCAAAGTACCGGAAGCCGATCGGCAGGATCTGGATGAAGCAAAGGCCATTGCGTTGATGATGGCCCAGCCGTCCATGATTAAACGGCCGGTTCTGGAGGCGAACGGTGAGACCCGGATCGGTTTCAAGCCCACGGAATATGAAAGCCTGTTTTCACACATCGGATAGAACATTACCGAGCTGAGCAATGTCAAAAAGCACGCGCGCGACTCTTGCGCTGACCAACGCGGGTGTATCCTTTACCCCCGTCAGCTATGCCTATGACGGCAATGCTGAACGCATCGGCCTGCAAGCGGCTGAGGCTCTGGGCGAAGACCCGGCCTGTGTTTTGAAGACCTTGATGGCAGAGGCCGATGGCAAACCGGTTTGCGTGATCGTACCGTCCGATTGCGAGGTAAGCATGAAGAAGCTTGCCAGTGCATTTAATGCCAAATCCGCTCATATGATGAAGCCTGCCGATGCAGAACGGCTGACCGGCTATCATGTCGGTGGCATCAGCCCCTTCGGCCAAAAAAAGACCGTGCCGACCGCAATCGAAATTGCCGCCCTGGACCATCCCTATGTCTATATCAATGGCGGGCAGCGCGGCCTTCAAGTGCGGCTACTGCCCACGGATGCGCAACGGGCATTGAACGCAAAAGCGGTGTCACTCATCAGCTAGGGTATGCACAGCAAAAGTGTGCAGCGGTTTACGTCATGACAATGCGCAAAACACACTGGACGAGCATCAAGCGATGATCGGCGTAAAATCCTCGTTTTGCGGTGCCGTGAAGACGACCGTAAACGCGGCACCATCAGACCAATCGCAGCGTTCAGCCGACAATGTGCCGTTTAATTGACGGGCGAGCGAGCTGATAACCTTCATACCGAGGCCTTTGCTGTTCTCAAGGCTGAAATGTGTCGGCAAGCCGGGCCCATCGTCACTGACACGCAGCATGATCTGGTTTTCTCCCGAAAGCTGGATGGTGACCCGGATGTTGGTTGCGCCCTGCTTGGCCGCATTGGTGATCAGCTCGTTGACGATCAGGCCGATGGGCACCAGCTTGTCGCTCGGCAAATCCAGCGCCTCGCCTTCGACGTTCAGCCGTCCCTCGGCGAAGTGCAGAATCTCTGAAATGGTCAGGCAAAGACGCTGTAAATACGCCTGGCAGTTTTCGCGCACTGCACCGGCATCGGCGGCGAGATAAATATGCTGGTGGGAACGGGCAACCGCAGAGATACGGCCGGAAGCAACCGCAAGCTGTTCCGCTGTGTCCGCGCTTTCTGCTGAACGGCTCTGCAGCATCAGCATGGACGACACGAGTTGCAGGCTGTTCATGACACGATGGTCGATCTCGCGGGCGAGAAGCCTGCTTTGGCTGAGTTCGGCATTCTTCTCTTCCACCATGCGCGTCGCCTCGGCAATGGCCTGGCGGGCGGTCATGCGCAGTTCCATCTGTCCGATGACGGCGGCGGCAAGGTGTTTCAGATGTTCGATCTGCTTGCGGGTTGGCCGTCGCGGCACCAGATCGGCAACACCGAGAACGCCGATGGCGTGGCCCTCGGGCGTGATCAGCGGAATGCCGAGATAAAATTGTAGTCCCGGCGCGCCCGTCACCAGGGGATTGGCGGCCGCGCGTTGATCGGCGCTGGCATTGACGACCAGCCAGGGCTTGTCCTGCAGAACAGCCGATCCGCAAAAGCCCGGAACCCTCGCCGTATCGGCCAGTGCCATACCGTGGGCGGCACGAAACCGTATCGTATCGGCATCAACCAGACTGATAAATGCAGTGGGTACGGAAAACAGTTTGGCAGCAATAGTGGTTATGTTCTTGAACGGGCCATCCTGCTCGCTATCCAGTATGGCATAGGCATTGAGAGCGGCCAGACGTGCGGCTTCATCCCAATTCTGGTTGTGGAGGTCACCCTTTCTGACGGTCAATGCGCATCCCCTACTCGACACCAATGCACTATATACGGACATATCTCATAATAGTTCTCTTAATAGTTGCATAAAGCGATAAAGAAAGCCCTAACATTGCAATTAAAGTTCGAAGAGGAGATGTTTTGCGTTGCTTTCCGGTTGATGGTAAAAAATCCGCTCCAACAGCAACAGGCAGGCCCCCATGACGCTTTCTTCCTCCACCCCCGTTGATCCCGTCAAACTTGATCGTCTGGCGGAGGTGGCCGTCAAAGTTGGCCTGCGGCTGAAACGGGGGCAGGATCTGGTGATCACCGCGCCCATCGTGGCGCTGCCACTGGTGCGGGCGGTGACAGCCCATGCCTACCGCGCCGGAGCCGGGCTGGTGACCACATTTTACGCCGACGAGGAAGCAACGCTTGCCCGTTACCACCATGCGCCAGAGGAGAGCTTCGACCGTGCGGCCGACTGGTTGTATGAGGGCATGGCGAAAGCCTATGCCAACGGTGCAGCACGTCTGGCAATTGCCGGAGACAACCCCATGCTGCTGGCCGCACAGGACCCGGCAAAGGTAGCGCGCGCCAATCGCGCCAACTCCATTGCCTACAAACCGGCACTCGAAAAAATCTCCAATTTCGATATCAACTGGAACATCACTGCCTATCCCAACCCGGCCTGGGCGCGCCAGATGTTTCCCGGCGATGAAGAGGCGGTTGCTGTCGAGAAGCTTGCCAATGCAATTTTCGCGGCCTCTCGTGTCGATCAGGATGACCCGATTGCCGCGTGGGAAGAGCACAATGCAGCTTTGGGCAAGCGCACCGCCTGGTTGAATGCGCACGCCTTCCAGTCCCTCCACTTTACTGGCCCCGGAACCGACCTCACCATTGGACTGGCCGACGGGCATGAGTGGCACGGGGGCGCCTCCATGGCGAAGAACGGTATTGTCTGCAATCCCAATATCCCGACCGAAGAGGTCTTTACCACCCCTCATGCCCGTCGCGTCGATGGAACGGTCACCAGCACCAAGCCTTTGTCTCATCAGGGAACGTTGATCGACAATATTTCCGTGCGGTTTGAAAAGGGTCGCATTGTCGAAGCCAAAGCCAGCAAGGGCGAGGACTTGCTGAAACGCGTTCTGGAAACCGACGAGGGTGCCAGCCGTCTGGGCGAAGTGGCACTGGTGCCGCACTCATCACCGATTTCAAAAAGCGGCCTGTTGTTTTTCAACACCCTGTTTGATGAGAATGCCGCCAGCCACATTGCGCTGGGGCAGTGCTATTCCAAATGCTTCGTGGGCGGCGCAGAGTTGACCCAAGAGCAAATTACCGCGCAAGGCGGCAATTCCAGCCTGATTCATATCGACTGGATGATTGGCTCCGGCAAGGTCGATGTGGATGGATTCAAACCGGATGGAAGCCGGATTCCCGTTATGCGCAAGGGAGAGTGGGCTTAGAGCATAGTCCGACCGGAGTGAAGCGAGGATCGAGAAAGATTATGCTTTCAGAATAAAGAGTTAAGAGCGCCGTTCTGATTCAATCAGAACGGCGCTCTAAGCGCGTTTGCTGATGGTGCGTGGATGCTCCGTGTCCGTTGAAAACAGCTTCACGTCGATGCCGTTATCTCCGATGATAACCGCAGAGCCATCGGGGATTTCCAGCCACGTGCTGTCTTCATCGTTCAACGGCTCGGAGACGAGGCAGTAACCGCTGCCTTGGCCTACCGGTGCCGCATAAAGGGTCGGTGCATTCCAGTCTGTGGCGTAACGCACAGCGTACAGCGTTTGCCCATTTGAAAAGGCCGCGGTGAACTTGACCAGGGCTTCGCGACCGAGATGAAGCGCCAGTCTTTCAATGAAGGACAGCGTTTCCGAAATCGCGGCCAGCGGATCGCGATCCAGACCAAACTGACAGGCCAGCAGAAAGATCAGCTCCGAATCTGTGGTGCCGGTGCGCGCTCGGTAGAGATCGTCATCCAGCATATTTTCAAGCGGACGGCGCAAATGCTCGAAACCGGCAATCTGCCCATTGTGCATGAACGACCAGCGACCGTGAACAAAGGGATGGCAATTATCCCGTCGTGTGCCGCCGCCGGTTGCGGCGCGCACATGGGCCAGAAACAGGGGTGAGCGAATCTGGCGGGCGATGCTTTTCAGATTACAATCGGACCAGGCTGGCAGAATATCGCGGTAACGGCCCGGCTCCTCGCGCTCGCCATACCACGCAATGCCGAAACCATCTCCATTGGTTGCCGTTTTGGCACGGGTGGCACAATGCGATTGCTCGATCAGCGAATGAGCTGGTGATGACACCAGTTCCTCCAGAAAGATCGGCTGCCCCTTATAGGCTGCCCAACGACACATGCGAAATCCTGTCTGCCATCAGTTACACTTGATTAACCATAATTGGATGAAAACTGTAACATTGCGTTAACGAGGACACGACCATGAGAATTGACGGAGGGTGTCATTGCGGTGCCATCGCCTATGAGGCCGACATTGACCCGGAGATAATCTCCATTTGCCACTGCACCGACTGTCAGGCCCTGACGGGCACCGCCTATCGCGTGACGGCACTGACCGGACGGGAGCAGTTTACGATTGTGCGCGGCACGCCCAAAGCCTACCACAAGACCGGTTCATCGGGTGCTATACGCCTGCAAATGTTTTGCGGAGACTGTGGTTCGCCGCTGTATGCGACGGGACCCGGCGAGGCGGCGGCACGAATTGGCATCCGCGTTGGCACCATCAATCAGCGCCAGCAACTGTCGCCAAAAATGCAGAAATGGTGCGGCTCGGCCCTGGCATGGAGCCTTGATATCAAGGACTTGCCACACGCGCCGGATAATTGACTGACTATGTCAATATCACGCCGCCTTGGCGACGTGATATTCCTTGATTGCAATCATCTTGATCGCTTTCCAGCGCTCAGATTCGTAATTGAGCGAGAACCCGTCCTGCGCCAGAAACACCGGATCGCCATCCAGATCGCGGGCAATATCCCCGCGCTTGGCGGTCACGAACTTTTCGAGTTCGCCGGGCTGGTCCGATGAGACCCAGCGGCAGATGGAAAAGCGCGACATTTCAAACGAGACCGGAAGACCGTATTCGGCCTGTAGCCGCTCTTTCAGAACATCGAGCTGCAACGCGCCCACGACACCAACGATAGCCGGCGAACCATCTTCGGGCGAAAACAGTTGCACCACGCCTTCCTCGGCCATTTGCTGCAAAGCTTCTTTCAGCTTCTTGGCTTTCATCGCATCTTCCAGCCGAACACGGCGCAGAATTTCCGGTGCGAAGTTTGGCACCCCGTGGAAAACAAGGTTTTCCCCCTCTGTCAGCGTATCCCCGATGCGCAAGGTGCCGTGGTTGGGAATGCCCACCACATCGCCCGCATAGGCCGTGTCCGCCAGCTGGCGCTGCGATGCAAAAAAGAACTGTGGTGCGGTGAGGCCCATCTGCTTGCCCGTACGCGACAGGCGCGCCTTCATGCCGCGCTCCAGTGTGCCGGAGCAGACGCGAACAAACGCAATGCGGTCCCGGTGGTTGGGGTCCATATTGGCCTGAATTTTGAAGACAAACGCCGTCATTTTTTCGTCTGTGGCCTGCACCGTACGCACGTCGGCGACCTGCGCGCGCGGCGGTGGCGCAACATCCCCAAGAGCATTGATGAGATCCCGCACGCCGAAATTCTTTAGCGCGGAGCCGAAGAACACCGGCGTCATATGCCCTTCCAGAAAGGCCTGCTTGTTGAACGGGCGGCAGGCTTCGCGGGCCAGTTCTACCTCGTCAATGAAGGCGGAACGTTCATTTTCCGGCAAACGACCGGCAGCGGCGTCCGCCTGCGGCCCGTTGACTGCGACAGGGTCTTCCTTATCGGAGCCGCGCACTTCGTTGCGTTTCAGATTATACGTGCCGCAGAACGAGCGCGAGCGGCCGATCGGCCAGTTGATCGGTGCTGTGTCCAGCGCCAGTTTTTCTTCCACCTCGTCCAGAATCTCGAAGATGTCGCGGCTTTCGCGGTCCATCTTGTTGACGAAAGTGATAATGGGAATATCGCGCAGGCGGCACACTTCGAACAGTTTCAGTGTCCGCGGCTCAATACCCTTGGCGGCATCGATCACCATCACAGCGGCATCCACGGCTGTCAGTGTACGATAGGTATCGTCGGCGAAGTCTTCGTGACCGGGCGTATCCAGAAGGTTGAACACCACGTCATTATACTCGAAGGTCATGACGGAGGTGACAACCGAGATGCCGCGCTCCCGCTCTATCTTCATCCAGTCGGACCGCGTCTGGATGCGGTCTTTCTTGGCTTTGACCTCACCGGCAAGCTGGATGGCGCCGCCAAACAGCAGCAGCTTTTCAGTCAGCGTGGTTTTACCCGCATCGGGGTGGGCGATAATCGCGAATGTGCGACGGCGGGATACCGCCTCTGCGAGACTTTCGGCCATGATATCAGAAATTCCTGTTGATGGACGGTCTTCTAACTGTTCGCAGAGACAGATGCAATTGACGAGCAGCGCAATTGAGGAAACGACGAGACCATGACCCTATCACCGTCCTCAATCGCCCTTATCCGTCTGCCCCATGGCGCTGACCTGCCGCTGCCTGCTTACGGCACCGCTGGTGCCGCCGGCTTCGATCTCACGGCCGCCGTCGCGGCTGATCAGCCGCTGACCTTGCCGCCGGGACATCGTGCTCTGGTTCCGACGGGTTTCATTTTCGAGATACCGCAGGGGTTTGAGGGACAGGTTCGCCCCCGATCCGGTCTGGCGCTGAAATTCGGGATCACCTGCCTCAACACGCCGGGCACCATCGACAGTGATTATCGCGGAGAGGTACAGGTGCTGCTCATTAATCACGGAGATGTACCGTTTGTGATCGAGCGCGGTATGCGGATTGCACAAATGGTGATTGCGCCTGTCCATCGTGTGAGCCTGCTGGAAGAAACGAGCGTTTCCATCAGCGCGCGCGGCGCTGGCGGATTTGGCTCCACTGGCTTATAAGAGGACATCAATATTGCACCGAGCGCAGGAGGGGTGACATGGGTCTGGCGGGGCTTTTGCTTTATAGCGGAGCATTGTTTATCGCAGCGGCCATACCCGGTCCCGGCATCACGGCGCTGGTGGCACGCGCATTGGGATCAGGTTTTGCTGCGACGCTGCCGATGATGGTTGGTATCATTCTGGGTGACATCTTCTACCTGACTGCCGCCATTCTGGGTCTGGCCTTTATTGCGCAGACATTTGGCACCGTTTTTCTAATCATCAAATATCTGGGTGCGCTGTATCTGGTTTGGATCGCCTACAAATTGTGGTCGCAGGGCATTGCACCGGACACCATCAAAGCTAAGCCGCCGATGCGCATCTGGGCAACGTTTCTCAGCGGCTTTCTGCTGACACTCGGCAACCCCAAGACCATTTTGTTTTACGTGGCCCTGCTTCCTACGCTTCTGGATCTCGAACAACTGACACCAGCGGATTACACGCTGCTCGTCTTCGCGACAGCGACGATTTTAACTGCGGTGTTCGTGCCGTATATCGCACTTGCCTCCCGCTTGCGCGGTGTCGTCAAACAGGGAAGAACGCTGCGGTTGCTCAATCGGCTTGCGGCAAGCATTCTGGGAGCAACCGCCATTTCCATTGCACTGCGGGCGCATTGAACGGAATTTCCGGCAATCCAAGCGGCTTGGAAATGAATTTGCTTTAATTTGCTGTGGTAAAATGCACTGTGGGGCGCATATTCGAAGCATTTCCAGCTAAAGCGCATGCGCTTTTAGCGCAAGGACAATGCGATAGAACAAAGACTTTAGTGTGCCTAAGGAAACCCGTATGTCTAAGACCGCCAAGCCCGGCCGGGGCCGAATCTATTCGTCGATTACCGAAACCATCGGCAACACGCCGATTGTCCGTCTGGACAAGCTGGCCAGAGACAAAGGCGTGAAGGGCACCCTGCTGGCAAAGCTTGAATTTTTCAATCCGATCTCGTCGGTCAAGGATCGCATTGGTGTGGCGATGATCGAGGCGCTGGAAGCCGATGGCAAAATCACGCCCGGCAAAACGACGCTGATTGAGCCTACCTCTGGCAATACCGGTATTGCATTGGCGTTTGCAGCAGCAGCCAAGGGATACAAGTTGATTCTGACCATGCCGGAAAGCATGTCCATTGAGCGCCGCAAGATGCTGGCGCTGCTGGGCGCGGAACTGGTGCTGACGGAAGCGCCAAAGGGCATGAAGGGCGCCATTGCCAAAGCCGAGGAACTGGCTGCCACCCTGCCCGACGCCGTTATTCCGCAACAGTTTGAAAATGCTGCCAATCCGGAAATTCACCGCAAGACCACGGCACAGGAAATCTGGAACGACACGGAAGGCCGAATCGATTTTCTGGTGGCCGGCATTGGTACTGGCGGCACGATTACGGGTGTGGGTCAGGTGTTGAAAGGCCTGAAACCGGATTTGCAAATCATTGCGGTGGAACCGGCAGATTCCCCGGTCCTGTCGGGCGGCAACCCCGGTCCCCACAAGATTCAGGGCATTGGCGCGGGCTTCGCGCCCAAGATTCTCGATACTGGCATTTATGACGAGGTTATTACCGTCGGAAATGACACCGCAATTGAAACTGCCCGCCATGTGGCACGTCTGGAAGGTGTGCCGGTGGGCATCTCCTCGGGTGCAGCACTGGCGGCAGCCATAGAACTGGGGCAGCGCGAAGACAGTGCCGGGAAAACGATATTGGTCATCATTCCGTCCTTCGCTGAGCGGTATTTGTCCACCGCCCTTTTCGACGGGCTGGCATAACTTCTTATACCTGCCCGTCGGTTTTGGTTGGCGGGTTATGAGCATTCTTGGGTCACCAATTACGGTTTTGTAACGCCAAACTACGATTGCCTGCTCACACGTATAAATCGTGGGATTTGCACTCTTTTCGTTGCTCTCAATTTACAGTAGGAGTCGATCACGTGCTATTAAAGCGCGTCGAAACCATCGGCGCGCATTTCTTTAACGAGTCCTTTATGACCCTGGCCACCAAGTGGTTTACAGCACTCCCTGCCTTCCAGGCATCGGAGCAGCCCGTACCGGCGCAAAAGCGGGCGGTCCATATCAGCATTGCCCTGCTGATTTTTGCCATTGCTCTTGCCGCGCGGTTTCTGCTGGACCCCTATTTGCCCGTGGGCTTTCCCTATCTCACGTTTTTTCCGGCAGTCATCATTACCGGCTTTCTGTTCGGCGTACCGCTTGGGGGTCTGGTTGCAACCTTGAGCGGCCTGAGTGCGTGGTATTATTTTATTCCACCGTTCCATTCGTTTGCGTTGAACAGCGGCAAAACCATTGCCATCTGTTTTTTCGTGTTCATCATTCTCGTGGACCTTGGCCTTATTCATCTCATGACTAAGGCCTACAAGGCAGAGGCACGGGCCAAGGCGGACAAGGAGCGGATTGTCGACTATCAGGACGTGATGGTGAATGAACTTGATCATCGTATCAAGAACATCTTCGCCACCATGAATGCCGTGATCTCCATGTCGCAGCGCCATGCCAAAACACCGGAAGAACTTGGCGCAAAGCTGCGGGAACGACTGGATGCCATGGGTCGCTCCAACCTGCTGCTGCGCGGGCTTGCTGGCAAGGACGATGCGACCCTGCCCGCCGTTCTCTCCAAAGCCCTGGCCCCTTTCGGCGTGCAGGATTCGGGACGGCTGATTGCCCATGGCGCTGCTATACCGGTTTCTGGACAAGCCATTGTCGTTCTCAGCCTGATCTTCCATGAGTTGGGAACCAATGCGGCCAAATACGGCGCATTGTCCGCGCCGGCGGGAACGCTTTCCGTGCTGTGGGACATCCGCGACATCGACGGGTGTCCGACGGTGTGTATCAACTGGTCAGAAAAAGGTGGTCCCGCACCTGCACCATCCGGCATCAACGGGTTCGGCTCTACATTGATCAAACGAATCAGCGGCACGCTGGGCGGAACAGCAGAAACGAACTACGCCCCCCATGGTGCCGAAATTGTCATCCGTTTGCCGCTGCGTGGCATCAGTGCGTACCCCACAATTCCTTAAGTCGGAATCGACTTGAGGAATTGTGCAGTAATTTAAGTTGTTACAGCGACCTTTGCGCGTCACGTTTGACGCGCGGCGCTGTAAGGGTCACGACGCCGCGGGCATTCGCTCGCCCGCAACGCGGTAGGAAATCGCTTCTGCCAGATGAATGCGCCCGACGGTCTCCGCGCCATCCAGATCAGCCAGCGTGCGCGCAACTTTCAAAACACGGTGATAGCCACGCGCAGAAAAGCGCATTTTATCCGCCGCATCCTGCAACAATGCCATTCCCTCTCGGTCCGGTGCTGCAATCTGCTCGATCTGGCTGGTCGAGCATTTGGCGTTGGTGAGGCTTGGGGAAGACCCGAGACCCATAAACCGCATGCGCTGAATAGCGCGGGCGCGGGCAACCCGGCGGGCGACCACAGCGCTGCTTTCAGACTGTGAGGGCCGGATCAGATCACTGGCGGAGACCGCAGGCACATCGATGCGGATGTCGATCCGATCCAGTAGCGGGCCAGAAACACGGGCCTGATAGTCGGTGACGCAGCGCAAACCACGGGCGCAGACATGTCCCGGCTCCCCCGCCATGCCGCAACGACACGGGTTCATGGCAGCGATCAATTGAATATTGGCCGGATACGTAATGCGATGGTTGGCGCGTGCGATAATACATTCGCCGGATTCCAACGGCTGACGCAGCGCATCCAGAGCCTGCGGCGAGAACTCCGGGAATTCATCGAGAAACAGCACGCCATTATGGGCAAGCGAGGCCTCACCCGGCTTGGCGCGAAGACCGCCACCGGTCAACGCGGCCATGGTAGCCGAATGATGGGGTGTGCGAAACGGACGCCGATCCGACAATTTTCCGCCAGACAACTGCCCGGCGATCGAGTGGATCATGGACACTTCCAAAAGCTCGGCTGGCATCAACGGCGGCAGAATGGATGGCAGTCGCGCGGCCAGCATAGACTTGCCGGAACCGGGCGGACCGACCATGAGCAAATTGTGTCCGCCTGCCGCTGCCACCTCCAGCGCGCGTTTGGCACTTTCCTGTCCTTTGATATCAGCGAGATCCGGCATGTTTTCGGGCGCAACACGCATGGCCGGTTCGGGCCGTGTCAAAATCTGGGTACCACGAAAATGGTTGACGAGCGCAATTAGGCTGCGAGGGGCCAGAATATCAATATTCGCACCGGCCCACGCGGCTTCAGCGCCGCTGTCTTCCGGGCAAATCAGGCCTTTGCCTTGCGTATTTGCGCCAATGGCGGCGGGAAGAGCGCCAGCAACAAAAGCGAGTGTACCATCGAGATTGAGTTCCCCGATCACCACGTAATTGGCAAGGGCCTGCGCCGGGATTGCCTCCAGCGCTGCCATAAGACCAAGCGCGATCGGCAAATCGAAGTGGCTGCCTTCTTTGGGCAAGTCAGCCGGGGCAAGGTTGATCGTAATTTTCTTGGGCGGCAAGGCCAGCCCGGAGGCGTGAAGCGCTGCTTGCACCCGCTCCCGGCTTTCCGCAACGGCCTTGTCGGGCAGGCCGACAATTTGAATGCCGACTTTGCCCGGTGCCACCATCACCTGAACGTCGACCGGCACGCCTTCAATGCCCTGAAATGCGACTGTACTTACCCGTGCGACCAATGCCGTGCTCCGCCTTGTGGCAACCCGCTCCGGTTGCGGCCTTAAGCACTGGCATTAAAACACGACACTCTCATAAACAAGCATAATCATTAGGAATGTCTTAAGCGCGTTTGCGCTCAATGGCATCCCACAGAAGGGCTGCAATATCGGCACCGCCGAATTTTTTGACTTCACGAATACCTGTGGGCGACGTGACGTTGATTTCCGTCATGTAATCGCCAATCACATCAATACCGACCAGCAGAAAGCCGCGTTCACGCAGCGAGGGTCCAATGCGGGCGCAGATGTCCTTTTCCCGCGCCGTGAGTTCAGTGGCTTCCGCACGTCCGCCGACATGCATGTTGGAGCGGCTGTCGTGCTCGGCGGGAACGCGGTTGATGGCACCAACCGGCTCGCCATCCACCAGAATGATGCGCTTGTCACCGGCGCGCACCGCTGGCAGATATTTCTGCGCGATGAAGGGCTCGCGGAACATCTGGCCGAACATTTCCAGAAGCGATGACAGGTTGCGGTCATCGCGCGCGGAATGGAACACGCCTGCGCCGCCATTCCCATAGAGCGGCTTGATAATGATATCGCCCATCTCATCGCGGAAACGGCGAATCTCGGCTGCGTCCCGGGTGATCAGCGTTTCCGGCATCAGATCGGCGAATTCGGTGACGAAAATCTTTTCCGGCGAATTGCGCACCCACGCGGGATCATTGACCACCAGCGTTTTGGGGTGGATGCGCTCCAGCAGATGTGTGGAGGTGATATAGGCCATATCAAAAGGTGGATCCTGACGCAGCAGCACCACATCCATGGTCGATAAATCGATCCGCTCCGGCTCCCCCAGGGAGAAGTGATTGCCCACCTCATCACGCAGGTTCATCGGCTCAACGGTGGCAATCACCTTTCCATCGCGCAGGCTCAGGCGTTCCGGGGTATAGTGAAACAGGCGGTAGCCGCGGGACTGTGCCTCAAGGCTCATGGCGAAGGTGGAATCACCTGCAATATTGATGGTCGATACATGGTCCATCTGGACCGCCACATTTACAATCTTCGTCATGACTTAACCCTTCGTGCGCCTCAAGCCTTTTCCATGTATGGTGCCAAGCGAGAGGTGGCAAGGCCGATCAGAATGCACCTGCGACGTGGCGCGGCAGGCGAAGCGGTACGATGGCGATAATGTCGTAGCGCAGGGAGAGGCGAGCCCCCTCACACTGACGCGACAGCCAGAGTTCGCTCGCCGCACGAATACGATTCTGGGCAGAAGGCGACACAGCAAAAACAGCCTGCTCAAAGCTTTTCCGCGCCTTTACCTCAACACAGACAATGAGGTTCCCTTTGCGGGCAATAATGTCGATTTCACCCAGTGGTGTTTTGTAGCGCAGAGCCAGAATGCGGTAGCCCTTTAACATCAACCACACGGCGGCCACATACTCTGCCACATGGCCACGCCGGAAGGCTTTGCGCCGGTCTCGGCTTTGCCTCATTGCGCTTTCAGGTCCAGCAGACGCTGATACAGGTCCTTGCGGGCAAGGCCGGTCTGGCGGGCGGCCTCCGTGGCTGCTTTGGCGGTTGGCATCGTCTGGGCCAATGTCTGCAGAAGCGCATCCACATCAGCCTCTTCCGGCGGCTCCGGAGCATCCGGCGGACCGATGACCAGCACGATTTCGCCTTTAATTGTATGGCCATCATTGAAATAGTCGGCAAGCTCACTCAAAGGGCCACGTCGGATTTCCTCAAATGTTTTCGTCAGTTCACGGCAGACGGCGCCCCGGCGGTTTTCGCCCAGCGTATCGCGTGCCGTGATCAGCGTGGCTGCGATGCGATGCGGTGACTCAAAAAACATGAGCGTCGCAGGAATGTCGGCAAGCGCGCTGAAACGGTCGCGCTTGGCTTTTTCCTTACCCGGCAAAAAACCGGCAAACATGAAGGCGTCATTGGGCAGACCGGAGGCAACCAACGCCGCAAGCGGCGCCGATGCGCCGGGGATGGGCACCACCCGGTGCCCTGCCTCAATCGCCAACTGTCCCAGACGAAAGCCGGGGTCCGACACCAGAGGCGTTCCCGCATCTGACACCAGTGCCACGGATTTTCCGGCGTCCAGTGCCGCAATCAAGCGCGGGCCGACCTCATTGGCGTTGTGTTCGTGATAGGCATAGGGCCGGTTGACGATACCATAACGGTCCAAGAGTACCCGGGTCACACGGGTATCCTCACAGGCCAGCACATCGGCACCGGCCAGTGTTTCCAAGGCCCTGAGTGTAATATCCGACAGGTTACCGATGGGTGTGGCAACCAGATAGAGCGCCACCTCCAGCGGTCTGGCAGCAACCTGATGGTTGTGAAGGCGATAGGTGCGGGTTCCCGTGGGTATCGCGTCGCTTTCAAACTCGTCCATGCAACACCTTATTCCTGTCCGATATGCGGCTTTGTCTATTCTGACGCATTGTCCGGACGTAAAAGCTCTGTCGCTTTTACCGGAAATGCTTTGGTCCAGTCTTATGATGGACACAGCGCCAATGGGCAAGGCATCTACGCGGTGGGTTATCCAGGCTGTGCATACGTTATCGCTTGATTTTGCCCTGTCCTTTCTGTCATTTTGCCGGTCCATATCTATGCGGTCCGTTTTTCGGGCCGAAAACGATGCCGGGCGGTGTTTGCCGCCGGGCACTGGTTGAAAGCGGTAGCGTCCCATGCGTATTACTCTTGAGCGATCCAATCTCCTGAAGTCGTTGAACCATGTTCATCGCGTGGTGGAACGACGCAATACAATTCCCATTCTCTCCAACGTGCTGCTGCGCGCCGATGGCGAAACGCTGGCCATGAAGGCAACCGACCTCGATCTGGAAATCACCGAAGCTACACCGGCTTCCGTGGGACAGGCAGGCGCAACAACGGTTCCTGCACATTTGCTCTACGATATCGTGCGCAAGCTTTCGGACGGCTCGGAAGTGGCGCTGGCCACCAACCCCGATGGCGGCACAATGACCGTGACCTCCGGTCGCTCCAAGTTCTCGCTGCAATGCCTGCCAGAGGCCGACTTTCCCGATCTGACTGCCGGGACATTCACCCATACGTTCAAGCTCAAGGCGACCGACCTCAAAATGCTGATCGATCGCACGCAGTTCGCGATTTCGACCGAGGAAACCCGCTACTACCTCAACGGTATTTTTATCCACACGATTGAAAGCAAGGGGCAATTGAAGCTGCGCGCCGTGGCGACCGATGGTCACCGG
Source organism: Rhizobium sp. CFBP 8762 (assembly GCF_014841565.1). Lineage (GTDB taxonomy): Bacteria > Pseudomonadota > Alphaproteobacteria > Rhizobiales > Rhizobiaceae > CFBP-8762. The sequence continues at coordinate 982,469 of NZ_JACYUD010000001.1, forward strand.
CTGGCGCGCGCCGATGTGGAAGCCCCGTCCGGCTCGGAAGGTATGCCTGGCATTATCATTCCGCGCAAGACCGTGGGCGAGTTGCAGAAGCTGGTCGATAACCCCGACCTGATCGTGACCGTGGAAGTGTCGGATGCCAAAATCCGCTTTACCATCGGCTCCATTGTCATGACCTCGAAGCTGATCGACGGCACCTTCCCGGATTATCAGCGCGTTATTCCGGCCAACAATGACAAGGAATTGAAAATCGACTGCGAATCCTTCGCCAAGGCCGTGGATCGCGTTTCGACCATTTCGTCCGAGCGTGGACGGGCAGTGAAGCTGGCATTGAACGACGGCCAGTTGACGCTGACCGTCAACAACCCGGATTCCGGCAGCGCGACCGAAGAGCTGGCCGTTGGTTACGAAAGCGATGCGCTGGAAATCGGCTTCAATGCCAAGTATCTGCTGGATATCACTGCGCAGCTCTCCGGCTCGGAAGCCGTGTTCCTTTTGGCTGATTCGGGTTCGCCGACCCTTGTGCGCGACATGGCGGGCGATGACGCCCTGTATGTCCTGATGCCCATGCGCGTTTAGCATCACCTTCGATTGTTGATCTGTGAGCCGTTCCGATGAAAGTCAGGACGGCTTTTTTGTAGGTGGATTTTATAGAAAGTCGCAAATGGCGCAGACAGGCTTATTTTTGGCGCATATAACTTTGAACTGATGAGTGGTGCAGCGGCACAGTGATTCGTACCTCACAGCACATGCTCTGGTTTTTGGAGGACTGCATGAATTTTCGACTGAAAGCGCATTTGAGCAAGAAATTCGACGAGGAAATCCGGTTTTTCAAAGGTTGGATGAACAACACCAAGGCCGTGGGTGCGGTTTTGCCCACCTCTTCGGTCACCGCCAAACGCATGGCGAGCGTCATCGACCTTAACTCTCGTCTACCCGTGCTGGAACTGGGGCCGGGTACAGGCGTCATCACCAAGGCCATCCTTGGCCGTGGCATTGCGCCCGCCAATGTCGTTTCCGTCGAATATTCCACCGATTTCTACAATCAGCTTTTAAAGGATTACCCCGGCGTTCATTTCATTAATGGTGATGCGTTCAATCTCGACAAGACGCTGGGCGCTAAAGCGGGTGAACAGTTTGACTGTGTGATTTCCGCTGTACCGCTTTTGGCCTTCCCCATGGAAAAGCGCATTGCCTTCATTGAGGATCTGCTGTCCCGCCTTCCACCCGATCGCCCCGTAGTGCAGATTACATACTCGCCGGTCTCTCCACTGGTGGCAAAGCCGGAGAGCTACCGGATCGAGCATCTGGACTTTATTGTGCGCAATATTCCGCCCGCGCAATTGTGGATTTACCGGCGCCCCGAATCTTGAAATCTCGCTCTGTTGGTTGCGAGGGCCGACCGCCTGTGCGAGGAAGCCTGAACCAAATCTAAGGAGCCGTCATGACATCAAGCGCTAAAGACAAGCTGATTATCGGGCTAGATGTACCGACTATTGTCCAAGCCGAGGACATTGTGGCGAAGCTCGGTGATGATGGTTCGTTCTACAAGATCGGCCATCAGCTTGCCTTCGTCGGCGGGCTGGAACTGGCGCGTGATCTCACGCGAAGCGGCAAGCGCATCTTTCTCGATATGAAGCTGCTGGATATTGATAACACCGTGGCCAGTGGCGTGGAAAATATTGCCAAAATGGGCATGACAATGTTGACGCTGCACGCCTATCCCAAGGCCATGCGCGCAGCGGTGGCAGCGGCCAAGGGTTCCGGCCTATGCCTTCTCGGCGTAACCGTGCTGACCAGCATGGATCAGGCCGACTTGCTTGAAGCTGGCTATCATGACGACCCGCAAACGTTGGTACTGAAACGAGCCGCACAGGCACGCGATGCTGGCATGGGTGGCATCGTCTGCTCCGCCGAAGAAGCAGCCGCGGTGCGCGCCATTGTCGGCAGCGACATGGCGGTGGTGACACCCGGCATTCGGCCGAGCGGTTCCGATAACGGCGACCAGAAGCGCGTGATGACACCCGCCGATGCGCTGGCCGCCGGTGCCAGCCACCTGGTGGTTGCGCGGCCTATCGTTAGAGCTGCCGACCCCAGAGAAGCGGCCCGCGCCATTTTGGCTGAGATGGAAACCGTTCTCGGTTAGTAACGCGATCGTCTGTGGACTCAGCTCTTGTCCTTTTGTATATTCGAACCATCTTATTGATGGAGCGAATAGGTGATGCAGATGGTCTCCGGTGCGCCGATCTGGGTTTGGCCAGTGCTTGCCATTTTGGTGGCGCTGGGCTTTCGCGCCAGCAAACGCCGTGAAACCTCCATGGTGCTTGTTCTGCTACTGCCGTTGGCGGGCTTGATCGTGGTGAGAAGCCTCTTTCAACTCTCACCGCAAGCTCTGGTCTGGGCCGGCTTCTTGATGTTGTACGGTATCGGTGCTGCGCTGGGCTGGCGAATGCAAAGACGGTGGTTGATCGAAAAGCGCGGCTTTACCCTTATCCTTGCAGGCGAGTGGTTTACGCTCTTCTGCCTTCTGGCGATCTTCGCATTGAACTATGCGAACGGAATGGCTCGGGCTATCGCGCCTGCACTGCACGCAAGCGCTATGTTTGGACTGCTATTTGCAGCCGTAGCCGGCGCGCTGGCAGGTATTTTTGCAGGCCGTGCGCTCTATGTCATCAATGCTCGCTGATTAGGCAGGGCAGAGATAAAGGAGATCATGATGCCGAAAGCCTATTGGATAGCCCATGTGGATGTGCGCGACGCAGAGCGTTATAAGAATTATGTCGCCACGGCAAAGCCTGCTTTTGAGCGTTTTGGCGCGGTTTTTCTGGCGCGGGGTGGCCCATTCGAGCCATTGGAAGGAACGTCGCGGGGGCGCAATGTGATCATTGAGTTCCCATCCATGCAGGCTGCGACGGACTGCTATAACAGCCCGGAATATCAGGAAGCGGCCCGTATCCGCCAGGAGGTGGCAGACGCAGATATGGTGATCGTTGAAGGGGCATAAGCGCCGTTGTACCGAGGATAGGTGTTACGGACGTTTAGACGCAGGGTTGGTTGCTGTCCCTGCTTCACCTTGGCTGTAAATTCCGCTATGTAGCGCACAGTTGGCGGTGCGCGGATAAGGTCTGGCGCGCTTGCTGCTTTGAAATCTTTACAGGCAGCCGGTGTCGGGTGTTTCCGATGCGGCTGGTTTTACGGGAGTGTTTACTGCGATGAGCCTGTCCAACCTTCCCCCGCTGGTCACCGTGTTTGGCGGTTCGGGCTTTGTCGGTCGCCATGTCGTGCGCGCGCTGGCGCAACGCGGCTTTCGTGTGCGCGTTGCGGTGCGTCGCCCGGATCTGGCCGGGCATTTGCAGCCGCTCGGCAATGTCGGCCAGATTGTTGCCGTGCAGGCCAATCTGCGCTTCCGCAAGTCCATCGACCGTGCAGTCGAGGGTGCCGATTATGTGGTCAACTGCGTCGGCATTCTGTTTGAAAGCGGACGCAATACATTTGATTCCGTGCAGGAGTTCGGTGCCCGCGCCGTTGCTGAAGCAGCCCGCGCCGCCGGTGCGACGCTCACCCATATTTCTGCCATCGGCGCTGACGCGCAATCCGACAGTACCTATGGCCGCACCAAGGGCCGTGCGGAAGATGCGGTCCGCTCCATCGTGCCGGATGCGATCATCCTGCGCCCGTCCATTATTTTTGGACCGGAAGACAATTTCTTCAACAAATTTGCAGAAATGTCGCGTTTTGCCCCCGCTCTGCCGCTGATCGGTGGCGGTCATACAAAGTTCCAGCCTGTCTATGTCGGTGATGTCGCCGAGGCTGTGGTAAAGTCCGTTGAAGGCAGCATTGCACGCGGCACCGTCTATGAACTGGGTGGGCCGGAAGTGATGACCTTCCGCCAATGTCTTGAGCTGATGCTGAAAACCATTGACCGGAAGCGGCCGCTGGTATCCCTGCCCTTCGGCGTTGCTTCACTGATGGGCAGTGTTGCCTCGATGGTGCCGCTGATCACGCCGCCCCTGACATCCGATCAGGTGACATTGTTGAAGAAGGACACCATCGTTTCGCCCCAGGCGGAAGCCGAGAAGCGGACGTTGGAAGGCATGGGAATCACCCCGACGATGGCCGAGGTGATTCTGCCGACCTATCTGGTGCGCTACCGCCCGCAGGGCCAATATACCCGGTCCGGCAAGGCAGCCTGACACAAATTTGCCTGAATCCACGAAATCGGAAGCCGCTGCGGGAACCCTGCTGCGGCTTTTTCGTTGTTGTTGCGGGGATGAAAGTTGCACTTCTGCCGCAGTTGAAAAACCAAACGCGTTTACGTGCTCTTCAAACAAAATCCTTATTGATGTTTGCGGGTGGCAGGCATACACACCGCCCGCGTCGTGAACCGCAGACGCCAACGTATTTTTGAGAGGCACTTCCATGGGCAAGTCAATCGCAATGTTTTTTGCGTGTGCCGCACTGATTATTCTGGCAGGCTCATTTGCCGCGCCGCACACTGTTGCTGGCAGCCACGAAGGATGTGCCCCTGCCTACGGCATTGACCCCTGCGCTGCCACCAGCGCATTGACAGCAGCCTCTGTAGAATAAAAGATGACCGGCTTGCCGGTCATTTTCATGTATGCCGCCCGCGTTATCCGAACAGCCAAAGCCCTAGCAAACCGGCAACGCCGACGACAATCCGCCAGACTGCGAACACCGCAAACCCCCGGCGCGAGACGTAATCCAGCAAAGAGCGCACGACGAACAGCCCTGAAACAAAGGCTGCGACAAAGCCAATTGCAATCATGCTGACGTCATCGAAACTCAGCGCGTTGCGGTTCTTGTAGAGATCGAGCGTGAACGCGCCCAGCATTGTCGGCATGGCCAGAAAGAAAGAAAACTCCGCCGCAGAGCGTTTGTCCGTGCCCATCAGCAAAGCGCCGACAATCGTCGCGCCGGAGCGGGATGTGCCCGGTATCATCGCCAAGCATTGAAACAGGCCGATCCGGAACGCCAGCGACGGCGGGTAATCCATCACATCCGTGTATTTGGGCGTGAGCGGCAGACGGTCGATGACATAAAGAATGATACCGCCCACAATCAGCACGATACAGATGAGTATTGGCGTCTCAAACAGCACCGATTTGATGAAGCCGTGCGCCACCGCACCAATCAGGGCCGCAGGCAGAAAGGCCAGTAGAACGCTGAGCACAAAGTGGCGCGAGCGCGGGCTGGTTGGCAGCGTGGTGGCAATAGCCAGCAGGCGCTTGAAGTAGACCAGCAAAATCGCCAGAATCGCCCCAAGCTGGATGAGCACGGCAAAGGTATTGCCGGGGGATTCAAAGCCCAGAAAATGTCCGGCCAGCAGAACATGCGCGGTGGAAGACACCGGGATGAACTCCGTCAACCCCTCGATCAGACCCAGTATAAGCGCGCTGATAATTGACTGGTCAGCCATTCAGTGTCCTTCAATTCAATGTTACGCGCCATGGTGCGAGTCGCTTGTGTTGCAGCAACCAAACTTCTATAGCTTTTTACCCGAGAGGCTGGCTAGAGCCGTTGTCTTTCACATCCAGCACCACGTTCCGCTCTCCCTGTCTTGAGTTTGCAAAGTCCGATACCCCATGCCGACACTCTACCATCACCCCATGTCCTCCGCTTCGCGTTTCGTCCGGCTGATTCTGGCCGAATACGGCTACCAGACGGAGTTTGCCGAAGAGCAGCCATGGGAAAAGCGGCGGGACTTTCTAGCGCTCAACCCTGCGGGCACACTACCCGTCTATGTTGACGATAGTATGCGTGCGCTCTGTGGAGCGACGGTGATTTCGGAGTATCTGGATGAGACCAATGGCGTGCTGAAGCGCGACCGCCGCCTGCTGGCGGAAGACCCCTTTCAGCGCGCGGAAATTCGCCGCCTGACGGAGTGGTTCATGCAGAAGATGGAACAGGATGTGACCCGCCCGCTGGTGCGCGAACGCATCTACAAGCTTCAGATGCGCCCGGAACACGGCGGTGGTGCGCCGGATTCCAAGGTGCTACGCACGTCCCGCGCCAATATTCGCCAGCATATGAAATACCTGTCCTGGCTGGCGGGGTCGCGCCAGTGGCTGGCCGGTGAGCGCATGTCCTACGCCGACCTTGCCGCCGCCGCATCGGTTTCCGTGCTCGATTATCTCGGTGAAATCAACTGGGCAGAGGCGCCCACGGCCAAGGACTGGTATCAGCGCATCAAATCACGCCCCTCCTTCCGCCCGCTTCTGGCCGAGCGTGTGCGTGGCGTAACCCCGGTATCGCATTATGCGGACCTCGATTTCTAACCCCCCGCCCCCGCCATCTTCATCGACCGTAGCGCCGTCGCGGGCGGCAGAGCGCGCGTCAATCCACCGCGAGAAGCTGACGCGCTTTCTGAAAGACGAGGCCAGCGCCAAGGGTTTCGATGTCTGCCGGGTCACGCTGCCCGGCTCCATCCCGCTTGCGGGTGGGCGTCTGACAACATTTCTGGCCGATGGTCACCACGGCACCATGGAGTGGATGGCCGAAACGGCGGAGCGGCGCGCAAGCCCCGAGGCACTGTGGAGCGATGTGCGCTCTGTCGTGATGTTCGGCATGAATTACGGCCCGGACGAGGACCCGCGCACTCTGCAGGGCAAACCCGATAAAGGCCATATCTCCGTCTACGCGCGCAATCGCGATTACCACGATATTATCAAAGGCAGACTGAAAGAGGTTGCTACCCGCTTTGCCGCCCGTGCTGGCGAAGACGTAAAAGTGTTTGTCGATACGGCACCGGTGATGGAAAAGCCGCTGGCCGAACAGGCCGGTCTTGGCTGGCAGGGCAAGCACACCAATCTCGTTAGCCGTGAATTTGGCTCATGGTTGTTTCTGGGCAGCCTGTTTACCACAGCCGATCTGTTGATCGACGCGCCGGAGCGCGACCGGTGCGGCTCCTGCCGGGCATGTCTGGATGCCTGCCCCACCAATGCGTTTCCCGCGCCCTACCGGATTGATGCGCGCCGGTGTATTTCGTATCTCACCATTGAGCACAAGGGACCGATAGCGCCTGAATTTCGCCCGCTGATCGGCAATCGCATTTATGGCTGCGACGACTGTCTGTCGGCCTGCCCATGGAATAAATTTGCGCAGGCCGCCTCCGAAATGAAGCTGCAACCGCGTGACGATCTTAGAGAACCGGACCTTATCTTTTTATTGGGACTTGACGATTCTACCTTCCGCACGATCTTTTCCGGCTCGCCGGTCAAGCGCATCGGACGCGATCGGTTCATGCGCAACCTGTTGATTGCAGCGGGAAATTCGGCGGACCGGTCGTTGATACCGCTCTGTCTGGAGCGTTTGGGCGACCAAGCGCCACAGGTGCGCGCCATGGCCGTGTGGGCTTTATCGCGGTTGATGACGGAGATGGAATTTGCGAGCGTTCGTTCGCGCAGCGTAGATGAAGACGATGGCGACGTGCTGGATGAATGGGCGCGTGCCTCATCGTAAGTATTTCTTTTACGCATTTCCGGACGTCAAACCGCTGCGCACTTTGACTGGAAATGCTCAAGCTTGAAAGTGGAGACGGGCATATGCAGGTTTTAATCCTGGGGGCAGGTTATTCCGGCAAGGCGATTGGGCAGGCATTGGCCGCGCTGGGCGGCACAATTGTCGGAACAACACGCAGCGAACACAAGATGGAAGCCTTGCGCACCATCGGGATCACGCCGCTGATTTATGATGGCGTCACGATTTCAGACGAGCTGACCAACGCCATGCGCAACACCACGCATCTGGTTCAGTCCATTTCCCCCGCGCATGAGGGTGATCCGCTGTTTCACAAGGGGGCGGAGTCGCTTCAAACACTGTTTCCGCACCTGCAATGGATTGGCTACCTTTCCACCATCGGCGTCTATGGTGACCATCAGGGCGAATGGGTGGATGAGGATAGCCCGTGCCGGCCTGTGTCTTCCCGCTCTATCGAGCGCGTGACGGCGGAAAACAACTGGGTGAACTACGGCAAGGCCAGCGGTATTCCCGTTTCGGTTTTGCGGCTATCGGGCATTTACGGTCCGGGTCGAAATACCTTCTGCAATCTGGCGGAAGGTACAGCACGCAGGCTGGTCAAACCGGGCCAGGTTTTTAACCGGATCCGGGTGGAGGATATCGGTGCGGCGACAGCATTTCTGGCAACAGGAAACCACGCAGGCATCTACAATATTACCGATGACGAACCGGCTCCGCCGCAGGATGTCGTGACCGAGGCTGCACGTCTGATGGGCGTGGAACCACCTCCAGAACTGGACTTTGAAACGGCGGAATTATCCCCCATGGCGCGCTCGTTTTATGGCGAGAACAAGCGTGTGCGAAACCGCCGAATTTGCGAGCTGGGCTTCGGTTTCCAGTTTCCTAACTACAGAGTATCTCTTGAAAACCTCTGGCGGAATGGGGCATGGCAGCGTTAAAAGCTGCCTTATTCTGCCACATTTCAACTTAAAAGTGTTATTTACGATTGGTTAAGCATAAAATTGCCGGCGTTTTAGCTGTTTTGATTCAACTTTTTTAGCCTGTGGACGAGTGCAAGCTTTTGCAAGCACAATCGGCGCGTGTCCTATTACTGACGGATTGAATCTAAAGCATTTTTTCACAATCGCATCGCGCCGAGCCAAGCAACGCCAGACGCTTACTACATGCGTAACAGAACAACCGGAGTCTCGCTAGAGTCCGGTTGAGGCACTTTTTCGCCTTTTTTGACCCCGATTAAACGCCCCTGTCTGGATTTAGTTCCGAAAATTTGAGTTAAGGGTCGTAGCATTGAAAGTATCGAAACTCTGTACTGTTGCGGGCGCAGCAATATTCACACTGTCCGTAGCAGCTACATCGTCTTCGGTTGCGCAAGCAGCTCCTCAAGGATGTGGCGGTGCCTCCTGGTACGCGCTGGGTTCCAAAACCGCATCGGGCGAGCGTATGAACGCCGCCAAATTGACAGCCGCCCACAGGTCTCTCGGGTTCGGCACAAAAGTGGAAGTCACCAACAAGCGCAATGGCAAAACTGTTGTCGTCCGCATCAATGATCGCGGGCCTTTCATTCGAGGCCGTGTAATCGACCTGTCTAAGGCCGCAGCCTCGCATATCGGCATGGTACAATCGGGCACCGGAAATATCTGTTACAGGGTCATCAGCTAAAGCATGTTGCGCAAAAGTGTGCAGCGGTTTGTGGGACGACATGCGAAACACGTTAAAGGGTCGAAACGCCGATTCAGGTTGCACTTGATGGCTTACACCGTTACCACGCAGTCAAATATACCGGAGTAAGACATGCGTTTGGGTGGACGGCTCGCTGGAGCTATTGAAGTATTGGCTGATATCGAGGCCCGCAAGCGCCCTGTTGCGGATGCGCTGAAAGACTGGGGCCTTGGCCACCGTTTCGCCGGCTCGGGCGACCGGGCTGCCATTGGCAACATCGTCTACGACGCGCTGCGCATGAAGCTGTCCCACGCTTACCTGATGGACAGTGACAGCCCTTCGGCACTGGCCCATGCCGTGTTGTTTCGCCAGTGGGGCATAACACCGGAGGCTTTGGCAGCAGAGTTGGAAGGGGACCGGTTTGCGCCGGAGACGCCGGACCTTGGCAGTTTCAACACCCGGTCTCTGGATGACGCCGAGCCGCATGTGCAGGGCGATATTCCACGGTGGGTGCAGACATCGTTTGAAAAAAGTTTTGGTGAGCAGTGGCTGGCGGAGGCGCAAGCACTGGCCGGACGTCCGGCGCTTGATCTGCGCGCCAATACGCTGAAGGCACCGCGCGACAAGGTGTTGAGAGCGCTGGACCGTGCCCATGTGGTGGCGGCCAACATTGCGCCCAACGGTATGCGCGTGCCTGCCGGAGAGGCCGCTTCACGCCTTCCCAATGTGACAGCGGAAGTGTCTTTCGAAAAGGGCTGGTTTGAAGTTCAGGACGAAGGCTCGCAGATTGTTGCCCAGTTGACGGGCGCGCGTGAGGGCGAGCAAATTCTGGACTATTGCGCTGGAGGTGGCGGCAAGACGCTCGCCATGTCCGCCGCCATGAACAACAAGGGGCAGGTCCACGCCTTCGATACCGACCGTAAGCGCCTGGCTCCCATTATCGAACGGCTGAAACGGGCCGGCACCCGCAATGTGCAGGTGCACGACAATATCAACTCGCTGACCCCGCTGGCCGGGAAATTTGACCGTGTGCTGGTGGACGCGCCTTGCACCGGCACCGGCACGTGGCGTCGCCGCCCGGAAACGAAGTGGCGGCTGAACGAGAAAAATCTGGACGAACGCCTGCACCAGCAGCGCGAAGCTCTGGAAGCAGCCAGCCGCTATGTGCGTGACGGCGGCGTGCTAATCTACGTGACCTGTTCCATTTTGCCGCAGGAAAACGAGGAGCAGGTGGCGCAGTTCCTCGCCGCCAACCCCGATTTCAAACAAGCGTCTGCGGTGGAGAGCTGGGAGAGCCAGTTTGCCGCAGCAACCGTCAAGCCTTGGTCTCACGATGGCAAAAGCATCACGTTGACCCCCGCCAGAACAGATACGGATGGTTTCTTCCTGAGCATTCTGCAAAAGTCCGCTTGAAACCATGGAATCATGGCTCTGCGAAACCGGATTTCAGTTTCAAATCGTTCTAAACTATACCCTTTGACACCAGTTTTGATTTGGGCCATGACTTCTCATCTGCGGGGAGCGGCAACGCGATAGCGCTGCCACTTTGCCCGGCTTATGTTTCAGGAGAGGTCATGACCACATCGTTCCTTCGCAGCGCTTTGATCGCGCTGGCCACTGCAACCTCTGTTTTTGCCCTGCAACCGGCTTTTGCAGCAACGGATCAGGCGGCTGTGGTGAAGCACTATGCAGAGCTTGGCCGCGCCAAGTTTGAAGACAGCCTGACCACCGCCAAAGCGCTGGATGCTGCCATCGACACACTGATTGCCACACCGAGCGAAGCAACGCTGAAAGCCGCGCGTGAGGCGTGGATCAAGGCGCGCGTGCCATACCAGCAGACGGAGGCCTATCGTTTTGGCAATCCAGTGGTGGATGAGTGGGAAGGCAAGGTCAACGCTTGGCCGCTGGACGAGGGCCTGATTGACTATGTCGATCCAAGCTATGGCGCCGAAAGCGATGAGAACGCGCTGTTTACGGCCAATGTGATTGCCAATCCCAAGGTCAAGCTTGGTGGTGAAGAGATTGATGCCAGCGCGATTACCCCCGCTCTTCTGGAATCCCTGCATGAGGCTGGCGATGTGGAAGCCAATGTGGCGACCGGCTATCACGCTATTGAGTTTTTGCTGTGGGGACAGGATCTGAACGGCACGGGAGCCGGTGCTGGAAACCGCCCCTATACGGACTACGATACCAAGGCCTGCACCAATGGCAACTGCGACCGCCGTGCTGCCTATCTAAAAGCCGCGTCCACGCTGCTTGTTACCGATTTGCAGGACATGGTCGACAAATGGGCACCGGATGGCGAGGCGGCCAAGGCCGCGACGGATGATGCGGGCAAGGGCGTTTCAGCCATCCTCACCGGCATGGGGTCGCTCTCCTACGGTGAACTGGCGGGCGAACGCATGAAGCTTGGCCTGCTGCTGCACGACCCGGAAGAAGAGCATGACTGCTTCTCCGACAACACGCACAATTCGCACCTGAACGACGCGATCGGCATTCAGTCCGCCTACACGGGCGAGTATACCCGCGCGGACGGAACGAAGCTGACCGGCCCGTCGCTGTCCGAGCTGGTTGCGGCGAAAGATCCGGCGCTCGACACGGAAATGAAGACAAAGCTTGCCGCCACAGTGGACGCCATGAACGCCATGGCAAAACGCGCCGAAACGGTGGAAGCCTATGACCAGATGATTGGCGAGAACAATGCCGAGGGCAATGCCACTGTGCAGAAGGCCATCGACGGCCTGATCGCGCAGACCCAGACAATTGAGCGCGTCATTGCAGCGCTTGACCTTGGCAAGCTTGAACTGGAAGGGTCCGATAGTCTGGACAATCCTTCCGCAGTCTTCAAGTAGGGCGCGGTGGACAGAGCGCTTACCGGTTTGATGGCATCAGATCGGCGCTCTGCGTCCTTGCCACATCGTTCTGTCCGGCGAACGGTTATCCCGGTTGCCGGACCTGCTTTCCTTGTGCTGCTCGTGTGCCTGAGCGCCTCAACCCAAGGCCCGCCGCCGCTGGTCCGCGATGATCTGACAGTAGCAGACCGCGAACGGGTCCTCGCAATTACACAAGGGCCAACGGATTTTTCGAAAATCGAGCCATTCGAGACACTTTCCGGTGGGGCGGCAACCTTTACCGGCAAGGCCGATGCAAAGGCCTTCGGTCACCTCTCCACCAATGTGCCGTTTGAGGATCGGCAGAACTTCGTCCTTGGCGGTGCACTGTTCGGCAAGCTGTGGGTATCTGCGCCCTCGTCGACACAGGCGTCCGATGGTCTGGGTCCTCTGTTCAACGCCCGTTCCTGTGAAAGCTGCCACATCAAGGCCGGACGCGGACGCCCGCAGGAGGACGATGGCAGCAGCCTTTCCCTGTTTGCCCGCCTAGCCCGACCGGCTGAGACACGTGTCGAACAGCAGGCCATCACCGACCATCTAGCCCTGAACCTCCCCGATCCTGTGTATGGTCGCCAATTGCAGGCCATGGCCGTGCCGGGACTGCCAGTAGAGGGAAAGCTGACCATCGGCTATACGGAGCGGGCCGTGACGCTGGCAGACGGTGAGGTTATCTCGCTGCGAGTGCCGACCTACGGTGTTACCGGCCTGTCACAAGGTGCGCTTGATGCTGCCACCACACTATCCCCGCGCATGGCGCCGCAATTGATTGGCCTTGGTCTGATCGAAGCCATTCACGAGACCGACATTCTGGCACGCGCCGACCCGGATGATCGGGATGGAGATGGCATCAGCGGTCGTGCCGCGCTTGTTCGCGATCATCAGACGGGCCAAACCGTTTTGGGCCGTTTTGGCTGGAAGGCGCAGAACCCGACGGTTCATCAGCAGAACGCAGAAGCTTTTGCCAATGATATCGGCATTTCCACACCCGCGCTGCCCAACAGCCATGGGGACTGCACGCCCAGGCAAGCCGACTGTCTGGCCGCGCCTGATGGTGTACAGCCGCGCCTTGGCACCACCGAAGCGCCAGACCCCGTGCTGGATCTCGTAACCTTCTACGCCCGCCATCTGGCCGTGCCTGCCCGTCGCAACAGCGGCCGCCGCACGGTGTTGCAGGGCAAGCAGGTGTTTTACCAGACCGGCTGTACCACCTGCCATACGCCGAAATTTGTAACCCGCCGCGATACAAGTGACCCTTCTTTGTCATTTCAGCTGATCTGGCCCTATACGGACCTGCTGCTGCACGATATGGGGCCTGAACTGGCAGATGGGCAAAGCGTGGGCGTGGCGACAGGGCTGGAATGGCGCACCCCGCCGCTCTGGGGCATCGGTCTGACCAAACACGTCAACGGCAACGGTTTCTACCTGCATGATGGCCGGGCGCGCTCCCTGACAGAAGCCATTCTGTGGCATGGCGGCGAAGCCACTCGCGCCAAAACCACGTTTACAAACCTTACCAAAGAGGACCGCGAGGCCCTGATCTCATTTCTGGAGTCGCTTTGATGCTTTTGAGAGTCTGCTTCGCCGTTGCCATTCCAGCACTCCTTGCGTTCGCCACACCCGCTCTGGCGTTGAACGAAGCGGCTGTTCCAGCCGTGCTGCAAAAGGCCGTGGATGATGTCATCCGCCCCGGCTATCGTGATCTGGCGAAGGCCACCAGCACGCTGGGCCAAGCCACCGCTGCCTTGTGTGCAACACCGTCGCAAGCGACCCGCGCTGACACAGAAACAGCCTTCAATGCCGTGGTGCGTCAATGGTCGATGATCGAGATCGTGCGCGTTGGCCCCGTCATTGACGGCAATCGCTATGAGCGCTTCCTGTTTTTCCCTGACCGCAAGGGTCTCGGCCTGCGTCAGGTTCAGGCCGTGCTGGCAAAGGCCGACGAAACCGCCACGACGCTCACCGGTCTGCAAGGCAAATCGGTTGCAGTACAGGGTTTGACCGCACTGGAATTTGTCCTCTACGGCACAGGCTCGGATACGCTTTTGAAAGAGGCTGACAGCTATCGCTGCCGTTACGGACTGGCGATCACGCAAAACCTGCAAGCCATTGCCACCGAGCTACGGGAAGAATGGGAACGGCCCGGCGGGGTTCAGGATGCGTGGAAGCATCCGGGGCCGGACAATCCCGTCTACCGCACCCATCAGGAGGCGATGACGGGACTACTGGGCATTCTTGTTCATGCCGTTGAGGCCACCAAGGACCAGCGGATGCAGCCCTTCTACCATGGAACGGTGGATGAAAAAGCCGATGCGGGAAAGCCGAAATCGGCGATCTACTGGCGCTCCAACAACACGGTTGCTTCTATCACCGCAAATTTTGAAGGACTGCAAAAACTCTGGAATGGTGCCGATATGGGCAGCATGCTGGATTCCGACAGCCAGTCCGTCGCCGACTCGATCAATTTCGTTTTCACCTCGCTGATCCGCGTGGGCTCTGCCATCAAAGATCCGATAGAATCTGTCCTTGCCACGGAAGATGGGCGCGGGAAGCTCGATTTTCTGCTGCTGAATACCCGCGATGTGCTGACCCGTTTGAACGAGGATTACGGCAAGGCGATTGGTCTGGGGGCCGGCTTCTCGTTTTCGGATGGCGATTGATGCGCTCCCCTGAGCTAACAGACCGCAGAGCCTTTTTGAAAATGGCGGGTGCCGCCTGGGCAGCGACCCTTGCGTCCGGCGCACGCTTCGCGCTTGCCAAAGCGGATGCGGTGTTTGCCACGGCGTATCAGTCCCGATCCGGTGACTTTTTCGTAGCGACGGTGACAGAGGCGGGAGAATTGATCAATTCCGCCCCTTTGCCCGCGCGCAGCCATGGCATGAGCGTTTGCTCTGTGACGGGTCAGGCCGTGGCATTTGCCCGCAGGCCCGGCACCTATGCCATGATCTTTTCGCCCGATAGAAGCGCGGCCCCCATCGTGCTCACGACCCCGCCGGAGCGACATTTTTTCGGTCACGGCTGTTTTTCACGCGATGGCAAGCTGCTCTACGCCACCGAGAACGATTTTGCGGCCAATCGCGGCATGATCGGCATCTACGATGCCACCGACGGTTTCTCACGCAAGGGTGAGTTTCCCACCTACGGCATCGGCCCGCATGATATGACACTGCTGAATGACGGGCGAATGCTTGTCATCGCCAATGGCGGCATCGAGACCCATCCGGATTTCGGCCGCACCAAGCTCAATCTCAGCCAGATGCAGCCATCCCTGACCCTGGTTGACACCGACAGTGGCGCTTTGATTGAAAAACACGCCATGCCGGACCATTTGCGCCAGCTTTCCACCCGCCATGTCGATATGGATGCAAAAGGCCGCATCTGGTTCGCCTGTCAGTATGAAGGGCCGCGCAATGACCGCCCGCCGCTCATCGGCTCATTTGGCCACGGCGATCCGCTGACCTTCATAACCCTCCCGGAGACCACCGCCGATGCCATGGCCAACTATTGCGGTGCCATCGCTGTTAACAGGCGGGAAAATCTCGTTGCCGCCTCCTCGCCCAAAGGCGGCGTCAGCGTCATTATCGATATTGCAACAGGCACTGTGAGAGAGACCC
This sequence comes from Rhizobium sp. CFBP 8762, assembly GCF_014841565.1. Classification (GTDB taxonomy): domain Bacteria; phylum Pseudomonadota; class Alphaproteobacteria; order Rhizobiales; family Rhizobiaceae; genus CFBP-8762. Next base: position 998,124 of record NZ_JACYUD010000001.1, read on the forward strand.
AGCAGCTTGCGCAGGTTTGCGGCCTCTCCGCCGCGCCGCGTGGCTTTATCACCTCATCCAACGAGGGGACGCTCGGCAAAACGCTGAGTGCTGTTGCATGGGACCAGCATATTGTGCAGATTTAGAAATGACAGGACCGGGTGAACGTATGAGAAATCTGTTTGTTTATGGTGTGTTTATCGCCATCGTCGTGGGTATAGGCCTCTATATCGGTGTCAGCAATCCTCCCGGAGAGTGGTATCAGGCGCTGACCAAGCCGTCCTTCAACCCGCCCAACTGGCTGTTTCCGCCGGTCTGGACCATTCTTTACATCATCATTGGCTTTGTTGGTGCCCGCACCTTTATCCACCATCGCAGCACACCGGCCATGACCTTCTGGTTTGTCCAGATGGTTCTGAATTTCGCGTGGTCGCCCACGTTCTTCGGATTCCATCACATCGCGCTCGGCCTTGCTGTCATTGTCGGGCTGCTGGTGTGTGTTGTCGGCTTTATCGCAACCAGCCGAAAGCAGGATGCACTATCTGCCGCCCTGTTTTTGCCCTACCTCGCATGGGTCGCCTTCGCCAGCCTTTTGAATGGGTCAATCCTTCTCTTAAATTAGTGCTTGTTCGGGGCAATGGCGCATGTCACCTTGTTGGCATCCGTATCTGTGCGAAATGTTTTCATGACCACCATTCCTCCACCCGACTTTCGGGAGCGTATTCAAACCAGTTTTGCCAAGCAGGGCGCCATGCGCCTGATTGGCGCAGAGCTGACCCGCGTTGCCCATGGCACAGTGGAAATTGAATGCGCCTTCGATGAAAAGCTGACGCAGCAGCACGGGATCCTGCATGCAGGTGTCATATCGGCCGCTCTGGATTCAGCCTGCGGCTATGCGGCCTACACGGTCATCGACCCCGATGTTTCCATTCTGACAATCGAATTCAAGGTCAACCTGATGTCCCCCGGTCGCGGGGAGCGGTTCCTGTTTCGTGGTGATGTGACAAAGCCCGGCTCCACCATCATCGTCGCCGACGGGCGAGCCTATGCCATCAGCGATGGCCCTGCAAAACTGATTGCCTCCATGACAGGCACCATGATGGTTGTGCGCGGACGGGAGGAAATCGCCGGATGACATTCGAGCTGAAAACCGTTGGTGATTACAGGCTGCTATACGCCATGGCCGCAGAGGTGGAATATGGCACGCACTTGAAAAAACGCTTCAAGCCGCTGATTACTGGAATTGGCCCGGTAGAAGCTGCTATCTCCATCACACGGGTTTTAAGTGATTTGCGGGCCATTGGCATGTTGCCCGATTTAATCGTATCCCTTGGTTCCGCAGGGTCTGCCACTTTGGAGCAGACCGGGATTTATCAGGCAACGTCCATCTCTTATCGCGATATGGATGCTACTCCGCTCGGTTTTGAAAAAGGCGTAACACCCTTTTTGATGTTGCCAGCGGTGCTCGAACTCCCGCTGCGTATTCCCGGCATACCCACCGCCACCATGTCCACGGGCGCCAACATTATTTCTGGCGCGGCCTATGATGACATTGACGCAGATATGATGGAGATGGAAACCTATGCCATCTTGCGGGCCTGTCAGACGTTTGACGTCCAGCTTTTGGGCTTGCGCGGAATTTCCGATGGTCGTGAGGAGCTTCAGCACGTGACGGACTGGACGCAGTACCTTCACCTGATCGACGAGAAGATGGCCGCCGTGGTCGATCAATTGGAAGAAGGCCTGCTGGACGGCATGATCACCCTGTAATCATCGCCTTCAGACTGGCGGTTTTGACCAATAACAGTTGCACGAACGCTTAATTTTCTCTAATGCCTCGCCATGACCCAGATAGCACATCCTGATAGCATCCTCATCATCGATTTCGGCAGCCAGGTAACGCAGCTCATTGCCCGCCGCGTTCGTGAGGCCGGGGTCTATTGCGAAATTCACCCCTTTAACTCGGCGCAAACCGCGTTCGAGCGTCTGGCGCCAAAGGGTGTGATCTTCTCCGGTGGCCCTGCCTCGGTGGCGGATGAAGGAAGCCCGCGCGCGCCGCAGTCGGTGTTTGAGTCCGGCGTTCCTATTCTCGCCATCTGCTACGGCCAGCAGACGCTGTGCACGCAGCTTGGCGGCGTGGTTGAGGGTGGTCATGCGGCTGAATTCGGCCGTGCGGATATCGAGATCAAAACCGCCAGCCCGCTGTTTGAAGGCTTCTGGGAAACGGGAAAATCCTATCCTGTCTGGATGAGCCACGGCGACCGCGTAACGGAACTGCCTGAGGGCTTTGTCGTTGCGGCAACATCCGAAAACGCGCCCTTTGCGATCGCTGTCAATGAGGAGCGCCGCTACTACACCACCATGTTCCATCCTGAAGTGGTACACACGCCGGATGGTGCCAAGCTACTTTCCAACTTTGTTCACCGTATCGTGGGCCTGAAATCCGACTGGACGATGGCTGCTTACCGTGCGGAAATGATCCGCAAGATACGCGAACAGGTTGGCACTGGCCGGGTTCTCTGCGGCCTGTCCGGCGGCGTGGATTCGTCCGTTGCGGCAATGTTGATTCACGAAGCCATTGGCGATCAACTCACCTGTGTTTTCGTTGACCATGGTCTTCTGCGCCAGAACGAAGCAGAAGAAGTGGTCACCATGTTCCGCGATCACTACAATATTCCGCTGGTCCACGTCGATGCATCCGACCTGTTCCTAACGGAACTTGCAGGCGTCAGCGACCCCGAGGTCAAGCGCAAGACAATCGGCCGCCTGTTCATTGATGTCTTCGATGCCGAAGCCAAGAAGATTGCCGAGGATGGCAAGGGTGCTCCTGCATTCCTTGCACAAGGGACCTTGTACCCTGACGTGATCGAAAGTGTGTCCTTCACCGGTGGTCCTTCGGTGACGATCAAATCACACCATAATGTGGGCGGTCTGCCAGCGCGCATGAATATGCAGCTTGTTGAGCCTCTGCGGGAACTCTTCAAGGATGAAGTCCGCGTTCTCGGTAAGGAGCTCGGCCTGCCTGACCGCTTTATCGGCCGCCATCCCTTCCCCGGCCCCGGCCTCGCCATTCGGTGCCCCGGCGGCGTCACCCGCGAAAAGCTCGACATTTTGCGCAAAGCAGATGCGATCTACCTCGATGAGATCCGCAAGGCCGGTCTGTACGACACGATCTGGCAGGCCTTTGCTGTCCTCCTGCCAGTGCAGACTGTTGGCGTTATGGGCGATTACCGCACCTACGATTTCGTTTGCGCACTTCGCGCTGTAACCTCTGTGGACGGCATGACGGCAGATTTCTATCCATACAACATGGACTTCCTGGGCCGCACAGCCACCCGCATCATCAACGAAGTCCGCGGCATAAACCGCGTGGTCTATGATGTGACCTCGAAGCCACCTGGTACGATTGAGTGGGAATGATTTAGGCCCATCCAAACGCCGCCGAATTTGCGCTGCGATACGATCTAACACACTGAAAACAAAAATAAAATCATCCTATGCCTATCGATATCTATCGGTGGGCATAGGTGGCGTTCGGCGGCCTCGCTGACGGGCCTCCCCCCCATTGATCAACCAGAAAAACGAAAGTACCGTCAGGTCAAACGAGGCCAATGACGGTACTTTTTTCGAACCAATGCGCTGAAATACAAGCATTTTCGACGCCATCGGCCTCCAAAAACCGCGTGACGGTACTTTTCCGCAAGGAGGCCCGAAATGTTGACCGATGCAGCACTCAAGTGCTTGAAACCAAAAGCCAAAATTTACAAGGTATCCGATCGTGACGGCATGTATGTGCGCGTCGCGCCGTCGGGTGCCATCTCGTTCAGGCTCGACTATCGGCTGAACGGCAGGCGGGAGACTGTCTATCTCGGCAGATATGCCCGTGACGGAATATCGCTCGCCAGGGCTCGCGAGCTATGCATCGACGCCCGTCGGGCGATCGCCGAGGGGCGGTCCCCTGCCATCGAAAAGCAGCGGGAGAAGCGCCGGATCAAGGAAGCAAAGAGCTTCGGCGAATTCGGCGAGAAGTGGCTGACCAATGCGACCATGGCCGACAGCACGCGAGCGATGCGCCGCTCTATCTTCGAGCGCGAACTCATGCCTGTCTGGCGGAACCGTCTCCTGACAGAAATCACACCCGACGACCTGCGCGCTCACTGCGGCAAGATCGTCGAACGGGGCGCGCCTGCGACCGCCATCCATGTTCGGGATATCCTGAAGCAGATCTACGGCTATGCCATTCTGCACGGCGAGAAGGTCGCCAACCCGGCCGATGACGTCGGTCCTGCCTCGATCGCCACCTTTACGCCAAAGGACCGTGCGCTTTCGCCCACCGAGATCCGCATCATGTTTAGACAACTCGAGCATGTCGCGACGTTGCCGACGATCCGCCTTGGCATGAAACTTTTCCTCCTCACCATGGTCCGTAAGAGCGAATTGCAGGATGCAGTTTGGGACGAGATCGATTTCGATAACGCCGTCTGGACCATTCCGAAGGAGCGCATGAAGCGGTCGAAGCCACACAACGTCTACCTGTGCCGACAGACATTAGACATCATGATCGCGCTCAAGACCTGCTCCGGCAACTCCCGATATCTGTTGCCGTCCCGGTACGACGCGGACGCGCCAATGTCTCGCGCGACCTTCAATCGGATCACCTACGCCGTCGTCGAGCGAGCCAAGAAGGAGGGGCTGCCGCTGGAGCCTTTCACCGTCCATGATTTGCGGCGAACGGGCTCGACGCTGTTAAACGAGCTAGGATTTAACAGCGACTGGATCGAAAAGTGCCTGGCGCACGAAGACGGGCGTTCATCCCGCGGCGTCTATAACAAGGCCGAGTATGAGGTGCAGCGCCGGCACATGATGCAGCAGTGGGCGGATACCGTGGATGCCTGGATCGACGGCCGGAAATATGCCCCCACGCTTTTGCCGCAAGCTATGCCCCTGATGGAGCTTGATCCCGCCCTTTGACGGGGCGGGTTCTGCGCTTGGTGACGTCAGGGTGCTGGGCTCGTCGAATCGGGGCAGCCCGCCTTGCCATCAGCCAAGCCTCGACCTCTGCCAGGTCCCACACAATACAACGTGGCGAGAGCGCAAACCGGCGAGGAAACTCGCCACGTTGCTCCATCTCATAAATAGTGCTGTCGGCCATCGGCACCATCTCCCGCAACTGTTGCCGCCGGATTGTTCTCCGAATTTGCGTAGTTTCGATCTTCGCCATGCTCAATCTCCTGCATTGCTGAGGCGATTGAGAATGATAGATGCTGATACTGGAAGCCCATTCGAAGCGCCTTGCGGTGTTTTCGGGCTATAGCGTACACATCGGCGGGTTCTTCCTGACTGCTAGGTGCAGCATAGGGGCGAACAGGCGCTATTGGACAAGGTCGAAACGCGAGGGGCCCGCTACGAGGGGACGCATTCAGTAGACGCGACTCCCTTCAAAATCCGGTTCCGAAAGGAGTGTCGGTTCGATTCCGACCACCCGCACCAACTCCTTTATACGGTCGCTTTGGCAACGCGTTGGCGTCAGGCTCGGCTCGGCGGTCCCGGAGTAGAGTTTGTAACCGGCGCCATGCGCGCTTTCGACGGCGCGTTCTGAGCATGACGAGGTTGTCGAGCCAACCGCTGCCAGGCTCCCTGGTCAAATCGCTGGCCATACGCATCTGTGCCGACTGGCATGTGTGGCAGGGGCGAGCGCTGGTCGCTGATGACGCGACGTACGGCGTCGGCGGGTTCTTCCGCTGACGTGATTGGCCCGATCTGCGTGCCACCCCTCGAACGCTCGATTGGCAGATAGGACGGCCTACGTTATCGCGATGGCTCCCAACGTATTCCTATCGACAGCGTCGTGTGGGGGCGCGGCCGGCCCAACAGCAGCGCGACCGGGCGATCGACGCCACCCTCGTCTGGGATGATGCCGTCACTGCCGTAGGATGGGTGTCTTCCGACCATCCCCGTCCTATGCTAAACGAAGGCTATCTACGCTTAATGAGGTTCTCGCTGAATGACCAAGAAATATCCTGTGACGTTGGTTTGTGGTGGCGGCGGCCTCTGGGGGATTGCTTGGATGACGGGCCTCGCGAAGGGGCTTGCCGATCATGGCGTGGACATACGATCAGCCAGTATGTTCGTGGGAACCTCGGCCGGGTCCGTTGTGGGCGTGCAGATGACGAGCAGCATTTCAACCGACGACCTTTTCATTCGTCAGACACAAGTGTCCAAACAGCCTTATGAACGGGCGCCCACAGCGGGACGCCTCGAGTCCATGATGGAAGTTGTTCAACGTCCGTGGGACAATGACGAGGACCGCCTTCGAGCGGTCTGCAAACTGGCCGACGACGCAAACACCATCAGTACTGAGCAGCGCCGCCAAGATATCGTTGCACGACTCGGCCTCGTTGATGACGCTTGGCCGAAGAAGGGGCTGTTGATTACAGCGACCGACATGCGGACGCTCGATTTGCAGGTCTTCGATGCGAACAGCGGCGTCTCGCTTGTTGACGCTGTTTCGGCAAGTTGTGCCGTTCCCGGTGTGTGGCCCCCCACGCGGATAGCCGATCGCAAATTTATCGATGGCGGCTTTTGGCGTACGGCAGAGAACGCGCACTTGGCGGAAGGTTCGGACAGTGTGCTTATCCTGGCGCCTACAGGTCGCATCAACGGCGGAGAGTTGAGCAGGAATGTAGGATTACAATTTGATATCAAGCGCCTCGAAGAGCGGGGGTCTAAGGTCGCGGTCATCGCTGCCGATGATACCTCGCTAAACGCTATGGCGCCGGGGCCGCTCGATCCGGCTACACGGCAACCTGCTGCCGAGGCGGGGCGATTGCAGGCTGCCAATGAACTAGAACTTGCGCAACGTGCTTTTGGTTTTTAGCAATTAGCGTAAGAGTGCTCGCTTTCGGCTGGGTATTTCACGCAAGAGAGATTTACCCGCCACGGCACGCGCTCATTAGGTTGATGTAGCGGTGGGGGCAATACAGATCGCCCTGTTTCCCTCTTATACCTGTGCCTTCGCCAGCAGGCTCCCACCACCATCGACGCGCAGGTCGCAGCCAGTGATGAAGCTGGCATTCGGCCCAATCAGGAATTCGACCACGTTAGCGATGTCCATCGGGGTTCCCCAGCGGCTCACTGGCTGCGCGTCGAGCAGAGCCTTTGTCTGGGGGCTGGTTTCAGCTTCTCGGACCCCCATCGGCGTGTAGATCAGACCCGGGGAGACGGACACGATCCGGGCGCCACGCTTGCCCCACGCGGGGGCCTGCTGCTCGGCCAGCCGGATGACGGCACGCTTCGACAGCACATAGGCGATCTGCGATGCGATCGCCTCAGCCTCTTCGCCGCTCTTGACCGCGTCAAACAGGAAGGGTTCAAGGCTGTTTAGCACCGCGTCATCGAGGGGCTGGTCGAGCAGTCTGTCGGCGCCTGCCATGCCGGGATCGCTATGCCCCGCCATCGACGCGATGAGGATGGCTGCCGCGCCGGGACGCATCACCGTCTCGACAGCAGTCACCAGCCGCTGCGTCGCAAGGCTGTTGACGCTGATGATCTTGCGCCAGCCGGCCTGTGCCGGCGACAGCCCGGCGGTATGGACGAGCGCGTCTAGTCCTTCCCCATCCCTCACGGTGTCGGTTAGCCGGGACAGGAGCGCCGCATCGGCAAGATCTCCGGCCTCGGTCGCGAGTACGGTATATCCTTCATTCGTCAACCCGGCGGAGAGTTGCTCCAATGGTTCGGATGCGATGTCAGTCAGTATCAGATTCATAGTGGCGCCCAAGCGGCGGGCGATGGCTCTTCCCATACCTCCGCTTGCCCCGGTAACTAAAACGATCTGGCGGCGAGTTTGCAGCATATGGATTCCTTTATCCTCGTACGTTAGGTTCGTCTGTCGGCACGATAGGGACCGGGCCCCCGGCTCGCCAAAAATGGTCCTGCACGCGTTTTTCAGTGTTCATCATGTGCATGTAACTGAGCAGGCTGGCGTTTTCCTAGAGGCAGCAACGTCGCGCGCTCGGCAAAACCGATCGGTGTGGGGTGCAGCGACGAACAGCCCCGTTGTCCGGGACTACGAAAGGTGTCTTCAAGCTTGTGGCTGACGGCGGGGCCCGGTGACGGCACTGTCGACGTGAAAAATCGCATTGTGTGACCCGCCTATATTCTTTTCTTGTATTGCAAGTGCGGTAGAGATTGGTTTGCCGCAAGACGGCACAGTCTGGTAACCGCAGGCACATTCAGGTGACCGACCATCAGAGTTTCATACTTGTGCGTCGGTGAAGTCCGCATAGTCCAGGCGACAAGCCGAGGTCGCGCCGGTTCCGCGTCAGCACGAATGTCAGTTCCTGATCCTGCCAGGGGCGGTATCATGGGCAAAGACAACCTGGATGAAGAGCCGGGGGTTATCGTGCCATGCGTTTCAACACCCGGCATGCCGATGACAACAAGGCCAATTTCCCGGGCGTCGTCGAAAGCGGTCAGACTTCCTGTTCGGTGAAGCCGTTTCCAAGAGCGTCGAAGACCGCTCGGCATCGGCTGCTGGTACGCAAGTCCTCGTGCATCACAATCCACACCGGCAGATCGATCGCGAACTTCTCTGCCAGCACCCGGCATAGTGCCGGATCACGGCCGGCGATCCCGACCTGGCAGACGCCGATGCCAAGGCCTGCGCGTATGGCGGCACTTTGAGCGAGCGTGCTGTCCGCCCGAAGCGCAAAAGAGTTGCGGCCGAGGCCGGGAATTGCCCGCAAGACCGCACGGGAGGTCGCCGAGTCGGCGTCCATGCCAATAATGTCATGGGTCTGCAGGTCCATGATCGACGACGGCATGCCGCGCCGTTCCAGGTAGGTGCGGTGGGCGTGGAGGCCTAGCGTCACCTTGCCCACCTTGCGGGCTACCAGCGCCTGCTGCGTCGGCTCCACCATGCGGATGGCGATATCGGCGCGGCGTTGTAGCAGGTCGTCAACTGCGTCCGAGGAGATGAGCTCGATCGCTAGCTTCGGGTGGCGCTGCCGGAGCGCCGTCAGGATGGGGGGCAGGTGCTCGACGGCGACGACTTCGCTCGCCGTCACCCTGACCGTCCCCGCGATCTCGCCAGGGTCGGCGGACGCCGTGCGAAACAGCGCGGCCGAGGTAGCGACTAGGTCGTCCGCGTATGGGCGTAGCGCGAGGGCACGATCGGTCGGTGATAGGCCGCGTTGGGAGCGAACGAACAGGGCGCCACCCACAGCCCGCTCTAGAGCTTCGACATGGCGCGCGACGCTAGGTTGGGTGAGGCCGAGCACGCGCGCAGCACCTGACATCGACCCCTCGCGGAGCACGGCAGCAAAGGTGCGGTAGAGGTCCCAGCTCGGTTCAGAGTTCATCTATTTCCATATAGAGGACCATCGGAAATAGTCAATTTTCGATGGATCGTGACCATGGCACAATGCCGCCATTCAACGAGGAAATAGGAATGGAACGGATTGCTCTGGTGCTCGGCGCGACAGGCGGGATCGGTGGCGCGGTGGCGCGGCGGCTGCTCGTGTCGGGATGGACGGTGAGGGCGCTCGCCCGGCCTGACAGCATCGGCCGGCTGCCAAATGGCGTGCAGGCCGTGGTCGGAGACGCGCTGAACGCGGAGCAGGTTGCCTGCGCGGCCGTCGGGACTGAACTGATCGTCCATGCCGTCAATCCACCGGGCTACCGCGACTGGGACAATCTTGTGCTGCCGATGATCGACAACACGATCGTGGCGGCGCGAGCGAGCGGCGGGCGCATCCTGTTGCCGGGGACGGTGTACAATTATGGAAAAGACGCCTTTCCGACGATCGACGAGACCGCGCCGCAGCACCCTCAGACCCGCAAGGGCGCGATTCGGGTGGAGATGGAGCGGCGGCTGCGCGCCGCGGCGGAGGCGGGCGAGATATCGGCGCTGGTCGTGCGCGCCGGCGATTATTTTGGGCCGAACGCCGGCAATAACTGGTTCAGCCAGGGCTTGGTCAAGCCGGGCAGGCGCCCTCAGGCGATCCACAACCCCGGCAAACGGGGCATCGGGCATCAATGGGCCTATCTGCCCGACGTCGCCGAGACAATGGTACGCCTAATCGAGCGTGGAGAGCTGGATCGTTTTGCCTCCTTCCATATGGACGGCCATTGGGACGCGGATGGGACGCACATCACCGATATGATCGTGCGTATGCTCGGCGATCCTACAGTTCCCGTAAAACGACTTCCGTGGTGGGCACTCAGGATCGCCGCTCTGTTTGCCTCTACCCCGCGTGAACTGCTGGAGATGCGCTATCTGTGGAAGCAGCCGGTGCGCATGACCAACCATCGGCTGGTGGCGGCGATTGGCGAGGAACCTCATACTCCGCTCGAAGAAGCGGTACGAGCTACCCTGATCGACATGGGGTGCCTTGTCGACGGCGACGGAGTCAAGGACCGCGACCGTAATGCCGACTACTAAACCCGCCGCGGTCTACCCGCGGCGGACGTGAGAAGGTGTGGCGCGCCGCGTGCTTGGCCAAGAGACTTCAGGCTGACGCGGCAAAGCCCCGGCTTCTTGGCCTAGATCTTATTCTGCCCTGCCAGCGCCGCGTCGAACGCCTGCCTCGCAGCATCCACGGTTGCCCTGTTCTCCAAAGCCCATTCTCCCATCGCGCGGGCGGGCAGGAGAACCGACTGGCCGAGCTCCGTCAGGGCGTAGTCGACGCGCGGTGGGATGGATGGCGTCACCGTCCGGGTGATGAATCCGTCGCGCTCCAGACCGCGCACGGTCAGAGTCAACATTCTCTGGGAGACGCCGACGATGACGCGCTTCAGCTCATTGAAGCGGTGGGGTCGCTCTCCGAGCGCCGCGATGACCAGAATGCTCCATTTGTCTCCGACCCGCGCCAGCACCTCGCTGACCTTCATGCAATCGTCGACGGTATGGATCTCTGAGTTGTCAGTCACTTGGATGTGCCTTCGGTTACGCGGATGTGCCGCCTTGCGACCAGTTCTTCCCTAGCTCATCTTTATAGCAGACACAAAATGAGAGTGGGTTACAGAATGAAACTTCTGCATATTGATTCCGCGATCACCGGTGAGTCTTCCGTCAGTCGCCGACTGACTGCCGACGTCACCTCACGTCTTCGGCAAGCTCATCCGGACATCGAGGTTTGGTATCGGGACCTTGCGGCGGAACCGCTCGATCATCTCACACTGGCGGACATGCCCGCCCCCGGCGAGAGCACGGCCGTGCTCGATCAGTTTCTGGCGGCGGACGTGGTGGTGATCGGGGCACCGATGTACAACTTCACGCTGTCGACGCAGCTCAAGGCCTGGATCGACCGGATCCTCGTGGCAGGTAAAACCTTTCGCTATTCCGAAACCGGACCGGTCGGTCTCGTCCCCGAAAAGAGGATTATTATCGCGGTCTCGCGCGGGGATCGCTATGGCGTGGGTACGCCGTCAGCGCCGGCGGAACATCTCGAAACATATCTCCGCGTCGTCTTCGGCTTCATCGGCGTCTCGCCGGAATTCGTCATCGCCGAAGGCATGCTGATCGGCCCCGAAGCTCGGGATGCCGCCATCGATAATGCCGAACAGGCCGTCGCGGCGTTAGCCGTCTAGGGCTGTCCGTTGCCGCGTTCTTGACAACAAGCAAGGATCACAAAGATGACCATCGAGCGGCGGATTCAATCCGTTCGATCCGCCTCCCGGCAGGACATCGGTAACCTGTACACGCGAGCTGTCTTCTCGGTCTCCGATGAGCTTGACCCCTTCCTGTTGCTTGCCCATCATGGACCGCAGACTTTCCCCCCGGGCAGTTCCATGCCCGAGTTCGGTCCCCATCCGCATCGTGGTTTCGAGACGGTCACTTTCCTGCTGGCAGGCGATTCTATCCATCAGGACTCTGAAGGGCGGGAGGTCATAACCCACGCCGGCGGTGTGCAATGGATGACGGCGGGATCCGGTGTGGTGCACAGCGAGAAGTCGCCGAACGATTTCTGGTCGCGGGGCGGCGAGCTTGAGGTCCTCCAGCTTTGGGTCAACCTGCCGTCGCAACTCAAGATGACGGCCCCGCGCCTCGAAAACATTCAGCCGAACGATATCGTCGCTGTCCCGTTGCCGAACAATGCCGGCGAGCTAAACCTGATCTCGGGGCGATTTGGCGGGAAGACCGGTCCGGCGGATTCGCTGACCGGCGTATTCGCCTCGACCCTGTCTCTTACCGCTCGCGCGTTGGTGTCCCTTCCGACGCCGGCAAGGCGACGAGTCTTGTTCTATGTGATCAAGGGACGTCTTACGGTGGCCGACAAGAGCGTGAACGAGGGCGACCTGGTTCGGTTCGAAGACGAAGGGGAGATCATCGAGCTGACCGTTGACGAGGATGCCTTTGTTCTTTTTGCCCATGGCGACGTGATCGGAGAGCCTGTTGTCGCGCAAGGCCCCTTCGTCATGAATACCGAAGCCGAGATTAAACAGGCCTACGCCGATTTCCGGAGCGGCACCTTCGGACGGCTCTCGCGCGGAATGACTAGCTAAGCCTCAAAACTGCAGTCTCAAGCCTTCAGATCGCGGCGACGCTCATGAAGGGCGACGCCGAGCGCGGGCGCCACGCTGCCGTCAGGCGCAACGCTCGAGGCGGTGCAGATGCTACTTTATAAGCTGTTCGGCATCCGAGGGCTGAGACGTCTCAACGTGATCCTCAGTTGGAGAAGCGGGGGGATAGAAGTTGGCCTTGGCGCACGACGCCCATCGATCAACACCGTGCCCTACGCCTCACGCGACAACTAAGTGTCTAGCGTATGAAGACTACGAAGCAGTGGATCCTGATCCCTCCAAATTGTACGATAGAGTTCACCCTCTGAACGCCCGTTATTGGCGGTTTGACCCTATGGCTTGACCGTGTCGCCAGAGGTTTCAGGTGTCTCTGGTCGGTATTCTTTGTCTTGCAACCCCTTGAGCAGCAGATCCACCATTCGGATCGCGGACTGCTTCCACTCGGTGTTAGCGGTATGGTTTGCCACGCCCGCTATGGCGCGCAGCAGGTCTATCGGCTCCACCTCGATCCGATTGCCGCCAGTCTCAGTCGCACGGTCGACTAATGTCGTTATGGGAGGGGCGAGCCGGCCCGGTGTCCCGCTGTAAAGCGTATTTGGTCCGCCGATCAAAGTGTTCAGCGCCTCCGACATTCCATGCTTGGCATCGAGGAATTCTACGAACAGGAGCAACCATTCGCGCAGCGCCGTTATGGGCTCCCTCTCTGCCATCAGCTTCGCTGCGGCGTCGATGAGCGTGTCGGTCTCCTGCCGATACACCGCCTCGATCAGCGCGTCTCGGGTCGGAAAGTGGCGGTAGAGCGAGGCGATGCTGACGTTCGCCTCGCTTGCAATTCCCTCCAGACTGGCGGCTGCGCCGCGTTCTGCGAAGGCGGCTTTGGCGGCTGCGATGAGGCGCGCCCGATTGCGTTCTCCGTCCGCCCGTGGCCGTCGTGTCGAAGTGGAATGAGGCTCTTGGTGCATGTCCGCCGATTTCGCTTGATAAACGTAGGGACCCTACGTATATAAGCGTAGTCATCCTTTCGTTTAAGATACGGTGGCGCCGGCAAGATGCCAACCCCTCAGTTGAGAGTGCTGCCGTTCATCGAGATCGATGGCCGTTGTCTCGCGCCAGCTGGAGGACGTCGCGGAGACCAGGAGCAATAGATGTCATTCGTCGAAGTTGAGCAGTCAAAAGTGGCCTTTCGGGTCGATGGAACTGGACCAGGTTTGCTGTTGGTGCACGGCACCGGCGGCAATTCCGAGAGCAACTGGGGGTCCCTGGTCGCTGGTCTGGCCGAGACCCGCACGGTCATTCGTCCGGACTATTCCGGATCGGGCGAGACTGTGGATGACGGCAGTCCGCTGACCATTCCGATGCTGGCCGCCCAAACCGTCGCAGCTGCAGAGGGGGTCGGCGCAACTCCCTTCGACCTCGTCGGCTACTCGCTAGGAGCGGCGATCGCAATCTACATAACAGCTGAATATCCCGATCTCGTGCGCTCTGTAACTTTGATCGCCGGGTTTGCCGACAGCGCAGATCCTCGGCACAGGCTTGAGATGGAGCTGTGGCGGGATTTGATCCGCACGGATCGGCGGGTAATGGCGCGACTGCTTTTGCTTACCGGGTTCAGCCCTGACTTCCTCTCTCGAATGGACCTAAACACAACGCTTCAAATCGTTGAGGAGATCGTCGCAAAAAACAACTGGGAGGGCATGGCGCGACAGGTGGAGCTGAACCTGTCGCTTGACGTACGCGACCAGGCGCAGCGCATCACAAAACCCGCATTCGTTATCGGATGCACGCATGATCAGATGGTCCCACCGGCCCATGCACGTGGCCTCGTGGATATGATTCCCGACGCCCGCTATCTGGAGGTCGAGACCGGCCATCTCGCAACAATGGAACGACCAGAGGAGATCGCCCGGCTCGTACTCGACTTCGTGAACAGCGATCTCGGAGCTGGGGAGAAGCACCATGGTTGAAGATCGTCTCGTACTCGGCAGGCGTGGTTTCGGCCTTTTCCTCATCGCCTTTGCCCATCTGATCATGGCGATTGACTTCACCATCGTCTATGTCGCGTTGCCTCAGATCGGAATTGACCTCGGCTTCTCCGAGAACGGCCTGCAATGGGTCATGCATGGGTACACGGTCGTGTTCGGAGGTTTCCTGCTCCTGGGTGGACGGGCTTCCGATCTTCTCGGGCGCAGGCGCGTGTTCATCGGCGCGCTTGTCCTCTTTGCGGCCGCGTCATTGCTGGGTGGCCTCGCGACGTCACCAACGTTGATTGTCTTGGCGCGGGCCGTCCAGGGATTGGGAGCGGCGCTGCTCTTCCCGTCCACTGTAGCGCTTGTAAACGTGCTGTTTGCAGAGGGGCCGGAACGCGTACGTGCGCTAGGAATATGGGCCTTGTTCGGCTCATGCGGCCTGACACTCGGGTCGCTGATCGGAGGCGTGCTTGTAAGTCTGTTCGGCTGGCCCTCAGTTTTCCTGGTGAATGTTCCCCTTTGCCTCCTGACGGCTGCAGGCGCCCTTCTTGCGATACCTGTCGATCGACCCTCGCATGCCCAGCGCAGTTTTGATCTGCCGGGAGCCCTGACCGCGACGGTGGGCGCGACGCTTCTCGTCTACACGATCGTCCATGCCGGCCAGGCCGGTTGGGCCACGCCATCGACGGCTGTTCTGGCACTCCTGGCGGTGTTCGCGCTCCTTGCCTTCGTGCGTATAGAAGCGCGCGGTCGCGACCCACTGATGCCGTTGCGCTTCCTGAAAAGTCGCAACCTGTGCGTCGGAATGGCGCTGACGGCGCTCTACATGGGCACCTTCTTCGCGTTGCCGTATTTCGAGACGCTGCTGTTCCAGGATGCATTCGGCTATTCGCCCATGCAGACCGGGCTCGCGTTTCTGTTGCCATGCATTGTCCAAGCCGCCGGAACGCAGATCGGCACGCGCATGACCAACAGGCTCGGTGTGAAGCCGACGATCATTGTGGGATTCGTAATTGGTGCCGCGGGGACGGCCCTCATCGCGGCATGGCTTGTTCCTGGCGCCGGTTATGTCGATCTCATCGTCGGCTTGCTCATCGGCAGCCTCGGGCAAGGAATTGCATGGGGACCTATCTGGATAGCGGTCGGGTCCGATATCGCCGATGAGGAGCAGGGCGTTGCCTCGGCTATGGCATCGACAACATTCCAAGTCGGCGGTGCAGTTGGCTTGGCGCTGCTGATCGCGGTTTCGTCGTTCTTCGTTCATCCTGGCACAACCGGGGCCGAGGCGATGATTCTAGGCATTCGTTACGCGATTGCGGCAGCAGCTTGTGCGGCTCTCGTGGGCGCGGTCCTCGCTCTTCTTCTTCGCCCGCAACGAACTCCGACACAAACCGTGCCGCTGACCGAATTTTGATTTGGTTTGCCTCGTGCCAGCGTTTGAGGAGCTAGCGCATGATCGAACAATCCAACCACACGATGAGGCAAGGTACCAGCGACGATCTTTTATCGTCCAAGTCAAACAGTAAACGCGACACTGCTCGTACCACAGTTGTCGTCGTAGGTGCTTCGCTTGCCGGACTGATGAGCGCCCTAGCATTGTCCAGGCTCGGCCTGCATGTGACGATGCTGGAGCGCTCGGATCGGAAGTCGCGCACGGGCGCCGCCCTGGAGGTCAGCGAGGGGCTCCTCGAACGCCTGATCGGCCGACATGGGAATGTCGGCACAGATACTCTTCCGTCAGGTGCGCAAGCTTGGAGCGACGTCCATGCCGGTCTGCGCGCTGCGGCCGAGGCTGATCCCAATATCTGCATTCGATCACCGGTTCGCGTGGCGCTCGTGGATCAGGATGAACGGGGCGCATGGGTGGTAGCGGAGAATGGCCAAGTCGTCGGCGGCGACATCGTCGTGGGCGCCGATGGTCACGCCAGCGTCGTCCGTCGTCATGTCGCGCCAGAGCGTCCCTATGCCAAATTTGCCGGCTACCTGATCTGGCTCGGCCTTGTGGATGAGCATCCGATAAGGTCGAGACCGTGGCCATCCAACCTCGCGATCCTGTACGAAAGAAACTATTGCCTCAACGCGTACTATCTACCTGGAGCGGGCGGCGCCCTCGGCGCTGGAAAGCGGCGGATTGGCTGGGGTTGGTACGACGCGGGACAAAATGACCTTCTGCGTGGAACCGGCTGCCTTGTAGGCAATATTGTCAAGCGCACACTGCGGCCGGATAAGGTTCCAGGATCGACATTCGATCGATTGGCCGCTGAAGCGCGGAAGATTTGGCCTGACCCCTGGCGCGAAGCCATCCTTCACTGCGTTGAACGGCGCGAGGTGATCGGTACGCCGGTCGCAGAATATATGCCAGAGAGGCTAGCTCGCGGGCGTGTATGTCTGGTTGGCGATGCCGCCCACGTACCTTCGCCCATGACCGGCAGAGGTTTCGCCGCGTCGGCCCAAGACGCACTTGCGCTCGCTGAGGCACTTGAACGTGACATGTTAGTGAGGGGCGTGAAGGATGCGCTCGGCCGCTATGAGGGAAAGCGGCTCAAGGCCGCCCGAGATCTCGTTATGTCCGGGCAGAGCTTCAGCCGCTCGTTTGTCCGCGACCATATGGGTTTCTATGCTTAGTCAAGCATGCATGGGGCTGCGCTTGCCCTCGCTGACGTGCTGGCTTGGCTGTTTAATTTCCGGGCCGGTCTGAGCCGGTGAGCGCTGAAGCCTCAAGCGTATACGCTGACATACCGGCTCAACATATTGCGCCTGCCCGGCGGGTTCAGAACGCGTGCAGCGGAGTTTCATGCCGAATTTGCTACTAGATTTGCGCTATTTAAGGTGCGCTCTCTATGCCTCTCAGTTGGGTAGCTTTCGGCGTGCCGCAGAGTCTCTTGGACTTCCTCAATCTTCGCTAAGCAGAAGAATACAGTTGCTTGAGCACCGCCTCGGATTTCCCTTGTTTGAACGACGTAGAACAGGGGTTATGTTGACGCGGGCGGGCGCAACCTTTCTGGAGAATGCTATCCCGGGCGCCGAGCATCTTGATTTTGCTGCTCGGCGTGCTTCGGTGATCCACCGAGGTGGCTCTAGCGAAGTTCGTGTCGGAATCGTTCCCTTGCTAGCGGGTGAACGACTGCGGCGGGTGTTGAGGGTATTCAAGGAGCAGCATCCGGGCGTGAGCGCTTTTTTTACCGAAGGATCTCTTCGTGAGATCCGTGACGCTGTGACCATAGGCAAACTCGATATCGGTTTCGTGTTGGGCGATCTCGATCTGCCAGCCTGCCATTCGCAAGCACTCTGGATCGAACCAATAGCCGTGGTTTTGCCGGTCAAGCATCGACTGGCTGAGTGCAACAATGTTAGCTGGGCTTCGTTAGATGATGAGACCTTTCTCGTGGGGCGCCGTGGACCTGGTGCTGACATTCAGGAATTATTGCTCTCCAGAACCTTCCGACAATGCATTCGGCCTCGCGTCGAAATCCACGACGTCTCACACACCAGCCTGGTTGACATGGTCAGAATGAACTACGGAATTACCATCGCAAGTGCCTCGTATCTCGTTAAAGATAGCGCAGGAGTCGTTAGCCGACCTCTGGAGGGAGAGGCTGAGGCGCTAACAACTTCCGCCTTATGGCGCCAAGACAACGCTAATCCTGCGGTGCCCCACCTAGTGGCGGTGGCTGAATATCTCCAACGAAACGAGACTGCGGGATCTGCTTGGTTCGAATAACGGCAACCGCGGGGTTACGCAGTCAGTCATGTTCTTGGCGGTAGGCCTCGGTCGCCGAGTTCGGACGAAACCAAAATCGGTGCCGATGAGACGGGTGCAGGATAGCCGCAATGGGTTTGCTGGGCCCGTAAGCGGCTGTCGTCAGCGATTGCGCCGAGCGCAGCTTCGTCATCATAATCCTCCATAAGTCCAAGCGTAGCGTCTCACGTTAGATCACGCGGACCGGGAACCCAGGCCGGATCGCGAGTGCAGGGCAAGTTCGAGTTGACGACAGACGCTCTGCTGGTCTGCGCCGCTGATGGTGCCCGCAGTGCACGTACATGCCTTGCCGCGTTGTCCTCGATCTAGGCTGTCGGAAGCATTCCGCCATCCAGGCGGATGTTTGATCCCGTTATGTAGGCCGCCCGAGGACTCGCAAGGAAGCAAATGGCATCCGCGATTTCCTCCAGGGTTCCGACGCGGCCTGCCGGAACCTGGGCAAAGAGCGGCAGCACGGCCCGCTCCACCTCTTCCCAGGGCGCATCGCGAGCTATCCCCCTTTCCGCGGCGGTCTCGCGGAACTTCATGTCCAGTTTGGCGCTGTGGACCGTACCGGGGGAGACGGTGTTGACGGTTACTCCCTCCGCTGCGACCGCCTTTGCCAATGAGGCGGTCATGGCGATCATCGCGGCCTTCGCAGCTGAATAAGCCGGGTTTGCGGCGGGCGGCATCATTCCTGCAAGGCTCGATATGTTGATGATGCGGCCCCATTTCGCAGACCGCATTTGCGGCAGCAGTGCGGTCGTGACACGAACCGCCGCGAGCACGTTTCGGTCATATGCCGATGCCCATGAGCCGGGAGACGTGATGCGCCAATCCTCGCCGCCCCCCGAACCGCCCGCATTGTTGACGACTATGTCAATGCGGCCAGCAAATGCGCGTGCATCGGTGACCAAGGCATGTACCGCTTCGTCGACTGTCAGGTCGCCGGTCACGATATGGGCCCGACCACCCGAGGCGATGATCTGCTGTTCCACGCGCTCGGCCTGCGTCCTGTCACGGCCATGAACAACAACGATGACGCCTTCCAGCGCCAAGCCCTTGGCGACGGCCTCGCCGATGCCTTTGCTGCTGCCGGTGACGAGGGCGACCCTCCCATCCAACTGTAAATCCATGATCCGCGTCCTTATATTCACTGGGTTCGGATGTAGGAGGCACGCAATAGATATCGCAATAACGCACCAAAAGGTGCCTGTCCAAATCCTCGATAAAGCGGAATGCCTTGGCCCCAATGGGGCTGTGGCCCTTGTAACCCAGACCTTGCGCATGATCGGCGGGCGCTGGAAGCTGCCGATCCTTTTTCGCCTTTACGATAAGACCGCCATGCGAAGTTCGCAATTACTTCGGGATATTCCCGGGATTTCGCATAAAATGCTGACGCAACACCTCCGAGAACTCGAGCAAGACTGCCTTATCGACAGAAGGGACCTCGGGGAGCAGCCGCCGCATGTGGAATATCGTCTCACGGCTAAAGGGAACGATCTCATACCTGTGCTGATGGCGGCACGGCAGTTCTCGGAAAATTATCAAACCTGAACAGTTTACTGCGGCGGCATCCAACCAGTTGGGCCAAGGGGAATCGCTTAGCCGGCTGGCTCCCTTCAGCATCCTTGAAATAATTCACCCCTGGCGTGACATCATCCGTATGGTACGCTCGCCGATATCGGGCGGGCGAACTTGCTCGTCGTCTTGCTCATACACATTTCACCATCTCAAGAGGTGGAGCCTCCTGCAAACCAAAGACGGCTTATTCCTTCCGGTGGCCGGAGAGGCCATGTACTTCGAGCCACCGGGCGCTGGCAGGCAGCCAACACCAATCCAGGCTTACAGCACCTGCCTGCTCGGGCAGAGCAGCTTGTATATCCCCCGCAGGATCGAGCGTTACGCCGTGGAAACCAGTTGTGTCCGTTTGGCCCGCGCAAATCCCCTGTCTGTCGCCATGAAACGCTGTACCATCGGCGCAATTAGTTTGCTGGGATCCGGAATACGCTGGTCCGATTGCTTCTCTAATAGCTCCGCATAGGCGACCAAGTCGCGGTGTACGGCAGCAGGGAGTTCGACCGTGACTTTTAGCGGCTTGTCATTCGGAAGGATACTCAGTTTCAGCGTTACCATACGTTCACTCTCCATAAGGTTCGAGGACTAAGTCGCGCGTAACGATCACCCTCACGGGGAAGCCCGGCCGGATCGTCAGGGTCGGCGCGATGTTGAGCTGACGCCGCACAATTTCTTGTCCGGCGTCATTGATGGTATCTTGCCCGCCATTGCGGATTGCCTGGATCAGGCGATCATCATTGTCGACGGCGAGTTCGGCGCCGACGCTCAGCAGCGTCGAAAGGCCTGCCGCCTTGGCGAGATCCCACCAGTGGTAATCAACACCGTCCTGTAGACCGGCAAACCCTTCCGCGTCCGCGCCTGGCTGACGCTCGAGAATAATCGAGCGTCCGTTCGGGAAGATCAGTCGGTTCCAGACGAGCAACACGCGACTTTGGCCGAACTGTACGTTGTTGTCGTACTGGCCGATAACGCGCGTGCCTTGCGGCACGAGAAGGATACGTCCGGTCGGGCTGTCGTAGATGTTCTCGGTGACCTGGGCGGTGATCTGGCCCGGTAGGTCCGACCGGATGCCGGTGATCAGTGCGGCGGATATCACCGCGCCTGCCTGGAGGATGTTCGGCGACGCTGGCGCAGCAACGCGATCGGGCGCGATCGTCCTGCGATCGGCCGCCGCGTTCAGAAATGCGTTCTGGCGGTCCTGCGCTGAGGGTGTGGCCGGCGGTGGCGCGAGGCCAAGGCTCGCCAAATCCGGCGCGGGCGGGAGTGCTGGGGAAGTTTCCGCCGCGGCGGGAGCGCCCCGGCTTTCCGATCCGGAGAAGAGACGGCTGGTCCGCGCGGTCTCGATCTCCTGAAGGCGGCGCTGCTCTTCCGCGCTGATACCGGGATTGGGCGTGGCGATGCCGGGGGTGGGCATCGGCTGCCCACGATCCTGGGTACGGAGGATCGGTCGGCCGAGATCGCCGGGAAGTGGCGGCCCGAGCTGCGGCACGCCACTGTAATCTCGCGGGAGCCCAGCAAGGCCGTCCGCTGTCGAGCGGTTCTCGGTTGAATAAATTTCCTCGTTGGGCCGGCCGCTATCGCGGGTCTGGAGCGCGTAGATCAGGGCTCCGCCGAGACCGACGCTGGCGACCAGGCCGAGTCCTGCCAGAACCTTCCGAGACAGCCGCGTCACGCGCGGCGGCTCGGCCCGCAGCCGCATCGGCGCTGGACCGGCGGGCTCGCTGGCCAGCGGCTGCGCATCGTCGTCCGGCACTTCCTCATTCCGGGGCGGGTTCTCGCTCACGAGGCCGGCCTCCCATCGGTGCGGGTGATTCTGACGCGCCGTTGCCGGTCGCCGGAGCCGAAGCGCAGCTCGGCCGCCGCGAAGAGCCGGTCGACGATCATGTGGTGGCCGCGAACGCGGTAGTTCACCAGTTCGGAGGTATTGCCCTCCGGGCCGACAACGAAGAGCGGCGGCATCTCGCCCTGGCCTATGCCGCGCGGGAATTCGATGAAGACCTGGCGGCCATCATCAAAGGCGCGCAGCGGCCGCCATGGCGCTCGGTCGCCTTCGATCGCATAGCGGAAGTTGACGTTGGCGAGGTCGACGCCGGATGCGATCGGCTGCGCGGCTTCAGCTTGTTGGTTCTGGCGGCGCAGCGCGATGAGCTGGTCCTGCGGATACTGCCAGGACACCGAGGCCATATAGGTCCGCTCGGTCGAGCGAAGCTCCATATGGTAGGTGCGCAGGTTGGTGTTGATGACGAGGTTCGTCATCAGGTCGGGCCGCGTTGGCTTGACCAGGATATGGATCTGCCGTGTCGCCCCCGATCCGCTCTCGGTGTCGCCGATGATCCAGCGAACCGTATCGCCGGCGGCGACCGGTCCGGAGCCGACGAGCTGCTCGCCGGGCTGCAACGCGATGTCGGTGATTTGCCCGACGGCAGTGTAGACCTGATAGAGCGCTCCTTGCGTGAAGGGGTAAACCTGCATCGAGTTGATGAAGCCGTCGCGCACCGGCTGGATGCGGGCTGCGGCATTGGCCTGGTTCACCCGCGCGGTCGGATCTGTCGGCTCGGGCGCGCGCCGTGAAGGCTCCACGCGCTGCAACTGGCCGGGCAGCGGCAGAGGGCGCGGCAGCTCGACCACGGTGACGGGCGCAGGCGGATCGACGGTCTGCACGGCCGGGGCCGCATTGTCGTAGGAGATTTCGGGCGGCGGATTGGTGGTGGCGCATCCGGCGAGCGCGGTCGTCGCCAGCAGGACCATCGGGATGGCGGCTCTGCGGAGAGACGGAAATAGGACGATGTGTGAAGCCGGATTTCCGGCTTTACGGAAAGACGGCTTCATTGCCCAAGCTCCCGTGACCAGTTGATGGCGTTGACGTAGATACCGAGCGGGTTCGCTCTGAGCCGGTCGGCATTTCGGGGGATCTGCACGACGATCGTCAGGATTGCGGTCCAGCGCGTGGTCTCGGCGAGCTGGCCGTTCTCGTAGCGGCGCTCGACCCAGGCGACGCGGAAGCTGTCGGGCGATGCGCGGATCACGCTGGAGACGTCGACGGCGACCTGCTGGCGGCCGACGCGCGTGAACGGGTCGTTGGCGCGGGCATAGTCATTGAGCGCCATGGCGCCGCGATCGGTCGTGAAGTCGTAGGCGCGCAGCCAATTTTGGCGGACGATGATGGCGTCGGCCGGAATGCTCCGGACCTGCTCGATGAAACGCGCGAGGTGGAAGGCGATCTGGGGATCGGTCGGACGGTAGTCGGCCTCGGCAGGCGCCACGGCCTGCGCCTGGCCGAGCCGATCGACCTGCACCACCCATGGCACGATCGTTCCCCGCGCCGACTGCACGACGAGTGCAGTGGCGAAGCCGGCCGACAGGATCAGCGAACCGAACGCCATCGTTCGCCAGTTCTTGGCCTGCACACGCGAGGCGCCGATGCGTTCATCCCAGACCTGGGCGGCGCGCTGATAGGGCGTTTCCGGCTCGGGGGCTTTGCCATAGTGGGTGGAGGGTCGTTTGAACATCAGCGATCGCCTTCGGAAAGATTGACGGAGGAGCCGCCGCCATGGGCGTCGCCGGAGCGGACGGCGTGCGCGGTGGCCTGGACGGCATGGGTCATGTGCTGCGAGCGGCGCATCCGCTGTGCCCAGGCAGGGGGACCGCCGGCGTTCGCGGAGCTGGCGGCAGCGGGGCCGTCACCGGCCGCGTCACCGCCGATCGAGCCCGCGGTGGACGTGCCGCCCGTCGCCTCGAAGGCGGCCTTGCCGCCTGCGTTGAAGCTGGATCGCATGCTTTCGGCGGCGCGCGAGGCGGCGCGGCGCAGTGGTGAGACGGCGGCGCTTCCGCCAGCGCGGACAACGCCGCCGAGCCCGGATGCAACGCCTGCGGCGCCGGACTGACCGGCAGCGCCGAGGCTGTAGGCGGTGGATGCACCGCCAGCCATTGCCGCGCCGCCACGGGCGGTGGCGGCAGCGCCACCGGCCAGCGCGGCGCCACCCGACGCTGCGGCGCCAACCGCGCGGCCGGCCAGCGCGACCATGCCGCCTGCGGCCAAGCCCGTGCCGACCGCCGCGCCGGCGCTAAGCTGGGGACCGCCGGAGACGATGCCGCTCGCGATACCGGGGCCGAAGATGCCGAGGCCGAGCAGCGACAGCGCGGCGAGCACGATCGCCATGGCTTCATCGATCGAAGGATTCTGGCCACCGAAGCCGGACGTGAACTCGGAGAAGAGGGTCGAGCCGATGCCGATGATGACGGCCAGCACCAGCACCTTGATGCCGGAGGAGATGACATTGCCGAGCACGCGCTCGGCCATGAAGGCGGATTTTCCGAAGAGGCCGAACGGGATCAGCACGAAACCGGCCAGCGTCGTCAGTTTGAATTCGATGAGCGTGACGAAGAGCTGAATGGCGAGGATGAAGAATGCGAGCAGCACCAGCGCCCAGGCGAGGAACATGCAGGCGATCTGGATGAAATTCTCGAAGAACGACCAATAGCCCATGAGGCTGGAAATCGAGTCTAGCAGCGGCCGTCCGGCGTCGAGCCCGGTCTGAGCGACCTTGCCAGGGCGTAGAAGATCGGCGGTCGTGAAGCCGGTGCCGCTGGCCTTCAGGCCGAGGCCGGCGAAGCTCTCGAAGATGATGCGAGCGAGGTTGTTCCAATTGCCGATGATGTAGGCGAAGACACCAACGAACAGCGTCTTCTTTACCAGCCGCGCCATGATGTCGTCGTCGGCGCCCCAGCTCCAGAACAGCGCCGCCAGAGTCACGTCGATGACGATGAGCGAGGTGGCGATGAAGGCGACTTCGCCGCTGAGCAAGCCGAATCCGCTGTCGATGTAGCGGGTGAAGACCTCGAGGAAATGGTCGATAACGCCGGTGCCGCCCATGATGCTATCTCGCTTCGTCGAGTTGGGGCGCGTTCTCGCGGCGGATGGGGTTGTCCGGGATTTCTCGCGAACCGGCGTTCGGCGTCGGCGGTTCGGGAAGCCGCTCCATCGGCCGGGCGCCAGGCGCCAGGAAGCGGTTTCGGTTCTCGGCCCATGCGCGCAGGCAGGCCGGATCGCGGGGTCCGGCTTCGCCAAGCGACTGGCAGCGGATCAGTTCATCGCGAAGCGGGTCCACTTGTGCCTGAGTGGCGCGACCGGACGGCCACGCGGCCGGGGCTTCCTCCTTCCGGCTCATCTCGATCGCGGTCGCGGTGATCGCAACCGCGACGAAGACGACGGCGCCGAGCCGGGCGAGCATCTTGCCGTCCATGGCCAGCACCCTCAGTTGCCGTTCGGGAACATGCGGGCGTTGCCGGGCTGGTAGCCGGTGCCCGGCGTCAGAAACCGGCGGCGCTGCTCGCGCCCCTGTTCGGCCGCGGCAGCGCGTTCAGCCTCCGACAGGCTCTGAGCGCGGCCGTTGGCGGCAACGACGGCGGTCAGATCTGCGAGCTGCTGAGCCTGGAGCGCCAGAAGCTGGTTGCCGGCCTGCGTCGCCTGCAAAGCGCCGGTTGCGCCCTGACTCTGGCCGACCAGTGACGACATTTCGGTCCGGTTGGTATCGATGTTGCCGACCACGCCGGCCTGAACGCGCATGGCGTCCTGCAGCCCGCCGACAGTGTTCTGCCAGCGCTCGCGCGCACCGGCGACGAGTTGCTGATCCGTGGCCGACATCGACGCGTTGCCATAGGTGGTCTGAAACGCTCGGTCGATTTGCTGGACGTTGAGGGCGATGCCCTGCGCCTCTTGCAGGAGCTGCTGCGTGCGCTGCACCGACTGCTGAAGCTGCTGGAGCGAGGAATATGGCAGGCTCGCCAGATTGCGCGCCTGGTTGATCAGCATGGTGGCTTCGTTCTGGAGCTGGGTGATCTGCTGATTGACCTGCTGGAGCGTGCGCGCGGCCGTCAGCACGTTCTGCGCGTAGTTTGTCGGATCGTAGACGATCCACTGCGCGGCCGCGGGCGGCGCGAAGATTGGCGACAGCGCGAGCGGCGCGGCGAGGAGTGCGGCGCTGATGCGCAGCGCGCGCGAGCGGGAACGAACGGAACGGGTCATGAGCATGCCTCCGGATCGGTTTGGGGGGTGACATTGGTGAGGTCGGCGATGAGGTCGGCGGCCCAGGCGAGCCGGTTCTCGGCAAGCCATTCGGCAAGGAAACCGTCGGTGCCGCTGCGGGCGTGAACCTCGGCGATCAGCGCCTGGTGCTGCTTCGATGAGGCGGCGCAGAGCGCCAGCGCCACGTCCGACAGGCCCAGCTCGAACAGCCGGTTGCCGCGCCGGGACTGGCAGTAATAGTCGCGCTTGGGCATCGCCCGCGCGAGGATCTCGATCTGGCGATCGTTGAGCCCGAAGCGGCGATAGATGGCGGTGATCTGCGGCTCGATGGCGCGCTCGTTCGGGAGCAGGATGCGGGTCTGGCAGCTTTCGATAATGGCCGGCGCGATCGCCGACCCGTCGATGTCCGACAGCGACTGCGTAGCGAAGATGACGCTCGCGTTCTTCTTGCGCAGCGTCTTCAGCCACTCGCGGAGCTGACCGGCGAAGCCCTCGTCGTCTAGCGCCAGCCAGCCTTCATCCACGATCAGCAGCGTCGGCCGTCCGTTTAGGCGATCCTCGATGCGATGGAAGAGATAGGCGAGCACGGCGGCGGCGGCCCCGGTGCCGATCAGCCCTTCGGTCTCGAAAACCTGAACATGGGCTTCGCCCAGATGCTCGGCCTCTGCGTCGAGCAGACGTCCATAAGGGCCGCCGACGCAATAGGGTCGCAGCGCCTGTTTCAGGTCGTTGGACTGGAGCAGGACCGACAAGCCCGTTAGCGTCCGCTCGCTGGTAGGCGCGGTGGCCAGAGAAGACAGCGCCGACCAGAGATGTTCCTTCACCTCGGGCGTGACGGGCACGCTCTCGCGCGTCAGGATCGCTACCAGCCAATCGGAGGCCCAGGCGCGCTCGGCGACATCGTCGATGCGCGCGAGCGGCTGAAGCGACACGCCGTCGTCTGCGCCCTCCGTGAGGCCACCGCCGAGATCATGCCAGTCGCCGCGCATGGCGAGCGCTGCGGCGCGGATCGAGCCGCCGAAGTCGAAGGCGAAGACTTGGCTTTGCGGATAGCGCCGGAACTGCAACGCCATCAGCGCCAGCAGCACCGACTTGCCGGCGCCCGTGGGGCCGACGATCAGCGTATGGCCGACGTCGCCGACATGGATGGAAAGCCGGAACGGGGTCGAGCCTTCGGTTCTGCCGTAAAGCAGTGGGGGTGCATCGAAGTGCTCGTCCCGTTCCGGTCCCGCCCACACCGCCGACAGCGGAATCATGTGGGCGAGATTCAGTGTGTTGATCGGGGGCTGGCGGACATTGGCGTAGACATGGCCGGGCAGCGAGCCGAGCCAAGCGTCCACGGCGTTGATCGTCTCGGGCATCGCGTTGAAGTCGCGGCCCTGGATGACTTTCTCGACCATCCGCAGCTTCTCGGCGGCGATGCGCGGATCATCGTCCCAGACAGTGATCGTCGCGGTCACATAGGCCTGGCCGGCGTAGTCCGCGCCCAGCTCCTGCAACGCCATGTCTGCATCGGCCGCCTTGTTGGACGCATCGGTGTCCACGAGGGCGGAGGTCTCGTTGGTCATTACCTCCTTCAGGATGGCGGCGATCGATTTGCGCTTGGCGAACCATTGCCGCCGGATCTTGGTCAGCAGCTTGGTGGCGTCAGTCTTGTCGAGCAGGACCGCCCGCGTCGACCAGCGATAGGGAAAGGCCAGCCGGTTCAGCTCGTCGAGGATGCCGGGCGTGGTCGCGGTCGGAAAGCCGACTATGGTGAGGATGCGGACATGCGCGTCGCCGAGCCGGGGTTCGAGCCCGCCGGCCAGCGGCTGATCGGCGAGCAGCGCATCGAGATACATCGGCGTCTCGGGGACGCGGACGCGATGCCGCTTCGTTGAGACGGTCGAGTGCAGATAGGTCAGCGTCTCGCCGTCATCGAGCCAGGCGCATTCCGGCATGAAGGCGTCGATAAGCTGGAGGATGCGATCGGTGCGGTCGGCGAAACCGCGTAGGATCTCGTGCGCGTCGACGCCGGCATGATCGCGGCCCTCATAGAGCCAGGTCTCGGCCCGCGCGGCGTCTTCGGCCGGCGGGAGATAGAGGAAGGTCAGGAAGTAGCTGGACTCGAAATGGCTGCCGGCTTCCTCGAAGTCGGCCTTGCGTTCGGCGTCGACCAGGGCGGAGGCGCTGTCGGCGAACATACTGGCCGGATAGGTGGCGGCGCCATGGCGCTGCGCCTCGACGAAGATCGCCCAGCCGGAGCCCAGGCGACGGAAGGCGTTGTTGAGACGGCCTGCCACGGCGACCAGCTCGGCCGGCACCGCGCTGTCGAGGTCGGGGCCGCGGAATCGTGCGGTGCGCTGCAGGCTGCCGTCCTTGTTGAGCACGATCCCTTCGCCGACCAGCGCGACCCAGGGCAGGAAGTCAGCGAGCCGGGTATTGCGGTTGCGATATTCGGCAAGGTTCATCATCGGCGTCGCTCCTCAAACCGACAGGTGGCCAGGGATGCGCAGATGCCTGCGTACGACGTCGACGAACTGCGGATCGCGCTTGGCCGCCCAGACGGCCGCGGAATGCCCGACAGCCCAAAGGCCCAGACCGACCAGCCACAGGCGAAGGCCGAGACCGAGCGCGGCCGCCAGCGTGCCGTTGAGGATGGCGAGCGAGCGCGGCGCGCCGCCGAGCAGGATGTGCTCGGTCAGCGCCCGATGGACCGGGACCGAGAAGCCCGGCAGCTCGCCGCCATGGTCGACGCCATCCGCCATCAGACGAGCGCCCCGCCGCCGAACGAGAAGAAGGACAGGAAGAAGCTGGACGCGGCGAAGGCGATCGACAGGCCGAAGACGATCTGGATCAGCTTACGCGCGCCGCCCGAGGTGTCGCCGAAGGCCAGCGTCAGGCCGGTGATGATGATGATCATCACAGCGATTATCTTGGCGACCGGCCCCTCGATCGATTCGAGGATCGATTGCAGGGGTGCCTCCCAGGGCATCGACGAGCCGGAGGCGTGGGCGGCCGGCGCGAGCGCCAGCGTGAGAAAACTGACGGACACCGCCGTGGCGATATGGCGGCGGATGCGCAAAGCATGCTGGATCATGACGGGTCTCCTGTGAGGGGCTGGCTTGCGGGGGTGACGCGGTAGTCGCCGTCGGGGCCGAGACCCTCGATGCGGGCGAGTTCGGCGAGCCGGCGCGAGGCGCCGCGGCCGGAGAGCACGGCGACGAGATCGATCGTCTCGGCGATCAGCGCGCGCGGGACGGTGACGACGGCTTCCTGGATGAGCTGCTCCATGCGAAGCAGGGCGCCGATGGCGGTGCCGGCGTGGATCGTTCCGACGCCGCCGGGGTGGCCGGTGCCCCATGCCTTCAACAGATCGAGGGCCTCGGCGCCGCGCACCTCTCCAATGGGGATGCGGTCGGGGCGCAGGCGAAGCGAAGAGCGAACCAGATCGGAGAGCGAGGCGACGCCGTCCTTCGTCCGCATCGCGACCAGATTGGGCGCGGCACATTGCAGCTCGCGCGTGTCCTCGATCAGGACGACGCGGTCCGAGGTCTTGGACACCTCGGCGAGCAGCGCGTTGGTGAGGGTGGTCTTGCCGGTCGACGTGCCGCCGGCGACTAGGATGTTGCGGCGATCGGCGACGGCCTGGCGCAGCGTCTCGGCCTGATCGGCCGCCATGATCCCGGCGGCGACGTAATCGTCGAGCGTGAAGACAGCGACGGCGGGCTTGCGGATCGCGAAGGCCGGCGCGGACACCACGGGAGGCAACAGCCCCTCGAACCGCTCTCCCGTCTCGGGCAGCTCGGCCGAGACGCGCGGGGCGCCGGGATGAACCTCCGCACCGACATGATGGGCGACGAGGCGGATGATCCGCTCGCCGTCTGACGGCGACAGCAGTTCACCCGTGTTGGAAAGTCCTTCGGAAAGCCGGTCGACCCAGAGCCGCCCATCGGGGTTGAGCATCACCTCGACGATCGCGGGGTCTTCCAGAAACCGGGCGATCGCCGGCCCGAGGGCCGTGCGCAGCATGCGCGCGCCGCGAAGGATCGCCTCCGATTTCTGGTGAGTTGCCGCCACGTCGTCCCCGTTCTCTTGCGGGACCGCGACATGCGGCCCTGGATCGGGGATGAGTAGAAGAGGCAGAAATCATGGCCTGACAACAACCATCATGTGGCCGTCGTACTGTGGCGTACAAAGACAGGGAAACGGCGGAGTTGTTCCCTGAGGCCGTGGCTAGACGAAGCTCGGGTGCAGCGGAATACTTGCTGCGCCGTGCTTATCTGAGCGCAGCTTATTTGGTATGCATCGAAGCTCGCTCAATGCAATAATTGCTAACGGTAGCGGGGGTGTCGATGAAGTGTGGGGTTCTGATCATTGGGTCATTGTTTTGGGACGCCGACACCGCCGGGCGAGCTGAGTGGCGACGTGATCACCTTGCAATGGAAATGTCCGGTTTGGTCCGGGCCCCGATATATTATGGACGAAAATCAGTAAAACGCGGCGATACGTTCACGATGACGTTTCGTCAGGAAGAGCCGTCAGGTTTCGCCCGCCTAGTGCCTTGCAAGTGCGACGTCGAAGGCATCGATGATTTGGTAGACGAGGCGCGCGCGCTTTGGAAGGCGGAGGCTCCAGCCGCAAAGCCAGGCGCAATTGCTGCTAGGTGGGGAAGCGTTGGTGTTTTGTTTGGAAATGCCATCGCGCGCGAGCGGCTGGCGTCGGATTGGAGCGAGCGCTTCAAAGGTAGTGGCGGTAAAGCGCTGTCGGTCGTCACCGCCGATGGCGAGTTTGATATTCCGTGGCCGAACGATTTGGACGGGAAGCCGATCGAACTCGATATGTTGTTGGCCACTGCCACCGATCCCGAGACCAGTCAGCCTGCGTCGGAGTCTGTTGCCGAGGCATGGATGAAACAGGACGGTGGCTACGAAAGGTACTTTCTGCAGAATGTGCGGCACGGCATTAGGACGGCAGACGATCTCGCGATTTGGCGCCATATCGCATCGAACCCGCCGGCGTGGATGAGTGCAGCGGATAGTTATGCGGAAGCCTTCGACGTGTTGCGGAAGGAAGCACAGGAAATGGCGGCTGGTTGAGCCGCGATATCACGATGCGGCGTCACCGTTGGTCATCGACGGCCTCAATGTCCTCGGAAATCTCCTGGCGCAGCTTCGGCCCCTGAGCGAGCCGGCGGCCGAGCGCGTTGACGAACGCCTCATAGCGCTCGCCGGCCTTGGCCCGCGCGGCCTGAGCGGCGGGCTCGGGCAGCGCCGGCGTCGTGGTCACCCAGAACCGGATGAACACGGCCAGCGTCTCGACGGCTATGCCAAGGTCGCGTTCCATGCGGGCAATGCGCCGGTCGAGCTGATCAAGTCGCTTTGTCGTGACGGCTTCCTGCCGTTCGGCGGCGTCAGGTGACAGGAAGGAGGCAATTCCGGCTTCCGCGATCAGCGAGAGGGATTGGTCGCGCCGAGCGGCATGCGCGGCGAGCGCCTTCATGACGTCTGGTTCGAGATACACCGACAGTCGCTGCTTTTTGCGAGGCTTCGTCATTTTGCTTCCTAAAGCTCGATGCCGTCGCCGGGATCGAGCGACGCTTGGCGTGCCACCTGGCGCATGGTCCGGTTCATGCGCGAGAGGCGTGTAGCGTCCTCATCGGCGTCGTCACGGGGATCGATCTCGAACTCGTTTTCGATGGGCGTCTTACGCTCGACGGGTTTCGAGCGGCTCAGCTCCGGCTGGTGCCGGCGCTCGGAGTCGGTCGTATCCTCGTCCTCCGATTCGGCGCCGCTGGTGGCCATCGCGACCGCTGGCGTCGCCGGAAGAGGGAGCGTGCTCCAATCATCCGGCCGGGCGGTTGTCGGTTTCACTAAGGTCGGCGGCGTCAGAATGCGCTCCTGAAACCGGCGATCCTCATAGTATCGCGCCTTCTTCGCGCGGATCGGCGGGGTGCCGGCGACCATGACGATCTCGTCGGCCGGCGGGAGCTGCATGATCTCGCCGGGTGTCATCAGTTGCCTGGCCGTTTCCGAGCGCGAGACCATCATGTGGCCGAGCCATGGCGACAGGCGATGACCGGCATAGTTCTTCATCGCGCGCATCTCGGTCGCAGTGCCAAGCGCGTCCGAGACGCGCTTGGCGGTCCGTTCGTCATTGGTGGCGAAGCTAACCCGGACATGGCAGTTATCGAGGATCGAGTTGTTCGGGCCGTAGGCCTTCTCGATCTGGTTCAACGACTGGGTGATGAGAAAGGCCTTGAGGCCGTAGCCCGCCATGAAGGCGAGAGCGCTCTCGAAGAAGTCGAGACGACCGAGGGCTGGAAACTCGTCCAGCATGAGGAGCAGCCGGTGGCGGTTGCCCTTCGCCTGCAGGTCCTCGGTCAGCCGGCGGCCGACCTGATTGAGGATGAGACGGATCAGCGGCTTGGTGCGGTTGATGTCCGAGGGCGGCACGACGAGGTAGAGCGTGGTCGGATGCTTACCGCCGACGATATCCACGATGCGCCAGTCGCAGCGGCGTGTGACTTCGGCGACGACGGGATCACGATAGAGGCCGAGGAATGACATCGCGGTCGACAACACGCCCGACCGCTCGTTGTCGGATTTGTTCAGCAGCTCGCGCGCGGCGCTGGCGATTACCGGATGCGGGCCAGCCTCGCCGAGATGGGCTGTCTTCATCATGGCGGCGAGCGTGGACTCGATCGGCCGCTTCGGATCGGAGAGGAAGGCGGCGACGCCGGCCAGGGTCTTGTCGG
Organism: Rhizobium sp. CFBP 8762; assembly: GCF_014841565.1. Lineage (GTDB taxonomy): Bacteria > Pseudomonadota > Alphaproteobacteria > Rhizobiales > Rhizobiaceae > CFBP-8762. Next base: position 1,030,670 of record NZ_JACYUD010000001.1, read on the forward strand.
CCTCGGCGTAGAGGACGTGTAGGATCGCGCCGACCAGCAAAGCGTGGCTGGTCTTCTCCCAGTGATTTCGCTTCTCCAGCGACCCCTCCGGGTCGACCAGAATGTCGGCGATGTTCTGAACGTCGCGGACCTCCCATTCGCCGCGGCGCACCTCGAGCAGCGGATTGTAGGCCGCGGATTTCGTATTGGTGGGATCGAACAGCAGCACGCGACCATGGCGGGCGCGATAGCCCGCCGTGAGCGTCCAGTTCTCACCCTTGATGTCATGGACGATGGCGGAGCCCGGCCAGGTCAGCAGCGACGGCACGACCAGGCCGACGCCCTTGCCGGAACGCGTGGGCGCGAAGCACAGCACATGCTCGGGACCGTCGTGGCGGAGATAGTCGCGATCGAACTTCCCGAGCACCACGCCGTCCGCGCCAAGCAGCCCGGCGGCGCGCACTTCGCCGGCGACGGCCCATCGGGCGGAGCCGAACGTCTCGGCGTTCTTGGCTTCACGCGCCCGCCAGACCGACATGCCGATCGCGACGGCAATGGACATGAAGCCGCCTGAGGCGGCGATATAGGCGCCCTCAATGAAGATCGGCGGTGCATAGGCATCGTAGAAGTACCACCACCAGAAGAAGGCGGGCGGATAGTAGATCGGCCAGCCGGCCAGCTCGAACCAAGGAAGTCCGAGCTGCGGCTGAAAGCCGAGTCGCCAGGCCGTCCACTGCGTTGCCGCCCAGGTCGTCATCAACACGATCAAGGCGACGGTGAGGATCTGGCCCCAGAGGATTTTGGTCGCCGACATGGCGTGCACTCCTTTCTTGATTGGGCTACATGCCGAGGCTGCGGTTGCGGCCGAAACTCCAGTCGACGCCACCGGCACCGCGCGACACGCCGGAGACGTGCTGACCGATCTGGCGTTCGAGGGATGGCGACCAGGGCACAAGCTGGAAGCCGAGACCGTCGTCGATCATGGCGAAACGGCCCGACGCGAGCGCGAAGCGCTGGCGATAGGTGCCCGCCACATACTCGCCCGTTCCAGCCTTCGCGAATTGCCGGCCGGTTTCCGCCGCAAGCTTCTCGCCCAACGCCTCCACCTCGCGCTGGCGCAGCGTTTCGATCAGGCCGGGTGAGAAACTGACGCCGCGCGTCTGCCGCTCGGCGAGGCCCTGGCCAACGAGATGTTCGGCCCGCCGGTCCATCGCGTGGCGAACCTCGGCCCCGAAGCCGCCACCGCCAAGTGCGACGGGATCGCGGGCGATTGCCTGCCGGTCGAGCCAGGTGGCGCCGGTCGCATTGACCTGTCGTTCGACGTCGAGATCGGAGCGGATGGCGAGCGCGACGCGACGTCGTCCCTGCGCGTCGTCGAACTTGCGCAGTTCGACGATCGAGCCCGGCGCGCTGTCGCCGGCGGCGTCGAGGTCAGCCAGCTTTATGTGATGGGTGCGGCCGTCCGTACCGTCGACCACGGCATAAGCCGTACCCTTCAGCTCGTCGTCGAGGCCGCGATCGACCAGCCGGCCGATGACGGGATCGTCGAGGCTTTCGCCGGCGAGCACATAGCTGGCCGCGCCGCGCTCGATGCCGCGCTCAGTCAGTCCGCGATGGATGCGTTTGATGATATCGCCGCGCTCGCCCAGCTCACGCAGCGTTGCCTCGGCATTCTCCGATACGACCCATTGGCCGGGGCCGACCTGATCCGCAAGGCCGAGCGTCTCCAGCTTCCGCAGCCGGCCAACCTTCATCGCATGGAATTCGTCTGGCTGGCGGTCAGCGTGAGGGGCTAGATCGACGACGCCGGTGCGATAGGCGTCGCGCGAAAGCTGGCGGTCGAGATTGGTCCAGCGTTCCGACTCGATCTGGCGTTGGAGATTGCGGCGGATCTCGTGATCGGTGCGCGGCCCCAGCTCCTGGGTGACGAGATCCTGCGCGCGGGCGCGCATGCCTTCCTTGATGTAGTCGCGGGAGATGACGAGGTCCTGGCCGTCATCGGTGCGCCCGCGCAGGATGATGTGGACGTGCGGATTATCCGTGTTCCAGTGATCGACACCGACCCAGTCGAGCTTGGTGCCAAGGTCCTTCTCCATCTGCCCCATCAGGTCGCGGGCATAGGTCTTGACGTCGGACATCTCGGTCGCGTCCTCGGGCGAGACGATGAAGCGGAAATGATGGCGGTCGTCCTGGGTGCGCTCGGCGAAGGCCTTGGGATCGGCGTCCTCGGTCTCAGGACCGAACAGCCGCGCCTTCTCCCCGTCCCGGGTGACACCCTCGCGCCGGAGGTAGCTGAGGTGGGCGGAAAGCGGCGCGGCCCGCGCGCTATGACGGACGACGCGCGTCTTGATGACGGTGTTGCGCGATCGGCTGGTGAGCAGCCGGTTGGCCTGGACGGTCGCGCGCTGGCCGCGCCCGAAACGCGAGCGGTTGCCCGAGCTGATCTGGCCGGAGCGCGAGACCCGGCCGCCGGCGCGCTGCGCGGCCGCGAGCGCCTGGGCGATGAAGGGCCGCGCCTGCTGAGCCCGGGTCGAGCGGATGCGGCCTGGCCGGATGCGGAAATCGTCCTCGCCGCTCATGGCCGAGGCTCCGCACATCGCGCAATAGCGCGGAAATCCTTGGCGAAATGGCGAGTACGCAGGCTGCGCCGATCCGGCGCACCTCGCGAAAACGCGCCATAAGCCCCTGAAAACACACAACCGCACCAAGCCGCACATCGCGCGCTTTTATCTCGCCATCGTGCGGTTGTGTTGCCTGCTCCTCCTTCCCGGACCGCCCATCGCCCGCCAGAGCACGCTAATCCACGATATGGCGCGAACGTGGTCATCGCGGCCCTCCATCGGCATTGCGGGCGACGAACAGGCCTCCGGACCGCGGAGCTGTCGTGGTGACATCGCGCGCCGGGGTCACAGCCGGAGTGTCATTGGGAGCGCCATCGCCGGACGTCAAAGCGGCCGTGGGCGCGCGTTCGGACTGCACGATGAAGAGCGGCGCGCGCGTCCAGGCGTTGGGATCGACTGCCGCGACCGCGACGGGAGCAAGGGTATCCGCGCCGCTGATGATGGGCGCGAGCGTGGCGACATAGGCGCGGGTTTCGGTCGGCAATGGTCGACCAGCGAGATACTCTTCATAGCGGCCAGGACCTGCATTATAGGCTGCCAGAAACCCCGGCGAACCATAGCGGTCGTGCATCTCGCGGAGATAAGCCGCGCCTGCCAAAATGTTGTCGCGTGGATCGTAAGGATTCGCGCCCAGCCGGTGACGGGCGCGCAGGTCAGCCCATGTGGCGGGCATGACCTGCATCAGGCCCACCGCGCCGGCTGACGAGATCGCCCGCACGTCGCCAGCGCTTTCCACGCGCATGACGGCGCGTATCCAGTGCTCGGGAACGCCGAACCGTTGCGCGGCCTCGGCGATGAATGTGGCGTAGGGATCGACGCGAGAGGGCCGCTCGGCCGACACGGTCTGCGCACTCGCATTGGCGCAGAGCGGCGCGGTGAGCAGCAGGCCGGAAAGGAGAAGGAGGACTGTGCGCCGGGCGGTGTTTGACCGCCCGGCGACAGCTTTGGGGAGCGGGACCGACATCGCTCAGTCCCGCTCGGCGCGCTTAGGCGGACGGTTCCAGTGCAAGCCCCAGGCGGACTTGTCGCCGGCCGACTGGAAGAGGTTGGCACGGATCGGATGACCGAAGGTTGGATCGTCGATGTGCAGCGAGACGTAGTCGCCGGCTTTCTCGCCGGTGCGCTTCCAGCCGGCGCCGATCTCCGCGCCGGTTTCGTTGTTCATGCTGTTGAGAACATGGACGCGGAAGTCGGGCGCGTTCTCGGCATCGGACGGTTCGGCCGGAACGATGATGATGTCCTGGTGCAGTGACAGCGTCGTCAGGTGGCCGACGAAGCCATCATTTTCGCGCGTAAATTGACCGATCACGGACATGGGTCGTCTCCTTTGGATTGCGGTGGACAAGGTCATGGGCGTGCCGTCACCGCGTCGGCGCGCGCCAGACGAAGCGGTCGTCGCCGTCCTCGTCTGTGTAGAGGGGGGTGGCCCGGCCGATGACCGAGCTGGCGGGGAGCGGGCCGAAGTAACGCCCGTCGAGACTGTCGCGGACCTGCCAGTTCATCAGGAACAACTCGTCGTCGGCGATGACGCGGCATCCCTGCCAGATCGGCAGTTCGCGGCCCCGCCTGTCGCGGTCGAGCGCATCGCCGATGGCCTGACCATCGACGGTGATCGCGTGGCCGGTTCGGCACACACGTTGACCGGGCAGACCCGCGACCCGCTTCAGCAGCGGCACGCCGCGCGGCAGATATCCGCCATCGGCAAGGAACGTGGCGATCGGCTCCGGCGCCGCTACAGCGACAAGGTCGGTCGCTTCCAATCCGTCGCTGGCGCTGATCGCATAGAGGCCAATCGGCGTGCTCGCTGAGGCGTTCCAGATGAGCTTCGGCGCGAAGGATACGATCGATAGGATCCCCATCAGCATCACCGCGAAGTACGTCGTCATGACGTATCCAAAGCGGCTCATGGCATGATCCTCCGACGCAGGAGGAAGGCGCGATGCTGCTGCGCTTCGTAGGCGCGCGGTGCTTCACCGACCGCCAGACGGTTGTGGGCGTGCCGCCAGTGATCGGGCGAGACGTCGATCGCAGCGATGCCCCGCGCCTCGATGGCATCGATGAGCTGGAGGACGCGCTCGACCTTCGGCCAGCCATCGGCGCGCAACAGGATGTCGCCGCCGGGGCTCACGAATGGCAGGGTCTGGCAGCGCTCACCCGCACTGACGGCGCGCACGATGTCGAGGCGCGAAAGCGCGGTGCCGTAGTCGTTGGAGGTCCAGCGAACGAAGGCGAATACGCTGTCCGGCGCGAACGACACGACGCGCCGGCGGCGGTCGAGGATCTGTTCGGCCGTCTCGCGACCGAACCTGATCCAGAATTCGATCTCCTTCTCGACCCACGTCAACTCGACATGGGTCAGTGCATCTGCCGCAGGCGCGTGCGGCGAACCGCTGCGCAGCGACGTGGCGGCGACACCGATCATCGCGGCTCTCCTTCGCTGGTGGGGAACTCGCGCTCGAACAGGGTGCGCAGCATCTCGGCGACCGTCTGTCCGCGCTGGAAGGCGGCGATTTTGATCCGGCCTCGCATGTCGGCGGTGACGTCTATCGTCAGCCTGGCGGTAAACTCGGCGGCGGGGTCCGTGCGCGGCGATGGACGGTCCGGTGCCTTGATCCAGCTCTCCGGATCGGCCGGTCGGGACGCGAAACTGCGTTTCGAGGACCGCTCGCTCATGTCCCGATCCTCGTGACTTCGGCGGCGAGCGCGGCAATCTCCCGGGCGGCCGGCGATGTATCGTCCTGTTCGGCTGCGAGCCGTCCGGTCTGCACGACATCGGCGAAAGCGATGCGCTGACCGATCGTGGTGAGGAGCGGCGGGGGATCGTGTTCCGCGAGCGTCTCGGCGGTTTCGCGGGCGAGGATCGTGCGGGCAGCACAGCGGTTGAGGACAAACCGCGCCTTGAGGTCCGGTCGATAAATCCGCGCTTCGCTGAGCAGCGTCAGCATCTCGGCTGACGCCCAGCCATCGAGCGGTGACGGTTGCACCGGGATCAGCACAAGGTCGGCGGCGAGCAGCGCCGAACGCATGAGACCGGCGACACGCGGTGGTCCGTCGATGACGACATGATCGACATCGCGTGCCAACTACGGCGCTTCGCGGTGGAGCGTGTCGCGGGCCAGGCCAACAACACCGAACAGCCGCTCCAGTCCCTCGCGGCTGCGCTGCTGCGACCAGTCGAGCGCTGATCCCTGTGGGTCGGCGTCGATCAGCGTGACGCGCTGCCCACGCCGAGCCCATTCACCGGCGAGATGGAGGGCGAGCGTCGTCTTGCCGACGCCGCCCTTCTGGTTGAGGAACGCGACGATCATGACGGTCTCCCGGCGATCGGGGACTCGTCCACAGGGCGCGAAAATGCGGATTCCGTTAGAAAGATTCCGTAGGAATCTAGGTTAGATAAGTTACGGGGCTCGCAAGCTGCTGATTCAGCGCGAGGAATCGACGATTTCGGTCCCCGATGGCACGATAGTGCCGGTCCCTGATAGCACGAGATGATTCACAGCTTATCCCCAGGTCGAGTTGTCGAGCGGCGGCGGCGGCGCGGGATGCCGAGCGCGTCGGGATCGGTGGGTACGAAGGACAGGATTTCGGGGCCGCCGACGCATTGCTCGATGGCCAGGCGATAGCCCGGCAGCGGCTGGCGGCGGACAATGTCGCGCAGGTCGTAGGCGAAATGCTTGAGCGGCGAGAGGCTGCCGGACTTCGCGTGCAGATGCGGAAAATCGAAGCTCCAGCCGAACTCTTGTTTGCCACCATGCTTGCGCACAAGGCGGTACAGCCAGCGCTCCAGCCCGCCGGTCAGCCCGAAGTAGTTGCGGTCGATGGTCAGGACCAAAGCATCGTCGAGGACCGCGCCGTAGAACCAGTCGGGGACGATCAGTTCGAGCCCGAGCGGTCGGCCCCGATGGTCGGCGCGCTCCTTCCATTCGTTGATCCAGGAGAAGCGGTGCATCCGCCGCTCGGTGGGCTGGCGGATGGATGTCGCGATGGTGGTGGATTGAAGTCGGTCGAGCGCGGCCTTCAAACGGTCGTAGTCCCGGAGCGACACGCCGCGGCCGATGAAGTTCAAAATCTCATATGGGGTGGTCGCCATCAGGCGTGACGGACGCAGGCCGACGTCACGGGCCTCGACGATTTGCGAGGCCGCCCAGATCAGGACATCGGCATCCCAGATCGTCGCCATGCCGTGTTCGGGCACGGCTTCGACACGGATTTTCACCGAGCCGGCCTTGAAGTCGATCGGCGCCAAGCGCTTCGACTTGGCAAGCGAGAAGAACGGATAGGCCATGAGGTCCTGCGCATCTCGCGGCGCGAGATCGCCGGGCAGCGCCCGGAACAGATCGAGCTGCGCACGCTCATCGTGTTGTGTGTGGCGGAACGACATGGCAGGTCGTCTCAGCGCGGCTGGCGGCCGGCGAAGCGGCGATCGGAAGGCTCCTGCCTCTTGGCTGGAAGCACCGCGCCGCGCGGATCGGAGGTCGAGCTGACGAGGCCGCGATCGGCCCAAGTCTGGAGATCCTCGATGGCGTAGACGACTCGGCCGCCGAGCTTCCGGTAAGCCGGGCCGGTGCCGTAGGTGCGATGCTTCTCAAGCGTGCGCTCGGAAAGTCCGAGGAAGCGTGCTGCCTCCTGCGTGCGCAGGTAGCGTGGCGGGATGCCGGCGGTAGTTTCGGCCATTGTCGAGCCTCCGTGGTCTCATCGGGGGCCGCTGCCGTCAGGCGGCGGTTCGAGAGCACGGTGGCGTGAAGACGGTGGGTCGGACGATGTCGAAGATAGGAATCTAATTTCGACACGCCTCAGGCGATTGATGGCGGCCTATGATCGGCGGGGTCGGCGCAGGAGGGAGCGGTAACCGCCTTCCACGAGTTTCACGCCGTCACGCACGAGGCGGATCGTCGTTTCACGAACCGAGTTTCCGACCCAGGATTGCGCGTCGATCTGGTAACCGAGAAAAAGGATTTCGCCGATGGCGCGGTAGGTCTCACCCGCATAGTGCGCGTCGACCGCTCGAAGCATCGTACGCATTCGCTGGCGTCGTGGGGTGGTCAGGCGTTCGTCTGGAGCGGTCTTGCGCCTCCACATCGTCGACCAAAAGCGGTCGATCGCCTGGAGCCGATCCGGCGTGATGTCGTCGAGTATGACGAGGGCGGCGAGCGATGCGTCACCGGCTTCGCCGTGAAAAGCGATGTCGAACATCTGGCCATTGGCGGCAAGACGAATGGACTCATCGGCAGAAAGGTGCGTGGGGGAAATTATTTCGCTAGTTACCCCTCTGCCAGCGGGCGATGCCGGTGACGGAGCGAGGAGAAGTTTGAACGGATCGGCGGTAAGGGTCCAGGAGATAACCGTGGTCAAGGCATTGAGGGCTGGGTCTGTAGCAAAAAGACAACCCCCAATGATCAGACAGAGCCCTTGCTTTGTCTGGAGCGAGGTGGCCGGCTTGCTGTAATTCCGCGTATTCGCGGCGGTAGTCGCGATTTCTCCGCAGAAACTCCCACGCGATATCTGGCGCACTTAGGCCGTCGATATAGTCATAGGCCGAGCCAGTTCTCCAACTTCCTTCCTCAGACATGCTTTTTCCTCTCCAGCCGCGCCTCTCTGAAGCGAGCAATGCAGAGAACACGATTCCAAGTTGTCTTAGGCTTGGGAAGTTCGAAGGTGGCGCGACGTGATGCAGGTTCTGCATCACTGGTCGATCAGTGGTAACTCGACCGGACCAGATGGCGAAAGCCGTTCTCCGTCATCCATTTCGCCCGGGCCAGGTGGCTGGTGTAGACGCGCTCAGCCCGCTGGGCCTCATTGTCTGGATCGAGGCCGAATATAACGGCGACCGCTTCTTCCCAGCACGCCCCGTCGGCCTCGGCGTCCAGCAGTCGCAGATAGGTTTTCAGGTGCTCGCGATCATACGGCGTGAGCACGGCGCTCTCAGGTGGTTCGTCTAGGAAGTCTGTCTTGGTCACACCGGTCCCCTGACGTCATTCTTATCCATTCCGGTGGCATTTGTTAACCTTGTCTTGGTTGCATCGCAGCAAAATATACGCCGGTGATGCCAAAGGCGTGCCGGGGGCACGCGGTTGGCAAGGGAGACGTTATCGCCTGTCGATTTTCCCACGAACCACCATCACTCCTTCGCCTTGGTCGGTGGTCAGGAGGAGGATGCCATGGCCCTCAAGCGCCCGACGCACCTGATCGCGTGTGGTCTCATACACCTCGAGCCCGCTTGCGGATTCGAGGCGCTTGAGCGCGGTCAGTGATACCTGGGCCTTGTCAGCGAGCGTCTCCTGATTCCATCCAAGCAACGCGCGTGCGGCCCGCGATTGTCGGGCGGTGATCATGCATGATCACCTCCCACTCAGACCGACGCGTACACCAGAACTACGACTATAATAGTCGCTCTTGAGCGGCGATGCTACCTGAGACTGCCTATGCGGCTGAGGCTGACAACCATTGGGCCTCCAACTGATTCGGTCGCCCGCAGAAGCGTTTGGCCCCGCCCGGATTGTCCGGGCGGGGCGTCCCGCTGGCCTTATTCGCCGTTGCGGCGGCCGTTAGGGCGGGACCAGATGAGGCTGAAGCCTTCGCCGTCCTCGTCGTCGAAGAGGTTGGCGTAGATCGGGGCGTTGAAGCTGGGATCATCGAGCTTCAGACCCAGGTAGGCGCGACCCTCGTTGGAGGTCTTGGACCAGGCGGCGCCGATCTCTGCGCGGCCGACGAAGACGCGGTGGCTGGGGGCGTTCTCGCCGTTGGCGCGGGCCTCGGGGACGATGCGGACGTTTTTGGTCTGAACGCTGAGAGTGACGATTTCGCCGGTGAACTCGTTGTTGCCGGTCTTCTTGAAGGTGCCGATGGTCGCCATGGTAGTTCTCCTTGAACTCTGTTCCGAGCCCGCACCATTGCGGCCTCGATGGCGATCGACAGGCCGGAGGCGATTGACGGCGCACCCCGCAGGGGCCTGACAGCAAAGGAGGGGCTTTCTTGGCTCGCGAGGAATGACGGCGCAGCCGGCAGGGGAAGAAAGTTTCGACGCCGCTGTTGCGGCATAGGCGATCGAGGCGCAGCCGACCTTCGGCCAGATCAGCCCATTGAAGAGGCCGTTTTGGAGCGGTCGACCTGATAGAGACGCATCACAGGAGAACGTGGCGACCATTCCGAACCGATAGGCCGTGACGACGCCTGACACCGCGGTTCAAACCAGTTCCGCCAGACGCTACGTTCCGCCGACTCCTGCCCGTCGCCCACGAGATCGCCCCTCTCGGCACTCGCGCCGTCGGGCGTGCTGTCACGGCTTTGCCCCCAAGCGCTATCACCGAGGGTATGGCGCGTCAGTTGGGTTAGCCGTCGATCCGATCAACGCGATTGCAAACGACCCTGCCGACGAGAAGCGCGGCATGTAGACATCGACCCGCCGTCCTGCCGCCGCCAGCAACAGTGTCAGGCGCGCGCGAGGTTCTGCCCGGTTGGCCCGGGCGCGGCCATTGCTGTGACCCGGATCAGCGCAGTGACGCCGACGGCGATTGCGCCGATGACGGAGAAGATGATCTGCCAGGTGTCGGAGGGCATGGTGTGTTTCACGATGCCATGGGTCGCGTGGTAGCCGGCGAGCGCCGCAGGCGCGACGAAGGCGAGTGCGATCGCGAGCCGTATCCAGAGCGGACGGACGAAGGCGAGCAGGAACTGGCCGAGGCCGAGCGTCAGCGCGGCGGCGGCGAGGCCGACGAGGATCGCCCCGAGCCAACCGGCGCCGGTCTGAAAGGCCCAAGTCCCGGCGCTGACGCCTGCGAAGAACGGCAGAGCGAAGACAGCGAGTGTGAACAAGAGCCAGCACAGAGCGACGATCGCCGCAATGCTGCAGAGGACTCCAATGAAGATCATGGTGGTGTTCTCCGTGAAAGACAGGTTTGACGGTCGCGCCTCCACCACCACCACGGCGCGATGCCAGTATAGCCGAAGAGAAGGCGGCACGGGAGCCCGCGATCAGCGGGCGAAGGGATCGATCTCGTGAACGATGGCGGCGAATTCGCCGTCATATTCGCCGGCGGGCATGACGCCCATGGTGCCGTCGCCCGCCTGGAAGATGACGATGGTGACCATGAGGGTGGTGGCGAGGCTGAAGGCGAAGGCGTGAGCTTGATTGAGGGACATCTGACCGGCTCCTGTCTTGGAGGCGGGAGACCATCTCCCGCGCGACAGGCGCCCGATTTGTCCGGCCGATGGCCGCAATCACCGCGCAGGCGAAGCCGGAGCGGCGGCACGCTTTGCGTAGTCCGACCCTTTACGGGTTGATGGCGTCAGGCCAGCGGCTGGACCAAGGATCAGCGCAATGGAAGCTGGAGATGGTTTTTCCGCCATGACCGGGGCCACGATGGGGTCGCGTGTTCAATGCTTTCGCGCCCTAGCCTCGTTGCCGTGCGGCCCGTCGTTATGCTGCCGACATGGGCCGGTAAGGTCATGCAAAGCGCAACAGCCGAGGGGGATACCCGTGCCGAAACTGCCGAAGAAGACCGACTTCCCCGTCAGCCAGGTGCGGCGCTATCTGGAGCCCGGCCCGATCGTGCTGGTGTCGTCGAAGTGGCAGGGCGCGACGAACATCATGACGCTCGGCTGGCATACGATCCTGGAGTTTTCGCCGTCACTCGTCGGCATGATGATTTCCGCCGGAAATCACAGCCACCGCATGATCCGCGAAAGCCGGGAGTGCGTCATCAATCTGCCGACGACGGCGCTGACCGATACCGTGGTCGGGATCGGCAATACGTCGGGAGCCGACATCGACAAGTTCGCCAAGTTCGATCTCACGGCGGAAGACGTGAGCGCGGTCGATGCGCCGCTGATCGGCGAATGCCATGCCAGCTTTGAGTGCCGCCTTCACGACGATGCGCTGGTCGAGAAGTACAATTTCTTCATTTTCGAGGTGGTGAAGGCGCACGTCGCCGTGTCGCCGAAGCATCCCGAGACGTTGCACTACACCGGCGAGGGCGTGTTCGTGATGTCCGGCAAGGTCATCAGTCGGAGGTCGCTGTTCCGACCTGAGATGCTGTGAAGGCAGCGCTCACGCGCCGCCTCCCTTCTGGCGGAAATCGAACAGCGGGATACCGAGCTTCCTCGCCTTGTCGGCGAGGTTGTCCTGAATACCGGTGCCGGGGAATACGATCACCCCGATCGGCAGGACGTCGAGCATCTGATCGTTGCGCTTGAACGGTGCGGCCTTGGCGTGTTTCGTCCAGTCGGGGGCGAAGCCGACCTGTGGCACCTTGCGGGCGTCGGCCCATTTCGCCGCGATCTTCTCGGCGCCCTTCGGCGACTTGCCGTGAAGCAGCACCATGTCGGGGTGCTTGGCGTGGACCTGATCGAGCTTGGCCCAGATCAGGTGGTGATCGTTGAAGTCGAGCCCGCCGGTGAAGGCAATCTTCGGACCGGCAGGGAGCAGCACCTGATTATCGGCGCGTTTCTTGGCGGCGAGGAAGTCCCGGCTGTCGATCATCGCCGAGGTCAGGTTGCGATGGTTGACCATCGATCCGCTGCGCGGTCGCCAGTTCGATCCGGTGTGGCGCTCATAGTGTTCGGCGGCCTGGTCGCGCATCAGCTCGAAGGCGTTGCGGCGTTCGATCATGGTCTGGCCCTCGGCCGTCAGGCGTTCCAACTCGACCGCCTTCACCTCGCTGCCGTCCTGTTCGCGCTGGCCGCGACGCTGCGCCTGCTCGTTGTCGTCCAACTCGCGCTCGATCCGGGCGGTGGTGCGGTGGAAGAGGTTGACGGTCGACCAGAGGAGATCGTCGAGGTCGGGCTCGAGGCGGGTGTCTTCCAGGGCGACGATCAGGGCGTCGAAGATGTCGGCGATGGCGCCGGCGACATGGTCGCCCTCCGGAAGCGGTCGGGGATCGGGTTCATCCGTGAAGGGACGGTAGCCGTAAAGCTGAAGTTCGCTGAGGACATGGTCGGTGGGGGAAGAGGCGTGGTGCGGTTCGTAGTCATCGTGCTCGCTCATGGGATGCTCCGTCGGTTCGACCGCGACCCTCGCGGCCTTCATGGCGACGAAAGCCGGCGGGCGGGCCGGACCTGCATCCGCAGCAAAGCGGAGGGCCGGAGCACAGCGGAGGATGACGAAGGCGGGCTATTTTGCCTCGCGATGGAAAGCGGTCCTCGGCCGCGCCGGAAAATAGTCCGCCACAGGCATTGTGGGTCCGGCCCGTTTGCTGGCCGATCGCCCTCTTGAAGGCCGGGGTGCGGTTCTCTCCGACCTGGGGATCATCCGAGCGATGCCGACGACGGCGCTCCCGCCGCCTGCAATCTTCTTCCGGCCTATGCCGCCAGCGCCATGAAGCGTGCGACGTCCTGAGGCGCGATCTGCACCCTGGCCGCTGCCCGGACACTGTCCAGGCCCTCCATGCGAAGATCCTCGTTGAAGTCACCCAGGCTTGGAGACACCACAACCGCCTCGATCCCGGCCGCGTTCGCCCGTTCGATCAACGTCGTCATCGCACCGTCGCCAGCCGGATCATTGTCGCGGACGATATAGAGCCGGCGCAGCGTGTCGGGGAACAGGATGGCCGAGAGATGCGCCGCCGAGAGCGCCGCCGCCATCGGCATGGTGGGCAGCGCCATTCTGATCGACAGCATCGTCTCGATGCCTTCGCCCGCCGCCATCACGTCGCCCGCCACACCGAAGCGAACGGCGTGCCCAAGGAGGTCGCCCATCGCCCGTCGCGGCGTGTCGATCGGAGCTTTGTCAGAGCCGTCGGGAGCGAGCCAGGTGCGGTGCGCGCCGGTCTGACGCCCGTCGAGATCGGTGACCGATGCGATCATCGCCGGCCAGGTCTCGGTCGGGGAATGTTCGTCGGGACGGTAATAGCAGCGGGGATGAAAGTGGAGACTTCCGGTTCCGTGCAAAGCCGTAATCGCACGGTTCCGTAGATACGTTTCTACGACAGTGCCCAAAATCGGCCGCGACATTCCAACGAGCCGTCGTGCAGCCTCGGGTGATCCCGTCGGCGCCGGTGATTTGCGTTCGCCATCATGCCAACGGTCCGGTTCGGGATGCGGCATCGACAGGAAGGTGCGCGCCTCGTCGGCGACGTCCTTGAAGTCGACCAGGCCGCAGCTCTCGCGAATGACGTCGAGCAGATCGCCATGCTCGCCGGTCGCGGCGTCGGTCCACTTGCCGGCGGCGCCCTTGCCTGTCTCGCCGCCCTTCAGCCGCACGAACATCGAGCGGCCCGGCGTATTGCGCACATCGCCGACCAGCCAGTAACGGCCCTCCCGATGACCGGCAGAGAGGTAGTGGCGGCACACCGCCTCGGCCTGCCGGCCGAGACGGATCGCCAGTTCGGAGGCGTCCTGCCGTGCCATCACGCCGCCTCCCGCTCGCCGATGCGCTCAACGGGATAGCGCTCCAGCACCTTGGCGAGGATGGTCGCCCCGGTCGTATCGGTCGGCACGAACATCCGCAGCTTCCACGAGATGATCTCGTGGAACAGGCCGTAGGCCCGCAGGCGATCGCGCATGGCGTCGGTGAAGCCCGACAGTTCGATGCGGTTTGCGCCCATCACGCGGACGCGGCGAAGCTGAAGACCCTCCGTCAGATCGAGGATGGTCTTGCCGTCCATCAGCGCCATGAAGGCGTCGTCGGGCGTCAGGGTCGACATGCCGGTCGCAAGCGCGCCGGCCACCCATGCCGGGGAGACGCGGCGGCCGACGATGCGCTCGCCGTCGTCGGTCTGGAGTCGATAGACCCGCGTCGACTCGTTCGGCAGCCGCTTCCAGATCGGCAACAAGAGCCCGCTGACGACATGGATGGTGCTGTCGGCATATTCCGGCACTTCGGCCAACTCCGCATCCCATGCCGCTGCGAAGCCCGACCGATCCGCGTCGACCCAGTGGGTCTCGCCCATCATCTTGATGGGGATGTTCTGCGCTTCCATTGGCCGGACCAGCCGCACCCGCCGCTCGATCTCGCCATCGTCCAGCATGATGCTGGTGGTCGGTATCTGCACGGCGGCGCGGCCCGAACGCTCGTTGACCAGCAGCCTCGCGCCCGGGTCATCGAGATGGCCGAACGCCTCGGCCAGCGTCACGGGACGATTGCGCTGGCGCTGGGTGATGGTCAGCAGCCGAGCCTCGGCCCCGGTGCCAGGATGAACGTGGATCGTCCGGCGGTCGGTGACGATGAAACTCTCGGCCTGCAGCGTCTCCAGCCCGACGTCGTAGCTGCCGGAAGCGATAGCGCCTTCGATCTTGGCGTTCAGCAGTCGCTCGAACGCCGTGAACAGGACGCCCTGAAGTTCGATGGTCAGCGCCAGCAGCCGGTTGAGAAAGGTTGTGATCGGCGGCAGTTCGTCCTTGATGCCGGTGGAATCCATCAGCGAGAGGCCGGTGGCGTCCTCGAACATCTGGAGCGAGCAGCCGTCGACCTTGCCGCGCACCAGCAACAGGTAAAGCTGCCGCAGCGCGTCGCGGGCGTAGTGGCTCTCCAGATTGTCTTCGGGACGGAACAGGCCTTGGCCGCCCGTTTGGCGCTGGCCGCGCGTGATCGCGCCCAGCGTGTCGAGGCGGCGGGCGATGGTCGAGAGAAAGCGCTTTTCCGCCTTCACGTCGGTCGAGATCGGCCGGAACAGCGGTGGCTGCGCCTGGTTGGTCCGGTTGGTGCGGCCCAGGCCCTGGATGGCGGCGTCAGCCTTCCAGCCCGGCTCCAGCAGATAGTGGACGCGCAGCCGCTGGTTCCGCGCCGACAGATCGGCGTGATAGCTGCGTCCGGTGCCGCCGGCGTCGGAGAAGATCAGGATGCGCTTCTGATCGTCCATGAAGCCTTGCGTCTCGGCGAGATTGGCCGAGGCGGCGCGGTTCTCCACGGCGAGGCGGTCGATGCCGCCGGGGCTGGTCATGGAGTCGGCACCCGACTTGCGGACGATGCGGCGCGAACGTCCTGTCACCTCCGCCACGACATCGGTGCCGAAGCGCTGGACGATCTGATCGAGCGCGCCGGGAACCGGGGGCAGCGAAGCGAGCCTCTCGATCAGGCGGTCGCGACGTGCGACGGCGTCGCGGCTCTCGACCGGCTGGCCGTCGCGAAACACCGGCCGTGACGACAGGTTGCCCTCGCTGTCGGTGAACGGCTCATAGAGCTGCACCGGGAAAGAGTGTGCGAGATAATCCAGAACATATTCGCGCGGGGTTATGTCCACCCGGACGTCATTCCATTCCTCGGTGGGGATCTCCGCGAGACGGCGCTCCATCAGGGCTTCGCCGGTCGACACGATCTGGATCACGGCGGCATGGCCGTCGACCAGGTCCTGTTCGATCGAGCGGATCAGTGTCGGCGTCTTCATTGAGGTCAGCAGATGGCCGAAGAAGCGCTGCTTGGCGGATTCGAAGGCGGAGCGGGCGGCGGACTTGGCCTGGCGGTTCAACGTACCGCTGTCGCCAGTGATGTTGGCGGCCTGCATGGCGGCGTCGAGATTGTTATGAATGACGGCGAAGGCGCCGGCATAGGCGTCGTAGATGCCGGTCTGCTCGGGGGTGAGCTGGTGCTCGACCAGTTCGTATTCGACGCCGTCATAGGAGAGTGAGCGGGCCGTGTAGAGACCGAGCGAGCGCAGGTCGCGGGCCAGCACTTCCATCGCCGCGACGCCGCCGTCCTCGATCGCCTCGACGAATTCGGCGCGGGTCGAGAACGGGAAGTCCTCGCCGCCCCAGAGACCAAGGCGCTGGGCGTAGGCGAGATTGTGGACAGTGGTCGCGCCGGTCGCCGAAACATAGACGACGCGCGCATTCGGCAACGCATGCTGGAGTCGGAGGCCCGCACGGCCCTGTTGCGAGGCGGCGACGTCGCCGCGTTCGCCCTTGCCGCCGGCGGCATTCTGCATGGCGTGGCTCTCGTCGAAGATAATCACTCCATCGAAGTCGGAGCCCAACCATTCGACGATCTGCTTGACGCGGGAAAGCTTCTCGCCCCGGTCGTCGGACCGTAGCGTGGCATAGGTGGTGAATAGGACGGCTTCCGAGAGCGTGATGTCCTTGCCCTGCGGGAAACGCGACAGCGGCGTGACCAGCAGCCGCTCCATTCCGAGGGCCGACCAGTCGCGCTGGGCGTCCTCCAGCAGCTTATCGGATTTGGAGATCCACACCGCCTTGCGGCGGCCCTGCATCCAGTTGTCGAGGATGATGCCGGCCGACTGGCGACCCTTGCCGGCGCCGGTGCCGTCGCCAAGCATGAAGCCCCGGCGGAACCGCACGGCGTTCGGTGCATCGTCGGGCGCGGCCGAGACGACGTCGTAGGTCTCATCGAGCGTCCATGATCCCGCGAGGAAGTCGGCATGCGCCTCGCCGGCGTAGATGACGGTTTCGAGTTGGGCGTCGGAGAGAAGCCCGTCGGTGACGATGTTGGCGGGAATCCGGGGCCGATAACTCGGTCTGGGCGGCGCGACCGAGGCCATCGCCACCGACTGTACGAGTTTGGTCGGGTGAGCCTGCGCCCCGGGAATACGGATCGCCTGCAATCCGTATTCTTCATAGATCGCGTCGGTGATCCGGCCGTTTTCGGCGGGAGTCCAGTCCACGGTCTCATAGGCGAGTTCGACGCCTTCGGGCTCAATGGACGCGGGCGTGGCGCGACGTGCAGCAGTGGTGCGCGCGAGGTATCCGCGAACGGTCCGGGCCGTCGCGGCGGACCCTGAGGTTTCCACTGGCGGGAGGGTCGAAGTCGCACGCGGTGGAACCTGCGTCTCGATCCAGTCGAGCAACGTGGCGACGTCAGGCGCGATGCCGGGCGAAGCGGGAAACGCCGAACGATCGTCGGCCGGCAGCTTGTCGATGACCGTCAGCCGCGTGTCGATTGTCGTGCCGTGCTTGGCGTAAACCGAGCCGTCAATGGCCGCGGTGAAGACGACGCGGCCGCGCTCCTGAAGCCGGACGAAGGCCGCTGCCCAAGCCGGATGGTCGGGGCTGAAGTTGGCACCAGTGATCGCCACCAGCCGCCCGCCATCGGCGAGCCGGGCCAGTGCTGAGGCAACGTGGCGATAGGCTGCATCGGCCACGCGGCCGGTGACGTTTGCCATGGCCGAGAACGGTGGGTTCATCAGCACGACGGAGGGAACGGCTCCCGGCGCGAGATGATCGTCGATCTGGGCGGCGTCGAAGCGCGTGACGGCAACGGCCGGAAACAGCGCAGCGAGTAGATCGGCGCGGGTTTCGGCCAGCTCGTTAAGGAGGAGCGTTCCGCCTGATATCTCGGACAGGATGGCGAGCAGGCCGGTGCCAGCCGACGGCTCCAGCACGATGTCGCCAGCAGCAATGGAGGCGGCCGCCACGGCGGCAAGGCCGAGTGGCACCGGCGTCGAGAACTGCTGGAGCGCCTGCGATTCTTCCGAGCGCCGGGTATGCGTCGGCAGGAGCCCGGCGATCTTTGAAAGAGCGGAGAAACGTGCAGCCGGAGATGCGGCTTTGCGGAAAAGTGCTTTTCCGTATTTGCGCAGGAAGAGGACTGTCGCGACCTCGCAGGCCTCATAGGCCGCCTTCCAGTCCCAGGTGCCGCTGGTGTCGGACGCGCCGAAGGCCGCTTCCATGGCTGCACGGAGGATCGCGGCGTCGATGCGCTGGCCGCGTTCGAGATGATCGAGAAGCTGTAGCGCCACCGCGAGGATCGGAGACGCACGGGTGACGAGCGCGGCCGGAAGGGCCGCGGGAGACAGAATGTTCATGGGAGGAATCTCGGGAGAGCGGAAGGGACAAGCCCGGTCGGCGCTCTCTCTCGACCACCCGGACTCGACCCATCCCGGCCGTCCTCTTCCTCTTGTCCGCTGACATAAAAAAAGCGCCCGACCGTGAGGCCGGGCGCGCGCATGGTCGGGAATCATCGCACACCTCCCTCAGCTAGCCACCGGCCAGTGCTGATCCACTCGATCGTGCGGCCGGTGGAGAGATCGAGCAGATGGGCGCCGCCGGAGAAGCCGTCGACGACAGGGTCCGAGGCGACGCCGGCCCACTGAAAGCCCCAGGTGCCGGTGAGCGCGAATGTCTCCGCGCAGCGGGTGACGAAGGTGACCAGCAACTGCGGATCGGCGGTGCCGGGGTCGCGAAGCCAGAGGCGTGTCGCGCCATGCTCGGGCGTGAGCGAGAGCAGGAACGGCTCGGCGGGCGGGTCCTCGCGACCGTTCTCGGCCATCAGCGCGGTATAGATGTCGAACGCCTGCGCGACATTGGCGACCGAGCCGACGTCGAGCAGGCAGGAGAAGCGGGTGAGATGTTCGGCCATATCAGGCTCCTGAAACGTAAAGAGCCCGGCGCTGAGCCGGGCTCTAAGTGGATGGGATTGGAAGTTGCGGAGCGGCCGAAACCGCCCCGCGAGCCACTCATTCAGCGGCGACGAGGTGACGGTCGTCATCCTCGCTGTCGGGTGGCGTTTCCGAATCTTCGTCGGCGCTGAGGAAGTCGGGCAGTTCGGCCCCCTCGGTTTCGCCGGCTCCGTCCGCGTCCGCTGCGGGATCGCCGTCAACGCCGGCCAACCGAAGCGGCTCGGGCAGCCAGCCACTATCGGCCAGCAGACGCTCGGCCTCCTTGGCCATGTCGCCCTTTTTCATATGGTCGATGAGCTGCGCTGCCCGTTCGCCGGCGCCTTCGCGGACGGCTTCGAGGATGCGTGGCTTGGTGACACGGTTGAGGTAGTTGCCGAAGGTCGGGCGCCAGCCGGCTTCGACGATGTCGAGCCCGGTCGCTCGCGTCAGGCGGTCGGCCTGCGCGAGCCGCATGTCGAGCGTGTGCTGCGACACGCCGCCAGCACTGTGCGGGTTCGGCCGCTCATAGAGCGCGTTGACCCCATAGCTGACGCAATGTGCCAGCAGAGCCATGCGGCTGGCGTCGTCGAGACCGGCGAGCCAGTCCCAAAGGGCGTCATCGTCCTTTGGGATGTCGCTGGCCCAGGCGTCGTGGCGCTCCTGCACGGCCCGGGCGGAGGGGCTGTCCTTCAGCGCCTCGTCCTGAACGGGGAAGAAGATGTGCTTCACCCCGGCCTCCATGGCGCCCGTATACATGCGGGTCATGAACGTGTCCGAGATCAGCTTGTGGAGGAGCGCCGTCATGGCGATGTGCGGGTTTTTCGCCACCGCGTTGCGCAGCGCGAGGGTGCGATAGGCGGTCAGCTCGACGACGAGGCGTTCGGGCAGCGGCTTGATCCCGTCGTCCTCATCGTCGTCATCGGACTCGGCGGGTTGTCCGCCGATGGTAATGACGGCGCGTTGCAGCGACGGGCGATCGGCGTCGACGGATTCGATATCCGTCTCCGATCCCTCCTCGCCATCGGACCGGACCTGAGGCACATCCTCGGGCCGGACGAAGCCGCGATCGACCGAAAGCGAACCGTCGGCGTCGATGCTAACGAAGACGCCGGCGATGGCGATGTCGGTCGGGTCGAAGTGCTCCGGGCGATCGTCGAACGCCGCCAGAGCGGACTCGATCTCGCCCATACGCTCGTCGACCTCGTCGGGCAGTTCGTCGGCGTCCTGATATTCCGCTTCGAGCCTGGCCTGCTCGGCGGTGAGCGCCTCGATGGTCGCCTGTTCCTCCGCCGATAGATCGATCGGCGTGCCGGAGACCTCGTGCAGGCCGCGCACGGCATCGTAGGGGAAGCTGACCGCGACCTCGATCCACTTCCAGCCCTCGGCGGCGATCGCCTCGGCCTCGGCCTTCAGCTTCTCGGCGACGAGTCGATCGAGAAGCCCGACGTCCTGCAGCCAGCCGCCATCGTCGGCCTGGAACAGATCGCGCATGACGATCCCTCCGGCCGCCTCATAGGCTTCGGTGCCAAGGAAGACGGCGCGCTTGTCTGAGGCCCGCACCGTGGTTTCGGTCAGCATGCGCCGGATCTGATAGGGCTCCTTCGACCAGGCGTCCTTGATCGCGTCCCAGACCTGAGCCTGACGATCATGGTCTTCGGCGACTGTAAAGGCCATGAGTTGCTCCAGCGTCATGCCGTCGTCGGCATAAACGTCGTGCAGTGCGGGCGACACGGTTGCGAGGCGCAGCCGCTGCTTGACCACGTTGACGGGCACGAAGAATGCCGCGGCGATCTCCTCCTCGGTCATGCCATTGGTCAGCATGTCGTGGAAGGCGCGGAACTGATCGAGGGGATGCAACGCTTAGGTTATGCGTCAAGTGTCCTTTTAGCTGGACAGCGCTGATTCTAAGGACTTTTTAGCTGCGCTCCGTATTTCGAGTGTATCTTTGGCTTCGAAGCCCTCTTGGGTCTGTCAATTACGGGCTTTCTCGACGGAAGCGATAGCCGCCCTTTGATGCGCGCATGGCCTTGGCGATCGCCTTGTTGATGTCGTCGAGATTGCAGGTCTCCGGGTGGAACTTGCGACCCACCCACCGGCGCATGGCATTATGTTCCTCGTGGTCAGGATCGAGCCAGGCTTCGAGGAAGTCAGCATAGCCTGAAGTCCCACCAACATCTTCGGGAGGTCCGGAACGTTTGCCTGCGATACAGCGAGGATATTTGGCATTCTCCTCGCGCGCGACGCGCTCCAGGCGCAGCAGATGACGCCAATTATCGCCAAAGTCATATTCGTAGAGGATCGTGAGCGGGTTTTCCTCGGGATCGTAGGGAAAGTGAAGGTCGATCATCCTGACCTCGGTCGCCTCGAAGGTCCGGCTGTCGGACAGACCATCCTCATCGAACTCTGGTGCCCCGTAGATAAGGCCTCCGATATTGAACTGATGCAAATGACTGTCGGTCCAGCCAAAGGCGGCCTGCAGCATCTCGTGGAGTTGAGCGAGGTTGAGAGTGATGGGCAGTTCGAGCGTGCGGCTGATCATGGGCTCGATGCCGAGGATATGAACCTCGGCGCGCACGATGAAGCTGTCTGGATCGAAGGGGTCAAGCATGCGGCAGATCATGCCGCGCACGAGTGTTGCGGGCAATAGATAGGACGACAATTGTCCTGCGACGAGCGCGGTAACCAACCTGCAATCGCAGACGACATCAGGATTTTGGCCCGCGCGGGAGAGGCACCGGCTTCATGGCGCGATCGCGCTCAGTTATCAGGCGGGCATTATGACGCTTCTGCCGCTCGACCTCCGCCTCGGCGTCGAGGATGCGCTTCAGCAAGACGGCATTTTCCGTCACCATACGCCGCTCCTCGATCTGCAAGACCTGGATCAGAGCGCGCTGCTGGGCGAGTTTGTCTTCCCAGGCCGCCAGTTTCTCGGGGACGACCTTGCGATCGCTGGCGCGACGCAACTCGTCGATCATCGAGCGGTGGTTGGTGTAGATCGCATTGCGGCCGACACGCGCTTCACGTGCGAGCGTGGCAATGGTCAGACGGTAGGATCGCTTTTGCAGGTCCGGGTGTGTGGGCAGTCCCTTCACCAGGCGCTCCAGAGCCTCCCGCAGCTTGCGGTCGGTGTTGCGCAGGCGTTTTTCGTGCGGCATCAGCGCCGGTGTTTTGCTGGGTTTACGCGCCATCGCGACCATCCTTTCCATGATCGAGTTCGCCAAGGATGCGATCGCATTCGACGATCCGTGTTTCCGCAACCCGGCGGCTGACCGGGTCCAGCCCGGGGTGAGCGAGAAGATCGGCATTGCGGTCGCGGCGCGCCTGCCAGACCGGTCGATGCCGGGCCGTGACGGCAAAGTTGGCGCAGGTAAGACACGTGCTTTCAGTCCGCAGCACGGGGTTGGGTCCTTTCTCGTCGCCGAAGCAGGCAGCCGTTTCGACGCGATAGACACAATAGCCCCAGTCGCAGACCCCGAGGCGGAGGTCAGTTTCTTCCGTCAGGAACCGGACATAAGCCTGGACATCGCCGTCGCGTGTGCGCCCGCGGAACTGCGAGCGAGCGGCAATCATGCGTCCACCCTTGCCGGCGAGCGTCGTCGCCGTCAGCACCTCTTCGAGAGCCGCGCGGGTTTCTTCCCGGGTATGCCGATCGATCAGGTCGTCAAGCGCGAAGTCGGTTCCGACATAGCCACGATCGGTCATGGCCCGGGTCACATGGCCGAAGTGCGCCTGAAGCGCATGTAGTCCGGTGCGGTCGCGTTTGCCGACAAAGCGCGCAAAGGTCTTTCGGCCCTGATGGGTATTCAGATGCCAGGGCTCGCCCTCGTGGTCCGGCAGGCCGATGAACGGTGCGAACAGATCGTTCAGCCGCCGTATGATCGTGGAGACGACGGGCAGGTCAGTTCTCGCAGCGGGACCGACAAGGCCCGTGCTGGCCATCACCAGAAAGAGCTCTGACCGCCCGCTTTGGGCCCGCAGGCGAGCGGTCAGTTGCTCCATGACCAAGACGGCCCGCTCGACGGGCGCTGGAGCAACCCAGCGATGGGCTTCGCCGTCGACGCCGCGCGCCGTCTTGTAGATCTGGCCGGCGAGATAGGCGAAGCTCTCGCTGCCATCACTGGCAGGATGCTGCTCGATGCAGCCGACCTGAAGGCCAAGGATCTCCGAGACGCGGGCGCCGACCAGATAAGCGACGACGACAAAGCACGCGTCGTAAATGCGATCTGCAAGATACCGCACCTGCTTAGTGCTGGTGACAGGCGCTTCATGCCAGGGAGATTCCTCTCCGGACAGGGTCGAGAAGGTAAACTCCCTGATCGCGTCGGTCGCGACGAACCCGGCCTTCGTCTGGCTGATGCCACTGGCAAGGGCATCGTCATACGCAGCCTGCGCCTGCATTTGCAAAGCGATGACGTCGTCCGCCGGTTGTTCGATCAGCCGCAAGGCCGCCGAGACCAATGGCACGGCGATCGCGTCTGGCGTATAGGGAAGCCAGCCTGGGTCACGCCGAACGAACGGCGGCACAGTCCCTGGGAATGGATCATCAATTGCCACTTCCGGGAACTTCGATCCTTGGAGATACAGAAGCGTCAGCAAATTTGCGTAGTGTTGCAGGGTCATGGCCGACAGCGCCTTGCCCGGCTTGCTGCCAGGACGCTGCGCCATCGCCGCCAAGAACATGTCGCTGCCAGCACGGTCGAGATCGGCGAAGCTGCGGTACCCTTGCGCCGCCATCCAGCGGATCAGCGTCCTCTGCATATTAAAGACGCGGACGATGGTCGATTCATGGACATTGCGGCGGCCTGCAGGCGGGTCCAACTTCAGGCTCCACAAGAACAGCTTCGCCGCCTCTCGCCAGTCAGCCCATTGCCGATCACTGAACCGGCTGTCGTCGGCCAGGGCAAATCCCCAGTCGAGCGAGAAGTCACTCCGGTTTGCGCCGGGGCGATGGCCGTCGAGATGCCAGACTTGGTCTGACCATAGCGAGCGCGCCGATATCCGAAGCGCTGGCCTCGCCGTGATTGCAAGATCGGGTGCCGTGGACGCAGTCATCGTTCACTCCAGCGCCGGAAGGATTGGCAGTCCCAACATTCGACGTTCGGCCTCCGCACGCAGCGAGGGTGGGAAGTCGGGGAGGATGTCGTCGGTCAAAATCCGCAGGCTCGGCGCATACAGAAGCTCGAAGCGACACGGGTCGATGCGTTCCCGCGCTCGCTCCAGTTCGCCGATTGCCTGAAGAACACGCGCCATGTGTTCCGCATCGGTCGGGATAACCAATCCCGGGCAACGCAGGCATCCGCCGAAGTACCGGCAGATCCTGCCAGCAGCCGATCCCGGCGCTGTGCCAGTGGCCGGGTTGAGGCAATCATGGCTGAACGGAGCCGTCGCATTGGCCGCCAGCGCAATGCTATCGCGCTGCGCCTCATCTTGCACGTCAGCCTTCGCGCCGACGATCCAGCCAAGCATCAGCCCCTGCAATCGGGCGATGGTCTCGCGCTGGATGCGGCGCGTCTGAGGCCCCTTGATGTAAAGCTCGGTCGTGTCGGCGCGAGCGTGATTGAGCACGTCCTGTGTCGCGACGATGTCGCCGCCGGACGCCTTGTAATATTCGGTGGCGACGCTGCCGCGCAGCAAAACGGCGGCAAAATCCGGCAAGAGTTGGCGTGCGCGCTCGGGCGCCGCCTTGTTCCAGATGGATATCCGGGCATTCGAGCGTTTGATGAAGGCCTTCAGGGCATGCGACAATGTCGCCTCCGCAATCAGCGTCACCGCATCCTTTTTCTCGCTTTTCACCAGGAACAGACGATTGCGATCCTGGCGGCTGGCCCGGGCCGCGAGCGGCGCCGTCATCGCCAAAAGCCTGTCAATCAGGTTCGGCGCCGCATAGCGGCGGCGGCGATCGAACGATCGCCTTTGTGCGCGCTTCACCTTCGCACCGGCCCGAGGCTTGGCCCACTCGACGATGATGCGATGCTCGTCGAGCGGATGCGCCACCTGGCAATCGCGCGTCATCAGCCGCAGCGCATCCGGATTGCCCGCGGTCTGGATCGACAGCGCAATGAAGAATGCGACGACCGTTTCGCCTGTCAGGTGAAGATAACCGCCAATGTGACGAAGGCCGCCATGACGGTTGACTGCCGAGATGTTGACGCCGCTGCGTATCGCAAGCGTCCGCGACGGCAGCACGCCGTCATTCGCCCCCGCGAGCGCCCGGACCAAGTCGCAAAGCTTGGGGTCGATGCCTTCGATCGGATCGCTCGTCATAAGCATGGTGCGCCCCGCTTCGAAGCGCTCCCATGCTTCGTTTATTTCCTCGTAGCACGCGCGCAGGATCGCCTTGAGATCCTCCCCGGCAAGACGTGATCGGGCGTCGGCATTGCGGTTCGGCCAAACCCGCCAGGGGAAGTCGATGCGGCCCGGCAACCGCGACGGATGCCGGCGCTTCGTCCAGTCAATCATCTGACGAAGCTGCATCAGGACATTCGCCCGCGAACTCTTGGACCAGGACTTGTTCGTCTGTCCTGCGACCTGCCGATCCAACCAGGCGATGTAGCGCCCGACCATAGCGGTGGTCAGATCGTCGGCGGATAGTACCTGGCCGTCCTCTGCAACAAATCGCGCGAACGACCGCAGCGCCATCCAGCAATGGCGCTGCGTATCATGGCTCGAGACGGCATGATGGTGGCGAAAGGCGTCGGCCAGAAGCATCGCGACGTCCCGCGGCAAGCCGAGCGCGCCGAGATCGTAGCGCTTCGTGACCTCGCCCCAGCCGTCGCGGAAGACGACGATGGTGCCGGCTGGCTGATCCAGAACAATCGGCGCCGCGGTCGCCAGCCGCCGATCGATGTGCCCGCGTCTAACAGCCATCGGGGATCAACTCGCCATAGAGATAGTCGATGCTGTCGGCGAGGTCCCGCGCATTCAGCTCGACGCAGCGCAGGTAGATTGCAGTGCTCTGGATCGAGCTGTGCCCTAGCAGCACCTGCACGATTTTCAGCGGATTGAGGTCCGGCGTGGTCAATGCCTGCCGCTGCAACCGCACCAGCATGGTCATCGCAAATGTGTGCCTCAGATAATGCAAGGTTCCCGTCACACCAGCTGCCCGGAATGCCTCTGCAAACACCGCCGTCAATCGCGTCTTGCTGACCGCGTTTCCTTGAGCGTTGAGGAACAGCGCCGAAGGCGGCCGATAGTCCGGCCGTTGACGTCGCAACGCCCGGACCTGCGGCGTGCGCACCTCGTCGATATAGCGTTGCGTACGATCGACCAGACGGATTGGCGGGTAGATCGTGCGTGGCTTGTCACCTTTCGTGATCGTCAGAGGCACGCCGACAAGCGGATGATCCTCCTCGTCCAGATGCGCCGTCTCCGGGACCTGGAAGACGGCAAGGCCACAAAGCTCCTTGCGCCGCAATCCCGTCGCCAGCGCCCATTCCGCCATCAACTGGTAAGGTATGTCCAGATGTGCAAACACCCGGTGCAACTGGTCAACCCGCAATGGCCGCGGTAACCGTTCGTGCTCGGCGACTGTCAGGATGTTCGCCGCCATGACGCCTGGGCGCGCATCGACATGCGCAAGGAACGATTGTCGCCGACTGGCACCCACCCGCAAATCGACAAAGTGGAACGGCAAGGTCTCAATCCACCCGCGGCCTTGCGCCCAGGCATAAAACCGGCAGACCGTGCGGACCCGATCGTTCACCGTCGAGCGCGCATATGGCCGTTTCGTATGCGGGCTCGGCTGTGACAGCATGCGATTGCGCCAAGCCGCGATCTCAGCCTCGCTAACCATACGCCAGTCGAGACCGGATTGCTCCAAACTGTCGAACCAGTCGTGCAGGTGCTCGCCGTAGGTCCGGATTGTTTCCGTCGCATGGGAGCGGCCCGGTATCGTCGCCAGTTCCATCAACCAGGCAAACGCCGGCTTGATGATCGCCATCCGTTCCGACACCAAGATCGGAAAGCCGGCCGGGATTGCAGCGTAACCCATCGCCGCCTTAATAATCCGCACCATGACCTGTCCTCTTTGCTCGCCGCCATTCAAAGCGGCAAAAGACATCAGCCAGGGCCAAAAGCCCTGCATAGCGACAAAGAAGACAGTTCTTCGAACCGGATATTATCTTGAGCGGAGCGCCTCCGGCGCACTCTTCTCTTATGCGAGGGGTTCCCCTCGCGCTCTCCCGTTCGCCACGTGGCAGAAGTGCAGGATTAGTCCTGCACTTCATGGACTAGCTTGTGGTGTCGCCGCCGCCTCAAGCGTTGTTCTCGCTTCGCTGCGGGAACGCTTGAGGCGGACGTCTGCGTGCCTTCCTTTATATGTCCCACCAGTGTCGCTCAAAACCATGACGGCTGTACGAACCCAACAGGACAGTTGCGACACAGAACCTAAGAGAGGTGCGCGCTCGATATTCTCGGCGAGCGACACTTCCTCGGGGAGGATGACGCCGTCGCGATCGCGGACCACGCAGGGGACGGGCGCGACCTTGGCGAGACGCTTCTGCTTCACCAGCAGTTCGAGTGCGCGGAAGCGGCGGCCGCCAGCCGGCACCTCGAACATGCCAGTCTCGACGCCTTCGGCGTCAACGACGGGGAAGACGCTGAGGCTCTGGATCAGGCCGCGGCGAGCGATCGAGGCCGCCAGGTCCTCGATCGAGACGCCGGCCTTCACGCGCCGGACGTTGGACTGGGAGAGCACCAGCTTGTTGAAGGGGATGTCGCGCGAGGACGACAGGATGATCTTCTGAACGGCAGTAGCCATCGGGATTTACTCCGCGACGGGCGGCCGAGAGACTCTCTCTCAACCTCCAACCCGTCACGAAGCGAAGCGCCGCCCTCTTCCTCTAAAAGGGGCAGCGCCACGAACCGGCAAACCTGAAAGGCACGGAAGCGCAAAGCCGGAGATACGGAAAACCGCATCCCCGGCTTCGCGGAAATCAGGCAGCTCGATCGAGCAGCTTCTTGGCCTTGCCCTCCATGTCGAGGCGGGCGTCCTGGTGCGGCTTGTCGCGGGCGATGGCGGTGATGCCCTGCACGAAATCGAAGATGCTCTCCGGCGGGCGGCCTTCCTCGGACAGGACCCTGTCGATGATCTTGCCGGTCTCGGCCTTGGAGAAGCCGCGCCGACGCAGGAAGTCGGTGCGGTCCTCGTCGGTTCTGGCGACGATCCGCTCGCGGGCCGCCTTGATGCCGTTGACGAACGGCAGGGGCGAGGAGTTGGCGAAGTTCGCCAGCGCCGGGGCTGCCTCGTGCGCGAAGCGATTGGCCGCATATTTGGAGTGGCGGATGGTGATTTCCTCGAAATCTTCCACGCCCCACAAATTGCGATTCTGGCAGACCGCGCGGAGATAGAAGCTCGCCATGCCGAGCGTCTTGGCGCCAACCTCGGAGTTCCAGCAGTAGAAGCCCCGGAAATAGAGATCGGGCGAGCCGTCTGGGAGGCGACCGGCCTTGATCGGGTTCAGGTCGTCCACGAGGAACAGGAAGACGTCGCGATCGGAGGCGTAGAGCGTCGTCGTATCCTTGGTGATGTCGACGCGCGGATTGTAGACGCCCGTCGACCAGTCCAGCACGCCCGGCACCTTCCAGCGGGTGTCACCCGTGCCGTTGCCGGCGATGCGCTGCACGGCCTCGACCAACTCGTGGTCGAAGATCCGGCCGTAGTCCGGGCCGGTGACGGCGCGCAGCTCGACTCGGCCATTGTCGGTTTCGAACGTCTTGATTTGCTCGGCCCGATTGGAGGTCAGGCCGTATTGCAGGTTGATGGCGGCAAGTGCGGCCGGGAGCTGCCTGAGATAGGCGGCGGGAGCCCCGACCAGGCTGGCGAGTTGTCCGAAGGACCAGTGTGTCGGCGCGATTGCCGCATCCGTGCCCGGCAGGATGAGGGCCAACCGCTCCGAATCGTTGCGGTTCGCCTCGACATGGATGAGCGCGCTCTCCACCACCCGCGTCCGGCTGCGTTCGGTGCGGTCGCGGACCGTGTGGGCCAACTCGGACAAGGAGAGGTAGCGCTCGTCGGCCGGACGCGAGAACCACTCTGACGAGACGCGGCCGACCCGCTCGCCACGGCCGACATCGACCTTGTAACCGCCGCTGGTGTCACGGCGCGCATCGAGGACCTGCATATTCATGGGACAAACTCCATGACGGGCGTCGGAGACCTCTTCTCCAACCTTCAACCCGTCACGGGAAACAAGTCCACTCTCTCACTCTCAGCGGGGCGTTGCGGGGCAGCCGCCCCGCAGAAGGGGTCGGTCGAGACCAAAGGCTCGGACGCAGGGGAAGGCTTTCCCCTCCCGGTGCGGATGTACAAGGTGACCCGATAAGCAGTCGTCGCTGTTGGCTCAGGGGTCCGTTTGAAACGAACGCGTTTCGTAGAGCGGCAGCCTCTTCTACCTGGCACCTTTCCTCGCCATGCGAAAAATGATACAAATCCTCGGACAGTAAGTCCTATGTTCCGAGTTTCCGTATCGTGCCATCATCCATGTCCCAACGCCAGATTGCCCATACCGTGCTGACCGCGCGCGGCATTTCGCGCCTGGCAGAGCTGCGCGAGGCGGGCGTAACAGCCGCCACCATGAGCCGCATGGAACGCGACGGCGAGGTGCTTCGGCTCGCGCGAGGACTTTATCAACTTTCTGATGCACCCCTCGACGTTCACCACAATCTGGCAGAGGCCGCCAAACGGGTTCCCAAGGGCGTCGTTTGCCTCGTTTCGGCCCTGGCTTTTCATGGTCTGACGGATCAGCTCCCGAGGCAGGTTTGGCTCGCCGTGGGCCAGAAGGACTGGTCCCCGAAACCCGAAGGCACGCCCATTCGGCTGGTACGTTTCACAGATCGTCTGCTGGCGGAGGGTGTTGAAACACATCCTGTCGAGGGGGTAACTGTAAAGGTCTTCAGCGTCGCAAAGACGATCGCCGATTGCTTCCGATATCGGAACAAGATTGGCCTGTCCGTGGCGATCGAAGGCCTTCAGGAAGCGCTGCGCCAGAGCAAGACAACGCCGGGCGAGATTGCCAGGCAGGCTGAACGAGGAACGGTCGCCACGGTCGTTCGGCCCTATCTCGAGGCGCTGACCGCCAATGGCTAAGGAGATAAAGAATATCGGCGCTTCGGTTCGCGCCCGCCTGTTGCAGGTCTCCAAGACGAGCGCCCAGACCTTCGATCTTGTCCTGACCCGCTTCGCCTTGGAGCGGCTGCTCTTCCGGCTCAGCCAGTCACCCCACGCCGACCGCTTCGTGCTGAAGGGCGCGATGCTGATGATGAGTTGGTTCGATGACCCGCACCGTGGCACGCGCGACCTTGATCTGCTGGGCTTCGGCGATCCGAGCGCGGAGCCGATGCTGGCGACGTTTCGGGAGATCCTGGCGCAGGGTGCTGCCGACGGCGTGGAGTTCGACGTCGATGCGCTTCGTGTCGATCGAATCCGCGAGGAACTGGAGTATGGCGGCCTGCGACTGCGGACGACGGCATCGATCGGCGGTGCCCGGGTCAGTCTGACGATCGACATCGGTTTTGGTGACGCGACGGAGCCCGGAGCCGAGATGCTGGACTTTCCGTCCATTCTGGACTTTCCCATGCCCCGGCTGCGTGGCTACGCGCGGGAAACCGTCATTGCCGAGAAATTCCAGGCGATGGTTGCGCTGGGGCGGGCGAATACCCGGATGAAGGACTTCTACGACATCTGGATTCTCAGCCGGTCCTTCACCTTTGACGATGACAGGTTGCCCCGCGCGATCGCCGCCACTTTCGCGCGGCGCGGGACGGCAATACCTCGAGATCTGCCGGATGCGCTGACACCAGCCTTTGCCGGGGATGCGCAAAAGCAGCGACAGTGGGACGCTTTTGTCAGAGATGTCGCCCACGATCCGGGTGATCTCGCGAATGTCATAAAGGACATTGCCG
This sequence comes from Rhizobium sp. CFBP 8762, assembly GCF_014841565.1. Lineage (GTDB taxonomy): Bacteria > Pseudomonadota > Alphaproteobacteria > Rhizobiales > Rhizobiaceae > CFBP-8762. The sequence continues at coordinate 1,061,433 of NZ_JACYUD010000001.1, forward strand.
CATTTCTCATGCCGCGCGCGACGTTGGCGCTGAGCTTGGGTCAATGAGCGGTTGATCTCCTCGGTCGGTATTTGAGAAGTTTCACGATCACCGGATATCCGCCCCATCGGCACATCCCAAGGCGATGAAACCTCACATCGTGGATGCAGCACTCATATCGAGGCTGGCGTTCGGGCCGATCCAGCCTGCTGCGACGCCAATTGACAGCCATTGGTCTTGTTTGCGGCTATTCAACCAAAACTCGCTTGGAACGTCGTCGCAGTCAGCGAAACGTGGGCATCCAGTGGAGGGTATAATTCGAACGCCTTTGGCTCGCGAGAGAAGTTCCAGAGGCGGAAAAGGCACCACTCAGATCGCCTCTCCTCGGCCACCGCCAGTTCGTTCCGCGTGATCTCAAAGGGGGTGCGTTCCCAGCCGTTGGTAGTTTTGACCTCGATTAGGCGTGATCGGCCATCGGAAGTGAAACTTGCGACATCGTATCCGAGTCCATCCCCATCTTCGTTCGCCACCCAACGTATCTTTCTGGCAAGGTCGTCACGGCCTGCGCCGATTAATGCCGCGTGTTCGTGTTCCAAGACACGTTCTTCGCCAGCTCGCCCCAGGACACGATTGCGCTCGTCTCTCGCCGCAACGTCGAACTTTCGAGCGATGTGGAGCGTCTGCTCCAGTTCTTGCGGCGGAGGCTGATTCGAATGTGTCGGCGGAGGTCCGATCCAAATGGATGAAGGCTCCCTCAGTGCAGATTTTGTCGACATATTCGGCTTCCGGGCCAGCCAATGCGGGTTTCGCGCAAGCCAGCGCGCCACCGCATCGACCAAAGATGCCTGGAAATGGAAAGCGGGCTTGTAGCCCGGAATCCAATCCTCGCCCAAGCCCTTGAGTACAGCGCTGATATTTTGATGCTTGAACTCGACGGACTTTCGAGAACGATCGATTTTCTCTAGCATTCGTCGATTATGATCAGACTTGCTATAAGGGCGCCCTGCGACGTCATCAGCAAGCATCGTGAAATAGTCCACGACGATCAGGTCATTCTCTTCGTCTGTCCAAGGCCCGGTCGACATTCTACAAATGCTAGAGGCAAGAGGGCCGTTTGTCAGGCGCTTTCCGCGTATATCCACGTCTATCGTGGCTACGCATGACATGCGGTTCACTCGATGGGCGGCTGCATGCGGAGGACGCCCCAAAAGTGCAAACGGAATTACCGGTTTGTCGTCGTTTCCATCTCAATGGCATCGAGCGCGAGGCGAAGGTTTTCATACATCCATCCCGCCTTCTTGTCGGAAGTCATCAGACCCTCGTAATATGTCCCGTACACAGCAAAGCTTAGGTCGATGAGATCGTTTCTGGCTCGATCAAGCCGCTTTTGAGCCTGATTTCCATTCCTGATCCACCAGAGAAGGTAGATGACGAGTGCAAGGGCATAACGGTAGAGATAGGTATGAATTTTATGCTCGCCGAACCCTGACGGAGTGGAACGTTGCTTTCCTCCATCCGACAAAGTCTCGCATATCTGGTCGGCAGCTCCGAAAATAGAGGAAAACATTTCCGGAGTATATCGTGAGTTCTGCCGAATGATACGAAGGTGTTGTGGTTTGAACATCTGCTCGGACATCTCTGGCAGAGAGGTCATTATATCTTGGGCGCCTTCGAGCATGCCAGGAAGAAAATTCACAGCGCCATCCCACATGCGATCCAACTGATCAAGAATCTCTGGCGCGTTTCGGCCAGGTCCATTCAGGATGTTGACCATTTCTCGAATGCTCCCTGCCGTATCCTCATACTGCATCAGGGGCGGCATCATTGGCGTTAGGGAATCGATTTCCGCGATCTCCCGTCCTGACTTCAAAACAATGACCTGTTCAGGAAAATCACCAATCACGGACAGGGCCGAAGCAACCGCTTCGATTGATCTCTGCTTGTAAATTTCAAACCAAGCGAAATCGGGCAGAACCGCAAAATTGGTAGATGAGGTATTGAGAAAGTACCTGAGATGTTCCGATTGCAGCATGTTGCTGTCGATGATCAGACGCTGAATCACTGCAATAGTTCCGATGCTGAATTAGCTAGGCAGATCTAATCACCTTTGTTTCGATCAATGCAAACATATGATCACGCAAATTGGCTGGGGTTGATCCGCCGGTGAGCAGAACACCTGCCTCCATATTCTTTTCCAATGCGTGTCCCGTCAGATTGGCACTCGTCAAGAATGCAATGGCGCCGTCCGCGACGGCCACCTTCGCGTGAACCCGACCATTGGTGAATGGGTGCGGGCGATCGGTCCAGACGTATAACCGGGCCAAGGGAACGGCATTTCTCATCGTCGCCACCGGATCGACGAGCAAACTGCCACCCTGGGTCAAGGAGGCCTCGACGAGAATACGGGTATCGACGCCTCGATCAATGGCGTCGTTGAGCGCTGTTATGACCGAAGGCACGTCGTACGCGACGAAACTTACGACGAAAAGCTCTTGTTTCGCCTGTCTGATGAGATCCAAGAGCACCTGTTCGGTACGGCGGGTCGCTACGAACGGCGTCGTCGGCCCAGTCCACACGAGCTCGACGCTATTGTCTCGCTGCGTCTGCTGCCTGGTATGAGCCGCTCCCAACAGCATTCCCGCCACGACATTACCGGGCAAAGCGGTGTCCCGCCAAGCAGTCATAAGCGCGGCCAAGGCGGCTCGACCCGCTGGTGTGCCAACGACCTCCTGGAGGTTTTGCCCCGGGTCGGAAGGTAAAGCGCCACGCAGTCGTGACGCTATTGCTTCGATCTTCGATGGCGACACCAAGGCCACGAATTTCGCGACCGCATCCAAGAGCGGTCCCATCATGAGCACCGGAAAAATGCCGCGTTCGGGTTTTCAAGCGTGGGGACCACCAGCGCACGATCCAAATGCCTGTTGCCCCTTTCGCAAGACGTTTCCGAGACGAAGGAACAGGCGTGGCAGGCAGCGCCATGCAGCGACTGGTCTTTGCTAGGATCGTGCTCGGAGCATAGAGGGTCGGAAGCACAGACGTGGGCGCGATCCAGAGCCTGCCTGAGCAATCGTCCGAGGTTTTCAGGTTTTCCCAGTTCGACCAAGCCACCAAGCGTTCCGTCGGAGTCTGCGGCGGCGGTGTAAATCAGGATTCCGGCTTGATCTTTTTCGCCGTCGACTTCTCCATATATTCGTTCGCGGATGCTGGCGGCATTATATCCGCATTCCAGAGCCAGTTCTCTGATCAGCATGTGGGTCAAGGTGTGTAGAAACACGTACCGCACGCCCGGATAACCTTCTCTCGGATCAAGGTTCCGTTTTTGGCGCCACCCGCGATGTCCCGTACGCAAGCGGGCATCGATTTCCTTGACCGGATCCTCGTCCGCCCATGCGTCCAAAGCTCCGGCGTCGAAGCGAATGAAGATTCCCTCACCATGCACCTGGGTCGCCGGGACCCAATTCGGTGCCGAACGCCCCAGCGGAGCACGTGGCGCAGCATCGTCGCCGGATCCCTCGTCCGGTGATTCGACGCGCGTGAAACCTAGCAAAGCATTCACCTCGCGCAGGCGTTCCAACAGCAAGACGCGAGAGATTGCCGTTTCGAACCCTTTTGGAACTCCAACCTTCCGGCTCATGAAATGCGGGTAGTCGGTCGGTGGATCGTCCGCCGTGAGAACCTGCCATTCGGGTTCTTTGAGGTCGCTTTGGTCGACGTCCGCGCCTCCGCTCCTCTGAGCCTCTATGGCAGTCCAAATTTGCTGGTTGGTGAACTGATCGATGCCGGGGAGCTGAGCCGTCTTCTTCAGTGTCTTGACCACAAATCCTACCTCGTCGGCCGAGGAAACATCTTCGAAGAAGGTCCAGCCATCTCCAACGAGTTGCGCCAAGGGGCTCCCCGTTTGAGGAATGGCGAGGACAGACAATGTTACCGGAAACCACCCATTGGTAGCGCCGAGAAGGATCGCCCGAGGATCTTCGGGGCAGTCATCATCGAACCGATCGATATGCGGATGCCTTCCGCGGCAGGCGGGGAGGTTGTCTCTTCCGGCTTGACCGAAGGCCTGGGCCATATTCTTCGATGCGCCGCAGGCATCGCACTTAACCCAGAGATTCTCGGTTTGCAGCGAGGCTCCGCTTTCGAAAAACCGGAGTGTCCCGCGGCAATCCGACGGACCGCCATGAACGAACCAATGCCACGGGAAATCATCGAGATGTCCTTCACGGCAAGCCATCAAAAAACGCGCCGGCACGGCATCGGCGTCTTTGGCCCGTTGATCGTTGTTCGAACCTCTACATCCCTCATGGACGAAGCGTGTCAGTTCCGGACGATACCGGTTCTCTTTCAATTTGAAGAGGCCAGCATCGTACGGCGACAGCAGACCGCATTTCACGCAGCGCAACCATCGGGGAAACGGCTTGACCGGGACGCCGATGAGAGCCGCAGCGGAGAATGGATCGACAACGTCACGGTCGCCGAGCGGAGGCATTCTCAGCGATTCCATCTGCGGGCCGAGAACACTTCGAACGTTCGCGAGTAACCGGGCTTCCTGGATGGGCTGGCACCTGTCTTTTTCCCAACGATCAATGCCCATCGTGACGACAGAGAGGTTGGGCAGATCGATCAGGGCGCCGGGGCCGTAAGTCCAAAGGAGTTGGCTGGGCCGAATTTCACCGACGGGCGTCTTGCTCATGCATCACCCCCATCGGCTGGAGCAACGCGGGCGCGCCAGACCGGATCACTGTTCGATCGCGAATCTTCCATCACCAATCTCACGCCGGGTTCGACCTCGCGCATAGACATCGGCACGGTCCAATCCGTCCAGGGCTTCACGCCCGGTGTTTCCAGAAGGGGATAGGCCGTCGGACCAGCGCCATATTTTTGATAAACGAGGGCACGACCTCCGACGCTCGCCTCCTTGGCCCAGTCGTCGGCACGATGCTTGAGTTCCTGTTCGGTCAACGACTTTTTGGCGGAGTCTTCCGTGACCTCCCAGGTTCGTTCGGAAACGACGCGGATCGTCTCCGTCATCTCTGGTCGGCTGGGGCTGTTCATGGCGCCCGCGCCCGCATTTGGAGCGAAGGGATCATAAGTGTTTCGCATGATGGACAGCATCGCCCCTGTAAGACCGCGATCCAACGCGCGGGGAGAGAATGGCGTCACGGATTGGGCTTCGACATGCTGATAGAAGGTCGCGTGGTAGTGCTCGAAGGTCTCGTAGTGAGAGAGGTCGCGAGGACGTGCCCAAGTGAGCACGGTAGCAACCAGGCCCGGCGGCGAGCGACCCACGCGGCTGGTCGCCTGAATATACTCCGCGGTTCCCTTCGGCTGACCATTGACGACCATGACTCCGAGACGATTCACGTCGACGCCGACTGAAAGCATGTTGGTGGCGAGAACGACATCAATAGGGCGTGGGGAGCCCGGAGCCCGATGCTCCTTCCATGTACCTGTTGCGGGATCCAGGATCCCGGTGAATGGAATCTCCATCTGATCGAGATAGCGTGGGATGTCATGGCTGGAGACACGCGAGGTGAGTTCACGAACGTCATCGACGCGACGTTGTGACAAACCCGGGCGATCGACCAAGCTCATGTTGACGCGGAAGGAACGCGTCTGCACGTCATCCTCCGCGAGACGCTTCATTCCGCCCAACTCGCGCAGCGAATTGAAGTAACCGACGAGCGTCATATAGGGATCGGCGACCGGGCCGAAGCGATCGTAGAGCGCTTGGGCGGCGGTGAGGAAGGCCGTGTACGTCCGGATCAATACCGCAGGTCGGGAGCTGCCGGGGGCGCAAATACCCATGTAGCGGCGGCCGGGCTTCTCATCGACGGGGCGCTGAACCGAAAAGAAATTGTCCTCGACGTCGAGGCCGGTGGGTGGAAAGATCGAGGTACGCCGCATGAATACATTGCGGACCTGATCTTCGGCACGCCGAACCGTAGCGGTCGATGCTACGACTTTGGGCCGGACCTTTGTGTCACCGAGATGCCAGGAACTCAACTCATCGACGGCGCTCTCGTAGAGACCAACCATGGTGCCGAGCGGCCCGCTGATGAGATGGAACTCATCCTGGATGATGAGATCGGGAGGCCGAACGGCGGCGCGAACCGGCTTCACCCTCGCCGCGCGATGAGCGCCGCGCGCGCGATGCCCCGTGCCGCAATCGTGCCCCGGCCAGAGCAGGCCGTGACGCTCGCATTCTTCATCGACCCGGCCGAATAGGTTTCGCACTTCCGGCCGCCACGCCATCATTGCGAACTTGTCGACGGTGGCGATCATCATGGTCGGCGGACGATGATAGATTTCCTCATCAACCACCTTCACGGGCAAGCCGGGATGTGGGCTGCCGCTAGAGCCGGCACGCGAGAATTCACAAGTGCCGAGTTTGTCGCTGCAATGGATGAGCGTTCGCCCGGCAATCCGATCGACCTCGATATCGCGACCCGCGGAGATCTCGGACCCGCACCAAGGGCAGCTCGTCAACTGCGCCGGCGACGCGACACCAGATTTGTTTCGGTCGCCGTTCCGCAATGCCTCGATCGCTTGATGGGCGTCCTCGGTTCGACCCGGCGTCACCCGATTGCCGACCCACAGCCCCAGCGAGAAGGGTTCCTTGCCCCAGAGCTTCTCGTCGGCGCGACGGATCACTTCCATAGCACACAGAAGCGCCGCAGCACGCTGGAACTGTTGCAGGGTCAACAGGCGTAGCGTGTACCGCATGATAACGGCCAAACCACGTGATGCATCGAGGCCGCCGAGATCATTCTTCAATCGGCGCATCGCCATCGCGAAAGCCGCCACACCCAGATAGGCTTCGGTCTTGCCACCGCCCGTTGGGAACCAGAGGAGATCGGCGAAGGCTTCAGCGGGCTTCGTTCGATCTGGATGTGCCGGATCGGCGAGGGATGGGACAGACAACAGGAGAAACGCCAACTGGAACGGGCGCCAGGACCTATTTCTCGGGATGTCGAGTTGCGCGGCGTCGGCCGTCTCGCCGCGTCTGCGTTTGAGGGCGTAGAGGCTTCGCACGCGCTGAAGTGCCATCGACTTGTTGGCGAAGCGGAATGCCGATAGCGCAGCATTGTCGGAAAAGAGCGTGTCCATTCCTTCGCGAAGGCGGCGCAGGGTCTCTTCGCAGCGGGCGATCACATCTTGTCCCGGAATGTCGAAGCCGACGATCTCGGTTTTCAGTCGCGTTCTCTGTTCCCCGATCCACGCCGCATAGTCCTCGACCAAGCATGTAAGGGCCTCCCGCAATTGTTGCGGTGCCATGTCCGCGAGGCGGCCCATGTCGAGCCATTCTTCGTCGATCATCCGGCGCATGGCGGGGCGATCATCCGGCTCGAGACCGGGTGTTTCGGTCACAGCGACCTCGTAGCGCGGGATGATTTCCGTGCGGAGGTGTGAAGCTTTCGCGGGATCTTCTGGCGTCGTGTCAGCATGGACGGATACGCCGTGGCCCACAGCGAACTCCAGCCGATTACGATAAATCAGGGCCAAGCGATCGCGTTCCGGATCATCGACGACGATTTCATTAGAAGGGCGACGCCTGAAGATAGCTGGATCAGCATCGCCTTCCGGCCCAGCTACCGAGATCTGAGGTTGGAACAGCCAAGCGCGATCCTTGTTTTCGTCGGGCTCCAACTGGCCGTTCACGAGAAAAAGGGTGACGAGGCGCTCACCTTGGGCATTCGTACGGATAGTCCCTTGCAGCCGGACCTCGGGCTGGTCACGATCCGGCGTTGCCGGCCGCATTGGTCCGTCTTTCAGCGAAAGGGAAAGAATTCCGCCGCACGGGACTCTCCGCCATACCCTGACTTTGGTCTCCTCCTCACGGCCAGTCGCTCGGTTCTTGCGTGTCTTGACTACATCGTGTTCGTCGCCTGGGACACGCTCATAGCGTCCCCACCGGACCTCGGCGGCCAGTGACTCCACACCCGGCGCGACGCAGAAGGTAAACCCGATGCTGGACGGCACGAGGGACTGATTGTTCGTGGTGTCGATTTCGTCGAGGGCGTCGTCCTCTGGCTCCACGCGCCCTGACACGCTCGCGAACTCGGCACCGGGCTCATGGATGGGCGCCGCCCGCTCGTCCTCGATGTCTCGGATTTCATCTGCGCCGGAAGCCGGCTCGACGGCGACAATATCGGTGTCGCCCAGCCGTCGCGGTGCGAGTTTGCCGACCAGATAGCGGTCGCGGACGCTCATGTCTTTGATCAGCTCGTGCGGCCCACCGGCGGGGCCGAGAAGATCGTCGCGGACTGCTATTTCGAGCAGGTCGCGAACATAAGCGACGTTCTGTATGAGCGGAACATCGGCTATCGATATGTCGTCCAGGGCGAGAATATTCGCGAGATCTTCCGGACGAAGCCGTGCGATTGGGCCGCTCGGCAGCGTCAATCCGAGGTCGGCGACTGTTCCCGATGCGCTGAAATCATGGACATGATCGAAATAGACCATCGTTGTGTTTAGATCGGCCCGGATGCGGAGAATCTTGCCGACGCGCTTCAACTTCCCATCAGCTTCCGCCGCAACGACCCAATGCCCCTCATTGATTGCCGGAAAGGCCGAGCGCTTGCCCTCCAGCCTTGCCATACACGGGCCAAGCCAAATCAGCTCCTTTGTAAGCCAACTTTGCGGGTCTGAAGTAACGGTCAAGCTCATGCGTCGCCCTCGAATAAATCTCTACAGCTCGACGCGAGAGAAATGTGGATAGATACGATAGAATTTCTTGAAGACCGTTATCGGATCTTCGCCCATATCAGATTTGGGGAGATCGAAGGCCATCTTCTCCCGAATGTCGTCGTTTGATTCCATGGTCAAACGCTCCAGCGTGGAAAGGGCGGGTAGATCAAGGCGATGGGGAACGTCCGGCGTCGAAAGAAACTCCCATTCCTTCAAGAGATTTCCAACGGAAGCGTCGGCGGCTGCGCACACGACAAGTGCGGCCGTTACCATGGCCTGACCGTCCTTGTAGTGGGTCGCCAGTGACCATACGATCTGGCGATCACGAAAATTGAGAGCTTCCTTTTCGACCGCCAGTTTGAGAACACGCAGTACGCTCGCCCCATAGGTCTTGTGCGTCATACCCTCGGGGGATAGCCCGCTCGGAAAGAGTTGACCAACCCGCTCCTTGAAACGAGCAAGGCGCCACTCCTGCACCGTTGGCTTTGCCGCACGGTCACCCGATGCAGCGTCACCGATCTCGACCGAAATGTCGCTTGGGAGCGGCTTCCCGAGCGATTCTGGATTGGCATTTAGCGTTATCCGAAGCACGCTCCCGAGCGGAACCGCGCCAATCGTCCGCGCAAAGCGTTCGATTTGCGTAGTGATGCCCTTCGGCTCCGTGTAGTCGAACCAGACGATCGCCGGCGTCTCGAAATCGATCTCGTCCAGGTATTCTTCGAGCGTGTTGTGGACACACTCGATTGATGCGATGGGCCGATTAAAGAGTTGGCGTTTATGGACCTCCGCTTCAGTTTCGATGCAGGTCATCCGACCGACGCCGAGCCTGGCATGAACCAATCGGAAGTCTTCGAGAAACGGTCCGCCGAGGCCGACGTAATGATATTTCTCTAGCGAAAGGACAGGAGCCAACCGCATCAACAGGGAGAGAAACAATTCTCGGTCGACAGCCTTGTTGGGCCTCAGTCGGTAGGGGAGCGAAGATCCGGCGCTCATGTCTCAAGGTTCCTGTTTCTTGGCTTTGGCCAGTGTCAGCTCGAAACATTTCTCGCCGACGATCCCCGGCTTCTCGTCATCGACGTCGAAGAGCATTTTTGAAACGAGACGCAATTCTTCCACGGGCCGTGAGAAGACGACGCGCCTTGAAGACGGAGTCTTTCCAGGCGGTTCGGGCAGAACCTTCGCCTTCTGCGGGTTGAATTCGATCTGGCTGTCACTCTTCTTGACATCGCTACGCAAAGCGATTGCGGCGATCGTCTTGGCCAAAGACAAAGGCTTTGAGTCCTCCCAGTAATTCGACTGGTCAACGCGCGGATGGTTCTTCCATTGGTTGGTATACGAGATCCAAATCCGCATACCTTCCTTCATCTTGACCAAGGACTCGAGCCAAACATTCGACGACGTGTCGAGCGCGCGCTTCGTCGTCGTGACCGGGAGTTTGTCGGCAAGCTTGGATCGGAACTCGATGATACCGGTAATGATCGCAAACTGCGGATGGTATAGTGGAATGCCATCACCCCAACCCGTCAGACGGCTCTTGTCACCGACGATCACCGCGCGATCGTTACAAAGGACCGTCCAGCCGGCAGTCGCTGACGAGCGGTCACGCTCGAAGCCCGGTTCGTCCTCGTCATCGTTGCCGAGGCTGCGCCCCGTGTTGAGGCCGACGGTAATCGAAACCAGCACATCGTCGATTGCTTTTTGGAAGACGAACGGCGCCGGTCCATCGGCACGGTTGGAAACCAGAACTTCGACAAAAACGGGCTCCACCGGCGTGCCATTGAGATCGACTTTCAATCCCCATTGAAGGAACATCGTGAAATGTTCGGAGATGGCCGTGCGGACTTCGTTCTCAAACGCCTCGTTGGCGAAATGCCTTGCGACACCCCCGTATAATTCGTCGACTCGAATCACAGTGCCGGGCTCCGCGAGCTCCTCGCTCGCTTCCGTTGGCTCGTTGATCGGGAGTGGGTCCCAACCCTTGGCTTCGAGCCAAGCCGACGTGATCGGCACCTCAAACGTATCGTCCCCATGGCGGGTTCGAACCAGCGCCTCACGCCCCATTTTGAAGATCGCGCGCTTCATCCCGACGCCGTACATGCCAATGGTTTCGGATTCGGAGTCCCGGTCGTCGTCGGGCTCGCGGCCCATCTTGAAGGCGTAGTTCTTGGCGACCTCGCGCGGGATGCCGCCGCAATTGTCTTCGATCGAGAAGTGATCGGCGGCGAGTTTGATTTTCACAAAGTGTTGCGAGTAATCGACGTTACCGCCGTTTGCGAGCCGAAGCGCGCCGTCGAGACAATTGTCCAGAAGGTCGAGGATCGCGTCGGCGAGGTTGATGTCGCGCGTCAGCATGGACACGAAGAACCGTTTGGTTGGGCTTGCCTCCGCCTGATCGGTGGTGGGTCTCGTCATCGGCAAGCCTTCTCCTTGAAAAAAGGGAGCACGTTGAGATCAGCCGCCATATAGGTGCGATCAATCATCAATCATCTCCATCTCGGTGATGTCGGCATTAAAGAGATCACCAACGTCATTGCCGGGTCGTTTCTTACCGGACTTTTGGTTCGTGGTTGTCTTGTGAAGTCCCGCTTCGATTTCTTTTTGATATTGATTACGGTTCATATCTGCGAAGCGATATAGCACCTCTGCGCGAGCGGCATCGGAGATGGTGAACCTTACGCGATCATTCTCAGCGAGATTTGGCTGTTCGTGATAGCCATGCCCGAGGTCTATATCGTCCCATCCGTAGGCACGTATGACTGCTGCGTCGATTTCGCGGTGCTGCTCACGAAGACGCTCTATGACGCAATCGGTGTCGGCTGCGTCGTGGAAACGGTTATAGAGCTTTGTGAGACCGATGGGTTTGGCCGGATCGGTCATCAGTTCGTGACGCGATTGGAGGTATTCACGGCCGAGTCCTTCGAAACGAATGATTTCGGAGGGCTCCAAGAAAGGAAAGGTCTCGACCGCGTCGGACGGTGAGAAATTTAGGTCAAGCTTCATCCGGGAAGACTGTTTCCAAACCCAAGCATCCACTGGGGATGAATTGAAGATTGCCGCGAGCGCGTAGGGTTCTGCCACGGAGAAGACTACGCACTTTTCGTGGAAGATAACGTCATTTGGCACCACCGATGGATTGAAATATTTGCCAACACGTCCCGCCACGAGGACGAGTTGGAGCGGCTTTGCTTGTGAATTCCAGCCCGTTGGATGTTGGTCGAAATGGTGACCGCGACCGACCGCATGATAGAGACCGGGGCGCTTATCACCGAAGTGCCACCATCGCTGGGGTAGCGGTTTGCGAAGGACGAACTCACCTTTCTGATTGAGGCGTTGACGTTCTGGTCTTACCCGATCTTCGATCCATTGCCACGGCAACTCATATTGATGCGCGCGCTCCTCCGACCAGTCCCAAAAGCTGATGACCCATCGCGTGGGGCGCTGCTCTGGACCTGATTTGAGATCGTCTCCGTCGAGATAAGGCAGGACTACATCAGCATTTTTAGGGTCGGCGTTCAGCATCCTCTCTGCTTCGTCGGGCGAAAGTACGAAGCCCATGCCGACAACGACTGAGCCTTGATAGCTAACGCCCTCGCTAGCTTTTAGCCGCTGTGGACTCCACTCCTCGCGATCGGATAAAAAGGCCGAAATGAAGGAAGCTGGTCGCCCATGTAACGTGCGCGTCCCCCGCCATTCGCCCTTGTGGATATGCACCCTACTGGTGACGACTGCCGCCTTTCCAGGCCAAGGCTCGTTCGGATAGGCGGCATGGATGACAGCATCCGTGCGGATCATAGCCTCCAAACCAACCTGTCGCGTATCACCCTCCGCGATGGTGTTGACCGCAAGGAGCCCGAAACCGCCTCCGACGCGTAACAGTGAATAAGCGCGTAGGAAAAAGTACGCCACCAGGTCAGCTGACCCACTGCGCCTCTCGGCAATATGCTCCACGAGCCAATTTCGATATACGGTGCCAGCTACGCCGGTGATCCTTTTCCCGCCGAGGAACGGCGGATTACCGATGAAGGCATCAAAACCACCGGGCTCCCGTAGAAATACTTCCGGGAATTCGAGCGGCCAGTGAAAAGGGCGTCGTACAGCCCCGTCTGGAGAATCATTCACGAGATCGATCTTTGCCTGCTGCAACAGGCGAGCCCGTGCATTCGCATCACCGCCTGCGGCCTCATCGGCCATGGTCGCCAGCGCCGTAGTTCTCACGGCCCGGTCATTGGCGAGGGCGATGCCAACGTGGGCATCAGCGATCAGCTCTGGTAGAGCCAATTCGTTGCGCGATTGAGCGTCGAGCGCGACCATCGCCTCGACGTCGCGGATGTCGCGAATGGGTATTGAGCGAAGCTGGCCGCGGAGCACGAGCGCCTTATCGACGGCCGACCGGATGGTCCGGCCGAAAAGGCGAAGCTGCGCGTTGCCCTTCGTCTTCATGTCTAAGTTGATGAGTTGGTCAAGATCGTGGATGCCGAGAAGGCTGTCGCCGCTCCGCAGGTTGTGATCAAGGAAACCGAAAGGCCGCCCCTTAGCGAGCGTGGTCAGCCAGAGCGACAGCTTGGCGAGTTCAACAGCGAGCGGGTTCTTGTCTACGCCGTAGAGGCAACGCTCGGCGATCAGACGGCGCGCGAGGATGGCGCGCTCTTCGGTAGCGCGCGACAGCGGCTCGAATCCGGCCGGGTCATCGGCGGTGCGGATGATACCTTCAGCGTCGATCTGGCTGCCCGCCGCTTCCATATCAGACCAGGCTTCCACCAGCCGGTCGGCGAGCCAGCGGCAAGCCTGCACGAGGAACGCGCCCGATCCCATCGCGGGATCGCAGACCTTGAGGTCGAGGAGGTCTTGGGCGCTCTTGAGCTTCCAATCCGCGCGTGCGGCTCCTTCGGCTGGACCGCCGTAGACGATCGGGACCAGCGTCTCCTCGACAATCTTCTCGGTCAGGCTTTTGGGCGTGTAGTGCGTTCCACTCTCGCGCCGGTCGGCGCCGAGGACGACGACGAAAGCGCCAGCGTGATGGACCAGAGGGTATCCCCACGGGTCCGTCCGTAGGAGCTCGGCATAGCGCAGGATGCGATCACGCAAGGCCACGTCGCCACGGCAGACGGTGAGCAGCCGCGCCGTCACGCGCTCGTCCGGTTCTCGGCCGATGGCGTTGCGGATGGCGGACTCGGAACGCTCGCTCCGTTCCTTAAGAAGGTCGACGACCTTAGCGGCGCCGTCGAGGTGCGCGGACTCTAATTCGCCGAGCGAGACGCGGGCATTCTTGGCCTTGGCCGATCCTTCGAGTTCGAGCGTCACGTCATCGACCCGCTGGACCATGCGTTCGAGGAGACCCTCATAAACGTGACCGATCTGCTCCACGTCGAGCGCACGATAGGACAGCGTGCGCCCCTCGAAGGTCTGGATAGCCTCCAGCAGAAGTAGGACCGTGCGGTCGTCGATCGGCAGGGGCTCGGCGGGATCGCTCCGCCAGTTCGTGCCCCTTTTGCGGCCTTCGAGGAAGGGATAGCGATCCGGGTCGAAGAGCGAGCCGCCCATCGCCGGCAGCCGCAGCAGAGGATGGTCGATGCCGCCATAGACTCCACGGAACAGGGCGAGCAGCCGCGACCATGCCGAGCGGCGGCGCTCGAGTATCTCCTCGGTATCGGCGCGCAACTGCATACGCAGGCTGGAGAGCGCATAGAAGGCGTCGTAGCGGGGATCGCCGAGCAGGAGCAGGCCGCGCTCTTCCGCTGCCAGCAGGAACACCAGCCGCATCATGACTGTGAGGCCGGCCTCGTAGAGTTCCTTCGGATCGACGTCGTGCAACAGATCCCTGTTGCGATCCTGGTCAGCGCGGTCGAGGGATTGGATCAGCACTTCCACGGCGCGACGGACCTGTTCGCCGAGCGCCTCGGTCACGTCATCCTGATGCTTAAGCGACCGCTCGAACAGCACCGGCAGCCTTTCAGCTTCGGGCCCGAAAAAGCGACGAACCCCGAGCAGGCTGACGAAAGCGCGGAGCGTTTCAGGCTCCTGGCCCCAAAGACGGGCATACCAACTGGCGAAACTCGTGACCGTGCCGGCTGGTGCGTGAAGCAGCATCCAGCGTTCGCCGTTGGTAATGAGACCGACCGGGCATCCGACGGCGCGGAGCAGCGCCACCATGCGGTCGCCCGGTGTGGTGACCAGCCCGCCGTAGTTCCGGGTGGTGTCGAGATCGGTGTCGGGATCGTAGGTCTGGACGAGCAATAGGGCGGCGTCGCCCTGGGTCGGATTAACGATCGCTAAGTCGGGCGTGATCGTGGCGCCGTGCTCGGGCAGCGATATCGTCAGCGACGTCGGCAAAGTAGCTGCCCGACGCAAAACTTGATCGTCCACCTCCAAAGCGGTCTGGAGAACCTCGTCGATCCAGGCCGTATGAATAGCGGGTAGGTCGACATCGTCCGCATCGACGGCATCACGCCATTCGTCATAGGCGGCGCGCAGCCGCTGCGGGCGGCCGGAGGTCAGGGCTTCCAATCCTTGGGGAAGCACCTCCCGCAGCACGGGCACTGCAAGGAACGGTCCCGAGACCTCAATGAGGTTGAGCCATTCTTGGTTGGTGCTCATTAAGGCTTCCCCTTCGTCAAGGACTGGGGCACGAGCAGGATGACAGCGACGGGAAAGGTGTGATCCCGGACATTGGAATACCTGTTCTCGATGGCACGCACCTCTTGCTCCCGTTCCAGCGGAATACGGGCGAGCCGCGCTTCGAGGGCGGCATGATCCCTTCGGAGCTGAGTGCGCTCGTCCTCGGAGAAGAGCGAGAGCTGTTGCGGCTCTCGGTCGGCGACGAGTTCGGCCCGCAAAGCCTTGTCGAGATCGTCGAGGACCTGCCGGATGTCGTCGATCTCCCGTTCTTTACGCGTGTCGATCGAATTGGACAGGAAGCGCAGGCGGTCCTTGGAGCGCGCATCGACCGCTCCCAACACCGAGTCGCGCTGTTTGTCGAAGCGGGTGCGCAGCGCAGCGAAGGTCGTATCGGGCAGGACGGCCGGAGCGGAATCTTCAAGCCATCGTCGTACCTCCGTCACGCGGTCTTCGCGGCGAAAGCCAGCATCACGCAGATAACCGCCGGCCTCGGTGAGTTCCTCGTGCAGTCGGTGATGGCTACCACCAGTGATGACCAGTCGAGAAACTACGATGACGGCGGGGCCTTCGAGCTGACCATCGGGTAAGGAACGGGCGGAGACGCGGTGGATCTTCTTCACGTCGTCCCGCGCCCAGATTTCGGCGCGCAACAGGCGCAGGCTCATCTGGACGAGGGGATGATTGAGATGCACCAGAACGACGTCATCGCGCCCCTTTGCCACGTCGTGGTCGAACGTGATGGGGCGGACTTTCTTGGTGTAGGGATGCTCCAGCCCCTCCAGGCACCGCGTCCATGAACCGGACAGCGCCGGCATGGTGAAAACGGCCCCGTCTGGAGCACAGGGCAGAGACGCGGCCCCGAGGTCCGGTTTGTCCGAAATACGCAGAGCCGCTCTCACCGCCCGTTCGATGTGATCGGGCGTGAGATTTTGCTCGCGCTTGGTCTCTGCGAGGCGTTCGTGCAGCTTTGCGACCCGATCCCGGACATCGCGCTCGGCCCTGACGAAGCGCCGCGATTTTTCCATGCGGGCTTCGGCCAGCCGGGTATCCAGGTCGCGCCGGCGCCCCTCGATGAGGTCCGGGAGCTGCGGGGCGATGACCGGATTGACGCTCCCCATGTCGGCCCGCATGGCTTCGAGTTTCCGAAGCGCTCGCAGGATGTCCTGTCCGTGATCGCCTTCGTCATCGACTGGATGCCAGATCACCACCTCGCCGGAGCGTTGGCCGTGACGGTCGATGCGCCCGTTCCGCTGCTCCATCACATTGGGATTATACGGAATTTCCAGATGGATCATCAGGTGACAGTGGTTCTGAAGGTCGATGCCTTCGGATGCCGCGTCGGTCGCCAACAGAATTCTGACCGGCGATTCCGAAGGGCTGGCCTGGAACGCCGCCTTCACAGCCTCACGTTCGTCGTGATCCATGCCACCATAGATGAGCGCCAGCCGGTCGCCACCGAAGCCGTGCGACACGAGCGTCTCTTGCATCCACTGCTGCGTTGTTCGGTATTCGGTGAATAGGATGACCCGCTCATTCGTCCATTTACCGCCCTCCTGGAGGTGCTCGGTCAGCCATTCCAATATCGCGTGCGCCTTGGAATCCGCCTTGCGTGATGCTTGCTGCGCCCAAGAGCGCAGGCGTTCCAGCATCCGCCGCTCTTGCTCACCGGGCGGCCGGATGTGTTTGCCGGCTTCACTGAGCGCGTCGTATTCCGCCGCCTCGCGCAATGCGTCGTCGGCATAGTCTTCCTCAGTCTTCGATATGGCGCGGCGAAGGATGCGATCGTCCAGCTTGCGCCGGGTCTGGTCGGCCGACGAACGGCCTTCGGTCGTCGCTATGTGTTTTTCCAGTGTCGCTGCGAATGCGGCGGGCGACGACGCGAGGCGCTTGCGAAGCAATTGGTGAACGAACCGATCGACAGCTCGTGCGCTGCCCTCGCCACTCTCTCGCGACGATATGTAATCGCCGAGAAGATGCCGGATATGCCTTTCGTCATTTTCATATTTGATGGGGAGACCTTCGAGACGCCGCACCGGGTAAAGCCGCTTGCCGTTCGCATCCACCAGGTCGCTCTTCAGCCGCCGCACCATAACCCGAGCACGCTGGGCCTCACTCGGCAGGACGTTTCGGGCGAAGCGTTGGTCATCGAGCAGTTCGAGCAGAGCGGTGAACGACTCGGTGTAGCCGTCATGGGGCGTGGCGGTGAGAAACAGTTTGTGCTGAAAATGCGGAGCGAGCAGTCGCACCAGCCTGGTTCGGAGGCTTTCGACCGCGTAGTGTCCAACCGTGGGCGCTACGTTGTGCGCTTCGTCGATGACCAGCAGATCGAATTTTCGAGGATGATTGACAGTGGGTGGCAGCGCATCTCGGAACAGGCGCAGCCCTTCGCCCTGCTTCACCCAATCCATCGACGTGATGAGGAGAGGAAAAGAGGTCCACGGATTGGCGTGCAAGCCACGTTCACGGCGCAAGCGCTTGACGAACTCGGTATCGACGATGCGGAAATCGAGGCCGAATTTCTCCTGCATCTCCGTGCGCCACTTCTCCTGTAGGGACGCTGGACACAACACCAACACCGTGCGGGCACGATGGCGCAGGAGCATTTCCTGGATCACCAAGCCGGCTTCGATCGTCTTTCCGAGGCCGACGTCATCCGCGATGAGCAGGCTGATGCGGGCCATATCGATAGCTCGAACCAATGGGTCGAGCTGGAAGTCTTCAATGCTGACGCCGCTGCGAAAAGGCGCCTGGAGATAGGCCCTGTCCGCGTTGGTGGCGGCTCCCCATCGGACTGCATCAAGAAACGCTTGTAGGGCGGCTGGATCATCCAAGCCGGTGATGCGCGGCAAACCTGCTCGCTCTATGACGTGAGCACCGGGCTCCAACTCCCAAAGGACTTCGATTTCCTCGCCGAGGGCGTCTTCGTCGATCGACGTCAAACGGATGAGGTGGTTTTGCGGTAGGCCGGGCGCTGTCGAGCCACCGTCGACCTCCGACACGATCCATTGCCGTCGACGAGCTTCAACCAACTGACCGCACTCGGGAACGGTATGATGGGCGATCTGAGTTGCCGCACTGCTCGCATCTCTACCGATCATTGAAGCTCGCTCCCGCCTCGAACAACGTTTCCGATGCGTTCGGCTGCTTCGCCGGCGCGCTCATGCGCCCAGACGCGGATGACACGCCAGCCCAAAGCACTGAGGCGCTGGTCGGTATCAGCGTCTCGCGCGCGATTTGCTTCGATTTTATCACGCCAAAATTGCGCGTTGCTTTTTGGCCATGAGGCGTGTTGCGGGCAACCGTGCCAGAAGCAACCGTCGACAAAGATGGCGACTTTGGCACGGGGAAACACGATGTCAGCCACGCGGCGCGGCTTGGTCAGCAGGGGGACATGCAGACGATAGCGCAACCCTCTAGCGTGCAGTTCCCTGCGCAGAAAGAGTTCGGCGTCGGTACCCTTCTGCCGCACCCGAGCCATGCGGAGGCTCGCCTCATGCGACGAGGGGCTTACGCGCGACATCCGCGGCGCCTCCCTTCTTCAGTTGCTCCGACTGCGCTGCAATGCCGAGGTGAGACACGATGCTTCGCCCAATCGCCTCGCCGAGGGCGACGGGCACGGCGTTGCCGATCATCCGGCCTAACGTCTTGAAATGGGTTGAGCCACCATCCCCCACGAAGGCGTATTTCTTCGGAAACCCTTGCAGAATGGCTCCTTCTCGTAACGAGATCGCTCGGTCCTGATCGGGATGACCGAAGCGGCCATTGCCGAAGCCATAGAATTGTGTGGTGATCGTCGGAGACGGGTCTTCCCAGGTCATCCGTCCATAGACGCCCGGATAAGTGCGTCCGGTTTCTCGTTTATGGCATTCGGCGACCAGGCGCTCGGGCCAATCGCGCCAAGTCCCGCCAGGGCGGGAAGCGCGAATACGCTCCAGGTTCAAATCTGAAAGTCTGGAAGAGACATGGAAGGTGTCATCGCCGTGGAAGCTTCCCGCCCCGATGGCGGGCAGCTTCCCGATCATGTCTTTGACGGTTCGCGGCTTTTTATGGGTCGGCGAGATCAACTCGATCGGGCCGATCAAGCTCGCCAAAATGACCATACGCCGTCTGGTCTGAGGCAACCCATATTGGGTGCAATCGACGACGTTCTTCCAGACTTTATAACCCAGTCGCTCAAGGGTGGCGACGAAGTCGTCGAAGACGGCATGTTTCTCGACTAGGGGTACGTTCTCCATGGTCACGATGTCCGGGCGAACGGATTTGACGAGGCGCGCGAACTGATACAGGAGGGGCCAGCGCGGGCTGGTGAGCGTGTCATAGCGCTGGGAGTACGTGGAGAACGGCTGACATGGAGCGCACCCTGCCAGGATCCGAATCTTCGCGTCGCCGTACAGCTTGTTCAACTCCGCTGGCTTTACGCTTTTGATATCTTTGGTAAGAAAGAGTGCGCCATTGTTGGTCTCGAATGGATAGCGGCATGCCGTATCGACATCAATGCCTGCAACAACTGGGACACCTGCCCGGATGAGGCCATGCGTCAAGCCGCCCGCGCCGCAGAACAGATCAATGCAGGCGATATCGCTCATTTCTTACCCCTCTTTGCGGGCCCTTTGCTGCTCTGTGGATTGCTCACCGTATGCTCATTACCCTCTTCGGAAGCTTTGCCAGCCCTTACCCATGAATCAACCTCATCCGACTTGAACTTCCAAAGCCTTCCGACCTTATGAGCCGGCATATCTCTCTTGGTTATCCATCCGTAAACCGTGTCTTTGCTGACTCCCAGATAGCCGGCGATCTCTTCGACGGACATCCAGCGATCGGACATGAGGCGCACCCTTTCTCCGCTCGACGCGAACAGCGTGAACTATTTCACCGATGCAAGCTTTAGTAAAGCTGGTTTAGTCTGATCTACACGGATCTAGTCCGGAATTCGCCGGCTTCGTAGACGCTTTGTCGGGGAGGCTGGCGCGATCGGTTAAGCACTGGCAAGGCTCGACATCCAACGCTTGCTGAACATAAAAAATCATCATATATGACACGTTAACGCTTCAAACTAACCATATATGGTTGATTGTCATGGGATCGCCGAAATCAAGGGTCGCCGTCGAAAGGCTTGGACGCGATGTCCGCGGCGCTCGCTTGCGGCGCGGCATCACCGTGGCTGATCTGGCAGTGCGCGCGGGCACGTCGCCGAGCAGCGTAGCGCGTTTGGAAAAGGGAGATCTCGGTGTCGGGATCGGCACGCTCGCGGATATCCTGGTTGTGCTTGGTATAGTGGATCGGTTGGCGGACCTGATCGATATCCGCAAGGATGATCTTGGGCTGGCGTTGACCGCCGCCCGCCAACCCCGTCGCGGGCGGTCTTTTGCGACCACACTGCGCAGACAAAAGGCTAAGGGGAAGACGGCACAGGATGACCCGGATGTCGTCGATCCGGATGGCGCATCGTTCTAACGCCCGACTTCAACGCCATGTAGTTCTCGGCTAGAACTTGCCACCCCGTTGGCCAATTGCTCTCCCGTATCCTGAGCCGCGCCTGTATTGGTCTTTGCCGATGATCCAGTTGGCCTGATCATTTTCAACCAGCAACGCTGTGCCTCAAGGCCAGCCTGGATGGTTCGCATAGAGCCGGTCGCGCCATAGGATGGCATACGCCCACGATGCGTGATATGGTTCGCTGACGGTACTTTTCGAGGCACAGCCCGTTGCGACGCTGGGCGTGCTGAGGTCTAAAATCAACCGATTGACTCCGATAGTCGGCGAAACCTCAAAAATATTTTTTCGGCGATTTTCCCTTTAAAATCAAAAGCGTATCTTTTTGACGGCCTCGGTGTCGGAATATTCTCGCCGCCATAAAAAATTTACGAGCAATTTCAATTGGTTATATGTTGTTTGAACAATCGAGTGGGCCGGCCGGGAGGACAGTCGGCGGCCATGGGGCAGTTTCGGCGGTTTGGCGCGCCGCTGTTGTCATTTCTGATATCATGATTTTCCAAAGGCGGCGCTCAACCGTAGGCAGGTCGATGCAGCCGCGGATGGGAGCGGCGTATGAAGGTCGACAAATGTGGTTGAACATCGCCATAACAGGGCATCGCTCTCTTCCATTAACGTTTCATAGATATAAAGTCATCGTCGGTAGTATCTACGCAAATCGACTCGGGGCAGTGAAAGTCGCAGTAACATGGCATCGGCACAGCAACTGATAGGGCTCGTCAAGAGTCATGCTGAAGGCGACGAAGAACGCTTCTTCGATCTCGCCATGCAGCTTGCTGCTGCTGAAGACCAGAAAGGGCATACAAGACTTGCCGAGCAGTTGCGACAATGGGCAGAGGTTACGCGGACGCCGCCTAGGTCTGCCGCGGCAAAGCCCACGCCATTGGCGGCGCCACGCGGTGATCTTGCTGGTTTCCTTGATGCGAGCTACCCCTCCACGCGGCTCAATGACGTCATTCTGCCGTTCCACCTAGAGGACGAGCTCAGACATATCGTCACCGAAACTCGCATGCGGGAGCGGCTGGAGGAAAAGGGATTGCGGCCTCGTCGACGGCTCCTGTTCGCCGGCCCCCCAGGGACCGGCAAGACCTTGAGTGCGGCTGCATTGGCTGGCGAGCTGCGGTTCCCCCTTTTTACCGTGCTGCTGCATGGGTTGATCACAAAATTCATGGGCGAGACTGCCCAGAAGCTGCGCATGATCTTTGATGCAGTCCGCGCGACGCGAGGCGTGTACCTATTCGACGAGATTGACGCCCTTGCCGCAGCAAGGGGCTCTGAAAACGATATAGGTGAGGCGCGACGCATCCTGAACTCGTTCCTGCAATTCCTTGATGAGGACACCGGTCCGTCGATCATTGTCGCCACCACCAATCTTCCGGAAATTCTGGACCGGGCAGTGCTGCGTCGCTTCGACCTAGTGCTGCCTTACGAGATGCCCAAGGGTGCGGCGATTGAAAAGGCGCTGCGCCGCCGGTTGACCGGTTTCGACGCCAAAGATGTCGATTGGGCGAACGTCGCGCACCAAGCCGAGGGATTGTCGACCGCCGATGTCGTCGCCGCCGCGGAGGACGCAGCAAGACGAGCGGTATTGGCCCATAAGGAGAGCATCGAGACAACATCCCTCGTCGCATCCCTGGATCGCCGCCGCTCGTTGCATGGAATAGGGGGAATGGGCGGGGATGCCGAGGGATCGCGAACACTTTATTCTGCAAGGTCTGGGAAAAAACCAGGTATTCAAGGCCAAGGGCGGCGGGTCGCCAAAAAGACCAAATGACGTCGCCAACCGCGCCGCCCATGCTCAGGCTCTCCTCCAAGCGCTAGATCATCTCCCGAACGTAGCAGCCGAGGCCCGGCCCGGGCTCTACCTTAACGTCGAGGGGCGGCCGGGAGAGGTGATGGTGACGTCCGGCCTCGACGCCAGCGGCCTGACGCTCCTCAAGGTGCAGCCGGCAGCAGGTGAGCAGCAGGCGGCGCGCGCGACGGTGTTTGCCTCCGGAGATGGCATCGACAAACTTCGGCAGAAAGTCACTGACTTTGGCGAGAAGAACCGGATCAAGAAGGATGGAGCGGAAGGCCGGCCCTACAACGCCGATCTCGTTCAGAGCATCGGCGCGATCGTCGAAGCAGGCTTGCGGGCGCTGTGGCGTAGCCCCCATCAGAAGTTTCCCGAGGGCAATGACGCGCGGCCCTGGGAGATCTGGCTCGACAAGGAGGCAGCGGCCGGTTTCATTGCCGGCGCTCCCGAATATGGCGTTGCCATCAGCGCCGATCGCCTTGAATTTCCCGAAGACGTCGTCGTCATCGGCACGGCGACAAGCGACGCGTTGGCCTTGGCAGTGCGCCGGCTAGGAGGTGTTCGTGCGCTGGCTGCTCCCACCGTCACGGCGGACTACTTCGATGCGCTTGAAATTGAGGAGCAGGTTGAATGGGTGGCTGACGTCGTCGGCAGGGCGACGTTCGACGGCGGCGGTGATCCCGGTTACATCACCCTACTCGACCGCGGCGTCAGTAGGGCGCATCCGCTGATCGCGCCGGCTCTTGCCATCCCCGACCGCCACGCGGCAGAGCCGGCATGGGGGCTGGAAGATGCCGTGGGCCACGGTACCCAGCTCGCCGGCCTGGCCCTCTTCGGCGACCTCACAACGGCAGTGCAGACGATGAACCCGATTCAGATTCGGCACCGGCTGGAATCCGCCAAGATCATTCCGGATGCCGGACACAATCCCCATCATCTTCTCGGCGCGGTGACGCGCAAGGGCATCAATGCCGTTGAGATCACCGGCGACCGGCGACGCACGTTCACGCTGGCGACCACCACAGAGGACGATAGCCCGCACGATGGGGCGCCCACGTCATGGTCGAGCGAGGTCGACCAGTTGGCCTCCGGCGTGTCCGGCGACAAGAAGATCAAGCGTCTGGTCCTCGTGTCTGCCGGCAACACCAACCAGAACCAGTTCGACAACAACGATTACCTGTCGGTTTGCGATCTTCCCGACAACGAGGTGGAATCGCCCGCTCACGCTTGGAACGCGATCTGCGTCGGAGCCTATACCGAGAAGAATGTGCTCCCAGCCGGAGAGGTCGGTTTGCCGCTGGCGCCAGTTGGCGACCTCGCCCCGTCTTCGCGGACGGCCAGCTGGTCATCGCACTGGCCGCTGAAGCCCGACGTGGTATTAGAAGGCGGCAACTGGCTGGTGGACGGCGCCCCCCCGCCGATGAAGCACCCGGCGTTGTCGCTTCTTACCACCGATCACCAGTACCCGCAGCGCGCCTTCACGACCACAGGCGAGACGAGCGGCGCCACGGCGCTCGCCGCGCGCGCCGTGAGCGAGATTTGGTCGGACTATCCCGGCCTCTGGCCGGAAACCATCCGCGCCCTGTTCGTGTCGTCCGCCCGCTGGACACCTCAGATGAGGAGCCATCTCCCGGCCAACCCGGCAAAGGGAGACTATGCGCCGCTGTTCAAACGCTATGGCTACGGCGTTCCCGATCTCGACCGCGCGCGCCGGAGCGCCTCCAATGCCCTGACCCTTATCGTGCAGGATACGATCAAGCCTTACCGGAAGTCGGACAAACCGTCGGCCCAGCATGTCCACAACGAGATGAAAGTGTTTCAGCTGCCCTGGCCGGTGGAAGAATTGCGGAAGCTGGTTGACGCCCCGGTGAAACTGCGCGTTGCGCTCAGCACCTTCATCGAGCCGAACCCGTCGGAGCCGGCGCGCGGTTCGAAATTCCGATATGCCTCGCACAATCTGCGCTTCAAGCTGAACCGGCCGAACGAGAACCAGGCCGCATTCCTGGCACGCATCAGCAAGGCGGCCGAACAACCGGATGGTCCAGCTGTGGATGAAGACGACAACTGGACCTTTGGTCGTAATCGCAGGGATGTCGGATCGCTGCACATCGACGAACTGGAGTGCCCGGCATCCGATCTGGCGCGTCGCAATCTCCTTGCGGTGCATCCTGTGGCCGGCTGGTGGAAAACCAAGACCGTTGCCGATCCGCAGGATCTTGCCGCTCGCTTTGCGCTGATCGTCGAGATCGACGCCGGCGAGAGCAACGCAGAGCTCTATGCGGAGGTCCAGGCAACCATCGAGATCTTCAACGCCGTTGAGAACTTGGTGTGAGGCGTCGGCGGGCTGCACGCGTCGCTCGCGGCGACATCGCGGGCCATCATATTCCCGCGCCACGTCCTCCAGCGGTTGTAGATAATGGTTATCCGTCCCATCGGAAAAGCCCGCTCCGTATGAAAGAAGGACCGCCGCATCCGCCGAGTCGCTGAGCGACATGGCCACAATAAGCGACGTCGAAAGAAATGCAGATGCTGGATCATTCAAGCAAGAACACTATGGTTCGATCACCGTCAGAGCATATCCGGGCCGAAACGCTTCGCCGTATCCAGCATTTTCTGTCGGATCCCTCATTGTCCGTCTATCCGGACCTGAAGGGCATGTGCGAGCGCGTGTCGGACAGCTATCGCGACCGCGTCATTATCGAACTCCTCCAGAATGCTCACGACGCCCATCCGAGCACATCAAGCGATGGTCGGATAAAGTTTGTTTTGGATATGAGCGAGGAGTCGCACGGCACCTTGTACGTGGCCAATGATGGCGCCGGCTTCACGCGCGACAACTTCGATGCACTGTGCAGTCCCACTCGAACCACCAAGGACGTGAACGAGGCCATCGGGAACAAAGGGGTCGGCTTTCTCAGCGTCTTTCAAGTGTGCGCCCATCCGGAAATCTTCTCAAGACTGAGCCCTGAATCACCTAATTTTGATGGTTTCTGCTTTCAGTTCGCGGATGATCCTACGCTCACACGGTTCCTTGAAGCCGAACAGCTTGGCGACACCGCCGCGCTCGTCATCGCGAGCATGCCGCGCGTGTACCTCGGGTGCCCCGCCAGTGCCTCGAACGTTACGGTCGAGGAACTGGCGAAGGACGGTTACGCCACCGTCGTGCGGCTGCCTTTCAAAAGCGCCGAGGCGGCGGAGTCCGTTGCCGCGCAGCTCGGCAATCTTGCGGAGGAAAGGCCTCCAGTTCAGCTCTTTCTCACGCGCGTCACCACGTTGTCGGTCGAACGACGCGGCTGCGATCCCGTATTCAACACGCTGACACGGACGTCACAGTTTATCCACGACGAGCATGATCTCCGCCTCATGATCGTCTCCTGCGGTAACCGTAGCTATGCGGTGGTTGAACGAACTGTTCCATACGCTGCGGTCATCGACGTTATCCAGCGAGACGTCATGGCCGAGAAGATGCCCGAAGCCTGGCTGAAGTGGACGGGCGACGCCGTCGTCTCGGTCGCCGTTGCTGCCGACGGAGCTCCGTTGGATGGGCGGCTCTATAATTTTCTCCCCATGGGGTCCGATGCGGGCAAACCCTTCCCCGGATATCTCGACGCGCCGTTCCTCGCCAGCCTCAACCGGCTGACACTCCAGAGCGGCGTCGAGCTGAATCAGATGTTCCTTGCCGTCGCTCGCGACGCAGCCCTTGCCGGGGCGCGACTGGCGAAGACGAAACTTGCACACGCACAGGCTCGGCAGGTCGTGCTGGATCTCCTGATGTGGAAGGGGTCGGAACGAGACGAGATCCGCGAGAAAATATTCTCGTCTCGTGATGCGCTTCTACCTTCGGTATCTAGCACTCGCGCACCAGAAGGCTGGGCATCTTTCGCCGATGCGAGGGCATGGCCCGCCGACGAGTTCATCACTCCTCCCCTGGCGGCGAGAACGGCGCCATTTCCTCTGCTGGACCCATACATCGACGCGGATCGACTTGGATTGCTCGAGCAATTCTTGGCCGGGAAACGACTGCTTCGCTGCACAAACGAGGAGCGGGCAGAAGTCGTGGAGGGAGTCGCGGCTGATCTTGCCAGGCGGAAGACGTCGATCGAGCGGTGGAACCGGTTCTATGCCTCCGTTCGGGCGCTCTTCAAGGATACGGGTGAGGCGTTGCATGGCCGCAGATTGCTGCTTACCGCCCGGCGCGAGCTCGATCTCACGGATGCGCCAGCACGCGCCCGCGGCAAGCGGCGCCGTCTGAGCGCGGTCTTCCTGCCGCCCTTGCGCGACGCCGAGAGCGCCGAAGCCTTGAAGAGCCTGCCCCGAAACGTTCAACGCCGCATCGCCTACTTGCATCCAGACCTAGAGCTTTCCCGAGACGGAACCAGCTTGGCGCGCCGGTTCTTCGTGGGCAATGGGCTCCTGCGCGAATATGAAAGCCGCGAAATTCTTCGGTTGTTGGCGAATGCAATTTCGGTGCCGGGGGAGACGCGGGATCCCGATGGTCTGCGGTGGCAGGCCCTCACCGCAATGATGCGGATCGTGGTCGGGGAGGATACCGCAGACGCAATCGTGGCCGAGCTCAACGTGCATGTTCCGACGCGCCAAGGTTGGTCGCGTGCAAATGTTGCCTATCTCGGCGACATCTGGGCACGAAAGAGCGGCGGCGGGCTCGAACGGCTCTTAGACCGGGTAGCCGGGATTTCCACCGAGTTGGATAGCCATGCAGAACGGGTCCTTCGTCGCTATGCCGACTGGCCGGTCGCATCGGGAGATCGAGATGGCTGGGAAGCGTTCCTGCGCAAGGCTGGCGTGTCCGACACGCTTCGGCCGGTCCCAGCTCTGTCGGGAAGTACTCCCCGCGCATGGCCGCACGCGCTGGCCTCGACGCTGGCTGTCCGTGCGGCCCTGCCCGAAGATCAGACCGAATGCTGGAAAGCTCTGATGGGGCCGGGGAACAACCTAGCCAATCCGCAGACGATCTACACCGCGAGCGGTGCGATGCGCGCTCCAGGACAACTGGATTTTGACGCGTTGGCCCCGGTTGCTGGTCCGGACTATGCGAGAGAGATCATTCGCATGATCGAGCGGTCACCGGAAGTGCTCCGTATGACCGTGTTCAAACCGGATCATCCGCACGCACCAGATCGCAGGCAATGGCCGTCGCCGCTGGCTGCCTTTGTGCGAGGTGTGGCATGGGTTCCTCTGTCGCAGGGAAGTCTCGAGCGGCTGCAAGCCTCGTGGTTGCCCGGCACCGAGACAAGAACGCCGCCGCCCTTCTTGCCAATCGTCTCGCCCGACCTTCGCGATGTCTTGTCCCGATCTGAACTCGCGACCGCCGAACTGCGAGACGCCGGACTGTCGGAATATGGCAATCGCAGCTGCGCATGGCGCTTTCTATCCGTGTCTGGTGCTCTCATCGATCGTGCCGCTCATCAGGTCGACAAGGAGCGGATCTATTCCGCTACTCAGGACGCTTGGCAGCAGGCGGACCTCCAACAACCTCCACCGGCGCAGCTTGGTTTGCTGGGGCGTGTCAACGGCGACGTGACGGTTGCATCGCCTGATCTACCCAACGCGCCAGGCATTGTCGTTTCAGATGGAGATGACCGCCAACTCTTTGCCGCGACGGCACAATTCGGCCCCGGAACGCTCGTTGTCGAGCCGCCACCGAATCGCGCTGGCGAGGTGGGCGCCTATTTGGCGACGCGCTTTCCAGATAGGGTCCGTCGGGCCTCGGCGATCCAGGCAAGCTTCGAGTCTGGCGGCGAACCAATCCGGTTCAACCCTGGCGAACCCTTGATCGAAGACATACTGGGAGATGTGATCCGAGAGATCGTTGTTCTCACGCAGCGTTATCGCAACAGCCTTTATCGAGGACCGATCGAACAGGTTCTCGAACGACTTTCCCAACTGCGCATCCGCTTCCTGGACGACCTTTCGATCCGGGCAGGGACGATAGTGGACCCCGTCCCGATGTTCGCCTCTCGCGCCGTGCTTCACAAAGACGACGACGGGCAGACGGTGCTTTGTCATAGTGAGCTCAAGGAAAGCGGCCGGCTGCTTGTCGCGATCGCCGAGCCCCTCGGAGAGGCGCTCGGCAGTCGCCGCTTTATTGGCGAGCCCATTCTCGCCTTCGCTGCGCAGTTGGGACCAGATGCGCTCGCCTCAAGCCATGAGGACTATGCTGCGGTTCTGAATATGCCCGTCGAGGTTGTCGGCCGCGTCCTCGGTGCTTCTCGCGCATCGATCGGCAACCTGCTCAGGACGCTACGGCCATTCGTCGCGCTGTTTGCCGGGCAGGATGCTGCCGCCGATTTTGTAACCGGTCGTGGACTCCATAGCGAAGACGACGTCAGAGCCGCCCTGACAGCACTGGCGCACCTGTTGCCGGTGGAGCCAGACAGCTTGGTCAATCGATGCCGTGAGGCGGCGGAGATTGAACCCGTAGCGATCGCGCTCGAGGTGAATCTCACCCGGCTCAACGCAGCGCTAGAAAGTCTAGGACCGCCCTACACACCGCTCGATCTCACGGACCGACATCAAGCGACGCTGTCGGCTTTCTTGACCCGAAAAGACAGGTTCATCCGTGAAAGCGTGCGCGCGTCGTTCAGACCGATGTTCGCTTCCGGCGACGACCTCAGCAAGTATGTGCAAATCCGCGACGCGGCGCTTCCGACCCTTCCTGAGGACTTCGGTCGGACCGCTATCAGTCTCGACCAAGATGTGATGCAGGGCTGGCTCGATCGCTGGATGGCAGCAAACGGTGTCGTTTCGGTCGCCGACCTCCCCGAGGGCCGTGAAGCGATAGATGCTGCCCGCGAACACAATCAGCGACAACTCCGCTTCTGGGCCTCGCGGTTTCGCGAGGCCGTGCTGATCCGGCTCGAACAGGAGAGCCCGCTGCGCCAGCAATGGCTTTCACTCGCCGATGTCGAAGGCAATCTTGTAAAGGCTGCCTCGTTGGAAGGGTGGCTGGACTTTGACAGGCTGACAGAAGCTGCTGCACTTGGCTGGATGTCGCGCAGTGGAATGTGGCCGCTGAATTGGCCGCTGTCGCTTGATGCCATTGGGCTATCCGAGGCGGAACGCTCCAAGTTCGCCCGTGACGAACAGACGGCCCGCAACGCAGCGGTAACACGCCGCCGAACGATCGAGCACAGTGGTGGTGTTTTCACAGTTGGTGTCGATACGCTCGGCACGCTCGCAAACCAGATCGCGAGCCGGGTTGCGCAGAACGCGGCCCTCTTGGCGACGTCGACGCGCACGGCGCGCGGCACCCCGATCGCGATCCGGACGTCGAGCGGTGGCGGCGGTGGCGGGGGTGGAATGCCGAGGCTTTCCGACGACGAACGCGAAGTCATTGGATTCTTCGGCGAAGCCATCGCGTTCAACTGGCTGAAGCAACGCTTTGGTGCCAAACGCGTCGTCGACGAAAATGCCTGGAAATCCGGCTATCGG
Organism: Rhizobium sp. CFBP 8762; assembly: GCF_014841565.1. Classification (GTDB taxonomy): domain Bacteria; phylum Pseudomonadota; class Alphaproteobacteria; order Rhizobiales; family Rhizobiaceae; genus CFBP-8762. Next base: position 1,091,458 of record NZ_JACYUD010000001.1, read on the forward strand.
CAGCACATCTGCGGTGAGAAGGGCAATGACGGTCTGGGGTATGACTTTGAAGTGGCGAACGGTGGAACACATTGGTTTTTCGAGGTGAAAGCAACGAAACTGATCGAGCCTCAGGCTAGGCAGACCATCGAACTTGGATCGAGCGAGATTGCGCATGCCGAGTCATGCAAGGCGGACAAGCGGTTTCGATATCGTATTCTTTACGTCATGAATGCGCTGCAGCCCGAACGAGCATCAATATTTCCATTGCCTAACCCACGCAGTAGGGCCGGTCTTGCCTTTTTTGCCGAGCCGGAGAGCACGGGCGTGCGATTGATCTTTCCCCTGGCGCGCTAGTGACCGACCGGCCCGCCTAAGTGTGGTCGGGATCGTGTCTCGCAGGCAATGGCGAGTATAAACGCGCAACTTTTGGCAACCGCAGCAAAATCTGGAATATCGGGAACGAACTGGCCAAACCGGCTGCCGGTCGCAAGATACCGACCGAAACCGAAAAGTCTGCCGGGTGTCCCCATTCCAGCCATGCCATGCGTTCGTCGCTACCTCTAACTCATGCGGACTATCACGCGTCACCCGCCTGATCTTCATCAACCAGTGCCCCGGCGCTCGCCCATTCTAGCGGGGAGCACGTGGTGGCCAACTCCTGTTCATCATCTATCAGCCAAAGTTGAAGGCTTATGGGAGGAAAATAGCCGTAGTAGCCACTGCCGCCATCGTCCTCCTTTTCGCGATCTGGCTCGGCAAAGTCGACCTTGGATGAGTGTGCCGAAATATCGAGGAAATGTGGACTGATCAGGGCGTCGATCTGTTTCAGACGCTGCCGGACCCAAGTCGTCATTGCGCTCACTCTTGCGGCATCCTCGGACGTCGTCTTTTCGAGATGTGTCAGCACCGCGGTCAGCTTGTCCCGTTGGGTCAGTTGCTCATGAACCGCGTCCACAAACTCCATGCGGCGCTTCTCGCGGCTGTTGAACGCCTCTTCACGCTGGCGTCGAACTTCGGCCTCTCGGTGGAGGCGTTCCCGCTCGTCGGATTCTCTCCTGCGCTCACTAATGTACGCGGCGTGCCCGACGAAACCTGCCAATATGTCCGGCAACATGCTTTCCAGGGCTTGTGTCTTTCCGTCTGAGTAAGTGCGGCGAAGACCTGAATATGGGTTGGCGTGAATAACGATGGCGAGCCGGCCGGATGGAACTTGGTCGTACTTGGGCCACGGGTCGGTTCTGTAGCCCCAGCGCATCCGTTCATCACGCTGCTTCAACTCGGCAGGTGTTGGTTGATGCAAGGTCTTCTCAGGCTGTTCCTCCAGGCCGAACGCAATTGATTCATTCTCGACAATGAGCACCAACCCGTCCTCGGTTGCCTTGGGCAAATGGCCTTGGGTTTCCGCAAGAGCGAACAACTGGCTTAGGACCCGAATTCCCCGTTCAATGGAAGCCGGAGCAATTTTGAGCGAGAGAACGCCTTTCGACCGGACCGCGGCGAATCCCTGGTCGTCAGGACGCGCTTTCGATATCGCGCGTCTTGTGGCAGCGAGACACGGCGGTTCAGCGATGGTCCGCGTCGGTTCCGATGCAGGGACCAAAAGCGGCTTAGCCGCGGCATGCTTGTGGAGCCTATCTCTAGCTCTCTCCTTGGCTTCGCGGACCGACGGAGACAGATGCTGCTCCGAACTTCCTGATATCCTCACCGTTGCCAAGTTTGGTTCGGTCAGTGGCGGTAGTGCTTCCTTGGTGACCCGCTTGCCGTATTCCAGCTTTGCCCAGTACCCACGTTCCGGTGTTGGAATGTGGTGGCGATCGCAGGTCTTCTTCAACGCCGTACCCGTAACACCGTAATCTGCGGCAACTTTGGTCATGGGTTTGGACCAAACCTGCTCGTAAAGCTCTTCCCGAGAAACTGTCTTCACCCTCTCAACCTTTGTCGTCCATGCAATGTGCTCGGTCCCAACCCGCCATCCCGGCGATCCAGGATCGAGGTGGGTATATTGATTTTGCCGGTTTTGACGGTACTTTATCGGGGCGCAAGGTTCGACATTTGTCGTCTACGCCTCACCGCGAAACGGCCGATAGATGCCGATAGTTCACAGAATTTTTTCTGTTGTGAAATTCCAAAAAAAACCAGCAAAATCAAGAGGCTAACATTCTGACGGGTCTGGTCACGGCGCTGGGAGCCGAAAAGGAAATTTTCTGTAAGGAAATCAATTCCTTAGGGTGGAAAAAATATTAGAGTGGGAATGATTTAAATCGGAGATTATCTGACCTCCCCCAGCAATTTGAGCGAGTTTTGTGCATTACTGCTTCGGTTTTGTTTTATTCTGCTGACGATGCGGTTTGCAGGCATTTTGCGGTTCACCGCACTGCGCTTGCAGGTGGTTCACGAACTAATCTGAGTAATCAGTTGTCCGTAGGCCAA
>NZ_JACYUD010000002.1 GCF_014841565.1 Rhizobium sp. CFBP 8762
ATCACATAAAATCTGATTTGGGAATCTGCCGCCGGAAGCTACTCAACTGACGACACGCCCTAATATCGCCTGTAGATATCCCCACTTTACCGGCAAAGTCTAGAAGCAAAAAATAACGGCAGTGAGCATAAATTATAGGCATTATAAATACTTGACTTGATTTTGTGCATCCAATAACAATTTTCACCAGTTGGTAAAAATTGGGGAACACATCTATGACCAGCAAAATTCTTTTGTCCCGGCGCGGGGTTCTTGCGTCTGGTCTTGCGCTCAGCGCGTCCGCCTTTATCCCTTTTGCTCGAGCTGCTGCGCCGGTCAAAGTCGCTGGTATTCACGGCTCTCCAGTGGAAAATGCATGGAATTCCGTGCTGCACAAAGCGTTGCAGGATGCCGCGAAAGAGGGCGTTATCGAATACGTATTTTCGGAGGGGGTGTCGGGTACAGACTATCCGCGGGCGATGCGAGAATATGCTGAACAGGGCGCGAAACTGATTGTCGGTGAGACATTTCCAGTTGAGAAACAGGCCCGCGAAGTTGCCGTCGATTACCCAGACACTGCGTTTCTGATGGGGTCGAGCGGCAAGGAGGCCTGGGAAAATTTCGGTGTGTTCGGAACATGGAACTTCGATGGCGCCTATCTCGCAGGCATGCTGGCCGGCAAAATGACGAAATCGAATGTGGTTGGCTCAGTTGCCGCAATGCCGATTCCAGAGGTTAATATGCTGGTCAACGCCTTTGGCGCGGGCGTAAAGGCCGTCAATCCCGATGCCAAGCACCTCGTGACCTTCATTGGCACGTTCTTCGATCCACCAAAAGCGCGTGAAGCGGGGCTTGCACAGATCGATGCCGGTGCGGACGTGCTGTTCGGCGAGCGTATCGGCACAGCCGACGCTGCGAAAGAGCGCGGGATCAAATCGGTTGGTTCGCTGATTGATTATACGCCGCGTTATCCGGAAACCGTATTCGCCAACGCGCTTTGGAATTTCCGTCCGATCCTCAACGCAGCCCTTGCAGACGCGACTGCGGGCAAGGCCACTGGTCGGGACTACACAGCGTACGGCTTGATGAAGGAGGGCGGCAGCGACATCGTGTTCGTTAAGGGTGTCGCATCCGCGGAAGCGGAAGCCGCCATGGAAGCCAAGCGTGCAGAGATCAAAGCTGGCACCTTTGAAGTGCCACGCGTGATGGACGAACCGAAGTAACCGGACTGCACAATGCTACATGATGCAACGTCACTGGCTGATGCGATCCGCACGGGTCGCGTTAGTGCGGTGGAAGCCATGCACGCGTCTCTCGATCGGGCTGAGAAATGCGCAGATCTGGGCTCGATTTCGTATCTCGACCCCGATCTGGGCCTGCGAGCGGCCCGAGCTATCGATAAACGGCTGCTTGCCGACGCAGGGATGGCAGTGCCGTTTGGCGGTGTGCCGAGCCTCGCCAAGGATCTAGGAGGTCCTTTTGCGGGCCTTCCTGTTGCGGGCGGCTCCCGCATGATCGAGCGCGGAGTGCCGCAGCCGGGGTCTGATATTGCCACACGACTAAGCGCAACTGGTTTGTGCTTCTTCGGCCTGACGACAGTTCCGGAAATGGGTCTCTCACTGTCCAGCGAGCCGGATGCCGGACCCATATGCCGAAATCCATTGGACCCCGCTTTGACGCCGGGTGGCTCTTCAGGCGGTGCGGCAGCCGCCGTGGCCGCGGGAATCGTTGCCATCGCCCATGCCACGGACGCCGGGGGATCAATTCGGGTTCCCGCTGCCTGCTGCGGGCTTGTAGGGCTGAAGGCAAGCCGTGGAGTTTTGCCCGCTGGCCCCGGCTTCGGTAATCATCTGGGCGGTATTGCCAGTGAGCTGGCTGTCTGTCGCTCGGTGCGAGACCTGAAGACGGTGTTTGAATGTGCCAGAGGCACAGCGCGAGGGCCCTTTGCTGACCCTGATCTGATTGCGGCTGCATCCGGCTCTTTGCGCATTGGCATTGTCAGCGCGTGCGGCCCGGACTTTTCCGTTGATGCCGACCGTGCAGCCGCTGTCGATGCTGCCGGTTCTGCGCTTGAGTCGGAAGGGCATTCTCTGGTGCGTATACCCTGGAGCAGGCTGGCAGATGCGGCTCGGGTAAGCGGCAGCGTGTTTGCCGATATTATCGGGGTCAATCTGGCGAATTTTGTCCATACCGCAGCGCTGGATGTGCGAAAGGCCGAACGTCTGACACAAGCCTTCGCAAACCGCGGGCAAGCGCTCAGCGGCCAATCGCTTTGGGCATCGCTGGACGCCGGGGTGCAGGCAAGCCGAACCCTGTGGAATATTTTTGATGACATTGACGTTCTGCTGACCCCGATGCTGTCCAGCGCACCACTGCCCATCGGCTCCTTACCCTTCGACCATGATGACACCGGGTTGCACATTCAGCGCATGGCTGCTTTTGCGCCTCTGGCGTCTCTGCCCAACATTACCGGCTTTCCCGCGCTAACCTTGCCGTTTGGTACAGATGCCGCAGGCCTGCCGCTCCCTGTCCAGATCATCGGTCCGATGGGGCATGATCTTGTTCTACTGTCACTGGCACAGCGGTTGGAACGGGATGGCCGCTGGCAGCATCGATTTTCCGTTGCGGGACTGGACGCATGAACAAACCTGTTCTGGACATTATAAGGGTCAGCAAGCGGTTCGGCTCGACCCTTGCCAATGACGATATCTCGCTGTCGCTCGGCAAGGGGGAAATCGTTGCGCTGCTTGGCGAAAATGGCGCAGGCAAGACGACGCTGATGAGCATACTCTTCGGGCACTACGTTCCCGATACGGGCCGGGTGCTGATCGACGGACAGCAACTACCGCCCGGTAAACCGAGAGCAGCAATCCGCGCGGGTATTGGCATGGTGCACCAGCACTTTGCTTTGGCGCCCAACCTCACCGTGCTGGACAACGTAACGACCGGCACGGAGAGCCTTTGGTCACCGAGGTCGCGCCGACTGGAAGCGCGCACGAAGCTAATGGCGATCTCGCAGCGCTTCGGCCTGAAGGTCGATCCGGATGCAAGGCTCGGCGACCTTTCGGTAGGTGAGCAGCAGCGCGTGGAGATTTTGAAAGCGCTGTATAATGAGGCTCGGATTCTGGTCCTCGATGAACCGACAGCCGTGCTGACGCAAATTGAATCCGAGCGATTGTTTACAACGTTGAAAGACATGGCAGCGCAGGGCCTGTCGCTTATTTTCATTTCGCACAAGCTGGACGAGGTCATGTCCGCTGCAGACCGTGTGGTGGTGCTGCGTGGCGGTCGCCATGTGGCGGAGCGAAGGACGACGGAAACCACAAAAGCCGAACTTGCCGAACTGATGGTGGGACGCACAGTCACCCGGCCTGTCAGAGCGCCATCAACGCCTGGCGAACGGGTGCTGGAGGCCGTAGGCGTGAGCGTGCGTGCTGGCGGTGTCGATCGACTGAAGTCAGTGGATTTTCATCTATGCGCGGGCGAAGTGCTTGGCATCATAGGCGTTTCAGGCAACGGGCAGGCCACGCTGGCACAGCTTTTGTCCGGCACGTTGGCCAAGAGCGGCGGCGATATTCGATTGTTTGGCAAAGAGGTGAACCGCCTTTCAGTCGAAGACGCAGTAGCGGCTGGTATTGGCCGCATCCCGGAGGACCGGAACCGGGAAGGGGCCATCGGCGAGATGACAATCTGGGAAAACGCGATACTGGAACGGCTGGGCTCGTTTGCCAGCCGTGGATTGGTGGATCGAAAGGCGGCCATTGCCTTCGCGCAGACAATAATCGATCAGTTCGATGTTCGCGGCGGCACGCCCACCAGCCGCACCCGGCTATTGTCGGGCGGCAACATGCAGAAGCTCATTCTGGGACGCAATCTGATCAACCGGCCGCGCATACTGCTTGCCGCGCAGCCCGCGCGGGGGCTGGATGAAGGTGCCGTTGCAGCGGTGCATGAGCGCATTCTCGATGCGCGGCGACAGGGCGCAGCCGTGCTTTTAATCTCGGAAGATCTGGATGAGGTCATGGCGCTTGCCGACCGCATACAGGCCATTGTCGGTGGCAGGCTATCGCCGCCTATTGGCTCTGAAGAGGCATCGGCGCGCCGGTTAGGGCTGATGATGGCCGGTGAGTGGATGCAGGAGGCGGCCCATGCGGTTTGAACGGCGCGAACATCGCTCGGTGGCGCTCGTCATCGCAACACCGCTGATTGCTATTGCCTCGGCACTTGCTATCGCTGGCGTTCTGATTGTCATTGCCGGTGCGCCGGTTCTGGAAGCCTATTGGCGTATTCTGCAAGGGGCATTCGGCTCTCGGCTTGCAGCAACCGAAACGCTGACCCGCGCAACACCTTTGATTTTAACAGGGTTGGCTGCGGCGGTCGCGTTTCGGGCTCGGCTTTGGAATATTGGCGCTGAGGGGCAGTTGTATTTCGGTGCTATCACGGTGGCATGGGCAAGCTCCCGATTTTTGGGGGATATGCCGTCCATCCTACAAATTCCGCTGCTTCTGATGTTGGGAGCGCTTGCTGGCATGGCGCTTCTGCTGGTGCCGCTCTGGATGCGGTTGCGATTCTCCGTTGATGAGGTGGTGACGACGCTGCTGTTGAATTTCGTTGCCGTGCTGATTGTGTCCATGCTGATTGATACGGTCTTGAAAGATCCGATGGCGTTTGGCTGGCCCCAGTCGCAGCCGGTGGCGGATGCGGCGATGTTGCCGAAGATTCTGGCGCGCTCGCGGCTGCATATTGGCCTGTTGATCGCTGTTGTTCTTGCGCTCGTTCTGGCGTTTGTCGAAGCCCGCACCGTCTTCGGTCTGCAATCGCGCGCCGCCGGTCTCAATCCACAGGGTGCTGCCTATGCCGGTGTGCCGCTCAAGCGCACGCTCGTCATTGTAGCGTGCATATCCGGTGGACTGGCCGGGCTGGCAGGTGCTGTGGAGGTGATGGGTGTGCAGGGCTATGTGACAACAGAACTTTCCCGTGGCTATGGATATTCCGGCATTGTGGTGGCTATGCTGGCCAATCTCAATCCGTTCGGCGTCGTCTTGGCAGGGCTGTTTACGGCCACCATGTTCGTGGGCGCGGATGGCATGAGCCGCAGCCTTGGCATTCCCAGCTATATTGCCGATGTCATCGTGGCACTGTCTTTGCTGACTATGCTGATCGCCGTCTTCTTTACCCAATACAGGATTCGCCGATGAGCGCCGTGTTTGACATACTTGCATCGGCGGGGCTGTGGGCAGCGGTCTTCCGCATCGCCACGCCTCTGATTCTCGGCACGCTTGGCGCGCTGCTGTGCGAGCGGGCAGGGGTGCTCAATCTCGGTATTGAAGGCATCATGACCTTCGGCGCGATGATTGGCTGGTTGACGGTCTACAACGGCGCGGATCTCTGGACGGGCTTTCTCGTGGCAGCGCTGGCTGGCGGTTTGTTCGGCTTGCTGCATGCGGGCCTGACGGTCACGCTCGGCCTTTCGCAGCATGTGGCGGGATTGGGCGTTACGCTGTTTGCTGCCAGTTTCAGCTATTATGTATTCCGTCTGGCCGTGCCTGTGGCCGGTACGCCACCGACAATTACGCCGTTCCAGCCGATTGCCATTCCGGGCTTGAGTGATCTCCCCTTCGTGGGCCCGGCATTTTTCGTCCAGACGCCGCCCACCTATGTTGCTATTCTGCTGGCTCTGGTGCTTGCCTACCTGATTTTCCGTACGCCGCTTGGCCTTGCCATCCGCATGACGGGCGAAAACCCCCATGCGGCGGAAGCGCAGGGCATCAATCCGATGGCTGTGCGCTATGGCGCGGTCATTGCTGGCAGTGCATTGATGGGCATGGCAGGTGCGTTTTTGACATTGTCGGCCTTCAACAGCTTTTTTCCGACCATGGTGCAGGGGCGCGGCTGGATTTGCATTGCGCTCGTCGTCTTTTCGTCGTGGCGGCCGGAACGGGCGTTGCTCGGCGCGCTGCTGTTCGCGTTTTTTGATGGCTTCCAGCTTCGGCTGCAAACCGTGCTTGGGGGTGCAGTTCCCTACCAACTGTTTCTGATGATTCCCTATGTCCTGTCCATCGCGGCGCTGGCGCTGATGGCGCGTCGCGCGCGTGTTCCGCAAGCGTTGATGCAGCCCTATCGGCGCGGCGAGCGTTGATGTGTTTGCGTTGCAATACCCGAGGAGAGCAGCATGTTTGACCTGATTATCCGAAACGCCAACCTACCCGATGGTCGTCAAGGTATCGATATCGGGCTGGCTGACGGCAAAATCGTGGCTGTGGAAAAGCTGTTGCAGGCGTCTGCGGGCGAGGAAATCGATGCGAGCGGCAGGCTTGTCAGTCCGCCCTTCTGCGATCCGCATTTTCACATGGATGCAACCCTTTCGCTGGGATTGCCGCGCATGAATGTCTCCGGCACGCTGCTGGAAGGAATCGCGCTCTGGGGCGAGTTGCGGCCCTTGTTAACGAAGGACGCTCTAGTCGAACGCGCGCTGCGCTATTGTGATCTGGCGGTCTCCCAGGGTCTTCTGTTTATTCGCAGCCATGTCGATACGTCCGATCCGCGTCTGGTGACGGCAGAGGCTATGCTGGAGGTGCGCGAGCGCGTCGCGCCCTACATCACGTTGCAACTGGTTGCCTTTCCGCAGGATGGCTATTACCGCGCGCCGGATGGCGCGGCCTCGCTGGAACGTGCGCTGGATATGGGTATCGATATCGTCGGGGGCATTCCGCATTTCGAGCGAACAATGGACGATGGTCGCCGCTCCCTGGAAGCGCTTTGCCGGATTGCGGCGGAGCGTGGGTTGCCGGTGGATATTCACTGCGATGAAAGCGACGATCCTCTGTCCCGTCATATTGAAACACTGACGGCAGAAACGATACGCCACGGCCTGCAGGGGCGCGTGGCCGGATCGCACCTGACCTCCATGCATTCCATGGACAATTATTATGTCTCGAAGCTTATTCCCCTGATGGCGGAAGCCAAGATCAACGTCATTCCAAACCCGCTGATCAACATCATGTTGCAGGGCCGCCACGATACCTATCCCAAGCGTCGCGGCATGACGCGGGTGCGCGAACTGATGGATGCTGGGCTGAATGTGTCCTTCGGGCAGGATTGCGCAATGGACCCTTGGTATTCCATGGGCTCGGGCGATATGCTGGAGGTGGGCCACATGGCCATTCACGTGGCGCAGATGGGCGGCATAGAAGACAAGAAGAAAATTTATGACGCGTTGACCGTCAACTCCGCCAAGACCATGGGGTTGAACGGCTATGGCCTCGATGTCGGCTGCAACGCCGATTTAATAGTACTGCAAGCTTCCGATGTTGTGGAAGCGCTGAGACTGAAGCCGACACGCCTTTATGTAATTAAGAACGGCAACGTCATCTCTCGAAGTGCACCTCGGATTGGTGAACTTTTCCTCAAGGGCAGGCCCACGAGCATTGACCCCGGATTGGACTACGTACCCGCATCGGGTTGACAACAATGTGTAAACACAGTCGCGTACAATTCGGCTCCGGTTCAGCACGAAGTTCGAACTGAATTTTAACGAAATCTTAAATACGGGCAAATGCGAAATAAATTGCCTTAAGAGTCCTTTTCCTTGGCAAGAATGTCTTCGAGCGCCGCGAAGCTAGAATAAAATTGCTCGTGGTCAGGCCCCGCTTCTCATATGTTACACCCCACACAAGGAGCCATTTGATGCCTGCCAACACCATCGCCAGAACCATTTTCGGACTCGCTCTCTCCGTCGCTACACTGGTAGCCACACATGCTTCCGCGGACGCCACCCTGGACCGCATCAAGGGCCGTGGCAAACTGACGGTTGGCGTTATCCTGTCTGGTGCGCCGTTCGGCTTTATCGCCCCGAAGTCGCAGGAGCAGAAGGGTTACAATGTCGACCTCGCCAAGGCGCTGGCCGCCGATCTGGGTGTTGAACTGGAAACGGTCACGGTAACGCCGCCAAACCGTGTTCAGTTTTTGCAGCAGGGCAAGGTCGATATCTTGATCGCCAACATGCAGTACACGGACGAGCGCGCCAAAGTGCTTGATTACGTTCCGACACCTTACGACCGCGCCGGTGGTGCGGCTGTCGTGCGCAAGGATAGTGGCCTGAAAGACTGGGCTGACCTCAAGGGCAAGCCGGTCTGCATTTCGCAGGGTTCAAACTACGCGCAGCCGCTTGCGGAAACCTACGGCGCCGTTGTGAAAGGCTTGCCAAGCCAGCCCGAATCGCTGCTCGCCCTTCAAGGTGGCAATTGCGTTGCCGCCGTTCATGTCGGTGCGACTGTGGGTCTGCTGCTCCAGGACCGCGCTGACGAATGGAAGGATTACGAAATTCCTTTCCCAACAGAATTGATTCCGTCCGATAGCGTTATCTGGCTGCGCCAGGGCGAAAAGGACACGCAGGCGGCACTCGACGGAGCCGTGAAAAAACTGCATGCTTCTGGAAAGATGCTTGAACTGGCAAAGGCCAATCGCCTACTCAACACTCAGTATCTTGAGGAAGAAAACAAGAAGCTTTCCGCCAAGTAGGCGGACGGCGCCGGTAGAGCCATATGCAGGACATGAACCTGACCGGCCTGTTCATCGATCTAATGGGCAAGCTAGGTCTTAATTACGAATTTCTGGCAACGGGTTACGAAGCTCAAATTTGGCGTGACGGATTTATCACCACGCTTTACCTTGTCGCAGTTACCATCCCCGTCAGTCTGATTGTCGGCCTGATCTTTGCGGCCTGCCTGACGTCGGGCAGGCTTTGGCTTTCTGCGCCCGTCCGTGCCTTTGTGGAGCTGACCCGCAACACACCGACGCTGGTGCAACTGATGTTCAGTTTTCTTGTGCTGAACACTGTTGTTTCCAACATGCTCGGTGGTGCGCAGAACAATCCGCTTTCACCATTCTTCTGGGTTGTGGCTGTTGTTGGCCTTCACGTTGCGGCGCTGCACGCTGAGGCTATCCGTGGTGGCATCGAGGCCGTGCCAGCATCGATGATCGAGGCCGCGCGCGGCATGGGCTTCAGCCAGTTTGAAATCCTGCGTTATGTGCAGATCCCGCTCGCATTTCGGTTGTCGCTGCCCGCCATCGTCAACGGTCTGATCAGCCTCGTCAAATCGACCACCGTTGGCAACGCTATCGCGGTCAGTGAAATCACCTACGCGTCTATCATGGTCTGGACGCAGCGCGATAATGTGGTGGAACTGATGATCGTGCTTCTCGCCTTTTTCAGCCTGATCAATTTTGTCGTGGCCCGGGTCGGTGGGTGGGTTGAACGCAGGCTCGCCATTCCGGGATATGGCCTATGAGCATGCCCGCAACTCAAGCGCCTGAAACAAATACAAGCAGCCGTGTGTTGCGTTATATCGGTTTCATAGCGATGCCTATGTTGGTCGTCGTCTGGTCGCTGATCGATCCGACGCTGGGCAAGGAATTGCTGGAGTGGGTTCCGTATCTGGCATCCGGCTTTTCGATGAATATTCTCATCACCATCTGTGCGGTTACGTTGGGCACCTCGGCAGGGGTGATTTTGGGGCTCATGCAGCTTGCGTCGTATTGGTTCGTTCGCTGGCCCGCGCAGATCTATGTTCAAATTTTCCGCAATGCGCCAGCGCTGGTGCTGATTTTTGCGACCACGTATATCTTTCCATTCGAGATCGTCCTGTTCGGCAATTACTTGCCTTTCCCGGACTGGGTTAAGGCAGTCATTGGCCTTGCTATTCTTTCCAGTGCCTACATCGCCGAAATTACCCGCGGTGCCGTTCTGTCAATCCCCACGACGCAATGGGAGGCGACCAAAGGTCTCGGCTTTTCGCGTTTGCAGGCATTGCGCTTCGTCATACTGCCACAATGCGTGCGTCGCTCGTTGCCGCCATGGATGAATGTGGCGTCGTCGATGGCTATGGGCACCTCGCTGGCCTCACTGGTCGGTGTCCATGAATTGATGCATGCTGCAACGGACGCCAGCACCGCGGTGCGCCGGCTCGACTTCACCATCATCGCCTATGTTGTCGTCATGGCGGCCTTTTTCACGCTCTGCTACCCGATTGCCCGCCTGACTCGGCGCCTCGAACAGCGCTTCAACGCGGGATGAAGGAATTTTTCATATGACTGCATCCACCGACTCCGCGATTGTGAAATTGGAAGACGTGCACCTGTCCTTCGGCCAGACGGAGGTGCTCAAGGGCATTGACCTTGCCGTCAACAAGGGCGATGCAGTGTCGATCATCGGCCCGTCCGGCTCCGGCAAGTCTACTATTTTGCGCTGCATCAACGCATTGGTGACGCCGCAGAGCGGCAAAATCACTGTTGCCGGAACGCGTGTCGACCAGTTGACAAAAGAAAGCGAGCGGATTGCGCTTCGCAAGCGTGTCGGCATTGTTTTTCAGCAATACAATCTGTTTCCGCACCTGACAGTGCTCGACAACATCGTGCTGGCACCAACCCGTATTCTCGGAGAGGACAAAACCGCCACTGTCAAGCTTGCCCGCGAGTTGCTGGAAAAAGTACGCTTGTCTGAAAAGGCAGACGCTTACCCCGGCCAATTGTCTGGCGGCCAGCAACAGCGTGTGGCGATAGCCCGTGCGCTCGCCATGAAGCCGGAACTGGTTCTGTTTGACGAGGTTACCTCCGCGCTCGACCCCGAAACTGTGGGCGAGGTTTTGTGGGTGATCCGCGACCTTATTCGTGACGGCATGACAAGCATTCTCGTGACCCATGAAATGCGGTTTGCCGAAGAGATTAGCGACACTGTGGTCTTTACAGAAAATGGGCGCATCGTTGATACCGGTTCACCACAACAGATCTTTCATACCTCGGACAATCCGCGCATCCGCCAGTTTGTAGGTGGCTTGTCCGGGCGCGGCGCGGTGCGCGACGGCGAAGGAATTTAAAGATGGCGCTCCTCAACGCACCACTGACCACCGCATTCGCCACCGCAATTGCTCACTCCGATCCGAGGAGCGATGCCGTTGCTATGGATGCAGCGCGCACGGCGATCATCGATTTCTTCGCCTGCGCCATCGCCGGTGCAGCCGACCGCACCACCAGCATTCTGGCCGAGGCTGTCGGTGCCAATCTGCCGGGTGAGGCGATCCTTGTGGGCAGCAACAGGAAAACGGATCCGCTTGTTGCTGCCGTGGTCAACGGTTATGCCGGGCATGTGCTGGATTATGACGATGTCCATGCCAGCGTGCGCGGTCATCCGACAACCGTCATCATTCCGGCGTTGATCGCCCTTGCCGCCGAGCGCGAATTTTCTGCCGAAGAATTTATCGCAGCCTATGTGGTCGGCCTTGAGGCTATGGCGCGACTTGGCCTCTCGCTTGGCTCCAGACATTATGAGAATGGCTTTCACGCCACCGCAACGCTCGGTCCCATCGGTGTGGTGGCTGCGATTTCCCATCTGACCGGCGCATCCGTTGAGAACACGGCCACCGCGCTGGGACTCGCAGCAACACAGGCAGCTGGGCTGCGGCTGCAATTTGGCTTCGATGCGAAACCATATCATGCTGGCATGGCGGCGCGCTCCGGCCTTCTCGCTGCACGTCTTGCTAAGGCCGGTTTCAGCGGCGCGCGAGATTTTCTCGATAACGCCGTAGGTTTCCATTCGGCTTATGCATTCGGTGCCGGAAAGCCGGAACTTGCAAGCGAAAACTGGGGCGCGCCGTGGCAGATTGTCTCGCCTGGCTTGACACTGAAAGCCTATCCCTGCTGCACGGCCAGCCACCCGGTCGCCTCTCTTGGGATCGATCTGCACCGGGAAGGATTAAGCGCGGAACAGATTGAAAATATCATCTTCACCTATCCGCCCGGTGCTGATGCCGCGTTGGTGGTCACAAAACCGACCAACGGCATCGAGGCGCGTTTCAGCCCGGAATACGTGTTTTCTGCCGCCTTGATCGATGGCGCGTTGCGGCTTGATCATTTTGACGACCGCCCCGTCGAAAACCGGATCATGACCCTCGCCACCCGCGCGGGTCGCCGTCATGACGAAAGCGCGCCGCGTATGTCAAACGATCCAAGCACGCGTTTTGTCGTATTGGATCTTTCGCAAAAGGATGGCAGCACGATCACTCGTCGCTTCGACGGCCTCCCGGGCGTGACCGATCCGACGGATAAGTTTCGCGACGCAACCGTTGGCAATCCTGCATTCGCCGACATTCCCGATCTTGTCCGCAGCATGAGGAGCAATGCCGACCTGACCCGGCTGCTTGCCCTGCTCAATCAGAACCACATTTGACGAAAGATGTTGCCATGAGTGTCAAGAGACAAATCCATCTCGGCCTTTTCCTGCAGGGCGCGGGCCACCACGTTTCAGGCTGGCGTCACCCGCAGGCCGAGGCTGGCAGCGAGAATTTCGACCTCCTGCGGCGCGTGTCGCAGATGGCCGAACAGGCAAAATTTGATATGGTGTTTCTGGCCGACGGCCTGACCAGCGGTGTCGATGCACACCCGTCCACCATCGCCCGTTTCGAGCCACTGACCCTGCTGGCAGCGCTGGCCATGGTCACGGACAAGATCGGCCTTGCCGCCACATCATCCACCACCTATGGCGAGCCCTATCACACGGCGCGTGCGTTTTCCTCGATTGACCATTTGAGCCATGGCCGCGCCGCCTGGAACATTGTCACCACGTCTTACGCCAACACGGCCAACAATTTTTCCCGGTCGCATCCAGAACATGACGAACGGTATGCCGTGGCGGAAGAATTTGTCGATGCGGTGAGGGGCCTGTGGGACAGTTGGGACGACGACGCATTCGTCAAGAACAAGGAGACGGGTGTTTATGCCGACCCAAACAAGGTGCATGTACTGGATCACAAGGGTAAATATCATTCGGTCAAGGGACCGCTGAATATTCCGCGTTCGCCGCAGGGCCATCCCATTCTCATCCAGGCCGGTTCCTCCGGCCCCGGTCAGGATCTTGCGGCGCGTACCGCCGATGTGGTGTTTACCGCCCAGCAAAGCCTTTCCGAAGCGCAAGCGTTCTACAAGAGCTTGAAACAGCGCGTTGAGAAGGCCGGTCGTCGCGCTGATGACGTCGCCGTCATGCCCGGTTTTCTACCGGTCATTGGCCGTACAATGAAGGAGGCGGCCGACAAGCTTGCTGAACTCGATCAGTGGACCGACCTTAAAAGCGCCATGCCGCTCTTGGAAGAACGCATCGGCCACAGTCTTGCCGATTACGACCCGGATGGACCGCTACCGGACCTGCCGATCTCCGACCAACTGCGTAGCCGTGCCGAGTTGTTGACAGCGCTTGCTCGCCGCGAGAACTTGTCAATTCGACAACTGGCATTGCGTGTTGCTGCTGGTCGCGGGCACCATATCGTACTGGGAACGCCTTCGGACATCGCCGACCGTATGCAGCAATGGTTCGATGGCCGCGCGGCCGATGGTTTCAACGTCATGCCGCCCTTTTTCCCCGGCGGACTAGAAGAATTCACCCAGCTCGTCGTGCCGATCCTGCAAGAGCGTGGCCTGTTCCGGACAGACTACACCGGCTCGACCCTGCGTGATCATTTAGGTCTGACCCGGCCGGCACTTTAGATTTTGTTGCCATTTAGCGTCGAGCGCAACGGCAATGTTTGTCTTGGCCGGCGCGATGTAGTGCCAGTCCACCTTGGCCCGATCCGTCCATTTCAGGATCGCGTTGCGGGTGAACCCGCTGCCATTGTCACGCATTGCAACCGAAATGAATATCGTTGTTTAACTGCCGCAGCTCGGTAGCGCGTTAGTCGGTCGATCCGGAGATAATGACACCGACCTTCTGAAAGCTCGCCAGATCATCGGTGGCGTCAAACACTTGTTCGGAATGGGACTGAATGGTTCCTGTGCGAATCTCTGTTATAGAGACGTGTTCCAAGCTTAAACTTCGTTGGCCGCTGCGCGTAGCGGTTTGCTGGCGGAAGCAGCGTCTGCTTCTGATTTGCCTGCCCGAGCGGCCTGCCTTGTTATCTGTACGACCTCAGCAATGAGCGGTGCTCCAAGCCATCTGATGATGGAATCAAGTCCCTAGCAGATTTTTGTCAGCTCGTGTTGACAGCATGGCCGAACCGGCTTGACGTTTTTGTCAAGATATATAAGGGCACTTGCAACTAACTAAGCTCGAACGCGTTACGAAGCCAAATCTTTCAAACCCGCTTTCAGCGCCAGCCCAGGAATTTGTTATGAGCAACGTCGACACAAGGGCTGCCGCTGCAACGGTGGTGCCTAGATCCCGTTCACTTAAGGCCCTGAGCGCTGTTAACTTTTTCCTTGCCGACGTGCGAGACGGGCTCGGTCCATTCCTCGGAATCTTTCTGATCGGGCAGGGATGGAGTACCGCGACAATCGGCGTCGTCATGACGATTGGGGGTATTGCCGGGATGCTCGCCACAACACCGCTCGGCGCACTGGCAGACGCGTCTAAAGCCAAGCGCTTTATGGTGGCGTTTTGTGCCGCTCTGGTCATCGTCGCATCGCTTGCGATCCTTTTTGTCCCGACTGTCGCCTTTGTTACCGCGTCGCAGATTGCAACGGGCATCGCGGGTGCCGCGATAGGTCCGGCCATTGCAGGGCTCACACTCGGACTGGTCGGGCAGGGGGGTCTTGCCCCGCAGCTAGGACGCAACGAGGCCTGGAACCATGGCGGCAATGTCTTTGCCGCTGCCGGTGCTGGCTTCTTTGGCTATGAGTTCGGATTGACGGCGGTTTTCATTTTAATGACGCTTATGGCCATTGGTTCAATCGCAGCAGTACTGACCATCAAGGCCGATGACATTGACCATGACGCCGCACGCGGCATCGAGAAGAGCGACGGGAAAGAAAAACAAGCGCCATCGGGTTTCAGCGTTTTGTGGAAATCAACGCCGCTGATCATACTGGCCGCGACGCTCATGCTGTTTCACTTCGGGAACGGTGCGATGCTTCCGCTTCTTGGCCAACAGGTTGCTACCCAGTCTTCTACTCAGACCGATGCCAACACGCCAACGCCAGCGACTTCGATCAATGCAGCAAACGGACAGACCGACCAACCAACAATGGTGCCGCCGGGGCAGTCGACACCCGGCCAGCCGGCAGCAAA
This sequence comes from Rhizobium sp. CFBP 8762, assembly GCF_014841565.1. Classification (GTDB taxonomy): domain Bacteria; phylum Pseudomonadota; class Alphaproteobacteria; order Rhizobiales; family Rhizobiaceae; genus CFBP-8762. The sequence goes on from NZ_JACYUD010000002.1 coordinate 15,029, forward strand.
GCCAGTCAATCAGCATAGCACGCTTGAAAGCCTTCTCTCCGATCCGGTTTCCTACACCGCTGCCACCGTGATTATTGCGCAACTCACAATGATACCGATTGCGCTGCTGGCAGCCGGATTTGCTGGAAGGCGAGGCTACTTCCTGCTTCTTGTTGCAGCTCTAATCGCGCTTCCCATTCGTGGCCTGATAGCTGGCCTATGGCCGAATCCCTATGCATTGATCCCAGTTCAGATGCTGGATGGTGTCGGTGCAGGTTTGCTGGGCGTGGCGGTTCCCGGCCTCGTCGCTCGCATCTTGAAAGGCACCGGGCATATCAATGCCGGACTTGGCGCCGTGATGACCGTCCAGGGTATCGGTGCCTCCTTGAGTCCCGCTATCGCCGGTGTCATCGTCTCAACCTACGGCTTCTCTGTCGCGTATCTTGCCCTTGCTGGATTTGCGGTCTGCGGCTTGATCATTTGGCTGGTGTCAATGCGCAAAGTGGCAGCGGCGTGCGCCGGAACCGACTAAAGGTTTTGTGTTTTGCCACTGTTGATAACGGCTGGCGCTCTTTGCCGGGTGCCCAGATAAACCCTAGGTCTTCACATGACAGCAAGCTTAAGCCTCGCAACCTGGATTATCAGTGCGCTGACGGTGTTTGGCGTTATATTCAGGCCTATGCGCTGGCCGGAATGGACCTTCGCTGTCGCTGGTGCTTTCATCCTTTTAATAACCGGTCTGCTGCGCTGGTCAAACGCAGTTCAAGGCGTTTTGTCGGGAACAGACGTTTATCTGTTTTTGGCTGGTATGATGCTTCTGGCCGAAATAGCTCGGCGGGAGGGACTGTTTGACTACCTGGCTGCATATGCGGCTCGTGCGGCGAAGGGTTCACCTCACCGATTGTTCTGGCTTGTCTATGTCATGGGTACGTTCGTGACCGTTTTTCTGTCGAACGATGCCACCGCTGTGGTCTTGACGCCAGCCGTTATCGCGGTCTCACGAGCAGCAAAAGTTTCCTCGGCGCTCCCGTATCTTCTCGTGTGCGCGTTCGTTGCGAACGCTGCGTCGTTCGTCCTGCCGATCTCCAATCCAGCCAATCTGGTTGTCTTCGGCGAAGATCTTCCGGCACTCGGCCCTTGGCTTGCCCGGTTCGCGCTCCCGTCCGCCGTGGCCATTGCGGCGACGTTCTTTCTGCTGCGCTGGACCCAACGTCATGATTTGCAAGGCCGAATTGAGACGGATATTGCCATTCCTGAGTTGTCGCGAGGCGGAGGCGTCGCGGCATTTGGCCTTACGGCTGCTGCTATCATGCTTATGGCCTCATCATCGTTCGGTCTAGAACTTGGATTGCCGACCTTTGCGGCCGGTGTCCTTACAGCGCTTGCGGTAACCGTTGCCGAGCGCTCGAACCCGTTGCCGCTTGTGAAAGACATCTCCTGGGGAACCTTGGCACTGGTTGCAGGCCTGTTTGTCATCGTTCGTGCAGTCGAATTAAGCGGCCTGCAGCAGATATTGATCGATACGCTTCAGCCGCTTCTGAACGGCCACCCGCGGACCGGTGCCGTACTTGCCGGTGTTGTGTTGGCGTTCGCAACAAACCTAACCAACAATCTGCCGCTTGGGCTGATGGCGGGCGCCTTCACCACAGCGGCCGATCTGCCGGGGAAGGTCATCGATAGTATTCTCGTCGGCATTGACATCGGACCTAATCTCTCGGTCACGGGTTCGCTCGCAACAATCCTGTGGTTGACGGCGCTGCGCCGCGAAGGCCTGACCTTCAGCGCCTGGAATTTCTTGAAGCTTGGTTTGATAGTTATGCCGCCAACGCTGATCCTTGCACTTGCTGCTGTTGTAGTTCAGCCATGGACCTAGCGCGACCAACGGTTGGATTTGGCGCGGGCAGGTAGATGACGGTTAAGAGCAGCTGGAACAAGTACCAGATCTTAACTAAATCATTAGATAAGATATATTATGGAACTTTAACCAGACCCATGCGATGCCGGATATGTTATTTGACATCAAGCACTTCACATTTATTCTGAAGTGGTCACTGAGCACCTTATAGCCGATCGGTGATCGTTTGACGCACGCACTTTCGTCAATCAACGAAAGCCTATTGCATGATTGCACCGAAACTAACCAACACGAGTATGGCTGTCACTCCAGATGAACTGGCTGTGCAGTATGATGTGTTTCAGCACGCCTGCGCCCTGAAAGGTATCCCGCGTGACCATCCCGATGCGGAAACTGTCGCAACTGGTTTGATTGCGCTGCATCAACAAGGCGTCAAAGGACGACAAAATCTGCTAACGCAGTTTTTCGAGCGTACATCACGTACGTAATTAGTTCGTGACAGCCTGTTCATATCTGCAGTGCAATAAACACAAACTCTTGCACCGCTTCAGCCTTGACGGAACATTCATTGGACTTTTGTGTTTTAGGGCTGAACCTCAAAGGTTCTGCGTTTTTGCGGTGGTGAGTATGAATTCCAAAATTGCGGTGATCGGCTCTGGACCCACGGGTATCTACACACTCAAAGGTCTTATCGCCGCAAAAAAACCTGTCTCCATTACCGTTTTCGAAGTCGAAGCAGACCCCGGGAAAGGCACTCCCTATCACCCTGATATCAACGACCGCGCTATGTTGTCGAATATCGCCAGTATCGAATTGCCTCCCATCTGCGAAACGTTGAATGCCTGGCTTCACCGTCAGTCAGATGCTGATCTTGAACGCCTTGGCGTACCACGCGATATGATTCAGGAACGAGAGTTCTATCCGAGGGTAGTACTGGGCGAATTTCTTCAGGCTCAGTTCGAAATGCTCGTGAAATTGGGACGTGATCGGGGCCATCTGATTGATGTGAAGGCCCGCCACCGGGTTTCGGATATCGCGTTGCGTACCGATGAGATCGCCTTGACGGTGACGATGCCGGATGGAGCGCGCAAAGACTATGTCTTCGACCACGTCGTCATGGCGACCGGCCATGATTGGCCGGAAACAACCGAGATTAAACCGGGCTACTTCATGTCACCGTGGCCCGCCCCGGGGCTGAAAACCATTGCACCGGGATCGGTCGGCATTCTCGGCACCTCGCTGAGTGCCATCGATGCGCTGATCACCGTGTCAACGGCGCACGGTGCTTTTTACATGGATTCGGGTGGTCTCCTTCAGTACCAAAGCGCGCCCGATACCGAAGCCTTTCACACGACGATGATGTCGCGCAAAGGGCTCCTGCCGGAAGCTGATTTCTACTGCCCTATTCCCTACGCACCGTTGACCATCTGTACGGAGGAAGCGGTTGATACTCTCATCGCGTCCGACCGCGCCAATCTACTCGATAAGGTGTTCGAGCTTTTTCGCTCGGAGCTAACCGCGTGTGATCCTGCCTATGCTGCGAAAATCGGTTTGTCCCAGCTAACGGTGGAAACCGTTGCTTCCGCCTATTTTGCAGAGCGTGAGAAGGCAGACCCGTTTGTCTGGGCTGCACAAAACCTGTTGGAGGCGGAGCAGAACAAGGCAAATCGCTACACAGTCCAGTGGCGTTATGCCATTTTACGCATGCACGAAGTGATTGCCCGCGCCGTTCCTAGTCTGGATGAGACGGATCTGAAGCGTTTCCACAAATACTTCAAAACAGTCTTCATCGACGATTATGCAACAGTTCCCCACCAGTCGATACAACGACTTCTGGCTTTGCGGCGCGCCGGCAAACTCGACATCGTTGCACTGGGGTCAGATAGCGAGATCAGCACAGACGGCGTCGATCATGGCGCGGTGGTCAAGTTCGACGACCAACGCCTTGTCTTTGATGCATTCATTGACGCGACGGGTCAGGCATCCCTGTCTGCCCGGGACACACCCTTCCCCACATTAATGTCGCAGGGCGTTGTTCAGAAAGCCAAAACGGTGCAGGACGATACGCTCATGCTTAACACGGCTGGTACGTTGGAAACGGTTCGAACTGACGGCATTGATCTTGATTCAGCGTTCCGCCTCCGTTTTGAACAAAATCTGTCCAACAAACTGTACTGTGCGGCCATTTCCTTTCTTCTGCACAAGCTGCCATTCGTGCAGGGTATCACGAGTGCCCGCGATATTGGTGAGGTGGTATCCTCAGCTATTTTGAATGATCTGGACGATGCGCCAAAATCCGTGGAAAGTATCTTGAAAGCATCTCTCCATCCGGCAGAAAATTTGCCCTCGACGCTGCTTTTTCCTGGAATGGTAACGGCGCAGTAACGCCCCCGTCCACTTTGATTGAATCAACGTTTTCCTGGTTACGTCGGGGTATTTAAAAGAACGTCGTTCGCCTCGTCGTGATCCATGTCAAAAACCTTCTTTCCGATTTCGAAGCTGAAACCGTTTCGGGCGAACGCCGATAGTTCTTTCAGTTTGCGTTTATCATCAAGTTCAACGGTTCTGTAAGGTCCAAACCGGCGTTTTCGTGCGAAGATGACGGCCGCGACGAGGTCGTTCGTTTCGATCATTGCTGTTTCGACTGTTTCTGCTGCAACACCTTTGGTCGCCAGTTTCTGTGCAATCATGCGCCGGGATTTGCCGTTGCGCACCGCAGAGCGCGCGCTGACGCTGGCGTAATTGTTATCATCCAGCGCATTCTGCTCGTACGCGAAAGCGACAGCGTAGTCCGCAAGCGCTTGAAGTGTTGGCGCAGCGATAGGATTGAATTTTTCTTTTGCTTTACGGCGTATGGCATCAGACAGTTGTTTTTCAGTCAGCATTTGGCGGCTTAGTCGATATAGCGTGGAGTTTCGCGCCCATGTCAGCATTCGTGCCGTCGGTTCGTTCGGCTGGCTGTCGGCCTCATTTGTATCAGCAGCGGTCATCAATCACGCGGTATTTTAGTATCATCTGTTAATCGTTTTACTCTATGATGGTGTCTGTTATTCCCCTTGCCGGGATACCGCTGAGAATACGATGGATCACGCAATATTATACCCCTCAAAATTTACTGTTTATATATCGTTCGCCCTCCATATTGCCTGTCAAAAGGAGCGTGAATGTGAACGCCTGCCAGCAATGTAAAACCGATACCCTGTTTCCCCTGCCCTTCACGATGGCTTTTCAGCCAATTGTAGATGTCCGGTCAGGATCGGTCTATGCTCATGAAGCCCTCGTGCGCGGAACGAATGGCGCGGGTGCTGGCACAATTCTGGCGTCCGTAGATTCTGCCAATCGTTATGCCTTTGATCAAAGTTGCCGCGTCAAGGCCATTGAACTGGCGTCTAGCCTCGGCTTGGCGAACACTCCTGCCTTTCTGTCGATCAACTTCATGCCCAATGCCGTGTATGAGCCTCGGGCCTGTATCCGTCGCACCTTGGAAGCCGCAGGCAAAACAGGCTTTCCTACGGAAAAAATCATCTTCGAGTTCACGGAAAATGAGAAGCTCGACACCAAACATCTGTTAAACATCATGAATGCGTATCGGGCGATGGGCTTCAAGACGGCGATTGATGACTTCGGCGCGGGCTATGCCGGTCTCGGTCTGTTGTCGAAATTCCAGCCCGATCTGGTCAAGCTGGATATGGATATTATCAGAGATATCGACACAGTGCCGGTGAAACAAACGATCGTTCGCAACATTGTCAAACTGCTGGACGATCTGGGCGTTACCTTGATTTGTGAGGGTGTGGAAACCGCAGGGGAATTGACAGCGCTGGTTGACCTGGGTGTCGATTACATCCAGGGCTACCATATCGCGCAACCGCAATTCGAAGCGCTGACCCCGCCGATTTTGCCCGTTCGATCCGCGACCGAGAGGCCCGGGAGATTTTAGGTGCCTGGCGGCTATTCCTCGTCAAAACCGTGCAGCGGGCCGAATGTGGGTTGCCATTCCCCTTGTGCGTCCTTTTCCACCCGCTTATTGCCACGATAAAACACGGGTTTTCCGGTTTTCTTGTTCATCGCGAAACGGCTCGGGGCATGTTTTGCCTTGGCGTCTTCGCCCACGGCGAGCGCCAGCGCTTCCTTGAAGTGTCCGTTTTTGCAGAGGGCCTTAAACGCGTCGTGGTTCATGTGCTGCGCATCCTGTTTGGGCCTGTGTATACGATCCGTGCTGTCATTTCACCCCCTATGATTTTTACAGAACTGTCACGGTGGAAAACAGATCCTTAAGACTCCCACGATAATTTGACAGGCTCATCGGACGAACCGAACGGATTGCGCAATGGCTTTTCTCGATTTCGACACAACCCTGTTCCTATGGATGACGGGGGGGCCAAATGCTGCCATATGGTTGGTCATCATTGCTATTCTGATTGCTAAGGCGCCGATTTATTTTCTGCCGCTTCATATGGTCAACCTGTGGTTTTCCGGTTCTCCAAAGCTGAAGCAGACAGCACTGGCGTTGTTTCTAGCCCTCTTGATCGGTACGGTTCTCAGTTATGCTCTGGGCGTCGTTGCTTATCGTCCAAGACCGTTTGTGGCAGGGCTCGGAGCTGCTTTGATGGACCACCGCCAAAGCCCTTCCTTCCCGAGCAATCACGCGCTCGTTTTTGCGACCTATGCGACTACACTCTTGCTTCTGCGCCGCAGGCAGCTCGGCCTTCTGGTCGCTTCAGGCGGCGTTGTCGTGGGCTGGTCGCGTATCTATCTCGGCGTACACTATCCACTGGATATTGTCGGTGGTGCCGCCTTGGGCGTGGTATCATCGGTCGCGTCCTTGTGGATTATGGGCCGGTATGGCCGAACGCTCTATCATCATGTCGATCGCGTCTACATCCGCACGATTGATACCATGATGACAATCCTGTCTTTCGGACGCGATGGAAGCCGCGGCCGGCGATGATTGTCGATACGGTCTGGTTCGACCCGAGCGGTCATATTCCAAACAACAGGGAACTGCCGGTTATCCTGTATCAGCAGGCCCTTCCGTTACAGGCAGATATGACGAGGGCGTTCGAGACGCGATTTGCCGGGAACAAGTGGGGTGATCAGTGGCGCAATGGTGTTTTTGATTACCAGCACTATCACACGACCGCCCATGAGGTTCTCGGCATTGCTGCTGGCAACGCCCGTCTGCTCATAGGGGGACCGGATGGGAAGGTCTTGACGGTGAATGCTGGAGATTGTGTTTTGCTACCGGCTGGCACCGGGCATTGCAGGCTGGAGGCCAGTCGGGATTTTCTGGTTGTTGGTGCCTATCCTGCTGGACAGCACGCCGATCTCAAAACAGGCCCCGCATCAATGGTCGACATGCAAACCATCACACGCCTTCCGATGCCTGATCGAGACCCCATCGAGGGGAAAAATGGGCCGTTGTTGCATCATTGGATCAAGGGCTGACGCGGAAGAGCTTTAACATTCTCATGTTGAGGCAAATTCTTTCCGATCCTCGTTTCACGCCGGTCGGAATAGGCTCTAAATGCTGAGTTCTTTGCGTTCGGCTTCCGTTTGAATGGCCAGATCCAGAATTCTCTGCAAGTCCGCCGCATGGCGAAACCCCGGTTCTTCGCCTATGCCGATCTCGATGGACTGCGCAAAACGTTCATAGTTCGTTTTAACCGGCTCGGCCTCAATATCGCGCCAGACGGCATTTTCGACATCTGCACCCAGACATGCGCGCAATGTTGAATTTTCCGGCGTGTGAACAATCTCGAGCGCCCCGCGATCCCCGTGCAGCCTCAACCGCAATTCGTTCAGGTGCCCGGTTGCCCAACGGCTGGCATGAATAACGCCCATAGCTCCGTTTTCGAACTCCGCCGTCATCGTGAAACTGTCATTGGCGTCGAGATCATATTCACCGATGGCGTTGCCCGGCACCTTTTCAAACGTTTTCAACCGGGTAAACACCCGCTCGACTGTGCTGGCGGATCCGTAGGAGGCAAAGTCCAGAATATGGATGCCGACATCGCCGAGAACCCCGTTCGAACCATGCTTGGTCGAAAGGCGCCACAGCCACTGCGACTCCTGCGCCCAATCGCCCCACACCTTGGATACCAGCCAGCTTTGCAAGTAGGAGGCTTCAAGGTGTCGTACCTTGCCCAGCACGCCATTCTGCACCATCGTTCTGGCGGCCTGCAAAGGGGCAACGTTGCGGTAGGTCAGGTTCACCATGGCAATGACACCCGCCTGCTCCGCAGCCTTCGCCATTTCGTCGGCTTTGGCAAAATTTTCGGCAAGAGGCTTTTCGCAAAAAATGTGCTTTCCCGCCTGTATCACAGCCATGCTGGTCGGATGGTGGACGCGGTCGGGCGTTACGTTTGCCACCGCATCGAATTCGCCCCAGGCCAACGCTTCGTCCAGCGATGTGAAGGCCAATGGAATATTGTGCCGAAGGGCAAAGGCCCTCGCCTTCACATCCTCGACATCGACCGCAGCAACCAGTTCCACACCGGAAATCTGGGCAAAATTCATCGCATGGGCGTTGGCCATGCCGCCCGTTCCCAATATCAAAAGCCGCATGATTATTTATACCCTGCTTCGCCTGCCTGATGCAGCTTTTCGCCGCGTTCCTCAATCGGTTCCAGCGCTTGCTCCACCGGCACATTCGGTGCGTCGTGAATGGCGGTCAGCGCCGCCTGCGGATTGTAGGCCCAGTTGACAGCGTTGCGTAAAACCGTCTGCACATTGACGTCGTGATAGGTCGGGTATGTCTCATGTCCTGGCCGGAAGTAGAAAATGTTTCCTGCTCCCCGCCGCCATGTCATTCCGGAGCGAAAAACTTCTCCGCCTGCAAACCAGGAGATAAACACAGTTTCCAACGGTTCGGGCACGGAGAACTGTTCGCCGTACATTTCCTCGTGCTCCAGTACGAAATGGTCGTCCAGACCCTTGGCAATCTCATGGCGCGGGTTGATGACCCATAGCCGTTCACGTTCTCCGGCTTCACGCCACTTCAGCGCGCAGGGTGTGCCCATCAAACGTTTGAACGGCTTGGAGAAGTGACCGGAGTGCAGGACAATCAGGCCCATTCCCTCCCAGACACGCCTGGCAACCCGCTCCACCACCTCATCGCTTACCGCGCCATGGTCTTTATGGCCCCACCACAGCAACACATCGGTTTGCCGCAGCCGGTCTTCGGTCAGGCCGTGGTCAGGTTCTTCCAGTGTTGCGGTGGTCGCCTCAATGGCGTCGTCTGTATTCAGGGCATCGGCAATCGCATTATGAATGCCTGTCGGATAAATACTCCGAACGATATCGTTGGTTTGCTCGTGAATGTTTTCGTTCCAGACAACTGCACGAATAGGCAAAATCAGTTCCTCCAGTATCAATAAAATATAGCACCTAAAATGTCTGCAGTCGTCCTGATTTTGCGCTGGCGGGTGTCAGCACGACCGCAGAGTCGACAACAGCATCAAACCAGAAGTTCGCCCTCGTCCTCTCCATCCCAGTAATGAATGCGGCCCGCATGCACTTTGATCAACACGATGCCGGGCGTATCGATACCCTGCTCGAACCAGCGGTCCAGATCCTTTGTCCAGTGTTCCTCAAACTGAGCCTTGTCACGGATCAGTTCGGCTTCACCTTCCACATTGATGAAGATTGGCGGCTTGCCCAACAGACCTTTGCGGCCGGTAAATGACAACGCAACCTTGGGATCGGCCTTGATTTCGGTCACCATGCGGGACTCCTCCCAGGTGAAAAAGTAACTGTCTCCTTTGTACTCAACTTCGCCATTGTTGCTCATGGGGCGTCCAGCGATACTGCCATCGGCAGCGTGGGTCATCAACATAGCAAAATCGATATCCTGCATGGCTTTTGATAGATCGGGTAGCGTCATGTCTGACATGAATTGTTCTCCGGTTGGCAAGGGTTCAGTTCACACGGAAGTAGCGCATGCGTTGCGTTCGGCTAGAGCCGGTTTGCTTGATGGTTTGGTTCCCGGACTTTCTGAGGTTTCCTCAATGTCGCGACACAGCTAAACATCAACTGCAGCAAACCGCCAACCCCTTTCTGACCAGCCATTGGAACTAACCATGATACTTGACGAACGGACTTACGCAATCAAACCTGCTCATGTGCAGGACTATCTTAACCTGTACGTTTCAGAAGGCATGGCGTTGCAAATCAGCCATTTGGGCCACCTCGTCGGCTGGTTCACCACCGATGTCGGTGTCGTCAACGAGGTCGTTCATATCTGGCAATATGAAGGACTCGGAGACAGAGAAACGCGCCGCGCTGCACTGGAAGCAGACCCGCAATGGCAGGTATTTCGCACCAAGGCCGCGCAATATGTACTGGAAATGCGCAGCCGAATTCTGCGTCCGACCTCTTTCTCACCAATGAAGTAAGCGCGGTCTATGAAGATGCGTATTGTTCCCAGGCCAACCCAAACGGGCTTTCCTTGGCCCGTTTTTTGAGCCGCGCAATGGTTGCACTGAAATCATTGTCGTCGTCAAACTCTGTACCTGCGGGCAGTTCCAAAACAGCCATGCTGCACCGCATTAAGGGGAAAAGTTGCGGGTTGCCAAAGCGGTCGTTGCACTGAATGCAACCCGCATTTCGGTCGTCGTCGCTATACAGTTCGCGAACGCTGTTGGAAAAACCGGTCATCAGCGCTTCCATATGGTCCTGTACGACGCGATGGGGTAACCCGTTGAGGCCTATGAAAAAGTCGTCACCGCCCACATGACCCAGAAAGGCGTCTTCGTCCTGAAATTGGTGATGCAACAAACGGGCGTACAGCATTATCGCCATATCGCCGGTTTGAAACCCGTACTTGTCGTTGAATGGCTTGAAATTGTCGAAGTCGCCATAACAGAGATAACGGATCTGGCTACTCGTAGCCGCAGCGTCGCGCACAAACTGGCGAATAGAACGGTTTCCGGACAATCCGGTCAGCGGATTTTGATCCTGTGCTGATTTTAGTTGTTTTTCGTGAAGGATGCGCAGCAAGGAACCAGCGGATAAAACGCCGGAATAGCGCCCATGCTCTGTCAAGATAAGACAGTGGCTGGTAGCCGTGTCCGCAAAAATTTTAAGCAGTTGTTCGGCCGGGGTTGCAATGTCGACCACTGGAACCGGTGTTATAAAATGCGATACCCCGCGCTGGTAGATTTTGTTCTTCAGCAAATCCCGTCCGAATGGATGATAAATTTTATCCTTCAGCTCATTCTCATGCAAAATACCGCGCGGCTCGTCCTGCGCTGACACGACCGGAAACAAATGCAGTTTCGGATGACGACGGAACAGATCGAATACCCCCTCGATCGCATCTGTTTCACGCACAACGGGCAGTGGCTCAGCCTCTTTGCGGATCAAGACACGGTCAGCAGACGTCGTATCAGCCTGTCGACGCGTCGATGCCTCAAGATGGCGATAGGCCGTTGGCAGTTCCTCCACCTGCTGCACAGGCCGGGCGATGAACCAGCCCTGGACGAGGTCGCAACCCAACTGACGGCAGAGAGTATATTCCGCCTCGGTCTCAACACCTTCCGCGAGCGCACGCGCGCCGAGGGCATGTACCATGGACACGGTCTGTTTCAGTAGTTGGCGATTGCGGGGATTGTGGTCAACGTCTTGTAAAAAGTGCCGGTCTATTTTCACGTAGTCCGCCGACGCGTGGGATAAGACACGAAGACCATTGAAACCTGTGCCGAAATCATCGATTGCAATTTTGAACCCTTTGGCTTTCAACGTCTGTATAAAGGGCGTGAAGGCCGCATTGTTCAAATAATCAAAGCGTTCCGTCAGTTCGATGCAGACGGCGTTCGGGAGAAGACCGTGACCGGCGAGGCAGGCCGTTAACCGCTCCAAAAATAGTATTCCCTGCGCAATCAAGCGTGTATCGAAGTTGAGAAACAAGGTCTGGGTCAAGCCGCTTGCACGCGTTGCAAAACGCGAGACCGAATTCTCAAAGCTGGCTTGCTCCACCTGCAACAGCTGGTTGGTATGATGAGCCTTATCAAGAAGGTCGAGTGGCGTTTCAAACCCCAGATGTTCATAACCACGCAGCAGGGACTCATAGCCGTACACACGGCCGCTCACCATCTCCACGATGGGTTGAAAAGCATTGTCGAACGGCTGTTGACCCAAAGTGTTTGAGGTGTCTGCCGCTGGCGTTCTCAAAAACTCGATATTTGCCACACCGCTCTCCCTGTCGACAACAGACTCTCTTAGATCGCGTATAAGCGCAGATGATCAAGCAGAAATTGCGGAAAGCCGAGCGAAACACCCGGCTTTCCTAACGGCATCTTGTTAGAATGAACGCTGGAAGCGGACCATACCGCCCCACTGGTCGCCGGTTGCATCCTTACGGTCGCGATAGGCAACTTCCGGCGTAATAGCCAAGCCCTTCACAACAGTGAAAGCGACGTTTGCTGCGACAGCCAGCGTTTCTGCGTCGTCGTAGGAGACCTGTGCAGCCAGCTTTGTCTTTTCGGTCAGATTAGCAGATACGCCACCCCAGACAGCCCAGTCGCCGCCCCAGGTTGCGTACCGGTTCTTCATCTTGCCGTCTGTGTTCCAGCCACCCATAATGAAGGCGGAGACAGAGCCGAGCGTACCGTCGAGACGCGCCTTAATGGCACCCTCTTCCAGGCTTTCATCGTAACCGCCCACGACGCGCGCTGAGAATGCCTTGCTGACGTAACCCGCACCGGCTACCATATCCGGCATGTAGTTGCGGCCGGACTCGTCATCTTCAAGCGCGATAATGCCAGTCAAACCGTTATCGGACTTGAACGTATAGGACATCAGCGTCGTGCGGTACGGGCCGAAGGGGATCAAGTCGTCATTCATGACGCTACCGGCATAGCCCGCAAATGTCGTGAATGCGGATTCGTCAACGCCGACGCGAAAACCAGCCAGATCGATATATCCAAATTGTAGAGCGACTGCATCGGTTCCCTGGCGATAATTGAAGCGAACCTCGCTATAGGTCTTCAAGTCACCAAGTTCCGTATCGGATGCAGTGCTCACCCGCAGCGCGAAACGGGCGCGGTTGTCATAGGTATCGCCGCCAGCAACGCCGTCCGTGTTCAACCCCAGCAAGTCGCCACCCCTGACATCAAAACGCATGTAACCGCCAATTTTCAGGCAGGTTTCGGTGCCGGGGATATAGAAGTAACCCGAACCGAACGCGTCACAGACGCGAACATATTCCATGGGCTCAGGTTCGGCGGCGACGATAGCGTCCGCTGCGGTTGCCATTGGCGCGAAAGAAAGCAAAGCTGCGGAGCCAAGAAGAAGGCTGCGAAGTGTCATGATGACCTCCAGGTCAGATAAGTTTTTTGACGTCGGAGTAGGCTTTTGCCTGTCCGGCAACACCGGCGTGGTCGCGGGTTGCATGGAGCGGCTTAGTTTCCGTTCATGACACGAAAGCAATATTGCATTAGAATTGTTTTACTTACGGTGCGGCGAAGCTGAGATGTTGCTATTTCGCAACAAACTGCTCATTCCCCGGGGATTGTATGACAACCAAATAACCGTTTTGTGAAACGAAACCAATGGGTTAACAATCAAGCCTTGTGATTTTTTGCGCTCGCAACCTATTAGATAGTGCTGATTCGAGGACTGCGGACGCAATAGCTGCGTATCCAATTTCTAGCTGTTTGACGCAGGACTCTTCAAGAAAGCAGAGGCTGCTATATCCGCTCCAGCGACATAACTTTCAACGTTTCCTCGCGGATGTCGGCAAGGATTTCGCGCTTGTAGTGAGCAAAGGTCGGGTCTGTCAGGACGTTGGGAGTACGCGAGCGCGCCAGATCAATCATCATGTCTTTTTTGACGCGGCCGGGGCGACTGGCCAGTACGACAACACGGTCTGCCAGGAAAATTGCCTCGTCCACATCGTGCGTTACAAACAACACCGTAACACGATGGTTCTCCCATACGGTCAAGAGCAGTTCCTGCATCATACCGCGGGTTTGCGCGTCTAGCGCCCCGAAGGGTTCATCCATCAACAGGATCGCGGGCTGATAGACCAGCGCCCGGGCAATGGCGACGCGCTGGCGCATTCCGCCTGAAAGCTGCTTCGGATAAGCATTCTGAAAGCCTGAAAGGCCAACGGCGTTCACAAAATGCGCGACCAGTTCCTGCTTTTCCGGTTTTGACAGAGCGCTCTTTTCCAAGGCAAAACGAATATTGCCTTCGACTGTCATCCACTCAAACAGGCTGTAGCTCTGAAACACAAAACCGCGATCCCGTCCCGGCCCCCGCACCGGTTCGCCATCGATCAGGATGTGACCGGTTGTCGCCTCATCGAGTCCGCCGATCATATTGAGAAGCGTCGATTTTCCGCATCCTGATGTTCCCACAATCGAGACAAACTGATTTTGGGGAATATCGAGGCTGATGGATTCGATCGCCGTAACGGGGCCGTCGTTCCCCTTGAACGTTTTTCCGACTTGGACCACGGACAATTTGACTGGTTCGCTCATCGCGTCTGACTGCTCCAGGTAAACAGTGACCGCCCTGCCCGTTTAAAGAGATAATCCGTCAACAAGCCCAATAATCCGATGAACAAAATGCCGAACAGGATCGTATCCGTTGCAAGGTAGCGCTGCGCGTCCATGATCCGGCGCCCAAGCCCGGCATTGGCAGCCACCAGTTCAGCGACCACCAGATAGGTCCATGTCCAGCCGATGGTAATGCGGAACGTATCCCAGATACCCGGCATGGCGGCAGGCAAGACGATCCGTCGCAAGATCTCGCCATCACTGAATCCCAGAGTTTGTCCGGCACGAATAAGGTTAATGTCAATGTTTTTGACATTGTCCATGATCATCAGTGCTTGCTGAAAAAACGTTCCGAGAAACAGAATGAGAATTTTCTGGACGTCGCCGATGCCAGCCCACAAAATGGACAGGGGAATGAGAGCGACAACGGGCATATAGCGTACCGTGGAGATCAGCGGCTCGAACAGCCCCTCCATCAGCCGATAATTGCCCATAAGTATGCCGAGGGGTACGGCAACAACGGTCGCGGCCAGCCAGCCTACGATGATACGGTAGATCGAGACGGACGCATCTTCCAGCAGAATACCCTCCCGCAACTGCCGGACTCCTTCGCCGATAACGCTCCACGGGCTGGGCAGAAACAGCGGACGCACCAGCCCCAACCATGTGACGCCCGCCCAGATGGCCAGCAACAGAAGCGGTATCAAAAACCCGGACAGGCGAAAAATCGGTTCCGGAATGTCCTTTCTTAAACGCAACAGCGTTTTGCGGTGCATCATTGCGCTGCAACGGCCTTCAAAGGCTCAAGTGCCAGCAGTTCGTCGGCGGTCGGTACGCGCTTGATGTTATCAGGGTTGGTTTCATGCATGATTTCGCCAGCAGCCTTCATCGATTCCTGAAATTCGCCCTTCAGGAACTGTTGGTTTTCCTGAATATCGTACATTCGCACGCCCGCGAATGCCGGCTCCAGTTCTTCCAACGAACTGCCAACGGCCTTTGCGATGATGGCTTTCCCTTCCTGCGGGTTCTCGCGCACGAATTTGACTGCGTCGTCCCATGCGCGGATCAGGCCCTGCACATCTTTGGGGTTGGCCGCAATCCATGTTGAGGAGGCCGTTAACATATCGCTGATCAAGCCGCGCTTTTCAGCGGCAGTATAAATAACCTTGAATCCCCCGCCTTGCTTCAGACTGGTGGATATATACGGCTCGTACGTCACCGCCGAGTCGACTCGACCCGCAATCAGCGCAAGGCCCGCTTCGGACGCGCCCATGGGCACATGCTCCACATCGCTGAGTTTCATGCCGTTCTGTTTCAGTGCGTAGTTCAGCAGCAGGTCGCTTGTGGCCCCCGCTTCAAAGGCAACCGTTTTGCCCTTTAAATCCTTGACGGAATTGATGCCGTCCCCGGCCAGAATGGCGTCCGCCTCAAACGACAGATCCATAACCAGAAAGCCTTTCTGATCGACGCCCTGATTGACATTGGTGATAACGCTGTTGCTGCCCGCGGCGATGACATTCAAATTTTCGCTCGCCAAGGCGGCGGTCATATCCTGATCCCAGTTGAACGTGGTCAGGACCACATCCAGATCATGCTTTTTGAAAAACCCCTTTTCCTCGGCAACCCATAGGGGGCCATAGCCCAACCATGGCTGAACCCCGACCTTGATGGTATCTGCGTGCGCCTGAGCGAGCGAAACGGTGGCAAGGGTCAGTGCCAGTGCGAGAGCTTTTATCATGCTGGAATCCGTGACATTCTTTGAAGGTTGGTTTTTCTTAACCTGATCTTGGGGCCAGGAAAACCCTGTTGATGTGGGTTTTACCCGGATTGATCAGAAAGCTCGACTGATGAGAAAGCCCAACTCATGAAAAAGAATGCGACCCCACCCTATAGCTACCGAAACGACCCCGCAGTGCCGCCATTTCCGGACGATAAACCAATTTTTCTGTTTGATGGTCAATGCGGTTTTTGCTCTGCCGCAGTGATGTTTCTGCTGCGAAGGTGCAAGAGCGCTGATTATCGCTACGTGCCGGCGCAAACACCGTTGGGTCAAGCCCTGTTGATCCATTACGGATATGACGCAACCGACTATGAGACGGCGTTGTTTTTGCGGGATGGTGTAGCCTATACTCGCTCGGAAGCAAATCTGAGAGCGTTTGCCGGGTGTGGCTTTCCCTACAGCGTGTTGAACCTTGCCCTGTTGATTCCCCGGTCAATCCGGGACCGGGTTTATGATTTCGTCGCGCGCAACAGAATGCGCATTGCCGGGAGACTGGATACGTGCATGATCCCCACGCCATCTCATGCGGCGCGCTTTCTAAGCTGACAACACGTTCTAATCGCCGGTATCCCACAGCGCCGTCAGAAACAGCGCGCCATAGCGTTCCAGCTTGGTTTCGCCAATTCCTGATATCTCCAGCATGTCGTCCAGCGTACGCGGACGCTGCGTTGCCAGCGCGATGAGCGTTGTGTCGGGAAACACAACATAGGGAGGAACACCAAGCTCCTTGGAAATGCGCAGGCGCTCCATTCTGAGTTTTTCAAACAACTCATGGGCGCTCCCGGACAAACCCGTATAATCCCGCTGCCCGGTTTTTTGCGCGTTACCGCGTCGCGTGCTGGCAACCCGGTCCTTGCGGAACATCACCGCGCGTTTCTTTTTAAAAACATTGGATGCCTCCGCCCGCAACGTAATGGCGCCGAAATTGTCGTGCTCCACATGAATGAGGTCCAGCGCCAGCAACTGGCGATACACAGACTGCCATGTCTGCACGGACAAGTCCTTGCCAGCACCAAACACCGGCATGGAGGTGTGACCAAACTTCTCGGTCTTCTCGGTCACTTTGCCGATCAGCACATCGATCAGATGGCCGGTGCCAAAGCGCTCCCCGGTGCGGTAGGCGGCGGCCAGAGCCTTGATCGCGGCGTCGGTGCCGTCCCATTGCTCCACAGGACGCACGCATGTATCGCAGTTTCCACAGGGCTGCTCGTAAGCCTCGCCAAAATGCGAAAGAATGGCGCGCCGCCTGCATCCCGCAGTTTCGCAGATCGCAATCAGGGCATTGAGCTTGCCGCGCTCGATCCGCTTGATCTCTTCGGTCGAGTCACCTTCGTCTATCATGCGCTGGCGCTGGACAATGTCCTGCATACCATAGGTCATAAAGGCTTCAGACGGCATTCCGTCACGACCGGCGCGGCCCGTTTCCTGATAATAGCCTTCCACAGAGGAGGGCAAATCCAGATGGGCGACGTAGCGAACGTTTGGCTTGTTGATGCCCATTCCAAACGCAACGGTGGCAACGAGACACAGCCCCTCTTCGAGCCTGAAGGCATCCTGACTTTCGGTTTTCAGACGCGCATCCATCCGTGCATGGTAATACCGTGCCTTGACGCCGTTCTCGTTCAGCCATGCAGCGGTTTCCTCCACCTTGCGGCGTGACAGGCAGTAGACGATGCCGCTTTCGCCCTTATGGCGCTTCAAAAACTGAAGAAGCTGCGCCTTGGGATTGGAGCGTTCAACGATTTCATAGCTGATATTGGGCCGGTCAAAGCTGTCGATAAAAATTTCTGCCTCATCCAGTTCCAACAGGCGCACGATATCGCGGCGTGTGTGTGGATCGGCAGTGGCTGTGAGCGCTATTCGGGGAATTCCGGGATAGATTTCCTTCAGTTTCCCAAGCGACAGATAATCCTTGCGAAAGTTATTGCCCCATGTGCTGACGCAGTGGCACTCATCAACGCAGAGCAGCGCAATCTTCGTGCCGCCAAACATCTGGGCAAAGCTTGGTAGAACCACCCGCTCTGGCGTCACATACAGGATTTTAAGGTCACCAGCGCGCAGCCTGCGGCGCACGGACAGCGCTTCTTCGTCCGGCTGGTCGGCGTAAAGACAGGCTGCCGGTATGCCCAACGCTTTCAGGTCGTCCACCTGGTCACGCATCAACGCCACCAGCGGCGATACAACAATGGTCGTGCCCTCAAGGCACAGCGCTGGAATCTGGAAGCAGAGCGACTTGCCTTTGCCCGTTGGAAACAGAACAAGCGCATCGCGGCCAGACAGCACGGTGCGGATAACGGCCTCCTGCTGCCCCCGAAAACCGGAATATCCCCAGACCTGTTTGAGAACCTGTGTCGGGTTGGACCGATAATGCTGCAACATGGACGCGTATCAAACCAATCTATAAGCCGTGCGTATGAGCGCTATTCGATCTGATTGAATCAGATCGGTGCTCTAAGTCATTTATTTGTAAGCATAATCTTTTCGATCCTCGCTTGGCTCCGGTCGGATTATGCTTCAGGCGCTGTCTGTCGCAGATTCGACTGGCCGCGTCCATGGCAACATCCGCTTGGGTTTGATCCGCACAGTGCCCACGCGCGTAAATGCCGATAGTAAAACACAGGGACAGGCATGACCGGCATGAAACAACCCTTGCATACGCGCTGGCAGTACGCCGCCTATGCCTTGCCTGCCCTGCCGCTGGCGGGTCTGGCCCTGCCTCTCTACATCATTGTGCCAACGTTCTACGCCGATGTTATTGGTCTGCCGCTGGCATCGGTCGGGATGGCCTTGCTTGCCATTCGCATTCTGGACGCCATTACCGACCCGCTGTTTGGTTGGTCAGCCGATAGTTTTTCGAAGCGCATCGGGCGGCGAAAAGGCTTTTTTCTCCTGTCTATACCGGTAACGGCGCTGTCCGGCTTCATGCTGTTCTGGCCGCCGATGGATGCGGGACTGGCCTATCTTGGCCTATGGGGTGCACTGGCGTCTATCGGGTACACATGGAGCGTGCTGCCTTACACGGCCTGGGGAGCAGAGCTGGTAACGGACTATACGGGGCGTGCGCGGCTCTCGGCGTGGCGGGAAGCGGCAACGCTGGTCGGAACGCTGCTCGCCATCAGCTTGCCGTTCACGATCGGGCTTCAACGGGCAGACGGCTTTCACGGTCTGGCGGCCATGGGCCTGCTGCTTCTCGTTGCACTGCCATTGTGCGCAATGGTTGCCACGGTCACCGTGCCAGAACCAAAGGACCATTCGACCACCGGCGTTTCACTCTTGCAAAGCCTTCGGTTTCTGGCCCGGAATGGTCCCTTTGTACGGCTGATATCAGCGTTCTTCCTGAACGGGTTTGCCAATGCCATTCCCGCGACGCTGTTCCTGTACTTCGTGTCCGACCGTCTGGGTGTCCCGGACATGCGCGGACCGTTTTTGTTTCTCTATTTTCTCAGTGCCATTGCGGGTGTCCCATTGGCGCTCAAAGCTGCGGAGCGGTTCGGCAAACACCGTGCGTGGTGCGGATCGCTGGTCACGGGCTGCGCGATTTTTGCGCTGAGCGGGTTTCTGGGGCCGGGGGATGTCATTGCCTTTGGTGTGATCTGCGTGTTGACCGGGCTGCTTCTGGGCTTTGATCTGGCGCTACCCCCATCCATTCAAGCCGATGTTATCGATGTGGATACGGCAACGTCCGGGGCACAGAGATCGGGTTTCTATTTTGCCGCATGGAGCCTTGCGACGAAACTGGCACTGGCGCTCGCTGTCGGTGCCGTGTTTCCTATTCTCGACTATGCCGGTTATCAGACAAGCGGCACAGTGAACGCGCCATCAGCGCTCACGGTACTCGGTATTCTCTACGCATGGATGCCCATCATCCCGAAGCTTGCGGCGGCGGCGTTGATCTGGAATTTCCCCATCGGAAAAGCAGAGTTGGCTACCATTCAGCAACGCATTGTCTTAAGCCAACGGTAGCGGGGTCTCTTTACCTTCGATCAGGATAGCCCTGAAATCGTTGACGTTGGTGCCCGTCTGGCCTGTGATAAACACATCATTCGTTGATTCAAATGCGGTGAAGGCATCATGGGCATTCAGGCACGCAACCGGATCGACGCCCGCACCGCGCATATTGACAGTCGTTCGCCCATCCGCAAACGCCCCGGCATTGTGCTCGGAACCATCAATTCCGTCCGTATCTGCCGCCAAAGCGACAATGCGGTCTTCACCAGCGATGTCGAGCGCGAACGATAACAGGAACTCGGAGTTCCGGCCTCCCCTGCCCGCACGTTCGTCGCGTATCGTTACGGTTGTCTCACCACCGCTCAGCAAGACGATCGGGGCCTCGAACGGGCGGTTTCGGGCCGCAACCTCCCGCGCGATTGCAGCGTGCATTTTGCCGATGTCCCGCGCTTCGCCTTCAATGCAATCGGAGAGGATCACGGCGCGCACCCCCTGCCGTTGCGCCGCGTCTGCCGCTGCCTCCAGCGACACCCGCGCGGACGCGATGACGTGGTGCTCATTCGCCGGATTGAGCAGCATAACCGTGCTGTCCTCCGCATGTTCAAGACAACGCATCACTGCGTCCGGTAGGATAAGGCGGTGTTGGCGGACCAGTGCCAAAGCATCTGAACGTGTCGAGCCATCCGACACCGTCGGACCGGAAGCCACATGGGCCGGATTGTCTCCAGGTATATCGGACACGATCAGGCTAAAAACACGGGCGGGGTAGGCAAGCTGCGCCAACTGTCCGCCCTTGATTGTCGATACGTGCCGGCGGATAACATTCATCGCTGAAATCGGCAGCCCAGAGGCAAGAAGAGCACGGTTAACTGCGATTTCGTCTGCGAGCGTCAGCCCCGCAGCAGGCGAAGGCAGCAATGCCGATCCGCCTCCGGAAATCAACGCGACCACCAAATCGTCTTCTGTCAGGTCCGCAACCGCTGCTTTCAAGGCAAGAGATGCTCTTAGACCGGCGTCGTCGGGAACCGGGTGCGCAGCGTGCAGCACGCTGATGCGCTCACAGACTGTCTCATCGCCATGACGCGCAACCACAACGCCTGACAGAGGTGCAGTCCAAAGCTGCTCAAAAGCCAGTGCCATGACTGCGGATGCTTTTCCAGCGCCCACAATGACGGTTCGACCTTTGGGTCGTGTCGGCAAATGCGCCCGGATGGCGACAAAAGGATCTGCTGCCGCAACCGCAGCCTCGAACAGGGAGGTCAAAAAGGCGCGTTGTACAACCGGATGCTTTTTCTCGTCCGATGGCACGCTCTACGAATCCTGTTTTATCTGCGTGGCAGCGGAACTGCTCTGGGTTGCCGCTGTGCAGGCTTGTCGGATTGCGGATATCAACGCATCCGCATCATATGGCTTCCCGAGCACCGTTGCACCGCTTTCCGCCCTAACGCTACCGGGGTCGCCGGTGGCAAACAGGATAGCGGCTGAGGGGCGGATCGACCGGGCACGCGCCGCCAACTCCGGGCCGGATACGCCGGGCAAATTGACATCGGTCACCAATACATCAAACGGTGTTGTCTGCAGCGCCGCCATGGCTTCTTCCGCACTTGCGGCGTCCACAACGATGTAGCCTGCATCCTGCAAGATATCGGCAGTGTTGATGCGGATCAGAGCGTCATCCTCCACCAGCAGCACTGTGATTTGCGAGGTTACCGCACTTGGTGGTGGCATCGTCACCTTTGGCTGAGCGGGCTTTGCAACGGCACGCTGGCGCTGGTTGGCCAGCACATGGCGAAATTTTCGCGCCAGCGCTTCACGCGTATAAGGCTTGGAAAGAAGCTCGACACCGGCATCCAGCTTGCCGCCATGAACAATGGAGTTCTCGGTGTAGCCGGACGTGAACAGAACGGCAATATCCGGCAGGCGCTCGCGCGCCATGCGCGCCAGTTCCGGGCTTTTGAGCGTGCCGGGCATCACCACATCGGTGAACAGAAGGTCGATGGGTATTCCGCTTTCGATAACGTTCAGCGCGCTGGAGGCGTCAACGGCTTTCAGTACCCGGTAGCCAAGATCGGCCAGCATGGCGACGACGGTTTCGCGGACTTCTGCATCGTCCTCGACAACCAGAACGGTCTCTGTGCCGCCCGAGATTGGACCGGTATCAACCGCGACCTCCACATCTTCCGACTGCATGGCCCGGGGAAGGTAGAGCTTGATGGTTGTTCCGTGGCCGACTTCCGAATAGATTTTGACATGGCCGCCCGACTGCTTCACGAAGCCATAGACCATCGACAGGCCAAGTCCTGAACCTTTGCCTTCCGCCTTGGTCGAGAAAAAGGGTTCAAACACCTTTTCGATAATGTCAGGTGACATGCCGGACCCCGTATCGGTCACAGCCAACAGAACATATTGACCTGCGGTCACCTCATCATGGGTGCGGGCATACGCATCATCCAAATGCGCATTGGCCAGTTCTATCGTCAGCTTGCCACGTCCTTCCATGGCATCGCGTGCATTGATCGCCAGATTCAGAAGTGCATTCTCAACCTGCGCCGGATCGATGAACGTGTTCCACAAGCCGCCGGTGACGACCGTTTCGACCTCAATTGCTTCGCCAATGGCACGGCGCAGCATATCGTCCATCCCTTGCACGAACCGGCTGATATTGACGACTTTTGGTTCGAGCGCCTGACGGCGCCCGAAGGCCAGCAACTGGCTGGCCAGTTTTGCGCCCCGGGCCACGCCCGCCACGGCGTTGGTGACACGACGCTCGGCCTGACTGTTTCCGGCAATATCCTTTGCGAGAAGCTGCAGATTGCCCGACACCACCTGCAGCAAGTTGTTGAAGTCATGGGCAACGCCGCCGGTGAGTTTGCCGACCGTTTCCATCTTCTGGGCCTGCGCCAGCTTGGCTTCTGCCCGCCGTCGCTCCTCGATTTCCGCGATCACCCGGGCTTCAAGATTTTCATTCAGGTGGCGAAGTTGCTCTTCGGCGCGTTCACGGTGACGCACTTGCCGGGAGAGCGCTTCGGCCTGATCCCGCAAGGCAGCTTCCGCGGCTCGTTGGTGCGTGATATCAGTGTGGACACCCACCCATTCGACAATGTCGCCGGCTGTGTTCAGCATGGGCAGCGCACGGACAGCGAACTGCCGCCATGTCCCATCATGCCGGCGAACGCGATGTTCATGCACAAAGACCGATTTGGTAGCAACCGCCTGCCCCCAGACAGCTTTCGCGGACTCGCTGTCGTCAGGGTGAAGCGCGTTGGACCAGCCATAGCCCTCATAGTCGGCCTGTGTCTGGCCCGTCAGGGCGGACCATCCGGGCTGCTCGCCAACCATGCGACCATCGGCGCTGTTGGTCCACAACACACCATGGACGGCATCGATCGCAGTGCGAAAACGGCTGTTGCTGATTGCCAGATCGGACTCGCGCCGGGCGCGGTCTTCCATTTCGATACCGAGAATATGCACACCGGGGATGGACCCATCGCCCTCGATATGCGGGACATACCGGACTTCGATGGCGCGTGAACCACCATCCTTGTGCGGAAGCCTGCTTTCCGCTGAGAACGTCTCCCCTGCCAACGAACGATCAATATTCACACGGCGGTTTTCGTAGGCAACGGGCCCGATCATATCGCGCACATGACGCCCAATCATGGCTTGTGGCGATATCCCGAACCATTCATCATAGGCAGCGTTGGCGAAGCGATAAATATGATCCCGGTCCACATACGAAATGAGCATGGGAACGGCGTCGGTCACGCGGCGAAGCTCCGCTTCCCGCTCAGACAGGCGGCGCTCGGCCGCCAGCCGCGCGCTGTTGTCCACCAACGTACACATGACGCCGCCTACGAGGCCGGTTCCAACGTAAACCGGGGTGTAAAACAAATCCAGATACAGCGTTTCAGGACCGTGAGTCCGGTTCAGCACAACGGGGTAGTCGCGGTAGCGAACTGTTTCGCCTTTCCGGCACGCTTCGAAAATACGCTTTGTCCAATCCCAAAGCTCCGGAAATACGGTTTGGATCGGCGCGCCGAGCGCCATGGGATGACGCTCGCCCACAATGTCGCGATAGCGATCATTGTAGATCATCGTGTCATCTGGACCCCAGACCAGAACTTTCGCAACGGGCGAATTGACAATATTGGCAACCGTTGTTCGCAGCTCAACTGGCCAGCTTCGCGCATTGCCGAGTGATGTCCATGACCAGTCCTTGTCTCGAATGATCTCGCCGCAGGCACCGCCGCCAATGGGCCACGAACCATCGTCAATGGGCAATGACTTCGCGTCATCCCGCAGTGCCCGCAAAGCAAATGCAACCACCTCCTCGGCGTCGTTGAAGGCGCCGGATTGCAGGCAGGATTCGATAAACTGCTCCAGTTCGACTGGCAGCAAAATGTCACGCGGGCTACGTTGGGTCATGGCGTTTCGTGCCAGTTTTGTTCGATTGTGTCAATCAACTGGAATAAAGCGGATCTTGCATTTTCGTGAGGTTTCATCAGCGATCAACGATAACTGGAACCAACAGGAATCAAGCTCGTTAATTCCGGTTAAGAGAGGAAAAATCATGAAACCGCAGGATGAGAAACTCGACGAACAGCCAGCCGAAGGTGACCGCGAAGTGATCGACCGCGAACTTGCGCGGCAGGGCGACAAAACAAAGCCTACCGAGAAAAAAGCCGACCCGGCGCCCGAGACCAAGAAATAGGCTACTTCGGCGAACGTACTTTCTCGATCACGTTCATCACGATCTGTGCATCAAACGGCTTGTTGATAAAGCGGGATGAGGGCGGCAAATCTCCAGCCTCTGGCTCTACGGCGCCGGAGGCTATGATGATGTGAATATGCGGCCAAAGTTGTGACACTTTGCGCGCTAAAGACAAGCCATCGAGCTCACCTGGCATTTGTATATCGGTAAACAACAGGTGTGGTGCATCATGTTCCAGCAGGTACGCGAAAGCTTCATCAGCGGTTGCCGCCTCGAGCACTGTAAAGCCTGCATCGCTGATGATGTCGACCGTATCCATGCGGATCAACGGCTCATCATCAACCACCAGTGCGATGGGGCGTGTCGTTTGTGATGCGTTTTTCATGCCGGTTAAAGACGTTGAACCCTATTCCGTTCCAGAGATTTTACGGAAACGTGAATGGCGGGATCAGTCTGTTTTTAAACGTGATCTTGTAATCGACGGGTAACATCTTAATATTGTTGCCAATTAAAACGACAAATAAGGACGGGGAATTGCGCTTTAACGGAACCGGCATCAGCATTACCGATACCGCGACATCTCGGGACTTTCTGGCCGGCGGCGGAAACACTGGCACGGCAATTCGCAACCACAATTGGAGCGGCACGTCCCTTGGTCCCATTACCGAATGGCCAACCTCGCTGAAAACCATTGTGCGGCTTGTGCTGACGTCGCATCAGCCGATGTGTCTGTTCTGGGGCCCGGACCTTATCAACATCTACAATGATGCGTACCTCCCGATGCTGGGCAAGCGCGCGTCTGTTGCCATGGGCCAACCATTCCGTACCCTCTGGGCGGATGTGTGGGACGGTGTTTATCCGTTTGTGAAGACCGCTCTGGAGGGCAAAGGCACATGGGCGGAAGATTTGCCGCTGGTGATGACGCGCAATGGCTACGAAGAACAGACGTACTGGACGTTTTCCTACAGTCCACTGCACGATGATAATGGTCAGGTTGCAGGGCTGTTGAATATCGTTACGGAGACCACGCAGACCGTTGCCGACAGGCAATCGCTGAAACAGAGTCTGGAAGCAGCAGAGCAATATATTCAGTTGCAGCAGCAACATGAGGAACAACAGCGCCTGTTGCGTAATGAGCTGAGCCACCGGATCAAGAACACGTTGGCAATGACGCAAGCAATTGTTTCGCAGACAATGCGCCATTCCGACAATATGGATACGGCGACCAAGACTATCCAACAGCGCATTGCGGCCATGGCGCAGGCCCATGACATGTTGACCCGCACCAGCTGGGACGAGGTTGATATTCATCACGTCGTTGACAGCGCGCTTGTTCCACACCGGGATCATCCAACACGCTTTGAGGTGACAGGACCGCAATTGCCGGTGTCATCAGAGCAGGCCATGGGGCTGGTACTGGCCGTCCACGAATTGGCAACCAATGCGATGAAATACGGCGCACTTTCCCATGAAAGCGGAACTGTCGCGATCCGCTGGTCAGTTGATGCGGATGAAACTTTTCATTTCGAATGGCAGGAAACCGGCGGACCGAAGGTCGAAAAGCCGACCCGTACGGGATTTGGTTCCCGCCTGACGAACCGGATCGTTGCGGCCTATTTTTCCGGAACCGGCGAAGCCGATTACCATCCGGACGGGCTTCATTTTCGTCTCAAGGGCAAATTGCGTACGCTGGAGCAGGACGCAGCCTAGAGCATTTCCGGTGAATACGGGTTGACTGGAAATGCTCTAGATCCTTTATTTGTCGCATTGTCCAGACGTGAAAACCACTCCAGTTTTCACTGGAAATGCTGCAGAACGTCTCTTGTAAGAGTTTGTAGCTCTAGCCACCGGGCGCTGTGACAGAATGCAGTGGAAATGCGCCGACAACCTGATCGCGCCCCTGATGCTTGGCGTCGTAAAGCGCGGCATCGGCCACCCGCAACGCATTCTCAAAACTGCTTTCACCAAAAGCAATGCCGGCGCTGACTGAGCATGAGAAGACAACCCCGTCATGTATAATGGGCAGGTTGCGGAAACGATTGCAGATTTCCTCCGCAATCCGCCGCGCCTGTGACGGTATTGCGTCTCTGAGAACCAGCAGAAACTCTTCACCGCCCATGCGCGCCGCAATGTCATCCGGTTCCCGCCCCTCCATCAGCACGGTTGAAAAGGCTTTCAAAGCCATATCTCCGGCGGCGTGTCCCAGTTTATCGTTCACCTGTTTGAAGTGGTCGATGTCGAATGCGATGATGGCTGTAGCGGGTGCCAGAGCCCCCAAACTCATGCTTTCAAACAGTCCGCGACGATTGGTCAGCCCTGTCAGCGCATCCGTCAGGGACTCGCGCAGGTGCCGGGCAGTTTGACGTGCCTGATGAAGCGTCAGGGAAATGGCACCAGCACCTGTGGTTGCAAAAATACTGACGAGAATATTGAGGTCCTCCGCCCAGTTGGAGGGGGCACGCCCAAGAACCCAACGTTCCTCACTCAGGAGCACGCCGGCACAGGGAAGGAAAGACAGACCTGCAAACGTATAGAGAAGGCTGAGCGCACGCATGGCGTCGGGTGCCTGCGCCTTCGCCTTCCAGTAATTGACACCGGATGCAATCAATAGGGCGGCTGCAAGCAGGTTCAGGAATATGAAGGCAACGCCGTCATAGCCCACTACGAGCCAGGGAACAGTCAGCAAAACTGAAAATGACAGGGATATCGAGAAAGTAAGAAGCGATGTACCACCGATGCGAAACTGCCGCGCGGCGGCCAGAAAAGCGGAAAAACCGGCCAGAAAAAAGACCAGCGCGCTGATACCTAGCCAAAGACCGGGTGCGGAAACATAGGCGTGGTAAGAGAGCAAGCCAACAACCATGAGGCTCACACCCGCACCCCAGGTCATCATGAACGTTTCAGACCGGCGGACCGTCCACCTGGCCATCAGAATAATGGCAAGACACAGCCCGGAAAAGCTCAAACCCAGCAGCAGTGATCCATAGTCGAAGTGCATGAGGTTGATCGTCTGCCCTAGCCGGTAAAATCAATTGTGCCTGTATTACAACGTACTCGTGTGTTCACATTCTGCATAGATGTCTGAGAAAAATTATCATGTCACGGGAATAGATTCTCGTGCAGCTTCGTATACAGGGTATGAAACAGAAGAAACCCCTCTTCAACATTGTGGACCAGTTGGGCGCACTGCGGCGGTATGCCCGGTCGCTGGCACGCGACTCCAACGATGCGGAGGATCTGGTTCATGATGCGCTGGTGAAGGCGCTGGAACGAAAAGCCAGTTTTCGCAGCGATGGAAATCTTCGTTCCTGGCTATTGTCGATTGTGCATAACGAATTCATTGATGGCCTTCGTAGAGCCCGTGCCAGCCAGAAGCGCAGCGATGATGCGGGCCTGCTGTCGGATAGCAGCGAGGCTGCAAGCCAGCCGTCAGCGGTTCGACTGAAACAGGTGCAAGCGGCGTTTTTCCGTCTACCGGATGAACAGCGTGAAGCGCTTCATTTGGTAGCGGTGGAAGAACTCACCTATCAGGAGGCAGCACAGGTGCTTGGCATCCCGGTTGGCACATTGATGTCGCGCGTATCGCGCGCGCGGGCACAGTTGCGAGCGTTCGAAGACGGCAAGCCCGGCTCGCAATCCAATACGAGCCATACCAACCTGAGATTGATAGGAGGCAAAGGCGATGACGGCTACTGATCCCATTCTGGATAGCGATCTCAATGCCTATGTCGATGGACAGTTGAGTGCGGAACGCGCCATAGAGGTGGAAACCTATCTGTCGCGCAACCCCACAAAGGCGGCTGAAGTTATGGCGGACCTGCGGTTAAAGGGCGAACTGCGGCTGGCATTTGCAACCGGGCCTGACCATGGCCGCGCTGAGACACGCCATGCGGCACGACGGCTTAATACGGCACTGGTGCAGCGCCAATGGCTGTTTCGTTTGCAGCGCATTGCTGCCATTGCCCTGTTGGTTGCAGGTGGCTGGTTTGCGAATGCGCATTTCGGCCCGTTCCGCGCCACTGCGGTGGTGGCGGCGGCGCCCGCGCCTGCGTTCGTGGAGGAAGCGGTTCGCGCCCACCAGACTGCGGCCTTGCGTGGAACCATGCCATCGCAAGCGGAAACCGCACGGTATGATCCGCGAGATATCCGCTCGGCAACCGCCATCGTCATGCCGGATGTCCCAGCAGAATGGGCCGTATCCGATGTTCAGATTTTCCCGTCGGCTTTCGGGCCGAGTGTTGAAATGGCGTTGAAGGCTGGCAAGGCAGAGCATGTGTCTTTGTTTGCCGTTCGTCCCGGCACATTTGCCGTTCAGGATGTGCAGTCAATCACCGCCGATACCGTTCGCGCGGCGTACTGGCAAATTGGAGACGTCGCCTATGCGCTCGTTTCCAGTGAACAGGATGCCGACGCTCTCACCGATGCCGCACGAAAACTTGCGCGCACTCTTTACTAACCACAGGAGACTGATGTGAATCCTACTCCCTCCAAATTTGGCTATAACACAGCCGCCGCCTCCGGCGCGCTGTTTGACGAGAGCCTGCGCCAGCATATGCTGCGGGTATATAACTATATGGGCCTCGGCCTCGTCATCACCGGTATAGTCGCGTTCATCGTCGGCAATACGCCTGCCTTGTACGTTCCAATCTTCAATAGTCCGCTGAAATGGGTTGTCATGCTGGCCCCGCTGGCCTTCGTGTTCTTCTTCTCGTTTCGTATTCAGACCATGTCGGCAGCCACGGCACAGATGACGTTCTGGGCGTTCTGCGCGGTCATGGGTCTGTCACTGGCCTCGGTGTTCCTCGTGTTTACCGGAACCAGCATCGCGCGCACCTTCTTTATCGCGGCCACCATGTTCGGTGCTACTAGCCTTTATGGCTACGTAACCAAGCGTGATCTTGCCAAGGCGGGATCGTTCCTGATGATGGGTCTGATCGGCGTGGTTATTGCCAGCGTCGTTAATATCTTCCTCGGCTCCAGCGCCCTGCAGTTTGCTATCTCTGTCATCGGTATTGTCGTATTCGTCGGTTTGACGGCATGGGACACTCAGAACATCAAGCAGCAGTTTGCGGAGAATATCGATCAGGAATCCCAGCAGAAAATGGCTGTCTTCGGTGCGCTGTCGCTGTACCTGAATTTCGTCAACATCTTCCAGCTGTTGTTGAACTTCACTGGCGAACGCGAATAATCTGCACATCGGTAAGATTGAAAAGGCGGCGTGGCAACACGTCGCCTTTTTGTTATGGTGATGTAAACACGCACCGGATCGTCATGCCCGCCTCACCTTTAAAACCAGTTCTACGCATTGATTTTCCACTGAACGAACGGTTGGGACGTGGCAAAATGCTGCTGTTGGAGCACATCGTCAGAACCGGGTCCATTTCTGCCGCCGGTCGCGCGATGGACATGTCCTACCGTCGCGCTTGGTTGCTGGTGGATGCAATGAATCGCATGTTTTCGCAGACGGTCGTGGAATCGCAGCGGGGCGGCAAACAGGGTGGAGGCGCGGTTGTTACCGAGTTCGGTTATTTGCTGCTGGCCCGTTTTCGGGCTATGGAAGCCAACCTAGGCGCGGCACTGGCAGACGACCTGCGCTGGCTGGAAGCCCACAGGGCTGTTATAGATGATCCAGAGCAACGGTCTTTATGATGGCAAAAACCGCTTTGCCAGAGTGCAGATCCAGCCGATCCCGTGACAATGCCGTTACCCGTGCCAGAACTGTATCCTGACCGCATCGAACGGACAGGTTCGTCATGCCATCTAAATCGCCCCGCATATCCGTAATCGTTCCCGCAAGAACATTCAGCGCGCTCAAGCCTTCCGGTGCATGGGTCGAGATCATCACATCGCGCGCGGGGATGCGGACGCGCACGGCGCGGCCAACCATCAGCCCTGCTGATGGAACCAGAAGCGCGTCACCATGCAAGCGCACCGTTGCCAGACCATAGCGAACCTCTATACTTTCTACTAGTCCCGTCAGTACGCTGCCCAATTCGCGCCTGTCCGCTGCTGCAATCAGGCTTGGTCCGCTGAGGACGTCCGACGCTGCACCGTTGGCAATCACGGCTCCATCCTGTAGCAGCACCACCCGGTCCGCCAAGCGTGCAACTTCAGCCACCGAATGGCTGACATAGATGATCGGTATGCGTAGCTCATCGCGCATCCGTTCCAAAAACGGAAGAATTTCGGCTTTGCGCTCATCATCGAGGGCAGCCAGTGGTTCGTCCATCAAAAGCAGACGCGGTGAAGACAGCAGGGCTCGGCCGATGGCGACACGCTGTTTCTCTCCACCCGACAGTTTCGCGGTTCGCCGTGCCAGCAGATGCCGAATGCCAAGCATTTCAACGATATGTTCCGCGTTGGAAATGCCGCGACGCTTTGCAAACCACTGTCCGTAATGCAGGTTCTGACGAACGGTGAGATGGGGGAACAGGCGCGCTTCCTGAAACACGCAGGCAAACTGACGATGGTGCGGCGCTACATATACGCCCGTGCCCGAGTCAGCCAATACCTGATCGTCGAACCGCACCGTGCCTGTGTCGGGCCTCGCCAGCCCCGCAATTAGGCGCAGCACCGAGCTTTTGCCGGACCCCGAGCGGCCGAACAGGGCTGTAACGCCCCGGTTCGTATCAAAGGCAACGTTCAAGTGAAATGTGCCGAGTGTCTGGGTGACTTTGACTGACAACATCACGACGCATGTACCCGTTTGGCAATTTTCTGCGCCAGAAACTCAGACGCTAGCAGAGCGGCAAATGAAATGAGAATGGCCACGATCGTCAGCCGCATCGCGCCGACATCCCCGCCGGGAACCTGCGTAAACGTATAGATTGCGGCAGACAAGGTCTGTGTCTCGCCGGGAATGTTGGACACGAATGTGATCGTGGCACCAAACTCCCCCATGGCCTTCGCGAAGGCCAGTATCGCACCCGCTATAACCCCCGGCAGAATAAGCGGCAGGGTTACTGTCAGAAAGATCCAGAATGGTGATGCACCCAGTGTCCCCGCCGCCTCCTCTAGTTTGCGGTCAACAGCCTCAATAGAAAGACGGATGGAGCGGACCATCAAAGGGAAACCCATGACGGCACAGGCAAGTGCGGCTCCAGTCCAACGAAACGACAGGACGATACCGAAGGTTTCTGCCAGAAAGCTGCCGACCGGCCCGCGTCTCCCAAACGTGATAAGCAACAGGAAGCCTGTTACCACCGGCGGCAGAATCAAGGGCAAATGGACAAGCCCGTTCAGGATGGACTTGCCCCAGAAGCGGCCACGCGCCAGCGCCAGCGCGATTGCGATGCCGAAAGGCAAGCTTGCCACCATGGCAATGAACGAGACACGTAAACTCAGCCGAATGGCCGTCCACTCAGCCTCGCTCAATACCAACCAATCCACGCGTGCGATGCCCCTACTTGAGAACTGTAAAACCTTGTTTTTCGAACAGCGGCGCTGCCTTTTCGGACTTCAAAAACTCAAGGTAACTGGCTGCTTGCGATGTCGAAGAATCCTTGAGGACGGCAATGGGATAAATGATAGGAGGGTGGCTGTCTTCAGGAAAAGTGCCGACGATGGTTACGCCCGTATCGGCGGCTGCATCGGTCTGGTAGACAATACCATAGGGCGCCTCCCCCCGTGATACCAGTGCCAAAGCCGCTCGAACGCTTTCCGCGCCGGCAACCTTGCCTTCAACCGAAGCCCAAACCCCAAGCGATTCCAGTGCAGCCTTGCCATATTTGCCCGCAGGCACGGAATCAACAGCGCCCATGGCAAGCTTGCCATCCCCGATTAAACCGGCGAGATCGAAACCCTTCTTGATATCAACCGCTTTGGCAGCGTCCTTCGGCGCAATCAGCACAATGCGATTTCCGAGCAGGTTGGAGCGGGTTTCCGGCTTGATGAGATTTTTCTCGCCAAGGTAATCCATCCACGCAAGATCGGCCGAGATGAAAACATCGGCGGGTGCACCTGCTTCAATCTGTTTGGCGAGTGCCGAACTGGCCGCGTAGGATACTGTTGTTTCGGTCTTCGTTTCCTCGGTCCATGCCGTGTTTGCTGCGTCCAGCGCATTCTTCAGACTGGCAGCGGCAAATACGGTCACCTTCTCCTGCGCTGATGCTGGCATGGCCAAGGCACTGGCGGCAAGGCATACGGCGATGGCAATACGTTTCGTCCAATCTCTCATCATACTTTACCCTCTCGTAGCGTCATATTTTTGAGAATATAACGGTCAATACGATTCTGGCGATTGCTAAATCAGTCATTTTTTGAATTTATTTTTACGCGCGTCGCTCGCCTGGCAGAACGGTGTTGGCAAGGGACGCCATCAGCAGCGCAATGCCCCCGCCCAACATGGTGGCCAGCAGCCGGTAAAAGGCGGTTTCCAACTCCGGATCATGGTTGAGCGCTAACAGCAGAACCACGGTTGCGGTAATCGAAATTGTAAACGCAACATACTGGCTTTTTTGCAAGGCGAACGACAGCCATGTCGAGACCATCAGGCAGGCCAGCAACACGGCACTTGACGTGATGAAAAATCCAGCCAGCCCTGCCACCGCACCGCCGATGACCGTGCCGGACAGACGCATGACACCCCGGCTGCGCGTATCCTGCAGTTTCGGTTTCAGCACGATCAGCGCCGTCATGGGCGCCCAGTACCCATGCGGCATTTGCAGCCAATGCACCAGAAGTGTGGTGATGCCCACGGCAAGCGATGCCCGCACTGCGTGGCGCGCCGTTGGCAGCCGCCCTCCCCGCGCCAGATGAAGCCCTCTTCGAACACGCACAACGCTATGATGCGCGGTGGCTTTGAGCTGTGCTCCGCCAAGCCGCCAGCACAGCATGATCAAACCGGCCTGCAACAAGCCGCCGACAAGCGTCAGGGCGCCCCGTTCGACTGCTCCCGAAACGGTGGCGGGATAACTGCCCGCGACAAACAGCGCAATGGCGCATTGCAGCAGGATCCACCAGGCGCCGAGTTCAATGGCCGCAAAGACGGCGCACAGTGCCGCCCACACGATGGACGCGATGAGGAACACCGTGAACTCATGGCCGGAAAGTGAGCCAACAAATGCCGAAAATGCCATGCCGAACGCTGCCGCCAGCATAGGCGCGGGCCGCCACCGAGAAAATGTCTGCGCCGCACCAAACCCGACGGCGAGCGCGCCGCCGGTGGCAATCGTCGCCTCTGGAAGGAAATCGAAGGTCAAACCCGCAAGCAACAGGCCACCGATAACGGGCAGTCCCAGCAGAGCCAGAGCGCCGCGGAAATTGACAAGCCCAAATCGTGTGGCCAGTGAGTTGGTCGCGTCAAAAACTACAGTCATTCATCAGCCTGCCGGAGCGCTCTAGATTTGACCTCTGGAAATTACGGCAGACGCTACCCTCAACGTCTACAGGCTGGCAAGAGCGCATCCGGGCCGACTGTATAATTCCAAATGCCACAGCGCCCCGCGTTATGTTCGACGCGCGGCGCTATGGCGATCACTGATCCGTATTTTGGGCTTACCCAATTGCCATCAGGCTAGCATTGCCGCCCGCAGCAGCGGTGTTGATGGATGTTGAGACTTCTTCCAGCAACCAGTTCAGGCAATAGGCATCGCCGCCGCCCGTAATCGCCGCAGTCGTTGCAGCCTGCACCAGAACCAGCGGGCCGGGTAGGCCGGCGATCTTCTGGTTGACAGTTCGCACGCGCTCCGCGTCGCCTTCAATCAACGCTGCAGCATACGGGGCATTCCTCTGCCATTCTTTGGTGAATGCAATGCGCGCAACCACACTCTGCGGCAATGTTTTCAACAGTTGCTCGAACTCTGGGTTATGGTCGATGACGGCGGTGTTCCCGGTCGCCAGCACGGCGGACAATTGGCGGATCAGGCCCGCTTGCGTCTGCGGCACCAGCAACACCTGACCACGGGCATGCAGAGCATAGAGATTGCGTTCACCCACTGGACCCGGCAGCTCGGTCATAAGTCCGAGTGCCGAGGTACTTGCTGTCTCTCGCGCGTCTTCCGCAGCTGCCGCGTTTCCGTTTTCATCCAGCCAGCGGGCATAATCCAGCACCGCCGGGTCCAGATGAATGGAACTGTGTTGCGGCGGAACGGGTGGGGTGGATACCAGCCGACCGAGATAAAGCGGCCCGCCAGCCTTCGGCCCCGTACCCGAAAGTCCCCGGCCGCCAAACGGCTGGACCCCAACAATAGCACCGATAACGTTGCGGTTAACGTACAGATTGCCAGCCTTGATACGGGATGTGACATGCGCAATCGTCTCATCCAGTCGCGTATGCAGGCC
The DNA here is from genome assembly GCF_014841565.1 of Rhizobium sp. CFBP 8762. Classification (GTDB taxonomy): domain Bacteria; phylum Pseudomonadota; class Alphaproteobacteria; order Rhizobiales; family Rhizobiaceae; genus CFBP-8762. The sequence goes on from NZ_JACYUD010000002.1 coordinate 50,086, forward strand.
AAAGGTCAGCCCATACCCCGTGGCGTTGATATCGTCGATCAAGCGATCCAGATCGTTTCGCGCATAGCGCAGAACATGCAGCACGGGTCCGAAAACCTCGCGCTTCAAATCGGACAATTGCTTGAGTTCGATGATAGTCGGGGAAACGAACGTGCCTTTTGCGGACTCAGCGGGCAACGCAATCTGTTCGACCTTGGCACCGATACCGCGCATCGCTTCGATATGCGCTTCAATCGTTTCCTTGGCCTCGGCGGTGATGACGGGCCCGATATCCACGGACAGGCGATCTGTGCGACCAATGTTAAACTCGTGCAACGCACCTTTCAACATCGTCAGCACGCGGTCCGCCACATCGCTTTGCAGGCAGAGAACGCGCAGCGCCGAGCAGCGTTGTCCCGCGCTGTCGAACGCGGACGCAATCACATCGGCAACCACCTGCTCCGCCAGAGCGGACGAATCCACGATCATAGCGTTTTGACCACCGGTTTCCGCAATCAGAGGAATTGGTTGGCCACTGGCAGAGATGCGTTGCGCCAGCTGCGCCTGAATGAGACGAGCCACATCCGTTGACCCGGTAAACATCACACCAGCCGTCTGGGGAGCCGCAACAAGTGCTGCGCCGATGCGCCCATCACCGGGAATGAACTGAAGGGCTTCCGTCGGAACACCCGCCTCGTGCAAGATGCGCACGCCTTCGGCTGCAATAAGTGGTGTTTCTTCAGCTGGCTTCGCTAGAACCGGATTACCGGCAACCAAAGCGGCGGAAATTTGCCCAATGAAAATCGCAAGAGGGAAATTCCACGGACTAATGCATATAATTGGCCCCAAGGGACGATGTGCCGGACCTAGCGTCCTGCTTGCCTGTTCCGCATAATAGCGCAGGAAGTCGATCGCCTCGCGCACCTCGGCAATGGCGTTGGGTGCGGATTTGCCAGCCTCGCGCATAATCAAGCCCAACAGGGTCGGCATACGATCCTGCATCAGGTCTGCTGCCTTCAACAGCACAGCAGCGCGCTCGGCGGGCGCGATTACCGCCCACGCCGACGCCGTCTCAGCGGCCTTCGCAACAGCGTTTGCCGCGTCCGCAGCCGATGCTTCCGTAACCAACCCAACGTGATCAGTGTGATCTGCCGGGTTCAGCACAGGGCGGGCGTCTGGTGTGGACTCGCTACCGACGATCTGTGGTTCGGCCTTCCAGTCGATCGTCACAGAAGCCGACAGTGCATCCGAAAGACCATTCAACGTTCTCTCGTTGGAGAGATCCAGCCCCGCAGCATTCTTGCGACCCTGCCCATAAAGGTTAGCCGGTGCCAGAATCTGGTCATGCGGATGCCCGACAACCGGCTGTGAGGCCACGATTTCGACGGGATCGGCAATCAGGTCTTCGACCGAAACCTTCGGGTCTGCGATCCGGTTAACGAACGAAGAGTTCGCACCGTTTTCTAGAAGACGGCGAACGAGGTAGGCCAGCAGTGTCTCATGGGTACCGACAGGCGCATAAATGCGGCACGGGCGGTTCAGATTGCTGGTGCCCACGACCTCGTCATACAGCGGTTCTCCCATGCCATGAAGGCACTGGAATTCATACTTGCCAATCTCAAATTCCGGCCCGGCCAGTTCGTAGATGGTCGCAAGCGTCTGGGCGTTGTGCGTTGCAAATTGTGGAAAGATCACATCGGTTGCGCCAAGCAGCTTTTTTGCGCAGGCGATGTAGGACACATCCGTATGGATTTTCCGGGTAAAAACGGGAAACCCTTCCAGACCATCGACCTGCGCGCGCTTGATTTCCGCATCCCAATAGGCGCCCTTCACCAACCGCACCATCATTCGGTGCCCCGAGCGGCGTGCAAGATCAATAATGAAGTCCAGAACAAAGGGGCAGCGCTTGCCGTAAGCCTGCACGACGAAACCAAGACCGTTCCAGCCCGAGAGCGCCTCGTCCAACCGCAAGGCTTCCAGCAGATCCAGCGAAATTTCAAGCCGATCCGCCTCTTCGGCATCGATGTTCAGGCCCATATCGTAGGATTTCGCAATCACCGCCAGCGCTTTGACCAGCGGCAGCAACTCGCCCATGACCCGGGCTGATTGCGAACGGGAATAGCGCGGATGCAGGGCCGACAGCTTGATTGAAATGCCCGGTCCCTTGTAAATTCCGCGCCCATCCGAGGCTTTGCCGATGGCATGGATCGCGTTTTCGTAGTCCTTGTAGTAACGGGCAGCGTCGGCTGCAGTCGTAGCCGCTTCGCCCAGCATATCATAGGAATAGCCGAAGCCGCGCGCTTCCAGCGCCCGGGCGCGATTCAGAGCTTCTTCGATCGTTTCACCGGTTACGAACTGCTCACCCATCATCCGCATGGCCATATCCACGCCGCGCCGGATAACCGGTTCGCCGCAGCGTGCTATCAACCGCGTCAACGCCGCCGACAGGCCGCGATCATTGACTGTACCTGTCAACTTGCCCGTAACAACCAGACCCCACGTGGCCGCGTTCACGAACAAAGACCGACCGCCGCCAACGTGCGAACGCCAATCACCATCGGCAATCTTGTCGCGGATCAGCGCATCGCGCGTGGCTGTATCGGGAATGCGCAAAAGAGCCTCGGCAAGGCACATAAGCGCCACACCTTCCTGACTGGACAGCGAGTATTCGTGGACGAGCCCTTCAACGCCGGAGCCCTTGTGCTTGGCACGAAGGGCCAGAATCAACTTGCGTGCGGTATCCTTGGCTCGTTTACGCACATCTTCGGGCAGTGTGGCTTGCGCGACCAGCGCAGATACGCACTCTTCCTCTGCGCGCCGGTAGGCCAACGTGATGGACCGCCGAAGCGGGGTGGCAGGTGAAACCGGTGGTGCGAACGCGGAGAAGACCGTTTCATCAACAGTTTCGGATGTCTTAAGCGCAGAGGACGAAGCGTTGGCCATCAGTAATGCTTTCCAAGAGAGAGGTTACGCTGTTATAGCACGTTGACCGAAACCAATCAGACCTCAATCTGTTCACAGATACGATTTAATCACCAAATATAAGGCGTAAAGCAGGAATAATGGATGGCAAAAACCGGTTTTCCGAGTGAAATGGACGCCTTTGACCAGCGGATTATCGAGGCGCTTCTGGAAGATGGGCGCATGTCGATCACCGACCTGTCGAAGCGGGTGGGTCTTTCCAAGACCCCATGTCAGGTTCGTTTGAAGCGTCTGCTGGACGAAGGCTTCATTACCGGCTTTCGCGCGACACTTAATCCGCAGAAACTGGGCCTCGACCACATTGCGTTCGCCGAGGTCAAATTGTCGGACACGCGCGAAAAGGCACTGACCGATTTCAACACGGCGGTGCGCAAGATTCGCGAGGTAGAAGAGTGCCACATGATAGCCGGTTCGTTCGATTATCTGCTCAAAGTGCGCACCGCTGATATCCGTCGCTATCGGTTGGTTCTGGGCGAGCGTATCTCCAGCCTGCCCCATGTCTCCAATACATCCACTTATGTTGTCATGCAGTCGGTCAAGGATAACGGTCTGTAACTGATACTTTGTGGGGCTTTCGCACCGGGTGCGAATATGGCACTAGGGGGTACCAATTCCCGTCGCTCTGTCGCTTCACGCGACTCTGTTGCGAAAAAACGAGCCATAGCAGACATGACAAGATCTTCATCCGAGGGTGCGACTGCACCCGTCTCCGCGCCTGCACCTGCACGCGCGTCCAGTAAGCTCATTCTGGGTATCTGTCTTGTTCTGATCGCGTTTAATCTGCGGCCTCTGTTTTCCAGCGCATCAGCTTTGCTGCCGGAGATACGGTCCACGCTGGGCCTTACAAGCTTTGCAGCCAGCCTGCTGACGACATTACCAGTCGTGTGTCTCGGCCTGTTTTCACCGCTTGCGCCGAAACTCTCGCAACGGCTTGGAACGGAGCGGACGCTGTTGTTTGTGTTGCTGCTGCTTGCGCTCGGTACGGCTCTGCGCGGCTTGGGCTCCGTACCACTGTTGTTTCTTGGCACTGCCCTGGCGGGCGCCTGCATTGCCACGGGCAATGTGCTGCTGCCCGGACTGGTCAAGCGGGACTTTCCTGAAAGAACTGCCCTGCTCACCGGCTTCTACACTATGGCGCTGTGTGCAGGCGCGGCCAGCGCCGCGGGCTTGACTTTGCCTATCGAGCATATGCTTTCAGGTTCGCTGAATGGTGCACTGGCGATATGGGCCTTGCCGGCCTGCCTTGTCGCTGCACTATGGTTTCCGCAGGCTTTGCAAGCCCACGGTCATGCCCGCCGTGCCAGTTACCGCGTGGACGGGATTTGGCGAGATCCGCTGGCTTGGAAAGTGACGTTTTTCATGGGCTTGCAGTCGGCTCTGGCCTATTGCGTCTTCGGTTGGCTGGTTCCTATCTTGCGCGAACGCGGGCTGGAGGGGGTAACAGCCGGCGCAATTGTGTCCGTATCGGTTATGGTTCAGGCCGCAGCCTGCCTGATTGTGCCGCAGATTTCTGCGCGTGCCAAAGACCAGCGCCTTGTCAATGTCCTTCTGGTCGCGATAGCAGTCATTGCGCTGCTTGGTCTGCTGTTTGCACCGTTGTCAACCGTTTGGGTCTGGGCAGTGTTGCAGGGGATCGGTCAAGGCGGCTTAATTGCCATGGCCATGACGGTCATCGTTCTGCGTTCACCCGATGCCCATGTCGCCGCGCATTTGTCCAGCATGGCGCAGTGCGTCGGTTACCTTCTGGCAGCTGTCGGCCCGCTGGTTGTCGGGCTGCTTCGGGGCTGGACCGGTAGTTTCAACGCCAGTGCAGTTCTGTTCATTCTGGTTGGTCTTGGTGCCGCTTTCAATGGCTGGGGCGCTGGCCGAGCGGGACATGTTGGCGTTCGAAGCGTCCGCGTCTGAATTGTTCATCAGAAAACTATAATATAACGAGTATAGGTGCGTTTTACCCTCTTGACGTTTAGCGCCGGAAGGCGTTTGTTTGGCGCGGTTGCTGATCATGGCAGGCTGACGGGAGGGGGTTTCCGTGAAACGAAGAAGACACTGGGCGGTTTGGCTTCTCATTCTGCCGTTTATCGGCCTTTTGTGTGTGCCGTTTTACAATCGCCACGATCCCGTGATTTTCGGCTTTCCGTTCTTCTACTGGTATCAGTTGGCGTGGGTGCCGATCACCGCGTTTCTCACGTATCTCGCCTATCGGAGCGTTCGCCATGACGTCTGATGCCGCCGCTCCTGCAACTGACTGGACGGCGCTGTCCGTCTGCCTGTTTTTCTTCGCTCTCGTTACCGTCCTTGGCTTTGTGGCATCCCGGTGGAAGCGCCCGCAAACCATGGACCACATTGATGAATGGGGCCTCGGCGGACGCCAGTTCGGCACCTGGATTACATGGTTTCTGGTGGGTGGAGATTTTTACACCGCCTATACGGTCATCGCTGTGCCCGCATTGGTCTATGCCGTCGGTGCCTATGGCTTCTTCGCCCTGCCCTACACCATCATCGTGTATCCCATCGTGTTCATGATCATGCCTTTGCTGTGGCAACGGGCGAAAGATCACGGCTATGTAACGGCCGGTGACGTGGTCCACGGCATTTACGGCTCACGCGGGCTTGAACTGGCTGTTGCGGCAACGGGGGTCATCGCCACCATGCCCTACATTGCCCTGCAACTTGTCGGCATGGCAGCAGTCTTGAAGGCCTTGGGGTTGACGGGTGAACTCCCCATGGTGATCGCCTTTGTCATTCTGGCGCTCTACACCTATTCGTCCGGGTTGCGGGCACCAGCACTGATTGCGTTCGTCAAAGACATTATGATCTATATCGTGATCATCGTGGCGGTCGGCATTATTCCCTACAAGCTTGGTGGCTACGCCAATATATTTGCCTCCGCTGAAGCGGCCTTTGCTACGAAGGGGGCCGGCAACACCCTCGTCAACGATAATATGGTCGTTGCCTATGCGACCCTGGCGCTCGGTTCCGCATTGGCTGCGTTTATGTATCCGCACACGCTGACCGGGATTTTTGCGTCGAACGGAAAAAACACAATCCGTAAAAATGCGGTCTTGCTGCCAGCCTATACCCTGCTGCTCGGTTTGATCGCGCTTTTGGGCTATATGGGGCATGCTGCCGGTTTGAAGGTCGAGAACAACAACGACATCGTTCCCGCTCTCTTTCAAAGCTTGTTTCCCAGTTGGTTTACGGGCTTCGCATTTGCCGCCATCGCCATTGGCGCGCTCGTTCCCGCAGCCGTCATGAGTATTGGGGCAGCCAATCTTTTCACGCGCAATTTCTGGAAAGCTTACGTCAATCCCAATGTCAGCAACGCTGGAGAGGCGCAGGTTGCCAAGATCACATCGCTTGTCGTGAAGGTCGGTGCCCTGTTGGTCATCACGTTCCTGCCCACGCAGTTTGCGCTCGATCTGCAACTGCTCGGAGGTATTTGGATTATCCAGACTCTTCCTGCGCTTGTGTTCGGGCTGTATACAAACTGGTTCCGCGCGCGTGGACTCCTCACAGGCTGGTTTTTCGGCTTCGGAATTGGCACGTTTCTGGTTTGGGGGAACGGCTGGAAACCCTTGCAGTCGTTCCATTTCGGTGAGACATCATTCAGCGTCTACATCGGCCTCATTGCGCTGGCGATCAACATTGCAGTCGCGGTTCTTGTCAACGCCGCAACGCCAGAGCGATCCACTCGTAGTGCAGTTCATTCGTAGAACGACTTGTGCCAACGACGATTTGCGAAGAGAGCGCCGCGATCTCGCGCGGCCACGACATTGATATAAATGACACAAACAAAGCACTATGTTCTGAAAAGCAAAAAGCCTGCCGCGGGAGGAGGTGCGGCAGGCTTTTAAAACTTGATCAACAGCTGGGAGGAGGATCGCTGCTGATCTGGTATCAACGACGCTGGGAGGAGGAGTGCGCCGTCGACAATCTCGAAGATCAGCGGGAGGAGGTGCATCACTTCGATGATTTGAATATAAATCAAAACTGCTGAAAGCATAGGCACAATGCGACAGTGCTGCCATGCGTGCAATGCATAGGTCTCGTTGCTCCGTTTTATGAACAGTTGCACACGCAAGCGCATCGCTTACTGCGTCGACGTCCGACTCAACGTTATGCGATTAAATTATCGGGGCGGAGCTTCAGCTGGATTTTGCTGGCCATATCGAGACTTTCGCGCCGATCACGCTTTTGTCGATTTGAAACAGTCTGATCCGGGATTGTCCACCCAGAAGGCACAGGTACACACCAAGTTCCGCCAGCTCTTCGCTTACCTGTGCAGCGCCTGAGGTCCAACTCCCAAACAATCCATAATGACGCTCGGCAGCCGTCAGCATGATCAAGCACCCTGCCATGAGTACAAGCTCGGCCCACGGCATGGCCCGCTCCTTCATCATGTCAAAGATGCTGCGCCAGCCTTTGTTCAGCAGAAAGATACCAGCAGACAGCGTGATTACGAGAGCTAAAAACGGATAGACATAGGGCTTGTACCAGAGGACCGACGACGAGTACCACGGCCCGATGTCCGTCATATCAAGCGGAGCGCGCAATACAGCACCCCAACTGAGTTCGCGCCCGATGCAAAGCACCCACAACGGTGCAATGGCAAGCCAGACCCAATTATCCAGCAGGTCCTGGCCCGAGACATACCAACTCACTGCGAGAAACAGTCCCAGAAACAGGACCACGTCCTGCGTGAGTTCTATTGGTCCATTCTCCCACCCAAACCACTCTGGCAGCAAATAGCCTAAAGGGATTGCAGCGATTAAAAAGAAAACAGCAACGCATCGCTGAGCAAATAATGCCCTGCTTACACCAGAATGATACATAAATTACACCTCGGCGCTGAGTGCGCCTAAAAATATGAGCAAATAAATACCTCATATTTTTAATAGGTCAACTAATGTTCAGTTTACCAAAGTTGGCTCGGCTGTTTGGGACGGTTGTTGCGCGGTCTGCATTTTTATAGCGCAGAAGAAGGCAAATGCCCCGGTCAGAACGAAAAAAGCTTCGCCAATTGCCAGCCGATTGTTGGAGTTGCTGCCGATGGTGACCAGGAAATAAAAAATGGAAATCCAGTAGCATGTCCACGCACTTCGGCTGATCAAACCCCGGCGGTAGCATGCCCGTACCTGATTGAGGAATCCGATCAGGATGATATCAAACACGACAAGTCCAAACAGCCCGTGCCTCACGAGTATTTCGAGATAGGCATTGTGCATCAGCGTGAAGCCAACGGATGCATATTGCGTTTGGTCCCAAAGGCGAATCCAGCTGTTACCGTGACCGACCCATGGAGCAGCGGAAAACAGCTCCCACGCATTGGACCAGATCTGCAGCCGCGCGTTCATGGAGAACGGGACGTCCGGCGATCGAATCGCTTCGGTCAAGCGTTGGCCAACGGCTTCTCCCGTCGCAATATCCTCAACAATATCAATGGCGGAAACGGCAGTCGGCCCTGCCGTATGCCACATATTGTCTCGGGACACCGACACACCAATAACCATAACGGCAACGAAGCCACCCGCCAGCGCCACGCCGACCCTTCGGCTAACACGGATGTGAGTCATGGCCGAGATCGCGATCAAAGGGATGGCCAGTGCCATGGCAAGCCAGACACCTTTGGATTTTGAACCGAAAATATTAAACAGGCAGAGAATCTGGATCAGTGGCGAGATGGCGCAGGCCACCTTTCCCATCCAGCTGGCGTTGATCCCCCGTGAGATCCAATACATCAGCCAGTAGAAGGCGCCAATTGTGAGAAAGCCGCAAGCGACAGCCCCGTGGATCTGATTTTTATGCAGAAGCGGCGTAACGTTAACACCGGTTATGATCGTTCTGTATTGGGTGGTGACCAGCAAACACATAAGGGTCACGATGAAAAAAATGGAAATTGTTTCCGCCAGACGGTGGCGTACTTGATACAGGGCGACGCCTAGAATGGGAAAAAACATAGGAAATACATAGAGCCATTCCGACGAGCCCTTGTCATGCAGCGGCGTCATCGCCAAAAGCCAGACAAAGCGGGTGAAGGCATACAAGCCCCACCCCATACACAACCAAGCCAGCCAATTGACCCGGACGAAAGCAAGCTCACGCCGAAAAGCAGCGCTGCCCAGTGCCGCCAGCAGCAGCATCGCATAGCGATACGCATCGCTTTCCACCAAAGCAGCGGACAGGATGACAGCCCACAGGAAACACATCGCAGCCATTGTTCCATGGACACGTGTTCTAATGCCGGTTTTGACCATACATTCACATCCTGAGCGCGTAAGCGATCCGACAGAGATAATCGCGAGCGCGAAACAGGTGTGTCGTAACACGCTTAAGGCGAGGAATCTTGGTTTTTCGATATTGTGACGAGTTTCCGATGGCCGTATCCCGTCGGTAAGGCCCCAGTGTGGTCACGTTGTGCTGGACGGTGAACGTTTCCACGCCGGTCTCCCAACCGCGCTCCAGCGCTATGTCGTAAGGTAGTTTCATGGTTGCAATGGCGCTCAGCAACGATGCAGCGCCTGTTCGTGTTACATAATAGCAGGCAGCAGAACCTTGCGGACCATGCAGGCAGCGCCCTACCCTGTCGCCCAACGTGGTTTTCAGCTTTTGACGAAACCCGCGCGCGCGATTGTTGAGCAGCTTGACAATGCCGGCTTGCGGCAGGGCATCATGGATCGCCAAGGCACGATCTATAATATCCGGCCTTAGTTCTGCATCGTCTTCCATGACGATAGCGATCTCAACCTCTTTAGGTGTTTGTAGAAAAGCCTGCATAACGTTCAGATGGCTGCGGTAGCACCCGTATTCTCCCGGCATCATGACATGACCGTGCAAACGAAGAAAACTGGCTGTATCGGTATCGATACGGTCTTCCACCGGAACACATGCGCCGTCGACGGCGGGAATACGTGTTAATGGTAAACCCATTTGCTGGGCCATTGTACTGACTCGTTGCCAGCGCTTTTCGGAGCGATCAAGATTGATAATGTATATATTCGCTCGCAAAGACGACTCACCTTGTTCCGATTGCAATTGCGTCGTTCCAAACGCGTACTAGATCATATGCGGCAAAACGAATTAACAAATAAGTCCACTGTGTGCTAAGCGACGGTTACATTCAATATGCGGAATATTTCATAGAGTTATTTCAGTCACAGAAGTGACTGGCGTCTATATACAAGTAAATTAGCCACATCTACCCCCCAAGATCGGGGGGAACCGTCGGAGACCCGCTTAAAACGTTTTTTGCGAGTTGGTATTTGAAAAGCTCTGTCATACGATACGGAGCCGATGGACGGATGAACCTCCAATCGACCGCAAGCGCCCGGTTGAGTGACGGCATGGTGGCGACGAGGGACTGAACCCATATGCTAATTCGCTACGGCTATGACATTACCGTTTACTGCTATGGGCCGACGCCTATGGTGACGCAGCTTGCACCGCGACGGGAACGCGCAGCGGATGTGCGCTCACCGGATGTCATCGTGACCAATCCGCCCATTGAAACGACGACCTATCTCGATCTTTTCGGCAACACATGTCGCCGTTTCATCGCCCCCGCTGGCCGTTTGCAAATCTGGGGCGATGGCAGCATGGAAGACAGCGGCGAGTTGGACCCCTTCCACCCGGAAGCACAGGAAGTGCCCGTCGGTGATCTGCCCGATGAGTGCCTTCTTTACCTGACGGGCAGCCGCTATTGCGAGACCGATCGGTTGAGCCAGATTGCGTGGGATCTATTCGGGCAAATTGCACCCGGCTGGGGGCGCGTTCAGGCCATTTGCGATTTCGTCAATCAACATATCACGTTCAGCTATCAGAATGCCCGCTCAACCCGCACGGCACTGGATGCCTATCAGGAGCAGATCGGCGTATGCCGGGATTTTGCCCATCTGGCCATTGCGTTTTGCCGGTGCCTGAACATTCCGGCCCGTTACGTCAATGGCCATCTGGGTGACATCGGCGTGCCGTTGTTGAACCCGATGGACTATAGCGCGTGGATGGAAGTGTATCTCGGTGGTCAGTGGCACACATTCGATCCGCGCAACAACAAGCGTCGAATCGGTCGTATCGTCGTCGCCTATGGTCGCGATGCGGCGGATGTTCCGCTGATCATCTCATTTGGACCCCATGATCTGACCAATTTCCGGGTGTGGACCTACGAGATCAACGAGGACATCGAACCGACCCATCAGGGCTCGGAACCTCCGTTGTAACATTCACCTGTACCGACATTCCAGCGTAGTCGCTCGCATCCCCGCTGTAGCTGCCCGTTAAAGGAGCAGCCTGGCGGGAATGCCTCGCCACCGCCACTCGAATCAGGTCGCGGTTGCCGACAATGCCATTGGTTGGATCGAACTCGACCCATCCAGCCCCTGGAAGATAAATCTGGCACCACGCGTGGGTGGACCCGCCCCCGAGGTTGCTTGCCCCGTCCCGGTCCGGCACGTAGATATAACCGGTTACAAACCGCGCGGCCAAACCCAGTGCGCGCGCGGCCTCCATCATCAACAGTGCAAAATCACGACAGGTTCCGCGCCGGGCCTGCAACGTCTGCACCGGTGTCTGGGTGCCGCTCTCCACCCGTCGGGCATAGACAAACCCCTCGCGAATGGCATAGCACATCGTCATGAGAAGACGTCCGGTCTCGGTTGGCTGGCCGACCCGAAGAAACTGCCGCGCCCATTTTTCGACCTCGTTCTTGGGGTCGGGGTAATGGCGCTCGATGGTGCGCTCGAGATCAGGCAATTCCTGCATGTCGTAAACAAAAGGATAGGTCAGTGCGGCTTCGTCAATCTCGAGCTGCAAGTCTACCTGTGGTGTGTGTTCCAGCCGTATCAAGGTTTCAAATCGCAGTGTTGTCGCCGGGGTTGTGAAACCCACCAGCGCAACGCAGTTTCCAAAAACATCGTGAATCCAGCGCACATAGGCAGGCTCAGGCTCTACGTTCAGCGTGGCTTCCAGCAAAAGCTGATCAAAACTGTCGCGCGGCCGGAACATCAGTCGATGCTCACCGAACGAAACCGGCTTTTTATAATGGTATTCCGTGATGTGCCGAACGGCAAAAATGGTCATGGTACGGGCTGCTTTGCGTTGCCGGCGAGCAATGGCTTGAGGGAGGAAGCGGGTGCGGTTCATACCATGAAATAAAAGTGCGACAAACAAAAGTTCGTATCACAGAAGCAGTCGTAAACCTGTCGACATTTAACGCTGCGCCGCGATATCCTATATAAACACAGGATAACCCGAGACAAGGAGACCTGAATGAGCCGCGATCCCTATGAGATACTGGGCGTAGCGCGGGACGCCACGCAGAAGGATGTGCAGAGTGCGTTTCGCAAACTGGCGAAAAAATATCATCCCGATTTGAACCCAGGCGATACCAAAGCGGAAGCACGTTTCAAGGAGATTTCGACAGCAAACGAAATTCTTGGCGACGAGGAAAAGCGCAAACGTTTCGACCGCGGCGAAATCGATATGGACGGAACCGAACAGGCACCGCGCAGCTACTATCGCGATTATGCCAATGCCGGTTCCAGCCGCAGTGCCTACGGCGATGCGAAGGGGTTTTCAAACTTTGGAGACCCGGAAGATATCTTCTCCAGTTTCTTTTCCCGACGTGGAGGCGATGGCGCGTCCTCGCGGGCTAAGGGGCAGGATCGGCAGTATTCCATGGAGGTGGATTTCATCGACGCGGTAACGGGGACCAAAACACAAATCAAATTGGCAGAAGGCCCCGCCCTCGATATTCAGATTCCTCCAGGAACGCGGGACGGCCAGACGCTGCGGTTGCGCGGCAAGGGCGACGCAGGTTTCGGTGGTCAGAAAGGCGACGCGCTGATTGACATTCATGTCCGGCCTCATCGTTTCTACACCCGCGACGGAGATGACATCCGGCTTGATTTGCCAATTAGCCTAGGTGAGGCGGTTCTGGGCGGCAAAATCAGGGTGCCGACGCCATCTGGCCCGGTCAGCGTGACGCTGCCTGCACATTCCAACAGCGGAAAGGTGCTGAGGTTAAAGGGCAAAGGTGTTCCAAAAGTCAAAGGCGGTAGCGGGGATGTGTATGTGACGCTGAAGGTAACGCTGCCGGAGAAATCCGACACCGAGCTGTCGGATTTTATCACCCAGTGGCAGGCTGCGCATTCATACGATCCTCGCAAAGGTATGGGAGAGTGAGCGATGAATCGACTGGAATTCTGCGAGTACCTGCATGTTGAACAGGGGATCGTTGATGTCTGGGTTGCGCAGGCGTGGCTTATCCCGGATATCAGCGGTGGCGAAGCCTTCTTTCGCGATTCGGACCTGGCCCGAGCGCGGCTTATTCTGGACCTGTCCGAGCGTATGGGTCTGAACGAGCCGGGTGTCGATGTTGTGATGGACTTGGTTGATCAACTGCACAGTCTTCATGCGGTGCTGACAAATATTATATCGGCTATCGAGGTGCAGGAACCCGACGTGAAGATCAGCATCCTCCGCCACGCTCGGGAACGCTAGCGGTGGTTGACCCATGTTGATCCGCCAAGGTGTTGACCGCGATGAACGGATTGATCGTCGGTTGGCCATGTCGCTTGCCGGTATTGCGGGTGCGCTCAATGCCGCTGCGTTCTATGCAGTCGGTTTTTTTGCAGCAAACATGACCGGCAACGTTTCATTGCTCTCAGACCATATCGCTCTTGGTGACTGGATATCCGGATTTTTCTACCTGTTTGTGGTTCTCGTTTTTATTCTTGGGGCGGTCGTTTCTACGGTCGCTATCGATGCAGGCCGAAGCCGCCATCTCGGGGCCATTTACGCCTATTGTATACTTGCCGAAGCGTTTCTGCTTGCATTGCTGGGCGCGGCAGATCTCTGGTTGCTGTCCACCTTGCGCGCCCCGGTGCTTGTGCTAGGGCTGGCGTTTTTGATGGGGCTACAAAACGCCGTGGTGACCCGTATTTCCGATGCGCGTGTCCGGGCCACGCATGTCTCGGGTATGGCAACGGATATCGGTATCGAACTTGGCATGGCACTGGATATTGCACGCGGTCGGGTTCACGACGCAGAAGCCGCTCAAAACCGCTCCAAATTGCTTCTGCATGTGTACACGGTTCTGGCATTTCTGATCGGGGGTGTCGCTGGTGTGCTGGTGTACCGTATAACGGGCGGATGGCTGCTTATCGCAGCAGCGGCGCTGCTTGTTGCAATCGCTTTCTCAGGCATTGCAGACGTTCGCCGTCAGAGGCGCACAGGAAATTAAGGGTCAACGAACCAGCAGGGCGGTACAATACAGGCCAACCGCGAATACAATATGCGCCAGTATGTTGAGGCTTCGGACCTTGTTGGAGTTTGGCGTTTTGGAAGCAGCCCAACCCAGCCCCAAGCCCGGTTGCAACAGGAACCATCCTGCCCCCACGGTGATGAGGCCGAATATCAGAGCAGGCAGGAAAGTTGGATTTGCAAGCCACTGCGTTCCAGTAAACACCACCAGCAGAAACGCGTAGACAATACCAACACCATAATGGCCGATCCATCCTAACGCCAACTCACCGCTGTAAGGCGGAGCATCCGCGATACTGTCGTGAAACACTTTGCCGCTTTTCAGGTGCCAGAACCAGCGCCCAACAGGTGCCCAGTTTGCACGCGCTTGGCCAAAAAATGCCGCCAGTATCAACGCCCAGATGTCCATCAATACGGTCGCGCCAATACCAATCGCAACACACCGCCAGAAAATATCGATCATGAACTGCCCCGAAATGAAAGTCCCACAAGACAATCATCTCAGACAGTTAGATGCAAGAGGCGGCGATTTCGATTTTCTTTTAAACTTCTGCAAGAGCGTTGGTTTTGAACCGTGGACGCGCCATTTTTCGCAGCACAGGCTTCAACTTGACGGGACCGACTTCACTCAAGGCCGCTTTCACAGCTTCGGTGAGCGTGATGGCGACGAAGTCCGCATTGATATCCGCGGCTTCGATCACGGGATAATCCTGCCCGTTGCACGACGGCATCAGGATGCCAACACGCACATCCGGGTTCAGCCGCTTCATCCGTCGCACCGCCAGACGGGCATGGGACTTTGAGCCGCCGTTGAGGAATGTGATCACCACCGTATCCAGAGCTTTGATCGGCAACTGTCCAATGGAGCGATTATCGGTGGTAAAATGTTCGGCCAGTGTCGCTTCCGCTCCCTGTATTTCCAGAGTTTGAGACAGCATGGCAGCGGCGGCATCGTCAATTGCACCTCGTCCGCCGATACACAGAATTGTGCGACCCGTACCATCAGGAAGTTCGAGTTCGGCCGCCTCAGGATCGATATCGCTCGCGTCGTTCTCATCCTCATCTTCGTTTTCTTCCTCGGTTGCGGTATCCGAGAGATTGTCGACGAGCGTCATAGCACTGCTTGCAAACAAGTCGATCTGTTGATCTGACATCACCCCACGCTGTCTATCCCGCTCCCCGAGCAGCAATGCGGGTAAACCAACCTGATCATAGTAGTCAACCAGGTATTCTTCTTCCAAAAATTCCTCGGCATTATCCGTTGCTTCATTCGGATCGCCGGACAGCAGGCGTTGATACAGCTTCTCCTGCGGCTCCAGCACCGGCTCATTGCCCAGCAGAACGTCAAGGAAACTGAACTGCGGAACGTAGCGCCCCAGAACGACCAGACATACTGTCAGCGGTGTTGATAGCATAAGCCCTAACGGTCCCCACAGCCACGACCAGAAAATCGCTGAAATGATGATTGCCAAGGGAGACAGCCCTGTATGCGAACCATACAGCCAAGGCTCCACAACGTTGTTGCTCACAAGTTCCGTAACGATGAACAGCGTTGCCACCCACAGCAACAACGACCAGCCGGGCGCAATGGCCAGTGCCAGAAACAGCGGCAAAACCATGCCAATCACTGGTCCGATATAGGGCACAAAGCGCAGCACCAGCGTCAGCAGCCCCCAGAGGATAGCGTTGGGTATGCCCAGAAGCCAAAGGCCAATCGTAATCGGCAGAGCGTAAAGACAATTCACCACCAGTTGCATGAGTAAATATTTGCCGACGCGTTTGCCTGCATCTTGTAGCGCGGCTGTCGTGCGGTGCAGATCGCCCAGTCCGACCAGACGAATGAACCGGTCCCGCAAGTCCTCGCGCTCCAGCAGCATAAAGACGACAAGCACGATCACCAGACCAGCCGTAGCAAATGGGCTGATCAAGGGCAGAATGAAGTTGCCAAGGGTCTGGATCGGGTTTGACCGGGAGACGATCTCCACCGGCATCGGTTCGCGCTGTGGCACGGCCGGTGTAGGCTCGGCCTGGCTCTCGGTGGCACTGTACTGCATCTCCGCACCAACCCGCTCAACGATCTTGCTGATGTGGTCGAATACGCCGTTACCAGCCCCCGCTTGCCGAAGAGCCTGAACCTTTTCGACAATGTTACGCTGGTAGGTCGGTATATTTTCAGCCAGATTCGCAACTTGAGTAGCAACAACAAAACTGAAAAGCCCGATTGCACAGAACGACGATACAACAGCGATGATGACGGCAGCGATTTTTGGTACTGAGCGCTTGCGCAGGAACGATACAATTGGTGCAAGCGTGAAGGTCAAAAGCAACGACAGTGCAAGCGGTACGAAAATTTCCTGCCCAACGCGTAAGATGACCGCCACACCAATGAGTATCAGAATGGTACGACCAGACAGCGCACGGCTTGCCAGCGTCTCGTCTCCTACATACACATCCGGCCGTCCCCCCGAAACGAGCTTCGAAACACCCTTATCCACGGTCATCCCCATTTTTGTCTGAACTTGCCCGCCCGCCTCGGCCACATTCGGGGCAATATCACGCAGAACTTCGCTGCAAGCCGTTGGTTCCGTTGATTAGAGCGTATTTTGCTAAAAAATGAAATCTTGCTGCTAATGCCGAAGTTTACAGGCCGATATCTCCGGCATGGCCTTCGATCGTGGTTGACTGAAGTCTTCTTGACGATTTGCTGAAATTCCTGTTTAGACCCCCGGAATCTGGCTTGCAGCATCACAGAATCCGAGCGAAGGCCGAAGTTGTGTTTATGCGGCCTCTGATGTCACAAAACTAAACGTGGTGCTTGGGGAGGAGCTTTCTAAATGGACAAGAACATCGAGGCGATGGCCAAACGTGAGGTACAGACGCAAGAGGATCGCGGCTTCCACAAGGCTTTGAAAGGTCGCCAGATTCAAATGATAGCCATTGGCGGTGCTATTGGAACAGGCTTGTTTCTCGGTGCCGGTGGCAGGCTCGCTGTTGCTGGCCCTGCATTGGTTTTCGTCTATGCGATTTGCGGATTCTTTGCATTTCTGGTGTTGCGTGCGCTCGGTGAACTCATCATGCACCGCCCTACTTCCGGATCGTTCGTCTCCTACGCACGGGAATTTTACGGCGAGAAGATGGCCTTTGCGGTCGGCTGGATGTACTGGCTGAACTGGGCAATGACCTCGATTGCAGATGTTACCGCCGTCGCGCTCTACATGAATTTCTTCAAGCTCTACGTGCCGTGGCTCGTGGGTATTGACCAGTGGGTTTTCGCCCTGCTCGCACTAATCATTGTGCTGGCAATGAACATGTTGTCGGTCAAGGTGTTTGGTGAACTGGAATTCTGGTTCAGCATCATCAAGGTCGTGGCGTTGCTGACATTCCTGTGTGTCGGGGTTTACTTCGTCGTGTTCGGCGTGCCGATCGCTGGACAGGCGGCGGGCTTCAGCATCATCAGCGATAATGGCGGTTTTTTCCCGAACGGCGTACTGCCTGCCTTCGTTATCATTCAAGGCGTGATATTTGCTTATGCCTCAATCGAAGTCATCGGGACGACAGCCGGTGAAACGGAAGACCCGCGCAAAATCATGCCACGTGCCATTCGCACTGTTGTTCTGCGTTTGCTGATCTTTTACGTCGGCTCGGTCATGCTTCTCGCACTTTTGATGCCCTACACATCCTATCAGGCTGGCGTCAGTCCATTCGTTACTTTCTTTGGCGCGATTGGCGTCAAGGGCGCGGACGTGATCATGAACCTGGTGGTGTTGACGGCGGTGCTATCGTCACTCAATGCAGGCTTGTATTCGACCGGTCGTATCCTTCACTCCATGGCAGTTTCCGGTTCTGCTCCGGCAGCGCTTGCGAAACTCAACAAGGCGGGCGTTCCCTACGGCGGCATCGCTGTCACCGCAGCGGTCACAGTCCTTGGTGTCGCGCTAAACGCAGTCGTTCCTGCGGCTGCCTTTGAAATCGCCCTGAATTTGTCTGCCATCGGCATTATCGCAGCCTGGGCGGTGATCGTGCTGTGCCAGTTGAAACTCTGGAAGTTGTCCCGGCAAGGCAAGCTGGAGCGTCCGGAATTCAGAATGTTTGGCGCGCCCTATACGGGCATCATCACACTTGTATTCCTGTTCAGCCTCTTCATTCTGATGGCGCTTGATTACCCTATTGGTACCTGGACGCTGGCCTCGCTGGTGGTGATCGTCCCTGCCTTGATAGGCGGCTGGTATCTCATGCGAAACCGCATCTATAGTTTGGCGAAGGAGCGAACGGACGAATCGCTCAGCCACAAATAAGCCGGGTGATCATGACTGAAACGAAGAAGCCGCTCATCGCCGTTATCGCAACCGGCGGCACCATCGCGAGCAAACGCGGTGCCGATGGTGCCAGTACCCCAAGTCTCAAAGGCGCATCGCTTCTGAAACTTGTGCCCGCTGTGGCGATTGAACTTCGTGTCGTGGAGTTGATGGCAAAGGATTCGTCCAGCCTCACGCTGGCCGATATGCAGGCAGTCAGCGATGCTGTTGCCGAACAACTGGCAGACGACGCCATTTCCGGCGTCGTCATTCTCCATGGTACCGATTCCATGGAGGAAACGTCGCTTTTGGTTCAGGTGCAGAACCGGTTGACCAAACCGGTCGTCTTCACCGGAGCACAACGCACGGCCGATCACCCCGAGGCTGACGGACCGGCAAATCTGGCAGCCTCACTGGAGGCTGCATGCAACACCGACAATGCCGCACGAGGTGTTCTCGTCTGTTTTGGTGGCCGCACGCTTCCCGTTTGGGGCCTGTACAAGTTTTCAGCCGATGCAACGGAAGCCTTTCGGCAGAGCCGTCAATCAAAAATGACCGAACGCGTGACGCTGAAGGGGCGCGTGGGCGGACTACGGGTGGATGTTGTCGCGATCTCCCCCGGTTGCGACGGCGTTCAGATCGACGCCAGCGTTGCTGCGGGGGCAAATGGCATTGTCCTTGCTGCACTCGGCTCGGGCAATGCCACAGCAGAGGTGGTTCAGGCAGTCGCCCGCTGCCACGCCAGACGTATCCCGGTGATTGTATCCAGCCGCGTTCCGGATGGCCGCCTCGTGGCGGCCTATGGTGGCGGAGGCGGAGGTCATGACCTCGGTCTGGCTGGCGCAATCCATTCCACCACGCTTAGGCCCGGCCAAGCGCGTATCCTGCTGGCAGAGCTGATTGCCTCGCAAGCAGACCGTGAAACGATCGCGGCTGCCTTCAGCCACGACTGACACTGCCGAGCTCTTCAAAAGATACGCGAACACGTCCGGTTTCCTGAAATCTGTTTGCCTCCATGGACCCAATTACCGACCGACCAGTCCCTTTCCGCAACACTGAAATTAAAAGCAGAAAGCAAAGGCTAGGACGTACGCCAATATGGGTGGCTCTTGCCGGTGCAACTGTTGGGATCGTTTTGTCATGGGTGGGGTTGAATGGGTTGGAAGCCAGCACGCTGGGCGTCAACCAGACCCAGATGATGTTTCAACTCACCATAGATGCCGAGGTTATGGCGCTGGCAGGTGCGTTGGGCTTTGCCATCGGCGCTATTGGAGGCGCGGCCCCTGCTTTCATGGCAACGCGGTTGCCTATAGCCGCAGCCCTCCGGTCTTGATTTCCGCCCAAGCGAAAAAGCCTGCCGCGGGAGGAGGTGCGGCAGGCTTTTCGAAAATAACCGAACAGCGGCTGGGAGGAGGAGTGCCGCTATTCCATCAGCAACCTCTGGGAGGAGGAGTAAGGCTGCTGAACTATCGAAGCTCTATGGGAGGAGGTATATCACTTCGATAAATTCACTATACATTTTCCCTCCCGACAAAACAGAGCTGGTTTTGCAACACACCTATGCGCCGCGTGCATGGCCAATCCATGGAGCAAAACAAAAAGGCCGCCCACCTTAACGGTGGACGGCCTTTTAACAGCAGGCACAAACCGATTAACGGCCTACGGCAGCTCTTGCAACGCTGCGAATGTCCTGACGCTCGATACCAAGGTCCTGCAATTCACGGGTTGTCATACGGCCAAGCTCGTTGATGGTCTGGCGATACTTGCGCCAAGTGGAAAAACTACGTGCTACATTCATGGTGTTTTCCTTTCCGAAAACCGATGACGTCAGCACCTTTTCGGGTCCGGCGTCTTTCTATGTCTGGAATATACTGCCAGTGGACCGGGGAAAACAGAGACAATGCCTCAAGTCACCTATGCGTTTTGTGCAGGGGTTATCGCAGGACTGGCTAAAAACTGCGCGTTTTGGTCGCACTTGGTCAGCTAAAAGGTGGCTTTAGCGCAAACGACCGGCCATGCGGGTTAATACCTCGCCCCCAGAAACCCGGCTAGAAAGCAGTGCCACTGCAATATGTCCCAGCATGAGCACCAGCAGCGCCCAGGACAGCGGTCCATGCAAGAGATCGGCTGGCGCTACCAGCCACGGTATCTCTTGGCCTGTTGCAGGAATGATCTGACAGCCCCATTGCAGCCACCCCTTCCCGTTTCCGTAGGCACGGGCCACGGCTAAGGCCGGGATAATAAACATCAGACCATAGAAGGTACGATGAACAATAGCCGCCATCAAGCCGCTCCAGCCCGCAGCTTTCGCCGGTCGATGTGTTTTGTTGAACAGCGCCCAGATGGCGCGGATGACGACAAGCACTACGACACACCCCCCAACCGTGCCGTGGTAGGGCCCAAGCTCCGTTATTGCCTTGACGAGGGGATGGGGTCCAAAGATACGCCAGATCAGAATGATCATGAACTGCCAAAGCAGCAAGTAGGCCATTCCCCAGTGGAGAGCACGGCTGATCAGTCCATACCGCTGCGGGTTGTCGATCCAGATATTCTGCACGTTGGATGTCACCCGTTGTTTCACCTTTTCCGGGCGTCCCTTGCCAAGATAGGGCAGCATCGTCAAGTCACGTCATAAGCTATTGACGAGGCTTAGACGGAACTCAATAGTATGCTGGTTTCACTGTTCAACACGCCTTCTATGGTACGCACTTGCCGCAGCACGCGATCAAAATCACTCAGTCCCTCCACGCGGATTTCGGCAATCAGGTCCCAGGCTCCATTAGTGGTATGAAGCGAATGCAGCTCCGGCATCCCGCGCAGAAACTTGATGACCGTCGTCGTTGAGCGACCGCTGACCTCGATCAGCATAATTGCGCGAATGGTCGTGGGGCTGGCGTCTTCGCGGGCACGGATTGTGAACCCCAGCACGGCACCGGTATCGAGCAAACGATCAAGCCGCGTCTGGACAGTTGCGCGGGA
The DNA here is from genome assembly GCF_014841565.1 of Rhizobium sp. CFBP 8762. GTDB lineage: Bacteria > Pseudomonadota > Alphaproteobacteria > Rhizobiales > Rhizobiaceae > CFBP-8762. Next base: position 71,577 of record NZ_JACYUD010000002.1, read on the forward strand.
GATTTTCAAAATCGTGGCCAGCTTGGATACGGGCGCGCGCCCATCCTGGCGCAAGATAGCGATGAGTTGACGGTCGATACTGTCGAACTGGTGCATGAGAACAGATGGTCCAGATTTGCAAACGTTCTGCCACTTTAGCTATTCTTGCCGCAGACCGCTACGGATCACCCATTTTAAACAATGACTTCAAACAGAAATAGAATTCCTTGAAGAAGCCGGCCCTTCGGGTCATGCTGGGATTTTCAGAGGAGTGAACCATGAGCCTTCGCATTAACGATCCCGCACCCGACTTCACCGCCGATACCAGTCAGGGTACCATTCATTTCCATGAATGGATCGGTGATGGCTGGGCGGTGCTGTTCTCACACCCCAAGAACTTCACCCCCGTTTGCACAACGGAATTGGGAGCCATGGCAGGGCTAGAAGGTGAGTTCACAAAGCGTGGTGTCAAGATCATTGGTATCTCGGTCGATCCGGTGGAGAACCACTCCAAGTGGAAATCCGATATCAAGATTGCGACCGGTTTTGACGTTGAGTACCCACTGATCGGCGATCATAATCTAAATGTTGCCAAGCTGTATGATATGCTTCCATCCGATACGGGCACTTCGTCCGAAGGCCGCACACCCGCCGATAACGCAACGGTGCGCTCCGTTTATGTCATCGGGCCTGATAAAAAGATCAAGCTGATCCTGACCTACCCCATGACCACGGGCCGCAACTTCGACGAGATCCTGCGCTCCATCGACTCTATACAGTTGACGGCGAAACATCAGGTCGCGACACCGGCGAACTGGAAACAGGGAGATGATGTGATCATCACCGCGGCAGTGTCGAACGAAGACGCGACCGCTCGCTTCGGCTCATACGATACCGTGCTGCCCTACCTGCGCAAGACCAAACAGCCGGGCGCATAATCTAAACAAACCGCCGGACTTGCATCCGGCGGTTACTTTAAAGAAGCGCTATTGTGCCCGCAACGAACACAAACGCAGAGGCCACGCAACAGCGTGCAAGCCCTATCTGACAGCCGCCTAAAAAGGTGCGCCAGTGTGCGGCGTTGCCTCTGGCTCCTGCTGGCGCATTGTGGTCAAATGATAATGCCATGGACACTCTCCTCACTAAACCCAGAATAATCCGGCGCTCCCGCCACCTTGGACATCATGGTTACCGATCGCTTAACGATCAACAACTCAGCAGGTTCCAAGCGGATTGAGCGCACTGTAAATTTACCAAGGCGTTGATGAGGGTCTGTGATAGGACACGCTAAAAGAACCCTTTGCGGCACAGGCACGCTCACATGGAAATCAAATGGCTGGAAGATTTTTTAAGCGTTGCGACAACTCGCTCATTTTCCCGGGCCGCTGAAAGCCGCAACATAACCCAGTCTGCATTCAGCCGCCGCATTCGTGGGCTGGAGGTCTGGCTCGGCGCTGATCTTTTCGACAGAAGCACATACCCTATCACACTGACGGCCGAGGGGCGTCAGTTTCGGGAAACGGCAGAAGAGGTGGTCCGGCTGTTATCTCTCAGCCGCGCGGAAATTACCACTAGAACGCCCACGCCAAACGTGCCCGTCGTTGCCGTCACCGCCCTCCACGCTCTGTGCCTGACCTTCCTGCCCCGCTGGCTGAATGAGGTCCGCCTGTCCGTGGGCCCCGTTGTCAGCCGCGTCTTGCCGGATAATTTCCTGACCTGTGTTCAAGCTCTCGTTGAAGGCGGCTATGATTTTCTGTTGACCTTCCATCACCCCAGTATCCCCATTCCATTACATCCGGATAAATTTCCCCATATCGTGGTGGGACAGGATCATTTAGTGGCGGTTGCGGTTCCGGCACTTGGCCGTCGGCTGGTGTCGAACGACACGCGGCTGCCCCTGCTACAATATTCACGAGGGTCCTTTCTCGGACTTCTCGCATCCATAGCGCAAAGCCAGCCGGGTGCACCGCCAACCTATGTTGCGCATACCAATGAGAACTCTATGGCTGAAGCATTGAAGTTCATGGCGCTGGAAGGTCACGGCATTGCATGGCTGCCGGAAAGCCTCGTCGCTCAGGAATTGGCGGACGGGCAGCTTCACAGCATTGCACCTGCTCTGCCCATGGATATCCGTTTGTACCGAAGCGGAGAGCGTTCCCGCCAGATCGTTGACAAAATCTGGCATGCGTTGGAAATGCCATGAACAAAGGTTATGCGCAACGTGCATAACCCAGTCGTATTTTGCATTTGTAGAATATAGGCATACACGCTAGGCCGTTATTTCAGAACCTAAACACCGGGATTACCGAAGCACACGGTATGTTCATGGGCCGAGCTTTGCACGGTGACTGTGACCGGTTTGACGTCTGGAGGGCAACCGTCGTGAAAAGTTTCGCAATCCGTATCGAGCACGATCTTCTGGGTGATAAAGATGTACCGGCCGATGTCTATTATGGCGTTCATACGCTGCGCGCCGTTGAGAATTTCTCCATCACCAGCCAGACTATTGGCGATTGCCCTGATCTGATTTGTGCCCTTGCATCGGTGAAGGAAGCAGCCGCTCTGGCCAACCGGGATCTGGGCCTATTGGATGCGCGCCGAACCGACGCAATCGTAACCGCCTGCCGCGAAATCCGCGCCGGAGCCTTCCACGAACAATTCGTCGTCGATCAGATACAGGGCGGAGCCGGTACATCCACCAACATGAACGCCAATGAGGTTATCGCGAACCGCGCGTTGGAGCATATGGGGTATGCACGCGGCGATTACAGCCAGATTCATCCCAATGAACACGTCAACATGGGCCAGAGCACCAATGACGTGTATCCAACCGCGCTCAAGATTGCCACATGGTTTGGCATTCGCTCGCTGCTCGATGCTATGGGCGTGCTGCGGCACGCATTCGACGCCAAGGCTGTCGAGTTCGCCGACATTCTGAAAATGGGTCGCACCCAGCTTCAGGATGCGGTGCCGATGACGCTGGGTCAGGAGTTTCGTACCTACGCCGTCATGCTTTCGGAAGATGAGGCGCGGCTGGAAGAGGTTACGAACCTCATCCGTGAGATCAACATGGGTGCCACGGCCATTGGCACCGGCATTACCGCGCACCCCCGCTATGGTGCGCTGGTGTGCCAGCATCTTGCAACCATCACCGGCATCCCGCTGGTGACCGCCCCGGATCTCATCGAGGCGACGCAGGATTGCGGCGCCTTCGTCCAGGTTTCCGGCGTTCTGAAACGCGTGGCGGTCAAACTGTCGAAGGTTTGCAACGATCTTCGTCTGCTATCGAGCGGTCCACGCGCGGGTTTCGGCGAAATCAACCTGCCAGCGCGTCAGGCCGGTTCATCCATCATGCCGGGCAAGGTCAATCCGGTCATTCCCGAAGTGGTCAATCAGGTTGCGTTCGAGGTCATCGGCAATGATGTGACCATCAGCTTTGCGGCAGAGGCCGGTCAGTTACAGCTGAATGCTTTTGAGCCCGTGATTGCCTACAGTCTGTTCCGCAGTCTGGCCCATTTGCGAGCCGCTTGCCTCACCTTGCAGGCAAACTGCGTTGTGGGTATTACCGCCAACCGTGAGCGGCTTCAAGCAAGCGTCACCCACTCCATCGGCATCGTAACCGCGCTCAACCCTTATATCGGCTATCGCAGCGCGACTGAAGTTGCGCTGGAAGCCCATGCGACCGGACGCGGCGTGTATGAACTCGTCCTTGAGAAGGGCCTGATGCCGCGCGAGCAACTGGATGCCGTTTTGCAACCGGACATGCTGACCAAACCACAACTGTTCGAGCCTCGCCACTAAGCAAGGTTCTATCGTTTATACCACCGGGAGAGATCCATCATGGCGCATGTGCAAGCCGAAACGAAAACCAGCCGCCTTACCCTCTATACCGGCGTTGGATTGCTGGCTGGCATCGCGGTCGGCTACGCGCTGAACCTGTGGGCAGATGGACCGGACGAAACGGCGCGCATCGCTTCCTACTTCACGTTGATCACCGATATCTTTCTGCGCCTGATCAAGATGATCATTGCGCCGCTGGTCTTTGCTACCATCGTTTCCGGCATCGCCAGCTTTGGCGAAGCGGGCAAGGTTGGCCGCGTTGCCGCCAAAGCCATGGGCTGGTTTCTCATTGCCTCGCTCATTTCTCTGTCGCTGGGACTGCTGGCTGCCAATCTCTTTCAGCCCGGCGCAACCATGGCGCTGACCCTGCCGGACGCGGCTGCCAAAACCGGCTTGCAGGCGGCTTCTCTCAATCTGCGAGATTTTCTGACGCATGTGTTTCCCACCAGCATCTTTTCGGCGATGGCCGGCAACGAAGTCCTGCAGATACTGGTGTTCTCGATCTTTTTCGGTTTCGGTCTGGCCAGCATCGATAAACGATTGTCCGCTCCCATGATCGTCGCGATTGATGCGCTGTCCGCCGTTATGTTTCGTATCACCGATTACGTCATGCGCGTCGCGCCCATTGCTGTGTTTGCCGCTATTGCAGCCGTGATCACGCAGCAGGGCCTTGGAATTCTGCTCGATTATGGAAAATTCATCGGCTCGTTCTATGTCGGCCTCGCTGCTCTCTGGGCAATTCTGATTGGTGCAGGATGGTTGTTTCTTGGAGCGAGTGTCCGCCAGCTTCTGGTCTTGCTGCGCGCGCCCATGTTGATTGCATTCTCAACGGCCAGCAGCGAGGCCGCTTTTCCAAAAACTATTGAGCAACTTGACCGCTTCGGGGTGCGCGATCGGGTCACAGGCTTTATTCTGCCTCTTGGCTATTCGTTCAATCTCGATGGTTCCATGATGTATCAGGCGATGGCGGCGATGTTCATCGCACAGGCTTACGGCATCGAACTGGACCTTGGTCAACAGTTGATGATGCTCCTGGTCATGATGGTTACCAGCAAGGGCATTGCCGGTGTCCCTCGTGCATCGCTGGTCGTCGTTGCAGCAACCGTGCCGATGTTCGGACTGCCAGCGGCTGGCATCCTGCTCATCATGGGTATCGACCAGTTGCTGGATATGGGTCGCACCGTCACCAACGTGCTCGGAAACGGGCTCGCGACCGCGTCCATCGCAAAATGGGAAGGTGAACTGCGCGATGTTGACGATGAAGAGCCAACGGCGGGCATGGACCTTGCTAAAAGCGCGGCTTGAAAATCCCGTGCGCCTGTCATGACACACAAAGGTCGCTTGCTCTGTTTGATTGCCCGCGTCAGGTCTTCAACCAACATTGACGCTGACAGGTCGGTTTCCCGGTCGGCTACCAATAGACGGAAATGTAGCTGTCTTGACCCCGGATTTTCAACGCGGCCGAAAGCTCTGAGCGAACATGGGCTACCTGCTGCTTTTCGGCGGCAAACCAGAAAAACGCGTCCGTTTGATGGTGAGTTACGTCGATGGCGATGTCAGCGAGTGATCGGTGCGTTTCACGGTGATGCCATGTCAGACGGATCCCTGGTGGTGCCGTGATGGGGTAATCAGTCGATCCATCGCCGGTCGCGAATACAACGATACCGCTGGCATCATGCGGCAGATTCTCGAGGATTCGTGCAATAGCCGGAAACGCCGTCTCGTCGCCGAACAGAAAAACGCGGTTCGACTGTAACAACCCGCCACCGCCCGGGCCCATGATCCCAACCTGCGCGCCCATCGGGTTCGCCTTCAACCATTCGGTCACCCGTCCTCCATCGTGAAGAAACACGTCAAACATGATTTGGCCGGTGTGAAGGTTCATGTCCCGGATTGTGTAGACAGGCCGGTGCAAGGCCTTTTCGTCCTTCGGCCACTGCGTTTGACCATTGGGTGCAACACTTGGCCACTCCGGTTCGCCAAGGCCCGCCGGTGGCAGGATCAGCCGGAAATGGATGGCTTCGCCGACGAAGCTATCAAGACCCGACACCTGTAGCGTCACGCGCATGAAGTTCTTGCAATGCTGCGTAAGACCGGCGACTGTGGCGTACCGGAAGTTTTTCGGCAACCCCCCGCCAGCCTCGGGGGCGTCAGACCATCGCACCTGCTCGGCGATTTCCAGATGCGTCTCCGCCAGATGCTCCAGAATTCCGCCTTTCAGCAATGCCACCGCTGAGTCCATGCTTGCCCGTATCTCCAAACGAAGCCCACTGACCAGATTGATCGCGCTGATATCACCTATTGGCGTGCGGCAGCACACGGATTCGGCGCTGTTGGTAACTATAGGAAACTCATGCTCGGCAGCCTCGTCCACAATCAGCTTCTGCATGTCGATAAATGCCATATCCTGCAACAGAGCCGTTGCAGCAAGGGTATATTCCGGGGCCTCGGACATGCAGTTCTAACTCAGTCTATTCGTTCGCTTGCGCCTAAGTCTATCCATAGCTTGCCAGCCCCAAATGGCCACGCAGAGTACGGGTCGTGTAATTCCGGCGGAAATGACCCCGCTTCTGTAGCACTGGCACAACTTGCTCAACAAAATCAACGATACTGGCGGGAAGCGCTGGAGGCATCAGATTGAAGCCGTCTGCCCCCTCGTTTTCAACCCAGTGCACCATGGTATCGGCAATGGTATCCGGCGTACCCACCAGTGTGCAATGCCCGCCGCCTGCGGCGAGAAGCCCCAGCAACTGGCGAAGTGTCGGTTGTCGTGTTTCGATGATCCTTAAAATCGTTGCGTAGCGCCCTTTTGGGCCGTTGAATGCCTCCAGAGGCGGCAGCACTGGTACGGGCGCATCCAGTTCCCAGGATGCACAATCCTGCTCCAGAAAAACCGAGAGCTGGCGGAGCGCCGCTGCAGTCGGTAGCAGGCCATCCAGTTCTCGCTGTTTGGCCTTGGCTTCTGCCTCGGTTGAGGCCACATAGGTTACCAATCCCGGCATGACCGGCACCCGCTGCGGCCTTTGGGCCGCCCGAACGCGGGCGCGGATATCGCGATAATATGCCTGAGCCGCAGAGAGATCGTAAGCGACGCCGTAAATTGCCTCGGCATAGGTGGCAGCCAAGGCCCGGCCTTCGGACGAAGCTCCAGCCTGAAACACCACCGGGCGCCCCTGCGGGCTGCGAGGGACGGTGAGCGGACCGTCGATCCGAAAATGCTCACCCGTGTGGTGAATGGCTCGTACCCGCTCCGGGTCGGCATAGAGGCCCTGACGGTCCATCACCAGCGCGTCGTCCGCCCAACTATCCCACAATGCTAGCATCGCTTCGGTAAATTCTTGCGCCCGCGCGTACCGCCAGGTGTGTGGCGGCATCCCGTCATACCCATGATTGCGGGCCTCGGCGTCAAACATGGACGTCACCACATTGCAGCCCACACGCCCGTGTGAAATGTGGTCCAGTGACGCCAGCAGCCGGGCTGCATGAAACGGTGTATAGAAGGTGCTGGATACCGTGGTAATCAAGCCCACATGCTCGGTAGCTCTCGCCATGGCCGACAGCATGGTAAACGGTTCCAGAAACCAGCGCGGTCCATCCTCCAGGCCCAGCGTAGAATGTCCGTCAGCAAAGAATACGGCGTCGAATTTGCCGCGCTCGGCGGTTCGCGCCAGCTCTTCATAATAGGCAATGTCGCCAAGCTGCTCGACCGAGGATTGCGGGTGACGCCATGCTGCTTGATGATGGCCGCAGCCAAAAATGAACAGGTTAAGGTGCATGGTCAGTTCTTGACCAGCCCGCCATCGACGATCAGATTTTGGCCGGTCACGGCCCGCGCCCAAGGCGACGCAAAAAACAACACCGCATCCGCGAACTCCGCCGGGGTTGTTACCCGACGCAACGGCGTATTGGCCGCAATGTAGTCAAACACCGCTTCTGGCGTTGCAGCAGAGGCATCTGTAGTGCGCAACAGCCCGCCCGATACCATGTTGACCGTAATGCCATGGGGACCGAGATCGTGCGAAAGCGTTCGGGTAAACGCCAGAAGCGCAGCCTTCGCGGCGGTATAATCGTGATAAGGTACTACCGGATTTTGAACCAGATTGGTTCCAATATTGATGATGCGGCCAAAGCCAGCCAGCTTCATCCCCGGCAGCGTCGCCTGCATGGTATTGAGTGCGGCCCGAAGCGCACCCTCGGTTTGGCTGTGCAGATCGTCCCATGTCAGAGTTTCAGCATGCGGCCGGGCATCGCCGTTAAAGGAGAAGGACAGCAGCGCATTGTTGACGACGCTGGTGACCGGCTGGCCGAAATGGCTGCTAGCCTTATCAACCATAGCGAAAACGGCGTGCGCATCCCGCACATCCGCCTGCACGGCCAGCGCTTGTCCGGCAAATTCGGTGGCAAGCGCTTCGGCAGCATCGCGGCTGCTGAGATAATTGATGACGACCTTCGCACCTGCCTTAAGAAAGGCGCGGGTCAAGTGTTCGCCCAGTCCACGGGCACCGCCTGTAATCAGCACAAGTTGCTGGTCGAGTGTCAAAGACTTGAGCATGGCATTCCCCCGGTTTCTGGCAGCGAGGGCACTGGCGGCTTTGCATACGACAAAAACCCAGACATCCCTTCGCCAGTATGAGCTGGATCAGGTTCAACGGGTATCATCTCAGCCCGGACGGTGATCTCACCGCCCCGGACACCCCGTGTCACATCACAGATCTACCATCGCACACCTGCTAATGGAAGGCCTTTTCAGGCGAGAACCTCACCTTTCAGCCGCGCCATCAGAGCCTCCGGTTTCAGTGGTCTGTCGAACAGATACCCTTGACCCAGATCACAACCGGCCTCGCGCACCACATGCCGCTGCTGTTCAAGTTCGATGCCCTCGGCAACAATCTGAAGTCCCAACCGGTTCGCAAGCGTGCAAATCGTTTCGATAATGGCGATGTTATCGTGGCTCTCATTATCGCTCTGCACAAATGATTGGTCGATCTTGATTTTGTCGAACGGAAAGCGGTGAAGGTAACTGAGCGACGCGTAACCCGTCCCGAAATCATCAAGCGAGATCACACATCCGAGCGCCCGCAAGTCGCGCAAGACGCTCAATGCCGCCGTATCGTTTTCAATCAGTGTTGTCTCGGTTATTTCGATTTCCAGCCGCTTGGCGTCCAGTCCATTGACCTCCAGACATTCGCGCACATGGGCAACCAGCCCCGGGTCCGCCAGTTGCTTGGCAGAAACGTTGACGGCAACAAACGCGTCGCCTGGCCAAAGCTTTGCTTGCCGGCAAGCCTCGGCAATCACCCACTCGCCGATTGTGCGGATATGTCCGCTACCCTCGGCCAACGGTATGAACTCCGCTGGTGAGACCAGACCGAACTCAGGATGGTTCCAGCGCAGCAAGGCCTCGAAACCCATGGTCCGGGATGTCTCGAGGTCTATTATCGGCTGAAACATTAAATACATCTCCTGCCGCTCGACCGCCACTTGCAAATCCTGCTCAAGACGCTGGCTCCGCATGAGGTCAAGCTTCATGTCGGGATGAAAAAGCGTGAAGACGCCTTGGCGTTTGCACTTGTCATGTTGCAAGGCAATGTCGGCATCCTTGAACAGGGTGGAACTGTTGGTTAAAACGCCGCTGCTGCAACCCAGCGCAACGCCAATCGTCATGTTCTGGGCATCGATCAGAACCGGCTCCAGCATCGCGGCCTTCATGGCTTTGCAGTAGGACGCCGCCCGGACCAAGGCGTTTGCGCCGGTATACAGGACGGCAAACTCATCTCCCCCGATGCGCGCGATATGGTCGGCGCTGCTGGCAACGTCCCGCAAACGCTTCGATACGATCACAAGCACACGGTCGCCACGGTCGTGGCCGAGCGTGTCGTTCAACACCTTGAATTGATTAATATCAAGGATCACGATTGCGCATTCCATATGCGCCGATCTCAACAATGCTTCATGAAAGGATAGTCTGTTGCCGATCCCGGTCAGGGTATCTGTGCTGATGGCCTTATCCAGATGGCCAATCTGGCGAAACGCGAAAACAATCAGCAGCGCGCCAAACAGCACGAGCGCCAGCAGGATAAGGTAGAGGCCCGCCGACACCAGTTTGAGATCGGACTGCATGCTCATAACACGGTCGCCTGCGCGCGAATGGGCAAGCGCTGCCAACCGTTGCGTCGGCGAAACCGATGTCTTTAAAGCATTAATGGCATTGAGCGTGCTCTGCCTGTTGACTGGCGGTACCATCAAGGTTTGCATCCCCCTGACGTCCTGTTCCAGCTTTTGCAACACAATCATATCGGATGGCATCACGCCCAGCGGCGGCGTGGATACCATAACTTTGATGCGGCTTTGCAGGATATTATAGCGCAGTGCTATTTGGTCGATATCGTTGTTGCCGACACCGTCGTAGAGCGCTACAATCAGCCGCAATAGTTCCGCAGATACCTGCGTCATATCGAACGTCGAATTATAGCGCGATGTCTCGATCAATCGATTTTGATATCTGAATGCCAGCAGCGAAAATGACACCGCAAGCATGGCCAGCCCCGCGGTAACGGCTGTCAGAACCAGCCGCATTTTGCGATATCCACGCTGGGGAAAAGGGTCTAGGCTGTTTTTCATTCCGGTATTTCGATCTTATCGAGCTGCCATACAGAGCGGGTGTAGTAAATCGGGTGTTGCAGCGAGGACTCGCCGTCGAAATTGAATAGAATAAAAACAGGTCCTTTTTCACTGATCGACAACGTTTGACCGTTCATGCGTGTCGCCAGTATTGCGCCACCGTCCACCATGATATCAACATCCGATTCAACAACGTAATCGTTGAGGGCCACGAAACGTAATTTTTTTGCCGTAATATTCTTGGCCGACAAATAGTCTTTCAGCAGGACGCCGGAGAACCGAGCAGGCTCGGCATGCCATGGAGTCGTTGTCGAAAACGCTGTCTGTGGCAGGCTGTCGAGATCCGAAACACTGACAACAAGAGCAGTTCCCTCTGTCGTTGACACAGACGATCGAGAGGCTTCTGCTTCGCTGGCACTGGTCAGGTGCGGAGCGATAAAAATAAATGCGGCGCTTATGAAAACAAACGAAAGAAAACGCATACAAAATAGATCCCGGTCAGTGTTGCTTTCACAATGTAACAACCCAGCGTCCGTATATCTATTATTATAATCATAGGAATCTCTAAATTGGCAACTGGACGAAATTAGAGATAACAAACAGTAATGAGCGACTGTAAAAGTCCGCACGCAGACGGTATATACTACCGATGGTTGATTTTTGATCGTTACAACCTTTTGGCGCAGGTGGCCGGAGTCCCCGACCACTGCGCCGCTGTAGCAAATGACGTTACTTGTTTTTCAGCAACCACATTTTTCCGGCCATGGTAATTTCGTGAACCTGCTCGTCACCCTCATTTGTCGCTGATTCCTGCAACAGGCCCATTTCTTTCAGCTCTGTCAGCGTCGTGGTCGTCAGAAACTTTACCTTCTGAGGGCGTTCCTGAAAGCGGTCCGACTTTGCGTAGGTAATTGTTGCATTCAGATGGGTCCATTTCTTGGCAGGCTGGGGGTGCAGTGTCCCCTCCTTTGCAAGCTTGAGCCCTCTGATTTGAGTCGGTGTCAGCGTGGTCATATTCTATCCTTGATACCTCGGGTGTGAGGTTTAGCTATCGAGCCGCCCTGCGGGCCGTGCTCTGCGTCAATGCCCTCTCATGACAGGTTGTTGAGAGAAAAGCGATAAAGGACGCTCAAAAACTGCCCGAAACCGTATCTCAGTTGTCGAATACACTGGATGTCGTCCTCCCAAACGCGATAGAGGACATCGTCAACTGTTATGGAAACCCGGATGTGAAACGAAAGATCCTGAAATTCGTCCTCACACCAGTGCTTTTCATCGTGCTGGCGCTCGTGTTCGGGGTAGTCATTCCACGACCTTTCCATTCACAGCCGATTGTGGCCGGTTCGGCCCGTATTCTGGTTTTGAGCAATCCGATACACACAGATATTGCCATACCCGTTTCAGCAGACCTGCTGAAACGGTTTGCATTCTTAAAGGCGGATGGTCTGCTAGCAGAGGCATCAGGAGCCCAGTATATCGTTTTTGGCTGGGGCGGTCGCTCTTTTTATACGGAAACGCCCACCTGGGCGGATCTCAAGTTCTGGCCAGCGTTCCGTAGTCTGACCATTGATCGTTCCGTTCTCCATGTTGAACTGACGGGCGATTTCAACCTGCCGCAGGAAGGCGTGTTGCCGCTGGAGGTCAGCCCAGACGGCATGACATCATTGCTGTCCTTTATCGAAGCCAGTTTCACAAGAGGACCGAACGGGCCTGTCGTGCTCAGCGGCTTCTCCTACGGACTGAACGATCTCTTCTATGAGGCAAATGGGTCCTTCAATGCCTTGGTTGGCTGCAACACCTGGACGGCTGCGGCGCTTCACCGTGCCGGGTTTGTCACCGGCGCCTGGACGCCATTACCACCGCTGTTGACCCGTTCGCTATCTCTGCACAACGAACCGCGCCGAAGGCAGGGTCGATATGCTGCGCCCAAATGACTATGGCCTTCGTTGCCAGAATCTGTTTGGTTTGGTCAACCTGTTGACCGGATCCCGGCAAACCAATGGAACACTTATGAAGCCAATCCCCAAATCTCGTCCCACGCGTCAGGACGCAACTGGTGCGGAAAGCGCTGATCCGGCACGTGCACGCGGTTCCGGCACGCAAACCGTCTACGCGGCAATTCGTAATGAGATTCTCGCCATGACGTTGCAGCCGGGTAGCGCGCTGGATGAGGTGAAACTGTCGGAACGGTTCGGCATGTCCAGAACCCCGGTTCGCGAAGCGCTCTTGCGCCTGTCGGCCGATGGTCTGGTCACGACGCTTCCCAATCGTAGCACAATCGTATCGACGATCGATTTCGCCAGCCTGCCGACCTACTTCGACGCGCTGACATTGATGTACCGTGTTACGACGCGCGGCGCAGCCGCCCGCCGAAATGACGCCACCATGGCGGATATCCGACTGCATCAGGCAAGTTTCGCCCGCGCCGTGGACGCCCGCGATGCGTATGCGATGATCGAGGCAAACCGGGATTTTCACGTGGCCATCGCCGAACGTGCGGGCAATACGTACTATACCGCTTTTTTTGCGCGCCTGTTGGACGAAGGCCGACGCATTCTGCGGCTGTATTACTCGACATTCGACGATCGCCTGCCCCGGCAATATGTCGATGAGCATGAGGAAATGATCTCTGCGATAGAAGCCGGTGATATCGAGAAGGCGGACGCTTTGTCCATGGAGCACGCAGCGCAGATCGTGCGCCAGATACAGGACTATGTCGGCCGTGAAACCACAGCACGCCAGATCAAGAATCTGTGATTGCAGTATAATCGATGACTATGTTCACACCCGCCTCTCCCATTGGTGACGCCGAACGCCGGTTGCGGCTCGCTCGCCTGCAACAGTGCCTGATCGACAATCGTGTCGGCGGTCTTCTTCTGGGTTCAACCGAAAGCCTGCGCTATTTTACCGGGTTGGTCTGGCACGCAAGCGAACGTCTCGTTGGCGCGGTGGTGACGCCCGCAAGCTTAACCTACATTGTCCCCGGATTTGAACGAAGCCGTGTCGACAGTTTGCCCAAGCTCGATGGCGATATTCTGACATGGGAAGAAGACGAAAGCAGCGCAGCGCTGGTTTCGCGTCTGATTGACCCGGCGGCATCACTCGCGCTGGATGATGCACTTCCTCTCTTCGTCTATCATGCCCTGGTGAGAGTCTTCGGTGCCTCCCGGCTGACCGACGGCGGACGTATGATCCGTGATTTACGGCTGTGCAAGTCGTTAAACGAGATCGCGCTCATTCAATATGCTATGACGCTGACAATGGAGGTACAACGCCGCGCCCATGCCATTATCCGTCCGGGCATCCGCGCGTCGGAGGTTGCGCGCTACATCGATGATCAGCACCGGGAACTGGGTGCCGATAATGGATCGACGTTCAGCATCGTCTCGTTTGGCAAGGCGACGTCCCTGCCCCATGGTGCTGACGGTGACCAGACCTACCGGGCCGGTGATGTTGTTCTGGTTGATACCGGCTGTCGCATCGATGGCTATCATTCCGATCTGACCCGCACCTATGCTCTGGATGAGCCAAGCGCGGAGTTTTCACGCATCTGGCACATCGAGCGGGAAGCGCAGCAAGCCGTGTTTGATGCTGCCCAGCTGGGAGCTCCCTGCGGAACGCTGGACGATGCTGCCCGCGCCGTACTTGTCTCCCATGGCCTTGGCCCCGGCTACGATCTTCCGGGCCTGCCCCATCGCGCCGGTCATGGTCTCGGACTGGAGATACACGAAGAACCCTACCTGGTTCGCGGTAATGTCACGTCTTTGAAGGCGGGGATGTGTGTGTCCAACGAACCGATGATCGTCATTCCCGGCCAGTTCGGCGTGCGGCTGGAAGACCATATTTACATGGCTGATGATGGTCCACACTGGTTTACCACACCTGCGAAGGGGCCAACAGAACCCTTCGCCTGACCAATGACCGTCAGCGGACAGAAAAATGGAGCAGTTTCTGAAACGAAAATGCTTTGATTGGCAACGCAGTCTCGCCATTCAATGCGAGATCCGCCAATATTTCACCAATGACGCTGGTGAACTTGAAACCGTGTCCCGAACACGGCGAAGCGACAACAATGCGAGGGTCGCTGGGCAGCAGATCAATGAGAAAATCCTCGCTCGGCAACATGGTGTAGCGGCACGTGATGGCACGGACCCGAAGCCCCGCCGCCGCAGGCAGTCGGCGGGAAATGAAATCATCCAAGAGTGCTACATCGGCGTCGTTGACGGGTGGGTTGGGACGGTCGGGATCAATTGTCTCGCGGAAATGCGCGTGTTGCCCAACCTTTATGCCATCGACACCGATCATTGGGAAACCGAAGAAACTCTCCACGCCTTCGTCTCGCAGGAAAGCAGGCATTCGTTGCGGCGTCGTAACAAATCCGTCCTTGGGCTGGTACCACGCCACCACCTGGCGGATCGGAACCGCATGGTCCCGCAAGGTCGGCACCAGTTCGGAAATCCACGAGCCGGTCGCAACAATGACTTTCGACGCCCGGTAACGGTCTGTGGCTGAAACGATGGTAACGCCGGTTTCGTCCGTTTCGATCCTCAAAACCTTTTCACCGAAATGAAAGACAGCTCCGTCGCTCGCCGCAAGTCGAATATAGCCCATGATGGCGGCTTCCGGGCGCAAATAGCCGCCTTGCGGGTCCAGAACGGCAACCTCATCATCGTCCAGCGCAAAGGCCGGAAAGCGATTGCGCATTTCGTCTGAGTCCAGAACCTGATGCGCGAGGCCGTAGAGCGCGCAGGAGGATTTCGTTCCACTCACGATCTTGCCATCCGGCTTGCCGATCTGCAGCACGCCGGTCAGCGTTAGCACGGTTTCCCGTAGCCTGTTTTCCAGTGCCCACCAGTTTTCGTAGGCGCGCTTCAGCAGCGGCACATAGGACGGGTCTTCGAAATAACCAAGGCGGATCAACCGGCTGTCGCCGTGAGACGAACTCAGCACATGCGCGGGAAAGCTCGCGTCAAAACCGATGACCTTGGCACCCCGCGCCGCAAGATGCGAAGCAGCAGCGCTACCCATGGCACCAAGACCGATGACGGCCACATCAAACTGATCGGACATATGTCTTACCCTGTATTGCTGACAGCTTATTCGTGTGCAAAAGCGGCATCATAAGCCTGAATGGCAGCTTTAGCGCGGGTCCGTACGGTTTCCACGCCATCTCCCGGTTTATAGAGGCTTGAACCCAGTCCGAATGTGCGAATGCCAATTTTGGCATAGTCTGCAAAGGATATGTCCGATACGCCGCCCACCGCACCGATGATTGCGTCTTTCGGCAGAATTGGCTTGATCGCGGAAATGCCCGCAACACCCAGCGCACCCGCTGGAAAAAATTTCAGCGCCGACGCGCCACTTTTCAGCGCCAGCAGGGCCTCGCTCGGCGTGAAGACGCCTGGCATGGACACCAGCCCCCGCTCGGTCGTGCGGGCAATCACCTCCGGATCGACATTGGGGCTGACCATCAACTTGCCGCCCACATCGGCCACGCGGTCCACATCTTCAACGCTCAACATCGTCCCGCCGCCAATAAGGCAGCTCGCGCCAAAGGTTTTGGCAATTTTCTCAATCGATGAGATCGGATCGGGAGAGTTGAGCGGCACTTCGATGGCCTCGAACCCTTCCTCGATCAACGCGCCGACGATACCCTCCACCTCGTCCGGGCGCACACCGCGCAGAATGGCAACTAGGCTGCGGCGCAAAATCGGCCAGGCAATACGGTTGGTCATCATGTTTCCTCGTTAGACAGTCATGGTCCTGTCAGCGTGTTTCAGCCCCAGAGCTTCAGCGCTGCTTCAAAAAGTCCGGTTCTCACACATTCGTCAGCATCCACCGTGGCTATGCTAAAACCGGCACGCACGAGAGCGCTCTCATAGAGTGCCGTCAGCGAGCCGGAGGCAACCAATGTAACGCCCTGCCCTGTACCGTAGCGCTGCTTGATGGCAGAAATTTCTGCGCCAATCAAAAGGCCGGAGAGATGCGCAGCGCCGTCGCTCTTGTCCTCAAACCCGAGAAGTTGCGCAGCGCGGACAGAAAACAACTGACCGAATGCCATGCCGGGGTTTCCCAGGGCGGCATCCACCGCCCGCACAAAGGCGGGGTGCTCGCCATCCGGGCGCGCGTCATCAACTGCGTGAGACAAGATAGAATGTTTGGAAATGACCGCGAACAGTTCACCGGTCATGAATGTGGCAAACCCTCTGACCTCTCCGGTTTCCAGCAGTACCCATTTGCTATGGGTGCCGGGCATGCAGACAAGTCCGGTTTGCATGCGGCGCGACACGCCCAGCAGCTGTGTTTCCTCTCCGCGCATGACATCGGGCGCGTCCACATCGCGCTGCGCAAGCCCCGGCAGGATGCGAACGTCGCCCAGGGCGGAGGATACCGAGACGGCATGGTCGGACAGCTCACCCAATGCCGTGGGCGTTGCCAGATAGCTGGCTTCCTTCCATCCCTGCTTCGCACCTGCCATCCCGCAGATCAGCACAGGCAGTTTCGCAGGTGCTGCCAACGCCTGCAAATGGGCACTTAGAACAGGCTCGAATCCCGTTTGAGAACAGTGCATCATGCCTTCATGGCTGCGGCGTTCACCAATTACCTGCCCGTCGCGCGCAACCAGCCAAAGGCGGAAACTGCTCGTTCCCCAATCCACGATGGCGCAAAAAGCATCGCCTGCTACAGGCGGGGACGCGGGCTGCTGCGCGGTCATGACGGTTCCTCTCCCAAAATATGCACGACCAGTGCCCTTGGCCCGCAAGCTGAAACCCGGATACTGCCATTGCCAAAAGGGGTCAATGCCACGAGGTCGGCTGATCGCGTGTTACAGCACAAAAGTATGACTTTTGTCTGAAAAAATGTCGTTGGTGTATAGCCTGTGGCGATGACTGCTGTATAACCCGTTCCAACACAGGCAGGCGGCACGGTCGCTGACGTTGGAGGACACGACATATGACATTGACAGGCGAAATTCTCATTGGCGGCAAGGCCCTGCGCGGCCAGAACGGTGAAATACTCGGCGTGGATGCGGCATCCGGCAACAAGCTTCCGGTCTCATTCGGCGGCGCAACCAGCCAGGATCTGGAACAGGCTGCTGCGCTGGCTTGGGATGCATTTCCGATTTACCGTGAAACATCACTGGAAGACCGCGCTGCGTTTCTGGAGACCATTGCGCAGAATATTCTGGACATTGGCGACACGCTGGTGGAACGCGCCATGGCTGAAACCGGCCTGCCTAAGGGTCGCATCGAGGGTGAGCGCGGGCGCACCGTTGGCCAGCTTCGGCTTTTTGCAACGGAAGTCCGGTCCGGCAAGTTTCAGGAACTGCGTTTCGATGCTGCCGACCCGGAGCGTAAGCCCGCGGCAAAGCCGGATCTGCGCCTTCGCAACATTGCTATCGGCCCCGTTGCGGTGTTTGGCGCTTCCAACTTTCCGCTCGCCTTTTCGGTCGCCGGTGGTGATACGGCCTCGGCGTTGGCCGCTGGCTGCCCCGTCATCGTCAAGGCGCACTCGGCTCACCCCGGCACATCGGAACTGGTCGGCCGTGCCGTTCAGAAAGCCGTTGCCGATTGTGGCCTGCCTGTAGGCACCTTCGCTCTGCTGTTTGATTCCGGTCGTGAAATCGGTCAGGGTCTGGTGGCCGATCACCGCATCCGCGCCGTTGGCTTTACCGGTTCGCGTGTCGGCGGAACTGCTTTGATGAAGATCGCGTCCGAGCGCAAGCAGCCTATCCCTGTCTACGCCGAGATGAGCTCCATCAATCCGGTCATCCTGTTTCCAAACGCGCTCAAAAATCGCGGCGCAGCGATCGGCACGGCATTCGCGGCCTCGCTGACGCTGGGTGCAGGACAGTTCTGCACCAATCCGGGCCTTATTCTGGCCGTTGAGGGTGAAGGGCTGGATGCGTTCATCAGCGCGGCAAGCGAGGCTTTGAGCAAAGCCCCGGCTCAGACCATGCTGACTGGCGGCATTTGCAAGGCCTATACCTCCGGCGTCGAAAAGCTCGGTAGCCATGGCAAGGTCAAGAAATTGGCCGAGGGTGTAGCTGGCGAAGCAACGCAGGGCCGTGCGGCATTTTTCGAGACGACGGGTGCCGATTTTATTGCGCATCACGAGTTGCAGGATGAAGTCTTTGGCGCTGCCGGTCTTCTTGTTCGCTGCAAGGATACGGCTGAACTTCAGGCCGTTCTGGATGCGCTGGAGGGGCAGCTCACCGTTGCGCTTCATGTCGATGAGGCAGACAACGCGCAAGCAAAGACGTTGTTGCCAACGCTGGAACTGCTGGCAGGCCGTATTCTCGTCAACGGTTTTGGAACCGGTGTGGAAGTGTCACCAGCCATGGTACACGGCGGTCCTTACCCGTCAACGTCCGACGGCCGCTCGACCTCGGTCGGCACTTTGGCAATCTATCGCTTCCTGCGCCCGGTTTGCTATCAGGACTTGCCCGCAGCCCTGCTGCCAGCCGCCCTGGCCTAAAGGCAAAGAGAAGCGGGAGAGGCAGGCCCTCTCCCGCACTCAACGCAATCAAGGTTCACGATCTCCGTTGACCAGATCAAGAATAAGCTGATGCACGCGCCCGCCATTGCTCAATTCCTGACCATCGAACTCCCGGCTCTTGCGGCGCTGCTCCTGCGATAGCGCGCCCAGACGAGTGGTCATCTCCGTCTTGATCTTCATGCAGTTCGGGTCATCCGGTACGGAAAGCCCCAATGTGGCGGCCTCTATCTTGCGCACCAAGTCGCGGATCATATCACCATGCACATGTTCATGCGCGGTTACGCCGGAGATGAACACCGCCCAGCGCTCTGGCATTGTGCCCGCCAGTTTGGCCGAGGGCTTCGGCAGCTGGTAGGTTATCAGCAATTTTGGCCGCGCGGTCACCAGCGTACAGGCATCGCCTTGCCGCTCGTAGCGCCGGGTCCAGGTCAGCTTGAAACTGGTGGCTGCAATGGCCCGCGTGGGTCCAAGCTTCGGTCCGCGTTCACCAATGGAGGCATAGAGTTCCGCTCCGGTCGTGCCGGTGATCGGATAAGACTTGATGACTTCCTCTGCGGTCCAAGCCTGCGCACTTCCGACCAAAAAAAGCAGGCAGGCGACGACGACACTTGCACTTCGTACTATGGTCATCAGGCATCAGCTCCACTGTGATGGAGCGATGTAGCGTGGTTTTGAACATATGAAAACCACCAATATCATCACAGGGGTTGCAACGTTTCAGAAATTAGACTTTACTACCTGTAACGTTTCAGATCTGGGAGGAATCGAATGCGTTATGCCCTGAAAGCCGTTTTAACCGGCTCCACTTTCCTGTGCTTTTCAGCAATTTCACACGCGGCAAACCTTGAGGTTACCCATTGGTGGACCTCCGGGGGCGAGGCCGCCGCTGTCAAGGTCCTGGCGGACCAGTTTAACAAAAGCGGCACGGATACATGGGTTGACGCCGCTATTGCCGGAAGCGGCAACGGCGCGCGACCCGTTATCGTCAGCCGTATTCTCGGTGGCAATCCCATGGGCGCTACACAGCTTAACCATGGACGGCAGGCCGAAGAACTGGTGCAGGCGGGCCTGATGACGGACCTGACCGAATTGGCCGAAAAAGAAGGCTGGGCGACATTTGTTCGCCCTGCCAGCCTGCTGGAATCCTGCACATTCGAAGGCAAAATCTACTGTGTTCCGCTCAATATTCACTCATGGCAGTGGATGTGGACCAATCCACAGGCCTTTCGCGATGCGGGCGTCGAGCCACCGAAAAATCTTGAAGAGTTCATAGCCGCTGCCCCAAAACTGAAAGAAAAAGGTACCGTGCCGTTGGCAACCGGCGATACGTGGCAGGTCAGCGCAATCCATACGGTTCTGACTGCCGCCGTGGGTGGCAAGGACCTCTACCTGAAGGTCAACAAGGACCACGATGCAGAGGCAGCACGCGGTCCCGAAATGCGCAAAGTTTGGGAAGCCTTCGCGGCCCTCAGGGCCGATGCTGATCCCGGTTATGTCGGGCGATCCTGGAACGAAGCCACCGCCATGGTCATGACCGGTAAAGCCGGAGGGCAGATCATGGGAGACTGGGCGCAAGGCGAGTTCAGTCTGGCCGGAAAAGTTGCCGGACAGGATTACGACTGCCTGCCCGGCCTCGGCGACAAGCCGCTGCTCGAAGCCGGTGGCGACGCCATCTATTTCCCCAAAAACAAGGACCCGGAAGTGACCAAGGCACAAATGCGGCTTGCCAGTATTATATTGTCCAAGGAAGCGCAGGTCGCCTTTAATCTTGCCAAGGGATCTGTTCCCGTGCGCGGCGATGTGGATATGAACGCCGCTAATGCGTGCATGAAAAAGGGCATCGCGATTCTCGAAAACCCCGACAATATCATCCCGTCCGGTGACATGCTCCGCGCACCCGATACGCAAGGGCAGATGGAGGGGCTGGCCGCAGAATTCTTCGCCGATCCCAATATGACCATCGAGGATGCGCAGGAGCGATACGCACAAATCGTCGAACAGGCTCAATAAGCTATCCCGCAACGGTTGAGTAAAGGCCGGATGTGTCCGGCCTAGCCCCGCATATAGCGTTGGGAAGGAGGAGGATGTTGTGAGCCAGACAGATACCCTACCGGTACAGCCGAGTGCCCGTCCTGCATCGCGAAAACCGATGATGCTGTTCAAAAACCTGAATGCCAAGATTGCAGCACTGCCGCTGATCCTGACGGTTCTAATTGTCTTCGTGGGCTGTACAGGCTGGACGGTGGTGTATTCCTTCACCTCGTCCAAATCCCTGCCCGTGATCAACTTCGTGGGCTTCGACCAATACGTGCGGCTGTTTCGCTCATCGCGATGGCTGGTTTCGGTCAAGAATATCGCCATTTACGGCGTTCTGTCGCTGACCTTTTCCATTGTCGTCGGTTTTCTTCTGGCCGTGCTGATGGACCAGAAAATCCGGTTCGAAAACACCTTTCGCACCATCTTTCTCTACCCCTTCGCCCTGTCCTTCATCGTGACCGGCCTTGTCTGGCAGTGGATGTTCAATCCGTCGCTCGGCATTGAGAAGATCGTGCGCGATATCGGCTTTGAGAGTTTCAGCCTGCAACTGCTCTCTAATCGTGATTTCGTCATCTACGCGATTGTCATTGCCGGTTTGTGGCAAGGCACCGGTCTGGTCATGGCACTGATGCTGGCAGGTCTGCGCGGCATTGATGAAGACATATGGAAAGCCGCGCGGGTAGACGGCATTCCCACCTGGAAGACGTATGTTTTCATCATCATTCCCATGATGCGGCCCGTCTTTGTTACCACCCTTGTTCTCATCGCTGCCGGTATTGTCAAACTCTATGATCTGGTGGTGGCGATGACCATGGGCGGGCCTGGCATCGCGTCCGAAGTCCCAGCCAAATATGTCTACGACTTCATGTTCGGCTGGGCCAATCTGGGTCAGGGGCTGGCCGCGTCTACAGTCATGCTCACCACCGTTCTCATCATCCTCGTGCCGTGGGCGCTGATGGAATTCAACGGCAGAAAGGGGCGGTAATCATGTCCGACGCAACCATAGCGCTAGCCGGTTCCGAGCCGTGGGGCAAGCGCCCCAAGCGCCGCTTTGCGCCCAAGACTATCATGCTCTACGGCGTGCTGATTGTCGCAGCACTCTACTATCTCCTGCCGCTTTACGTGATGATCGTCACCTCGCTGAAAGGCATGCCGGAGATCCGTTTGGGCAATATCTTCGCGCCGCCGGTGGAAATCACGTTTGAGCCGTGGGTCAAGGCATGGAGTTCGGCCTGCACCGGTCTTTATTGCGAAGGCATCCGCACGGGCTTCTGGAATTCGGTGCGCATTGCCATTCCCAGCGTGATCATCTCGATCCTGATTGCGTCCGTCAACGGCTACGCTCTGTCCAACTGGAAGTTTCGGGGGTCGGAGGTGTTCTTCACCATCCTGCTGTTCGGCGCGTTCATTCCCTATCAAGTCATGCTCTACCCGCTTGTGATCATCACCCGAGAACTCGGCATATTCGGCACGCTCACCGGTATCGTGGTCATTCACACCATATTCGGTATGCCGATCCTGACACTGCTGTTTCGCAACTATTTCAGCTCTTTGCCGCCGGAACTGTTCAAGGCTGCGCGGGTGGATGGAGCCGGGTTCTGGCGCATTTTCTTCCAGATCATGTTGCCCATGTCGGTTCCCATCTTCGTTGTCGCCGTCATTCTGCAGGTCACCGGCATCTGGAACGACTTTCTGTTTGGCGTGATCTTCGCCGGCACACAGAACTTTCCCATGACCGTGCAACTCAACAATGTCGTCAATTCTGCCCAAGGGGTGAAGGAGTACAACGTCAATATGGCTGCTACCATTCTCACCGGAGCTGTGCCGCTCATCATCTATTTTTTCTCGGGCAAGTATTTCGTGCGTGGCATCGCCGCGGGTGCGGTGAAGGGGTAAGCGCATGACAAACAGTGTGTCCATTCGTGATCTGTCGTTGAGCTTCGGTGCTGTCACCGTGCTGGAACAGTTGAATCTCGATATTCGCGAGGGAGAGTTTCTGGTGCTGCTTGGCCCCTCCGGTTGCGGCAAGTCGACACTCCTCAACTGCATCGCCGGTCTGCTGGAGGTAACCGAGGGCCAGATTTTCATCAAAGACAAAAACGTGACGTGGAAGGAGCCGAAGGACCGGGGCATTGGCATGGTGTTTCAGTCTTACGCGCTGTATCCGCAAATGAGCGTGGAAAAAAACCTGAGTTTTGGCTTGCGCGTCGCCGGCGTGCCAAAAGCCGAAATTGACAAGCGCATCGCCCGCGCTGCCGAAATCCTGCAGATCACCCCTCTGCTTAAACGCCGCCCCGCTGCGCTGTCCGGCGGACAGCGCCAGCGTGTTGCCATTGGTCGCGCGCTGGTGCGCGATGTCGATGTGTTTTTATTCGATGAGCCGCTGTCCAATCTGGATGCCAAGCTGCGCTCTGAATTGCGCGTGGAAATCAAACGCCTGCACCATGCGCTGGGCAACACCATGATCTACGTCACCCACGACCAGATCGAAGCGCTGACGCTGGCCGATCGTATCGCCGTCATGAAAGGCGGTATCGTGCAGCAACTGGCCGATCCGCTGACGATCTACAACCGTCCGCGCAACCTTTTCGTCGCTGGCTTCCTCGGCTCACCGTCGATGAATTTCATTCAAGGCCAGATTGCGATTGTCGCAGGGCAACCCGTTTTCAAGTTCGGCAACACAGATGTGTTGCTTACAGCCTATCCGACCGAAACGCGATTAAGAGACGCACAGCTTGCCACGCTGGGCTTGCGGCCTGAACACATACGGCTGGTGGACGATACAGCGCAGGGCGAAACGTTTGAGGCGGTTGTCGATATCGAGGAGCCCATGGGCGCAGACACGCTGGTGTGGCTGAGGGTTGCGGGCACCGCCCTGTCTGTGCGCACCGAGGCAGGCCGGCGGTTCACGCCGGGTGAACGACTGCGCGTGCAATTCAATACTGCAATGGCGTCGCTCTTTGATGGCGGTACACAGGATCGTCTATAAGCCGTTGTTTAATATAGCCTATTAGAGTTGACAGCTGTCAACTCTCTGTAAAGAGGAAAAAACGATGACCGCAATATCCTACCAGCTCTACAGCTCGCGCAATTTTGGACCCATCGAAAAAACGCTGTCGATGCTGGCGGCCAAAGGCTACAAAAATGTAGAGGGCTACGCGGGGCTGTATGACGATGTTCCCACGTTGAGAGCGGCTTTGGATTCCGCTGGTCTTGCCATGCCCACCGGCCATTTCAGCATCGCCATGCTGGAAGACGAGCCGGACACCGCACTCGACATTGCCCGTCAACTCGGCATGAAGCGCATCTATTGCCCCTATCTCACCCCCGACGAACGCCCAACAGACAAAGACGGCTGGAGCGCGCTGGGCGCGCGGCTCGCTGCCGCTGGAGCACCCTTTACGGCTGCCGGTCTTGGCTTTGGCTGGCACAATCACGATTTTGAGTTTGCGGCACTGAAAGACGGGTCCATCCCTCAGGAACTAATTTTTGCCGCCGCTCCCGATCTGGAATGGGAAGCGGATATTGCGTGGATTGTGCGCGGCGGGGCAAATCCGATGGAGTGGATCAAGCGCCACGGCCAGCGCATAACCGCAGCCCATGTCAAGGACATCGCCGTCGCGGGTGAAAACACCGATGAAGATGGCTGGGCCGATGTAGGCCATGGGCGGATGGATTGGCAGGCCATTGCGCTGGCGCTGAAAGCCACGCCGGTCAAATACCTGATCGTAGAACACGACAACCCATCCGATGACGTGCGCTTTGCCGAAAACTCGCTTGCCACCGTCCAGTCCTTCTAAGGAAATCAGCATGAGACAAACTTCAGAGACACTTGGTATCGGCATTATCGGGTGCGGCAACATTTCCACGACCTATCTGACTTTTGCGCCTTTATTTCAGGGCATTGAGGTCCGGGCCTGCGCGGATATGAGCCAGGAGGCCGCGCAAACACGCGCGGCAGAGTATGGCATCCGGTCTTCCAGTGTGCAGGATCTGCTGGCAAGCGACGATATCGATATCATCCTCAACCTGACAATTCCTGATGCCCATTTCGCTGTTACGAAAAGCATTCTGGAGGCGGGCAAACACGCCTATTCCGAGAAACCGCTGGTCTTGACGCTGGAACAGGGACAGGAATTGAAGGCGCTGGCCGATGCAAACGGGCTGAAAGTCGGTTGCGCACCCGATACCTTTCTGGGCGGCTCGCATCAGCTTGCGCGCAAGACAGTGGACGATGGCACACTCGGGACCATAACCTCCGGTACAGCCCATATCATGGGGCACGGCATGGAGCATTGGCATCCCAACCCGGACTTCTTCTTCAAAAAAGGCGGTGGGCCCATTCTGGATATGGGACCGTATTACGTCACCAATCTGATTAACCTCATCGGCCCGGTCAAACGCGTGGCGGCCTTGTCCAGCATCCCATCACCCACGCGCACCATCACGTCGCAACCCCGCCATGGTGAAACTCTAACCGTTGAAACGCCGACAACCATTCACGCGCTGCTGGAATTTGCATCAGGCGCCGTCGTGACGCTTTCTGCCAGTTGGGATGTGTGGTCTCATCGCCATGGTTACACCGAGCTGTATGGCACGGATGGCTCGCTCTATCTGCCGGACCCCAACTTTTTCGGCGGGACGCTGGAAGCCAGCGGCACAGACAAGACCGTTGCTGCGGTCGAAGGCTGGAGCCATCCCTTCAACCCGGACAATTACGAAACGCCGGAAGGCATGGTCGCCAATTACCGAACGGCCGGTCTGGCAGACTTCGCCCTCTCGATCATCGAGAAGCGCGACGCACGGTGCTCACTGGAACGAGCGCTGCATGTGGTGGATGTGTTGACCTCCATTCTCCGCTCTGGCGAAGAAGGGCGCTTTATCGATTTGACGACGACCTGCACCCGCCCGGCGGCGCTCGGCATAGAGGAGGCCACCGCGCTTTTGCGGACTGGATCGTAATCGTACAGGCGTCATTCCTATTTTGGCCTGTCCGGCGGATGCAATTCTGCTCTGCCGGATAGGCACTCGCGTTAGCCGGGAACCTTTCGCTGTCTAAAGTCTTGACTACCAAGATGAAAACACAGGCTGATCCAGTTCCCAGATACACACCGGTGGTTGCCATTCCGGCCAAGAACGAGGAAGTGCGCTTGCCTCTTCTTCTTCGGGCTTTGAACCGGCAATCCCACTCTTCACTGTGGGCGCTTCCGCTCCGGGTCATCCTTGTTTTGAACAACACGACGGATACATCCGCATCGGTCGTAAGCGCGCTTACAGATGAGTTCAGACATCTCGATATCCGTATGGTCCAAATCGATTTTTCGCCGGACATGGCCCATGTGGGATCAGCGCGACGCATGGCGATGGATACCGCCGCCGACATCACCGATACCGGTGAGACCATTGTCTTAACAAGTGATGCCGATGCAGAGCCCGATGGCGAATGGGTCACCAATACGCTGCGCGCCATAGCCCAAGGTGCCGATGCTGTCGGCGGGCACATATTCGGGGACGCCGAGGAGGAGGCCCGCTTAGGCGTTCGTTTTCAGGAACGTGCCGCTCTTCATGCGCGCTACAGCGCCTTGTGCGACGAACTTTGCTCTCAGATTGATCCCGTCGCCCATGATCCCTGGCCGCGCCATCATGATCATACGGGGGCCAGTATCGCAGTGCGCGCCGATGTGTATAGAGCGGTTGGGGGCATGCCGGCACTGCCGTTCCGGGAGGATCTGGCGTTCATATCGCGGGTCTGTGCAAGCGGATACCGACTTCGCCACCCCATGGATATGAAGGTTACCGTATCGGCCCGTACCATTGGCCGCGCGCCGGGCGGTATGGCCGACTGCGTGCGCACGTGGGCGGAGGATGCCGAAAAAGGCCTGCCGTTGCTGGTTGCCTGCCCAATCGCACTGGAAGAACGCCTCCATGTCCGGCGTCAGTTGAGAAAACTGATCGACGAACCACTCCCGCGTTCATTGTCTGTTATGGCCGGGTTACGCCTTGATCCTGCCGTCTATCCGCTTACTGGCACGTCAGCGGTATCCATTGCGGCGCTGATTGAGCAATTTAACAGCGAACATATTGATCCGCCGCAAACCGTGTCCGTGCATGCGGCAATCACGCATCTCGAAGAGCGTCTTTCATGCCGAGCGGATGCCTGATGGTCATGACGTTTTCGAGTTCCTCTCTGACAGCAGACATTGCCCACCATGCGGCGGATTTTGACCGGGATCGCGCATTTCCCCACGCCGCATTCGATACTCTGTCGAGCCAAGGCCTACTGCAGAAACCCCCGATTGCGGCGGCGGATATCGCAACGTTGTTACGGGTGCTGACCGCAGTGGGGCGCGGAGATCTGAGCACCGGACGGATATACGAAGGTCACGTCAACGCCTGCTGGCTGATAGACGCAGCCGGGACCGTCGAGCAAAAGAACCATGCAAACGCCCTGTTAGCGAAGGGTGCGCGTTTCGGCGTGTGGAACACGGACGACCCGTCCGCACCTCTAACCCTTGAAAACGACCGCCTGTCCGGCGGGAAGAACTACGCATCCGGCGTGGATGGCTTGACCCACGCTATCGTTACCGCACCGCGTGACGCGGGGCGGCAGATGATTTTTATGCCTTTAGACGGGCTGCATGTAGACCGCAGCTGGTGGCATCCGGTGGGTATGAAGGCTTCGGGTAGCCATATTGTGGATATGAGCGGTGTCGAGGTGCCGCCGGACTGGTTGCTGGGTGGCGTTAACGCCTATATCGCGCAACCCTGGTTTACAGCTGGGGCGCTGCGTTTTTTGGCTGTGCAAACGGGCGGCATACACGCGGTGTTTGACACCGCGCTTCATCATCTTCGCCAGACCGGAAAAGCGGACAATCCCTATCAGGCGCACCGCCTCGGCCGCATGGCGACAGCGGTGGAGACCTGTTGCCTGTGGCTGGAAAAAGGCGCTCGCGACTGGAAGGCCTGTGCGGACGAACCCGAAAATCAATCGCGTGCTGCCACGTTGATGGCAACCGTCAACGGGGCAAGGCATATGGTGGAAAGTGCAGCGCTGAACGTCCTGCAGGAAGCCGAGCAGGCCATTGGCGCAGCCGGCATGATTTCGCCTCATCCGTATGAACGTCTGATGCGAGACCTGCGCACCTATCTGCGCCAGCCCAACCCGGATGGCGCGCTGGCCGCATTCGGGAATGCCGTCATATCGGCTGCATGGCAACCGGCGCAAAATGAAGAAGGCCATAATAACGATGACTGTTGAGATGAGCGACGTTCAGGGGCCGGTTCTGGTCATTGCGCCTCACCCGGATGATGAAACCTTGGGCTGTGGTGGAATTATTGCGGCACTGTCGGATCGCGGAGAGACAGTCCACACGGTTTTCGTAACCGATGGCGGCGCATCGCATCGCAGTTCCAAAACGTGGGACCGGTCCCGCCTGTCCGCTGTGCGGGAAGACGAAGCCCGCGAGGCACTCCGACATCTTGGCGCCGAGATGCAGCCTCGCACCCATCTGCGTTTGCCGGATGCGGCCATTCCGCATTCAGGCTGTGCTGCCTACGAGGCATCTGTAGCGCAACTGGAGTCGATCCTGATCGCGCTGCGCCCACGCACGGTGCTTGTGCCTTGGCGGCGTGATCCGCACTGCGACCACCGCGACGCTTGGGAGCTGACCATGGCTGCCCTTGAACAGACCGGCCAGCAACCGCTGGTGCTGGAATACGCAATCTGGCTGGACGAACTGGGTGCGCCGGAAGACCATCCGCGCGCCGGTGAAATGGATCGGGTAGCCATTGATGCACAGCCCTATATGGAGCGCAAACGCACTGCCATTCGCGCCCATCGCTCCCAACTCGGCCTGTTGGTGCACGATGATCCGGATGGGTTCGTTCTAACCGAAAACACGATTGCCCGCTTGATCGGGCCGGAGGAAGTGTATTGGCGCGACTGCCCCGTCAAGCCATAGATGCCGCCGGTTTTGAGACGAAGTTTCAGGACAATATAGATCCTTGGAATTACGCGGGATCACGGTTTGAGGCGTTTAAGCGCTCCGTTCTCCTGCAGGCCTGCGGGCATCGTCCCTACGCCAGAGGGCTGGAACTCGCCTGCGCCATAGGTGAGACAACCAAGGCGCTGCGGCCTTTATGCCTCAATCTTCTGGCGCTTGACGCCTCACCCACGGCGCTGGAGGAGGCTCAGCGCAGAACGGCGAATCTCACGCGCGTCGAATTTCGGCAGGGTTTGCTGCCGGACGATCTGCCTTCCGGCACGTTCGATCTGATCGTCGCCTCGGAGATCGTCTACTATCTGCCGCCACGGGATATGGAACGGCTTTTGATCGGGTTGAAGCAAAGGTTGGCTGCGGGGGGACGGATCGTTCTGCTTCACCATACGCGCGATTTTGGTGATGCCGCCTTTCGTCCAAGCATGGCGCAGGCACACTGCGTACACTTCCTTGGCCAAAGCATGGTCTTACGCATGCGGCGCAACACCATGCAATTTCAGGCGGTCGCATTTGAAGCGCGCAAGCGCTGATCAGCCTGGTTGCCAGGCAATCTCTAGCTTTTCGCGGAATGCGAAACGTACCAGATGGGACGCGACCACCTCTTGTAGCTGGGCGAGTTGATCAGCGTCCGGGGACGTCAGCTCCATCTTGAGGGTGTTGCTGTCCGCTTCCAGCCGGCAAACACCGATGGAAAAGATGACTTCACCCTTATGCTCGTCAAACGTAGCCGGTATCTTGTGCTGGAAGTGCTTGCACAATTGCTGAAGATAGCGCGAGGCGCTGGCTGTTTCCACATGGGCAAGGCTGTTTACGCCGGTCGCGGCAGCGGTTTCTTCTGTCATTATATGCACTCCAAAGTTCGTTAGAAATCTAGAATATATGAGTTCATTCATTATGGTGATGTTTTTCTTCAACCTGCTCCTGAGAAAATAGCGACCAGGACGAGATAAACATGGCCGCGATCAGCGGACCGATGACAAAACCATTGATGCCGAACAAGGACATGCCGCCGACCGTGGAAATGAGCACGACATAATCCGGCAGCCGCGTTCCAGCACCTACCAGGGGCGGGCGTAGCAAATTGTCGATCAGACCGATGACGAGTACGCCCACGGTAATCAGGATCACTCCCTTGCCCCAGGACCCCATGAGGATCAGCCAGATGGCAGCGGGCGCCCATACCAGCGCAGCGCCGACAGCGGGAAGCATGGATAGGAATGTCATCAACACACCCCAAAGCAGCGCCGCCTGTATTCCCAGTGCCCAGAATGCGATGCCGCCGATAGTGCCCTGCACAATCGCGATGATGATATTGCCTTTGACCGTGGCGCGGATCACGGCTGTGAATTTATCGAGGAACTGGCGTGTATAGTCGTCCGTCAGTGGAATGGCACGGCGGATCTTGCGGCCAAGGTCTGCCCCATCGCGAAACAGAAAGAACAAAAGATACAACATGATGCCGAAACTAACGAGAAATTGCAGCGTATCCTGCCCGAGGCTGAGCAGACGCCCGGCAAAAAGCTGACTGGCACGCATGGCAGCCGATGTAATCTTTTCCCGCCATTCGGCGAAACCACCCAGTTCGACAGACTTCAGCCATTCATCTACCGAGGTTGGCAGCATGGACTGGATGCGGATCAGATATCCGTTTACATCGAATTCGCGGTTGCTCATCTGCTGGTAGAGGCTGTTTCCCTGCTGAACCAGTGAACCCGTGATGATCATCGCCGGAACAATGACCAGGCAAATGCACAGGAGTACCGTCAGCAAAGCCGCAACATTCCGCCGCCCGCCAAGGGCGAGCCCCAGCCGCACATGCACAGGGTAAAACACGATGGCGAGAATAACCGCCCAGAGAATGGCCGTATAATAAGGGATCAGCAGCCATATGAAAGCGATGGTTATGAGTGCGAGCAGAATATAGAAGGACGTTCGCTGGACTGGCATGACATTGCGTAGGGCGTGAGGTGCTTATGGCTAGAACTCAAGCATGTTTGGACGCAAGAGGAAAGCCCTGTTCTGGCGGGTGATCGGGTCATCGTTCTGGTGCATTTTCGTGGGTGTACAGGTCTGGCGAAGCGGGTTTTTTTCTGTCATCTTGAATGGGCGAGTCAAAGTTCAGCCATCGGGGAGGATGGTGGAACAGGGGATTACGGCTCGCGATGATCAACTGGGAGGAGATCCAATGGCACATGTGGCAAGCGTGGAAACGGCCAAGGCGCGACCGATGACTGGCGAGGAACGCAAGGTTATCTTCGCATCATCGCTCGGAACGGTTTTTGAGTGGTATGATTTTTATCTGTATGGCTCGCTGGCCGTCTACATTGGTGCCACGTTCTTCAGTCAATATCCAGAAACCACCCGCAATATCTTCGCTCTTCTGGCGTTTGCCGCCGGGTTTCTGGTACGCCCGTTCGGGGCGCTGGTGTTTGGGCGGTTGGGCGATCTCGTCGGGCGCAAATATACGTTTCTCGTCACCATTCTGATCATGGGTATCTCCACCTTCCTCGTCGGTATTTTGCCGGGCGCAGCGTCCATCGGCATTGCGGCGCCCATTCTGCTGCTGGTGCTGCGCATGTTGCAGGGACTTGCGCTGGGCGGCGAATATGGTGGTGCTGCAACCTACGTAGCCGAACACGCCCCTCAGGGGCGGCGCGGCTATTACACGTCGTGGATACAGTGCACCGCCACGTTGGGGCTGTTCCTGTCGCTGGTGGTTATTCTGCTGGTGCAGTTTGCCGTCGGCCGGGAAGATTTTGCCGTCTGGGGCTGGCGTATACCGTTCCTGCTGTCCTTTGTGCTTTTGGGCGTATCGGTGTGGATCCGTCTGAAAATGAATGAATCTCCTGCCTTCAAGAAAATGAAGGAGGAAGGCAAAGGTTCGAAAGCGCCGTTGACGGAAGCGTTTGGCCAGTGGCGCAATGCCAAAATTGCCCTGCTCGCTCTGTTCGGTGCTGTCGTCGGGCAAGCAGTGGTTTGGTACACCGGGCAGTTCTACGCGCTGTTCTTCCTGCAGAACATTTTGAAAGTGGATGGCCAATCGGCCAACATCATGGTGGCCGTGGCCCTGCTTCTGGGCACGGGCTTCTTCGTTCTGTTTGGCTGGTTGTCGGACCGGATCGGTCGCAAACCTATCATTATGGCTGGCCTGCTGCTCGCCATGTTCACCTATTTCCCGCTGTTCAAAGGGTTGACACAGGCGGGCAATCCAGCGCTCGCGGAAGCACAGCAGACCATGCGCGCAACGGTAACTGCAGACCCGGCAGACTGCACGTTCCAGTTCAACCCAACGGGAACGGCAAAGTTCACTACGTCTTGTGATATCGCGACTGCGTTTCTGACGCGCAACTCGGTACCATATGATGTCGTCAACGGCCCTGCCGGAGTTCCGGCCACCGTAACAATCGGTGGGGACGTGACCAACAGCTACAACGCCAGCAGCCCTGAAGCCAAGGCTAGTGCTGTAAGCTTTGAAAAGCAGCTGAACCTTGCCCTGCAAAGCCACGGCTACCCGCTGAAAAGGACAGCAGCACGGGTGCCTGAAAGCAAGCTGGATGCGTTTGTTGCAGCCAACCCGGAACTCAATCTGGATGCTGCTGCAATCCGCGCCGCCGGCGGAACGACCGTGCCCACGGACCGTTTGATTGCCGACAAGCTTTTGACTGCCGATGAAGCAGCCGGAGCCACGGAGGCGACCGTCTATACGGTGGAGAATGGCGGTGCGTTCACCATGTTTGCCGATGCTGCCCGGGTGAACTGGGTTGCAATCATCGCAATCCTCACCATCCTCGTCATCTACGTTACCATGGTCTACGGGCCAATTGCCGCCTTGCTGGTAGAGTTATTTCCAACCCGCATTCGCTACACCGGCATGTCCCTGCCCTACCACATTGGCAATGGCTGGTTTGGCGGTCTTCTCCCCGCCACAGCCTTCGCGATGAGCGCCGCCAAGGGCGATATCTACTATGGCCTTTGGTATCCGATTGTGTTTGCAGCGCTGACACTGGTCATCGGCGTGTTCTTCCTGCCGGAAACCAAGGACCGTGATATTCATACAGACTGAGACATAAAAGCNGCGGCATATCATGACAGACAAAGTAGCGATCATCACCGCTGGCGGCAGCGGCATGGGGGCGGATGCGGCGCGGCGGCTGGCGCAGGACGGGTTTCAGGTCGCCATTCTCTCGTCTTCCGGCAAAGGCGAAGCGCTGGCGCAAGAGCTTGGCGGACTCGGCGTTACCGGCTCCAATCAGTCCAATGACGATCTGGGTCGTCTCGTCGACGCCACCATGGAACGCTGGGGCCGAATTGACGTTCTCGTCAACAGCGCCGGGCATGGGCCACGCGCCCCGGTTCTGGAACTCGATGACGAGCAATGGCACACCGGCATGGATGTTTACCTGCTGAATGTCATCCGCCCGACGCGCTTGATCACGCCGATCATGCAGAAACAGGGATCGGGTTCGATTATCAACATTTCCACCGCATGGGCGTTTGAGCCGTCTGCGATGTTTCCGACCTCTGCGGTCTTTCGCGCCGGACTGGCTGCCTTCACCAAGCTTTTTGCCGATACCTATGCCGCCAACAATGTGCGAATGAACAATGTTCTTCCCGGCTGGATTGACAGCTTGCCGGGCACGGAAGAGCGCCGGCAAAGTGTACCCATGCAGCGCTACGGCAAGGCGGAGGAAATTGCCGCAACCATTGCCTTTCTGGCATCCGAGGGTGCGGGCTATATTACCGGCCAGAACATCCGCGTCGATGGCGGTTTGACCCGGTCTGTGTGAAACACATGTTAGGACGTCTCATGAAAATCTGGATGACAGTCTGTTTCGCCCTTGGCGCAATCTGTGGCCCGGCGCTGGCAGCGGACTCAATAACGATCACAGACGGGCATGCGCCTGCCATGGTCACAGGCGCGAAAGTGGGTGGCGGATACCTGACCATTTCCAATGCTGGTGATGAGGAAGACAGGCTGGTGAGCGTAAGCTCGCCCCGTGCAGCGCGGGTGGAGGTCCACGACATGACTGTCGACAACGACGTTATGAAAATGCGGGCTGTGACCGGCGGTGTTGCCATTCCTTCGAAGGGCGCGGTGGCCTTCCAGCGCGGTGGGCTGCATCTGATGTTCATGCAGCCGCAAACGCCATTTCAAGCGGGAGAAACGGTGCCTGTGGTTCTGAATTTTGAGAAGGCCGGAGCCGTTTCGGCGGACTTGTCCGTGGATGCGCGGTAGCCTGATGAGGTCTACGGAACAATAACGAGAACCGACCGGTTGTTGGGCATGGAGAAAAGGAGAATTCCATGGCCGAGAGCAAAAAACTAAACGATCTTTTTCATGACACCCTCAAGGATGTCTACTTTGCGGAAAAGAAGATACTGGAAACCCTGCCCAAGTTGGCCAGCGCCGTGAAAAGCCCGGAACTGAAGGCTGCCTTTACGAAGCACCACGGCGAGACGCAGGGCCAGATCGAAAGACTGGAGCAGGTTTTTGGCATTATCGGCAAGACGCCTGAAGCCAAGACCTGTGATGCCATCATGGGTATCACCGATGAAGGCGATGAGATCATGGACGAGTACAAAGGTTCGCCCGCTCTCGACGCTGGCGTTCTGGCCGTCGCTCAGGCAGTCGAGCACTACGAAATGTCCCGCTACGGCACGCTTCGCACATGGGCTGAGGAACTTGGCCATGACGATGCGGCTCAACTGCTGCAGGAAACGCTGGATGAGGAAGAGGCAACAGACGAAGCTCTGTCGGAACTTGCCGAAGCCCGCGTAAACGCTGCTGCTGAAGGCTGATACAAGTCTTTTTTGAACAATGGCCGGGAGTATCTCCAGGCCATTTTTGTTTTAGCTTGTTAGAATGGCCACAGGGCAGGCTTTCAACAAGTCCGACACGCGCAGTTCAGCTGTGCCGTCCATCTCTTCACCGGTCATGATGTTGCGAAGTTCGCCCTCTCCCACCGGTAGCGAAATGGCGGTATCGCCCCAGAACTGATCACCACCCAGAGTCTGCTCGTTCTGCAACAGGCCCAGCGTCAGCCGCGGAACAGCGACGATTACCCGTTTGCCCTCATAGACCCGTGCGAATGCAACAATATGATCGCGTCGAGTACCGGTCACGACCAGCGCAATGTAGTCGCCCCTATCGAAGATATCGGGACTTTCGCCTCTAAGCTTCAGTCCCTTGGCGACCACACGCTGTTTTAGAGCACCTTTGCCGAGCAGAATTCCTTTCGGGGGCATGGTCATTTCGGAATCGAGCATGGCGGCAAGCCTGTCGAATGGCACCGTGCGGCGATTGTCCGGGTCTACGAGGCTGAAATCCAGCGCCTCGGCACCCTGATAGATATCGGGTATGCCAGGGGCCATGATTTTGAGGGCCGTCTGTGAAAGGCTGTTGAGAAGTCCAGCCCAGATAAACGGCTGCAACGTCTCGCTGAAATCCGCCAGAAAGGCGTGATTATCGGAGCTGAGCAAGCGCTCCGCATAGGCCTTTACAGCGCTTTCGTACTCGGCGTTCTCTTCGCCCCAATCAGTCCGGCGCTTGGCTTCACGCAAGGCTTTTTCTACGTAGGCGGTAAAGCGTTCGCAGAGCGCTTTCAGCGCCTTTGCATCGTGCCAGTCCAGCGCCACCGGCCAGACGCCCGCCAGCGCCTGATACAGCATCCATTCCACGGGTCGCTCTGGTGCTGCGCCATCGGTCAAGACCTGCACATTATGCTCGTTCAGGCTGCGCCAGCGATCGACGGCCACAGCCCACAGTTCCGGCGCTTCCGATAGCGCATAAAGACGGGCGCGGGCGTCTTCGCCGCGCTTGGTATCATGGGTGGACGTGGCCGTCAGCGCGTGCGGTTGGTTTGCGAGACGCTGCTGCATCGCCGTGTGGAAATCCGCCACGCACCCGCCACGCAGATCCGGCTCACCGCCCACCTCGTTAAGGGCCAACAAGCGATTGCTGCGGTAAAACAATGTGTCTTCCAACGCCTTCGCCATGATGGGACCGCTGAGCTGCTGGAAGCGGGTGCGAAACTGGGCGGCGTCCCTGCTTTTTTCCTCGCCCATGAGAAGACGCGTCAGGACGTTAAGCATCGCAGGGTCTATCCTGCTGCCGACATCCCCAAGAATTCTTTTCAACAATGCTTTATCCGCATCGTCCGCTCCGTGATCCGCGACGTAAGTGCGGTAGACCGGAAAGGCGATGATGGTCTCGACGATCGCTGCTCGGACTGTATCAGGCGTGAGGCCATCGGCAATTTTGCCCACAAGATTGACCAGCCGGTTCAACTCGCCCGCAAAATTGCGCGTGAGCATCAGCAGCTTGGCGTCATGCCGCTCGGCTTCAAACTCCTCCGGCTGCACCAGGTTTCGACTGTAGGAGTCGGTCAGTAAGTCCGCCTTGGTTTCATCCACCAAAACACGCGAGAGAGCAGTGATGAATTCATAGCCCGTGGTGCCGGAAACAGGCCAGTCGGCGCGAACATCCTCGCCCTCACCCAGAATTTTCTCAACGACAAGATAGGTGTCTGGTCCAACTGCGGCACGCAGACGGTCCATGGTCGCTTTCGGATCGGCCACACCATCGATATGATCGAGACGCAAGCCATCCACCTGGCCGTTCTTGACGAGTTCAAGCGTCAGCCTGTGCACATCATCGAAAACATTTGGGTCTTCGACCCGCACGCCGACAAGCCCGGTCACTTCAAAAAAGCGGCGATAGCTGAGCGAATTGCGCGCCTCTTTCCAGAAGATCAGCTCCCACGGTTGAGCCTCATGCAAAGCGCGCAGGTCGGCTCCGGGCTTTGCCATCGCATACGTGTGCGGGTGAAGCGGTAGCTTGTTCTCAAAATAGGTCAGCACCGGTTTTCCGTGCTCATCCTCGCCCAAGCCGATTTCACCGGCGGCAAGCGCGTTCTCAAACGGCTGGCCGAGACTGGGCAGCGTCAAACGCCGCGACCAGTCTACATCGAAATGGTTTGCGTAGGGGCTGTCCTTGCCGAGCGCCACGACACTCGCCCACCACGGATTTTCCAGCGATGCGGCCATATGGTTTGGTACAATATCAATGATCAATCCAAGGCCCGCATCTTTCAACGCTGCGCTCAGGCGATCAAAACCCTCACGCCCGCCCAATGACGGATCGAGCTCGTTATGGTTGGTGACATCATAACCGTGGGTGGAGCCAGCCGTTGCCGTAAAAATCGGCGAGGCGTACAAATGGCTGATCCCCAGCTTTTTCAGGTAGGGCAGAATGTGAATGGCGCCGTCAAAGGTCATTCCATTGCGAAACTGCAAGCGGTAGGTGGACGTTGGCAGGGGCATAAATCAGCCTTTACGTTCAAGTCTGACAATCAGGGAATGGGCGGGCAAGCGACCCTCGGCGGGCTGCCTGGACGTCTGATCGGACGGCTGGGCGTACAACACCTCTCCCTTCAGACTTGGAGTAGTTTTTTCCTGATCGGTAAAGTTGGCGCACATGCGCAGCACGGCTCCCACCAGCGGCCACTCCACGGCAACCACACCTTCGTCAGCAAACAGCACCCGTCCGGCCCCTGCATGTGGCAACAGCGGAACGATGTGCTTTTGTCTGAGCGCCAGTAGAGTCCGCATGCTATCCATCCATTCCGCACCGTCAGCGCTGTCGCGTCTGGTCCAGTCCAGCTTGGAGGCGTCGAAGGTGGCGGGCGAATTGGGATCGGGAATGCGAGCAACACTCCCCTCGTCAGCAAATGCAGCGAAATGGGCGAACTCATGCCGCCTGCCCTCACGTACCGCGTCGGCCAAATCGCCGGTATAGTCCGCAAAGAAGCAGAACGGGTTGGTTTCCCCGTATTCCTCACCCATGAACAGCAGCGGGATATGTGGTGACAGCAGCAGCATGCCGGTCAAAACCTGCAAAACAGGCTTGCTGGAGAGCGAAATCAGGCGTTCTCCGAAAGCGCGGTTTCCCACCTGATCGTGGTTCTGGATGAAGTCTACGAAGGCGACCGCCGGCAGATGCCGGCTGGGCTCGCCACGTGCCTTTCCATGGCTATCCTGCTCACCCTGAAACACGAAGCCTTCGCTCAACGCGCGCCCAAGTTTGGCCCAATGATCCACGGCGAAATCCGCGTAATAGCCCTCTGTCTCGCCGGTCGCGATGACGTGAATGACATTGTGGAAATCGTCGTTCCATTCGCCCGTATAGCGCACGGGCAAGCCCCGATCATCCCGCGTGTGCAGGTGTGTCACGTTGCGGTTGTCTTCGGTGGTCAGGTGAATGTGGCGATCCGGGTAACCGAAGCGGATACGCTCGGCGATCTCAACGAGAATATGAACCGGCGACGTCTCGTCCCCGATTTGATCGATTGCATCGAAGCGCAGCCCATCAAGGTTGTATTCTTCCAGCCAGTAAAGCGCGTTCTCAACGAAAAACTGGCGGACCGGAGGCTTCTCGTAGGCCATGGCAGCGCCCCATGGCGTGGTGCGCCCCTCGGCGAAGAAGCCGGGCGCATAGGCGGACAGATAGTTCCCATCCGGGCCGAAATGGTTGTACACCACGTCCAGCAGCACCATGATGCCAAGCCCATGGGCAGCATCAACCAGTGCCTTCATGTCGTCCGGCGAGCCGTAGGCACTGTGGGGAGCATAAGGCAAGACGCCATCGTAGCCCCAGCCGCGCGCGCCGGGGAACTGGGCGACGGGCATGATTTCAATGGCGGTAATACCGAGTTCAGCAAGATGCGGCAGGTGGGCAATGGCAGCCTTGAATGTGCCTTCGTGCGTAAACGTGCCGATGTGCAGTTCGTAGATGACTGCCTCCTCCCAAGGACGCCCTGTCCAACTTCCATGGATCCAGCGGTACGCCTTGGGATCGATCACCAGTGATGATCCATGAACGTCCGCTTGCTGCGCGCGTGAGGCCGGGTCTGGTACTGAAAGCCCGCTTTCCAGCCGATACTGATAGGGCGTACCGGACACAACGCCATCCCGCGTGGTCTCGAACCAGCCCTCCGAGACTTTCGTCATCGCAACGTCTTGTCCATTCAGAACAAGCGTTATCTGAGTCTCGCCCGGTGCCCAAAGCCGAAATTGGGTTTCACCCGAAGGCAGTATTTGTGCGCCCCATTTGAAGGGATAGGCACGAGAATGTTTGGGAGCAACGCTGATCGTCATGCGCGCCTCCCATGGAAAGCGCGTGGATATATAGCCATATAAGTGAACCCCTGTGTGTCATTCGACAAACGGGGATCGGTCGCAAAAGTTCCGCCTATTAGCGCTTGTTTGTTGAGCGTGTGCCGTTCAGAGAACATTCTGCCAGGGAGATATGAACGCCTGCTCAACCTCACGCCGATAGGCGAGATCGGCGTGGGTTTCGTTTTCCGGTTCCTGGTCTTCTGCATTCTTGCGGCCTTGCGGCTGCGTGGATTTCTCATCGATACGCCGGGTAAAGTAGCCGAGCGTCATGCCACCGAGATAGAACATGGTAACCTCACGGGGTTGCGTCACATGCCTTGCATTCGACACGATGATGCCGCATTTTCCGAGAAATGAAAGTACAAATTCTACCTCGGTTGTGGAATTCTTTTCGTATCAGGCGAGATTAAGCCGAAAGCCGCGTGTCAACGCGACGTCGAGCGCCAGCATGACGACGAACGACAGACCCACCAGAGGAAACACGACACCGCCGGCAAACAGCAGCAACAACAGGCCGCGAAACACCCGCCTGTCCTGCGGCAGCGGTGGAACGCCAAGCTTTCCTTCCGGCCGCCGCTTCCACCACATGACACCTGCTGAAACCGCCAGGAGCACAATCGCGAGACAGACCACCAGAAGAACGAGCTGGTTTGCCAGACCGAACTGCTGCCCGAGATGTACGTTGATGCTCCATTCCAGCCAACGGCCCAACGGCCCGTAGTCGGCATAGCTCATGTCAATCAACGGTTTGCCGCTAAACTGATCGAGATGGACCACGCGCTGTTTTTCCACATCGGCGGGGTAGATCGACCCCGTATAGACGCCCGTCGGGCCTTGCGGAAGGTTGACGGCATAGCCTTGGGTGAGGCCCAAAGCATCCAATGTCTCGACAGCTTTGTCGATACCGATCGATGGCGCATCAACGACAGGCGCGTGCATATCATGTGCCATGGTGGTTGTGTGGGTCGACATGTCGTGTTCGCCCATCGCGTCACCAGTATGTGGGGATTGAGCCATTCCAGGCATGTGAGACAAGGGCATTTTTGCCTGTTCCATAGACCAGGACGTTGGGGCCACGGAGTTCAGTTCTTCGCCAGACATGGGCACGCTGACACGCACTCCGGCGGGATAACCAAAGTTGTTGCCGTTGGCCCATTCATTGACTTTGCCGCCCCATACCCCGGACCATGGCATGCCGGTGAATGCCAGAAAGACGAGAAAAACGCCGACAAAAATGCCGGTGACGGCGTGAACATCGCGCCAGAAAATTCGCTGCTTCGGCTTTCCCCGAACGGTGACGACACCTCCGCGCTGGCGGCGCGGCCACCAAAGATAGATACCGGTCGCAACCAGCAGGATGGACCAGCCTGCCGCAATTTCGATACAGGCGCGCGCTACTGAGCCGAAAAACTTAAGGCTGTGCAGATAGCGCACGGTCCACATAATCGTGCCGCGATCCGGCAATGTTCCGAGCACTGCGCCACTATAAGGGTCGACGTAGACTGCAAGTTTTTCACCTGCGTCAGTCTGCATGGTTATTTCAGCCGATTGCTCCAATGAGGACGGCGTGGTGAACTTGACCACCGTACCCGGTTGCACCGCGCTGGCTGCGGCAATGAGCGTAGACGGGGCAAGCGAAGCCGCGCCTGCGGGACGTTCGACGGATTTCAGATCGCGATAAACGATCCCTTCTATTTCATTGTGAAAGAGATAAAGTGCGCCAGTGATCGACAGGCTGATCAGGAACGGCAGCACCAGCAGCCCGGCGTAAAAGTGCCAGCGCCAGACCGCCCGGTAAAGGGCGTTTGAAGAGGTCAGTGGGCGAGCCACGGACTCTCCGATGGACAGATCGGACATGAATGTATCCTGCAAGGAGGAAAGAACAACGATCCAGCGTCACGCTGGAAGCGACGACCTCACCGGTGCAGGCGGCCCACGCGCATCCCTCAAAAGATGCAGGGTAGATGGTGTTAGGCGAGAAAGCCCGTTAAAAAAATTCCCCGCGTAGAGAACCCGCTGAGCCGATGGCTCAGCCTCCTGGCTGGATGTAACCAGAGCAAAACCGTGCCCCACGGCGGCGCACAACAGCCCGCAAGGACAGGATTTTTGTTGATGCACGGGATCCGGCAGCTCAGACTGGATAGCCACCGTAGAACCGTGCTCGACGCAGATGGTGAATGCCGGATCATGGGTCTGCGCCTGCGCAACGCTTGCGGCAAATCCACCAAACAGACCCTGTAGAGCCATGAGAAAGGCCAGCAGCGCTACCGACAGGCTGCCGCTGGTTCGATCCGCCATGATCTGCCGCACGATTCTCATGGGGCGACTGTCTCAGATTTTGCGCCCCCTGTCACTGCGACAGGATGCCCGCAGATGGAACGGCATTGACACCCGGAACGATAATCCAAGGCTCGGCAAGTCAAAAGCCGCTGATAAGCTCGATTTTCGATCCATCGGAAAAGCGGGAAAAGCGGAAATCATGCGGATCCACAATTGGCGGCTTCCCTGTGACGATATCGGCCATCAACCGCCCCGCTGCCGGACCGATACCGAACCCGTGGCCCGAAAACCCGGTCGCGATATGGAAGCCCGGTATCGCATCCACGGCAGAGATAACTGGCACCGCATCCGGTGTTACATCGATATAACCCGCCCATCGTTGGGCAATCTCTGCTTTTTCAAAAACAGGGAAAGCCTTCTTTATGTTGGCCAGCGCCTTGTCCGACAGTTGCTTCGATGGTTTGGGATCCAGAACACGGTTGTATTCAAAAGGGCTTGGCTCATCCAAAGTCCAGCGGCTCGGCAGCCGCGTCTCATCGAGAAATCGACCGCCCAACCGAAATTTCAGAGACCTCCATTCGCTTTTCAAGGCGGGCAGGAAGCTGCGGGCGTAGCGAAACGAGTTCGGCACGATATCCACCACATTTTCATGGCCGGACGCGATGGTATATCCACCGTCCTGCCGCTTGCGCACCGCAAATCCATCGGACCAAATGGCCTGCTCCGGCCCGCCCTCCAGCGGCTTCGTCCGCAATACCGAGTTGAGGACCTTCAACTGCGGCAGCTCGATGCCGGAATTACCGGAAAACAGGCTGGACCAGGCGCCGCCCGCCAACACCACGGCGGAACAGGCAATCGATCCCCGTTCGGTCACCACGCCGGAGATGCGGCCACCCGTTGTTTCGATACCGCGAACGGCGCATTCGGTCAGGATCGTCGCGCCTTTCTCGCGTGCAGCTTCGGCGATGGCCGGTGCAGCCTTCTGCGGCTCGGCTCGCCCATCGGCGGCGGTATAAAGCGCACCTTTGATATCCATATCCGCGTTCGGGAACATGTCCTTGAACTCGGCCTTGTTCAGCATGCGCGAGTCAAGCTGATACCCTTCGAGATTGCGGTTCCAGCGTTCGTGCTCGGCGTACTCCTTGTCGGACGCGCATGCGAATATAATTCCGGCGCGGGTGTATCCGGTTGCACGGCCTGTGCGGGCGTCCAGCGTGTTCCACAGTCTCAGGGCTTCTGCCATCAAAGGCACTTCGCGCGGATCTCGCCGCGAGATGCGCACCCAGCCCCAATTTCGGCTGGATTGTTCGTGACCGATTCCGCCCTTTTCACAAACGGCAACGCTGTGTCCTCGCTCGGCGAGTTCCAGCGCCGTCGAGACGCCGATAATCCCGCCGCCAATGACGACCACATCCACCTCTTTCGGTAGTTCGGGGTCTCCGTGGACAGGAACGACGTAAGGTCCGGGCATGATCAAGCTCCTTTACGAATACGCTCAGCAACAATATACTTGATGTTACCGCTCCGCTTTAGTAGGCACACGGTTGTAGTCTGGGGACAGTGATGTGGGATTGAACGTGAGCGCAGCACAAAAAGCAAGCCGTTTGGACAGCACTGCTGAAAACGCGCAAGCGTTTCAGGTCGATAATATCGGCTTGATGGTGGATCAGACAACCATTCTGAAGGATGTGACGCTTTCGTTTCCAAAGGGGGAACTTGTGGCGCTGGTTGGCCACAACGGCTCGGGCAAGTCCAGCCTATTGAAGATTCTGGCGCGTCAGCAACCGGCAACGTCTGGCATTGCGCGCTACGCCGGTCAGGAGCTTTCCACATTCGAAGACCGCGCCTTTGCCCGCTCCGTGGCCTATCTGGCGCAGGACATTGGCACCGGTGCGGACATGACCGTGCGCGAACTCGTATCCTGTGGGCGCTACCCATGGCACGGCGCGCTGGGTCGCTTTACTGACCTTGACCGAGCAAAGGTGGATGAAGCCCTGGCACTGACGCATATC
This sequence comes from Rhizobium sp. CFBP 8762, assembly GCF_014841565.1. Lineage (GTDB taxonomy): Bacteria > Pseudomonadota > Alphaproteobacteria > Rhizobiales > Rhizobiaceae > CFBP-8762. Next base: position 115,021 of record NZ_JACYUD010000002.1, read on the forward strand.
GAGGCTTTTTCCAACCGCATGGTGGGTACGCTTTCGGGCGGGGAGCGGCAGCGCGCCTGGATCGCCTTGCTGGTGGCGCAGGATAGCCAATGCCTGCTGCTGGACGAACCGACGGCGGCGCTTGATATCGCCCACCAGATGGAGGTGCTGTCACTGGTGCGCAAACTCTCCCATGAAAAAGGGCTGAGCGTGATCATCGTCCTGCATGATATCAATATGGCGGCGCGTTTTTGTGATCGTATTCACGCCTTGAAGGGCGGGCAGGTCGTGGCGAGTGGCAGCCCGCACCAACTGGTGCAGCGCGATACGCTGCGACAAATCTACGGTATCGATATGGATATCGTGCCACATCCGGGCTTGAGCGTGCCGCTCGCCTATGTATGCTGATTCCATGGTAGGCTTCCCGCTTTCACGACGCGCTCTGCTCGGCTCACTGGCTGCAACAGCAGCATTCCCGCTCTCCCGGTCCTTCGCATCAACGCCGCAGCGCATCGCCAGCCTTGACTATGGGCTTGCATCCACGCTGTTATCGCTGGATGTGGTGCCGATTGCTGTGGGTGATCTGGCGGACTGGGGCAAATGGGTGGTTGAACCCGCCATGCCGTCGAGTGTGATCAATCTCGGCAGTTCTTATGAGCCGAATTTCGAGCTGTTGCTCACCATGAAACCGGATCTGGTGCTGACCACGCCTTACCTCGATCATGCCTTGCCGCAGTTGCAATCCCTGTTCAACGTGCTGCGGCTGGAAGTCTACAAGCCAGATGGTGGACCTATTTTGCCTGCGGCCATGGCTGCGACGCGCAATCTGGGCGACGCCATCGGGCGAAGCCGCGAGGCCCAAGCCTTTTTAAACGAGACTGACCGCTTCTTTGAGGATTGCCGGAAAAGACTGGCGACAAAGCAAACAGCGCCGGTAGCGCTGGTCAACTTCATGGATGAGCGCCATGTGCGAATCTACTCCAGCCCCGGCCTTTACGATAATGTGCTGACACGCATCGGCGTGCGCAACGCCTGGACGGAACCCTCTAACTTCTGGGGGTATGAGACGCTGGCAATAGAGGATTTGTCCAGAATTTCCGATCCCGACGCGCTGCTGATCGCATTCGATCCGCTACCCGGCGATGCCTTGCCCAAGCTGGCCGAAAGTCCGCTGTGGCAAGCTCTGCCCTTTTCAAAGCCGGACCATTTTACCGTGCTGCCACCCGCATTGATGTTCGGCATGGTCAATGAGGCAAGACGGTTCGCTACCCTGCTGACACAATATCTCGAGAGCCGCGCATGACGTCGGTTGCTTCAACACGGAACGGTCTTTCAAATCTCGGACCCATGCTCGTCTTCGTCGGGCTGCTTGGTCTGGCTGCCTTGCTCGCATGGTGGCTGATTGCGCCCGTGCTTGGCGCTCCGGGCAGTGCCAGTTACGACGTGCCTCGTATGGTGCTGACCTACTCGACACTGCCACGTCTGGCGACCGCATTGCTGGCTGGCGCTGCCCTGTCACTGTCTGGTGCCATGTTCCAGCAGGTGCTGAGAAATCCCATTGCCGACCCGACGACGCTCGGTATTTCGGCGGGGGCCAATCTGGCGCTGGTGGTTGCCGCGCTATTTGCGCCAGCCCTTCTTGGGCTTGGAAGGGATCTAGTCGCGCTGGCCGGTAGTGGTATCGTGGCCTTGATCGTCGTCAGCCTTGGTGCGCGGCGAGGTTTTTCGCCATTCTCGCTGGTCCTGTCCGGACTGGTTGTGAGCCTTTGGTGCGGTGCATTGGCTGCAATCCTCACACTGCTGAATGACCGCTATCTGATCAGCCTGTTTATTTGGGGCGCTGGTTCCCTTGCACAGCAAAGCTGGGCAATACCCATCGCCCTGTCTTGGAAAATCGGCGTATTGGCCGTGATCGGCGCACTGGTTCTGCGTCCGCTGGCGCTGTTAGAACTGGGTGAAACGACTGCATCTGCACTGGGCGTGCGCCTTTCGCGCTTGCGGTTCATTGCAATTTGTGTGGCTGTGGCTTTGGCGGCATTTGTAACCAGTGCGGTGGGCGTTATCGGTTTCATTGGCTTGGTCGCGCCAACCATCGCACGCCTTTCCGGCGCTCGCCGCCCGGTGGAAACGTTGATATGGTCGACCTTCATCGGCGCTGCGCTGCTCCTGCTTGCGGATGTGACGGTTCAACTGCTGGCTGGTCAAATGGCGGAGTTTCTGCCCACCGGGGCGGTAACTGCCATTTTCGGCTCCCCTTTGCTTCTTCTCCTGCTCCCGCTGTTGAAAACGCGCCATCGGGTTTTGCAAAACACCGTCCGTATCCGACCACGAGCGCTGTCGGGGCGTGGTGCCTGGGCCATGATTGTGGCGGGTGCCCTTGCGGCTGTCCTGATCAGCCTGTTTGTCGGCCGCACCGGCAGCGGAGAGTGGAACTGGTTGCATGGGGAGTGGCTCGATCAAATTTTCGCGCTCCGCGCGCCCCGCGTTTTTGCCGCCCTTGCCTCGGGTGCCATGCTTGCCGTTGCCGGTGTTATTCTGCAACGGTTGACGGGCAACGAAATGGCCAGCCCCGAAGTGCTGGGCGTCAGTGCTGGCGCGACCTTTGGTGTTACACTCGCGATTTTCGCCGTCGCTGCCCCGGGGCTCGCCAGCCAATTGGGTTTTGCCACCTTCGGCGCCCTGGTAGTACTGGTGGTTATCTTCCTGTTTGCAATACGATCCGGCCTCGCGCCCGAACGCATTCTCCTCGCCGGCATCGCGCTCAGCGCGATGGTGGATGCGGTGGTGGGAGTGTTGATGGCCACGGGTGATCCGCGTGCGGTGCTGTTGTTGCGCTGGATGAGCGGCTCGACCTATTCAGTTGATAAAACCTCGGCCATTGTCGTGTCTATTGCCGCTATCGTGCTGATCACCGGCGCATTTTCCGCTCGGCGGTGGCTGAATATTCTCCCGCTTGGTCCGGCGGCGGCGTCAAGCCTCGGCATCGCGTTAACCCGCACCAGACTGGCACTTTTTGGGCTCGCTGGCCTACTCAGCGCCGCAGCCACGTTGAGTGTCGGACCTCTAAGCTTTGTCGGTTTGATGGGTCCGCATCTGGCACGGGAGGCCGGCTTCGTCCGGGCATTGCCACAAATGGCAGCGGCTGCCGTCATGGGAGGAAGCCTGATGATGCTGGCCGATTTCGTCGGGCGCGTGGTTGTATTTCCGTACCATCTGCCTGCCGGTCTGGTATCGGCGCTCGTCGGCGCACCATTTTTGATGCTGATGCTACGCAAAAAGGCGGGTTGAGAAGTTCAGTCGCAAAGGTTATCAGGTGCTAATCCAAGAAGATGACGCACCTATAAGGCTCCGACGGAATGACCCCAGACTTTCTCGTAACACATTCCGGCGGCTTTCATGCCGACGAACTTCTATCGAGTGTTGTGCTGACACGCCTGTTTCTGAAGGCGCGCATTGTACGCAGCAGAGCGCCGGAATGGATCACACCCGGCGCAGACCGGATCGTGTATGATGTCGGCGGCGCGTACGATGCAGACGCCCGAATTTTCGATCATCATCAGCGCGGCGCACCCTTGCGGGACGATCTGCAGCCCTACAGTTCCTTTGGTCTGGTGTGGAAACATTACGGTCACGATTACCTGGGTGCTTTATCCGTGCCGGACGAGTATCGGAATGCAATCCACACAGCGTTTGACACCAGCTTTGTATTGCCTGTCGATCTGGTCGACAACGGCAAGCTCAGCCCTGCCAGTGCGGGGCAACTTGCCGGGCTGACGCTGCCCGCGCTTATTGAAACCTTGAAACCCGTTTTTGACGACACCGATCCGGAAGTAGAAGATCGCCGGTTTCACGAAGCGCTGACCATTGCCCGCAGCTTCGTTGAGGCGAGCATTGGCCAGAAAGCGGCCAAACTGCGAGCGGAATCGGTTGTTGAACAGGCCATCCTCAAAGCCGGGCGGAGCCGGATATTGGAACTGCCGATGGGCATGCCCTTCCGCTCTGCCGTGGTGAAGGCAGGGGCCGATCATTTGTTGTTTGTCGTGCATCCGCGCGACAAGGACTGGTGCTTGACCGGAATCCGGCGTGACGAGGAAGGCTTTGAACTACGAGCCGATCTACCCGTCGCATGGGCGGGATTGACCAATGGCGACCTTGAAGCGGTGAGCGGCGTTGTCGGCGCAAGCTTCTGCCACAACGCTCGCTTCATTGCCGCCGCCAAAACCCGCGAAGCGGCCATGGCGATGGCTGAGCGTGCCGTCGCCGAAGCAACGGCAGGCGTGAGCCCCTCCCCGGCGAACCTTTAAACCGGAACTGACGACACCTCATGGCTGCCCGCACTACAGCATCGGGCCGAAAATCTGAATTGATTTTCGGTATGCCTGATGCGTAGATTCAGGGAATTGGAGCGACCTTTGTGCGTCCGAATGGACGCACGGCGCTCTAGCTCCTTGTTTTGTCGCATTGTCCGGACGTGAAAACGAATCCGTTTTCACTGGAAATGCTTTAGTCGCGGTAGATTCCCGTGTCTGCGGCGACACGGCGATAGGCGGCACCTGCGGTAAAGCCGCCGTCGATCACAAAGTCTTCCCCGGTGATAAAGCCTGACGCGTCTGATGCCAGAAACAGCACCAGTTCGGCAATCTCCTCGGGCTTGCCGCTTCGCTTCATCGGGGTCAGGTCAATCATCGGTTTGAGGTGCGGACTGCTGGCATTCAGCCCTGTAACCACGAGGCCGGGGCAAACGGCATTGACACGGATATTCTTTGACACCAATTCCATGGCTGCGCTGCGTGTCAAGCCGCGCAATCCCCATTTGCTTGCCGTGTAGGCGGGGTCATAGTGGCCGGAGTAGCCGCTGTTGGATGAGATATTGACGATAGACCCTCCGCCGCTATCTGCCATAAGCGCGGTTGCCGACTGTATTCCGAGGAACGCGCCGGTCAGATTTACCTTTAGCACCCGCTCCCATGCGGCCAGACCCGTATCCGCGACGGTGCTGCGATTGATAATCCCGGCATTGTTGACGAGAATATCGAGACGATTTTTCCATTCTTTCGCCAACGCAACGACGCCCTCCCAGCTCTGAGGGTCGGTCACATCCAGATACGCGAAACGCGCCTCAAATCCATCCTGTTCCAGGGTTTGCGCAAGGGCACGACCCTCATCCACCAGCACATCCGCGATGATAACGGCCGCTCCTCTGGCGGCAAACAGGCGCGCTTCCGCCTCACCCTGACCCCGTGCGCCGCCGGTAACGAGAGCAAGTTTTCCGCTCAAGTTTGTCATTATAGACCCTCCAAAGCCACGGTTGCCTGGCTCTGCTCACCCAGTCCATCAATTCCAAGCTTGACGGTCTGACCGGGCTTGAGAAAGACGGGCTCCGGCTTGTTTCCCATGCCGACACCCGGCGGTGTGCCGGTGGCGATGATATCGCCCGGCATCAGCGTCATGAACTGGCTGATGTAATGAACCAGAAACGAAACCGGGAAGATCATATTGGACGTGTTGCCGGTCTGGCGGCGCACGCCGTCCACCTCCAGCCACAAATCGAGATTTTGCGGGTCCGGCACCTCATCGCGGGTGACAAGCCATGGCCCGATAGGACCAAACGTATCATGGCTTTTGCCCTTCGTCCATTGGCCGCCGCGCTCGGACTGAAAACTGCGCTCGGACACATCGTTGACGACGCAATAGCCCGCGACATGGTCGAGAGCGTCAGCTTCGCTCACATATTTCGCCTTCTTGCCGATCACCACGCCAAGTTCAACCTCCCAGTCGGTTTTGGAAGATGTCCGGGGAATCTCGATTGCATCATTCGGACCGACAATGGCCGTTGTGGCTTTCATGAACAGGATGGGTTCATCCGGCGGTGCTTTTCCGGTTTCGCGCGCGTGGTCGCTGTAGTTCAGGCCGACGCATATGAATTTGCCAACCCCGGCCACGCAAGCGCCGATGCGCTCCGGCTTGGCCTCTGGCAGGCTTGTCGGATCGAGCGCGCGCAGACTGGCCAGCGCGTTTTCACCCAGATGAGAGCCGGACACATCCGGTATGACGGTGGAGAGATCACGGATCGTGCCATTATTGTCGAGGAGTGCAGGCTTTTCGGCCCCCGGCAAACCGTATCGTAACAGCTTCATAGTGCTCTCCGGAACCCGGTGAGCGTCGCGTCATCCACATCCGGAAGATTGACAACGATGTTGTCGGGCGTGCGGGTCGTCAGCCATATCAGGTCGTCGGTGGTGGACATGTTGACCTCCACATGCGGCCAGTTGGGCGGCACGAAGATGAAATCGCCCTCCTCCATGTCGAGAAACTCCTGATAGTTTTCGCCAAAGTAAATGCGCGCTTTGCCATGCAGAACATACCCTCCGGTTTCGGCCTCGCCATGATGGTGCGGCAGGGATCGATAGCCCGGCTCGTTCGATACCTTGCCAAACCAGATTTTGGTGGCCGGTGTGTGCTGTGGGCTAACGCCTGAAACGCGCACGCAACCGCCCGATTGACCGGTTCCTGTGTCTTCCTGCCCCTTGCGCGTGATAACTGGACGCACTGTCTCACTCATAAATGTCTCCTTCCCCGGAGTTTGTATTCTGTGGCTGTCAGTCCGGCACCACGGCCAATGCCTGAATTTCGATCTTCGCGCGGTCTTCCATCAACGCGACCACCTGAACGGCGGCCATCGGCGGGAAGTGCCGCCCAATAATCTCGCGGTAAATGGCACCGATTTCCTTCATGCGGGATTTGTAGGCATCGCGGTCCGTGAAATACCAGGTCATCTGAATAAGATGCTCCGGCCGCGCCTCGGCAGCTTCCAGCACACTGACAATATTAAGAAGCGCTTGACGAACCTGATCAACGTAATCATCGGAATGAAACTGGCAGTTTTCGTCCCAGCCAATCTGGCCGCCAACCTGCACGATACGTCCGCGCGCGCTGATACCGTTGGAGTAGCCGACCGGTTTGGCCCAGCCATCGGGCTGGATAATCTCATGCATCATGTCTTGGCTCCAGATAACGTGTCAGGCCCGCCTTGATATCGTCTGGCCAGGGGTGGGATTTGTGGTCGGCAAGTGAGGTCAGGACAATGCGTTGGCGAACGGTCCAGATGACCTCTCCAGCGACCGTTACAATCGTTTCAAGATCGAGCGATGCCCGGCCAATGGCGCGCACATGGACAGCAAAATCCAGCACATCGCCATAGACAGCAGGCTTCTTGAATTCCAGATTCAAGGTCACGGTCGGCAGGCCGAAGCGCCGCTCGAACATGATTTCCTTCCATGTGACACCAAATGAGGCAAACATCGCCTCGTTTACATCCACCAGCATGGATAAATAGGCCGGGTGATAGGCGATCCCGGTCAGGTCGCAGTCGCCGAAGCGCATGGGTTTGGCCAGTGTAAACGGCATGAATGTTCCCTTCCAGTAATCTTAACCGGCCATGACTTCGCCGCCCGCCACCACAACAGCCTGCCCCGTCACAGCATTGGCACCGGGTGACGCCAACCATAAAACGGTGTGGGCCACTTCCTGCGGTGTAATCAGCCGCTTCTGTGGGTTGGCTTTCGTAAATTCGGCAAGTACGTCATCGAAGCTGCGTCCGGACTTCTGCATGATTGTCTCAATCGACCGGCGGAGGAGCGGCGTATCGGTGAAGCCGGGGCATACCGCATTGACGGTGACGCCCTTGTCCGCCAGTTCCAGCGCCAGGGCGCGGGTCAGGCCAATAACGCCATGCTTGGCAGCGCAATAGGCCGATACATAGGCATAGCCCGTCAAACCCGCTGTCGAGGCGATATTAATGATGCGCGCACCCTGATCGGATGATTTGAGATAAGGTAAGGCTGCCTGTGTCACATGAAAAACACCGGACAGATCAACGGCCAATACCTGCGACCACATCTGCGCCGTTGTTTTTTCGAACGGGGCGGATGGCGCCTCCCCGGCGTTGTTGATGAGAATGGAGACGGGGCCGAAGACATCGTGCGCCTTGTCCATTCCGTCAGCAATCGAAGCAGGGTCCGTCACGTCGAAGCCGCTGACAACGCATGTGCTACCGTCAATATCGTCTGCCAGACGGTGCAGTGGCTCCTTTTTGCGCCCTGCCAGCGTAACATGGGCCCCGGCCTCGGCCAGCATGTGTGCAATGGCCGTGCCGATGCCACCGGAGGCACCGGTGACGAGAGCATGGCGGCCCGAAAGCATCGTTTGCGCGTTCATCAGTGCCTCACTTACCCGCACTGGCGCGGTCAAGATTGGCTTCGTACTGAGATTTTGCTGATTGATACTGCCTGGGCCAATCTACGGACTTCAGGCCGATCTTTGCCGCCTCATGCAACACCCATGCGGCATCAGCCAGATGCGGGCGGGCTACCGCACATAGATCGGCACGTCCGGCGGAGATGATGGAATTGGCGTGATCGGCTTCCGAAATCGCACCGACAGCGATTGTCGGGATACCCACCTCATTGCGAATTCGATCCGAGAATGGCGTCTGGAACAGACGCCCGTACACGGGTTTTTCGGCCTTGGATACCTGACCCGACGAGCAGTCTATGACATCAGCACCGGCCTCTTTGAACATGCGGGCAAATATGGCGGCATCATCCGCTGTATTTCCGCCCTCCGTCCAGTCATGGCAGGACAAGCGCACGGAAATTGGCTTGTCGGCCGGCCAGACAGCGCGAACCGCCTTGAACACGTCCAACGGGAAGCGGGCGCGATTTTCGTGAGAGCCGCCGTACGCGTCGTCTCGAATGTTCGTCAAGGGAGAGAGGAAACTCGACAGCAGATAGCCATGGGCGCAGTGCAGTTCCAGCCAGTCAGCGCCGGTGCGTGCGGCAAGCTCGGTGGAGCGGACGAAATCCGCCAGCACCCGATCCATATCGGCCCGGTCCATCGCTTTCGGCACTGCACTGCCGGGCAGGTACGGAAGCGTAGAGGCTGAGATCAGCGGCCAGCCGCCCTCTTCCAAGGGCTGGTCTATGCCGTCCCAAGCGCGTTTCGTCGCGCCCTTGCGACCGGCATGGCCAAGCTGGATGCCGACCTTCGCATCGCTATGGCCATGGGTGAAATCGACAAAACGCTGCCAGCCGGCCAGTTGGCTCTCCTCCCACAGGCCAAGGCAACCGGGCGTGATGCGTGCATCAGGCGAAACACAGGTCATTTCGGCAAACACCAGACCCGCGCCCCCCAAAGCACGTGCACCCAGATGCACCATATGAAAATCATCCAGAATCCCGTCGGTGGCCGAGTACATGGCCATGGGCGAGACGACGATACGGTTGGCAAGGGTCGTGCCACGCACGGTGTAAGGCGTAAACATGGGCGGAAGGCAGCGCTCGTTTTCGGTGACGGTCAGCCCTGCCTGTCGCGCAAACCAGTGTTCATAGCCTTCCAGCCAGGTTTTATCGCGCAAGCGCAGGTTTTCATGGCTGATGCGCTGCGACCGCGTCAGCATGGAATACATGAACTGTTCGGGCTCGAACGTATCCGCATAACGTGCGCCCACTACCTCAAACCACTCCATGGCATTGCGCGCAGCGTTTTGAATGCGCGCCACATCGACACGGCGAATGTCTTCATAGGTTTTCAAAACAGCTGAAATGCTCTGCGCACCGTGTCCGGCCTTATTGAACTGGTTTGCCAGTTCAATAGCGTCATCAATGGCCAGTTTGGTGCCCGAACCGATGGCAAAATGCGCGGTATGGGCGGCATCCCCCATCAGCACCACATGGGACTGTCCGTTGAAATGACTCCAGGTTCCGCAAATCAAGCGGTGGAAATTCAGCCATGCGCTTCCGCGCAAATGGCGTGCATTGGTCATCAGGCTTGCGCCATCCAGCACATCGGCAAACAGATTTTCGCAAAAGGCAATGGAAGCGTCCTGCTCCATGTCGCCCAGCCCGTGCGCCTGATAGGCTTCTTCGGTTGTTTCTACGATGAAGGTCGAGGTGTTCTCGTCGAACTTGTAGATATGGGCTTGAAACCAGCCGTGGTCGGTCCGGCGAAAATCGAATGTAAAGGCATCGAACAACTTGTTGGTGCCAAGCCAGATAAAGCGATTGGGACGCGTTACCATATCCGGCTGAAAGACCTCGGCATACCGGTTGCGGATACGTGAGTTCACACCATCAGACGCGATGACCAGATCGGCATCGGGGAAATCCAGATCGCTGTCTGCCTCGGTTTCAAAGACAAGGTCCACGCCCAACGCTTCACAGCGCCGCTGCAGAATGTTCAGCAGTTTTTTCCGTCCGATACCAACGAAACCATGCCCACTGGTGCGCTGGCGCGTTCCTTTGAACAGAACCTCGATATCGTCCCAATGGTTGAAGGATTGCCGGATTTCCTCAGCGCTGTCGCGGTCCCACTGCAGCATGGACACCATCGTCGCATCAGAAAAGACGACGCCCCAGCCGAAGGTATCGTAAGGGCGGTTGCGTTCGACAACCTTGATCTCATGCGCAGGATGCAGCTTTTTCATCAACAGTGCGAAATAGAGTCCCGCAGGCCCGCCGCCTATACAAACGATACGCATATTCCCCTCCGAAGCATTATTATTTTAAGTTTAAAATATAATCGTAGGCCGCACGTCGTCAAGCGCTAAAATAACTAGAGATGACGCCCCGGCTTGAAACCTTTGAAATTTCAATTAATTAATTCGGCGAGGATAACGGCGTGGATCATTTGATGAGCGAGATTGAGAGCGGTGCGCTGGATCTGGAATTCATTCTGGATGAGGCTAACAAGCAACAGAAGCCGGAGCTGCGGCTGTGGTTGCGTATGCTCTCGACCACAAAGCTGATTTCTCAGGAAATTCGCCGCCGCCTTCGCGCAGAATTTTCCGCGACCTTGCCGCAGTTCGATCTTCTGGCCCAGCTCTACCGCGAACCGGATGGCTTGCGATTGGGGGAACTGTCAAAACGGACGATGGTGACGAACGGCAATGTCACAGGGCTGGTGGAACGGCTGGAGCAGGATGGTCTGGTCAAACGCGAAACACCAGACGGGGACCGTCGCGTGACTGTTGCCCGGCTGACCGAGCGCGGAACCGAATATTTCAGTGCGATGGCTGAGGCGCACGAGCGCTGGCTGAAAGATCTGATGGCGGATGTGGATCACGCGACCGTCGATACAATGCTGACCGACGTGAACCGACTGAAGAAATCAGCGGGTAACCATCTCTCCGGTAGCTGACATCAAGCCATCAGTGTTTGCGTGAGCGGATGGTGCGCGTCAGCCAGGCCGTTAAGAACACTGAAATGGTGGCGGTCCGGCTCCTCCACATGGCACGTCTGCGCGCCAAGACCCAGCCAAATGTTGGATAGAAGGGCCGACTGACGCCGAAACTCTGCGCGCTCTGCGCCACCGACCCATGTGGTCAGCCGTGCGCCAGCCATCGGCTCCAGCAATGCCGGGCTTTCGCGGAGCGCCTCGTCATCATCGATCCCGATCGTAGCGTTCATATCGGTTTTCATCAGAGGTCGTAGATCGTGTAATCCCGACAGGGACACGACATGGGCAATCCGGTCGCGAACATTCGCTGGCAGGGGTGATGTCCGGGTGATCATGCGCGTTGCCAGATGCCCACCAGCGGAATGGCCGATCAACCGTAACGAACCCGCAATCCGTGCGGCTGCCGCCTCAACCGCTTTGCCAATTTCCTGCGTGATATCAGCAAGGCGGACTTGTGGGCAGAGCGAGTAGGACGGCATGGCGACCGAATAGCCATGCGCAAGTGGCCCGGCCGCAAAATGCGACCAGAAACTGTGATCCGATGCCAGCCAATAGCCACCATGGACAAACACAACCAGCCCCTGTGGCGTTCCTTCCGGCATAAACAGGTCGTAGGCATGGCGCTGCCCTTCCCCATACCGCAACCCCAACAGGGCGCGGCGGGAGGCGCTTAGTTGCTCGCGAAATGCTCTGGCAGGCTCCACCCAGGCATCCGGCCACCGGTCTCCACCGGCAATATTCGTAGTATTGGCATAGGCATTGTTCCAGTCCGAAATAGCGTGCAGCATGGCATCCCCCTAGCCCCATAGTGGTGCGGCAAATTTATCATACGCTCAAAACTTTAAGCTTGAAACAATTACTCTTCAATGCAATTCTTTTATTAGCGATGGCCGGAATGGCCACACAGAGGGAATGGGTAGCGGCTGTCAAACGCCGCCAGCCAATGATTCAACAACTGGATTGTGGGAACATATCAATGCTGGGACCAACAGGGCATGTGGACACGTTTGCGCGCGATCATCTTCCGCCGGCCGAACAATGGCCGGTTATGCGGCTGGAAGGTTTTGATTATCCGGAATGGGTGAATGCGGGGGTTGAACTGACCGACCGCATGGTGGAGCGCGGTTTTGGCGACCACACCGCCCTTATCGGCAATGGTCGTTTACGCACGTACAAAGAATTGACCGATTGGACAAACCGGCTGGCAAACGTGCTGGTGCAGGATTACGGCATCAAGCCCGGAAACCGGGTTATGATCCGCTCTGCCAACAATCCGGCTATGGTGGCCTGTTGGCTTGCCGCAACAAAGGCTGGCGCCGTGGTGGTGAACACCATGCCCATGCTGCGCGCTGGCGAGCTTGCAAAAATTGTCGATAAGGCCGAAATTGCTTTGGCCCTTTGCGATACCAGGCTGATGGACGACATGGTCACCTGCGCCAAGGATAGCCAATTTTTAAAACAGGTGGTTGGCTTCGACGGTACGGCGAACCATGACGCCGAACTGGACCGCGCCGCGCTGAACAAATCCGTGCGCTTTACAGCGCCTCGAACCGGCCGCGACGATGTTGCGCTTCTGGGGTTCACCTCTGGCTCAACAGGCGTTCCCAAAGCTACCATGCATTTCCACCGTGATATTCTTATCATCGCGGACGGTTATGCGCGCGAAGTGCTGGGTGTCATGCCCGATGATGTGTTTGTGGGATCGCCGCCGCTGGCCTTTACCTTTGGCCTCGGGGGGCTGGCCGTATTTCCGTTGCGGTTTGGCGCGTCGGCGGCGCTGCTGGAAAACGCAACGCCGCCCAATATGATTGACATCATTCAGCGATACCGCGCGACCATCAGCTTCACCGCGCCGACGGCCTATCGCGCCATGCTGGCGGCCATGGAGGCTGGCGCGGATCTCTCGTCGCTCCGGATTGCCGTCTCAGCCGGTGAAACCTTGCCGGCTCCTGTGTTTTCTGAATGGATGCAGAAAACCGGAAAGCCGATCATAGACGGTATCGGCTCCACGGAAATGCTGCATATCTTCCTGTCGAATCGTCTTGATGATCTGAAACCCGGTTGCACCGGACGTCCCCTGACTGGCTATGAGGCGAAGGTCGTCAATGATGACATGCAGGAAGTGCCGCGCGGCACCGTTGGCAAGCTCGTTGTGCGGGGGCCGGTTGGCTGCCGCTATCTGTCCGATGAGAGGCAGGCTGAATATGTCCGGGATGGCTGGAATGTGACCGGCGACAGCTTCGTTCAGGATGAGGACGGATATTTCCACTTCTCCGCCCGGTGCGATGATATGATCGTTTCGGCGGGCTATAATATTGCCGGGCCGGAGGTGGAAGCCGCCCTTCTGGCCCATCCGCATGTGCGCGAATGTGCCGTGATCGGTGCGCCGGATGGCGAGCGCGGCTTTATCGTGCAGGCCCATATTGTACTGGCACCGGAAGCAGTTGCCTCCGAGCTGACGATGAAACTGTTGCAGGATCATGTGAAGGCGTTGATTGCGCCGTATAAGTATCCGCGTTCCATCGTGTTCTGTGACGCTCTGCCCCGCACCGAATCCGGTAAGCTCCAGCGTTTTCGTCTGCGGCAAACAATTCACGCCTGATCCATTGCCTGAAAGCGCAAAACCCGCGCACTGATCATGTGCGCGGGTTTTTCGTTGTCCTCTTGTTATCTTACGAGGGAACGTTCTGCGGGGGTGATACCTGAACGGCTGCCCGCTTGACGTAGACCGCGTACAACAACATTAGAACAAGTAGGAACGGGACTCCGAAGATCAGGGTCATTTTGAAGGCGGGCGTGAAGGCGGTTGTTACGAGAACACCCACCATCAGCGCGAGGCCGAGCAGTGTCGCATAGGGAAAGCCCCACATGCGGAATGACAGGGTTTTGTTGTGTTTGCTATGATACTGCCGGAAGCGGAGATGCGTGTAGAAGATCATAACCCATGTAAACAAAGCCCCGAACATGGAGATAGCCATCATTAACGTGAACGAGTGATCCGGCATCACAATGCTGACCAACGTTGCGAACGCCACGCCAATGCAGGACACGGCCAGCGCATTGAGCGGCACGCCATTGCGGCTAAGTTTACCCATGGCACGCGGGGCAAATCCGCCGCGCGACAGGCTGAACATCATGCGGGTGGTGGTATAGAACTGGCTGTTCATGGCGGATAGTGCCGCGACCAGAATGACGAAGTTGATAACGCCACTTGCGCCGGGAATACCAAGATCCTGCATAACGGTGACAAACGGGCTTTGGGCACCCTTGCCCGACTGGTTCCAAGGGACGATCGCGAGAATGAGCGTCAGGGTCGCCAGATAAAAGATAACCAGCCGCACAATGGTTGCGCGAAACGCTTTTCGAACTGCGACTTCCGCGTTTTCCGCCTCGCCTGCTGCTACAGCAATCATTTCAATGCCGAGATAGCTAAATATAGCAATAATGACGGCGACCCATACCCCCGATAGGCCAAACGGCAGCAGACCATTGTCGACTGTGTAGTTGTGAAAGCCGTACTGTGGCGATCCGCTGCCGAAGACGAGGTAGGCGCCAAGAATGAGAAAGCCGATGATGGCGCTGACCTTGATGGCGGAAAACCAATACTCAAAGTGTCCGAATGTTTTCACACTGAATGCATTCACCAGAATAAGTGCGGCGGAGAAGGACATGATCCATATCCAGCCGGGAACGGTTGGAAACCAGAACTTCATATAGATGGCCACCGCGGTCACTTCTGTTCCAACCGCCAGCACCACCGCTGCCCAATAGGCATACCGCACCAGAAACCCGGCGAGCGGCCCGACATAATATTCTGCATAGGCTCCAAACGAACCAGATGTCGGGTGCGCAACCGTCATTTCCGCAAGGCATCCCATCAACAGCAGCGAGATCAGCGCGCCAATGCCATAGCTGATTAGGACGCCCGGACCGGCATAGCCAATTGCAAAGCTGCTGCCCATGAACAAGCCGGTACCAACAGCGCCGCCTATGGCGATCATGCTCATCTGGCCCGCTGTCAACTGCCGTTTCAGCCCGACCTCCCGGTCCGCTATGGTTTGAAATTGTGTTTTTTCTGTCATTGCATTCCCCTTCTTCTGTTTTTGCCCACAGGTGCTCAATCACCGTCGGTCCCAATTCCGTCGGTGGTTGAAGTTGGTTGCTGTTCTGATTGTTGATCAGGTAACGGCGTTGCGCTCAGCGTACCGAGCGTCGCGCCAGCTCTCACGATCCAGTATATCGGTCAGGATGTCGACGGCGTCCCACACTTCGGTGAACGTCGTATAAAGGGGCGTCAGGCCGAACCGCATGATTTTCGGCTCTCTGTAATCCCCGATCACGCCGCGATCTGCCAAGGCCCGAATAACCTCATAACCGTTCTCATGCTCAAAGCTGACGTGACTTCCACGGTGCTTATGATTCAGCGGCGTTACCAGTTTTACGGGATGATGGGCGCAGCGCTCCTGCGCACAGGCAAAGAAGAGATCGGTGAGCGCCAACGACTTTTCCCGCAGCGCGTTCATGCTGGTTTTTGCAAAGCTCTCCAGCCCGCACTCTACGAGAGACAGGGATACAATCGGTTGCGTCCCGCACAGGAACTGCTCAATGCCGCGTGAGGCCTCGTAGCCCGGCTTCATGGCGAAAGGTTTGGCATGGCTCCACCAACCCGTCAGGGGCTGGCGCACCAGAGGCAGAAGCTGTGGGGACACCCAGACAAAAGCTGGTGCTCCTGGCCCGCCATTTAAGTATTTATAGGTGCAGCCGATGGCAAAGTCCGCTTGCGCGCCTTTGAGATCAACCGGTACAGCGCCTGCTGAATGGGCCAGATCCCATATGGTCAGCGCGCCATTATCATGCGCCAGTTTGGTCAGGGCCGCAATATCGTGCATGTAGCCTGACTTGTAGTTGACCTGCGTGATCATCATCACGGCCACGTCGGTGGTCATCGCGTTTGCGATCTCGTCGGGATGATCAACGAGCTTCAGCGTGTAGCCCCGGTCGAGAAGATCGGAGAGCCCTTCCGCCATGTACAAATCGGAAGGAAAATTGCTTGTTTCCGAAAGGATCACGCGGGCGTTGGATCCACGTTCGGTTTGAAGCTGCAACGCTGCCGCCAGCACTTTGAACAGATTGATGGATGTGGTGTCCGTGACAACAACCTCACCTGCTCCCGCTCCAATTAAAGGCGCGATCTTGTCGCCCAGATGCGTGCTTAAACGGTGCCAGCCCGCATCGTTCCAACTGCTGACAAGACCCCGGCCCCATTCCTGATCAACGACCTGCGTAGCACGCGCCAACGCGGCCCTAGGTCGCGGCCCGAGGGAATTTCCATCGAGATAGATCAGCCCATCAGGCAATACAAAATCATTGCGTAGTGCCGCAAGCGGATCAAGCGCATCCATCTTCTGGCAATCGTCTCTGCTCAGCATTGTTTTTCTACCTCTCAAAGATATGTTCGTTTTACGCGGCGAGCGAAACAGCTTTGCCCTACAATTCGGTTCTAACCCGCCAAAGCTCGGGAAAGAGTTCGACCTCCAGCATCCGGCGCAGATAAGATGCGCCACCGGTGCCGCCCGTGCCGCGCTTCATGCCGATAATGCGCTCAACCGTCGTGACGTGATTGAAACGCCAGCGTCTGAAATAATCCTCAAAATCCACCAGTTTTTCGGCCAGTTCGTACAGCGGCCAGTAGCGTTTGGGGTTCCGATACACCTCACCCCACGCAGCCAGCAGTTTGTCGCTCGACGCCCGCGTCCCTGCAATCTCGCTGCCGGGACGTTCATCGCCGACATCCAGCCCATTGCGGGCAAGAAGATAAATTGCTTCCTGATAAATGCTGGGTTCAGCCAGAATTTTATTCAGTTCGCGGGTGATGTGCGGATCGTGTTCGTGCGGCTTCAACATAGAAAGGTTGCGGTTGCCTGCCAGAAACTCAATGGCGCGATATTGCCACGATTGAAAGCCGGAGGACTGGCCGAGCGAGTCACGAAACATGGTGTATTCGCTTGGCGTCATCGTTCTCAGCACGTCCCACGCACTGTTCAACTGCTCGAAAATGCGGGCAACCCGCATGAGCATTTTAAACGCTGGTTGCAGATCATCGGCACGAATGGCGAGACAGGCCGCCCGCATCTCGTGCAAGGCCAGATGCATCCACAATTCTGACGTCTGGTGCTGAATGATGAAGAGCAACTCGTCATGCGCGTTCGAAAGAGGCCCTTGCGCGGCTAGTATTTTTTCAAGCTGCAGGTAGTTCGAGTAGGACATCCGCTCACGGAAATCCATTTGCGCTCCTTGATGCGCAGCCTGATCAGATACGTCCATTGTTCCCTCACGCAGCACTCCTGTATTTGCTTCGGGTGCCGTTCTGAATCTTAAGTTTTCACAATGGCGCAATTATTTCAAGCATAAAATATATTGCTCTAATCAAGTGTAATGAGCAGCCACGTTGAGCCGTTCATGAGTCTCATTCGCTATGTATGCGCTATGAGATGACAGAATATCCCGCGCTTGCAGCCTTGGCTTCAAGCTCCACTATGCTGTCATAAGCAGAATCGGGCAGGATCTGAAAACCAACCAGCGAGAGTGTGTCGCGCGTGGCAGCCAACGAAGGTGCGACGCTGGCGTCCTGAAAGATCTGTTGAAGGATGGCAACGTCGTCATCGGTTGCATCGCCACGGGTGATGAACGGTAGTCCGGGTATTTTCGCGGTTTAAGCGAGAATTCGAACATGGCTCAATCGTTCGGGATCGAAACGTCGTATGTTTCCAAATGTCACACAGTCAATCGCCGCCACATCAGTCTGGCCTGTCGCGACTGATTCAATGCTGTGCACATGCCCGCCGGTTTTGATCACCTCGGAGAAAAAATGGCCGTCCATTGCCAACGGTGCGATGGCGGCCCGCAAGACATTCATGCCGGAATTGCTGGCATCGTCATTAATCGCCACACGGCTGTTGCGCATGTCGCTGAGTTCGCCAGCCTTTTGATCACGTCTTGTGATGATGAAGCTGCACTGCAGCGGGCCTTCGCAACCAGCATGATTATAAATCGGTGTTGCGACCAGCCTCACGCGGCCCCGCAAGGATGTGACATAGGGATAGCCGCAGGTCTGCGACAACAAAAGGTCGGGATGCAACCATGCTGCATCGTGCGCGATATTCCTGTCGAGTTCACGGGGAATGTCTACCATCCCAATGTCCGTCAACCGACCTTGGATGAAGCGCCACAGTTCACCAGTAGCATCCGCCAGTTCTGGCGGTTGTACATACATGGCAAGGCTGGCCAGTCGCATGTCCGTGCTCTCTCTGCTTGTACCTAAACCAAACGCATGTCAGCGTGCTCATTTGGGGTTACAGCTTCGTCAAGGCTATGGGAAGAACTCTGTGTCGGATGCACTGGCTGATCATGCGGCTTCACCAGAAACCGACGGATAACATCGGAATATCCATTATAGACCAGTCCACCGTTACGGGCGACGAGATCGTCGCGATGGCTTCGGTAAACCATCGGCAAATTGTACCATGAAATGCCGGGACGCAGGTGATGCAGCACATGCAGATTGTTGTGCAGATAAAGAAGGCCGAGAACGCGGCTGTTTTCCACAATCGCGGTTCGCTCCTCATGACTTTCGGAATACTTATGTTCGGCAAACGATCTGAGCCGCGTCAAAGACGCGCCGAGATAAACAAATCCGAAAATATAAAGCCAAAGCGGCATGTCACAAATTAAGAGCACCCATACCAGAACGACAGCAACACCTGCCAAATGCCAGAGCCATTTCTTCAGCTGACCCGGCTCGCCATGGCGGATCAGGTGGTATTCGCTGACCAGAAAACTGAGGATCATGACAGCGGGGCCAATCGTCAGGCGGCCGAGAAGGGTCATGTTCCAATTCGCCAGTGTACGCCCGATCAGCCCGAGTTTTTCCCAGGCAGCCAGCGTCACATATGACGACTCCGGGTCCTCGATCGGATCGGTCAAATGCTCGTCATGGTGATGGATAAGATGGCTGTCGCGGTAGATGCGATAGGGTAACCACAGCGACAAAGGCGCAAAACCGATCGCATCGTTTAGAGACTGGATGCGGGTCGGGTGGTTATGAATAACCTCATGTTGCAGCGATCCCTGCCACGCGACGAGCCAGCCGCCCAGGGCAACAACCAATGGCAGAGGCAGCGCCGCCCACCAGAAGGTAACGCTCAGAAAACCACCGTAAATGAAGACAGCCAAGAACACCGTTGGCCATTCTATTCGGTGCTCGACCCGTGTTGAGAAAAGCGTGTACCGCGCAGGTCGTCCCATGTGTATCTCTCCAAATCAGTAAAATCTTATGGGGATAGCGGGAAAACGAACACGCATTCGAAACTGTATTTCGAGCGAAGCTTAGAATTTTTGAGCGGATTTTGCTGCGACAACATTCTTGTTTCGCTACGCATCCTAAGCCGTGCACTTGGCGTGCCCTGACTACGGCATCGGAAAAATCTGCCGATAGCTTCGGCAAATGAGTCGCTCCAGCCGTTCCTCTTCCGAAGGTTCCATAGCGACGCGGCTCCTGACGGCGATACCAATGGACATGAGATCGCGCTGCAAATTGCTGGCAACATAGCGAAGCGACCTGTTGGTCTTTGGAAACTGCGAAATAATAGCAGCAACGCAGGAGGGATCTCCGGACAGCAAATCAAAAAGAAGCAGTTCGTCACTCCTTAACCATTCGCTGCAGCTGTTGCCGTCATCGCTTTTCGTCACGGCTCGAAAGAGCGCGTAGAATTGGTCAAGCAACGGAAACACTATGTTGTCGCGATAGCGCACCGCTATGCGATGCTCCGCAATCGCCTGTGTTGGTCCATCATGGCGCCATAAGCGATAGATCTGGATGAACACAAGTTCCCAGTGGTGAAGATCGCAAATCGAAACCTGCGTCATGTCTGCCCCGCAACGACATTCAAGCAACATACCGCTTTAAACAGGAAATAATTCGGTATTAAATTAGGCTTGACGCCCATATATGTTGGATATAGAGGCAACTGCAACAAAAAATAAAATTAAATCCATGGAGATATTTAATGATAAGCAATTTCTATTTATCAATAGAATATTCCTATCATTCTATACATAAAATTCCGATCTGTACTTGTTCCGGCTTCCCTTGTGGGAAGCCTCAAGGAGGATCAGATGACAGTGCATTCCGACGTAATCAAGGACACCGAGGTTCGTAAACTCGGACGTTTCGTTGCCGCAGCCAAGGCGGCTTCCATGTCGACCGAGGCGCGCGACGAACTCAAGAAGCGCATTCTTGACAGTATCGGGGTCGCCATTGGCGCTCTTGAGGGCGAGCCCATCCGCTACATCCGGGAGCATTTGGAGGACTTTGGCGGCAAGCCACTCTCAACTTTGATTGGGGGAGGAAAGACTTCACCAGACCGCGCTGCGTTCTATAACGGTGCTTTGGTACGCTATCTCGATTTTATGGACAGCTACCTCGCCAAGGGCGAAACATGCCACCAGAGCGATAATCTGGGAGCTGTGCTGGCTGCCGCCGAATATGCCGATGCGTCGGGTGACGATTTTCTCTCCGCCATGGCCGTTGCCTATCAGGTTCAGGGCCGTTTGTGTGATGTAGCACCGGTTCGCGCCAAAGGGTTCGATCACACCGTGCAGGGTGCTTACGCGGTGGCAGCGGGTGTTTCGCGCGCGCTGGGTCTGAGTGCTGAAAAAACCGCCAACGCCATAGCCATTTCGGGCACCGGCAACAATGCCTTGCGCGTGACGCGCACCGGCGCACTTTCACACTGGAAAGGGCTCGCCTACCCCAACACAGCCTTTATCGGCACCCATTCCGCCTTTTTGGCGCATCGCGGCATAACCGGGCCGGAAGAGGTCTTTGAAGGCAATAAAGGCTTCAAGGATGCCATTGCAGGCCAGTTCGAGATCGACTGGGACAAGGAGGATCTTGAAAACGTAACTCGCTCGATCATCAAGAAGTACAACGCCGAAATTCACTCGCAGTCCTCGATTGAGGGGGCGCTGGAGTTGCAGGCGCAGAAAGGTTTCCGGTGGGACGAGATCGAGAAGATTGAAATCGATATCTTCGATGTGGCTTTCCATATTATCGGGGGCGGTGAAGAGGGCGACAAAACCATTATCCGCACCAAGGAAGAGGCTGATCACTCCCTGCAATATATGGTGGGCGTCGCGTTGATCGACGGCAATGTTCTGCCAGAGCAGTACGATCAGCGCCGCATTCTGCGCGACGACATTCAAGGACTGTTGCGGCGGTTCGTTGTGCGGCCCAAGCAGGCGTATACGGATCGGTTCCCTGCGGAGGTGTGCACCACCTTGACGTTCACGCTGAAAGACGGACGCACCCACACCATCGACAAGACTGATTATGAGGGGTTCCGCACCCGGCCCATGAGTTGGGATACGGTTATTGCGAAATTCAACGGTTTGGCAACGCCATTCACGTCCGAGCGCACCCGTCACGCGATCATCGATGCGGTGAAGAACATCGAGCAGATGAAAGTGCGCGCATTCGCGGACATTCTCGCCAATCTCAAAGCTTAAACGGTCTCACACAAGGAGCATGACATGAGCGACCATAACGACGCGGTAAAAGAACAATCCGATGTGTGGAAGAACCGATCCTTTCCCACTGTGCCGATGAATGAACGGGATGCGAAACCGCGCACCAGTTCGATAACGGAAATTCGCGGCCCCTACTACGCCATGGTGACGCCCACCTATACGCAGGAACTGCTGGAGGGCATGGGCGAACATGTTGATGGCTACAAATACGCTGGCGGCTCTTTCTCACTGATGCCAGCCGATTATGTGCGCAAGATCAACCGCATTTGCCATGACCAAGGGGTGTATGTTTCCACCGGCGGCTGGATCGAGAATGTGCTGGCGCGCGCGCCGACACAGATCGACGCCTATATCGAAGAATGCGTGCGGCTTGAGTTCGACATGATTGAACTGTCGACCGGCTTTATTCAACTGCCTACGCCGGACCTCATCCGGCTCATCCAGAAGGTGAAGAAGGCTGGTCTGAAACCCAAGCCCGAGATTGGAATTCAGTTCGGCGCAGGCGGCGATACGTCCAAGGCGGAGCTGGAAGCCGAAGGCACGCGCGATCCGCAAATCCTGATCGACACCGCCAATGATTGCCTGAATGCGGGCGCATCGATTATCATGATTGAATCCGAAGGCATCACCGAAAACGCTGATCCATGGCGCACCGATGTGGCGGCCAAAATCATGAAGAATGTGGGCATGGAAAATGTCATGTTCGAGGCGGCCGATCCTGCCGTCTTCTCCTGGTACATCAAGAACTATGGTATTGATGTCAACCTGTTCATCGATCACAGCCAGATCGTTCAGCTTGAGTGCTTGCGCCGTGGCATTTGGGGGACTAAGAGCACATTTGGACGTATAACAACACATCGCTAATGTAAGCACAGGTACTGCATCGGGGTGGAGGGGTTTGGCCCTCCTCCCCGGGCTCATCATGAGACTGCGGAGGAATGGAATGACCGAAACACCCCTGTCTGCGAACCACACGAACGCTGGCTGGCTCAGCCGCCGCGCCTTGTCGGTACAAGCAGGGATATTCCTGCTGCTGGCAGTGTTTACGGCTACGAACTCATACGCTGAAGACGTCAAACCCTTGCGCATTGCACTGGCCACCAGCATTTCCAATCAGGCCGCTGAAATTGCTGCGGAAGAAGCCAAGGCGCAGGGCCTCCCCGTCGAATTGATTGAGTTTAACGATTGGAACACGCCCAACACCGCCGTGGTCGAGGGTCAGGCGGATGCCAATCTGTTTCAGCACGTGCCTTATCTCGACTATACCAACGCGAAAACTGGCAATGGGCTCGTCCCCGTTGCCATCGGGTTCAGCACATCATTCGGCCTGTATTCCAAGAAGTACAGCAAGCTTGAAGACCTGCCAGAAAATGCGCAGATTGTGTTTTCGGGCGATGCCGTAAACACGGCGCGCTCACTGCTGCTGTTGCAAAAGGCGGGGTTGTTGACGTTGAAGCCGGGCTCAGACCAGACTGTGACGCTTGGGGATGTGGTCAGTTACACCAAACCGCTGCGGATCGTACAACTGGATGGGCCGCAAATCGCACGTGCTCTGGATGATGTGGACGCGGCCGCAACCTATCCGACATTTGCCAAGCTGGCGGGGCTTGATCCCTCCTCCGGCCTGTTTTTTGAGAATGACCCGGTCTACGCCTTTCGTTTTGTAACCCGCCCGGACAAGCGCGACGACCCGCGCCTGAAGCGCTTTATCGAAATCTACCAGACCTCTGCCGCCGTGAAGGCCAAGCTTGTCGAACTCTATGGTGACATGGTTTCCTTCCCGCGCTAGAGGAAAGGTCCTTTTGAGAGAGGCAGACCAGATGCACGGTGAATATAAGGTCCATGGTGGCAAACTTGTCGTGGTTGACCTCGATGTTGTCGGCGAGGTGATCCGCAATGTGCAGGTTGCCGGAGACTTTTTTCTGGAGCCGCCGGAGGCGCTGGACGATATCTGCGCCGCGATTGAGGGTTTGCCCGCAAACGCCAGCGAGGGAAACATTGTTGCTGCGATTGAAAGCGGTCTTCGATCCGGCGCTGCGCTGATCGGCTTCAATGCACAAGCCATCGCCATCGCTGTTTTGCGCGCTTTGGGTGTTGCTTCGGTGTGGCGGGATTATCCATGGCAGATTGTGCATGAGCCAGCGGTTTCCCCTGCCCTGCATCTGGCGCTGGATGATGTCTTGGCCCGCGAAGTGGCTGCCGGTCGCCGGCCGCCAACGCTGCGCATCTGGGAATGGGATACCACCGCAATCATTCTCGGCTGCTTTCAGTCTTTGCGCAATGAAGTGGACATGGACGAGGTTGCCAGGCAGAAGATCGATGTCGTTCGCCGCACAACCGGCGGCGGTGCGATGCTGGTTGAACCCGGCAGTACGGTCACCTATTCGCTCTACGCACCGGCAGACCTTGTGCGGGACATGGACTTCGCGCAGTCCTATGCCTTTCTGGATTACTGGGTTTTGAAAGCCTTGAACGCCATGGGTATCGAAGCCACGTACAAACCGCTCAACGATATCACCAGTCCGCTCGGCAAGATTGGGGGCGCGGCGCAAAAGCGGTTTGCCGGTGGGGTCGTGCTGCACCACGTGACCATGGCCTACGATATGGATGCGGACAAAATGGTAAAGGTGCTGCGCATCGGCCGCGAAAAGCTGAGCGATAAAGGCACGAAAAGTGCCAACAAGCGGGTGGACCCTTTGCGCAGCCAGACAGGCCTGCCGCGCGATGAAATCGTCCGCCGTTTGAAAGAGACATTCGTCTCGTTAAACGGCGGTGTTGAAGGGCAGATCACGCCGGAGGAGTACGCCGCCGCGCAAACCCTTGCCAGCGAGAAGTTCTCGACCGAGGCTTGGCTGCGGCATATTCCATAACGGTTTCAATGGTCAGTAATACTCGCCGTGACGGTAGTTCCAGCTTGGGAAGGCATCACCCAGCAAAGACATGATACGGTCGATATCCAGTCCCTTGCGAATGACCGTTGGCGCTGGTGAGATTGACCGTTCTCCGTTTTGCAATGCAACGAGCTTGCCGTCACCGTCCACCATGGACACCATAACGCCTTGCTCATAGCGGGTGCGGGTTTCGCCTTCCGGCTGAATGGAGCGGACATAGTCGTTTGCGGCGATGACAAGATCGGCTTCATCGTGGATGCGCTCACCAATACCCTCGACGAGACCGCGATTGCCCCGGCCAGATGGATTGGCCGAACTGGCGAATACCAGTTTGCCATGCTGTTCCCAAAGCTCACGCGCGATCATTTCCGATGGTGTGCCAAACCGGATGACAAAGCATGTGGTCTGGCGTGTATCGGTCATCATCGCCTTTGCGCCATCTGGAATGGTGCGCAAGGCATCCGGTTTCCACGGCAGAATGCAGCCGAGCAGAATATCCTCGTCCCAATGCCGCTGATAAAAGGCGTCAATTTCAGGGTTCATATCGGCAAGCGCGCGCAATTGCTCCATAGAGCCGCACAGCACAACGCCGGGCTTGTTCAGGTTGCGTTGTTTGGCCGAAAACTTCCGCTGCAAACCCGCCGCATCAGACGTCATGATGATATAGCCAACCTTAGTGGGGCTGACGATCATGCCGCCGTCCGCCGTCAAGATGTCGATAGCTTCCGGCTGCACGCCACCATTCCAAGCAATCTTTTTGTCGTTCATAACTGTCCCTTTCCCGTTTTCAGCGTACGACAATGCACCTCGCAGGCGGACGACCTGCGCAGCCATGTCACCGCCGACAGAGAGCCGCAGCAGTAAGCGTAAGGCAGAGCACGGGCCCTGCCTCTCCCGGGAAAAGCCGAATGCTGCTAAAGGCCATAGTTTCCGACCCGGTCGCGCATCAGCGATACGATTGCCGACATATGTTGCGTGCGCGGGTCGGAGCTGCGGTAACACAACACAATTTCTCGCCCGTACTGTCCATCTGGCAGAGCCATAGTTCCAGTCAGCCCGTCATTGCGGCTAAGCGCGGCAGCCGCGAGCGCTGGAACGAGTGAGATTCCCTCACCCGCAGCAATCATTTGACGCAGCATTTCCAGGCTGCTCGCCTTACGTGCCGCATAGGGTAAGAATGGGTAAGGCTCGCATTGACCTCGGACCTGATCATGCAGGCAGTTGCCTTCCTCCAGCAGCAGCAGCGGCATGGACGCGTCATCCGGTGGCCAGAGCGGGTGCCAGTTTGAAGGATGCATGAGCGCGAAGGGCTCAAAAAACAGACTTTCGGTCACGAGCGTTCCATCTCGCTCTGGCTGGCACAAGACAATGACGTCAAGTTCTCCCTCCCGTAACCCGGTCAGAAGGCGGTCGGAGTGATCCTCGGAGATCACCAGCCGAAGTTCAGGAAAGCATGCGCGCAAGGGATGGATGAGACGCGGCAGCAGGTAGGGGCCAATCGTTGGCAGTGCGCCCAGCCGAAAAGCGCCCGAGAGAGGCTGATCGCTGCGCCCGGCATTCATCAGCGCGCTTGCCTCCCTCAGCACAACGCGGGTTCGCTCCAGTATTTCCTGGCCCTTGGACGTCACCAGCACGCGGCGGGGCGAGCGCTCGAATACGGTGACGCCAACCGCCGCTTCCAGCTTTTTAATCTGTGCCGATAAAGCGGGCTGCGACACCCCGCACTGCTCGGCCGCCTTGCCGAAATGGAGATGCTCGCCTACGGCGACCAGATATTCGAGATCACGAAGGGAAAGGCCGGAAAACTGCAACCCCATATGAACCTCCGATAATAGGAAAAACCTATTCGTCCAATAATATCAGTGTCTTTTACTTTCTGGAGAGAAACTATCAAGTTTTTTCCATCGCAACAAGCTGAAACAGGAGAGTCTTGATGTTTCTACGGATCGACAAGCTGCAGGTAGAAATGCCCCTGCCGAAGGAGCCGGACCCGTCCGCAGCCGCGGCGGTCAATGAGTTGATGGGCGGTCGCTTCGGGGAGATGACGACGCTCAACACCTATATGTACCAGAGCTTCAATTTTCGGCAGCGCGAAAAGCTGAGGCCTTTTTATGCTTTGATTGCAAACATCGCGACCGAAGAACTGGGCCATATCGAACTGGTGGGTGCCGCCGTCAACGGGTTGTTGCACGGGGCGGAGCCAAAGGGTGATGTGTCGAAGGGCGATGCGATCTTTAAGGATTTGTTTGGCGGCGCGGCGGGTGCCGGGCCGAATTTCCATATCAACGGACCGCACGGTGTCATGGCAACCAATGCCATGGGCCAGCCGTGGCGCGGTGATTACATTTTCAATTCCGGCAATCTGGTTCTCGATCTCCTGCATAATTTCTTTTTGGAAAACGGCGCACGCACCGTGAAACTGCGCGTGTACGAAATGACGAAAAACCCCGCAGCCCGCCATATGCTCGGCTACCTCTTCACTCGTGGCGGCGTCCATGCGCATGCCTACGCTTTGGCGCTGGAAAAGCTGACCGGCGTGGACATGAAAAAGATGCTCCCGATCCCCAATATCGAGGGCGTGGAAATCCCGGAAAGCCAGCCGTTTCTGGCCGAGGGCATGCATCGCCGCCTGTACCGCTTCAGCCCGGACGACTATCGCGAAATTGGCGATATCTGGCAAGGCGAAGCGCTTGATGGGTCCGGCCCGCTGGAAATCATCGATGGTCCACCGACCGGTGGCCCGCAATACGAGGCTGAAGGTGTGGCCAGTGCCTTCATTCCCGATTACCACCCGGAAGAAATTCTGGAGATTGCCCGCAAGCTTTACGCCAAGGCGACCTGATCCAGCCAACGGAAACGGCCTTCAAACGAAGGCCGTTTCTCCACCGTCAGAGGTTGTGAAATGGCCCTGTGTATAGAGCCTAGACCATATCGGCACCCCGTCTGTCGCGCCTGTTGAACAGCGCTCGCAGATGAGGGAAAAGATATGAGTGGCACAGATGAGTATGTTCTTTCGACCACGGTTCTGGTCATCGGAACCGGTGGCGGAGGGTTGCGCACGGCAATTGAGCTGAAGCAACAGGGTATTGACGTGCTGGCCGTTGGCAAGCGGCGCAAGGACGACGCCCACACCAGACTGGCCGCCGGTGGCCTGAATGCAGCACTGGGCACAATGGACCCGGAAGACAGCTGGCAGCAGCATGCGGCCGATACCATCCGTGAATCCTATTTTCTGGCCGATCCGCATGTGGTGATGACCGTGGCGAAGAATGCCGCGCGCGGCATTCAGGAACTGACGGACTGGGGCCTTCCCTTCGCGCGTGAGGCCGATGGGCGGCTATCGCAACGCTTTTTCGGCGCCCACAAATACCGCCGCACATGCTTTGCCGGTGACTATACGGGGCTGGAGATCCAGCGCACATTGCTGCGCCGCGCCAAAGCGCTGGACGTCAACATCATCGATACCATCTACATCACGCGTATACTGGAAGTCGATAATCAGGTGTTCGGGGCTTACGGTTTCGATATAGAGACGGGTCGCCGCACCCTTATTCGCGCCGATGCTGTCGTGCTGGCGTCTGGCGGCCATAACAGGATCTGGCGCCACACCTCCTCGCGGCGGGATGAGAATACCGGCGATACCTTCCGTCTGGCTGTCTTGGCTGGCGCCCGTATTCGCGATGCCGAACTGGTACAGTTCCACCCCTCGGGCATTCTGGAGCCAGAAGAGGCTGCGGGCACGCTCGTTTCCGAAGCGGCGCGTGGCGAAGGCGGCATTCTGCGAAATGGTCTCGGCGAACGGTTCATGGAGCGCTACGACCCGGAGCGGATGGAGCTTTCCACGCGAGACCGGGTGGCGCTGGCCAACTACACAGAGATTGCCGAGGGGCGTGGCACAGCGAAAGGCGGCGTGATCCTGGACTTGACGCACCTGCCGCGTGATAAAATCTTCGAGCGCCTGCCGCGCATCTACCGAACGATGATCGAACTGCAAAGGCTGGATATCACGCGAGAGCCCATCGAAATTGCGCCAACGGCGCATTACTCCATGGGTGGCGTCTGGGTTGATACGGAGGAGCACAGCACCGGCGTGTCTGGCTTCTACGCCATTGGCGAAGCGGCTTCTGGCATGCATGGCGCAAACAGACTGGGTGGAAACTCCCTGATTGAACTGCTGGTATATGGGCGTATCGTCGGCGAAGCCACAGCGCGCTACATTCGGGGGCTGGAGCGGGTGCGCCGTGATCGAGGCGTCATTTCGCTGGCCCGGCAGGAGATTGATGATCTACTGGCAAACAAGGGCTATGAAAGTGTACGCAGCCTGCAACGCGCCGTGCGCAACCTGATGACGGAACATGCGGGCGTCGTGCGCAACGAGGTTGGTTTGCGCAAGGGACTGGTGGAGTTATCACAGATTGAGGAGCGCTTGCCGGAAGTGGGCGTGCACCCGGATATTTCCGGCTTCGATGACCTTGCCCATGCTTTCGATCTCAAGGGATCGCTGATTGCCGCGCGCGCAACGCTGGAATCGGCCATCGAACGGCGGGAGACACGCGGTGCCCATAACCGCTCCGATTATCCCGATCAGGACCCCGCACTCAAGGTCAACATGGTTTGGAGCCCCAAGACGGGCGTGGTGCGGGAGCCCGTGCCCGATACGCCGGACGAGATTGCACGACTGATTGAAAAGGATGAATTGGCCGTGGCGGGGCGTCTGGTGGAATAGGTTTGTAAACACATGGCGGGCCGCTTTGGCCCGCCATGTCCGATAAAAGCTCTAGGCGGACTGTGCAAACCGCTCCGGCCGGAACCGCGCGAGCAACGGATGCGGCCTACCCGTGATGATTTCGTCTGCGAGCAGTTCCCCGGCAATCAGCCCAAGCGTTGCGCCGCTATGGCTGAATGCAACGAAATAACCGGGGATCGCTTGGAGTTCACCAAACACCGGCTCGCCATCACCCGGAATGGGCTTGGGACCAACGCCATAGCTTTCAATTTCAAGAGTCGGATTGCCCTCCAGCACTTTGGAGGCTTCTGCCAACAGCCCCTGCAATGTCGACTCTTTGATCTCATAGGTGCCATCGCCATGGGCGATGACCTCCTCCTCAGACCATGCGGAATCGAGTGCCAAAGCGCCATCCGGCGTGGGGCGTATGGCGACGCGAGGGGTGTTCAATACCGCTTTCAGCGTCGTTTTGACCGGCTTGGTGCGCACCAGAAGGGCAATCGGCGTGTCATCGCCAATATGCTGGCCGTGATCGGATACCATTTTTGGCACAAGGCTGCCGGTTGCCAGCAGCACTGCGTCTGCGTCAAATGTTGCGCCGCTGGTGGTTGTAACGCCGCTGGCGCGGCCATTGGTCACCGTTACCGTTGCCTTGCCCGCGTCGGTTACTAGCTTGCCACCCAGTTCCTGAAATTCCGCGACCAAGGTTTCGATGAGGGATGGCAAGTTCACCCATCCCTCGCCGGGGTTCAGGATAGCACCCTGCTCCGGCACGGTGCTGGCATCCACGCCGGGCGTGGCGGCGGCAATTCCATCGGCTGCCAGATGCTGGGCATCGTATCCAAGTTCCCGCTCATGCGCAAAAACATCAGCGATTTCGTTGTTGGCATCGTCGGCGTCCCAGGTCAGGCCACCGTTGAAGCGCAACCACGGGGCATCGGGATATTTGGCAGCCAGTGTGCGATAGCGGTCTATGCCAACCATCCGCAATTGCTGGTACTCCGGGGAGCGTTTGCGCGATGAATTGAGCCACGCCAGCGACCGGCTGGATGCGCCGTTGGCCACCGGACCGTCATTGATCAGAATGGTGGTAACGCCCCGCCGCGCCAGATGCACGGCGGAGGATACGCCAAAAATACCGCCGCCGATGACAACGACTGTGGAGGGTTTTGATGATGCGGACATGGACATACTTTCAAAGATCGGATGTGGATGGAAAAGAACTTAACGCTTCCCACTCCCCTGTGCGGGCAGAGCGGAAAAAGGCATCGATAACGCGCATATTGGCAATTGCATCGGCGATGGGCCATTCCAGCGGCTGCTGTCCCAACACGGCGCGGGAGAACACGTCACCCTGCAATGTGAATTGATGGACGGCGGGCATCTCGATGATGTCCCTGCCTCCGCCCGCCAGATCGCGGCCATCATCAATGGTGATCCGCGTTGGGGCATCCGGTGGCGCGTTGAAGGGAATATCGAGCGCTATGCGCCCCTTGGTTCCCAATAGCTGCACGGACTGGCACGGCACCAATTGGGTGGCGCAGGTGAAACTCAGGTGACGGTGATCGGCAAATTCGGCAAGCCCGGTCATCATCCTGTCGGTGCGAAGGACGGGGTCGATATCGAATAGCCCGATGACCCGCTCCGGCTCGGCATGGAACAGGTAACGCGCTGCATTGATGGCGTAGCAGCCAACATCATAAAGACCACCACCACCAATATCGGCCTGGTTGCGCAAATTGGTCGGGTCATCCAGAAAATAAGAAAATATTGTCTGAATGCTGCGAAGCGGGCCGATACGGCCACTATCGACCATATCGTGCAAGGCCTTCCACTGCGGATGGTGGCGGGTCATGAAGGCTTCAGCCACCAGATAGCCCGTGCGTTTTGAAGCCTCGGCAACCTGCTCAGCTTCCGACGCGGTTAAAGCTAGCGGCTTTTCACAGAGCACATGCTTGCCTGCTTCCAGTGCTCGGATTGTCCACGGTACATGAAGATGGTTGGGTAAAGGATTGTAAATCGCGTCAATATCGGGATCGGCCAACAGTGCCTCGTAGCTGCCATAGGCCTTGGCGATGCCAAGCTGCGTTGCCCAAGCCTGCGCTCGGCTTGCATCGCGCGAGGCGATGGCGTCGATCACCGTCATCTCGCCCTGCTTCATGGCTGGTATGACGGTGCGCACTGCGATATCCGCGGAGCTCAGCACGCCCCATCGAACGGGTTTTGTCACAGTCTGTCTCCTCCTGCTTACAGCACTTCTGCCAGAAAATGTTTCAGGCGCGGGCTCTGTGGATTGTCGAAAATGGCCGTCGGCGTTCCCGCCTCAATCACACGCCCCTCGTCCATGAAAACAACTTGATCGGCAACCTTGCGGGCAAAGCCCATTTCGTGGGTGACGATCACCATTGTCATGCCCCGCTGGCCGAGATCGGCCATCAGGTTGAGCACGCCCTTGACCAGTTCAGGGTCAAGCGCACTGGTAACTTCGTCAAACAGGATAACCTCCGGTTCCATTGCCAGTGCGCGGGCTATGGCCACGCGCTGCTGCTGCCCGCCTGAAAGCCCGCCGGGGCGATGGTTTTTGCGCGCCGCCAGCCCCACATCCGCCAACCGTGCCTCTGCAATGCGCTCGGCGGTGGCTCTGGGAATACCCTTGATTTTGGTGAGCGACAGCATGACGTTTTGCAGCGCCGTATGGTCTGGAAACAGATTGAAATGCTGGAAAACCATGCCGACACGGCGGCGGAGCTTTTCCGGCTTCATGGACAGAATGCTTTCTCCGTCCAGAAGCACGTCTCCACCTTTGGGTTCCACCAGCCGGTTCAGGCATCGCAGCAGCGTGGATTTGCCGGAACCGGACGGCCCGATGATACAGGTCACCGAGCCCGCGCGAACCGTTAGGTCGACCTCTTTCAACACATTTAGATCGCCATAGGCCATGCTTAGCTTGCGTACATCCAGACTGCCACCCTTAAAGGTCGGTTGTTGCGCTTCGGAAACCTTGTCACCATCCACGGCCTGATGCAGTTCGCTGACTTCCGCCAACCCGCTCGTCACACCGCTGTCTTTGTGTTTGCCAAGACGCAGCGTATCGTCAATGTAGTTGACCACATGGGTCAGCGGTACGGTGATGACGAGATAAAAGACGCCCGCCAGCAACAGCGGCGAAAGGTTGCCGGTAACAACAGCCTGATCCTGCCCCACGCGAAAGATTTCCCGTTCCGAGGCCAGCAGCCCGAGAAAGTAGACAAGGCTGGAATCCTTGACATTGCCGATGAACTGATTGACCAGCGCCGGCAGCACCCGGCGTATGCCCTGAGGAATGACGATGAGCCGCATGCCTTGCCCATAGCTCATACTCAGCGCGCGACATGCCTCCATCTGGCCACGTTCAACACTCTGAATACCCGACCGGAAGATTTCACCGATATAGGCACCCGCAATCAGGCTCAGGGCCAGAATGCCGAGGGGATAGGGCGAAGGACCGAAAATTTCGCGCCCAATGCGCGCAAACCCCTGCCCAATCAACAGGATCGTTACGATGGCGGGCAGACCGCGAAAAATATCCGTGTAGATGCGCGCCAGTATGCGCAACCAGCGTGACTGCGAGATACCCATGACGGCTAGCGCCATGCCGATGATCACGCCCAGCACTGTGGATGCTGCGGCGAGGATTAGCGTGTTTTTCAGACCGATGAACACCATACTTGGCAAGACATCAGCCATCGCCTGCCAGTCCAGAAAACTGCGGCGTAAGTTTTCAAGCCAGTTCATTCGGTCCCCTTTAGCATTGGCCCGAAAATCGGAATCGATTTTCAGTAAGCCTGATGCGTCGATTCAAGAATGAGAGCGACCTTTGTGCGCCCGAATGGGCGCTCGAAGCTCTGGTCCCGGAGCACCTCGGGTAAAAGCGCACGCGCTTTTACCGTCGGCTATTGCGTTTCGGACGGGAGGGATCAGCTCTTAGGCAGGTATTCCTTCGGCATGGGGGAACCGGGGAACCATTTTTCATACAGGGTCTTCCACGTTCCATCCTGCATGGCGGCGTGGAGGGCAGTGTTCAGGGCTTCGCGAAACGCGTCATTGCCCTTGCGCACAACGAAGCCTGCCGGTGCATCGAAGGACGGAATATTGACGGCGATTTTCAGGTCCGGATAGCGTTCGCTGTATTGCTTGGCCGCTTCGTAATCCAGAAAATGCGCATCAACCGTGCCGTTGTTCAAGCCCGAAATTGCGGAATTGTTATCGGGAAAACGCACCAGATCCGTGCCTGTGAAGTTCTTCTCAGCATAAATTTCCTGCAGGGTGCCTTGAACCACGCCGAGGCGTTTGCCTTTCAAACCGGCCGCATCCGTCATGGTCTTGTCTGACGTGACCACGGAGAGATAACCGGCGAGGTATCCATCGGAAAAATCGACTGTTTGCTTGCGCGCTTCCGTGGTGCCGATGGCCGCGACCGCCACATCGAACCGCTCATTGGCGACGGAGGGCATCAGCGCGGAAAATTCCTGACCGGTGAAAATCACCTGTTCCGGCTTGAAGCCAAGGCGGCCCGCAACGTTCAAAAACAGTTCAATATCAAAACCGGTGAACTGGCCATCCGCCGTGGTGAATGTGTAGGGCTTGGCATCACCCATCGTGCCCACGCTGATGGTGTTGGCGTCAATCAAGCCATAAGGATTTTCGGCGGCGGATGCCGCGTTAAGGCTGCCGACCAGGGCCAAAGCCGTAATTGCAGCGCGCGCTGATGGCAGAAGACGTTTGAGTATGTGCATTCTCATTCTCTTTCTCCACTCTGAATCTATGATTTTATAGGCTTGCGCAGGTTTCCTCGTCCTGTACAGGCCAGATTGCCGAAACCGACGATGCATTTTAATGCATTCGACATTTCGGATATGCGATCAAGATACCGGTCTCTTTCATTATGAGACCGGTCTCATTTGATAATTGTTAGTTCGATATTGACCATCCGTCAACATCTCCAGTAATCGAATGCCCATGAAAACACCGGCACTGAAAATTCGCGCTGTGACCGTCAGCGATGTGGCACAGGAGGCCAATGTCTCCAAAGCCACGGCCGCGCGGGTGCTTGGAAACTATGGCGTGGTGAGCGAAAAGGTGCGCGAAGGCGTACTCGCCGCAGCCAAGCGTCTTGATTACCGGCCCAACGAGCTTGCGCG
Source organism: Rhizobium sp. CFBP 8762 (assembly GCF_014841565.1). Classification (GTDB taxonomy): domain Bacteria; phylum Pseudomonadota; class Alphaproteobacteria; order Rhizobiales; family Rhizobiaceae; genus CFBP-8762. Next base: position 149,619 of record NZ_JACYUD010000002.1, read on the forward strand.
CAGCATGTCCACCGGGAAATCCGGCATTATCGGTGTTGTCGTTGGCGATATTGAAAACCCGTTTTTCAGCTTGGCCGTTCGGGGTATCAGCGATGCGGCAAAGGCGGAAGGTTTCAACGTCATTCTCGCCAATTCCGGTGAGCAGATCGAAACAGAGAAAGCGGCTCTTCGTCTCCTGACCGGCAAACGCGTAGACGGACTGATCGTGACGCCTTCGGAGTCGCGTGACATTTCCCATTTGCGTGACATTCTTCGCTCCGGCACCCCGTTGGCATTGCTGGACCGTGCTCTGAGCGATCTCGATGTAGATACAGTGACTGTTGACGACAAGCAGGCGGCGTTTATGGCCACACGCCTGTTGGTAAAAGCCGGGCATTCCAACGTGTGCTACCTCACCGCTGTCGATACGGACGAGCATGCCTACCGGAACATAGACCAGATCTACACCTCGTCCGTTCGGGATCGTATCCAGGGATTTTTGCAAGCATGTGCTGAAGCCGGAATCGATAAGCCGGAAAGGTTGGTTCGGCTGGGCGCGACAAGCCAGCCCGAGACTCGGGCGATTGTCAGCGAATCGCTGCGCCAGCCTCAACGCCCGACGGCAATTCTCGCATCCGACAGCGTGATTGCGCTGGAAACCTTCAAGGCCATACGCGAAACCGGATTGTCAGTTCCCGGTGACATCTCGCTGATTACATTTCACAATGCCGACTGGACGAGTGTTACGAGCCCACCCATTACCGTTATTGATCAGCCGGTCTACAATCTCGGAAAAGCCGTCGCGGAGCTGTTGATCCGGCGCTTGAAAGGCCATGCTCATCCGCCAGAACGCGTGATACTGCCAACCCATATCATCGAACGCGGTTCGATCGCGCCGCCTACGACTGCCAAATGAAATGGCGTCGCGCACCTTGACGCTCGCTTCATCTGCACGACATCCCCATTAGAGCGCCGTGCGTCCATTTGGACGCACAAAGTCGCGCTAACGCTTTCAATTTAGGCATCGGCGGTAGTTTGCATTTTGACGATAAGAGGGATCATGACACAGCAAACGTTCACCAACACACGCATTGTTCTGGCATCAAGACCCAGCGGCGCACCGACGGCAGAAAACTTCCGGCTGGAAAACGTATCTGTCCCTGAACTGGCCGACGGGCAGGTTTTGCTGAAAATCCTGTTCCTGTCACTCGACCCCTATATGCGTGGCCGTATGAGCGACGCGAAATCCTATGCTGCGCCAACCGAGATCGGCGCAGTGATGGAAGGGGGTACGGTCGCGCGCATCGTTCAGTCGCGACACCCTGATTTTCATGAGGGGGACTTTGTGTTGTCCCATTCCGGTTGGCAAAGTTACGCAGTCTCGGATGGCTCTGGATTGAGAAAGCTGGACCCGTCCGCCGCACTGCTTTCCACCGCGTTGGGTGTGCTCGGTATGCCGGGCTTCACGGCCTACGCCGGTCTGCTGACCATAGGCCAGCCGAAAGCGGGAGAAACTGTCGTGGTTGCAGCAGCGAGCGGCGCTGTTGGCTCGGCTGTGGGGCAAATTGCCAAGATCAAAGGTGCGCGCGCGGTGGGCATTGCCGGTGGTCCTGAGAAATGTTCCTTCGTGCGCGATGAACTGGGCTTCGACGCTGTTGTCGATCATCGCGACCCAGACTTTACGGCGAAGCTGAAGCAAGCCTGCCCCAACGGTATCGATGTCTATTTCGAGAACGTTGGCGGCAAGGTCTGGGATGCGGTGTTTCCGCTTTTGAACACCTATGCCCGCGTGCCAGTCTGCGGATTAATTGCGCAGTATAACGCCACAGCAGGCGGCAGTGGTCCGGACCGGTTGCCGAACTTTATGCGCGAAGTTCTCACGCGCAGTCTGCAGATTCGCGGCTTCATTCAGCGCGAATTTGTTGATCAGGCTCCAGCGTTTTATCGGGAAGCCGCGCAGTGGATTGCCGAGGGACGCTTGCGCTACCGCGAGGATATCGTTGAGGGCATTGAGGCCGCACCACAAGCGTTCATAGGCCTGCTGGAAGGCCGCAACTTCGGCAAACTGATCGTTCGCATTGCCGAAGATTGAGGCGTTGTCCTCAGCTTCGTAAACCCGGCGCTTCCTGACCGGTACGCGCAACGTATTCGGTATACCCCCCGCCATATTGGTGGACCCCTTCGGGGGTCAACTCCAGCACGCGATTGGAGAGTGCTGCCAGAAAATGCCGATCATGCGAGACGAACAGCATCGTGCCCTCGTACTGAGACAAGGCCTGAATCAACATTTCCTTGGTGTCAAGATCAAGGTGGTTGGTCGGCTCGTCCAGCACCAGCAGGTTTGGTGGATCAAACAGCATGATGGCCATGACCAGCCGCGCTTTTTCCCCGCCCGATAGCACCCGGCAGCGCTTTTCCACATCATCACCGGAAAAGCCGAAACAGCCCGCCAGTGCCCTGAGGGAGCCTTGACCGGCTTGCGGAAAATTGTCCTCAAGGGTCTGAAAAACGGTTCGTTCCCCATCCAGCATATCCATGGCGTGCTGCGCAAAGTAGCCCATTTTCACACTGGCACCGAGCGCCACGCTACCGGAGTCCGGGTCGGCTGTTCCGCTCACCAGCTTGAGAAGCGTTGATTTGCCAGCGCCGTTGACGCCCATAATGCACCAGCGCTCCCGCCGCCGGACCATAAAGTCGAAATTCTCATAAATAACCCGGCTGCCGTATGTCTTGTGGACGCCCTTGAGGCTGATCACATCCTCACCGGACCGTGGAGCGGGCTGGAACTCGAACGCAACCACCTGACGCCGCTTGGGCGGCTCCACCCGGTCAATCTTTTCCAGCTTTTTCACGCGGCTTTGCACTTGCGAGGCGTGAGACGCCCGTGCCTTGAAGCGTTCGATGAATTTAATTTCCTTCGCCAGCATAGCCTGCTGACGCTCGAACTGGGCAAGTTGCTGTTTTTCGTTCTGCGCGCGCTGCTGCTCGTAGAATCCATAGTCTCCCGAAAATGTCGTGAGCGTACCGGCATCAATCTCGATAATCTTGTTGACGATGCGGTTCATGAATTCGCGGTCATGAGAGGTCATCAAAAGCGCGCCGTCATAGCCTTTCAGAAACTCTTCCAGCCAGATCAGGCTTTCCAGATCCAGATGGTTGCTTGGCTCGTCCAGCAACATCACATCAGGGCGCATCAGCAAAATGCGGGCGAGAGCCACGCGCATCTTCCACCCGCCGGAAAGACCGCCAACGTCTCCGTCCATCATCTCCGGCGTGAAGTTCAGGCCAGCCAGCACTTCGCGGGCGCGGCCATCGAGCGCGTAGCCATCAAGTTCCTCGTATCGGGCCTGCACCTCGCCGTAGCGCTCGATGATCTGGTCCATAGTGTCCATTTGATCGGGGTCGGCCATCGCGGCTTCAAGGTCGCGCAACTCCGCAGCAACGACACTGACCGGCCCCGCCCCATCCATGACCTCGGCAACCGCGCTGCGGCCAGCCATTTCCCCCACATCCTGATTGAAGTACCCGACGGTAACGCCCTTATCAACCGAAACCTGCCCCTCATCCGGCATGTCCTCGCCATTGATCATGCGGAAAACCGTGGTTTTGCCCGCGCCATTCGGCCCGACGAGACCGATCTTCTCGCCCCTGTTGAGAGCTGCGGAAGCTTCGATGAAGAGAATGCGGTGGCTTAATTGCTTGCTGATATTTTCAATACGAATCATATTTCGGGCCCGGAATGTTGCGGCGCCCTTATGGCATGGAAAGACAGTTTATGTGATGAAATTTGGATCAAAGTACACGTCTTGTCGCTCCTCGTTTCACTCCGGTCGGAGTGTGCCTAGAGCATTTCAAGTGAAAGCGGGATCGCTTTCACGCCCGGACAATGCGTCGAAACAAGAGGTTAGAGCATTTCCGACGAACATGTGTTCGCTGGAAATGCTCTAGCGATACCCTGTCATTTCCAGATAGCCGCGACCAGAGTGCGACCCAGTGAAGTTGATTGGCCCCTCCCAATAGGGAAAGCTGGTCGCCATCCATGATTGGGTATTGAGCGCCTTGGTCGTGATGCTGAAATTGCGTGAGGGGACATCGACGCGCCACTCTACCGGAATTGTACGCTCACCAACCTTGGCAGTGTTGAGCGGGGTGACCTTAAGCGCGCCCGGTGGCAGAGGGGTCGGTGTGCCATCGGCGGCAATCCACGTTGCCGATGTATAGCCTTCGCCACCATCGCGCAGGCGAAAGCCCATCAGCTTTTCACCGCTGTCCATATGCAGGGAAAACCAGTCCCAGCCGGTTTGATTTTCAGCCAGCGGCTGCGAAGACCATTCCCGATCCAGCCACGCCTGCCCTGTCACGGACACCGGACCTTGTGGAAGCGTCAGCGTTCCCTCAACGGTATAGAAGGGTTGAGAGTAATAATTGCTGGCTTGCCCCGCCGCTGATTTCACGGAGTAACCGCCCTGCCCTTGCAGCACGATTGGCCCCTTCGCGTCCAGCTTCAAATCATAGCGAAAGTCCTTGCCCGAGGCCGACAGCGAAAGCTTGGAGAGGGTATCCGCCGTATTATCGGTTACGGTCGATGTCATGGCCCAGTCATCAATCCAGGCTAAAAACGGTTGTGTCTTGACCCCAGTACTCACCCCCGCTTGGCCGATTCCGCCACGGGCGAGACGCTCTGCTACAAAATGCTGGACTTGTGCCGTCAGTGCTGCGTGCCCCATCCAGATCTGCGGATCTGTCTCCCCCGGCTTTAACGCCGAGCGGAACAGGGTCCACTGCACACCATAGGGTTTGCCATCGCTGCCGGTCAGGTTGGCGGTGAGATACCACCACTCGATGCGATAATCAGGGTGCGCGCCATGGTCGGCGGGGAACTGGAAGACCGTTCCGGGTTTAGGTACGGCAAATCCTTCCGCTGCCGTGCCAAGACCGGCAAAGCCCTGCGCCATGGCCACAGGGGCATACAGCATCAGGACTAGGCTTAAGAGAATACGCCTAACGTTCATTGGCAAAAACCTTCAACAAATCCGTCGGCGCAAGACGCGCGAGGCGACGCAGCGGTATCAGCGCCGCAAACAAGGCGGCAAGCACAGACAGCCCCCCGAGCCGCGCCCAGTCCGCTGGAAACAGGTGCATGGGCAACCGCCATCCGAACGCTTCGACATTGACAATTGCCAGCAGAACCCATGCCAGTCCGATACCGACTGGCAGTGCCGCGACCATGGTGAGAACTGCCAGAACCATCGTGCGCGCCAGTTCCAGCCACACGAGAGATCGCCGCGTCAGCCCCATCGCCCAGAGCGGTGCGACCTGCGGTAGCCGCATTCCAGAGAGGGTCATGAGGCTCGCAAACATCGCGACACCCGCCACGCCCAAGGTCAGCACATTCAATACGGCGGTGACGGCGAATGTCTTCTCGAAAATATCGAGCGATGTCTGCTTGATGGCCGCCTGGTCCACCATATTCTGGGGTGGCAGATCAAAGTCACGCCCCAAGTCCTCCCGGAGTGCAGGAACCTTTGCCGGATTGAGGCGAACGCCGTAGCGCAGCCGCGACACTTCGGGATAATGCTGACTGAGGGCATCGACACCCACCATGACCTGTGCCAGCGGGTTTCCGTAGTCAGAGTAAATTCCGGCGATCTGTGTTTGCCAGCCGCCCGGCAGGGTCAACGTATCGCCTAACTTCAACCCATCACGGCGGTAGAGTTGCTCGTTGATGATAGCGCTGTTGCCGCTGGCAACGCGATCCCACACATCAGGCACCGATTGCAACAAAGGCCAATTGTTTCGATAGGTTGCGTGGTTTGCCACACCGTAAATCTGAGCAGGCTGGCCACGCACGTCTCCTTCGGTGTTCCAGATCGGCAGCACGGCCTCCACACGCGGATTGAGCCATGTGCGCAAGCGCGCCGCCTCGTCTTCCGTGCGCGCGGTTATGTAAAGTTCCGCTGCCAACCGTTGGTCCAGCCACCCGGTGAAGGTTAAGCGAAAGCTGGAAACCATTGTTCCGACACCCACATTAGCAGCCAGTGCCAGCAGCAGCGCCATGAGAGACAAGGACAGGCCGGGAAGCTGCTGGCGGCTATCAGCCCAGAACCAGAAGCTGAGCGGGCCACGTGCCTGCTTCTGCATCAGCGACAGGAGGATCGCCAGCAATACGGGCAGCGCAAGCGCTGCCCCCATCAGCATGGCAGCCAGTACGCTGAAACCAACCACAAGACCGGAGCCCCAATGGGCAAGCGCGGCGGTCAAGCCAAACAGGCCCAAAGCCGCTAAGGCCTGTATCCGCAAGGCAGATTCTGACGCGCGCGCCCATGCGCGTGGCTGTGCGGGGGCCAACAGTGGCATATGCCACACCCGCCAAAGGCTTTGCGCCGCCGACACCAGCGTTCCGCCCACGGCAATGCCAACGCCCGCCGCCCACCATGAGGGACGAAGCGACAGGACCCCCGGCACATCTGCTCCATAAAGGCCACGCAAGGTTGCCGCGACATCGGGCAGCAGCAGAGAAGCGATGCCGTAGCCAAGCACCACGCCTGCAACACCGGCAACCAGCGCGAAAAAGAGCAATTCGGCCAGCAACAGACCTGTCAATGCTTTCGCCGAAAACCCTAGAGACCGCAAGGTGCGAAACACCGGTCGGCGTTGCTCGAACGCAAGACCGATAGCGGAGTAAACAATGAACAGCCCGACGACGAAGGCCAGCATGCCGAAAGCCGTCAGGTTGAGGTGGAAACTGTCGGTCAGCCGGGCAAGATCACCTTCACCATCCGGCGCTTTGCGCACCAAGGTCCCGGCAACGTCCGCCAGCGGTGTCTGGCTAAGCGGCTGTTCTGGAGCAACGATCAGACGGCTGACCTGCTCCGGTTTGCCAAGCAGACGTTGCGCGGCCGAGATATCAACAATGGCCGTGTCGGCTGGCACATCTTTTGAAATGCGCAGCGGCGGCGTGTCCAGGCCACTCAACCGGGCGGCGGTTGCTTCCGATACGATCATGACACCCGGCGGCGTCATAAACGAAATCAGGTCGTCATTGGAACTCAGCTCAACCTGCTGCGCCTCCGCAGGCAATGTCAGCGGGTCTATGCCGATCAAATGAATGCGGGTTGTGCCGAAGCGCGCATCGCCCTCAAGCACGGGAGAGACCAGCCACCCGGCGCGGCGCAAATCCACAAACACCTCTTGTGAAAAAACGTTACCATCGGCGGCAACCAACTGGTCCAGCCTGTCGCGCCCTAGCGTTGCGGCAGCACGGTCGTAACTCGCCCTTGCCTGCGCGTTGACCGCCTGAACACCGGACCACAGGGCCGTGGCCAGCGAAAGGCCGAGAAGCAGCATTGCAAGTTGCAGCGGTGATCGTTTCCAGTGGGAAAGAAGGGCTTGAAGGCCAGCGCGCCACATCATGCAATTCGCCCGCCACGCAGATGGATGCGTCGGTCCAACTGGTCTGCCAGACGAATGGAGTGTGTGACCATCAACAGGCCCGCGCCCGTTTCCGCCACCAGTGACAACATCAGCGCCAGAACGGAATCCCCGGTTGCTTCATCAAGGTTCCCGGTCGGCTCATCGGCCAAAACCAACTTTGGACGCGCTGCCAACGTGCGCCCGATGGCGACCCGCTGCTGCTGGCCTCCCGATAACTGTTCGGGATAGCGATGGAGCAAACTCGTCAACCCCAGCCGTTCGGTCAATGACGCTTGCCACGCTGGATCATGACGCCCGGCCAACTTCGCGTGAAACGCGAGGTTGGCTGAAACATCAAGTGAAGGAATGAGATTAAACTGTTGAAATACCAGTCCTACCCCACCACGACGCATTGCAGCGCGCCCTGAATCGTCCAGCGTCGCCATGTCCATATCCAGCACCCGGATCTGACCGAGATCGGGGCTATCCAGCCCGGCGATGAGATGAAGCAGTGTGCTTTTGCCGCTGCCGGATTCACCGGTCAATGACAGGCTTTCCCCTGCTTTCAGGTCCAGATCAATGTCCTGCAACACGGCAAGCGGACCTTCGGCGGTCTCGTAGGATTTAGAAACTCCGTGAAGGGCAAGCAGCATGTTGTATCCTGAAATAAGAGGCTGGCTGCTATGTAAGCTTCTGTTGGAGGAATGAAAGACGCATGCGGCGTTTAGGCCAGTTCCACAGCTTCCGGCTGGTCGGAAGATACAGGCAGTGTCCGTGCCAAAAAGCCATCAATCTCATCAGCCGGCATGGGGCGCGCGAAATAGTATCCCTGAATCATGTTGCACCCTATGCCTGCCAGCGTGCGCACCTGCACACCACTTTCTACCCCTTCAGCCACGCATTCCAGTCCCATATCGAGGCAAAGCGCACTCAGTGATTTGATGATCTTGTGGCTCGTCTGGTTGCTTTCCACATCCTGTACGAAGCTGCGGTCAATCTTGATCTTGTCGAGCGGCAGGCGGTGGATATGGCTCAAACTGGAATAGCCCGTGCCGAAATCATCCAGCGCAATGTTGGAGCCCGCCTCCCGCAGCAGACGCATATTCTCCCGTGCCAGCTCAAAGTTCTGCGTGATGGCGGTTTCTGTCAGTTCGAAGTCAATGCGCTCCGGCGCGATGCCTGAGCCCGCGACCAACGCGTTCAGAACACCCGCCTGACCCGGCAGGCATATGTCGAACGCCGACAGATTGAAGGTCATCCTAACATGCTCCGGCCATGCCGTGGCCGCAGCCAGCGCCTTGGCAAACAGAACGGGCGTCAGGGTGGTGATTACGCCGGCCTGCTCGGCCACACGCACGAACACTGCCGGTGAAACCTGCCCCAGCTCGGGGCTTGCCCAGCGGGCCAGGCATTCAAATGCAAGTGTGCGGTTGGACCGCGCATCTACAATCGGTTGAAACAGCAGGTAGAACTCCTTCTCCATGTCACAGGATTTCAGCGTGGTTTCCATAATGCTGTGTTCGCGGATTTCGCGCTCGTGGTCGGCGTTGAACACCACGGCCCGCCCCCGCCCGTTGCGTTTGGCGTAATAGAGCGCGTAATCGGCCCGCTCATAGAGCTGCGCGGTGGTCGAGGCGGACTCCGGGTAGCGCGCATAGCCAAGCGTGCAGCCGAGATTGACCTGCAAACCATTAACCGCAATCGGCAGGCGAACAGCGTCGAGAATGACATCGGCCACGCCCGACAATTCCTCGCTGCTGCGCGCCCCCGGAAGGATGATTCCGAATTCGTCGCCACCAAGGCGATACACATCGGCCCGACCTTCGCAAATCACCAGAAGCCTTTGCGCAAGGACCTTGAGAACTTCATCACCGAGCACATGACCGTAGGTATCGTTGACCGGTTTAAAGCCGTCGAGATCGAGAATACCGATTGCGAAAGCGAGCTCGTTATCAGTTTGGCGCTTGGCCATATCCGAAAAGAACCGTCGGCGATTGGCGAGGCCGGTTAATGCGTCGAGATTGGCCATCCGGTCATTTTCCTCACTCAAAGCGGCGAGTTCATTGCGCTGGTGAGCCATCTGGCTTTGTGAGAGAGTCAAGGCTGAGAAGTCCGAGCAATACCGCAACAACATCCATGCGCTGACGCCCACCAAAATGATGAAGATAGCAGCCAGCGGCAAGACCTCCGTCTTGTACTGAAAATACACCATTGATGCGTAAAGCGGCGGACAAGTGGCCATCACCACGATGATTGCACCACGAAAATGGGTCATACACACCAGCCCGCACAGCGTGCCCATACTGAAATAGACGACGGACACAATGAATGTGTCGTGATTTCCATAGAACGTCAGTACGGTTGGCCAGACCGCCAATGCCGCAGCGAAAAGCATGCTGGACATGCAGATGTGACGCATGCGCCGCACGATGACAGCGTGCGACGTTTCCCCCCGCCACAACACATACCAAGCGCAGATCCACAGGCCACAAACAGGATAGATAATCAGCGGTGCGATGAAACCGAGCCAGAGGGGCGCAATGCCCCAGTAGCAATAGATGATGAAACCACAACATGCCATTAACGACGCGAAGTAGATAGGCGATTTCGAGATCGCTGCTTCATACTGGGCTTTCAGCAACAGGGGGCAGTGCACATCGAGCATAAAGACACGGTCGATCAGTGTGCGTTCTGTTGTTGTCGTCTCGTCGGATATACTCATCATCGCATCCCAGTGACCTGGAATGACATAAAACACTTTTGAGTCTTTTGAAGACCTTAAACAGAATAAACTGAATTAATTCGTTCATCGACTGACGATACGGTTAATGTGTAGTAATATTGGCGAAGTGTAGCCAATCAATTCTGCACGGATGCCGTGTTGGTTTCATCAAGCGAAAGTCTGACTCGCACGATATCACCGGCCAGAACCCTGTCGTGCTGCTCTATAGGCGTTTCCTGATAAACGCCATCGACCAGCCGGACAGCTGAAAAGCGCAACATCGAATCGACGCTGGCTCCGCTGTTTTGCAAGGTGACGCCCATTTCAGCCAGCGACTGTTGGGCAAATTCCATTTTCCGCTTGAGGCGCAGCAGGTCCAGTTCCACCTCCCGCAGGCCCTGTGCCGCGTCGTTGCGGCGGGTGTCCTTCAGCGTTTGCAGACGGCCTTCGATGGAGGAAAGGTTTTGCTGGGCACGCGCGAGGAATGAACCGGCCTCCAGAGCATCCCTGTTCGTGGCGGAAATTTCCCGCTGCTTTTCCCGCACCGCAGTTTTGGGTGATAGCCCGCGCTCCATCAATTTGCTGGCCGCATCCACATCCTCGCTCAACAGAGCCAGTTCCTCATTGCGCAGACCGCTGCTTTTCTTCAGGGTCTCAATCTCTTCGACATAGCTGATCTTTTGCAACTCTGTGCTTTTGAGCTCTGCCGTGTAGGCGGCTAGCCGTGCCGCGAACATCTGCTGCTCGGAGTCAATGATCCCCTGTGCGCCGGCTTTGTCGCGAATATTGCTGAAATCGACATCGGGTTGAAACGCTCCGTCACTGAGTTCCGCCTGCAAGCGGGCCCGGCGTATGGTCTGTGCGAAGACCTGCAAGCCCATGTCGGCATAGTCCTGCCGAAGCGTGGCGAGCTGCGCCTCGGTCACATCGCCGGTCGCAAGGCGGTCTTTCAGTCCACCACCGAGCGCAAACAGTTCCAGCACGATCATGCCGGGCCTGAATTCCTGTTTGCCCGGACGCTGCACATCGCCCAGAATGAAAACCGGCGCATACTCCTTGACCGCGACGGCAACGGAAAGGTTGGCAATATGCTCTTTCAACAAATCGCTGATTTCATCGCTGATCTCACCCACTGTTCGGCCTGTAACGGTAACATTCCCGAGAATGGGATAGCCAATGGTTCCCTCGGTACTGACGGGAAACGTACCGGTCAGCCCGGCGTCGCCGTAGACGGTAATCAGCAGGGTATCGCCGGTCGTCACCTCGTACCGGGCGGTTTCGGCAGACGCGGGTCCGGTCAAACCCAACGCCAGCAAGCAGCCACACAGCGCGGCTTTGGTGAAAAATCCCTTTGGTTTCATGAGCCGACATCCGTGCGCGCAGTGGGGGGAACAGGGACAATGGGTTTGGTAACGCTACTTTTTCCAGCGGCGACCGCCGTGGTTAGCCAATCGGGCATCTGGGCCGGTATGCCAGCCTGCTTTCGCGACCGCCCCAAGCTGTGACTGGAGGTTCCGTTCAGCACCAGTCCTGTCACCGTACACCCCGATGACTGAAGCCCGTGCACTGCCTTGCTCACCTCATCCGGGTCGGCACCAGCGGTAACGACAAACATCAGGCCATCACAGAGAGTGGCGATGCGAACCGCATCCATACCGTCGGTCACAGAGGGCGTATCGATGAGAATGACCTGATAGTGTTGCCGGAGATCGTCGATCATACCCTCAAACCGGGCGTCGCCCAGCAAGAACTCTGTTGGTGCAGCACTGGCGCGCGCGCAGATAACATCCACACCGGAAACGTCACGCTGAGTGACCGCGCGAGGATCGGATTTTCCGCTGACAATCTCGTCAATATAGTGCTTGGGCCGCAGGCCAAACGCCTCTGCCACACCGGGGCTTCGCAGGTTGGCATCGATCACGACAGTCGAGACACCGGCGGCAGTCAATGACCGCGCCAGATTGGCGGCAACGAACGTTTTGCCATCGTGATCACGCAGCGAGGCAACGGCGAGAACAGGTGTGTGCTGAACAGGCAGGGCTAGACGGAGCACTGCTTGCAGATCAGCCAGCGCCCGCCCCATCGGCGACGCACTGCTGCGCACAGCCTGGGCAATATCACGGCTTTCCAAAGCATTGAGCGCGGGAAGCTGGCCGAAAACGGCCAGTCCGGTCTTTTCTGACAGGCGTTGTGCCAGCGCCTTGGACCGCCGACGCAGTTCCAGAAGGAGCGCAAGTCCCACACCGACCGTTCCGCCAAGCAGCATACCCGCCAGAATCCAGGCCATGAGATTGGGGCTGACACGCTTTTGTGGCGGCATGGCCGGAGAAATAATGCGCGCTTCTGCGGTTGCGATACCGTCCTGTTCAATGGTTTGCTTGTAGCGCGTCAGATAGCTTTCGTAGATCGCGCGGTTGGCGCTGGCCTCACGATCCAGTTGATCGGCCTGAACAATGGCCTGAGTGGCCTTCGACATATCCGTCTGCATTTGTTGCAGGCTTGCCTGCAATCCCACCTGCTGGCGCTCGGCCACATCGATTTCGTTACGAAGGCTGGCAACGATCTGCTGCACCTCTGTATCAATTTGTGACCGTAAGGTGCTGATTTGTGACCGTATTTGCGGAAGCTGCGGATTTTTCGTAGCGCCACTCTCGGAAATCTGTGTGAGGGCACGATTCAGCCGGGCTTCTTCTGCCCTGAGCGCCTGAATAGTTGCCGAGTTCAACACCTCGGACAAAGTCGCGCCGCTGGCATCCTGTGCGGTGGACAGACGCGCCTTCAAACCCGCTTCTCGTGCCCGTGACGCCGCCATCTCGTTGTTGATACCGGCGATCTGCTGCGCCAGAAGCGTCGTGCCGTTCGATTTGACGATACCGGACTTTTCCCGGAATGCCGTGGCTGTCCGCTCGGAATCCTCGAGCGTTTGCCGCAGCGTCGCCAGACGACCGCCCAGCCAATCACTGACACGACGGGTGGCTGAAGTCTGAAGACCGATCTGATAGTCGATATACGCACTGCCATAGGTGTTGGTCACCAAAGCCGCGACCTCCGGATCGCTGCCGGTATAAGACACGTAAATCGTATAGGAGCGGCCATCGTTGACAGCGCGGACATTGGTCAGCAGGTCATCCACGGTAATGCCGGATGTGCGCCCTTTGGTGGCATCGGTTGCCTTGACCTGCTCGACAACGCGCTCGGCCATCATGCGGGAGCCGATAATATCCAGCTCGGTGCGCAACACCGGGCTTTCCTGCGGCAGAGCGGACACCACCGCATCCCCTGGTGCCGCCTGCAGCTTACGCAGATCAAGCGCCAGAACCGTTTCCGCACGGTAGCGCGAGGGTGCCGAAAGATACCCAAGCAAGGCAACCGACAACCCGGCCGCAATACCTGCCATCAGCAGCGCGCGGCGTTTCCACAAAACAGAAATCAGGGCGTATGCCAGGTTGTCTTCAGCGCGTGTTTGTCCGGGCCAGATCATGGCTTTCTTTCCTGCTTCGAAATCGTTTGCAATCGGTAACGGGAACGGTTGCTCGCCGTCTGGTCCTCAACTGGACATATCGCCGATGCGATAGGCAACTTCCGTTCGGTTGGTAGCGCCCAACTTCTTCATGATGTTGCGAATATGAACCTTGACGGTGCTTTCGCACAGGTTCAGCTCCAGCGCGATGATGCGGTTGGCTTTACCGCGACGCAAGCCCTCTGCCACCGCAGCCTGACGGGCAGTGAATGACGTTTTGGTCACTGGCTTTTCCACCGTTTGCCCGGCAAACAGCCAGCGCATGGTGAGGATGCTGCTGGCAGGAATGAACGTTCCGCCCGCTACTGCCAGTCCCAGCGCGTGAATGCACACGTCGATGCCAACTGATGTGGGAATGAACCCGCGCACGCCAAGATCCACCACTTTCAGCACGGTCGACAAATCCTGATTGTTGGACAGGATGACGACGGGAACCGGATCGAAAGCATAGACAAGCTCCGTGATTTCGGCACGAACCTCCTGCTCGTCCACATCCACGCTGCCGGTGTTGAAGAGAACGACACGCAACTTCCCAAGAACGGATTTGCGCGCTTCCCACTCTTCAAGATTGGAGAACGTGATGATCTTCAGCCCGACATTGTGGCTGTTCAGACTGGCTGCCAGACACTCCCGATCAAGGTTGCGCTTGTCGATAATGGCCGCGTAATCTCCGGGTGCATAGTGCACTGGCTTGCGCTTGATGTCAGGCACAACAAGAATATCATCGACGTCGAACATGGACGCGGGTGGTGAATAGTTGAGCGCGTTGATGGCCGCTGTTAAATCATGATCGACTTGCATGCTGATCCCTGCCTATATTATTATATTATTGCTGGAGTGCTGCTGCGTATAGGCCCGACGCTGATCGCCGGGTATGCCTGCTCATGTGCCTGCCTGCTTGAAACAATGTCTGCTTAGAACAATGTCTGCTTGCGGATCGTGAAAGCCTCAGCGAAACGCGAGGCCGATCGGCATTCCATCCCTCTCAATCGCGCAAGACCGCGAAAGACATCTTCGTCAAACCAGTCTTTCGAGCGCTGGCTGGCGAAGTTCTGCATAAGAAGACCAATCTTTCGGTCTAGTATATCCAAAGATATGGGCACATAACTGTTGCGTGCCGTCAAGTCTCCATCCCATTTCGGAATCTCGTATTCCACCACAAGATTGTCCCGGAACACATTCGTCGTCAGCCTGTTGACGGTTCGGTGGTCCTGATGGGCATCATGGTGGCTGTGCGTGAAAACAATGTCGGGCGAACATTGTTCCCGAATATCAATCAGCCACTTTTTGATCGCCCGCGACTGATCGGGAAAATGGCTGTCATCGAACTGGCCGAGGTGAATACGGTGCTGCTGCACGCCGCGCAGGAAAGTCTGCGCAGAGGCCGCCGCTTCCTGTCCGCGCTCATTATCGGCGCTCAATACGCACCAGTGCACCGTCAGGTCGAGCCCGTTCTCAATCAGCCGAAGGATCGTACCCCCCGCCCCGATTTCAATATCGTCGGAATGCGCTCCAATGCACAGAATGGTCAGCGCGCTCTTATCCGATATGAGCGAGGCCAGACTTTTCATGGCGCAGTCACCATTTTAATAGCAGTGCGTTTGTTGGTGCGGGCCTGTTGGGTCCACGGCATATCACCGCGCTCCACCATCTCTTCCAGCACCTGCCAGTCGCGCAGGGTATCCATGGAACGCCAGAAGCCTTCGTGCTTGTAGGCCATCAACATATTGTCGGCGATCAGCCGGGTAAAAGGCTCCAGAACCAGCTCTTCCTTTTCCTGCATGTAGTCGAAGATTTCGCCACGGAGCAGGAAATAGCCGCCATTGATCCAGATGTCGGATGTCTCGGATGAGCGGAACTGCGACACGGACCCATCGGGCTCGATATCGGCAAGATGGTAGGTCAGAGGTGGGCGCACGGCCAGAAAACACGCCAGCTTTCCGCTTGCCTCAAACTGCGCCACCATGTCGTCGAGGTCGACGTCGGTCAGGCCGTCGCTGTAGTTGGCGATGAACATGCGCTCACCGCGCAGTTGTTCCCGCACCGCCCACAGCCGCTCACCGATATTGCGCCAGATGCCGGTATCGATCAACGATATGCGCCAGTTGCTCTGTACCTGGCCTAGCAGTTCCACCTTGCCATCACCGGATACGATACAGTCCGAAAAGGTTTGTGGACGGCTGTTGAGAAAGAAGTCCTTGATCGTATTGGCTTTATAGCCCAGGCACAGGATAAAGTCGTCATGGCCGAAATCCGAGTAATACTGCATGACATGGCGCAGGATGGGCTGGGAGCCAAGCGGTATCATCGGCTTAGGGACATTCTCCGCGTATTCACGAATACGAGTTCCCCGGCCACCGCAAAACAGAACGACCTTCATAGCGTGGCCTCCTTTTGATAGAGGGGATCAATGATGCACGCGGATGGAATGGGTACGATAAACTTGCCCCCCCAGTCCCCCACATGGCGCATTTGCGCAATGATCTCTTCTTTCAGGTTCCAAGGCAGGATAAGGATGTAGTCAGGCTTTTCGCGGTCAATGGCATCCACCGGCAAAATGGGTATGTGCATTCCCGGCGTGTATCGACCGTGCTTGTACGGGTTGCGATCGACTGTGAAATCCAGAAAATCCGTGCCAATTGCGCAGTAATTCAGGAGCGTGTTGCCCTTGCCCGGAGCGCCGTAGCCGCAGATGGACTTGCCGTCTTCCTTCAGCCGGATCAACAACGAGAGCAGCGCACGCTTTGTTTCCTGCGCTTTTTTTGCAAAGCGCGCATAGTTTTCAATGTCATGCAGACCGGCAAGCCGCTCACGCTCCAGCAGGCGCGCGACCGCAACGCTGACAGAACCTCGCGCAACGTCATGGGACAGGTACACCCGCAGTGAGCCGCCATGGGTCGGAATTTCCTCCACATCGGTCACTCGCAAACCGTGGCGCCGCGCCATGATTTGCACCGTGTGCAGCGAAAAGTAGGAAAAATGCTCGTGGTATATCGTATCGAACTGGTTGTGCTCGATCAGTGTCGCGATATGTGGAAACTCCAGCGTGATGATGCCTTCGGGTTTCAACAGGTGTTTCAACCCGGCGACAAAGTCATTGAGATCAGGAACCTGTGCCAGCACATTGTTGCCGACGATCAGGTCCGCCTGCTGGCCCGCGCCCGCCATGCGAAGCCCCAAATCCCTGCCGAAGAATTCGATCATGGTCGGAATATTTTTGGCAATCGCAGCCTGTGCAACGTTGATGGCAGGCTCGATACCCAGCACCGGAATGTTGCGCTCGACGAAGTGTTGCAGGAGGTAGCCATCGTTGCTCGCCACCTCCACGACAAGGCTCTCACCGTTCAGATTAAATCGGTCGATCATTGCATCGCAATAGCGCGCAGCGTGGTCCACCCAGCTGGTGGAATAGGAGGAGAAATAGGCATATTCCTCGAAGATCGATTCCGGGCTCACATAGGCCTGCAGTTGCACCAGAAGGCAGCTTTCACACACATAGGCGTGCAGCGGATAGGTGGTCTCCGCCGAATTGATCTGGTCTGCGGACAAAAAGCTTTCGCACAGAGGCGACATGCCGAGGTCGACGAACGTTCGGTTGAGGCCGGCACCGCACAGTCTGCATGGGGTATGGTTGAGTATACCGGTGTGGTGTGTCTGGTGTGCCTGTAGGTGGTTCATCTCTGCCTCGTGCCTGCACTTGCAAGCTCGTGAAAACTTTGCGTTTTCTCGAGTCGCCCCGCTCTGTTAACCATTTATAATCATAGGTTGTGGCACGCACGATACCGCCATGCGATCACCCAACCTATCCGAAAGGGGTAGCATTGCGACCAAGGCGTACACTCTATGTCATCAAAGGGCAGATACTTATCCCATTTGCCAAGTTGGGGGTCGCGCAAATGCTCTGTACACTGGCTTCTCGACGGATCACGGAGAGGCACGATGCAGTTTTCCGAAACACAGCTTGCAGGGGTTTGGCTAATCGAGCCGGAGCCGTTTATCGATCATCGCGGTTCTTTCGCGCGCACGTTCTGCGTGCGGGAGTTTGAAGAACGGGCGCTGACTAACAGCTTCGTACAGCACAGCCAGTCCTATTCCAGCGCCCGGCATACGTTGCGCGGTCTGCACATGCAGCTTGGGCCCCACGAGGAGGTGAAGCTGGTATCCTGCGTGCGCGGCGCGGTGTTCGACGTGGCCGTCGATATGCGCCCGCACTCACGCAGCTACCTGCACTGGTTCGGCACCGAACTCGGCGCACGCAATGGTAAGCAAATGTATATTCCACAGGGGTTTGCGCATGGATTCCTGTCCCTGACAGATGATGCGGTGGTGTCCTACCTGATATCCGTTCCCTACGCGCCCCAGTCATCCGTCGGTTTTCGCTATGACGATCCGGCCATCGGCATAGACTGGCCCGCTCGCCCATCCTGCATATCCGAAAAGGACGAAAGCTGGTCGCTGATCGAAACACAGGAAGTGCGTTATTCAGGTTAGCAGCTGGATTTCTCGCAGGCGACGCGCGGAGTCTGCAAGCGTCGCAAAGGGCACGCCGGATCGTTCCGCCATGTCCAGCAGGGAATGGTTTCCGTCGGCAAGGTTCAGCACCCACAGGCATGCGAGCGTATCGGGTGGCGCGGTGCGGTGTCCGCCGGTTGCGCTGTAAAGGCCGCGCCGTCCCAGTTGCGGCTCTCCCTTTGGCGAGAGGTTCACCGGCACATAATCGGCCTCCAATATGTCGATCACATCCATGATCATGCGGTAGGATGCCTGTAGATCACCAGGTGTGATAAAACTCAGATTATCATCGCTGGTATGATATTGCGGGAAACTGCCGTGCGCACTGCGCTGGAGAAGGCCTACTGGCAGGTTGAAACCCGGCGAGCAAAACTGCCGCTCGTCATAACCATAAGGGCTGAAATCCTGAAGGGACGCTTTGCGCCCGTCGCACTCCACCTGCGCCATGATCCGGTCGATCACGGCATTACCCTGTCGGCTGCGCTTGTAGGTCGGTCCGCCGCTATCGCCGAGACAGGAGACGACAAGCCCATGGTCCAGCCGGTGCAGGTGCTGCTCATTCTCCTGTAGCCAGCAAAGCGCACCGATCGTGCCGGGCGCAAACAGAAAATGATAGTTGTACCATGTTGTACGCCCGCGCAAAGCCTGCGCAACATGGGCCAGAACCGCCAGCCCGGAACAGTTGTCGTTGGCCATGGAAGGATGGCAGATATGGGCGGAAAACAGCACGTCACGCTCGCTCGTGCCTTTATGGGTAAACGTGCCGTAGGTGAGTGAACCCTCGTGAAAATGCGAGTCGATAACGACCTCAAACGGACCGTCCCCTGCCTCCTGCCAGCGATTGTGCGCCAGGCAAAACCCCCAGTTTGGCTGGTAGTAGCTGGTGCGGTACGGGATGGCATCGGGCTGGTCCGGAGCCGTGTGGATGTGGGGTTCCAGCTCGCTACGCGTCATGGTGCGCCGCACGGGAATGCTGTAGCCCATGACATGGAGGTTGCTGTCAGCAAAATCCACGATTTTCCGGCCGGAGGCGTCCAGAATGGTGGCTCCGCTGATCCTCCATTCCGGCGGTACGACCCAATCAAACACCTGTCTGCCACTTGGCACGTCATGCACCGCAAGAGAGATCGTTTCGGCCATGACAGCAAGTGTTTCGCGCACACCGGGGCCGGTGATGCTGCGGCAGATCGGGAACAGGCGGCTTGCCAGCTGGTAGATGTCGTCACCAATGGACAGATTGGTCTGCGGTGAAAAATCCATAGCAATCAGGCCGAAGCCCGCGCAGGAAGCACGGCCTCCGGCCACCGCAAGCTGCTGTCGATTGTTTCGGTCTCAAGCAGCTGGCGGATATGGCTGATCCGCTGATAGCGCGGGCCTTCAAAATCGCTGAGCGTCAGGCCGCTGCCTGTGTAAGCCTCGAAAAGCTCTTTTGCGCCGGCAACGACATCCCACTGGGGACGGAAGGCCGGAAGTACACGGGCGATTTTGGAAAAGTCGACGCGGTATGACCGCGGATCGGGTCCGGCATCATCAGCATATTCCAGACGGCAGCCTGGAACTGTCGCGGCCACAACTTCGGCAATCTGGCGGATCTGATAATTATGCTCGGTCTGCCCCACATTGAAGGCCTGATTGTGAACACGTTCGCTTGGCGCTTCCAGCGCGGCGAGAAAGGCACTCGAAATATCGCGAATATGGACAATGGGACGCCATGGCGTTCCATCGGATTTCATGTGGATGACGTTTTGCGTCACCGCCCAGGCCACGAGATTGTTGAGCACGATATCGAACCGCAACATGGGCGAAAGCCCGTAGGCAGTGGCAGGCCGTAGAAAGACTGGGGCGAAGTCCGCGTCGCCAAGCGCCGCAATGTCGTGCTCCGCCCGCACCTTGGAGTGGCCATAGGCCGAAACCGGGTTAAGGGCGCCATTTTCATCAATCAGGTCCGCGCCGGACAGGCCGTAATTGCTGCAGGACGAGGCAAACAAAAACCGTGTCACACCGGCAGCCTTTGCTGCCGTCGCTACACGAACAGCACCTTTGTGGTTGATGGCATAGGTAACCTCAGGGTCCAGATTGCTCAGCGGATCGTTCGACAAGGCGGCGAGATGGATGACAGCATCAAAACCCGTGAGGTCACTGGGTCGCACATCACGAATATCTTTCTCCTGTGCAGGCACCTGAGCAGAGACGCCTCCCGGCGCATAGGCGCAACGGCGATAGAGCCCGCTGTCCAGTCCTTGAACCGCATGTCCAGCCTGCAAAAGGATTGGCACCATAACCGACCCGATATAGCCCCGATGCCCTGTAACCAAAACTTTCATGTGCCTATGCCCCTTATGGTGATGATGGATGCTAGCGATACCGTTTGGGTGCAGCCATTGCGGAAAAGGGCTGGCACTCTCGCGAAGGCGAGGTATCGGAGGTTACCTGCCTACCTCTTTCGGGTAGGGTCCAAGGATCAGCAGCCAATCCGTGCCTCCCCCGGCATTCGTGCCGGGCGTCGCATACGTGCCGTTTTGATCAGGTTCGGATTTGGCAGGTTGAAGCTTTCCGTTTACCGGATCAAACCATATCGCTTCTGTTTCAGTGCCCGCCAAGGGCGACGTGACGTTCGCGCCAGATGTTGTGTAAACGACTGCCAGGCTCTTATCCGCCGTTGTCGCCTCTGCTACGTCCGCATTGCCGCCTGGCTGCAACTGCCACCATGGTAAGCGGCGGAACAGCTTTGACAACTGCCCGATGCTCTCGGCGCCTTCGCTGTTCAGGGCTTGTTGCCACGTCAGTGGTGACGACTCAATGCCCGAACTGCCGAAATGCCAGACCGGATTGTTACCGTAGATCTGGCCCGCGGCACCCGATAGCAGCGCTTCATAGGCGCTGGCCCGTATGGCTTGCGCGGTAACACCCCGTTCACCCTCATAGTGTGTTTCCACCAGTATGAACGGCTTTTTCGGCATCCGTGCATACCGTTTTAGGGCTGCTGGCCGTACCCCCTCATAGGTGTAGAGCGTATCGATATCCAACCAGTTGGCCGTAGGGAACACATCCCTCGGGTTTCCATCACGCGCTCCATGGAAGCTTTGGAGACCCGTCGCTCCACCCGCCTTCAACCCGCTTGCAATAGTCTCGACAAGCCATGGCTGAGGCGGATCGGCATCGCCGCCGTGTAACCAGATGATATTCTGTAGTCCTGCAAACTGACGGGCCAGATAGCGGCCATAGGCGTTAAGAGCGTCCGGGCCGGACGCCTGCATGGCCTCGCACCAGCCCTGCCCGCCGCATCCGATGCCAAGATAGGCCGGTGCCAGCAGCACAAGCATGCCTCGCCGGTTGGCCTCTTCGACAAACGCACGCGCACGCGCAAAGTAGACGTCGTTGGGTTTTGCAAAGTCGGAATTCTCGAAAGGCGCATCTCCGTAAACGTTACGTGGCGCGTACCGCGAGAATTGATGCTCGATCAGCGAAACAAGGATCGTGTTGAAGCCTTTGGCATGGCGGTCATCGAGGTACGCAGTCATGTCCTCAGCCGATAATTCGGCAATGGCCGACCATGCGGCATCGCCTGTGATCAGGAAGGGTTGGCCTCCCGCGTCCTCCAGAAAACGCCCATTGGCTGACACTTTCAAGGGAAACTGCGTTTGCGCCCGCGCCGCGCCCGCCAGCAAGGCAAACATGCAGGCTACCAGAACGATCCACCTAACCACGGCTGGCTTTGGCGGCGCGCCGTGGTTCACCTCGTGAGTACTCGTTAAAGCGGCGAAACACGATAGCCGATGGCCTGCCCACCAGAAAACCATGCACGCCCCGTTCGAGCGCCTGCGCGTAAACACCCAAAGCGCCATCGAAGGCATCGACCGTGCGGGCGATGTCGTCAGCCTCATGCGTGTAGCTGACCACAAGCGATGGTGCCAGTACGCCCCGGCGGATGGTTTCCTGCAAAAGCAGGGTGCGGAACGCCTGCGAGGGCTGTAGGTTCTGATCAAGCGTTGCGTAACTCAGGCAAGCGGGGTGACCGACGATACGCACATGCTGGTTCAAACCATGCCTGTCGATGACCTGGTCCACCCCCTGTTTCAACGCCTTCCCCTGTTTTTCAAGGTACGCGATAACCGGCTCGTCCCGGTACACTTTCATGGTGGCGATTGCGGCTGCCATGGCATGGGTTTCGGCCCCATGAGTGGTGGATAGCAGAAAGACGCGCGGCTTGTCCGTCTGCTCGATCCCGCCCAGCTCCATCAAATCGCGCCTGCCCGCCAGTGCCGACAGGGCAAACCCGTTGCCGAGCGCCTTGCCGAAGCAGGAAAGATCCGGCGTTATGCCATAGAGGGTCTGCGCGCCCCCGGAATGCCAGCGAAAACCGGTAATCATCTCATCCAGAATCAGCAGCGCACCTTGTTCCTGCACCAACACTTGCAACTGGCGCAAATATGCATCCGTTGGTTCTGGCCCGCGTGCCGGTTCCAAAATAATGGCGGCGATCTGCCCTGGATGTTGAGTGAACAGGTCGCGGACGCTTTCCAGATCATTGAAGCGGAAACCCAGCGTCAACGCCTGCACCGCCTGTGGAATGCCCGCATTCATATCGGTCGTGCCAATGAACCAGTCATCGGTGGAGAAAAAAGGATGATCGGCGCAGCGCGCGATCAGATCACGCCCGGTTGCTGCGCGGGCCAGACGAACCGCGGCCGATGTGGCATCCGACCCATCCTTGCAAAACTTCACCATATCCGCGCCCGGAACCAGTTCCAGAAACCGTGTTGCGCATTCCACCTCTATGCGCGCCGGTCGGGTAAAGTTGCAGCCGAGTTCCAGTTGCTGGCGCACGGCATTGAGCACCGGGGGATACGCATGTCCCAGTCCCACCGCGCGGTTGCCCATGCCATATTCAATGTAGGTGTTGCCGTCCACATCGGTGACGTGACAGCCGGAGCCGCTAGCGATAAAACCGGGAGACAACACAGGATATTGATCGTCCCCCTTGGCATAGGTGTGCGCTCCGCCGGGGATCATATCATGTGCGCGTCGGCGTAACCGGTCGGAACCCTCAAAGGTCTGTATGAACGCAGCCATGTTTTGCCCCTATCATGTCTTGTCTCCATCATGCCGAATGACGTTCTCGCCAGCCGCGCACCCAGTTCTTGACCGGCACCGGCAGGTAGGTGCGCAGGCCCGCCCGCAACCCTCTGGGAATGGACCACTCGCTGACCGGCAGGACCGGAGCGATGGCCGGCGGACTGGCTTTGATTGTGTGGATGAGCTCGGCGTAACGCTGCCCCATCCGTTCAATCGTAAAATCTTTGAGCACGGCAGCACGCGCCGCATTCGACATGCGCGTCCGCACTGTTTGCTCGGTCAGCGCAGCCATGATGAGCGCGGCACGGCGCATATCCCCCACGGGAAACAGAAAGCCCGTCTGGCCATGCGTGACAATCGTATCAGTAACACCGGACAGCATGGTGGCCACGGGCACACAGCCCGCTGCCATGGCTTCCACCAACGTCAACCCGAACCCCTCGAACCGGGAGGGCATGATCAACGCATCATGGTTGAGCAGCACCGTCGATATCCGTTCCGGCGCAACAAAACCCAGATAAGTGACGCGATCTGCAAAGCGCGCAAGTCTGGTTTTGAGGCGTGGCAAATCCGGCCCATCCCCTGCAATGGTCAAGGTAAAATCCCGGGGCAGTTCGTCCAGAAGCGCTGGAAGCAGCATCACGCCCTTCGAAGCATCCTCGACGCGGCCCAGAAACACCATGCGCAAACCCGGTCGATTGCTCGCCATGCGCTCGATGCCCCGCATACCCCGCGCGTCCACCGCATTCTCGATGGTCAGTGTGCGCTTTGGCAGGAAATGATAGAGATTGATCAGATCGGTGCGACAGCGTTTCGAGACCCCGACGGTAGCGTGCACATTGTCCCGTATCGCCTGCGCCGCAACATAGGTGCCGGGCGTGATGTTATGGACAATCATCACCCGCAGCAGATGCCTGGGCAGATAGCGGGCAATGTTCATCTGCATACGGGCGGTCAGCACGTTGATGAAGACGCCATCATATCCGCCAGCGTTCAGGATCTGGATCATCGTTTCGGCCTGCTCCTCCTCCGGGAGCGCCGCATCGATGCTTTCACCAAATTCTGAATCGGGCATATCGGCCAGCGACGTGCCAACGCCAAGCCATCGGACATCGATGCCATGGGGTGCCAGGCCCTGCCGCAGGTGACGGAAGACGGTATACGTGCCGCCGATATGGGGCGTGACGCAATAGGCAAATTTCATCATCGTCCTCCCTGAAGCCGTTCGTTTCTGCGAACGGCGTCACAATTGCGGAAACACTCCGCCGATAATCGATAGTGTTGTCGTCGCATTGCGAACCAGTTGCTTGCGCAGGAGATAGCTGACCGGCGGCAGCACCGCACCCGGCCGCAAGCGGATTGCCTGCGCCAGCAACCGGAAAGCCTGACGGTCTCCGTGAAGGCCGGCGAGCAGCGCGCTGCTGTAGCACCGGTCGCTGAGCGCGCGGCGGGCCTTGCGCAGGTTTGTTCGCGCATGTTTCAGATGACGCCCTTCGCTCAGGAAGAACGATGTGTAGGCAGCATCAAACTCCACGCTCCACTCGTACATGGACGCGACACTGGCCGACCGGCTTTCGCCATGAACGCGGGCCACTGCCTGTACGCGGTCGGTGGTCGCGACATCTCCAAGCGCCGCCAGCTTCAACCACATCTCCAAGTCGTCCGTGTGCGGCAGGGCCGGGTTATAGTGCCCCGCGCGTTTCTGTGCACTGGTGCGCACAATGGCTGTCGGGCCGCTGACGGGGTTGCCGCCAAAGGCTGAGGCGCGCTCTATAAATGCCTGTCCGCTTTCAACCGTCCACTGGCCGGATGCTGGCGTTAGATTTCGCGGCTTGCTGCCCGAATGCCAGTAAAGCGAACGACCGTTTGTCAGGGTGATATTCGGCTGCTCATCCAGAACCGACATCGCTTTTTTCAGTGCGCCCGGAGCCAAAAGATCATCACAGCACAGAATTAAAAAATAATCGGCTTCTGCCCAATCCACACCTTCGTTGAAAGAGGCATTCGCTCCAAGGTTTTCCGGGTGAACCACAACGGTGATACGGCAATCGGCTCGTGCCAGCGATTGCGCAATGTCCACGCTGTTATCGGTAGAGGCGTTGTCTATGATCAGGATCCGGAGATTGTCCACGCCCTGCGACGTGACACTCTCCACACATGCCTGAAGGTAATGTCCGTAGTTGAAGTTTGGAATGACGATATCGATGCTGGACATTGCCCTCTCCTTTCAGCTTTCCTGCGTTTGCTGTCGGCCGGACCAGGATAGCCAGGGCGGCAAGGTCCTACCGGTCAGACGGGAAAATTCGGCCAGCAGGGGGTGACGCGTCAGGATCAACGAGAAACCCCAGCCGATAGCCGATAGCACAGCGCACAGCCCTGCCTGTGTGAAGCTCAGCGCGCCGCTAAACCCATTCATGCCCACCACCACCAGCGGACCAGCGATGGCAAAAGCGGTGACAATACCGCTCTGCGTCAGCACGGCGAAAAAGGCTGGCCAACCGAAAGGGGCATGCCTGCGCACATAGGTCAACGACACGATCATCTGCAACGGCATGGCGATAAACTGGCTCGACGCCAGCACAATCAAACCGTAAAAACTGGCACCACAGATGATGAGTGTGGATAGACCTCGCCCGATCACATTGGAGGCAAAAGCTGCACGATTAGCACCCAGCGCCATCAGAATCGGATAGGTAAGGATGTTGGGGAAATAGAATACGGATGCGCACGCGAGTATCTGCACGATGGGAACCGCCATCAGCCAGTTGTTCCCGAGAACAAGTCTGACGATGGGGTCCGCCAGAATGGCCAGCATCAGGGTTGCAGGCCAGTACAGCGCGGTGATGTAAGAGATCATCCGCAAATACGGTTTGGCGACGTCGTTCTCGGCACGGACTTCGGCCGCAAACGCCGGGAAAGCGACCGAATAGACAGCCGACAGGAGGATTTTGTCCGGCAGGGAACAGGCAAGGTTGGCACGGTTATAGAGCCCAACCGATGACAGGGGCAGTATGCGTCCAAGTACCAATTGGGGAAGCGCATCATAAGCCTTGTCCAGCAGAGAGGACGCTCCTTTGTAGATGCCAAATGAGAAGACCGCACGGCTTCCGGTCAGCCGGGGTATATACATTCGCAGATTTGGAACCGCATGAAACAACAGCGCCATACGTGCAACGCAGGCGGCAAGAGCACCTAGCGCGAAACTCATGGCGCCCATGCCGAAAGCGGCCAGAAGCAGCACAGAACCGGCGTTGACAAGACTGGTCAGCACGCTCACCCGTGTCAGGGTTCCAAAGTCCATATCCCGTCGCAGGATCGCGCTGGTGGGACATGTGAACGCGTCGAATATTCCACTTAGCGCCATCACCCTCAAGAAATGGATCATCAAAGGTTCGCCGTAGAAATTTGCGAGAAGCGGTGCGAATGCAAACAACCCTATGCTGATCAAAACCGCGCAACCGACAACCAACGTGGAGGCCGTCTGAATATCGCGGATATCGATAACACCTGGAGGAATGAGAACGTCGCTGGTCACAAATTCACGTGCGGTAAACACAATGCCAGCCACCGCGAGTCCGATGACGGACAGGCCAATTTCCGCCGGGCTCAACAGTCTGGAAATAACGGAAATCATCGCCAGACTGACGACAATCTGCGAATGTTGCTCCAGGGAAGCCATAAAATAAGCCCGTCGAACGGTCCTCATCATAGCTCCTTGAACTGTCAAAGGGAAAGGGTAGCGGCGCACGCGCGCCTATACCTGCCTGTTTACCAAGATTAACAGGAGGTAGACAATTCAGCCATTGGACGTAGAAAAGGCGACAGGGGTAGATGGCGTGTCGAAGACAGCAGCACTTTGACCCGGCCTGCGCGGTCCAATCCGCGCATAGAGCAGCCCCGGTATGATGAAGGCAAACATGTGCACCCAGGCAATGGCCAGCTCGTTGGTGAAATGCGTCACCACCAGCATGGCCGGCATCGCCGAAAGCATGTAGAGGAGCTGCATCGTGGTATTTCCGTTGATCGCGCAGCAATAAATGGCGGACAGAACCCCGCCGATGATGGCAAATTTCAGAGCCCCAAAATACCAGAAAGAAGCAAACGAATCCATCATGCCGGTCTCGGTGCTGCCGGGTGCTGGTTCGTAGTTAATCGAATAGATCGGAGGCGTTTCGATGTAGAGGGCGTCCTTGAGGCTGTCTCCAAATAGTTGCGCCGGTACATAGGAATGCACGAGCGAGTTCCAGTGAAAGGCTCCGTAATCGAAGGCCTGATTATCGGCGATATGGGACAGGGAAAAGACAAGGTTGCGAAACTCGGGCCCGCCTTCCGAAACCAGTTTTCGCCAGTTTTCCACGGGGTCGATGTTGAGAACCGCGCTCCAGTCCGGTGCACCATTATAATAGGTGGCGGCGCGATATTCGCCTGCGGTCAAAAGTCCAAGCACGGCAAAAACCATGCTGAGTGAGACAACAACGCGGGGAACGGCTCGACCCTTCGTGAACCACAGTGCAAGGGCCACCATCAAAGCGAGTTCAGCGGTTTCTCCCCGGCGGCCAGCGATGACGATACGGTCGAAATAGAAGATGCCGTCAAACAGGATGATACACAGGGCCGCGGCAGAGGGACGTTTCGCAAAGCACAAAAGCGCGATCGCAAGGCCGTAGGTCAGCAGCTTGGCAAAGAAAAGATACGCGACGGCGGTTCCCGTCAAGAACCCGCGCAGTCGTTCTTCGTCATCCAGCTGACCGAATTTGTGGAAGAAATACGCGCCGACGAGCGAAAGACCGGCAGCGTAGATCAGCAGTCGTTTTTCGCTGAACACCATGTCCGGGCCCTGTTTCGTATGCTTGCCCAGTTGCCAGCCCACGACGCACATAACGAGGCATAGCCACGAGAAAAACACAGCCCGGTTCAAGGCACCCTCGGATGGCAGGAACGGATCGTCCACCAGGCCGGGAATCTGGGGCAGCACAAAGGTCAGAAACATGGCCGCAGCCAGGAACGGAAAACCGTAGAAACCGCCGCGTTTCCATAGGCCGTGCCCTAGGACAGCAATTGTTGTGCACAACAAAAGTGCAATGCCGATCCATACCATCGTCGATCTTTCGAAGTTGCCGCTCTACAGCTTGGAACGCAGAGTATGCACCAGATTTGTATTCATGGATGCGCATGAGCATTGGCAGCGTGATGACCGGATCTGAAAGATCTTCACACGCTTTTGGCAGGGCTCAACGAAGAACCCTCCATAACGTCAGTCAAACAGACTGTTGATCTTGAAGATCACTTCAGTTCTGTTGCGTGCGTTCAGTTTTTTCATGATATTGCGGACATGAACCTTCACAGTACTTTCGCGAAGGGCCAGTTCATACGCAATAATTTTGTTCGGCTTGCCGCGACGAAGAATCTTGATAACATCTTCTTCACGTGGCGTGAACATTTCGGCCCGCTTGCGCTCACGCTGATCGGCAAGCGATAGCAAACGCCTCAGTTCCGGCAGGCTCTCGGTCGAGATAAACACGCCACCAGACAGTGCTAGCGAAATGGCGCCGACGCAAACCGTCAGCCCGACATCGGAGGGAATGAACCCTTTAACACCGAGGTCGAGAGCCAGTAAAATCTGGCGAAGCTCATAGTTTTCGGCCAGGATGATCACGGGTTTGTCAGAAAACTCGCCAACCAATTCACGAACCGATTTGACGAGGTTTTCGTCCGTCAGACTTCTGCCGCCAATATTCAGCAGTACCCCGGATGTATTGCGGCTGTGTTGCGCCTTCCAGCTTTCGATCGTGCTGTGCATGACAATATCCATGTCCAGCCCGTGAGAGATGAGAGATTGCGCAAGACATTCACGGTCCAGAGCACGGTCGTCAATCAGATCGAGGATCATCTGTCCTTGGTAGGCAGCCCCCTCCCGCCTGACGCCGTCCGGCACGATGCTCAGTCGTGCGTTCTGAATTGCGGCTGTCTGCCTGTAGTCATTTTGATGTGCATGCTCGCTCATAACGTCTCCCAAAGTTCAGGTGCAGCACTTCACGAATACTTCTATATTTTACTTATATAAAATCTCTCATCAAAAATTATGCATGTGATAAAAGTTTATTTGAAAAACTATACTTGCTGACCATAAGTAACACCAAAATCGGCGACCTACAAGAAATCAATCCCTATTTGTAGTGGTTAATTATATTTTCTCCGAATTGTTCCCTTAATTATTAAGGATCGGCGAAAATCTCGATGACGGGAGGCATTTCACGTCAGAGCGACGGCCCATCGGCTGTATAGTTCTTCAAGGCCCTGCTGAAGGCTGATGCTGGGTGTCCAGCCAAGCGCCTTGAGATGGGAACTGTCGACCAGTTTGCGCGGAGCTCCATCCGGCTTGGAGGCATCGAAGACGAGATTGCCATTGTAGTTCGCAACCCTTGCAATCAGCAGCGCCAGTTCGCGGATCGACAGTTCCTGACCCGATCCGATATTAATCAGGTCAGGCCCCTGGTATCGCTTCATCAGAAACACGCAGGCATCCGCCAGATCGTTGACGTGCAAAAACTCGCGCAGGGGCGAACCCGAACCCCAGACCACCACGCTGTCACGCTCATTGATCTTGGCATCGTGAATTTTGCGGATCAGCGCAGGAATGACATGGGAATTTTCCAGATCGAAATTATCGTTCTGGCCGTACAGGTTGGTCGGCATGATGGAGATATAGCTGCGGTTGTACTGCTGCGCATACGCGGATGCGAGCTTGATGGCCGCAATCTTGGCCACGGCGTAAGCCTCGTTTGTTGGCTCCAGACTGCCGGTCAGCAGGTCGTTTTCAGCAATCGGTTGGCTGGCGTGTTTGGGATACACACAGCTTGACCCCATGCACATCAGTTTTTGAACGCCGAGATCAAAGGAAGCACGCACAATGTTCATGGCGATCATGGTATTAGTATAAAGAAAATCCACCGGGTAGCGGGCATTGGCAGCAATACCACCGACACGCGCCGCAGCAATAAAGACAACATCCGGCTTTGCGCGGCGCATCCAGTTTTCCGTATCGCTTTGGCGGGTCAGGTCCAGTTCACCATGTGTCACGGTCAGAACCTGGCATTGCTCCTGTGCAAGTCGTCGCACCAGAGCGGAGCCAACCAGACCCGTGTGGCCCGCCACCCAGACGCGTTTTCCTTGAAGCTGGAAAGACGACATTACGCTTCTCTCACTGATATTCATTGCGAGCTTTTCCTTCATGACGGTCGGGTATGCGGAGGGGTCATTGTCATCCGACACGCAGGCGGCAAAGCCTCTGGCAATCGCGATTCTGTCGATGGACAAATCAGTGCTTACTATCGAGAGCGCGGTAGATAACAGCAAGGCGACCGAAAGACGGGGGCTCCTACCCCTTGGCTACCCCCAGCATGCGTAAGCGGCCGCTTCCGGTAATAAAGAGGTAAGGACGGCGCAAAAGGCGTAGATCAGGGGTAGTCTGCGCATCATGCGCTAGTGCCTTTGTGGTGCTTGTGACATCGCACCCCCTTTGCACAATGGCAGAACCAGCGCGACCGCGCGCGTCGTTTCTGAAGGCCGCCCCCATGAAGTACGTTTTCGCCAATCGTTATTTTTACCCGGACCAATCGGCGACCAGCCGTATGGTGTCTGCGCTGGCATTCGGGCTGGCGCAACGCGGGTTTCCGATTACCATCGTCACCGGCCAGAGCCTGCATGATAATTCCCGAGACGACCTGCCCGCGCGCGAAACGATAAATGGTGTGACGGTCATACGCCTGCCGACATCGCGCTTCGGGCGGCAACGGCTGGTGGGTCGGGCGATTGATTACCTCACGTTCCACATCTCGGCCTTCTTCTATTTTCTCCGGTATTTTTCATCGGAGGACATTGCCGTCGTCTGCACCGATCCGCCGCTGCTTTCGGTCAGTGCCGGACTGGCGCTGAAACTGCGCCGCGCGCATCTGGTAAACTGGGTGATGGATCTCTTCCCAGAAACCGCACTGGAGCTGGGGGTTTTGAAGCAGCAGAACGCCCTGTCGAAGCTGCTGACACGGCTTCGCGACTGGTCGCTGCAAGCCGCCGACCTGACTGTGTGTCCGACCGCAACGATGATGGACTTTCTGGCGAAAAAGGGTGTGCCCCGCGCACGTCTAACAACACTGCACCACTGGTCGGATTCACGTGAGATTTATCCCGTTTCGCCTGATCAGAACGGGCTGCGAAGCGAATGGGGCCTCACGGATCGGTTCGTCATCGGCTACTCCGGCAACTTTGGCCGCGCGCATGAATTTGAAACACTTCTGGATGCAGCGGCAAACCTGCAGCATCTGCCCCACATTCAGTTTCTGATGATCGGCGGCGGCAAGCAGCATGAGCATGTGGTAGCGGGTGCAAAAGCCCGTGGGCTGACCAATATGCAGTTCAAGCCGCTGCAACCGGCGGCACATATCGCGGAAAGCTTGAGCGCGCCCGACATCCACATCGTATCGCTTTTGCCGCAACTCGAACACTGTATCATACCCAGCAAGCTATACGGCATTCTGGCAGCAGGTCGCCCGACGCTGTTTGTTGGAGACCGTCAAGGCGAAGTCAGTCGTGTTATTCGTGCGGCCGGTTGCGGAGAGGCTGTCGAAATCGGGGATGTCGTGCGATTGACGGACGTCATCGCAGCGCTCAGTGCCGATCCGGCACGGGTGTCTGCCATGGGTGCGAGTGCAAGGCGCTTGCTGGAAACGGACTATGTGTATGACCACGCTGTGGATAGCTGGGCATCCCTCCTCTCGGCCATTCATACAAAAACCGCCAGCCCGGCCCGCGCCAGCAAAGTGGAGCAGCCGACATGACTGCCCTGACAACCCCTGGAATTGGCCCTGGAATTGGCCTTGAAAGGCGCACCGGAACTGTCATTGTAAGCCAACTCGGCGCGCGCATGCATTATGCCGTGCCGCGCATTCTGGCCACCCACAGCCGACTGGCGCATTTTTACACGGATATCTGCGCGACGAAGGGCTGGCCGGCGCTCGTCAACCGTTTGCCAAAACGCCTGTTGCCGACGGCTGTCCGGCGTCTTGTGGGACGCGTCCCGGCAGGGGTGCCCGCCGGGTTGACGACTGTTTTTCCGTTCTTCGGCGTACGTTCCGCAGTGCGACGGCTGGCGGTAGAGGATGTCGCCGCTGAAACCTCGCACGCCATATGGGCAGGCAGGCGGTTTTCGCAACTCGTTGCGCGTGACGGATTTCACGGCGCAGCGGGACTATACGCCTTTGCCGGAGATGCGCTGGAGCAGATGCGCGCAGCTAAACAATTGGGCATGTGGACAGCCGTGGAGCAAATGATTGCGCCGCGCGATACAGTCGAAGCGCTGGTCAATCAAGAAATACACGACCATCCCGACTGGGCGGGTGCCGCGCCCGCAAACCCCTTTGTTGCCGGTTTTGCCGAGCGCGAGCGCGCCGAATGGCAGCTTGCCGATATGATTGTCTGCCCATCGCAGTTTGTCCGCGATCACGTAGCCGCTCAGGGCGGCCCCGTGGAGCGGTGTGTTGTGGTGCCCTATGGGGTAGATACAAGTTTTCGCATCGAGCGCGGCGAACGTGAACCCGGTCCGCTGCGTGTTTTGACTGTTGGTGAAGTCGGGTTGCGCAAGGGCTCGCCCTATGTGGTGGAGGCTGCACGGCAACTGGGTGCGGACGCTGTGGTGCGTATGGTTGGCGGCACGCGCATTCCCGTTTCGGTGCAGGCCAGTATTGGCGCAGCGGTGCAACTGGCTGGCATCGTGCCGCGTGCCGACATGGCGGAACAGCTGCAGTGGGCGGATGTTTTTTTGCTGCCGTCCATCTGTGAGGGCTCTGCGACGGCGGTGTATGAAGCTTTGTCAGCCGGGCTTCCGGTGATTACAACGGCCAATACCGGCAGCGTCGTGCGGCACGGACACGAAGGCTACATTGTACCCATTCGCGATCCCGGCGCTATCGTGCGCTGCATCCGTCATCTCATCGCAAATCCCGATATCCGGGAGGATATGGCGCAAAGCGCAAAAGTGCGTGCTGCCGATTTTACCGTCGCACGCTACGGCGAACGGCTGATGGCGGCATTGTCGACGCTGGATCAACACGAGGGCCGTCCATGAAAATCGTCCATGTCATCTCGTCGATCGATCCGAGTATGGGCGGACCACAAGCCGTGGTGATGAGGCTGGCGGCGGCGCAGGCGGCCCTCGGTCACTCCGTTCATATTGTCAGCTATGGCAGCGTCAGCGTGGAGCGGCAGGTTGCAGAGATCGGAGCGGCGATACCGGGTTTCGAGGACCTGTTGTGGCACATCCTTCCGCCGCCCAGTGTTTTGGAAACTGTGCTGGCAACGCAAGGGTATCGCTTGCTGAAAAAGGTTTTGGCTCTGGCGGACTTTGTGCATCTTCACGGTGTGTGGGAGCCTGTTCTGGCGCGGGCCGCACGCGTTGCTCGCGCCCGCTCGATCCTCTATTGCGTCTGTCCGGCGGGCATGCTCGATCATTGGAGCATGCAGCAAAAGAGCCTGAAAAAACGCGTTGCGCTCGCCGTTGGTCAGCGGGCCATGCTGAATGGTGCGCAGTTCATTCACGCGCTCAATCAGGACGAAGTGAACCTGATGCGGCCACTCAATCTGTCCGCACCTTGCACCATCATTCCCAATGGCGTCTTTGCCGACGAGTTCGAGCATCTGCCTGAACCCGTGGTCGGTGACACGCCCTATATCCTGTTCCTCTCGCGCCTGCATTACAAGAAAGGGCTGGATATTCTGGCCGATGCGTTCCGCATCGTTGCCGAAGCGTGGCCGAATGTGGATCTCGTGGTTGCTGGCCCGGACGGCGGCGCGGAGGACGCGTTTCGCAATTCCATTGCGACTTATGGACTGCAAAACCGAGTGCGCATGACCGGCCCCCTATACGGGGACACCAAGATGCAGGCGCTGTCGAGCGCCTTTTGCTTCTGCCTGCCCAGCCGGCAGGAAGGGTTCAGCATTGCGATTACGGAAGCGCTGGCCTGCGGCAAACCGGTTGTCATTACCGATGCCTGTCACTTCCCCGAGGTGCAGCAGGCCAACGCCGGGGTAGTGGTGCCGCTAGCGGCAGATGCGGTTGCCAGTGGGCTGTTACGCCTGCTGGAACGACCGCAGCTTGCGCACAGCATGGGACGCAATGGCCGCAACCTTGTGCTGTCTACCTATACCTGGCCGAAAATTGCTGCCATGACGCTGGCCGCTTACGAGGGGCAAGATGCCCTGAAGGCATCCGCCTAACAAACTAAAGCCCTTCCGGTGAACACGTGTTCACCGGAAGGGCTTTAGCTCCGTATTTTGTCGCATTGTCCGGACGCCAAAACGCTTCCGTTTTCACTGGAAATGCTTCAGCTCAATCCGGCGCTTGGTGTGCGTGTGCCAACCGGCTGCGCTGGATTGCCGGCATAAGTCGTCCACGGCTGCAACGTGCGAAACGCAACGCCACGTGCGCCGAGGACAGCACCCTCCCCAACCGTGACGCCCGGGCCAACAAAAGTTTCGGCAGCAACCCAAGAATTGGCGTGCAGCACAATGGGCTTGAACGTCAGCGCGAAACTCGGCTCCTGAATGTTATGGGAGGCCGTACACAAATGCGCGCCTTGCGATACGTTGCAGAAATCTCCGATGGTCACCGGGGCCACATTGTAGCAATTGGCACCGGGACCGAAGGATGAATGCTGCCCCATGGTCAGATTTCCCGGCCACCAGACTGTGGTGCGGCTGTTCACCCGCGCCGTATCGGCCAGCGTTGCCCCGAAGCGCCGCAGCAACCATAGCCGCCACGCATTGGCTTGTGGCGGGGTCCACCCCGCTAAGCACCGCCACGTGACCATCCACAGCAAACGCTGAAACCGGAACCGGTTGGTGAAGGTCGGGCCGCCCAGCCGGGGTGTCGCCTGTGCCTGCGCCAGATGCTGTTGAACGCTGTCGCTTGACGGTCCCATGCCCCTCATCCTTTTGGTATTTCTGATGTTGCATTCCGAGGCGTGATCCAGACACCGCGCAATGCCAGCAAGATGCTGTAGCCCACGGCCTTGGGGTACTCCTTGGCCAGTTGAATGCCGCGTGCGGAGGTTGCCAGTTGCCAAAGGGTTTCCTGCTGCTCTGTGGGTGCGGAAAACCACTGGATTTGCGGAGACGCCAGCGTGAAACAGGTAATGGCGCGGCGCGTATGAAACCAGCTCGTGACCAGCACCGCCGTTTGCACCCCGGCTTCCCGCAGCAAGGGCGCTGAAAGCTGCGCATTTTCCCAGGTGTTGCGGGAGGCGCATTCGAGCGTAATGGCGGCAAACGGAACGCCCGCTTCCATCATGGACCGGCGGATGGACGTGCAGTCCCCGTCACCGGTCACCAGAACACGAGGCGCTACGCGTGCGCGGTACAGGCTTGCCGCCTTTGCTGCGCGCGATGGCCCGTCCCCACCGAGCACAACGATGGTATCTACGCGTGCCGGAAGGGCATCGCGAACGGACAGCAGCCTGTTTCCGCCCGTCAATGCAAGAAGATATAGTGCGCCTGCAACCAGCACGGCCCCTACGAAATACAGCATCAGCTTGGCGACGCCGCCGAGACCGGCCCTATCCCTCTCCACCAGACGGATATCCGTCATACGGACAGCCCCTGATCACGCCGCCGCATTTCCTCGGCTTTTATGGTGATCATATATTCGTAGATCGCCAGTAACCGGCAGTATTGATAGCCTTGCCGCCCATCCAGAAAGCCACCGCGCAGCAGATACATGTAGAGAAATCGCGCCTGTGGGCGAAACGGCAGATGCATGGATAGCTCTTTCAGCCCCTTGCGCCGTGTTTCCGGTCGTTTGTCCAGCAGCATACGCCATGGCACGCCGCTCGTCTTCAGGCTCTTAATCGTCTCGCGTGCCTCGGCGGCTGAGTATCTGTTGTGCTTGTCGAACCACGCATTCATGCCATTGTTGAAGCTATAGTGCAGGTAATGCGCGTTGATACGGCCCACCGGACCGTCCCCGGTCCAGTTCAAATGCACCTCACGGGTGGCGTGGACACGCTCCGGGCGAAACAGCCGTGCCGTCCAAGTGGGATAGAGGCTGCTATGCTTGATCCAGCGGCCCATGAACATGTTTTTGAACCGGATACGGAAGAAGGATTCCGGTCGGGTCGGGTCCGTGGCGATGACTTTCATTTCCTGATAGAGATCATCAGGCGTGATTTCATCGGCATCGGGCATATAGACCCATGCGTGTTTGTAGGAGATTTCCTTCAGCCCATGGAGCCGTTGGCTCGCCTCCGACTGATGTTCGCGCTGATACACCCGCGCGCCACCCGCCTTGGCAATTTCCACGGTGCGATCGGTGCTGTAGGAATCCAGAACGACGATGTCGTCACACCATGCCAGCGATTTCAGACAGGCAGGCAGGTTCTTTTCTTCATTCAGCGTCAGGATCAAAACAGATATGCACACTGGCGCAACTCCTTACACTTCGGTCTGCATGCTTGACGATAATGTCGGCTGGAAACGCGGCTTGGCAGCGGCTGTCAGCGCCTGCACCAGCAAGGTATGGCCCAAGGCTGGCAACAGAAGGCCGAGCGCCATCGCGTCTGCCGGCAAATCGAAGATAAGCCCAAGATACCCGATCCCACCCAGAAGTGCTGAGGCCAGCACGATCAGCGCCGTCGTCATCGCAGGCGTAAAACCACTGTCGATCAACAGATGATGCAGGTGCCAGCGGTCGGCAGACATGGGATTGCGCCGGGCGATCAGGCGGCGTGCGATCAGGCTCAGCGTATCGAGGATGGGTACAATCACCATCCACAGCAATATCTGGAACGGCACACCGGCGCGGCCCGAAGACAGCACCACGACGATGAAGGCGATGAAGGCACCGAGTGCCGTGCTTCCGGCATCCCCCAGGAAGACACTTGCCCGCCTGCGCCAAGGGCTGCGAAGATTGAAGAACAGGAAGCCGGTGAGCGCAGCCAGCAGGGTAACGATAGCCCCCGTCAAGCCGCCGATGTCTTCCAGAACTGCCACGCATAACAGCCAGATGAGGGCCACGGTTGCAGTTCCACCGGCCAACCCATCCACACCGTCGACCATATTCCACGCATTGACAAGACCAACGATGAACAGCACGGAGACGACGAGCATACCGATGCTAACGAAGAGCGGCAAAGCAACAGTGTCCGGCAGGCCTAACGACACAGCGTGCCAACCGGCAGCACTCATCATCGCTACAGCCATGACAATCTGCACAACGAAGCGTGTGATGGCTGGAAGCTTCAGCCGATCGTCCACCACGCCGATGGCGACGATGCACAAAATGGCCATCCAGAATGCACCGTTCAGGCCAAACCAGTTATCACTCGCCACGCCGCCGAGCGTAAACGCGATGAACATGGCGATGCCACCGCACATGGGAATGTTACCATCGTGCTTTTTACGATGATCCGGCGCATCCAGCAGGCTAAGCGGAACTGCCGCCCACCGCAAAACCATCACCAGAACCACGGTTGCGAACACCGTCAGAACAGCGCTTAGTGCCAGAGAGTACATGATGTTTCCCGTAAATGATTTGGGCACCGCTTGGCCGTGATCGGCAAAGAGAATCGGGCCTTGCATCCGAATTTATCGGGTCGACGGGGGGTACATATATCTAGGAAACGGGTGCAGCCTATCAGCCGATTGGCGTAGGTGTCTGCGTGCGGTCATACTCTCTTTCGGCAATCCGGGCGTCAAAAACACAAAACCTCGCAGCGGTGAGCTACGAGGCGCAAAAATGCTGCCGAATCAATTGGAATTCATTGTGCGCCGGAGCAAGAACGCTGCGTGTCAAACGGTTAGATGTCGACGCGCTTCGGGCGTATCCAGCGTCTCGGCGGCGCCTTCATGGACAATTTCCCCCCGGTCCATGATGTAGACATGATCGGCCAGTTCCCGGCAGAAATCGAGATACTGCTCCACCAGCAGAATGGCCATGCCGGTCGAGTCGCGTAAGTACTGAATGGCGCGCCCAATATCCTTGATGATGGATGGCTGGATGCCCTCGGTCGGCTCATCCAGCACCAGAATCTTCGGGCGCGTGACCAGCGCCCGCCCAATGGCAAGCTGCTGCTGTTGCCCACCGGACAAATCGCCGCCCCGCCGCGACAACATGGATTGCAGCACCGGAAACAGGCTGAAAATATCGTCCGGGATTGTCCGGTCCCGCCGCTTCAGCGGCGCATAGCCGGTTTCAAGATTTTCTTTCACCGTCAGCAGCGGAAAAATCTCGCGTCCCTGCGGCACGAAGCCCACACCTTCGCGGGCGCGGTTATAAGGCGCCAGCCCGGCGAGCGCATGTCCGTTAAAAGTTATCGAACCACTGCTTAATGGATGCTGGCCTGTGATCGCCCTCAACAGACTGGTTTTGCCGACCCCGTTGCGCCCCAGCACGCAGGTGATTTTGCCCGCCTGCGCCTGCAGTGAAATGCCGCGCAGCGCCTGTGCCGCGCCATAGTGGAGATTTGCGTTTTCAACCGTCAGCATATCAGCGCCCCAGATAGTTTTCGATAACGCGCTGATCGGCGCTGACAA
Source organism: Rhizobium sp. CFBP 8762 (assembly GCF_014841565.1). Classification (GTDB taxonomy): domain Bacteria; phylum Pseudomonadota; class Alphaproteobacteria; order Rhizobiales; family Rhizobiaceae; genus CFBP-8762. Next base: position 188,420 of record NZ_JACYUD010000002.1, read on the forward strand.
AATCGATAGACCCTTCGGCCAGCACCGAACCTTCTGCCAGACATGTAACCTTGACGCCGAGATCACGAATAAAGCCCATATCGTGCTCCACCACCACAACGGAGCGCGTCTTTGCGATTTCTTTGAGCAGGATCGCGGTTTCCACTGTTTCGCTGTCTGTCATACCGGCAACGGGCTCATCGACCAGCAACAACTTCGGCTCCTGTGCCAGCAACATGCCAATTTCCAGCCACTGCTTTTGCCCGTGCGACAGGTTTGCTGCCAGATCGCTGGCGCGGGAGGTCAGCCGAACAGTTGCCAGAATTTCCTCAATACGAGCCCTATCCTGCGAAGACAGCCTGTAAAACAAGGTCGCAAACACACCGCGCTTGCGGTTCAGCGCCAGTTCCAGATTGTCCCACACCGTATGGCTTTCAAACACGGTCGGTTTCTGGAATTTGCGGCCAATGCCCAGTTGGGCGATTTCTGCCTCGTCCTTTTTGGTCAGGTCAATCTGACCTTCAAAAAACACCTCGCCACTGTCGGGCCGGGTCTTGCCGGTGATGATGTCCATCATCGTGGTTTTGCCCGCACCATTGGGGCCGATGATTGCGCGAAGTTCGCCGGGTTCGACCACAAAAGAAAGCGAATTTAGCGCCTTAAAGCCATCGAAGGATACGGACACGCCATCGAGATAGAGCAGCGTCGCAGGTTTGGATATCGTCATGTCTTACTCCGCTGCCTGTGGGCTTGCCGCTGTCATGCGGGCTGTTTCACGCCGTCTCGCCCGCATCTGCCGCCAGGTGCCCACGATGCCCTTGGGTAGAAACAGGGTGACGGCAACAAACAGGCCGCCGAGCGCAAACAGCCAGAATTCCGGAAATGCGGCGGTAAACACGCTCTTGCCGAAGTTGACCAGCACCGCACCGATGATGGGGCCGATCAGCGTGCCGCGCCCGCCGACGGCGGTCCAGATGACCACCTCGATGGAGTTGGCCGGCGCAAACTCGCCGGGGTTGATAATGCCCACCTGTGGCACGTACAACGCACCGGCAACACCGGCCATCATGGCCGAAACGGTGAAGGTGAACAGCTTGATGTTCTCCACCCGATAACCCAGAAACCGTGTGCGGCTTTCGGCATCACGCACGCCCACCAGCACCTTGCCGAACTTGGAGCGAACAATGCCCGATGCGACCAAAAGGCTGAACGCCAGCGCCACGGCAGTGGCGGCAAACAGCGCGTTGCGCGTGCCACCCGCCTGAATGTTGAAGCCGAGAATATCTTTGAAATCCGTCAGGCCATTGTTGCCGCCAAAGCCCATTTCATTGCGAAAGAAGGCCAGTAGCAGTGCATAGGTCATCGCCTGCGTGATGATGGACAGGTACACGCCAGTCACCCGTGAGCGGAAGGCAAACCAGCCGAAGACGAAAGCCAGCAAACCCGGCACTGCCAGCACCATCAGCGCCGCAAACCAGAAATGATCGAAGCCTGTCCAGTACCACGGCAGCTCTTTCCAGTTTAAAAACACCATAAAATCCGGCAATAGCGCATTGCCATAGGTGCCGCGCGCACCGATCTGCCGGGCGAGATACATGCCCATAGCATAGCCACCCAGCGCAAAGAACGCCGCATGGCCGAGCGAGAGAATGCCACAAAAGCCCCAGACCAAATCCAGCGCCAGCGCCAGCATGGCATAGGTCAGATACTTGCCCATCAGCGAGACGATATAGGTGGGAATGTGAAACGGGCTTGTGGGCGGCACCAAGAGATTCAGCACCGGCACCAGCGCCGCCACAATCAGCAGCGCTGCAATGGCGATGAGAATGTTGCGATCCAGCGCGCGCAGAAGAAAAGCCGTTATCATGCGTCCACCGCCCGACCCTTGAGCGCGAACAGTCCCCTTGGGCGTTTTTGAATGAAAAGAATGATCAGCACCAGCACGAAAATCTTGCCCAGCACCGCGCCCGCGTAGGGCTCCAGAAATTTGTTGAGAATGCCGAGCGAGAACGCCCCGACGAGCGTACCCCAGAGATTGCCGACGCCGCCAAACACGACCACCATGAAACTATCGATTATGTAGCTCTGCCCAAGATTGGGTGACACATTGTCGATCTGCGACAGCGCAACGCCCGCCATGCCTGCAATGCCGGAGCCGAGCGCGAAGGTGGCCGCATCGACATAGGGCGTGCGAATGCCCATGGAGGAGGCCATTCGCCGGTTTTGCGTCACAGCGCGCATTTGCAGGCCGAAGCTGGAGCGTTTCAGAACCGCCAGCAGCGCCAGAAAGACCGATAGAGAAAACACGACGATCCAGAGCCGGTTCCAGGTAATCGTCAGGCCACCCAGTTCAAATGCACCCGACATCCACGTGGGATTGCCGACCTCCCGGTTCGTCGGGCCAAACAGGCTGCGAACCGCCTGTTGCAGAATAAGCGATAGTCCCCATGTCGCCAGCAACGTTTCCAAGGGACGGCCGTAGAGAAACCGGATAACCCCGCGTTCAATCACCAGCCCGATGAATGCCGTGAACAGAAAGGCCAGCGGCAGAGCGATGGCCAGCGACCACTCAAACATATCGGGATAACGGGTGCGGATGACATCCTGCACCACGAAGGTCGTGTAGGCGCCAAGCATGACCATTTCGCCATGAGCCATATTGATAATGCCCATGACGCCAAACGTAACTGCAAGGCCTATGGCTGCCAGCAGCAGAACCGAGCCAAGAGAAATGCCGTACCAGACATTCTGTCCCGCATTCCACAGCGCCTGGCGCTCCTCGATGCCCGCAATCGCCCGCTCCACGTCCGGTCGCAGAGTTTCATCCACGCTGCCAAGCGCGGACGACAGGATGCCCAGCGCATCGCGATCGCCGCGCTGTCGGATGGTTTCGATGGCCTGTTTTTTCTCGTCTGTTGAACGGTCGGATTTCAACAGCGACGCGGCGCGCGCTTCTTCCATGACGCGGCGCACATCGGCGTCTTTTTCGGTCGCCAGCGCGGTCTCCACCAAATCCAGTACCTCACCGCTCGGTGCCATCAGCACCGATTGGGCTGCGGCCAACCGCGTTTGGCGTTCCGGACTGAGCAGCGTCAGACCGCCCAGGGCCGTGCGCACCGCTCGACGAACGGTGTTGTTAACGCGGATTTTCTGCACGGATGCCTTCGGGGCCGTGGCGTCTTCGACACCGGTTATCGGGTCGATCAGGATCACATCATCACCCGCAGCGCGGGTCATAAACACGCGGGCATCGGATTTGCGTGTGTAGAGATCACCCGCCGCCAGCGCTTCCAGCACAGGCACAGCCTTTGGGTCGCCGGTCTTTGCCAGCACAGTAATGGCGGCTTCCACATCGGCAAACTTGCCCTGCCCCAACGCATCCACGCTGGAGCGCAGATCAGTCTGGGCCTGAGCAAATGCTGCTTGCAGCAGCAGACAAAGGGTCAAAATTGCAGTTCTGATGGTCATGGATGTTACCAGCTTGAAGGAGGCGGGGGTGCACTGAAAACCGCGCACCCCCGCTTGCACAGGCGATTTACTCGCCCTTGCCGCCGCACTTGCCGGTTGCAGTATTAAAGTTGCCGCATGACATCGGTGCGCGCCAATCGGCAATCAGATCCTTGGAATCGGGCAGGTAGTCCGACCACTCGTCACCAACGATCAGGCCGGGCGTCTGGCTGACGATATCGAACTGGCCATCATCCTGAATTTCACCGATCAGCACCGGCTTGGTGATGTGGTGGTTCGGCATCATCGTGGAATAGCCGCCAGACAGGTTGGGCACGGACACGCCGACCATAGCGTCGATGACCTTGTCCTGCTCGGTCGTTCCGGCCTTCTCAACGGCTTTCAGCCACATGTTGAAGCCAATGAAGCTGGCTTCCATCGGATCGTTCGTCACGCGCTTGTCGTTTTTGGTGTAGGCGCGCCATGTCTTGATAAATTCGGCGTTGGTGGGCACATCCACCGACTGGAAGTAGTTCCATGCGGCCAGATGGCCAACAAGCGGCTTGGTGTCGATGCCCGCCAGTTCCTCTTCCCCAACGGAGAACGCGACGACCGGAATGTCTTCCGCCTTGATGCCCTGGTTTGCCAGTTCCTTGTAGAACGGCACATTGGCATCGCCGTTGATGGTGGAGACGACGGCGGTCTTCTTGCCGGCGGAGCCGAATTTTTTGATGGACGAGACTTCCGTCTGCCAATCGGAGAAGCCGAACGGCGTGTAGTTGACGATAATATCTTCCGCCGCCACGCCCTTCGACTTGAGATACGCTTCCAGAATTTTGTTGGTGGTGCGGGGATAGACGTAGTCGGTGCCTTCCAGCACCCAGCGCTCCACACCCTCGTTTTCCATCAGATAATCGACAGCTGGAATGGCCTGCTGGTTGGGGGCGGCGCCGGTGTAGAACACGTTGCGCTCGGACTCCTCACCCTCGTACTGAACCGGGTAGAACAGGATGTTATCCAGTTCCTTGAACACCGGCAGAACCGACTTGCGCGACACGGATGTCCAGCAGCCGAACACGGCGGAAACCTTGTCTTTCTCGATCAGTTCACGCGCCTTTTCGGCAAACAGCGGCCAGTCGGATGCAGGGTCAACCACCACGGCTTCCAGCTTTTTGCCAAGCAGTCCGCCCTTCTTGTTCTGCTCTTCAATGAGCATCAGCATGGCGTCTTTTAACGTGGTTTCAGAAATCGCCATGGTGCCGGACAGCGAATGAAGAATGCCGACCTTGATCGTATCTTCCTGCGCAAAGGCACCGGTTAGTGCGGTGGAGGTCATGGCGGCGGCAAGCAGTGCACCGAAAGCGCGGGCTTTCATGTGTGGTGTGAATCGCATTGGTCAGTCCCCTCTGGTCAAACGAGGACTCATAGAACCGGTCCCCTGTTGGCAGGAACTATCGCGCTAGAGGCGGCAAAGCCGTATACGTTGTTTGACGTAGGTGCGGTGGGGAAAGCGGAAGCCTTTGCCCATGCAACCGCATTAAAACATGCTAGATAACCTCATGGCTCCACGGCAACGCATCATTCCCGTCCGCCGCGATTACAATCGGTGGGTGGCAAACCAGACGCTGGAAGATTATGCCTTGCGGTTTACCGCCAAGGCCGCGCGCCGCTTTTCCAGCACCCGCATTTCGCAGACGGCCATCGGGGCCATCTCCTTTTTGGCACTGGAAGCCATTGGCGGGGCGATTACGCTTTCCTACGGCACCACCAACGCCATAGCAGCCATCATCGTTGCCAGTCTTGTCAGCTTGCTTATCGGCCTGCCGATTGCGCGTTATGCCATTCGCCATGGTGTGGATATCGATCTTTTGACGCGCGGCGCGAGCTTCGGCTATATCGGCTCCACGCTAACCTCACTGATCTATGCCAGCTTCACCTTCATCCTGTTTGCCATTGAGGCATCCATCATGTCCGGGGCACTGGAGCTTGCGCTCGGCATCCCCCTTTGGATCGGCTATATCGTCAGCGCTGTTATGGTCATTCCGCTGGTAACGCACGGTGTGCGGCTGATCAGCCGGTTCCAGCTGATCACGCAGCCCTTCTGGATTGTGCTGAACATCCTGCCATTCATCTTCATTGCCATGACGGACTGGAAAACGTTCGATATCTGGCGCGCCTTTACCGGCCTGCAGCAAGCTGTGGGAGAACCCGGCACTACGGCCCCGTTTGTGCTGGCGCAGTTCGGTGCGGCCTCTGCCGTCATCTTCGCGCTGATGGCGCAGATTGGCGAACAGGTGGATTTCCTGAGGTTTCTGCCGCCGCAGGATCAGAAAAAGCTCAAACATCGCTTTGCCATTTTTCTGGCTGGCCCCGGCTGGGTGCTGGTCGGCGCACCAAAGCTGCTGGCCGGCTCGTTCCTCGTGGTGCTGACACTGAATGCCGGGGTACCGGTGGATCGCGCTGCCGATCCGGCGCAAATGTATCTGACAGCGTTTGGCTATATCCTGCCCTGGCCGAACGCGGCGCTGTTGCTGATGGTCGCCTTTGTCGTCGTATCGCAACTGAAGATCAACGTCATGAATGCCTATGCGGGCTCGCTGGCCTGGTCCAACTTCTTCTCGCGCTTGACCCACAGTCATCCGGGCCGCGTGGTATGGCTGGTCTTCAACGTTGCCATTGCGCTGCTGCTGATGGAACTGGGCATTTACACGCTGCTGGAAGCCACGCTTGGCATCTTCTCCATCATCGCCATGGCGTGGCTCTGCACCATTTCCGCCGATCTCTTCATCAACAAGCCGCTGGGACTGGCACCCCCCGGCATCGAGTTCAAGCGCGCCCACCTCTATGATATCAACCCTGTTGGTCTCGGCAGTATGGGCCTTGCCACCATTGCTGCACTCACGGCCCATTTCGGTGCATTCGGCCCCATGGCGGCGGCGCTGGCACCGTTCATCGCCTTGACGGTGTCGCTGGTTGCGTCGCCGCTCATCGCTTGGGCGACAGATGGCAAATATTATCTGGCGCGAAAGCCGCGCCAAAGCTGGAAGCGCCTGTCCAGCCTCACCTGCTCCATCTGCGAGCATGATTTCGAGCCAGAGGACATGGCGTGGTGTCCCGCCTATGCTGCGCCCATTTGTTCGCTCTGTTGTTCGCTGGACAGCCGCTGCCACGATCTGTGCAAACCAAAGGCCAAGTTGAGTGCGCAGGCCGCTGCCGTTGGCAACACCCTGCTTCCCGCCTCCACCATGGCATGGCTAGCCTCACGCTTGGGGCGCTATGCGATTGCCTCCGTGCTGGCCATCGCCTTCATCGGAATCGTGCTGGCGCTGATCGCGCACCAGATCAGCAGTGGATTTCCGGCTCAGGCAGACGTTGTCAACCGCACGGCAGCCGTCGTTTTCTTTGTGTTTGCCGTCGTGGCGGGCGTTGCCTGCTGGTTCTATGTGCTGGCGCATGACAGCCGCGTGGTGGCGGAAGAGGAGTCATCACGCCAAAACACGCTGCTGCTCAAGGAAATTGCAGCTCACAAAAAGACCGATGCCGCCCTGCAACAGGCCAAGGAAACGGCGGAATCTGCCAACCGCGCCAAAAGCCGCTATGTCGTGGGCCTTGCGCATGAGTTGCGCACGCCACTCAATGCCGTCATGGGCTATGCCCAAATTCTGGAGCGTGACGATACCATTCCCGCACCGAGACAATCGGCCATCAAGGTCATCCGGCGCAGCGCCGATCACCTCTCTGGCCTGATCGATGGTCTGCTGGACATTTCCCGCATCGAGGCGGGGCGGCTTCAGGTGTTCTCCAACCCGATCAATCTCGGGGACTTTTTGGATCAGATCGTGGATCTCTTCCGCCCGCAGGCGGAAGCCAAGGGCCTCACCTTCGAGCAGCACCGTGCCGCCAATCTGCCGTCCTATGTCCGCACTGATGAGAAGCGCCTGCGCCAGATACTTGTCAATCTGTTATCCAACGCCATCAAATTCACCGATCATGGCAGCGTTCGATTCGAGGTTGGATACCGCACGCAGGTTGCCACCTTTACCATCAGCGATACCGGGCGCGGCATCGCCGAGGGCGACCTGCCCCGCATCTTCGAGCCGTTCCAGCGCGGTGAGGCCGAAACCATCAGGCCCATGCCCGGTCTTGGCCTTGGACTCACCATCACCCGTCTTTTAACAGAGACACTCGGCGGTGAAATTGCTGTGGAAAGCACGCGCGATGCGGGCTCCATTTTCCGTGTGCGGTTGATGCTCTCGGCCATGCCGAAGCCAGCCACCAAACCGGCCATCCAGAAAATCCACGGCTATACCGGCCCGCGCCGCACCATTGCCGTTGTGGATGACAATGAAGACCACCGCGATCTGATGCGCGAAGTGCTGATGCCGCTGGACTTTGTGGTGCTGACCGCCGCCAGCGGTCCTGATTGTCTGACATTGATCGAGGGCGTGAAGCCAGACCTGTTCTTCATCGACATTTCTATGCCCGGCATGAATGGATGGGAGTTGGTGCGGCGTCTGCGCGAGACCGGACAAACGGCTCCCATTCTGATGCTCTCGGCAAATATCGGCGATACGCCGCAGATGGATGGAGACACCGGACATAACGATACGCTGGCCAAACCTTTCGATATCCGCCAGCTTCACGACCGGCTCGCCGCTCACCTCCATCTGGACTGGCTGACGGATGCGCCGCAGGCGAGCGAGCCCAGCGAAACGAAAATTATCAGCCCCGGCCCCGCCCATATCGAAGAACTGATCCGGCTGGGCGAGATTGGCTATGTCCGCGGTATTGAAGCAAAACTGGCGGATTTGGCGCTCGTTCCCGACAATAGACCTTTTGCGCATGCACTTTTGAAATATGTTCAAGCCTTCGATCTCGCAGGCTATGCCGCGTTTTTAAAACGCATCGGGCAGGAGAAACCGTGACATGACAACAGGCGCAAGCCCGCGCGACATCATCCTCATTGTTGATGACTCCCCGGAAACACTGGGCTTCTTGACCGATGCACTGGAGCAGTCGGGCTTTTCCGTGCTGATTGCGACGAGCGGCGCGGCGGCGCTCTCCATTGTAGACCGTATCACGCCGGATATGATCCTCATGGACGCGATCATGCCCAATATGGACGGGTTTGAGACTTGCCGCAGGCTGAAAAGCAACAGTGCCGTGGCCGCTGTTCCCGTGGTCTTCATGACGGGGTTGACCGAGACCGAGCATGTGGTTCACGCGCTGGAGTCCGGCGGTGTCGATTATCTGACAAAGCCCATCAATATCGATGAGCTGCGCGCTCGCATCCGTGTGCATCTGGCGAATGCCCGCTCCGCCCAGAGCGCCCGCGTGGCGCTGGATGCCGCCGGCCGGCATTTGCTGGCCGTCAGTCAGACCGGCAGCATCCGGTGGTCCACGCCGCAGGCAACGCGGCTGGTGGCAAGTGCGACCGGCAGTGACGCGGGGCTGGACCAGATTGCGGCGGAAATCGGCCTGTGGATGAACAACCGCAACCGTCCCGGCTTTGCCAGCGGCGCGCCGTTTGTGGTCGGGGCCGGTCAAAGCGAGGGTCGGGGCGAGGGTCTACAACTGGCCTATCTCGGTGCTGTTGGCGCGGATGAGTTTCTCTTTCGCCTGATGGCGGTCAGCGGTGCGACCGATACCGAGCGGCTGCGCCAGAGTTTCGGGCTGACGCAGCGCGAATCCGATGTGCTGCTTTGGATTGCCAAGGGCAAATCTAACCGCGACATCGGCGATATTCTTGGCCTGTCATCGCGCACGGTCAACAAGCATCTGGAACAGATTTATGTAAAACTCGGTGTGGAAAACCGCGCCTCCGCTGCGGTCAAGGCAGCCGGTGTTCTGCATGCAGGTTAAGCGCTGCTTTTAAGGTTCGCACACGCTCTTCATCCGTCATCCGGTCGGAAGGCAATGCAAAACCCATGCGCAAGATGTTTGGTTGGGGGGTAGCGGCAACCCCGCAGGACGCATGGACTTCATTCACCGGTACGCGAGCAAGTATATCCGGCAGTGTTTCTATGGTGACACCCGCTCCCGGCATGATGGAAATGCGGCCAGCCGCAACATCGTGGACACGGCGCAGGTCGTCCAGTCCGGCTGAAACGGTCGGCGCACGCCCGGATGTCAAAATGCGCTCGAAACCAAGCTCAATGGCCAATTCCACAGCCTCTGATACATCGGGCACAAGATCGAACGCGCGGTGCAGCGAGCAGCCAACACCGGCAGCAGCCTTGATCAGCACCCTGAGCATATCGCCGTTCAACCGTCCATCGGCGAGGCTTGCGCCCAGCACGACGCCAGCGAGGCCGGCGCTGCGCGCTTCTTGTATATCGGCAATCATCACGGCACAGTCGGCATCGTTGAAAACGAAATCCCCACTGCGGGGCCGGATCATGGCATATACAGGAATATCAACCGTGGCTGCCTCGGCCATCAACCCCGCAGAGGGCGTCAAGCCGCCGACCGCCAGCGCACTGCACAGTTCAATGCGGTCCGCGCCACCGTTGACGGCTGCATGCAACCCGCTTGCACTGTCCACACAGACTTCCAGCAAACGATCAACCAAGGCAAGCCGCTCCCAGCAAGGCCGCGCCGATCAGGCCCGGTTCCACAGTGCAGGCCGCTGGCACCACCAGGGGCCGTGGAAAGCGCCGCAACGTGCGGCTGCGCACCGCCTCATCCAGCACTGTCAGCAACGCTTTCGAATTTGCAAGACCACCGCCGACCGGCACAATCGTTGCCCCGGTGATGTTGATCGTCAACGCCAAAGGCGCGCTCACCAGATCGACAAACACATCCAGCGTGCGTGCAGCCGCGTTATCGCCTGCCTGCCACCGCTGAATGATTGTTTCGCTTGTCGCCCTAATGCCGTGGAGATGCTGGTGCAGCCGTTCCATGCCACGGGCCGCGCCGATGGTGTTGACACAGCCGCTTTGTCCGCACTCGCAGGCAAAATGCGGAATAAGCACCGGAGGCGTCCCGGCAAAGGACGCCGCCGCCGTGCCATGCCCCCACTCCCCGGCAAAGCCGCCATGCTCATTGATGAGCCGCCCATCTACCACCAGCCCGCCGCCAACGCCGGAGCCCAGAATGGCCCCAAACACGATGCGGTGCCCCTGCCCCGCACCAACGCCCGCTTCCGCCAGCGCAAAGCAATCGGCATCATTGGCGATGAAGACAGGCAGACCGAGTGCGGCTTCCAGATCGTGTTTCAGATCACGCTGGTGCATGCAGGGAATGTTGGCGCAAATCAGCGTGCCGCTGTCCTCATCCACCACACCGGTAATAGAGATCGCCAGACATTGCGGCTTATCTGGCAATTGCAATATCGCATCGCGAAACACCGCAACAAAGGCCGCAAAATCTCGACCAGGTGTCGTGACGCGTGGCATGGGCCTGATGTCCGTCGGCGACGCCGCAACCGCACCTTTCATGGCACTGCCGCCTATGTCGAAGCATAGGATCATACGCCCTTGATGGCCTTCTGGCTGGCGTCGAAACGGTGCATCTTGCTCTCCTCGGGCGTCGCGAAGACAATGTCGTCCACATCAAACCGGTGCTCGCCGAACAGTCGCACCGTCAGAAGCCCGGTCTTCTCCGTTTCCAGATACAGGATCGTATCTGCTCCCAGATGCTCCACATGGATGACTTTACCGACCCACTGCCCTTGGTCACGCGACAGCGTGATATGCTCCGGACGGATGCCGATAGTTTTGGCTCCAGCAATACCGAGCTTGTCGGCATCGATGAAATTCATCTGCGGCGAGCCGATGAAGGAGGCAACGAACTCATTGGCTGGAAAATTGTAGAGCTCCATCGGTGATCCGACTTGCTCGATCACACCGTTGTTCAGCACCACGATCTTGTCGGCCAGCGTCATCGCTTCCACCTGATCATGGGTGACGTAGACCATCGTGGCCTTCAACTCGCGGTGCAGACGCGCGATTTCCAGCCGCGTATTGACACGCAACGCCGCATCCAGATTGGACAGCGGCTCGTCGAACAGAAACAGTTTTGGCTCCCGCACGATGGCGCGCCCGATGGCCACGCGCTGACGCTGGCCGCCGGACAACTCCGCCGGGCGGCGCTTCAGATAGCTTTGCAGCGAAAGCATATTGGCAGCTTTTGCCACCCGCGCTTCAATATCGGCCTTCTCCGCACCGGCCTGTTTGAGCCCCAGCCCCATATTGTCGGCGACGGTCAAATGGGGATACAGCGCGTAGGACTGGAACACCATGGCGATGCCGCGCTTGGCGGGCGCAACATTGATCATTTCCGCCCCATCAATCTGAATGGAGCCGGAGGTGGCATCCTCAAGGCCCGCAACGATGCGCAGAAGTGTGGATTTTCCGCAGCCGGAGGGGCCAACAAAAATAACGAATTCGCCATCCTTGACCTCAAGGTCTATGCCTTTCAGCACGTCATGCGTGCCGAACGATTTGCGGATGGAAGTCAGGTGCAAGGAGCCCATATGCTTCTTCTTTTCTACAAGTTGACGGGCAAGCCGCTGCGCACACTTTCGTCCGCGGCCAGACAGATCGCCAGTGATTTGACCGCATCGTCCATATGCGCACCGAGGTCGATATCCTCCCGAATGGCTTTCAGCACGAAAGCCTGTTCCAGATCGCAGAGGTCCTGATGCCCGGGTTCACCCGCCATGGTCAGCATCTCGTCGGGCTTGGTAAATCGCCCGTCCGCGCCAAGGCTTGCCGAATGCAGCTTGATCATGTTGGTTTTGGTGTGGGCGTCCACATCATCCGAGCGCACATTGCTGTCCATCACGATGGAGACGCATCCGTTGGGAGAAATCACGTCTTTCACGAAGAAGGCCGTTTCCGACATCATCGGCCCCCACCCGGCCTCGTACCAGCCCACCGATCCATCATCGAACATGACCTGAAGATGCCCGTAATTGTACATGCCGTCGTCAATCTCCTGGCTCAGCCGCACGCCCATGCCGCGCACCTGCACCGGTTTGGCATCGGTGATCTGGCACATCACATCGAGATAATGCACGCCGCAATCGACAAGCGGTGATGTCGTCTTCATCAGCGCCTTGTGCGTGGCCCAGGTCTCGCCGCTGGATTGCTGGTTCAGGTTCATCCGAAACACATAGGGTCCACCGAGCTTGCGGGCCTCGGCAATCAGCCGCATCCAGCTTGGGTGGTGGCGTAGAATGTAACCAACGACCAGTTTGCGACCATTGGCCCGGGCGCAGGCCACGACACGTTCCGCGTCTGCCACCGTTGTTGCCAAGGGCTTTTCAACAAAAACATGCGCGCCCGCTTCCATTGCCATGATGGCGTAATCGGCATGGGTATCGGAATAGGTGCTGATCGAGCACAGGTCCGGTTTCAGTTCGGCCAGACTGTCCGCAAAGGTCGGGTGAATCCGATAGCCTTCCAGAGCTTGCGGCACAGCAACGTGCGAGCGGTTCACCAGCCCGACAATTTCAAACCCCGGATTGTGGTGATAGGCCAGCGCGTGGCTTCGCCCCATATTGCCCAAACCAGCAGACAGAACACGGATGGGTTTGTTCATTTGACGGCTCCCGAAGTTATGCCACGGATCAACTGCCGCGAGAAGATGACGTAAAGGACCAGCACCGGAAAGATCGCCAGAGACAGGGCTGACAGCACCGCATTCCAGTTTGTCACGAACTGGCCGATGAACATTTGAGAGCCGAGCGTGACCGTTTTTGTGGCCTCACCGGGTGCAAGGATCAATGGAAACCAAAGGTCGTTCCAGATCGGAATCATCGTAAACACCGCAACCGTCGCCATGGCAGGCCGTACCAGCGGCAGCACCAGCCGGAAAAAGATGGCGTATTCGGAAAGCCCGTCGATCCGCCCGGCATTCTTTAGATCATCGGATACGCTGCGCATGAACTCCGAAAGAATGAAGACCGCCAGCGGCAACCCTTGCGCGGTGTAGACCAGGATCAGCGCCGTTAGCGTATTGACGAGCCCCGCGGCGACCATGCCCTGCAAGATCGCCACCGTTCCCAAACGAATGGGGATCATGATGCCGATGGCCAGATAAAGGCCCATGAGCGAATTGCCCTTGAACCGATATTCCGAGAGCGCGAAGGCCGCCATCGCACCAAACAGCAGCACAAAAAAGATCGAGACAACGGTCACGATCACGCTGTTTTGAAAGTACCCGGCAAAGTCCCCCTGCGTCAGCACGGTTTGGTAACCGGTCAGGCTGAACGTTTCAAAGTTCGGCGGTGCCAGCGGCGCACGGAAAATGGCGTTCTTGGTCTTGAACGAGTTGATGATGGTCAACACGACTGGAAACAGCGCGATGACCGTGTAGGCGATCAGCGCCAGATGCACGAAGCCGGTGCGAACGGGAGAGCGGCGGGCGATGGACATGCAGAGGCTCTCCTAGAACTGGTAGCGGCGGATGCGCCGCTGGATGCCGAACAGGTACAGCGACACACCGGCCAGAATGATCAGGAACATGACCGTTGCGATGGTCGCGCCCATGGAGCGATCGCCAAGCTGCAACTGGAAGCCGAAGAACGTTCGGTAGAGCAGCGTGCCCAGCACATCGGTAGATTTATCCGGCCCCGCCAGCGCACCCTGCACAGTATAAATCAGATCGAAGGCATTGAAATTGCCCACAAATGTCAGAATGGAGATAATGCCGATGGCAGGCAGGATCAGCGGTAGTTTGATCTTCCAGAACTGCCCCCAGCCGGTGATGCCATCGCATTCTGCGGCTTCGATAACCTCTTCGGGAATGCTCAGGAGTGCTGCATAGATCAGCATCATGGGAATGCCTACATATTGCCAAACGGAGATGAGTGACACCGCGATCAGCGCCGAACCGGGTTTGCCAAGCCATGGCGAAAAGAACGATTTGAGACCCACCAGATCCATCAGCCAGGGGGACACGCCCCAGATTGGCGACAGGATCAGCTTCCAGATAAAGCCGACAATCACGAAAGACAGCAGCGTCGGCAAGAAGATTGCGGTGCGGTAAAATGCTGCAAACCGAAGCTTCGGAATCGACAGCATCGCCGCCAGCGCCACACCGATCGGGTTCTGCACCAACATGTGGATGACGAAGAAAATGAAGTTGTTGCGCAGCGCATTCCAGAAATCGGCAGCCCAACGCGCATCCCCAAACAGCACACGGAAATTGGCAAGCCCGACGAAAGCAGGCTGACCATCCACCACGTTGAACAGCGACAGGCGCAATGTCTCAATCAGCGGCAGGATCATCACCGCGCTGTACACAATCAGCGCAGGCAACAAAAACACCACAATGTGCCAGCGGCGCGGCCGCTTTGCGGCGACGGGAAGTGTCCGCGCATATGGGGCGGAAACAGCAGCTTCGCTCATAAGCTCCACCTCATCTTAAAAGTCTTGGGATTGCGACCAACGCTGATGATTCCGTCAGCGTTGGTCTATCGATCGTGCCTTACTTGGCTGGCTTGTACCAGCTATCCAGACCGTCCTGCAGCTTCTTGGCAGCCACTTCCGGGGTGTCCGTGCCGTTGATGACGTTGGCCGACTCCGTCCATGTCTCGTTCTCAAGGTTCGGTGTGCCGCGCGACAGAATCTGATAGGTCGAGCGGATCGTCGGCTTGCACTTCTCACGCCAGGACACAAATTCCTGTGCCAGCGGATCGGCCATTTTCACGGGAGTCGAGTTCAGGCTGAAAAAGCCGGGCAAAGCATTGGCGTAGATATCGGCAAATTCCGGTGAGGCAACCCATGTGAGGAAGGTCTTGGCGGCATCCGCATTCGGGCTTTTTGCGTTGATGCCCATGCCGATGTCGTTGTGGTCGGAAATGTAGCAGGTATCACCGGCGTTTTTAACCGGCGGCGCAAATGCACCAAGCTTGATATCCTTGCTCTGATTGAACAGCGAAATCTCCCATGAACCTGCGGGGAAGATCGCTGCACGGCCCAGCGTGAACAGATTCTGGCTGTCAGGATAGGTCTGCGCCTCAAAACCGTCGCCCAGATAATCCTTCCATTTTGCCAGAACGCGGTAGGGTTCAACCCATGGCTCGTCGGTCAGCTTCTGCTCGCCCTTGACGAGCGCAATACGGCCTTCCTCACCCTTCCAATAGGTTGGGCCGATGTTCTGGTAGCCCATGGTCGCAGCTTCCCAGAGGTCCTTGGTGCCCATGGCAAGCGGAATGTAGGTGCCGTCTGCCTTGATCTTGTCGAGCGCGGCAAAGAATTCCGCCTCCGTCGTCGGCACGCTGATGCCAAGCTTTTCAAACGCATCCTTGTTGTAGATGAACCCATGGATAACCGACGCCATGGGAACGCAGAACGAGGCTGAGCCATCATCCGTTGACCATGCGGACTTTGCAACCGGTGAGAAATTCTCCATGCCGGGCAGATCGGTGAGGTTGATGAGATGCTTCTTGTTGTAAAGTTCCAGTGACGCATCGAATGGGCGGCAGGTGATCAGATCACCAGCGGAGCCTGCATCCAGCTTGGCATTGAGTGCTGCGTTATATTCGGTCGGTGCCGTTGGTGAAAACACGACCTTGATACCGGGATGTTTTGCTTCGAAAGCCGGTATCAGCTTTTCCTGCCAGATTGACAGGTCGTCATTGCGCCAGCTTTCAATCGTGAGGGTTTTATCCTGTGCCTGCGCCAGTGCTGCGGAGCCCAGAATGGTGGATGCCAAGAGCAATCCGCTTAATACGCGTGAAGTCATGTCTTTTCTCCCGTTGACGCGCTTTCTGCGCGTTTCATGTTCCCGTCGTCTGTTTCATGCTCAGCGCGTCCAAGGCGGCGCGCAGATTGTTGTCGTAGCCATCAAGACGGAGTTGCGCGTCCGCACTATCCCGCGCGCCTGCAGCCAGAAGCAAGGCAATTTTGACAGCGCCATTGGCGCGGTGCAGAAGCCCTTCGGCGTCCTCAGGCCCGATGCCCGAAATATCGCTGACCATACGGACAGCGCGTCCACGCAGTTTTTCATTGTCCGCTTTCAGGTTGACCATATGGCCATCCATGACGTGACCGAGTTCCACACCCAGCAATGTGGAAAACATATTGAAGGCAATCTTCTGCGCTGTGCCGGCCCCCATGCGGGTGGAACCGGAAATGACCTCCGGCGGCGTCGCCAGAACAATGCGAACTGTTGCCGGTTCGTGCAATTTAGAACCGGCGACATTCGCCATGCTGATGACCGTCGCGCCCAGCGCGTTTGCGGCCTGCGCCGCATGAACCACATAGGGTGTGCCGCCGCTGGCCGATACGCAGATCACGCAGTCATCCGCCCTTATTGCGGTGCGCTGCACATCCGCATCTGCAAGCGCGGTATCATCCTCATACCCGCCCGCCAGGTCTACGAGACTATCGGCCCCGCCTGCCAGAAGGATAACAATTCGGTCACGCTGAATGCCGTAGGTTCCGGGAAGCTCCAGCGCATCGGCCATTGCCATCAGCCCGGAGCTGCCTGCGCCAATATAAATCAGGCGACCGCCACGTTTCAGCGCCCCATGGGCAAGGCGAGCCGCCTCACCAATGTCAGTCAATGCGCCAGCGACCGTTTTGGCCGCCTCGACCTGACCGTCGAGAAGCAAACGAAGCTGCGCTGCCGGGTTCAATTGATCGAACCCCTTTGCGCTGTCATGGCGTGCTTCCGTGCTCATCATTCCGGCATATCTCCTTGCAACAAATTAATGCCAAAAAAATACCACTTGTCCAGATAATATTTTAAATTTCCGATGATTTCCAGAAAATCAGAAATATGACATATATTTCAATAGGGTGACAATTGCCCTAAAATTCGTGAATTGATAAAGGCTTGGCGAATGGTATTTTTTTGGTATTGTGTGCTTGGAGGTGCTGATGGTGGACCTGATACTTGGAATTGATGGAGGCGGCACAAGCTGCCGCGCCGCCGTTGCGGGCGCTGATGGCATTATCGGGCGCGGCAAAAGCGGCGCGTCCAATATTCTGACCGATCCCGATACGGCTCTGATTCATATCGAAGCAGCCGCGCGTGCGGCGCTGGAAGATGCGGGCCTGGATGGTGATGCTATCCACCGCGCCAAGGTTCTGCTCGGCGTGGCCGGCAGCAATGCCGGTGCTGCAACCCGCTACGTGCTGGACCGTCTGCCTTTTGCGCAAAGCGCCATTGAGTCCGATGGACTGATTGCCCTGCAAGGCGCGCTGGGCGACGAGGATGGTGCGGTCGCGATTCTGGGAACCGGCTCAATCTTCATCGTGCGGCGCGGCGGTACTGTGCGCTATTTTGGTGGCTGGGGTTTTGTTATTGGCGATCTCGGCAGTGGTGCGTGGCTGGGCCGCGCTGTGTTGCAGGAGATGCTGCTGGCCTATGATGCCGTCCATACAGCCTCCGCACTGACAGACGCTATCCTCACCCGTTTCGATGGCGATCCGCGCGCAGCGGTGGAATTTGCCCGCACCGCGCGGCCCAATGATTTTGCCCGCTTTGCGCCGCTTGTGTTTGAATATGCTGAACAGGGTGATGCGGTGGGCGTCGCGCTATTGAAAGCGGCTGCTATCACCATAGACGAATCGCTGGATCGCACATTCACCGAGGGCGCCGATCGCCTGTGTTTGCTCGGCGGGCTGTCATCGCTCTACACGCCATGGCTCGCAGAGCAGCATCGCGCGCGTATCATTGAGCCCAAGGCCGATGCGCTGACGGGCGCCGTGGAACTGGCCCGCTTACGGTTTACAGGCGCGGCATGACGGAAACGCTGGCTGACATCCTGTCCCCGGAAACCATTCAGGCAGCTGGCCGCGGCCCGCTTTATCTGCGCCTGCGCCAATCGCTGGAGGGTGCCATCCAGTCCGGCCGCCTGAACCATGGTGATGCTTTGCCGCCCGAGCGTGATCTGGCCGACTTTGCCAATATCAGCCGCGTAACCGTGCGCAAAGCGGTGGATGATCTGGTGAAGGATGGTCTGCTGGTGCGCCGCCATGGCTCCGGCACGTTTGTGGTGAAGCCCGTGTCGAAGGTCGAGCAATCGCTCTCGCGCTTGACCTCGTTTACCGAGGATATGGATCGCCGCGGTCTCAAAGCGCGGTCACAATGGCTAGAGCGCGGCATTCACCGCGCCTCGCCGGATGAAATTATGATGCTGGGCTTGCCATCTGACGCGGACGTTGCCCGCCTAGGCCGCCTGCGCATTGCGGACGATATGCCACTGGCCATTGAGCGCGCCAGCCTTTCGGCAGAACTGCTGCCTGATCCCATGGCTGTCACCGCCTCGCTTTACGCAGCGCTGGATGCGGTTAACAACCGGCCCGTGCGCGCGGTGCAACGCCTGTCTGCCACCAATATTCGCGATGCCGATGCAGCGCTTCTTGGTGTTGCCGTTGGTGCGGCGGGCCTATCCATCGAACGAATTTCCTATCTGCCATCCGGTCGGGTGGTGGAATTCACCCGCTCGCTCTACCGGGGCGATGCCTATGACTTCGTGGTCGAACTGACCCTTCCCAGACCCGAGAACGAGTAAGACCTATGACACACGATGTGCAGACCCATATGCTGCGAGAAATTCAGGAAATTCCCCATGCGGTTGCCCGATTGCTCGATCAGTCCGGCCCGGCGCTGAAGCAGGCGGGCGACGCGCTTCGTGACCGCGACCCGGCTTTTCTGGTGACCGTTGCGCGCGGATCGTCTGATCACGCCGCCCTGTTTCTAAAATACGCTATAGAACTGACGACCGGACGTCCGGTGGCAAGCCTCGGGCCGTCACTGGCCTCTGTTTACGGCGCAAAGCTGCATCTGAACGGGGGCGCGGGCATCGCGATTTCCCAATCCGGCAAAAGCCCGGATATTGTTGCGATGGCGCAGGGTGCAACCGATGGTGGCGCGCTGATGATCGCGCTGACAAATACGCTGCCCTCCCCCCTTGCCAGCGCCTGTACCCATGCGCTGAACATTGAAGCGGGTCCTGAAATTGCCGTTGCGGCCACAAAATCCTTTGTCAGTTCTATCGCCGCCGGGCTTGCGGTGCTGGCGCACTGGACGGGCGACACGGCCCTGCTTGCTGCTGTATCTGAACTGCCCCGTCATCTGGAACAGGCTGTTCAGCTCGACTGGCAACCGCTGTCCGACCGCTTGAAAGACGCCGACTCGCTCTACGTTCTAGGCCGTGGTCCTGCTCTGGCGATTGCCAATGAAGTGGCGCTGAAATTCAAGGAAACATCCGATCTCCACGCCGAGGCGTATTCCGCTGCCGAAGTGCTTCACGGTCCGGTTGCCTTGGTGGGGCCGGATTTTCCGGTGCTGGCGCTTAGCTCCCGTGACGCCGCCGAACAACGTGTTGTGACCGTTGCCGATGATTTAAAAGGCAAAGGTGCGTCAGCATTTGTCACCAGCGACACGGCCAGGTCTGCCACCGTTCTGCCCTTCATAGCCACCGGCCATACGCTGACCGATGCGCTGGCACTGGTTGTTCCATTCTACCGCTTCGTGGAATCGTTTTCGCGCCTGCGGGGTCTCAATCCCGATCAGCCGATCGCACTCAAGAAAGTGACGGAAACACGATGAGTACCGTTCAAGCCCTGATCGGCGCACGCATTTTCGATGGTCACGGTTGGCACGACGACAAGGCGCTGATGATCGACGCGGGCAAGGTCAGCGCTATCGTTCCCCTCGCCGACGTTCCGGCCAGCGCTGCGCGAATTGATGCGGGCGGGCAGATCATCGCGCCTGGCTTTATCGATTGTCAGGTCAATGGCGGTGGTGGCGTGCTGCTCAACGACAAACCCTCGGCTGACCATATCGCGCAAATCTGTGCGGCCCATGCCCGCTTTGGCACAACGGCGCTTCTGCCCACGCTCATCACGGATACGCGGGACGTTACCCGCGCCGCTATTGCCGCCGGACACGCGGCAAAGGCGGCGCAGGTGCCGGGCTTTATCGGCCTCCATTTGGAGGGACCGCATCTGTCGGTTGCGCGAAAGGGTGCGCATGAGCCATCCTATATTCGTCCTATGGAGGATGAAGACCTCGCCATGATCGTTGACTGTGGCGAAACATTTCCGGCGATGATCACGACCATTGCACCCGAAAATGTCAGCGAGGCGCAGGTCTCAGCGCTCTCGAACGCTGGCATTACGGTCAGTCTCGGCCATACGGATTGTACATTCGAAACAGCCAAGACCTATGTCACCGCCGGGGCCAGCATGGTCACGCATCTGTTCAATGCCATGAGCCAGCTTGGCCATCGCCAGCCAGGGCTTGTTGGAGCGGCGCTGTCCTTCGGGGAGCTGTCCGTTGGCTTGATTGCCGATGGCTTTCACGTTGATCCTGCAGCCATGAGCATCGCGCTACGCGCCAAGCAAGGACCGGGCAAAATGTTTCTGGTCACCGACGCCATGTCCACCATTGGGTCGGATCAACAGAGCTTCTTCCTGAATGGCCGCGAAATCTTCCGTGAAGGCGGCTGCTTGCGGCTGGCGGATGGCACCTTTGCAGGCTCCGATATCGACATGCTCTCATCTATCCGTTTCGTGCATGATGTTCTGGGGCTGGATCTGGGAGATGCTGTCCAGCTTGCGACGGTCAACCCCGCCGCAGCCATCGGGCTGCAAACCAAGGGTGCGTTGACTGCGGGCATGGACGCAGACTTTGTCGTGCTCACGCCAGCGCTCGATCTGGTGTCCACCTGGATTGCGGGCGACACCGTTTTTCAAGCGTAGAGGGCGGGGCTGACCCCGCCCTTCCCCTTCAAGCATGTCTTGATCTCAAAATCGCTGCACACTTTTGAGAGACATGCTTTACGCTTTGTCGAAGCGCACATTCAGCAATCGCAGCGCATTGAGCGTCACCAGAACAGTTGCGCCCGTATCGGCCAAAATAGCAGGCCAGAGGCCGGTGACGCCGATGATGGTCGTGACCAGAAACACCGCCTTCAAACCCAGCGCGATGGTGATGTTTTGCGTGATATTGCTCATGACCTGACGCGACAGGCTGATCATATTGGCAATATCGACCACGCGACCATGCAGAACCGCAGCATCCGCAGTTTCCAGCGCCACATCGGTGCCGCCACCCATGGCGATGCCGATATCGGCAGCGGCGAGAGCTGGAGCATCGTTGATACCATCACCGACCTTGGCAACCACCCGGCCCTTGCCCTGAAGTTCGCGAACAATGCGCTGTTTGTCCTCCGGCAACAGCTCGGCCCGCACGTCAATGCCGAGCGTCTTGCCAATGGCCGCAGCGGTGCGGGCATTGTCGCCCGTGAGCATAACGGTCTGAATGCCGGCAGCCTTCAGGCGGCTCAAACCCGCTGCTGCATCCTCACGCGGCTCGTCGCGAATGGCCAGAAACCCCGCCACCTGATCGCCCACCAACAGCACCGAAACGGTCTTTCCTTCATCGTTGAAAGCCTGAATACGAGCGGTTACCTCTGTTGCAAGCGCTGCCTTTTCCGCCGCCGCCTGTGGGGACGCGAGATAGAGCGTTTCCCCGTTCAAGACGCCAATCACACCCTTGCCCGCAACGGCCTTCGCGTCCGTTGCCGCCGCCACAACGACGCCGTCGTCCTTGGCGCGGGCCAGAATGGCCAGTGCGAGCGGATGGCTGGAGCCGTTTTCCAGCGCTGCTGACAGTGCCAGCACGTCGGCTGGCGATTTGGAGAGGCCTACGACGTCCGTGACCTTGGGCTTGCCCTCTGTCAACGTGCCGGTCTTGTCCAAGGCAACGGTGTTGATCTTGCGTAAGCCCTCCAGCACCGCGCCGCCTTTCAGCAGCAGGCCACGGCGGGCGCCCGCCGACAGGCCAGCGGCAATGGCCGCAGGTGTGGAAATTACCAGCGCACAAGGGCAACCGATCAGCAGCACGGCAAGACCCTTGTAGACCCACTCACCCCATGCCTGACCGAAAAACAGCGGCGGCACAATGGCAACCAACGCACCCAGCACAAGCACGGCAGGCGTATAAATTTGGGAGAACCGGTCGATGAACCGCTCCGTCGGAGCCTTGCTTTCCTGCGCTTCTTCAACCAGCTTCACAACACGGGCAATGGTGTTATCGGCCGCTGCCGCAGTTACCTTGACCCGCAAAACACCATCACTGTTGATTGTGCCTGCAAACACCGCATCGCCAACCGTCTTGCGCTTTGGCGTGCTTTCACCGGTCACCGGGGCCTCGTCAATGGAACTGCTGCCGTCGATAATATCACCATCGGCGGGGATGCGGTCACCCGGGCGAACCATCAACACCGCACCGACAGAAACGCTATCGGCTGGCACTTCTTTCGTCTGCCCGTCGATATCCAGAAAAGCGGTTTTCGGAACGAGGTCCGTTAGCCCCTTGATGCTGGCGCGCGCCCGCGAGGCGGCAACACCTTCCAGCAGTTCCCCAACCAGAAAGAGGAAGATGACCATCGCCGCTTCTTCCGTCGCGCCGATAAACACGGCACCGACTGCGGCAATTGTCATCAGCGTTTCAATGGAAAACGGTGTTCCGGTGCGCGCCGCCATAAAGGCACGGCGCGCAATCGGCACCAGACCTACCGCCATAGCCGCCACGAAAACATAGGGGCCGAGGTCACGCATGAAGTGGCCGATGATGTAGGCAACCGCTAGTGCAAGCCCGCAGCCAATCGTCAGTTTGGCTTTCTGGGTTTTCCACCACGGACCATCGCCAAGATCGAAATGATCATGCGCGTGCCCGTCCGACGCGGGCTTCACCTTGACCGGGTTGCCGTGAGAATGCCCGGCGTGATCATGATGATCATGGTCGTGGTCGTGGTCACGATGGTCATGGCCGCTGCAAGCAGGCGAATGCACATGCTTTTCCGGCATGTCCACCGCCGCTTTTGCCACCTTGTAACCAAGCGACTGCACCTGCTTTTCCACGCTACCGGCCGCAAGGCCATCGTCGTGCGACACCGTCAGCGTACCGGCAGTCACAGAAACGTGGACATCCGACACCCCGGCAACACGAGACACGGCATTTTCAATTTTGGTGGCGCAGGACGCGCAGTCCATGCCCCCCACACGATACTTTGTTTTAACGGTCGAGGAATCGCTCATATCAGGCCCTTTCGCTCATATCGTCCGTTCTAGGACCTCTAGCTACTAGAGGGTCAAGCGCTTTTTTCATGACAAATGTCCGATGCGACCACTGCCGAAAAAATGCGCAGTTGCACATTTTCAAATTATTTATCAACTGATAAAACTTTTACTGACCGATAAATTTCTAATAAGCCATTGATTTTACTAGGATCGATTGAGTTGGCACGGAAGCTGCAACGGAAATCCCATAAACTTCACCGTAGTCAGGATTTCACCTCATGGAAATTGGCGTCTTCATACCAATTGGAAACAATGGCTGGCTCATCTCGGAAAATGCGCCGCAGTACAAACCGACATTTGCGCTGAACAAGGAGATAACGCTCAAGGCGGAAAAATACGGTCTGGATTTCGTACTCTCAATGATCAAGCTGCGCGGCTTTGGCGGCAGGACCGAGTTCTGGGACCATAACCTGGAGTCCTTCACACTCATGGCAGGGCTTGCCGCCGTGACCACCAGGATCAAGCTGTTTGCCACGGCGGCAACCTTAGTCATGCCCCCGGCCATCGTTGCCCGCATGGCTTCCACCATCGATTCCATTTCCGATGGCCGTTTCGGGCTCAACCTCGTGACGGGTTGGCAGCGTCCGGAATATTCGCAAATGGGACTGTGGCCAGGTGATGAGTACTTCTCCCGCCGCTATGATTATCTGGGTGAATACGCCACCGTGCTTCGCGATCTCTGGGAAACCGGCAGCAGCGATTTGAAAGGTGAATTCTTCCAGATGGATGATTGCCGCCTCAGCCCTCGCCCGCAGGCGGAGATGAAAATCATTTGCGCCGGGTCCAGCAATGCGGGCATGGATTTTTCGGCCACCTACGCTGATTACAATTTCTGCTTCGGCGTTGGTGTCAACACGCCCACAGCCTTTGCCCCTGCAGCCGAACGGCTGAAAGTAGCCACCGCCAAGACCGGTCGCGATGTTTCCTCCTTTGTGTTGTTTATGATCATAGCCGACGAGACAGACGACGCTGCCCGCGCAAAGTGGGAAAAGTACAAGGAAGGGGCCGATCAGCAAGCCATCTCTTGGCTTGGGTTGCAGAGTGCGGCCGATACCAAATCCGGCTCTGATACCAATGTGCGCCAAATGGCCGACCCGGTTTCCGCCGTCAACATCAACATGGGCACGCTGGTCGGGTCATTCGAGACGGTCGCAAAACTTCTGGATGAGGTGCCAACTGTACCGGGTACCGGCGGCGTGCTGCTCACCTTTGATGACTTCCTTAAAGGCGTCGAAGATTTCGGCACACGCATCCAGCCTTTGATGTCGTGCCGCCAACACATCAAAACCTTTGCGGAGGCCGCAGAATGAACATCGTGACGACCGCAGGCTACACACCCGCACCGCAAACCCGGCAGAGCGTAACCCTTCCCGCCCGGCCGGAACCGATCAGCCTGAAACCCAGCGAGACCGCCGTTGTGGTGGTGGATATGCAGAACGCCTACTCGACGGAGGGCGGCTATGTCGATCTGGCCGGGTTCGATATATCCGGGGCGAAAAGCACCATTGCAAACATCAAGACAACGCTGGACGCGGCCCGCGCCGCCGGTCTGCCCGTGCTCTATTTTCAGAATGGCTGGGATAAAGACTATATTGAAGCGGGTGGTCCCGGTTCGCCCAACTGGCACAAATCCAACGCGCTGAAAACGATGCGCGCCCGCCCGGATTTGAAAGGCACCCTGCTGGCAAAGGGGACATGGGACTACGCCATCGTCGATGAATTGCAGCCGCAACCCGGTGACATTCTCGTGCCAAAGACGCGCTATAGCGGGTTTTTCAATACGAATATGGATAGCCTTCTCCGCGCGCGCGGCATTCGCAACATCGTGTTTGTCGGCATCGCCACCAATGTGTGCGTGGAGTCATCGCTGCGCGATGCCTTTCATCTGGAATATTTCGGCGTGGTGCTGGAAGACGCGACCCACCATCTGGGCCCGGACTTTATCCAGCAGGCGTCCATGTACAATATCGAGAAATTTTTCGGCTGGGTGTCCACGGTCAATGATTTTTGCGGCGCCATCGGACAGGCCGCTCCAACGGATGTGAAGGGTGAATAACATGCCAAAATCGATTGTCGTCCCCGCCGGTACGTCCAAGCCCATCGCACCATTCTCCCCCGGCACGCTTGCCGATGGCGTCGTTTATGTGGCGGGAACGCTGCCCTTCGATAAGGACAACAATGTCGTCCATGTTGGCGATGCCGCGGCCCAGACCCGCCATGTGCTGGAAACCATCAAGTCCGTCATCGAAACCGCTGGAGGCACGATGGAGGATGTAACCTTCAACTCCATCTTCATCACGGATTGGGCTGACTATGCCGCGCTGAATACGGTTTATGCGGAGTATTTTCCAGGCGACAAGCCCGCCCGCTTCTGCATTCAGTGCGGGCTGGTCAAGCCGGATGCACTGGTGGAAATTGCGACTATCGCCCATATCGGCAAGGTATAAGGCAGCCCATGATCTACGATGTTCACGGACAGGATGGCAGCAGTGAAACCGTGCTGCTGTCCTCCGGCCTCGGCGGTTCTGCCGCCTACTGGGCACCGCAAATGGACATGCTGTGCGCGCGCTTTCGCGTCGTGACCTACGATCATCGCGGAACCGGGCGCACGGGTGGAACGGTTCCGCCAGCGGGTGGTATCACCGCAATGGTGCAGGATGTGCTCGACATTGCCGATGCACTGAACCTGACACGCTTCCACATGGTAGGCCATGCGCTGGGCGGGTTGATCGGGCTCCAACTGGCGCTGGATTATGCTGAGAGGATTGACAAGCTCGTTGTCGTCAACGGCTGGAGCAAGGTAGACCCGCATTCCGGTCGCTGCTTCGATGCCCGCATTGCGCTTCTTGAGAACTCGGGGGTGGAGGCGTTTATCAAAGCGCAACCTCTGTTTCTCTATCCCGCCGTGTGGATGTCTGACAATCAGGCGCGAATGAACGCCGACGATGTGCATGGCGTGCAGACCTTTCAAGGCAAACAGAACATTCTCGCCCGCATCGCCGCTCTGCGAACGTTTGATATCGACAAGCAACTGGCCGATATCAAAGCAAAAACTCTGATCATGGCAACCCGGGATGATCTGCTGGTCCCTTATACGCGTTCACACCGGCTGCA
The DNA here is from genome assembly GCF_014841565.1 of Rhizobium sp. CFBP 8762. Taxonomy (GTDB): domain Bacteria; phylum Pseudomonadota; class Alphaproteobacteria; order Rhizobiales; family Rhizobiaceae; genus CFBP-8762. The sequence continues at coordinate 215,014 of NZ_JACYUD010000002.1, forward strand.
TGATGGCATCCCGAATTCGCAACTCTGGATGCAGGATTTCGGTGGCCACGCAGTTAATGTTACCAGTCCCAATTCTTTCAATGACGCGCTTGCCGCATTCCTGTAAAAGCCTCTGGCATTCAATAGAGACTCCTAAAATGACGCATAAACTTGACGACCTGACACTGGCGGCCCTGTTTACCGAAGCCCGCTCCCACAATGGCTGGACTGATGCGCCGGTAAGCGATGAGCAGCTACACCAGTTGTACGAGCTTACGAAAATGGGGCCGACCTCGGCCAACTGCTCGCCTGCCCGTTTCGTATTTGTGCGCACGGCGGAGGGGCGCGAAAAGCTGAAACCGGCTCTGTCCTCCGGCAATCTGGACAAGACGCTGAGTGCGCCGGTCACGGTCATCGTCGCCATGGATCGGGAGTTCTATAACAAGCTTCCGGACCTGTTTCCCCATGCGGATGCCCGTTCGTGGTTTACGTCCAGCCCGGCAGTGGCGGAAGAAACCGCGTTCCGCAATGCGACCCTTCAAGCGGGCTATCTGATCATGGCAGCCCGTGCGCTTGGTCTTGATACCGGCCCCATGTCAGGATTCGACAAGGCGAAAGTGGACGACGCCTTCTTCGAGGGCACCCATTGGGCGTCCACCATGTTGATCAATCTTGGTCACGGCAATACGTCGAAGGTGTTTGCTCGCCTGCCCCGTCTGCCGTTTGATGAAGCCTGCGTGCTGGCCTGAACCGTCCAAGGAGACAGATATGAATATGCAGACGCCTCTGCCGGTTCGCGAAATTGATGACGAAGCCCGTAGACTGGAGTTTCGCAATGCCATGGCGCGTCTGGGTGCTGCGGTGAACATTGTGACCACCGATGGAGGGGCTGGTCGGGCAGGCTTTACGGCGTCAGCCGTGTGCAGCGTAACCGATAGTCCACCATCGCTGCTGGTATGCCTCAATCGCAGTGCCTCGGTGTACCCAACCGTCAGCGCCAATCAGGTTCTGTGCGTCAACGTGCTGGAAAGCGGCCATGAAGAGTTGTCACGTCTGTTCGGTGGAAAAACACCGCAGGCGGAACGGTTCGAAGCGGCGGACTGGTCGACGCTCGAAACTGGATCACCCGTACTGACCGACGCCCTCATTTCGTTCGACTGCCGCATCACGACCGTTACCCAGGCAGGAACGCATGATGTCATGATCTGCGAAGTGGATGGCATTCGCGTGCGGGATGAAGGCAAGGCTCTGGTCTATTTCGACCGCAGCTACCATCATATCTGATCGTTCTCAGGCGTTGACGTCGATCACGACCCGCCCCTGAATCCGTCCTGCCAGAATATCCTCTGCCAGTTCCGGCAAGCGGGACATAGGCTCCACGCGCGTCATCAAAGCAAGTTTGGCAGGGGCCAGATCCGCAGCAAGGCGCGACCATGCGGACAGGCGTTTCTCCATGGGGGCCAGAACCGAGTCGATCCCGAGCAAGGCCACCCCGCGCAGAATAAAGGGTATGACGGTTCCGTTCAGGTCAGCGCCACCGGCCAGACCGCAGGCGCTGACAGCCCCGCCCCGGGCCGTCTGCGCAAGCGCATTGACAAGCGTGGTCGAACCGACGGAATCCACCACACCTGCCCAGCGCTCCGTTTGCGCAGGCGCGCCAGCGGCATCCAGTTCGGCGCGATCGACAAAGGCCGTCGCACCGAGCGACCGGAGATACGCATGGGTTTGCGGCCTGCCGGTGGATGCTGTGACCTTCATGCCGAGCGCAGCCAGCAGACTGACGGCCACAGAACCCACGCCCCCGGCGGCTCCCGTTACCAGCACCTCCGATTGAGGTGCCAACGCACCCCATTTCACCAAAGCATCGACACACAGAGCCGCTGTATATCCGGCCGTGCCAATTGCTGCCGCATCCTGCAACGAGAAAACGTCGGGTATGCGCACCAGCCACTCCGCTTTCACGCGTTGCTTTTGCGTGTAACCGCCGTGAAACCGCTCGGACAGACCCCAGCCGTTGACGGTGACCCGATCTCCTGATTTCCACTCTGGGTTGCGAGACTCGATAACCGTTCCTGCCAGATCGATGCCACCGATCAGAGGTGAGCGGCGGGCGATACGATTGCGGCCCGTCAGCGCCATTCCATCCTTATAATTGATGGTCGAGAATGCGACCTCAACAAGGACGTCGAGGTCATCGAGCTGATCCAGTGTCATCGTCCGCAATTCGGCTTGCTGGCCTTTGTCTGTATCTGTGATGACCATGGCGTTGAAAGATTGTGTCATTTTTTCACCGGTTCGTTGACAGGATGAATCATGCCAGCAGCTTACTACGAAATTGACATTTGGCGACAAAAACCCCGCTGAATGGAACCCCGCTATGAACTTGACAATACTGGTCAGGCAAGGCTAACACAGGGTATAAAGATAAAATACTATTCAATTTTTGATTGTATTCAGCCTATTTCAATCGATGCCAATTGCGTCCAGAACCCGTTATGTAGGACTGATCTTATGGGTATTGCCGACCTCCTAACCGCGTTCATACGGGTCCTGGGACTGGCGGCATTGATGGTCTACGGCTATTCCTGGCTTCTTCGGTTGGTTCACGGCACCTGGTTCCGCAATCTTGCTGTGGGCGGGCTGTTCGGCCTCGGCGGAATGCTGACGATGAATGACCCGCTGGAGTTGTCGTCCGGTGTGTTTTACGATGGTCGAAATGTGCTTTTGGCGCTGGCTCCCATGTACAGCGGCATTTGGGGCGCTGTCGTCGCTGCCCTGATCATGGCGGCATTCCGTATTTACATGGGCGGCGTAGGCCTGATGCCCGGCCTCATCGGCATGGTGTCCGTCGTTTCGGTCGGCTATCTGGTATCACGTATTCCAAAGCGTTATCTTCCGGGCGAACTGCAGCGGTCGTTCGCTTTGGCCGCAAGTGTCGGGGCCTGTGTCATGATCGTCATCTTTGCCAACCACATACTCAATACTGCGGCGCTGCGCGGCTATATTTCACCGGTGATTATGGCCAACATGATCGGGGTGCTCGTGCTCGGCGATTTCTTTCGCCGCGAAATGGCGCGGCTGCGCGTCTTTCAGGTCCTGCAACAGGAAGCAACGGTTGATCCATTGACCAATCTTCGCAACCGACGCGGGTTTGAGACCGCGGCCAGCCAATGTCTTCACCATTTGCCCCGCACGAGCGCGTGCTCCGTCATCATGCTGGATATCGATCACTTCAAGCATGTGAACGACACCTTCGGTCATGATGCCGGCGACAAGGTTCTGGTTGCCGTTGCAGGCCTGATTTCCGGCGGTGTGCGGCAAAGCGATATCGTGGCACGATATGGCGGAGAGGAGGTCGCGATCCTGATGCCCGGGACCCGCAGCCACGATGCGGTCAACGTTGCCGAGAAAGTGCGAAGCTTGATTGAACAAGCGTCGTTCGAAACCGAATACGGAACCGTTCGTGTCACGGCCAGCCTTGGTGTCGCTGCAGTGGAGACCGGTGTGCTTGACATCGGCAGTGCCATCAAAGCGGCGGACGAAGCGCTCTATCGGGCCAAATCTCGCGGACGAAACCGCGTCGAACGGTTCGACGCGGTTTCCGTTTCAGAGCGTTTGTTCACACAACAAGCGCCAGCTGCTTAGAATGGTGAATCCGGGAAGTAGTATTCAGACGCGTTGTCCTTTGTCACCAAGGTTGCATCCAGCGTAAAGCTTCCACGAACCGGCAGTTGGTCGTAGAAATTCGCGGCTGTCAGTTCCATCGCGGTTGCAATCATCGACGGTGGATACAGCACGTCAACCGGGATCATCGCATCGCCATCGGCAACCTTCTTGATCATGTCCTTCATGCCAGCACCGCCGACCACGAATTTAATATCGGTGCGCTTGGCCTGCTGAATGGCTTCCAGAACACCAACGGCCATATCGTCATCCTGACACCAGACGGCATCGATCTTCTGGTGCTTGGACAAGTAGTCCTGCATGACCTTGAACGCATCATCACGAGACCAGTTGCCGAACTGACGATCCAGAACTTTGATCTCGCTGCCTTTGATACCCTCGTCAAAACCCTTTTGACGCTCTTCATCAATCACGATCGGAAGACCACGGATGACGACGACATCACCGGATTTCAATGTGTCCTTAATGTACTGCCCTGCTACGCGACCCAGCTCGAAATTGTTTCCGGCCACGTAGAGGTCCTGAATTTTCGGATCGGACAGCGCACGGTCCACCACCGTGACAAAGACGCCCTTGTCCTTTACCTGCCGGATCGGGTCGGTCAGTTCGTCGGAATTGTGCGGCAATGTTACCAGCGCGTTGATGCCCTGCGTTGTCAGGTCTTCCAGCGCATTCGCCTGAGAAGCACCGTCCGGCGATGTTTTCAGAATAATTTTCAGGCCCGGATACCGCGCCTCCAATTTGGTCTTTGCCTGTTCGGCGTGGTACACCACACCGCCAGTCCAGCCATGGTCAGCGGCAGGAATAGAAACGGCCATCGTTACCGATTTATCCTGCGCATGCGCCATACCAAAAGCAGAGGCCATTGCCGCCGCTGCCAGTCCTATTACAAGTTTCCGCATCTTCTCTCTCCCGTTTGGGGCCATTGGTTCAGTGCGACTGGCCCCATGGCCGCACCGATCCGCCGTCTTACCTGCGCGCAAGCGAGCGCTGGATAAGCATGGCAATGATGATGATGGCACCCTGTACCGCGCCGATCAGATATTCGCTGACAAGATCGGACAGCACCATGATGTTGCCGACCAGTTCCAGGATCAGCGCACCACAGACGGTGCCCCAGATGCGCCCGACACCACCGCGCAGCGCGGTGCCACCAATGACGACAGCCGTGATAGCCTGCAACTCCCAAAGCAGGCCGGTGGTGGGTGTAGCTGCACCCAACCGTGGCACGTAAACCAGCACGGCGATGGCGACACAGATGCCCTGAATGACATAGGTCATGGTCCGCACACGATTGACCGAAACGCCGGAATAGCGTGCGACATCCTCGTTCGAACCCACGGCCATAACGTGCCGGCCAAACCGCGTACGGTAGAGAATAAACGCACCAATGGCCGCGACCACCAGGATAACGATAACAGGAATTGGAACCCCTGCCACGCTGCCGAAATACACCGGTCGATAGGCCGCGCGTAGCGCCTGCGACTTCATCGGGATCGATCCGCCCTCGGCCAAATAAATCGTCAGCGCCCGAAAGATGCCCATGGTGCCAAGCGTTACGATAAAAGGCTCGATCCGCCCAAGCGTGGTCATCAGTCCGTTTGCCAGCCCGCACAGGCCACCGATACCAAGTGCTATCAGCATCGCGACACCCAGCAGCGCATAATCTCCCGTCACAGTGCCCGTGTTCATAAACAGGATCATTGTCCCCGCCACAAACGCCGCCATGGAGCCCACCGACAGGTCCAGCCCACCGGCGGAAATGACGAAGGTCGCGCCAATTGCGATGATGGCGATGAAGGCACTGCGCGTCAGCACGTTCAAAAGATTATCGATACCGAGGAAGTTGGTGTTGACCAGCGCTCCCAAAAGAAACAGCACGGCCAAGGCAAAAAACGGCGCAACGGCACGCAGGTCTATATTGGCGAAAGCCCGGCGCGGTGCCGCGGTCGTATTGGTACTCATGTTTTGCCCGCAATCATTGCGGCCTCCCAAATGTGATAGGCAGTGGCGTGCACCCACACCGTCCCTCGACCAAAACGGTTCAGAACACCTTGTTTGTCGCATTGTCCAGACGTGAAAACCTTTCAGTTTTCACTGGAAATGCTCTACGCGCTCAATTGTGTCAGCTGGTTTGCTCCCGTTGCCAGCATAACGATGTCGTCTTCATTCATTCGCTCGCCCGCAACCTCCCCGGCAATCTCACCGTTGCGCATGACGATGATGCGGTCGCATATGCCAATCAGTTCCGGCATCTCCGATGATATGACAATGACCGATTTTCCCGAGTGCGCAAGTTCTGCAATAAAACGATAAATCTGCTCCTTGGTGCCGATATCAATGCCACGCGTTGGCTCGTCGATGACGACAATATCGGGCTGTAAAAGCATCATCTTTGCCAGCAGCAATTTCTGCTGGTTTCCGCCGGATAACTGTCCGGCATTCATCTCACGATTGCCCGTGCGAATATCGAAATCGGTAAAAGCCTGGTCCAGCGCCTGCTTTTCGTGGGACTTATCGATGAGAAACCCACGCACAAAACGGTTAAGACCGGCAAGTGTCAGGTTGATGGTAAGGTTCTGGCCGAGAAGCAGGCCTTTGCCCTTCCGGTCCTCACTCAGATACACAATGCCCGCAGCCATGCTGTCCTTCACGCTGCGGAAATGAACGGGCCGGCCATGCAACGTTACGGACGCGCTCGCGCTACGCAGGCCCAGCACACCTTCCATCAGCTCCGTGCGCCCTGCGCCCACCAGTCCGCCAAACCCGAGGATCTCCGCGCGCCGTAAGGCAAAAGAAGCGTCGCGCACATAGCCGGGGACCGAGGCATTCTTGACGTCCAGAACGATATCCTGCTCTGCGGTCTGCGCACGGTCGGGATAAAGCTTGTTGACATCACGCCCCACCATCAGGCGGGCCATGTCCCCCGCATCCAGTTCGCTGGCGTCATAGGTGCCAACCCGTCGGCCGTCCCGCAACACCGTCACCCGGTCGGCAATGGTTTTGACCTCCGGAAGGCGGTGGGAAATGTAGAGAACAGCCGCACCCTTGTCGCGAATGCCTGCAATAACTTTGAGCAACGCATCCGTTTCCGTGGTCGTCAGCGATGCCGTCGGCTCGTCGAAGATCACCACGCTGTGTGGCACGGCCAGAGCCCGTGCTATCTGCACAAGCTGGCGCTGGGCAATCGACAGGCGGTTGACGACAGTGTTGGGATCAATATCCGCGCCAAGCCCAAGCACGGCCTCATGCGCCTTCGCCGACATGAACCGATCATCCAGCGTCAGGCCGTTCCGGACTTCACGGCCCAAAAAAATATTTTGCGCCACCGTCAAATCCGGTGCCAGCAGAATTTCCTGATGGACCAGCACGATGCCCCGGCTCTCCGCATCGACTGGGCCGCGGAAGGTAACCTCCGCGCCGCCCATGGCCAAAGAGCCGCTCGTCGGCGACAGGTGCCCGGACAGAATTTTCATGAAGGTGGATTTGCCCGCACCATTCTCGCCGATAATGGCGTGGACTTCACCTGATCGTAGCGACAGATCAATGCCCTTCAACACCTCCACCGGCCCGAAACTACGGCTGATCTGGCGTGCCTCCAGCAGGGGAACGAGCATGTCGCTCATGGCAGCTTTGTCCAGACATTGCCATTTTGCGAGGATGCAACAGCGGCCTCAATGAATTGCATGCCTTTCAAACCATCATAGACGGATGGGAAGGTAACATCCGCCGCTGCCTTGCCGCCCGTGCGTGCAGCGCGGATAGCAGCCGCAATCTCGCTGTAGATATTGGCAAATCCTTCCAGATACCCTTCAGGATGACCGCCGGGAATGCGGCTCATGCGGCTCGCCTCGTCCCACGCCCCCGCGCCGCCACGGGTCAAAAGCTGCTTGGGCTCGCCAAAGCGCGTGAACCACAGGTAATTCGGGTCCGCCTGCACCCATTCCAGCCCGGCCTTGGTGCCAAAAACGCGAAGCTTCAACTGGTTTTCATTGCCCACGGCCACCTGACTCGCCCAGAGATGGCCTTTGGCTCCGCCCTTGAACCGCAACAGGATCTGTACGTCGTCATCCAGCAGCCGCCCTTCAACAAACGTCGTGAGGTCCGCCAGAAGCTGGTCCAGTTCCAGCCCCGTGACAAAACTCGCCAGATTATAGGCATGGGTGCCGATATCTCCGATGCACCCGCCCGCGCCAGAGCGTTTGGGGTCTGTGCGCCACTCCGCCTGCTTGCTACCGGAGGCTTCCGCCCTGGTTGCCAGCCAGTCCTGCGGGTACTCCACCTGTACCACACGAATGTCGCCCAACTCGCCCTGATCGACCATGGCCTTGGCCTGCCGGATCATGGGATAGCCGGTATAGTTGTGTGTGAGGGCGAAAATCTTTCCGGATTGCTCTGCGAGAGACACCAGTTCGCGGGCTTCCTCCACCGTCGTCGTGATCGGCTTATCGCAGATGACATGAATGCCCGCGTTCAAAAACGCTTTTGCAGCAGGTGCGTGCATGTGGTTGGGCGTTACAATCGACACCGCCTCAATACCATCCGGTCGCGCGGCTTCGGCCTTTGCCATCTCCTCAAACGAGGCGTAGCTGCGATCCGCCGCGATACCAAGATCAGCGGCAGATGCCATGGCGCGTTCAGGGTCTGACGATAAAGCGCCCGCGACCAGATCGTACTGATCATCCAGACGCGCTGCTATACGGTGGACGGCGCCGATAAAGGCCCCTTGTCCGCCGCCAACCATGCCAAGGCGTATTTTGCCGGATGCTGTCGTCTGCTTGCTGCCTTCAATCGTCATGCTATCTTCCTGATCACAATAGAGTCATGGAGCTGGGGTTATGCAGCCGCAGATGCTCAGGATAGACCAAGCATCTTTCGGTTGGCCGCGTCATCGGTGCCAGCACCGGCGAAATCGTCAAACGCGTGTTCCGTCACACGAATGATATGCGCGTCGATGAAGGCCGCACCTTCTCGCGCACCGTCTTCCGGATGCTTCAATGCGCATTCCCATTCCAGCACAGCCCAACTATCGTAATCATAGGCCGTCAACTTCGAGAAGATTGCGCTGAAATCCACCTGCCCATCACCCAGCGAACGGAAGCGCCCCGCACGATCCACCCAGTTCTGGAACCCACCGTAAACGCCCTGCCGGCCCGTGGGATTGAACTCCGCATCCTTGACGTGAAACGCTTTAATCCGCTCATGGTAAATATCGATGTAATCAAGATAATCGAGCTGTTGCAGCACGAAATGGGACGGATCATACAGCAGGTTGGCCCGCTTGTGATTGCCGACACGCTGCAGAAACATCTCGTAGGAAATGCCGTCATGCAGATCTTCACCCGGGTGAATTTCATAGCAGATATCGACGCCGTTCTCTTCCGCTTCATTCAACAGCGGGTGCCAGCGCTTGGCAAGCTCATCGAAGGCGGCCTCGACGAGGCCGGCTGGGCGCTGCGGCCACGGGTAGACGTAGGGCCATGCCAGAGCGCCGGAAAATGTCGCATGGGCATGAAGCCCAAGATGGCGTGAGGCGCGCAGCGCGCGCTTGACCTGATCGACTGCCCATTCCTGTCGCGCAGCCGGGTTGCCTCTCACCTCCGGTGCCGCAAATCCATCAAATGCCGCGTCATAGGCCGGATGAACGGCAACGAGCTGCCCTTGCAAATGCGTGGAAAGCTCGGTGATCTCCAGCCCGTGGGCCTTTGCTGTTCCGGCAATTTCATCGCAATAATCGCGGCTTTCGGATGCTTTCGTCAGATCAAACAGGCGTAAATCCCATGTCGGAATCTGAACGCCTTTATAGCCGAGAGACGCTGCCCAGGCGCAGATGGAATCGAACGAATTGAATGGTTCGGCATCGCCCGCGAACTGTGCGAGAAAGATACCTGGTCCCTTGATGGTCTTCATGCTGTCCTCCGGTCCCATCCTGCCAGCGGACGCTGGCCGTCAATACCCTGTAACCAGCGCGGCAAGCATGCTGGCTTAGTCCTCCAGCGATCAAGCTAGCGGCGAACGCTGAGGTACGCAACTCATTTTGTAAACAAAACCGGTACTTAAAATTTTCATCGTAAAACATCGGTATCAAGGCGATGCCAGACGCGCGTGATTCAAGAGTCATATCTGCACTGTCACGGTATTAGACCGGGATAATTTTGCGGTGCGGCGAAAAACCTCATTCCACATTTGATAATTATCTATTAGTTGCAGGTGTCTCGCAACAAATCGAGTGCTCAAAGTGCGTATGCCATCAAAATTGACTGCCCTGATTCTGCTCCCCCTCCTGTCCGTTCTCGCGGGCTGTAACTGGGTTGTGATGCAGCCTTCCGGCGATATCGCTGTGCAGCAACGGGACCTGATCGTCGTGTCCACGCTGCTGATGCTCGTTATCGTGCTGCCAGTGTTTCTTCTCATCCTGTTTTTCGCCTGGCGGTATCGCGCTACCAATGAAAAAGCAAAGTATGATGCCGACTGGCACCATTCGACGCGTCTAGAAGTCGTGATCTGGTCTGCGCCGCTGGCGATTATTATTGTGCTTGGCAGCATCACCTGGATTGCAACGCACAAGCTTGATCCATACCGGCCGCTGGACCGTATCGATGCCGAGCGCCCGGTGAGCGATGACGTGAAACCATTGAATGTCGAGGTTGTTGCGCTCGATTGGAAGTGGATGTTCGTGTATCCCGATTATGGCATTGCGACGATCAACGAGATGGCTGCACCGGTTGATGTGCCAATCAACTTCAAAATAACGTCATCTTCCATCATGAACTCGTTCTACGTTCCAGCTCTCGCTGGCCAGATTTATGCGATGCCGGGAATGCAGACCAAGCTGCATGCCGTGATCAACAAAGAAGGCGTGTTCGACGGTTTCTCCGCAAACTACAGCGGCGATGGCTTCTCCCACATGCGCTTCAAGTTCCACGGCGTGAGCAACGAAGGTTTCGAGCAGTGGGTGGCAAAGGTCAAGGCGAGCGACGTGACGCTCGGACGTGATGAATATCGTGTTCTGGAAAGGCCCAGCGAGAAAGAGCCTGTGCGCTATTTCAGCAGCGTAGAGCCAAATCTGTTTGATGCCGTCGTCAACCTCTGTGTCGATCCTTCCAAGATGTGCATGAAGGACATGATGCACATCGACATGATGGGCGGCGGCGGCACGGAGAGCGCCGAAAACATCAAGAAGCTGGAATATGATAACCGCCATGCGCAGGGAGGCGAAGACGCGCCGGGCGCAACATACCCGGCGACCGAGCGCCCCGCCCGTGGCGAAGCCGATCAGGGCCAGGAGCCGAAGGCTTTGACGCCCGGTGCTGGCGAACCGCAAGACAAGATCGATGGCACATCGGAGCATCAGGGACATTCCATGGACAACATGGATATGAACGGCTCCGGCGGCCACGAGGGTCATGGCACCCAGGATAGCAAGACTGATCCCCAAACGGGGGATGGCGAAGTAACGCCTCAGGTGGACCAGAATGGTCCTGCTCCGGCGCAGCTCAATAACAATAAGAACTAGGCCTTCCAGCCAACACTGTAATAACCAGGACAGAGGCAGTTATGTTTTCAGATCCGGACCTTTTGAAGTTCATCTTCGGACGGCTCACCCTTGGGGCCATCCCGCTCCACGAACCCATTGTTGTCGTAACCGGTATCGTGGTTGCGCTCGGCGGCCTGACGCTTGTCGGTGCCCTCACCTATTTCAAGCTCTGGGGCTACCTGTGGCGTGAGTGGTTCACCAGTGTCGATCACAAGAAGGTCGGCATTATGTACATCATCCTCGCTTTGGTGATGTTGATGCGCGGCTTTGCCGATGCGATCATGATGCGCCTTCAACAGGCGATTTCGTCCGGGGGGAGCGAAGGGTTTCTGAACGCCCATCACTACGATCAGATTTTCACGGCGCACGGCGTGATCATGATCTTTTTCGTCGCCATGCCGCTTGTGACGGGTATGATGAACTTCGTCGTGCCGCTCCAGATCGGTGCGCGTGACGTATCTTTCCCGTTCCTGAACAATTTCAGCTTCTGGATGACCGCAGCTGGCGTGATCCTCATGAACATGTCGTTGTTCATCGGTGAATTTGCACGCACCGGCTGGCTGGCGTACCCACCATTGTCGGGCGGCGATTACAGCCCGGGCGTGGGTGTCGATTATTACATATGGTCACTGCAAGTGGCGGGCGTCGGAACGTTGCTATCGGGTATCAACCTGATTGTGACCATCGTCAAAATGCGCGCTCCCGGCATGACGATGATGAAGATGCCGATTTTCTGCTGGACCTCGCTCTGCACCAACATTCTGATCGTTGCGGCCTTCCCAATCCTGACGGCAACGCTGACGCTGCTGTCGCTCGACCGGTACGTTGGCACGCACTTCTTCACCAATGATCTTGGTGGCAACCCGATGATGTATATCAACCTCATATGGATCTGGGGTCACCCGGAGGTGTACATTCTGATCCTCCCGGCTTTCGGTATCTTCTCGGAAATCGTAGCAACATTCTGCCGCAAGCGCTTGTTTGGCTATAACTCCATGGTTTACGCCACGGTCGTTATCACCATCCTGTCCTATCTCGTGTGGTTGCACCACTTCTTCACCATGGGCTCTGGCGCCAGCGTCAACTCGTTCTTCGGTATCACCACGATGATTATTTCGATCCCGACAGGGGCCAAGATATTCAACTGGCTGTTTACGATGTACAAGGGCCGCATCAAGTTCGATGTGCCGATGTTGTGGACCATGGGCTTTATGGTCACCTTCATCTTTGGCGGCATGACCGGCGTTCTGCTGGCCGTTCCTCCGGCAGACTTCGTGCTGCACAACAGTCTGTTCCTCATCGCGCACTTCCACCATGTTATCATTGGCGGCGTCGTGTTCGGTATGTTTGCAGGCATGACCTACTGGTTCCCGAAGGCGTTCGGCTTCAAGCTTGATCCCTTCTGGGGCAAGATGTCCTTCTGGTTCTGGATCGTCGGTTTCCACTTCGCCTTTATCCCGCTTTACTTCTTGGGGTTGATGGGTGTTACCCGCCGTCTGAGCCAGTTTGAAGACACGTCGATGCAGATCTACTTCATCACGGCTGCCTTCGGTGCGTTCCTGATCTTCCTCGGCATCCTGTCGTTCATCATTCAGGTGGCCGTGTCGATCCTGCGTCGCGATCAGTTGCGCGATACAACGGGCGATCCTTGGGACGGGCGTACATTGGAGTGGTCGACGTCGTCGCCACCGCCTGCCTACAACTTCGCGTTCTCTCCCAACATCCATGAGCTGGATAGCTGGAACGACATGAAGAAGCGCGCCTATGAACGGCCGGTGAAGGGCTTCCGTCCCATCCACATGCCAAAGAATACCGGCACCGGCGTCATTCTTTCCGCCCTGAGTGTGGTGATGTGCTTCGGCCTGATCTGGTACATGTGGTGGATGGCCGCGCTTGGTGCCGCTGCAATTCTGATCGTATCGATTGCGCACACCTTCAACTACGACCAGGACTTTTACATTCCTGAGGAAGAGGTTGTGCGTACGGAAGACAAGCGCACCGCCCTTCTGGCAAAGCAGGTAGCATAAAATGTCAAACTCGACTGCACCAAGCGCCAATACGAGTGAAGCTGTCCGCTTCTACATAGAAGAGGACGAGCACGCTCACGCCAGTGATGGCCATGATGATGGCCATGATGGCGGTACGGCACTCGGCTTCTGGATTTACCTGATGAGCGATTGCCTCATCTTTGCGATCCTGTTTGCCACCTATGCTGTTATCGGGCGCAATTATGCGGCTGGCCCCTCGCCAGCCGACCTTTTCGATCTTCGGCTGATCCTCGTTTCGACCTTCATGCTGTTGTTCTCGTCCATCACCTATGGCTTTTCCATGCTGGCGATGGAAAAGAACAATCTCAAGGGAACCATGGTCTGGCTTGCGGCCACATTCCTGTTTGGCGCTGCATTCCTTTGTTTGGAATTCTACGAGTTCTATCACCTGTTCCACGAAGGTGCGACGCCGCAGCGCAGCGGCTTCCTGTCAGCCTTCTTCGCACTGGTGGGCACTCACGGATTGCACGTTGCATTCGGCCTGATCTGGATGGCCGTGTTGATGGCTCAGCTCAAGATGCGGGGCCTGATCGGTGCGAACAAGCGCCGCCTGATGTGTCTGAGCATGTTCTGGCACTTCCTCGACGTTATCTGGATCGGTGTATTTTCGGTCGTCTACCTTATGGGAGTTATCGGATGAGTTCCGAAGCACACAGCAACGTCCATGAAGGACCGTACGACCAGAAACATCAGCGGCATGACGATGGCCATGGTCATGCCGGTCACGGCACCATGAAAAGCTACGTGATCGGGTTTGTACTGTCGGTTATCCTCACAGTCATCCCGTTCTGGCTGGTGCTGGGAGACGTGCTCACCAGCAAGCAGGCAACTGTGTTTGCGATCATGATTCTGGGTGTGGTGCAGATCGTCGTGCACATGATCTACTTCCTGCACATGAACACAAAATCGGAAGGTGGATGGACCATGATGGCGCTGATCTTTACGGTCGTCATCATTGCCATTTCGCTGATTGGTTCGCTGTGGGTCATGTATCACCTGAATACGAACATGATGCCGATGTCTCCTGAGATGATGCGTAACGTTCCATGATGGCAAAGCCGTTGCACGGCAACGTGCATTGGTGTTCAAACCGACGCAAAGACATTGTTTTATGAACGAGCCAACGGGTTCTGATTTGGATGGTGACAAGCCAACGACGCGACGCGGGCTTGTCACCTTCACGTTTTGCATTGGGTTCGTGGTTGCAGTGGTAACCTGCCTTGGTATCTGGCAGGTCCAGCGCCTGTCCTGGAAGCTCGATTTGATCGAAAGGGTGGACGCGCGAGTCGCTGCCCCTGCTGTGGCCGCACCACCGCCCAACGAGTGGAACGCGATCAATGCCGCCGATTCCGAATATCGGCACGTACGCTTAACCGGCACATTCCTGCACGACAAGGAAGCACAGGTCTACGCATTGACTGAACGAGGCGCAGGTTTCTGGGTGATGACGCCGTTGCAACGTGATGATGGAACGGTTGTTTTTATAAATCGCGGTTTCGTGCCCACCGATAGTCGCGACCCGGCCATACGGCCGGAAGGCAACGTGACGGGTGAGCAAACCATCACCGGCCTTTTGCGCTTGCCGGAAACAGGCGGCCTGTTTCTGCGCAAGAACAATCCCGGTGACGACCGTTGGTATATGCGAAACCCCGTTGAGCTTGCCGAGGCACGCGGCATCGGTAACGTAGCACCGTATTTTGTCGACGCCGATGACGCGCCAAACCCCGGTGGCCTTCCGATTGGCGGCATGACGCGAATCGTCTTTACCAACAATCATCTGGTCTACGCTATAACGTGGTTTGCCTTGGCGATTATGGGCACCGCGTTTATCATCTATGTCTGGCGTTCCGAACGCAAACGGCGCGGACCATCATCATAACGCCGGCGGGCTATTGAACTAATCCCCCGCTCATGACTTAATAGTCATATAGCGGGCTTCTTCCCCACAATCGTGCCCGGAAGAGGCCGCGAGACTGGTTACAGGGGGAAGAGCATGGCCACAGTTCATACACAAACCGACTTTGCAAAAGGCGTTATGCCTGATGCCGGCAGTTCATACGATATGGGCGACGCGTCGCCCGGCAAGATTGCTGTTGCCATTGTCATTGCACGCACGGTCGAGTTCTTTGACTTTTTCGTGTATGCCATCGCCTCTGTCCTCGTTTTCCCCACGCTGTTTTTCAACGCACCAGACCCGGTCACTGGGATGCTCTACTCCTTCGCCGTTTTTTCCGTTGCGTTTCTGGCACGTCCGCTGGGCTCGCTGCTTTTCAACGAAATCGGACGCAGTTTCGGGCGCGGTGTCAAACTGACTGCCGCGCTGCTGATGCTGGGCGGGTCTACCATTGCTGTCAGTTTCCTGCCGACCTATGCCCAGATCGGTGTCCTGTCGACCGCATTGCTCGCCGTTTTCCGGTTTGGACAAGGCCTCGGTCTTGGCGGCGCGTGGGATGGTCTCGTATCTCTCCTTGCTTTGAACGCACCGGATAACCGCAGGGGCTGGTTTGCAGTGTTTCCACAGATCGGCTTTACCATAGGCTTCTGTCTTGCCAGCGGACTTTTCCTGTTTCTGCTGACGTCGCTCTCGCGTGAGGACTTTCTGGAATGGGGATGGCGCTTCCCCTTCTTTGTCGCCTTGGCCCTGAATGTCGTAGCGCTGTTCGCCCGCCTTCGGCTGACCATAACCCCGGACTTTACGCGACTGCTGGAGCGCCATGAACTGCAGCCACAGCCCTTATCACGGTTGTTCCGCGTCAATGCGCGTGAGGTGATCATCGGTGCATTCATTCCGCTTGCGAGTTTCGCACTGTTTCACATCGTTACTGTGTTCGCTCTGGGTTGGACGGCTCTCTATACCGGTTACGACACGACGCGGTTTCTGGCTCTGCAGTTGATTGGTGCGGCCATCGCTGGTGGAGCAATGTTCCTGTCGGGTTTGATTGCCGACAAAATTGGCCGTCGCACCTTGTTGGCAATTACGGCTGTGCTGATCGGTATTTTCAGCCTGTTCATCACTAGCCTGCTTGGCGGAAATGAAACCGGCCTCTTCCTGTTCGTGTTTATCGGCTTCGGGCTGCTGGGCTTGTCGTTTGGACAGGCTGGGGGCGCTATCGCGGCAAGGTTCAGCCGAGAGCTTCGCTACACAGGCGCCTCTTTCACCACGGACATAGCATGGCTGGTCGGCGCTGCGTTCGCTCCGCTCGTCGCCTTGGGATTGGCAAGTCGTTATGGTCTTGCGTTCTCGGGTTATTATTTGCTGTCGGGATCAGTCTGCACGTTAATTGCGTTGGCAGTGACCCGTAAGCTTGAAACGACCAACGAATAATCCTTTTGTAGTATGCCATGCTACTTTAGGGGAATAATTTGGAATTTCGTTGAAAATTGCCCAATTGGAAACCCCCCCCCATTGCGTGTTGATGCAAAACACGCTTTTGTGGCCGCAATGGCGGGGAAAAATACCCCGCGATCATAATACGGGAGTGGCAGAATGCACTTGATGAAGTCCTTGGCAGCAGCAACCGCGCTTATCGCCGTTATGGCCGGCGGTGCTCACGCCAAAACGCTGGTTTACTGCTCTGACGCGTCGCCGGCTCATTTCGATCCGGGTCCGACCACAGGCGGTAATGATTTCGATGCGTCTTCGCGCACCATTTACGACCGTCTGGTCGAGTTCGAGCACGGCAGCACCAAGGTCGTGCCGGGTCTGGCCGAGCGCTGGGATATTTCGGCCGATGCAAAAGAACTAACATTCTACCTCCGCAAGGGTGTCAAGTTCCAGACGACCGACTACTTCACGCCCACACGCGAACTCAATGCTGATGACGTGATTTTCTCCTTCGAACGTCAGTGGAAACAGGACAATCCCTATTTCAGCTACCTGCCGAACCTGACCTGGGACTACTTCCAGGGCATGGATATGCCGAAGTACCTGAAAGAAATCGTGAAGGTTGACGACCTCACGGTTAAGTTCGTGCTGAATGAGCCGAACGCGCCGATGCTCGCCAACCTGGCGATGGATTTTGCAACCATCATGTCCAAGGAATATGCCGATAAGCTGGCAGCCGATGGCAAGAAGGAAGAGCTGTCCACCAAGCCTATCGGGACCGGCCCCTTCCAGTTCGTTGATTACCAGCTGGATTCCACAATCCGCTATCAGGCCTTCCCTGACTATTGGAAGGGCAAGCGCAACATCGATGATCTGATTTTCGCGATTACGACGGATGCCAGCGTTCGCGCGCAGAAGCTGAAAGCCGGCGAGTGCGATATCATGTCCTACCCGGCCCCCGCCGATCTGGAATCCTTGAAGGCAGACTCAAATCTGGTTGTTGCGGAGCAGGAAGGCCTGAACATCGGTTACATGTCCTACAACGTAACCGAAAAGCCTTTTGACAATGTTGAGGTTCGCAGAGCCCTCAACATGGCCATCAACAAGGACGCGATCGTGAAGGCCGTGTACGAAGGTGCTGGCCAGACGGCAACGAACCTAATCCCGCCAACGATGTGGTCCTATAACAAGGATGTAAAGGCGGACGTATACGATCCGGAAGCTGCAAAGAAGCTGCTGACAGATGCTGGCGTTACGGAACTGAACACGGAACTTTGGGCAATGCCCGTCTCCCGTCCGTATAATCCCAATGCCCAGCGCATTGCGGAAATGATTCAGGCGGACTGGAAAGCCGTTGGTGTGAACGCGAAGATCGTATCCTACGAGTGGACCGAGTATCGTGAACGCGGCAAGCAGAAGGATCGTAAGGGTCCGTTCCAGATTGGCTGGACCGGTGACAATGGTGATCCAGACAACTTCTTTGCCACCTTGTTCTCCTGCTCGGCCATTGGCGTTTCCAACTATTCCAGCTGGTGCAACAAGGACTTCGAAGATCTGATCCAGAAGGCCAAGGTTACGCCGGATCAGGCTGAACGGACGAAACTCTATGAGCAGGCACAGGTCATTTTCCATGATGAAGCCCCTGCCCTGAACCTTGCGCATTCAAAGGTCTTTATGCCAATGAACAAGCGTGTTCAGAACTTCAAGGTCGACCCCGTCGGCATTCATCGTTTTGATGACGTGGATGTTACCGAGTAAGCAGACAAGGTTATAAAAGGCCGGGCGCAGCTCTTCGTTACGCCCGGCCTTTTCATTATGTCGCATGAGTTTGCAGGATCAGCCTAAGATCGGGATCGATTTTTCGTAAGCCTGTGCGAAGATTGAGAGATTAGAGCGACCTCAGCGCGTCCGAACGGACACACAGCGCTCTTATGACACAATCGACAGGCGTGTGTTGCTTGTGTATGAGTTATATAAAGCAGTCATGCTGTGCCAAGGCGCAGAAACTGCGCTCGATCGTACCCGATTACACCATCGGAACGCTTCATTGTTGTATTTCCGCAGTTTCCACGCGCGAACCAGGTGCTATTTCGCCAGATTCTGCCCTAACGGATGACCCAATGCTTCGTTACATTCTAAACAGACTGGCGCTGATTATTCCGACAGTCATTGGCATCAGCATTGCCGCTTTTGCTTTCGTGCGACTGCTGCCAGGTGACCCAATCCTCGCCATGGCGGGTGAGCATGGTGTGACCCCTGAACGCTACGAGATGCTGAAAGAACAATTTGGTTATAATGTGCCCATCTGGCAGCAGTACATCAATTATGTTCTGGATATCCTGCAGGGCGATTTTGGCACGTCGTTATCAACCAAGCGCCCAGTGCTTACTGACTTTCTGACGCTGTTTCCGGCAACCGTCGAACTGGCTTTGATTGCGATGTTGCTTGCCATCATCATCGGCATACCCGCTGGCATCTTTGCAGCCGTCAAACGTGGCTCCTGGTTTGACCAGTTGACCATGGGCGTTGCGCTCACCGGGTACTCCATGCCGATATTCTGGTGGGGCCTTCTCCTCATCATTTTCTTCTCCGGCACGTTGGGCTGGCTCCCTGTGTCGGGTCGTATTGCCCTCAACTTTTTCTTCCGCCCAATCACCGGCTTCATGACCATTGACAGCCTGTTATACGGCAACTGGAAGGCTTTTGTTTCTGCCATTCGTCACCTGATCCTACCAGCAATCGTTCTGGGCACGATCCCCCTAGCGGTCATCGCCCGCCAGACGCGCTCTGCCATGCTGGAAGTCTTGGGTGAGGACTATGTGCGCACCGCGCGCGCCAAGGGCCTGTCGCCGTCGCGCGTCGTCAACGTTCACGCGCTGCGCAATGCCTTGATCCCGGTCGTTACCACCATCGGCCTGCAGGTTGGTATGTTGATGGCCGGTGCAATTTTGACCGAGACCATTTTCTCATGGCCCGGAATTGGCAAATGGATGATCGATTCCATTGCCAAGCGCGACTACGTGGTTGTGCAATCTGGCCTCCTGCTCATCGCGCTTATCGTCATGGCGGTCAATCTGCTGGTCGATTTGCTTTACGCGGTGATCAATCCGCGCATCAGGGTGCAGTAATATGTCAGATCCTGTCATGACCTCCTCCGAGACCCCACCCATCCCCCAGAAGGTAACGGGTTTACGCCGCGCTGCACTGGCCGAGTTCTGGCATTACTTTGCCATGAACAAGGGTGCCGTCATCGGTCTCTTCGTCTTCGCAGCGCTGGTGTTGACGGCGATTTTCGCGCCGCTCATCGCGCCTCACCCGTTTGATATGCAGTATCGCGATGCATTGCTTGTACCGCCGGTTTGGCAGGACGGTGGCCGTGCCGCGTTCCTGTTGGGCACCGATGCAGTTGGCCGCGATATCCTGTCACGCCTCATTCACGGCGCGCGCTACTCGCTGTTTATCGGCTTTTTCGTTGTGATCATCGCGCTGGTCAGCGGTGTTATTCTTGGCGTACTCGCAGGTTACTTCCGCGGCTGGGTCGATGCGCTGATCATGCGTATCATGGATATCATTCTGGCATTCCCGTCGCTGCTGTTGGCGCTGGTGCTGGTTGCGATCCTCGGACCGGGCTTGTTCAACGCCATGCTGGCGATTGCCCTTGTCCTGCAGCCTCACTTTGCGCGGCTGGTTCGCGCCGCTGTCATGGCGGAAAAATCGCGTGAATATGTCACCTCTGCGAAGCTGGCAGGCGCAAGCCATATCCGGCTGATGCTGGTAACAATCCTGCCGAACTGCCTTGGACCACTGATTGTGCAGGCGACGCTGTCTTTCTCCAATGCCATTCTGGAGGCCGCAGCACTCGGCTTTCTTGGCATGGGTGCGCAGCCGCCGACACCTGAATGGGGCACGATGCTGGCAACGGCACGCGAGTTTATTACCCGCGCACCGTGGGTGGTGACGTTCCCTGGTCTTGCTATCCTCATCACCGTGCTTGCGATCAATCTGATTGGCGATGGAATGCGCGATGCGCTCGATCCAAAGCTGAAGCGGAGCTAAACCATGGCGCTTCTGACCATAAAAAACCTAACGGTTTCGTTCGACACGTCCACAGGTCCATTCATGGCTGTGAAGGGCATAGATCTGGCCATTGAAAAACGTGAGGTTCTGGCCATTGTTGGTGAGAGTGGCTCGGGCAAATCCGTCGCCATGCTGGCCGTAATGGGCCTTCTGCCCAACACTGCGACCGTAACTGCCGATGTGATGGAATTTGAGGGTATCAATCTGCTGACGCAGACACCCTCCCAACGGCGAGAAATCATCGGGCGTGATATTGCGATGATCTTTCAGGAACCGATTGCCAGCCTCAATCCCTGCTTTTCGGTGGGTTTCCAGTTGATGGAGACTCTGCGCCAGCACACCAGCCTTTCTGCGAGTGAGCGGGAAACCCGCGCGGTGGAATTGCTCACGCTGGTTGGCATTCCTGATCCCAAAGCGCGCCTGAATGCCTATCCGCATCAGATGTCCGGCGGACAGTGCCAGCGCGTCATGATTGCCATCGCCATCTCCTGCAATCCGAAACTGTTGATCGCCGATGAGCCGACGACGGCGCTGGACGTGACGATACAAAAGCAGATCCTCGATTTGCTGATGCGATTGCAAGCCGAGCACGGCATGGGCCTGATCATGATTACGCACGATATGGGCGTCGTGGCGGAAACCGCGGACCGCGTTATCGTGCAGTATAAGGGGCAGAAGATGGAGGAAGCCGACGTGCTGACTCTGTTTGAAAACCCCGCAAGCAACTACACCCGTGCTCTTCTGTCCGCTCTGCCGGAAAATGCGGTGGGCGATCGTCTGCCGACAGTGGCGGACTTTATGGCAAAACAGAATGCGGAGGCAATGCAATGAGCGAGATCGTGCTGGAAACCCGCAATGTCACCCGGGATTATCATGCAGGTGGCGGTTTGTTTTCCAAGGCCAAGACCATCCGCGCCCTCAAGGGCATCGACCTGACGCTGGAGAAGGGCAAAACACTCGCCATTGTTGGTGAAAGCGGTTGTGGTAAATCAACGCTCGCCCGCATTCTGACGCTGATCGACGCGCCAACGTCCGGAGAGCTTTTGATCGACGGACAAAAGGTGGATATTGCCAAGGACGGCTTGACCCGTGACATGCGCCAAAAGGTGCAGATCATCTTTCAGAACCCGTATGGGTCGCTGAACCCGCGCCAGAAAATTGGCGACGTGCTGGGTGAGCCTCTGCTACTGAACACCAAACTCTCGGCTAACGAGCGGCGCGACCGTGCGATGCAGATGCTGGTCAAGGTGGGCCTTGGACCAGAGCACTACAACCGCTATCCGCATATGCTCTCCGGTGGACAACGTCAGCGTATCGCTATCGCCCGTGCACTGATGCTCAATCCCTCGCTGCTGGTTCTCGATGAACCCGTGTCCGCGCTCGACTTGTCTGTGCAGGCGCAAATTCTCAACCTTTTGAAGGATTTGCAGGACGAGTTCAACCTGACTTATGTCTTCATCAGCCACGATCTTTCGGTCGTAAAATACTTTGCTGATGACGTGATGGTCATGTATTTCGGCGAGGTGGTGGAGTATGGCAGCCGTGAAACGGTGTTTGCCAATCCACAGCACAGCTATACCAAAACGTTGTTTGCCGCCACGCCCAACGCCAGTGTTGACGCGATCAAGGCCCGGTTGGCTAGGAAGCGTGCTGCTGCATAAGCATCGGTATCGTCAGGGACGAAGGCGCTTTCGCCAGCTTTCTTCCCTGACGAAGTCCGGTAATTCGGACCCCGACATGGGATGTGCAACCCCATATCCCTGCAGTGCGGTACAGCCAAGGTTTGCCAGAATATTGGCATGGGCCGGCGTTTCGACACCTTCCGCAATAACCTCAATCGAAAGGGCTTTCGCAATATCGATGATTGAGCGCACGATTTGTCGGCGCTCCTCCGAGTGATCAATGGGACAGATCAACTGACGATCGATCTTCAACCGCTTGGGTCGCAATCGAACAAGGCCGACAATGGAGGCGTGGCCGGAACCGAAATCATCGATTTCAATCTCGATGCCAAGGGCTTTCAAGCGCTCCAGATTTGAGCCCATAATGTCCTCGAACTCGTCCAGAAAGATCGTTTCGAGCAGTTCGAATGACACACGCCCCGGCGGAATGGACATTTCCTCCAACTGACGGAACAACGAAACATTGCGCAGGCGCGACGCTGAAACATTGACCGAAAGATGTGGGACATCCAGATCCTTCGACAACCATAGCCGCAAGTCATTGAGGGCGGTTTTGAGGATCAATTGGTCCAGCACAGCCACCAGTTCCAACTGGTGGGCTACGCGCATAAATTTGTCGGGGCCAAGCAGGCCAAGGCGTGGATGGTTCCACCGCGCCAAGGCCTCCACACCCGCAATATCCAGCGTCACCGCGTCAACCTGCAACTGGTAATGGGGAAAGAATTCACCGTTTTGCAGCCCGTCGCGAAACTCACTTTCGAACTGGTGGGCTTGATCGAGTTTCCGTTGAACGGACCGGGAAAAGAAGATTGCGCGATTTCGGCCCAGTTTCTTGGCGCGGTACAGCGCTGCATCAGCTTCGGCGAGCAGTTTTTGTCGGTCTTCGTTCGGGCCCCTGGCGAACGCGACGCCAATACTGGCCTCTATCCGGCAGGGACGACCCTCATAGTAAAAACGTTCCTGCAGGCGCGCATTGATCTTTCCAGCAAGACGTTTCAAATCACTTGTTAGCCCAAAATCCGTGATCAGCAAAACGAACTCATCACCTCCCATGCGTGCGATGAAAGCCTTGCCATCGACCGCGTCCTGAAGGATCAGCGCAACGCGCTGAAGAACCACGTCACCGGCACCGTGGCCAGCCGTATCGTTTATGTCTTTGAAATTATCGAGATCGAGCTGGAGGACCGCAACGCTGCGGATCGACATATCGCGACTGACCGCGTTGAACCGCTCCACAAAAAAACGACGATTGGGCAGGTCGGTCAAGTAATCGTGGTGGGCGGTGTACTCCACCTGTGCTCGGCTTTTTTCCAGCGCAACAGCACGTGCTTCCGCTTCACGTTTGCGCAGGTTCAGCTGTTGGTTCAGCAACACGTCGCTGGTCACGTCCCACTCTACTCCGATGAAGCCGCGGGCTCCGTTCGGGTCCTCGTAGTAGTGGCCTTTGGAGCGGATATAGCGAATGGAACCATCTGGCAAAAAAATCCGAAATTCCGATGCGTATCGGCTCTTGTTGGCGATGGCCGATTCAAATTCCCTGTGTGCGGCCTCGCGGTCTTCCGAATGAACAGTTTGACTCCAGATAACATCGTCACTGGGGACACCTTTGGCCTGACCGGTTTGGTAAATGCGATGCATTTGCTCATCCCAGATCACCCGGCCAGTGGTTAAATCGTGCTCCCATACCCCGATTTGAGAAGCATCAAGAGCGATTTCCAGCCTGCGCATGAGGCTGAGATACTCGGCCTCGGTCCGAGGCGCTGTGTGGACGTCCTGTTTCAATCCTGTCCCTGCATGACACTTATCGTTCGTGTCCAATTTTTTGTGATCCACTTGCACATTAACTGCGTCACCGGATAGCGAGTTCCCGTAATTTCCGCCCAAATCAACGTTGTTGCAGAATAGTGCGCAATTCCCATCAAAAATTAGTGTGTAGTGGAATTGAATTGCCCGTACCCTTCCCTTAGGGTTCACTATCATCGCCCGCCACCGCGCTGCCCCGAGTCTGACGCGGCATGTTGAAAGTGCTAGGAAATCAACAGAATGCAAGTTGTTTTTGATGGTCATAACGATGTTCTGCTACGGTTATGGTCCTCCAGGCGCAACGGGCGGGACCCGGTCACCGAATTTGCAACCGGAATCACAACGGGGCATATCGATGCACCTCGAGCACGGGCGGGTGGCCTCGGCGGCGGGCTGAGCGCAATCTACATTCCATCGGGCGATTTGACCCTGAAAGCGCCAGACGAAAAAGGTCACTACGCAACGCCGCTGGCGGACCCGCTGGAGCGTGCAGGCGCTCTTGATATCGCCTTGGAAATGGCCTCCATCGCAGTGCAACTGGATCGTGCAAACGCCTGGACATTGTGCACCTCAACGGCTCAGATCCGCGTCACCATGGAAAAGGGCATATTTGCATCAGTTCTTCATATGGAAGGATGCGAGGCCATTGATGCAGACCTTTCGACACTGGATGTCTTCTACGCAGCCGGTTTACGGTCGCTTGGGCCGGTCTGGAGCCGCCATACCATATTTGGACATGGTGTTCCCTTCGCATTTCCCCAGTCGCCCGATACCGGGCCGGGTTTGACCGAAGCCGGTTTCCGGCTGGTCAAAGCCTGTAACGCGAGGGGTATCCTCATCGACCTATCGCATATCACTGAACAGGGTTTTTGGGATGTCGCAAAAATCAGCGACCAGCCTCTGGTCGCCAGCCATTCCAATGCACATGCGCTGACCCCCGTAGCGCGAAACCTGACCGACAGGCAGATGGACGCCATACGCGACAGCCGCGGCTTGGCAGGCCTGAACTTCGCCACCACCATGTTGCGCGCCGATAGCCGTGAGACCGCCGATACGCCTTTGTCCGATATGGTCCGTCACGTAGATTACATGGTTGAGCGAATGGGGATCGATTGCGTCGCAATCGGATCGGACTATGACGGCGCGACAATACCCGTAGATATTAAGGATGCTGCTGGAACGCAGAACCTTGTTGCTGCACTGCGGGATGCTGGCTATGGTGACGAGGAACTGGCGAAAATCTGCCGTGACAACTGGTTGCGGGTGCTGGGCCAAGCCTGGCACGAGTGAGCAAAAACAGCATCCATATCAGCCGTTTCAACGGTTGGTGCGGATGTTCAAAAAATCAAGAACGAGGGAACAGCTATGACACTTCTTCAATTTGGCACATCACTGCGTGCGGCGACAGCGGGCGCAACGCTTGCCCTTATGGCGTTCAGCGCCGCGCCCGTTTTTGCGGCCACACCCAACGACGTGCTGGTACAGGCACTGGCTATCGATGACATCATCACGATGGACCCCGGCGAAGCTTTTGAGCTGAGCGCCGCTGAAATTACCGGCAATACCTATAATTTCCTCGTACGGCTGGATCTGGCGGACACCTCGAAGGTGAAGGGTGATCTGGCGGAAAGCTGGACGGTATCCGACGACCGCCTGACCTATACCTTCAAGCTGAAGCCCGGCATGACATTCGCTTCCGGTAACCCGATCACGGCCAAGGACGTTGCCTATACCTTCGAGCGCGCCATCAAGCTGGATAAAAGCCCGGCCTTCATCCTCGCGCAATTTGGACTCACCGGCGATACCGTCGCTGAGAAGGCGAAGTCAGTAGATGACACAACCTTTGTGCTGACTGTCGACAAAGCCTATGCCCCCAGCTTCGTGCTGAACTGTTTGACGGCGACCGTGGCAGCCGTGGTGGACCAGAAGCTGGTAACTGAGAACGCCAAGCCGATGACCGCAACTGATGACTACAAATACGATACGGATTTTGGCAATGAGTGGCTGAAAACGCATTCTGCCGGGTCCGGCGCTTTCACGCTGCGGGAATGGCGCGCAAACGAGCTTGTGGTGCTGGAGCGCAACCCCAATTTTCCTGGTGAGGTGGCAAAGCTTGG
Source organism: Rhizobium sp. CFBP 8762 (assembly GCF_014841565.1). Lineage (GTDB taxonomy): Bacteria > Pseudomonadota > Alphaproteobacteria > Rhizobiales > Rhizobiaceae > CFBP-8762. Next base: position 241,266 of record NZ_JACYUD010000002.1, read on the forward strand.
CCGCGTGATCTACCGGCATATGAAGGAAAGCGCGGGCCAGCGACTGGCGCTTGAAGCAGGCGACATTGACGTCGCACGCAATCTAGAGCCCGGCGATCTGGATGCGGTCTCGAAGAATGGCGATCTGGGCGTAACCAATGCGACCAAGGGCACACTCTATTATTTTAGTATGAACCAGAAAAATGAAAATCTGTCGAAGCCCGGCGTCAGTGAAGCGCTGAAGTATTTGGTTGATTATGACGCCATCGGCTCGACGCTTATCAAAGGTATTGGCGAGGTTCACCAGAGCTTCCTACCAAAGGGTGTTTTGGGTCAATTGGATGAAATGCCCTACAAGCTCGATCCCGCGAAGGCCAAGGAGCTGTTGGCAAAGGCTGGTCTTCCAGACGGGTTTTCAGTGACCATGGATGTGCGCAACACGCAGCCGGTCACCGGCATTGCAGAATCGCTACAGCAAACCTTTGCGCAGGCTAATGTGAAGCTGGAAATCATTCCCGGCGACGGTAAGCAGACACTGACGAAGTATCGTGCTCGTACACATGATATGTACATTGGAGAGTGGGGGATGGATTACTTTGACCCGAACTCGAATGCCGAAACATTTACCAGCAACACCGACAATGCCGATACCGGTACCAACAAAACACTTGCTTGGCGCAATGCTTGGAATGTTCCAGAGCTGACCGCGAAAACTCAGGCCGCGCTGCTCGAAAACGATGCAGACAAGCGCGCTGAAATGTACCGTGAATTGCAGAAAAGCGTTCTGGCAGAGGGGCCGTTCGGCGTCATTTTCCAGCAAATCGCTGTCGCTGGCGTCCGCAAGAATGTGAAAGACTACAAGCTTGGACCGAGCTTTGACACGAACTATGTGTTTGAAGTCGCCAAGGATTAAACGCACTGCATCCTGGGCCTGAGCGCGGGACACCCCCGCGCTTAGGCTGTTCGATACGCTTTGCTGCTGATCAAAGGTTTTGCTGTTGACCCCGACTTCACCCCTTATTGCCAAACGCCGTGGGCGCTCCGCGGTGTTTGGCTTGTCCCTTCTTCGTTTTCTGGCGATTGTGGCCACGACCTATTTCGGTCTGCTGGCCGTTACGTTTTTCATTGGCCGCGTGATCCCCATCGATCCCGTTCTGGCGGTGGTTGGCGACCGCGCTCCCGCACATGTGGTGGAACGCGCCCGTGAAACGCTGGGCTTCAATCTTCCGCTCTACCAGCAGTTCTTCCTGTACATGAAGGCAGCGTTGACCGGAGATTTCGGCATATCGGTGCTGACGAGCAATCCGGTTCTGACTGATATACGCAGGGTCTTTCCGGCCACGATGGAGCTGGCAACGGTCGGGACATTAATCGGCACCTTGCTTGGCGTCCCACTCGGCGTGCTGGCAGCGGTCAAACGCGGCAGTCTTGTGGATCAGGTGGTACGGGTCGTAGGATTGGTCGGCTATTCCGTGCCGATATTCTGGCTGGGCTTGCTGGCGCTTTTGTTGTTCTACGCGCGGCTGCAATGGGTTGCCTATCCCGGGCGCATCGATGTCGTCTATGAATACAGCTTCACACCGGTCACAGGATTTTACCTGCTGGATTCAGCTTGGCAGGGACAGTGGGACGTGTTCCGCGATGTGTTTCGCCACATCATTCTACCGGCAGGCTTGCTTGGCTATTTTTCTCTTGCTTATATCAGCCGCATGACGCGCAGCTTCATGCTGAATGAGTTGAGCCAGGAATATATCGTTGCGGCCCGCGCAAAGGGTCTCTCCGAAAGCCGCATTATCTGGCGGCATGCGCTGCGCAACGCCGCCGTGCCGCTCATCACGGTAATTGCCCTGTCTTATGCCGGGATGCTGGAAGGCTCGGTGCTGACGGAAACCGTCTTCTCGTGGCCGGGGCTTGGCCTCTACATCACCAATTCCCTGCAAAACGCCGATATGAACGCAGTGCTTGGCGGCACCATCGTTATCGGCTCGGTCTTCATTGGCATCAACATGGTGTCTGATCTGCTTTACCGGACCCTAGACCCCAGGACGCGCGCACGATGACACCAGCCTTTAGCCGACGTGAGTGGCTCCTTTCCGACCGTCCGCAATCGCGCATGCAGGCCCGTCTTGGCCGCGCCTATATGACGTGGCAGCGCTTTGCAGCCAACCGGCTGGCCGTGGTCGGCCTCGTCCTCATCCTGGCAATGATCCTCATCGCCTTGTTTGCCGATGTGCTGGCACCGCATTCGCCTGTGGTCGGTAATCTTGGTGGTGCGCGTCTGCTGCCTCCGGGTTCGCCCGAGTACCTGCTGGGCACGGACGATCAGGGCCGTGATATCCTGTCCCGCCTGATCTACGGGTCCCGTCTGACGCTGGCCGTGGTTGCGCTGGTGGCCATCATCGCTGCGCCCATCGGGCTGGCTGTGGGCGCAATCGCGGGTTATGCGGGCGGTTGGGTCGATGCTATCCTGATGCGCATTACCGATATTTTTCTCGCGTTTCCGAAGCTGGTGCTTGCTCTGGCATTCGTTGCGGCACTCGGTCCGGGAATAGAAAACGCTGTTCTTGCCATCGCGATTACCTCGTGGCCACCCTATGCGCGGATTGCCCGTGCGGAAACTATGGCGGTTCGCAACTCTGATTATATTGCAGCTGTCCGGTTGATGGGTGCATCGCCGTGGCGCATCGTGTTGCGACACATTATGCCGCTCTGTCTGTCATCCCTGATTGTGCGTGTTACGCTGGACATGGCGGGTATTATTCTCACAGCCGCCGGCCTTGGCTTCCTCGGTCTGGGGGCGCAGCCGCCCCTGCCCGAATGGGGCGCGATGATTGCCTCCGGCCGCCGGTTCATTCTGGACCAGTGGTGGGTGGCGACGATGCCGGGCATTGCAATTTTGATCGTTAGCCTTGGCTTCAACCTGTTGGGCGATGGCTTGCGGGATGCTCTGGATCCGAAGGAGAGCGGCCAATGACCAATCTGCTGACGGTTGAAGATTTGCGCGTTTCGTTTCCAACCCGCTCAGGCACCATAGAGGCTGTGCGCGGGGTATCCTTCACGTTGGGCAAGGAGCGGCTGGGCATTGTTGGCGAGTCGGGCTCCGGAAAATCCCAGACGGGACGCGCTATCATGGGGCTGACCCCGCCCCACGCCAAAATAACGGCTAAAACGCTGAATTTTGCAGGCGTAGACCTGCTGACAGCTTCTGCCCACAGCCGCCGCCAGATGCGTGGCAACCGGCTGGCCATGATCCTGCAAGACCCGAAATATTCGTTGAACCCGGTGATGACCATTGGCCGCCAGATCGTTGAAACGCTTCGCACGCACCAGCGGATAAGCAAAGCGGATGCGCGGGCGCGTGCTCTGGCCATGCTGGAAGCCGTGCAGATCCGCGAACCGGAACGCGTCTTTGCTCTCTATCCGTATGAGGTATCCGGCGGCATGGGTCAGCGCGCCATGATTGCGATGATGCTGATTGCCGACCCGGAACTGATGATTGCCGATGAACCGACCTCAGCGCTGGATGTCACCGTGCAACTGGACGTACTGCGCATCCTTGACCGGCTGGTGGCCGAGCGCGGCATGGGGCTCATTTTCATTTCCCACGATTTGCGACTGGTCTCGTCTTTCTGCGACCGCGTCATCGTCATGTATGCCGGAAAGATCGTGGAAGAACTGGCCGCAATAGATCTCCCCAACGCGAAGCACCCCTACACGCAGGGCCTGCTGAACTGCATGCCGACCCTTGGTACGGACCGGCACCCGTTGCCCGTCCTGCAACGCCAACCGGAGTGGGCACTATGACCATCGCCCTCAACATCCAAAATCTGAGTGTTGTTTATGACGCATTCGTTGCGCTGAATGACGTCAGCCTTTCGGTCGAGCGGGGCGAGTCCTTCGGTCTCGTCGGGGAATCCGGTTCCGGCAAGTCAACGCTTCTGCGCGCTGTTGCCGGGCTTGCACCCGTGCATTCCGGCACCATAATGGTCGAAGACATAAAATTTTCGGGCAGTCAGCGCGACAAGGCATTCTACCGTCAGGTGCAAATGGTGTTTCAGGATCCCTATGGCTCGCTGCACCCGCGCCAGACCGTAGACCGTCAATTGCTGGAGCCGCTCGCTATTCACGGCATCAGCGACAGTGAGCCACGCATCCTTCGTGCACTGGATGAAGTGGGCCTCGGCTCAAGCTTCCGGTTTCGCTATCCTCATCAACTGTCCGGCGGACAACGGCAACGCATTGCAATTGCCCGCGCCTTGATATTGGAACCGACGCTGCTGTTGCTGGACGAACCGACCTCCGCGCTTGACGCGTCCGTTCAGGCCGAAGTATTGAACCTTTTAGAGCAGGTGCGCCGGGAGCGCAACCTCACCTTCGTTATGGTGAGCCACGATCTCGGCGTGGTGACCCATATGTGCGAGCGCCTGGCCGTCATGCAGAATGGCCGCATCGTAGAGCGCATATCGTCGGCGGGTCTGGTGGCCGGTCAGGTTGCCGATGATTATACCCGCAATTTGATGGTGGCTTCCAAAGGCTTCGTGCGTGTCGGGTAAACGCCACTACAGCCGGGGCGCCTGCTCGCGCACCCGTTCCATGCTGTCGGCCGCTTGCCAACCGGTTTCCTGAAGCGCTTGCGAACTTGCGACCATTGCCCCGGTCAGCGTTGCCCAGCGCGACGCTTGTCCGACAGCCCCCATGACGTGCTGAACCATCCGCTCGGGAACGGAAAAAAGAGCAGGCGCGCGCCCCAAACCCTGCCGAACCGCCGTTACGATATCGCCAATCGTCAAAGGCGCTTTGTCCGCTACGATGAACGTCTGGTTATCCGTGCTTGTCTCGGTGAGGCAGTGGTGAACCGCGTGGCACAGGGCATCCAGATACAACAGAGAGCGTCTCCCCGAAAGAGACCGCAGTGGCAACGGAACCGGCAACCGGGCAACCTTGATCAGGGTTTTCCAATTGCCTTTGACCGCATCTCCATACACCACAACCGGGCGCAAAATCGTGTAGGGCCTGTTTTTCATGACGCTGGCAATTGCGCGTTCCGCATCCAGCTTGCTGCGCCCATAGGCATCCGTCGGGCGCGGCTCATCGGTTTCCCGCGCGACACTGTCATGCACCGGCCCACACTGCGCGCGGATCGACGACATAAAAATGAACTTACCTGTGATCATTCGATCTGCCGCTGCCGCAAGCTTCTCGGTCAGCACACAATTGACCTGATGATAGAGATCGTCCGAAATGGGCAAACGGCTGTGCGCAATCGCTGCAGCATGGACGACATGATCCACACCTGACAGCAATGATTCAAATTCCGCTGTGGGCGCATCCGGCTGCGGTATCGCAAGTGCCGTGAACCCAAGATGTTTGATCATCTCAGGATTGCGCGATGCAACGATCACCCTGTAGCCTGCGGACTTCAGAAACGGAACGACCGCCTGCCCCACAAAGCCGGACGCACCGGTTACCAGCACTGTTTCTGCGTTCATGTTCTGCCTGCTTCAATTCTTGCAGGCTCATATAGAACAGTGCGCTGTCTCACGCCACCTCGGGCATGTTGCCAATTTGAATGGCTGGCGTTTTTCGCCACCGCCTTTTGGAGGCGTAAACCAGCAACCTTTGCAGCACAATGAACACAAAAAGCAGGCCGCCGATGACAATTTTCGTCCACCAGCTTGAGAGTGTGCCATCAAACACGATGTAGGTTTGGATCAACCCCTGAATCATAACGCCCACGAATGTCCCGATGATAAATCCGGAGCCGCCTGAAAGCAGCGTTCCGCCGATTACCACCGCTGCGATGGTATCCAGTTCAACCCCCACTGCGGCCAGCGGATACCCCGCAGACGTATAGAGCGAAAAGACGATGCCGGATAATCCCGCCAGAAAACTGGACAGAGCGTAGATCAATATCGTCGTGCGGGCAGCCGGTACACCCAACAGATTGGCTGAGGTCGCATTGCCCCCGAGCGCAAAAACATAGGACCCAAACCGTGTGCGGTGCGCCAGTATGGTGCCCACAACAAAAACCGCTACCATGATCAGACCAATCACGCTTAACCGGCCTCCCCCGGGCAAGCGGTAGGATAGACTGGTTACCGTGCTGTAGAACTCGTGGTTGATGGGTATCGAGTCCCGTGTCAGCACCGAGGCTGCCCCGCGTGCCAGAAACATGCCTGCCAATGTGACGATAAATGACGGCACATTCATATAATGAATCATGGCTCCCATCAGCGCGCCAAAAGCAGCGGCCAGCGCCAGGGCCAGCGTGAAGGCGATCAACGGATGCACATTGTATCGGGTAATTAGAATTGCCAGCAAAACGCCTGTGAAAGCGATGACGGAGCCGACTGACAGATCAATGCCGCCCGACAGGATGACAAACGTCATACCAACGGCCACAATGCCTAGAAATGCGTTGTCTGTCAGAAAGTTTCCCAGCACCCGCGTGGACCACATATTGGGAAACTGCCAGACGCAAACAGCGTAAGCGATAAGGAAGATGGACAGGGTCGCAGCCAGAGGCCACAAGCGCGGGCTCATGATGTTTTCTCCCCGGGTGCCGGAACTGCCGTAGGCGCGGGCGTCGGTCGCATGAAGGTGAGGATATTGCCAACTATCGGTGATTGAACCATCAGGATAACAATCACCACGAAAGCTTTAACAATCAGGTTGAACTCCGACGGGAAACCGGACAGCAGAATGCCCGTATTCATTCCCTGAATGATCAGAGCCCCCAGAACCGAAAGCGGAATGGAAAATCGCCCGCCGAGCAGCGACGTGCCGCCGATCACCACTGCCAAAATGGCATCGAGTTCCAGCCAAAGCCCCGCATTATTGGCATCTGCGCCACGAATATCAGCCGCTGCGATTAGTCCTGCAATCGATGCACACAGCCCGCAAAACGCATAGACGCCGATTAACAAGGTTTTCGACCGCAGCCCGGCATAGGTGGACGCGGACCGGTTCACGCCGATGGATTCAATGAATAGACCAAGCGCCGTCCGTCTCATGATCAGCGTTGCGACCACCATCAGCACACCGGCAATGACGACCGGCATGGGAATGGTCAGCAGCGCTCCAGAGCCAATATAAATCAGTCCGGGGTCGTTGAAAGTAACGATCCTGCCCTCTGTCATCAACTGCGCGATGCCTCGTCCCGCGACCATTAAAATCAGCGTGGCGATGATGGGCTGGAGATCAAGGACCGCCACAAGAAACCCGTTCCAGAGCCCGCACAGCAAGCCAATACCCAACGCCGCCAGAATAACGATGCCGAGCGGCTGCCCGCTCTGGATCAAGCTGGCGGCCACCGCGCCCGCAACCGCCATAACCGCGCCGACCGAAAGATCAACGCCTTTGGTCGCAATCACCGCCGTCATGCCCACCGCCAGAATGGCCACCGGTGCGCCGCGATTGAACACGTCAATGAGGCTGCCAAAAAGCCGGCCATCCTGAATCGAGATCGTGAAGAAGCCGCGAAACAGCGCAAAGTTCAGCAGAAGCACGATGAGAAACGCAATATATTGAGGTTTGATCCACTTCATGCGGCAACCTCACCGGGTTCGGCGGCAATCGCCTTCATGATTGATGCGGTCGACACGTCCTCTTGGGTCAGCTCGCGCACCACCTGCCTGTCCCGCAACACCAGCACACGGGAACTATACGCAACGATTTCTTCCAGTTCCGACGAGATGACAAACAGCGACAGCCCCTCATCGCAGAGGCGATTGATCATACGAATGATTTCAGCATGGGCACCCACGTCGATACCACGGGTCGGCTCATCCAGAATGAGAAAGCGCGGTTCTGTCGCCAGCCAGCGCGCCAGAATCACCTTCTGCTGGTTGCCGCCGGATAGCAGTTTTATGGGCTGCTCCACGCTCGCGGTGCGGATATCCAGCGCTTTGACGAACTTGTCAGCCAAGTCAGCCTGTTCTTTGAACGACAGGGGCTTTGCCCATCCTCGACGTGCCTGCAGTGCCAGCATAATGTTTTCGCGCACCGTCAAATCCCCGAGGATTCCATCGGTTTTACGGTCCTCAGGACAGAAGCCAAAACCGAGCGCTATCGCATCGCGTGCCTGGCGCAGATGCACGGAACGACCATCGACTGTCGCGGAGCCGCTGTCCGGGCTGTCGATGCCAAACAGCAAACGCGCCATTTCCGTGCGTCCCGAACCCAGTAGTCCGGCGACACCGACCACTTCGCCACTGTGAACATTGAGATCGAACGGCGCAATCTTACCGGCCAGTCCATAACCTTGAAACGTTGCCAGCCGCTCACCGCGCGGGCGATCCTTGACGATGCGCATGGCACTTTCATGCTCCAGCGCGTGGCCCAGCATCATGGTCACCAACTCCATGCGCGTCAGATCACCAATCGGTTTGCTGCCCACCAGTTTTCCGTTGCGCAGCACCGTCACCCGGTCTGCCAGCGCAAAAACCTGATCCATAAAATGGGTGATGAAGACGATGGCAAGCCCCTTGGCCCGCAATCGCCGAACAACGGTGAACAGCACGTCCACCTCTCGCGCATCAAGGCTGGCCGTTGGCTCATCCAAAATCAGCACTTTTCCAGAGAGATCAACAGCCCGGGCAATGGCAACGATCTGCTGTACCGCCACCGAGTAGCTCCCGAGATCGGCAGATACATCCAGCTTTTCCAATCCATACGGTTCAAGAATGCGCCGCGCATCGCGCTCCATCCGGCGCCGATCGACCAGGCCAAACCGGGTTGGCTGGCGTCCGATAAACAGGTTTTCGGCCACCGTCAGGTTCGGCAAGAGATTGACCTCCTGATACACCGTGCCGATACCCAGTTCCTGCGCATGAGCCGTGTCGCGCGGGGTCACGTCCACGCCGTCGATGCGGATGGTGCCGCTGTCATGGGTATACGCTCCGGTCAGGATCTTTATGAGCGTGGATTTGCCCGCACCATTTTCGCCCAGCAGCGCATGCACTTCGCCCGGCATCAAGGTTAAACCGACCCGATCCAGAACGCGTGTCGTCAGAAATGATTTCGTTATCGAGTCAGCGGTTAAAACCGGCGAGGCTGTGGGCATAATCTGCTCTTGCATGAAGCATGCCTTCCAATGGTCCAGCATGCGAAACCAAAGACAAAAAGCGAAACGGCCTGCCGATACAGGCAGGCCGCCGTCAACACGTCTGTATTAGTAGCCCAGTCCCTTGCGGGCTTCGTATTGGCCCTTTGGATCATCCGACGCGGTAAACAGCTTGGATTCCGTCACGATGGACTTCTGCGCAACTGTCTTGTCCTTTTTGTAAGCTTCCAGCGCATCGAAGGCAGGCCCGGCCATGTTGGGTGTCAACTCGACGGTCGCGTTGGCTTCCCCATTGGCAATGGCCTGGAAAATATCCGGCACACCATCAATCGATACCACCAGAATATCGGTTCCGGGTTTCAGCCCAGCATCCTTGATGGCCTGAATAGCGCCGACCGCCATGTCATCATTATGGGCGTAAAGCGCACAGATATCCTTGCCGCCATTGTGCGCTTTGATGAAGCTTTCCATGACTTCCTTGCCCTTGGAGCGGGTAAAGTCGCCTGTCTGGCTGGCAATAACCTTGATATTGGATGTTGCGCCGACCGTATCGTCAAAGCCCTTTTTGCGGTTAATGGCTGGGCTGGACCCAACCGTTCCCTCAAGCTCCACGACATTGCAGGCCTTGCTTCCGACATTGTCCACCAGCCACTTGCCAGCAACCGCGCCTTCTTTCACCTGATCAGAGGCAACTGCTGCGAGATACAAATCCTCAGGCGCATCAATGCCGCGATCCAGCAGAACGACCGGAATTTCCGCGTCCTTGGCTTCTGCCAGCACGTCGTTCCAGCCGGTGGCCACCACAGGCGCCAGCAGAATGGCGTCTACGCCCTGCGCAATGAACCCACGGATGGCCTTGATCTGGTTTTCCTGCTTCTGCTGCGCATCCGCAAACTTGAGATCAACGCCACGCTTTTCCGCCTCTTGGCGTGTTACGGCGGTTTCAGCTGCGCGCCAGCCGGATTCCGAGCCGACCTGAGAGAAGCCGACTGTCATTTTATCCTGTGCCAGCGTTGCGCTGGCAAAGCCGCAGATGACTACGCTACCCAGCAATATATGCTTCAATACATTCATGATGTTTCCTCCCTTGAACGATGCCCTTGGGCAGAACCAAGGCCATTTCACGGTTACAAGCTCCTCAGCCACCGTGGGAAGATGTGATCATATAGTATGACAAAATACAAGAGCCTCTCAAAATTTATGGGGTGATAAAACGGTTGCTCTCGCGCTTCAACTGTATCGTTGTCAGGTACCACAAAAGGTCTGCAACACACGTTCATCCGTTCGAGGTGGTGCTTGATAGTCGGCGTATTCCGTCTGGGCTTCATAAGGGTGCGCCAGCACGTCGACCAGTTTGTGAAACAGCGACAGATCACCGCCCAGCGCTGCCTGTATCGCCTGCTCGATGCGATGGTTGCGCGGGATATAGACTGGATTGACGCTCTCCATTTTTTCCCGTCGGACCAAATCAATCTCAGGTTCCAACGCAAGGCGTGCCTGATACAGTGCGGCCCATTCCGTCAAAGCAGGTCGCTCCGATGTAAAGGCTGCAAATGCCGATGATCCTGCCGACAGAGCACGGAAACTCAAAGTGAAATCAGCTTGATCATCAAACATCGCCTGCAAGCCCTGTTCAATCAGGCTGCGGTCATCATCTCTTTCAGTCATCAGGCCGAGTTTTTGACGAAAGCCGTCCAGCCAATACGCTTGATAGGCTGGAGCAAACCCGACGACCACAGGATTTGCCAGCGCCACTGCTTCATCGATATCGTCAGCCAAGATGGGCAACAGGGCCTCTGCCAATCGTGCCAAATTCCACTGCGCAATACCCGGCTGATTTTGGTAGGCATAGCGTCCGCCACTGTCAATTGCGCTGTAAACCGTCGTCGGATCATACTGATCCATAAATGCGCAGGGTCCAAAATCTATCGTTTCGCCAGCCACCGACATATTGTCCGTATTCATGACACCATGAATGAACCCGACCTGCATCCAACGCGCGACGAGATAGGCCTGACGGTCGATAATCGCCTTGAGCAAATTGAGATAGGGTTGGGGCGTATCCGCCACCTCCGGATAATGCCGCTGAATAACGTAGTCCGATAGCTGCCTCAGCGCATCCGCATCCTGTCGGGCAGCGAAGAACTGAAACGTACCAACGCGGATATGGCTGCTGGCAACACGTGTGACCACAGCACCGGGCAAAGTCTGCTCACGGTAAACCGGTTCGCCGGTTAACACAGCCGCAAGCGCGCGAGTTGAAGGGATTCCCAACGCGTACATTGCCTCGCTAACGCAATATTCGCGAAGAACTGGGCCAAGTGCCGCACGCCCATCCCCACCCCGGGAATAAAACGTCTCCCCTGCCCCCTTTAACTGAATATCCCGGCGTTGATCTGACCGATCAATAACTTCACCCAGAAGCACCGCCCGACCGTCGCCAAGCTGTGGCACGAAATTTCCAAATTGATGGCCCGCATAGGCCATAGCAAGCGGGTCTGCACCCTCGGGCTTTACGCTGCCTGAAAATAAGGCAGCAAGATCCTGATCCGTCGAGTTCCCAACGTTCAACCCGAGTTCTAATGCCAGAGTTTCATTGAATTTAATAAGGGTTGGACTGTTAGGACCAGAGACGTCCATCCGGCTGAAAAAGGTGTCCGGGAGTCTTGCGTAACTGTTGTCGAACGAAAACATCCGTCATCCCCTCGTTTCATTTGAGCCCTTATATGGAGTCGAAAACGAGGAACTCAAATTGTTTGTTGGAAGCTTCAAAAGTGGCGTTAATGACAAACAGGATTTTAGGGCGATGCAATAGCAAACTTTGGATTTAAGCACCACACGCCGAAAAGAACATTGTCTACATAACACGCAAAAACCCCGCTAATTTTAGCGGGGTCTCTCCAAGCCGACTTAAACTAATGATATACGGAAATCAGAACTTCCAGCTGACGCCTGCACCCACTGTGTGCTTGTCTGCGTCAATTTCCGCGCCATCGATCATCTTATCACTGAAATCAGTGTAACGATATTCCACGCGACCGATAACATTGTCTGTAAAGGCTTGCTCAAAACCTGCACCAACCGTCCAACCGTTCAAGGTTTCTTTATGGCGCTCGGTAGAAAAAGCAGTGGTCGTGGAGTCCTCAAACTTTGTCATCGCCCAACCGGCTGTACCGTAAACGAGCGAGCGATCAAATGCGTATCCTGCACGGGCGCGCACAGATGCCGACCATTTTAGTTCTGATTTGCTGGTTTCGCCTAAAGCTGAATAGGTTTCATCAGCCCAGTCCTTTACAAAATCACCTTCTACACCCGCAACCCAAGGGCCGCTCTGCAAAAAGTTGTAACCGGCGTAGCCGCCCGCGAAAGCTCCGTTGAGCTTTTCCTTATCAGAAATTTCAGGTGTACGCGTCTCAAATTTGTTCCAGGCGTAACCGGCAGTTGCGCCGACATAAGCGCCTGTCCAATCGTAAAACTCGGCAACTTCTTCGACCGGTGCAACAGGGGCCTCATAAACAACGTCCGCCGCGAATGCAAATGTAGACGACAGCAGAAGTGTTGAAGCAGCCAGTGTCAAAATTTTCATAACGAATCTCCTTTTGTGTTAGAGACTTCGCATGTTTGCTTTGCAAGGGCTAGCTAAAACAACGCCATCAAAGTGCGCTAGATTTCTAATGTTGCATTTACGCAACTTTGGACCAAACGCAAAAAGGCGACCCAAAGGCCGCCTTCCTGTAAATCTGCATGGCAGAATTAGAACTTGTATGTCAGACCAACGCCAACAGTGTGCTTGTCAACATCAACGTTAACGCCGTCAACGCCGAAGTTCTTGTCACCGTAGTCGGAGTAGCGGTATTCAACGCGAGCCAGAACGTTTTCTGTGAAGGCGTGCTCAACACCGGCACCAACTGTGTAGCCGTGGAATGTTTCTTTGTTCTTTACTTCGTCGCCAGTTACGTTGTTAAAGCCACGTGCTTCGATACGTGTTGTGGCATAACCACCGGTGGCGTAAACCATCGTGCGGTCCATCGTGTAACCCAAACGGGCGCGAACGGATGCGCTCCACTGTGCATCAAGAGCGATGCCCTGGCCCAGACCGTTCGAACGTGTATCATCACCCCAATCCTTCTGCATGTCGCCTTCGACACCCAGAACGAAGTTTGGAGCCAGCATTGCGTTGTAGCCAACGTGACCGCCGAGGAAGCCGCCGTCCAAATCGGTGTTACCGAACTCTGTGTTGGTGTCAGCGTTTACCCAACCGTAACCGCCCTGGGCACCAACGTAGAAGCCTGTCCAGTCGTAGAATGCAACAGTTTCAACAACTGGTGCTGCTGGAACGTCCATAACAACGTCGGCAGCCTGAGCAACAGCCGTTGTCGAGATCAGTGCTGCAGTAATAAGGCCAAGTATTTTCATGTTTACGTCTCCTGAATTTGTAAGACCTGATCTATCAGGGATTCGCAAACCGCGCTATGGTAAATGAGCAACACATACACGCAATGGATGTAAGTTATACCTAATTTAGATATATCTTTGTGCTTTATTAACTGTGGGAAACGAGGAAAATCAGGCGGTTCGGCTGCGATATTCTTCATGATATTAACGATTTGACATCGATAAAATTATAGGAAAATTCGCTTGTATTCCTGTTGCGTCCTCGCAGGAATGCCTGTTTTCCAAGCTTTTAGTAACAAAGTTTGTAAAATCAATGCCTATTTGAATTTTTTTCAGACTTGCAACGAACGCGTTCAGCATGATGACAAGGTTGTCGATAGGAGGATAAAAGCTCCTTTTATGACATTCGTTTACGCACATTGTTCGTTCAAGCCCCATTCAGCCTAAATAAACCAAAGGTTGCAGTATTGTGACCAGATAGTGGCATTTATTTGAAGCGTCCGCCACGATTCAATACTTCAATTTTGTAGCCGTCAGGATCGGTAACAAAAAAGAAGCGAGCAAATTTTTCTCTGCCGCACTGAAGCGTGCGCACGGGTCCGGGCTGAAGTCCGCTTTCAGTTAATTCCCGATGTGCTTGATCGAGATCATCAACGGATACCGCCAGGTGCCCATAGCCATCTCCCATCACGTAAGGATCGGTACGGTCTTTGTTGACCGTCAACTCGACTTCAAACTCGCTTTCAGCATTTGCCATGTAGATCAATGTGAAGGCGTCGAACTCCATACGTTCGACAACGCTCAGACCGAAAGCTTGTTGATAGAATGCAATTGACCGGCTCTCATCCAGAACGCGGATCATAGTGTGAATTGATTTTGCCATGGTGGCCTCCGTAGGATCAAGAGGCACCTTTGCCCGATCCAAGCCACAACACGCAAGAGCGGCGCACTACCAAAAATAATGGGATGGTTCAGGCAGATCGTGCACCGACATCCCATGGGCTTCACGCGCCATGCGACAGTCGTCGCCACCGGGCATACAGGCCCGGCAAACGTCGGGCCTTACATCATAGATACCACAGGCAGTCGTCTTGCCAATTTCGCCGACAAGGGCCATGCAACGCACACCATCGCAACGCATGCCACCTTCATCTGCCGAAACCAGCGGAGCGGGAATTCGGTCCAGTTGCGCGTCGCTTTCCAGCGTAAATCGCGGCCAGTCCGACGAATACGAACAACACGCACCGCAGGACTGGCAATCAAACGCGAGGCTTGTGCCCGACGTGTCCATAAGCAAACGAAATTACTTCGTCTTGCGTTTGCGCGTGGCAGATGCGGGTGCCGCTGGCTCAAACAGATCGGCATCCGTTGCATCGACCGTGTTCTCCGTCTCGGTAACAATCTCTTTAACAACTGTCTTTTTTTCCGTTTTTGCTGGAGCGGCAGCGGGTGTCGGATTTGTTCTGAATTTAATGGCCATATGACGATCCTTTTGGATAGAGCCTGATTCTTTTCAACAGGCCGCAGTCAACACTCTAACATGGAACAAGCAAAAACCGGAGATTAGCCGTGGGTGCTATTTTTCGTCATTTGCTTCTTTTTCCAGACGAAGCTGGCGCAGCCTTAGTGTCTTTGCGTCACGCGCTGCCTGTTCGGCATCTTTCTCGCTGATGACAGCTGGTGTGCGGGCTAGAAATTGGGACTGGGTTTTCAGAAACGTTTGTTCTGCTTGTTCTCTGGCTTTGCTTGGTTTTGGACCGGTGGCGTCAAATGCCATCACGAACCCTTTCTCATCAATAGATCTTTGAGGCCCCGTAGGGCGAGTGAGGTGCTCGAAGTTTGAAGAGAAAGTCGCATGCGCTGGCTGCGCTAAAACAAAGTTCAGTCAATCAACTGTCGATAGTTGAACCTAGCGGCATTCCAGTAGCGGGTCAACTTTCAGTTTCAATGCGGGACGCGAAGCCATCACTTTTAAAGCACCAGGAAGCGTTTCGGTTCAATCTGCCCATAAATTATGCTTTTTTGAAAGACTATTTCCAGACGCTCCCAATTGAAAAAAATCAGTGCTTTGAGAACAGCAGGCGCTTTACAGATGATGACACCACGCTCCAGCCGGTCTACGTCGCAGCGTAAGCATTGATAACAAAGGAAACATCATGATCGATCTGAAAACTGTCCAATCGTCTGCTCCGTTGACTCGACGTTTGATGCTGGCGGTGCTGGCCTCGGCGTTTGCCGTTGTTGGCTTCACGGCGTCCCAGCCTGTAAGCGCGCAGGACAAGACCATCAAGGTCGGTATCATGAGCGGCGAAGACGAGGATGTCTGGAAGGTCGTGACCGCACAGGCGGCGAAAGAAGGCCTGAAAATCGAACCCGTCGTCTTCAACGATTACACCCTGCCGAATGAAGCATTGGAGCGCGGCGAAGTCGACGCCAACGCATTCCAACATAAGCCCTATCTCGATAACCAGATCGAGGCACGCGGCTACAAGATCGTTGTGGCCGGCTATACAGCTCTTTGGCCTATCGGCGTCTATTCTGCCAAGCACAAGTCCATCGCCGACCTGCCGGAAGGCGCAGTCATTGGCGTCCCGAATGATCCGTCCAACGAAGGTCGTGCGCTGCTTGTTCTGGAACAACAGGGTTTGATCAAACTGAAGGATTCCACAAATATCCTCAGCACGATCGCCGATATTGCGGAGAATCCGAAAAAAGTTGAGATCAAGGAGCTGGACGCCGGTATCGTAGGCCGCGCCATCACCGATCTTGATGCCGCCGTGGTCAACACGAACTGGGCACTGCAAAGCGGCCTGACGCTGGAACAGCGCATTGCTGTCGAGCCGACCGAGAACAACCCGTACCGCAACTTTATCGCTGTTCGGGAAGGCGACAAGGACGCAGAATGGGTTAAGAAGCTTGTCGCGGCTTACCAGAACGACACCGTCAAGGCAGAGTTCGACCGCGTGTATAAGGGTTCCGGCACGCAGGCCTATTGATCAGCCATCGCATCAACATTGAGGGCAGGACGGAATCTTCCGCCCTGCCCTTGTTTTTGATGGCGTAAATAATCATAAAGCCCTCATTTAGTGGCTGCGACAAGGACCGAAATTTGTGAACACGCTGGGTGAAACAGCCGATGAGACGGCTGATGTCGTCCGTCTGGTCGATCTGAAACGCCATTTTGGCCCAACGCCCGCGCTGGATGGTATTTCGCTCAATGTCCGCAAGGGAGAAGTGCTGGGTATCATCGGGCGGTCGGGCGCGGGAAAATCCACGCTGATCCGCTGCTTGAATGGTCTGGAACGCCCGGATTCGGGAAAAATCATGATAGAAGGTCGTGATATTACAGGCCTGTCTGAACGGCAGTTGCAGCCGCTGCGCCGCCGAATTGGGATGATCTTCCAGCACTTTAATCTCCTCTCGGCCAAGACCGTGGAGGACAATGTCGCATTGCCGCTGAAGATCGAGGGGCTGGGCAAAGCAGAGCGGCGCAAGCGCGCGCATGATTTGCTGGATCTGGTCGGTTTGGCGGATAAAGCGAAGGCTTACCCCGCCTCCCTCTCAGGGGGACAAAAGCAACGTGTGGGTATTGCACGCGCATTGGCCGCGCGTCCCGCTCTGCTGCTATCGGACGAAGCCACGTCGGCGCTCGATCCTGAAACCACGCGGTCTATTCTGACCCTGCTCAAAGATATCAATCGCCAGTTGGGCCTGACCATCCTGATGATAACCCACGAGATGGAAGTCATTCGCACCATTGGTGACCGGGTCGCGGTGCTGGATGCCGGAAAGATCGTTGAGGAAGGCCCGGTTTGGTCGGTATTCGCCAATCCGCAAACAGCCATCGCGCAGAGCTTGCTGGCGAGCACCAGACCGCAACTCCCCGATCATATCACCGCCAAACTACGCCCCGAACCGAAGGGTGAAATGGTCCTGCGGATCGATATGGCCGGACCGCCAGCGCAGCAGCCCTTGTTTGCCGATCTGGCAGCCGCTGTCCCGCACTCTTTCCGTTTGATTCATGGCGGCATCGACCATGTTCAGGACCAGCCGGTCGCTAGCTTCTTCATTGGGCTGAATGGTGATGACGCGTCGCGGGTTGCCGTACTTGAATTCTTGAGAACCCGCTCTGCGCGGGTGGAGGTGCTTGGCCATGTCGCAAATGATGTTTGATCTGCTGCTGCGTTCGCTGTGGGAAACGCTGTTGATGACGTTTGCATCCGGGCTCATCTCGCTGGTGGTCGGCCTGCCGCTGGGACTGACGCTGGTGGCGACCGATAGAGGCGGCATTGCGGAAAATCTGGCCGTCAACCGCGTTCTCGGCGGCATCGTCAATGCCTTCCGCTCCGTTCCGTTTATCATTCTCCTGGTGGCGCTGATCCCGGTGACACGCTTCATCGTCGGCACCTCTATCGGCACATGGGCCGCCATCGTCCCGCTGTCCATCGCCGCCACACCGTATTACGCGCGCATTGCCGAGGTCTCGTTGCGCGAAGTGAACCGTGGCCTGGTGGAGGCCGCGCGCGCCATGGGCGGCAACAAATGGACGATCATTCGGGAAGTGCTGGTGCCGGAAGCCTTGCCGGGTTTGATTGCAGGTTTCACGGTAACGCTCGTGACCATGGTTGGCGCATCGGCCATGGCGGGCATGGTCGGCGGCGGCGGGCTGGGCGACCTTGCAATCCGCTACGGTTACCAGCGCTACGACACCGGCATCATGATGATTGTCGTTGCGGTTCTGATCGCACTGGTCTGCGGTATCCAGTGGATCGGGGATCGTCTGATGGCGCGGCTTGACCGGCGCGTGGGATAAGCTCTCTCACGTCAGGATGCGATAATCCGCTTTCACACTTTCCGCCGCCACCAGCCGTCCGTTGGGCAGATCATTGTCCTCGATCTTGCGCAGCATATCGGCCTCTGCCAGTCCGAAACCCTGCCACCGTTCTGTGAGACGACGACGTAAAGTCTGCTCTTCCACTTCAATCGATACGGTCACGTCGAAGAACGGCCGCATGCGGGACCACGGGTCGCGAGACAGCAACAGATAGTTGCCTTCGGCAATTAGAATACTGGTATCGCGGCCAATCAGTCGCGCTCCGGCACGGGCAATTTCCAGCTTGCGATCGAATACCGGTACGGCAATGGTATCGTCCGCATTCGCTTTCAGCCGCTGCAGCATGTGCAGAAAACCGTGGGCATCAAAGGTATCGACCGAACCCTTGCGGGGTAGCAAGCCCAGATCCTTCAGCACCGCATCGTCGAAATGATAGCCATCCATCGGCAACACCGCCGCCCGTCCCGGATGCTGCGCGTTCAGCGCTGCGGCAAGGTGGTCGGCAATGGTGGACTTCCCGGAGCCGGGCGCTCCCGCAATTGCGATAATGTGGCGGCCGGTCATGGGCAGCGTCACAAGCTGGCGCAGCAGCGTATCCATCTGGTCCTTCATCACGCCACTCCGATCCCGGCCGTCAAACCGCCATCGATAATAAAATCCGCACCTGTGACAAAGCCGGCCTTATCGGACGCCAGATAGGCAATCATATCCGCCACCTCCTCTGGCTCGCCAATGCGCCCAATGGGATGGGCTGCACCGAACCGTTTGAACACCGCATCGACATCGGCACCATCGCCATCAAACGTGCGCGCCGCCAGTTCCAGAATGGGTGTACGAACCGAGCCGGGACTGACCGAATTGACCCGGATTCTGTCCCCTGCGTGATCGAGCGCCATGGCGCGCGTCAGCGCGTGGATGGCCCCTTTGGTAGCAACGTACAGGGCCACACCCTTCTGGCAGGCATGACCTTGGACGGAGGAAATATTAACGATAGCTCCGCCGCCTCGCTTGATCATTTCGGGTATGCCGAAATGTCCTGTCAGATGAATCGAGCCGACATTGACGGCAAACGCGCGCTGAAAGGTCTCCGCATCACTGTCCACGACGGTGCCGTAAGGGTGAACGGCGGCTGAATTAACAATGATATCCAGCCCGCCAAACCGCTGGCAAACCTCCCGCACCGTCGCTGCAACCGCATCGCTTTGCGACAGATCCGCCTGATGGGTCACCAGCGACAGTCCGCGCTCTGCGGCAAGCGCGTCAAGCTCACCATTAGCAGCGATGTCGATTCCAGCGCACAAAACCTTTGCGCCGCCCGCAGCCAGCCGCAGCGCAGCCGCGCGGCCAATGCCCGTTGTGCCTGTGACCAGCGCAACCTTACCTTCAAATTCCATGTTTCATGCTCCTGCCCGTTTCATTCTGTTTACATCCAGTTGAGCGCATACGAAAGTGGCATGTTCTGCTTGTTACACAGTGCGGCACCAATGTATAAGACGGCCCATTGCAACGTGAGGAGACGTCGATGGAAGAGTGCTTTCGCTGGTATGGGCCGGGTGACCCGGTTACTCTGGATCATGTCCGCCAGACCGGCGCTACGGGCGTGGTTTCAGCCCTGCATCACGTCTACGATGGCTCCGCTTGGAAAAGTGCAGACATCGCATCTTATAAAGCCAATATTGAGCAGTCAGGGCTGACATGGTCGGTTGTGGAAAGCATTCCGGTTCACAACTCCATCAAGCTCGGCTCAGGTGAAGCGGGGCGATACATCGGTTTCTACAAGGATACCATTCGGGCTCTGGCGGAAAACGGCATTACCACCATTTGCTATAATTTCATGCCTGTGGTGGATTGGTCCCGCACGGACCTCATGCATAAAGTGCCTTCCACAGGCTACGCGCTGCGTTTCGATGCCATCGATTTTGCGGTCTATGATCTGTTCGCGCTGAAGCGCAACAATGCTGAAGATGATTACACGCCGGAGCGGATCGAGGAAGCAAGGGTTCGCTACGGGGCGCTGAGCGAAGACGAGATCAACCAGATCGAGCGTAATCTTATTGCGGGTCTTCCAGCGACAGAACGCACCTATGACAGGGAAAGCTTTCGCGCGGCCCTTGCCGACTATAACGGCATTGACGCCGCTGCCCTGAAAGCCAATCTGTCCGCCTTCCTGCGCGAAATCGTGCCAGTCGCTCAGGAGGTCGGCGCACGTCTGTGCATTCACCCTGATGATCCGCCATTTTCGCTCTATGGTCTGCCGCGTGTTGTGTCTACGGCGCAGGATTGCCGCGATATCCTCACGACAGTTGATAGCCCGGCCAACGGGCTCACCTTCTGCGCCGGTTCTTACGGTACTCGAGGGGATAATGACCTACCTGCCATGATCCGTGAATTCGGCCCGCGTATTCACTTCGCGCACTTGCGCAATGTGCAGCGGGAAGATGACGGCTCCTTCTACGAATCCGATCACCTCGACGGCTCAACCGATATGGTGGAGGTTGTCCGCGCCTTGTTGGCAGAGCAAAACCGCCGCCGGGCGGAGGGCCGGGACGATTGGCGCATTCCGATGCGGCCCGATCACGGCCATCTGCTCGCAGATGATATAGGCAAAAGCAGAATCAATCCCGGCTACTCGCTCATAGGCCGCATGAAGGGTCTGGCCGAATTGCGCGGGGTCATACGCGCTCTGTCCGCTTGAAGCAAAAGGCTGGCACGTTTGGGGAGACAGTCATGACAGATACGTTCAACCTGAACCGTTTCGTAGATGCCCAATCCGGCGTGTACCAGACTGTGACTGCGGAGCTTCGCGCTGGCGCGAAGCGTTCCCACTGGATGTGGTTCATCTTTCCTCAAATCGATGGCTTAGGCTTTTCGCCGATGGCGGTTCGTTATGCCATTCGCTCCCTTAAGGAAGCCGTGGCCTATCGTCAACACCCGATACTTGGGCATCGCCTGACCGAGTGCACACAGGCCATGCTGGCGCATACCGAACGCAGTGCCCATGCCATTCTGGGAAGCCCTGATGATATGAAGTTCCGGTCTTCCATGACATTGTTTGCAGCAACGCAGTCGGCTCCATCGATCTTTCAGGAGGCGATCAACCAGTTTTATGCGGGCAAGCCGGATGAAAAGTCGCTTGCCTTGCTGAAGGTGTAAAACCTGCATGTTCACTCTGCCGGCGGTCAGTACGTTTTCGGAAACCATCCGTAAGAGCAGATTTCTCGCGGTTGCCGGTCCGATCAGCGACGAGGCAGAAGCCAAAGCCTTCATTGCCCATCACTCCCATGTTGATGCCAGTCACAATTGTTGGGCCTGGCGCGTCGGTCAAGTCTACCGTTTCAACGACGATGGCGAACCGGGCGGCACGGCTGGCAAACCTATCCTGCAGGCCATCGATGGACAAGGCCTCGACCGTGTGGCTGTCGTCGTTACCCGTTGGTTCGGCGGAATATTGCTGGGAAGCGGTGGGTTGATCCGCGCCTATGGAGGCACTGCTGCTCAGTGTCTGCGCACAGCTGAAAAGGCGCCGGTGATCGCCATGCGCACGCTCGAAATCGAGTGCGACTTTTCCAGCCTCGCTGCGCTGAAAGCCCGCGTCCATGCTGTGCCGCATGCGGTGATTGAGAACGAAACATTTACGGAAACCGGTGCGGACATCACCGCCCGCGTGCCGAGTGAGTCAATCGTGACCCTGCAGGACACGCTGATATCGCTTATGCGCGGACGCGGACGTGTTCGTGTCGGTTAGAACGTAATTCGATCTGATTGAATCCGATCGACGCTCTCATTCTCGATTTCAAAGCATAATCGTCTCGATCCTCCCTCGCTCCAGTCCCGTATGCTCTAAAAAATAGCAATAGGATCGAACCGGCCCCACTGCTCCGCCGGAAATGGATTTTGCAGCAATTCAAGATTTCGTGTCAGGCTCTCCGGGTTTGCTGTTCCGATCAGAATAGATGTGACATTGGGCTGACGGAGTGGAAATTGCAGCGCTGCCGTTGCCAGTGTCGAGCCCGCCTCCTGTGCAATTCTCTCCATGTTGCGCACCCGCCGCAGAATATCCTCGCTTGCTGGGGCGTAATTAAATCGGGCACCATCATTGGCCCCGGTTGCCAGAATACCGGAGTTGAACACGCCGCCAATCAACAGCGCCGTACCACGTTGCTCACACAGTCCCAAAAGACGGGTACCGGACGTGCGATCCAGCAGTGTGTAGCGCCCGGCCAGCAACAGGCAGTCCACGGGTGCACGCGACAGGACATCAAGGCATACCCCGACGTCATTCACACCCAGGCCGTAGGCAGAAATGGCACCGGATGCTTTCAGTTCCTCCAGTGCTTTCAGGCCACCCTCCATAAACAGCCGGTAGTGGTGACGGTAGCTTTCCAGTCCCAGCGTCGAAACTTCGAGATCGTCTACGAAAAGAATATCGACAGCGTTCAGCCCAAGACGTGCCAGACTGAACTCGAAGGAGCGCATGATGCCGGAATAGCTGTAATCGTAATCAATGGCGAACGGCAGGGGGTCAACAAAACCATGATCAATGACTTCCGTGTGCGGCACAGGACGGA
This sequence comes from Rhizobium sp. CFBP 8762, assembly GCF_014841565.1. Lineage (GTDB taxonomy): Bacteria > Pseudomonadota > Alphaproteobacteria > Rhizobiales > Rhizobiaceae > CFBP-8762. Next base: position 264,106 of record NZ_JACYUD010000002.1, read on the forward strand.
GCAACTTGCCCACCTTGGTGGACAAAACGTAGTCCTTGCGCGTTTTTTTGCGGAGAAAATCACCGATCCGCCGCTCCGACAAGCCTAACCCATAGAAGGGAGCCGTATCAAAGTAGCGAATACCCGCCTCCCACGCGGTCTCCATGGTTTGAAACGCAGTTCTGCGCGACACAGCCCTGTAAAGTCCACCGATTGCACCGCCGCCAAAACCGAGCACGGACATTGTCAGGTCGGTTTTACCCAATTGGCGAAATTTCATCGGGACCTCGCGGGACATTGCAGACCGCAGGAGGATAGCGTTAGCGGCTGGTATTGGCCAGAGCGTGATGGGCTGGAATCAGTGCCGGTCCATCAGAGTGCAGGATCACGGACGGCTCACTGGCAACGCAACCAGCCAAACATCATCATTCGCTTCTTCGTTGCGTTTATGAGACAAGACTGACAGTCCGGCGGTCAAGCCGCCGACTGCGCAACGAAGGGTGCGTTGCTTTGCGCGCCCATGAGTTTGCGAATGGCTGCGCGGGCTTCGTCTACCGAGTGGAAGCGGTGTGCGTCGAGGTCCCAGACCTGATACTTCACAGCCATAAATCTCAGTCTATCGTTGTCGGGGATGACAATGCCGACGGCTTCGCCGTCATATTCAATGACCTGCTTCATAATCGTCTCCCGCCATGCGGTACGCATAGCTGCTGTCTTGACGTGTAGGGGAGTGGTAAAACCGGTTATCGCCACATTCGGCAAAGTGCCGAGGACGTCTCGCGTTTTATCACCACACGACAACGGAGAATGAAACCACGGGAGAGGGTGATACGGGCATGCTGTGTCATGTCACTTCTCCTTGAATGATTTCAATTACAAAGACTTAGTCAAGCGCGGTGCAAGTAATTTGTCACAATGCGACCGCCACAAATCCTGAATAGAATAATCTCCTATTTCTGTCAACACGATTTATCGACGACGCAAAATATTTCCGTCAAGCGTTTAGGCTTTCACGGTAAACGTGTAGGCAGAGCGTTCACACACGGACTTTGTGCGAAGAAGGCCACCTTCGCAGGTGGCCTTCTTGGGTTCGTCAGGCCCGGACCGCCGGTGCAGGCGCTGCAGCGCGCTTGCTATCGCGTTCCCGCCACCAGCGGCTGAGGAACAGCAGGATCGGACCGCCGATATAGAGAGACGAAGTCGTCGCAATGATGATGCCGAAGATCATTGGCCAGGCGAAGTTTTCAACGGCTTCCCCACCCCACAACGCCATTGGCAACAGTGACAGAACCGTTGCAAGCGATGTGAAGATACACCGCGCCAGCACCTGATTGATGCTGAGATCGATCAGGTCCGAGAATGACATCGACTTGTAGCGCCGCAGGTTTTCGCGCATCCGGTCATACACCACCACCTTATCGTTGACCGAGTAACCGATCATCGTCAGCAGGGCGGCAATTGCCGTCAGGTTGAAGTCGACACCGGTGAGGGCAAAGAAGCCGATGGTTTTGGTAATATCCAGCAACAGAACAGCGATAGCGCCAACGGCGAAGTGCCACTCGAACCGCCACCAGATGTAGGCCAGAATGGCCAGCATGGCGAGGCCCACGGCCAGGAATCCGTTGCGCTTCAACTCTGACGATACTGTTGGACCCACCACTTCGGTGCGTTCAAAGGATGCGTCCGGCACCACGGTTTGTACTGTTTCCTTGATGCGGTTCAAGGCTGCTGTCTGCACCTCTTCCCCGCCCGGCTGGCGCTGGGCTCGGATCAGCACCGAATCCTCGCCAAACTCTTGAAGAGCCACTTCGCCAAGCTGCAAGTCTGCTAGCTCCGTGCGCAGGCGCGGCAGATCAAGATCAGACTTCGACGTTGCTTCCACCTGAATACCACCAGTGAAATCGATGCCGTAGTTCAAGCCGGGCGTGAAAAACAGCACGATAGAACTGATCGAAATGAAGGCGGACATGCCGATAGCAATGAAGCGCCCCTTCATAAACGAGAAATTCGGAGTCCGCGGAATGCGACCGATCAACGGCTTGATTTCAAGCTTCTTCAGTTTCTTGCGCAGCACGATTTCCGTCATGATGACGCGAACCACGGTTACGGCTGTAAACATCGAAATGACGATGCCGAGCATCATGGTAATGGCAAAGCCACGAACCGGTCCGGTACCAAACGCAAACAGCAGCATGGTGGCCGCCAGAGTCGTCACGTTGGCATCGACAATCGTGGAGTAGGCCTTGTTGAAACCGACATCCAGCGCCTTGATGGCACTGGCACCAGCTTCTGTTTCTTCGCGAATACGCGCATTAATCAGAATGTTGCCATCCACGGCCAGACCGATGCCCAGAATGATACCGGCAATACCCGGCAGTGTGAGTGTCGACCCGATGATGCTCAGGAAACCGATCGTCAAAATTGTATGCAGAGCCAGCGCAAAGTTCGCAATCATGCCCCAGCCGCTGTACAGGATTACCATCAGCGTGATCACGAGCAGGAAGCCGGCGATGCCAGTGTAAATACCCATGCGAATGGAATCGCTGCCGAGGTTGGGACCGACGCTGCGTTCTTCGATGATGGTCAGTGGGGCTGGAAGCGCGCCGGAACGCAACAGCGCCGACAGCGTCGTTGTTTCCTGCGGCGTAAAGCTGCCGCTGATCTGGCCGGAGCCACCGGTGATGGGCTCGTTGATCACAGGCGCGGTCAGCACCTTATCGTCCAGCACAATGGCAAAACGCTTGCCAACGTTATCACGCGTGATTTCCGCAAACTGACGGGCGCCGGCATTGTCAAATGTAAAAGATACGATTGGCGCGTTGCTGCGCTGATCGAACCCCGCCTTGGCATCGGCCAGACGCTCGCCCGACAGGGCAACGCGCTGCTCGACTGCCAGCGGCTGACCGGTTTTGGAATCGGGCAAAATCAGCACGCCGCGCGGTGCAGGCTGTGTCGGATCAACCGTCTCGTCCACCATGTGGAAGCTCATCTGGGCGGTGGAGCCCAGAAGCTGGCGCAGACGCGTCGGGTCTTGAAGACCGGGCAACTGCACCAGAATACGGTCGCCACCTACGCGCTGGATCAATGGTTCGGCAACGCCGACCTGGTCCACACGCTGGCGAATAATTTCAAGGCTCTGCTCTACAGCCGCATTCATGCGGTCCTGTAAGCCTGCCTGTGTTTGTGTGACCGTGATCGTATCACCGCTGGTTGCCACCTCGATATCGGACTGGCTGCTGCCCATGCTAAGCAGGCCGACAGGCGCTGCCAGTTGTTGCAGCTTCGGCAGCACTTTGGCCCGAACGGCTTCATCCGGGACGCGGACAACGACCGAGTCGCCCGTGATACGTGCCAAGGATGCCTGCGCACCCTCTTCGCGCAGGGCCTTGCGGATATCTTCCAGCAGTGTTTCCAGCCGCGCCTTGCGCAAACCGGCAGCATCGACCTCCATGACGAGGTGCGAACCGCCTTTGAGGTCAAGCCCGAGCGTGACCTGACCAGTCGGCAGGAAATGGCCGAACTTCTGCAGGGTGGACTGGGGCAGAATGTTGGGTAGAGCGGCAAGAATGCCGAAGAGTATGATGGCCGCGTAAGTCGCTAAAAGCCATTTTGAAGATCGCATTGTGGTATCCAGTTTGCCGAGACGATACGGGGAACGATGCCAACCGTATTCTCATCATCATAAAATGAAGGGGTGCCGCGTTGCGGCCTGTTAAACCAGACGCGGCGGCGCGCGCGCTTGCGTCTGCGCGGCAGAGCCGGTGCGTGAGGCTGGTGCGGATACGCCGCCCTGCGCCGACCGGAACAGGGGGCCGAATTGATAGGAGCGGTCCGGTCCCAAAAGCGGTGGGGAACCCGGTGCGGGCAGCCGGTCACGGTCATCGCCGAGCGCCCGGACTTCCGTGCCACCACGCCCCAACTGTTTGTTGGCCTGTTGCTCGAACGATAGCGATGCAACACCGACAGCCCCGACGCGATCTCTGACACTCGACAGCGTCGGTGAAAAACGCACGGTCAAACCGGAAAATTGCAAAGCAGCAAAAGCCAGCAGAAGCCAGCCGAACGCGACACGTTGCAGCGCGGACACTGTTCGGCTGTGGTGCTTGCGGCCTGACGCCATCTGCTGCTTTAAAACCTCGTTAAGCGTGTTGCGTTCACAAATCATTCTCTCGGCGAAATGTCAAATTGCTGTGTGTGAAATCTTGCCCGCCCTGCTTGACAGGGCACACGCCCATCATAGTTTCATCCGCCCACCACATGCTGCTCCCGAAAGCCCTCATGCGCATCAAGCTTGATCCAGTCGCCCTTTCCGGCATTCTTTTGACAGGGCTGTCCTATGCGCTGTTTTCCGTTCACGATGCGGCCATCAAGTGGATTGTGGTGTCTTACCCTGTGTTGCAGATCCTGTTTATCCGCAGCGTCATTATCGTTCTTGGCTGTCTGGCACTGGGCGGTCGAGATATCGTCGCCAACGCCGTGCGCTCCCCCGCCCGCGTACCGTTGCTGTCCAGAAGCTTTCTGTTGCTCGCTGCCTGGCTTTCTTTCTACACGGCCGCGCGGTCCCTGCCATTGGCAGAACTGACGACGCTCTATTACGCCGCGCCCATCGGCGTTACATTGCTGTCCGTTCCCGTTCTGAAAGAAGTCGTCACCCCACCGCGCTGGATTGCGCTTGGTCTGGGTTTCATCGGCGTGCTAATTGCGTGCAACCCCACCGGTATTGGCCTGTCATGGCCTGTGTATCTGGCATTGCAGGCAGCGGCCTTGTGGGCCGTTTGCATTGTGCTGTTGCGCAAAACGGCTTTGCAGGAGACCACGCAGGTTTCCATGTTGATCACCAATACGGTCTTTATCATTTTAACCGGCGGCTTTGCCTACCAGTATTGGGTGGCGCCCACGGGTACGGAGTGGCTGTTCCTGATCAGCACTGGTGTCCTGGCAGGGCTTGCCCAATTCACATTGTTTGAAGGCATGCGCCGTGCCGATGTCTCGCTGCTTGCGCCGTTTGAGTATTCGTCGCTGATCTGGTCGTTTATGCTTGGCTACCTGATCTGGGGCGATATTCCACGCGCGGGCGTCTTTGTCGGGGCGGCGCTGATCTTCAGCGCCGGTTTCGTGGTTTTGTTTGGAGAGGCATCAGGCAACGGAAAACGCCGCCTGACGCCGTGATCTTACCCTTCTGAAATCGGGGCGATCTGAATTTCCACGCGGCGGTTCTGTGAACGTCCGCTTTCGCTGGCGTTGGAGGCAACCGGACGCGTCGGGCCGTAACCCATAATGGCAACGCGCCGCTGGTCGATGCCCTGAGATCCCAGATAATTGGCGACCGAGGCCGCGCGACGCTCCGAAAGTCCCTGATTGTAGGCGGCACTGCCCGTCGAATCCGTATGACCATCCACATCCACCAGCGTGCGATCAAACTTCCGCAGCACAATCGCCACCGAGTTCAGCGTATCGTAGAACTGGCCCTTCACGCGGTCCTGATCCGTATCAAACGTAATGGCGGACGGCATATTGAGAATGATGCGGTCGCCGTTACGGGTCACAGAAACGCCGGTGCCCTGCAATTGGGCCCTGAGCTCCGCTTCCTGCCGGTCCATATAATTACCAACAGCACCGCCGCCAAGCGCACCGAGGCCGGCACCAATCAGCACCGCATTGCGTCTCCCGGCACTGGAATCGCCACCCACCAGAAGACCGCCGAGCGCGCCAAGCCCAGCACCGATTGCCGCACCGCCCGCCGTGTTGGAAACCTTCTGCTGACCCGTATAAGGATCTGTCGTGGTGCATCCCGCAAGAAACACGGCTGCGAGGCCGGAAAGTGCAATCTTCTTCATCATGGAGAAACATCCCGTTAGATACGTATTGCTGATATAAGAACGATTACGGCAATACGATGAAGGCCTTTGCCGCGTCAAATCAGCAATACTCCCATACGGACCGGTTTTCCATGGGTATCCCGGGAAGACACGCTGCCGGATCAGAGGGCAGAAGGAACAATTTCTGTTCAGTACCCATTCATGGTGCCGGGTGCAGTTTAAGACCACTGCATTCTTAGGGAGATAATGAATGAACAAGTTTGTTTCCGCAATTGGTGCCGGTGTCATTGCCCTTGTGGTGGGTTTGACCGGCAGCGTCACAGCCGCCTCCGCCGCGCCCGTCATGCCTGCCAAACCGCAGGTAGAAAGCCCGGTGGAGCAGGTGCGCCACCGTCGCGACCATCGCCCACATTACCGTGCGTACCGCCACCACCGCTATGATCGGTACTATCGTTATGAGCGTCGCGGACCACGCTACAGCCATCGCCGGTATCATCATCGGGATCGCTACTATGCACCCTATCGCCACCATCGCTATGACCGCTGGTAGGCTTTAAACTGAGCATAAAATGCCCCTTTGGCCTCTGGTCGAAAGGGGCATTTTTGCGTCATATTGCAAAACCTTAAAGCGATAGGCCGACAACCTTCCTGGAATGAAATTTATCTGCATGGACGACATTTAATCCAGCGCCCTGCCCGCTACGTACATGACCAGACACACAAGAGGTTCGGTGATGAAAATGCGGCGCAAGGGCGATTTGCCCACCAAGCTCTGCGCCGCCTGCGGGCGGCCTTTTGCCTGGCGCAAGAAATGGGCCAAAGACTGGGACGCAGTCAAATATTGTTCTGATCGCTGCCGCTCGAACGGTAGCGGAAAGCAGGTAGCGCCATGAACCTGCGGTTTGTACTCGGCGACCAGTTGACCCTTAATCTTGCCAGTCTGAGGGATATGGACCCTGCGCACGATGTGGTGCTGATGGTCGAGGTCGCCACTGAAACCACCTATGTGCCGCACCACAAGCAGAAGATCGTGCTGATCCTGTCCGCCATGCGCCACTTTGCTGAAAAGCTGCGCCATGAGGGATACACGGTCGATTACGTCCATCTGACAGACCCGGACAACACCGGCAGTTTCATGGGAGAACTTGCCCGCGCCTGCGCCCGCCATACCCCGTCCCGTGTCATCATGACCCAACCCGGCGAATGGCGTGTGTTGGCTAACCTTGAGGCGTGGGAGCGCACCACCAACATTGCCCTGGAAATCCGTGAGGATGATCGTTTCTTTGCAACCCGACAGCGCTTTCGCGAATGGGCTGAAGGACGCGCCAGCTACCGCATGGAGTTTTTCTATCGGGAAATGCGCCGTGAAACCGGCATTCTGATGGATGGAAAAGACCCCGTCGGAGGCCAGTGGAATTTTGACCATGACAACCGCAAGCCGCTGCCAAAGGAGGCAGTGGTGCCGGAGCGTCTGCGGTTTGAACCCGATACCATAACGCGGTATGTGATTACGCTTGTCGCGGACCGCTTTCCCGATAATTTTGGCCGGATCGAGCCGTTTGGCTGGGCTGTGACACGCGAGGATGCACTGGACGCACTCGACCATTTCATCGAAGACTGTCTTCCCGGCTTTGGCGACTATCAGGATGCCATGAAAACCGGTGAGGCCTTTTTGTACCACGCCGTTCTGTCTCCCTATCTCAACAGCGGCCTGCTGACAGCGCGTGAGGTGTGCGACGCCGCGGAAAACGCGTGGAAAAACGGCCATGCGCCGCTGAATGCCGTGGAAGGATTTATTCGCCAGATTTTAGGTTGGCGCGAATATGTGCGCGGCATCTACTGGGAGCGCATGCCCGCCTATGCGAGCACCAATGCACTGGACGCGACACGCCCCTTGCCATGGTTCTACTGGAGCGGCGAGACCGACATGAACTGTCTCAAGCAATCCATCGGCGATATCGCCCGCACCGCCTATGGCCATCACATTCAGCGCCTGATGGTAACGGGAAACTTCGCGCTGCTGGCAGGCATACGCCCGGCTGAGGTGGAAGAATGGTATCTGGCCGTCTACGCTGATGCCTATGAGTGGGTGGAACTGCCCAACGTCCATGGCATGGTTTTGTTTGCTGATGGCGGTTTGCTGGCGTCCAAACCCTATGCGGCTTCAGGTGCTTATATCGACCGTATGTCCGACTATTGCGGTGGCTGTCGCTACAGCCCGAAACCCAAAAAGGGTGAGGAGTCCTGCCCGTTCAACGCGCTCTACTGGAATTTTCTGATTCGAAACGAAAAGAAGCTATCCGCCAACCCGCGGCTCGCCATGCCCTACCGCAATCTGGCTCGATTCAGCGAGGAGAAACGGGCCGAAATCGTAGCCGGTGCAACACAGTTTTTAGATAGCTTAAGCATTTCCAGTGGAAGTGAGTAGCGGTTTCACCGGAAAATGCTCTAGCAACGACCCGACGGCTGTGCGGTGCTGCCACGCACCACCAACGGCACGGCTAAAGGTTCGGTGAATACCCCACCACCTCCGGTAACCGACGCTACGGCCACACGGGCTATGTCATCAAAGGGTTGGGCAAGCGTCGTCAGTCCCGGCGTGCAGATGGCTGCCTCGGGCACGCCGTCAAAACCGACAATGGATAGATCGTCGGGAACGGACAGCCCCCGCTCCTCTAGCGCCTCCATGGCCCACAGGGCCACACGGTCAGACATCGCCAGAAGCGCCGTTGGCGGCTGCGGTAAGGCGAGTAAAGCATCGAGCGCGGCCTCCACATCGCGTTTGCTGCCGGGAATGGTGCGGATCGGCACCGCTTCGCGATCAATACCCGCCTCAGCGAGTGCCTGCCAGTATCCATATGCCCGGTCTCTGATCGCAACCTTCATACTGGCCTCGACCTCTTCCGGAGTGGGAGACAGCAGGGATACATCCCGCATACCAATACCGAGAATGGCAAACTGCCGATGGCCAAGCTCCGTCAAGTGCTTCGCCGCCGCATAGGCCGCGCCCTGATTGTCGATGTGTATCTGCGGCACAGTCGGGTCCTGGGTGCGCATGGAAATGGCTATGAAAGGCAGCTTGCGCTCCCGTGTCAGTCGCACCAACTCTTCTTCTGCGCCAACGCACAGCAAAATATATCCATCCACAACGGCGCTGTTGATATTCCAGGCCAGTTTTTCCCGGTTCAACCCGGATACCAGAGATAGGCCCATTCCGGTCGTGTCGCACACGTTTCCGATGGCCGCCATCAGGCTTCTTGCCCACGGATCTTCGAAGAAATAGCCAATTGGCTCCATTGTGGCGACGCCGACCGCGTTGACTCTGCCTGCCCGCAACAGCCGACCTTTGACATCCGGGCCGCGATAACCCATTTCCTTGGCAATGGCCAGGACGCGCTCACGCACTTCCTTGCGGACCACGTCCGGGCGGCTGAAAACGTTGGAAGCTGTGCCTTGGGAAACACCGGCGGCTTTTGCGATATCTGCAAGTTTCATCCGTACAGAATAGCAGACTTTTGTATCGGTTCAAATTCCGGTTGACATCACAAGCAAATCTCGACATTTTTGAATCGGTTCAAAAATCCTTTCTCTCTAAATTGAATCGATACAAAATGTTACCGATTGCTGCACTTCTCATCGATATATACATTGAACGCTGGGGTAATCCCAACAATCCGAACGCAGTTTTGGATGACGAACAGCCACAGCGCAAATCCGGCTGGCTTCGTCGTACAATTGCGCGCGTTTTCCCGCACAGAAAACGCGGCACTGCCTGGTCTTTCACGCTTCCGCCGGATAGCGATCGGGATAACAAGTGCGCACGGAAAGATTGAACCGGCTCGCCTTACCAGTCTCGGCCTTGGTCTAAACCGGTGGACGCTCGCTGTCGCAACACGATGTCTGCAATCAAGTGCTAAAATTTTTATCTGAACCATTTCCCGACTGGCAGCTTATGCGCTAGAGGTGGTGTGGGGTCGGTGAAATGACCGGTTCCGGGGGCTTAAGAACCCTCTCAAACAGCGGTCGGTGTCCGACCGTAATGGCACCGCCTCGTCCCTATAGGGCCGGGGAGGTCTCGGCGTATGTCCAGAGCTTTGGCTTAAAGGCCGGGGCGGTCGTCTGTTTGCGGCTTCTTAACTCCCCGGTCACCAGAGGGAAACCTCCGGTGACCGCCCCCTGTGATTAGAGGAGTTGCGTGCTATGGACGAGTATAATTTCTGGAAAGACCTGCTGGATACATTTCAGTCTTCATCAGACTGGGTGCAGGCTGTTTGGCTGATCGTTCCACCGATGTTTGTCTTAATCCTGATCCGTATGATCATGCGTTTTCGACTGGCACGACACAGCGTTGCCGAGCCTACGCCGGAGCCGGTTGTCTATCAAATCCACCATCCTGTGAATGAGGATTGGATGACTGCCGAATTAGACCGGCTGGAGCAGGATATGGCCCCGTCCCCGCGTCGGTTGACACATGGGTATTATGGCACAGATTGAGTGGTTCCTATGCCGCAGGCAAACCGGCATCACAAACCTGCTGAAGCATAATCCGACCGCAGCGCAGCGAGGATCGAAAAGATTATGCTTAGAAACAAAAGGATCGGAGCGCCGATCTGATTCAATCAGATCGAATAGCGCTCTGATGAAGATTGAAATTAACGGCCTTTGAGCCAGTTACCCATCACCTGCTTCAATAAGGACTTGTGATGAACCGCCCTGTTTCACCGCCGACCGACTATCACACCACGTTAAAGCCTTACCCGCGTAGCGGGCCCATGCCGCAGAGACAGGACAATGGCGGTGCCATGCCTCTGGACAGCTATATTACGCTGGGAGATGGCCGCACGGCGGCCATTGTTTCGGCGGATGGCTCGGTGGACTGGTGGTGCGTGCCGCATATGGACAGCCAGCCTTTGTTCGACAGGCTGCTTTCGGCTGACAACGGCGGCTATTTCGCCCTTACGCCAACCGAGCCCTTCACCACCGAGCGCGGCTACCGCGATGGCAGCAACGTGCATGAAACGGTGTTTACCACTGCCAGCGGCAAGGCGAAGCTAACGGAGGCTATCACCAGTGGACCGGCGGGCCGCCTGCCCTGGTGCGAACTGGCCCGACGTCTGGAGGGCCTTGAGGGCGAGGTCACCTTCACGCTGAAACTGACCTTCGGTACCCGCGCCGATACCATCTGCCCCTATATCACGCCCAACCAGCACGGCACGGTATTCCATGCCGACAGGGTTCTGGGCATGTTGCGCACCACCGATGGGGTGGTGATCGATACCGAAACCGATGGCGAAATCAGCGGCAGCATACCCCTCAAGGCCGGACAGCGGGAAACCGTGGCCATTGTTGCGGGAGAGGATGAACCGCTCACCGTCTCGCCCATCGAGCAAATCGACAACCGCCTCGATCTCACTGATTTTGAATGGCGGCAATGGGTGGAGCGGGTACAGTACGAGGGCAAGCATCACGATCTGGTCATGCGCAGCGCGCTGGCCCTCAAGCTGCTGCTGTTTTCGCCCTCCGGCGCTATCGCCGCAGCGGCTACTACATCCCTGCCCGAGCGAATTGGCGGGGAGAAGAACTACGATTACCGCTACGCCTGGGTGCGCGATGCGTCATACACGATCAAGGCTTTTTTGCGCGTTGGGGCGCAGGCCGAAGCGAAAGCCGCCTTCACGTGGTTGATCCGCCGTCTGGATGAACACGGCGCAAAGGTCTGCTATACGCTTATGGGTGAACTGGTTCCAGAAACCAGCGAAATCGATGTGCCCGGCTATGCCGGCTCACAGCCGGTACAGGTGGGCAATGCGGCTGGCGACCAGCACCAGCACGGTATTTACGGCGATATTTTCGAGACCGCAGCCCGGTTCGTAGCTGCTGGGAATATTCTGGATGCGCGCAGTGCTGAGGTTCTCTCCCGCCTTGCCGACCAGTGCGCCGACCGTTGGATGCAGAAGGACCACGGCATATGGGAGCTTCCGAAAGCTGAACACTACACCATGTCCAAGGTCAGCACGTGGCAGGCGCTGGCACGGGCGGTGGAACTGGCCGATGGCAACCACCTGCCCACCACGTGCCGGGACCGCTGGGCGCGCACGCGAGACCGTATTGCCGAATGGATTGAAACCCATTGCTGGTCGGAAAAGCTGCAGGCCTTCAGCTTCTATGCCGGCAGCGATACGTTGGATGCCTCTATGGCTCTGGCGGTGCGTTTTGGCTTCGATGGCAAGGAACGGCTGGAATCCACCATTCGCGCCATTGATCGCGAGTTGAAATCCGGCCCCTACCATTACCGCTACAGCGGCGTGGACAAGGAGGAAGGCTGCTTTCTCGCCTGCACGTTCTGGGTGGCGGAAGCCAAGGCTCTCCTCGGACATACCCAGGAATCGGAGGATGATTTTCAGGCCATTGTGGACGCGCTGGACCGGGGCTCCGGCACCTATTCCGAGATGGCCGATCCAAAAACCGGGGCCTTTCTCGGCAACATGCCGCAGGGGCTTACCCATCTCGCGCTGGTTCAGACGGCGGCGACGCTTTCGGGCAAGGGTATCTAACACGGGATAAAGCCGCTTGCGGGTTGACGTGGGCGCCTGTCCTTGGGAAAATCGGTCTTTGCCCGGGATTTAGGTTTTGAAACAAGCAACCAGCCAGTTCGATCTGTTTGATGCCGACCCCGGCTACCGCGTGTCGGCGCGTGTTGCGCCCGTGCGGCGCAGTCGCGGTGTCAAAACGACAGCCTATGATGACCCCGAGACGATGGCGCAGAAGCTGGAAGACAGCGGCCAGTACCGCGTGTTGCGCAAGTTGAGCCCGCGTCCGCTCGCGGAGCATACCGCGGACACGCATCCCCGGCTGGCGGTTTTGGTGGACACGGAAACCACCGGCTTGCAGCACAGCCGTGATGAAGTCATCGAGATCGGCGCAGTGGCTTTTTGCTATGATGACGCCGGGCAGATCGGCAATGTTGTCGGCGTCTACAGCGCGCTGTCGCAGCCTTCCATTCCCATCCCGCCGGAAATCACCCGGCTGACTGGTATCACCGATGAGATGGTCGCGGGTCAGCGTTTCGATCTGGCGCATCTGGAGGCCATGATCGGCCCTGCGGACCTGATCATCGCCCACAACGCCGGGTTTGATCGCCCGTTTTGTGAAAAGCTGTCACCAGCTTTTGCCAACAAGGCGTGGGCCTGCTCGGTATCGGAAATCCGCTGGGCCGACCATGGTTTCGAAGGCAACAAGCTCGGCTATCTCGTTGGCCAGTCCGGCCTATTCCACGATGGTCACCGCGCCACTGACGATTGCCATGCCCTGCTGGAAGTGCTGGCACGTCCTCTGGATGAAGGCGAACGCACGCCCTTTCGGGAACTGCTGGAAGCCTCGTCCCGCACCCGCATCCGTCTGTTTGCTGAAAACAGCCCGTTCGGGATGAAGGACCATTTAAAGGCGCGCGGTTATCGCTGGTCGGACGGCAGTGACGGAAGCCCTAAGTCCTGGTGGATCGAACTTTCCGAAGACGATCTGGACGCAGAACTGACCTATTTGCGCAAGGACGTGTACCAGTGGGACGACGCCGAACCGCCCCTGCGACGACTGACGGCATTTGATCGCTTTCGCGCGCGCTGAGGACTAAAGCCTTTACGCATTTCCGGATGTAAACCGCTACGCACGTTTACTAAAGATGCTCCAGCACTATCGAAAAAGGCCGGTAAAAACCGGCCTTGTCTTTAGATTGCGCGGCTTAATTGTGGTGCCACACCGGGGCCATCCAGACCCGTTGCCACCACCGATACGCGGAATTTTCCAGCCAGTTCCTGATCAAAGATTGCACCGACAACAATATTGGCGTCTTCATACACTTCATCGCGAATACGGCTGGCAGCTTCGTCCACTTCAAACAAGGTCATGTCCATACCGCCGGAAATGGAGACCAGCACGCCCTTGGCACCGCGCATGGATGCTTCATCCAGCAGCGGATTGGCGATTGCGGCTTCCGCTGCCTTCATGGCGCGACCTTCGCCGGATGCTTCACCGGTGCCCATCATGGCGCGTCCCATGTCCTTCATCACCGATTTCACATCGGCAAAGTCCAGATTGATCAAGCCTTCCTTGACGATGAGGTCGGTGATGCAGCCAACGCCTGCAAACAACACGTGGTCGGCGATCACGAATGCATCGGCGAATGTGGTCTTCGCGTCGGCGATGCGAAACAGATTCTGGTTGGGAATGACGATAACGGTATCGGTGGCTTCGCGAAGACGCTCGATACCGGCATCCGCCGTCTGCATTCGCCGCTTGCCTTCAAAGGTAAAAGGCTTGGTGACAACGCCTACAGTCAGAATACCGGCCTTGCGCGCAGCCGCCGCAATCACCGGGGCTGCACCCGTACCCGTACCGCCGCCCATGCCCGCGGTGACGAAGCACATATGCGTATCGGCCAGATGATCCATGATTTCATCAATGGACTCTTCCGCCGCTGCGCGACCGATATCGGGCAGAGAACCTGCGCCAAGGCCCTGCGTTACCGCTGTCCCAAGCTGAATGAGCCGGGGGGCCTTGGACATGGCCAGCGCCTGCGCATCCGTATTGGCAGCGATGAACTCCGCGCCCCGCAAATTTTCCGCAATCATATTGTTGACGGCATTGCCGCCACCACCGCCAACGCCAATGACCGTGATCTTCGGGCGCATTTCCGAGATTTCGGGTTTTCTCAAATCTATCATGCCTCTTCTCCTCGGGCAGTTGGCCGCGGCTATCGTCAATATCGCAGCCAGCGAATCAGGCCGTGGCTGCCAGTGCGCTCAAAAGCCAGAGAGCGGGGCCAAGCGCAAGCGCTGCGATTGAGGAAATTCACGTGCTTCATGAAGTGGGCGCGAGCAAGGCAGGCGCAAATAAATGCCAGAACGGCCTTTTCCTTGTTGCACCGCACCCTAGCTCCCATGGAATGCATAATGTCATAGACGAAATCGAAGCCCGCGCCACCTGGATGCCTGACTGGGTTCTGAGCCTTTTGATCATCGGCACGATGCTGGCCATCGGCTTTGCCGCCCACCGGCTGATTTTCAACGGGCTTACCCGCATTGTTGCGAGCCGTGATCTGTTCTGGCGCTCCCTCGTCGCCCGGACGGAAAAGCCTTTGCGGCTTTTGTTTCTCGTTACAGCCAGCGCCTTCGCCGTAACGATTTCGCCGCTGACAGTCACACAGACGATGGTGGTTCGTCACCTGCTTCTGATTGCCTTCATCATCGTTCTCGCTTGGATGGCCAAGACTGCGCTTCATATCTGGACCACGGTTTATCTCCGCCGCTACAAGCTGGATGCGGAAGACAATCTGCTGGCGCGCAAACACGTCACCCAGTCGCGCATCATGGAGCGCACGGCCGGGTTTCTCATCATCGGCATGGCGGTCGCAACCTCGCTCATGAGCTTCGATGCGGTCCGCCAGTACGGCGTGAGCCTTCTGGCCTCGGCCGGTGTGGCCGGTATCGTGCTGGGTCTGGCCTTGCAGCCGGTGCTGAAAAACGTATTTGCAGGCATTCAACTGGCCATCACCCAGCCCATCCGCATTGACGATGCGCTGCTGGTAGAAGGCGAATGGGGTAATGTCGAAGAAATTACCTCAACCTACGTGGTCGTCAAAATATGGGACTGGCGACGGCTGATTCTTCCGTTGAGTTACTTTATCGAACATCCGTTTCAGAACTGGACCCGCGAAAGCGCCTCGCTGATCGGTACGGTGATGATCTATCTGGATTACACCGTACCGGTGGACGCCGTGCGCAAAAAAGTCGAGGAAATCGTCGCCCAGTCCCGCATTTGGGACCGGCAGGTTATCAACGTTGCCGTCACGGATTTCCGCGAGCAGACGATGGAAATTCGCATTTTGGCGTCCGCGCCCAATGCCGGCAAGGCATTTGACCTACGCTGCGAGATTCGCGAAAAACTGATTGGCTTTATCCAGAGCGACTATCCCTCCAGCCTGCCGCGTTTCCGCACGGATTTGGAGCAAAATGGCTCTAAAACCGGCAAAAACGACGTACAACCCGGCATATATCACGCATTGTAGATATACGCTGCGGTCTTGTTTGCGGTCGTTTCATGGGATTGTCATGGAAGGTGGTTATGAGCGCTGTAACGGCGCTTTATTGCGCTGTATCCTGAAGTCCTACAGCGGAGATATACCGTGCGCTCACTCGTTCTAGCAGCCATGATGGCGTGCGCTTCCAGCGTCGCGTTTGCAGACACTATCTACCCTCTCGACCGCGCAACGATTCTGGCGGGATCCCCTTTCGATTTCAAAATCGAGTTCGATGGCACCGTGAAAGCCGAAGACGTCAAGATTCTTGTGAATGGAGAGGACTACAAGTCCGTCTTAGGAAAGGACTTCACCTTTGCCGAAAAGGATGGCGACGTAGAGGCCTCCGCCATAACCATTCGCGATGCCGTCCTTTCCAAATCTGGTGCCTATAAGATTGAAGCCAGCGCTGGCGACCAGACGAAAACAGTGACGTGGGACGTTTATAAAACGGACGGCGCACCCAAGGCGAAGAATGTCATCTTCCTTATCGGCGACGGCCTGTCGGTTGCACACCGTACCGCCGCCCGTTTGATGGCAAAGGGCATGACGGAAGGCAAGGCAAACGGCCATTTGAACATGGACAGCCTAGACCGCATGGCGTTCATCGGCACATCGTCAACGGGCTCCATCGCCACCGATAGCGCCAACACGGCGTCTGCCTATATGACTGGCCATAAAAGCGCAATCAACGCCATCGGTGTCTACGGCGACCGTACAAAAGACAGCCTTGACGATCCGCGCGTGGAGAACATCACGGAGGCGCTACGCCGCACTGGCAACCGCGCTGTCGGTATCGTGACCACGTCCGAACTTCAGGATGCTACCCCTGCATCCGTTGTCGCTCACACCCGTAAACGGGCCGACAAGGCCATCATTGCCGAGCAGATGATGGCTTTGAAACCAGAGGTCGTGCTGGGTGGAGGCTCCGCTTACTATCTGCCGCAGGCAACTCCCGGTTCCAAGCGTAAGGACGATAAGGACCTGATCGCGCAGGCGAAAACCGACGGCTATACCCTGGCGACAACGGTGACGGAACTGGAAAAAGCAGCAGCCGAAGCGGCTGCGGCCGATGGCAAGCTTCTCGGCCTGTTCCACACCGGCAACCTTGATACCGCCCTTGATCGCACGCAGCTGAAAAAGGGCAGTGTCTCAAAATTCCCCGAGCAGCCCGGGCTGGAGGTCATGACCAAGTCGGCGCTCGACGTTTTGTCCAAAAAACCGGAAGGCTTTTTCCTGATGGTCGAGGCTGCCAACATCGACAAGCAGTCGCATCCACTGGACTGGGAACGCGCAGTCTTCGACACGATCGAATTCGACCGTGTTGTTGGCATGGCCTTGGAGTTCCAGAAGAACAACCCGGATACCCTGATCGTGGTGACAGGCGACCATACCCATGGTGTGTCGCTCGTCGGAACGTTCAACCGCGAAGACCCCACGCTCGTCGGCCGCGAAAAGCTGGCAGTGTACGCAGACGCAGGCTTTCCGAACTACAAGGATGAAAACGGCGATGGCTATCCCGATAGCGTTGACGTCAGCCGTCCACTCGCGCTCTTCTCATCCAACTTCCCGGACTATTACGAGACCTTTGGGCCGAAACTGGACAATCCCTTCATTCCAGCTGTGCAGAACGAGAAGAAGGAATACGTCGCCAACGAAGCTTACAAGGATGTTCCCGGCGCGGTGCTGCGCACCGGCAATCTGCCGCTTGACAACGACACAGGTGTTCATGCGGTCGATGACGTGGTGTTGCAGGCCACCGGCCCCGGCTCCGAGCAGTTCAAGGGTTACATGGAGCAGAGCGATGTTTACCGCGTCGTAGCGGACGTCTTCGCGCTCGGTGCGAACCGCTAAGACAGAACCAGGATCGCAAGCAGGCGGTGGCTTCGGTGCACCGCCTGCTTCGCCTTGCCAAGGAGTGAGCAGCATGTTGCGTCGTACCTTTCTTCGCGGAGTTGTGCAGGCAGCGTTTGTCTCACCCGCCGTGTTCGCGGGTCATCGCGCCTTTGCCAAGGCAGACCTTTCCTTTCCCGAACTCTACTCAAAGATCGGTGTTCTCGGCCTCGAAATTTCCCCCAAAGTCAAACAGTTGGTCGGGCAAACCGTGTCCATGCAGGGGTTCATGGCACCGCCCTTGAAGGCGGAGGCAAATTTCTTCGTTCTTACGGAAATCCCTATGGCGATTTGTCCGTTTTGCTCCTCTGATGCCGACTGGCCAAGCAATATCGTTGTGGTCTACATGGAAGACAAGACAACATTTGCTCCGCCGAGCATTCCCATTCTGACAACCGGAACACTCGAATTTGGCTCGTGGACCGACCCCGAAACCGGTTTCGTCAGCCTGCTGCGCATTCGTGACGCCACCTTCCAGAAAGCCTGACACCCATGTCCGACCTGACCTTGTCCAGCGTCAAACTGTGCTATGCCGGACTGGCAGACCCGGTTCTGGATATCAGCAAGCTGCGTCTGGATGCCGGAAGCCATATTGCGATCACCGGCGCATCGGGCTCCGGCAAAAGCAGCCTTGTTAACATCATCAGCGGGCTGGAACGCGCCAGTGATGGTAAGGTACTGTGGGATGATGTGGACCTTTGCACGTTGTCAGAAACTGCACGCGAGCGCTGGCGCGCCGCCAATATCGGCTTGGTGTTGCAGGACTTTTATTTGTTTTCCGGCCTGTCAGCGCTGGAAAACGTGTTGTTACCGGTGCGCCTTGGCCGCGTCCGCTTCCGGGTTGAGCATCGCAAGCGCGCTGAACACCTGTTGAAACGTGTCGGTCTCGCCCGCGCTGATCAGCCCGTTCAAACCATGTCACGCGGCGAAATGCAGCGCGTGGCGGTGGCACGGGCACTGGTGACAAAACCCAAAATTCTGATTGCAGACGAGCCAACCGCAAGCCTTGACGAAGCCAGCGGGCTTGCCGTTGGCGATCTGCTCATCGAACTGGCACGGGAGGAAGCCGCGACCCTGCTCGTCGTCAGCCATGATGCACAACTTGTCAGCCGTATGGAGCGCCGCATCCGCCTCTCGCGAGGAAAGATTACCGAGACCGCTACACCGGAATATGCCGCATGATCCGCTTTATCGTCGCTGACCTCAAACGTCTCTGGGCCGGGTCGCTGGTCATCGTGCTGCTGGTTGCCTGTGCTGCGGCACTTGGCATCGCTGTCACCTTGCAGGAGCGCGCATTGCGCCTTGGCAGCGCACGGGCGGCGGACGCGTTCGATCTCGTGGTCGCCGCTCCCGGCAGTGAAACGCAGATTGTGCTGGCGTCCGTGTTTTTGCAACCATCAGCACTGCCACTCGTCAGCGGCAGTGTTCTCCACACGCTGTCTCAGGACCCCCGTGTCGCTTGGGCCGCGCCCGTTGGATTCGGCGACTTTTACGGGCAGATCCCCATTGTCGGCACCACGTCGGATCTGGTGCTTCAAGGCGGTAAAAAAACACTGACGGACGGCCGTATGTTTTCAAAGCGCACGGAAGCCGTCATCGGCGCAAAGGTTGAGATGGCGCTCGGCGATATCGTAACTCCCATGCACGGACTGGCCCATGAAGGCGGGCATGTGCACGCAGACGCGACCTATACCGTCGTGGGCCGTGCGGCGGAAACCGGCAGCCCTTGGGATAAGGCTATATTGGTTCCGATCGAAGGAGTCTGGCATGTTCACGGTATGGAGGGAGCGCATGGGTTGAACCTTGACCCCCACCACGGCGAGCAAAACGAAACTGTTTCCATTGGTGAACCATGGACGGCAGATACGCCGGGCGTTCCTGCCATCATCGTCAAACCAAAATCAATCGGTGATGCATACCGCCTGCGGCAGGAATATCGCACCGCCAGCACAACCGCCATTTTCCCGGCTGAGGTTTTGACCCGCCTTTACGCCACGTTGGGGGACGCCCGTGCATTGCTCAGCGCCGTCGCCATTGGCTCACAAATTCTTGTCGGTGCAGCAATTGCGCTTGTAGCCGTGATTCATGTCGGACAAAAGCGCAGCCAGATTGCGGCGCTCCGAGCCTTCGGCGCGCCCCGCACCAGCCTGTTTATCATCGTGTGGAGCCAATTGCTGATCCTCACAACGCTGGGGGCAGCTTTGGGCATGGGCCTGGGTTATGCGATTGCGCGGCTGATATCCCATCTGCTGAAAGCCGAAAGCGGTGTCACGATGCCTGTCGCGTTCATCGGATCGGATATGCGGATGGTCATCGGGCTGATTGTCGCGGCTTCCCTGCTGGCCCTCGGACCAGCGGCTCTGGCCTGCCGGCAATCAGTGGCGGGAGCGTTACGCCGTTGAGCACCATCTTCAGTTCGCTCTGGGCGTGTTACCGAACAAGGCGCGGGCAATGACCGCCAACTCACTGGGTTTCTCGCACAGAACAAAGCCGGCGTACTTCTTTGGCAATTGGGAACTCTCGTAGCCGGTGGCAAAAACGAAGGGAATTCCCATCTCATCCAGCCGGTCGGCTATGGGGAAGACCATTTCGCCGTCGATGTTCACGTCCAGGATCGCAGCATCAAGGCCACCCTCCTCCAGCAGCTCCATTCCCCGGCGAACCGTTGGTGCTGGACCGACAACCTCTGCTCCGCATTGCTCCAGTAAACGGCGGGCTTCATCGGCTATGAAATACTCATCTTCCACGACCAGAATACGTCGACCCTTTAGCAATAGCAGGGCATCGTCCATCATCGATCTTCCGGTTCAGATCAGTAGCGGCCAGATGGGGTATCTTGCAAATACCGGCGGCTGGTGAGTTTTAAGCTGCGATCCGGCTGAAGCACGTAGCTCTCCTCGACCTGAAATCCCTGCTGCGTGGTGAACTGATGCTGTACAATGCTTCCCACCGGCGATTTCGTCAGCTTCGTGCGCGGTTGCCCGCCGTAAGTGATGGAGCCGGGAATGGGTTCCACCTCAGCGCTGCCCGTGGTATTGCATGAGGTGAGCGCCAGCATCAAGCCAAGCGCGATCAGGGAATTTTTCATGGCTGTATCCTTTTCAGCGTGACAAACCGTCTGCCCTTCGAATGGTTCCCATAAATTTAAGTAATATTACACCTGCGTTCCGGCGGAGCTATTCGCGCTAATCTCTCGCACACTCTCGCTAAAAAGGACACTTTATGTTCACTAACTATTAGATGAGCAAAAAAGATTCAAATCATAGGAACCTAATCGCGTCGTGGCACTTAGCTATGAAATGGAGTGTTTCATGCTCAGTCCCGTTTCAAGCGTCGCATCTGATACACAATCTACCGAAAAGCAGATCGTAGAGCTTATCCCGACACTGCGAGCATTCGCAGTGCGTTTCGAGCGCCGAGGACCACAGGCTGACGATCTCGTGCAGGAAACACTTCTGCGAGCCTTGGGCAGCATCCATCAGTTCCAACCGGGCACGCAGTTGAAATCGTGGTTGTTCCGCATCATGCGGAATGTGTTCTTCACGACCTACAGCAAAAGCCAGCGCGAGCCCGTCGGAAGCGCGGACTGCGTATCGCTGGTAGAGACCGCCGTGGAGCCGACGCAGGAGATAGCAGTGCGTGGCCGGGAAGTGTTGGCAGCCCTGAATCTCATCGCTGAGGAACGCCGGGATGCAATCCTGCTGATTGCCGATGGCACGTCCTACGAAGAAGCAGCGCTTGCAATTAACTGCGCATTGGGTACGTTGAAAAGTCGCGTGAACCGCGGACGTCTGGATTTGGTGCACGCATTACGAGACAGCAGCGTATAATTCGACCCGGTGAAACTCCGGCTACCATGGTATTGGAGCACGGTCTTGAACCACAACCTATCGCTATCGCCGATCGAGTTTGACCTCGACGACATGCCTTTCGAGGACAGCCCCCCTCCGCTGCGCATTGTTGAGCTGGCTGCGGAGCTGGAAAAGGCACTTGCGGAAAAACGCGCCGCGCGCAAAACAGCCAGAAAAACCAGACAGGTGAACTAGAAATCGAGGTGTAAGCAGTGTCTCGCGATACTGCTTGGGAGAGCGCCATGAAGAATCCGAGCCTGAACAGAAAAAGCCCTATACTCATTGTAGAAGACGAGTACCTCGTCGCCATTGATCTGGCGGAAAATGCGGTGCGCAATGGAGAGCGGGTGCTTGGTCCCGTCCCCTCTGTTGATGCCGCCCTTTATGCCTTGTCATCGTCCGATGCTCTTGCCGGTGCTATTCTGGATGTGCGGCTGGGGAGTACGCACTCGTTCAAAGTAGCGCTGGAACTGACACGTCGGAATATTCCTTTTGTCTTCTATACCGGACAGATGGAGATCGAAATCCCAGAGATTTTTCAAACGGTGCCGCACCTGTTGAAACCCGCCAACTGGTCGGACCTCAAGGCGGCTTTGTCTCAAGCCATCAAGACAGTCAATGAAACGCCAATTTTCGTTGATCGCCCTCAGACTGCCGTGGCGAAAGAAATTGACATGAAATCCCTCATCATGTGTCTACGGCAACGCGCCTATACGCTCACGCATGATACTGCAGGATCGGATCGGCTGGTCGAGCAAGCCTTGTGCAAGGCCTTGAACGAACTCGATTGTTTCGAGGAAACTGTATCACTGGAACAATCGCTGCTGGATATGCTGGAAACGGTGCACCAGCTTAGCGTTTCCGGGGTATACCATTGAAGTCGCTGTGCGCAAGGAGTCCTCGTGGACCTTACTTTAAAACCCTTTCCTATCATTGGAGTTGGGGCATCCGCAGGCGGCATCCACGCCCTTGAAGGCTTGTTTCGCGGTATAGGCCCCTCCCCGGATGTCGCCTTTGTTGTCGTAACGCATTTGAACCCGACTCGTGAAAGCGCACTTCACGAAGTTCTTGAGCGCTACACCAGCCTTCCCATCGTTGTCGCCAAGCATAATATGGCCGTGGAGGTAAACCAAGTCTATGTCATGCCCCCAAATGCGGTGTTGACGATAGAACGCCGCATTCTCAAAATCGCACCGGTTGATCTTCGGGTGCGCAGCCGCAAACCAATCGATGTTTTCTTAAGTTCGCTTGCTCAGGATTGTGGCGAGTATGCTATCTCAATTGTCCTGTCGGGCGGAGATGGTGATGGAACACTCGGCACCAAAAGCATCAAGGAGCGCGGAGGAATTACCTTTGCCCAAACCTATGACGAGCATGGGCCGGACCAGCCCAGCATGCCGCAAACAGCCATTGCCACGGGCGTCATTGATTTCGCAATTCCCGTTACAGACATGGGCAACAAGATTGCAGCTTTGTTACGCGATATTGGCACACTCGATCAACTTGCCAGCAGCTTGGATCATGAAGAACAACGCGCAGCGCTGAACAGCGCGCGCACCGAGATCTGCAACATTATTCTTGAACAACTCGGCCACGACTTTTCCGGGTACAAAGCCAAAACTTTTTTGCGCCGTATAGCGCGCCGGATGCAGGTCACCCAACATGCCTCTATCGAGGTCTATATCGCGCATCTGCATCAAAACCCGAAGGAAGTGGTGTCGCTGTTTCGCGATCTGCTGATCAACGTAACAAACTTTTTCCGGGACGCGGATGCGTTTGAAAAGCTGGCAAAACTTGTCGTTCCCAAGCTGTTTGAGAACAAGACGACCGAGGATACCATCCGCATATGGGTGCCCGGCTGCGCAACGGGAGAAGAAGTGTATTCGCTCGCGATGCTGATGCAGGAGCACATGAAAACAGTTGACGCGAAGCCACGCGTGCAGATCTTCGCAACCGATATTGATGACAACGCGCTGTCGGTTGCCCGCGCCGCACGATATCCGGAGGCGCTGCTGGACAATGTATCGCCAGAACGGCGCAGCCAGTTCTTCACGTCTGACAATGGCAGTTTTGTCATTAAGAAAGAGGTACGCGATCTCTGCATTTTTTCGCCGCACAGCATCATCAAGGATCCGCCGTTTTCCCGCATTGATCTCGTCTCCTGCCGCAATTTACTGATCTATTTTGGCAACGAGATTCAAAGCCGAGTCATTCCCCTGTTTCATTACGCCCTGAAGCCGGACAGTTTCCTTTTTCTGGGCACGGCAGAAAATGTGACGCATTTCGGAGAGCTGTTTGTACCGCTGGAACGCAAATCCCGCATATTCAGACGGCGGGAGGATGTTCCCAAAACCCGTTTGCCTGCAATGCTGTCGGATACCCGTTCGACACTAGAGACGGCATTGTCCGTGCAGAAAAAACAGGGGGGCAGCATTGCCTTCCGCAATGCGGTTGAAAACCGTATTCTGGAACGGTTCTCGCCCGCCCACGTCATCGTGGATCGTCAGGGAAACATCGTGTTCTACTCTGCCCGCACGGGAAAGTATCTTGAGCCTTCGGCTGGCGTGCCGAACCGCCAGTTGGTTACTATGGCTCGCCGGGGCCTTCGGCTGGAACTTGGGGCTGCCTTCCGCCTGACGGTGGAAACCGGCGAGCGTACGGTACGCCCTCATGTGGCAGTTGATGGTGACGACGCGCGCGTGCAAATGGTCACCATTACAGCAGAGATATTCCGGGATGGGCACAGCGAGGAGCCGCTCTACCTCGTCTTGTTTACCGATGAAGGGCCGACGATCAGTCGTCAGGAATCCCTGACACCCCATTACGACTCGGCGAACAGCGCCACGCTTCATCTTGAAAACGAACTGCGCGACACGCGCGAACGCCTGCAATCGCTTGTGGAGGAATACGAAACTGCACTGGAGGAACTGAAGACCTCCAACGAGGAACTGGTGTCGCTGAACGAGGAATTGCAATCCACCAACGAGGAACTGGAAGCCTCAAAAGAGGAGTTGCAGTCCCTGAACGAAGAATTGCAGACCATCAATCAGGAACTGTCCGGTAAGGTTGAAGCGCTTGACCACGCCAATGGCGACCTGCGCAATCTGTTCCACAGCACCAAGGTGGCGACAATCTTTCTGGATCGGGAACTGGTTATCCGCACCTTCACCCCGGCCGTCAGCACGATCTTCAATCTGCTGGACAGTGACCGGGGTCGGCCGATTACGGACCTGTCCAGCAAGTTGCATCTGCCGTCGCTTCGCGACGATATCGATGTGGTGTTCAACACAGGCAAGACTCTGGAACGGCAGATTGTCAGCGCTGAGGATCACAGCCATTTTCTGATGAAGCTGGCGCCTTACAAAAGCATGCTGGAGGAGACCGATGGTGTCGTCATTTCCTTCATCGATGTTACGAGCCTGACCAATGCGGAAGCGAACCAGCGCGTGCTGATTGCCGAGCTTCAGCATCGCACCCGCAATCTTCTGGCGGTTGTGCGGTCCATTGCCGGACAGACGGTCAAAACCAGCGGTTCGCTGGACGAATTCCGCGAGAATTTCAATGATCGCCTGAGTGCACTGTCTCGGGTCCAAAACCTTTTATCGTCCTTTGATGGCGAGCCGATTACCATCGGCGGGTTGATCAAAATGGAACTGAGCGCCCTGAATGCGGCGCATGACGGCAAACGCATCGTCGTAAATGGCCCGGAAATACCGCTTAAACCCTCCATGGTGCGGACATTGGCGCTGGCAATTCATGAGCTTGCGACCAATGCCCTGAAATATGGTGCGCTGGCCAGTGACGAAGGGCAGCTATCCGTCGGTTGGGAGGATATTTCCGATGACAGCGGGCGGAGCATGAAGCTGGTATGGGCCGAAACTGGCATGAATCTCACCCCCGGCACGCCGCCGCCGGCCAACAGCGGCTTTGGTCGGGAACTAATCGAGCAGGCACTTCCCTACCAACTCGGCGCCAAGACACAATATGAAATAGCTGCAGATGGCGTGCGGTGCACCATCGTCATCGCACTGCCGCAACAGTATCCGGAGACATCCACATGACCTTATCGGGTCTGGTCATTATGGTCGTCGAGGACGAGTATCTCATAGCCTTGGATACGGTGGATGCGCTGGTCAATGCAGGAGCAACTGTGGTTGGGCCGTTTGCGACAGTGAGCGCAGCGCAGTCATCGCTGATGTCAGGCGACAAGGTAGATGCGGCAGTTCTCGATGTGCACCTGAATGGCGATCTTGTTTTTCCGCTTGCCGATGCTCTTCTGGCGAAAAACATTCCGTATATCTTTGCATCGGGTTATGATTCCGACGTCTTTCCAAGCCAGCATCAAGCAAACCATCGTCTGCTAAAACCCTACGACCCTCGCCTTCTGGTCAAATTGCTCGAGAATGAAGCCGGTCGCGCAAAGACGTCGGTGTTTTAATCCATCAACCCTGACGGCGGCGTCTAACCTGCCTTCTCCGGCGGTGGACCACGAAACACGTCGCGTCCCTCAATTCTGTCCAGCTTGACCGGCTGACCTGTCTCGGCGGATTTGTAAATCGCATCCATGATCTTGTGGTCCTGAACGCCTTCCTCGCCGGGCGTACGTGGCTTCAGATTTTTCAGCACACAGTCTGCCATATGGTCGATTTCGCTGGCGAACTGGTTGGGTGCGGTCAGCACCAGTTTCGTTTCGCCCGTATCGTCCCCCTGCCGCTGCGTGATCGTCATGGACTGGCCTTGATAGAGATAGGCATTGGGCATGTCCACCGACGCTTTTTCAAAATTCAGGCGTTGATGCTTGTCATCGCGTGCGCCGTAGCTGGTGAAACAATTGGCAATGAAATTAGAAGGAAAGCGCAGCATGAAGGACACGGTTTCTTCCACTTCCGCATAACGGGGATCGTTTGGCGGGCTGTAGATTGTTGCGTAGACTTCGCTCGGCTCTTCACCCGTGAGGAAACGTGCGGTGTTCAGGCAGTACAACCCAATATCAGGCAGCGAACCGCCACCTGCCAGCGCCTTCTTATGACGCCATTGCTCGGCCCCGTTTTCAGCAACCGTCTGCACGTTGGTCGCGCTCATGCCCACTGCTCGGCCAAATGTGCCGGAGCGCGTCAGTTCCATCAGCCGCTGGTTATAGGCCTCGTATTGAATGCGGTACGCGATCATCAGCTTGACATTGGCGCTGGCGCAAGCGTCCACCATGGCCTGCGCTTCCGGCGCGTTGACCGCCATCGGCTTTTCACACAGCACATGCTTACCGGCCTTTGCCGCCCGCTCCACATACTCGCGGTGCAGGCCGTTGGGCAGAACGATATAAACCACCTTGATATCGGGATTATCAACAGTCGTGTCGAACCCCTCGTAATCGTAACAGGCGTTTTCGGCGATACCATATTGTTTGGCAACCGTTTTCAACTTGTCCGGCGTGCCGGACACCAGCGCCACGACCTTCGCCTTTTTGGTCTCGCCAAAGGCCGGCAGAATTTCCTCAAGGCTCAGGCGCCCAAGCCCAACCACAGCAAACCCGACCCGCTCTTCCGGCGCCAGCGGTGCCGGTGGCGGTGCGGACGGCGCATCGGCAGGCGAGCGCCACGGATCGAAAACAACCTTGTTGTTTTCCACACGTCCGATATCGACCGAGCTTGGCGGGGGCAGTCCTTGCGCAGACGCGCGACCGGTAAGTGCAAACCCGGCGGCGCCGAGCGTTCCCAGTTTCAAGACGTTGCGACGGCTGACGGTATCGTGATCATCGGACATGGCGGGCATCCTTTTTGAAAAAAACCCCGGCTGCGAGGGCTGCCGGGGTGTTGGACTTCAGACCAGTTACGGGTTGCCGGAGCCACCAGCCGAGCCGTAGACCTGACCGGTCGTGTAGCTGGCTTCGCTGGACGCAAGCGTCACGTAGATATTGGCAATTTCCGCTGGCTGGCCGGGGCGACCAAGCGGCGTTTTCTTGCCAAATTCTGTCAACGCTTCCTGCGTCTGGCCGCCACTTGGCTGCAACGGTGTCCAGTATGGGCCAGGTGCAACGGCGTTGACACGAATGCCCTTGGGGCCAAGCTGCTTTGCCAGGGACTTGGCAAACGCCACGTTTGCTGCTTTGGTCTGCGCGTAGTCAAACAGGTTTTCCGACGGATCATAGGCCTGAACGGAGGCGGTAATGATAATGGCTGATCCCGGCTTCAAATGCTTGAGCGCCGCCTTCGTGATGCGATAAGGCGCATAAACATTGACCTTGAAGGTTTTATCGAACTGCTCTTCGGTCAGTTCTTCCAGCGAAGCCGTCGCGGTCTGGCGACCGGCATTGTTCACGAGAATATCGAGTCCGCCGAGTTCCTGTACGGCCTTTTCCACCAGTTCGGCGCAAAATGCCGCGTCTTTCAGGTCGCCGGGGATGGCGATAGCCTTGCGGCCTTCAGCCTTGATCAGTTCGATCACCTGCTTGGCATCTTCTTCTTCAAACGGCAGATAGTTGATGGCAACATCAGCACCTTCACGGGCATAGGCGATGGCTGCTGCGCGGCCGATACCGCTGTCGCCACCGGTAATCAGCGCCTTGCGGCCAGCAAGCTTGCCGGAACCCTTATAGCTTTTTTCGCCGTGGTCGGGCAGCGGGTCCATCTTGGACGCAAGACCAGGGGCCTCCTGTGGCTGCTTGTTGAACGGAGGCTGCGGATAAAGCTTGGTCGGGTCTTTAAGTTCGACCGGTGCCGTCTCTGCCGAAGCCGCTCCGCCGGAACTCTGCGCGAAGGCCGGGGCGGCAACAGCGGCTGCGAGACCGGTGCCCAGTCCACCAATAACCTGCCGGCGGGATGGCGAAAATGTCTGATCATTATCCATGTATTTTTCCTGTCTGCGGTCCGGAAGACGTTTCCCAGAACCTCATAAAAAAGCCGAGGCTTTTAAACAGCCTCGGCGTCAAAACGGGTCAGGTCGCTTTTGGGTCCGTCAAAAGTGAAAATACTTTAAACGTCTTCCACCGGGATATCCTCGACCGGCGGGCGGGTTGGAATGTCGTTGTCAACGGGGTCGCCCACTGTATCGCGCACCGGGTCATCCACCGGCGCAACATCACCGTCCGGGTCATCGAATGGAGGTGTGATTCCATCCTCGATTCGCGGGTCTGGATCGATGCCTGTATCGGAGGGGCCGATCGGGGGAATGATATCGGGTTTGGGGTTCGGGTCAGTCATCATGCTTTCCCTCGTTTTCGTCGTAGTTGACGCTCCACTCTTCCACGCGCTTTTTGCCCGGCTGGGTCTTGTGGAATGTTGCATCCTCGCCTCCGGTCACAACGGTCGGCTTGGCACTGTTGACACCATCATTGGTGCGGCCCTCCTGGGACTGCGCCAGTTGGCCCTGCGCGTCCTTGTGGATTTCTTCCACAGTCGATGTCTTTTTGATTTCCTCGGTCATAGCTGTTCTCCTTTAGAACAGAAAATGGGTGAGACAGCCCATTTGTTCCCTTTGATTGTCCCAAGTGACGAACCAAACGCTTTCAGACGCGTTGGATGACCATGAGCAGAGCTTTCACAAAGGAAATTGACGATGCGCCCGAGCCGCCTCCACTGGAGCGGCCCATCAGCGCCGCCCCCAATCTCGTCACTCCTTCCGGTGCAGAACAGATCACCCGGACATTGGCGAGCCTTGAGGCTCAACTGGCGGTCAACCCCGATCCGTCCCTGAAACGCGATCAGCGCTACTGGGCGGCCCGCCATGCCACCATGCAAGTGCTGACGCCCGATGCGCACCCTACCTCCGTCGGGTTCGGCACATTCGTTACCATCAAGCGCGCTGGTAAGCGGATGGAGCTTCAAATCGTGGGCGAAGATGAGGCCGATCCCTCGCAAAACCGTATTGCGTGGACCGCACCCCTGGCCAAGGCACTAGACGGCGCAGAACCCGGCGAAACCGTTGAACTTGACGCAGGCGGGCGTGTACAGCCAATTGAAATTATTGGGCTTCGTGGCGGCTGATTTCCGTAATAATTGTCCCTAAATTCCACAGCAAGTCATTGACAACCCCCACCGGAGTTTAAAAAGTACGCGGGCCGTAATTGGCCTGCCGGGGGGATATGATGACATTGCGTGCTTTTGCTGGATTTCTCGTTGCGACCATAATGGCGGTTGCCTCTGCCCTTACCCCTTCCTTGGCGCAGGACGCAACCCGCACCATCGTTACCACTCCGGACCGCGACTATTTCGGCTTTGATTTGCGCACCGAGCGCGATGTCACGCTCGACGAATGCTCCCAAGCCTGCATAGACGATACACAGTGCAAGGCTTTCACATACAATCCGAAGGTTAGCTGGTGCTTCCTGAAGTCCGACTTTAACCAGTTGAACCCGTTTGTGGGCGCGGTCGCAGGCAAGATCGTTGAACAGTCCGCTGAGCCTGATATTGGAGCCGCTCCGCGTCTCACCTTCCTGTCCGATTCGGTTTACAACAACGCAAAATCGCTGAAAAGCGATCTGCGCCGTCCACCCGAACTTGAGGGTCAGGGTCAGGCCTCCATCCTTGCTGCCGCCGCGCAAGCCGCCCAGAATGGGGAGGTAGGCAGCACCGCCAGCCTCTACCGCTCAGCGCTATCGCTCACCCCCGATAATTCTGCCTTGTGGTTGCAGATGGTCACGGCCCTTGAGCCATTTGAATCCGCCAGTGCACAGGAGATGGTGTCTGCATCGCTCAACGCCTATCAGTTGAGCCGCACCACCCGTGCCCGTGCGGATGCGCTGACGTCGCTCGCTGTTTCGCTGGAGAAAGCACAGTCCTACCGCGACGCCATCAACGCCTACAAGGCCAGTCTCGCGCTCATCAATTCCAAACCCGTTCGCCTCGCCTTTCTTGATCTCAAAGCACGGCAAGGCTTCCGCGTCATTGGCAATACGGTTGATGCCGACAGTGCCGATCCGCGTGCCTGCGTACAGTTTTCCGAGCCGCTGGTGAAAACCGGCGTGGACTACGCGCCCTTCGTGACCCTGAACGGTGCACCGCCCAAGGCCATGGAGGCCAAGGACCGTGAAATCTGCGTGGAAGGCCTGACGCATGGCGAGCGCTACACCATCGCGCTGCGGTCCGGCCTGCCGTCTTCGGTGGAAGAGGTTCTGGAAGCCCCCGTTGGCGTCGATGTCTACATCAAGGATCGCTCCGCCTCCGTGCGCTTCACCGGCGATGCGTTTGTCCTGCCATCCACGGCGCGGCGCGGCATTCCGCTGGTATCGGTCAACACCGCTAGCGCCAATCTCAAGCTCTACCGCATCGGCGACCGCGCCATGGTACCGCTGATCACCAGCTCGCAATTCCTGACACAGCTTAGTGGGTATGGTGCTGACCAGATCAATGAAAACAACGGCGAACTCGTCTGGCAGGGCTCTATCGATATCGCTTCTGACCTGAACAAGGACGTGACGACCAGCTTCCCGGTGGATGAGGCCCTGCCGGAGCGCAAGCCCGGCGTCTACGTGCTGACGGCTTCGGCCAAGGATGCCCGCACCGAGCAGTGGGACAGTCAGGCAACCCAGTGGTTCGTGGTCTCCGATACCGGCCTGAGCACGTACACGGCCACGGACGGGCTGACTGTGTTTGCCCGCTCGCTCGCCAGTGCCGAGCCGATTGCCGATGTGGAACTGCAACTGCTTGCCCGCAACAATGAGATTCTAGGCACAGCCACCACCGACAGCGACGGTCGCGCCACATTTACCGCCGGGCTGACACGCGGAACCGCATCACTGGTCCCCGCCATGCTGACCGCCCGCAACGGCGACAGTGATTATGTCTTTTTGGACCTGACCCGCGCTGGCTTCGACCTGTCCGACCGGGGCGTAACCGGGCGTGCTGCACCGGGCGAAATCGACGTTCTGGCATGGACCGAGCGCGGCATCTACCGCCCCGGCGAGACCGTGCATGTGTCTGCGCTGGCCCGCGATATCAACGCCATGGCGATCGAAAACCTGCCGCTGACCTTCGTCTTCAACCGGCCGGATGGCGTGGAAGACCGCCGCATGGTTCAAAATGGTGAAGCGCTCGGTGGCTATACGCTGGATCTGCCACTTCAGAACAGCGCCATGCGCGGCACATGGACCGTGCAGATCTATACCGATCCCAAGCGCGCACCCATCGGCAGCAGCCAGTTCATGGTCGATGATTTCGTGCCAGACCGGATCGAGTTCGATATTGCCAGCACGGCCAAGTCTATCGTCGTCGGCGAACCCGCCGCTGTCACCATTGATGGCCGCTATCTCTATGGCGCACCCGCTGCCGGGTTGTCCATTGAGGGTGATGTGACACTGAAGCCAACGCGCACGCGTGAGGATATGCCCGGCTACCTCTTCGGCTTGGCAGACGAGGAGCAAAGCGAAGACACCCGCATAGCGCTGGATGATTTGCCCACACTGGACGAGCAGGGCAAGGCAACCTTTGATGTGTCCTTGAGTGAAGTACCCTCCACAACGCAAGGTTTGACGGCCAATGTCGTGGTGCGTATGCGCGAGGCCGGTGGCCGCGCTGTGGAGCGCGCGCTGTCCCTGCCCGTCAAACCGGCTGGCGATATGATTGGTATTCTGCCGGAGTTTTCCGGCGATCTGTCGGAAAATTCGGTTGGCACGTTCCGCGTGGCCGTGGTGGATGCCGAGGGGCAGAAACAGGCAAAAGCCGGTCTCCTCTGGAAGCTGCTGAAGGTCAACCGCGATTACCAGTGGTATCGCGATGGCGGCTCGTGGCGCTATGAGCCTGTGCTGTCCACCTCTCAGGTTGCCAATGGCACGGTGGATGCGACGGTGGATGGAGGGACAATTTCCACCCCGGTCCAGTGGGGCCGCTACCGGCTGGAGGTGGAAACAACCGATGGCGACGGCCCCGTCTCGAGCGTGGAATTTGACGCCGGATACTACGTGCAGTCCACATCGACAGAAACGCCCGATGGGCTGGAAATTGCTCTGGACAAGCCTGCCTATGCGGTCGGCGAAACCGCGACACTGAAAGTATCCCCGCGCTTTGCGGGCAAGCTTCTGGTAACCGTCGGTGCTGAAAAGCTGGTGACCACCGTAGAAGCCGATATCGGCGAAGACGGCGGTGAAGTCTCCCTGCCGGTAACCGAAGACTGGGGTGCAGGTGCCTACGTCACCGCCACCCTGTACCGCCCCGGCGAGGCGCAGGAAAGCCGTATGCCGATGCGCGCCATCGGCGTCAAATGGCTGACCGTAGACCCCGGCACCCGTAAGCTTGCTGTCAAACTGACCCCGCCGGCACAGACCTTGCCCCGCCAGCCTCTGTCCATTCCGGTGGAAATCTCCGGCGCGGGTGTGGACGACGAAGCCTATGTCACCATCGCTGCGGTGGATGTCGGCATTCTCAACCTCACGCGCTACACAGCGCCCGATCCCGATGGCTGGTATTTCGGCCAGCGCCGCCTTGGTCTCGAGATCCGCGATATCTACGGTCGCCTGATCGACGGGTCTCTTGGCGCCACCGGACGCCTGCGCACCGGTGGCGATGGCGGACAAATGCCGCTGCAAGGCAATCCGCCGAAAGAAAAGCTGGTCGCGTTTTTTGCCGGTCCGGTCAAGCTGGACAGCGATGGCAAGGCCGTCATTTCCTTCGATATTCCGCAGTTCAACGGCACGGCACGGATTATGGCGGTTGCCTGGTCCAAGGCCGGTGTCGGCCACGCTTCGACGGACGTCGTCATCCGCGACCCGCTTGTCGTCACCGCCAGCGCACCGAAGTTTCTGGCCCCCGGCGATCAGGCTTCCCTGCGGCTGGATACTGCCAACACGGATGCCCCGGCAGGCGATTACACCCTGACGGTGACAAGCAACACAACCGTCACCGTCGACAATGGTCAGGTCACGCGCACACTGACACTGCCGGCCAGCGGCAAGACAGATATAACCCTGCCGCTGATTGCCGAAAGCCCCGGCGAAGGCACCATATCCATGACCGTGTCCAACGCATCCGGCTTGTCCTTGCAGCAGACGCTGACGGTGCCGGTGCGCGCCATCCCCCTGCCGCTCACTGTGCGCAGGCCCATCGAGATTGGCAGCGGCAAGAGCCTGACCGTCAACGCCGATCTTCTGGCCGATAGTCTGGTTCAGGGCGCGTTTGTCAGCGTTAACGTCACACGGGCTGCCGCGTTCGATATCCCGGCGCTGATCCTGTCTCTTGACCGCTACCCGTATGGCTGCGCGGAGCAGACAACCAGCCGGGCCTTGCCCCTGCTCTACTACGGTGATTTGGCAAAGCAGGCCGGTTTGCCTGAGGATACGGACCTTCCCAAACGCATACAGGATGCCGTCTACCGTGTGCTGTCCTATCAGTCCTCGGCAGGCAGTTTCGGTCTTTGGGCTCCCGGATCTGGCGATTTATGGCTGGACGCCTATGTCACCGATTTCCTGACCCGCGCACGCGAACAGAAGTTTGATGTGCCGGAACAGGCCATGGTGCAGGCGCTGGATAACCTGCAAAACGCATCCGGATACGATGATAACGTTCAGGATCGCGGCAACGAGATCGCTTACGCTCTCTACGTACTGGCTCGCAACCGCAAGGCCGCCATCAGCGACCTCAGGTACTACGCCGATACGAAGCTTGGTGAATTCCCGACACCGCTGGCCAAGGCCCATCTGGCAGCAGCACTTTCGCTGTACGGCGATGCCCAGCGGGCCGCCAGCGTATTTGAGGAAGCGGCAAGCATGGCGCAACAGGGCAACACTGCCTCCCTCGCCCGCTCCGATTACGGCTCGGCGCTCCGCGATGGCGCAGCCGTGCTGGCACTCGCCGCAGAAAGCCGCCCCGTCCCGCCCGTCGTGGCCTCGTTGATCAAAACCGTGGCAAAGGAATGGAATGCGAAAAAGTACACCAGCACGCAGGAGCAGGCATGGATGCTGCTGGCGGCCCGTGCCCTGCAACAGGGCGATGCCACGATTGCGCTCACCATCGACGGAAACGCGCACAGCGGCGGCTTCTCGAAAACCCTGTCAGGAGATGCGCTGTTGCAAAGCCCGACAACCATCACCAATACGGGGGATGATACTATCTGGGGTGTCGTGACCAGCGTCGCAGCACCGGTGACACCGCTGCCTGCTGGCGGCGATGGCTTCACCATTGAGCGCAGCACCTACAATCTGGATGGAACGCCGGTTAATATCAGCGAGGCCAAACAGAACGAGCGGTATGTGGTGGTGCTGAAGGCAACACAGACCAACAATCTGGACGCCCGCGTTCTAATACAGGACCTGCTGCCAGCCGGTTTGGAGATTGACAATCCAAGCCTTGTCAACAGTGCACAACTGAGCAACTTTGAATGGCTGGGAGAGGTTGAACCCGCCCATATGGAGTTCCGCAACGATCGTTTTGTCGCCGCCTTTGACCGTTCGAGCGGAGACACCAGCGATATGACGCTGGCTTATGTGGTGCGTGCCGTCACCCCCGGCACCTACGACTACCCCGCCGCCAATATTGAAGACATGTACCGTCCGCAGTTTTCTGCCCGCACAGCAACATCGCGCATGGAGGTTACGCAAGCACAGGAATGATCGCGCCTTTCACGCATCGGCTGGCCATTTTCTGCGCTGTTGTCGCCAATGGCGTTTTGGCGGCGGCACTGACATTCGGTCTACGCGCAGCGGACGAGGCCTTTCCGCCGCCGCTGGAACAGGCAAATCAGGTATCCGTAGAGGTGGTTGATGCCGATGGCAAACTGCTGCGGGCCTTCGCGACCCCGGAAGGCCGCTGGCGGCTGAAAACGACTGCTGAGAATGTCGATCCGCAATTCCTGCGCATGCTGGTGGCCTATGAAGACCAGCGTTTCTGGCAGCATGGCGGCATTGACCCGTTGGCGTTGCTGAGAGCAAGCGGTCAGTTGCTGCGCCATGGCCGCATTATTTCCGGCGCATCGACGCTGTCCATGCAGGTTGCCCGGCTGATCGAACCGCGCGAAAGCCGCTCTCTGCTGGCAAAACTACGTCAGGTTTCGCGCGCCGTGCAACTGGAGCGCCGCTTCACAAAATCGGAACTGCTGGATCTCTACCTGACGCACGCCCCCTATGGCGGAAATCTGGAGGGCATTCGCGCCGCCAGCCTCGCCTATTTCGGCAAGGAGCCCAAACGGCTGACTGTTGCGCAATCGGCCTTGCTGGTTGCCCTGCCGCAATTGCCGGAAAAGCGCCGCCCGGACCGGCATTTGCAAGCCGCTACCGCTGCGCGCAACCGGGTCTTGACCCGCATGGCCGTTGCCGATCTCATTGGTGATGGCGAGGCAGAGCGGGCCGAACAATCCCCCGTACCGGATCGCCGCCTGCAATTGCCCGCCTTCGCCGCACATGTAGCCCAGGCAGCCCGCGCCAGAAACAGAGGCGTGGACCGCCACACCACCTCACTGCGCCGCAGCATACAGGAGGGCCTTGAGGCTGTGGCAAAATCCGCTGCCGCAGGCCTTGGTCCCAAGGTTTCGATTGCCATGGTCATGGCCGATGCAAAGACCGGCGAAATCGTTGGTGAGGTCGGCTCCGCCGACTACTTTAATGCTGAGCGGTCCGGCTGGATTGATATGACGCGCGTCAAGCGCTCGCCCGGCTCAACCCTGAAACCGTTTATCTACGGGCTGGCGTTCGAGGAAGGGCTGGTGGCGCAGGAAACCATCATCGAGGACCGTCCCGCTGACTTCTTTGGCTATCGCCCGCGCAATTTTGATATGCAGTACCAGGGCGATGTCAGCATCCGCCAAGCCCTGCAATTGTCGCTAAATGTGCCTGCCGTCAAACTGCTGGACGCGGTTGCCCCTTCCCGCCTGATGGTGCGGTTTCGCCGCGCCGATGTGCGCCCGGTGCTGCCACCCAATGAAACGCCCGGACTGGCTATCGGCCTTGGCGGCGTCGGCATCACGCTTGAGGATCTGGTGCAGCTCTATGCGGCCCTTGCCAATCGTGGCGTGCCGGTGCGCCTCGGCGATGGCGTCACGCGACAGGCAGGCCTGATCGATGGTGAGCCGCTGCTGGATATGGCGGCGGCATGGCAGGTTTCGGATATTCTGGCGGGCATCAATCCCCCGACAGGAATCAACCGGCGCGGCATCGCCTACAAAACCGGCACCAGCTACGGCTACCGCGATGCGTGGTCGGTGGGGTATGATGGGCGGCACGTGCTGGGCGTGTGGGTCGGCAGGCCGGACAATGGCGCGGTGCCCGGCATTTCCGGCTTCGCCACCGCCGCCCCCATCCTATTTGAAGCGTTTGCCCGCTCCGGCGTGGCACTGACGCCCCTGCCCGGCGCACCCGCTGGCAGCCTGCGGCTGGCCGCCACGCAGTTGCCCGTGAGCCAACGGCGCTTTACCAAGCAGGCGAACGGCCTTCTGGCCTCTGCGGGGGAAGCCGCCCCCCAGATCGTTTACCCGCCGGAGGGCGCGCGGGTGGAACTGGGCGCAAAGACCGGGGACACAATCGCGCCGCTGGTGCTGAAACTTCAAGGCGGGCGCGCGCCGTTCCGGTGGCTCGCCAATGGCAAACCGCTCAGCGAAACCTCGCGCCGACGGGTGAACCAGTGGGTGCCCGATGGCGGCGGCTTTTCCACATTGACTGTAATCGATGCTGTAGGGCGAGCTGCGAGTGTTCGCGTGTTTATCGATTAAGTCGAAGATAGCGTCGCAAATAGACATATAAGCCGTGTGTCCCATGTTACCCTGTGATGGCCGGTGTGAGGAGCGCAGCCGGTCATCATTCGTTTCAGGGAGGAACAGCATGAGCAGCAACAGAGGCGTCGTGTACCTTGGACCCGGCAAGGTCGAAGTTCAAAATATTGCTGACCCAAAATTTGCGAGCCCGGATGGGCGGCGCATTGAACATGCGGTCATTCTCAAGGTCGTATCGACCAATATCTGCGGTTCGGACCAGCACATGGTGCGCGGACGCACAACGGCCGCGCCGGGGCTTGTCCTCGGCCATGAAATCACTGGCGAGGTCATTGAAAAGGGCAGCGACGTTGAAATGCTCGACGTGGGCGACATCGTTTCCGTGCCGTTCAACGTGGCCTGCGGACGGTGCCGCTGCTGCAAAGCGCAGGACACCGGTGTGTGCCTGACGGTAAACCCCGCGCGGGCAGGCGGTGCCTATGGTTATGTCGACATGGGCGGCTGGATTGGCGGACAGGCAGGCTATGTCATGGTGCCTTACGCTGACTTCAATCTGTTGCGCTTCCCGGACCGGGACCGCGCTATGGAAAAAATCCGCGATCTCACCATGCTGTCTGATATTCTGCCCACCGGTTTTCACGGTGCCGTGCGCGCCGGAGTCGGTGTCGGCTCGGTGGTGTATGTTGCGGGTGCAGGTCCGGTGGGTCTTGCGGCTGCCGCGTCGGCCCGCATTCTGGGCGCAGCCGTGGTTATGGTCGGTGATTTCAACAAGGACCGGCTCGCCCATGCGGCCAAAGTGGGCTTTGAGCCTATCGACCTGTCGCGAAGCGGCAATCTTGGTGACATGATCGCGCAGGTAACCGGCAGCAACGAAGTAGACAGCGCAATCGACGCCGTGGGCTTTGAAGCTGTCGGCCACAGCGGCGGCGAACAGCCTGCCGTGGTGCTGAACCAGATGATGGAAATCACCCGCGCTGCGGGTTCCATCGGCATCCCCGGCCTGTACGTGACCGAAGACCCCGGCGCCGTCGATAACGCTGCCAAAAATGGCAATCTGTCGCTGCGCTTCGGCCTTGGCTGGGCCAAGGCCCAGTCCTTCCACACGGGCCAGACGCCGGTGGTTAAATATCACCGCCAACTGATGCAGGCCATTCTGCACGACCGGCTGAACATTGCCGAAATTGTCAATGCCACCGTTATTTCTCTGGAAGATGCAGCACAGGGCTATGAGAGTTTTGACAAGGGCGTTGCGAAGAAGTTCGTGCTCGACCCACATGGCCTGCTGGCTGCGTAAGCGAACCATAAAAAAAGGCGGATAGACCAAATCTATCCGCCTTTTTGTTTTAATCAAAGCCGATCAAGGCAGAGTGTAGGCGATGACATAATCGCCACGGTCCGGCGACTGGCGGGCACCGCCTGCGGAAATCACCACATACTGCTTGCCGGTCTTGGGCGACTTGTAGCTCATCGGCCCGCCCTGACTTCCCACCGGCAGGCGCTGTTTCCACACTTCCTCACCGGTCGCAGTGCTGAACGCGCGCAGATAGTAGTCCTGCGTTCCGGCAATGAACACCAGACCGCCCTGCGTGGTCAACGTACCACCCAGCGTCGGCATACCAATCGGAATTGGCAGGCCCATCTTGAAGCCCATCGGACCCTGATCCTCAACCGTTCCCACGGGAACCTGCCACAGGATCTTCTGGGTCTTCATGTCGATGGCCGTCATGGTGCCGAACGGCGGCTCCTGGCAGGGAATGCCCAGTTGCGACAGGAAGCGGTTCTTGTTGACGGCGTAAGGCGTACCCTTCATCGGCACGATGCCCATGACGGTGTTGGGTGCTTCACTGCCACTGGCTACAGCTTTCGTAGGAGCCGCCTCCTGCATCTGGATCCAGAGACCGATGCGCATGTCATTCAGAAAGATCGTGTTGGAGTTTGGATCAGTCGAGATACCACCCCAATTCAATCCGCCGAGCGAACCCGGGAAGTTCAGCGCCAGATCCGTGCCGGGAACCGTATAGACGCCATCATACCGCATGCCCTTGAAGGCGATTCTACACAACAGCTGATCGAACGGAGTGGCACCCCACATATCCGCTTCCGTCAAAGTCTGTGCGCCGATCTGCGGCATGCCGACCGAGAGCTTCTGCGTTGGCGCGTAAGGCTCGTTCGGAATTTTACCGGGCTTGACGGCGACGTCTTCCACCTTGGTCAACGGCTGGCCGGTTGCACGGTCCAGAACGAAAATCTGACCGGCCTTGGTGCCGAAGACAAGACCCGGTACGGTTGTGCCATCGGCCTTCGGGAAGTTGATGAACGTCGGCTGCATCGGAACGTCGAAGTCCCAGAGGTCATTGCGAACCGTCTGATACACCCACTTTTCGCGGCCCGTCGTTGCGTCCAGCGCCAGCATGGATGCACCGTACTTATGGTCAAGTTCGGTACGCGTTGCGCCATAGAGGTCGACGGACGAACTGCCGACCGGCATGAACACGGTGTTCAGCGCCGGATCGTAGGACATGGATGCCCAGACATTCGGCGTGGAGCGGGTGTAGGTTACGCCCGGGCCCGGGAGCAGAGTGATATTGGGGTTGCCGGGGTCAAACGCCCAGCGCAGCTGGCCGGTGATGACATCAAAGCCGCGCATAACGCCGCCGGGCATATCAACCTGCACGTTATCAGCCACACGTCCGCCGATGACCACAGTGGTTCCGGCGAGTGTCGGTGCCGAGGTCAGCACATAGCTCGGGTCAGGCGCGTCGCCCAGACCTTCTTTTAGGTCCACCTGACCATTGTTACCAAAACCGGCGCAGAACTCACCGGTATCGGCATCAAGCGCCACGAGAACAGCTGTGATGGTGTTCATCAGAATGCGGCGCTGGCACTGGCTGCCCTCGGGCAGCGTCACCGGAGTAACAGGCGTGGAACCCGGCGCAGTCGGCTGTTCCAGAGGCGCATTCACGTCGAAATAGGCCAGACCACGGCAACGCATCCAGACCTTGGATTGTGCATTGATCTCGCGCTTCCATTTCTCGGCGCCGGTATCGGCGTCAAGTGCGATCACATTGTTGTGCGGTGTGCAGAGGAACACGGTATCACCGACCTGCAACGGGGTCTGCTGATCTTCCGCGCCGCCACCGGTTGGGCTCAGCGGCGTATCGCCGGTGCGATAGGTCCATGCAACCTTGAGGTCTTTGACGTTATCGCGGGTGATCTGATCGAGCGCAACAAACCGGTCACCACCTGATGTATTACCGTAATGCTGCCAGTTTTTCTGTTCGGTCTCGGCTGTCACCGGAGTCAACGGCGTCACGTCGCCGGAGAAGGCAACAGTCGGATGGGGCACGAACATGCCCGCAAAGCCCGCAATCGTCGCAACCGCAAGCACAGCGGCCAGTGCAAATGACGCAGCGTAGACCGGAGTGCGTCCGGTTGCACGCCGCAGCAGCGGGAACGACAGCGCAACAAACACGGCGCCGACAGACATGGCCAGCAGACGCGAGATCAGAGGCCAAAAGTCAAGCCCGGCTTCCCAAACCGCCCAGATGGCAGTGGCTACGAAAACCAGCCCAAACAGCAGCGCACCTGATGGTTTCCGCCGGATAATCTGCACGCCGGACGCGATGAGGGCGACCCCGGCTATGGCGAAATACCAGCTTCCGCCGCGGCGAATGAGTTCTGCGCCACCGATCAGAAAGAACAGACCGGCTGCGACGATGACGAAACCAAGAATGGCCAGCCAAACCTTGGCTAGCCCCGATGGAGATTGTATTGTGTCAGGCACCAGAGGTCCCCTCCGTATTCACTAATTGACAAATGTCTTTGCGTCTTAGCTGATTCCACGGAAGAATACAGTCCCTTTGCATGTAAAGTTGACTCGAATTATCAGAATTAAACGCTGATTGAGTTTGGCTATTTTACATACTGCCGCCAGTTATGCGCCTCCCGGAAGCCAAGAACCTCACGCGCCTTGCGGTTGGAAATCGGTGCCTCAAACTCGTCCATATCGCGTTTCAGTGGAATATCCGGCGCGTATGTACGCAGAAATTCTCTGGTCGGCTCCCGCGCTGTTATTGTGTCGTTAACCGCGTTGAACACCTGAAAACCGAGGCCATCCGTCTCGATGCAGAGACGCGCGATTTCGCCCAGATCACGCGCATCGATATAGCTCCACGCATTGCGTTTGCGTGACATCGGGTCATCCAGAAACGCCGGAAACTTGTCATATTCATCCGGCTCGATCACATTGCCGATGCGCAACGCGTAGATGTCAGCGCCGGTCCGCATGGCAAAGGCACGAGCGGTTTTTTCGCCCACCACTTTAGACAGACCGTAGCTGTCCATCGGATCGACATCGTAATCTTCCTCCAGTGGAAAATGATGGTAATCCTTGTCCCCTTCGGCAAAACACACACCATAGGTGGTCTCGCTTGAAGCGATGATGACCTTGCGGATACCCAGTTTAACGGCCGCTTCGATCACGTTATAGGTCGAGGTCACATTGTCATGAAACGTGACATTGTCTGGCTGGATCAGAACACGGGGTATGGCGGCAAAGTGGACCACGGCGTCCACCGGCTCCGGCCCCGTGCCCGTCTCAAAACCTTCGAAGCCAAAATGTTGGGACAAGGCGTTGAAGGTCTGCCCGCTGTCGGTCAGATCGGTGATCAGCGTGTTCACACCGGGATAATCGAGCGGTTTCAGGTCGAGGTTGAGAACCTCATAGCCCGCCTCCACCAGATGAGGTACAGCATGACGCCCCGCCTTGCCACTGCCGCCTGTAAAAATAATGCGCTTTTTCATTGTGCTCTCCCGTTCCTGTTGATGACTCGGGAAAGCCTTGAGACGGAAAGACGTTCCTACAGCATCGGCCCGAAAATCGGAATCAATTTTCGGGCCGATGCGTAGAGTCAAAGAGTTAGAGCGACCTTCGCGTCCTAATGGACGCGCGGCGCTTTAGGCAACCCGCCGTTTGGGATCCGGTATTGGTACGGCGGCCATCAAAGCGCGGGTGTAGTCATCGCGGGGGTTTTCGAAAACGTCGCGGCGCGTTCCCATTTCCACGATCTTTCCGCCGCGCATCACAGCCACATGATGCGACATACGCTCCACCACTGCCATGTCGTGGGAAATAAACAGGTAAGCGAGACCCATGGTTTCCTGCAATTCCAGCATTAGGTCCAGCACGCGGGCGCGCACGGACACATCCAGCGCCGCAACGCTTTCATCGGCCACGATCAGCTTGGGTTTCAACGCCAGAGCGCGGGCAATGCAGATGCGCTGGCGCTGTCCGCCGGAAAATTCGTGCGGATAGCGGCTAGCCGCATCCGGCTGCAGACCAACGCGAGCCAGAAGCTCCGCTACGCGGTCCGCCCGCTCGGTCTTGTCACCTATACCGTGAATGATCAGCGGCTCGGCAATGGCCGCACCCACCGCCATGCGCGGATCGAGCGAGGCATAAGGGTCCTGAAAAATCATCTGCGCCGAGCGGCGAACCGGCTGCATCTGCCGCTGGCTGAGGCCCGCAATGTTGCGTCCATCAATCACCACGTCGCCTGCAAAGGGAATAAGGCCCAGCACCGCCTTGCCGGTCGTCGATTTGCCTGATCCGCTTTCCCCCACCAGACCCAGCGTCTGGCCGGGGCGGATATCAAACGATACGCCTTGAACAGCTGCCGCAGCCTGCTTGCGCTTGAACAGGAAACCACCCGCGCCACCATAGGTCACGGTGAGGTTGCTGACGGCCAGCACAGGCGAAGGATCAAGGGATACGGGGCTGGCCGGCACCGGCGTGACGCGCGGCGGGCCGTCGCTACCCGCATGGCTGCCAAGGCGCGGTACGGCGGCCAGCAGTTCCCGCGTGTAGGTCTGCGCGGGTGACTGGAAGATCGGCAACACATTGCCCTGCTCGATCACACGACCGCTCTGCATGATGATGACGCGATCGGCCATTTCCGCCACCACCCCCATATCGTGCGTGATCAGAATGATGCACGCGCCGAACTCCGTTTTCAGCTCCCGCATCAAGGTCAGGATCTGCGCCTGCACCGTCACATCCAGCGCCGTTGTCGGCTCATCGGCGATCAGCACCTTCGGGCGGCAGGACAGCGCCATGGCGATCATGACGCGCTGTCGCATGCCGCCGGAAAGCTCGTGCGGGTACTGCGTCAGGCGTCGTGCGGGGTCGGTGATGTGAACGGCGTCCAGCATGTGTCGGGCGATAACGTCTGCCGCTCCCCCCTCCTCGCCCTGATGCTCGTGGATCGCCTCGCGCATCTGCGCGCCGATGCTCATCACCGGGTTCAGGGATGTCATCGGTTCCTGAAACACCATGGCGACCTCACCGCCGCGCACCGCCCGCATGGCACTGCCGGACAGTTTGGTGAGGTCCTTACCCCCAAGCATGATGCTGCCCGACGACACTTGAAGCGACGCCTTGGGCAAAAGCCCCATGATAGACAGCGAGGTCACGGATTTTCCCGATCCGGACTCGCCTGCAATGCATAAGGTTTCGCCAGAGATCAGGTCGAAACTGATATCGTCCAGCACCCGCCGTAAGCCTTCCGGCGTACGGGCATCGACACAGAGATTGGAAACAGACAGGACCGGGGGCGACATGATCACGAAAAGACAATCCTTGGGAAATAGAAGGACACGACCCAGTTGGGCGCATCGACGATTTCGCTGATGCGCAAATCACCGCAGACCGAGCACAAGAGATAGGCATCGACGGCGCTCATGCCGTGTTCTGCGCCCAGCAGATCGATCATCCGCATCAGCGCTTCGCGTGCACCCGTCATCAGGTCCGGGCCAATGCCGGTGGTCACTTCGTAGCCAGCCCCATCCAGATGCCGGGTGACCGGTTCCGTGGTTGTGAAGCGTGGCGAAATCAACTTGGCATCCTTGACCAGCTCGATGGTGGCTTCCACCTCCATCTGGCTTTCAATGGCCGTGCCGCAAACTTCCCCATCGCCCTGTGCGGCGTGGGTGTCGCCAATGGAAAACAGCGCGCCCTCCACTTCCACCGGCAAATACAGCGTGACCCCGGAGGTAAGGTCGCGAATGTCCAGATTGCCACCTACGCGGCGCGGTGGCACCACGGAGTGCAGGCCCTGCTCTGCAGGTGCCACGCCAATGGTTCCCGCAAACGGCTTCAAAGGCACCTTGCCGCCGGGGCCATACAGTGCGGGTGCCATGCTGCTCGCATCATAGGTCCACATATGTAGTGCGGGGTCCTTGAACTGGTCTGCCAGCAGCCCGAAGCCGGGAATATTGGCCGTCCAGCCCGATCCTGATGGCACGAAGCGGCGAATGGTGACTTTCAGCGCATCGCCGGGTTGCGCACCTTCCACATACACCGGCCCGGTTACCGGGTTGATCTTGCCGAAATCGAGCCCTGCCAGCGTGTCCAGCGTGGCGCCCG
Organism: Rhizobium sp. CFBP 8762; assembly: GCF_014841565.1. GTDB lineage: Bacteria > Pseudomonadota > Alphaproteobacteria > Rhizobiales > Rhizobiaceae > CFBP-8762. The sequence goes on from NZ_JACYUD010000002.1 coordinate 308,767, forward strand.
CGCCCAATTGGCCACCGGAGGAGTCAAGGCATTCGAAATGAATGGTTTCACCGAACTTGGCGATAACAGCCGGTTCAAAATCGCGGTTCCAGCCAAAATGGTGCTGGGCGCGGTGAATGGTGTGGGCGCAGACGCTGCACATGGGATGTCTCCAGAGTGGGAAAACTCCCCGGCGTAAGATGCCGGGGAGAAGGATAGGCCGCTTACGGTTTGACGAAAATTGCGTCGTAATTGATCACGCGGGTTGGATCGACATAGATGTTGCCCTCGCCGCCCATACGCAGCGACTTGGCCACCACACGGCGCTCATTGATGACAGGAATCCACGGTGCATCCTTCATGATATCGGTAAAGATGCTGCCCCAGGCGGCTGTGCGCTCGGCGGCAATCTTAGGATCAGACATGGCATCGGCTGCAATGGCGCGTGCATCCAGTTCCTTGTTGCAATACCAGGACCAGTTCCAGCCACCGGGCACCGCACCGGCACAGCCCAGAATTGGCCCATAGAAGTTGGAGGCATCCGGAAAGTCGGCAATCCAGGCCATGCCACCGGACCAGATCATCGGTGCTTCACCTTCCGTGCCACCGGCGGCAATCACGTTGGACTGTGCCAGTGCCCGCACCTCCGCCTTCACACCCACAGCTGCCAGATCCTGCTGGATGGCCTGCGCGATGCGGGGCTGCGGATCGGTGTTGGTGGAGTACAGAACGGTCTCGAAACCATCGGCATAACCGGCCTCGGCCAACAGCGCCTTAGCCTTTGCCACATCGTAGGCGTAGCCGGTAAAGCCCTTGTCATAGCCCGGCATCAACGGCGGCAGAGGCTGGTTGGCAGCCGTGGCGCGACCATTGAGAATGCGCGTGATGCGCTCCTTGTTGATAGCCATGTTGAGTGCCTGACGCACCTTCACATCGTCAAACGGCGCAACCTTGGTGTTCAGCGTCACATAGCCGGTATGAAGTTGCTCCCCATCGACAATGATATTGGCGCCATCGGGCGAGTTCTTGATTTCCAGAAACTTGGCAGGCGGCACACCGTCACCGGCAATGTCAACCTCACCCTTTTGCAAGCGCAGCAGGGCCACCAGCGGCTCCTGTCCCACTTCCACGGTGAAGCTGTCGACATGCGGCATGTCCTTGACGAAATAGTTCTTGTTACGCTCAAACACGAGGCGCTGGCCAATGGTCCATTCTTTCAGTACGAACGTGCCGGAGCCGACCGGCTTTTTGCCGAAGTCACCGCCTGCGGCTTCCACGGCCTCACGCGGCACAACGGATGCGAAGTTGATTGCCAGCACGTGCAGGAAGGTCGCATCCGGGCGCGACAGCTTGAAGATGACCGTACCGTCATCGGGTGTTTCAATGCCGGAAAGCGTGGTGGCCTTGCCACCCGATACATCCTCAAAACCGGCGATTGCGCCAAAGAAACCCGCACCGGGGCCCTGCGTCTTGGGGTCCACGGCGCGCTCGATGGAGTATTTGACATCGGAGGCAACAACGTCGCGACCATTGGAGAACTTCACGCCCTTGCGCAGCTTGAACGTGTAGGTCAAGCCATCGCTGGACACATCAAAGCTTTCTGCCAGCGACGGCACCAGGTCCGGCGTGCCGGGTGTGTAATCCATCAGGCGTGAGTACAGGCTCTTGATCATCGACCAGTTCACCCAGTCGTAGCCGATAGCCGGGTCCAGAGTGGCAATGTCATCCTTATAGGTGATCACGATATCGCCGCCTTGCGCAGGCGCGCTCTGCGCGAAGGAAGGCAGCGGCGTCAGCGCCAGCGCGGTGGCAACCGTTGTGTATTTTAACCAGCGTTTCAACATGAAGTTCGTTCCCTTTGTTGTTATTCGAGATCAGTATCAACGTCCGCGTATGCGCGGATCGATCAGCGGTGCGATGACATCGGCCAGCAGATTGCCAAGCACGATCGCCAGCGCCGACACCAGCGTAACGCCCATGATGATGGGGATATCCACTTGCTGAATGGCCTGCCATGCCAGTTGCCCAATGCCCGGCCAGCCATAGACCGCCTCCACCACAACAACACCGCCCATGAACTGGCCAATGTCGATCCCGATCATGGCAATGATTGGCAGCAGCGCATTGGGCAGCGCATGGCGAAACACGATCCGGGCTGAGGACAGGCCCTTGGCGCGGGCCGTGCGCACATAATCCTGATTGAGCACATCAATCATGGCGGAGCGCACCATGCGCGCATACCAGCCAGCGCCGAGAATACCGAGCGTGGCCGCTGGCAGCACCACATGCGCCGCTGAGCCGAAGCCGCTCATGGGAAACCAGCCAAGCGTAACCGCGAAGACGTAAAGCAGCAGCAGCGCCACCACGAATTGCGGTGCCGATACGCCAACGAAAGAGGCCATCATCACCACGCGGTCCACCATGCCGCCGCGTTTCAGGGCCGCAATCACGCCGAAGATAACGCCGAGCACCACTTCCACGCAAATACCGGCTGCCATCAGCACCAGCGTTGCGGGCAGACGCGCTGCAATCAGCGCACCAACATCTGTTTTCTGCGCGTAGGAACGGCCTAGATTGCCCTGAACAATGCCCTGCAAATAGGTCCAGAATTGCGTCAGCAACGGCTGGTCCAGCCCCAACTGGGTGCGGATGTTGGCCACCGTTTGCGCCGTTGCGCTGCGTCCCGCAATCATGCGGGCGGGGTCGGCCGGCAGTGCGTACAGCAGCAGGAAGGTTATCGCGGCGACCCCCAGCAGGATCAGCGCTGTCTGGCCCAGGCGGCGAAGAATAAGAAACACCATGGTTCAGCCCCGTCCGCGCTGGGTAGGGTCAAGAATATCGCGCAGCGCATCCCCCACCAGATTGAAGGACAGAGCCGTCAGCAGAATGACAGCGCCGGGGAAGAACACCAGCCACGGCGCCGCCTGAAAATAGCTTTGGCTCTCGAAAATGATGTTGCCCCAGCTTGGTTGCGGTGGCTGCACGCCAATGCCGAGGAAGGACAGCGTCGCTTCCAGAAGCACCGTCGTGGCAATGCCCAGCGTGCCCCACACAATGGCCGTGGGCATGAGATGCGGTAGAATATGCTTGAACAGAATGCGCAAATGCCCCGCGCCGAGCGAACGCTCCGCCACGATAAAGTCGCGCTCCACCAGCCCGCGCGTTTCCGTATAGACAATGCGCGCCACCTGCACCCAGTTGACGAGCGCAATCACCATGGCAACGATCCACAGGCTTGGTCGCAGCAGCGCCGCCAGCACAATGGCAAGCAACAGCGCCGGAAACGCCATCATCAGATCGGTAAATCGCATCAGCAGATTGCCGACCAACCCGCGCAGATAGCCGGAGAGAATGCCCACCAGCAGGCCAATGGTAACCGCCACGCCATTGGCCACCAGCCCGATGACGAGCGAGGTACGCGCGCCGTACAGCAGGCGCGAAAACAGGTCACGGCCCAGCGTATCGGTGCCCAGCAGAAACTGGCTGTTGGGAGCCAGCGGCGCGCCTTCCAGCGTCAGCCCGTCAAACATCTGTTCGTCGGGGCTATAGGGTGCCACCAGCGGTGCGGCGATCGCGAGGCCAACGACAATCACCACAATCAACAGGCCAAATAGCGCCGAAGGCTGGCGCAACATGGAGGACAAAACGCGCATTACTTCACCTCCGGCAGGGACGGACCGCCCAGAAACGAAGCCGCTATCTGTTCCATGGGAACCCTCTTCTGCATGGCGCTGTTGCGCAGGAGACGGTACGCGGCATCCTCATCCATCTGATGGCTGCCCATGATTTTCTGTATGGCGGCATGAACCAGCGGGCGCAGCCGAATACGCTCTTCCAGCCGCGCATGTCGCTCGGCCATATCCCGGCGTTCCTCAAACACGCTGACAGCCATGACCAGCGCCGGATAGACCGCAGACGCACTCATCGGTTTGGCGATGATAGCCCCCGCCCCCTGCTCCAGCGCCCATGCGATGCGGCCCGGCGCTTCCGAGCCGAGCAGCGCCACCAGCGGACGCGGCGCGGCCACGCCCTGCCAGGGCAGAAGATCGTTCCAGCCCTGATCAGCATCCACAAGAATGATGTCGGGCAGTTCCGTCGGCTCCAGCGGCTGCCAGCGCGTTTCCACATGCAGGCCTAGCAGGCGCAGTTGGCGCGTCAGCCGCTCCGTTGTGGCATCTTCGCGGTGCAGAACGGTGGCCCGCCATCCGTTGAAATTCGGTGTTTGCCTCATGAGACCACCCGCAGTTTTGGCGGTTGGCGGGTGCGCTGGCCGGTCAGATACGGGTCTGCCGCCACGGCGGGTTGGGACTGGATGATATCGAACCCATGCCCATGCCGTATACGACCTAAATGGAAAGGCAGTGCTGCGTGATTGGTTTCGCGGTCGATGACGATTGGCCCCAGAACGGTGTTGTGGGCGCGTTGCGCCAGCATCTGTCGCACGCGGAAGGGCTCGTCGCTGCCCGCTTCGCCAATCGCCTCAACACACAGCTTGACTGCTGCATAGGCGCTCGCAAACAGGCTGGACACCAGACGCGGCGCACCATAATGCCGTGCCACCCGCGCCTTGAAACTGAGGTTTTCACCGGAACCAAGACTGTCGAAATAGGCCGCTGCCGTCAGTTGTCCTTCTCCGGCGCAGGGTGCCAGTTCGTCCAGCTCGCACTCGGTCAGATCGCAGCTCACCACCGGACAGTTTTCGGGCAGAAAAGCCGGATCCCGCTTTCCAAGCGCATCAATCGCGCGCAGAAAGGCGTAGCTGGATGGGCCAATGAGGTTGTTGAGAATAAAGCTCGGTCGCCGCATTTCGATATCAAGAACGAGCCGCTCCACCGCCGTCTCTTCCAGCGGCAGGTACCGTTCTCCCAGCACCTCGCCGCCCGCCTGGAGGATCAGCTCGCGGGCCAGCCGGTTCATTTCCCAGCCCCACACATAGTTGGCACCCACCAGATAGGGCCGGTTGCCAAACCGCGGCAGCAGATAATCAAACAGCGGCAGCAGGTGCTGCCTGGGCGTGGCCCCGATATAGATGACATTCTCGTTGGCTTCGAACCCTTCGAACGGGCACATATACCACAGCAAGCCGTCGTGCTTTTCAACGAGGGGAATAACCTCTTTGCGGGCGAGCGAGGTGATGGTGCCGACGATATGGCGGCATCCCGCCTCGCGCAGCAGGTAGCGCGCGCCCTCCAGATACCGGTTGATATCGGCCTCAGGATCGACGAACACCGGTTCGACCGCTACGCCCTGGGCGCTGCGCAGTTCCTCGATTGCAAATTCAGCACCATCCCGCCCTTCCCGCCCCATTGGCCCATAGGGGCCGGTGGTGGAGTAAAGCACGCCGATTTTGATTGCCTTGTCCATGCGAACCGCCAAAAACAAAAAACCTCATGACGCTTGCTCCCGCTACTGGCGGGGCGTCATGAGGCGAAACTGCCTGTCGACATCAAAGTCATGTGAAGAGTCTTTAGATTGGTTTGCCCAATCAACAGGCACGATTAAATTACAGGCATACCCATCTGTCAAGCGCCATAGCGTGTGCGGTGCAAAATAGTTTAAGAATCCGCAAATGGCTTGGGGATCGGCGGTGCATAAGAGCCACGTTTGGCCGTAGTCAACCGTTGAGTCAAAAGCGCTTCTGCCTGCTTCACCGCCGCCGAAACGCCATCGACCACCGGTATGCCGTAATCGGACTGCAGTTGAAGCGCGAGGTCTGCCATACCCGCGCAGCCAAGCACGATGGCTTCCGCACCATCCTGCATCAGCGCCTGCTCAATCTGGCGATGCAGCTTGTCCAACGCGCCGGAATGGTCGTCCTCCAGATCCAGCACAGGAATATCGGCAGCGCGAACCTTGACGCGGTGCGCCATGCCGTAATGGTGCACCAGATCTTCAATCAGCACTCGCGAGCGCCCCAACGTGGTAACAACGGTAAAGCGAGGTGCCAGAAACCCCGCCGTGACCAGCGCGCACTCACACAGGCCCAGCACCGGAATGTTCGCCATGGTGCGGGCCGCATCCAGTCCGGTGTCGTCAAAACAGGCGATGATGGCCGCTTGTGCGCCTGCCGCCTCCCCAATTCGGATTTCTTCCAGCAGACCCGGCACCGCCATGGCGCCGTCATAATAACCCTCAATGGAGGCGGGACCGGTTTTGGAAGTTGCGGCGATAATGTCCGTGCCATGCGCCGCCACAAGCCGCGCCGCGTCTACGGCCTTCTGCGTCATGGTGGCGGTGCTGTTGGGGTTGACGACCAGAAGACGCATTACACCCCCTTGGCTTGTTTGCGCCGCAGGCTGATGATCAGCCCCAGCGCCGCCAGAATGATGGTAAAGGAAAACACCGTGGTGACGGTCCCAAGCGCATAGAGAACCGGCGTGGTTACATTCGTGGTCATTCCGTAGATCTCCAGTGGCAGTGTGTTGTAGGTGCCTGATGTCATCAGCGTGCGGGCAAATTCATCATAGGACAGCGAAAATCCGAACAGGCCGACACCGATCAGGCTCGGGGCAATCATCGGCAGCACGACATGGCGGAACGTTTGCCATGCGGACGCACCGAGATCGCGCGCCGCTTCCTCATAAGCCGGGGAAAACCGGTTGAACACGGCAAACATGATCAGCACGCCAAATGGCAGGGTCCAGGTTAGATGCGCACCGAATGCGGAGGAATACCAAGCGGGTTTCAGCCCGCTTTGTTGAAACACCACGCCGATGCCGAGACTGATGATAATCGACGGCACCACGAGGCTTGCCACTGCCAGATAGAACAGCGCCGTGCCACCGCGAAACCGCTGGCGAAAGGCCAGGCCTGCCAGCAGCGACACCAGCACTGTGACCGCCATGACCATCAGTCCCAGAACAAAGGAGCGCTTGAACGAGGCACCGAAGTCACCCACGGCCTGTTGCTGAAACAGGTTGTGGAACCAGTGCAGCGACACGCCATTCAGCGGAAAGGTCAATCCGCCCTCCGGCCCCTGAAACGACAAAATGAGAATGGCCGACAGGGGTCCGTAGAGAAACAGCACGAACAGAAGGAAGAAGCCTGCCAGCACGTAAAATTCAAAGGTGCGCTTTTCGTGGTTCATCCTACAGTTCCTTGCGAATATCGACGACACGCAGGATGGCGGCCACCATCATGAGAACGATGATCAGCAGCACCACGGCATTGGCAGCGGCAGCGGGATATTGCAGCAGCGACATCTGGTTCTTCATCATCAGCGCCACCGACGCGCTCTGCCCGCCGGACATGACCTGCACGGTGGAAAAGTCCGCCATGACCAGCGTGACAACGAAAATGGTGCCGATGGCGATGCCGGGCTTGGCGAGTGGGATGATGACGTTCCAAAGGATCTGCCAGCCGGTCGCACCGGCATCGCGCGCTGCCTCCACCAGCGAGCGATCAATGCGCATCAGCGTATTGAAAATGGGTGTGACCATAAACAGCGTGTAGAGATGCACCATGGCCAGCACCACGGCAAAGTCCGAATAGAGCAGCCATTCCACGGGGTCACGCACCAAGCCCATATTCATGAGTGTGGTGTTGATCAGGCCATTGCGACCCAGCACTGGTATCCACGAAATCATGCGAATAATATTGGAGGTCAGAAACGGCACCGTGCAGACCAGAAACAGCAGCATCTGCATGGTGGCGGTACGCACATGAAACGCCAGAAAATACGCAACCCAGAAGCCGATCAGCAGCGTGAGCGCCCAGACAATAGCGGTGAATTTGAACGTGTTGAGATAGATTTTCCACGTCACCCATGACCCCAGCGTCTCAGTGTAGTTCATGGTCAGAAAATCAGGATAGATACCGGCGAAATCATAATCCCAGAAGCTGACGACGACGATGGCGAGAATGGGCAGCAGAAAGAAGAAGCCAAGGATCAAGGCAAGCGGCGCGGCCTGAAGATAGGCGGCGAGTTTCTGCAGCCCTCTCTTTGGCAAACGTCTGGTAATGCCGAGCGGTTTGTCCGTCATCGGTACATCTGCAATCTGTCCTGCGCTCATTCCGCGTCCTCATGATAAAGGGCAATGCCTCCTCGCTCGATTGCGAGGAGGCTTGATACGTCAGGCAGCGATGAATTCATTCCAGCGGCGGACCATGTAGCGGTCTTCGTCCATCACCGAGTTCCAGCAGGCGACCGAGCCGATCCGCTCTTCAAACGAGCCGCCATCACGCACGGCACCGGCTTTTTCCATGATCTTGCCTTCCGGCGACATGATATCGCCTTGCGCAGGCTTGCCTTCCACCCAGTAGCCCCATTCGTCTGCGGTCATGAAGTTTTTGGCAGTGTCCATCGCGGCAGAATAATAGCCCTGACGGTTCAGATAGGCACCGACCCAGCCGGACAAATACCAGTTGATATATTCGTAGGCTGCATCAAGCTGCGCACCGGACAGGTGCTTGGCCATGCCCAGACCACCGCCCCAGGCGCGGTAGCCTTCCTTCAGCGGCTGGTATTTGCAGGCAATGCCGCGCGAGCGCACAGCCGCGACCGCTGGCGACCACATGGACTGAATGACGACCTCACCCGATGCCATCAGGTTCACGCTTTCATCGAAGCTTTTCCAGAAGGCGCGGAACTGACCGTCACCCTTTGCCTTGATCAGGAAGTCGATGGTCTGGTCGATTTCATCACGGGTCATATTGCCCTTGTCGGCATATTTCACCTTGCCCATGGCTTCACAGATCATGGCCGCATCCATGATACCGATGGAGGGAATGTTGATGATCGACGTTTTGCCTTTGAATGCCGGGTCCATGATATCGGCCCAGGACGAGATATCACGGCCAACCAGATCCGGGCGGATGCCGAGCGTATCGGCGTTGTAAATGGTGGGGATCAGCGTCATCCAGTTGGTGGGTTCCTTGGCAAAGGTTTTGGAATCCTGCGCTTCCACAAAGCCCACGGTATGGGGTGCCGTGCCCTGGGCAATCTTGCTATCGGCCTTCAGCTTGCCATTGATGAACAGCGGTACGATCTTGTCGTAATACTTGATCTTCGAGACATCCATGGGCTGCATGACGCCAGCGGGGAAGACCTTTTTGGCAATCCAGTATTCGATATCGGCAATATCGTAGCTGTCGGGCTGGGTTACGGCGCGCTGCGCGGCGGCATCGGAATCGGTCGCCGTCATTTCCAGGGTTATGCCGAGGTCTTCCTTACACTTTTGCGCAATGGCATTGATGTTGGACACGCCCGTGCCGAACTGGCGCAGCGTGATCGGGTTTTGTGCCCAGATGGTCGGGAAGCCGGTGATCGCACCGGAGCCGATAATGGCACCGGCTGCCGCAGCCCCGGTTTTCAGCAGTGAGCGTCGTGAAAGCCCCGTATTCTTCAGCGTTTCGGTCATGCGCATTTCCCCTTGTTTTTGAAATTAATTCACGCGACCAAGGAGGATCACATCCTCATCGGCCCAACTCAAAGGCACGGCATCGCCCACGGAAACGGGCGTTTTGAAGTAATCGGTATCGCTGATCAGCACGGTAAAATCGTCGCTGCCAGCACCCAGCACAGTCAGTTTGACGGAGGAGCCACGGTATTCGACGTTGGAGACGATCCCGTTGAAGCCGAGCGTCTTTTCGCTGGCATCACCGATCCGTACCCGATCCATGCGGATGCCGATATCGGCGGAAGCGCCCACCGGGCGGCCCTCCCCGCGTGCGGAAAATCTCAAGCCTTCCGGCGCTTCGATGGTCATCATGTCACCATTCTGTTCCACAACGCGGCCCGACAGAACGTTGTGATCGCCCATGAAGCGGGCGACAAAGGCAGTGGCCGGGCGCTCAAACACCGTGCGCGGCGTGGCTGCCTGCTCTATGCGCCCGTCATTCATCACCACGATCAGGTCCGCCAGTGCCATGGCTTCCTCTTGGCTGTGGGTAACGTGCACGAAGGTGATGCCGAGCGTCTTCTGCAATTTTTTCAGTTCCGCCCGCATCCGGATTTTCAGGAATGGGTCGAGGGCGGACAGCGGCTCGTCCAGAAGCAGCGCTTCGGGGTCTGTGATGAAGGCGCGCGCCAGCGCCACGCGCTGCTGCTGCCCACCGGACAACTGTGCCGGGCGTCGGGTGGCGTAGGCATCCATCTGCATAAGCTTCAGCATGTCCAGCGCTTTTGCACGGCGCGTATCCTTATCCACGCCCTTCATTTTCAGGCTGAAGGCAACGTTGTCGATCAGATCCAGATGGGGAAACAGCGCATAGGACTGAAACATCATGGATGTGCCGCGTTTGGCAGGCGGAAAATCTGTCACCACCACATTGCCAAGCCGAATGTCGCCGGAACTGATGCTTTCATGCCCGGCAATCATGCGCAGTGTGGAGGTTTTTCCACAGCCCGATGGCCCGAGGAAGCAGCAATAGCTGCCAGCCGGTATTTTCAGGCTGATGGATTGCACCGCTGTCGTGGTGCCGTAGACCTTGGATACGGATACGATATCGATTTCTGCCGCTTTGGACATTCAGCCATCTCCGTTGACTGAACCAACGATGCATCAACTGTGCCAGATTGCAGATGACCGGGATAAACATGAGACTCGCTATACCGTAAGACCGCTTTGCTCAAATATTCAGCCGGTGCCAAACCAGATTGTATACGATTTGAGCAGGATTTTGTTACAAAACAAGTTTCAAATTTTCGCGCCCCACGCTAGAGTAGCGTATGCCCATGACCCAAACCAGCGAAGCGATCCGTGACGCCATTCGCGACGCGATTATCGACCGACGACTGACCCCGGGGACGAAACTGTCCGAAGCTGACGTCGGCAAGCTTTTCCACGTCAGCCGCACGCTGGCCCGGGCCGCTCTTCAGGCCTTGTCCTATGAGGGACTGGTAACGGTGGAAAAAAACCGGGGCGCGTTTGTCGCGCAGCCATCCCCCGAAGAAGCGCGGCAGCTCTTTGCGGCACGGCGGCTGCTGGAGCCGGTCATTCTTTCAGAAGCGGCCAGTAAGCTTGAAGAGGCCCACAGCCACCATCTGAAAGCGTTGTTGCAAGAAGAGGGTCGCCTGAGGAACGAACACGGCCAGATTGCGCGGCGCGCCGAGATCAAGGCATCGGGCGACCTGCATCTGGCACTGGCCCAAATTGCCGGAAACGCCGTGCTGACCCGATTTATGGAAGAGCTCGTGGCTCGCTCGTCTCTGGTCATCGCTGTTTATGGGCAGTCGGCCATTTCCAGTTGCGGCCATTCCGAGCATCACGATATTGTCGAAGCTCTGGAAAAGCGGGATCTGGCGCAGGCTACCGCGCTAATGCTGCACCATATTGACCATATTGAAGCCGATCTGGATCTCACACCCAAAAGCGGTTCCAACCTCCGCGATGTATTTGGTGGTTGACGTCCAAGGGGTCCTCAGCCTATCAAACGGGTGACGGTTCCCCTAACGATGACTCTCAAGGGGATTAATAGGGAACACGGTGCGGGCCACCCCGAATGGGGACCAAAACCGTGGCTGCCCCCGCAACTGTAAGCGGATTGTCAATCATCCCCATGGGTCTTCTGGAACCCATGAGGCGGTGCGCAAATGCACCATGCCACTGCATAGTCGAGGCAAAGCCTTGAAAGCGCGGGAAGGCAGATGAGAGGCGCATATCCGCAAGCCAGGAGACCTGCCGTCATAACCGAAATCCATTCCCGGGCGGGGTTGCCCGGAGCAGGAGTTATGATGACCAAATTCGACGTCAGTTCACGGCGTATCTCTACGCTACCCTCTCGAAAAGCTTCGAATAAATCGAGTTGACAGCTGTCAACTTTCTTCATTCCGAGCACGACTCACATCCAGCTTGACGTAACGTAATGTTATTACGTATACACGCGCTGCCACGTCCTTCGAGAGAGATTATTCATGTTTATAAAGAGCATTTCCCGTGCAGTTATAGCCACCAGCCTGTTTCTGGTGTTTATGGGCGCCGCCCAAGCTGGCCCGACCCGGTATCCTTTGACAGTGCAAAATTGCGGCGCGCCGGTAACATTTACAAAAGCCCCGGAAAAGATTGTATCCATCGGCCAGGGCATGACCGAGATACTGTTTTCGCTTGGGCTTGCCGATAAGATGGTGGGCACCGGTGTCTGGGTTGGACCGGTGCTGAAACCGTTTGAAGAGGCCAACAAGCGGATCAAACGGTTGGCGGACAACGATCCAAGCTTCGAATCCGTCGTGGGTCAGGAGCCTGATCTGGTCGCTGCGGAGTTTGAGTGGCATGTGGGCACATCCGGTTCCGTCGGCAAACGCGATCAGTTTGGCGAACTCGGCATCAACACGTATGTTTCACCTGCCGACTGCGTTGCCAAGAACAACACGACCGGCGGCGATGGCGTGCGCAAAGAGCTGTTTACCATGGACCTGATCTATCGCCAGATCAGCGAACTTGCGCAGATTTTCGATATTGAAGAGCGCGGTGCCGCACTGATTGCGGAGTTGAAGGCACGCGAGGCGAAGGCCGTGGCGTCGATTGGCACTGCGGGCAACAGCGGCTTGCCGATTGTTTTCTGGTTTTCCAGCGAGGAACTGGCGGGCGATGCCTTCATCGCGGGTAAAAACAGCGCGCCTGCCTATATCTTGAAAACACTTGGCGCTAAAAATGTTGTCGATACGGAAGAGGAATGGCCTCTGGTCGGATGGGAGACCATCATCAATGCCGATCCCGCCATCATCGTGATCGCCGAGATGGACCGCCGCCGTTACGCCGCCGACAGCGCTGCCGCCAAGATCGACTTTCTGGAGAACGACAGCGTTACATCGCAGATGGATGCGGTGAAGAACAAGCGCTTCGTGCTGATGGATGCACAATCCATGAACCCGACCATCCGCACCATCGATGGCATCGAGCAACTGGCGCGTGGCATCATCGCATCGGGTCTGGCAAAATGAACCACGCCATATCAGGGCGTGGTGGCTGGCGGCTGTGGTTGCCGCTGGCCATTCTCTCGCTCGTCATTCTGTTGCTGGCGCTGGGGCTGGCTGTATCGATTGGCGAGATCGCCATTCCGTTGTCCACCAGCCTAAAAGCGCTGAGCAATGGCGTGCTCGGAACCCAGTTTGCGCTGAACACCATGCATGAAGGCATTATCTGGAACTACCGGTTGAGCCGAGCACTGGTGGCGGCCTTCTGCGGGGCAGCATTGGCACTATCAGGTGCTATCCTCCAGGCGTTGCTGCGCAATCCACTGGCCGAGCCCTATGTGCTGGGCATCTCTGCCGGTGCTTCGACCGGTGCCGTCGCGGTGATGATCCTCAATGTCGGCTATGGTGTCATAACGCTGTCCACCGGGGCATTTGTTGGCGCGGTGGTGGCGTTCGCGTTGGTGTCAGCGCTGGCGGCGGGTGCAGGCGGCGGGGCAGACCGGGTCATTCTGGCCGGTGTCGCAGGGTCTCAGCTCTTCAATGCGCTGACCTCCTACATCGTCACCACCTCTGCCAATGCGGAACAAGCGCGGGGCGTGATGTTCTGGCTGCTTGGCAGTCTGGGCGGCATTCGCTGGCCGGATGTCTATATGGCCGCGCCGGTGGCACTCATCGGCTTCTTTATCTGCATGGCCTATGCGCGGGCGCTGGATGCATTCACCTTTGGGGCGGATTCAGCCGCAGCACTCGGTATTCCCGTGCGGCGGGTCCGGCTGGTTCTGCTGGGGCTGACGGCGGCGATGACGGCCACCATGGTCAGCATTGTCGGCTCCATTGGCTTTGTCGGGCTGGTGATACCCCATGCGGCGCGGTTTTTGACCGGGCCGGGGCACCGGAGATTGCTGCCAGCGGCGGCGATGATCGGTGCGATCTTCATGGTGCTGGCCGATATTGTCTCACGCATCATCATTCCGCAGCAAATCCTGCCGATTGGTGTGGTGACAGCGCTGTTTGGCGCACCGGCCTTTGCGCTGATCCTTTATAAGGCCCGGAGGCCCGTATGAGCATTTCAACCAAGGATGTGCGCTGGGCCACCGCTGGCACCATGATTGTGGATGGTGTGACGATTGACGTTGCGCCCGGGCGCACGCTGGGCCTGATCGGGCCGAACGGGTCGGGCAAGTCCAGCCTGTTGCGGCTGATCTGTCGGCTCCGAAAGGTGGAAAGCGGCGTGATTTCGCTGGATGGCGTGGATATCGCCACCCTTCCCCGCACCGATATCGCCCGCCGGATTGCTTTTGTAGAACAACAGGCAACCACGGAAGCGCAGGTTACCGTGCTGGACGTGGTGCGTCTGGGGCGCACCCCGCACCGGGGTGCGCTGTCGCCATGGACAGCGCTGGATGATCAGGCCGTTGACAACGCGCTCTCCCATGTTGGCATGGCGCACAAGGCGCATCAATTCTGGCACACGCTTTCCGGCGGTGAGCGTCAGCGGGTGCATATTGCGCGCGCGCTGGCGCAGACACCGGGGGAACTGCTGCTGGATGAGCCGACCAATCACCTCGATATCCAGCACCAGCTGGAAATCCTGTCGCTGGTTGCCGGTCTGCCGGTCACCAGCATCATTGCGCTGCATGACCTCAATCTGGCGGCCATGTTCTGCGATAGTCTGGCCGTGCTGCACAAGGGCAAGGTGGTGGCCGCCGGATTGCCGGAGGAGGTGCTGACCGAGGCATTGATCGCCGACGTGTTTGGCGTACGGGCATATATAGAAAAATCCCGGTTTCACGGTCGCCATCATATTCATTTCCACTGTGGTTAACGGAACATTTCAAGTACTTTTGCTGTTGAACGACTGAGCATAAGCAGGAGGACAGCATGGCTGTACAAATCGAACTGTCGCACGATGATGAAGCGCCCAGCACACAAGCGGCCCATGGGTCACGACAGTTGATACCGGATATCGCCTATCTCAAACTGTCGATCGTCAGTGTCGTGTTTTACGGCAAGCCCGATGGCGGGGACCGGAGTTGGGTGATGATCGACACCGGGCTTCCGACATCGCACGACGCCATCATGGAATGCGCGAGGCACCGGTTCGGCAATGGCGCCCGGCCTGCTGCGATCATCATGACCCACGGCCATTTTGACCATGCGGGGTCGGTAGAGAAACTCGCCAAGGATTGGGACGCGCCAGTGTACGCACACACGCTGGAACTGCCGTACCTTAACGGCGGCGCATCCTATCCGCCCGCCGATCCCTGGGTTGGCGGTGGAGCCATGGCGCTGCTGTCGCCGTTGTTTCCACGCTCTCCGTTTGACGTGTCCGAGCGTTTGCATGCCCTTCCTGAAGACGGCAGCGTGCCGTTTATGGAGGGCTGGCGCTGGATTCACACGCCCGGCCACACACCGGGCCACATTTCTCTGTGGCGTGAGAGCGATGGCTCGCTGATTGTCGGCGACGCTTTTATCACCACCGGTCAGGAATCGGCCTATGAGGTCATGACGCAAAAGCCGGAGATGCACGGTCCGCCGCGCTACTTCACACCGAACTGGCAGGAGGCCGAAAGCTCGGTAAAGGCGCTGGCCGCACTGGACCCCAAGCTTGTTATTACCGGCCACGGAACACCATTGGCCGGGGATAACATGCGGATTGCGCTGGATAGGCTGGCTGAAGACTTCGAATCCATTGCAGTGCCGAAATCTGGCCGCTATACAAAGAACCCGGCGACTGTGGAGGACAACTCCGTTTACCACACGCCGTGACGGCCTCAAACGCTGAAACGAGATATGGTGTGACGGAAACGGATGATCGCGGTCGCGGTGCGACATCGCCTGAGGGTATCCCGCTTAAAGGGTGGTGGGATATTCTGTGGCGGGTCTATGGCAAGGTCAATGACGACCGCGTCATGCTTATTTCGGCCGGCGTCACCTTCTATCTGTTGCTGGCTGTTTTCCCGGCTCTCACCGCATTCGTCTCGGTCTACGGGTTCTTTGGAAATCCGCAAACGATCTACGATCACAGTGCGTTTCTGGTCGGTGTCCTGCCCCATGATGCACTGACGCTGATTCAGGGGCAGTTGGAAGGTCTGGTGCGCCAGACTAATGACCTCCTGAGTTTCAGCTTCGTGTTTGGTTTCAGCGTCGCGCTGTGGAGTGCCAATAACGGGGTGAAAGCCCTGTTCGACGGCATGAATGTCGCCTATCAGGAATATGAAAAGCGCAGCTTCTTCCGGCTCAACCTGATTTCGCTGACGTTCACGCTTGGTGCCATTTTCCTTGGGACCTTCTTCCTGATTGCGCTTGGTGTGGTTCCCGCCGTTCTGGCCTATGCCAATTTGTCGAGCTGGACGGAGATGCTGGTAAGACTGGCGCGTTGGCCTATCCTGTTTCTGGTGGTCGTCACCGGGATCACGCTGATGTATCGCTTCGGCCCCAGCCGTGAAAAGGCCAAGTGGCAGTGGCTGACCTGGGGCGCAGTGATTGCAACCGTCGTCTGGATCATCGCATCGCTCGGCTTCTCCTATTACATTGAGAATTTCGCTGATTATAATGCCACGTATGGTACGCTTGGTGCTGTTATCGGCCTGATGACGTGGACCTGGATCTCGGTGATGATTATCATCGTCGGTGCGGAGATCAACGCTGAAGCTGAGCACCAGACCGAGGAAGATTCCACCACCGGGCATCCCAAGCCTATGGGTGAGCGCGGTGCCGTGGTCGCCGATACAATCGGAAAATCTGCTTAAATCCGGCGTCTTGACCACTAATCCCCATGATTCAGAGGGTTGTTTGCCGCTTGCCAGCGTTTTCGCTATCCAATGGTTTGTGACTGTTTTATGACAGCCCCGTCATCAGTCTCAAGGAAATACACCATGTTAGGTTGGTTCAAGGCGCTCATGCCGCGCGAAGACAGGTTTTTCGATCTGTTTGCCCAGCATTCGCGCACGGTTGTTGGTGCTGCCGATGCCCTGAAAGCCCTGCTTTCCGGCGACGGCAATATGGAGGCACATTGCAACCGCGTGGTGGCGCTGGAGCATGAAGCCGACGATATTACCCGCGATGTGCTGCTGGCCACCCGCCGCAGCTTTATCACACCGTTTGACCGGGGCGATATCAAGGACCTCATTCAGTCGATGGACGACGCCATCGACATGATGCACAAAACGGTCAAAACCATCCGGCTGTTTGAGCAGAAGACCTTTGACCCGCGTATGCAGGAAATGGGTGCTGTGATTGTGGAGGCAGCGGCACTGATTGCCGAGGCCATACCGCTTCTCAACCGCGTCGGCACGCATTCGATGCGGCTGAACAGCATTGCCGAAGAGGTAATGCGCGTGGAAGGCCGCGCCGATGAGCTGCACGATCAGGGCCTAAAGGACCTGTTCCAGCGGCACGGCTCTACCAATCCCATGGCCTATATGATCGGCGCGGAAATCTACGGCCAGCTTGAAAAAGTTGTTGACCGGTTCGAGGACGTGGCCAACGAGATCAGCGGCATTGTGATCGAGAACGTTTGATGGATGCCACGCTCGCGTTTCCGCTGCTGCTGGCGCTGATTGGCATCGCGCTGCTCTTCGACTTTCTGAACGGCCTGCATGATGCGGCCAACTCTATCGCCACGATTGTCTCAACCCGCGTATTGCGCCCGCAGTTTGCGGTGATGTGGGCGGCGTTCTTCAACTTTATCGCGTTCCTGTTTTTCGGCCTGCATGTGGCCGAGACCTTGGGAACGGGCATTATCAACCCGGATATCATCAGCCCTGCCGTGATTTTTTCGGCTCTGATGGGCGCGATCATCTGGAACGTGGTGACGTGGATTTTTGGCATTCCCTCCAGTTCATCCCACGCGCTTGTGGGCGGGCTTGTAGGGGCGGGACTGGCCAAAACCGGCTTGGATGCCGTGGTACTATCAGGCCTTTTGAAAACGGCCAGTGCCATTTTCCTGTCGCCGATGATCGGCTTCTTACTCGCGCTGCTGCTGGTTCTCCTCGTCTCCTGGGCATTCGTGCGCCAGACGCCGTTCGCAGTGGACCGCACGTTTCGCGTGATGCAGTTCATTTCTGCGTCGCTCTACTCGCTCGGTCACGGCGGAAACGATGCGCAGAAGACCATGGGCATCATTGCCGTTCTGCTCTACTCGCAAGGGTATCTCGGCGGTGAATTCTACGTGCCGTTCTGGGTGGTGATTTCCTGCCAGGCCGCCATGGCGATGGGAACGCTGTTCGGTGGCTGGCGCATTGTCCACACCATGGGGTCCAAGATCACCCGGCTGAACCCGATGCAAGGTTTCTGCGCGGAAACAGGCGGCGCGATTACCCTGTTTGCCGCCACATGGCTTGGCATTCCCGTATCCACCACCCACACCATTACCGGAGCAATTGTTGGTGTCGGTGCAGCCCGGCGAGTTTCTGCCGTGCGCTGGGGGCTTGCAGGCAATATCGTGATCGCGTGGATCGTGACCCTACCGGCGGCAGCGCTGATTTCAGCCTTGACATTCTGGCTGTGCAGCTTGTTTGCCTGACGAAAAGCCCGGATGCGACATCCGGGCTTTGTCATTTCAGGAGTGTGCGTCTGGCTGGGCCTTCGTCTTCGGCTCCGACGTCTGATCGATCCACTTGGCAAAGCGATCGACGAAACGGTTAAGAAAGTCCTTGGTGGATTGATCGACGATGTTGTTATCGGCGTCGAACAATTCAGGTTTGTACACGAAGTAGACCTCAGGCTGGGCCATATGCACGGTATCGACCACTGTCAGCAGACCGCGCAGCGCGTTTTGGCCGGATGCTGCACCGGTGGCACCGGGGCTGGTGCCGATAACGGCGGATGGCTTGGTGGCCCAGGAGTTTTTGCCATAGGGACGTGTGCCCCAGTCAATGGCGTTTTTAATGGCTGGCGAAAATGAGCGGTTATATTCCGGTGTGACGAACAGAACGGCGTCTGCGGCTTCGACCTCTTGCTTGAGACGAGTGACGGACTCCGGCGTGTTTTCCCACAGATCTTCATTGTAGAGCGGCAAGTCGCCAATATCGACAAACTGGAATGTGAGCCGCTCACCGGCCAGCTTGCCAATGCTTTCAGCGAATTTGCGATTGATAGAATCGCGGCGAAGTGAGCCGACGAGAACTGCAACAGTTGTCATGACCAAACCTTTTTGAATCGTCCAATCAGGATAGGGCCGAGAGCCGCGACTGCAAGAGATTTTGTCGCGAACTGCCGCTTATTTGAGAAAATCCATCGTCTGCCCATTAATGGTTACAGACTTGTTTTCGTCCATCGTCACATGCCACATCTGGCGTCCATCGGGCGCTTGCTTGGCGAACCCTTTGGCCATCATCAGGCCAAACGATGCCTGCCCGAATTCCGGCACGTCCTTGGTGTTGCGCTGAAGATAAGCCAATGTTTCATCAATGTTGCGCGCGTAGACGGTGAAATCCATCGTCTGTCGATCCGGATTTTTAATATTGATGATCGACGAGCCGGTGGCGCTGAAATCATAGACGGCGGAACGAATGGACATGTCGTCATAGGTGACCTTCACGGTGTCTTCCGGAATGAAAATCCGGCTCATGGCTTCAAACTGCTGCGGTGTCCACGTCTCCGTGCCGTTCAGCCCGCCATGATCCAGAAAATAATGGATGCCATCTGTGGCGTTGATGCCGGACACACTGAATTTGAAGGCGGCAGCCTCTGGAATAGCATCGCGATAGGCCGCTGGCACCAGTTCGGTCGGGGCGAAGGGTTTGTCCACGATAAAGCCAAGCGCGAAACCGGCATCGCGGCTAAGCCCCGTCATATCCAGCGCATACTGAATACCGGCGGCCCCAAAATCGCCGATGGGAGACTGCACCTTGATATCGTTGATTGCAACATTCTCCGACAGCCGATCAATGATCGGCAGCGAGGACTTGATCAGCGTGACGAGTTCCTTCTTGGCACTGTCGCCAAGCGTTTGCTCGTCCTTGTAATTCAAAACGAAGGCAATGAGTTCGCGAATGGAACGGTGCGCAACGCCATCCATCCCGACATCCACATCCAGCTTGGCAAAGGACACATCACCGCGATTGCCGCTGGCATCCTGCCCACGTTGCTCCCAGCCTAGCCCGCTCGCCTTGGAAACAATATCAACCTTGTTCCCATCACGCTTGACCGCCGACAGGGTGGACGACATGGCCGCAAGGTTGACGGACATATCGTCCTTGTCGGTCCTGATCGAAACGTTCACGTCCTTGGCAATCGTGTCGGCGGATTTGAACAGAAACAGTTCGGGATCGTAAATCCCGTCCAGATTTAGATTGCCTGCCTTGTAGGTAAACTGGCTGACGTCCTCGCCGCTTTTGGCTGTGCCGGACATGGAGAAGCTCTGGTTCTGCGTCACGCGCCACAGCCCGTCGCGCAATGGCTCAGCCAGCGAAATCAGAGGCTTCAGTCCCTCGATTGTAAAGGTCTTGGCGTCGACCCCCTTTAGCAGACTGGCGAGGTCAAGCTGAATTTCATAGGCGCTGCCTTCGGGCCGAACCTTGACGAGCGCAGCCTTGTCAATCGAATCAGGCAGAAAATCGGTCAGGCTTTTTTGCAGCGCCTGCGCGCCCTGAACGGTGATTTCAGCCTGTTGTGCGGCCGCAGTTGAGGCCAAAGCCAGAGCCAGACCAGCGGACAAGGACAGAGTGCGCATTGAATTCTCCCATAATATTGAGGGAGTTGAACAAAGATACGCTGCCAATGTCAATGCCGCCGTCTCATTCACATGGTCTTGCGAATGGTTGCCAGCAGGTCGCGGGTCAGCTTCAGGCGTTCCGGCGCGCTCTTGGTTTCCTTTGCATAAATCAGCCGGTCATCCTTGTTGCGCAGGCCTTCGTGGCGCAACAGATCGGTCCATTGCTTTTGTTTCAGCGGACGGCGGAAGTCGATGGCAATGGCGACAGGTCCTGCATCGATGCGCGAGACATGCGTGCGCGCAGCGGCGAGTTTTACCCGCATCACATCCAGAAGCATGACGACATCCTCCGGCATCTCGCCGAAGCGATCTTCGATTTCTTCGGCAAAGGCGTCGATTTCGCTGTTGGTGGTCAGGCGTTGCAGCCGCGCATAGAGGTTCAGCCGAACGGTCGCTTCCGGCACATAGTCCACTGGAAACGCACCGTTCAAACCGAGATTGATTTGCGGAACGGCAGCATTGTCGTCCGTTTCGCCCCGCGCCACCGATACTGCCCGCGCCAGCAGGCGCTGATAGAGGCTGACGCCAATAACCTTCATGTGCCCCGCCTGCTCTTCGCCGACCAGATCGCCCGCGCCGCGCAAATCGAGATCGCGCCCGCTGATGGCAAGGCCGGAGCCCAGACGGTCAAACGCAACCAGCGTTGACAGCCGGGAGCGTGTATCTTCAGCCAGCGTTTCGCCAGCTTCGGTCAGCAGATAGGTAACGCCCTGTGCACGACCACGGCCAACGCGCCCCCGCAACTGGTGCAACTGCGCCAGCCCGAACCGATCCGCCCGCCACACAAACATGGTGTTGGCACGGGGTACATCCAGCCCGCTTTCGATGATATTGGTGGACAGCAAAATATCCCCATTACCATCGGCAAAGTCGACCATGGTTTCATCCATGGCCTTCGCATCCTGCTCGCCGTGGGCGATGCGCACGGACAGCTCCGGCACAAGCTTTTTCAACTTGTCCTCGAGGCCCGCAATGTCTGCGATTTGCGGCACGACGATAAAGCTTTGCCCACCACGACGCCGCTCCCGCATCAGCGCGATACGCATCGCTGCACCATCAAACTCGGTGAGGAATGTGCGCACCGGACGGCGACGGGCCGGAGGGCTGGCCAGAATGCTGACATCCTGAACACCCACCATGGCCGATTGCAGGGTGCGCGGAATCGGTGTCGCGCTCATGGTCAATGTATGCAAGCCAGGCGCCAGATTGGCCATTTGGCTTTTCAGTTTCGTGCCGAAGCGGTGCTCCTCGTCCACGATCAACAAGGCAACATCGGAAAACTCCACATCCTTGGCCATAACGGCCTGTGTGGCGACAACGATGTGAACCTCACCGGATTTCAGGCCCTCTTTGACAGCCTTTGCCTCAGCGGTCGAGACAACGCGCGACAGCATTTTGACCGTGATGCCGCTGTCGATGAAGCGGCGCTCGAAGCTTTCAAAATGCTGGCGCACCAGCACCGTGGTTGGTGCCAGCATGATCACCTGCCTGCCAGACAGGGCAACAGCGGCGGCGGCGCGCAGGGCGATTTCGGTTTTGCCGAAGCCGACGTCCCCGCAAATCAGCCGGTTCATGGCGCGCCCGGATGCCAGATCATCCAGCACGGCCTGAATGGCGTGGGCCTGATCCGGCGTCTCCGGGTAGGGAAAACGGGCAGCAAGGCGGGCATAACGTGCGCGGGACGGCACAATGGGCGGCACCTGCATATCTTCACGCGCCTGCGCCATGGAAATGAGATGCGCGGCAGCACTGTCGATATCGCGGCTGACCGCTGCGCGGCGCTTGTCCCAGGCATCGGTGTTGAGCCGATCAAGCGAAATTGCCTCTTCCTGCGCGCCATAGCGCCAAATGCAGCCAAATTCTTCTACCGGCACCAGAATGGACGCGCCGCCATGGTACTCCAGCCGCACCGTATCGCGCTGCACGCCATCGACCTCGACCTGCTCAAGAGCGCGCAGGATTCCAACGCCGTAATCTTCGTGGATAACAACATCTCCAGTGCGCAATTCTGGCTCTGCCAGCAGCAGGGCCACATTTGCTGTGGTTGTCTCCGCGTTTTGTGCACCGAACACATCTGCAGCGGCAATTACCGTCAAGTCGCGGCTTTCATCGATAAAGCCGCTTTCGATATTCCAGTCGGCCTGTGCGAACGTGCCGAGGGTCGCCACCAGTGCCTCATCCAGCGTGCTAATAGTCGCAACGCCTTGTTCGGTAACCCGCTCCAGTCGCTTGACCATGCGGCGACGGCCCTTGGTATCCCCGGCGATGATCACACGACGTTGCGCTTCCTGTTGTTTCACCGCAAAATCGGAAAACGCCTTGAGTGGGTTTCCAGACAGAATGAAGGCAGGCAGGGCGTCTACGCCGCTGGCCTCAAGGGTTGAGACCTTGTGCTCCGCTAAGGTCTCAAGAAATTCCGCGTGGGTCAGGTAAAGGGAGCTGTTGCTTAGAGCACTGGCTTTGCCAAAATCCCGCTGTGCCTGCCGCGCCTCGATGATAACCGACTCGAGCACAGCCAACCTTTCTTCCATGCCTTCGGTTACAATGACGGATGCATCCGGCAGATAGGAAAACAATGTCGGCAAAGACCCGTATCGCGCCAGAAGAAGCGCCTCCATGCTCTGGCCATCGGCTTGCGCATCCGCCTCCTCAAAGGGAATCAATTCGGTGGCGGGCCCGATGACAATCTCGTCCAGATCATCCTCGGTGCGTTGCGTCAGCGCGTTGTAGAGGCGTAATTCAGAAATGACACTATTGTCATCCAGCACAAGGCGAACGGGCTTGGCCGCATCGGCAGGAAATATATCGATGACATCGCCCAGACAGGCAACCTCTCCGGCTTCATCGACGCGATCGTCCATCACGTAACCGGCGCGCAGTACGAAGGTTTCAAACGCGTCCCGGTCCAGCGTTTCGCCGGTGCACAGGCGCAGAGTTACGGCGGCCTCAGCGGGGGGCAGGCGCTGAATGGCGGCTTCCAGCGAGGCAACAACAAGCCGGGTGCCGGTTCTCTTCTGTGTGAGCCGGTGCAAAAACGCCATGCGCCGCCCCATGCTTTCGCGCGACGGCGCGACGCGGTCGTAAGGTAGACAGTCCCAAGGCGGCAGCACGAGAACCTCCACCTCGGGAGCAAACACGCGGACCGCCTGCGCAATTTCCTCGGCTGCAATTTCCGAATCGACCAACGCCAGTGCGCAGTCTCGGCTGTCTTCGGTCAGCGACAGAACAAGCCGTTGCGCCAAGGCGGAGGTCGGGAGATCGGACATGGAGTGGATATGGGATTCATCGGTTGCCGATGGGGATGCTGAAGGCGGTGCGGAAGGCTGGTCGGTCTGTTCTGCGGCGCGCAAGCGGAATGCTCCTGTGACGACTGTTTATGCAAGATTCGAAAGTAAAAGCCGCTTTGCTCTTACGGAAAATGCTTTAGAATTGGCTCAATAACCGTATATCCTCTCAAAAGTTCCCGGTGTTTGCAGCGGGAGTTTCAGGAACAAATTGAGCGCTCCAGCGTTGTATAGGCTTAATTCAACAGGAGAATTTCCATGGCTGAAGATACGAAATCGCTGACTGCAGGCTTTACCGGCGCCATTAACGAGGAAAAGGCACGCCTGACCGAAAAGGCGAAGGATGCTGTCAACGTTGTGAAGGGTGAAGCCTCCAATGTTGTTGATGCCGCCCGCGAAAATCCTACAGCGACATCCGGCCTGCTGGTTGCAGCAGGTGCCATCGGCTTCATTCTCGGCTATGCTCTGTCGCGTTCGACAGCCCCACGTCATCGCTCATTCTGGAGCTAATCCGTGAAACCCGCTTCGGCGGGTTTTCTTTTACCTTAGTTATGCTCACATTGAGCCTATATACAAAACCGCGAAGCTGGTTATAAATACTGCCAGTTGATGTTGTTTTGAAAGAACGCTCATGACCGTAACGATTGATGCCACACTGGACCGCGCTGGCACTGGCCCGTTTCAAAAACGCCTTCTGGGAATCTTCGGTCTGGTCTGGGCAGCCGATGCCATGCAGGTGCTGGCTGTTGGCTTTACTGCCGCGTCCATCGCCGCCACGTTTGGTTTGACAGTGCCGCAGGCCTTGCAGACCGGAACCCTGTTTTTCCTTGGCATGCTGATCGGAGCCTATGCATTCGGCAAATTGGCGGACAGGTACGGTCGGCGCCGCGTTCTTCTGGTTACGGTGGCATGCGATGCAATTTTTGGTCTTCTTTCAGTCTTTTCGCCGAATTTCGTAATTCTTCTTGCTCTGCGGTTTCTGACCGGCGTTGCCGTTGGCGGCACCCTGCCCGTTGACTACGCGATGATGGCGGAGTTTCTGCCCGCAAAAAACCGAGGCCGGTGGCTGGTCTTGCTGGAAGGTTTTTGGGCGGTGGGCACGGTTATTGTGGCCGTGACGGCATGGGTTGTGAGTTCGCTCGGACTGGTGGACGGGTGGCGCTGGATTTTTGCAGTCACTGCACTTCCAGCGCTGATTGGGATCTGGCTGCGCCTCTGGGTGCCGGAATCCCCAATGTATCTGGTGAAGACTGGAAAGGCGGCGGAGGCCAAAACGGTGCTGAACCAGATACTGGAGACCAACGGAAAGGCGCCGCTCGGTGCGGCGGAAACCGTATTTCTGCCTGCTGCTGAAGGCTCGCAGAGCCTTTTGTCCCCATCCCTACGGCGCAGAACGCTGTTGATCCTGTCGGTGTGGTTCCTTGTTTCCGTATCCTACTACGGGGTGTTCACGTGGATGCCCGCCCGCCTGGCGGGTGAAGGCTTCGGCTTCGTACGGGGCTATGGCTTCCTCGTGCTTGTCGCGCTTGCGCAGATACCTGGATACGCGCTTGCGGCCTATGGCGTGGAAAAATGGGGAAGACGCCCGACCTTGATCGGCTTTCTCCTCTTGAGTGCTGCGGGCTGCGTTTTGTTTACGCTGGCTTCCGGCTCGGCAGCCCTCATTGCCGCCTCCATTCTCCTCATGAGCTTTGCGCTGCTCGGCACCTGGGGCGCGCTGTATGCCTTTACGCCGGAACTGTTTCCGACAGCCCTGCGCGGCACCGGCATGGGCTCGGCTGGGGCCATGGCGCGCCTTGGCGGATTGCTGGCGCCGAGCGCGGTGGCGCTGCTGGTTGCGCAAAGCTTTACCGCCGCGATTGGCCTGTTTGCTGCCCTGCTGATTGTGGGTGCTGTCGCCGCTGTGTTCATCGATTCCGAGACACGGCAGACCGCGCTGACATAAAAAATCGCCTACATTCAAAATATTTAATATATGACTATTGACATCAGGTGACTTTTCAAAACGCTGCTCTGCTCTATCTCCCTTTTACAATCAGGAGGGAGATAAATGCCAGATACGTACGTGCCTCGGCAGAAACCAAAACAACAGCGCGGCGCGCCCTGCACCGTGGAACACTTTGCAGCAAAATACAATCTTGATGCGGACGAAGCGGCTCGACTCTATGCCCGCTTCGGGCCGTCGGAAATGGAACTTGATATATTGATGGCGGCGAAGGGCAAGACACCACAGCCGCAAAATCACGCGCGGTGAAGCGGCCTAGCCGCGATACAGAGAGCGCCGATCTGATACCGTCAGATCGGAAATGCTCTAACGTCGCTTCAAAGGTAGTAGGAAACCAGTCGCTGTCCCGCTGTTTCATGTATTTGAAACGCGGTTTCATAAATGTCTTCCAGCGTGTGGGCCTGAATGATGTCATCAGGTGATCCCTGAAGAAAGACTTTACCGTTCTTCATCGCGACAATATGGTCGGAATAGGCTGCGGCAAAATTAATGTCATGCAGGACGACCACGACGGTCTTGCCGAGCTCGCTCGAGGCCCGCTTCAATAGTTTCATCATGGTGACAGCGTGCTTCATGTCGAGATTGTTCAACGGCTCGTCGAATAAGACATAATCCGTATCCTGACACAGCACCATGGCCACAAAGGCGCGCTGACGCTGCCCGCCGGACAACTCATCCAGAAATCGGTCGGACAGCGGAGTCAGATTCAGATAGTCGAGCGCCTGATTGATATGCCGGGCATCGTCACTGTTCATCCGTCCTTTTGAATAGGGATACCGCCCGAAGGCAACCAGATCGCGTACCGTCAGGCGTGTGGTCAGATGATTGTCCTGCTTTAGAATGGAAAGCCGCCGTGCCAGCACGTCACCCTTTGTCGTTGCAACGTCCAGTCCGTCGACCAGAATCTGCCCCCTATCCAGTGGCATCAGTCGGCTGATCATTGAGAGCAACGTCGACTTGCCTGCACCATTCGGCCCGATGATGGATGTCAGCCCGCGCGCGGGCAGATGGATCGAAACTCCATTCACCACGCAGGTTTCACCATAGTTTTTGCTGACTGCGCGGACATCGATCACCGGGCGGCTCCCCTCATGAGCAAAACGATAAAGAACAGACCACCTGCAAACTCAATGACAACGCTCAGCGCTGTATCGAGTGCGAACACCCGTTCTAGCACCAATTGCCCGCCGACAAGGCAGATGACGGACAGAAGAAATGCCGCCGGCAGTACGACCCGGTGCCTGCCCGTGGGCAACAGCTGGTATGCCAGATTTGACACCAGAAGCCCAAAAAACGTTACCGGCCCGACCAGCGCAGCCGAAACGGACACCAGTACAGAAATAACGACCAGAATGAGAGTTGTGGTTTTCCTGTAATCCACGCCGAGATTAATGGCCATATCGCGCCCCAACGCCAGCACATCAAAGGTGTGGAATGCGCGTGCTGCGGCCAAACTCGACGCAATAATGGCAAGAATGGATATGCCCAGAAGTGTGCTATCGATTGTATTGAAACTCGCGAAGAAACGGTCCTGCAGCACGACGAAATCATTGGGATCGATGATCCGTTGCAACACCCCGGAAAGACTTCGGAACAGCAGTCCGAAGATGATACCGACCAACATCAACACATGCAGGCTTCGCACTGCGCCAGAGAAAAGCCAGCGATACAGCAGGCACGAAAACAGTACCATAACACCCACTTCCAGAAGGAATGTCAGCCGTCCGTCCGCCTGCGACACGCCCGCCGCCCCGATTGAGAACACCAGAACCGTCTGGATCAGAATGTACAGTGCATCAAACCCCATAATGGAGGGGGTCAAGATACGATTGCCGCTAATGGTTTGAAACAGCACGGTGGAGACGGAAATGGCGTAGGCGACAAGCACCAAAGACACGAGCTTTGTTCCACGGAAAGTCAGGACGAATTCCCAACTGCCCTTAGCGCCAATGACCATAAAGCCGATGGAGGCACACAGAGCCAAAACGGTGAGCGTGGTCAGGATAAACCGTGATGAACGCTGCTTACGCATGCGCGTTTTTCCGCAAGAGAATATAGAGGAAGAACACGCTGCCAAAAACGCCCAGAATCGCACTCACCGGAATTTCGTAGGGGAAGATCAGCAAGCGGCCAAGGATATCGCAGACCAGCACGAGGCCCGCACCACTGAGAGCGATCCAGGGAAGCGAGCGGCGCATATTATCGCCCAGGGTCATGCTGACAACATTGGGCACGATTAGGCCGAGAAAGGGCACGACGCCCACTGTTACCACGATACAGGCGGTGACCATGGAGACGATCACCAACCCGACCAGCACCACGCGCTTGTAATTCAGACCGAGATTGGTGGTAAAGGTCTCCCCCATACCGGCAACCGTGAACCGATCGGCAGCGATGTAGGCCGCGATCGTCAGCGCCAGCGATAGCCACAACAATTCGTATCGGCCACGCAGAACGGCTGAAAAATCACCAACGGTCCATGCACCGAGCGATTGCAACAGATCGTACCGGTACGCGAAGAACGTTGTCACCGCGCTGATGACACCGCCGAGCATGATGCCGACCAGCGGGACAATTAGAGCCGAACGCAGCGGGATGCGCTGGAGAATGGCCAGGAATAATGCCGTTCCCATAAGCGCAAAAAGGGTTGCGAAGGCCATCTTGCCCAAAACTGATAGGCCGGGGGCGAAAACCAGAACCATCAGAATTCCAAGCGTTGCAGACTCAACCGTACCGGCTGTTGAGGGCTCGACGAACTTGTTGCGCGCCAGCATCTGCATAATGGTTCCGGACACCGCCATCCCCGCCCCGGCCAACAGCAAGGCAAGGGTGCGCGGAACGCGGCTTGCGAGCAGGATCAGATGTTCGTTTGCAGCGGCGTTGCCGATAAGGACACCCATCGACATATCGCCCACACCGATCAACAGACTGAGGAACGCCAGTGCGATGACGACGACAAGAGACAGCAGAAATTTCAATACAAAGCCCGGTCTTTAGGAGACGAGGCCATGTTCATGCATGGCCTCCAGCTCGCTCGATTCAGCTCTTGCTCAGAGCCTGGTTCAACTGGTCGATGCTCTTCTGCATCGAGGTGATGCCACCGGCTACGAGATACCATGCCACCGGATCGAGGTACACGACCTGATTGCTCTTCCAGGCGGTTGTCTTGGCAACGATTTCATTATCAAGGAAAGCCTTGGCTGCCGTTCCGTCCTGACCGATGGCCGCATCCCGATCTATCACGTATAGCCAGTCAGGATTCTCCTTCAAAACATACTCGAACGTGACGGCCTGGCCATGACTGCCCACCTTGATCGTCTCGTCCGCAGGCACGACGCCAAGGTCGCTGAACAAAACATTAAACCGCGAGCCGGGGCCATAGGTGCTCATCTTACCGCCGGTGGTCAGAACCAACAGCCCCGTTCCAGCCTTGGACGCCTTATCCTTCACGGTAGCGGCGGACCTTTTCAGTTTCTCCAGCAAGGGCTCGGCTACACTTTCCTTGCCGAAAATCTTCGCCAGAGTGCGGATGTTCTGTTCAGCCGTTTCGAGATACGGCATTGAACCGATTGTCAAATCAATGGTCGGTGCAATTTTGGAGAGGTCCGCGTATTTGGGAGCAGATCGGCCGCCAATAATAATAAGGTCAGGTTCCGCTGCGTTGACGACCTCATAGTCCGGCTCAAAGAACGTGCCGACCTTGATATATTTCTGATCCTCATAAGATTTGAGGTAATCCGGCTTGTTACCGGTTGGCACACCCGCAACCTCAACACCCAAAGCGTTCAGCGTATCCAACACTCCAAGATCGAATGTCAGCACTTTAACAGGGCGCTTATCAAGCTTGGTTTCGCCCTGCGCGTGCTTGATCACCATGCTCTCAGCATTTGCACTTAATGCCGATCCACCAAACACGGCACCAGCAACCAGGAGCGCCTGGGCGAGACGCCCCACA
Organism: Rhizobium sp. CFBP 8762; assembly: GCF_014841565.1. Taxonomy (GTDB): domain Bacteria; phylum Pseudomonadota; class Alphaproteobacteria; order Rhizobiales; family Rhizobiaceae; genus CFBP-8762. The sequence goes on from NZ_JACYUD010000002.1 coordinate 338,563, forward strand.
AATTGTGACATCATCAGTCAATCCCCGTTTCATCGACATCTATGTCGCGAACTATAAACACGATACTTTCGTTCATATATTAGATACTTTGAAATATACCTGTCAACCTGAAGCTGAAAACCCCTGATGATTGCGGACTGCGACAGCCGGTCGCAACTCAACCGTGGACGATCCCCTATATTTAGCGTGAGTCATATAGAATATTCATTCGGTACGGTGTAACATCGGCACTTATTTAAAATAATAGATTTTCACATTCGGATTTATATGCTGCACCAGGATTCCGACGTTCGCCGTCAGGCAATTGACTGGCTTTTTATTTTGAGCGGACCTTCGACGAAAGCCGCCGATCTGGAAGAGTTCGAACGATGGTGTTCACACCATCCATCCCATGCGGCTGCCTATAAGGAGGTCAAAAGCCTTTTGGGAGACAGCCTCCTGGTGAGCCAGCCACGCCTGACACCCAGCATGCTCGCAAAGGAAGAGCGGTGCAACCGGATTGCAATGACGGCGCTGATCGTTGCTCTTCTGGGCTGTCTCGCCATCGTGCTGGAGATTCCGGTGGCCATCAACACGCCCTGAAGCTCATACCGTTACGAATTCCATCGCTGGTTCAGGTTGAGCGTTCCCCTCTTGTTTCCCCGGACAAAGTATGTTTCAAGAGCGAATGCATCTTGCTACACCTGTCTGGCAGCTGGACGCTGCGTTCCATCGCGGTTTTGATGTGGACAAGTTACAGGGCAACCATTCACCGCTGTCTATCCGTGTGAGACTATATGATCAATTCGACGTCGTCCCCAAGCCAAGAACAGTCAACCGGCATGCCCTGGTTTCTGTCCGGGAGCAGCGAAATCGGACAGCTTATCGCTGACTTTGACTGGTCCCAAACCGAACTTGGCCCTATCGCCGGTTGGTCGCAGACGCTGATGTCAACGCTCGCGCTGATTCTGCATTCACCTGTTGCCATCGTTACCTTGTGGGGTGAGGACGGCATCATGATCTACAATGAGGCCTATTCGCGCTTTGCCGATGCACGCCACCCGAGCCTGCTTGGCTCCAAGGTGCTGGAAGGATGGCCCGAGGCTGCAGAACTCAACGACCACGTCATGAAAACGGTTATGAAGGGCGCAACGCTCGCCTATCGTGATCAGGAACTGATGCTGCGTCGCTCGGGCCACGAAGAGCAGCTTTGGCTGAATCTGGATTACTCACCCATCCTCAGCGAAACCGGAAAGCCGGTTGGCGTCATCGCGGTGGTTGTGGAGGTCGCCCAAAAGGTAAAGGCCGAGGAGTGGCTTCGCGGCGAGCATGAGCGGCTTCGCACCATGTTCGAGCAGGCCCCCGGTTTTGTCGCCATGCTGCGCGGCCCTGACCATATCTTTGATCTTGCCAACCCGGCCTATCTGGATCTGGTGGGCAACCGGGATGTGCTGGGCAAGGGTGTCCGCGAAGCCTTGCCGGAAATTGCCGGACAGGGCTTCTTTGAACTGCTCGATGATGTTTACCGCACCGGTACATCTTATACCGGCACCGCAGTACCGGTCGATCTCCGGCGTACTGCCGACGGTTCCACAGATCGCCGTTATATCGATCTTGTCTATCAACTGATCACCGGGGCGGATGGCTCCAAGCTCGGCGTGTTTGCGCAGGGCACCGATGTGACTGACCGGGTTACCGCGCAGGCCGATCTGGTTGCCAGTGAAATGCGCAACCGGCAGATCATCGATAGCGCGGTCGATTACGCTATTATCGCCTTCGACCTGGATGGCAAGGTCATGCGCTGGAACAAGGGGGCGGAAAACATCTTCGGCTGGACGGAGATGGATATGCTGGGCAACGATGCCGAACGCATATTCACGCTGGAAGACCGCGCCAGCGGGCGAATGCACCGCGAGATGAATGCTGCGCTGGAAACAGGCGTGGGCAACGACGAGCGTTGGCACCTGCGCAAATCCGGCGAACGCTTCTGGGCCAGTGGCGAAATGACGCCAATCCTCGACGCCGATAATCAAGCCATCGGCTTTGTGAAGGTGCTCAGAGATTTTACGCTTGCACACCGGGCGGCTGAAGCGCTGAAACAATCGGAGTCGCGGCTGCGCCGTGCACAGGAAGCGGGCGGCGTTGGGCTGTTTTCTGTGACCTTGCTCGACAACCTGCTGCAGGGCACCCCGGAGTTTCACCGAATCTTCGGACTGGACTTTACGCCAACCATATCCACAACTGTATTGGAAAGTCTGGTTCTACCCGAAGACCGGCATCTGGCATCATCCGCTGAAACGCGTCTCCAAAAGTCAGCGCCTCTGGATGTCGAGTATCGAATAAGGCGGGCCGATACCGGCGAAGAGCGGGTTATCTCGCGGCGCGCAGAGTTCGAGTTCGATCCGCTTGGACAACCCGTGCGCCTTGTCGGTGCGGTTCGGGATGTAACGGACCGCCGCTCTGCTCAGCAGGCCATTCAGGACAGTGAGGCGAAGTTTCGTGCTCTTGCGCAGACGCTGCCCAACCTGATCTGGACAGCATCGCCAACCGGCGAGCCGGACTGGTTCAATGAACGCGTTTACGAGTATAGCGGCCTTCAGCACGGACAACTCGATGGCTTGGGCTGGACGAACCTAATCCACCCGGACGATAGGTCGGCATCCTTTCAGCGCTGGCAAACGGCGATGGCGGAGCAGTCCGTCTTTGAAACGGAGTACCGTTTGCGTCGCGCCGATGGCACCTATCGCTGGCACTTGACCAGAGCCCTGCCAATTTTCACGGACGATGGTGAGATCAAGCAGTGGCTCGGTACAAACACCGATATCGATGAATTGCGAAGCGCCCGCGAAGCTTTGAGCGCGCTGAACCAGACACTGGAACAAAAGGTTACCGAGCGCACCGCCGATCGGGACCGCATGTGGCGTCTGTCCACCGACGTCATGCTGGTTGCAGATTTCCATGCGCGGATCATGGCCGTCAACCCGGCCTGGACGACGATATTTGGCTGGAATGAAGACGAGCTGATCGGACATCTTTTCATTGACTTGCTCCACCCCGATGACCGCCAGACCACGCTGGACGAGGTCGCGCGTCTTGAGGATGGCTATACGACATTCCGATTTGAGAACCGATTCCGCTGCAAGGATGGCGGCTATCGGATGATGTCCTGGACAGCGGTGCCGGATGAACATTTTCTACACGCTGTCGGGCGCGACGTGACGGCGGAAAGAGATGCCGCAGAGGCGCTGCGCGTGACCGAAATGGCGCTGCAACAGGCACAGAAAATGGAATCCATTGGGAATCTGACCGGCGGAATCGCTCACGATTTCAACAATCTGCTGCAAGTGGTATCGGGCAATCTGCAACTGTTGGTCAAGGATATCAGCGGCAACGAGCGAGCCATGCGGCGTGTGGAAAACGCGTTGTCCGGCGTCCAGCGCGGCGCCAAACTGGCAAGCCAGCTTCTGGCTTTCGGTCGCCGGCAACCGCTGGAGCCGAAAACGGTCAATATCGGGCGCTTCATCTACGGAATGGAAGACATGCTGCGCCATACGATTGGTGAGGGCATTGAAGTGCGCACCTTGGTTGATGATGGTTTGTGGAACACGCTGATCGATCCCGCGCAGATTGAAAACGCAATCTTGAACCTCGCGATCAATGCGCGAGATGCCATGGAGGGCTTTGGAACGCTGACCATCGAAGCCTCCAATGCCACACTCGACCCAAGCTATGCGTTGACGGAAATCGATGTAAAGCCCGGGGAGTATGTGCAGGTCTCCGTGACAGATACCGGTTCCGGCATGACGCCCGAGGTGGTGGAAAAAGTGTTTGAACCCTTCTTTTCCACCAAGCCGGTTGGTAAGGGTACGGGATTGGGCCTACCCATGGTGTACGGCTTCGTCAAGCAGTCTGGCGGTCACGTCAAGATTTACAGTGAAGCGGGGCATGGCACCACAGTGCGGCTCTATCTGCCACGAGCTCTGGCGGCTGAGGACACGTTGCAAGCGGTGGATGAAAGCCCAGTCGTCGGCGGAACCGAAACCATACTGGTGGCCGAAGATGATGACGGCGTGCGCGCCACCGTGGTGGAGACTCTGCGCGAACTGGGCTATCAGGTTTTGACCGCGCGGGACGCGCAAAGCGCACTTTCACTGGTCGAAAGCGGAGCTGACATTGATCTGCTGTTCACCGATGTGGTGATGCCGGGAACGCTGAAAAGCGCCGATATGGCGCGTGAAGTGCAGGCCCTGTTGCCGGGGATAGCCGTCTTGTTCACGTCAGGCTTTACGGAGAACTCGATTGTCCATGACGGGCGGCTCGATGAAGGCATCGAGCTGCTGTCCAAGCCCTACACGCGCGAGGCTCTGGCACGCAAAATACGGATGGTTCTGGGAAACCCGGAGGCCACCGCACTACCAGTTGACCGGCCGGCCGACGCGCCGTCTGCCGAAGCGGCGCCAGAGCCTTTGATGGCGAGCGCGGTAGCGAGCGTTCGCTCTGGCCAGCCGCTGACGGTGCTGGTGGTGGAGGATGATGGGATCATTCGCATGGATGCCGCAGAATTTCTGACCGATTACGGCCACACTGTGCTGGAGGCCGAGAGCGCGGAGGAAGCCATGGCACTCTTGCAGGAAAACTCTGTCGACGTGCTGTTTACCGATCTCGGTCTTCCCGGAATCTCCGGTTCTGAATTTGCCCGTCAGGTGCGGGATATCCAGCCGGAGATTGGCATCGTGTTTGCGACCGGCAAGCTCGATGCGCCGGATATTGAAGGGGACGGGCTCCAGATTGTGCTGCGCAAGCCCTATGGCGGGCGCGAAATCGAGATGGCGCTGAACGCCGTTCATCGCGTTCACAGATAGGGCGAGCCCAGCCAGAGGATCTTGTCGGCAAGGCGGGCGGCAAAAGGTCGGCCCCGTAGCGCGGCCAAGGTAACAGGTGCGGCCCCCTCCATGGCATGGCGAATGCGCGCGGCGATCTGTTGTGCAAATTCAACATCCATCACTTCCATATCAATCTCGAAATTGAGGCGGAGTGATCGGGGATCCAGATTGGACGAGCCGACATAGGACCACCGATCATCGATAACCATAAGTTTGGAATGGTTGAAGTGCCCGGCGGCACGCCAGATCCGGCAGTCATTTTTCAGAACCTGATCGAACTGCGCCATCATGGCGTGATCGACGATCCGGAGATTGCTGACCGCAGGCACGACGATATCGATACTGACACCCCGGCTGGCAGCGGTGCTGAGCGCGCTGATCAGTTCGCGATCCGGCAGAAAATACGGTGACATGATGAGAATGGAGTCGCGTGCGACCGAAAACGCGCCCATCAGGGTCTTGTGGTTTGTTTCCAGCCATTTGTCCGGGCCGGAGGAGACAGCGCGCACGAACATGGCACCTTCTACCGGCTCAGGCGTTGCGATAGCCCAGGCCGGGGCATTAAGCTGTTCACCAGTGGTAAAGCGCCAGTCTTCCGCTGCGATATGAAAGAGATCGGCAACCACCGGGCCGGTGACGCGGAAATGCGTATCCTGTGCACTGCCCTCAGTGGCAAACTCGCTGGTGAAACCTTCGCGGATATTCATACCGCCGGTAAAGGCCACGTCTCCATCAACAACGATGATTTTACGGTGGGTGCGCAGGTTCGCATAGGGCAAACGCAGCGCCATGATGACATTGCCGTTGAACGCACCGACTTTCACGCCACCGCTGCGCAGGTAACCCACAATACTGGGGACCGAGTAACGCGCGCCGACCGCATCGATCAGCACCCGCACAGCCACACCGCGCTGGACGGCGGCGATCAGCGCATCTGCCACGCGCAGACCGATCCGGTCTCGGTCAAAAATATAGGTTTCGACCAGAATGCTGCTTTGAGCGGAGTTGATTGCCTCGACCATCGCGCCATAGGCGGCATCGCCTGTTTCCAGCATCGCGATGCGGTTGCCCATGGTGAGAAAATGCCGCGTGACACGATCACCGAGCGTTTTCATAGCGGCAAACCGCTCGCCAAAGCGCTGGCTAATCATTTCGTCGGTCGCCGTCATCCGCAGCATACGCGCCAGCGAGCCTCCATCGAAAAGCGCGCGTTGCGAACTGACCGTCTGACGCCGTATGCGGTTGATGCCGACAATTGCGTAGATCAAGGCACCTACAATGGGTGAGAGGATGATGACGCTGACCCAGCCGATGGCGGAGCGCACCTCCTCTTTCGTCATGGTGGCGTGAATGGCCGCCGCCAGCCCGGAGACGACGGACACTATAAAGAGAATATGCGGCCAATACTGGTGAAAGATAATAAGCATGGGCAACGACTATCACTGCCCTCAAACAGGGCGCAAGCCGCCTCTATCAATCCAACGCAGCATGAATCCGCTGAACGCCGAGATCGATGACATTGCGCATGGCGATTTCCGCCTTCTGGGCATCGCGTGCCGCAATGGCATGCACGATCTTCAGGTGATTGGCGGCGCATTCTCTGATTTTTGCCGAGGATGACGCGGGCGAGGATAACTGGAAGGATACCGCCAATGCCGCCTCGATCAGGCTGCTGATGGACCGCATGAATGGATTTCGTGACATGCGCGAAATGGCCAGATGAAATTCGAGATCAACCTTGGCAATCGATTCGCGCGTATGGTTTATATCGTCTAGCCGTGCGGCAATGGCATAAAGCTCAACAATTTCCTCCGCAGAGGCCCGTGCGGCGACCAGCGCCGCCGCAGCCGGCTCCAGCGCCAGACGCATTTCCGCCAGATGATCGACAAAGGCGTTATCGACCCCTGCTTCCAGACGCCAGCCGAGCACGTCAGGATCAAAGAAGTTCCAGCTCGCCCGTTCCAGCACGCGTGTTCCGACTTTGGCCTTGGCCTCAATGAGGCGCTTGGCCGCAAGCGTCTTCATCGATTCGCGCAGCACGGTACGCGACACGCCGAAGCGAGACGACAGGTCATTATCACCGGGGAGGATCGAGCCTTCCGCAATCTCGCCGCAGACAATGCCCCGGCCAAGCTCGCTCACCACATGGGCGTGGCTGTTGCGCAGCCGACGGCCTGAAATGGTGGTTTCCAAAAGTCCCAATCCGGTCTCCTCTCATGGGGTCAGTATCAGCCGTGAATACCCACCGACGCGCCCAAGCACAAGGCTACACCCCGCCTTATCTTAGCACCCCGTAAATATGAACCATATAGTATGCTTAATGGGCAAGAAATATTTTTGAGAAAACCACGTTTCAGAACTGAAAATTCTCTAAATTTTTCTATTATTTCTGTATAATCAACGGCTTGATGTTTCTTTTCAGTGCATTTCCTTATGCATGCATTTTGCAGCGCACACCATTGACAGAGGGCATTCGGCGGAATTAGTACTACTTAAAACGACGGCTCCGTGGAGTGGCCGCTATATTCGGGAGAAAATATGCGCTTAACGCAAGTGACCAGTGGTCAAGGCTATGACGTCGTCGCCGATCTCGGCGACGGGGCCCGCATCGTGACCGGCGCGGCCAGCATTTATGCGCTGGCGATGAACGCAATTGCGAGCGGGCACAGCCTGACGGACGAAGTGAAAAATCGCGGCCTTGGTGAAGCGGTTGACCTTGCTGCGCTGTCGGCTTCTGGCAAACTGGCGCTTCCTGTTTCCCATGAAGACCCTACCCATTGTATCGTTGCAGGCACAGGTTTGACGCATCTGGGTTCCGCATCCGGTCGCGACAAGATGCACAAGGCGAGCCAATCAACTGTCGATGGGGCTGGCGACCTGACGGATTCCATGCGCATGTTCAATATGGGTGTCGATGGCGGCAAGCCTGCGGATGGTGAAACGGGCGTGCAGCCGGAATGGTTCTACAAGGGTGATGGCTCTATCCTCGTGGCAACAGGCCATGACCTGACCTCCCCTGCCTTCGCGCTGGATGGCGGTGAAGAGCCGGAACTGGCAGGCATCTATATTATTGGACCGGATGGCACGCCGCACCGTTTGGGTTTCTGTCTTGGCAACGAGTTTTCCGATCACATTACCGAAAAGGGTAACTACCTGTGGCTGGCGCACTCCAAGCTGCGACAGGCGTCACTGGGTGCGGAACTGCTGGTGGGCGATCTTCCCGACCATATCGAAGGCGTATCGCGCATTCGCCGGGGATCGGAGATTGTGTTTGAAAAGCCGTTTCTGACCGGCGAAGGCAACATGTCCCACAGCATTGCCAATCTGGAACATCATCACTTCAAGTATGAGCTGTTCTGTCGCCCCGGCGATATTCATGTGCATTTCTTTGGAACGGCGACGCTGTCCTTCTCGGAAGGCTTCAAGACGGAGCCGGGCGATGTGTTTGAGATCGAAGCCGCTCCCTTTACCGTGCCGCTGACCAACCGGCTGGCCGTGGCCGCGCCGCGCCCAACTATCGTCAAAGCGTTGTAGGGGACGATCATGGCGCCGATCAAACTCGCTCTCGTTGGTCTCGGCAAAATTGCCCGTGACCAGCACCTGCCCGCCATTGCCGGAACGCAAGGTCTGGAACTCTCCGGCATCGCCAGCCGCCATGCAAGCGTGCCGAATCTGGCGCACTGGACAACCATCGATGACATGCTGGCGTCCAATGCCGATATCGATGCGGTCTCGCTCTGTACCCCGCCACAGGGCCGCTTTGCGCAAGCCAAGGCAGCACTGGAAGCTGGCAAGCACCTGATGCTCGAAAAGCCGCCGGGTGCGACATTGTCCGAAGTGCAGGCGCTGGAAGCCTTGGCAAAAGCCAAGGGGCTGACGCTATTTGCTACCTGGCATTCCCGCTTTGCGAGCGCTGTTGAAGAAGCCCGTGCACTGTTGTCGAACGCAACGATCCGCTCCGTCACCATCGAGTGGAAAGAGGATGTGCGCCACTGGCACCCCGGGCAGGAGTGGATATGGCAGCCGGGCGGGCTTGGCGTGTTTGATCCCGGCATCAATGCGCTGTCCATCGTCACGCGAATTCTGCGGGAAAAGTTTTACCTGACGCAATCCGACCTGTTTTTCCCCGAAAACCGTGCGGCCCCGATTGCCGCCAATCTTGATTTCGAACTGACCGGCGGCGCGACATTGCGCGCCGAGTTCGACTGGCGCCAGACCGGGCCGCAGACATGGGACATTCGCGTTGAAACGGACGCGGGCCAGATCGTGCTGTCACAGGGCGGCAATGTGCTGACCGTGAACGGTACGGAGCAGGCTCACCCCTCCGGCCAAAAACGCGAAGACCGGGAATATCGCTCACTGTACGGACGCTTCATGCAGTTAATGGCGGCGGGCCGGAGTGACGTGGATCTATCACCGCTGACCCATGTTGCAGACGCTTTCATGCTTGGCAACCGCCACGCGGTCGAGACTTTTGAGGATACACCATGACCAATTCCGAAAACATGCCGACCCGCAAGGAAGCCGCCGTCAAGGGCGAAGGCACCAAGCCGCGCGTCAACCCAGAAAACCTGCGCTCGCGCGCCTGGTTCGACAACCCGTCCAACGCCGACATGACGGCGCTCTATCTCGAGCGCTACATGAACTTTGGCCTCAGCCAGGAAGAGTTGCAGTCGGGCCGCCCCATCATCGGTATCGCGCAAACCGGCTCGGACCTCAGCCCCTGCAACCGCCACCACATGGAACTGGCAACCCGCGTGCGCGAAGGTATTCGGGAAGCTGGCGGTATCGCGATTGAATTCCCGGTCCATCCGATTCAGGAAACCGGCAAACGCCCGACGGCAGGTCTTGACCGCAACCTGGCTTATCTTGGCCTTGTGGAAGTGCTTTACGGCTACCCGCTGGATGGCGTCGTGCTGACCATCGGTTGCGACAAGACCACACCGGCCTGTCTGATGGCGGCGGCAACCGTAAATATTCCGGCGATTGCACTGTCTGTCGGCCCCATGCTGAACGGCTGGTTCCGGGGCGAACGCACGGGTTCCGGCACTATTGTGTGGAAGGCGCGCGAACTGTTGGCCAAGGGCGAAATCGACTACGCCGGTTTTGTCAAACTGGTGGCCTCGTCTGCACCCTCCACCGGTTACTGCAACACCATGGGCACGGCCACCACCATGAACTCGCTGGCCGAAGCGCTGGGCATGCAGCTTCCGGGCAGTGCGGCTATTCCAGCGCCATATCGTGACCGGCAGGAAATTTCCTACCTCACAGGCTTGCGCATTGTGGACATGGTGCGCGAAGACCTGAAGCCTTCGGATATCCTCACCAAGGAAGCCTTCGTCAACGCAATCCGCGTGAATTCCGCCATCGGCGGATCAACCAATGCGCCGATCCACCTGAACGCACTGGCCCGCCACATCGGCGTAGAGCTAAGTGTTGATGACTGGCAGACCTATGGCGAAGACATTCCGCTGCTGGTCAACCTGCAACCGGCCGGTGAGTATCTCGGCGAAGACTATTACCATGCGGGCGGTGTACCGGCTGTCGTCAACCAGTTGATGCAACAGGGCCTGATCCACGAAGATGCGATGACCGTGAACGGTCGCACCATGGGCGATAACTGTCGCGGGGCGATTATCGAGGATGAAAAGGTCATCCGTCCATTCGACCAGCCAATGAAGACCCGCGCCGGTTTCCGCGTCCTCAAGGGCAACCTGTTCTCCACCGCCATCATGAAAACCAGCGTGATTTCGCCGGAGTTTCGCGAGCGCTATCTCTCCAACCCCGATGACCCCGAAGCATTTGAGGGACGTGCCGTGGTGTTTGACGGGCCGGAGGATTACCACAAGCGCATCGACGATCCGTCGCTGGAAATTGATGCCCATACGGTTCTGTTCATGCGCGGCGCGGGGCCGATCGGCTATCCCGGTGCGGCAGAAGTGGTGAACATGCGCGCACCCGATTACCTTTTGAAGGAAGGCGTAACGGCACTGGCCTGTATCGGCGATGGCCGTCAGTCCGGCACATCCGGTTCGCCCTCCATTCTCAACGCGTCGCCGGAAGCCGCCGCAGGCGGTGGTCTTGCCCTGATCCGCACCGGCGACCGGGTTCGCATCGATCTTGGACGTGGCTCCGCCAATATCCTTATTTCGGATGAGGAACTGGCCGAGCGGCGGCAAGCCCTGAGCGCCGATGGCGGCTACCGCTATCCGGCGCACCAGACGCCTTGGCAGGAAATTCAGCGCGGTCTCGTCGGCCAGATGGAGACGGGTGCCGTTCTGGAAAATGCCGTTCAATACCAGCGGATTGCCCAGACCAAGGGCATTCCACGGGATAACCACTAGCTTTTGCTGGTCAGTTAACGCGGCCAAAGTCCGCATTTTGGGAGGAAATACCAATGAATTTTAAATCACTGATGGCAGCGGTTGCGCTGTCGGCAGTCGCTCTCGCTGGCCCCGTTGCGGCACAGGACAAGGGCACCGTGGGCATTGCCATGCCCACCAAGTCCTCCGCACGCTGGATCGCCGATGGCGACAACATCGTGAAGGTTCTGAAAGATCGCGGCTACGAGACCGATCTTCAATATGCCGATGACGATATTCCAAACCAGCTTTCGCAGATCGAGAACATGGTCACCAAGGGTGTCAAGGTTCTGGTCGTTGCTTCCATCGACGGCACAACACTGTCGGACGTGCTGAAGCAGGCTGCCGATGCCGGCGTGAAGGTGATTGCCTATGACCGCCTGATCCGTGACACACCGAATGTTGATTACTACGCAACTTTCGACAACTTCCAGGTTGGCGTGTTGCAGGCGACCTCGATCATGAACGGCCTGAAGGGCCGCGAAGGCAAGCCGCTCAACATCGAGTTGTTCGGTGGTTCCCCGGACGATAACAACGCCTACTTCTTCTACGATGGCGCTATGTCCGTGCTTCAGCCGGAAATCGACAAGGGCAACCTCGTCGTCGCCAGCGGCCAGACCGGTATGGACAAGGTTTCCACGCTGCGTTGGGACCCGGCTGTTGCGCAGGCCCGTATGGATGCCCTGCTCAGCGCCTACTACGGTGACAAGCATGTTGACGCGGTTCTGTCGCCTTACGACGGTCTCTCCATCGGCATTCTGTCGTCCGTCAAGGGCGTGGGCTATGGCAGCGGCGACATGAAGATGCCGGTTGTCAGCGGTCAGGATGCGGAAGTGCCATCCGTCAAGTCGATTCTGGCTGGTGAACAGACCGCCACGATCTTCAAGGACACCCGCGAACTGGCAAAGGTTACCGCCGACATGGTGGATGCCCTGCTGTCCGGCAAGGAGCCTGAAGTCAACGACACCAAGACCTACAACAACGGTGTGAAGGTCGTTCCGGCCTACCTGTTGAAGCCGGTTATCGTCGACAAGTCGAACTGGGAAGAAGTGCTGGTTGGTAGCGGTTATTACACCAAGGACCAGATTCAATAAGCAGTTTCTGCTGATTTGACCACTGCACAGCGCCAGTCCGGCTGGCGCTGTTTCCTCTTTTCAGGACTGATTGTGCAATGGAAACAATGCGAAATTTGAAAGACAGTCCACAGGCGGCCTCCAATGCCCCCATTCTGGAAATGCGCGGCATCTCCAAAAGCTTCGGCGCTGTCAAAGCACTTTCTGATGTGAGCTTCTCGGTTGCCCCCGGTGAGATCCACGCGCTTGTGGGTGAAAACGGCGCGGGCAAATCCACGCTGATGAAGGTGCTATCCGGCGTTTATCCCCATGGCAGCTATGGCGGCTCCATCGTGTATGATGGCGAGGAGCGGCGGTTTCGCGATATCAACGATTCCGAGGCGTTGGGCATCATTATCATCCATCAGGAATTGGCGCTGATCCCGCTGATGTCGATTGCTGAAAACATATTTCTCGGCAATGCCCCGGCCCGTTTCGGCGTTATCGACCGCTCCGCCGTCCACACCCGCGCCAAGGCGCTACTGGCGAAGGTTGGTCTGTCCGAGGCGCCCGATACGCTTGTCACCAATATCGGCGTTGGCAAGCAGCAACTGGTGGAAATTGCCAAGGCGCTGTCCAAGGAAGTGCGGCTGCTGATTCTGGATGAGCCCACCGCCAGCCTGAACGAGCAGGACAGTGCGGCCCTTCTGGCGCTGCTCAAAGAGTTTCGCACCCAGGGCATTACGTCCATTCTCATTTCGCACAAGCTGAATGAAATCAAGGACGTCGCCGACAAGATCACCGTGTTGCGCGATGGACGCACCGTTGCTACGCTCGACTGTCATGCGGGCGAGGTTGAGGAAGACGACATTATCCGCAAGATGGTGGATCGTGATCTGGAAAGCCGCTACCCCAAGCGCACGCCCGATATTGGTGACGTGATCCTGAAGGTAACCGACTGGTCGGCCTACCACCCGCAGCATTCTGATCGCCAGATGGTCAAAAACGTCGCGTTTGAACTGCGCAAGGGCGAAATCGTCGGCATCGCCGGTTTGATGGGCGCTGGCCGTACCGAATTTGCCATGAGCCTGTTCGGCAAATCCTATGGCCGCAATATTTCCGGTTCTGTTGAAATCAACGGCAAACCGGTGGATGTGTCGACAGTGGACCGCGCCATTGCCGCCGGGCTTGCCTATGTAACGGAAGATCGCAAGCATCTGGGCCTGTTGCTGGCCGAGGATGTGCGCAAGAACGTGTCACTGGCCAACCTTCCCGGCGTGGCCGAGCGCGGTCTGATCGATGACATGCGCGAACTTTCGGTTGCCAATGACTACCGTGCGCGTATGCGCATCCGCAGCCACAATGTCTATCAGGAAACCGGCAAGCTTTCCGGCGGCAACCAGCAGAAGGTTGTGCTGTCCAAGTGGCTGTTTACCGATCCGCATGTGCTCATCCTGGACGAACCCACGCGCGGCATCGATGTCGGCGCGAAATACGAAATCTACAGCATCATCAACGAACTGGCCGCCAGCGGCAAAGGCGTGGTGTTCATCTCCTCCGAAATGCCGGAACTCATTGGCATGTGCGACCGCATCGTGGTGATGCATGAAGGCGCATTTGTGGGTGAAGTGGCGGGAGAACAGGCCACGCAGGAAAACATCATGCGCGCTATCATGCGCCATAAAAGGAGACCCGAATGAGCGAGCAAACGACCGCAGCCCCCGCGCCGGGCCGGGCCGCAGGCTTCATCAAGGACAACTTACGTGAATACGGCATGTTGTTATCCCTGCTGGCCATCGTCATTTTCTTTCAGGTTGTCACCGGCGGCACGCTGCTGAGACCCTTGAACCTCACCAACCTTGTACTGCAAAACAGCTACATCGTCATCATGGCGCTTGGCATGTTGCTGGTCATCATCACCGGGCATATCGATCTTTCGGTCGGTTCGGTGGCGGGCTTTGTCGGCGCGCTGGCGGCTGTCATGATTGTGCGCTGGCAATTGCCGTTCGTTCCGGCTGCCATTGCCTGTCTCATCATCGGCGGCCTGATCGGGGCCGCCCAAGGGTACTGGGTGGCGTATTTCAAAATACCGTCGTTCATCGTCACCCTTGCGGGCATGCTGGTGTTCAAAGGCTTGATGATTGCCGTTCTCGGCGGTGCATCGGTTGGCCCCTTCCCGCCAACGTTCCAGAAATTGTCGTCCGGCTTTATTCCTGAGGCGCTTACCCAGACGGGCGGGCTGTACCTGACGTCGCTCATTCTGGGTTTGGTTGTTGCGGCCATCATTGTTTATTCCAACTTCACGTCGCGCGCGCGCCATTTGAAGCATGGCGTCGAGACGGAACCGCAGAGCCTGTTTATTGCCAAGAATGTGCTGGCCTTCGCCATTATCGGCTATCTCGCTTACCTGATCGCCTCGCATCGCGGCATGCCGAATGTCCTGATCATCATGGCTGCGCTGATTGCGTTCTACGCTTTTGTCACCAACCGCACCATTGTCGGCCGTCAGGTCTATGCGGTCGGTGGCAATGAAAAGGCCGCGAAACTGTCGGGTATCAAGACCGAACGGCTGACCTTCTTTACCTTCGTCAACATGGGTGTGCTGGCGGCACTTGCGGGCCTGATCTTTGCGGCACGTCTCAATACAGCAACGCCAAAGGCCGGTCTCGGCTTTGAGCTGGATGTGATTGCGGCCTGTTTCATCGGTGGTGCATCGGCCTATGGTGGCGTCGGCCGTGTGGGCGGGGCCGTGATCGGCGCGTTCATCATGGGTGTGATGAACAACGGCATGTCGATTGTGGGTATCGGCATCGACTACCAGCAGGTCATCAAGGGCCTCGTGCTTCTAGGTGCCGTTTGCATCGATGTTTACAACCAAAGACGTTAAGCGGTTGCAACATTACGATAATTTCATAAAAAACCTCTAGTTGGACCCTAGAACAGTCTTGTTTGCCGCCTACCTCTTGTTTCGCAACACCGAGGAAAGGATTGCAAATGAAACATATGATGACTGTTCTGGGGCTCGCCTCCGCAACGATGCTCTCACCACTGGCAGCCCATGCGGCACCAGGCACCTCCTCCTCCCAACCGACTGCACAGCCAGCTGGCATGGTTGAAATGGCGCAGGCCGACGAAGGTCGCCTGGACAAGCCGAAGCCGCCGCATGACAGAAAAGACGGTCCCGGCAAACACGGCAAGCATGACCGGGACGACCGCGATGGCAAACGCAAGCATGGCCCGCGCCATGAAGGCATGCGTGGCGATCCGGTCATGCGACTGGCCGGCCGCCTGTCCGCCATGGAAACCCTGATCGGTATCCGCGGCGACCAGCTTGAAGCATGGCGTAACTATACATCGGCCTTTATCGATTTCGCCGATCGCGGAATGCCGAAACCGCCGATGCCAGCGCCCGCAGCCGATGGCCAGGCGACACAAACACCGCCGCCCAAACCCCCATTGATGGCCGAACGCTTGGCTGACCGCGCCATTGCGCAGGCTGAAAAAGCCAAAAAGTTGAAAGAGGTGACGGAAGCGCTGAAAGGCGTGCTGACACCCGAGCAGCTTGAGCGCTGGGAAAAGGCAGAGCGCCCGCATGGACCGCGCGGCCCCGGCCACCATGGCCCGGAAGCTGGCAACCCACCGCCACCACCACCAGCCGATGGTCCTGATGGCCCGGATGAAGATGGTCCGGACGGTTCCGACGCTGGCCCCGACGCACAGTAATTGAGAAAGGCCCGGTTCGTTGCGATCCGGGCCTTTTATCTAGGGCATTTCCGTTGAACACGTGTTCACCGCAATGCTCTAATCTTTTGTTTCGACGCATAATCCAGACGTAAAGCGTTTCCGCTTTTGCTGGAAATGCTCTAGAGACCGGCTTTGGCAATGTCAGCGTCAATGCGGTCTTTTGCCTTCTTCGGGAGTTTCGCATCCTTCACGGCCTGCAGATTTGCCGGGGCATCGCCCACGACAACCAGACCGGCCATGCCCATGGAAAAGTGTGGCATACATTTCACCACATACGCACCGGGAACGGTAAATGTCACCTTCACCGTCTCATTGATCTTGCCTTTGAACGGCGTCGCGCCTTCGGGGATCAGGTCCTTGATGCTTTCGACATTGTGCGACTTGTCCGTGGGAATGAAGGTGATGGTGTCACCGGGCGCAACCTTTATCAGCGCGGGCTCAAAAACCATGGCACCATCCGCGCCTTTGTTCAGCATATGCACCTCAAAGTCTGCCGCGAACGTTTGGGCTGCCATCAGCGCCAGACCCAGTGCAACGCCTGCACCCATTTTCACCGTACCGAATACCATGCGCATCGTCATTCTCCTTGAGCACACATGCCCTGCCCTGCGCGTTCAACGCTTCCAAAGCAGGTGTCAATCACGAGCCCGGCCCGTGTTCGTCCCTGCTATGGCGCGTTTGCGCAAGCGGAACTTTGACGCAAATCAATTAGCCTGCCGATTGATCTGCCTCAAGGCAAGTTGACGCAAAAAGGATAGTTTGCGGTTGGCTGCGACATTTTGCGTGAGCCTCACGCTCGCGTCCAGCCAATGTTCAACCAACGAAAGGACATCCCATGTCAATTGATCGTAAAATAGCGCTGGTGACAGGTGCCGCTCAGGGCATTGGTCGCGGTATCGCTCTTCGTCTTGCCAAGGATGGTGCTGACATTGCGCTGGTTGATTTGAAACAGGATCAACTGGATGCGGTTGCGAAGGAAATCACAGCGCTGGGGCGCAAGGCGACAACCTTTGTGGCTGATGTCAGCGAACGCGCGCAGGTGTTTGCCGCTGTCGATCACGCAGAAAAAGAACTCGGCGGTTTTGACATCATCGTCAACAATGCTGGCATTGCGCAGGTGAAGCCGCTGGATGATGTGACGGCCGATGACGTGGAGCGCATTTACCGCATCAACGTGAATGGCGTTCTTTGGGGCATTCAGGCTGCTGCCAAGAAGTTTCGCGCGCGCGGGCACAAGGGCAAGATCATCAATGCCTCCTCCATTGCCGGTCATGATGGCTTCGCCATGCTCGGCGTCTACTCCTCAACCAAATTTGCCGTGCGTGCGCTGACGCAGGCTGCTGCACGCGAATATGCGAGCGCGGGCATCACCGTCAACGCCTATTGCCCCGGCGTGGTCGGCACCGACATGTGGGTGGAAATCGACGAGCGTTTTGCGGAACTGACCGGCGCTGCCAAGGGTGAAACCTACAAAAAGTTTGTTGACGGCATTGCGCTCGGACGTGCCGAGACCGCCGATGACGTGGCCGGATTTGTATCCTACCTCGCCGGGCAGGACTCTGACTATATGACGGGGCAGTCGCCGCTGATCGACGGTGGCATGGTGTACCGCTAATCATAATCGACCGTCATACCAGGCATCTGCCGGGTATGACGGTTGTCCCAAGGGGAACAAAAGCGTGAACGGTCCCGTTACACCGGCAACCAACCGTTGAAAACAGGAGCTTTCCATGTCGCAAACCAACAGGCCCGTGCCGCCGCTCGATACCAGGCCGATTACCCCGCCAGGCAATACCAGCGAAATGCCACAACAGCCCGACCACGGCGAAGAAAGCTACAAGGGCAATGGCAAGCTCAAGGGTAAGGTAGCTCTTATCACCGGCGGCGATTCCGGCATTGGGCGTGCCGTGGCTATCGCCTATGCTCGTGAAGGTGCCAATGTTGTCATTTCCTACCTGAATGAGGATGAAGACGCGCAGGATACGGTTAAATGGATCGAAAAGGCCGGGCGACGAGGTCTGGCGATTGCGGGCGATATCGGCAGCGAAGACCATTGCAAATCCCTCATTGATAAGACGGTGAAGGAATTCGGCCAGTTAGACATTCTCGTCAACAATGCCGCCTTCCAGCGCACCTATGAAAGCATCGAGGAAATCGAGACGGCGGAGTGGGAAAAGACCTTCCGCACCAATATCTTTGCGCCTTTTTACCTCAGCAAGGCAGCTGTGCCGCATCTGAAAGCCGGCAGTTCCATCATTAACACCACGTCCATTCAGGGCGACAAGCCTTCGCCGGAGCTGTTGGCCTACGCCTCCACCAAGGGCGCGATGACTAACTTTACCGCCGGTCTGGCACAGTTGCTGGCAGAAAAGGGCATTCGCGTGAACGGCGTGGCCCCCGGTCCGATCTGGACACCGCTGATTCCGTCGACCATGGACCATGAAAAGGCGAAGGAATTCGGCAAGAAGACTCCGCTCGGCCGCCCCGGCCAACCGGCAGAATTGGCCGGGGCCTATGTGCTGCTGGCATCCGACGAAGCCAGCTATATGGTCGGCGCGGTTATCCCCGTCACCGGCGGGCAGCCAATGCTGTAAGAACGCGCTGTTTTTCGAAACGGAGACGATGCACCATAAGGAAGACGCGATTCTTCCTTATGGTGTTTCTATGAAGGCAAAACCGAACGTCCGCCTGCCACCGCCCTATCTGAAATCGCTTTCGGTCAAACCGGACTGGACGGAGTTTGACACCTATCCCTACTGCCTGCCGCTGATGGCGAACGGTGACTTTTCCATGCAGTTCACCAGGCCGGTGACGATCATTGTGGGTGAAAACGGCATCGGCAAATCCACCTTGCTGGAAGGCATTGCGGCTCTGGTCGGGTTTGACGATGCGGGCGGTGCGAATGGCTATCGGCCTGTGGACCACGCAAACGCGGTTGAGGTGTCCGGGGGCATCCTGTCAAAAGCTTTGCGTGCTGCATGGTTGCCAAAGACCGGGCTGGGCTGGTTTTTCAAAGCGGAAACCTTCTTCTCCGTGGCGCGGTATCTGGATGCGGCCGCGCGCGAAGGCGGTTCCCCAGCCCCTGACTTTCTCTCCCATTCGCATGGCGAAGGTTTCTTGAGATTTTTTCAGGAGCGATGCAGACGACGCGGCGTTTTCATCATGGATGAGCCGGAGTCGGCGCTGTCACCCCGCCGCCAGATCGAGTTTTTAAAAATCGTGCACGAAGCCGAAACGTTTGGTGGCGCGCAGATCATTATGGCCACACACTCAACCATCATCATGGCTTACCCATCGGCCACGTTGCTTCGGCTGGACCAGCAGGGTTTAAGCGAAACGACGCTGGAAGACACCGGGCATTTTGATGTCATGCGGGCCTTTTGCGCCGATCCGCATGGCTTCATTGAGAACGCGCTAACGCCAGTTGATCAATAGACATCGCGCAGGTAGCGCTTCTCGCGCTTCAACTGGTTGACGTAATCGACCGCGCCTTCCGGCGTCAAGCCGCCATGGGTCGCGGCTACCTCATGCAGCGCTTGATCCACATCCTTCGCCATGCGGCTGGCGTCCCCGCAGACATAGAAGTGGCCGCCCTCCTGAAGCCATTCGTAGAGTGCTTTGCCGTTTTCACGCATACGGGTCTGCACATAGATTTTGTCAGCCTGATCGCGGGAGAAGGCAAGATCGAGCCGGGTGAGCAGCCCGCTGTGGCTCATGGTGGCAAGTTCATCCTCGTAGATAAAGTCACTGGTCCGGTGCTGGTCGCCGAAGAACAACCAGTTGGGGCCGCCTGCGCCCGTAGCCTGCCGCTCCTGCAGAAATGCGCGGAAGGGCGCGATGCCCGTGCCGGGTCCAACCATAATCATCGGTGCAAGCGGATCGGCGGGAACGCGGAAATTCTTGTTCGGTGACACGAAAATACCCGCCGTAGCGCCCGCAGCCACCCGGTCGGCGAGATAGGTGGAGCAAACACCACCATGGGCGCGTCCATGGGCGGTGTAGCGCACGCTGGCAATCGTCAGATGCACACTGTCCGGGTTGGCAAGCGCGCTGGAGGATATGGAGTAGGCACGGTGTTGCAGCGGCTTGAGCAAGCCGATGAACTCGCCGATGGCGAGTTCCATGCCGGGGTTCAGGCGCAACAGATCAAGGCTGTCGCGTCCCCAGAGCCAGGCTTCCAATGCTTCCCTGTCGCCATGGCGCACAACGTGCGAAAGTTCCTCATGGCCCGCGCGCCGCTCCACCTCTGCCACCAGTTCGCGTGACGGGGTGGAGATTTCGTAAGCATAGGTCAGGAGGTCGCCGAGCGAACGGTCCGCCCCCATCACCGCCAGATCGGCATTTGCGCCGAAGTGATCGAGAAACGCCTGCACGAGCGCAGGATCGTTGACCGGCATGACACCGAGCGCGTCCCCAGCCTCATACACCATGCCGCTATCACCCAGCGCAAACTCGTAGTGGCGAATTTCCTTGGCCGATGTCGCCCCGGACAAGCTGCGATTCACCGAGACAGTCGCGGCATACGGGTTCTTGCGTGTCCACTGGGTTTTCTCCACCGTGTCCGTTACAGGTGCCGGTGCTGACTGTGTCGTGCCCGGTGCCTCATTGCCTTCCACCGTTGCCAGCACGGGCAGCGCTTGCGCAATCCAGTCGGCGGCAGGGGTCTCATAGTCGATATCGCAATCGACACGCGCGACCATACGCTTTGCACCCAGTTGTTCCAGCCGCATATCAAACAGCTTTCCGGCCTGACAAAACCCGTCATAACCGGTATCGCCGAGGCCGAGCACGGCAAAGCTCATCTTTTCCAGTCGCGGCGCCGTATCGGCTGAGATCGCATCCCAGAAAAGCTGGGCATTATCCGGCATTTCGCCCTCGCCATAGGTTGAGGTGACAAGCATGACGCAGCCCATGGCCGCAAAGCGCGCCATATCCACATCATCCAAAGCTTCGACGGTTGGCTCGAACCCTTGAGCCTTGGCCGCGGTGGCAGCATCCATCGCCACCCGCTCGGCATTGCCGGTTTGAGTGCCAAACAGGATGTGGACGGGAATGGCGCGACGCGCGGCCTGCGCGGGTTCACCGCCCTTTTCGCCGGCACCTTGCTCACCCAGCGACAGGCGCGAGTGCAGCCCGGCCAGAAAGCCGGACAGCCACGCCCGTTGATCGCCGTTGAAGGGGGCATCCTGTGGAATAAACGGTATCTTCATGGCGTATCTCTTACATGCGTACAGTGGCAAGTTCAGCGAGCGAGGACCGGGCAAACAGTTCCTCGAAACTCGGCAAATGGCCGATTTTCTCTATATTTTTGCGGGTTTGGTGGATGATCCAGCCATAGGTGCCGGGGCTATCCATGGACAGAATGTTGCGCAGCGTCAGCGCCTCCTTGTAATCGCGCAGCCGCTTGTCGGCGATCATGACAGCCAGTGCCTCATCCGTATGGCCTTGAAGCGCCTCACGAGCATAGCGCAACAGCTTGCTCATCAGAGCGAAATCCTCCGTCAGCAGCAGGTTGCGCACCGCTTCCTGAACGTCTGCGTCCGATGGTCCGAGCGCATTCGGCACTCGGGCCATTGCCAGTTGCTGCGCCATGTTCAGCACTGTGTAATTGTTCAGCAGCGTGTACATCTCGTCCGTATCGGTCTCGCCGTGAGCGGGAACCCGGCCGTTTAGAATGGCGGTGCCATCACGATAGGCCAGCTTGAACTTGCGCACCTGATGGGTGGCCAGCGCCGTTGCCAGCTCTTCCAGCAGATCCTTGCGGGATTTGGCACGCAGGATTGCGTCGCTATCCTGATAGAGCAGCAGCGCCAGCGGCATGCCGTAGACGAAATTGTGCTGCTCGCTTGCCCAGTTGTCCAACAGCCAGCGCGCCTTGTGCGAACCGGTCTCCTGATAGTGCCAGGTCAACAGCAGGTAAACCGACTGGTTGTGGACGGCAGCAATCTCACTGCCATCGGTGATGGAGCCAAGCAGAATGGAATCGCTGCTGACCTTCTTCGGCAGATCACCATAGGGATCATACTGATAAACAAAGCCACCGCTCATACCGTTGCCAAAGCCCTTGCCGAATGCGCCGATGTTGAGCACGGCACCGTTCGTCATGTACTCGCAGCAGAAGTCGCCGACACCTTCCACAACTGCCGTGGCCCCCGAATTGCGCACCGCGAAACGGTCCCCCGCCTGCCCCTCGATAAAGGTGCGCCCGCCGGTTGCCCCGAACAACGCAAAATTGCCGATCAGCACATTGCCACCCGCTTCGTCCGAGCCGCCGCCGGGAGACCGCACGACAATGGTGCCGCCGCAGGCGCTTTTGCCGACGCCATCATTGCAGGTGCCCATGTGGCGCATCACCATGCCATCGTTGCAGAACGCCCCGAAGCTTTGGCCCGCCGAGCCGCTGGTCGCGATGGTGACCGCGCCCGGCAACAGAAAGCGCCGCCCGCGATGATCCTGCGAGACGGCAGGCAGGTGGCCCACATCTTCGGCAGTCATCTCATGGTTCAACAAACGCTCGATATCCACGGCCAGTTGCCCGCCCACGCTCTTGTTACAATTGTTCAGCCGCTGTCCAGCGCCGAGCGCAACAGCCTCTTGCGCATCCTCGATGATCGCCTTGCGAACGAGATCGAGGAAGCTGTCATCCAGCGCGAAGTCCTTTTCCATATAGACCGGGTTGTCGATATGAACCTCGTCCACGACCGTGAGCATGGCGCGCAGATCCAACTGGCCGACGCTGGATGGGTGGTCGAGCAGATGGAGCAGGTCGGCGCGTCCCCGCGCTTCGCGCAACGAGGTCAGGCCAAGTTCGGCCAGAATTTCACGCGTTTCATGCGCGATGTTCATCAGGTACTGCGCCAGCGCACGCGGGTCGCCGTTGAACAGTTCGGAATTGGTCGTAAGCCCTGCCGGGCACTTGATGTTGCAGTTCTTGGCCATCACGCATTTCAGCATCATCAGCGCTGTCGTGCCAAACTCGAAGCTGTCACCGCCAAGCAGCGCGGACTTGACCACATCACTCGCCGTCTGATGCGCGCCCGAGCAGCGCAGCTGCACCTTGTCGCGAAGGCCATTGGCGCTCAGCGCCTGATGCACTTCGGCAATGCCGATTTCAGCGGCGCGACCGGTGTATTTCAGGCTGGTGACGGCAGCAGCACCCGTGCCGCCGGTATTGCCCGCGACATTGATGAGGTCCGCGCCTGCCTTGGCAACGCCAACGGCAATCGTGCCGATGCCTTCCGAAGACACCAGCTTGACGATGACACGCACCCGCGCGGCCTTGCAGTCATGGATCAGTTGCGCGAGATCCTCGATCGAATAGGTATCATGGTGCGGCGGTGGCGAGACCAGCTCCACGCCGGGCGTGCCGCCACGCGCTGCGGCGATTTCCACCGTAACCTTGGGCGCGGGCAACTGCCCGCCCTCACCGGGCTTTGCGCCCTGCCCGATCTTGATTTCCAGCTCCTGCAACATGGGATCGGCGAGATAACCCGCCCACACGCCGAAGCGGCCGGAAGCAAACTGCTTGATGCGGGATGCACGAATGGTGCCATAGCGCGACAAATGCTCGCCGCCCTCGCCGGAGTTCGACATGCCGCCAACAATGTTGGTGCCGTGGGCAACCGCCTCATGGGCCGTGGAGTTCAGCGCGCCGTGGCTCATGGCGCCTGACGCCAGCAGCGGCGTGATCGTGCTAGCAGGCTGTACGGCATCGAGCGCAATGGACGCAGGTGCCGTGCGAAGCCGCGCCAGATATTCCCGCGCCTGACCCTGCGCCTGAAGGATGAGCTTGCCAGCCTCCACCCAATGGCCGGTAATCTCACCGCCAAAGCGCAGCAGCAGCGATTGCCCCAGCGCATCCAGCCGCGCCAGCTCTGCCGAACCCGTCAGTTCAAGAGCAAACTCCCCCTCGCTGCGGGTTTCCACTGCCAGCCCGCGCACCAGAAAGGCGTTGTTGCCCTTGCGGGAAAAGCGGCCCATCTCGCGCCGGAACTCCTCCGCCGTGGTCAGGAAATTCACATCGGCGGGCAGCGACAGCACATCGCGCAGCGCGGCAGGGCGGCGGGCGCGCTCATCCGCCATCATCCGCATGAAGGTGCGATAACCCGGCGTGATCTGAAACGCATCAATATCGGCAGCCGATAGTTTTTCAAAGCTGGTGCGCTTGTAGGCGGTGTCATCCAGACCGAAGGCATCTTCCAGACGCGACAGCGGCAACAAGCGCAGGTGCTCACCATTCACACCATCTTCGCCTTCAAATGCGATTTTCTCCTCCGTCATATCCACGAAGCCGCGCACCGCCGTCGTGCCGTAGGAGTGGCCCGCACCCTCCGCCCGCTCCTTGAACAGGCCGAGAAGCGGAATATCGTTTTCCCCCTTCACCGTCAGCGCCTTGGCATGCCAATCCGCGACCGCCTGCGCTATGACGGCGAAATTGACGCCGCCAACCGGCGTCTTCACGTTGGGGAAATAACGGCGCAGCACCGGGTCGTTGGTATCAAGAAAGTTTGGCTCGAAAAATTCTCCACCAATATAGCTTTCCACCGTACACAGGCCGACCTTGCCCATGGTCTTCATCAGCGACTTTTCCGAGGCCTTGGCAAAGCGGGAGAACGCCTTGTCGGCATCTGCGCCGAACTTTTCCTCCGCGCGAAACTGTACACAGAGCGGATAGACCGCCGATGCACCGAACCCGAGCGCGGTAGCAATATGGTGGGACGACGCGATCTGACCGCTTTCGGCAATCAGCGAAACGCGAAGGCGCAGGCCCTCCTCGATCAGCCGCTGGTTGACCGCCGATATCACGATGATCAGTGGCAAAGCCGCGCGGGTGCGCGCCACATGCCGGTCGCTGAGCACGGCAATGCCACCCTCGTCGCGGGCAAATTGCTCGACAGCGCCGCAGAGCGCGTCGATGGCGGCCTCCAGCGCGTCGGCATTGGCTGCCGCATCGCCATGCACGGGCGTGTACAGGGTCTCGAACTTGCGGACCGGGGTTTCCGTCTGCTCACGGATTTTTAACATGTCGAGATGGCTGAGAATGGGGGATTTCACGACAATCTGACGGGCAGCCTTTGCGCCAATATTGGGCTTGGCGCCAAGAGCGACCCGCATGGTCATGCCGTCCACCTCGCGGATGGAATCCAGCGGCGGATTGGTAACCTGCGCAAAGCGCTGGGAGAAATATTTGGCGACGCCGCCTTCCTGATCCGACAGCGCGTTGATGGCATTGCCATAGCCCATAGCGGAAATCTTTTCCGCCCCGCTTGCCAGCATCGGGTCCATCAGAAACTTGAAGCTTTCCTGATTGTGGGAGTAGCTGACATAGCGCTGGTGGCGCTCCAGATCGCCATTATAACGCAGCGGCGAGCCTTGGCTGTCTGCGGGAATGTCTGCCAACTCCGACAGCTTGACGCGGGCATCGACCAGAAGTATGGGATAATCGCGCTTGGCAGCCAGCATTTCCAACGCTTCGACGGTTGAAAACGAGCGACCGACCGAATGGTCAAAATAGAGCATTCCACCCGCCTCGATCCGACCCCGGCGCATGACGCTTTCCGGTGGAAAACCGATCTGTCCCGCCTCCGACATCACACAGAGATACTCTGCCGTTTCCACCGTGCGCAGCGGACGAAGGCCGAGCCGGTCCAGCCGTGCCCCGATGATGGTGCCATTGCCGAAGATCAGAGCGGCGGGACCATCGTTTTTTTCTTCGTAAAGCGAGAAATATTCGAGCATCGCCGTGACATCGGCAGACAGCGTGTCGTCGTTTTCCCAGGCAGGCGGCATCATGGAGACCACAGCGGTGACGAGGTCCAGACCATCCTCCATCAGACGGCTTTGCAACGTCTGGTCCAGACGGCAGCTATCGGACTGGCCCTTGGGGCTAAGGATCAGGCTGTTCTTTGCGCGGGCAAGGGCTGCCTCCGAAAGGCGGTTTTTCTTGTCCGTGTTCAACTCGCCATTGTGCGCCATCAGACGAAACGGCTGCGCCATGGAGGGGTGCGGGTCCGTGTTGGTGGAAAACCGCGTGTGGAAAAACATGGTGTGGATGGCGTGGTCCGGGTCATCCAGATCGCGGAAATAGGGCAGAACCTCGTTGGAGTTGAGACGGCCTTTCAGCACCTGCGTGCGGGCCGATAGCGACACGGGGTAGAGCCCCGCGAGCCCATCATCGGTATAGGCTACGGCCTCGATTTCCAGAAGCTCGCGGTGAATGGCGCGGTCGAAATCACCAAGGGACGCACACTGCTGTGGCGCGGCGAAAACGAACTGGCGAATGCCGAGCTGATATTTGATCGCTGCCGGGCGGATGACACTGTTGTTAACCGGCACATCCCGCGCAACAATCAGCGCCATGCCCTGTGCTGTGAGTGCAGAAAGAATGATGCTTTCTGCGCGGGCGTGCTGGTCCTCATCCTTCGGCATGAAGAAGTTGCCAACGCCGAAGCGGCCCGGTGCCAGATCCGCAACGCCGGTAACTTTGCGGAAAAACGCCAGCGACAGGTCAACCGAAATGCCCGCCCCATCGCCGACACCTTCTGCGGACATGCCACCGCGATGGGGCACCGCGCAGAGCGCCTCGTGACCGCGCTTCAGCACATCATGGGTCTGAATGCCGTCTTTTCGCGTAATGAAACCCACACCGCAGCTCGACTTGTCGGAGGCTGGATCATAAAGGCCGGTGGCGAATTCCTGCTCGGTCAAAGGCTTATCTCCCATTTCAGTCTGTCGGCTATGCGCGCGCGTGTTTCACCCGTCACCCGCCAGAGAGGCGGCGGACACCGGTGGCTCTCCTTGGGCTTGTTGCTAGTTGTTCGGTTTATTCGTAATTCGGGCGCGACCAATCGCATCCGGCGGCGTACCGGCCAGATTATTCACTGCGATTGTAAGGGTCCTATGACGCACGAACACTCTTCCAAATCATAACGTGGCCGGATAGTCCGGTGGCACGGTTTGCTTTATGAAACGGATGTCGCGGCGATCCACGTGATATTGTGCAAAAGTACAGCCACAACATCGATTTCGAAACATGATTGCATATGTGGAGGGGTTTAATCAAGATTGTTGCGTGAAAAAAATTAGTCCGTTCTTAAGGAGTGCCTGTCAGTTCTGGTGGACACTCTAAAACGCAACAAAATCAATCACGTGCCGCGCGCCAAGCGCCTGTTCCCTGTTCACGAAAGCCTTGGATATATCCTGATGGGCCCTAACCCTCGCCTTACCACGTGTCTTAAGCTTCTTGCATGGGGCTTTCTCGCAGTTATCGTTTTTGCCACGATTGTGCCCATCGGACTGCGTCCGACCACACAATTTTCGCCGAATATCGAGCGATTCGCGGCGTTCGCAGTAACGGGCCTTGTGTTTGTGCTTGCCTATCCCCGGCGCTGGGTTCTGGTGCTGGCCCTGCTGGTACTAACGGCGGGTGCGCTGGAAGCCATGCAACTTATGGAAGCTTCCCGCCATGGCCGATTGCGCGATGTGCTGTTTAAAATAGCCGGGGGTGGATTTGGCGTGGCGATGGGATGTTTCCTGACACGGCTGCGCTATCTGCTCCTGAAATAACCGGGAACACGCCGCATGGACACCATCACCATCATTCTCATTCTTCTACTGGCGGTGGTGGTCTCGTCCTTCGTATCGCGCGTCGTTCCGTTTTCCGTGCCTCTGCCTCTGGTGCAGATTGCCATCGGTGCGTGCATCGGGCTTGTTGCCGATCTCAGGGTCACGCTCAACCCGGACATTTTCTTTTTGCTGTTTCTGCCACCGCTCCTGTTTCTGGATGGTTGGCGGATACCACGCGAAGAACTGTTCAAGGACCGTTCGGTGATTCTGGAACTTTCGCTGGGGCTGGTGATTTTCACTGTCGTGGGTGCCGGTCTGTTCATCAACTTGCTGATTCCGGCCATGCCGTTGGCGGTGGCCTTTGCGCTGGCTGCCGTTCTATCGCCAACGGACCCTATTGCTGTTTCAGCCATTGCCAAACGTGCGCCGATCCCCAAGCGGATGATGCATATTCTGGAAGGCGAATCCCTTTTGAACGACGCTTCCGGCCTTGTCTGTCTGCGGTTTGCGATTGCGGCGGCACTAACGGGTACGTTTTCGCTCTACGATGCGACCCTAAGCTTTCTGTGGGTCGCCGTTGCGGGTATCGCAGTGGGCGTTCTTCTCACCTTTTGCATAACACGGATCAAGGACTGGATCTCATCCATTTACGGCGAGGACAGCGGATCGCAAATTCTGATCAGCCTGCTTATTCCTTTCGCCTCCTATCTGGCGGCAGAACATATCGGCGGGTCCGGTATTCTGGCTGCCGTTGCGGCAGGGCTGACCATGAGTTTCAGCGAGGCGCATGGGCAGGCCCACGGGGTGACCCGCATTCGCCGCAACTCCGTTTGGGATACAATCCAGCTTTCCGCCAATGGCATTATCTTCGTGCTTTTGGGTGAACAGTTGCCGACCATTCTGGCAGGGGCGAAAGAAACCGTTCAACTGACGGGCCACCATGAACCATGGTGGATTGCAATTTACGTGATTGCCATCAATGTTGGCTTGGCGGTGTTGCGGTTTGCCTGGGTGTGGATATCACTGCAACTCACCCTGTTTCGTCGCAAAGGCCCCACCACGTCGCCGAACTGGCGCATTGTTGCGGCCATGTCGTTTGCCGGTGTGCGGGGCGCCATCACCCTTGCCGGTATTTTGACCCTGCCGTTTACGATGACCGACGGCACGCCCTTTCCGGCGCGCGATCTCGCAATTCTACTGGCCATGGGGGCCATTATCGTGTCGCTTGTGGCGGCAAGCTTCGCGTTGCCCCTGTTGCTGAAAGGGCTGGAACTGCCGCCGGAAAAAGATTTCCGCGCCGAGGAAGACGCCGCTCGCATCGCGGCGGCGCACGCCGCTATCGACGCGCTGATCCGCACACACCGCCTTCGCTCAGATGGCGAGGACGCCCAACTTTACAGCGAAGCAGCCTCTCGCATCATGGAGGTATACCGCCACCGCATTGACAATCGCAGTCAGGAGGGTGAAGCCGCGCAGATTGCCGACCACTATGCCGAGATTGAACGGGAGTTGCGGCGCGTGGCCGTGGAGGCCGAACGCACGGAAATATTTCGCGCTGCCCGCAGCCGCGACCTTGGCAGCGAGACCGCGAACAAACTCATTCGCGAACTCGATCTTCTGGAAGCCCGCTACAGCGGCAAGTAAATTTGCTTAAACTTTCAGTCTGAGTTCGTGGAAGTCCTCCGAGCCGAACAGGCTCAAATAGCGCTTGACCTCATCGGCATCGCCAGTGGCCTTCAACGGATTGTCCGATAGCTTGACGGCGGCGCGGCCATTGGCCTCCAGGACCTTGCAGACAATGGAAATCGGCTTCAAACCCTGCACGTGCATGGGCGCGCAATCGGCAAAGTCATTGGTAAGGTTGGTGCCCCAACCAAAGCTCATCCGCACCTTACCTTCAAAATGGCGATAGGCTTCGATGATCGTATCCACATCCAGCCCATCGGAAAAAATCAGCAGCTTGTCGCGAGGATCACGCCCCTTGGACTTCCACCAGTCGATGATCTTTTCACCACCTTCTATCGGTGGCGCACTATCGGGACGGAACCCGGTCCAGTCGGCTACCCAATCCGGCGCGTTTTTCAAAAACGCAGCGGTGCCGAAGGCGTCCGGCAGGACGATCAGCAGATTGCCTTCATACAGCCGGTTCCAGTCCTGCAAAACCTTGTAGGGGGCCTGCTTGACCTCGGCGTCATTGTTGGCGAGTGCGGCCACCACCATCGGCAGTTCGTGCGCATTGGTGCCAAGCGCTTCAAGGTCAGTATCCATGGCCAAGAGCACGTTGCTGGTGCCGGAGAAGGCCGGGCCGATGCCTTCTTTTAAAGCTTCCACGCACCAGCGCTGCCACAAAAACGAGTGACGACGGCGGGTGCCGAAGTCGGAAATTCGCAGCTCCGGATAGTCTTTCAGCCGCTCTACCTTGGACCACATCTTGGCCTTGGCGCGGGCATAAAGCACATCCAGCGTAAAGCGTCCCATGCCCTTCATGGCAGAACGGGAGCGCAACTCGTTGATAATGGCAAGCGCTGGAATTTCCCACATGGTGGTGTCGGTCCAGCGACCGGGAAAGGTCAACTCAAACTGACCATCGCGCTTGGTCAATTCGTACTCCGGCAATTGAAAGTTTTCGAGCCAATGGAGAAAATCAGAGGAAAAGATTTTTTGGCGACCGTAGAAGGTGTTACCCGCCAGCCAGATCATTTCCTTCTTGGCAAAGCGAAGCTCACGGCAATGGTCGAGCTGTTCACGCAGTTCGTGCTCATCGATTTCATCAGCCAGCCGAACTGTTTTCGTGCGGTTTATCAGGGAGAAGGTCGCATCCACCGTCGGGTAGAGCTTCCAGATCATCTGCAACATCAATAGCTTGTAGAAGTCGGTATCGAGAAGGCTGCGGACGATGGGGTCCAGTTTCCAGGTGTGATTGTAGACGCGGCGGGCTATGTCAGTTCTGGCGGCCATTAAAGGATTCCTGTACGAGGGTCACGCCCGCGTCTTGCATCTGCGCAGTCATGGTTGCGACCGAGCCGCCGAGGTCTATTCCCCGACAGGCGGACACAAGCACGCGCGCCTCAAAACCAAGTTTGGCGGCATCCAGCGCGGAATAGGCCACGCAGTAATCAAGCGCCAGACCACAAAAAGCAAGTTTGCTGATGCCGCGCTCTTTCAAATACCCACCAAGCCCTGTGGGCGTGGTGCGATCATTTTCAAAAAATGCGGAATAACTGTCGATTTCGGGACGAAACCCTTTGCGCACAATGAGTTCGGCGCGGATCCAGTCGAGACTGTCGTGGAAATCCGCCCCTGACGTTCCCTGAATACAATGATCCGGCCAAAGCGTCTGCTGGCCGTAAGGCATTGTGGTGCTGTCGAAGGGCTTGGTACCCGGATGGGCGCTGGCAAAACTGGAATGGCCTGCCGGGTGCCAGTCCTGCGTGAGAATGACGTGTGGAAACTCGGCGATCAACCGGTTCACCTGCGGTAGGATGGAGTCGCCATCGGTCACCGCAAGAGCACCGCCGGGGCAGAAATCGTTTTGAACATCAATGACGATCAGAGCTTCGTTCATTATCGCCCCCTCTTCCCTTGTATATTCGCATATACCTTCTCTCTTTGTATATGCGGATATACGTGCTTACATGCCTTGCCGTTGCTCAATCATCGTATATTGAACGAGCCGTCAAGTGCTGAATGCACAAAGGCCGGCGCAGATGCGTCGGCCTTTGTTCAATTTTGTGGCGATCCGCTTACTTGCGTTCAAACAAACCGATGATTTCGCCCTTGGCGAGAATATGGCCTTTCATCGCATTCAGCACATCGGCACGTTTGGCGCCGGGCTCAAGCTTGAGCGATGGCACATCAAGCGCAAAAAGCTGGAAACCGTAATGATGTGCCGGATCGCCAACAGGCGGTTTCGGTCCAGTATAGCCAATGGAGCCTTGGCTGTTGACCCCCTGAAGCGGACCCTTTGGCACCAGAACGACCGGTGATCCAGCGGCGACGCCCTCCGGCAGCGTCGTTACCGATGCTGGAATGTCGTAGACCAGCCAATGCGTAAATGGCTTGGGCTTTGCCGCATCGGGATCATCGACAATCAGCACGTAGGATTGTGTGCCCTCCGGTCCCTTACCCCACTGCAAGGCGGGAGAGGCATTATCCCCATCAGCGGCATGTGCCACCGGGATGCCCTCATTAGCTTTGAAATCTGCCGTTACGGACAGGGCATCGCTATCTTTCGCGTCAACGGCGTCAATGGCCTTATCCATGGGCTTGGGGTCCGGCACGGTGTTTGGCTCCGCTGCCGGTTGCGCTTCTGCCCGCTGATCCGCGCCATCGTAGGAAACACGATAGATCACGCCATTGGAATCGTCAGCGACGAACAGCGACCCGTCCTTGCCTTCTGCAACGCCGGTCGGGCGGCCCAGAAAGTCGAAGCTATCGCCGTCTTTCAGCAAAAAGCCGTTCAAAAATGGTTCAACCTTCGTCGGCTTGCCCTTTTCGAAATCCACGCGCGCCAGCTCGTAGCCGCTCGGCGGTCTGCGGTTCCATGAGCCACGCATTGCAACGAAGGCATCGCCGCGATAGGCTTCCGGGAACTGGCCGCCGCGGTAGAAAGTCATCTGCATCGGAGCGGCATGAGGCGTGTAACCAGCCAGCGGCTGTTCCGACTGACTTTTCCACTGCTCCAGAGTGATACCATCAGGCGGATTCATATGTGGGTTGAGTTCACCCATGCCATAGACATAGGGCCAGCCGTATTTCTTACCCTGCTCGATCTTGTTGACTTCTTCGATCTGCTCCTCGTCACCCAACCAGTCGATGCCATGGTCCATCCCGTACAGCGAACCGGAACCGGATTCCCAATCAAACCCTATGGTGTTGCGCAGTCCGGATGCAAAGATTTCCCGCGATTTTCCATCCTTGGAGGCGCGCAGGATAGTTGCATTTTCGGGGTTGGTTTCCTGGCACTCATTACAGGTGCTGCCAACCGTAATATACAGCATGTTGTCGGGGCCGATCCGTAACGTGCGGTTGGCGTGCTGGCCACCATCCGGCAGATCGTTGATGATGCGTGTGAGCGGGCCGAATGTGCCATCATCATTCACGTCAGCAGTGTAGACATCGTTGACCGTGATCAGAAATACTTTGTTGCCATCAAACGCAATGCCATGCATCTGATCGCGACTGGCAACCGTCTTGACCGACTCTGCGCGGCCATCACCGTCTGCATCGGTGATCATGATGACATCGCCGACACTCCTGCGTGTTGCGTAGACGATCCCCTTATCGGAGACTGCAACCATGCGTGGATTGATGAGATCACGAGCGTAGACCTGAACCTTGAAACCTTCAGGCGCCTTGATCCGCTTTTCAAGCGTCGCATCATCGGGCAACTTGGCTTTCGCTGGCTCCAGAATGGAACCGCGAACTGTCACATCGGAATATTCTCCGACCTTGCCCTTCACCTGCGCCTGAACGGTGCCGCAAAGTGCAGTTGTCGCGGCCAAGGCCGCAACAACGAAATTTCGAGTGGCTTGCAGTGTCATGCACGGGCTCCTCAACCAGCTTATTTGGAGCCTATGAAACCGCATAAACGGCAATTCGTTCCTTAGAGCATGATCCCACCGGAGTGAAACGAGGATCGACACAATTATGCTGAAACATAGAGAGTGAGAGCGCCGATCTGATTCAATCAGATCGACCAGCGCTCTCGGACTTGCCCTCGCTACTACCAGCCACGCTGGATACGGTTACCGATACGGGATCACTGGCAGGGAAGGACTCCATCAATCCCTCATCGAGTTGCTCCTCCATTGTACCGGTATCGCCTGCAGCGCGGGCCGTGCGGCGCCATTCCACTGCCGTCTCGCCCTCAGCCTCAGTGTCGGCGGGACAGCTTTCGCCTTCCGCACGGGCGGCCAGATCAACCATCAGGGCCTTGGCGCGGTCTACCGCATTCACGCGGTTCAGGTCTCCTTCGGGCGTCTGGGGAACCGTTATCGACGCCACACCTCCATCTTCGGCAATGAATTCCACCGTAAAGCCGCGTTTGCCGCCGTGGTCGGCATGGACGAGTGTCTGGACACCTTGCATGGTATGCTCCTCAAATGATATCAAGCCCCTCATAACGTCTTGGACCCCACTTGCGTTCCACCGGATCACCGCCACCACGCCCGCACCGCAGCCGTGTCCACCAGATCCACCTGTACAGAAAAACGCTCGGCCAGAAGCTCCAGTGATGCATCATGCGTATTGTCTGTCGAACTGCACAAAGCATCTTTGACCAGAACGATGGAATAACCGAGGTCAACTGCGCCCAGAACAGTTGCCATCACACAAACATCGGTTTCGCCGCCGCTGATGACCAGCGTATCGACGCCATTGTCGCGCAAGTACCGGTTCAGCCGTCCGTCGATCCACGGTGAGTAGACGAGTTTGTCAAACACCACCGCTGGCGGGCAGACAGCTTTTAGCGACGGCACCAGATCCACCAACCCCGGCTGAATGTTCTCAAGCGTAAATTGTGGCCATTTCCGGTAGTAGTCCCGCCATGTGCCGATGGCATCCTCGACACTGCGGACCGGCATGAAGCGCGTAAAAATGGTCCGTGCCGGATAGGCAAATGCCAGTTCTTCCACTTGCCGCAGAACCTTCTCCGCCCACGGCATTTGCCACTCGCTTGTTTCGACAAACATGACCTGCATATCGACGCACAAATGGCGCGCGTTGTCCGGTGATGATTTCATATGGTGCTCCCTTTGTCTGTCCAAACCGGCAAACAACAAGACTGTTCCGGAAACGGCCGGAAAACTGACACGACCAGTTGACATGTTCTCTATATGTTCAGATAATTGGACGAGAGTCTCTAACGGGCCTGAAATGTGAGCGAAGACGACACCAGCCAGATACCGACCGTTCGAAAGATCATTCATATTGATATGGATGCATTCTATGCCTCGGTTGAACAACGCGACAACCCGGACCTGCGCGGCAAGCCTGTGGTGGTGGGTGGCTCGCGTGAACGTGGCGTGGTGGCGGCCGCCAGCTATGAGGCGCGCACCTTCGGCGTGCATTCGGCCATGCCGTCGGTCACCGCCAGGCGCAAATGCCCCGATCTGATTTTCGTCAAGCCTCGTTTTGAGGTGTATAAGGAAGTCTCCCAGCAGATCCGTGAAATATTTGCCGAGCATACGGAATTTATCGAGCCACTATCGCTGGACGAGGCCTATCTGGATGTGACGGAAAACCATCATAATATTCCCATCGCCACGGATATCGCCAAGGCCATTCGCGCCCGCATTCATGCGGTGACTGGCCTGACCGCCTCCGCCGGAATTTCCTATAACAAGTTTTTGGCAAAAATGGCGTCCGACCAGCGCAAGCCAAACGGCCAGTTCGTCATACCGCCAAAATCCGGCCCGGACTTTGTGGAAACGTTGCCGGTCAAAAAATTCCATGGCATAGGCCCGGCCACCACGGAAAAGATGAACCGGCTGGGCATCGCCACCGGGGCGGACCTGAAGGCGCAGACCCTGCCCTTTCTGCAGCAGCATTTCGGCAAATCCGGCCCCTACTACTATTGGATTGCGCGGGGCATTGATGAACGGCCCGTGCGCGCCAACCGGATCCGCAAATCGGTTGGCGCTGAAAATACCTTTTCCGAAGACCTGTTTACCTATGACGCCGCGTTCGATGCCCTCCAACCGATCATGGACAAGGTCTGGCGCACTTGCGATTCGTCGGGCATTCGCGGGCGCACAGTCACGTTGAAGGTAAAATACTCAGACTTCCAGCAGATTACCCGCAGCCGCAGCGTGGGTGCGCCGGTGACAACGCGGGCCGACCTTGCCGCCAATGTGGAAATTCTGCTTCAGCCGGTATTTCCAACCGCAAAAACCATCCGTTTGCTGGGCGTTACACTCTCATCCCTGCATGACACCGAGGAGCAGGAAAGCGAGCAATTGGCGTTGCTTTAGGCTGTGGACCACGCGATACAGAACGTAAAAAGCGAATTGTTGGGCTGCTCTACGCTTTAGGGTTGACGTTGCCGCAAAGCCCGTCTATACAGTGCCCATCGATAGTTGTTTGACTGATATTTGTTTCTGCCAGCGCTGCAAGGCGCCTTTGACGAACTTCCCCCTTCAAAAATCGAGATTACATGCGTTCTGTTCTGCAGGGCGTCGATTCAATATGCTACAGAGAGGGTTCGTTATGACCACTGGCACAGTTAAATGGTTCAATTCCACAAAAGGCTTCGGCTTCATTCAGCCTGACAACGGCGGCGCGGACGTTTTCGTTCACATCTCCGCAGTTGAGCGCGCTGGTATGCGCGAAATCGTTGAAGGCCAGAAGCTTTCGTTCGAACTGGAACGCGACAACAAGTCGGGCAAAATGTCCGCTGGTCAGCTCCAGGCTGCATAATTTTTGACTTTGTTGTTGACCACGGATGTACTGGCAGCAACAAAGCAAGAAATTCGAAAGGTCAGACAGTTTGTCTGGCCTTTTTTGTTGCCCGCAAATCGGGTATAGAGCGAACGGGGATCTTGTGATCTGCCGCTTAGTTCCTGAAACCTTGGATGACCGGTTTTACGAGTTAAGCCGCAGGGAATAACGACGATACCCGACGCGCTTTTATCAACTTCTATAAGGACGAGTTAAGCTTTGAGACACCCAAACGAAAACGGATTTGCCGATCGCCGCAAGGCTTCTGACGAAGCGAAGAAGAAGCTTCTAAGCAAGTTTGCTGCGGCTCCCAAGGCGGACGATCCGGCGCTGGCCGCAAAGCTTGCAGAACGCCAGGCAATTGCCGATGCCCGCGAGGCACGCCGCGCCGAGCGCGAGCGCCAGAAGGCAGAAGAACATGCCCGTCAGTTGGCGGAAGCCGCAGCGCTGACCGCTGCAGCGGAAGCTGAAGCCAAGGCCGCTGCCGAAGCACACGAAAATGAAGCCAAGGACCGAATTGCCCGCGTAATTGCCGACGAGGCCGAACGCAAGGCTGAACGTGACCGCCGCTACGCCGCCCGCAAGGCCCGCCAGCGTTAAAAGCGGCGTCGAGCAATTTCGATGTTCAAAAGCCTGCGCTTGTTAACGCAGGCTTTTTTGTATCGGCTAGAGCATTTCCAGTGAAAACGGAGTCGTTTTCACGTCCGGACAATGCGACAAAATAAGGTCGTCATTCTTCGAAACGACCTCAGTCTTCGCGATCATGCTCGTATCGGTTCTTGAGCGGGAACGGCGGTAGCCACGATTCGCGGCGCATAACCCAGCTTTCATAGGTGGGATGGAACTGATCGGGCTCATCCAAAGATCCGAGATACACCTCCACCTCATCGCCACTGCGGGCAAAGACGGATGAACCACAGCGGGGACAAAAGTGGCGTTCGGCGAAATGTTTGGTTTCGCCCTCGATGACGACGGAGTCTCGCGGAAAAATGGCTGACGCATGGAACACCGCTCCATGGTGCTTGCGGCAATCCATGCAGTGACAAAGACCAACGCGGTAGGGCTGACCCATTGCGGTGATTCGCACATCACCACAAACGCAGCCACCAGCAACCCGCTCCAAACCGGCCTCCCTCATCATCTCCATACTTTCAAGCGTTTGCCCCGCTCACTTTCTGCGGCTGTTGAAGGCAACGCGACACACAATCCTTCCACTCTGCAATCGCCCGCTCGCACTCATGTCCTTCGGCCTGCGGCTCAAAGCGGCGATCCTTCTGCCAGGCGTCTTGAAAACCAGCCTGATCCGGCCAGAGCCCTGCGCGAGAACCGGCCAGCCACGCAGCGCCCAGCACTGTGGTTTCCAGCACCACGGGCCGGTCCACCGGGGCCGCCAGAATATCGGCAAGCCTTTGCATCGTCCAGTCGGAGGCGACCATACCGCCATCCACGCGCAACACGGTTTGCTCCTGCCGGTCGCCCCAGTCTTTTTTCATGGCTTCCAGAAGATCATAGGTCTGGAACGCAACGCTTTCCAACGCTGCCCGGGCAAACTCGGCAGGGCCGGTGGCGCGCGTCAGGCCGAAGACTGCACCGCGCGCCTGCGCATCCCAATGCGGCGCGCCAAGCCCTGTAAAAGCAGGCACCAGATAAACGCGCTGATGCGGGTCGGCGGTTTTCGCCAGCTCCTCTGCCTCCGAAGACTTTGAGATAAAGCCCATTTCATCGCGAAGCCACTGCACCGCAGCACCGGCGATGAAGATAGACCCTTCCAGCGCATAGGTCGTTTTGCCATCCAGCCGGTAGGCGATGGTGGTCAACAGGCGGTTGGAAGACACCACGCGGTCCTCACCCGTGTTTAAAAGTGCAAAACAACCGGTGCCATAGGTTGATTTCAACATGCCCGGCTGGAAGCAGGCATTGCCGATGACCGCCGCCTGTTGGTCGCCAGCCACGCCCAGAATCGGTATTGTCGCGCCCAACACATTGGCATCCGTTACGCCAAAATCGGCGGCGCAATCCTTCACCTCCGGCAGCATAGCGCGGGGAATGGACAGGATACCCAGCAGTTCATCATCGAACCGGTTTTCGGAAATATCGTAAAGCAGAGTGCGCGATGCGTTGGTGGCATCCGTCACATGCATCTGCCCGCCGGTGAGCTTGTAGATCAGCCAGCTATCAATGGTGCCAAAGCACGCCTGCCCTTCTTCGGCGCGCGCACGCAAACCGTCAACATTATCCAGCATCCATTTGAGCTTCGTGCCGGAAAAATAGGGGTCAATGAGCAGGCCGGTTTTCTCGGTAAACAGCGGCTCCAGCCCGCGCTCGCGCAAAGCCTCGCACAGATCAGCCGTGCGTCTGTCCTGCCAGACAATGGCGTTGTGAACGGGTTTGCCGGTTTCCCGGTCCCACACAACGATGGTCTCACGCTGATTGGTTATGCCGATGGCCGTCACATCCGCTATGCCGATTCCCGCATCGCTGACCGCTTTATGGATGGTTGTCAGAACCGTGTCCCAAATCTCATCGGCATCATGTTCCACCCAGCCGGAGTCCGGGAAAAACTGCTTGAATTCCTGTCCGGCACTTCCAACCACCCGCATGTCGGCATCGAAAATCATCGACCGCGTGGATGTCGTTCCCTGGTCGATTGCCAGAATATATCCGCTCATGCTTGTCCTCTCACACCGTGTCCATCCAAACACAATTGACCGTCACGCTTCAGTTTGTTCTTTTGTACGCAGTCGATGGCAGGCTTAAAACTCGGCCATTAGAAGTTGGTCATCGGCTTCGTACTGAATGCCTTCAGCGCTCACTGTCATCTTGAACCCCCAGTCATGCAATCGCGCCCGGTCGCTGAACACGCCATCAAGCGCCTGTTCGAGCTTTGGATCACGCGCTCCACTACAGGGATAAAATCCGCAGGAGCCCACTGTCGTACAAACGAACTCAGTCGCTGAAATTTTTTCAAACAGGCACATGGCACCCCAGCCGTGAGATCCCGTTACAGGCAACAGCATCACGCCGCCCTCTGCCAGTTGGTTCACCCAGGATTCTGCCGGATGCGTGACACCTGCGAATGCGACAATTACGTCAAACAATCCATCTGTAGGTTTGAGGTCCGTCGCCGCGTTGCCGTTTCTGAAGCCGAGATTTGGAAAGTATGGTATGGCATCCCTGCCGATCCCTGCAATCTTGTCATTGATTTCGAACCCGAGGACCGCGCCCGATGGCCCAACGATATGCGCAAGGATCGCCGAGTAATAACCGGAACCGGCCCCAACCTGAAGGACTCTGCTACCGGAAGGAATATTCAGGCGCGTGAACATTCCGGCCCAAAGGGCGGGGTCGCCGATATTGATACCGGCTTCCCGATCCAGCGACACCAGAACGCAGTGGTAAAGATGTCTGGCGTGATCATCCGGCGTTTTCTGAAAACCGCCGAGGTGCAAGGGCGACATGATCGACCACGGCCCAACGCCTGCGAACAATTCCCTTGGAACGGACTGAAATGCTTCGATGACTTTCGCTGCGTCTGCATTACCATTCAAACCTGCCAGTGCCCGGACCTGCTCTCCAAAGTAAAGTTTCAAGTCCTGCGGAACGACGTCACGATAAACAGCACTTCCATCGACCATCAACAAGCTCCGTTAAATTTCAATTTTGAAACCGCCGGGGTGCATGTCTCACCCCGGCAGCGCTTCTATGCTACTTCTGCCAGCTCTTGACCAGTTCGTCATAATTGACGGTCATCGGCTTTTCTTTTTCATTCTCGATTTTCAGCTGTGGCGCAAGGTTGCCTTTGGATACGGCGTCCTTGTTCCAGTATTCCAGATCATGCTCTTCGGCGAGTTGCGGGCCGAACTCGCCCTGAATGCCAGCCCGTTCAAGACGTTGCAGCACCTTTTCCTGCTCAGCGCAGAGTGAGTCCATGGCTTCCTGCGGGGTCTTGTTGCCAGCCGCCGCATCACCCACCGCCTGCCACCAAAGCTGTGCAAGTTTCGGATAATCGGGAACATTGGTGCCGGTTGGCGACCACTGCACACGGGCCGGTGAACGGTAGAACTCGATCAACCCGCCCAGTTCCGGCGCGCGCTTGGTAAAGCTTTCATGCTGGATTGACGATTCGCGAATAAGCGTCAGGCCCACATGACTCTTCTTCACATCCACCGTCTTGGACGTTACGAACTGCGCGTAAAGCCAGGCAGCCTTGGCGCGATCGTCGGGCGTGGATTTCATCAGCGTCCACGAACCCACGTCTTGATAGCCAAGCTTCATTCCTTCTTTCCAGTAGACACCGTGTGGGCTTGGGGCCATGCGCCATTTCGGCGTGCCGTCTTCATTCACGACCGGCAGACCCTTCTTCACCGCATCAGCGGTAAAGGCCGTGTACCAGAAGATCTGCTGTGCCACTTCACCCTGCGCGGGAACGGGGCCGGATTCGGAGAAGTTCATGCCCTGTGCAGCCGGTGGCGCATAGGCTTTCATCCAGTCCAGATATTTCTGGATGGAATAGACGGCAGCCGGACCATTCGTATCCCCACCGCGCGCAACGCAGGAGCCGACCGGCTGGGACTTCTCGTTGACCTTAATGCCCCATTCATCGACCGGCAAACCATTGGGAATACCCTTGTCGCCATTGCCTGCCATGGACAGCCACGCATCGGTGAAGCGCCAGCCGAGCGATGGGTCCTTTTTGCCGTAGTCCATGTGGCCATAGACTTTTTTGCCGTTGATTTCACGACCGGTGAAGAACTCGGCAATGTCCTCATAGGCTGACCAGTTGACGGGAACGCCGAGGTCGTAGCCATATTTGGCTTTGAAATCGGCCTTGTTCTTCTCATCGTTGAACCAGTCATACCGGAACCAGTAGAGGTTGGCGAATTGCTGGTCCGGAAGCTGGTACAGTTTCTTGTCCGGTGCGGTGGTAAAGGACGTTCCGATAAAATCAGGCAGATCGAGCGTCGGCGAGGTAACGTCCTTGCCTTCGTTCGCCATCCAGTCGGTCAGGTTGCGCACCTGCTGGTAGCGCCAATGGGTGCCGATCAGATCGGAATCGTTGACATAGGCGTCATAAATGTTTTCGCCCGATTGCATCTGCGTTTGCAGCTTTTCCACCACATCGCCCTCGCCAATCAGGTCGTGGGTGAGCTTGATGCCGGTAATGGCGGTAAACGCCGGAGCCAGAACCTTGGATTCATACTCGTGGGTGGTCAGCGTTTCGGAAACGACCTTGATATCCATGCCTGCAAAAGGCTTTGCCGCATCGATATACCACTGCATTTCCTTTTCCTGAGCAGCGCGGTCAAGCGATGACATATCGCCGATTTCCTTGTCCAGAAAGGTTTTGGCCTCATCCATACCCGCGAGCGCTGTGCCGGTACAAGCCAGCAGCATCACGGCTGTCGTTGTTAAAAGGTGCCGTCGCATAATATCCTCCTCCAGGTTTTGCGATTGCTATCATTTGTTTTAAGCATAACCTTATCGAACCTCGTTTCACTCCGGCCGGATTATGCTCTAAACGAACTTGAATACCCCGATGGCGTAGACCAGCGAGAGTGCTGTTGCCCACCACACATTGGGGCCGATAAGGCCCAGCCATGCGAGATGGATAAATGCGGAGCCGAGCAGGGAGACAAACAACCGGTCTCCCCGTGTCGTTTCAAACCGCAGGATGCCAATGCGCGGATTGCCGCCGGGGCTTACATATTCCCACACGCCCATGCCAACCAGCAGCAGCAAAATTGCCAGAAAGAACAGTGCTGTCGGCAGTGTCCAAGCCATCCATGAGAAATTCATGACACCCCCCTCACACGCGGCCCAGGGCAAAGCCCTTGGCGATGTAGTTCCTGACAAAGTAAATGACGATGGCACCGGGAATGATGGTCAGCACACCTGCTGCCGCCAGCACGCCCCAGTCCATGCCGGAGGCGGAAACCGTGCGCGTCATGATCGCCGCGATGGGCTTGGCCGCCGTTGTGGTCAAGGTGCGGGCAATGAGCAATTCCACCCATGAGAACATGAAGCAGAAGAACGCTGCAACCCCGATGCCCGACGCAATCAGCGGCACGAAAATCCGCACGAAGAACCGGGGGAACGAGTAGCCGTCAATATAGGCGGTCTCGTCAATTTCCTTCGGCACGCCGGACATGAACCCTTCCAGAATCCAGACTGCCAGCGGCACGTTGAACAGGCAGTGCGCCAGTGCGACAGCAATATGCGTATCAATCAGCCCGAAGGCCGAATAAAGCTGGAAAAACGGCAGCGCAAACACGGCAGGCGGGGCCATCCGGTTGGTCAGCAGCCAGAAAAACAGGTGCTTGTCGCCCAGAAACCGGTAGCGCGAAAAGGCGTAGGCCGCAGGCAAGGCCGCCAGCACCGAGATGACCGTGTTCATCACCACATAGAGTATGGAGTTGATATAGCCGTTGTACCACGAAGGATCGGTGAAGATGACAGCGTAGTTACGAAGCGTTGGTGCGTGCGGGTAAAGTGAAAACGCACCCGTAATTTCGCTGTTTTCCTTGAAGCTCATATTGACGAGCCAGTAGATCGGCAGCAGCAGGAAGATGATGTAGAGCGTCGGCACCAGCCAGGACCAACTGCGGCCTGACACCTGCGCAGCGTTTGCGACGGCCAGGGGCTCGGTTCTGGTTTGAATGTCGGAAGCGGTTGTCAGCGTCATCTGTCCCTCCTCAATTCTGCGCGTCGCTGGTCGTCATTACGGT
This sequence comes from Rhizobium sp. CFBP 8762, assembly GCF_014841565.1. Lineage (GTDB taxonomy): Bacteria > Pseudomonadota > Alphaproteobacteria > Rhizobiales > Rhizobiaceae > CFBP-8762. The sequence continues at coordinate 381,312 of NZ_JACYUD010000002.1, forward strand.
GTAGAAAATCCATGACAGCAACAGGATGATGAGGAAGTAGATCAGCGACAGCGCCGCCGCCGGCCCGAGGTCGAACTGGCCGATCGCTGTTTTGACGAGATCGATGGATAGGAACGTCGTGGAGTTACCCGGACCGCCGCCAGTAATGACGAAAGGCTCGGTGTAGATCATGAAACTGTCCATGAACCGCAGCAAAAAGGCAATCAGCAGCACCCGCTTCATTTTCGGCAGTTGAATGTAGCGGAACACGGCCCAGCGCGAGGCCCCATCGATTTTCGCCGCCTGATAGTAGGCATCGGGTATGGAGACCAGACCGGCATAGGCCAGCAGCACCACAAGGCTTGTCCAGTGCCAGACATCCATGACGATCAGCGTGGCCCATGCGTCAAAGACGTTGTTGACGTAGTTATACTGAATGCCGAGCCCCGCCAGCACATAGCCCAATAGCCCGATATCCACACGACCGAACACCTGCCAGATCGTACCCACCACATTCCACGGGATCAGCAGCGGTAGCGACATCAGCACAAGGCAGACCGGCACGCCCAGCCCCTTTTTGGGCATGTTGAGCGCGATGAGAACGCCAAGCGGAATTTCGATGGTGAGAATAATGGCAGAGAAAATAAGATTGCGGGTCAGCGCATCCCAGAACCGGTCGGAGCGCAGCACCTGAACGAACCAATCGGTGCCCGCCCAGAAAAAGGCATTGTTGCCGAACGTATCCTGCACCGAGTAGTTCACCACCGTCATCAGCGGAATAACGGCGGAAAAGGCAACCAGCACCAGCACCGGCAGCACCATGAACCACGCTTTGTTGTTGAGTGTTTTTTCCATCGTCATGCTCCTCCGCCGATGCGCCAGGAATCCCGGTAGATGTTGATGGCCGAGGGCTGGAATGTTGCGCGCGGTTCGGCGGGAATGTCGCCATCCTCCGGCACCACAATCGAAATCGGTTGCCCCGCAAGGTCGGCGCGCACAATGCGGTGCCGCCCGATGTCTTCCACCTTGGAAATAGACACCGGCATGCCCTCGCGCCCAAGCTTCACAAATTCCGGACGAATGCCAAGTTCAATGTGCTCCCCACCGGCAACCTGCGGCGCAAAACCGAGCGGCACCGTTTGCCCGCCAATATTGGCGGTCGTGCCGGAGATTTTTGCGGGCAGCACATTCATGCCCGGTGAGCCGATGAAGTAGCCGACAAAGGTGTGTTTGGGCGTCTCAAACAGTTCGGCGGGTGTGCCAACCTGCACCACTTCGCCCTCATACATCACCACGACTTTTTCGGCAAAGGTCAGCGCCTCCGTTTGGTCATGGGTGACATAGACCATGGTGAAGCCGAACTGCTTTTGCAGTTGCTTCAACTGCGAGCGCAGCACCCATTTCATATGCGGATCGATCACCGTCAGCGGCTCATCGAACAGGATGGCGCTGACGTCGGATCGCACAAGGCCACGTCCCAGCGAAATTTTCTGTTTCTGGTCTGCCGTCAGCCCCCGCGCACGGCGCTTGGCGCGGTCGGACAGGCCGATCATATCCAGAATTTCGCGCACACGGCGGTCCACATCGGCCTCCGCCACACCGCGATTGCGCAGCGGAAACGCCAGATTGTCATAGACCGTCATCGTGTCGTAGATAACGGGAAACTGAAACACCTGTGCAATGTTGCGGGCCTGCGTGGACAAATTGGTCACGTCCTTGCCATCAAACAACAAACGCCCTTCGGACGGAGCCAGCAGGCCGGAAATGATATTGAGCAGCGTGGTCTTGCCACAGCCGGATGGCCCGAGCAGCGCATAGGCGCTGCCATCCGCCCAGTCCTGATCCACCTCTTTCAGCGAATAATCAGCGGCGGTTTTCGGGTTGGGGCCGTAGGCGTGGCGGATATGATCGAGCGTAATGCGTGCCATGGTCGTCTCCCTCACGCCGCCAAGGCGGCAACGCCGCCGAGCGACCGGCCATCGGCGCCAAAGGCCATCAGGTGCCGCGTGTCGATAAACACATCCACCGATTGCCCCGGCTCCATATCGTGAATGCCGTGCTCCAGCATGACCCAGCGCGTACCCGCCGCCTCGACATGGATAAAGCTTTCCGACCCGGCAATTTCCGAGATAATCACCCGTGCCTTTAGAGGCGCCAAGCCCGTACCACGCGACGCCAGCGAGAGATGATGCGGCTGAAATGCAATCGTCACCGGCCCATCGGCGATATCAGCCAGATGCGGAGGCACAACCATCAAGCGCGCGCCATCCTTTTCAAAACTGCCATTGGCTTTAACCACCATCAGCGTGTTCAGCGGCGGATCGGCAAAGGTGCGGGCGGAGACCAGATCGGCAGGCTTGCGGTAAACATCGATGGTCGGGCCGAATTGGGTGATGCGCCCCTCGCTCATGGTGGCCGTATTGCCGCCCAGCATCAGTGCCTCGGCAGGCTCCGTGGTGGCGTAAACGAAGATGGAGCCGCTTTTGACAAACAGTTTCGGCAGTTCTTCGCGCAGTTCCTCGCGCAATTTATAATCGAGGTTGGCGAGCGGTTCATCGAGCAAGATCAAGCTTGCATTCTTGACGATGGCGCGCGCCAGTGCGGTGCGCTGCTGCTGCCCACCGGAAAGATTGAGCGGGGTACGATCCAAATAAGGCGTGAGCCGCATGAGTTCGGCGGCCTTTTTCACCTCGCGGTCAATCGTCTGCGCATCTTTCCCCGCAATACGCATAGGCGAGGCGATATTTTCATACACCGTCATGGCGGGATAGTTGATGAACTGCTGGTAGACCATTGCCACGCTGCGGTCCTGCACGCGCACGCCGGTTACGTCTTTTCCATCGAAATGCAGGGAGCCGGTGGTTGGCTTGTCCAGCCCGGCCATCAGGCGCATCAGCGATGTTTTGCCCGACAATGTCGGCCCCAGCAGCACATTCAATGTGCCCCGCTGGAGCACCAGGTTGGTGGCATGGATATGCGTATCCGCGCCCACCATCTTGGTTATGTTTTTCAATTCCAGCACGCGGTCTCCTCCCAGAGCCTTTGCTATTCTTCCCGTTGCCTCCTCAAGCGGCGTGCAACAGGGCCTCCCGCATGTAATGTTCCAGATCAGCGGCCTCCTCAGCCGATAATCGCAATCCCAGTTTGGTGCGCCGCCACAGCACGTCCTCAGCCGTGGCTGCCCATTCGGTCTCCATCAAAAACCGGACTTCGGCCTCATATAAGTCCCAGCCAAAATGCCGCCCGAGACCCTCAAGCGATGTCGCCTGCCCCAGCATATCCTGCGCCCGCGTGCCATATGATCGCACGAGTCGCCGCGCATGGCGATCCGTCACAAAGGGGTATTGCACCCGCAACCTCTTGGCCTCGTCCGCCTGCCCCGTCATGGCAAAATTGCCACCCGGCAGCGAACTCGTCGCCGTCCATGGCGCACCCTTGACGCCGATGGCCTCGCCGATCTTTTCCAGCGCATGTTCGCCAAGGCGGCGATAGGTGGTCAGTTTGCCGCCAAACACGTTCAACAGTGGCGTTTTGCCCTCAACGTCTTCCAGCTTCAGCACGTAATCGCGCGTGGCCTCCTGCGCCTTCGTCGCGCCATCGTCAAACAAGGGACGCACGCCGGAATAGGTCCAGACAATATCTTCAGGGCGCACAGGCTCGGCAAAATATTCGCTGGCGGCATTGCAGAGATACTCGGTCTCCTCAGCCGTGATGCCGATGGTGCGCGGATCTCCGTTATAGTCGCGGTCGGTCGTGCCGATCAGCGTAAAATCATCTTCGTAGGGAATGGCGAAGATGATGCGGCCATCCGGGTTCTGGAAGAAGTAAGCCCGCGGATCATCAAATTTGCGCCGCACGACGATATGGCTGCCCTGCACCAGCCGCACATTGTGCACCTGATTGCGCCCGAAGGTGTTGGACAGCACCTGATCCACCCATGGCCCTGCGGCATTCACCAGCATCCGCGCCTTGTAGGTGCGGACGGGTCCGCCTGCCATGTCCTGCACATCGACAGACCACAGCCCGTCTTCGCGCCGCGCAGAGGCCACGCGGCTGCGATTGCGAATGAGCGCACCCCGGTCAGCCGCGTCACGGGCGTTCAGCACCACCATGCGGGCGTCATCCACCCAGCCATCGGAATATTCAAAGGCTTTGTCGAACATGGGTTTCAGCGGCTTGCCTGCCGGGTCACGCCGCAAATCCAGCGTGCGTGTGGCAGGCAGGCGCTTGCGCCCGCCAATATGATCATACAGAAACAGGCCAAGGCGAATGAGCCATGCCGGACGCACACCACCCTTCTGGTACGGCAGCACAAACCGCATGGGCCAGATGATGTGCGGGGCCATAGCCCACAGCACCTCGCGCTCCATCAACGATTCCCGTACCAGCCGAAATTCGTGATGCTCAAGGTAACGAAGCCCGCCGTGAATGAGTTTGGTCGCGGCCGACGATGTCCCGGACGCAAAATCCTTCATCTCCGCCAGCGCGACGGAGTAGCCGCGACCGACAGCATCCCGTGCGATACCGCAGCCGTTGATACCGCCGCCGATCACAAACACGTCGAACACGCTTTCACCCGACACTGCCGCCCTCACCTTCGTATCGCTCTACCGTCGCATGTGAAACGAAATCAAAACGAATGTCAAACGAAAGTTTGATGATGTCTATTCGGGCGTTGAGCGACCGGTCTCGATCAACTCCACCGCTTGCTCCGTACAGATTGACCGGACCTTAGCCGACGGACATGTATCGGTGATGAAGGTATCGACCTGCGAGATGTGGCCGATGCGCACCGGCGCTGCGCGGTCAAACTTGGATGAGTCCGAAACCAGAATGACGTGCCGCGCATTGGCGATAATGGCCTGCGCGACCTTCACCTCGCGAAAATCATAGTCAAGCAACGCGCCATCCTCATCAATGGCAGAGACGCCAATGATGGCAAAATCAACCTTGAACTGCCGAATGAAATCGACCGCCGCCTCACCCACGATTCCCCCGTCCGAACCGCGAACGACACCCCCAGCAATCACCACCTCAATCGTCGGGTAGACCCGCAAGCGATTGGCAACGTTGATATTGTTTGTGATAACCATCAACGTCTTGTGGTCCACCAGAGCGTCCCCCACCGCTTCCGTTGTAGTGCCGATATTGATGAAGAGTGACACATTGTTGGGGATCAACCCGGCGGCAGCCCGCCCGATGGCCTGCTTTTCAGCGGCCGCAATCAATCGCCGCGCGTCATACTGAACATTCTCGTTGCTGCTGGGAAAGACGGCCCCGCCGTGGATGCGATTGAGCGTATGGGCATCGCAGAGATCGTTAAGGTCTTTGCGAATGGTCTGCGGCGAGACCGAAAAACGCGCCGCCAGATCATCCACCAGTACGCGGCCCTGCTGGCGGGCGAGGTCCACAATTTCCGTTTGGCGAGATGAAAGAAGCACAGTGCCCTCCGCTTTCGTTTCCACGATATCTACGGCCAAAACGAAAGCTTTGCAAACCCGTCGTCTCCGCCTGAGGCGTCTAGAAATTGTTCACAGGGCACACAAAACAGGCACTTTACAAAATAAATAAGTTGTGTGAAGTTATGAACAAGACAAACGAAGTGAGCGTAGTTCCGTGACCAATTTAAAATTCGCCACCCGCCTCAACTCTTTCGCGTCCCGGCCACAGGCCGAGTGGCCAGACCTGTCTGGCAAGCCCAGCGTGGCGCAGATGGTGGCGCGTGCCGCCAAGGTTGAGGGCCTCACGGATCTGGACCTCAACTATCCCGACCATGTATCGGAAGACCCACGGGAACTGGCGCGCAAAATCGGTGACCTGGGGCTGGCAATCAACGGCTTTGCCATGCGCTACTACACAAATCCGGCCTTCAAGATCGGCGCATTCACCAACCCCGATCCGGCGGTCCGTCGCGAAGCGATTGACCTGACGAAAAAAGGCATTGATGCCGCGCGTGCAGCCGGCAGCAATCTTATGACCATCTGGCTTGGGCAGGACGGTTTCGATTACGCCTTTCAGGCCGACTATGCCACGCTGTGGCAACACGAAATTGACGGAATTCGTGAAGTTTGCGAACACGATGCCGATTGCCTGATCAGCATTGAATACAAGCCGAACGAGCCCCGCTCCTACAGCCTGATGCCCGATTGCGCGACAACGCTTCTGGCGATCAAGGATGTCAATATGCCGAACCTCGGCGTAACACTTGATTTTGCCCATGTTCTCTATGCCGATGAACAGCCTGCATTCGCCGCAGCCCTGATCGCCCGCTACAGCCGCGTACTGGGCGTGCACCTCAACGATGGCTACGCCAAGCGCGATGATGGCCTGATGGTGGGTGCAGTGCACACACAGCAGACGATTGAGTTGCTACGTCAGATCCGCAAGGACGGCTACGACGGGGCCATCTATTTCGACACATTCCCCGACATGACGGGTCTTGATCCGGTTCATGAATGTGAAGTCAACATCCAGACCGTAAAGCGGATGCTGAACGTTGTGGACCGCATCGAGAAAGACAATCGCCTGTCCGGTGCGATTGATCGTCAGGACGCCGTTTCCGCACAGGCGGTTATTCAGGAACTGATGCTGGGCGCGTGAGGCCAAATACTTTTCCAAGGGCGTGCCCGGAGGCACGTCCATCTACTCTCTGGGAGGACTGCATGAAAACGTTTTTGAAGACCACGGTTGCCGCCGGACTGGCCGCAACATTCCTGTTCAGCGCAGCCATCGCGCAGGATCTGGCACCGCTGAATTCCGATACGGAACAGGACCGCATGAATTGGTCCGATCTGGAAAGCAAGCTGGGCGCACTGCCAAAGCTGCCGGAAGGCACCAAGGCCGGTGCCGTTTCCAAGACGCTGACCAATGAGTACTGGCGTTCGCTGGGTGAAGGCTACAAGAAATTTGGCGATACCGTGAATGTTGATGTTGCCTATCAGGCCGCGCAGAGCGAAGGCGACCAGCTTGGCCAGTTGACGATTGCGGAAGGCATGATCACGCAGGGCTACAACGTACTGCTGGTGTCTCCGCAGACGGATGCCAACCTCCAGCCCGTGATCGAGCAGGCCAAGGCTGCCAACGTTCCCGTCGTTAACGTCAACGATGCGGTTATTCCGCAGGCGGAGCATTATGTCGGCAACGTGCAGCGCGACAACGGTGTACGCGTCGCCAAATGGTTCATTGAGAACCGCCCGCAAGGCGGCAAGGTTGCCATCGTGGAAGGTCAGGCCGGCGTTTATGCGGCGGTGCAGCGCACCGATGGTTTCAAATCAACCATCAGCGACAATGGCAAGTTTGAAATCGTTGCCAGCGTTCCCGGCAACTGGGACCGCCAGACATCGTATGACGCCGCAACGAACATCCTGCAGCAGCACCCTGATCTGATCGGCTTTTATGCCAACAATGACGGCATGGCGCTGGGCATTGTCGAAGCCGTCAAGGCTGCAGGTCTTCAGGACAAGGTTGCCGTTTTCGGCACTGATGGTATCTCGGACGCCTATGCATCCATCAAGGCGGGCGAACTGACAGGTACAGTTGACAGCTTCGCTGTGCTGACCGGCGAAATCGCGATGGAAACGGCACTGCGCCTTGTCGCGGGTCAGAAGGTGCCCCGCGTTGTTGCAACCCCGCAGGCGTTGATCACAAAGGACAATGTTGCGCGGTATCAGGGTGAGACTGTGGACCTGCGCGCCGTGCTTCTGGAAGATGCTGCCAAGGCTCAGTAAGCCTGCACGCCCAAAAATCAGGTCCCGGCCCTTGGTAAAAAAGGCCGGGACCTTTTGGACACGAGGAGGTGGCAACGCCATGACACAGACCCCGCGACTGCAATTCGATACCATTTCCAAGTCGTTCACCAGTGTGCGTGCGCTTTCGGATGTTTCATTCACTGTTGCGCCCGGCGAAATTCACGGGCTGCTGGGTGAAAACGGCGCTGGCAAATCCACATTGCTGCGAATTTTGTCGGGTGTATTTCGCCCCACCAGCGGTTCGGTTTCGGTTGATGGAACGCCGGTCTCCTTCCGCAAGCCGCTGGACGCGCGCGCGGCAGGCATTGCGATGATCCATCAGGAATTGCATCAGGTGCCACATCTAACCGTGGCGCAAAACATGTTTCTCGGCCATCCGCTGACCAAAGTGGGCGGGCTGTTTGTATCGCGCCGGGAGCAGGAGCGCCGCGCGGCGGAGGCCCTGTCGCTGATCGATCCCACCATTGATCCCTCGGCTCCGATTTCGACGCTGAAAGTGGCACAACGTCAGATCGTGGAAATCGGCCGTGCGCTTCTCGATCGCGCCAAGATCATTGCCATGGACGAGCCGACATCGAGCCTGACGCCGAGCGAGTTCGAACGGCTGGCCGAGGTGATTGCGCAACTGGCAGCCAGCGGCGTATCCATCATCTACGTGTCCCACAAGATGGATGAGGTGTTCCGCATCTGCCAGCGTTCCAGCGTCATGCGCGATGGCAGGCTGGTGGGCGTTGTCGATATGAAGACAACCTCCCCGCAGGACGTTATCACCATGATGGTGGGCCGCGAACTGATGCAGGAAACCCACGTGTCCCACGCCACATCCGTGGTGAAACTGGAAGCACGCAACCTCGCATCCACTGCCAAGATACGTGATACGTCCTTCCGCCTGCACAAGGGCGAGGTGTTGGGCATTGCCGGTCTTGTTGGCTCCGGCCGCACCGAATTGCTGCGCCTTCTGGCCGGTGTGGATCGCTCCTCGGCTGGCAGCATTGAGATCGACGGCAAGACGGTAACGCTATCGAGCCCGCGCGACGCCATTTCCGCTGGCATCGGCCTTGTGCCGGAAGAGCGCAAGCGCGATGGCATCATTCCGGCGCGCTCGGTCACCAACAACATGGCCTTGGCTTCGCTGGAAAGCTTTTCAAAAGCCGGGATGATCCAGAAGGGCAAGCTGCGCCGCACCGCTCAGGACCTTCTGAAACGGGTCAATCTTCGCCCTTTCCAACTGGATCGCCCCATACGCCTGTTCAGTGGTGGCAATCAGCAAAAGGCAATCATTGCCCGCTGGTTGGCCAGTCGCTCGCAAATACTGCTGTTCGATGAGCCGACACGTGGCATTGATGTCGGTGCCAAGGCTGAAATTTACCATCTGATTGAGGCATTGGCCGCCGATGGCCATTCCATCGTGGTCGTGTCCTCCGAATTGCCGGAGGTCATCCGTCTGTCAGACCGCGTTCTGGTGATGCGGGATGGGCGGATCGCCGCTGAACTGGGGCGCGAAGACCTTTCTGAAAGCGCCATCGTCGCCCATGCGATACCCGGTGCCAGCGCAGAAGCAGCACCCGGCGCAACACACATCCAAAGCGTCAGCTAAAAAGGACACCACCATGAGCAACTCCACTGCGGCTGGCGCACCCGAAGCTGCATCGAAATCCAGCCGGTTCAACTTTTCACTGCGCGATGCGGGAACCCTGATCGGTCTCGTCGTCATCATGGCCGTGTTCGCAAGCCTCGTTCCGGGCTTCCTGTCCGAGCGCAACCTCATCAACATTCTGCAACAATCCAGCATCAATGCCTGCCTTGCTCTCGGCATGACGCTGGTGATTATCTCAGGCGGCATTGACCTGTCGGTCGGCCCGACGGCGGCAATTTCCGCCGTTATAACCGCGACCCTCCTTCTGTCGGGCACGCCAGTTCCGCTCGCCATTCTTGCCGGCTTGGGCATCGGTATTCTCTGCGGTTTCATCAATGGTGTTCTGGTCGCCTATGTGGGGCTGCAACCGTTTATCGTGACCCTCGGCACGCTTAGCACCTACCGTGCATTGGCGCTGATCTATACCGGTGGTAATCCGGTTCTGGGCATTCCGCCGGCCTTCCGGTCGCTGTTCAATGGCAATGTGCTGGGCATCCCCACACCCGTCATCATTGTTGCCATTGTCGCTATTGCCGCCTGGGTTCTGTTGAAGAAGACACCGATTGGCGAATATCTGCTGGCTGTTGGCGGCAATGAGGAAGCTGCATACGTCGCTGGCGTTCCCATCGCCCGCACCAAGATTACGGCATACGTCATCTCCGGCGGGCTGGCGGCACTGGCCTCCCTCATTCTCATTGGTCGTTTGGGTGCAGCGGAGCCGATCCTTGGCAATCTCTGGGAACTGGATGCTATTGCGGCGGCAGCCATTGGCGGCGCGTCGCTGATGGGCGGCAAGGGCAGCATTCTCGGCACCATTCTGGGCGCTATCATTCTGGGTGCCATGCGCAACGGGCTGACGCTGATGAACGTGCAGGCCTTCTATCAACTTCTGGCGACTGGCCTTATAATCCTCGTTGCGATGATGATCGATCGCGCAACACGGGGACGGGAATGAATTCTGATAGCTTCGACATGACGGCAGTTGGTCCACGCATCCGCATGATGATGCCGCTGCTGACGCCGCTGGAGGCAAAGGTGGTGGACACGGTTTTTGCCTTGCGGGACTTCGGCGACGACACATCGCTGAAGTCCATTGCCGAAGATGCCGGCGTGTCGGAAGCCATGGTGGTGAAGATCACCAAGAAGCTCGGTTTTTCCGGCTATCGCGATTTTCGCACCGCCGTCAGCCGGTACAACCGGCAACCGACCGCTGAAATGCATCAGGAACTGTCGGTTGACGACACCTCCTCGGAGATCGTGCAGAAGGTTTTTCGCACCTCCATCAACGCGCTGGAAGAAACGCTGTCCATTCTCGACATGCAGGCGTTTGACCGTGCCGCCGATATGCTTCACCGCGCATCGCATCGGGATTTCTACGGCGTAGGGGGATCGGCGCAGATTGCGCGGGATGTGGCCCACAAGTTTCTGCGCATCGGCGTGCGCGCCAGCGTCTTCGATGATTCGCATATGATGCTGATGTCGGCCTCGCTGCTGAATGAAAACGACGTTGCCATCGGTTTTTCCCATTCGGGCAACACGATTGCCGTCATTGAGGCGCTGCAGCTTGCGCGGCGCAACGGCGCGCGCACCATTGCCATCACCAACTATAATTCCTCCGCTCTCGCGCAATCGGCCGATGTCGTGCTCTGTTCCACAGCACAGGGATCACCGCTGATGGGGGAAAACGCCGCTGCGCGTATCGCCCAACTCAACATTCTGGACGCCGTTTTCGTCGCCGTAGCGCAGCGCGACTATCAAGCCGCAGAGCGCAATCTGGACCGCACGATGTCCGCTGTCACCTCCAAACGAAAAGATCGCCTTCTATGACATCTTCGCCCGTCGTTACCGTTTTCGGCAGCCTGCACTACGATATCATCGTGATGGGACCGGGCCGTCCGCGCAAGGGCGAGACAGTAACCGGCACTGCATGGCACCCCAAATGTGGCGGCAAAGGCGGCAATCAGGCCGTGTCGGCAGCGCGAACTGGCGTTGAAACTGCCATGATCGGGGCAGTTGCTGCGGATGATTTCGGCCAGGCGCTTCTTGCCAATCTTGCCGAGCGAGGGGTCGACCACCGTTACGTGCGCCGGGATTCGAAGCTTTCAACCGGAATGAGCGTTGCGATTTTCGATTCAGAGGGTGACTACGGCGCTGTCATCGTGTCAGGCAGCAATCTGACACTGGGCGATGCGGACGTGGCCGCAGCGTCCGAACTGCTCACTCGCACATCGATCCTCGTGTTGCAAAGCGAGGTTCCTGACGAAGCCAATGTGTCCGTTGCAAAAGCTGTTCACAATGCCGGGGGCCGCGTTCTGCTGAATGCCGCCCCTGCCCGGCCCCTGTCGGATACGCTGACCCAGACCGTCGATATTATCGTGGTGAACGCTGTCGAGGCCGAAATGCTGGCACAAACACCCGTTGTGGAAACTTTGGAGGGAGCCCTTCACGCCGCCCGTCTGCTGGCCCGCATCTACCCGGAAGCCGTGGTAACTGCCGGTGGCGCAGGCGTGGCCTATGCCAGCCAGTCTGGCCGCGAACTGGTTGTCGAACCGATCAGGATCACGGTGGAAAGCACGCACGGCGCGGGCGATGAGTTCATCGGTGTCCTGGCCGCTGAACTCGCACGGGGGTCCGACATGGAGCCTGCCCTTCGCGCAGCCAACGCAGCCGCTGCAAAGCTGGTTGCAACGCCAGAGGCCGACCGCGTCTAGCGCCGTTTCACGTCACAGTTCCTGTGAAGCCAGTGCATGCTCAACGCCTGCCGTGATATGAACATTCAGAATTTTCACGGCGGTTTTGGCGTCCCGCTTCAACGCGGCATCCAGAAGAGCCTGATGCTCTTTGGCGGCAATGCTGCCGCGATAGGACAAGGTCATGACCTGATAGCGCAGGTACTTGTCGAAGATGGTCGCATGCATATCCATGAGCAGACGGGAGCCGCAGGCTGAAATCAGTGCCTGATGGAATTCCCAGTCATACTGCTTCCACGTTTCAGACCCGCTGGTGTCGCCGGTTTCCATGCGGCGTTCCATGGTGGCCAGCTTATGGTGTGCAGACACCAGCCGCCCCTCCCATTCGATATCCCCGTCGGAAAATGATTGCTCCAGCGCATGGGTTTCCAGCAACAGGCGCATCGCGGCAATCTCCCTGAGATCGGCTTCCGACATCGGCGAGACTTCAAAGCCCCGCTGTCCTTCCGCAATCACCAGACCCTCGGACGCCAGCCGATTAAGAATTTCCCGTAGTGTGCTGACACTGGTGGCATAGCCTTCTTTCAGCCGATCCAGCTTCAGCTTCTGCCCCGGCTTCAGACGACCGAAAATAATATCGGCCCGAATGCGCCGGTAGACACTGTCCCCGATCGTTTCGTTTTTCAATTCCTCCATAGGTCCCCCGTTCGCCAGCCTCCAGACTGATAGCATACTATGCCATCGCTACAAAATGTCATAGGTTTTCAAAAATATCATATATTATTGCATTCATATATTGATCTTTGATAGGATTGGTGGCAACACTGTCCACACCGGTTGGTTGCAGAAATGATCAAGGGAGGAGAACCTGGTCATGAATTACGTCTTTGATTTCGGCGTCGTCTTCGAGAAGATGCCCGAGCTGTTGCTCGGCGCAGCCAGCACCCTCGGCTTGGCAATAGCCGGTATTTCTCTGGCGCTGATCATAGGTGTGCTGGGGGTTGCAGCACGGAGCTCAAAGTACAGGCTGATGCGCGGCGCAGTCATCGCCTTTGTCGAGGTGGTGCGGAACACACCGTTTCTTGTGCAGATTTTCTTTATCTTTTTCGCCCTGCCGATGATGGGCATTCGCCTTAACCCGACCGTCACAGCCATCATTGCGCTGGCAGTCAACGGCGGCGCTTACGCCATCGAGATTATCCGCGGCGGGGTTGAAAGCATTTCCAAAGGTCAGGTGGAGGCAGGGCTGGCATTGGGCTTGCACAAGTTTCAGGTGTTTCGGCTCATCGTGCTGAAGCCAGCCATTCGCACCATTTATCCCTCTCTTGTCAGCCAGTTCATCATGCTTACGCTGACCACGGCGGTCTGCACATCGATTGCGGCCTATGAGCTGACCTCGGTCGCGCAGATGATTGAGTCCGATACGTTCCGCAGCTTCGAGGTCTACTTTACGATTACGATCATGTACCTGTTCATCTCGTCCATCATGATGGGTTTGTTTGCGCTGATCTCCCGGCACTTTTTCAGTTACCCCACACGCTAAGGAGGCACGTATGATTCCCATCGGCGCGAATGAAATGCTGTTTCTAATGCAGGGCCTGAAATGGACTGTTGCTCTGGCAGCCATCGGCTTTGTCGGCGGCGGCGTGTTCGGAATTCTCATTGCATTGGCCCGCACAGCAAAACGCAAATGGAGCCGGACGCTGACGGCGGGTTACATCTGGGTGTTTCAAGGCACGCCCCTGTTGATGCAGCTTTTCGTTGTCTATTACGGCGTTGCGCTGTTTGGCCTTAGCATTCCGGCCTGGGTGGCGGTGGCCATTGCCTTCACGCTTCACGCCAGCGCATTTCTGGGGGAAATCTGGCGCGGCTCCATTGAGGCTGTTCCGAAGGGTCAGACCGAGGCCGCCAATGCGCTTGGTCTGCACTACGTGTCGCGCATGAAAGACATTATTCTGCCGCAAGCGCTGAAGATTTCCCTGCCCGCGACCATCGGCTTTCTGGTGCAGCTGATCAAAGGCACTTCGCTTGCCGCTATCGTCGGCTTTATCGAACTGGCGCGCGCAGGCCAGATCATTTCCAACCAGACCTATCGCCCGCTGCTGGTGTTCACCATCGTCGGTCTCATCTACTTTGCTCTCTGTTGGCCCTTGTCGCGTCTGGGAGCGCGCCTTGAAAGCAGAATGGCGAAAGCCGCACGTTAAAATCCATAATTTGAGGAGGAAACCATGTTTAACTTGAAACGCCGTAGCCTGATGACAGCCGCCGCCCTGCTGCTTGCCGGTGCATTTGCCCCCATGGCGAACGCCGCCACACTGCAGGAAATCAAGGATCGCGGCAAAATTATCGTCGGCATTCAGGGCGACAATGCGCCTTGGGGCTTTGTCAACTCCAGTGGTGTGCAGGACGGGTTTGATGCCGATGTGGCGCACCTGTTCGGCAAGGAACTGGGTGTGGAGGTTGAGTTTCAGCCGCTGGCTGTCGCCAATCGCATTCCGGCGCTGACAACCGGCAAGGTCGATATTCTGTTTGCCACCATGGCCATGACGCCGGAGCGGGCAAAATCAATTCAGTATAGCAAGCCCTATGCTGCCAACACTTTGTCGCTCTACGGCGCGAAAGCTGACACGGCAAAAGTAGCTGCGGATGTCTCCGGCTGGGAAATTGGCGTGCCGAAATCCAGCGCACAGGACAAGGCCGTCACCGAGGCCGTCGGGTCTCTGGCCACCGTTCGCCGCTTTGATGACGATGCCGCCACCATTCAGGCGTTGCTGTCGGGACAGGTAAGGGCTGTGGGCGGCAACCGCTTCTACATGAAGCGTCTGGATGCGGCGAGCCCCGGCACCTACGAGGTCAAGATCGATTTTCTCAACGCCTATAACGGCGCTGGCACACGGCTGGGTGAAAAGGACCTCAACGAAGCCGCCAATGCTTTCATCGACAAGATCAAGCAGAACGGTGAACTGGCAGCGGTCACGCGCAAATGGATGGCAATTGACCTGCCGACATTCCCGGATTCGCTGCCGGGCGTTCCCTTTACCGTTAACTGATCGATCGGGAGAGTGGTTGCCGTGCTGACTTCGATACAGACTGATACGCCGCTGATCTCACTGACCAAGGTCGAGAAATGGTACGGCGCGTTCCACGCTCTCAAAGCCATCAACCTGTCGGTTCGCAAAGGCGAGAAAATCGTTCTTTGCGGGCCGTCGGGTTCGGGCAAATCCACGCTGATCCGCTGTATCAATGCGCTGGAGTCCATCCAGTCGGGCACGATCACCGTGGATGGCACGACGCTGGATAACAACAGCACCTCCATCGATGCCGTGCGCCGCGAGGTGGGCATGGTGTTTCAAAGCTTCAACCTGTTTCCACACATGACCGTGCTGGAAAACTGTACGCTCGCACCCATGCGGGTGCGCGGCGCATCAAAACCAGATGCCGAACGCATCGCCCGCAAATATCTGGAACGTGTGCGCATTCTGGATCAGGCGGAGAAATACCCGGCACAACTGTCCGGCGGCCAGCAGCAACGTGTGGCCATTGCCCGCGCGCTGTGCATGGAGCCGAATGTGATGCTGTTTGACGAGCCAACCAGCGCGCTTGACCCGGAAATGGTGAAAGAGGTGCTGGATACCATGATCGCTCTGGCTGTGGACGGTATGACCATGATCTGCGTCACGCACGAGATGGGCTTTGCCCGGCAGGTGGCAGACCGCGTCATCTTCATGGCGTCTGGCGAAATCATTGAGGAGGCAACGCCGGAGGTATTTTTTACCGCGCCGCAGCATCCGCGCACACAGGCGTTTCTGGGTGAAATTCTGGCGCATCACTGATGCGACATCAAGGTGAAAGCACGATTGTGACACGCATGGTTCAAGTCGGCCTGATTGGTGCCGATATCCAATTGTCGAAAACACCGGCTTTGCATGAGCGTGAAGGCGCATGCCAGGGGTTGAATTACCGATATGTTCTGCTGGATATGGCGGAGCGCAATTTAACCGTTTCCGACCTGCCTGCGCTGCTGGCTGAAGAAGAAGCGGCTGGGTTTGCGGGCAGCAATATCACCCACCCGTGCAAGCAGGCCGTCATCGCGCATCTCGACGACCTCTCCGACGATGCGCGGATGCTGGGCGCCGTCAACACTGTCGTCTTTGATGGCGGGCGACGCATTGGTCACAATACCGACTGGTATGGTTTTTATGAAAGCTTCCGGCGTGGGCTGGCTGATGTGCCGCGCCGTCATGCGGTGTTGCTGGGTGCCGGGGGTGCAGGGGTTGCTGTGGCCCATGCGGCCATGAAGCTCGACATCGAACATCTTTCTATTTTCGACCGCGACGCGAACCGCGCCCAACTTTTGGCGCAGCAATTGAATGCGCGTTTTGGCGAAGATCGAGCGTCCGCCGTGGAAGACGTGGGCAGGGCACTGAAAGATGGCGATGGACTGATCCACGCCTCCCCCACCGGCATGTTGAGCCATCCGGGCCTTCCCATCGCGCAGGAATGGCTGGAGCAACGCAACTGGGTTGCCGATATCGTTTATATGCCGCTGGTGACGGAGTTGCTCGCGCTGGCCCAAAAGCGGGGCTGCCGGGTTCTTCCCGGTGGTGGCATGACGGTGTTTCAGGCGGCTGGCGCGTTCAAGCTGTTTACCGGCATTGAGCCGGATGCAGAGCGTATGACGGCCCATTTTGCCGAACTGACCCAGCCAAAACAAGGGTGATGTGAGCCGGATGATCTACGTTCTGAACGGCCCCAACCTCAACCATCTCGGCAAGCGCCACCCACAACTTTACGGCCATGAAACGCTGGCGGACATCGAAGCGGAATGCCGGGAACTGGCCACCGAACTCGGTCATGACATTCGTTTCCACCGTATCGCCACTCTCTTACAATCAGGCTAGAACGCACATGGCTTCCAAACTCAGGCTTGCTATTGTTGGTGCCGGGCTGATCGGCAAGCGGCACATTCAGCATGTCCTGGCCGAGCCAGAAACGGCGCTCGCCGCTATCGTCGACCCCAGCGACGCTGCCAGAGCGCTTGCCGACGAACTGGGTGTGCGGTGGTTTGCTCAACTGACGGACATGACCGCCAATGACGCGCCGGACGGCGTCATTATCGCGACGCCCAACCAGTTGCATATGGCCCACGGACTGGAAGCGATTTCCGCCGGACTGCCAGCCTTGATTGAAAAGCCTGTTGCGGATGATATCGAAAGCGCCGAGCGGCTGGTTCAGGCGGGTGAGGCCGCACATGTTCCCATTCTGATCGGCCACCATCGCCGCCACAATCCGTTGTTACGCAGGGCCAAGGAGATAATCGACAGCGGCCAGCTTGGCCGCGTCTCTGTTATCCATGCGATGTTCTGGTTGTTCAAACCGGATGATTATTTCAATGTCGCGTGGCGCACGCAGCCCGGCGCAGGTCCCGTTTTTTTGAACCTCATTCACGACATCGACAACTTGCGCTTCCTGTTTGGCGATATCATTGCTGTGCAAGCGCGGGAATCCCATAAAATTCGGGGATATGAGGTTGAGGATACCTCGGTTATCCTTCTGGAGTTTGCAAGCGGCACTCTGGCCACCGTTTCGGTGTGCGACACCGTGGTTGCGCCATGGAGCTGGGAAATGACATCGGGCGAAAACCCGGCCTACCCTCACGAAAAACAGCCCTCCATTTTTGTGGGCGGAACACATGCGTCGCTGACCCTGCCGGGGCTCGAACTCTGGCGCAACGCTGATTTGCGCAGTTGGGAGAAACCGTTTGAGAAATCGCGCATCCCGATTGCTCCTGCAGACCCGCTTGCCATTCAAATCAGCCATTTCTGTCAGGTCATTCGCGGTACAGAACAACCGCTGTGCAGCGCGCGCGAGGGGCTGGAAACGCTGCGCGTGATAGAGGCCGTCAAACGGGCCGCCGCCAGCGGGCAACAGATTCGACTCAATCCTAATTCCACCGTCCAGAGAGATCGGCCATGAAGACATCCATCGCCACCGTGTCCATCAGCGGTGATTTTCGCACCAAGCTGGGAGCCATCGCCAAAGCAGGTTTCGACGGCATCGAAATTTTCGAAAATGATTTTCTGATTTTCGATGAAAGCCCTCGCGCTGTCGGCCAGATGGTGCGCGACCATGGTCTGGACATTCCACTGTTCCAGCCCTTCCGGGATTTTGAAGGCATGCCGGAGCCGTTGCGCACCCGCACCTTTGACCGTGCGGAGCGCAAATTCGACGTGATGCAGGAGATGGGCACTGATCTGGTGCTGGTCTGCTCCAACGTCTCACCCGTTGCCTTGGGCGGGCTGGACCGCGCAGCCGACGACTTTCGGGAACTCGGCGAGCGTGCAGCAAAACGCGGCCTGCGCATCGGGTATGAGGCGCTGGCCTGGGGTCGGCATATCCATGATCACCGCGATGCGTGGGAGATCGTTCGCCGTGCGGACCACCCCAATGTTGGGCTGATCCTCGACAGCTTTCACACGCTGTCGCGCAAGATTGATGTGAACTCGATCCGGTCGATACCGAAGGAAAAAATCTTCTTCATTCAATTGGCCGATGCGCCGCTGGTGGATATGGACCTCTTGTACTGGAGCCGCCATTTCCGCAACATGCCCGGCGAAGGCGATTTGCCGGTGACGGAATTCATGAAAGCGGTGGCCGCGACCGGCTATGACGGCTACCTGTCGCTGGAAATTTTCAACGATCAATTCCGGGGCGGCTCACCCTCGGCCATTGCTGTGGATGGGCTGCGTTCGCTGGTCTATCTCGGCGATCAAGTGCGGCGCGAGGAACCGCAGACGCAGCTTGCCATTCCGGAAATGCCGCCGCGCAGCAAGGTAGACGGCATTGCGTTTGTAGAATTTGCCATTGGCAAGGCGGAAGCGCCGGAACTGGAAGCACTTCTGGACGTCCTCGGCTTCCACAAACATTCCCGGCATCGCACCAAGGATGTGGTGGTGTACCGGCAGGGTGATATCAATCTGGTTATCAATACCGACGAGGGCGGCTTTGCCAATTCGTCCTATCTGGTCCACGGCGCATCGGCCTATGCGGCTGGTCTGATGGTGGATGATGCGAAAGCGGCACTGGAACGGGCGGTTGCGCTTGGTGCCGAGCCCTTCGAACAAGCGCGGGGGCCGGGCGAAATCGCCGTACCGGCGGTACGTGGCGTCGGTGGGGGCGTGCTGTATTTTCTGGATCGCGGTCCGGACCTCGGTCCCATCTGGGACATGGAATTCGAGCGGCTGGAGGGCGGAGACACCAGCGATGCCGGTCTTGTCGCCATCGACCATATGGCCCAGACAGTGAAATACGAGGAACTGCTCACCTGGCTGCTGTTCTACACCTCGATATTTGAGGCCAACAAGACGCCGATGGTGGATATTGTCGATCCATCCGGCGTGGTGCGCAGTCAGGTCGTGGAAAATGCCGAAGGCAGTCTGCGCATCACCATGAATGGCGCGGAAAACCGCAACACACTGGCCGGGCATTTCATTGCGGAAACCTTTGGTTCCGGTATCCAGCATCTGGCGTTCCGCACCGACGATATCTTTGCGACCGCAGAAGCACTTTCGGCGCGCGGCTTCACACCGCTATCGATTTCACCCAATTACTACGATGATCTGGAAGCGCGATTCGGACTGGAAGCCGACCTTGCCGACCGACTCCGCCGCACCAATATTCTTTATGACCGCGACGAGCACGGCGAATTCTTCCAGCTCTACAGCCCGACCTATGGAGAGGGTTTCTTCTTCGAGATTGTCGAGCGCAGAGGGTATCGCGGCTACGGCGCGGCGAATGCCATTTTCCGCATTGCAGCGCTGCGCAAGTATCTGCGCCCGAGTGGGATGCCGAAGAATTAACCATGTTCAGATGCCAGAATGAAAACCGGCACCTGCCAACAGATCGTTTGCCAGCGTCAGCGATGCTCCCGCCGCCTCCGCCATCTGGGGTAGCACGATCCATTCCAAAGTCCATGCGGCACCAGAGCGCTCGTTTTCGGACACCATGGACTGGCTGAGCGTTCCCATCAGCCCTGCATTCAGCCGTCCGAGTGTGACCATGACTTCTGCTGCCACAGGATTTTGCTTGTGCGGCATGGCCGAGGAACTGCCGCCACCGCTTAAACGTATAGTGGCCACCTCGGTTTGCGCCATCAAGGCGATGTCCTGCCCGATCTTCCCAAGCGTTCCCGCAAGAAGCGTGAAAGCCTGTGCTATATCCAGAATGGGTGTGCGGTCGCCATGCCACGGTGCAGCATCGCTCAAGCCCAAGAGCTTTGCCAACACCACCCGCAAGTGCAGATAGCTTTCGCCAAAACTATCGCCAGTGCCGATGGGGCCGCCGAGTTGAATAGGAAGTGTTGAACGCAAGTGTTCCAGACGCTCGCGATGGTGCATCAGTGGCTGGCTCCAGGTGGTCAGCTTGTCTGCCACCGTGAAGGGGAGTGCGGCTTGCATTCTTGTATGTGCCATCAGCGGTGCTGTGCCGTACTGCTGCGAGAGTTCGTAAAGGCGCTGAAGCAACGCCCCCAATCGCTCGTCAAGAATGTCCAGTACGGATTTCAGGCGCAGCATCAGGCCGGTATCGACGGCATCCTGACTGGTTGCCCCCATATGCACATAGCGGGCATGAGGTTCACCCACCGCCTCGCGCAGCATCCGCACCAGCGAGGGCACGGGCACCCCATCTTCCGCGAAGGCAAAACGGATGAACTCTACGGGCGGCTCCCAGTTTACCAGCGTTTGCTCGATCCGGTCATGCGCAGCGTCGGGCATGAGATCCAGCTGGCGCTGTGCTGTCGCCAGCGCCTGCTCGAACTGAAGGATCGAGGTAATTTCCTGCCCGCACGTAAACAGCGCCCGAATATCGGGGTCGCGGGAAAATGTCTCGATCAGCGGCACATCAAACCCTTTCCAACGCAAGCGCGATACCTTGCCCCACCCCAATGCACATGGCCGACAATGATCGGCGTTTACCCGTCAGCGCAAGCTCCAAAGCCGCCGTGCCGGTAATGCGTGCGCCGGACATGCCGAGCGGATGGCCGAGCGCGATGGCGCCGCCATTTGGGTTGACGCGCTCATCGTCATCCGCCAGCCCGAGATCACGCGTCGTTGCCAAGCTTTGCGACGCGAATGCTTCATTGATTTCGAACAGGTCAAAGTCTGCAACTGTCAAACCCAGCCGTTCCATCAGCCGCTTGCCCGCCGGTGCGGGGCCAAACCCCATGATGCGCGGGGGCACGCCGGCCGTTGCACCGCCCAGGATACGGGCAATGGGTGTCAACCCGTGCCGGCGGCAAGCCGCCTCGGACGCAATGATCAGAGCTGCCGCCCCATCGTTGACGCCGGACGCATTGCCCGCCGTTACCGATCCGCCCTTGCGAAACGGTGTGGGCAGGCCTGCCAGTGCTTCCAGCGTTGTGGCGCGAGGATGCTCGTCGCGGTCCACCACTTTCGGGTCGCCTTTGCGCTGAGGAATGGTCACAGGCACGATTTCGCGTGCCAATCGGCCATTTTGCTGTGCGCTGGCGGCTTTCGTCTGCGACGCCAAGGCAAAACGATCCTGATCGTCCCGCGACACCTGAAAATCCGCCGCGACATTCTCCCCGGTTTCCGGCATCGAGTCCACGCCATACTGTGCCTTCATCAGCGGGTTGACAAAGCGCCAGCCAATCGTGGTGTCATGGATTTCCGCGTGGCGGGAAAAGGCAGTTTCAAACTTTGGCATGACAAAGGGCGCGCGGGACATGGATTCGACCCCGCCCGCAATCACCAGTTCCAGTTCACCGGATTTGATGGCGCGCGCCGCTGTCAGCACCGCATCCATGCCGGAGCCGCACAGGCGGTTGATTGTCGTGCCGGTCACGCTGTCTGGCAGGCCCGCCAACAGCAGCGACATGCGCGCCACATTGCGGTTGTCTTCGCCTGCCTGATTGGCGCAGCCATAGATAACATCATCCACCGCTGCGAAGTCCAGCGCGGGTTGCGTCTCCATCAGCGCCTTCAGCG
The DNA here is from genome assembly GCF_014841565.1 of Rhizobium sp. CFBP 8762. Classification (GTDB taxonomy): domain Bacteria; phylum Pseudomonadota; class Alphaproteobacteria; order Rhizobiales; family Rhizobiaceae; genus CFBP-8762. Next base: position 403,372 of record NZ_JACYUD010000002.1, read on the forward strand.
GAATGGCACCGAGATCATCCGCCCGGACCGATGACAGCGCGCCGCCGAAACGGCCAATAGGGGTGCGCACATAGGCGCAGATAAATGCCTCTGCCATGATCACGCTGCCTTTTCTTTTGTGCCACCATGGGCGGCGGCGGTGCGAGCCTGCAAATCACGCAGGGTGGAGATTTCAAGCTCGGAGGGCGGCGGGGTTTCTTCCAGCGTTTGCGAAAACCGCACGGTCCAGCCGCAGGTTTCCTGCACCGCAGCACGGGTGACGCCGGGGTGGAGAGAAACCACGGTAAACTCTTTTGTCTCCGGGTCAGGCCGCCACAGAGCCAGATCGGTAACCAGCAAGGTTGGCCCCTTGGTGGTAATGCCAAGCTCCTTGCGATGCTCGCCGCCCCGGCCATGGCCGAAGGAGGTGAAGAAATCGATGGTGTCGACCATCGAGCGGGTGGCCTGTTTCAGTGTAATAAAAATCTCCTGGCAGGATGTGGCGATCTCCGGCGCACCGCCGCCGCCGGGAAGCCGGACTTTTGGCTTGTCATAAGGGCCGATGACGGTCGTGTTGATATTGCCGAAGCGATCCAGTTGCGCTGCCCCCAGAAAGCCCACGGTGATGCGCCCGCCCTGCAACCAGTAGCGAAACATCTCCGGCACCGATACGGTGGTCAGCGCCGTTTCGCAAAGTTCACCATCGCCGATGGAGAGCGGCAACACATCGGGCCGGGTGGCGATCGTGCCGCTTTCATAAATCAGGGTGATATCCGGCGCATGGGTCAGCCGCGCGACGTTGCAGGCCGCAGACGGTGCGCCAATGCCGACGAAGCACACATCGGTATTCTTGAGCGCGCGCGCGGCGGCGATCGTCATCATTTCGCTGGGAGTGAAGGCAGCGGTGCTCATGCTAACAAATCCTTGACGCGGGTTTCGAACATTTCAGGCGTTGCCTTCAGCACATTGGCGTCCATCCATTGGGCAAACAGATCGCGGTCTGCTGAAATCCTGTCCCATTCCAGATAGGCGGCGTTGTCACGGGCGTAATAAGTATGGGTGTAGGATGGATGCGCGCCACCCGGCACCACCGCGATGGACGTGATGGCCCAGTGTGGCACGATGCAGAGATTGGGATGGGACCCACGCAGATCGTCCACCACCTCCTCTACCGTGACGACGGCGCGTTGGGCGGCGAGAAGCGCCTCTTTCTGAACGCCAATAATGCCTTCGATCAGCACATTGCCCTCGCGGTCCGCCTTCTGGGCGTGGATGAAGGTCACATCGGGGCGGTGCGATGGAATTGCCGCCAGTTCCTCGCCTGTGAATGGGCAAGTGAGCGAGCGAATATCCGGATTGACGCGCGCCAAATCCGCGCCCTTGTAACCGCGAAACACCGCGCAGGGCAGACCGGACGCCCCGGCCTCATAGGCATTGGCCATGGCCGCATGGGAATGCTCGACGGTTTCAATTGCGCGGGGATATTCATTCTCGATGGCGTCGCGCATGCGCCGCAGCAGCCCCACGCCGGGATTGCCCGCATAGGAAAAAACGACCTTCTTCGCCAACCCCATGCCAATCATTTGGTCATAGATCATATCCGGCGTCATGCGAATGAGCGTCAGGTCACGCTTGCCCTGACGAATGGCCTCATGGGCAGCGGCATGCGGTATGAGATGGGTAAACCCCTCAAAGGCCACCGTATCGCCGTCGAACAGGTTGTTCGCGACGGCATCGTGAAGAGATTGGAACTGAGCCATGGTTATTGACGTCTCACATATCGAGAAAAACAGTTTCACCTTCGCCTTGCAGGCGAATATCGAAAAAAAACACCGGCAGGCCGTCCCGCTCGGAACGAGTTGCGATCAGGGTTTTGCGGCGCTCTGGCTCCGGTATGCGCAACAGCAGCGGGTCAGCCGCGTTTGCCGCGTCTTCATCGCCGAAATAGGCACGGGTCTGCAGGCCCAGATTGATGCCGCGCGCAACGATCCAGAGCGTGATGTGCGGGGCTTGCATCCGACCATCGGGATAGGGAACACGCCCGGGACGGATCGTCTCGAACCGGAATGACCCATCCTGATCGCTGACCGGCTGGCGTGCCCAGCCTGCAAAACTGGGGTCCGCCTTGCCACGGGTTTCGGAGGGCGAATTGTAGAGACCGTCCGCATCGGCCTGCCAGATTTCCACCAGCGCGTCGCGCACCGGCGTGCCCGCACCATCTGTAATGCGCCCTTCCAGAATAATCGGCTCGCCTCTGGTTTCCGGGCCGACGATCGCGAGGCCAAGGTCCTTGTCCCAGACCCCTGTGATGTCCACCCAGTTCGGATTAAGCCCGATGTGAACATACGGACCTGCCGTTTGCGATGGCGATTCCTTGAGATAGTGGAGCTGCTGAACCATCAGTTGCCCTCCCTTTTGTTCTCGAACATCGTGGAACGTCGCCCGCGCAGCACGATGTCGAATTTATAGGCCAGACTGTCCATCGGGATTGTCGCATGGCGATCCAGAGCGGCGATGAGTTGCCCGACTGCCGCCGGATCGGCAATTGTCAACACAATGGGACATTGCCAGATCATCGGGTCGCCCTCGAAATACATCTGGGTGATGAGCCGCTGCGCAAAGGCATGGCCGAACACGGAGAAATGGATGTGGGCCGGTCGCCAATCGTTGACGCCATTGGGCCAAGGATACGCGCCGGGCTTGACAGTGCGAAACTCGTAGCGCCCGTCCGCATCGGTGATGCAGCGTCCACAACCGCCGAAATTCGGATCTATGGCGGCCACATACCCCTCTTTCTTGTGGCGATAGCGCCCACCGGCATTGGCCTGCCAGAATTCAACCAGGGTATTGGGAACGGGCCGTCCAGCTTCGTCCAGCACGCGGCCATAGACGAGAATGCGCTGGCCGATAGCCTCCTCGCCGTTCTTGGCGTAGTTGCGGATCAGGTCGTTGTCGAGGGGCCCGAGAATATCATGGCCGAACACCGGCCCAGTCTCTTCCGACAGGGTGGTGGGCAGCGATAGCAGCGCGTTGCGCGGCGACCGCAGAATGGACGTCTTGTAACTTGGTGTCAGTGCGGGCGGATGCCACGTGCGGTCTCGCTGGAAGAAAGAGCCGCTCATGGTGTCCCCTCCTTGGCTTCACGTAGCTGCCGGAATGTCGCCTTGGCAATCTTGATGGCATGGTTGGCCGCAGGCACGCCGGCATAGACCGCCACATGCATCAGCGCTTCGGCGATATCGTCCTCTGTCGCGCCGGTGTTGCGGGTGGCGCGCACATGCATGGCCACCTCATCATCCTGGCCCAGCGCAGCCAGCAGCGCGATGGTGACGATGGACCGTTCGCGCTTGGTAAAATGCGGGCGCGACCAGAGCGAACCCCATGCTGTCTCGGTGATGAACTGCTGGAAACCCGCATCAAACGGTGTCATATCGGCGGTTGCGCGGTCCACATGGGCATTGCCCAGAACCGAGCGGCGCACGGCCATTCCGGTCTCGTACCGTTCAGACTTAGGGGCTTCAACCATGATAAACGTCCTTCATATGCGCCCGGATCAAGCCGGCGACAGTCTGTGGCTGCTCCAGAAAGGGAATGTGTGCGGCCTGCGCGATGACGTCAAAGCGAGCGCCGGGAATCCGTTTGGCGGTATCCTCTACCAAAGCAGGCGTTGTCGCCGCGTCCTCTGCGCCGCACAGAACAAGGGTGGGAACCCGGATGTGCTTAACGGCCTCGCGCAGGTCTGCATCCCGCAACGCGGCGCAGGTTGCGACATAACCGGTAGCCGGGGTGCGTGCCAGCATGTTGCGCCACCCATGGAACGCTGCGGGAGACCGCCCGGCAAACCCTTGAGAAAACCAGCGGCTGGCAATGGCATCGGCCATAGCCGGTAGCCCGACGTCCTCAATCGCCGTGATCCGTTCTGACCAACTGGCGTCTGTTCCAATTTTTGCAGCTGTGTCCAGCAGCACCAGCCCCCTTACGCGCTGAGGCGCCGTCACCGATACCGCCTGCGAAATCAGCCCGCCGACAGAGACACCGATCAGCGCAGCGTCCTGCCAATCCTCTGCATCCATCAGCGCCAGCACATCATCAGCCAGAGTGGACAGAGCATAGGGCGTGTCTCCCACATCCGAGAGGCCATGGCCGCGCTTGTCGTAGCACAGCAGTTCAAAATCCGGCGCAAGATGCTGGCAAACCTCATCCCATATGCGCAGATCCGAGCCAAGCGAATTGGCAAGCACCAGACGCGGCGCACCCTGCCGCCCGCTGATGCGGTAGTGAATGGATGTTCCGTGAACGGACACAAACGGCATACGCGTATCACTCCTCCCAGACCCCAACTGCGCCTATCAACAGTTATATCCCTTGTTTAGTGATGTAAAATGATGTTTCATACGGCTCTCATAACCAGAGGGTTATATTGTGCTCCATCCCGCCATTCGCTTGCGCCATCTTGTGACGTTCGTAGAAGTGGCGCGCACGCAAAGCGTCGGGCGCGCCGCTGTCAACCTGTCCGTGACCCAGCCCGCCGTGTCCAAAACCATGCGGGAGCTGGAAATCATTCTGGACGTCGCTCTGTTTGACCGCACCAAGCGTGGTACGGCGCTGACGCAAGTCGGCGAGATTTTTCTCCGCCACGCGGAGGCCGGTTTGGAGGCGTTCCGTCGCGGGGTGGAAGAACTTGGTGCGGCATCTTCGCCCGGTGCAAGGCCCATCCGCATCGGTGCCCTGCCAACCGTATCGGCGCGGCTGCTGCCCGCAGCCGTTAAAGGCTATATGGCCCATGGATTGAGTGCCAGCCCACGTATCGTCACAGGGCCGAATGCCTATCTCATGCGCGAGTTGCGGGAAGGCGCGCTGGATCTGGTGGTGGGACGGATGGGCCAGCCAGCAGAAATGGTCGATCTGGCGTTCGAGCATCTTTACTCGGAGCGGATCGTTCTGGTGGGCCGCACCGGCCATCCCCTGCTGCAATCCGCGAGCTTCGATCCGCAAGCGCTGCGCCGTGTGGATATGCTGCTGCCCCCGCCGGGGTCGGTCATTCGCGCGACGGTGGATCGGCTGTTTCTGTCTGAGGGCTTGCCCTATCCGCGCGCCGTGGTCGAGACGGTATCGCTGGCTTTCGGGCGTGCCTATGTGCGTGAAACCGATGCGGTCTGGATTATCTCGGAGGGCGTGGTGCTGAGCGATATTGCCGATGGCACGATGAAGGCCCTGCCGGTGGACACGTCCGATACACTGGGTCCGGTTGGCATTACCATGACCGCCAGCGCGCCGGTAGCAGCAACGGTGGACGTGTTTTTGCGCGAAATCCGCCGTGCCGCGCTGCCGATCCGGCAAAAGGTTTTGTCTGCCAATACGTGATATCAGCGCAGCGCCGCAACTGCATCCTTCAGACCGACGCCGCTGATCCCGGTTTGCCGGATAGCTGTAACCAGAGCAACGATTGAATCCAGTGCCTGAGGGATGGCAAGCCCACCCTCGCGCACATTGGAGATGCAATTCCGGCTGGAATCCGGGGTGCCCGCCTTCGGCTGATGCGTGATATAAACACCAATGCTGTCGGAAGCGGAAAGACCCGGGCGCTCACCGATCAGCATCACGACAATGCGTGCCCTCAAAGCCTCGCCGACCGGATCGGACAGGGCGACACGCGCCTGTCTTGCAACGATGACAGGACTGAGTGCCATATGAAGCGACGCAAACCGGCTCATAAGTCCTGCCGCCAGCGGTATCGCGTTTAACTCCACGGCCGTTGACGACAACCCGTCGGCGATAACAATCGCCACATCGTAACCAGTACCCAAGGCGGTCAATCGCTCGGCAGACGCGTGCGATAACAGACGTCCAAGGTCGGGACGCCGGATATAGGTGCTGCGGTCCTGCGCCTGACTGTCCACAATCACTGTCTCGCAGCCATGACCGCCGAGACCTTTCGCCAGACGGTCGGTATCGACAGTGGACCAGACTGCCTGACGGGCTCGCGCATGGTCTAGCAGGAACGCCTGCGATGCGCGCGTGGGCATCCCTGCGCCAAAGCGACCGAGCGCAACCCGCGCATCGGTCATCTGCGTCAGGTCGATGCCGGGGTTTTGCCGGGGTGTCGCGATGGAATCCGCCATGTCAGGCTCCCACTGTTTGCGTGTGCGCGAGATAGTGCGTGAGCTTTGGCGGTGCGCCGACCAGCGCACCGGCTCCATTTGTCAAGCCGATTTCCTGCAGCCAGCGCTCGAACTCCGGTGCCGGAGGGCGCTTCAGCGTTTCCCGGCAATAGACGGCATCGTGATGGGCGAGCGACTGATAGTTCAGCATGATATCGTCAGCACCCGGCACGGTAATGACGAAATTGACGTTGGCGGCGCACAGCAGCGTCAAAAGCGCATCCATGTCCTCCTGATCGGCATCGGCGTGGTTGGTGTAGCAGACATCCACACCCATCGGCAGGCCGAGCAGCTTGCCGCAGAAGTGATCCTCCAGCCCGGCCCGGATAATCTGCTTGCCGTTGAAAAGGTATTCCGGACCGATAAACCCGACAACCGTGTTGACCAGCAGAGGATCGAATGCCCGCGCCACGGCATAGGCACGGGTTTCCATGGTTTGCTGGTCAACGCCGAAGTGCGCATTGGCAGACAGCGCCGCACCCTGCCCGGTTTCAAAATACATGATGTTGCCGTCTGCCGGTGCGCGACGAAGTGACCGTCCGGCATCATGAGCCTCTTTCAGCATGGCAAGGTCGATACCAAAACCCTGATTGGCCTTCTGCGAACCCGCCACCGACTGAAACACCAGATCGACCGGCGCACCCGCCTCCATAGCGCGGATGGCGGTGGTCACATGGCCAAGGCAGCAGGTTTGCGTGGGGATCGCAAGGCGCTCGCGCAACTCGTCCAGCAGAGACACGATCCGCACATAGTCTTCCACACTGTCGGTCGCCGGGTTAACGCCGATCACGGCATCGCCCGACCCCATCAGCAGACCATCAATGGCAGACGCGGCAATTCCTCGGCTGTCATCGGTCGGGTGGTTGGGCTGGTTGCGGGTGGACAGTCGCCCGGTAAGACCAATGGTGCTGCGAAAACGGGTTACCACTTCCCGTTTGGCCGCCACCGCAATCAGATCCTGCAGCCGCATGATTTTGGAAACCGCTGCGACCATCTCCGGGGTTACGCCAAAGGTGATGGCTTCCAGCGCCCTCTGGCCCGTTTCCGGTTTCAGCAGCCACTCCCGAAACTCGCCGACCGTCAGCGAGGCAATGGGTGCGAAGGCTGCCGCATCGTGCTGATCGGCGATCAACCTCGAAACATCATCGTCATCCGAGGAAATAACCTCTTCGTTCAGAAATGTCCGCAGCGGCAGATCGGCAAGCGCCATCTGCGCTGCCAGACGCTCCACCGGACCGTGCGCCGCAACACCGGCAAGCTGGTCGCCAGAGCGTTCCGGCGTGGCCTTGGCCAGCAAGTCTTTCAGATCGGCAAAGGTAAACACCGTCTGTTCAATCGTCATCCTGTAGGGCATGGGAGCAGAAACTACCGGTTTATGAGGGCAAGCGCTTCGTCATGAAGCTTGGGCGAGGCGGATGCCAGCACCCGACCCTGCGCGTGGATCGTCAGTTGGTTTCCCTCCCAATCGGTGATGCAGCCTCCCGCGCCGCGAACCACCGGTACCAGTGCCATATAATCATAGGGTTGCAGGCCGGTTTCAAGCACAATATCGACATGGCCGGAAGCCAGCAGCCCATAGAGATAACAATCGCCGCCAAACCGGCGTAATCGAGCGCTTCTCGAAAGACGCTCGAATTTCGCAGCCTCGTCACCGGTAAACATATCGGGAGAGGTGGTGTAGAAGCGGGCATCCTTAAGCATTTCGCAAGCGCTGGTGTGCACCTGCTGGCGCTGAAACAGGCACATGCCGGGTGCGCCCGTCCATCGCTCGCCGGTGGCGGGAATGTCGATCAGGCCGCAAAATGGCACGTCATCGCGCACCAGTGAAATCAACGTTCCGAACAGCGGAAAGCCGGTGATAAAGCTTTTGGTGCCATCAATGGGATCAATTACCCAGGTGAAGCGGTTGCCGGGTTTTGCACCCATTTCTTCACCGAGAATGCCGTGCTCGGGAAAGCGCGCCTCGATCATGGCGCGCAGCGTTGCTTCAATCGTGCGGTCGGCAATGGTCACGGGGCTTTCATCAAGCTTGGAGATGATGTCCAGAGGCGTGCGAAAATAAGACAGCGCGAGCGGCCTGACCGCCTCTGCCAGTTCTTCCGCAAAGGCCAGATAAGGGGCGGCCTCGCTGGTGCCGATACGCGTATTGTCCATTACAGTGCTTTCAGGAAAAGTGGCCAACGGGGATCGTTGATGATGTCGCGGGCGCGCATATGCTTCCAGATGCCGTATTTGTAGAAATCGAAATCCAGCGTGGAAATTCGGTTCTGCACCATCGCCCAGGTGCTCCACTTAATATCGGCCAAGGCCTTCAACACAGTAAAGCGCGCATGATAGGCGAAGGTGTAGACGCCGAAATATTCTTCGATGACCTCCCGGTCGATCTCTTCGGAAAAGAACATTTCACCGCTCCAGATGGCCAGATCGTAGAGCCGCTCATTGTTGGAAGCATATTCAAAATCAATCAGCTTGACCGATTTGTCGTCTCCGATGAGAAAATTGCCAGGCATGGGATCATTGAAGCAGGGAACCAGATCAAGGCCCGAGGCTTCCAGTGCCGCCCGTGCCTGCCGGTATTGGTCACGCAGCCAGACATGGTCCAGCGGCCAGTATCCGTTGAGTTCGCTAACTTGCGCAAAATGCTCCTCGATCATGTCGAAAACGGTTTTCGTGAGCGGCAAGGGCGGGGCGGAATGAAACTCCCGGTAGGTCGCGACCGCATTGCCGCGAATGTGCGGATCGGCAAAATCCCGGTGGGTCGAAGGGCGGCGGTCGCAGATGAACTCCGCAATTTCTATGTCGAGATGGTCGAGATAATCGAAGGTTCGTGGACCGATGCCGATGGATTCCGCCTGCTTGCTGGCCGCTGCCGCCGATTTGCGGTCGATGAACATTTCCGTTCCGCGTCCGGGAATTTTCAGGAAATAGCCGACCGGATCATTTTCGACCTCGATGCGGAAATTGGTGTTGCTGATACCGCCCAGCACCGGTTTGTAGCGCAAACGGCGCGCTTTCCACGCTTCAACCTGAACAATTGCGGCTTCGACTGCGCGCTCGGCGTCAGATGCCGCCATGCCGATATCCTTCATGATGCCATCCTCTCACACCGACCGGACATAGTCTTCAAAACCGGGATGCCCCAATAGCATGCGGCAGCGCAGAAACCGCCAACCGGCATATTTCAGAAACTCAATGCCGACGGCTTGCGAGCGCGCTTCCATCAGAAGGCTGCGCAGTGCCCAGTAGAAGTCATCGGCAGCGGCATACAGGCGGCACCGCGCAAACTTTGCGCGGCTGACTGAACCGTCATGCAATTCCAGAAGCGGCTGCATCTGCGTCTCGAACTGGTAGAGTTCGTTCATCTGCACACCGAGCTGATAATAAGGGTCCATATCGCCCGCCATATCGAAGTCCACCAACTGCATGGCACCATCCGGCCCAAGCATGACATTGGAGGAATGGGGATCACCGTGGGCCGGGCGCTGGTCGATCCCGGCGGCCTCAAGCGCTGCCCGCAGGGTATTCATCCAGTTCGCCATCCAGTCGGCATCGGCGGGAAGATGGCTTGAGCCGCGCAGCTTCATCCAGAGCCTGTCGATGCCGTCAAACACCGACCAAGGCCTGCCCAATGGCGCGCCGGACGCTATCGCCTTCTGCATGGCCACAAGCCTGGTTGCGGTACTCTCATGCATGAGATCGTCGATGCGCGCGGCCTTCCAGCCTTCACCCAGATATTGCGACAACACGGCGCGCTCCGCAGGCGCGCGGGCTATGGGTTGCGGCGAAAAACCGAGATCGAACCATCGCGACTGCGCCTCATATGCCACATCGTCATCGACCAGTTCTGCGGTTTCCTCACCGGATAGTTTCAGAAACAGCGTCGGCGTGCCGCCCCCTTCCGAAACCGTGTAAGTTGTCGACTCCACAGCGTGGTAAGAGGGCGAGGCAACCGGAGGCAAGGCCAGCTCGAAGCCGAGCGGCGCGGATACATCCGACGCAAAACGGGCAAGCGCGCGCTCCAGCCTGCCTTCCACAGCCATCGCCGCTGGACCGGTTGTCATGCAACCCCCTCCAACCCCTCGCAAGCAAGGCGATAGAGCATGTCGGCCACCACCTGCGTTCCAAACGCCTGATCTTGCGGCGTCGTCAGCTCTGTGGGGTGGTGAATGACCCCATCCTGACTGCGCACCGCAAGCACCACAGCCGGGCAGACAGACGACAGGGCCACGGCATCATGTCCGCCGATCGTGTCCAGATGGCGCGCGGTTTCGCCGAAGCCTTGAGCCGTGTTTTCAGCCAGCGCAATCAGCCCCGGTGCGAAGCTGCCCGCCTTGCGGCGGTCGATGGAGCGGACCTCAAATCCGACGCCTGCGCGCGTCGCCGCCTGCTCGATGCTGATTTTCATCTTGCGCTCGGCCTCGGCCAGAATATCGGGTGAACCGGACCGAAGCTCGATGAACAGAACCGCTTCTGCCGGTACGATATTGGGAGAATTCGGGTAGACCTCCAAACGGCCAACCGAGGTGTGCAGGTCCAGCCCGTGATCGGCCACCATGGCGCGCAGATCGGCCATCAAATAGGCGGCTGCGAGAAGCGCATCCTTACGCTCGGCCATCGGCGTCGGTCCGGTGTGGGCCTGACGGCCCAGAAAGGCGAGACGATATTTGGTGGCACCCCAGAAGCGCGTGAAGATACCAAAGGTTTCGCCGGCATTGAACAGCGTTGCAGCGCCCTCAATGTGCAACTCGATCAAGGCTGCGGGAATATCGACCGTATCCGTTCCCGCATAGCCGATAGCCTGAAGCGCGGTGCGCACGCAAACGCCGTCGCCATCGATGCGGTCCAGCGCCCATTCCAGCTCTGCTGCGCCGGTAAAGACGCTGCTGCCGAGGAGGCTCGGCTGAAACCGCGCGCCCTCCTCGTTGGTCCAGTTGGCAACCTGAAAGTTACACGCAGACAGACGGTTTTCCGCCGCCAGTTTTTCCCGAACGGCCAGAATGGCTTCACAGGCCGACACAACCCCCAGTGCACCATCGAACCGGCCACCATTGGGCTGGCTGTCCACATGTGAACCGACCATCACCACCGGAGCATTGGGACCGGCAAGTGACAGTGCGCCGAACTGGTTGCCAATGGCATCGACAGATTGCTCGAAACCATGTTCCGCAAACCAGCGCCCCAGCCAGTCCCGCGCACGGCCATCTTCTGCCGTCAGCGTCTGGCGGTTCATCGATCCATCAGGCTTGCCGCCATAGGACGACAGCGTTTCCATCATGGTTTGCAGCCGTTCGGGGTTGATCGGTGCTTTGGCGTTTGTGACGGTCGGATGTGGCATAGGACGATCTCTGTTATGGGAATGAGGCTTCATGCAATCACACGCTGCCTGTCCTGCGCCGCTGTTGCCAACGGCGGCACGACCAGATGGCAGGCAGCGAAATTCTGGTCTCCGCGCACGGTCAGGCTCGGATTGATGGTTGCACATGGCGCAAAGGCGTGCGGACAGCGTGAGCGAAAGCTGCATCCGGCGGGGATGTCAATGGGGCTCGGTGGCTCCCCTTCCAGAAGACAATCCTCTGGTTGGTATCGGCGCTCTTCCAGCGTCGGCATCGCGCTGAGCAGCGCCTTGGTGTAGGGGTGGCCGGGGTCGAAAAACAGCCGGTCGTTTTCGGCCAGTTCAAACACCTCGCCGAGATACATCACCGCCACCCGGTTGCACACCTTCCGTACCATCGCCAGATCGTGCGAAATGAAGATGTAGGTGAGGTTGTATTCCTTTTGCAGTTTCTGAAACAGGTCGAGAAGCTTGAACTGTTCGGCCTGATCGAGCGCCGAGAGCGTTTCGTCCATAATGAGGATTTCCGGCTCCAGAACCAGTGCGCGCGCCACGTTGATGCGTTGACGCTGCCCGGCGCTCAGGCCTAATGGCAACTCCTCATACAAAGCTTGGGCCAGTCCCACCTCGTTCATGACCTTCAGAACCCGTTCCCGGATCTTTGCCTTGTCGCGCCAGCCATGGGTGCGCAACGGTTCTTCCAGCATATGGCCGACGGAGGTGCGTGGCGGCAGGGAGCCAAACGGATCCTGCAACACCATCTGCAAGGTTCTGCGAAATCCCATAAGGTCCTTGCCGTGAAGCTTGGCAATATCGGCACCGTTACAGCGCACCTCACCGGAACTCGGGCGCTCCAGACGGCTGAGCAAGCGCATGAGTGTGGATTTGCCACATCCGGATTCACCCACGATGGCGAAGCTGTCACCCCGGCGCACATCAAATGTAACGTTGCGCACCGCACGCACCTCGTTCACACCGCCAAAGCCGCTTTTGCGGCGCACCTTGTAGATTTGCGACGCGTCCCGCAGGCTGACGACAACCTCACGATCATCACTGAGGCGGGGAACTTCGGCCTTCTCACTCCAAATTTTTGGCGTTTGAGCCACAAGTTCCTGTGTATAGGGGTAGTTCGGTCGGGAAATCAGCGCTTCGGTGGACTGCTCCTCCACTATGCGCCCGTCTTCCATAACGAGGATGCGCGAACAGGCTTCCCGCGCCACCGGCAGTGACGAGGACACAAACAGCACTGCTGTGCTGAAGTCTGCCGTCAACTCCTTCATCAACCGGATAACCTGCGCCGCCACCGTCACGTCCAGCGGCTGAGTTACGTTATCGGCCACCAGAAGGGCCGGGTTCGTGACAAGCGCATCGACAATCAGCGCACGCTGCATCATCCCGCCGCTAAACTGCGAGGGGTAATCATTGAAACGGCTGCGGGCAGAGGGAATGCGCACGGCCTCCAGCAGTGAAATCACCCGTTTTTCGGCCTCCGCACGCGCAAGCCCCGGCACAACCGCCCGCAGCTTCTCCACAATTTGCGACCCGACTGTGAGGGTGGGATCAAGCGCGCCCATCGGATTGGAGCCGACATAGGCCACGCGGCGGCGCAGCGTGCGCATTTCACCCTCGGCGATGGTCAGAATATCCTGCCCTTCAAACAAAACCTGTCCAGACTGGACGTGAAGCGGCGCTTCCAGCCAGTTCACGACCGCTTTTGACAGCACGGTCTTGCCCGCGCCGCTGGCGCCCACCACGCCGACAATCTCTTGGGGCTCCAGCGTTAGCGAAATACCATCCAGTATTCGGCGCGCCTGCGGGGTGCGGCCTACGGTCACGACGAGGTTTTTCAGTTCAAGCAGCGGCACGGCCATTATTCAGAGCCTCCGTGAATGGTGTTGCGCGCACGTTCAAGCGAGGCGCCCATAAGGTTGATGCTGGTCAGCGTCAGGCCCAGAAAAATTCCAGGCATAGTGGCGATCCACCAGGCATTGAGCAGATATTTGCGTCCGTCTGCGATGATGTTGCCGAAGGTCGGCGTCGGCGGTTGCACGCCAAGACCCAGAAAACCCAGCGTGGATTCAAAGATCATCATGCGAGCCACATCCAGAACCGAGGTGAACAAGACCGGCGGCAACAGGAGCGGCACCAGCAAGGTGAGGATGATGCGCAGGTCCGTGGAGCCGCCAAGCTTGGATGCGCGCACATATTCGCGCTGGCGCTCGGTCATGACGATACTGCGCATGATACGGGCGTAAACCGGCCAGTTGGACAGGCCGAGGACCAGAATGATAGCGGGAATCGTGGGCCGTGATACCCCAAGAACGGCGATGGCCAGAATGATCATCGGGATCGATAACTGCGCATCGGTCAGCCGCATGATGATGGAGTCCGTGCGACCGCCGAAATAACCGGCAATGGTGCCGAGCGTACAGCCGATAATCAACATGACGACGACGGACGCCACCCCGATCAGAAACGAATAACGCAGCCCGACAAGCGAGCGCACGAGCATGTCGCGCCCGATCTGGTCCGTACCGAGCGGATGGGCAAGGCTCCAGTTTTCGCCAATAAACAACGGTGGCAGCAGGCGCGCACGGACGTTCATCTTGGTGGGATCGATCCCGCTGATTTCCGGGTAGAGCGCCGCCGCCAGAACCAGCAGCACGAAGATGGCAAGGCCGATGCGAAAGCCGGGCATGGACGCCGCCTTATCGAACACGCGGCGGGGAATGGACCGCGTGAGCGACGGCGCGATGCGTGACGGGCTGGTCTCGACGATAACGGACATCAGTATTCCAATCGTGGATCGATGGTGGTTGCGGCGAGATCGACAATGATGTTGATCAGAACGAAGATGGCACTGGTGACGATGGCGATACCCTGAATCAGCGGGAAATCGCGCTGCAAGACGGCGTTGATGGTCAACAGGCCAAGGCCGGGATAATCGAAGATGTATTCCACGATGATCACCCCGCCGAGCAGGCTGGAGAACTGCACGCCCAAGAGATTGAGAAGCGGCACGGACGCGTTGCGCAGGACATGCCCGCCGATAATGCGCCGTTGACTAAGCCCGCGAACCCGGCCCACCGCTACGTAGGGCTCCATCATCTGTGCGGACACGGAACTGACGAGCGTGCGGATCAACACCGGCGACAGTTCCACCGCTAACACGATGGCCGGGAGAATGGTATAGGCAAAGCCCTGATAGCCGATGGCTGGCAGCCAGCCGAGCTTGACGGACAAGAGCAGCGCCAGCACGATGCCGAGCCAGAAATTGGGCAAGGAGATGAAGATGGACGAGATGTAGAATGCAACCTTGTCCGGCCACCGCCCCGGAGACAGGCCCCCGGCGATACCGACAATGGCAGAGAAGACCAGCGCAATGGCAAGCGTCACCGCCGCCAGTTGCAGCGTCATGGGCAGCGCCTCGAAAATGAGGCTGAACACCTCGGCCCGTTCGCCCCGTGTGGTATCGTTGAACGTGGCACCACCGGTGGCAGCACCATTGGCCGGGCGCACGAAGGACTGGCCGAGATCACCCTGTACAACGCCGGTCATGTACCGGCCGAACTGCACCAGAATAGGGTCGCGCAGGCCCATATCCTTGGCGATCTTCTCAATCAGCGCTTCCGGTGCCATTCCACCCGCCATCAGGCGCACCGGGTCCCCCGGAACTACGCGCAACAGCGTGAAGATGAGCAAGGACACGAGAAAGATGATGATGACACCCTGAAACAGGCGTCGCATCAGAAAGTTCAGAGCGAACATCAGCCGGTTCTCCGTTCCGAATTCCCCCGATCTGCCAGTTCCAGACCGGGGCTATCATCCATAAGAGGGTCGCGCCGACGAAACGGGCGACCATCCTTGCATCAGGCAGCGGGCCTCGACGCATCCATGGAGCCATCGGGATAGATGTAGAGACCGGCCAGATCCTTCTGCATGGCGTGGATCATGACCGAGGTAAACAGTGACAAGGATGGCATCTTGGATGCAATCAGCGGCATGGTTTCCGTCTGCAGAATGGTCTTGCGTTCTTCCAGCGTTGCAGCGTTGCGCTCCTTGTCGAGGCTGGCATCGATGTCCTTGTCCTCGATGCCGCAGATGCGGTGCGAGGAGGAATGGAAGTGCGTGCGCAGAATGAGGTCCGGCTCCGGCGAACCGGTGGACCAGCCGCAATCGACCATATGGCCAGGGCCGCCGCCCGGACGATGATAAAGCTGCTCGTTCCACGCAGCAGGTTCCAGCACGGTCAGGCTGACCTGAAACCCTTGCTCGTTGAGCATGGCGGTCAGAACCTCACCATATTCTTTGGTCTTGGGGTAAAAGCCGACGGAGGTGATGTATTCCAGCGGCGGCAAACCCGCACCGTTGGGAAAGCCTGCTTCTGCAAGCAGCGCCTGACATCTTTCCGGGTCGAACTTGGGATAGTTTTCAAGATCGACATAGCCAAACTTGACGGGAGATACGAAATTGGCGGAGGCATGTCCCGCCGAACCCAGCACTTCCAGGATCATGTCGCGGTCGATGGCATGGCAGGCAGCGAGGCGGATGCGGGGATCGTCAAACGGTGCCTTAGAGCAGCGGAACCACAGATATTTGTTCTCGACCGACACCACTTCGTTAATGGATATATTCGGATTGCTCTTCAGCGTCTCCACCTGCTCCGGCTCAAGCCGTTCCACAATGGAAGCTTGCCCGTTCATCAACGACAGCATGCGCGTTGTGGAGTCGCCGGTGAAGGTGAAATTGATGCCGGGAATGGCGGGCTTGCCTTTGAAATAACCATCGAAGGCTTCCATGACCGTATCGTTGCCGCGTTGCGCCACGAATTTGAACGGGCCTGTGCCATTCAGCCGCTGCGACAGCACACCCCCTGGGCCACCAGCGATATCCTTGGCGGACATGATTGGCAGGAAGGATGCCAGAAAGATAAATAGATGTGCGGGATAGCCACCCTTGGACGTATCAACGATGACGGTGTAGTCATCCGGCGTCTCGATTGTCAGGGTGTCCGTTGGGCCCGGATACCACTGCGCGGGGCGATCCGGCAGCGCGCCATATTCAAAGGTCGCCTTCACGTCCTCCGCCTTGAATGGCTTGCCATCATGGAACAGGATGCCTTCGCGCAGTTTGATTTGCAGGCGGTGCGGATCAAGCAGCTTGATATCCGTCGCAAGTTCGTAGACGACCTCGCCGGGGTTATCCAGCTTCATCGGCGAGCGGGTCAAAAACCCCATGACGAAGCCTTCGATATTCTTCTGAGACAGGGTGGTGTGTGCGGTCGGGTCCCAGTTGCCCGTGATGTTTTCCGCCGACAGGAAGCTCATGACTTTGCCCGACTGGGCAAAGGCCGACGAAATGAAAAACTCGGGATTTATGTGCATAAATCCGGCAGCCGCAGCCGCGCCCGCTGCTCCCTGAAGAAAGGCGCGACGGTTGATCTCCTTGGTCATATCATTCCCCTTTGTGTATGTCGCGATTGTCCCGTTAGCCTTCTGAGTGAGGCCTTTCCCGGTTGCCGCGGATTGTTGTGCGTGTTTGTTGCATCTTCCAATTCCAGTACGGCCAACATGCCACTGAAATTGAGGGTTGACCACAATAAAACACACAAAAGCACAAAATAATGAGGGTACTACACATTTTGGGCAGGTTGCTTATTGCATATGCACAAATTTCCACATAATGCCTTTTCTATACGCAGTCACGCACTCGTCTTAGCTCATGGGCTTTGTTAGTCTGGCTGCAGGACTTGAGAGGGAGGAAAGACTCATGTGGGCGTCAGAGCGTCAGGCCAAAATTCTCGAAATTTTGAACACCGAGAAACGGGTTGTGACACTCGATCTGGTCGATCTGTTTGACGTGTCTCGCGAGACCATACGCCGTGACCTTCTGGACATGGAAACGGCGGGCGCCCTCCACCGGGTCCATGGCGGAGCGATCTGCGTGGATGGGGGTGTGGCGACCGAGCCTGATTTTGCGGTGCGACTGGAGGCGGGTGCCGAATACAAAGCCGCAATCGGGGCGGCCACCTGTGATTTGATCGGCGATGGCGCAACGGTTTTCGTGGATGCCGGAACGACCACGCGGGCCTTCGCTCATCAGGCCCTGCGCAAGGGCAATTTGAAATTCATTACCAATTCCATCGAGATTGCGCAGATGGCTTCCGGCTCGAACGCGCGGGAAGTGCTTCTGCTGGGCGGACGCCCGCACAAGGATGTACCGGCAACCTATGGGGAACTGACGTTATCGGAAATCGACCGCTTCCATGCTGACTTTGCGGTCCTCTCGCCTGTTGGCCTGCACCCAACGCGGGGGGCCAGCTACTATGAACTGCATGAAGCCGAGGTGGCGCGCGCCATGATCCGGCGCTCTGCCCGCTGCATCATGCTCTGCCATTCTCCCAAGATCGGCGTGGAAAGCCGGGTCGCCGTATGCCGACCGGAGGAAATCGACCACATCGTAACCGACGAACTGGCCGACAAAAGCCTGCGCCTGCCCCGGGGGCAGGTGCACTTCACGTCGCTGGCGAGCGCAGTGTCGGGCTGAGCCCGCTCACGACATGATCAAGCCGCCATCCACGTTGATTGTTTGGCCGGTGATATAGGCGGCATCGTCACTTGCCAGAAAGGTCACCAGACCCGCAACATCCGCGCCGGAACCCGCGCGTTTCATGGGAATACCCTCGACCCATTCTCGCATCAACTCTCCCGGCGCGTAGGTGCCCAGCAGCTTGCCCCACGCTTCGTCATTGTAGGCCCACATGTCCGTCTCGATAATGCCGGGGCAGAAGGCATTGACGGTGATATTCTCGACCGCAACCTCCTTGGCAAGACTTTGTGTGATGCCGACAACGCCCATTTTCGACGCCGCATAATGGGGCGTATAGATGAAGCCGTCACGGGCCTGCCCGGACGCTGTGTTGATGATGCGACCGCCACGCTTGTGCTTGCGCATCCGCGCAATCGCCTCCTGAGCACACAAGAAAACGCCCTTTGTGTTGACGGCCATAACCTTGTCCCACTCGTTTTCGGTCATGTCCTCGATTTTGGCGATGGTAATGACACCCGCATTCTGAATCGACACATCAACGCTTCCGAACGCGGTTTCTGCAGCGTCATAGAGGGAAACAACGCTGGATTTGCTCGTAACATCGCCGACAAACGAAATGGCTTTGCCGCCTTCCTTGTTGATCAGCGCTGCCACGTCATGCACGGCATCTTCGTTCGCCGACACAACGAGGTTAGCCCCTTCCGCTGCGAAGCGTTTGGCAATAGCTGCGCCGATACCGCGACTGGCACCGGTGATGACAACTGTCTTGTTCTGAAACCGGGACATGAGATCTCCTTTGATATGCTGTAGAACCGAATGCAGTTACCAGCAGCAAAAGCCGCCATCGACCAGCAGATCCACACCGGTTACGTAGCTGGCGGCGTTGGACAGCAGGAACACGGCAGGCCCCACCATCTCATCGACGCTTGCCATGCGCTGCATGGGTGTCTGCTCTTCGAACATTTTGGTTTGATGCACCATTTCGGGCCGGGTATTCATGGGTGTTGCGGTGTAACCGGGCGAGATAGTGTTGACCCGAATGCCGCGATCCACCCACTCCATTGCCATGGATTTGGACATATGGATCACGCCGGCTTTGGAAGCGTTGTAATGGCACTGGTTCAAGCCGCGATTGACGATAACGCCGGACATGGACGCGATGTTGACGATGGCCCCTCGCCCGTGTTGCAGCATGGCGCGCGACTGGGCCTGGCAGGACAGGAATATTCCCTTGAGATTGATATCCATCAGGGTCTGATACTGGTCCTCCTCCATATCCTCTGCACGATTGGCATTGGCGATGCCAGCTGCGTTCAAGGCAAGCGACAGGCGACCAAGTTCGGATTCCGTCTGAGCGACCGCATCGGCCAGCGATTGCTTGTCCGTCACATCGGCTGCAATCTGAATGGATTTTCGACCGCTCGCGTGCACAAGCTCGGCGGTTTGCGCAAGGCCGTCATCACTGCGCCGGTCGAGCAGCGCGACATCCGCGCCGCATTGTGCCAGCCCGATGGCAATCCGTTGGCCTATGCCGCTGCCAGCCCCGGTTACAATTGCAATCTCTCCCGATAGATCAAAAAGTCGGGGTGCATTGAGCGTTATGGTTGCCATCGCTCGTCCTTTCCTAAAGCATGTCGCGCAGAAGTGCGCAGCGGTTTTGCGATAACGATATGCAACAACATGTCTTATGCTGTTGCGAGTTCCATGACCGACACATCATTGGCCTGTTCCCGCTCCAGAATGCCCGCCTGATTGCCTTGCGCCAGCACCAGAATACGGTGCGAGACGCCCAGAACCTCCTCAAGATCGGAGCTGACGACGATAACGGCGACGCCCTGGGCAGCAAGGTTCACAATGATGTCGTAAATGCCTGCGCGTGCGCCCACGTCGATGCCACGGGTCGGCTCGTCCAGCACCACGACCCGTGGGTTGCGTGCCAGCCATTTTGCAATCACCACCTTCTGCTGGTTGCCACCCGAAAGGTCCGATGCCAACTGGTCGCTGCGGCCTTTGACGCCAAATTTGGCAATTGCCCTGTCGGCAAAATCCCGTTTCATTCGGCCCGTCAGCCAGCGTCCGCCAAACTGGTCCAGATTGGCATAGACCATATTTTCGCCGATACCGTGTTTGACCACCAACCCCTGAATTTTCCGGTCTTCCGGAACCATGACGATACCATGCGCGATAGCATCGACCGGGCTGCGAAATGCCACATCCACGCCGTCAACACGGATAGTTCCCGATGCAAGACTATCGGCACCGGTGACAGCACGCACCAGTTCCGTGCGTCCGGCCCCGACCAACCCCGCAATGCCCAGAATTTCTCCGGCATGAAGATCGAACGTCACATTACGAAAAGCATTGACGGACGATGTCAGCCCGCTGACCTGCAAAACGGGTTTGTCGGTCGGCTGCGGCACTGGTGGAAACATCCGTTCCAGCGGCCTGCCGACCATGCTTTCCACGACCGTTCTAACCGGCGTGGCGCTATCGGCAAACTCGTTGACCTTCTCGCCGTCCCGCAAGACGATGATCCGGTCCGTGATTTTTTTGATTTCTTCCATTCGGTGGGAAATATAGATGATGCCGACACCCTGCGCCCGAAGCTTGCGCACCTGCTCAAACAAGGCTTCCGTTTCCGCGCCACCCAGAGCGGCGGTCGGCTCGTCAAGGATCAACAGTTTGGCATTCAGGGCCAGCGCCTTGGCAATCTCGATCAATTGCTGGTTGGCGGTCGATAGGCCGGCAACCTTGCGTGTGGCAGGGATATGCAGGTTGAGGCGCGACATCTGGTCCTGTGCCCGCTGAACCATTTTTTGGCGATCAACAACACCGTTGCGCATCGGCCAGCGTCCCAGAAAGACATTTTCGGCAATCGACAACTGCGGCAGCAGCTGCAACTCCTGATGAATGAGCACCACACCACGGTCAATCGCATCGCGTGGAGACGCCGGAGCGTAGGGCTGCCCCAGCCACGTCATGGACCCTTGAGATGGCATCCGCGATCCGGCGATAATACCGGACAAGGTTGACTTACCGGCACCGTTTTCGCCGAGCAGGGCGACCACCTCTCCCGGAAAAACATCGAAGCTGACGTTCTTGACCACCTGAGCCGGGCCATATTGCTTGGATATTCCGCTGAGCGACAACAGTGGTTCAGTCATGGCATGCCTCCCCTTGACCGTGGGCGTTTTCCAGTCGGTCGCCAGAGCGCCGTGCGCCGATGCTGTGGCAACCGACTGGAAAATATGGGATACAGAAACAGACGATCAGGGATGGTTGGCGATAAAGCCGTCCACATTATCCTTCGTCGTCAAGGTTGCCTCGGAAAGTTGCACCGCCGGGACCTTTTCTCCACCGACGATCTTGGCGGCCATATCAACGGCATCGCGACCCATTTTCTGGGTTTGCTGCGTTGCCGTTACGTCAAACACCCCGTTCTTCAAGGCTTCGAGCGCAGCCGTATCGCCGTCAAAGCCACCGACAACGATTGTCTGCGTTGGCTTGGCGACCTTGATAGCCTGTGCAGCGCCCAGCGCCAGACCATCGGCCTGTGCAAACACGATGGAGACATCCGGGTTCGCCTGAAGCATGTTCTGCATGATCTGGAACCCTTCGTCCTGGCTCCAGAGGTTTGACCACTGTTCCGCAACGATTTTGACGTCCGGATAGGCTTTCAGGGCCTCCATGCAGCCTTTGGACCGATCGACTTCCGGCGTGGTGCCCTTCTGCCCGTGAATGATGACCATATTTCCCTTACCGCCAGCCTTGTCCAGAATGTGCTTGCACACGGCATTGGCGGAGGCAACCGAATCGGTTGCAAGGAATGTATCACCCGGCGCACCGTCGGCATTGCGATCGATATTGATGACAGGAACACCGGCATTTCGCGCGAGCTTCACCGGAACGGTGGCAGCGGCCGCACCCGCAGGGATGTAGATGAGTGCATCAATATCCTGGGTCAGCAGATCCTGGATCTGGTTGACCTGCGTTGGGCCATCGCCCTTGGCATCAACGGTTACGACCTCGATGCCGCGTGTCTTGGCTTCCGCCTCGACGGCCTGCTTGATCTGGTTGAAGAAGTTGGCCTGCAGGTTGGCGACCGCCAGCCCCAGCTTTTTCAGTTCCTTGGCCTGCGCGCCACTCATCGAAAGTGCCAGAGCGGCGGCGGATACGAGCAGAATACGTGATAGTTTCATAATTTCCTCCTGTTGAACCCGACCCTCGGCACGTCCTCCGCCCGCAAGGTCATTCATCCGCTTCACTGGTTGAAGGGAATTTTTTCAGCCGGGCGGCGTGCGCCCGGATTATGCTTTCCAGCGGCGCACGGTTTCCGCGCCAACGGCCAGAACAATCACAATGCCGATGATGACCTGCTGGAGAAAGGGCGAGACATTGAGCAAATTCAGCCCGTTTCGCAGTACACCGATGATGAGCACGCCAATCAATGTGCCACCAATGCCCCCGGCACCACCGGTGAGCGACGTGCCGCCAATGACCACGGCTGCAATTGTATCCAGCTCATAGCCGAAGCCACTGGATGGCTGCACAGAGTCAAGCCGCGCTGCGAGTACGATGCCGGCCAGACCTGCCAGAACCGCACACAGGACATAAACACCGATCGTGACCAGATTGACCTTGATACCGGCCAGACGCGCTACCTCGGGATTACCGCCAACGGCATAGACCATGCGGCCCTCGGACCGGTATTGCAGAAAAATCCAGGACAGCAACACCACAGCCAGCATCAGGAAAACCGTCGCGGTCAGCACGCCGAAATGACGGTCAATCGCAAGCATGGTGAACCAGTCGGGAAAACCGACAATCTGTTGTCCGTCGGTGATCATATTGGCGACACCGCGCGCAGCCGACATCATCGCCAGCGTTGCAATGAACGCCGGAACCTGAAAGGCGGTGATTAACAACCCCACCATCAGCCCACTGACCGCAGACACCGCCAGCGCCAGGATGATTGCCAACCCCATAGGAAGCCCGGCAACATTCGCAGCCCAGCCCATGACCATCATGGAAAGCGCCAGAACGGAGCCGACTGACAGATCAATACCGCCGATCAGAATAACGAATGTCATCCCAACGGCCATGATGCCAAGAACCGTGATCTGATCCAGAATGTTCAGACCATTGCGGACAGACAGGAATGTATCCGTACTCACGCTCAGGAAGATGCAAAGCGCCAGAAGCCCGATCAACGGGCCGGTAGCGCCTTTCAGTTTGGCAAACAGATTGGGCGCACTACCGTGCGCCTTCACGTCAATTGCTGACATCGTTCCTCCCACGGATCGGGCCCCAGCCCACCAACTCAACATAAAGAATATTTATTCACAACTGTTGGAAAATGCAATAGCGGGTTTCGTCTTCTCTGTCAATATTGAGTGTTCACGATCTTGCCCAAACCAACGTCCCTCCGCAACAGCACTTGACTATCTCAATTTATGTGTAACAATATTTCTATATGAATATTTATGCATGGGGAGTTTGAGATGCAGGTCAAGGAACTGGAGCAGGTCGCCCGGCAGATCCGTCGACGGGACTTACAGGCGGTTTTTGAGGCGGGCGCTGGCCATATCGGCGGAGAAATGTCCGTCATCGATATGCTCACTGCGCTGTACTTCCGGGTTCTGCGCATAGAGCCGGAGAACCCGACGCACCCGGACCGGGACCGGTTCGTACTGTCCAAGGGCCACACGGCCTGCGCCCTGTATGTGACACTTGCCAAACGGGGGTTTCTTCCGGAATCTGAAATTGAAACCTTTCTTAAACCGCACTCGCGGCTGAACGGTCATCCAAACCGCAACAAGGTGCCGGGTGTCGAGACCAATACCGGGCCGCTGGGCCACGGTCTGCCGGTCGCCGTTGGCATGGCGAAAGCTGCGAAGCTTTCAGGCGCGAACTACCACACCTATGTTATCACCGGTGACGGCGAAATGCAGGAGGGGTCGAACTGGGAAGCCATTATGGCGGCCGCCCATTTCGGGCTGGACAATCTGACGCTGGCGATTGACCACAACCGTTTTCAACAGGGCGCCGCCCTGTCCGATACCAACGATCTGGCCCCTCTGCGCCCCAAGCTGGAAGCCTTCGGTTGGGACGTGACCGAAATCAACGGCAACAGCATGGCGGAGATCGTGCCTGCATTCGAGCATCGGAGCAATCGCCCGCATTGCATCGTTGCCCATACCAACAAAGGTCATGGTATTTCCTTCATGCAGGACACGGTGGATTGGCACCATAAGGTTCCGAGCAAGGAACAGTACCAGATTGCCATGAACGAACTTTCGGAGACCCTGTAATGGACGCGCCTGTTTCAACCCAGAAGCTTTACGATTGCCGGGATGCCTTTGCGCAAACGCTGGAAAATCTCGCTGCACGCGACGAAACCGTGGTTGCGGTGTGTAACGATTCGGTCGGCTCATCCAAACTGGGTGGCTTCAAATCCAAGTTCCCGGAGCGTTTGGTGAATGTCGGTATTGCCGAACAGAATATGATCGGTGTTGCTGCCGGGCTTGCCAATGGCGGGCGTCTTCCCTTCGTCTGCGCCGCGTCCTGCTTTTTGACCGGGCGCGCGCTGGAGCAGATCAAAGCCGACATTGCCTATTCGAACAACAATGTAAAACTCGTCGGGATTTCGTCCGGCATGGCCTATGGTGATCTCGGACCGACACATCATTCAATCGAAGACTTTGCCTGGACGCGGGTTTTGCCCAATCTCCCGGTCATTGCCCCCTGTGATCGGATCGAAACGGCAGCCGCTATCGAATGGGCTGCGACCTACGCGGGACCATGTTTCCTTCGCCTGTCGCGGGTCGGCGTGCCTGATCTATTGCCGGAAGGTCATCAGTTTGAGTTGGGTCGCGCCAATGTGCTGCGGGATGGAACGGATGCAACGCTGATTGCAAACGGCACGTTGACGCACCGCATGATGAAGGCGGCGGTTCTTCTGGCAGCCGATGGCATCAACGTACGCGTCCTGAACATGGCCACAGTGCGCCCTATCGATGAACAGGCCATCATTGCTGCGGCAAAGGAAACGGGTGCAATCGTGACTGCGGAGGAGCATTCCATCTACGGTGGGCTTGGATCGGCTGTTGCGGAAGTCGTGGTCGACAACGCGCCGGTGCCGATGAAACGTCTGGGCGTCCCCGGTATATTCGCGCCAACGGGTTCGGCGGAGTTCCTGTTGGACGAGTTCGGCATGAGCCCGAAAGCCATCGCGGACGCGACAAAGACACTGCTTCAACGCAAGTAAAGCCCTGCAAATAAGAGAGCTTTTTGTTTTAACGCTTTGTCCAGACGTAAAAGCAAGTCCGCTTTTACTAGAAACGCTCTCTCGGGGTCGCAGACCAGCGGCCCTGCATACACCTTGTTTTGGAGACGACATGCAGGCCATTCTTGCAATCGATCAGGGCACCACCAACTCAAAAGCCGTTCTGTTATCGCAGACTGGCGCAGTGCTTGCCCGTGGCTCATCGCCTGTTGGCATTGAGTATCCGCAACCGGGGTGGGTCGAGCAAAATCCTTTGCGAATTTGGCAGTCGGTGTGCGAGGCGGTAAGGGCGTGCCTGGACGGAGCAAGTGGCATTGCCGTGAGCGGCGTTGCCATTTCCAATCAACGGGAATCGGTGACCATATGGGATGCGGAGACCGGAGAGCCCCTCGGACCGGTGATCAGTTGGCAGTGCCGACGAACAGCCGACGATTGCGCACGGTTGATCGACGCGGGACATCTGGACCGTGTTCAAGCGTTGACCGGCCTCCCGCTCGACCCGATGTTTCCCGGACCGAAGATGCGCTGGCTTCTTGACCGCGCCGCAACGGGCAGGCCCGTTCGTCTCGGAACAATCGATAGCTGGCTTATTCATTGCCTGACGAAAGGCAAGGTTCACGCTTGCGATGCCTCGAACGCGGCCCGCAGCCAGGTGTTCGATCTCAGTCGGCAAACCTGGAGCGAGGAGCTGTGCAGGCTTTTCGGCGTCGATGTTGCCGTGCTTCCGGAGGTGCGGGACAGTTCCGGTGATTTTGGCGTCACCGTTGGTCTGCCGGGCGTTGCCGATGGCACCCCCATTCGCGCTGCCATTGGTGATAGTCATGGCGCATTGTTCGGCCACGGAGCGTTTCATCCCGGTGATGGAAAAATGACGTTTGGCACAGGCTCATCGGTCATGACCACATTGTCACGCTTTATTGCACCGCAAGCCGGGATAACAACTACCGTCGCATGGCGGCTGAATGGCGAGCCGACCTATGCGTTTGAAGGAAACATTCTGGTATCCGCTGCCAGCCTTCCATGGATGGCCGAAATACTAGGCTTGCCGAATGTGAGCGCCCTGGTGGAGTTGGCCGCAACAGCAGAACCGGGCGGGCCGGGTTTCGTGCCTGCCTTTGTAGGGCTTGGCGCACCCCATTGGGATTCGCATGCGCGAGCGTTGTTCTCGCAGATCAACTTTAAAACAACGCGGGCGCAAATGGCCCGGGCAGTGACCGATTCCATTGCATTTCAGGTGCGGGACGTGTTCGCGGCCATGCAAAGCCAGACGCAGACCGCGTTCGGCGCGCTGTATGTGGATGGCGGTCCCAGTCAAAACCATTTTTTGATGCAAAGCGTTGCCGATTGCCTGGCCCACCCCGTGATTCAGTGTGAAGCACCCGAAGTATCGGCAATTGGCGCTGCCTATCTTGCCGGGCTTTCGCTGGGCATCTGGCCTAATGTTTCATCCATTGCGACGCTGCCGCGCGAGACCGCCATCATCGAACCCCGGACGCAAGTTGCGGATGCAAAAGCGGACGCATGGCAGGATGCAATTGCTCGCTCGACGTATCGCGTGTCTGCCGGTAAAGGTGATGAGAGCGCGGTTCGATCTGATTGAGGCCGATCGGCGCTCTAACCAATTGTTTTGAAGCATAATCTTGTCGATCCTCGTTTCACTCCGGTCGGATTATGCTCGAAGCATTTACCACTGGAGATCCGATGGGACGTCTCAACGAACTTCGCCTCATTTCGCGCGTCGCGCAGATGTACCATATCGAGCATAAGCGACAGGCCGAGATTGCCCAACATTTGCGGTTATCACAGGCAACGGTGTCGCGTATGCTGAAGCGGGCCGAGGCAGAAGATATCGTCCGCACCACCGTCATCCCGCCTGCTGGAACCTATATTGACCTTGAAAGCGCGTTGCGTGAGCGCTTCAACCTACCCGAAGCAATTGTCGTGGATTGTTCCGAGGACCGGGACGGCGCTATCATGGCGCGCATTGGCGAGGCGGCTGCCCACCTGATGGAAGTCAGTCTTGCACAGGGTGAAATCATCGGCGTTTCCAGCTGGAGCCAGACCATTTTCAAGATGGTCGAAAACATCCATCCGCTGAAAAGTGCGCAGGTGAAGTATGTAGTGCAAACCCTTGGCGGGATGGGGGATCCTTCCGTGCAGACCCATGCAACCCAGTTGACCACACGGCTTGCCCGATTAACGGGAGCCGAGCCGAAGCTTCTTCCGGTTCAGGGGGTTACCACCTCGCGCGAAGCCAAACTGCTGATGATGAGCGACCCGTTCGTTCGTGACACAATTGATCTGTTTGGCAGCATCACACTGGCCATTGTCGGTATTGGGGCGGTGGAACCTTCGGAACTGCTGGCCCGCTCCGGTAATATTTTTTCCGCCCGCGAACTCGCTGACCTCTCGGACGCCGGGGCAGTGGGCGATATATCGCTTCGCTTTTTCGATCAGCAGGGCAACCTCGTCAAAACCCCGCTGGACGAACGGGTCATCGGCATTTCGCTGGAAGACCTGTCAAAAGTTGAGCGTGTTGTTGCACTGGCCGGGGGCCGGGAAAAAACCTCCGCGATTGCCGGAGCGCTGCGGACAGGGGTCATCGATATGCTGGTGACCGACAAATTTACTGCTGAACGTCTGATACGTGAGGGACAGAGCATAATCCGACCGGAGTGAAACGAGGATCGACAAGATTATGCTTCAAAGCAAATTTTTAGAGCGCCGATCTGATTCAATCACATCGAACAGCGCTCTAAACCCCAAAGCATCTAATTGGAAAGCCGGATGAGATCCGGCTTTCCAAGGCTTGATGTATCTACTGAACAGTTCCGATGGACCAGAACATGGTTTCACCGGAGCTTTCGTCCACCCCATCATTGTCAGTTATGACATAGGCTTGACCCTTCGGGTCGATGGCGAGGCTCTCGACCTTGTCCAGCACATAGCCGTTGAGGGATTTCAGGTCTGGCATGAGGTCTCGTACCTCTCCCTTGGCTACGACCGGCAAAGCGCCACCTAATTTGGCAGGTTTCAGGTCAGACAAGGCAATGCGGAAGATTTTCTTGTGTTTGGCTTTGTCACCAATCTGGTTGTCGCGCTCGATGACATAAGCATAGTCACCGTGGATCGTGAGTTCGGAGAGACCATTCCAGGCATCGTCGGCTGCGGCATCCAGCTTGTAATGAACTGCACCCCATTCGCCGGTTTTCGGCGTGTAGGACAAAAGCTTGACCGTATCTTTCGGATCGTCTTTCCAGGGACGCTGCATGGCGATCCACAGAACCTGCTCGTCGCCGGTGCCAACGGCCGCGATGCCTTCGGCACCGTAGTGGGTTTCATTTGCCAGCAACTCGGCGGGGAAAGGGACTTCAGTGATGATCTTACCCTTCGCATCCACCTGATAAAGCGCATGCGGGGTAAGTTTGTCCGTTCTTCCCTCGGAGGCCAGCCAGAAACCACCCTCGCCATCCAGCGTAATTCCTTCGATATCGAGTTTCTGCGCTGGCGCACCGTTTCGAGTCACAACGGTTTTGCCCGTAATACGCGCCGGTTTCGATGTCGCGTCGATCTCGTAAATAGCAGGCTCAGCAGAAAGCACGCTGTCGGAGACGGCGTAAAGCTTGCCATCCACTTTCGGGTCCGCCACAGCGCCGGACAGAGCAGCCCAGCCAAGAGGGCGGCCGTCACTATCCAGATCGGCGATCAGTTGCGGGTAAGCGGCGGGGGCCTCTGTACGCTCGTAGATCATGATATGGCTTCCCGCCGCGCCGTCTTTACGAAGGTCGGCCTCGTTGGCGGTGACCAACAGATTGCGCTGCGCAATAGCGGCGACCCCTTCCGGTGAGATGCCGGATGGCAGCGACTGGACGTAACGAGGCTCCGCACCTGTAACCTGGTAGACTGCAATCAGGGAGGAGCGCTCCTGCGCGATGAAGATCAGCGTATCTTCGCCAAAGCGGGCAACGTCCAGCCCTTCGGGCTCTATGCCCTTTTTATTGCGCTTGTCGGGATAGTGGCCAAGGCGTGCGGCCATGGCTTCCATGGCACCCGCATCTTCATAGGCAACGCTGCCATCACGGTTGAAGATGGTGAAGCTGCGAGAGCCGCCATTCAGATCGCCCTCATTGGCGGTCACCAAGCGGTCGTCACCCAGCCACTTGATGCTATCGGGCTCGCGCGGCACATCATCCATGGAACCCGTAAAGCGCAATGCGCCGTCTTTTTTGGTATCGATGTTTTTCAAAGACACCGTACCGGCTGAAAAGTCCCCTACAATCTTCGCCGTCTTGCCATCAACGATGACGACGTGGTTGTTTTCCTGTAAGGTGACAGCCACCTCATCGCGGCTGTTGAACGACACGAACTCGGGCTCCGGGTCTTCCGTCGCAATGCCTGCAATGCCGGTCAGATCAACCTTTTTAAGGCTATTACAGTCGATACCCGTGTCCGACACGTCAACCAACGTCAGAAAACCGGCTGGCAGTTGCGGCATAGCGCCCTTGTTGACCTCTTCGTCGCGCTCGTTTTCGATGGCGATGGCCAACAGCGAGCCGTTGCGGTTGCGGGCGACCGAGTCTGGCTGTCCGCCGAGGTCACAGCTGGCGATTTCGGTTTTGCTTGCCAGATCAACCACCGCAAGACGACCGGAAGGCTGTGCCTTGGTTTCAGACGTGTTAACCCCGACAAAGACGCGCGAACCGATGATCGTGACCGATGTCGGCTCACCTTTCATCGGCAGAAAACCGGTGGCTTTCGGTGCCTTGGCATCCGTAATGTCCACAAAGCCGATGCCGCCTGCCGGGCTGTCAGAATAAACCAGCGTCATGCCATCATCCGAGGCGGCCACGATTTCAGCCGAAGTGGCTTTTGCTTGCGCGTTGTTTTGTGCAATCGCCAGACTGGCAATGCGGTTAAACGACGATTGCGCCAGTGCGGGCGACGCCGCAGAGGCGAGCAAAGCAAAGGCAAACGCGGCACGGAATGGTTTTGTCGACACGGTAACTCCTGTGATCTGACCCAGACGATGCTGTTGCGATAGGCGTGCCGCACAACGGATGGATGACAGTTTCACGACAATACCGTGACATGCCCCATCCGTCAGTTTGCTTGGGCGGTGCTTTGTTACGAAACATTGCGACTCTGTCAGGGAACAAAACCGTGTTTATGAACGTTTGTTCATCTCCGCGCCGTAGGTGGCCTCCCCTGCTACCGGGTGGGGATGCGACCAGAAGCCAGGAAACTTGCCCGTATGAATATCCTCTCTGTTACGTCGGAGATCTATCCTCTTATTAAAACGGGCGGTCTTGCCGATGTTACAGGGTCTCTGCCCAAGGCACTGGAGCCCTTTGGGGCGCATACCCGCACCCTTCTTCCGGGCTACCCCAAAGTGATGAAACAGCTTGGCGAAACCCGCCAGCATGCCAGCTTTCACAATCTGTTTGGCGCTGAGGCGCGACTTCTGTCCGCAACGGTTGAGGGTCTGTTCGTCTATATACTGGACGCGCCAGAATTCTATGATCGCCCCGGTGGGCCCTATGTGAACGAGGCCGGCAAAGACCACCCGGACAACTGGAAACGCTTTGCCGCGCTCGCGCGCGTGGGGGCCGAGATCGCCGGTGGCCTTCTGCCGGACTGGAAGCCAGATCTGGTACACACCCATGACTGGCAGTCGGCGCTTACGTCCGTTTACATGCATTACGGGCGCGCCCGCTTCGTACCAAGCGTTCTGACAGTGCACAACCTCGCCTTTCAAGGACAGTTCAGTGCTGAGCTGTTCGATCAACTCGAACTGCCGAGCGAGGCTTTTTCGGTCAATTGTCTCGAATATTATGGGGACATCAGCTACCTCAAGGGTGGGTTGCAGACAGCCAATGCCATTTCGACCGTGAGCCCGACCTATGTGCGCGAAACTCTGACCCCGGAGTTCGGCATGGGTTTGGACGGGGTTTTGAACGAACGTTTGAACGACCTGCGCGGTATCGTTAACGGTATCGATGTAGAGGTCTGGAACCCGTCAAGCGACCCGTATCTGATCCAGAATTATTCAACTCAATACATGCGTCGCCGATACTTCAACCGGATGCGCCTTATCGAAGAGTTCGGAATCGATGATGACCGAGGTCCGATCTTTGCCGTTGTCAGCCGCCTGACCTGGCAAAAAGGCGTGGATATGCTGCCCGACGTGGTGGACGACATTGTCGCTCAAGGCGGCAAGCTCATTGTGCTGGGACAGGGCGACAGCGCCATTGAAGATGCGCTACGCGCTACTGCATTGCGCCACCCGGGCCGCGTGTCGGTAACGATTGGGTATAAAGAAAGCCTTGCCCATCTCATTCATGGCGGAGCGGATTCAGTGCTACAGCCTTCGCGCTTTGAGCCTTGCGGCCTGACGCAGCTTTACGCGTTGCGCTATGGGTGCGTGCCAATCGTGTCGCGCACCGGCGGTCTTTCGGAAACCATTATCGACGCCAACGAAGCTGCGATGTCGGCCCGTGTAGCAACGGGTTTCCAGTTTCATCCCATTGATGCGGATGGCCTGCGGCTGGCTTTGATGCGGGTGTTTGAAGCCTACCAGAAGCCGAAGGTCTGGGCGCGTCTGCAGCATCAGGCTATGAAGGCGGATTTTTCATGGGAGCGTAGCGCCGGGCAGTACGCGGAGCTTTACCAAAGCGTCTTGCAACAGGCTGCTGCGGCCTAATAGTTCAAGTCACAAAAAAAGACGCTGCTCAGTGCAGCGTCCTTTTTATCAAGTCTGGTTCAATTTTCAGTTGGCAGCAGCAAGCGTGATCGATGCGCTACCGGCAGCAACATTAAGACCCAACTGGCCGGTGAGGCTGACGGCCTGCAACTGGATGGAACCCGATGTACCACCGATCAACACATTGGCACCGACGCCAGCACCGACTGTGGCTTCAGCGCTCGCGCCGCCGTAAAAGCCGGAGAGCGAACCGCGGTGATAACCGGCCGTTGGCGCAAATACAGCCCAGACAAGCTTGCTGCGCGTCGTGAAGCCGAGGTCAACACCGATCTTGCGGATGGCACCAACATAGCGCTCGGACCGCTTGGGGCCGACTGTGGACTGGAAGACGCAATCGGCTTCCTTGGCCGAGCCGATGACATATCCAACGCCACCGCCGATTTCGCACTCAAGATAACCGATCTTGACGCCATTGCGCTCATCTTGCTCTTCGTAAACGACAACAGGGTCGGCAGCGCGGGCAGCGGTTACGCCAGCGGCGGTTAATGTGGTGGCGGCCAGTGCCAAAGCGAGGGTCTTGTTCATCGTGCTCTCCTTCAAACCCGAACAGGCGCAATTGCTGCCGCGTTCGGTCAATAATTTTCAGGCCGTTAACGTTTGTAAACGAAAAAGGATCCATCTTCACATGCGCGTATTCAAAGACAGCGAAAAAGCGTTTCGCTTGGTGGCCCGGTCGTTGGCAATCCTTTTCGCTGTTGCCCCCGCAAACGCTTGTTTTCTGCGTTCTTAAATTTCGCCGTCTCTATACATTAGAGTGGAGCGAACCCTGAAGGCCAGAGATGCGGGCATGGGGGGGCTTGTCGGACACCGTGCTTGCGGTAAAGTCATGAACCAGAAACCTGATGCGCAGACGAGAGCGCAAGTGGAGGCAAGAATGCGGATGAAACGACTCACGAAAGCACTGATGGCAGGCTTAATTGTCGGAACCGTTCAGTTGACTGGCATTGGCGCAGCCTTCGCAGACAGCACTATCTTAAATGTGTCCTATGATCCGACACGGGAATTATACAAGGATTACAATGCTGCTTTTGCCAAGCACTGGCAGGCTGAAACCGGCGAAACGGTGACCATCCAGACCTCCCACGGCGGCAGCGGCAAGCAGGCGCGCTCCGTCATCGATGGTCTTGAGGCGGATGTGGTCACACTCGCTCTGGAAGCCGATATCGACGCAATCGTTGACGCCACCAAGAAAATTCCCGCCGACTGGCGCGGACGCCTCGAAAACAACAGTGCGCCCTACACGTCTACAATCGTGTTTCTGGTGCGCAAGGGAAATCCTAAAGGCATTAAGGACTGGGGCGATCTGGTGAAGGATGATGTTCAGGTCATCACGCCAAACCCGAAAACATCGGGCGGTGCGCGTTGGAATCTGCTGGCCGCATGGGCGTGGGCGCGTCAGGCCAATGGTGGCGACGATGCCAAGGCGCAGGCCTATGTCGCTGATCTCTTCAAACATGTGCCCGTGCTGGATACGGGCGCACGGGGCGCAACCACAACATTCGTGCAGCGCGGTCTGGGCGACGTCCTGCTGGCTTGGGAAAACGAAGCCTACCTATCGCTCGAAGAGCTGGGACCGGACAGTTTTGAAATCGTGACGCCATCCGTATCGATCAAGGCGGAACCTCCGGTTTCGCTGGTGGATGCGAATGTGGATGCCAAAGGCACCCGAAAGGTGGCAGAAGCCTACTTGAAGTATCTGTACTCCGATGAGGGCCAGAAAATCGCGGCCAAGCATTACTACCGCCCCTTCAAGCCTGAGGTTGCAGACCCTGCCGATGTTGCCCGGTTCAAGGATGTCAAGCTGTCCACCATCGATGATTTCGGCGGTTGGAAGGAAGCACAGCCCAAATTCTTCGCCGATGGCGGTTTGTTCGATCAGATTTACCGTCCCGGCAACTAACGTATGGAATTTGGCACCGTAAAGCGGTCGCAATGGCGGTCCCCAAGCGTTCTTCCGGGCTTCGGTCTGGCGCTTGGGGCCACTCTTGTCTGGCTGACGCTGATTATTCTTATTCCCTTGTCCGGCCTCGCTGTGCGCACGAGTTCGCTCGGCTGGGCAAAGTTTTGGGCCATTGCCAGCGATGAGCGAACGCTGAAGGCACTGCAAGTCAGCTTTGGCACCGCTTTTGTAGCGGCCCTGATCAATGTTGTGTTCGGCGTTCTTCTGGCTTGGGTGCTGGTGCGTTATCGCTTTCCCGGTCGGCGCATTATTGATGCGGTGGTAGATCTGCCGTTTGCACTGCCCACCGCCGTTGCCGGTATTGCGCTGACAACACTCTATGCACCCAATGGCTGGATTGGCGCGCCGCTGGCCTCGCTGGGCCTGAAAGTTGCCTTCACTCCTGTCGGCATTGTGTTGGCTCTCGTGTTTGTCGGCCTGCCCTTTGTGGTGCGCACGGTGCAGCCGGTGATGGAGGAAATTGATCGGGAAGTGGAGGAAACCTCCGCCACGCTTGGAGCCAATCGGTTTCAGACCATTGCGCATGTGCTGCTGCCGGGGCTGCTGCCCGCCGTTCTCACGGGATTTGCGCTGGCATTTGCGCGCGGTGTCGGGGAATATGGCTCCGTCATCTTCATTGCCGGAAATCTGCCCTATGTGTCGGAGATTGCACCGCTTTTGATTGTGATACGGCTGGAAGAGTTCAACTATCCCGGTGCCACGGCCATTGCGGCAATCATGCTGATCCTTTCCTTTGCCATGCTGCTGGTCATCAATCTGATACAGGCATGGAGCAGACGGCGGTATGGCTATGGCACTTGACACAACCATTGAACAAACTGCGCTGGTGCAGGCCGCAACCTCTGAAAGCCGGGTGGCGCGCTACACCCTGATCACCATTTCGCTGGTGTTTCTGGCGCTGATCCTCGCACTGCCTCTGGCAGCCGTGTTTCACGAGGCTTTTCGCAAAGGAACTGCAGCCTTCACCTCTGCGCTGCAAGACCCGGAAACGCTATCGGCCATCAAGCTCACACTCATCGTGGCAGGCATTGCCGTGCCGCTTAATCTGGTCTTCGGCGTGGCGGCGGCCTGGGCCATCGCCAAGTTCGAGTTTCGCGGCAAGGCCTTTCTGACCACCCTGATCGACCTGCCCTTCTCGGTCTCACCGGTCATTTCCGGGCTGGTGTTCGTCATTCTGTTCGGAAGCCAGAGCCTTTTAGGGCCGGTGCTGAAAAGCTATGGCATACAAATCCTGTTTGCCGTTCCAGGGCTGGTGCTGGCAACGGTGTTTGTGACTTTCCCCTTTGTGGCGCGCGAACTGATACCGCTGATGCAGGAGCAAGGCACGGCCGATGAAGAGGCGGCGCTGTCGCTCGGTGCCAGCGGCTGGCAAACGTTTTGGCATGTGACGCTGCCCAACATCAAATGGGGCCTGCTCTACGGCGTGTTGCTCTGCAATGCCCGGGCCATGGGCGAATTTGGCGCGGTGTCTGTCGTATCCGGCCATATACGCGGGGAAACCAACACCATGCCCTTGCAGGTGGAAATTCTCTACAATGAATACAACTTCGTTGCGGCCTTTGCCGTTGCAACGTTGCTGGCTCTGCTCGCCTTGGTCACACTGGTGTTAAAAACGCTGCTGGAAATTAAATTCAGTGATGAAATCGCCGCTAGCCGCAGGCATTAAACTTATTTAGCAATTGGATTTGTAATGGAAGTACGCGTTCAAAACATCGTCAAGCAGTTCGAGCGTTTTCCTGCGCTGAAAGACGTTTCGCTCGACATTCGCTCCGGTGAGCTGATTGCGCTGCTGGGCCCATCGGGCTCCGGCAAAACAACACTGTTGCGCCTGATTGCCGGTCTGGAAAGCCCCACGGCGGGCCAGATTTTCTTCGGTGATGAAGATGCTTCGCTGAAAACCGTGCAGGAACGCAATATCGGCTTTGTGTTTCAGCACTATGCGCTGTTTCGCCATATGACGGTGCTGGACAATATCTCTTTCGGCCTTCGTATTCGCAAGGCGGACCGACGGCCCGCGAAGGCCGATATCCGCGCGCGGGCCATGGAATTGATTGATCTGGTGCAACTGTCGGGCATGGAAAAGCGCTATCCGGCGCAACTCTCCGGCGGGCAGAGGCAGCGCGTTGCGCTCGCCCGCGCCATGGCGGTGGAGCCCAATGTTCTGCTGCTGGACGAGCCGTTTGGCGCGCTGGATGCGCAGGTGCGCAAAGAACTGCGCCGTTGGCTGCGCGACATCCACAACCGCACGGGCCACACCACGGTGTTCGTCACCCATGATCAGGAAGAAGCACTGGAACTCGCCGACCGTGTGGTCGTCATGAGTCAGGGCAAGATCGAGCAGGCCGGAACGCCTGACGAAATCTACGACGCACCCAACTCGCCGTTTGTGTTCTCGTTCATCGGACAATCCAACATTCTGCCCGTCCGGGTGGAAAGCGGGCAGATCTGGCTGGAAGACAGGCCAATCGGAGTTGAATCAGCTGGTACAGCCGATGGCACGGCCAATCTGCATTTCCGTCCACATGACATCGGCTTGCAGGATGGCTGCGGCGGCTGTCTTGCCGGGATCGTCACCACCAGCCGCCGCGTGGCGGGCAAACGGCATGTAGAACTCGATATTGGCCAGCAACATGCCCGCGTCGAAATCGAGTTGCCCGCCGATCATCCTGCTACCGAAGGGTCGCGGGTTGCGTTTCGTCCCACACGCTTCAAGCTATTTCAGGCTTAATCAGGCGACCGGAGCAAACCCCGGTCGCCAATGTCATTACTTCAACGAAACGACGCCGTCGGCAACGTTGGGCATCACAGGTATAATTCCGCTTTTGGCATACCACTCGGCGATGGCGCCGATCTGTTGAACATCGGCCTCGGTTACGCCGGTCGTTGGCACGGCATTGTTTTCACCAATTTTGGCTGCCAGATCGGCGGGTATGTTCATTTCCTTCGCCCAGATCGCGCCCGCCTCGGCCTTGTTGGCCAGCCCCCAAGCATTCTCCGCTTTGATCACGTCAAAGACGAGTTGAAGCTGATCGGTTTTATTCGTGGCGAAATCCTTCGACGCTACCAGAACCACGGCATTGTCCGATTTGATTGCATCACCGTTGGCTACCACCTTGCCATCATAGGACTTTTCGGCAATTGTCAGAAATGGGTCCCAGGTCGCCCAGGCATCGACATGGCCTTGTGTGAAGCTCGGCCCGCTGTCGCTGGGGCTGAGATAAACGCGCTCGACGGATTTTGGATCAACGCCGTTGGTTTCCAGACCCCGCATCAGCAGATATTCGCCCGTACCGCCACGGTTGACGGCCACTTTCTTGCCCGCCAGATCCTTGATGGAGGCAATGCCGGACTGCTGCTTGACGACAATGCCTTCCGCGCCTGCGGCCATCTTCTGATAGGCGAAAACCACCAGCGGAATTTTGGCCGCAAGAGCCGCAATCGCGGAGGTGGAACTGCCTGCGGTGATATCGATGCTGCCTGCATTCAGCGCCTCGAACGCGGGGGCCGCTGCCGGAAACGGGCCAGCCCATTCGACCTTGATGCCCTTTTCGCCCAATGCCTTTTCCAGCGTGCCGCGCGATTTGGCCAGTGTAATATCATTGGGTCCACGCAACCAGCCGATCCGCACGACCTGATCGGCCGCGAGGCTGGCGGATGCGCTGACGAGAATGCCAGCGGTGGCGGCGAGCGATAGGAGAAAGTTACGCTTGTTCATCATTTACCGTTTCCGTTCCTTGTTGTTCAGACAGTCAAAGGTTCAACACCCAGTTCGCTCAAGAGGTCAGCCTCTATGCGTGCGAGTTCCGGGTCACTGCGTCGTCTCGGATGGGAGACGGGAACACGGACTTCCTTCGTAAAATGCCCGTCGCCCAAAACGAGGATGCGGTCGGCAAGTGCAATGGCCTCCCAGACATCATGGGTAACCAGCAGAACCGCCGGGCCGTGCTTGCGCCAGAGGTCAAACACCAGACTGTGCATACGCAGGCGGGTCAGTGCATCCAGCGAGGCAAACGGTTCATCCAGCAGCAGCAATTCAGGCTTGCGCACCAATGCGCGGGCCAAGGCTGCGCGTTGCGCCTCACCGCCAGAAAGTGTCAGCGGCCACGCGTGCTTGCGATGGGACAGGCCAACATCATCCAGCGTTTGCTGCGCCCGTTCGTCGACAGTTTTCCCGTCCACGCCGAGGGTCACGTTATCCAGCACGGTTTTCCACGGCATGAGCCGGGGTTCCTGAAACACCACCGAGCGGCGCGGTGGCAGATGCAGCCGGTCCGCCGTCCCCTCGTCCAGCCCCGCCAGCATCCGCAACAGCGTGGATTTTCCCGATCCGCTGCGGCCCAATAGGGCCACAAATTCGCCGGGCGCAATTTGCAGGTCGATGCCCTTGAGAACAGAAACAGCCCCAAACGAACGGCTCAGATTTCGGATATCAACAAGGTTCGTCATGCCAGCACCTGCGGACGCCAGCGCAGAGCGTGTGCCTCCACCAGCCGCACCAGCCCATCGGTCACCAGCCCCATCAGCGCATAGACCATCAGGCAGACGACGATGACATCCGTTTGCAGAAAATCCCGGGCATAGGTGATGATTTGGCCGATGCCGCTCGACGCGTTGATCTGCTCGCCCACGACCAGACTGAGCCACGCCACACTTAGCCCATAGCGAATGCCAACCAGCAGCGAGGGCAGTGCGCCGGGAATGAAGATATGACGGATAATGCCAAGATTGCTCAGACCCAGCGTGCGCCCGGCCTCAACCAGTTTCTTATCCACGCCGCGTATGCCGCCGAGCAGGGTCAGGTAAATCGGGAACACTGCGCCGAACGCAACAAGGCCGATCTTAGGCGTTTCGCCAATGCCGAACCACAGAATGAACAGTGGTAAGAGACCAAGGAACGGCATGGCCTTCAACATCTGGATGGGCGGGTCGATCAACAGATCACCGATGCGCGATACGCCAGCCACCAGTGCCAGCACAACACCGGCAACAAGCGCGATGGAAAAGCCCGCCAGCACCCTCAGAAAGGAGACCATAAGCCCGGTGATCAACTCGCCGGATGCAATCAGCCGCTGCGCTGCCGCAATAATATCGGTCGGCCCCGCGAGAATGCGGGCCGGGAGAATACCGGTTGCGCTTAAAACCTGCCACAGCACCAGCAGCAGCAGCGGCGAAATCAAGCGCCGTCCCAACCCAAGAAACCGCCGACCAGAGGACGGTCTCACGGCCTCATTGATCGGTCGGTCCGCGCCGGTGAGAGGTAGGGGCATATCGCTCATGAAGCAGGCTTTCCGCTGAGGTCACGGTCAAACAGGGTTGACCATGTAAACTGCTTTCGCTCCGGCGTGAACCGTTCAACCGGGAGTTTTGGCAGAACCAGCTCGCCAAAGCGATAGGCTTCCTCCAGAAGCGGCATTCCGGACAGGATGAACGTATCGACGCCAACCTTTTGATAGGCCTCCAATGTGCGGATGACCGTATCCGGCGAACCGACGATGGCGGTGCCCGGCCCCGGACGAACAAGGCCGATACCTGCCCAAAGATTGGGGGAGATTTCAAGATCGCGCAGATTGGTGGGCTTGATGCCGCCATGCATGGCGCTCATGCGCTGCTGGCCTACCGAGTCCGTGTTGGACACAAAGCGCTGGTTGGCCGCAATGGCGGCCTCGTCCATTTCATTATAGAGATCGGCGGCAGCATCCCAAGCCTTCTCATCGGTTTGGCGAACGATGACATAGAGGCGGATACCGTAATTGAGTGTGCGACCGTAAGCCTCTGCCCGCGCCTTTACCTTTTTGACTTTCTCGCCCATCTGCTCCGGCGTTTCTCCCCAAGAGAGATACGTCTCCACGTGTTTGGCCGCCACGTCGATGGCGCTATCGGAGGAACCGCCAAACCAGAGCGGCGGTGAGGCGATGCTGGTGCCAGCGGGCAGTGCCAGTTTTGCGCCTTCGGTTTGGAAATACTTGCCCGTGTGGGTAACGCTTTCACCAGCCATCAGCCTGTGCCACAGGGTCAGATATTCGTCCGCCATCTGATAGCGCTCATCATGCGGCAGCATCATGCCATAGGCACCGAGCATTTTCGCGTCGCCGGACACGACGTTCAGCATCAGCCGTCCGTTAGAGAACTCCTGAAATGTTGCCGCCATTTTTGCCAGAAGCGTCGGCGCAATCAAACCGGGATGGAAGGCAATGAGGAACTTCATTCGCTCCGTATAGGGCAGCAATGCACCCGCCAGAGGCCACACATCGTGCGCACCGGTGGCAAACAGCGCGCCGGTATAGCCCAGATGATCGTAAGCCTGCGCCA
Organism: Rhizobium sp. CFBP 8762; assembly: GCF_014841565.1. GTDB lineage: Bacteria > Pseudomonadota > Alphaproteobacteria > Rhizobiales > Rhizobiaceae > CFBP-8762. The sequence goes on from NZ_JACYUD010000002.1 coordinate 443,707, forward strand.
GCTGTTTGTAATAGCCATAATCGACCGCGCGCGAGCCCTCGGGCTTCCACGGATAAGCACCATCGGGGGCGCACATGTACCACAAAACATTCATATTATATCTCTTCGCCGTGCAGGCTCTTGATCGTCAGCGGTGCCGCCAGATCGCCGTGGTGAAACAGCGTATCGGCCTCCGCCTGTTGTTCGCGCAGCACCAGCGTGTCGGCAGCGGCAACGTGCCAGTTGCGCTCCGCAACCACACGGGTCCACGCGCGCCGTTCAGCCGGATCGTCGTTTGTGGAAAGCAATTCGGCAGCCTTTTCCGGGTCGGCTGCAATGGCGTTACCAAGTTGCTGTAATTCAGAGGCGAACGCGTCCAACACCTCGTCGCGCACCCCGCGCTCATTGATGGTCCAGAACAGCGAACGGTTGGGAATCAAGCTGCCGCAATCCGCCAGCACGCGAAATTCACCCGTCGCCAGTGACTGCTGCAAATGCGGAGCCATGGCGACCCATGCGCTGACCGCGCCTGATTGCAGCGCGTCCCGTGAAGCTCCCGGGGCCATATCGAGACGCTGAACATCCTTCAGCATCAAGCCGCCCTCCTCCAGCCGCTTGGCCAGAAAATAGGTAAGAAAAGACCCGTCCACCAAGGCCACGGGCTGCTCTTTGAGGTCTGCCAGATTTTGGATAATCGAGGACTCACGAACCAGAATTGCGCCGTTGGCGGGACGAGGGCTGGATGCCGCAACATAGCGGACGGCAAGCCCGGAAGCCTCCGCAAGAATGGGTGGTGTGGAGCCAGTGCCGCCGATGTCTATTGCGCCCTCTTTCAGCAAATCGGCGGTGTCGCGCCCCTCTGGATAGGCAACAAACTCGGCCTTCAGGCCCGCAAATGCGCCGGGCCATACGGATGCCAACCGCAGATGCAAATTGTTGGGATGGTGGCCAATCCGGAATGCCAATGCGAACGCCTCATTGATTGTTGATCTATAAATTTATAGAATGACGCGTCTCTCGCTTCGAGGATTGGATATCCAAACTGCGGTATCTGTATAGAAAATAATTCTGCCGGGATTGGAGGTTTGTACGATGCCCAAGACGTCACAACCACACACGCCAAAGGTCAAATGTCGTGCCATCGGCGCGGCATCGGACTTCCTCAAGGCCATATCGAATCCTGTCCGGCTGTCGATCTTGTGCGTTCTTACGGAAGGGGCGCGTTCTGTTGGTGAGCTCGAAGAGATACTGGATGTTCACCAGCCGACGCTATCGCAGCAGATCGGGGAACTTCGGGAAGCGGGACTGATTTCCGGAACGCGGCTGACGAAAGCTGTCGTGTATCGGCTGGTTGACCCGCGGGCCAGCCAAATCATCGGGCATCTCCGGCTGCTGTTTCCCGATGCGCAAGCGTCTGCCATCTGGAAAGGTGCGCAGTTTGAGACGAGCGGCCAGAACGAGATGATTTAAGCATAATCCGACCGGAGCGAAGCGAGGATCGATAAGATTATGCTCCCGATCGAAAGAGCTAAACCGCTTCCGCCCGATAGGCGTGGTATCCCTTGGCCCGCAGATCGCACGCGGGGCAGACGCCACAGCCATAGCCCCAGTCATGACGCTGGTCGCGGTTGCCGAGATAGCAGGTGTGGCTGTCTTCCACGATCAGATCAACGAGTTCCTCGCCGCCAAGCGTCTGGGCAAGCCGCCATGTCTGCGCCTTGTCGATCCACATCAACGGCGTTTCCAGCACGAAACGGCGGTCCATTCCAAGATTCAGCGCGACCTGAAGCGCCTTGATCGTATCATCCCGGCAATCCGGGTAGCCGGAAAAATCGGTTTCGCACATGCCGCCGACAATGTGTTTCAACCCCCGGCGACAGGCAAGCGCGGCTGCGAAAGTGAGGAAGATGATGTTGCGGCCCGGCACGAACGAATTTGGCAAGCCTCCCTCCTCCATTTCAATTTCAATGTCACGCGTCAGCGATGTCTGCGACACCTCGCCCAGCGCCGCCAGCGATATGGTGTGGTCCTCACCGAGCTTTGCGGCCCAATCCGGGTTCATCGTGCGAAGACCAGCCCGCAAGGCTTCGCGGCATTCCAGCTCGATCCGGTGACGCTGTCCGTAGTCGAAACCCAAGGTTTCCACCGTGTCAAATCGGTCCAGCGCCCACGCAAGACAGGTGGCGGAATCCTGACCGCCGGAAAACAGCACCAGAGCGCCAGCCATACCTATTCTCCCGTGTATTCGGCCCAGCAGGCCGGCGTTTCATAAACCTTGACCGAGGACAGGGCAGGCAAAAGCGGCTTGGTGCGATCCCAAATCCACATGGAAATATGCTCCGCAGTGGGGTTTTCCAAACCGTCGATATCGTTCAGCGTATGGTGGTCCAATTGCTGCAACAGCGGGCCGAAGGCATGCTCAACATCAAAGAAGTCGATGACAAAGCCTGTTGCCGGATCAATCGGCCCTTCCAGTTGCAACTCCACCCGGTATGAGTGGCCGTGCATACGGTGGCACTTGTGCGTAGCGGGCACGTTGGGAAGGCGGTGGGCCGCCTCAAAGGTGAAGGCCTGAGTGATTTTCATGGAATTCCAATCAGTTTATGCGTTTGGAGGCTGAGCCTCCACGGTGGGTTCTCAAGACAATAGGCGGCAACGGCGGCCGTGTTTTCGGCCTGTTGCGGACCGTCCATTGGTTGCAGCCAGTAATGGGTGAATTCCATGTCGGTCATCTGCTGCGGGCCGAAGTCAACCTGCGGGTAAACCAGCTTCAACTCGTGGCCGCGCCTGAGCACGATGGGGGCACCGGCCTTGGGGCTTACGCAAATCCAGTCAACACCGTCTGGCGCTTCCAGCGTACCGTTGGTTTCCACGGCAATTTCAAAGCCATGGGCGTGGACAGCGTTAACAAGAGCGGTATCCAGTTGCAGAAGCGGCTCCCCGCCGGTGAACACGACGAACCGGTTTGCTTGCCCTGGCCCCCACGTGGCGGCAATGGAATCCGCCAGCGCATGTTCGGTTTTAAACTTGCCACCGCCTTCACCGTCTGTGCCGATGAAGTCCGTATCGCAGAACTGACACACGGCAGCGTGCCGATCACTTTCGCGCCCGGACCACAAATTACAGCCCGCAAACCGGCAAAACACCGCAGCGCGTCCCGCCTGCGCACCTTCGCCTTGCAGCGTCTTGAACATTTCCTTGACGGCGTACGTCATACCGGTCTTCCGTGTCACTCTGTCAAACGGCAGGGTGTGCAGAACAGCCCGCCAAAATGCAAGGCTGAACTGATAAAGCAAGCAGGATTATGACACCTGCACTATTCCGGCGCCAGTACGCTGCTGACCAGCCGGAACGGGCTGGAGACCGCCGCACCCGCCACATCGAAAATGAACGAGCCCACCCGCGCGCCTGCATTTCCATCACGGTTTTCAAGCGATGCCAGTTGTGGACCAAACTGTGCGAGACTGGCGTAGCGGTCATGGCCCAAGCCATCCGGTCCTTCCAGCGACGAAATATCGATGAGGCGAATCCCGTATTGGACAGCCAGTTCCTGTACCCGCGGATCGTCCACATCCAGCCTCCCGACGCGCGGCCGTTCGCCACTGATAAAGCTGGAGGCGATCAGCGCCTTGTCATCTTTTGAGACGAACAGCGTCAACGGCACGGGCAACGTGCCGACCACTTCCAGTTGAGACCGGAAAACCTGAGCATCAATATCAGGCGCGGCCAGCGCTACGACGAGCCGTTTGAGAATATCCTGACGTCCTTGAATTTTGAGTTCCTGAAGAACCTCCATAACCAGAAAGCCGCCCATACTGTGCCCAAACAGCACGATGCGCTTGACCGTCGGCTGTTCGGACAACGCAATGATGAGGGATTTCAAATCCTGACGGGACGAGAGTGCCGCATCGCGGTCTCCAACATAGCCGGTGAGTGAGCCCGCCGATGGCCATGAAAACAGGATGGGGTCTGCACCTGTGCGGCTTTTGGCGTCGACTGCAAACTGCACGAGGCGAAACAGCGCCTCCTGAAACCGGTAATTATAGCCATGGACGAAAATGTTGACCGTGCCATTGGCATCCACACGTTCGCGCGCCATGGACAGAAACTGCGCCTGCGACAAGGCTTTGCGCGCAGTCACCACCATATCCCGGCGTGGATCCGGCTTGGCCTTTGGATACTCGATTTGTGTCAGGCGATGAGTCGGCGGAATGGACACCGTATAGGTTTCGAACGCCACAGCGCCACGATCCGTGCCATAGCCTTCACCATCGCGTATGCGGTTGGTGGCAGACAGCAAAGTCACCTGTTCTCGCGTGGGCTCTGTGAGATTGACCGGTTGCAACACTGCCGCCGTGGGTCGGCTGGCACAGCCCGACACCACTGCGAGGCTTAGAAAAGCCGAGATCAAGGAAATATGCCAGCGAGACAAAAAGCCGTTATCAGTCAACGCGCTGGCAATAATCATGATGCTCTGGTCCGTATCAGGCTTGTTGAATGTTTGTGACATCAACGCATAAAGAAACAACGTGATTTTGCCTATCGCTATTTACGTTATCCGATTGTCTGCAAAATCTGCGGTTTGCCCCCTGCCAGCCGGGCCAACACGGCCTTGCCGAGTTGCAACCCGGCAAGCTTGAAATCTTCCGTCACCACGATCAACTGTGGCCGGAACCATGGCAGAATATCGGTGGACTGTTTCGCCGCGACATCAACATCCTCGCCGATCGTCAAATCCGCTGCCTCAATGCCTGCAACAAGTGCGATGGCCGCCGCCGAACCGCCACAGATCAGCCCATCCGGCCGATCGGGTTGCATCATCAGGTCGCGTATTTTGGTCCGCAGTTCGTCAAGCGGTGTGTCGATATCAATGCCGCCGAACACGACACCGCTGGCCCCGGTCTCCCTCAACCCACGCTGAAACCCGCTGACCGCGTGGCCGTAATAGGTGAGTGCGGGCGGTGGCGTTAGTACTGCCAGACGCTTTCGTCCTCGTGCGGCCAGCGCCTTTACCATATCGAAAGTAAAGGTGTCGTTGTCGAAATCGTGGTATGGATGGTGGATACCCAGTTCCGTGCGGCCATGCGTAGCAAACGGAATATTGTGCTCGGTCAGGTATCGCACGCGTGCATCCTGCGGCTCGGTTCGCGACAGGATGATAGCGTCCGCTGATCCCGTTTCCACCACGTAACGAACCGGGTCCATCGGGTCTTTTGAATGTAGGTAGGGGGTCAGGATCAGATGGTATTGGGTGCCAACCAGAGCCTGCGACACACCGTGGATGACCTGAGAGGTAAATCCCATGATTTCGTCCTGCGTGTTCAACAGCAGTGCAATCACGTTGGTCTTGCCGGTGCGCAGCCGCACGCCCGCCCGGTTGGGCCGGTAGCCCACTTGTTTGGCAATCTGTTGAACGCGGCGGCGGGTTGCCGGACCAATTTCCGGTGCATCCTTCAGCGCACGCGAAACCGTCGTCACGCCAAGGCCGGCCATGAGCGCAATGGTTTTCAGTGTTGGGCGGATGCCCTCCTCTGCCGGTGCCGTATCACGTTCTTTCATCGGTTCTCCCCATCCGGACATGTGACACAGACAGTTCCGCGTGCGCAACGAAAAAGGCCGGACAAAGCCCGGCCTTTTCCCTTAAGAATGCGGTGATTAGCGACGCGGCAGATCGGTGACGTTGTTGGTGCCGGACTTGATACCGATACGCTCGTCTTCCACTTCCACTTCGGTGTGGCGCACGGTATCGCTGACGGTTTCGGTGCGCTGCTCGGATTCTTTGCGCAGCGCAATCTCTTCCGTCACGCGTACATCCTTCGAGACGACAGCTTCCTCGCGACGCTCTTCGGCTTCAATCGTGCGGTCGGTAAAAGCTGCATCCGTGCCGGATACGGCGCGATCAACAGGGCGACGCTCCAGAAACACGTTTTCATTGCGCAAGGAAACATCTTCGCTAACAGGTGTTTCCACCACATAGGAGCGAACCCGCACACGGCCAACGTTCACATCGCGCTTACCGACCTTGATCTGCTCCTGATAGACTGGGATCACGTCTTCATCGCCGGTGGATGTGCTGGAACCGGTGAGGCCAACGCCACCGCCCAGTGCGCCTGCATCGGCATAGGTCCGCTCGGACGTTGTATCGACCAGATCGTCGGCAACGGTTTGATGGCCGGACCAGCCTTCTGCACGCCAGGATGCTTCGCGTTCGTCCAGATCTATGCTGCCTTCGTCGTCCAGAATATCGAGTGCGACGTCATGCTGTTCGGTCGTCAGGTTGGACACGCTCACCAAATAGCCACCCCGGCGCAGACCTTCTGCGTAGGTGTTGCGGTCATCATCCGGCATGAACAGATCGCCGAGCGATGCCCAGAAGCCCTTGTGATCGGTCTCGACATGGCCGGAACTCGTATCATTGCCCGCTACAACGCGAATGCTGTCGTGAGCAATACCGGCTGCCTGCAGACGCTCGACAGCGGAATCGGCATCAGACCGGGACTCAAAGAATGCCGTCAGCGTATTGTAAGATGACGATGTGGTCGTTTCGGAATACATGCTCATGGTAATTTCTCCTCGAAATTATCGGGTTGAGGGACAGTTGTTCTTTCCAGCTCCGCCCGTTGCTTGCGCAACGTTACGGGAACAGAAACATCTTGCGCGGTGGACACACGGAGGATGTGAATTTCCTCCTTCAACACCAGCCGCTTTTCAACGATGACGATCTCTTCCAGAACAGGAATGATCGTAACATCACCTTCGGTGCGAACCTGCGGGGCGACATCGACTTCGCGGTCGATGGGAACGCGGGTCACCGAAACGGTTTCTGTGTTGAGTCGGGTATTAACGGTTTCATCAACAGTATCTGTATGAGTGGTTACTCGCACACGACCTGTGACGACTTCGGCTTTACTGACCGATATGGTCTCTTCCAAAAGTGGAATTATGATTTCTTCAGGCTCGGACATCAACTTACCACCGCGTTAAGCTTCAACAACGGCGGTATGACTGATTGGTTCCGATGGTTAATCTTCAATCCTAGGGATTGACAGAACGATTACAATCTCATGACAATCGCACCTGCGCTGAGCCCTGCGCCCGCCGCGGTCATCAACACGGTTTCACCGGATGTTAATTGCCGTTGCTGATGCTTCATGGACAGACTAAGCGGAATGGTCGCAGCCGACGAATTTCCATAGGCGCTGATGGAGCCGACCAGCTTGCACGGATCAACCCCCAGAGTGGCGGCGACCAACTCCACCATGCGTGTATTGGCCTGATGGGCAGCCACGTAATCCACCGCGTTGATTTGCAGATTTGCTCGGGAAAGGGCTGTCTGTGCACAGCCTGCCATCGCAGCCACAGCCTTGATAAACAAACCCTTGCCGTCGCGCATTGCCATGCGGGTATCGGTTATGGTCGTCCCCTCGCCGAAGGGGGCCGCGCTGCCGCCTGCGGGAATGCCGATGAAATCATAGGCGCTGCCATCGGACACAAGGTCAAGACCCAGAACGCCCCGATGCGGCTCGTCGACCGGCGTTACCACCACTGCGCCCGCAGCATCGGCAAACAGAACAGCGCTGGCGCGATCCTCGAAATTCAGGCGGCGGCTCAAAATGTTGGCGGCGATCACGAGGACCGATTTGTTCTGTGTGCGGCAAAAGCTATCGGCCAGTGCCAGCGCATAGACAAAGCCGGAACAGGCGCCCGCCATATCCAGCGTACCGCAGGCAAGGCCCAGATGGTGGGCAACCAACGGTGATGTCGGCGGCAGAAGATGATCCGGCGTGGAGGTTGCCAGCAACACAAGGCCAATCTCTGCCGGGTCTATGCCAGCACTCTGCAAGGCCATGCGCCCGGCCTTCACCGCGAAATGGCAGAGCGTCTCGCCATCGCCAGCATAGCGCCGTGCGATGACGCCGGTGCGCCGCTCGATCCAGCCGGCGGACAATCCAAGGCGGGTTTCCAGCTCCGCGTTGGTCACGACCATGTCAGGGACGTAGTGGCCGAAGCCGGACAGGGTCGTGCCCATTAGAGTTTGCCTTTCGAGACGGCTTCTGCCGCCTCAAGTATGGTATCCCACGCCGCTCCAATTTCGTCGGCGCCGGAGCAGTAGGGCGGCATGAGGTAAACGACATTACCCAGCGGGCGAATGAGCATGTGGCGTGAGCGGAAAAACGCGCGCAAGCGCGGCGCGACATCGCTGAGATACCCGCTGTCACCCACCACCAAATCCACCGCAGCGATGGTGCCAGTTCGGCGGGGGTTTTCAACAGTGTTGCCGGTTGCAACGAGCAGGCCCTCCAACTGATGGGCGATACGGTCGATGCGGCCTTGCACCGGCTCGGTCTTCCAGACCTCAAGATTGGCAAGGCCCGCCGAGCAGGCGATGGGATTGGCCGTGTAGGAGCTGGAATGGAAGAACATCTTCGCGCGATCCGTGCTGAGATGGCTCTCGAAAATATCTGCCGTTGCCAGCGTTGCAGCCAGCGGCAGAGAACCGCCCGTCAGCCCCTTGGACGTGCAGAGAATATCGGGCGATATCTTGGCCTGCGAGCAGGCAAACATGGTGCCGGTGCGCCCCCATCCGGTCATCACCTCATCGGCGATCAGCAATACGCCGTGGCGGGTTGCAATGTCACGAAGCGCTGTCAAGAGAGCGGGCCGATACATGCACATACCACCGGCTCCCAGCACCAGCGGCTCTATCAACAGAGCCGCAACATCGCCGCTTCGACACAGGGTTTCAAACGCCTCCAGCATGCGCGCACCGCTTCCGTCGGGAAAAGGCAGACGCTCCACCTCAAACATAAGCGGCGTAAACGGCAGGTTGAACACACCCCGCGCACCCACGGACATCGTACCGATGGTGTCGCCGTGATAAGAATGCTCCAGCACGACGATGCGATGACGCTTCTGTCCGCGATTGAAGAAATGGCCCAGCGCCATTTTCAGGGCAACTTCCACCGCCGTTGATCCACTGTCCGAATAAAACACTTGAGCAAGGCCGGGCGGAGCGACCGCCAGCAATCCGCGCGCCAGTTGCTCGGCAGCGTCGTGCGTGTATTCGGCAAAAATTACCTGATTCAGCGTACGCGCGGCCTGTTCAATGGCCGCCGTGATCGTGGGATGCCGGTGACCGTGGGTGGTTACCCACCAGGAGGAAATCGCGTCGAACGTGCGGTTGCCCTCCGCATCGGTGATGAACGCGCCTCTAGCACTGACCGCTCTGCGCATGGGCGGCTCAATTCCATGCTGGGTAAATGGATGCCAGACGGGGGAGTTCAGCAACAGCACAATCCTTGCAATGCCGCCAGATCGACATTGTCGCGAAAGGCGGTCGCGAGCGTGGTCGGCGTCAATGGGTTAAGACGTGGCAAACGGCCAAGCATGCGCACGCCACTCATATCCGCAACGACCTGTTGCGTGTGCGGGACCGTATCGCCGATGAAAGCAATGCCTGCGATGGGAATGGCCCGGCTCCGTAAAGCCTCTATGGTCAGCAGCGTGTGGTTGATGGTCCCGAGCCCCGTGCGAGCGCAGACAATAACCGGCCATTGCCATCGTGCCAGCACATCGGCAAGAACATGATGGCGGGTCAGTGGCACAAGCAGCCCGCCAGCGCCTTCAATGATCAGCGGCGTATTACAAGGCGGAATGGTCAGCCCATCCACGTCGATCTCAACACCGTCCAAAGCCGCGGCATGATGGGGCGAAGCAGGCGTGTTCAGCCGGTAGGCCTCGGCCAAGATGCGATGGTCTGGCAGCGCACCGAGACGGGCGACGGTTTGACTATCCGTTTCCCCATCCAGACCGGCCTGCACTGGCTTCCAGTAGCTTGCTTGAAGGGCGGAGGCTAAACCGGCGCAAAAGACGGTTTTGCCGATATCCGTATCGGTTCCGGTCACCACGAAGCCACGCATCACACACTCTTCGCCAAGGTATGTGCGAGAGCAGCACTCATGCGTGTCATATCGTCCTCGCTGGCATTGAGCGTGATCGAAATGCGCAGCCGCGCCGTGCCTTCCGGCACCGTTGGTGGACGGATCGCGCGAATATCGAACCCTTCGTCCGCCAAAGCCGCAGACACCCGCACCGCCCGCGCATTATCGCGAATGAGAATCGGGATTATGTGCGCATTCCCCATTGTCTCGATGTTCAGATCGCCAAGCCGGGCACGCGCAAAGGCCACCCTCTCCTGCAGGTCTTGCGCCAGCGTCGGGGTATCAGCAACCATCCGCAGGGCCTCGCGCACCCCGACAGCCATAAGCGGTGACGGTGCTGTGGAATAAACGAAAGGTCGGGCTCGGTTGATGAGATAATCAATGAACGTTGCGGCAGCACAGATCAGACCGCCGGACGCACCCAGCGCTTTTCCGCAGGTGTGCAGCGAAATCAAATTATCCCGCCCCTCATAGGCAGATGCCAACCCTCTGCCCTGCGGGCCAAAAACCCCAGTCGCATGCGCTTCATCCACCACCAGAATGGCCTCATGCCGGTTGGCGACCTGCATCAGGTCATGCACCGGCGCGCGGTCCCCATCCATGGAATAGAGTGTTTCAACCGCAATCCACGCATGGCCCAGACCACCCTGCTCGCGCCACGCACGGATGGCATCATCAACGGCTTGTGCATCGTTATGGGGTGCCGCCACGACTTTTGCCTTGCTGGCCGAGATTCCATCGATGGCGCTGGCGTGGATCAGCTCGTCATAGACAATCAAATCTTCCCGCCGAGGCAATGTTGAAAACAATGCGAGATTAGCCGCAAACCCATTGGCAAAATACAGTGCTTTTTGCGCACCAAAATGTCGGGCAGCCTCCATTTCCAGCGCCGCATGCTCCGGGTGATGGCCGCGCAGCAGCCGGGAACCGCCCGCCCCCATGGGCACACCGCGCGCCAGTGCCGCCGAAATGGCCTGCGCAATGCGCGGCGCCTGGGCAAGCGCCAGATAATCGTTGGAGGCGAAATCCACCCCGCGCGCCGCGATAAGACGGCGCGCACGGCCCTTACGCTCCAACCCTGCCAGCAGCCGTGCATGCGCCCCTGTCACATCAAGCGTCAGCATGCCTCGCAGCAGCCTTTTCGCTCCGGCTCCGCCAGTGGCATGGGCCGCAACCCCAGACGGTCAAACAGCTTCATATCCTCGTTCTTTTCTGGATTATCAGCCGTCAGCAGCTTGTCACCCATGAAAATCGAATTGGCTCCAGCAAAGAAACAGAGCGCCTGCATTTCATCGCTCATATTCGTGCGCCCTGCCGAGAGCCGCACATGGGAGGCAGGCATAAGAATGCGTGCCAGCGCAATCATCCGCACGAAGTCGATAGGGTCCACCGGATCTGCATTGGCAAGGCGGGAGCCGGGAATGGGGATCAGCATGTTGATCGGCACACTTTCCGGAGGCACCTCAAGGTTGGCAAGCGTCAACAGCATGCTCATCCTGTCTTCGGGCGTTTCGCCCATGCCGAGAATGCCGCCCGCACACACCTTGATACCCGCTTCCCGTACATTGGCCAGCGTCTGCAAACGGTCGGCAAAGGTGCGGCTGGTGATAACGTTGGAATAGTAGTTTTCCGAGGTATCAATATTGTGGTTGTAATAATCCAGCCCAGCCTCAGCCAGCGTTGCCGCCTGTGCTTCGTCCAGCATACCGAGTGTCATGCAGGTTTCCATGCCCATCGACTTCACGCCGTTGATCATGGCCGCGAGCGTATCCATGTTGCGCATCTGGGGGCTACGCCACGCTGCACCCATGCAATAACGTGTTGCGCCTTCCGCCTTAGCACGGGCCGCAGCATCCAGCACCGTTTGCACGTCCATCAGCTTTGTTGCCTTCAGGCCCGTTCCCGGAGCGGCCCGGGCCGACTGGCTGCAATACCCACAGTCTTCCGGGCACCCCCCTGTTTTGATCGACAGAAGCACGCTGATCTGCACTTCGTTCGGATCGAAGTTTTCACGATGGACGGTCTGGGCGCGGAAGAGCAGATCGTTGAAGGGCAAATTATAGATAGTTTGCGCATCGTCCAATGACCAGCGTTTCGGTCCCTCGTCTTCGATAATCTGCAAACTGGACGCGCTCGGCGGCGATTGGAACCTGACCCTAGGCGTCTGCCCTTTACTGCCCGAATACAACTCCATAATACACCTCCTCGCTGCGACTATCGCCAAAATGCAGAAATTATAGATAAATTCAATAGCTAATTTGGTGCCGATTTCGGAACATAGTGGGGTCCCTGTTGTTCTACACCGGAGAAACCAACCGGCGACCTTCTAGGAGACTTCAGATGAAAGCTTTATGCTGGCACGGAAAAGGCGATATTCGCTGCGACGACGTTCGCGAACCGAAACTGCAAGACAGCCGGGACGTCATCATTAAAATGAGTGCCTGCGCCATCTGCGGATCGGACCTGCACTTGATGGACGGCTACATTCCTTTCATGGAAAAAGGCGATGTCCTTGGCCATGAATTTATGGGCGAGGTGGTCGATGTCGGCAAGGACAACAAAAACCTTAAGGTCGGTGATCGTGTGGTGGTTCCTTTCACCATCTGCTGTGGTGAGTGCGAGCAGTGCCTGAAGGGCAACTGGTCCGTATGCGAGCGCAGCAATCCAAAGCCTGAAAACGCTATCAAGGCATTTGGGTATCCTACTGCCGGCTTGTTTGGTTATTCGCATCTGACCGGAGGTTTTGCTGGCGGACAGGCGGAATTTGTTCGCGTTCCTTACGCGGATGTGTCGCCCATTATTATCCCGAATGGTATGAGTGACGAGCAGGCTCTTTTTCTGGGCGATATCTTCCCAACCGGCTGGATGGCTGCTCTGAACTGCGATATTCAACCGACAGATATCGTGGCGATCTGGGGCTGCGGTCCGGTTGGTCAGTTCGCCATCAAGAGTGCGCTGATGCTGGGCGCGGCCAGGGTTATCGCAATCGATAACGTGCCTGAACGCCTTGCGATGGCACAGCAGGCTGGCGCTGAATCATCAATTTCGATGATGAGGATGCAACCATTCCGGACCGTCTGAAGGACATGACCGGCGGCCATGGCCCGGACAAGTGCATTGACGCCGTCGGGGCGGAATCCCACGCGACTGCTTCGTTCGATGCCATGGTGGACAAGGCGAAAGCAGCCTTGCTGCTTGGTACCGACCGCCCGCATGTGTTGCGCACCGCACTGATGGCATGCCGCCCCGGCGGTATCGTCTCCGTTCCCGGTGTCTATGGTGGCTTCCTCGACAAGATTCCGTTTGGTGCCGCAATGAACAAGGGGCTGGCTATCCGCACCGGTCAGACACACGTGAACCGCTACTCCAAGGATTTGTTGCGCCGAATTGAAGAGGGTGAAATCGACCCAAGCTGGATCATCACCCACCGCGCAAAACTGGATGACGGCCCGGATCTCTATAAAACCTTCCGTGATAAGGAGGACGGCTGCATCAAAGTGGTGCTAACCGCTTGATCTACAGGGTTCACCAATGGTTCAAGACGTGACGATTCATTTACTGTAACACTGAAAAAAACCTATGTGGATGTCGAACGCAAATCGACATTCACTTATTGGTTACTAATACAGATCATTCTACTTTGAGAACGGTCTGTGGAGCAGCCAGCCTGCCCCGCCTCAATTACTGAGAAGACCGAATTTGGCTTCCTCTCATTCAGGCGGATCTGATGACCTACTTTCTACCAAGGTCTTTGGCAGCAAAACTAATGCTGATGTCCAGCATCATCTTGGCGATTGTTCTTGTAAGTTTCAGCCTGTACCTGATCAGGCAGACGCATAAAACGATGGTTCAACAAATTCGCCTTCTGGCAAATGCGGAGGCCGGGGCGATCACCCAATCGATTATTGGGCGGGTGGATCGGTCCGCAAGCGTGGGCCGCACAATTGCTGGCACAATCGGCAGTCTGCATGAAATGAATGCAATCAGCCGCTCGCAACTGATCGGTACGCTCAAAACCTATACGGTCAACGACAACAGTTTTTTCGGAAGCTGGTTTGCCGAATCCCCAAACGCTTTTGATGGCCTGACCGGAGACATCGCCAACAACGTTGCGCTCGGAACCAACGCAGAGGGCATTTTTGCGCCCTATTGGATACAGGCCGGGCCGGGCTCCTACCAGTTTCAGGCATTCCCGGTTGATTACAAAGCTGACTGGTATGCTGATGCGTTGAAAAATCCTACTGGCTATCTGTCGGAGCCCTTTGTTGCAGAGGAAACGGTGGGAAAACCGATCATTGCATCTCTCTCCTTCCCCGTTCGTTCAAAGGACAATATCATTGGTGTGGCCGGCGTCGACTTGAAGATGGAAGACCTCGCCCGCGAACTGTCAGCAATGCGGCCATTCACGGACGGTCGCATCATGCTCATTTCGAAATCCGGCAAATGGCTTGTTGGACCGCAACCCGCTGACACTATGAAAGATTACACCGGCAGCGGACCGATCAATGCCAACGGTTTCATTCCCTTTGACCGTCCTGACGGCGAAAAGATGCTGCGGATTGAATATCCGGTTGCCTTCAGCAATTTCGCCTCCGGCTGGACTCTGCTTCTTGAAGTGCCAGCTAGCGTGATTACCGACGTGGTATGGAGCCGTGTGACTGCGCTGCTCATTGGTAGTTTGCGGTGTTGGTTTCTTTGTTGATCGGTTTATGGTTTGCTGCCAATCGGTTCATTCAGCGTCCGCTTGCCGCCGTGCTGGACGACGTCAACCGACTGAATTCCGGGGACTATACACAGGCGGTGAAGGGACAGCATCGTACTGACGAAACAGGTGCGGTGGCGAGTGCGCTAGAGAGCTTTCGCCACAAACTGAATGTTGCCTTAAAGGGGGAAAAAGCAGCTCAGCTTGAACGCCAAGCGGCTGAAGCCGCCCGGCAAGCCCACGACGAAGAACGGAGCACACAGGCAACCTTGCAGCAAAGGATGGTTGAGACGTTGGGGGCGGGCCTTTCGCACTTATCCCGCGGCGACCTTGCCTTTCGTGTGCAGGAGGAATTTCCTGACAGTTATATGCGACTGAAGACCGACTTCAACGCAGCCATGGAAAGTCTTGAAGCAACGCTTTCAGCGGTGAATGGGTCCGTATCCGTTATGCACACCGGTTCAGGGGAAATTAGTTCTGCAACGCGGGACCTGTCTCAACGTACCGAGCAACAAGCGGCCAGCCTTGAAGAAACAGCCGCTGCTTTGGACGAACTGACGTCGCAGGTCAATGCCAGCGCTGACCATGCGAAAGTTGCCGCCAATACGGTTGCCGCCGCCAGCGGAGATGCCGAGCAATCAGGAGAAATCGTTCAACGCGCCATTTCGGCGATGCACAGTATCGAGCAATCATCGGCAGAAGTTGGGCGTATTATCGGGGTGATTGACGAGATAGCATTCCAGACAAACCTGCTTGCGCTGAACGCTGGCGTGGAGGCCGCGCGCGCAGGCGAAGCCGGACGTGGTTTCGCCGTGGTTGCCCAAGAGGTGCGTGAATTGGCACAACGGTCCGCGCATGCTGCCAAGGAGATCAAAGGGTTGGTTCACGCCTCATCCACACAGGTCAAAGAGGGGGTCGGACTGGTGACACAGGCGGGGGCGGCGCTTCAAAACATTGCAACACAAGTCTTGCAGATCAACCGTGTCATCGGACAGATTTCTGGCTCGGCATCCGAGCAGGCGGTTGGCCTCAAAGAAATCAATTCGGCCGTGAACCAGATGGATCAGGTCACGCAGCAAAATGCGGCGATGGTGGAAGAGACCACTGCGGCCGGACAGACGCTTGCGGACGAGGCCGCCCGTCTGAGCCAGTTGGTCAGCCGCTTCCGTTTGGCTAAAAACAGGCAGATTGCGGCAACATCTGTTCCACAACGCCATCGACTTGTGGCCGGAAATACTCAGAGCCGCCATGCTGCAATACAAGACACGTCGTGGAGTGAGTTCTGATGAGAATGCCACCCTCACCAAATGGCGGGGGTGGCGTAAGATGGACGAAAGGTCGTTGTATCAGTGGATAATATTGACGCTATTTCGCGATCTTCCCTAGATAGGCGTCCAGTCTTTCACCCTTCATCACCAGCTTCGGCTTCAACTTGGCCGCCTTGGCGGTTACCGCTTCCATATTGGTGGCATTGCCAGCCTGAATGACCCCGATCATCGACATCATCAAGTGTGGCGGGCAATAGTACATATACACGCCTTCCTTATCGATTGTTACAGTGAACGGCTCGTCCAGCTTGCTCTTCCAGGGGGTCACGCCTTCCGGTGTTACATAGGATTGCACGTAATGGCTGGTGTTCTTTGGCTGGAATGTGACGGTGTCCCCCACCTCCACCTTGACGAAGGCAGGTTCGAACACCATTCCGCCGTCTGCACCGTAGTTCAGCATATTAATGGTATGATCGGCAGCCAGTGCCGGAGCAGCCAAGGCGAAGGTTGCGCAAATGATGGTTGCGAGGCGGACATGTTTCATGATGCTTCCCTATGAAAACTGATGGTGCGTGGACGAACGGGTTG
This sequence comes from Rhizobium sp. CFBP 8762, assembly GCF_014841565.1. Taxonomy (GTDB): domain Bacteria; phylum Pseudomonadota; class Alphaproteobacteria; order Rhizobiales; family Rhizobiaceae; genus CFBP-8762. Next base: position 460,185 of record NZ_JACYUD010000002.1, read on the forward strand.
GATGACCGGGTGACCGGCGCTGTCGTGGAGAATTTCAACAGGAACGCCGTAGGTTTTGGACACCAGTTCCGGCGTCAGGACGTCTGCAGGTGCGCCAAACGCCTGACACCGACCACCTCCCAACACCAGCAGCCGGTCGGCGTACTGGGCGGCGAGATTGAGATCGTGCAGGACAACGACAGAGGTCCAGTTGTTGCGTCGGGTTTCCTGCACCAGCAATTCCAGCAAGCTCATCTGGTGCTTCATATCCAGTGCGCTGCAGGGCTCGTCCAGAAGCATGGCTTTGGGTTCACGCATCAACACCTGCGCAAACAGCGCCATTTGCCGCTGTCCACCGCTCAGCGAGGCGATATAGCGGTCTGCCAGATGGAGAATGCCCGTTTCCTGAAGCTTTTCGAGTGCAAGTGTCAAAATTTCATCATCGATATGAAGCTGCAGCTTTCCAAGACGGCCAAGGACCACCACTTCCAGAACCGTCAATGCGACATCTGCATTGTTATCCTGAGACATGTAGGAAAAGTGATCACGCCAGTGCGACGGTGGACGCTCGGCCATGACCAAATCACCCAGCCGTATACGGCCGGACGAAATCGGTAACTCGCCGAACAAAGCACGCAGCAGCGTTGTTTTGCCCGTGCCGTTTGGCCCCAGAATTGCGTGGACGTGGCCGGGCTGCAAATGCGCGGAGAGATCGCTGACGATGACCTGACCGCCCCTGCGAATTTCAACCGAGTCAAGATGGATCATAGGGACCTCTTGCGCGCAAAAATGAGCCACAATAAAAATGGCACGCCGACAATGGCCGTGATGATGCCAACCGGGAACAGCGCGCCGGGAACAATCGACTTCGACAAAACTGAAGCCGCTGACAACATGACGGCGCCCGCCAGAAGCGACATGGGCAGATAGAAGCGCTGGTCCTCGCCGACGACCATGCGGGCAATGTGTGGAGCGACAAGACCGATAAAACCAATGACGCCGACAAAGCTTGTCGCGGTGGCCGTCATGATCGCCACGACGGCCAGAACCTCGATGCGCAAACGACTGACATTGACGCCGAGGCTTGCGGCACGGGCTTCGCCCATGCGCAACGCTGCCAGCTTCCAGGAATAACCGAGCAGGATCAGGCAACTAACGAATGTGACACCAGCGGTAATGGCGAGCGTGGGCCAGGTGGTTTTGGTCAGACTGCCAAACAGCCAGAACAGAATTTGTTGCGCAAGCTCCGGCGAGGATAAAAACTGGAGCAACGACAACAACGATTGAAACAGAAAGAGCAGCGCGATGCCGCCTAGAATAATGGTTTCGCCGCTTACCCGGCGCATGGCCGACAGCGCAAACAGGAATGCTGCTGCCAGCATGGAAAAAATGAAGGCACCGAGGGGGACCGAAATCATCGGCTCCAGCCCAAACCCGCCGAAGTAGAGGCTGAGCGCGGCACCGAAACCGGCGGCAGCCGCCATACCAAGCGTGTAGGGGCTAGCCATCGGGTTGTTCAGCAGCGTCTGCATCTGCGCACCACCCGCGCCCAGTGCGGCACCAACCACCAGAGCCATCAGCGCCATCGGTAGACGCAACGACATGACGATGGCATCCGTCATTGCATCACTGTCGCCGATGCGAAATATCGAAGACACCACCGCAGCAGGGCTGAGCATGGACGGCCCGGTTGCAACATCCAGTACGAAAGACACAAGCGCGATTAAGAGGAACAGAAAGATGGCATGCCAGCGCCGCCTCTCGCGTATGCGGTGGGCGGCAATCGCGGTGCCGATTGCGGAGGGTGTCAGCATTGGGTCTCTGTACCGTTGCGCGTTCTGGAGCAGTTGTGTTTACACATTGTCCAGCCGTAACAGCGATACCGCATTTACGGCTGGACAGTGCTCTGGGCATCAGCTTTAGAGGCGCAACCTCGAGCGAAGTATTGAAAGTGAGCGCCAGCAAACCGTGCGAAATCGACCTCGCCCCGCACGCCTAACATGCGGGGCGGCTAATCGATCAGGGATTAAGCCCGATCATGAAAGTGCCCTTTGGTGTAACCGGAAGGTACTTTTTGTAGTAGTCAATGTAGTTCGCATTCGGATCAACATCGCTGAACTGCTCAGGATACAGTTGCTTGGCCATGAACTGCACGAGTGCGAAATCCGAAAGTGTGCGCGATGCGCCCTGATAGACCGCATAGACCTTGTTGTTCTTGACTGCTGGCAGTTCGCTCCAGCCGTCGCGGGCCAGAAACCCCTTCAGACGATCACTGGCTTCACCTTCTTCAATACCCTGACCCATCAGGATCGACGATGGGATTTTGCGGCGCTCATTGCCGGAAAGGAAGATGGCTTCAGGTTTTGAGGTCAGCACCTGCTCAGGGTTGATGGGCCCAAACCACTCGACAAAGGGTGCCGCGATATTATCGCCACCGGCTGCGGTCGCCATCGCGCCCCACATGTTCTTGCCATAGGTAAAGGAGTATTCACCCGGGCCCTTGTTGCCAAACTCGGTGTAGACGCGGGGCTTGGCAGCGTTGGCCTTGGCAACCCGCGCGGCGACGTCATCGAGCGAGCCCTTGTAGAAATCAGCGATTTCCTTGGCGCGGGCTTCTTCACCAACGATCTCACCAAGAACGAGCGTCGAGGCTACGTGGCGCTCCACCGTCTGCGCATTGTAATCGACAACGACCACGGGAATGCCAGCTTCTTCAATGCGATCGGCATCAAGGCCAAGCGCCTTGTACTGCCAGTCAGCCAGAATAACGACATCAGGCTTGAGGCTCAGTACCTTTTCAACCGAGAAGTTCTGGACTTCAACTTCACCAACGTCTGGAATGTCTTTCAGCGACGGGCGGTGCTTGATGTGCATGTCCCAGTTTGCAGGAATCCAGCCTTCCCAGGCTTCGCGCGAGATGCCAACAACCTTGTCGAACGCTTTTTCGCCGCCAATGGCCATGTAGTCTTCAAAATAGAAGCCAAGCAGCACGCGCTTGGCAGGCAGATCAACCTTGACCTCACGACCGATGACGTCGGTGATGGTCTTGACCTCTGCGAGCGCTGCCGATGACATCAAGCTGACACCGAGACCGAAGGCAATCGCTGCCCGTTTCATCCAATTTCCAGAACGCACTTTGTATCTCCATAAGAATACTCTTATGGAGCCTTTACATATCTTGACATACGACTGCAAGTTTAAAGTTGAATATAAGGAACGATTTGGTTCGTTGCACGCAGATAAGAACACAAAAAAGCCGCCCGTAGGCGGCTTAGGGGTATCATATGCTCTCAAACGCACGAACGCGAGAAAACTAGTTGGGCCGCCGACTTCGTGGCTTACCATCGCCTTTGGCAAAAGCGGGCTTGCCCGGCTTCTTGGCCCATGGCTTGGCATCGCCAGCTTCCGCGCGCTTGGGACGCTCACCCCGGTCGTTGGACTTCGGCGCGCTGTAAGACTTTTTCGGTCCGGCCTTTGCGTAGTTGCGCGCAGACAGGTCCGGCGGGCTGGAAAGCTGCATAATCTTGATGCCGTTATCGAGCATCCGGTTCGGACCAACAGCCTTTACGAACGCGTCGGCGCTCCCGGCGGCCAGTTCCACATAGGTCTCGTCCTGCTGCATCTTGATCTGGCCAATGTCGCGCTTGGTGATCTTGCCCACGCGGCACAGCATGGGGATCAGCCAGCGCGGCTCGGCATTTTCGGCGCGGCCAACAGACACGGTGAACCACACGCTTTCGCCAAACTCTTCGCGTGGGCTGCGACGCTCTTCCGTGACGGGTCCGGTATCGAGCAGGTCTTCCGGAGCAGAACGACCAACACGGTACAGGCGCACGAATGCGGCAGCAACCTGCTCGGCACTGTGGCGCGACAAAAGCTGCTGAACGAAATCCTTTTCCTCATCCTGAATCGCATCGTTCAGGTTCGGGTCTGCCAGCAGGCGCTCGTCGTCACGGGCGGTCACGTCGTCTGCCGATGGCGGACGGGCCCATTCGGCGCGAATGTCGGCGGACTGCAACAGACGCTCGGCCTTGCGGCGGGCGCTGCCGGGAACGATCAGCGCGCTGACACCCTTGCGACCGGCGCGGCCTGTACGGCCACTGCGATGCAGCAGTGTTTCAGGGTTGGTTGGCAGGTCTGCGTGAATGACGAGTTCCAGACCCGGCAAGTCAATGCCGCGAGCGGCAACGTCGGTGGCAATGCAGACGCGAGCGCGGCCGTCGCGCATAGCCTGAAGCGCATGGGTGCGCTCGTTCTGGCTGAGCTCGCCAGACAGCGCGACAACCGAAAAGCCGCGATTGTTAAACCGGGCCATCAAATGGTTGACGGTGGCGCGGGTGTTGCAAAACACCAGCGCATTCTTGGCTTCATAATAGCGCAGAACGTTGATAATTGCGTTTTCCCGGTCCTGCGGGGTAACGGTAAGAGCACGATATTCGATATCGACGTGCTGCACCTGCTCGGTGGAGGCGCTGATGCGGACGGCATCGCGCTGATAGCTTTTCGCAAGCGTCGCGATAGGGCGTGAAACCGTCGCCGAAAACATCAGGGTGCGGCGCTCGGCAGGTGCTGATTCGAGGATAAATTCCAGATCCTCGCGGAAGCCAAGGTCCAGCATTTCATCGGCTTCGTCCAGAACTGCTGCTTTCAGCTTGGACATATCCAGCGATTTGCGGGTGATATGGTCACGCAGGCGACCGGGCGTACCGACCACAATGTGCGCGCCGCGCTCCAGCGTGCGACGCTCGGTGCGCATATCCATGCCGCCAACGCAGGAAGCAACGGTGGCACCGGTCAACTCGTAGAGCCATTCCAGTTCGCGCTTGACCTGCAATGCCAGTTCACGGGTGGGGGCAACCACCAGCGCCAGTGGCGCACCAGGTGCTCCAAATTTTTCAGCGCCATCCAGCAGTTGCGGTGCCAGCGCCAAACCGAAGGCCACGGTCTTGCCGGAGCCGGTCTGCGCTGAAACGAGCGCGTCCGCATCTCCCAGTTCGTGGCCCAAAACCGCCTTTTGTACGGGGGTCAGGGTGCTGTAGCCGCGCTTGGTGAGCGCCTGGGCAATCGCCGGAACGATGCCTTCAAACTCTGTCATATCTCGTCTTTCGGAATGTCGGTGTCTCGCGCCCAATACCGGATTTTCGTTTCGGAACAGGCACAGTCGCCACGGCCCACACATTGCGGGCCAGTTCTATACCCTTTCATACCGTCGTTTGCTGAAATTGTACAGGGCGGTTTGCCGCTCATCCCCATCTGCTAAAAAGAAACCCTCCGGCGCCGCCGGAAGGTTCGTCGTGTTTAAGCCGGATGGAGAACCGCAAGGCTGCGTGGGCCCATCGTATAACTGTCCTTCAAGGCCTCACCCTCACCATCCACATAAGTGGGATCTGAGGTCGTAAGGTTCAGACGCCAGCCGGATGTGCTTTCCGGTAGTTTGAAATCGATATCGCCGTCATACGGATTGAACAGCACGAGGGCCTCCGACCAGACATCCTCGACATCAGCCAGATCGGCGCGGGAGAGATGAACGCCGATGGTGGTGCCGCCCTCTTCCCAATGCTCCTGCTGCTGGTTGCCGCCGCCGGGATTGATCCAATTGATCTCCATTCCATCACGGAAACTTTCACGCCGGAACAGCGGCTGCGCTGCACGAAGTGCCGTCAGGCGGCTGGCGAAAGCGCTGAGCGATTCATCCGCCTCAGACAGTTCCTCCCAACGAACCCAACTGATTTCATTATCCTGGCAATAACCGTTGTTGTTGCCGTCCTGCGTGCGACCGAATTCGTCACCGGCCAGCAGCATGGGCGTGCCGTGGGACAGAAACAGCGTGGCCAGCATATTGCGTTTCTGGCGCTCGCGCACCTCTAGGATACCGGCATCATCCGTCTTGCCTTCGGCACCGTAGTTGAAGCTGCGGTTATGGTCGTGGCCATCCTTGTTATCCTCGCCATTGGCCTCGTTGTGCTTTTCATTGTAGGACACGAGGTCGTTGAGCGTGAAGCCATCGTGCGCCGCCAGAAAGTTGACGCTGGACCACGGGCGACGCCCACGAATATCATAGATATCGCCGGAGCCGAGAATACGCGCTGCAAAACCCGGTGCGGTGTGCTCCGTATTCAGCCAGTATTCACGGACATTGTCACGGTAGCGGTCGTTCCACTCGGCCCAGCCGGGTGGGAAGCCGCCAAGCTGGTAGCCGCCGGGGCCAATATCCCATGGCTCACCAATCAGCTTGACCTTGGCCAGAACCGGATCCTGCGTCATCACATCGAAGAAGCCACCGCGTTGATCGAACCCCTCCGGCTCACGGCCCAGAATGGTGCCGAGATCGAAGCGGAAGCCATCCACATGCATGTGCTCCACCCAATAGCGCAGCGAGTCCGTCACCATTTGCAACACGCGCGGATGGGATGTGTTGACGGTGTTTCCCGTGCCAGTATCGTTGATGTAATAGCGGTGGTTATCCGGCAGCGTGCGGTAGTAGGAGAAATTGTCGATGCCCTTGAACGACAGCGTTGGGCCAAGCTCGTTACCCTCGGCGGTGTGGTTGTACACCACGTCGAGAATAACCTCGATACCCGCATCGTGGAAGGTGCGCACCATATCCCGAAAACCGACGAGACCGCGAGGGCCGTAATAGCGGGACGCAGGCGCGAAGAAGCTAAGCGTGTTGTAGCCCCAGAAGTTCTTCAAGCCACGGTCCAGCAAATGCTGATCATCAGGGAACTCATGCACCGGCAAAAGTTCCACCGACGTAATGCCAAGTGCCTTGATGTAGTCAACAATGGCCTTGTGCTCCAAGCCCTCAAACGTGCCGCGCAGTTCCGGCGGCAAAGCTGGATGAAGCTGGGTAAAACCCTTCACATGGGTTTCGTACAAGGTAGTATTGGACCATGGGATATTCGGGCGGCGGTCATCGTGCCAGTCATAGGCACGCGGGTCGACCACGCGGCACTTGACCATTTCGGCCGCATTGTCGCGCGTGTCGAATGTCAGGTCTTTGTCTTCGGAATAGATATCGTAGGCAAAATGCGCGTCCGACCATTTCAAAGCGCCGGAAAGTTCGCGGGCATAGGGGTCGATCAGCAATTTGTTGGCGTTGAACCGATGGCCAGCGCCCGGATCGTACGCGCCATGGACGCGAAAGCCGTAGAGGGCACCGGGCTTCAAACCAGGCACGTAACCATGCCAGACTTCGTTGGTATATTCCGGCAGCGTCAGCCGGGCAACTTCGTGTTCGCCGCTGTCATCGAACAGGCAGAGTTCCACCCGTTCTGCATGGGCGGAAAACAGCGCGAAATTAACGCCACGTCCATCCCAATTTGCCCCCAACTCTTCAAAATTACCAGATTCGATAGAATACAGACTGTCAGTCATGCCCATGCGTGTGCTGCCCCTATAAACAATGTCTAATAAGCTTTTCGCCGGTCATTTGTTCCATGCTAACCTTTCACTTTGTTGACAACCATCTGGTCAGGAACAAAACCTGTGCTACTTTGTTGGTCGTATGACCTCAAGCTTGTAGAGGCATACTCAAGGAGGAAGTTCATGTCCGACGAAAAAGAATCCCGCATCAGAGACCGCGCCTACGATAAGTGGGTTAGCGAAGGCCGCCCGGATGGCCATCATGATCGCCATTGGCAGGAAGCAGCGACGGAACTGGCGGGCGAATTGCCCGATAGCGAAACTTCACTTTCCTCGTCCGAGGACAGCCCCATTCTCCAGTCCCAGAACGGAGTTGATGACGCTGGTGGGCCGGCAGAACCCGGCACCCTCTCGCCAGAAAAGATTACAGCCGAAAGTCTGGCTGCGGAGGCCGGTACGGCCCCAACAAATATCGCCAGTGCACGCGGCAAGCGTTCGCGGAGTTAAACCTGTAACCGTCATCCCCGCCGTGCGGCGGGGGTGGCGGTTTTGCCTCTTGGCCGTTCCGTAGCCAGTGCAGACGTGATGCTGCCAAACAACGGTAAATCCGCAATCTCCTCTACCGTATAGGCCAGTTTGGGCCGCCAGTTGGGATAGCCTTCCGCAAAGCCCGGAACGTTGGTTGCCTTGTGCTCACCCGTTAGGTCCGCAAGTCTGGCAGCAGCCAGCATGGACGGGGTTCTGGCAATGAAGCGATGCGCGGCGATCAACACCGCATCCGGCAGCGGGCCGTGACGGCGCTTTTGCAGCACGGCATCCACGTCCTTCTGGCTGAGCAGATCTTCCGCAAGCAGCGCTGCCAGCAAGGCCTTTCGCTCCCGCACGCGCAGGCGTTTTTGCCGTGCCGTATCGCGCTCGGACATGCCCAGCCTGTTGCGAAGGACGATATCGTTGCCGTCCCACCAGCCTTTCAGGGTTGGCAGATCGTGCGTGGCAAGACATGCGAGTGCGACAGGTGGATAGTCATTGCTGGGCAGGAATGCAGCCCTTTTGCGCTCAAAATACAGCAGGCGATAGGAGAGTATATTGTGCTCTTCCATCTGCTCGCGAAACCCGTCCGGCACATCGCCAAGGTCTTCGCCGATGACCACGCAACCGTGGTCATGCGATGCGCGCGCCAGTGCACGGATCATCACATCCGTGGGGTAGGACATGTACTCACCGCTTCGCTTCTCCGCATTACCCTGAAGAAAATACAACCGCCACAGCATCAACGCATGGTCAATGCGCAGCACCTCACCATAGCGCATGGCCGCGGTTACAGCGGCGGTGAAGGCTTCACCATCGGTATCCATAAGCACATCCGGGGCCAGTGGCGTTAACCCCCAGGACTGGCCGTGCTCGGTGAAATTATCCGGCGGTGTACCAATTGTCGCATGGCTGACAAATGCTTCGCGCGCGCTCCAGGTCGCTGACCCGTCGGGAACCTCTCCGACAGCGAGATCAATGTACAATCCCAACCGCAGGCCGCTTTGCCGGGCGTCATTGCGCGTTTGCGTTAGTTGCATGTCACAAAGATATTGCAGCCAAAGATGAAACTGAATGTCATCGGCATGATGTTGCGCAAAGGTCTGGACCGCTTTGCCATCAGGGTTTCCGTAGGCTTTGGGCCAACCCGACCATCCCTTATCCCTGCCTTCGGCTACCATTTGAAACGACAGAGCTTCAAAAAGCGCATGGCGGGCTGCCACCGGATTGGCGTTTTTGAAACCGCCAAACGCCGCATCCGGCGCCATCTTCCAGCTTTCGTACAAACGCCTGAGAGCGCGCAGTTTAAGCGCAGCAACGCCTTCGTAATCCACCAGTTCGCCAGCACGAAGCTTTTCGGCCTCGGCGAGTTCGCCAGCGTCCGGGGTATAAGATGGCAGTTCGTCAATGGCGAGATACAACGGGTTCAGGCATTGCCGGTTGGAGGGTGAATAGGGGCTGCAATGGGCCGCATCCACCAAAAACAGGGCGTGCACAGGATTGATGCCGACAAAATCCCCGCCTGCCTTAGCAACAATGGCGCATATGGCCCGCAAATCAGCAAAATCGCCGATGCCCCAGTTGCGTGACGAGCGCAGCTCATAGATTTGCAGGGACACGCCCCATGCGGGCGATTGCGTCAGCCATTCCGGTATCAGGCAAAGGGCGGTTTCGGGCATGCGGCGGGCACTCCAATCGTGTTTTGCCAAATGTGCAAGCGGGAAGTTTGTTGCACACGACCCGGCGAGAAGCAAAAGATTGGTGATGGCGACGCAAGAAAGTCCTTGGGCCATTGGTATTTCATTCAACCTCTCCCTATATTAGGCTCAAACCGATGAATTCAGGAGACACACATGTTTGGTGCCACCTCACGCTTGACCCAGATAACCGCAGTTCTTGCCATGGGACTGGCTTTCTCTTTGGCAACGATTGACACGGCTGATGCGCGCCGGGGCGGTGGCGGCTTCGGCAGCCGTGGCACACGCACCTATTCCGCGCCAGCGCCCACACGCACTGCGCCTGCTGCCCCCGCTCCCATTGATCGCTCCATGACGCCGCGCACACAGACCAATCAGGCAAACCAGCCAACAGCGGCACAGCCACAGGTTGGCCAGCAGCGCCCCGGTGGCCTGTTTGGCGGCTTTGGCGGTTCCATGCTCGGCGGTCTGGTCGCCGGTGGCCTGCTTGGCATGTTGCTGGGCCAAGGCTTTGGCGGCGGCGCAGGCTTTCTTGCCATGCTGGTACAGATCGCGCTGTTTGCCGGTATCGCTTTCCTCGCCATGCGCTTTTTTGCAAGCCGTCGCCAGACGCCAGCCGCTGCTGGTGGGCCTGTCTCGCGCAGCGCTTACGAGGATCGCCCTGCGGGCGGCTCGTCCTTCCGCATTCCCGATATTGGTGGCGGAGCCAAACAGCAGGCAGATCGCCCTAATTCGGCGCAGCCGGGATTTGGCGCGCAAGCACAGAGCCAGTCACAGGCAGCCCCCCAGCGCCAGCCCGTTATTGGTGATGTAAAGATCGAGCAGGCGGATTTTGAGCAGTTCGAACGCATGTTGGCTGACGTTCAGGCCGCCTACGGCCGTGAAGATTACGCGGCGCTGCGCAAGCTGACGACGCCGGAAGCCATGTCATATTTGTCACAGGAACTGGGCGAGATCGCTACAAAGGGACAGCGCAACCGCGTGTCCGATGTCGTTCTTCATCAAGGCGACCTGTCGGAAAGCTGGAGCGAAGATGGCGTTGAGTACGCAACCGTTGCCATGGCTTACTCCAGCATCGACGTGATGGTGGATCGCGCGACCGGCGACGTGATCGAAGGCGATGCCAGCAAGCCGACTGAAACGACGGAAGTCTGGACCTTCGTACGTGAGCCGGGTGAAGACTGGAAACTGTCTGCCATCCAGTCTGCCTAAGTTTATAAACACAGCCGCCCGTTTGCGAAAACGGGCGGCTTTCGTTCAAGCCCCTGCTACAACAGCAAATCAGTTTCACAATTCGCTTTTCCCGCCATCCGCCGCCTGATAGCTACTGCCTCGCGACGTGCTCAATTGCAGTTTCGTCGCTGGTATCTGCCACAGCGGCAGTGAGCAGGACAATCAGCATGGATCAGCCATTACCCGTTCGCGAGAGCGTTCTCCGCCATCCGGGCTATCTCAACTTTGCCGCATCGCGCGTGTTTTCGTCACTGGGTTTCCAATCCATCGCCATCGCCATGGGCTGGATGGTATATGACCAGACCAAAAGCGCCTTTGCGCTGGGTCTTGTGGGCCTGTTCCAGTTTTTGCCCATGGTGTTTCTTACCTTCATCGTTGGCGATGTGGCAGACCGGTTTGATCGCAGACGCATTGGCCTTGCTTGCCAACTGGTTGAAGCAGTGACGGTTTTGGTGCTGGGGATCGCCGTCTGGTACAATGTGCTCCACCCGGTCGGCATCTTCTGCGCGGTTGCTGTTCTGGGTGCAGCGCAGGCGTTTGAGCGACCGACAATGGCCTCTCTTCTGCCCAATATCGTGCCACCCAGCTTGCTGCAGCAGGCCATCGCCACCTCCACCTCCATGATGCAGACGGCACTGATCGTCGGTCCCTCGCTCGGCGGCCTGCTCTACGGTATAGGCCCGGTCGTGCCCTTCATGGTTTCCACGGTGCTGTTTGCCATTGCAAGCATCAACGTCATTTCCATCCGCATGGAACGTAAGGTTGCCTCCCGTGAGCCGGTGACACTGGCATCCGTGTTTGCCGGTGTGTCCTTCATCCGCAGCCCCGTAATGCTCGGCACGATCTCGCTGGATCTGTTCGCCGTGCTTCTGGGCGGTGCCACCGCGTTGTTGCCGATTTTCGCAAGCGATATTCTGCAGGCCGGCCCATGGGGCCTTGGTCTTCTGCGGGCCGCACCCGCTGTCGGCGCGCTTGGCATGTCCATCGTGCTGGCCCGCTGGCCCATTCAGGACAATGTCGGGCGCAAGATGTTTCTATCCGTTGGCGTATTTGGACTGGCAACAATCGTGTTTGCCATTTCCACCAGCATCGCGCTTTCTGTGTTGGCGTTGCTGATCGTCGGCGCGTCCGATGCGGTGAGTGTGGTGATCCGCAGCTCTCTGGTGCAACTGCTGACGCCCGACGCCATGCGGGGCCGCGTGAATGCGGTAAACTCGCTGTTTATCGGCACGTCCAACCAGTTGGGGGAATTTGAGTCCGGCATGCTCGCCGGTTTCGTCGGCCCCGTAACGACGGGCGTCATCGGCGGCCTTGGAACGATTACGGTCGTGCTGTTGTGGATGCGGCTGTTTCCCGACCTGACGAAGGTCAAGACCCTGTCCGGTTAGAGCATAATCCGACCGGTGCGAAGGGGAGTTGTTTCACGTCCGGACAATGCGACAAACAAGGAGATCGAGCGCCGATCTGATTCAATCAGATCAAATAGCGCTCTAATCCGTCGTTTCACGCATCTGCATCGGATAATCTCGAGCATCAGCTTCCCAGTGACGACGCATCAGTTCCGCCTGCACCTCGTTCTGGAAATTGAACACCTGCTCGCGCATGTCATCCTCTGAACAGCCGAGCGCCAGAAGTTCATCGGCCAGTGAGCGGCACTGCGCGCGCCAGAACACAAGCGCTGCCTCACCATGCGTGGTGTCCAGGATTTCAGCACTCTGGCGCACGGTTGCCGCGCGGTTTTTCAGCGGAAATGGCACAATCCGGCAATCCCGGCTCTCTGCCTGTTTTGCTGTGTCCGTTGCCATCGATTCGCTCTCCTATACTGCTTGTCCTCCAGTCATAGGGAGCCTATGGTTAACGCTTGGTATCGAGAGACGCTAAAATTATGCGCTGCACGTTTTCAAATAGGCCTGCACTGCAGCAAGTCCAACGTCTGTCAGCGCGTAAACACCTCGTTCCACTCGTTGGAACCAGCCATAGACGTTGTTGTGCAAAATTTTTGCCGCATCCGGTGCCACCTCCCGCAAGTCTCGTGGGCGCTTATGCCCGCTGTAAAGCGCTTGCGCACAAACAAGCGCCTGCTGGCGATAGGCTGTCATAATCGGCGCGCGCGTGCTGCCACCCAGCGCCGGGTCTCCCTTTCGGCGGCGATGTTCATCCACGAGGCGCGAGCGTTTGCGCAGGTTCTTGCGTGGCGCGGGACCGGCGGGGCTGACCAGAATATCCACTTGCCCACTGTCCGCGACGGTCAACATGCCGAACCCCAGCTTGCGGCAAAGATCGCGAAAGCGCCGGTCACTCTCCCGGCCCTTGCCCCTGGCAGACAGCCGCGCCGCAATCCAGATTTCGTCACCCGCTGCTGCGCGGTCCACCGCTTGCAGCACGAGTTCCAGATTGAACGTCAGTTTCAGCTCGCAGATCACCACCAGCGGCGGCTCACCATCGCTGAGTGCGACCAGATCACATCCGCCAATCTCGCCCTTGACCTGATAACCGCCCGCTTCCAGAAACGTCTTTATCGGCAGGTACAGTGCTGTTTCCAAGCGTTATCCTCTATTCTCCCTGCCCATTACGTGGATTGGCAGGCAACAGCCAGAGCCGACAGCATCAAACTGTCATGAAACTCCCATGCTTTGTTCGTATAGCCGGTCTTTTACTTACGTGCGTAAAGGAAGACGATGACGACATTGCAGGATGTTGCCGCTCGTGCGGGCTGCTCTGCGGCAACGGTGTGCCGCGTGCTGAACGAGCAGGGACAGGTGAGCGCCGCCATGGTGCGCAAGGTGCGCAAAGCTGTGACCGAGCTTGGCTATGAAATGACGCCGGAGCGTGGTGGCGTGCGCCGCAGGCCCGCCATCGGCGTGCTGATTCCGTCCATCAACAATCCCGTATTTGCAGCCTCGCTGGCGAATATTCAAAACCGAATGCTGGTGGCGGGATACGGGGTGCTGATCGCGCAATCCAACTACGATCCTTCCCGCGAGGCCGATGCCGTCGCCATGCTGACCGCAGAACGCCCTCGTGGTTTGATCCTGACCGTTTGCAACCCCAAATCCAGCCCGGCGCTAAGGGGAGACCTACCGCCTACCGTTATGCTGCACAATGCACCGACAGACCGCTATTCCTCCACCGTGCGGCTGGACAATGTGGCAGCGGGGCGCATGCTCACGTCCCACATTCTGGAGCATGGTCACCGGCGCATTCTGTTCGTGACCGGGGAGTTTCGCGCGTCCGACCGCGCGCGCCAACGGTTCGAGGGATATCGCGCCGCCATGCAGGACCATGGGCTTGAGGCGCTGGACCCGCTGGAAATCTCCTTCATCGACGACTACGATCAGCTCGATCTGTCTATGCTGATCGAGCGGCATAAACCCACAGCCATGATTGCTTCAAATGATCTGATTGCACTGGGCGTCATGGGTGCCGTGCGTCGGCAAGGGCTTTCGGTTCCCGGCGATGTCTCCGTTGCCGGGTTCGACGGTATCTCCATCGGCACGCTGGTCAATCCGGTGCTGACGACTGTCACCATACCCAATGCCAGCATGGGCTCGGCGGCGGCGTCCATGCTGCTGGATATCACTATGAACGGGGCGGCAGGGCGTGATCTTTTCGTCGATTACGCCCTGCGCCCCGGTGGTACTGTCAGGCAGATATAGGCCGTTTACTTGCGCGGCAGCAGCTTCTGCACTTCGTCAGCAGCATCGTTCAGCGCTTCGACCGGATCGGCCTTCTGCTCGACGATCCGCGACAGGTTTTCAACGATGGTGTTGGTGACCTTCACGCCGTTGGTGCCGGGGAACGCGTACCATGGCTGCATCAGCGGCATCTGGTTCAGGCCAGCGTTGAATAGCGGGTTTTCCTTGTAGAAGTTGCCGAGATAGTCGGGCGACTTTGCGGCCAGCTCGTTGTTGGGCACGTAGCCCGTGCCGGGAACCACAACGGATGCGCCGTAGGGGCCAGCAGCAAACTTGGCGAACTTCCAGGCGGCGTCCTGCTTGGCAGGATCACGGGTCAACATGACGACGGCGTTACCACCGGTCGGCAGCTTGCCATTGGCAGGGTCGATCAACGGAATGGGGGCCGTGCGCATGTCGAACTTGTCGCCGACATTCTTGATGGTGTTGCGCAGCGCGCCGGTTGTCTGGAATGCAAAACCAACCTTGCCAGCCACGAATGCCTGTTCACCGGCAGCCTTTGTAAAGACCGGAAGGCCGCCTTCCTTGACCATGCGATCCAGCAGCGTCACAGCCTTCTGGCCTGCTTCACCGTTGAACGCCACCTTCTTTTCATCCGGTGTCAGCATGGTGCCACCAGCGCCGAACAGAAGGGCGGAGAACATCCAGTCGTCCGCCTGCCAGCGGAAATCGATACCATCAGCGCCGGTGTTGAGCGCCTTGATCTTACCGCCTAGGTCGATGACCTCATCCCAGGTCTTCGGCGCTACATCCGGGTTGCCACCGGCCGCGCGGACGAGATCGGCATTGTAATACATGATGGGGTTGGACGTTGCAAAAGCCAGACCGACCTGCTTGCCGTTAACCTGCGCCAGTTTCAGGATCGTATCGGAAAAGCCGAGCTTGTCCATGTCGCCTTCCTTGGCGATGAACGGGCCGAGATCGACCGGGATATCGCGCTCATCCACCATGCGAAGACGGTTGAGGCCGATAAAGGTGATATCGGGCATTTCCGCCGTGCCGGCCTGGCGCATGATGGTCTGAATGCCCTGCTCGTAGTTTTCCGACGGGCTGGCGAAGGTGATCTTGATATCGGGATTTTCCTCCATGAACTTCTTGGAGATCGTGTCCATCACGTCCTTGAAGAAGCCGGGCATGGGGTAGTGGACGGTCAGCATCGTTTCGGCAAAGGCCGGAGCGGCGATGGACGCAGATAAAGCAGCGGCGGCGAGCGCCTTGGTGATACGCTTCATAGCTCTATTCTCTCTGTTTTCAGGCGGGTTAAGAACGACCGGTCAGCCTTTGAGACCGGTCATGGCAATGCCCTCGACGAAGCGTTTCTGCGCCATGAGAAAGGCCAGCACGAGGGGAAGGGTAATGATGAGGGTCGCCGCCATCAGCGCGCCATAGTCATCTCCGGCTTCGGCAGCGCGGAAAAACAACAGGCCTAGCGGCGGCGTGGCATAATCGGAATTCGTCACCACGATCAGCGGCCAGAACAGGTCGTTCCAGTGCGCCACCACCGAGAAGATGGCAAAAGCTGTAACAGCAGGCCATGCATTGGGCAGAATGACGCGGGCAACAACGCCAAGCTCCGACATGCCATCCAGCCGGGCGGCATGGATGAGATCATCCGGCAGCGCGCGGAAAAATTGCAGGAACAGGAAGATGGCAAACACCGAGATGGAGAACGGAGCGACGAGAGCGGCATAGCTGTTGAGCATCGACAGCGTGTCAAACGCAACATACAGCGGCAGCGCGGTGGCATGGATTGGCACCAGCAGGCCCAGCATGACGAGTGCCATCATGAAGCGCGAGCCGCGAAATTGCAGCTTGGCCATGGCATAGGCACAGGGTACGGCTACCATAACCTGAATAATCAGGATGATGCCGCAGACCACCACGCCGTTCCATAATAGCGTGGGGATATCGACTCGCGACATGGCCTTCTGGATATTCTCGACATAATACCACTGCTGTGGAACGAGCGACAACGAGGACGCGAAGATATCCGCCTGCGCCTTGCCCGCTGCCGAAATCATGAAAATATACGGGGCCAGAAAGACGAGCGCCCCGAAGGACAGAAGCGACAGGCGGACGATGCGGCCTAAGTTCAGTGTCTGGGTCATGCGTAATGCACCTTCCGGTCAAGAACGCGGTACTGGATCATCATCAGCACAATAAGGATGGCGAGAAACACGACCGTCATGGCCGAGGCATAACCGATGCGCAGGTAGACGAAGCCTTCCTGATAGATGGTGAACAGCAGCACTTCGGACGCTTTGTTCGGCCCACCTTCGGTGAGCGTCTTGACGGTTTCGAAGACCTTGACCGAACTGATGACGCTGATGGTGGCGACAAACAAAGTGGTGGGTCCAAGCATCGGCCATGTGACGAGGCGGAACCGCTCAAACGCCGATTTTGCGCCATCCACTTCCGCAGCGGCATACAAATCACGCGGAATGGCGGTCAGGCCAGCCAGAAACAGCACCATATTAAAGCCGACCGTCTGCCAGACGCCGATGATAGACAGGCCGTAGAGGACGGTGGAAGACGAACCGAGCCAGTTTGGCCCTTCGATGCCGACCAGCGCCAGCATGGCATTCAGCGGGCCAATGGTCGGGTGAAACAGATACTGCCACGCCGTTGCCATGGCGACCAGAAGCGAGGCGACAGGCAGAAAGTACACAGTGCGGAAAAAGGCTTTGCCGCGCGTTTCACTCTCGATCAACAGCGCCACGCCGAGACCGAGCGCGATGGAGACCGGAGTGACAATCAGCGTATACACCGTGGTGTTCCACAGGGATTGGCGGAACGTGCGGTCCCCGAACAATTCCACGTAGTTTTCCAGACCCACGAACTGGAAGCCATCATAGCCAAGCTCGTAATCGGTGAACCCGAGAATGATGACGGCGAGTGTCGGCACGATGATAAACAGCATCATCAGTGCGATGGCTGGCGATGCCAGCCACCAGGCGGTGCGGGCCTCGCTGCGGCGCGCGGCCTCGCCATTGCTGATGGCGCCGGGGTTAGCAAGTGCGATATCAGCCATGAAGCGTCGCCTTCATATGGGCGGGGGCTTCGACCACATCGGCTTTCAGCCGTGCGCCGGTCTTGCCATCAAACAGCATGATGTGCGCGGGATCGACGCTGAGATTGACCGATGCACCGGCTGTCAGCGTGCGGGCCTCGGCAGGCGCTAGTTTCACGACAATCGTCTCGCCCATGCCATGCAGGCGCGCAAACAGGATGATTTCGGAGCCCAGAAATTCCAGCCGCTCCACCTGCGCGGATAGGCCCGCACCGGGTGCCGCCAACCGGACAAATTCCGGGCGGAAACCGAGTGTCACTGTATCATTCTCGCCCGCTGCAGGCGCGACAAGCTCAACGGAGCCAAAGCGGACGAGGCGGTTGGCATTCAGGCGGCTTTCCAGCAGATTGATGCGCGGCTGGCCGATGAACCGGGCAACCTCCACATGGGTGGGATTTTCGTAGATGGTCTGCGGCGTATCGAGTTGCAGCATCTTGCCGCCGATCATCACCGCCACCCGGTCTGCCATGGACAGCGCTTCCGATTGATCGTGCGTAACGTAAAGTGTCGGCACTCCGGCCTTGCGGTGCAGGTCTACGATTTCGCCGCGCGCATGAACACGCAAGTTCGCATCGAGATTGGACAGTGGTTCGTCCATCAAAAACACGGCCGGACGGCGCACCATCGCGCGCGCCAGTGCCACACGCTGGCGTTGACCGCCCGACATCTGGCCGGGCTTGCGGTCAAGAAGGTGATCGATCTTGAGCGACACGCCCATATCCTTCACCCGCTCCTGAATATTGCTGCGAATGGCGGCGCTGCCACCCATAAAGCGACCGATGATCGGCAGGCGCTGGGCCGTGCTCAACTCGCGCATGGCGAGTGGAACGGCAATATTCTGGCCTGCCGTCAAATGCGGATACAGAGCGTAGGACTGGAACACCATAGCCACATTGCGGTCCGATGCCGACAGGCCGGTTACCGGCTTGCCAGCCAGCAAGATTTCGCCACTGTCGCAATGATCAAGCCCGGCAGCGATGCGCAACAGGGTGGACTTGCCGCAGCCGGAGGGGCCGACCAAGGCAATGAACTCACCGGCTTCGGCCTCGACCGTTACCGATTGCAGAATTGCGTTTGACCCAAAGGATTTGACGATGTTTCTGAGTGCGAACATGATTATTCCGCCGCCTCCGAGGATTCCGCTGCGAACTTCTCACGCGGATAGACTTCGTCAATAACGTCATCAATGACGTGGGCAGACATGCCCGAGACGCGCATGATGGTGCTGCTGACGGTCTTACCAAGTTCATGAACCACCGCGCCAACCCAGCGTTCGCCCGGCATATCGCGCTCCAACGTATCGATGATGAAGGCCGAGGATGGCCCCCAGACCAGAGCGGTCTTCTCATGCGTGCCAGTCCATGCGCGGTGCAAATGCCCGTTGGCATAGAGTTTGACATTGTGAGCGGCAATCAAATCAAACAATGTGCGGCGCGGTGCAGGCTTGATGCCCCAGTACCCGCTGTCACCCTCATCGGCGCCATCCACAAACAGCGGCTGGTGGGCAAACATGGCAATCTGCCGGTCACCGGCGGTTGCCAGTGTTTCTTCCAGCCAAGCCAGTTGCTTGGCTTCTTCTTGGGGGTGCACCCCGAAGACAAGGCTGTTCAACCCGATCAAGCGCCAGCCATCACGATCATGCGACCAGCAGTCCGGGCCAACAATCGTGCGCCAGCGCTCGAGGCGCTCGGCATTCACCGGCTGCGGGCCACCGTCGTGGCCCACATCATGGTTGCCCGGCACAACCAGCACAGGCATGGTCAATTCACTCAGCAGATCCTTGGCAAATGTCAGATCATCGACTGTATCGGCACCGTCCAGCGACAGATCACCGGTATGGACAACGAGATCTGGCTTCTCGGACTCGATGAAATGAGCAAGTGGTGCCCAGTTGTCGTTGAAGTGGGTTTTGGTCGGGCTGAGGTGGGTATCGGTTATCTGAATGATTTTCACAGGCGCTCTCACTGGTCATCCGCGCCGCGCACAGCGGCTTTGTCGTTACCAGTGGATTAACAGGGGGCCATGTCATTCATATAACATGACAGAACCGCGCGTTGCAGTTCTGTCATGTTATTGTCATTAAAGCTTGCGGTGGAACACGTTCATCGTCGCAATTTCCACGCCGAGTTTCGTCAGCGAGGCGTGAGCGACCAGAACGTCGGGCTGCTGCAGCCAGAACCAGTCATCAAAGCCGAGTTTGGAGGTTTGTCCATCCGCGTCCGGCACGTCGCGGCTATATTGCCAGCGAAAGGCGTTGCCCGCCTGCTCACCGGCGGCAATGCCTTCAATGCGCGTTTCGCGCCCTTCATAGGTGCCGCCGTCCCGCTTGATGATCGTCCATGTCAACGTATCGGTATGGCCATCATCGAACGTGTAGATTTCCTTGAGCGCCAGTGTATTCGCCGCAGCATCCCAGCGCCCTTCGGCAGAAATCTTGAACTGGTTCTGAAACGCGCCGAAGCGGCTGAGGGTCACACCCCAGCCCTCAAGCTGGCCCTGAAAGAACTCTTCCAGCACCAGCTTTGGCGTCTTATTGTCAAAATCGCTGATTTTCATAAGCGTTTCCTACAGGTCGACCTTGGCGTTGCGGCCCATATCGGGCTTGCTGTCCGACACGGCGGCCGCAAACATTTTGATGTAGCTGACGACTGTGCCCGGGCTATCCCAATACTCTGCCGACTGCGGCTCAACCTTCAGCACGCGGATCGATGGGTCTTCGGCACTATCCCACCAGGCCTTGGATGGCGTGGAAAACAGTTCACGAATTTTTTCGCGGTCGTTGGATACGCTGGCAGTGCCGCTAACGGACACGTATTTCTGACCCTTGGAGTCAGCAAATGCCAGACAAACCTGCGGGTTCTGTTCGATTTCTTCATCCTTGTGGCTGTCCACATCAGTGAGGAAATAGACCATATTTTCGTCTCGCTCCACATGAGCAGCCATCGGGCGGGCACGCAGTTCACCATCGTTCACGGTGGTCAGCATGCAAAACATGATCTTTTCCATAAGATCATAGGCGCGTGTCGTATCGTCGATCTGTTCGGCCATATTGTCTCTCCAGCTAATGAATGAACGTCAACTCACCAGAGCCTGCAAGGTTCCGTTTTATGCCGGTGGAAATCGAACGATTGCGTGTGCTCCGCGTTAAACGCTGAAACGCTTTCTCTGTCACTGTGAGGATCAAACATGACATCTCCCACCCTGCCCGTCTGGTTTATTACCGGATGCTCCACCGGCTTTGGCCAGTCCCTTGCCAGGCGCGTCATCGAGCGCGGCTGGCCGACAGTCGTGACTGCCCGTGACGTTTCCCGCGTGGCCGATCTCGCCAAAGGCCATGAGGATACCGTGCTGGCGCTGGCGCTCGACGTGACGGACCCGGCAGATATTGAAGCTTCCGCCAAGGCGGCCCTGTCGAAGTTCGGGCGTATCGACGTTCTCGTCAACAATGCGGGCTATGGCTATCAGGCTCCGATTGAAGAGGGCGATGATGCCGAAATTCGCGATCAGTTCGACACCAATGTGTTCGGACTGTTTGCCATGACACGCGCGGTGCTGCCCGCCATGCGCCAGCAGCGCCACGGGCATATCATCAACATCACATCCGTCGCAGGCTTTATCGGCTATCCCGGCTCCGGCTATTATGCGGCCAGCAAGCACGCCGTTGAAGGCTTCTCCGATGCGCTGGCGGCAGAAGGCGCGCCGCTCGGCATTAAGGTTACATGTGTTGAGCCTGGGCCGTTCCGCACCGACTGGGCTGGCCGCTCGCTACGCCAGACGAAGAGCACAATCGATGAATACGCCGAGACCGCCAGCGCCCGCATGGCCTTTACGCAAAGTGTCAGCGGCAAACAGGCCGGAGACCCGGACCGGGCGGCGGACGCGATGATCCACATTACCGAAATCGACACCCCGCCGCGCCATCTCGTGCTGGGCAAATGGGGCGTGGATGCCGTGACGAGCAAGCTGGAAGAACGGTTGGCCGAGGTGAAAGCCTGGACGAAGGTTGGCGTGGAAACCGATTTTCCGGCCAGTTGATCAAATGAGGGCGGCACGTCCGCCCTTATCTCCATGCTTAGAATCGATAGCCGACCTGCACGCCCGCCCGCGTCATGCCATCATTGGGTCCATCACAAAGTTTGGCATGAGATGCGTGCGCCACTTGCGCCAGAATATTCCAGTGGGCATCAATCCTGTAGCCTGCGCCCACGTATTCACGAAAAAGTGCGTGACACCCGAGTTCCGGCCCATCGTCATTGGTCGTGAGCGCGCCATCGTGCCAGACACCGCCAAACCCGACTTCCGCAAACACCCGCTCGGTGAGATCGGCCGTCCAGGATAGGCCCGCGAAAACCTGTGTTGCCTGCCCTGATGTGCCCACAGACGTACCAACGGCGATACGAGGGCGCAGCAGCTTTTCGCCCCACTCCGTTGCCAGATGCTGACCAAACGGGTCAAAAAACACCGAAGCTTCCGGAAAAACCGCATCTTCGCGCTCTGATCCGCTTTGAACGGACGTAGAAACACCGAATCTCAGCTCATCGAACACCGTTTCGCCCGCCTGCGCACGGCACAGCAATGCCCCCTGCGCAACGACGGCAACTGCCGCAGCGCATATTAAATATTTACAATATAACATAGAGTTAGCCCCCGAATCACCATAGAGTAAATCGGCGAATCCGGGGCTGTAAAGCGGCCTTGCCGCGCTATCTTGAACTGTATCGAACAGTGTTTTTTCCGAAACGTTTTTCTGTTACAGCACGACGCAGTTCAAGATTGGCCGCACGGTGAAAGGCGCCTCATGACCAGTGCATTTCCGTTGATCCATCTGGTTCGCCATGGCGAAACCGAATGGAGCCGGTCCGGCAAGCACACCGGCAGAACCGATGTGGCACTGACGCAAGCGGGTGAGCAGGCCGCACGCGCGCTGTCTGCGCATCTTCACAGCCAGTCATTCTCCGCCGTCTGGTCCAGCCCGTCGCAGCGCGCGCGCCAGACCTGTGAACTGGCCGGTTTTGTACCGCCAGAGATCAAGCCCGATCTGGCAGAATGGGATTATGGTGTCTATGAGGGTATCACCACGCCGGACATTCTGAAGCAACGGCCCGGCTGGCAGGTGTTTCGCGATGGCTGCCCGCAAGGCGAAAGTGCTGATGACGTCGGCGCGCGGGCAGACCGTATCATTCAGAGCATACGAGACCTGAATGCGCCGGTTCTGATCTTTTCGAGTGCGCATTTCCTGCGCGTTCTGGCGGCGCGGTGGCTGCGCCTGCCGCCGGAACAGGGAGCCAACTTCTATCTGGATACGGCCAGTATCAGTGTTCTGGGCTACGAGCACTGTCTGGACGAGCCGATCATCCGTCGGTGGAACCAGCAATCATACGTGTAACAAACCAAGGAATATCACATGCAAATCGGAATGATGGGACTCGGCCGGATGGGCGCCAACATGGTGCGGCGTCTTTTGCGCGCAGGGCATGAATGCGTTGTGTACGACATCAACCCCGCCAACGTTGCCGCTCTCGTGTCCGAAGGCGCGATCGGCTCCACCTCGCTCGAAGAATTTACCGCCAAGTTGAAAAAGCCTGCCTGCGCGTGGCTGATGCTGCCCGCCGCCATTACCGGTGGCAATGTGGATGCGCTGGCAAAGCTTCTGGATGCTGGCGATATCATCATCGATGGCGGCAACTCCAACTACCACGACGACGTGGACCGCGCTGAAGTTTTGAAAGCGCAGGGTTTGCACTATGTTGACGTTGGCACCAGCGGTGGCGTGTGGGGTCTGGAGCGCGGCTATTGCCTGATGATCGGCGGTCCGGATGAAGCCGTTCGCCACCTCGATCCAATTTTCGCCAGCCTGTCGCCAAGCGGCGGCCAGGGTGGGGATGTTGTTGGCGGCACGACGGCATCGCTCGGCTACCTGCATTGCGGCCCAAGCGGCTCCGGCCACTTCGTCAAGATGGTTCACAACGGCATTGAATATGGCATGATGGCCGCCTATGCCGAAGGCTTGAACCTGATGAAAGCCGCCAATGCCGGCAATGCCGTGCGCGCACTGGATGCGGAAACCAGCCCGCTGCAGACACCGCAATACTACAAGTTCGATATCGATCTGGCCGCTGTCACAGAAGTATGGAAGCATGGCAGCGTCATCAGTTCCTGGCTTCTGGACCTGACCGCCGATGTGCTGGCGGACGATGCCGCGCTGACCAATTTCGGTGGTCGCGTTTCGGATTCCGGCGAAGGTCGCTGGACGCTGAAGGCGGCTATCGACACCGGCGTTCCGGTTCCGGTTTTGTCGGCGGCGCTGTTCCAGCGGTTTAGTTCACAGGGCAATTCCGAGTATGCCGACAAGCTTCTATCCGCCATGCGCTTTGCCTTTGGTGGCCACCACGAAAAGCCGAAGGACAGCGTATAGGTCTCGGTCAAGATACGGGGCTAAATATTCGCCCCGTATCTCTTATAACCTGAGGGTTATGCAAGCCCGAGCAAATCTCATTTTACATGGTTGTCTGATCGTCGCAGTATCGTTGTTGAGGATTGGGAGGAGACAGACATGGATGACCAGAGCAGCCATTCGGCGCGCGTGCGCGCCTTGTGTTGGACGGCCGTGGTACTGGATGGGTTCGATCTTGTCGTGCTTGGCGCGCTGATCCCGACGCTAACCGGCGGTGATGCGCCGTGGATGACGGCGCAGCAGGCAACGTTCGTTTCCACTATCAGTCTGGTTGGCATGACGCTTGGGGCGTTGATGATCGGCTTTGCGACCGACCGCATCGGGCGGCGCAAGGCGCTGATCTGGGCGGTTCTTGCCTTTTCACTCATGACGTTGGCCTGTGGTCTGGCGCAGAATTATTGGCAACTGGGGCTATTCCGGTTTCTGGCCGGTTTTGGTCTCGGCGGGTGTCTTCCAACTGCCATTGCCATGGTCACCGAGTTTTCGCGCGGCAAACCCGGACGATCCTCCACCATGGTCATGACCGGCTATCATGTCGGCGCGGTTGCCACCGCGCTTCTGGGGCTGATCTTCCTGCCCTTGTTTGGCTGGCGCTCCATGTTTTTTGCAGGTGCCCTGCCCGGATTTGCGCTGGTCCCGCTGTTGATGCGCTATCTACCGGAATCGCCCGCATTCCTGGTTGCTGTCGGTCGTCAGGCGGAGGCCCAGGCGATTGCCGATCAGCACGGTCTGCCGCTGGAAGCATCAACCGATCCCGGTCCGGTTGGCAAGCAGAAGGGCGATCTGGGCTCCCTCTTCCGCCCGCCTCTGCTGCGCAACAGTCTGGCGATCTGGGTTACATCCTTCATGGGCCTGCTGCTGGTTTACGCGCTGAATACATGGCTGCCCGCGCTGATGGTTGCTGCGGATTACGGTCTGCAACGGGGCCTGTGGCTGCTGCTGCTTCTGAATGCCGGGGCAGTGTGCGGTCTGCTGGTTGCCGGACAGGTGGGAGACCGCATCGGGCTGAAAGCGGCTGCAGTGCTGTGGTTCTTCTGCGGCGCGGTTCTGTTGGCCGCACTATCGGTCAAGGTGCCGGTTGCACTGCTGTATCCCATGGTGTTTGTCACCGGGTGCTTCGTCTTTTCAGCGCAGGTTCTGGTCTATGCGTTCACCGCCGCCAACCATCCACCAGCCATTCGCGCAACGGCGCTGGGCATGGCTGCGGGCGTGGGCCGCATCGGTGCGATTGCCGGGCCTTTGGTCGGTGGAACGCTGGTATCGATGGGCATTGGCCATCCATGGGGCTTTTACGCCTTCGCAGCGGTGGGATTGATCGGCGCGATCTCCATGGCGGCGACCATGACAGTGGCCGCAAAGCCGGAGAAAGCATCCGTGCGAAACGAACATTCGCGCCGACAGACCGCTTCCTGACTTAATTGTACTGGCGCGGTTTCTGCGCTTCGCGCTGCTTGCGCGCCACGTCCTGCAAAAGCGCCTGCATGTCGCTCAGCGACACGCGGTCTGCCTGCATCACCTGCCGGATGAGCGGATCGCTCAAGACCTCATCAATGGACATTGCCGTGCACATCATCTGACTCTCCCTTTTCCTGCGGGCAGTGTATAAAACTTGCGTAACAACCGAATGTCAGAACACGGGCAAAATCAAGGCTAACGCATTTTGTGGTATCACCGAAGTTTCAATCGTCGCGCGGCGTTGGCGTCCTCGAACCAGCGACGTTCCGCCTCCCAGCAATGACCGTCCCAACCTTGAAAGCCGAAACCAAAGATTTCTGGCACGGAATTGTTCCGTGCCAGAAGATCGAATGTCAAAAGGTAGCCGGAACTCGGTGCATGGTGAGGCATCGCCCCGTAACTTTGCAGCATCTGTCGGGCTTTTTCCTGCGTCTCTTCATCCAGACAGTGGACCGGCGCGCCCGTCGGTGCGAGCTTGGCCTTCAACTGTTCGGTCCAGCAAATATCGGGATGGGTTGGCAGCGGCGGAAAGGTCAGCACAAATTCGCGCGCGGCCTGCACGGCGGGGCGGTGCGCAAAGCCCTCGTCCGCCACCCATTCCGCCGGTTGTCCGCCACGGTTGACCAGCACAAGATGCGTGATGCGCGCTCCACTGGCCTCCGCAAAACCGGCTGCATTGTTGAAGCGGTAGACACGCTCGAACGCGTTCAGAACACCACCAAAATCACAGAAGGCCGGGTCATTTCCAACGATTGCTACTGATCCTGCCTGCACAATTTTCATCCCAAGCCTATGTCATCCACGTCACGTATATAAAGAGGACATAGACAATGGAAAGACGCTGCCCGCTATGCAAGGGACGGTCGCTGAGCGAGACGGAGCGCGGCTTGTTCTATCACGGGGTTTACAAGCGCTTTTCCATGGCCTGTGAGTTCTGCGGAGTGCTGCTGAATGACGACACAGATTTTGCAGGCATTCTCACATTGCGTTTGCAAGCAGACCATTTTGTGTCAAACCCTGAGGACGGTTTCGGCTTCGATATTTACACCCTGCGCTCCGCCGCCACCCGGTTTTGCCGCTCCGTAGTGCCGGACAGTGAAGCACAGGAGACGGCCTTGCAGAACCCACACAGTGATCTGGCGGCAAGTGCGTATCTGCGCAACATCAGCGGCGTCACTGGCGATGCGATTACGCTGGCTGTCATGTGTCGCGAGAGTGATCTTACATCCGTCATAGCGCAGAACACTGTCCATCTCGACTGGGCACGCGAACTGGTGGTTCTTGTGAACACAGATGATCAAAAGCCCGAGCAACAGGTGCAAGACCGAACCCGCATCGTCACGCGCCCATTCACTGGTGATTTTGCAAGGCAGCGCAACCATCTACAAAATATTTGCGCCACGCCATGGGTGTTGCAACTGGACGCGGATGAAACCCTGTCTGTTGAGACAGCGGCACTGCTTCCGTCCTTAGCGGCGGTTGCGCGGGGAGATGGCGTAGTATCCATTGGTCTTGCGCGCCGCAATTTGGTTGATGGCGTCTTGTCCGATCTTTACCCCGATTTTCAATACCGGCTGAACCGGTCATCCCTGCGCTATGCGGGCAAAGTGCACGAGCGGCCTGAGCGGCCCTGGCAGGCCAGCATGATCGCCCTTCACGGCGCAATCGATCATCACCTTACCCTCGCCCATGTGCAAAGCAGGTCTGCGCGGTATGAAGCGCTCGACCCCGGTCGCGGGCGATTGGACGAGGCGGGCGAGCTTATGCGCCCGTTTTGCGGGTAAGAACCTTGTCGTAAAGCGCTAGAGTTTCACGCCCCAGCGTCTCCCGCGTGAACCGGGAGGCAGCTTTTAAAGCGGCCGCGCGATAGGCCAATCGCGTATCATGAGAAGCCAGCAAGGGCCGCAACGCATCGGCAAAATCAGGTCCCGTCGCATCCGCCGCCAGCGTTCCGGCCTTTGTCGCGCCGATGAACTCCCGCGCGCTGGCATCCAGCGCACAGGCCACAACCGGACGGCCATAGGCCAGTGCTTCCTGATAGACCAGCCCGAAACTTTCATAGCGGGAAGGTGCTGCGACGATATGGGCGCTGGCATATTCGCGGGCCAGCACATCCTCCGGCTGGCGACCCATGGCCCGCACGCGGCGGCGCAGGCTCAAGGGCATATCCGCGCTCAAATCGTCCTCGCCAACGCCAACCAGAACCAGCTCGAAATCGCCGTTCGCTCCGGCTTCAACCTCACTGGCAAGACGTGCTGCACCATCCATCAGAAAGTCAAAACCCTTACGTTTCTCCGCTCGGCCAACAAACAGAATACGGATCGGCGTTTGTGCCTCCGGGTAGTCGGCTGCCTCCGCCCGCGCCAACACCTCCGGCGCCAGTGAAAGACCGATGACGGCATGGGGGGTGGTGCTATCCACGCCATACAAGGCGCTGATGCGGTTGCCGTGATCGGCTGTGTTGGAAATCAGTCCGGCGCTGTGGCGAGCCTGATATTTTTCCAGCGCATTGGCTGCGCGGTTGTCGAGAGTATCACGAAGAGTTTTAGCCGGACCTTGTGAAAACGCAGCCGGTGTTGAATTGCGCGTCACCAGCGCAAGACGTGCCGACCCTGCCAGAAGCACGGC
Organism: Rhizobium sp. CFBP 8762; assembly: GCF_014841565.1. Lineage (GTDB taxonomy): Bacteria > Pseudomonadota > Alphaproteobacteria > Rhizobiales > Rhizobiaceae > CFBP-8762. Next base: position 488,289 of record NZ_JACYUD010000002.1, read on the forward strand.
CGGCGCGTACCAGTTCGTCGCTTCAAGAATATCGAGCGGTGCGCGCGCGTGGATACGCTGCACAGCCGCACGAAAGGCCCATGGCCCCGCAAGATGGCCAATTGCACCGCGTTTTCTGAGCCAGCCCAAGGCATCGCTTTCTTGCACCTTGCAGCCGATAATCCGCACGCCGCCCACCTGCTCCTCGCCCATGCGGTCCTGCGTAAATACGGTGACATCGCAGCCTTGCCCCGCAAGGCTTTCGGCGATTTCGCGGGCAGCGGTGGACAGGCCGCTTGGTGCCGGGGGATAGTCCCAGGTTAACAATCCCACGCGCATGTTCATCGTCCCAGCAGTTTCAGGTAGAGCGCGAAATAGTCCTGCGCCATGCGGTCTGCGATAAAGCGCTCGTCAAAGCGCGCACGCACACGGTGGCGATCCAGCGTGCCGATCCTGGCAACCGCCTCCATGGCCTGCACCTCGTTTTCCACCACAAAACCGGTGACGCCGTCTTCTACGATTTCCGACACCGAGCCACGGTTCCACGCGATGACCGGTGTGCCGCACGCCATGGCCTCGATCATCACAAGGCCGAATGGCTCCGGCCAATCCACCGGAAACAGCAGGGCCTCCGCCTGTGCCAGAAAACCGGCTTTGCCCGCATCGTTCAGCGGCCCGACATAGACAGCGCTGTCGGACAGATAGGGTTCAACCATGGTTTGGAAGTACAGCGGATTTCCAACATCCACCGTTCCGGCCAGCCGGATGGATTTGCCGCAGTCGCGGGCAACCTTGATGGCGACATCCGGCCGCTTCTGGTCTGTCATGCGGCCGATAAAGGCCAGATACTGGCCTTCGTCCGGCGAAAAGGTAAACCGCGCCGGGTCTATCCCATGATACACAACGCTGGTGCGGTTGGCCTGTGGCAGCGCTTCCTGCTGCGCGCGCGAGATGGCCGCCACCGGCAGATCGGAGAAAGCCTTGAAGAACAGCTCCCGGTCCAGCTCGTCCACCCGCCAGTGAATGGTGGTCAGCGAGCGCGAGCGTGCCTCACCGAGCAAGGCCGCATGAAAAAACTCGCCATGACAGTGGATGATATCGAATTCGTTCAGCCGCAGCCGCAACTCTTCCATGCGCACCGCTTCCAGCACCGCCGGAATGGAGGGCGGCAAGGACCCATGGAGTGCTTCCAGCGCCTGAAGGCTGGGCATGGAACCGATGCGCGGAACGTCGATCACGCTGTCGGAAGGCGCAAACAGGGTAACGTCCACACCCATTTTCCGCAGGCCGATGGAAAGATCGTAGATGACGCGTTCTGTGCCGCCATGGTCCTTCGGCGGCACCGGGAAAATATTCGGTGCAACCTGTGCAACCTTTAAGGGCTTCATGAGTTCGAACTTCCGATCAGTTTAGCGTTTTGTTGAGTTCCGGGGGTGTGTCAGTGTTTGTCCTTCATATCGCGTTGCAAGGGTGTCTGAAAGGACAAGATGTTGAGTACGGAATAACCTCCGATACGGGCGGACATATTCGCTATCTTCTCGATCTTGTCCATGCCCATTGCGAGGCTTCGCCACACGATCGCATCGTAATTGCAACACGCGCCTTTACCGGCCACGGCCCTCTGTACGAACAACCACATGAGCGGGTTTCCGACCAGATCGAAATCATCCGGCTTGAAACGCAATCCGGCGATTACCTCACGAAGGAAGAGCTTCACACGCAAGTTGAAAGTTTTGCAGACGCGCTGTGCACCCATATCGAAGCAAACGGGCGGCCAGATATCATCCACGCGCATTACGCCATTGCCGCCAGTGCGGCGGCTATCATCAAGGACAGGCTCGGCATTCCCTTCGTTTTCACGGGTCATTCATTGGGTCTGGTCAAACAGTCGGTGATGGGCAGCACGGTTACAGTTTCCGAAGGCTTTCAGGAACGGATCGCCGGCGAAGAAATTGCCCTGAAGGAAGCGAGCCTCGTTGTTGCATCGTCGCGCGATGAGGCAGAACTGCAATATGCAGGCTACCGTAATTACGATCCCGGCAGCATCCGGGTTATTCCTCCGGGAAGCGATCTTGCGGCTTTCAAAGACGCCACCGTGAACGAAACGGTTGAAACCGAACTGGCTCGATTTCTGACGGACCCACAGAAGCCTGTCATTCTGGCCATTGCCCGCCCCGTCCGCCGCAAGAACCTCTCGGCGCTCGTGGAGGCATTCGGCAAAAGCAAGGCATTGCAGGCGCAGGCAAACCTTGTTCTGGTCGCAGGCACTCGCACCGTGATCGATGATCTGGATGGCGATATGGCAGGGTCCATGCACGAATTGCTGGCACTGATTGATCAATATGATCTCTACGGCAAAATAGCCTATCCCAAATCCCATACCCCGGCGGATATTCCGGCCTACTACGCCTATGCGCGCGATCGCGGCGGCCTGTTCGCCAATCCGGCACTCAACGAACCGTTTGGCCTGACTTTGCTTGAGGCATCGGCTGCCGGGCTTCCCATTGTCGCAACTGATAGCGGCGGTCCGAACGATATCGTCGAGACCTGCGGCAATGGCCTGCTGGTGGACCCGAACGATCCAAGTGCGATTGCCGAGGCCGCGCTGCGCATCCTGTCCGATAGCACCATTTACCAGCAATTTGCCGAGGGTGGCGAACGTGCAGTGGCGCATTACGACTGGAAAGGCCATGTCCAGCGCTATCGCGGTTTGCTGCGCGATCTGATTGAGCCTGCTGTCACACGTCCCGCAGACACAAGCGGAACCGGGCAACTGTTGATCAGCGATATCGATAATACGCTGGTTGGCTCTGTGCCACACCTGCACGCCTTTGGCGCATGGCGGCGGTTGCAGCCCCATCTGGCTTTCGGCGTTGCCACCGGCCGCTCGTTCCACAGCGCCATGGCCGTGCTGGAGCAGGAAGACGTGCCGCGCCCGGAGGTTATGATCACCTCCGTCGGCTCTGAAATATACCATCTCGATGAAAATGGCGTGACCTACAGTCTGGACCGCGACTGGCTGGCGCAGATTACCGAGGATTGGGACCGTGAGCCTGTCCGCCGTGTAGTGGAGTCCGTCACCGGCATTACGCCGCAGGCAGCACTCGAACAGCGGGCCTTCAAGCTCAGCTATTTCAGTGATGGATCGGCAACCGTAGTCAAGCGGGTGCAAGCGGCGCTGGAGCGCGTGGGCCTGATGGCCTCGGTGATCCACAGCCACCGGCGCTACCTGGATATTCTGCCCTACAAGGCCTCCAAGGGAACGGCGGTTGAGTTCGTCCGCCAACGCTATGGCCTCAGCATGGACTCGGTGTTTGTGGCGGGTGATTCCGGCAACGATATTGAAATGCTGCGCGCTGTTCCGCAGTCCATCATTGTTGCCAACTATTCTGACGGGCTGGCCCATCTGCCGGACCTGAAGCACTCCTATCTCAGCCGCGAGTCCCATGCGCGCGGAATCATGGAAGGAGTCGATTACTTCCGGCGGAAGGCGAGTGCGTCATGCCACCCAGTATCCTGACGCTGGTTCGCGGACGCGAACAACACCTGCGCAACCTGATGGAAAGCCTGGCACACCAGACCGTCCAGCCGCTGGAACTGGTCATTGCGTGGATGCAGGATGAGCCGTTTGCCAATCTGCCAAAGCTGGATTGTCCTGTGCGCCACATTTTCGTGGCCGGTGAGCCGATGCCGCTTGCAAAAGCCCGCAACGCTGCGGCGGTGGCGGCGCTTGGCGACACACTGATATTTCTGGACGTTGACTGCATTGCCAGTCCTACACTTGTGGAAGCCTTTACAAACGCGGCGGCGCGAGAGGATGGCGTGTTTCTGGGTGAGGTCCTCTATCTGCCCGCTGGTGTGGCGAACACTGGCGTCGATTACGCGTTGTTCGACCAACAGGGCGTGCGCCACCCTGCCAAACCGGCTCCGCCGGAAACGGGCATTTGCGCCGAGCCCGACCACGGAGAACTGTGGGGCCTGTCCTTTGCCATTCGTGCCGCAACATGGCGCGCGCTCGGCGGCATGGATGAAGCCTATGTCGGTTATGGTGGAGAAGAAACCGATTTTGCCGCCAAGCTGAAAGAAAACGGCATTCCCCTCTACTGGACGGGACACGCCCGCGCCTACCACCAGCATCATGCGGTGCTCTCACCGCCTGTGCATCAGTTCGATCATATCATTCGCAACGCTGAACTGTTTCACGCGCGCCATGGTCGCTGGTGCATGGATTACTGGCTGGGCCAGTTTCAGGCTCTCGACCTCATCGACTGGACCAAGGACACGGCCAGAATAGAGGTCAAACGCCGCCCGACTGCACACGATATCGAGGCTGCTCGCCAGCCTGACACAGCCCTTTTCTCTTGAGCGAAACAGTAAACCATGTCTCAGAAACCCATATCCTTCTTTGTCCACCATCAGGGTCGCGGCCATGCCAACCGCACCATGGCGCTTGCCGAGCATTTCTCCCGTGATCGTGCCGTTTCGGTTTTGACAGCCGGACCGGAGTTGTTCGACAAGCGCTCGCGGGATATTGAAGTCATTGCCCTGCCCAACATGATCGGCGCTGCCGTGCCCACGCAGGCACTGTTTGCCCAGCCGACACCGCAGGTCATGCATTGCGTTCCGCTTGGCGTAAGTGAGATGCGCCGTACGATGCGCACGATCCTTGACCATCTGGACGACCGGGACGTGGGACTGTTCGTTGTGGATGTATCCTCCGAAATCGCGCTGATGTCGCGCATCGCCAGTGTGCCCTCGGTACAGATCCGCATGCACGGTGAGCGTTCCGATATCGGCCATATCGGCTCCTACGAATCCAGCGTTGGTATGCTGGCCCCCTTTGACGAGCGGCTGGAGCAGGACGATTACCCCGCCTATCTGCGCGCCAAAACCTTTTATACGGGCGGCCTGTGCACCACGCGTGATGCCGTGGTTGATAAACAGGAGGCACGCCAGCGTCTGGGCCTCAACTCGGATCAGGAAATCATCGTAACGCTGACCGGGGGCGGCGGCAGCGGTACGCCTTACGCCCCGCTGACAGTTGCGGCGCGCGCCGCGCCCAATGCGCTGTGGCTGGTTCTGGGCCCCACGCACCGGGAGGGACACGAAACGGACTTTGCCAACCTACGCGAACTTGGCTGGGTCCCGAATGTCACCGATTACCTTGCCGCTGCCGATATCGTGATTGCGTCCGCGGGCGATAACACCATTCACGAAGTTGCCCGCACCAAAGCCAGGCTGATCGTAATGCCGGAATGGCGGTATTTTGCCGAGCAGCATCGCAAGGCCGATGCGCTGGTGCAAATCGGTGCCGCTGTCAGCGCGCCCGCTTGGCCCGGTGACTTCAGCCAATGGCATGCTTTGCTGGATTCCGCCCGCGCCCTGGATGGCGCCGTAATCGGCACCCTGCACGACCCGAACGCTGCCGCCAAGGGTGCCGGTTGGCTGGAAACCCTGACTGACAGCTTATGGGCAGACGCCAAAACGGTCACCCCAGCGCTGCGCGTCGTGTAACCCGTGGCAACGCTCCTGACAGTGTTGAAGGGCGGCGGCCGCTACACGCCGCTCTGGGTCGAGTATCTGAAAAACGGCGCTATGCGTCACGCTCGCGGTTTTGAGAGGATCGTTTGCCTGACCGATCTGGATTTCCAGATTGACGGGGTGGAGACCATACCCCTGAAACACGACTGGCCGATCTGGTGGTCCAAATTCGAGGCATTCCGCCCCGATATTGGCGGTGGCGTGAAAGTTCTCTGCGATCTGGATACCGTATTTGCAGCCAATGCGAGCGCGCTGATTGCCAACGACATGGCGGCAATGGAAGATTATTTTCTGAAGGGCCGCCTTTCCACCGCGTTGATGCGCTGGAAGGATGACGAATTGTGCTTCCTCTACGACACCTTCCGGGCGGACCCGCACCACTGGATGCAAGAAGGCTCCTGCGGTCCGGTTCCCAATTCAGTGCATGGCGATCAGGTGGTCGTTGACCATCTGCTGCGTCGTGACGGCAAACTGCCGCCGTTCTTTCAGCAACGCCATCCCGATCTTCTTGATTTCTACGACGAAGAGCATACCGAATTTGGCCCCGTGCTGATCTTCATCGGCAAGTCCAAGCCGGACACGGCCAACGAGATGGTCCGCGCTCTTTGGCAAGGCCGATCATAAACCCATTCGGATCATATGCCGTACCGTTACAGTTCCGCCACAGTTTTCTCTGAATTGCGGCGGAATCTTGTTTTGCAATTGACTCATGTACGCCAACGGACAATACCGGACTTGAACACTCATCTTTCCATAAAAAATGAGTGGAATTGTCTGGCATGCTCGGTTTGGCATGCCCTTTATAAAGGGTACACTTGTGGCGCGTAACGCAAACGATACAACAACTCTGTCCTTTGAGCCTGCACGCGTAGTGTCAGTGCGCAATAGAGCATTCTTGGGCCTTCTGCTTTCAACAACGGTTTTCGTTGCGGGTCCTGCCTTTGCCCAGTCCACCGAAGGTGAAGCAGCGACACTCGATACGATTTCCGTATCGGGTGAAAAGCCCTCGCCCGTTGGCCCGGACGCCACCATCGTTGCCAAGAACTCACTGACCAGCAGCAAGACCGATACGCCGCTGCTGGACGCACCCGCGTCAGTCTCCGTCGTGACCGAAAAAGAGCTGCGCCAGCGTGCAGTCACCAATCTTGACGAGGCGCTGTCCTACACGCCCGGTGTCGCCACGGATACGTACGGGTCCGACGACCGCTACGACCATTATCTGATCCGTGGTTTCTACCAGACCACGAACGGCACCTACCGGGACGGTTTGCCAAAGCGTATACCGGTGTTTACCGACGCGAAGATCGAACCCTTTGGCATGCAACGCATCGAGGTTCTGAAAGGCTCAAACTCAACCCTGTTCGGCCTGTCAGGTCCCGGCGGCATCGTCAACGCCATCACCAAGCAGCCGAAAGACCAGAAGTTTGGCGAGGTCTACACATCCTTTGGCGAGGACCATTTGGAAACCGGTGTGGATTTCGGAGGTCCGCTGGATGCGGAGGGATTGTGGTCTTACCGCCTGACCAGCAAATGGCAGAACGGCAATGCCGATATTGACCATACCAATGACGACCGGGTTTATATCGCACCGGCCATTACCTACAGCCCCAGCGACGATACATCCTTCACACTGCTGACCGACTTCAACAAGCGCGACGGGTCCACCTCAAACAGTATTCCCTTCCGCTCAACGGTTAGCCCGGATACCTATGTCGGCGAGCCGGACTTCGATAAATTCAATACCATCGAGCGCAATATCGGCTACCAGTTCCGGCACGATTTCAACAATGGCCTGCAATTCCGCCAGAACGCGCGCTACTCCACCACCGATCTGACCTATGAATCCGTTTATATCGGCAGCCCGGACCTCAGCGCAAACCGCAGCGCCTATGCTGTTTACGGCGATCTCAGCCGTTTCGCGATTGACAATCAACTTCAATACGATGTCAATTTTGGCCGGTTCGACAGCCGTACCCTGTTTGGCTTTGACTACACCAGCGACCGCAACAACGAGACGTTGGCGGTGGGATCGGCAGGCCCGATCAATGTCTACAACCCGGTTTATTGCGGGCGCGCTTGCGTCATTCTCGGTGCACCGTCTGCATCGGAAACCAACCTGACCACGCGTGGCGTGTACCTCCAAGAGGAACTGACGCTGGATGAGCGCTGGATCCTGACCCTTGGCGGACGCTACGATCATGCCGAGTCCGAATCGATCAGCAGCGCAGGGACCTATCGGGCAACCGATACGGACTTTACCAAGCGTGCCGGCGTAACGTTCAAGGCAACGGAAGAGGTTTCGCTCTACGCAAACTACTCGGAGTCTTTCCTTCCCGTCGCTGCCAATCGCACCACATTTGTCGGCACGCCAAAACCGCAAACGGGCGAGCAGTATGAAATCGGTGCCAAGTACCAGCCCATCGGTATCGATGCGCTGTTCACCGTAGCGCTGTTCGATCTGACCCAGTCCAATGTAACCCAGTGGAATGCCAGCTATACCCAGCAGTATCAGGTTGGTGAGATCAACAATCGCGGTATCGAGTTCGAGAGCAAGGTAGCCTTGAACGACAGTCTGAACGTAACCGCCGCCTATTCCTACTGGGATGCACAGATCAAGGACAATGTTACCGCCAGCCTGATCGGCAAGCGCCCTGCCCGTGTTCCGCACCATCTGGCGCAATTGTGGGTGGATTACACCATCCCCGGTGAAGGCAAGATCGGTGATTTGACCTTGGGCGCGGGCGCACGCTTCTTTGGCGGCACGTTTGCCGATGATGCCAACAGCATCAAACTGCCATCCCGCACGGTCTTTGATGCTGTCGTCAACTACAAGGTTACCGACAACGTGGCGCTGGCGGTCAACGCGACCAACCTGTTCGACCGCAAATATGTCAGTCATGTCGATACGTTCGGCAACACCGCCTACTACGGCGACCGCCGCACCGTGAAAGGTACGCTTCGCTATACCTGGTAAAATCAAAACGCCTGCGGCTGTGTGAACACGTCACTCAGCCGCAGAAATTTGTTGCCAGGTCCCCCGTAGCCGGCTTCGTTTTGTCGCGAAACTGGCTCGGTGGCGCACCCATGATCCGCTTGAAAGCACGGCTGAAAGAGGCATCGGACTCGTAGCCAAGCTGCTCAGCGACAACCGACACCCGTGCGCCCTCGCGCAGCCATTGGTGGGCGCGCGTCATGCGGGTGCGTGCCACATATCGCGCAGGCGTTTCGCCCACAAGTGCCGCGAAACGCTGGGCGAAACCGGAACGGGACGCGCCCATCCGTTCGGCCAGTTCGTCCACGGTCCAGTCCCGCTCCGGTTCCAGATGGATGGCCGCCAGAACACGTCCGATTTGCGGATTGCGCACCGCCGCAAGCCAACCGCTCGAATCACCGCACCCATGCTCCACCCATGTGCGGATCAGCGTGGCTGTCAGCACATCCGCAAGCCGCGTCAGAATGCCTCCTGCGCCCACACGGTCCATCTCCACCTCGCGCGCCATCGCATCCAGCAGGTGGGGAATAGCAGGTTCGTTGACTGCCAGATCGCTGGTGCGCAGAACCTCCGGCATCATTTGCAGCAGCGGATGCATCCGGTCGACATTGAAGGACATGGAGCCGAAGAACAGCAAGGTTTTGCCGTTGGTCTCAGCGCATTCCAGATCGAATATCCCGTCACAAACAGATTTTCGGCCATACTGCTCGAATGGAAGAGGCGGCACGCCGGGTCGGCTGGCCAGCACATGCGCATCCCCACGTGGCAGCAGCAGCGCATCACCGGTTCGCAACTCCATCCATTCGCCGGAAGGCGTCTGCAACCAGCACTGCCCTGCCGCCACGAAGTGAAACCGCGCCTGCTCATGGGCCGCAAAGGCCGTTGCCCATGGGTCGCAAGGCTGGCATCGGCCATACTCGATACCGTCGAGCCTCAGCCCGCGCAGCATTTCGCTAAGTGGATCAGCGACAGAGCGCGGGAGCGTTTTGGACGAATCGTCAAGCATTCTGGATTTATTAGCATAGAAACGCCAATCCGTCACGCTTAAGTTACGGCTGAAGATAAACTCTGCAGTATCCGAAGTCTCCCAATTCGGACCAATGCGGGGACCCCAAGGAGATGGGCATGACAGATAGTGTAATGAATGAACCTCAGGTGTTTGAGGACGTGATAGAAAGCAAGGCCGCGTGGGGCGCAGTCGTCTCGCTGTCGCTCGGTGTTTTTGGTCTGGTAACGGCTGAGTTTTTGCCCATTAGCCTGTTGACCCCCATGTCGCAGGATCTTGGCATCAGCACCGGTATCGCCGGACAATCCGTAACCATGACCGCCGTGGTGGCTGCATTCGCTGGGCCCGGCGTGGTGATCGGCACGCGCAACATTGACCGGCGCTGGACACTGCTGGCATTGACGACGATGCTGATCATATCCAGCCTGCTGGCCAGCTTTGCCCACAGTCTCACGCCCCTGTTAATTTCGCGCGTGCTGCTGGGCATCGGTCTCGGCGGGTTCTGGGCCATGTCGGCGGCGTTGGCGATGCGGTTGGTGCCACCACGCCTCATGCCTCGTGCCATGGCGGTGATACTCACCGGCGTATCGGTCGCCACCGTCAGCGCGGCACCGGTTGGCGCATGGATTGGCGCAACGCTCGGCTGGCGTGCTGCTTTCACCATATCCGCTGGTCTTGGCGTTCTGGCGCTCGCGGTACAGGCCGCAACCATGCCCGCACTGGCACCCAAAGGGTCTGCCGGACTGAGCACTTTTGCGGTGCTGCTACGGCGGCCCAAAATCCAGTTGGCGCTTCTCACGACCCTGCTCGTCGTTGCAGGGCATTTCGCCGGTTTTACCTACATTCGGCCGTTTCTGGAGCAGGTTCCAAAACTGGGTGTTGAGGCTATCTCGCTCGTTCTTCTGGCTTTCGGCATCGGTGGCTTTTTTGGCAATCTTGCCGGTGGCATTGTATCGGAGCGCAGCACCACGTTGTCGCTTAGCCTCGGCGCGTTGTTGATCAGCGTCACAGCCTTTGCACTGGTTCTGGGCGGCGCAACACTGTTTATTGCGGCCTTGGCTGTGACAGTTTGGGGCTTTGGTTTTGGTGCCGTGCCTGTCAGTGCGCAAAGCCTGATTACCCGCGCTGCACCCGATGAGGCCGAAAGCGCCGGTGCCCTGCTGCTGACAACCTTTCAGATCGCGATTTCCAGCGGTGCTGTTCTCGGCGGCATGTTGATCGAGTTTCAGGGGCCGGTCGGCGTCTTCGTCTTTTCCGGTATCACAGCGGCTTCGGGTGCGCTGCTCATTGCCAGTTCAAAAAACGCCTGACACCCCTGCATAATTCTTTAAATCGGCGCCGATCTAAAGATAAAATTATGCAGAATTTTGAAGTGCTACAGCGTCCTTTGCGCGTCATGTTTGACGCGTGGCGCTGTAGTGGCGCGGGCTATAGCAGTCCGCGCCCTGCCAGATTGCGCATCAGCTGCGTCACGCCAAACGTCCATGGTGCGCACTCAGTCGACAACAAAACCCGGTTGGACAGCGCGCCGAGTTGCGCGTTGGAAATTGTCACCCGGTCGCCAATCTTGTGGGTAAAGCCCTGCCCCGGCACGTCTCGGTCCTCCGTCGGGGCAAACAGCGTGCCCATGAACAGCATGAAACCATCAGGATACTGATGGTGCCGGCCAATGGTCTGCGCGACGAGATCTAGCGGATCCCTGCTGATTTCGCGCATGGAGCTTTTGCCGTTCAGTACATAGCCGTCCTCGCCGGCAATCGTCAGGTCGAGTTCCGCAGTGCGCACATCGTCAATCGTGTAGCTGTCGTCAAACAGACGAATGAACGGCCCGATGGCGCAGGACGCATTGTTGTCCTTCGCCTTGCCGAGTAGCAGCGCGGAGCGACCCTCGACATCGCGCAGGTTCACATCGTTGCCAAGCGTTGCACCCTTGACCGTGCCTTTGCTGTCCACAGCCAGCACCACCTCCGGCTCGGGATTGTTCCAGCGGGATACCGGATGCAGACCTACATCATCTCCATGCCCGACCGATGACAGCACAGGGGCCTTCGTGAACACTTCCGCATCCGGCCCGATGCCCACTTCCAGATATTGCGACCAAACTCCGACATCGATCAAGGCTGTCTTGACCTTTTCCGCTTCCGGCGATCCCGCTTTGAGGTCGCGCAGGCTATCACCGATAATGGCGGTAACCTTACCGCGGATATCGCGGGCAAGATCCGGATTGCCTGCCGCCCGCTCCTCAATGACGCGCTCGATCATGGAGCGGGCAAAGGTTACGCCGCAGGCTTTCACGGCTTGAAGATCATTGGGCGCAAGCAGCCGCAGCGGCGCCTCGGCACCCGCCGCCAGAAGCGATTGCAGCGATCCCAACGTTGTGCCGGGCGCATTGCGGGCATAGTCCACCGCATCGTCGCGCTCGATCAGGTCGCTCATCGTGGCTGTCTGACTGGCGGTGATATCGACCACATTGCCATGGCGCAGCGCGACCAGCACCGGGCCAATGCCCGCCTGCCATACCCTTCCCACGAAGGTTCCCGTTGCAAAGACTGCTTGATCAATCGTCATGGTGCTGTTCTCCCTCTCTGCCCCGTCTTGTAACCATGTTTCAGCGTCGCTGAAACACTGGTGGCCTTTTTTCTTTGAACGCCGCCCGCCCCTCGGCCGCGTCCGCCGTTGCAAAGCAGATGGTTTGTAAATCCCGCTCATAGGCAATGGCTTTTTCCAATGGCATGGATAGGGCAGCTTGCAGGTTCAGCTTTGCCGTTTCGGCGGCGATGGGCGCACGCGACGCAATGATGGTGGCCAGTTCCCGCGCCCGGGTCAAAAGCGCTTCCGGCGCGACGATTTCGCTGATCAGGCCCCAGTCCAGGGCTTTGCGGGCGGGTATGGCATCCCCAGTCATCAACATCAGCGCGGCATTGGACGCGCCGATGGAGTGGCAGAGATGGGCTGCCATGCCGCCGCCGCCAATCCAGCCAAGTTTGATTTCCGGTGCAGCAAATTGCGCTGTTTCCGCCGCAATGCGGATATCGCAGGACATGGCCGTTTCCAGCCCGCCACCCAGCGCATAGCCGTTGACAGCGCAAATGGTTGGCTTCAACAGCGCGCGAAACGCATCGCAATAATCGGGCCGATTGCGAAACTCCCAAGGGGTGCGATAGGTGTCAAGTTCGGCAATATCGGAGCCCGCACAAAAGGCACGCTCGCCAGCGCCAGTCAGGATGACACACCGTATGCTGTCGCTGTCGTTACAGGTCTGAACTGCCGCAACAATGGCCTTCGCCATGTCCGGCGTCACGGCATTCAGCTTCTGGGGACGGTTGAGTGTGATGGTGGCAATGGCACCATCGATTTCAAACAGAATGTCGTCGGTCATGGTTATACGGACCCTGCAAGAACGGCACCGCTATTTTCCAGTTCGGCGATGCGCGCTTCATCATATCCCGCTTCCGCCAGTACCTCGCGGGTGTGCTGGCCTGTGACCGGCGCACCGCGCTCCACTTCTGACGGAGTCTTGGAAAAGCGAATGGGAAAACCGGGGGTCTTGACCCGCCCTTCGGTCGGGTGGTCATACTCCACAAAGGTTTTGTTGTGCAAAATCTGCTCATCTTCGACCAGATCGGCATAGCCATAGACGGGACCGCACCAGATATCGGCAGCGCGCATGGCGTCCAGCCATTCCTGTGATGTTTTAGTCTTCAGCCGCTCGCGGGTTCTGGCAAAAATAGCGTCGCGGTGCGTCCACGTATCCACATCGTCCTGCATGGTCAGAAAACTGTCTTCCCCGATGACCTCACCCAGCGTTTTCAACTTTGGAAACGCCACGATGATGAAGCCGTCGCTGGTTGCAAATGCGCCATAGGGCGAACGGATATAGACATGGGCATGAGGTTCGGCAGACCGGATCTGTGGCTTGTGGCCAACGGTAAACACCGACAGTTCCTGCATCTGAATGGCGGTGATGGAATCCAGCATATTGACCTGCACCAGTTGCCCCTCGCCCGTGCGCTCACGATGCAGCAGGGCAGCCAGAGCCCCTTCGAACGCGGTGTAGGCGGTAATGGCGTCCACCAGATATTGCCCGGCAGCCGTTGGGGCCTCGCCCTCCCGCCCGGCGGACAGCATGGCACCGGACATGCCCTGCAACACCAGGTCCTGCCCCGGACGGTTGACGTAAGGCCCATCTTCGCCATAGCCGGAAATGGACACATATATCAGCCGGGGATTGATGGCCGACAGCGTTTCGTAATCAACACCCAGCCGCTTTGCCACGCCGGGGCGGTAGTTCTGCAGAAACACATCGGCGGTTTTGACCAATTCTACCAAAACTTCCTTGCCATCGGGTGCTTTCAGGTCGATGGCCAGCGAACGCTTGTTGCGGTTGAGCGACAGGAACGACACATTGACTTTGTTGCCCTCCGCGCCGCCAGCCGCCACATGGCGCTGCCACTCGCCCGTCACCGGCTCCACTTTCACCACATCGGCACCCAGATCGCCAAGCCGCTGCGCTGCGAAGGGTCCTGCCATGGCGATGGAGCAGTCCAGCACCCGAAAGCCCGATAAAATTCCCATAGCAAATGCCTCCCGCCGGTTCGTGATTGGCCGGACGTTACAACAAGTTTGTCGAATGTCCAGAGTGAGCGCTAACATTTTATTTGACGACAGCATTCTTTTATGAATAGTTATTTCACCAGTGAGGTTGGCGGGAGGTCGCCATGGGAGGAATGAACATGTCGCAGTCACGCGTAAGGTTAACCCTGTCTGCCGTGTCGCTCAGTGTGGTCGCAATCGCAGCCACGGGCGTACAGGCACAGGATCGGGCAGACGCACTTTCAAAATTGCCGCAAAATCTGCAGGCACTCTACACGGATGCGGTGGAGGTTGGCCCATCGCTCTACGCCGATTTCAAGGCGCCGGCCAAGCCTTGGAAATGGTGTCATTCGGAGTCCTATATGGGCAACCCATGGCGTGTAACCTTCAACGGCGAACTCGCCAGACTGGTTGAAGGGGCGAAGGCCTCCGGCGACGTGTCGGAATTCATTGTGTCTGATTCCAACAATGACATCACCCAGCAGATTTCGCAGATACGTGCTTTTATCGAGCAGGGCTGCTCCGTAATCACCACCATTGCCGGGTCCTCAACCGCGCTGAACGCGGTCATCGAGGATGCACACAAGGCGGGTATTCCGGTGATCACGTCGGCGGGCGCGGTCACCACCCCCCACTCCATCAACGTCATGCACAACCAGAACCTCTGGGGCTACCAGATGGGCAAGGGCATAGCGCAGGCTCTGCCGAATGGCGGAACTATCTTGCAGGTGGAAGGCATTTCCGGCCACCCGCTGGTCCAGCAGGAAAATGCCGGACTGGACAAGGCCGTGTCCGAGGCGAAAGGGTTGACCATCGCCCGCAAGGTCAGCGGCGAGTGGACCGGCACGACTACGAAATCCGCCGTTCTGCAAGCACTGGCTACCACGCCCCAAAACATTGATGCCGTCTGGTCGACCGGCAGCGAAGCCCGGTTTATTGCCGAAGCCTTTCAGCAGGCCGGGCGTCCCCTTCCGCTGATTGCGGCTTCCATTTCCGGTGATGCGCTGGGCTTCTGGAATGCCAATCAGGCGGATTTCAAGTTCTACGGCGGTGAGGTTTCACCCCATGTCGCCGCACAGAATGCGTTCCGCGTGGCCCTGCGGGTGGTGGAAGGGCAAACGCCCATCGTCAATACGATCATCGCACCCATGCCGCTGATCACGCAGGCCGATCTGCCCACCTGGTACAAGGACTGCATGAAGCCGGACTCGACTTCCATCTTCCCGGTCCCGCCCGCCGACCCATTCCCGGAAGATGTGCTGAACGGCTATTTCACCAATGGGGCAGCCACACCGCTCTACGATTTCGCCAAGACACCGGCGTCCTGCACACCGTAACGAGCCGGAGCGCCGCGCGCCTTTGCACGCACGGCGCTCTCACGCGTTGCATTCCCATGATACGCAGAGGCAATACCCGCATGCCGGACACCCCTTCCCCCTCCCGAATGGAAGCGCTGATGGCGTCCCATCTCGGGGCGGCCAGAACCACCTTGCCTGTCAGCACTCTTCAAATCCGGGGGCTGGGTAAACGCTACGGCCAGACCGTGGCGCTGAGCGATGCGACCGTTGCATTCCAGCCGGGCGCCATCCACACCATTCTGGGAGAAAACGGCTCCGGCAAAAGCACGATGCTGAAAATCCTCTCCGGTGTTGTCGCTCCCAGCGAAGGCCGCGTGGTGATGAACGGACAGGACATTCACGCCAGATCGCCCTTTGACATGCAAAGGCTTGGCCTTGCCACCGTGTTTCAGGAGGTGTTGATTGCGCCGCACCGCTCGGTAACGGACAATATTTTTCTTGGCTGCGATGGCTTCATCCGCCGCGCGCATGACCGGCGCAAACGTCTGGAAACCGCACGGGCGTTGATGGCGGCTCTGGCCCGCTTTCCCATTGATGTCGCTGGCAACGCCGGAAGCCTGCCTCTGGCAGCCCTGCAACTGGTGGTGATTGCCCGTGCATTCGTGCGCCTACCATCCATTCTGCTGCTGGACGAGGCGACGGCGGCGCTCGACTACGCGGACCGCGACCTCGTGTTTGACGCCGTTGAAGACTATGCGCGTGCTGGGAATATCGTCGTGTTTATCTCCCACCGCATGGAAGAGGTTCGCCGCCTCTCGGACCGGGTTACGGTGTTGCGCAGTGGCCGCGTCATCGAAACACTGGAGCGTGCCGAGATCAGCAGCCAGCGCCTGCTGGACCTCATGGCACCGGAGGCGCATCTTCATGCCCAATAGACCCACCTTGCTGCGCTACGACGACATTGTGCTAAAGCCCGGACGCCAGCCTGTTTCTGGCACCATCCGCGCGGGCGAAATCATTGGACTTGCCGGGCTGGAAGGCCACGGGCAGGAACAGTTCCTGACAACGCTGGCCGGGCTTGGCGCCATGCAATCCTGCCATGTGGCAGTGCAGACACGGGCGGGCGGCGGTATCCGGCTGGTCAATCATCGGCAAGCGGCTCAACAGGGCGTAGTGTATCTGCCGAGAGACCGGCGCGCGTCCGGTATTTTTCCCGCACTATCGGTGCTGGACAATTTTGGCATTCCTTCCATGCCGCAGTTTTCGTTTGCCGGTTTTCTGAACCGGAAGAAGCAGAAACAACGCCTTGCCGGTTACACGGAGTTCCTCTCGATCAAATATCCTGCCATGTCGGCACCCATCACGGCACTCAGTGGCGGCAACCAGCAGAAAGTCCTGCTGGCACGGCTTCTGGCCCTGTCTCCCCGCGTTATGCTGTTAAACGATCCGACACGTGGTGTAGACCTCAACACGCGACTGAAATTCTACGATGCGTTTCGCACTTTGGCGCGTGACGAACAGATCGCTTTGGTCATTCTGTCCAGCGAGATCGAGGAAATCCTGCAAATCTGCGACAGCGTGTCGATCTTCCGGGACTTCCAGCGCACAGAGGTAATTGCGCGCGAGGACATGAGCATGAGCCGTGTGATGGCAGCCATGTTCGGCCAGAAGGAAGTTGCCCTATGACCCCCACGGAAACAACCCCGCGTGCGGGCGGCGCATGGCGCACGATATTGGCCGCGCGGGCCGATACCCGGCTGGCCGCGCTGCTGTTCGTCGTTCTGCTTGTCATCAATATCGTGCTCAACCCCGCCCGCTTTTCCCCGACCAACTGGCTTTCGGTGCTGGGTCTGGCCGCGCCGCTTTTGCTCGCCTCGCTGGCGGTCACTATTCCGTTTCTGGCGGGTCGCGGCTCCATCGATGTGTCGGTGGGGCCACTGATGGGGCTGATCAATGTGATTATCGTGCAGGTTCTCATCACGTCTGCGGGTATTGGTTCGCCCGTCGTTCTCGTCGCTGCAGCGCTGGTGCTCGGTCTGGCATCGGGCGTGCTCAACGGCTTTCTGGCTGCAATCCTGCGCATCCAGCCGATCGTCGCCACGCTCAGCACCTATTTGATCTATGCGGGCCTTACGCTGGTCATCCTGCCATCTCCGGCGGGCACCGTTCCGGCCTGGCTGTCCGCCTTCTCCGGCTGGCTCTCGTTTATTCCGGTGGGCGCAGCCGTGGTGATCTGGCTTATTATCCGCCGGCTGCCCTATTACGATCTGTTGATGGCGGTGGGCAGCGATGATCGCGCAGCCTATACGTCCGGGGTCAACGTGCCTGCGGTGCGGTTCACCGCCTACGTGCTGGCCGGATTGTTTGCCGGGCTGGCGGCACTCTCGCTCACCGGCCTGATTGGGTCCGGAGATCCCAATATCGGCCCCGGCTATACATTGATTGCCATTGCCGCCGTGGCGCTGGGTGGTGTCAGCCTTGCGGGCGGCGTGGGTGGAATGACGGCGGCGTTTCTCGGGGCTGCAGATATCTTTCTGCTGCAAAGCATGTTGACCGCGTTCAACGTGTCCACCTTCGTCCTGCAGATGACCTACGGCATCGTGCTGGTGCTGGCAGTCTGCCTGAACTCTGAAAAGCTGAAACTTTATTTGCGCAACCGGATGAGGCCGCAATGACCAGAACCCTTGTCAGCAATCGGGCACTGGTTGCCTTCGTTGGCGTCGTCTTGATTTTCGCCATCGGCGCAATGCTCATTCCGGGCTTTTCCAGCCTATTTTCGGTGCGCGCCATGCTGGTGCTGGGCTGCCTGCTGGCCGTGGCGGCGCTGGGACAGACGCTCGTGATGATTCTGGGGGGTATCGATCTTTCCATTCCGTTCGTCATCGGCTTTGCGAATGTCGTTTTCGCTAGCCTCTACGGCAGCGGCGTTCCGGTGCTTTTGATCTTTGCCATCGTGCTGGGCGCGGCTGCTCTCATCGGTGCCTTTTCCGGTGCCATTTCAGCCGCCCTTTCGGTGCATCCATTGATCGTGACGCTGGGCGTCGGCACCATCGTGCAAGCGGGCGTGCAAATCTGGACAAAAGGCTTGCCGACAGGATCGGCCCCGCCATTCATCAACACGTTTGTGTCGCTGGGCGGCTCCGTTGGCCCGCTGCCCTTTCCGTGGCTGGTGCCGTTCACGGTGGTTTTAACCGTCGCCGTCCTGTTCGTCTTGCGCCGCACGATCTATGGCCGAAAGCTGTATGCCCTGGGCTCCAACCCCAAGGCTGCCGAACTGGCGCTGATCCGCCCGGTGGTTCTCTGGGCCATGACCTTTGCGTTGAGCGCCGTGTTTGCCGCCCTTGCAGGCATTTTCCTGCTGGGCTTTACCGGCTCGTCCAGCGCCAATGTGGGTGCGCCCTACCTGTTTCAAACGGTATCGGCAGTGGTTATTGGCGGTACGGCGCTGATTGGTGGGCGCGGCGGCTTCGTCGGCACGCTTGCAGGCGCACTGGTGCTGATAGAACTGCGCACGCTTCTCATCGGCATGGGCCTTTCGGAAGCCATGGTGCAGGCTGCCCTCGGTGTTTTGATCCTGCTGCTGGTGGCTGCCTATGGTCGAGACCAACACATTCGCACGCTGATTTGAGGACCCACCATGGACGAGCGCCTTGCAAAGACCATCGCCGCCATCAAGGCGTCCGGCGCGGACTGGGGCCTGTTCACCAGTCCCGATGGCGTCGCCTACGCCTGCGGCCACATCGTGCCGATTGAAACGGGGCCCTCCCCCTTTGCGGGCGGGCCTGCCGTTGCGATTGTCGGCGTCAACGGCGAATGCGGGTTGGTCATCACCAATCTGGAGGCGGGCACGGAAAGCTGGGCCAACCCCATTGTGACCTATGAGGGGTTCTCCTTTAGGGAGCCGACCGATATTGCAGCCAACTATATCCGCTCGGTCAACGATCTCCTGGTGCGCTTCAACGTTGGCGGCACCCTTGCGCTGGAGCCGCAGAGCTTTCCCTTAAGCCTGGCGGACTCCATCGCCGCGTTCAAACAGGTTTCGGTCACCGCCGCTTTCCAGCAGGTGCGCGCCATCAAAACCACGCGGGAGGTTGAACTGTTGCGAGAGGCGGCGCTCACGGCATCCGCAGGGCAACAGGCTTTCGTCAACGCGGCGCGGGCCGGGCGCACGGAGCTGGACATCTTTGCCGATATCCGCATTGCCATGGAGACACGCGCGGGCGGGCGGGTGCCCCTGACCGGCGATTTCATCTCCGGCAAAGAAAAAACCTCCGCCTTCATGGGTTGGCCGGATACGCGCATTCTGCAAACGGGCGATCCGGTGATCTGCGATCTGGCACCGCGCGTCGGCGGCTACTGGGGCGATAGTTGCGCGTCCGCTATGGTGGGTGAGGCAACGGACGGCTATCGCAACCTGTTTTCCGCTGCGAAATCCGCACTGGAACTGGCTGTCGAGACCGTGCGGCCCGGTCTGATCGTCGGTGATCTGGATCAGGCGCTGGAAGCCCATATTGCCCGCCACGGCTACACCACGGCCCACCACTCCGGCCATTCTATCGGCACCGGCGTGCATGAATGGCCGCGGCTGGTGGCCTATGAACGGAAAGCACTGGAAGCAGGAATGGTCATCATGGTCGAGCCTACAGCTTTCGACCCGGATGTCGGGGGCGTCCGGCTGGAATGGATGCTGCATGTAACCCCGACCGGATGCGACATTCTTACCAACTTCGAGCACCACTGCACAATTTCTTGAATCGGAATCGGTTTAGGATGAAATTACTTTGCGTTTTGGTGGCGCTGTAGTGCGCGCTGCCCTGATTATCCACTCTCGCGTATCATCAGGGTAAAGCCCACATCAATGCGCGTTTGCAATGGCGGATCGCCCTCAATACCGGCCAGCAGCAAACGGCCAGCCTCCCGGCCAATATCAGCGGCGGGCACCGCCACGGTCGTTAACGACGGGATCAGGTGGCGCGCCATTTCAAAGTCACCGAAGCCGGTGATGGCAAGGGTTTGTGGCACCGGTATCGCACGCCGCTGGCTTTCCAGCAGCGCACCGGACGCCAGAATATCGCTTGAAAACATGATGGCGTCAGCGTCGGCAAACGCGTCACGAACCCGTGCCAGCAACAGCGCTCCCGACGCCATATCCAAAGGCAGGTCCGATGCAAGGCAGAGGCGCGGCTCCTCCTGCGGAAAGAGCGTGCGCATGGCGTCCACAAACCCGTTGCGACGCTCGGCAGCGCGGCTGTCGCCCTTGCGCAGCACACCGGCAAACACGATGCGGCGGCGGCCCCGTAATACCAGATGCCGGGCCATCTCGATCATCGCCGCGTTGTTGGAAAATCCCACAAGCCGGTCAATGGGCTTCTCCGTCATATCCCAACCTTCCACAACCGGAATGGCCGCGCGTTTCAAAAGCATAATGCTGTTGCGCGAGTGGTGAGTGCCTATCAGAAAAATGCCATCCGGGCGGCGGCCCAGCAGGCTGCGCAGCACCGCTTCCTCTCTGGCTGCATCGTAATCGGTATTGCCCAGCAAAATCTGATAGTTGGCCGCGTGCAGCACCTCGGAAAAATGCTGAATGGTTTCCGCAAACACCGAGGTTGAGAGCGTCGGGATAATCGCCGCCACCGTATTACTTTTGCTGGATGCCAGATGACTGGCCGCCAGATTATGCACATAGTGGGTTTTGTCGATGGCGGTCTGGATCAGCTTGCGCGTGTCGGGCGTCACTGTTTCTGGAAATCGCAGCGCCCGTGATACCGTCTGCATGGACACACCGGCAGCGCGTGCCACATCCGCCATGGTCACGCCCGCGCCCTTGCGGCGGGACTTTCGCCCAGGCTGGTCGCGCTCCCCTGTCACAAAACAAACAGCCGGATGCAGACCGGCGTGCCCGTCTCGATACGTTTGCCGGTATCGCTGAGCGCGCCGGTCTCGCTGTTGCAGGCAAACAAGGCGATATGGTCGCTGTTCTGGTTTGCGACCAGCACATGCCGCCCGCTAGGGGTGATGGCAAAATTGCGGGGCGTTCTGCCGCCACAGGGCGTGTACCCGATGAATGTCAGCAGTCCCGTCTGGGGATCCACTCGAAAAGCCGCAAGGGAATCATGCCCGCGATTGGACGCGTAGAGATAGCGCCCGTCCGGCGAAAGGTGAATGTCAGCCCCGTGGGTGTCGAATCCGTGTGGCGCTGTCGGCACGGTTTGCAGCAGTGTCAGCGTGTGACCGTCCCACGACAGGGCCGAGACGGTGGAGGTCAACTCGTTGCTGACATAGACCAGTTGGCCGTTTCCTTGCTGGGTAATGTGGCGCGGCCCAGAGCCTTCCGGCAGGTTGACCGCTCCGGTGCGTGCGAGTGCGCCCGTTTCATCCAGCGTATAGATCAAAATCTGGTCCAGCCCGAGATCGGCGCAAAGCCATGCCGTCCGGTCCACGGTCTGGACGATGCAATGCGCATGGCTGCGCTCCTGCCGTTCCGGGTCATGGAGTGCTGCACCCGAATGCGCCGCACCGCCGCTGACGGGTCCAAGACCGCCATCCTCACGGATCGGCAGCGCCACGACGGACTGATCCGGCCCACCCCGCCCGGCGGCATAATTGGCTGCAAGCAAAAACCGGCCGTCCGCCGAGATCGCGTTATAGGCGGTGATACTGCCCTGCGAAACCTGCTTGTTGATATAGGTCAGCGAGGACGCATCTGCGTTAAAACGGTACGCGCTGATGGTGCCTTCTACCCAACCGAAGACTTCAGAGTTGACGTACAAGGTGGCGGTAGCCGCATCCACGCTTAGAAACGTCGGGTTGTCCACCCCTTGTGCGCTGGCCAGCAGTGTCGTCTCAAGCGTATCCTCGTTGAGCAACAGCATCTGAATGCCCGTACCATGCGCATTTTGATAGTACGGGGTTTCCCGCGTTACCGAACCTACGGCCATATAGACAGGTTTGCTCATTTCTCACCCCCGCATGTTAACCAATGATATGCCCTGTGGTCGCGACCAGTGTCAAATCTTGAAGCCAAATCGGGAGGGCAAAGATTCAGGTCATCACCCATCCGCCATCGACATTCAGCGTCTGCCCGCTGATGAACGACGCTGCATCGGACGCCAAAAACAACAGCGCATTGGCAATATCGGCAGGCGTGCCGCGCCGCTTGACCGACTGGTGCTCCAGCACAAACCGCGTATAGCCTTCGGGGTCCGGATGGATTTTCTCCGCATCGGTTGGAAAAGCACCGGGAGAAACCGCGTTGGCCGTAATACCATCGCCGCCAAATTCGCGCGCCCATGCCCGCGCCAGCGCAATCAGCGCGCCCTTGGATTGCACATAGGGTGCAATATTGGCCCAGCCGCCGGAAAACGTAATGCTGGCGATATTGATGATCCGGCCCCATTGCTGCGCGCGCATATGGCCAAGGGCTGCCTGTACGCACACAATGCCCGCATCCACATTGATGCGCTGCACCAGTTGCATCTCTTCCAGAGTGTACTCATCGAACGGGCGTGAGGGGTAGATGGCCGCATTGTTGATAACGATATCGAAACCGCCAACCTCCTGCGACAGGCCATTGAGCGTCTGACGCAGACCGGCCAGATCGGACAGATCGACAGAGCGAAGCGTCAGGCCATTCAAGCCTTCGTTGCTCGCCTGCGCTTGCAGTCGCACAATCTTGTCGGGATTGTTGTCCAGCGCCACAACATGTGCGCCCGCCCGTAAAAATGCCAGCGTGGTTTCGGTGCCCAGACCGCCAGCGGCCCCGGTGTAAAGAATGGTTCTGTTGGCAACTGACATATTTTAACTTCCTGTTCTGTCACGTCCCTCGATCGGCCGGTGATTGCCGGAGGGCGTCGGAAAATCCGCATCCGGTTGCTGGCAGATAGTCGTTATGCGCGCCTCACACGCGGCAATCGCCTGTTTATCCGGCAGAATGCGCAGGGTCGTATCGTAACGGCGTTCCTCACCATGGTCGAGCCAGATCAGTTCACCCCGTTCGCGCGCAGCCCCATGGCCCTGCACATGGTTGGTGGAGGGCTCTATGCCCAGCGCATACTGCCCGGCCTGAAAATTCTGCCATTCGAACATGCAGGGAAACTGGTCCTTGCGCGTTACCACTTCAAACCCGATGGCCAAACGGTCATTGACAAGCGCCACCGCCACCGCACCCTTGTCATCGGCTGCCATGTCATGCTGCCAGACCTGTTCGTGGAAATGCGGCTGCGGGCCGGGCATGGTGCGATACCCCACCCGCTGGCGCGCATAATTGTCACCCGCATGGGCCGCCCACACCACATCGCGCACCGGCGCAAGGTATCGCGACCCGCTGGCGAGGATGGGGTGACCGACATTGATGTGGTAGCAGAACATATGCGGCGTGCGATAAAAGCCGCGATTGACCACCCTGTCCGTGATCGAGATATCATGGCTGCCAACGCGGATTTCGATCCGCCGCGTCAGTTCCAGATGCTCGCCAAAAACAGTGCCCTGTGTCACCACGCCCTCGCACCAGAGGAAGCATTCGTCCCCCTCCCAGCGTTCCCCATAGCCGGACAGCCGCGCCGGTATGGTGCCGATACGCCCGTGAATGGAGTGGCTCACCTTCTTTCGGGGCGTATAGTTATAATGATCGGCAGGCTCGTCATACATGAACAGGATATGATCCAGACCACAGGTCACCATCAGGCCGGAGAAGGACCGCATCCATCCAAGCCCTCCCTCGCCCTCATACTCGTTGAGACCCGGATGCTTGAAACCTGCCGGAGAATGCCAGCCGATGGACACGCCATTGTACTCGCAATCAGCGATATCCATGGCGCGGTCCACCAGCACGGTAAACCGCAAACCATTGCCGCTGCGAAATTCCAGCAGCCGAATACCGCGCTCCACCCCGTCGCCCAGCGTCATCAGCCGCACGCCTGCAAATTGTGACAGACATCCGGCACTGGCCGCCAGATCGCGGCGCGACCGGACCTCTCCGTAAAGTTCAACCATCGTTGCTCCCTAAAGCCCCTGCGCGCGCAGCTTGCCATCCAGGAACGTCTTGGCCCGTGGCACATCGCTCTCGTCCAGATGCTCGATGATGATGGGGATGTTGGGATGTTTTTGCGCCAGCCGTTTGAGATAGAGATCGTAATTCAGCGACCCCAAACCCGGCGCGGGCAGTTCGATCTCGCCAACGCCTCGAAAGGTGTGGCTTTCCAGCGCGTCCTCATCGCCAATGTCAGCGTGCTTTTCCGCCTTGTCATCGCCGGAGCGCTTTACATCCTTGGCGTGGCCAATCCGGATCTTGTCCGACAGGGTATCGAACACCTGATTGAGAATCTCATCCATGCGGTCGATATTGTGCGCCTCGAAATAGTTGGTCGGGTCCATCAACAGGCCAAGACCGGGATGATCGACCTGCGCAAACATCCTGACTGTTTCCTCCACCGACCCCACGACATTGTTCACGTAGGTTTCCAGCAGAAACACGGCACCGTGGTCATAGGCATGCTGCGCGAGATCGGCTATGACCTTGCGGCATTCTTCAAAACCTTCCTCGGTCTTGTTTTTCGGGTGGTGCACCCAGTCGGACTCGGTGTTGTACGTCCCCGTTTCGGAAATGACATAGGGTGTGCCAAGATACTGCGCGTGGGCAATGATTTCCTTGAGGTAGCCAACGCGCTTCTGGCGCTCCGCTGGGTCCGGGTGGATGATGTTGGTGTAGCCGGAAATACACGAAATCGGCAGGTGATGATCGCGGAAGGTGCCCGCAATCTGGCGGCATTTGTCCGGCGTGATCTGGCCAGCGGACACGTCGATATCCTTGAAGTGCATATCCAGTTGCACGGTGTTGAAGTTCAGCGCCCGGATCTTTTGCGCGGTTTCCGTCAGGCCATATGGAAAATAGCCTGTAAATATGCCGGTCTGCATCATGATGATGTCCTCCCTTGGACGTCAGAGCTGGTCGAAATTTCCGAAAGAAAAACCGTGCGCTTTTCGGCAATCGAACGATACGCCGCCTCCACAAGCGCCACGGTCTTGACGTTATCGGCAACGGACAGCGCGGGCGGTTCGCCCGATTTCAGCGCGTACTGCAACTGCTCCATCACGCCGATAAAAGCGTGGGGAAACCACATCGTGTCCCATTGCGGATGGACCCAGTGCCCATTGGTCGTCGTTTGCGACATGTAGGACAGGGTCGAAGGCGACCCGTCCGGCCAGCCGATCGTGCCCTGGGCCACGCCGTCCGTGCCTTCCACGCGCCATTTGATGTAATGATCACTGTCGATGCCCTCGCCCCTCGGGCCTGCCCAGACATCCTCCATCGACACCGCCAGCAGGCCGCCGGGAAAGGTCAGGGTCGATATGGTGATTCCGTCCGTGTGCTCGAATGTGGTGCGCGGATCGCGTCGGGTCACCGTCGAAATCGCCTCCGGCTCACCAAACAGAAACCGCAGCGCATCCAGATGGTGAACGCTCATATTGGCCAGCGTCAGCCGGTCATAGGCCTCCAGAAAGCCCTGCCAGTGCGGCACAGCCCGCATCTCGATGGTTGCCAGCACCGGCTGTCCGAGATCGCCCCGCTCCAGCACCTGTTTCAGCGCCCGCATGGATTGGTCGTAGCGCATATTCTGGTTAACCGACAGGATCTTTCCCGCCGCCTCTGCCTCGTCACGCAGCAGCACGGCCTCTTCCAGCGTCAGCGCAAGCGGCTTTTGGGCCAGCACCCCCTTGATATGCGGTTGCGCCAGCGCCAGCCGGATAAGCTGCGGCTGCTGGTCGGGCGGATAGGCGATATCGACAATGTCGATATCAGCGTCCGCCAAAAGGTCTTCCGGTGTATCGTAGACCCTCTTGATCTCCCAGCGAGCCGCCACGGCTTCCGCCTTCTCGCGGGTGCGCGATGCGATGGCTTTGACGGGAAAACCGGCCTGCCGGTAGGCGGCCAGATGGCATTCCGCCATGATCATGCCCGCGCCGATGCAGCCGATCTGATAATCGCGCACACGCACAATCGGGTCGGGCTGAAGCCCTTCCATTGGTTCCATGGTGATCTCCTCCCACGTGCGCGCCGACGCTGTCACCCGGCTGCACCGTTCTCCCTCCCGGAGAATTCGTGAATGGTGCGAAACATCATGATGTTTGTCAACATCAATTCCAATCATTATACATCAGTATTGGCCTCATTTCGGTTTAGAGCTTGAGCAAGCGAGCCGCAAATGATCAAGTTGTAGGAACCCGTCATAGACAAAGGGCGTAGAGTGCGTTCAACCCTGACTGACATAGCCCGCGAAGCTGGTGTTTCGACGGCCACCGTCGACCGTGTGCTAAACGACCGGCCAGGCGTAAAAGAGCGCACCCGCAACACCGTGCTGACGGTCGCCCGGCGCATTGGCTATTTCGACGGGCACACCACGGCCACCAACGGCAACCAGCGCGTGAAACTGGACTTTGTGGTGCCCGCTGGCACCAACAGTTTCATGAACGGACTGCATCGGCATCTGCTGGCGGAGGCGGCCCATCAGCCGTGGCTGGAGGTCACCATTCACGCCGTTGAAGGCTTCAACCCGGACCGGCTGGCGGCAACCCTGCATGGACTGGCCGGACACACGCAAGGCGTCGGCGTCATCGCGCTCGATCATCCCATCGTGCGCGAAGCCATGCGGGCACTGTCAGCGGCGACAATTCCTGTCATCACGCTGGTGTCGGACATTCTCCACGTTCCCCGCATCGGTTATGTCGGCATCGACAACCGCGCCGCCGGACGGCTGGCGGGCTACCTGCTGGCCCGCCTGTTGGGCAAGGGTGAAAGCCACAAAATTGCGCTGTTTGCCGGTTCGCTCTCCTATCGTGGGCATGAGGAGCGGGAAATGGGCTTTCGCCATATTGTGCGCGAGGATTTTCCGCATCTGGACATCGTCGAACTACGCGAAAGCGGCGATGACAGGGTGCGCGCTTATGAGGAAGCGCGAACGCTGTTGAGCCGCCACGCCGATCTTTCCGGGGTGTACAATATCGGCTCCGGAAACCAGGGCATTGCGCAGGCCATGTCCGAAACAGGCCGCGCCGACCAACTGGTTTTCCTTGGTCACGATCTCACAGATACTACGCGCAGCCTTCTGCTATCCGGCGTGATGGATGCCGTCATCGATCAAAGTCCACGGGTGGAGGCGCGAGAGGCAATTGCGATGCTGGTGCGCGCTATACAGGGTGATGCCGGGGACTATCACCCGCCCCGATTGCAGGTTGTCTTTCGTGAAAACATCCCGGAAATCTGAAGATTTGATCTGGTGTGTAACAAAATTTCCATGATATTGCGCTAATGTTCAAGAAAAATTTGCTCAAGCACTATGGGGAGTCTACATAACGCCTCATACATAAGCGTAGAGAATAAAGATGATTGAAACGCCGTACTATCTGATCGACAAAAACAAGCTTCTGCCTAACCTTGAGAAAATCCGTTACGTGCAGGAAAAGTCTGGTGCCCATGCATTGCTGGCGCTGAAATGTTTTGCCAGTTGGGGCGTTTTCGATCTGATGAGCCAGTATATGGCGGGCACAACGTCGTCATCGCTGTATGAGGTGAAGCTTGGTCGCCAGAAATTCGGCGGTGAGACCCACGCCTATTCCGTGGCCTATGCGGACAATGAAATTGCCGAGGTTCTGGACAACTGTGACAAGATCATTTTCAACTCCATTGGACAATTGACCCGTTTTGCCGACGTATCCAAGGGCAAGGTGCGCGGTTTGCGTGTCAACCCGCAGGTGTCCAGTTCGGATTTCGATCTGGCTGATCCGGCACGGCCGTTCAGCCGTCTGGGCGAATGGGACCCGGCCCGCATCGAAACCGTCATGGACCAGATTTCCGGCTTCATGTTCCACAACAATTGTGAGAACGGTGATTTTGCCCTGTTTGACAGCATGTTGGGCGTGATCGAAGAGCGGTTCGGCGATCTGATTGCGCGGGCTGACTGGGTTAGCCTTGGCGGTGGCATCCACTTTACCGGCGACGATTATCCGCTGGACGCTTTCTGCGATCGACTCAAGGCCTTTGCGGAAAAATATGGCATTCAGGTCTATCTGGAGCCCGGCGAAGCGGCAATCACCAAAAGCACGACGCTGGAAGTGTCCGTGCTGGACACGCTCTATAATGGCAAGAACCTCGCCATCGTCGATAGTTCCATCGAAGCTCACATGCTGGATCTGTTGATCTACCGCCAGAGCGCCAAGATGGAGCCGAACACCGGTGACCACAGCTATATGATCTGCGGCAAATCGTGCCTCGCCGGTGACATCTTCGGCGAATTCCAGTTCGACCACCAACTGAAAATTGGTGAACGTCTGTCCATGGCCGATGCTGCCGGGTACACGATGGTCAAGAAGAACTGGTTCAATGGCGTTAAAATGCCATCCATCGCCGTGCGCCAGCTGGATGGCACGGTTGAGGTGATCAAGCAGTTCACTTTTGATGATTTTGCGGCCAGCCTGTCGTAAGGCTGGTGCGAAAAAGACCCAATCAACACACCATTTAATGGAGGCTTACGTGTGAGATGAAGAAGAATGTCCTTATTATCGGCGCCGGTGGCGTAGCTCAGGTTGTCGCGCACAAATGCGCACAAAACAACGATATTCTCGGCGATATTCACATTGCGTCGCGCACAAAATCGAAGTGCGATGCCATTGTGGACAGCGTGCGCGAGAAGAACAGCATGAAGGTGGAAGCGGGCTTGACTGCCCATGCGCTCGACGCTCTCGACATTGCCGCGACAAAGGCGCTGATCGAGACCACGGGCGTGGAAATCGTCATCAATGTCGGTTCAGCTTTCGTCAACATGTCGGTTTTGCAAGCCTGCATCGAAACCGGCGTGGCCTATATGGACACTGCAATCCACGAAGACCCCGCCAAGATCTGCGAGACCCCGCCGTGGTACGGCAACCACGAGTGGAAGCGCCGCGAACTCTGCGCTGAAAAAGGCATCACCGCTATTCTGGGCGTCGGGTTTGATCCGGGCGTGGTCAATGCCTATGCCAGGCTCGCCAGTGACGACTATTTCGACACGATCACCGATATTGACATTGTCGATATCAATGCCGGTAGCCATGGCAAGTATTTCGCTACCAACTTCGATCCCGAAATCAACTTCCGCGAATTTACCGGCGTTGTGTATTCCTGGCAGAACGGCCAGTGGCAGACCAACACAATGTTTGAGATCGGCAAGGAATTCGATCTTCCGGTCGTCGGCACTTGCAAGGCCTATATGACCGGCCACGACGAAATTCATTCCCTGTCCAGGAACATGGGCGGTGCCGATGTGCGCTTCTGGATGGGATTTGGCGACCATTACATCAACGTTTTCACGGTGCTGAACAATCTTGGCCTGCTGTCCGAGCAACCGGTGAAAACCGCCGAGGGGCTGGACGTGGTGCCGCTCAAGGTGGTGAAAGCCGTTCTGCCCGATCCGTCCTCGCTTGCGCCGGGCTATGAAGGCAAGACCTGCATTGGCGATTTCGTCAAAGGCTCGAAAAATGGCGAACCGCGCGAAGTTTTCATCTACAATGTAGCCGACCACAAGGAAGCTTACGAGGAAGTCGGCTCGCAGGGCATCTCCTACACAGCCGGTGTTCCACCGGTTGCCGCTGCGCTGCTGATTGCATCCGGCGAATGGGATGTGAAAACCATGGTGAATGTTGAGGAACTGCCCCCCAAGCCCTTCCTCGACATTCTGAACCGGATTGGCCTGCCAACCCGCATTAAGGATAGCGAAGGCGACCGCGCTTTGTCGTTCAGCTAAAGCATTTCCAGTGAAAACGAAGGGGTTTTCACGTCGGACAATGCGATAAAACAATGCTAGAGCATTTCCAGTGAAAACGAAGTCGTTTTCACGTCCGGACAATGCGACAAAACAAAGAGTTAGAGCACTTCCGGTGAACACGTGTTTATCGGAAGTGCTCTAGCGGCCGGGTAGGATCGATATGACCAAATCACCGACCTACCCGGATACGCCCGATGGCCGCTACTTTATCGTGCGCGGTCGCCTGTGGCGCAAAAGCAATCCTGCCCTCGACGATGACGAGCGGCAGGTGCTGGTGCGGCAATTGATGGCCGCAAGGCGCGCCGTGCGGGATGCAAAGGGCGACCCGGTTGCCACAGCGGCCGCACGCCAGCACGTGGATCACGCAAAAATAGGGCTTGGCGAGCGTGGGCCAGTTTGGTGGTCGGACGGCGCACCGGATTACAACCGCCATCTGGTGAAGAACACCCCTTATGCCGAATGGTTTGAAACCCTGCCGTTGTAATTCGGGAACCATTCGGGTGAGCAACCGTTTCATAGACGGCTATGACGACGCGGTGCGATTTGGGTCAAGGACTTCCCCGGCAATGACCGGATAGCAAATGACCTGAACACGCCGCGTCAGCCGCTTTCTTTCATCAATATCGATCAGCTATAGCCGCCTTCGGCGCGTTGTACTGCGGCATCTCGCTGGGCTTCGTCGAGGTCCTCCGGTGTTTCTGATGTCCGGGTGACCGGTTTTGACGCCTTGTGATCGTCGGCCTCATTTTCCGATACCGTCAGCTGCTTGGAGTCGAAATAGGCCCGAAACGCAGTAATCTTGTCACCGCTGATCTCCAATACGCTGACACCGCCGTAGTTTACCGGTTTGCCATCTATCGACCCTTCGCTCCGCCATTCCAGAAATGCTGCTCCATCGCCATCTACGATATGCAGAAATTCGGAATGGATGGTCTCGAAGGCTTCGCGGTAACCGCTCCAGAATGCCTCGGCAGGGTTGCCTTCCGTAGCTGCATGTTTGACCAGCGGGTTGGAAAGTTTCGCGTCATCCGAAAACAGCGAGGCGATGGTCTCCACATCCTTGCTCTCTTCCAGACTATGCAGGGCATTTACAAAATCGTCAGTTGTCTTGCTCATTGCAGTGTCCTTTTTTTGATGGTTATCGTCTCATTTATCGGTGGCGCATGCGCGACACCGCCGCGCCCAAAATGGTGCCAAAGCCGATCAGGCCTCCGGCAAGCCCCAGTTTCAGCATGTCGCGCTGGCGCGATGTGAAGAACTCGGACCGGGTGGTAATCGTCCTGTCTGTCGATTGCCCGTCAATCCGGGCGGGACCGGATACCGGCACATCCAGATTGCCGGTCTTGTCGCCGGTCTTTTTGCCGAGCTGCTTGTCGCGCATGCCGCTCGCCTGCCTGTCGGCAAAACCCGGCATCAGCGCCTGAGCGATGCTCATCATGACCGTGGAACGCCCCACCCAGATTTCCCGCTGCGGATCATCAATGGCCGATACAATGGCCTTGGCGCACAGGCGCGGATCAAACAATGGATCGGGCAGAACCTGGGCGTGGCCCGTATGGTTGCGTGCCCAGCCCGGCTGTGGCGTGTTGACCGCTGGCAAGTATACAACGGAGAGCGTCACCGGTACATCGTCGGCAATCAGCTCCGAGCGCAAAGAATCCGTAAAACCGGAAACAGCGAATTTCGCGCCGCAATAGGCAGCCTGCAGTGGTGCGGCCCGAATACCCAGCCCCGATGATATCTGAATGATCGCACCCTTGCGTCTTGGCTTCATATGGCGAAGAGCAGCAAGTGTGCCATGGACCTGGCTGAGATAGGTTGTGGCGGTCACGCGGGCATATTCTGCCGCGGTGATTTGATCGGCGGGGGCCACTACGGTTGACATGGCGTTGTTGACCCATGCGTCAATGGGCCCAAGCTCCCGCTCGATGCGGTCTGCGGCGGCGTCGACCGCTTCTGCATCAGCCACGTCAGCGGAGATCGCCAGCACCTTGGTCCCGGATGTGGCAAGCAGTTTACGTGCCCCGTCCAGCCGGG
Source organism: Rhizobium sp. CFBP 8762 (assembly GCF_014841565.1). Classification (GTDB taxonomy): domain Bacteria; phylum Pseudomonadota; class Alphaproteobacteria; order Rhizobiales; family Rhizobiaceae; genus CFBP-8762. The sequence continues at coordinate 520,530 of NZ_JACYUD010000002.1, forward strand.
CCTCATCGCGCGCGATGATGGCGACATTCCAGCCAGCGGAAGCCAGATGCTGCGCTGTCGCCAGCCCAATTCCGGCGCTGCCGCCGGTGATAACTGCGGTCTTGCTCATTCGTTTTCCTTAAATGCTTCGCCCGTTACATTCGGTGGAACCCGACCCGTGTGGTGCGTGGGGTTGGTCTGGGCCGTCTCAACCGGTGCTTCATCATTGCGTGTGGACGCACCGAATGGCAGCGGTGGCTTGGTGTTTGTGTTGGATTCGGTATCCGGCGCCGTGTCGGGCAGCGCTTCGCGCTCCACATCCACGGCAGATGGCGTCGGCGCATCGGTTTGAATCGTCATCGGCGTTGATGGGTTGGTCGGTTGCTTTGAATCGCTCATCGTTTTGCTCCTCGCTGATTGTGCGGACCAACCCCCGCACCTTCGAAAGGTTCCGCCAGCGCGCGCGAGACCGCTAAATTAAGAGCTACGCGGAACCCGATCTGGAGCAGAACGTTTCAGATACAACCAAGGGAGAAACACAATGGTCGACAACGTCAAAACAGATACATCTTCGAATACCGAGAAAGACCCGGATGACTGGGTCAGCGGCGATGAACCCATGACCGGCGCGCAGCGCTCATACCTTAAAACGCTGTCCGAGCAGGCTCATAAGCCGGAAGCGTTTGCCGAGGATCTAACCAAGGCCGATGCGTCCAAGCGCATTGACGAGCTGAAACAGGCACTCGACCTGAATTCCTGAACGCATAAATGCCGGCCTGACAGCCGGCATTTTCGCCTGCCTACTTGCGATAGCGCAACGCATTGACCAGTATCTCGAACGCCGGGGATTGTTGTCGGCGGCTGGGATAGTACAGGTGATAGCCGGGAAACGGCGGGCACCAGTCTTCCAGCACGCGGATAAGGCGGCCATCGTCCAGCATTGGCTGTAGCTGGTCCTCCGGCAAACATACCAGCCCCAGGCCTTTCGTTGCTGCGCTGACAATCATTGCCACATCATTGCAGATGAAATTGCCATCCACCCGCACATTGAGCGCGCGTCCGTCCTTTTCCAGTTCCCATGCATAAAGACCGCCCAGCGTAGGCAGGCGCAGGTTGATGCACACATGCTGGGTCAGGTCATGGGGCAGCTTAGGTGCCGGATGCTTGGCGAAATAATCCGGTGAACCGGCAACCGCCATGCGCATATCGGGGCCAATCGGCACCGCGATCATGTCTTTTTCCACCTGCTCACCCAGTCGCACACCGGCATCGTAGCGTTCCGCCACCAGATCGGTTAGCTTTTGATCAACGGAGAGTTCCACCTTCACATCCGGGTAATTCTGCATCAGTTGGAGCACCACCGGCATCAGAATTGCTTCGCCCGCCGTGCGGCTGGTGGTAATGCGAATGGTGCCTGCCGGTTTGTGGCGCAGCGCCGTCATCGAATCCAGCCGCGCCTGAATGTCGTTGAATGCCGGTTGCAGCGTGGATAGCAATTGCTCGCCCGCCTCCGTGGTGGAAACATTGCGTGTGGTGCGGGTCAACAATCGTAGACCCATGCGCTCTTCCATCCGCCGGATCGTATGGCTAAGCGACGATTGCGAGGTGCCGAGCTTGGCCGCTGCGCGGGTAAAACTGCATTCTTGTGCCACGGTTAAAAACACGGCAAGATCACCCAGTTCATCGCGTTTCATTTATGAATTCTCCGCATAAGCTCATGTATCATAACCTCCCTAATCACATAGGTGCGACGGTGCTAGTTTGACAGTCAAACGGCGCATCCGTTTTGCGACCGATAACAATGACTGGTGATCTTCATGAAAACACTTGGCTTTGCCTGCACCTCCGCCGATGCCCCTCTGGCTCCGTTTTCGTTTGAGCGGCGCGCCCCGCGCCCCGATGATGTGGTGATGGAAATTCTCTACTGCGGCGTTTGTCACTCCGACCTGCACTGGTCGCGCAATGATTGGGGCTGGACTATCTTTCCGGCCATTCCAGGCCATGAAATCATTGGCCGTGTCATCGAGATCGGAAGCGCGGTGACGCAGTACACGGTGGGGGATCATGTGGCTGTTGGCTGCATGGTCGATAGCTGCCAGCAGTGCGACCAGTGCCGCAAAGGCCAGGAGCAGCTTTGCCGGGAAGGCAATACCGGCACCTATGGCGGGTTTGATCGCTACACCAAGGAGTACACGCTGGGGGGCTATTCCAAAAATCTGGTCGTGCGTCAGGAATTTTGCCTGCGTATTCCCGAAGGGCTGGATATTGCCCGTGCGGCACCTCTGCTGTGCGCGGGCATTACCACGTACTCACCCCTGAAAACATGGGATGTGCGCCCTGGCAGCCGCGTCGGCGTCATTGGTCTTGGCGGCCTCGGCCATATGGCAGTCAAGCTGGCTGCCGGCATGGGTGCCCACGTCACCGTGCTCAGCCGGTCGGCAGACAAGGCAGACGATGCTCGCGCACTGGGTGCCCACGCCCTGCTGGTTTCCAGCGATAAAGCAGCGATGGAAGCCGCAGCCGACAGCTTTGATCTGATCATCGATACGGTTCCGGTCAAGCACGACCTGAATCCCTACATGCCGCTCCTGGACGTCGACGGCACTCTGGTCATCGTTGGGCAGATCGGCCCCCTGGCCGAGCCCAGCACGGTGCCGCTGGTTCTGGGTCGACGCAGGATTGCCGGCTCCCCCATCGGTGGCATTGCCGAAACACAGGAGATGCTGGATTTCTGCGCAGTGAACAACATTCTGCCTGATGTGGAAATGATCCGGATGGACGAAATCAACCACGCATTTGAGCGGATGGAAAAATCCGATGTGCGCTATCGCTTTGTCATCGACATGGCTTCGCTGGAACTGGCGCAATAAGCATTTGAAGCCCCATTAGGGCTTGAGGGAGACTTTCTATGAAAATCACCAGATCGGGCTCGGCCCCGTCGCAAAAAGGCCCTGCCGAATATTTCACCGGTACGGTGCGCATTGATGCGCGCTTTCAGGCCGATGCCCCGGCAAAGGTTGGCGGTGCCACCGTCACGTTTGAGCCGGGAGCACGCACCGCCTGGCACACACACCCGCTCGGCCAGACCCTTCTGGTCCTGTCGGGGCTGGGCCTGACCCAGCGCGAAGTTGGCCCTGTCGAGGAGCTCCGCCCCGGCGATATCGTATGGTTTTCACCCGGAGAACGACACTGGCACGGCGCTTCGCCCAGCACCGCCATGAGCCATATTGCCATCGCCGAGGCGCAGGATGGTTCATCTGTCGAGTGGCTGGAACACGTCACCGACGCTGAATACCAGCCTTGATCGAATGGCTAGAGCATAATCCGACCGGAGCGAAGCGAGGATCGAAAAGATTATGCTTACAAGTAAAGGACTTAGAGCTCCGATCTGATTCAATCAGATCGAACAGCGCTCTAACGCCTGCGTCGCATTCAAAACCCGGCTGTTAAGAAAGATTCGATCATGACAATGGAAAAACGGACACTTGGAACAAATGGCTTGACGGTTTCCGCCCTCGGTTTCGGCTGCATGGGCCTGAACTTCGGCTACGGCACCCAGCTTCCCAAAGCAGAAGCCATCGGCCTCATCCGGCAGGCCGCAGACCGTGGCGTCACGCTGTTCGATACGGCAGAGGTCTATGGTCCTTACACCAACGAGGAAATTGTTGGCGAGGCGCTGGCACCGATCCGGGATCAGGTGGTTATCGCCACCAAATTTGGTTTCGATATCGTCGATGGCAAATCTGTCGGCACGAACAGCCGTCCCGAGCAGATCAGAAACGTTGCCGAAGGCTCGTTGAAACGGCTGGGCGTGGAGGTGATCGACCTGTTCTATCAGCATCGCGTCGATCCCAATGTGCCGATTGAGGACGTGGCGGGTGCCGTGAAGGACCTGATTGCGCAAGGCAAGGTCCGCAATTTCGGGCTATCCGAGCCGGGTGCGCAGACCGTGCGCCGTGCTCATGCGGTGCAGCCTGTGGCCGCGTTGCAAAACGAGTATTCACTCTGGACACGCGGACCGGAAACCAACGGCATTCTGGAGGCGTGCGAGGAGCTGGGCATCGGTTTTGTTGCCTACAGCCCGCTCGGAAAGGGCTTCCTGACGGGCGCGATGAGCAAGGACACACAGATCAGCGACGGTGATTTTCGCAAGATCCTGCCACGCTTCACAGCCGAGGCCATGGAGAAAAATCAGGCGCTGATCGACCTGATCAAGCGGATTGCGCACGACAAAGGCGCAACGGCTGCGCAAATCGCTCTGGCATGGCTGCTGGCGCAAAAGCCGTGGATCGTGCCCATTCCCGGCACCACCAAGCTGCATCGTCTGGAAGAAAATCTGGGCGGTGCGCAGATCGCTCTGTCCGCTGCCGACATTTCGCAGATTCAGTCCGCCGCTGCTGAGATAGAGGTGGAAGGCGAACGCTACCCTGAGCAGATACTCAAGGGCACCGGGCTTTAAAGGAGGTTTTCCCATGAAGACAATTGCGGCCAGCATCGCCTTGTCGGCCTTCGCCGCTTCTGGTGCCGAAGCACAGGAGGGTAAACGCCCGCGGGTAGCCCCCGCAGCGGTTTATGAGGTGGCACCCGGCCTGGGGCATTTCACCGACGATGTTCTGTTTGGGGAAGTGTGGCTTCGCAAGGACCTGTCGCCCCGCGACCGCAGCCTTGTCACGGTTGCGACGCTGGTAGCGACCGGCAAATCCGCGCAGATTGGTGGCCATGTCGGCAGGGCGCTGGACAATGGCGTCACGCCCGCTGAAATTGGCGAGCTGATAACCCATCTTGCATTCTACACCGGTTGGCCCAACGCTATCTCTGCCGTTAACGAGACGAGGGCGGTGTTTGAAAAGCGCAGTATTGCAACCGTAACAGAGAGCGATGCTGGCAGACTCACGCTTGAGCCAGAGGCCGAAGCAGCGCGCGCCCATACCGTCAACACCACCATTGCCCCCACTGCCCCCGCGTTGGCGGATCTTACCAATCGTGTCGTGTTCGGCGACCTCTGGCAGCGCCCCGACCTCTCGGCGCGCGACCGCAGCCTCGTGACCATGGCGGCACTGATTGCCATCGGGCAACCGGAACAGTTGCCCTTCCATGCCAACAGGGCCATGGATAACGGACTAACGCAAAAGGAAGCGGCGGAGCTCGCGGCGCATCTGGCGTTTTACGCTGGCTGGCCTCGCGCCATGTCTGCCGTGCCGGTGCTTCAAAAAGTCTTCGAGACACGCAAAACACGTTAGTTGCCAGAGGGTGCTGCCTGACCGGATGCCTCACGGCGGTATCAACGGCTCATGATGAAAATAATATATATATTTCTGCTAATAACAGGTTTATGACACGGTCAAATGCTGGCTATCCAGCGATAGAATCTGTTTTTATCGAATGTCGTCATGAAATACCGTTTTCTTGTTACAGTTGTGGTTCTGGCGGGACTATCATTCGCGCTATGGACCTATCTTGCTGGAAGCCGTGAACCGGATACCGCCAGCCTGCTCACGGCCAAGGTTCGCCGTGGTCCCCTCGCAGACATCGTCAGCGCGACCGGCATCCTTGAGCCCTCCCGTCTGGTCCAGATCGGCGCACAGGTTTCCGGCCAGCTGAAAACCGTTCATGTGCGGTTGAACGACACCGTGCGAACCGGCGATCTGATTGCAGAAATCGACTCGCTGCAACAGCAGGATGAGTTGCGTCTGGCACAGGCGTCCCTTGCCGAAATACAGGCAGCGAATCGCTCGCGGACGTTCCAGTTGGAGAAAGCGGAAGAGACCCTGCGTCGCCAACGCGCACTGTATGCCGGTCGTGCCGGCTCCGGCGCGGAGTTGAAAGACGCACAATCCGCCGTCCACATCGCCCGAGCCGAGCTGGATCTGTCGATCGCGCAGATCGAGCGAGCGACCATCGAAGTCAAAAAGGCGCAGACCAAGCTGCAATATACCCGCATCACCTCCCCCATGGACGGCCGGGTTATCGGGCTGATATCCAAGCCGGGTCAGACGCTGAATGCTGCCCAAACAACGCCGGTCATTGCACTGATTGCACAAACCGACCCGATGCTTGTGAAGGTGCAGATTCCGGAGTCCGATGTCAGCCGGGTGAAAGCCGGACAGCCGCTTGAATTTACCACGTTTTCTGAAAGAACCGTCAATCGTGCCAGCACACTGACGGAGGTCCAGCCTGCCCCAGCCTCCATGCTGACCAGTGCCGACACCGTTGCGTCCAGCCAAAGCGGGTCTTCAGCGCAAGCGGTTTACTACAGCGCACTGTTCCATGCCGACAATGCCGATAGCAAGCTGTTGCCGATGATGACAGCGGACGTAACCATAACCACATCCAAGCTGGAAAACGTGGTGGTCGCACCGTTGACAGCGTTGGATGGGCCAGATGACGAAGGCGTCTTTACGGCAACGGTTAACAAGCCGGACGGGGCACTTGATGAGCGCAAGGTGCGCGTGGGGCTGACCACCCGCGACGATGCGGAAATTCTTGAAGGCCTGACCGAGGGTGAAGAGGTGGTGCTGAACGCTGACAGCGGCCCGACAACAACCGAGATGCTGCTGGAATGACGGCTGCGCGTCTTGACCTGTCCGGCATCCGGCGGCTCTACCGCAATGGTGAGGAAACCATTGCCGCGCTCGATGGCATAGACTTGACAATAGAACCGGGAGAGCTGGTTGCCATTGTCGGTGCGTCCGGCTCGGGCAAATCCACGCTGATGAATATTCTTGGCTGCCTCGACAAGCCGGACCATGGCACCTACCGCGTTGGCGGGCAGGATGTTGCCGCGCTTGATCCGAACGGACTGGCCTATCTGCGGCGCGAGCATTTCGGCTTCGTGTTTCAGCGTTATCATCTCGTAGCCGCGCTAACGGCGAGCGCCAATGTGGAACTGCCGGGTATTTACGCCGGTCTGTCCACCGATCAGCGCCGCTCTCGTGCGGCAGGCCTGCTCAGGCGGCTTGGTCTGGCAGATCGCCTGCAATCGCGGCCAAACCAGCTTTCGGGCGGCCAGCAGCAGCGCGTTGCCATAGCGCGTGCGTTGATGAACGGTGGCGGCGTGATCCTTGCCGATGAGCCGACCGGCGCGCTGGACAGCCGTTCGGGTGAAACCGTGCTGGCACTGCTCAAGGAGTTGAATGCGGAAGGCAGAACGGTCGTCATTATCACGCACGACCGGGCCGTGGCGGCCCATGCCCACCGCGTTATCGAGATTGCCGATGGGGTCATCCAGTCCGATAGCCGGATACCGAAAGAAGCCTCCGTTTCGCCATGCCAGACAGACAACACTGCGCCCCGGCTGCCCCGCTCGGTGTCCCTTTCCGGCGTTGGCAGTGCGTTCAGCATGTCACTGCGGTCTATGGCTGCACAGAAAATGCGCAGCGCACTGACCATGATCGGGATTGTCATCGGCATCGCCTCCGTTGTGTCGGTTGTCGGCCTTGGGGAGGGCATGAAGGCCGAATCCTTGGCGCAAATGAGCGATCTGGGCAGCAGTACGCTCACCGTTTACCGGGGTAAGGATTTTAGCGATCCGAACTACGACAAGATCACCAGCCTGACGGTGGCGGATTCGCTGGCTCTGGCGCGCCAGCCCTATGTTGAAAGTGTAACGCCGGAAACGGTGATCACCCAAAAGGTGCGGTATGCAAGCATCAGCACCGATGCGCAAGTGTATGGCGTAGCGCCGTCCTATTTCCATACAGGGGGTTATTCGCTGGAGAAAGGCATTGGCCTGATGGACCGGGACATGAATGAAGCGCGCGCCAATGTGGTGCTGTCGCCTGTTGCCGCCACCACCTTGTTCAAGAAAGCCGATCCTTTGGGAAAGTCGATCATGATTGGCAATCTCAAGGCCACCGTGGTTGGCGTGCTGGCCGAACGGGCCAATTCCGGACGCGTTGTGGCGGTCTACCTGAGCTATAATGCCTTGCGCGAACGACTGACGGGAGCCATGCCGCTGGGCAGTATCGTGGTGCGCATCAGGGATCATATCGATACCAAATCAGCAGAACGCGCCATCATGCACTTGCTGACGCGCCGCCACGGCCTCAAGGATTTTTTCATCTACAATCAGGATGAGATCCGCAAATCAATGATGCGGATGATCGGCCTTTTCAACGTGCTGATCACCGCACTGGCCGCCATTGCGCTGGTTGTCGGCGGGGTTGGTGTCATGAACATCATGCTGATTTCGGTGACTGAGCGCACCCGCGAAATTGGCCTGCGCATGGCCGTGGGTGCCAGACGACAGGATATTATGATGCAGTTCATCATCGAGGCACTGGCTGTGTGCTTCGTCGGCGGCGCCATCGGCATGGCAACTGCGTTTGCCATTGCCGGGCTTGCCGGTGCGCTCGGACTGCCGCTTCCCATCCTCATCAACGGCCAGGCTGTTGCCCTTGCAAGCGTGGCAACACTGCTGATCGGCCTGATCTTTGGCTACCTGCCCGCACGCAATGCGGCACGGCTTGACCCGGTCGAGGCCTTGGCACGCGAATGACAGGTTTTTACGCAATGTTCCGCCGCTTCATTCTCCTTTTCCCGCTGCTTCTTCTGGCTGGCTGCTTGAACCCAGCCCAGTATATCCGCCCGGATGTGCCCGCCGGTATCGCCTGGCCAACGACCGAAAACACATCACAACCGACGCCCGTGGATGAATGGTGGCGGAGTTTTGGCGATGCCGGTTTGAACAAACTGATCCCCGTCGTGCTGGCCGCCAACAATGATCTGTTCGCCGCCAGCCTCCGTGCCCGCCGGGCGCTGCTTGATGCAGATTCCACCAATCTGAATGCCATTCCTCAATTCAACGGCACAACCAGTCTGTCGGGCAGCAAACAACTTCAAGGTCAACCATCATCGCGCAGCGTCAGTTCCAGCCTTGGCTTGTCCTACGATCTGGACCTGTGGGGAAAACTGGCAGCAAAACGCGACATGGCGGCATGGGAAGCAACAGCCACACGTGAGGACCGGGAGGCAATGCGCCTGACCGTTATCGCCAACACCATGACCGCATGGTGGCAGCTTGCACACACCAACCAGACAATTCGCAGTGCCGAAAGCAGCCTTGCGGTCGCACGTCGCATCCAAAGCATTGTTAACACGAAGATCGCGGCAGAAACCGCATCCGATCTTGAAGCGTCCCAAGCCACATATTCGATTAACATGCAGCTCGCTGCGCTGGAGAGTCTTAAATTGCAGCGCGATAGGCAGCGTGTGGAATTGGCGGTGCTGCTGAATGGTGCAAACAGTCCCGCACCGGAGCCGACACGTCTTCCTTCAAGCAGTCTGCCTCCTTTACAACCCGGCCTGCCCGCTAGTCTTATTGGGCGTCGGCCTGATTTGCGTGCCGGCGAACTACGGCTGCGTTCCGCGTTGCGCAACGTGGACGAGAAAAAAGCCAGCTTCTACCCGTCGATACCTTTAACCGGCAGTCTGGGCACCAGCAGCCGTGATCTCGCAAATTTTCTGGCCAACCCGGTCGGTTCGCTCGGCGCAAGCACAGCCCTGCCTTTCCTGAACGTTGCCGACATGAAGCTGCAAATTCGCGTGTCAGAGGTGCAGTATGAAGCGGCCGTGACGGCATTTCGGGGCGCCATGCTAACGGCTCTTTCGGAAGTTGCGAACGGCATCGCCGCGCGGCAATCCTACCAGCGGCAGGCGGTGCACCTTGCCCGTGCACTCGCCACGCAACGAAGGGTGGAAGCATTGTATGAAACCCAGTTCAAAGAAGGATCGATCTCACTGCAACCCCTGCTGGACGCGCAGGAACGGACACGCTCGGCACAGACAGCCGTTATTGATCTCGCTTTGAAACGCCTTCTGAACGAAGCCACATTGTACCGCGCTCTGGGCGGCACGCCCAGCCCGGCCTCATCCGTTATGGCGCCGTGACGATCATCATGCTTTTCTGTGTCTGGAACCTAACTCCGCCCGAATCCTACGAGAACGGATAGTGTTTAAGGCATCTGTGGATTGATCCTTTTCCTCAATCTATCGTATGCAGCACAACAACACAGGCGTTCTCATGTTTCATCTTATATTCGGCTTTCCATGGCTGGTTGTCGTTCTGCGATTTATTCTGCCGCTGCCATGGGTCTGGACCGCCAAGGTGGGGCTGGCGCTGGTCTTGCTGCTGGCCTCGCAATATCACATGGTCGCCAAGCTCTCGTCCGGGTCCGTGTTTTCGCCGGAATTTCCGCGCCCGTTTATCCTGATGTTCAACGTGGCGTTTGGTGCCATTCTGCTGTTAATGGTGTTTCAACTGCTGCTGGACGTCGTATCTCTGGCTCTGTTGGCTGTCAGAGGTCATTTCCCCGCAGTCCCGGCAACCCTGCGCTATGCCATGGGCGTCACTGCCCTCGCTTTGGCTGGCTTTGGGGTCAGTCAGGCTGTGCGGGTTCCGCCGATCAAGGATATCGACATTGCCATCGCAGACCTGCCACCGGCATTTGATGGCTACAAAATTGTTCAACTGACTGACCTTCATATCAGCCGCCTGTTTCCTGCCGCATGGACTGAGCGAGTCGTCACCCGCGCAAATGGGCTTGACGTTGATCTCATTCTCATGACCGGCGACCTGATTGACGGACGTGTGGAAGATCGCCGCCTTGACGTTGAGCCGTTGCTCAAACTGCACGCACGCGACGGTATCTATGCCGTTCCCGGCAATCATGAGTATTTCTTCGGCTATCCGCAGTGGATGCAGGAGTACGAACGGTTGAAGCTGCGGCCTCTCATCAACAGCCACACAGCGCTGGAACGGGGCACAGACCGATTGATGATTGCGGGTGTCACGGACGTATCGGCCCCGGCCACCGGCTTTCCGGGTCCGAATGTGGCGGCGGCCATCCGTGGCGCACCAGAGCGAGTTCCGGTCATCCTGATGGATCACCAGCCGCGTGAGGCGGACAAAACGGCGAAACTGAACATTGCCCTTCAACTGTCCGGACACACCCATGGCGGCATGATCATCGGGTTTGATCGCATTTTGGCCCTGTTCAACAACGGCTTCGTTTCCGGCCTGTATCAGGTTGGCGCCATGCAACTCTATGTCAACAATGGCACGGCGCTGTGGCCCGGCTTTGCGCTGCGGCTCGGCAAACCCGCCGAGTTGACCCGCATCACGCTGCGGCGCGCACCAACCGGCAATCAATAAGGATCAATCATCATGGAGGCTTTTGTCCATTCGACCATGGAGCAATTCGGCGTTTTCGGCATAGCGTTTTTAATGTTTCTGGAAAACATCTTTCCGCCGATCCCATCCGAACTGATCATGCCACTGGCTGGCTATCTGGCCACGCGGGACGGTATCAGCATCTTCGGCGTCATTGCCGCAGGGTCGGTCGGTTCCGTGCTGGGCATTATTCCGTGGTATTTTCTGGGCCGTTATCTGGGGGAGCAGAGGCTGAAATCCCTCGCCGCCCGCCATGGCCGGTGGTTGACCATGTCTCCCGGTGATATTGACGAGGCCAAGCAGCGCTTCCGCAGGCATGGACGAACTTCGGTGCTGTTCGGTCGCCTGATACCGACCGTCAGAACCCTGATTTCGGTGCCAGCGGGCGTGGTGCATATGCCATTCTGGCAGTTTCTGAGCTATTCGGCGGTCGGCAGTGTTATCTGGACATCCGCTCTGGCACTGGCCGGATTTGCGCTGGGTCAAGCCTATGAAACCGTTAAGGATTATGTCGATCCCGTTGCAACCGGCGTTCTCATTGCCATCATTATCGCCTATGTCTACCGCGTCGCGACGTTTAAACCTCAATGACACACCCGCTTATCCTCACAGCCCGTATCAGCGACGGCGATCTTGAGCCGTTTGATCGGCTCCGCCGCCAGCATTTTCCGGCGGAGCGCAATTTTTTGCGCGCGCACCTGACCTTGTTTCATCACCTGCCTGCGGACGAGTTCGACCGAATTGTTGAACTGGCGCAACAGGGCTTATCGCGTGTGGATTTGCCGATGCCCGTCGAAGTCACCGGCGTGCGCCATATGGGCGCTGGTGTAGCTTATACACTGGAGAGCCCGGCGTTGCAGGCGGTTCGCGCACATCTGGTCGCAGGCGTTCGTGCATGGTTAAAACCGCAGGACCTGCAAGGCTGGAGACCGCACATCACCGTGCAAAACAAAGTTTCGAAGGCCAAGGCTGACACTCTGTTTCAGGACTTGAGAACATCCTTTCGACCACAAACAATCGCCTCCACAGGGCTGGATATCTGGAGTTACCTCGGGGGCCCATGGCGGCTTGAGACGTCGCTATAAGTTGTACTTCCAGCGTTTGTTTCTTGACGACAGGATCAAGGGGACTAAATAACGGCTAACACTCCATCTTGCTCTGGCCAGACAACCGTTTTTCAAACGGGTCTTTGCTGGTTTTGAAAGTTCCCCATGAAAGAAAAGACGTCCCATCGCGGGCTTGTTGTTGCCGCGATTATGGCCAGCATGGCGATGATTGCCATTGAGGCGACCATTGTTTCAACAGCAATGCCGCAGATCGCCGCACAGTTCGGCCAGATCGAACTGTACTCCTGGGTCTTTTCGTCCTTCCTTCTGACCCAGACCGCCACGACCGTGGTGTTCGGCAAGCTTTCCGATATCTATGGGCGCAAGCCGATGATGCTGTGGGGCATTGGCCTGTTTCTGTTTGCCTCCATTCTGGCGGGCTTTGCGTGGTCCATGCCGTCGATGATTGCCTTTCGTCTGCTGCAAGGCATTGGCGCGGGCGCCATTCAGCCCGTTGCCATGACGATTGTTGCCGATCTCTTCCCCGGAAATCAGCGCGGCAAGGTGCAAGGCTATCTCGCCAGCGTGTGGGCACTGTCAGCCGTTATCGGTCCGCTTCTGGGCAGTCTGATCATCCATAATCTCCCCTGGGCCTGGGTGTTCTGGATCAACGTTCCCGTCGGCATTCTGGCCGCACTGGGCTTTGTGTTCTTTCTCCATGAGGAAAAACGACCCCGTATCGTCTCGATCGATATTTTGGGCGCTGCGTTTTTCGCCATCTCCATCTCCGCGCTGATGATTGCGCTGACGAAGCTCGAAAGCGCCATTTCCGGGCAGGCGATTGCCGCAGCAATCGTCTTTGTTTTCGCGCTTGCAGCCTTTCTCTGGCAGGAACGAAGGGCGGAAGCGCCGATGGTTGCGCCTGATCTGTGGCTGAAACGACCCGTTGCCTTTTCCAACATAGCGGTGTTTTTCGCCAGCATGTCCATCATGGGCCTTACCACCTTCCTGCCCATGTATGTGCAAACGGTCTTGAACCGCTCGCCGCTTGTGGCGGGTTTTGCCTTGACCATGCTGCTTCTGGGCTGGCCGCTGGGCGCGACCATTGCGTCGCGCCAGTTCGCACGCATCGGCCTGCGGCCCATCATGATCACTGGTAGCCTCTTCATTCCCGTGGGCACGTTTCTTCTGGTCCTGCTGACGCCGTCAAGTTCACCTATACTGGCCGGTGCTGGCTCGCTGATCATGGGTCTTGGCATGGGCCTGCTCAACATCGGCGCACTCATTCTAACGCAGGATAGTGTTGGTGCGATGGAGCGCGGCAGCGCCACGGCCTCCAATGTCTTTTCCCGCAATCTTGGCAGCACACTGGGCGCAGCCGTGCTGGGTGCCGTGCTGACCTACGGCCTGGCCCATACCACCAACGGGCAGGCCATTACGCCGGAGCAGTTGCGCGGGCTTTTGAACGGTGCAGGTGCTGCGCTGAGTGATGCGGGCGAAATCCGCTCGGCACTGCAACAGGGGCTGCACGCAACCTTCATCGCCATGCTGTTCATCGCGGTGCTGATCGTCCCCACCTGCCTGCTTGTCCCCTCCCGTCTTCCAGCTTCCCAGCCAAAATCAGCCGAACAGGCCTGATGACATTGCCTGCTGGACTCTGTATCGAAGAGAAGAGAGCGGATTTATCCCTGTGAAAACAGGGGTTCCAATCCGGGGCAGATTCCAGAATACGGGGCAAGAACAATGCGTGATACGGGTGGCTATTTTCCGCGCTGGCGGCTGAAGACGGAAGGGCGCATTCTGCCCGATGAGCGCTTGCCTGCGGGGCAGACCGCCGTGCTGGGGCTGCAACATGTGGTGGCCATGTTCGGCTCCACGGTGCTTGCACCTATCATCATGGGGTTTGATCCTAATGTCTCCATCCTGTTTTCCGGGCTATCGACCCTCATTTTCTTCATAGCGGTCGGTGGTCGGGTGCCGAGCTATCTCGGCTCGTCGTTCGCCTTTATCGGTCCGGTTCTGGTGGCAACCGGCGCGGTGGCGGGATCGCCCAACCCCAACATTGCCCTGGCGCTCGGCGGCATCATTCTGGCCGGTGCCCTCTATACGCTGATCGGCCTGATCGTGATGTTTGCAGGGCACCGATGGATCGAAAGGCTGATGCCGCCGGTGCTGACCGGCGCGATCGTGGCCGCCATTGGCCTTGTGCTGGCACCGATTGCCATTGCCAGCGCGTCCGGCACCGGCCCGGCAACGCCCGATGGCAACCAGCTTTCGCGCTGGATTGCCATTCTGACATTTGCTGCTGTTGGCCTCGTCGCGGTCTATGCGCCCGGCATGACACGTCGCTTGCCCATTCTGATTGGCGGCGCGCTCGCCTATATCGCCTATCTTATCCTCACCAACGGGTTTGGGCTCGGTGAGCCCATCGATTTTTCCGGTGTCGCCAACGCGCCTTGGTTCGGTTGGCCTCAGTTTACCGCACCGGTGTTTTCGGCCTCAGCCATGACATTGATTGCGCCCGTGGTGGTTATTCTCGTGGCCGAAAACCTCGGCCATATCAAAGCCATTGGCGCGATGACGGGCCGTAATCTCGATCCGTATCTCGGCCGCGCCTTTATCGGCGATGGTCTGGCGACGATGTTTTCTGGCGCCTTTGGCGGTACGGGCATGACGACCTATGCCGAAAACATGGGCGTAATGGCGGTCACGCGTATTTTCTCCACGCTCGTGTTTCTGGTGGCCGCCGCCGTTGCCATCCTGCTCGGCTTTTCGCCAAAATTTGGCGCGCTCATTCAAACAATTCCCGGTCCGGTCATCGGTGGTCTGTCTATCGTCGTATTTGGCCTCATTGCAGCCACAGCCGGACGCATTTGGGTGGAAAACAAGGTGGATTTTGCCGAGCCCCGCAACCTCATCACCGTGGGCGTGGCGCTTGTTCTGGGTGCGGGCAATTTCAAGCTGAATCTCGCAGGCTTCACGCTCGATGGCATCGGTACCGCCACCATTGGTGCTATCATACTCTACCATGCGCTCGGTTGGGGTCGCTCCATCAAGGAACCGGATGAGGTAATTTAGATCAACTCGTTTATTGTATACCAGAAGAGTCTACTATAAGGAGTGACGCGCGTCGGCGTTAAGACTGTTCATGCCCCAGACAGAAGGAGCCCTTGGCTTGGTCGATCATCGCTCACTCGTTCTCGTGATCAATTGCGGCAGCTCGTCCTTGAAGTTCTCGCTATTTTCCGGGGACGACAGCTCGTCCCTCCTGTCCGGGCTGGCGGAAAATCTGGGGCAGGCTGACAGCCGCCTGACTTTGAAGGAGAACGGCGGAAAGACCACGGTCGCGCTCGATGGTGGGCACGAGGTTGCGCTTCGCACCCTGATGACCATTCTGGATGAGAAGAATCTTCTCCATTCCATCGGCGCGGTCGGCCATCGCATCGTCCATGGCGGCGAGCGCTTTACCGCCTCCATCCGCATTGATGACGCGGTGCTGGCTGATCTGGAATCCGTGTCGCGTCTGGCCCCGCTGCACAACCCGGCCAATCTTCTGGGGGTAAGGGTTGCACGGCAAGTGCTCGGTTGGGTGCCACACGTGGCGGTTTTCGATACGGCCTTCCACGCAACCATGCGGCCTGGAGCCTATCGATACGCCATTCCCACCGAATATTACCGTGATCATGGCGTGCGGCGCTACGGCTTCCACGGCACCAGTGCCCGTTACGTGGCGGCTCAAGCTGTTGAGTTTCTGGGCCTCGATCCCGACGATCATGGGCTGGTGATCGCCCATCTCGGCAACGGTGCTTCTGCCACCGCCGTGCGAAACGGACAAAGCGTTGATACCTCCATGGGGCTGACCCCGCTGGAAGGTCTGGTCATGGGAACCCGCTCCGGGGATATCGACCCCGGCGCGATTTTCCACATTGCCCGCTCCGCCGGTTTGAGCATCGACGATCTGGACGCGATGCTGAACCGCAGGAGCGGACTGCTCGGCCTGTCCGGCCTTTCAAACGATTGCCGAACGCTGGAAACAGCGGCCTCAGAGGGACACGAGGGCGCACAATTGGCTCTGGATGTTTTCGTCCATCGCCTTGCGCGCATCATGGCCGGTCTTGTGACCTCGCTCCATCGTCTGGATGCTGTTGTCTTTACTGGCGGCATTGGTGAGAACTCCGTACTGTTGCGCCAGAAGACCGTTGAACGCCTTGGGCTTCTGGGCCTGACGCTGGACGAACAGGCCAATGCACGGATGTTTGGGGGCGTATCTGGCCATATTGGTTCAGCGGACCGCAAACCGTCCTCGCTGGTGATTGCAACCAATGAAGAATGGATGATTGCCTGTGACACGCGATCCTTAAGCAGCATGAGCATCTCATAACCGCGTCACGGACTGCGGATTTGGGAGGAGTCCGCAGTCATTCGATAAATTGTAAATTGAAGGAAACGACATGGCCGCACGTATCATCTTCCTCGCCCCGGTTGCGCAGAATGTTGGCCTGACATCCGTAACCCTTGGTCTGGTGCGCGCGCTGCAACGCGATGGCTTGAAAGTGGGCTTCGTCAAGCCCATCGCCCAGCCGTCCACCGCCGAACATACCGGGCCGCGCGATGGCAGTGGCGATACGTCCAGCTATTTTGCCCGCACACTGTGCCTGACGGATTCCCCGGAATCGATCCCCTTTACCCAAGCCGAAGATATGGTGCGCAAAGGCGAAATCGACGGTCTGCTGGAAGACATCGCCAAGATGACCGATGCGCTGCGCATCGAGCACGACGTGGTGGTGGTGGAAGGGCTGATCCCGCTGGCCAGCATGCAGATCGCCATTCGGCTGAACCTGCGCATTGCGCGAAGCCTTGGCGCGGAAGTTATTCCGGTGCTGAATGGCGGGGAGCTTGACCCCAAGGCGCTGGCCGATACGGCATCCATTGCGCAGCGCCAATACCTGCGCGAGGGAAACCTGAACTTTCCCGGCGTGTTGATCAACAAGCTGCCCGAGAGCAGCGACTTGACAGCGTTGCAGATGGAACTATCGAAACTCAATGCGTCCTCCGGCACCATTATCGGTGCCATTCCCTTCCAGCCGAATCTGAACGCGCCGCGCTTGTCCGATATCGTATCCTCGCTGGGCCTCACCATCGAGCAGGGCGAGGATCTGAACGCCGTGCGGGTGCACGATATTGTGGTGGCGGCCCGCTCCGTTGAAAAGATGATTGACCGTCTTGGCCCCGCAACCCTTGTGGTGATGCCGGGGGACCGAAGCGACGTTGCGCTTGCCACCGCGCTTGCGCATATGCGCGGCATTCCGATTGCCGGGATGCTTTTGACCTGCGGCGCGCTGCTGGCGCCCCCGGTTGCCGAACTCATCGCCTCCTCCGGCCCCACAAGCCTGCCGATCCTGTCCACGCCGGATGATACCTATATCACAGCCTCGCGTCTGTCCCACCTCAGCTACCATGTCAGCAAGGATGACAACACGCAGATGGAGCGGGTCATCGACTTTATGGCCGAGCATATTGACACCAGTGCGCTGCGCAAACGCATTGGCATGCCCTCGGAGGCGCGCCTGTCGCCGCCCCGGTTCCGCAATCAGTTGATCGAGTTTGCCCGTCGCGCCAATAAGCGCATCGTCCTGCCGGAAGGCGAAGAGCCGCGCACCCTGCAAGCCGCCGCCATATGCCACCGCAAGGGCATTGCCCGTTGCGTTCTGCTTGGCAACCCGAACGTCATCCGCGAAGTGGCGAAAGCGCGCCAGATCGAACTTCCCGACGATCTGGAAATTCTTGATCCACAGGATGTGCGCGCACACTATGTGGATGCGATGGTAGAACTGCGCCGCTCCAAGAACATGACACCGCCGCAAGCGCTGGCGCAACTGGAAGACGCCGTGGTGCTCGGCACCATGATGCTGGCCGTTGGCGAGGTTGACGGGCTGGTGTCCGGTGCGGTTCACACGACCGCCAGCACGGTGCGCCCTGCCCTGCAGCTGATCAAGACCGAGCCGGGCCAGAGTATTGTATCCTCGGTTTTCTTCATGCTGATGCCGGATCAGGTGCTGGTGTATGGCGACTGCGCCATCAATCCCAACCCGACAGCCGAGCAACTGGCTGAAATCGCCGTTCAGTCCGCCGATACGGCCAAGGCATTTGGCATAGAGCCGCGTGTCGCAATGATCTCCTACTCCACCGGCACGTCCGGCACGGGTGGAGATGTGGATAAGGTGCGCGAGGCGACAGCACTGGTGCGCGCGCGCCGACCTGATATCGTCATCGACGGCCCCATGCAGTATGATGCCGCAAGCGTGGAGAGCGTTGGACGCTCCAAGGCACCCGACAGTCCGGTTGCAGGCCGCGCCAGCGTGTTCGTTTTCCCGGATCTCAATACCGGCAACACAACCTACAAGGCCGTGCAACGCTCCGCCGATGTGGTGAGCGTTGGCCCCATGTTGCAGGGCCTGCGCAAGCCGGTCAACGACCTGTCACGCGGCGCTCTGGTAGACGATATTGTCTTTACCATCGCGCTCACCTCCATACAGGCGGACCGCCAGCCCGCGGGTGGGTTTGAGGGCGCAACGACGATGTCTGCGAAACGCTAGAGCATAATCCGATCGGAGTGAAACGAGGATCGATAAGATTATGCTTACTTACCAAGGGGTTAGAGCGCCAACCTGATTGAATCAGATCGAATGGCGCTTTAAACCTTCGCCTTTATCGCATCGGCGATCTTTTCCGCCATCATGATTGTCGGCACGTTCGTGTTGGCGCAGGGAATGGTGGGCATGAGTGAGGCATCGCAGACGGACAGGCCCTCCATG
This sequence comes from Rhizobium sp. CFBP 8762, assembly GCF_014841565.1. Classification (GTDB taxonomy): domain Bacteria; phylum Pseudomonadota; class Alphaproteobacteria; order Rhizobiales; family Rhizobiaceae; genus CFBP-8762. The sequence continues at coordinate 539,540 of NZ_JACYUD010000002.1, forward strand.
CCGCGCACCGCACCAGTCGCATCGGTCACCGCCATACGGTCCCCGGCAGCACCCATGCGGCATGTACCGGAAGGGTGCCAGACGCCGCCAACGGTCTGCGAAATATAGGCTTCCAGATCTGCGCGGTTGGACGCCAGGCGCTTGGGGTCGTCATAATTGGCGAGCATGAAGGGCAGAACTTTTTCCCGCAGGCTTCCGATTGCATCCAGTCCGACCGCGCCGACAGCGGTCACGATCTTCCCGAAGGTAGAAGGCTTGGAGAACCGCTTTCCAATCTCTGACATGCCGCCTGCATAAATGCCCGAGATCACCGCGCCAAGGCTCGGATCGGAGGTGAGACGCACGGCACGTTCAAACGCATCGGCCAGACGCACGAGGTCGCGGCGGTCGGACAACATGCGGAAATCGATCCGGGGCGGTCCGTCCGGTGACGCCGGGTTCAGCAGCAACTGGCCACGGGAATAGGATTTGTTGACCCAGAAAAACACAGAGCCCAGCTGTTTGCCGACAGAATGCCATGCTGCACGGGTTACGAAGTTCATGTGCATATCACCCTCTGGACAGCCGTTGAGACCGGAGGAGAAACGGTAGCCAATGGGGATGTGGTAGTCCGGCACGCCTTTCTGGCGGGCATCCCGCTTGAGATAGGGCACGAGACCGGCCGAAGGATGCTCCATAAGGTTTTGCCCGATGCCCGGAAGGTCATTCAACACCTCCACGCCGCAATCGACCAGATGGGTGGCCGGACCAACGCCGGAGCGCATGAGGATGGCAGGCGTCGCCAGCGCGCCCAGCGACAGGATAATGCGCCCGGCACGCAACTCTTCTTTGACCCCGTCGCGCACCGCAATCACGCCCTCGGCTTTTCGCCCGTCGAAAAGGATGCGCGAGACCGTGGTTTCCGTGCGGATTTCCAGATTGGGGCGTCGGCGGACCTCCGGCGTCAGATAGGCCCAGGCGGTGCTGACCCGACGCGCCTTCTCGTCCATGTTGACAGCCATTTCAAACAGCCCCTCCTGCCAGACGCCATTCTGGTCCGGCAAAAAGGGAATGCCCCGCTTCTCGCAAATGGCGAGCATGGCCCGGGTAAATGGCGTCCACAGCACTTCGCCACGGCGGCGAATGGGAAACGGCCCGGTCTGGCCGTGCAACTCATTGTCAAAATCGAGGTCACGCTCCAGCTTTTTGAAGTATGGCAGGCAGGCCTCCCACGACCAGCCCTCCACGCCCATCGCGCCCCACTCGTCATAGTCCTCAGGGCTGCCCCGGTTGGCACCGACGCCATTAATGGCGGAGCCGCCGCCCAGCACCCGGGCCTGCTCATAGCGTGCGGCTTTTCCCTCCGGGCGATTGGACCCGGTAAACCCGTAGGATGCCGTCATACCCGCCCAGGTATAGCGCGGGTTGGAATAGGCAACGCCTGGATAGGGGTTGGCGAGATCGGGAAAATCCTCCGGACGCGCTGCGTCGATGCCCGCCTCCAGAAGAAGCACGCGTACGCCCGGGTTTTCCGATAGCCGGGACGCCAGAACGCAGCCTGCGGACCCACCGCCGACAATGATGTAATCCGCAACAGTCATGGTCCGTCCTTAATTGGCTTTGAAGGCGATACAATCGACTTCGACCTTGCAGTCGACGACCATGCGGGATTCGACGCAGCACCGTGCCGGTGGATGGTCCCCGAAATAGCCTTCGAACACGGCGTTGAAGCTCCAGAAGTCGCGGGCATCGTCCAGCCACACACCAACCCGCACGATATCGGACGGCTGATAGCCTGCGTCGCGCACGATGGTCAGCATGTTTTCAATGGCTACCTTGGCCTGCTCGGCAATGGCAGTGCCGATGATTTCGCCGTCACGCATCGGTGTCTGGCCGGAGACATACAGCCAGCCATTCGCCTCTACCGCCTTCGCAAACGGCAAAGTCTTGCCGCCTGAACCACGCCCTTCGCCCACGCCGTGCCGTGTAATTGTCGTCATAGGTTCTCTCTCTCCCAATGTTAACGTGTCACGTCGATTGTCATGGTTTTGAGATCGCACATCTCCACCAGCGTATGCCGCCCGCCAGTACGCCCGAGCCCGCTATTGGTGCCGGACGCGCCGCCCGCCGGAATATGCGGCTCCCAGTAGCAGCTCTTCTCGTTGACGTTGACGATACCGACCCGCAGATTTTCGGTGTAGAAAAACGCCCGCTTGATGGAGCTGGTAAACACTGCCGCACTCAGGCCGTAGGGGCTGGATGCCGCCAGTTGCAGCGCCTCTTCATCGCTGTCGAAGGTCAGGACCGGCGCGACCGGGCCAAAGGATTCCTCCTTGTTCAACAGGCTGTCTGAGGTCAGGCCCGTGACGATGGTCGGCTGGAAGTAGAGGTTGGTGGGCATGTCTGCGGCGACCTTGCCACCGCGCACCACATCGGCCTTTCGTTCGTGGGCATCCTCCATGTGGCTCAACATCTTGTCGAGTGCGGTGGCATTGTTGATCGGGCCCATCGTGGTTGCGGGATCAAAGGGGTCGCCCATGCGAACCTTTTCAGCGGCCTTGATCAGACCGTCGATGAAGCGGTTCTCAATGGACTTGTGCACCAGCACACGCTCGGTTGCCGTGCAGATCTGCCCTGCATTGGCAAAGCAACCTGCACCCACCAGTTCAGCTGCCATATCGACATCGGCATCCGAGAGCACGATTGTCGGGCCATTGCCGCCCATTTCCAGAAGCAGGGGCTTGCCCGCACCGCGCCGCGCAATGGTTGCACCGGTGGCAGAGCTGCCGGTAAAGCCAACGGCATGGGTGCCCGGATGAACGACAGCCTCGTCCCCTACTTCCGCGCCATCGCCCAGCACGAGGTTGATGACGCCATCAGGCAGACCGGCATCGATCATGCACTCCATCAGCGCAACGGCAATCAGCGATGTGGTGGGTGCCGGAACCCAAACGACCGTGTTGCCGGTCGCAACGGCGGGACCGAGATAATAGAGGCAAGGCAAGCCCAGCGGGAAATTCCACGGGGTGATAATGGCCAGCACGCCCTTCGGCTGCAAAAAGCTGAAGGCGCGCTTGTTGGCATCGGCCACCGGAAAGGCTGCGGTCTCCAGCCATTTCATCTGCTCGCCCGCATTGCGAAACCCGAGCGAGGCACTGCCGACTTCGCCCTTGGCCTCGGTGTGGAACGGCTTTCCCTGCTCCAGGCACAACAGGCGCGCCAGTTCATCGGTGCGGCGGTCGATCTCGTCGGCAATTTTGAAGCACAGGGCAGCGCGCTGAAACACACCCATCTTGCCGATCAACGGGCGGGCAGCCTCCGCCGCAGCAACGGCCTTACCAACATCGGCGCGGGTGGAGAGAGCGAGATAGCCCAGTTCCTCCCCGGTGGAGGGGCTATCCACCCGCAGGAACTTGCCGGAACTGCCGGGTATCCATTGGGAACCAATGCGGTTGGTTCCGACACGCAAGCCGCTTGCGGGTTCCAGTACGATAGGCATGCCCCGCAAATGGGGGACGTCCAGCGAGGACTTGAATTGAACCGTCATGGGATACTCCTTTGACCGAATTCCGATTGAATTTTGAGAATGGTTTGACGACTGCGCGTGACGGCCTCGGCAAAAAGACGGGCACCGGCTTGCGGTGTTGCCTGCGACGGCGTGCCGATCACGCCGTTGTCGCGGATCGCCTCGAACGGACGCCACACGCTGACAGCAGGCCCGGCATAAAGATGCGGGTCCGGCCAGCACGGCGGGGTCGTGCCTTGCGGGATCAGGTCCGTGCGCACACTTTGCGCCAGCACGCGCATCATCAGCGAGGTTTCCAGCGCGCAGGCATGGCCGGTGCCACCAGCGGCATCCGGCAAGACCTCCGCTGCGACATCGGCCAAAAGATCGAAATAGGAAAACCCTGCGGATACGATGCCCTGCCCGCCCAGCGTGGTAATCGCCACCTGAATGGCCGCACGGTTGCCACCATGGCCGTTGAGGATGACGGGCAGAAACCCGTCTTCCCACAGGCAGGCGCAGAGATCGACCAGCACTGCGATGAAGGTTTGCGGCTTGAGGCTCATCGTTCCCGCAAATGCCCGGTGGTGCTGTGAGGAGCCGTAGGGCAACGGCTCGCATACGCGGATACCGGGTTGCGTTTCCGCTGCCGCGAAGGCAACGGCGGTTGCCAGCCAGATATCTAGACCGAGCGGCAAATGCGGCCCGTGCTGCTCGACCGCACCGGTCGGCAGAAGGGCTACCGGACGCAAGGCAGCTTGCCCGGCCATTGCAGCAGCCTCCCGCGACGTCATGAAGGCGAATGCGTCGGGCCCGCGCTCCCACAGGCCGCTCATCGGGCTGGCTCCATCAATCGCGCCTTGGCAAGGGTCATGCCGGTATCTGCCAACAGCGCGGCCATGATGATCGCACCCTTGTAAAGCTCAAGGCTGGAGGGATCGGTGCCAAAGATTCGGAGCGCGGTCGTCAACAGGCTGACAATCAACGCGCCCGTCACCGTGCCCCAGACCGTGCCGCGCCCCCCGAAAATGCTGGTGCCGCCAAGCACCGTTGCCGCGATGGCATCCAGCAGAAGCGTGGTGCCGCCGATATTGGGCGTGACGACCGGCACACGGCTGATCATGACGACTGCTGTCAGAAACACAAACAGCCCGGAGACCGCGTAGATCATGATGGTGTGCCGGGTCACAGGAATACCTGCCAGTTCCGCAGCACTCGCATCCGAGCCGAGCGCGTAGGTGCGCAGGCCAAACCGCGTCATCCGCATCAGCACCCCGGCGCCCAGAATGATCATCAGGGTCGCAAACACGACATGCGGCATACCGAATGTCCGCTCAATGCCGACAAAGCGCAGCACCGGATCCTTTAGCATCAACACGCCTTTTGAGGCGACGGCCAGCGTTGTTCCCTGCAGCACCACCATGGCGGCAAGCGTGGTGACGAAAGGCGGTATTTTCAGGAGTGCAATGACCACACCGTTGATAAAGCCAACGAACACCATGACCGCCAGCCCGATGGCGAGCGACGCCGGCAACCCGAACCCCGCATCCACGAGACTGGCAATCAGCACAGCGCAAAAGGCAACGCCGACGCCTGCCGCAAGATCAATGCCGCCGGTCAGAAGCACGATCAATGCGCCGAGCGCCAGCACGGCAATCGGCGTTGCCTGTGCCACGATGTTGATCAGGCTCTGGCTGGAAACGACGCGCGGATCGACTACGGCAAAGACGATCATCAACGCAATGAGTAAAAGAAGCGGAGAGAGATCGAGAACACGTTTCGTCATAAGGTTGTGTGAGGACATCATACCGCGCTTGCTCCCAGAACGAATGGATGGGCAGGGACTGTTGCTGGCGGCACCTTTGTCCGCCGGACACGCGTGGTCTCGCCAAAGGCCAGCGCCATCACCTCTTCTTCCGTCGCGCCGCGCTTGAGCTCGCCGACAGAGCGGCCCTCGCACATGACGATGATGCGGTCCGCGACACCCAGCACCTCCGGCAGTTCACTGGACACCATGAGAATGGCCGCCCCCTGCTGCTTGAGCTTGGCGATGAGGTGGTGCAGATCGGATTTTGCGCCGACATCCACGCCTCGGGTCGGCTCGTCCAGCAGGATGATACGCGGCTTGGTTGCCAGCCATTTGCCGATGACAACCTTCTGCTGATTGCCGCCGGATAGCTCTATGGTCATCTTTTCCGGTTGTGCCGGACGCACGCCGAGCGAGCCGATTAACTCACGCGCCATCTCGCCGATTTTGCGCATGGGCAGAAGGCCAAAGCGGCTGTGCTCGCGTATCCATGCCAGCGACAGGTTCTCCCGGATGGACAGCGTGCCGACAAAGCCTTCCAGATGACGGTCTTCGGGAATGTAGACGATTCCCGCGCGGTTGGCCGCTTTGATATCTCCGCCGCTTTCGCGTTTGCCGAAAACATCGATGGTTCCGTTTTGCGGGGTTTCCAACCCGGCAATCAGGCGCAGCACTTCAGAGCGTCCGCTGCCCATCAGTCCCGCCAGCGCAACAATCTCACCGCACCGCACCGAGAGTGATGCCGATGTCAGCAGCTTGCCGTTGGAAATGTCCTTCACCTCAATAGCGGTTTCGCCAAGTTCGGCAGGCAGATGCGGGAAGATGTCACCGACATCGCGACCCACCATCATGGACACGATTTCCGCCTCGGTGGTTTCATCCGTGGCACGCTCGCCGATGAATTTGCCATCGCGCAAAACCACCACGCGGTCACACTGGTTGAAGATCTCTTCCATCTTGTGGGAGATATACAGAATGCCCGCACCGCGCGCTCTGAGCTTGGCAATGAGCACATACAACTGGTCGCGCTCACGGTTCGACAAGGCGCTGGTGGGTTCATCCATCACCATGAACCAGGCATCGGCCAGCACGGCGCGCGCAATTTCCACCATTTGCTGACGCCCGACCGAGAGAGTGCGCAACTGCGCATCGACATCAATATCCAGCGACAGTTCCTGTAAAATGGCCTGCGCTTCGATGCGCATCTTGCGACGGTCGAGCAGCCCTAGAACGGTGCGCGGCTCGCGCCCAACGAACATGTTCTCTGCCACTGTCAGGTCGGGTGACAGACTGAAATGCTGGTGAATGACACTGATGCCCTTGGCATCGTTGGGCGAGGCGAATGTGACCGGCGCTCCGTCGATCACGAGTTGCCCCTCATCAGGCCGGTAAACACCGGAGATACACTTGACCAGCGTGGATTTACCAGCACCATTCTCGCCGGCAAGCGCGACAACTTCACCCGCCGAAACGGTAAAAGACACGCCATCCAGTGCTTTTACGCCGGGGAATATCTTGCCGATACCCTGTAGGGATATCGAATGTGCGCCGGTCGTCTGCGGAACGGTGGGGGATGTGGCGGAAGCGGTGCGGCGACGGATGGAACGCAGGAGCTGCGCCACACTTTCCGGCTGGCTGGACAGCACGGCAATCACAATCAGCGCGCCGGTGATGTAATAAATGATGATCTGCGGAACCTGCAAAAAAGACAGGCCGGTATTGATGACGCCCAGCAGCAACGCCCCAATGGCCGTACCCCAGATGGAGCCCTGCCCGCCCGACAGCTTTGTGCCGCCGATGATCGCCGCCGTGATGGCGGTGAATTCCAGCCCGGCGCCCGCAAGAGGCTGCGCCGAGCCGAGGCGACCGATGGTCAGGATAGCACCAAGCCCTGCTGTTGCACCGGCAATGAGATACACGGAGATGCGCACGAGGTTGACCGGAACCATGGAAACACGGGCGGCTTCTGCATTGCCGCCGATGGCATAGATCCAGCGCCCGTAAACAGTGCGGCGCAGCACGAACCACCAGATGCACAACAACAGCGCGGCAATGATCACCGACACCGGCAGCAGACCCACGCTCGCACGTCCCGCGTACAGAACGGCGGGATCGGGAATGGACAAACTGGATGCGCCCGATAGAGACAGCGACAGGCCGCGCGCAAAAGCCATCGTGGCCAGCGTGGCGATGAAGGGTGAAATACCGGCAAAGCCGATCAACAACCCGTTGAGAAGGCCGATGCTGGCACCGCTGACAATGGCGGCCAGCAGCGTAAGCGTTGCCGAGCCTGTGGAAGTGAATACGATGCCTGCGGCCACACCGGCAAAAGCCAAGGTGCTGCCAACGGAAATGTCGATACCACGGGCGATGATCACCGCCGTCATGGCGAACGCCACCAGCGCGATCACCGCGCTTTGCTGGGCAATGCTGACGAAATTACCGGCTGACCAGAACCGGGGATCGAGCCAACCGAAGACGAGGACGGCGAGCGCCAGCACGACAACCAGAACCGGTTCGTTGCGGCGCAAGAGTGATGTGATCCGGGAATGGGACATGGGCACCCTTCTTCGAGTTGGGTGGCACGCCTCGCCGTCGGCAAGGCGATGCGGCAAGGCAATGCGGATGTGAAACCATGGGCGACCGGCGTGGGAGTGCGCGCCGGTCGCCCGGGATGACGTCGCTTACTTTCCGACAGTCATCGCCGACGCCGCGACCTTCGGTCCCAGCTGCTCGGTATAGTTTTTCGCCTCAACAGCCTGTTTCTCGGTGTTGATGGACTCGAAGGTCAGACCAGCCGCCTTCAGTTTCGCCGCCGTCTCATCCGACGTGACGAAATAGGTCGGCATATAAAGATCCTTCGGCAGTTTCTCGCCATTGGCAAGACGTGCCGCCACCGCGATGTTCCAGTATCCGACACGGTACGCGCCGGTCATGACATCCATGACCATCTTGCCGCTATCGATCAGGTCTTTCATCTCCGCGTCACCGTCATAGCCGCCATAGATCAGCTCCGTACCGGTTGCGCTGGCAACGGAGTCGGCGGCAAGGCACAAACTATCGGAAATACAGGCAATAGCCTTGAGATCAGGATAGGTGGTGAGCCACGTCTGCGCGGCATTGGTGGCCTTGGCGGCATCCCAGCCGGTTGGCTCCACACCGACAATCTTGATATCGGGGAATTCCTTGGCCATGGTTTCGACAAAGCCCTTTTCACGCGTATCGGACACGAAATTGCCGCGTGAGCCGACGAGAAGCGCAATCTCTCCCTTCCCGCCAAGTGTCGTGCCAATAGCGCGTGCGACCATCGCCATGTTCTCGTAATCCGGGTAGAGCGTGGAGAAATTATCGCCCGCTTCCACCTTGTTGCCCATGGTGATGACGGGAATGCCCGCCGCCGTAGCTTTCTGGATGGCCGGGATCACGGCATTCTTGTCAATCGGATCAATCAGAATGGCGCTGACGCCCTGATTGACGAAGTTCTCGATAATGCCAACCTGTTTTTCCAGGCTGCCTTCGGCGCTCTGCCAAGTGGATTTCACGCCGTAGTCGGAGGCTGCTACATCGCCTGCTTCCTTCATACGGACAAAGAACGAGTTCTGGAGATCGATGGCCGCAAGGCCAAGGACCTTTTCCTGTGCAAGCGATGGCGTGGCCAGTGCAAGGGCAATCAAGGCGACAGATGTTTTGAGAAGTGTACGCATGTTTCGGTTCCCTCCTGCTTTCAGCAGTTTTTGAATGATGACATTCCGGGCGTTTGCCGCCTCTTTGTCTTTCTCCTGAAACCGTTTGTGTTTTCAGGAGTCATGCTCTTCGAAAAGCATCCGCGCTAACCGCCGATGCCATCCACTCCGGCGCCACAAACCAGCCCGGCAATTCTTTCACCTTTCTTCGGTGTTACAGCACCCGCCATCAGCGCCGCCAGTGAAGCGGCCCCGCTGAGATCGGCAGCGATGCCAAACTCGAACCACAACAGGTCGGCAGCGCGTTGCATGTCGTCATCCTCGATCAGAACGATGTCATCAACCAGATGCCGCGACGTCTCGTAGATCGCCTCATCCGTACGGCCGCACGCCATGGTCGCTACGCGCGTGGTGATCTGCGGCAGACGCACAACCTTACCGGCCTGAAAAGACGCGTGCAGCGTTGGCGAACCGACCGGTTCCACACCGATGATGCGCGCGTCGGGATTGGCGGCCTTGATCACCTGCGACATGCCCGTAATCAGCCCACCACCGCCGATCGCGATGATATAGACATCGGTTTGCGGGATTTGCTCCAGCATTTCCACAGCCACGGTGCCTTGGCCGGACACAATCGCATCATCGGCAAAGGGGTGCATGTAGAACGCGCCGCATTCGCTCGCAAAGGCTTGGGCCGCCTCATGCGCCTCATCCCAGACGGACCCGGCATAGCGCACATCCGCACCCCATTGTTTGAGCTTGCGCTCCTTGATGGGGCTGGCATTGGTTGGCAGAAAAATGGTTGCCGGAACGCCACTCTGGCGCGCCATATAGGCGGTGGCAAGGCCGTGATTGCCGCCGGATGCTGCCACCAGACCATTGGCCAACTGCTCCGCCGCCAAGGTCTTTACGCGGTTGACCGCGCCCCGTGCCTTGAAAGACCCGCTGATCTGCAAGCATTCAAGCTTCAGGTAAAACTCGTCGGGCAGCGTTGCGCCGGCGCAGTGCTCCAGTTTGAGAACCGGCGTACGACGAATATAGGGTTGAATGCGCTTGGCTGCGGCAGTGATGCTGTCAACTGTCATCCGGCCCTCCCTCATCGGCAAAGGCCTCAGGATATTCATTGGCCAGCACGAAGCAGCAATTGCCGGGGCGAACCCGTCCGGGCCAGCGTTTGGCAAACACGGTTCCGTCGATGGGATGGGTCAGTACCACCGGTTCGCGTTGCGGGGTGCGCAGAAAATGGATGCGTCCGGCAATATCGCCTTTCTTCACCGTGGCGCCCAGTTCGCTGATCGGCTCAAATACGCCGTCCTCGTCTGACATGATGTAGCCTTCTGCACCCGGAACTTTCAGCACGCGGGCATTGGCATTGGCTGGCGTATCCAACTCGCCTTTGAGAATACCGGCATGTTTCAGCACATTGCGGATACCACGACGGCAGATTGCCAGCGCGTCCGGGCTCACCAGACCACCGCCCGCCATTTCGCTGCCAATAACGATCAGGCCCTGCAAGTTGGCCGACGCGGTCGACGTGCGGGTCTCGCCGAGATTGTCGACCATGACCACAGTCGGCGCACCGAAGGCCAAGGTGGCCTTGATGTTTCGCTTGTGGCCATCGGGCGTTGGCGAAGGCTCGATGATGGCGCTCGGCAGGATCATCAGTGACGAGCCACCGGAGTGAAGATCGAGAAAGTAATCCGAGATCGGAAACAGGCAATCATGCACGTAGGCGGAAATCTGGTTCGTTAGGGTTCCGTTGAAATCGCCGGGAAAGGTGCGGTTGAAGTTCAGCCCATCGACTGGCGAGGTGCGCGTGCCTGCCTCGACCGCACGCACATTAATGGCAGGAATGGCGATAATGCGTCCGCTGATATCGGCAGGATCAATATCGCGCAGCAACTCGCCCAGCGCAATCGGGCCTTCATATTCATCACCATGGTTGCCCGCCTCGATCAGAATTGTCGGGCCGACGCCGTTCTTGACAACCGCCAGCGGCACCTGCACCGAACCCCATGCATCATCATGCGGGGACTGGGGAATGTTGAAAGTGCCGATCTGCTTGCCGTCGCGCTCGAAATCAACCGCTGTGAAGACGCTGTGACGACGCGGAACAACCCGGCTGCGTTCGGATGTGACGGTTTTTACCACTGTCAGATTGGTCATTGAACCCACTCATTATCTTGTCGTTGAGGTCAGCATGACAGTTTTATATATGATGTCAAGTTCCGATATAAAACAGATGACACCATCAATGTTTGTTCTTTATGGTGGGATGCAACGTAAGGATTCGATGTATGAGCACGCTTGAAAACGAGCCGGGCAAGCCCGCCTATTCCGCGCCCGCCCTGACCAAGGGGCTGGAAGTGCTGGAACTGCTGGCCGAGGCCCGTAACCCGCTGACAATGAAGGAAATTGCCGATGGTCTCGGCCGTTCCAAGAGCGAAATTTTCCGCATGCTCGTGGCCCTTCAGGACCGCGCCTACATTGATCGCGACCCGGAAACCGACGCCTATCGTCTGACGGACCGACTGTTTAAACTCGGCCTGCATACGCCAAGCGCGCAGGACTTGATGACCGCGGCGATGCCGGAACTCTCGACTATCGCCTATGAGTGCCGCCAGTCGCCCCATCTGGTTGTTATCAACCATGGGCTGACCGTGGTGACTGCCGCCGTTCCGGGCGGGGACGACATGTCGTTTACCCTGCGGCTTGGGTATGGCCGTGTGGCGTCTGATTCCACCTCCGGGCAGGTGATGCTGGCGTTCCAGACCCCGGAGATTGCCGCGCGGATGATGGATGCCTGCGATGCCCATGCAGCCAGCCCAATCGACCGGGTAGCGCTTGGCACTTATCTTTCGACGATCCGGGCGCGTGGATACGAGTTGCATGACAGCCGGGATTTTGTCGGCATCACCGACATTTGCTGCCCGGTCATGGGCGCCGATGGCAATGCCGTGGCCGCCGTCATCATTGCCTATGTCAATCGCCATCGCCATGAAAATCGTCATGCCCACACCCTCACCGTGTTGCAGGCGGCGTGCAACCGCATGTCCGCCAAACTGTCAAACCGCATCCGGCCGATGCAGGATTTAGAGCATTTCTGGTGAACACGGGTTCACCGGAAATGCTCTAACCTCTTGTTTTGACGCATTTTCCGGACGTAAAAGCGATTCCGCTTTTCCTGGAAATGCTATAGAGCGCCATCCGATCTGATTGGGCCAGATCGGCAATACCGATAATTCCTGCCTCGTGCCCCAGTCGTGCCGCCTGCAACTGCGGCGCTGCCGCCGGACACATGCGCGCAATGTGCTGCTGCACCCGCTCTATGAAACCGTCGGCCAGTCCCACACCGCCGCCGATGACGATCCGTGCGGGATCCAGCATGACCTGAATATCGCAGCACAGCCGGGCAAACCGGGCACTGACGGCATCGATAATTCCCATTGCCCAGTCTTCACCTGCAATGGCTGCATCAAACACATACTTTGGCTGACACGCGTGGCCAAGGCGGTGCGCCTCTGCCGCAATCCATGGGCCGCACAGCGTTGCTTCCAGCGGCTCGTCTCCAACGCGCATCTGGCCGAAATGCCCGGCAAGGCCCTGCATCAGCCTGCCCTGCGCGACGATACCGCCGCCAAGCCCCGTCGATAGCGTCAGGAAAACCAGATCGGACGGATCGGCACTCGCGCGAAATTCACCCCACGCCGCTGCCTGCGCATCATTGGCGATGGTCACCGGCACACCGAATATTGCTTCCGCCTGCGCTTGAAGAGGAAAGTCGCCTTCAAGTCCCAGAGTCGCCGTGTTCATGGCCCTCCATGCACCATTGCGCACAGCGCCTGTTACAGCCATGCCGACCCGCGCATAGCGCCCGCGCCAGAGCAAGGTTGCATCGGAAATAGCACGAAGCCAGCCATCCGGCTGGCCCGCACGGTCTGTCGCAAACACAACCGTATCCAGCACCGCACCGGCCTGTACCAGAGACGCACGGATTTTCGTGCCACCGAGATCGACCCCCAACACCATTGGCAACACGACAGGCACGGGTGCATACACCGCATCCAGCGCTCGGGCGAACCAGTCCGTCACATGCTCGGTGCGCGTGATGGCGGAGCCAACCACCACGCAGGCAGCCCCCGCCTTGGCCGCGGCCTGCGCCTGTTCCGGCGTGCGGATGCGGCCTTCGGCGATTACGTTGGGGGTCAATGCGCGCAGGCGCGCCACCAGTTCAATATCCGGCTCTGTCGGCTCCGGCCCACCGGTATAGCCGGACATGGTGGAGCCCACATAATCGACACCGGCGGCCAAGGCCCGCCGCGCGTCGTCCACGGAGGAGCAATCGGCCATTGACAATTTGCCCGCATCGCGCACTGCCTGGGCCAGCGCCTCCACGTTAGCAGGGCGAACCCGGTCTGTAGCATCGAATGCGATGATATCAGCCCCGGCCTGCGCAAGGGCGAAAACGTCATCAACAAAGGGGGTGATCCGCACCGGGCTATCGGTAAGATCACGTTTAACCAGGCCGATGATCGGTGCGGGCGTTGCTTGCCTCACCGCCGCAACATAGCGCGCCGATTCGATACGAACGCCGCGAGCCCCTGCTGACAGTGCCGCCAGCGCAAAGCCGACCACATAAACGTCGTCGTCCATGGCCCCACCCGGAACCGGCTGGCACGATACAATCAAACCGTTGTTCAAAGATTCTATCTGCACGTTCATCCAGCCTTATCGTTGTCAGAACGCTATGCCAGATAATACCAGATTACAACCAGTTTAATTCCTAAATTTGTACTGGTATTGTCTCTCCTGCTAAGCGCTTGATAAGTGACGCTATAATGCGCCATATGTTACGTGAGCCATGTAACCGAGGTATCCCACTGTTGACCGAGCGCGCCGAGCAAACCGGGGCCACCGCCCTTCTGGACCGTCTGGCCGCTGGCATGGAAAGCACGGACGACCACTCGCCAATCTACGCCCGACTGGCGTTGGCACTCGCGCAGGCAATCGATGATGGCCATATCGTGCGCGGCGGTAGCCTACCCGGCGAGCGGCTGCTGGCCGAGCGACTGAACATTTCCCGCGTTTCGGTGCGCCGTGCCATTGCGGAACTGGAAAGCGACGGGCGCGTCAGCCGCCGCCATGGCGCGCGCACCGTGGCGGTGACGCGGGTGCGAAAAGACCTCCCCAATCTCACTGGTTTTTCACAGGATATCCGCGCACGCGGCATGGAGCCCAGCGTGTCCTGGATTTTTCGCGGCGCGGTTGTTGGTAGCCTGCATGAAACAATGGCGCTCGGGTTGCCAGCGCACAGCGAGGTTATCCGGCTGATACGGGTGCGTCTGGCCGATGGCTCCCCCATCGCGCTGGAACGAGCCGTGGTACCAAAATCGATCCTGCCCGACGCCATGCTTGTCACACATTCACTTTACGACGCGCTGGCGTCTCTGAACGCGACACCGCACCACGGATTCCAGCGCATCCGCGCCGATGTCATGTCGGCAGCCGAGGCAGAACTGCTACAGGCAGCCCCCATGACCCCCATGCTGGTGGCCGACCGCCGGTGTTTTCTGGAGGATGGGCGCGCCGTGGAGTTTACCGAAACCCGCTACAACGGCAGGGTCTACGATTTCATTTCAGATCTGCATATTTAGAGCATAGTCCGACCGGAGCGCAGCGAGGATCGAAGAGATTATGCTTTAAGACGATAGATTTAGAGCGCCGATCTGATTCAATCAGATCGAACAGCGCTCTAAAGAGACCAGTCCGGCACCAGTTTACCCCACCACCAGCGCATCGCGCATCCGCGCCGCCAGTGCGGTAGCCTGACGCGCGTCGTGCAGGCCGAGGGGGGAGGGTTGTCCGGTCTGGATGGCGGATACGAAGGCGCGGGCCTCGGCCAGAAAAGCGTCGTTGAAGCGGTCGAAGAAATCAGTCTGTCCATGAACATGGCGTGCGCCATCGCTGTCCAGCACCAGCGGCAGTTTGCTGAGACCCCGCCCGATTTCCAGCGTTCCTTTCGTGCCAATAATCGTCATCGTGGCTTCGTAACCGCGATGCGATGTGCGTGATACGTGGAAAGTGGCCACTTTTCCGCCGTCGAAATTTACCGTCGCAAACGCCGTATCCACATCGTTGCAGGCAGCGAGGTCCGGATACATCACACGGCTACCGGCAGAGGACACATGCGTGGCGGACGCGCCATCCAGCATCCAGCGGACCAGATCGACATCGTGGATGCAGCAATCAAGGAAAATGCCGCCGGATGTTGGGGCAAATCGCACGAAAAAGCCATTGGGATCCACCGGATCTTCCGAGCGGCAGGCGATGGCGAAGACGTCCCCCAACGCGCCCGCGTCGATGCGCCGCTTGGCTTCGGCGTAAGCCGGATCGAAACGCCGCATAAACCCGACCATGGCAACCTGATCGGGGAAGCGGTCGGCGACCGCGATCACGCGGTCGCAATCGCCGATCTCCAGCGCCAGCGGCTTTTCGCAGAACACGTGTTTGCCAGCTTCCAGTACGGTAATAATCTGGTCCGCATGGAGTGAGGTTGGCGTGACCAGCCAGACAGCATCAAGCCCCTCATGGGCCAAAAGGCCGGGAAGGTCCTCGTAAACGGCGATACCGGGAAACGCTCTTTGGGCCGTTGCTCGCTCCTGCTCCACGGGGCTTGCAGCGGCCACAAGGCGCGCGCCCGCAACCCGATCGCTGAGATTCTCGGCGTGGCGGCTTCCGAGGCGGCCAAGGCCGACAATGCCGATGCGGACGGGAGGTGCGGAACTGGCTAAAGCTTCAGTCATGGGACATCCTGAACGTTAGAGCATTTCCGGTGAAAACGGAGAGGTTTTCACGTCCGGACAATGCGACAAAGCAAGGGAGCTAGAGCATTTCCGGTGAACACATTTTTATCGGAATTGCTCTGGCTAAAAGAAGGGCGGCAAAGCGCTATTGCAGGGTGAAAGCACTGTGGAACGCTTCCAAAGCCTGCTCAACATTGCCCTTGGCAAAGGCTTCCATGCCCACCGGGCCGCGATAGCCCATATCGTACAGCGCTCTGGCGATAACCGGGTAGTTGATTTCACCCGTCCCGGGTTCAAACCGTCCGGGCACATCGGCAACTTGCACTTCACCAATCCAGGGCAGGCAGGATTTGCAGGTTTCGATCAGGTTCCCCTCGCCGATCTGCACATGGTAGAGATCGAGATTGAGCCGCAATCTCGGATGATTGACCGCCGATACCAGCGCCAGCGTGTCCTGCACCCTGCCAAAGGGCGTCCCGGGATGATCCACGGGCAAATTGAGGTTTTCGAGCGTAAAGACAACGCCCTCCTCTTCCGCCATATCGGCAATCCGGCACAATGTATCGCGCGCCTTCAGCCACATCTGGCCGGTGACGACCTCACTGGGCTGCACCGGCAGACCACCCTCTCCCAGCCCCGTTCCGTGCAGATTAAGCCGGGCAACGCCCAGCCGTTTGCCCACCTGTGCCGTCTCGCGTGCGGACCGCAACAGTTCCTCGGCACCATCGTCATCGGCCAGACGGCCGGTGAGGTAACCATTCATAATGGAGAATGTTGCGCCGGATTGCTCAAGGGCGGTCAGGTCGTGCTCCGGCCAGTTCCAAAGCCCCACCTGAAAATTCATCTCCGCAAGGCGCGAGCAACGCCATGCGATCGGCTTGTCGCGCCAGATCATCTCGGCGCAAACGGCGAGTGCGAAAGGTTCAGTCATGCGTTCGGTTCCTGCAATAGATGTCGGCGGCGGTTTCGGGCGAGCGCGTCTGCGCGCACCCGCCACAGAGCCTGTCATTAGAGATGGACGGTTGACCCTGATTTTGCCGATTGCGTGGCCGCTTCGGCCAGTTCCAGCGCAAGAACACCGTCGGCAAGGGTAACGGGTATCTTGCCTTCGTCCTGCACAGCGCTGACGAATGCGTTCCATTCGGCAGCATAGGCGCGCATGTATCGCTCAAGGAAAAAGTACTCGGGCTTGGCGCTGGTAACACCCGCAGTCGTTGCCTTGGAAACGGTGTTTTCCAGAACATTGGCAGCCGACAGCAAGCCTTCTGATCCCAACAGTTCCACGCGCTGGTCGTATCCATAGACCGCGCGGCGGCTGTTCTTGATCACCGCAATGCACCCATCATCATAGGTCAAGGTCACAACAGCGGTATCAACATCGCCGGCGGCACCGATTTCAGGATCAACGATAGACGTTCCAACGGCATGAACGGACTTCGGGCTACGCCCCATGATGAAGTTGGCCATGTCAAAATCGTGGATCATCATGTCCCGGAACAACCCGCCCGAGACTTTGACATAGCTGACCGGTGGCGGGGATGGATCGAACGAGGTGATGGACAACAGTTCCGGCCTGCCGATCTCGCCCGCATCGGCAGCGGCCTTGACCTGTGCGAAATTTGGATCGAAGCGCCGGTTAAACCCGATCATGATGGGCTTGCTGGCATCCTTGACCGTATTCAGGCACGCCTTGGCGCGGGCCAGAGACAGGTCAACCGGCTTTTCGCACAGAACAGCCTTGCCGGCAGCGCTTGCCCGCTCGATCAGGTCCGAGTGTGTATCGGTTGACGATGCAATCAGTACGGCATCAATCGTGTTGTCCTGGAGAATGTCTTCAACGGTGCGCGCTTGTGCGCCATACGTTTGCGCAAGGGCCTGTGCCGCTGAGGCATTCACGTCCGATACCGCTGCCAATTGGCTCGCCGCATGTCCGGCGATGTTTACAGCGTGGACATGGCCAATACGGCCTGCCCCAATCAAAGCCACTTTCAGCATAAAACCTCCATTATCGGCAGCGCCCCCGCTGCCATGTACACATAGAATTCTGATAGAACGCACTGGGATATTGGAGCACAGACCCTTCGGCGTGCTCCAATAGTGTTGCTCGCTTATTTTACCTTGCTACGGAAATCGACCAGTTCCTGTGCATTGTCTTTGGTGATGAGCTTTGCACCGGAATCGATCCGTTTCTCGATCTCCTTGCCATTGATGACCTCAAGTGCTTTCTCGACAGCAATCTGGCCCATTTCGTAATTGCCCTGTGCAATCGTGCCGTACATATCGCCCGCCAGAATGGCTTTCAGGTTATCGCTGTTGCCATCGACACCAAGGACGGGAATCGACTTGTTGGACTGTTGAAGTGCGCGCAATGCACCCAGCGCCATTTCATCGCTGGACGCAAATACGCCAGCCACATCCGGTGTTGATTGCAGAATATTCTGCATGACGGTGTAGGCCTTCTCGCGGTCGGAATAGCCGGGCTGCTTGCTGGCGATTTCCAGCCCTGCGTCAACCAGCACCTGTTCTGCACCCTTGATGCGGTCGTTGGTGGCGGGGTTGCCAGGTGTGCCATCGATCAGCACAACCTTGTCACCCTTTTTCAGGATCTTGGCGAGGGTTTCCCCACCCACCTTTCCGGCTGCGATATTGTCCGTACCGATGAAGGTCGAGTAATCGGTAAATTTCTCAGGCAGGCCGGTATCCACCAGCAAGACCGGGATACCGGCCTTGCGGGCTTTCGTAACGACGTTCACTGCGGTTGTCGGCTGCGACGGCGAGAAAATCAGCGCCGCTGGCTTCTGGGCGATAACATCCTCAACCATGTTGATCTGCTGCTCAACCGCGTCTTCGGTTGGTGGTCCGAGTACGATCAGTTCCACATTGTTAGCATCTGCGGCGGCCTGCGCACCCGCAGCCACAACTTTCCAGTACTGGCTGCTGAGCGTTTTCAGCACCACGGCAATCTTGACCTGTTCGGCCGCGCTCGCCGCTGTTATTCCGAAGGCTGCGACACCTGCAATCAGTGACGCGATAAACAATCTTCTTTTCATCGTCTCTCTCCCGGTTGATATCTTTTCTGGACTTGCCCGACGCCTCCTCAGCGACCGGATTTCAGAACGTTCTGGCGCAACACATCGATGGCAACCGCAATGACGATGACGGCACCGATGGCAAAGGTCTGGTAAGCACTATCGACGTTGAGAAGATTGAGGCCGTTGCGAAGCACCGCAATCAACAGCACGCCGATAATCGTATTGCCGATGGAGCCGACGCCGCCGAAGAAGCTGGCACCACCGATGATAACCGCCGCAATGGCATCGGTCTCATAATCAAGACCCGCCAGCGGGTAGACCGCATTGACACGGCCCGCCAGCACAAGGCCTGCCAGCGCTGCGGTCAAGCCGCTGATCGTGTAGACGAGGTTCAGTATGCGATCCACCTTGATACCCGACAGACGCGCCGCTTCCTTATTGCCACCCACCGCATAGATATGACGCCCGGTGGAGGTGCGCGTCAGAAACAACCACATGCCGATATACAGAACCCCGACCAGCAGAAAGCTGACCGGCATACCGCCGACCGACGCACTGCCGAGATACTGAACCTGATCGGGGAACATGCTGATCGGGGCGGCGGCTGTGACCACCAGCGCAATGCCACGCGCCATTTTCTGCATACCGAGCGTGGAAATAAACGGATGCGGCAATCGCAGTTTCGTGAGCAACAGGCCGTTGATCAGGCCAAGACCGGCCCCTGTACCAAGGCAAATCGCGATGGACGTATAGGGCCCAAAGCCCCAGCGATCGGACGCGATGCCCATCATCATGGCGGACAGCGCCAGAACCGAGCCGACCGACAGGTCGATACCCGCCGTTAGAATGGCCAGGAACATGCCAATGGAAATGATGGCGCTGACGGCGGCTTGCGCTGCAACATTTGTGAGATTGTCAAGCGTCAGAAACCGCGGTGACAGGAAGCTCATGATAACGCAAAGGATGACCAGACTGAGCAGCACGCCGAGCTGATAGAGCTTATCGCCCACCAGCTGCTTGCGTCCGGGTATTGCCAGCCCCTTTGGCTCTGGCCCTGTTGACTCAATCGCTGCCGTTGTGACGCCCGCATTCTCCGGCGGCTGTTGTGTTGTATTGGCCATAGCCCTCTCTCCCAAAATCAACCGGCTTTTGCAGGCCGGATTTCCATCCCCGATGCCGCATACATGATCTTCTCCTGCGTCGCCTCCTCGCGGCTCAGCTCGCCGGTAATGCGGCCCTCGTGCATAACCAGAATGCGGTCTGCCATGCCCATCACCTCCTCCATTTCCGAGCACACGATGATGACGCCCGCGCCCTTGGCCACCAGCTCGTTGATCAACCGGTATACCTCCACCTTCGCGCCCACATCGATGCCGCGCGTCGGCTCGTCGAAAATGAAAATCTTCGCCTTCGACATCAGCCATTTGGCGATGACGACCTTCTGCTGATTGCCGCCGGATAGCTTGCCCACCGGCGTGGCAAGGCCCGCCGCCTTCAGCCGCAGGCCGTTGACGACCTTCATCGCCTCATCGCGCGCACGACCGAGCGACAACACGCCGAATTTCGAGAAATCGCCCAGCTTCACCAGAGTGGCATTGAACTCCACGCTCTGGATCAACACGAGGCCTTGTTCCTTGCGGCTTTCTGTCAGAAACGCGATGCCTGCCTTGATCGAATCCTCAGGCGACCTGATAGTGGTGTCCTTGCCAAACACCTTGATCTTGCCCGCATCGGATGGGTCTGCGCCGGTGACGAGCCGCATGGTTTCGGTCCGGCCTGCCCCCACCAACCCGGCAAAGCCCAAGACCTCACCGGCATGAAGCTGGAACGACACATTGTTGACAACACCTTTGCGCGTCAGCCCCTGCACGTCCAGTATCACATCGCCGCGGTTGGCCACTTCTTTGGGATATTTGTTCTGAATATTGCGCCCGACCATCAACTGGATAATGTCGTCGATGGACGAGTCCTTCATGGCAAAGGTGGAGACGGATTTGCCATCCCGCATGATCGTCACACGGTCGCAATTGGCGCGCACCTCATCCAGCCGGTGCGAGATGAACAGAACGGAGACGCCGCGCGACTTGACCCGCGCTATGATGCGAAACAGGTCCTTGGCTTCCTTCTCCGATAGCGATGATGTCGGCTCGTCCATGATTATCAACTTGGCATCGGCCCAGACAGCGCGGCAGATTTCCACCATCTGCTGGTGGCCGACGCCAAGCGTGCCGAGGCGTGCCTCCGGGCGGATATGCAGATCCAGATCAGCCAGCAATTCGGCGGCCTTCGTATTCATCGTCTTTCGGTCGAGGATATCGAAGGCCTTGGAGCGAAAAATCTCGCGACCGAGAAAAATGTTTTCGGCAACGCTCAAATGCGGGATGAGGTTCAATTCCTGATAGATGCAGGCGATGCCGATATCCATGGCCTTGCGCGGGCTCAGCGCCGGGCAAACCTCGCCTTCAAACGCAATCGTGCCTTCGTCGGGACGGTACGCGCCGGTCAGCATTTTGATGAGCGTGGATTTGCCCGCACCGTTTTCTCCGCAGATGGCATGAACCTCGCCGCGCGCGATGTCGAGGTTGACATCATCCAGCGCCAGCACGCCCGGAAAGCGTTTGGTGAGGCCCTCAACCTTCATCAACAGGGTGTCGGTCATGCAGCGTCCTCCTCGCAACAATCACAGGCAGCACGGACTCTCCCGATCCGGGCCAGTGTCTCGGCGGCACAAAAGAATGTATGTGCCAATTTTTGAAACAATAGAATATTTAAATCATAACTAATAGGCGGCGTCAATTGAATTTGTTTATTTCCGGCGACACAGGCACCCAAAATGGAACGAAAATATTATTCCTGCCGGTCGCGCTGGAATATCCAGTCGTGATCGGGGTGGTTCTGAAATCGCCATTTGCGCAGCGGTCCGGCCATGACGTTCAGATAATACATCTCATAGCCATAGGGTGCGCCGCAGGGGTGGTGTCCTTTTGGGACCAGCACCACGTCGCCATCCGACACCGCCATGGTTTCATCCAGCGAACCGTCGTCGGTAAATACGCGCTGAAAACCAAAGCCCTGCGCCGGATTCAGCCGATGGTAATAGGTTTCTTCCAGATAGGTCATGTCGGGGAAGTTGTCCTCGTCATGCCGGTGCGGCGGGTAGGAGGACCAGTTGCCCTGCGGGGTAAACACTTCCGTCACCAGCAGGCTGTCGGCCACATCCCGGTCTTCCATGGCAATGGCGTAGACCTCTCTGGTATTGGCGCCCTTGCCACGGGTGGCAAGCGTTATGCCCTGCGGGCCGATGATCTGCGCTTCCCGTCCCGGTTTTGCCGGTGCGGTGCAGACTGCCAGCACGCAATCGGTCGTCGCCGTGGCGGACCAGGACGATCCCGCCGGGATATACACGCAGTGCGGCGGCTTCTTTTCAAACACGCTCATCCGGTCGCCCAGTTCGCCGAAATCGGTATCCTCGGAGCGGATCGTTGCCTTGCCTTCAACCAGAACCAGAATGACTTCCGTATCGCCAGTCGGCTCAACGGCCGCCTCGCCTGCAGACAGCCGGTAGAGGCCGAACCCGACATACCCCCAGTTCGCGGTTTCGGGCGTTATGTCATGGACCTTGCCGGTTTTTGCGACGGGTTTGCGCAGAAGCGAGGTCATGCCGACACCCCTTCTGCCACCAGCCCGCCTTCAGCCGCAAAGGCTTTCAGCGATTTCAGGCCAAGGCTCTGGTACTGGAGGGGATTGCGAACAGACGGGTCCTGCTCCGCTTCGATCACAAGCCAGCCGGAATAGTTGTGGTCGGCGGCAACTTTCAACACGGACACGAAGTCCACACCGCCTTCGCTATCGCCCGGCACCGTGAAGACACCCCGGCGTACCCCTTCCAGAAACGACAGTTTTTCATCGCGCACCTGTTGGGCGATCACGGGCCGCACGTTCTTGGCGTGGATATGGCCCACGCGGTGCATGTACTTCTTCGCCACCCGCTCCGGGTCACCACCACCAAACAGGCAATGACCCGTGTCCAGCAGCAGGTGGGTTTTTGGCCCCGTATGCTGCATCAGCAAGTCAATTTCCTCTTCACTTTCGACCACGGTGCCCATGTGGTGATGATAGACGAGCGTGATACCCTGACCTGCCGCAAAGTCTGCCAGCGCTTCCACGCCTGCGCCAAACTCCGCCCACTGGGTATTCGCCAGACGGGGGCGGTCTGCCAGTGCCTGATCATCCGCGCCGTGAATGGCATTGGAGGTTTCGCAGACGATGATGACCGTAGAGCCCATGGCTTTCAACAGGTCCAGAGCCGGTTGCATGGCCTGTTTTTCTGCCTCAACGCTGTTGGTCAACAGGTTCAGCGAATGCCAGCCGGACACGAACCGGAGGTTTCGTGGCTCAAGAACGGCTTTCAAGGATTCCGGTGTTACCGGAAATTTATGGCCCTTTTCAATTCCGTCGAAACCGATCTCGGCTGTTTCATTCAGGCAGCGCTCCAGGCTGATATCGGAACCCAGCGAACGGTCATCATCATTGGACCAGGCAATCGGATTGGTGCCGAAAAGGATCATGTTACTGTCTCTCCTGTAGCTGAGCTTCATAGCGGGCGCGCGCTTCGTTGACTTCCGGGCGTTTTGAGACTTCCGGAACGGCAACGTCCCAGAAATATCCACCGGCCTCCGGCGTGGGATAAGGGTCTGTGTCAATCACGATGACGGTGCTGCGCGTGGCGTCGCGGGCCTGCGCAAGGGCTGCGTCAAGGTCCGCAATGGTGGCAACTTTCACCGCGTCTGCACCCATCGAGCCCGCATGGGCGACGAAATCAATCGCAATCGGGCTGACATTGGTATGGTTATAAAGATTGTTGAACTCGGCCCCGCCGGTGCCCATCTGCAAACGGTTGATGCAGCCGTAGCCCCGGTTGTCGGTGATGACGAGCGTGATCTTCAGCCCCATGCCCACAGCGGTCGCCAGTTCCGAATTCATCATCATGTAGGAGCCATCCCCCACCATGACGATGACATCGCGGTCCGTCTCGGCCATCTTGATGCCAAGCCCGCCAGCCACCTCATAGCCCATGCAGGAAAACCCGTATTCCATATGATAGGACAGGGGCGCACCTGCCTTCCAGAGCTGGTGCAGTTCGCCCGGCATGGTGCCTGCCGCGCACATCACCACCGTATTGTCGCGGGCGGAGCGCTGCACCGCGCCGATAACCTGCATGTCGGTCGGCAGCGCATTGGTATCATGGGGCAGGTTGGTGGTTGCATCGGCCTTGGCAAACCAGTCGGCGCGCAGTGCCGCGTCCGGTTCGCTGTACCGGTGGTCCCCGAGCGCCGCCGTCAAGCGTTCCAGACCGATTTTCGCATCCGCTGTCAGCGGTAGAGCATCGTGCTTGGTGCTGTCATAGGCCTGTACGTTCAGCGCCAGAATGCGCCGGTCCGGGTTTTTGAACAGCGCCCAGGAGCCGGTGGTAAAATCCTGAAACCGCGTGCCGATGCCGAAGATGAGATCGGCCTGCTCGCAGACGATATTGGCGCTTGTAGACCCGGTCACGCCGACGGGGCCGAAGTTGAGATCGTCATCCCATGGCAGCGCGGATTTGCCGGCTTGCGTTTCCACCACGGGAATGCGGTGCTTGGCCGCGAATGCTTTCAGCGTATCCGTGGCACCGGCAAAATGCACCCCGCCACCGGCCACGATCACCGGATTGCTGGCCGCCTTTAACGCCGCGACGGCGGCTTCCAACTCACGCGCATCCGGCTCCGGGCGGCGCTGATACCACATGCGCTTGTCAAAAAATTTTACTGGATAGTCATAGGCTTCCGCCTGCACGTCCTGACAAAAGGCCAGTGTTACCGGTCCGCAATCGGCGGGGTCGGTCAGCGTGCGCAGCGCGCGCGGCAGCGCGGTCAACAGATGTTCAGGCCGCATGATCCGGTCAAAATAGCGGCTGACGGGGCGGAAGCAGTCATTGACCGAGACCGTGCCATCGCCGAAATCTTCCACCTGCTGTAACACCGGGTCTGGCCCACGATTGGCAAACACATCGCCGGGAATAAACAGCACCGGCAGGCGGTTGACATGGGCCACGCCCGCCGCCGTCACCATGTTCAGCGCGCCGGGGCCGATGGACGAGCTGACCGCCATGGCTCGTCTGCGCCGCAACTGCTTCGCATAAGCGATAGCCGCATGGGCCATGGACTGCTCGTTCTGGCCGCGAAAGGTCGGCAATTCATCGCGGATTCCGTGCAGCGCTTCCCCAAGGCCCGCCACATTGCCATGGCCGAAAATAGCCCAGACCCCGGCAAAATAGGGCTCGTTATCCTCGTTATATTGGTTGGCGAGATAGCGAACCAACGCCTGCGCCGCTGTCAGTCGGATCGTGTTCACGCTGCTTCTCCTTTTTGCGCTCGCGCTTCATTCCAGATTGCGCAAAGCTGCCGGTAACGCTGCGCCATATCGCTGATCGCCGCATCATCCCCGATACTTCCAGCAAACCATTGGCGTGCCGCCTCACCGAAGATCGTGCGACCCACCGCAAAGCCTTTGACCAGATCAAACCCGGCGGCCAGCCGGAAGCTTGCTGCCAGATCGGCCTCCGGCGCATCCAGCCCCAGCACCACAATGCCGCGCGTATAGGGGTCGTTGCGCGTGACCGCATTGCACGCGTTCTCCCAGGAGGCCCGGGTTTTCATCGGCTCCAGCTTCCACCAGTCAGGATAGATGCCGATGGCGTAGAAGCGCTCGATAATATCAGCCACGGTGTTGTCATCGGTGGGCGCCACCTTGGACGGAATGATTTCCAGCAGCATTTCCAGCCGGTTGCGCCGCGCGGCGTGAAACAGGCGGGTGACGGTTGCTTCCTGCTCGGCGCGCATCTCGTCCGTATCGTCCGGGTGGTAGAAACACAGCACCTTGACGACATTATCCAGCGGCCATTCCGATAGACCACCGAAATCCGGGCCGATTTCCGGCTCCAGCGTCAAGGGCCTTGAACCCGGCCATTCCACCGGTCGCCCGATCCACAAGCCGCTGCCACTGGCGGCATGAAGCGCATCCCGGCCCAGCCGGTTGTCACATAAGATACCATAGCCGGTTTGCCCGCCCGATACGGTGAGCGCCACCTGCAAGCACAATTCCTTGAACCGACCGATCTCAGCCTCATCCGCCCCGGCTTCCTCTGCGATAGCCTGCAACTGCATGCGGTGATCGAATGCGAAGACACGCATGGTCGGCCAGTCCACCTTGCGGTTGGTGGACCAGTGCACCTGTTCCAGCGCTTCATCCTTGCGCAGCGCCTTGTTGCGAATGCCAGTGCGGAAGAAATATTGCAGTTCTTCCCAGCTTGGATAAGCGGGCGTGCAGCCATGGCGCGACACCGCGAAGGCGCCGCAGGCATTGGCGTATTTCAGTATCGTCGGCCAGTCCTCGCCCGTCAGCCAGCCACGAAACAGGCCGGCCATGAAGCCATCGCCCGCGCCCAGCACGTTGAACACCTCAATGGGGAATCCTTCGCCGGTCTGGCCCTTATCGAAACTCTCCGGAATAGGCCCATCAAACACCACCGCGCCCATTGGCCCGCGCTTGCACACCAGTGTGGCGGAGGAGACCTGCCGCACGGCGCGGAGCGCCGCCAGCGTATCGGTGGAACCGCCTGCAATATGGAATTCTTCTTCCGTGCCGACGATCAGGTCAAACAGATGCAGCGTGGATTGCAACTTGGCGGTCACTTTTTCCGACTCGATGAACCGGCTTTCCCCGGCATCGTGCCCTGCGAGACCCCAGAGATTGGGCCGGTAATCGATGTCGAGCGCCGTTTTGGCCCCGTTTTCGCGCGCCAGTCTGAGCGCTTTCAGCACAGCAGCCTCGGTTCTGGGGTGGGAAAGGTGCGTTCCCGTGGCGCAGACGCAAGCTGCCTCGGCAATGTAGGCCGGGTCGATATCCTCTTCCGAGAGGGCCATATCGGCGCAGTTCTCGCGGTAGAAGATCAGCGGAAACTGGTTGCTGTCGCGAATGCCCAGCAGCACCAGAGCGGTCAGCCGTGCCGGGTCGGTTTTCACCCCGCGCACGTCCACGCCTTCGCGCACCAGCTGCTCGCGAATGAAGCGGCCCATATGCTCGGCCCCGACGCGCGTGATCAGCCCAGATTTCAGACCGAGACGGGCAACGCCGGCTGCGATGTTGGTGGGGGAGCCGCCGATATATTTGTTGAAGGAGGACATATCCTCCAGCCGCCCGCCAACCTGCGCGCCGTAAAGATCCACGGACGAACGCCCGATGGTGATCAGATCGAGTGTCTTCACGGTTCCCCTCCCAGGACATGTACCAACCGTTTTAGACTTTAAATTCCATTTATAAGAATTTCAACAGAAATATTCGATCTATTTTTTCGTCCCTACAGCCACGGCCAGCGTGATGGCAATACAGAGCGTTGCCGAGAGTGAGCGGAACGCGCCAAAATCCACCTCACTGACCGAAATCAGCATTGCACCCAGCTTGCGCAACTGGCTGACGGTGGTGTCCGTCAGCGCCACCACGGGGATATCGCGGGCGCGGGCGGCGGTGATAAACTCCACCGTTTCATCCGAGTAGGGCGAAAACGTTACGGCCAGCACCGCATCACCGGAGCGCACCGCATTGCGGTTGTCCAGCTTGCCCACGGTATCATGCAGAATGGCGGGTACGTTCATCTTTTCAAAGGCATAGGCCAGGTAGCTGGCCACTGGAAACGACCGCCGCAGGCCCATGATGTGGATCATCTCTGCCTTTGCCAGAATGCTCACCGCCGCGTCCAGCTCTTGGGGATTCACGGTTTTCAGCAGGTTTTCCAGCGAAGCGCGCCCCGCCTCCACAAACTCCGCCACGAGACCGGCAGCACTCTCGCCACCCTTTTCACGCAGGTGATCGAGCCGCGTAGTATAGTCCGGCCACCCGCCCACATAGGATTCGCGAAACAGCCGCTGCATTTCCGAAAAGCCGGAAAACCCCATGATTTGACAGAACCGCATGAAAGCAGAAGGCTGCACGCCCGCACCTTCCGCCATTTCAGCCACGGTGGACACGGCAATGCGGTCCTGATTGGCGGCCACATACTGCGCACACTGGCGCAATCTCTTTGGTAATGCGAGGGATATCTCGATCAGTTTATCTTCAAATTCCTTTGCCGTACCCGGTGCTTGCGGTTCACTCACGCGCCATCCTTTCTTGCTTGACTTCACTTCAGCACCATTCTAACAAAATGGAATTTATATTCCAGACCGTTTTGTAAAACTAATGGCTTTGCTTTTCAGGCTTGAGGGAGGGCTTGCGCCATGACAGTGCGAATTGCGATCATCGGCGCAGGCATTATGGGGGCGGACCACGCCCGTATATTGGCACAGGACGTGCCGGGAGCCGTGCTTCAAGTGGTGTGCGATGCCTCGCAGGACCGCGCGCGCGCCGTTGCTGATGCATGTTCGGCGGCGGATGTCTCCACCGATCCCTTAGCGACCATCAGCCGTGATGATGTGGACGCTGTCCTGATTGCCAGCCCCGATGACACACATGCGCCGCTTGCGCGCGCGGCCATTGCCGCTGGCAAACCGGTGCTGTGCGAAAAGCCGCTGTCGCAAAGCCCCGAGGATTGCCTTTCGGTCATCGAAGCCGAGACGGCACACGGCCAGCGGCTGGTACAACTGGGCTTCATGCGGCGGTTTGATCCATCCTACCGCGAGATGAAGGATGCGCTGCTTCGAGGGCTGATCGGCAAGCCGATCATGATGCACAATTTCCACCGCAACGTGGAAGCCCTGCCCAACTTTACCGGCAAAATGGCCATCACCAATTCCGCTCCGCACGAGTTTGACGTGGCGCGGTTTATTCTGGATACCGACTACCGTGCCATATCTGTGTTCCAGCCGTCCGCCATCAATACGGCGAAAGCGGGTGCGCCGGTGTTCATGGTGCTGGAAACGGACGGTGGGCAACTGGTCAACATCGAAATCAACAACAATGCGGCCTACGGTTATGATGTGCGCGGCGAACTGGTTGGTGAAAGCGGTTCTGTTGAGATCAACACGCCGGTGCACACGCGCGTCAACAGCGCGATGACGGCATCTGAACGCTATGCTCCGGACTGGCGCCCCCGGTTCGCGGAAGCGTACCGCCTGCAAAATATTGCCTTTGTCCGTTTCGTCCAGACCGGAATATTTCCGGATATCGCATCTGACGCATGGGATGGCTACTGTGCTACAGTCGTTGCGGCGGCGGGTGTAAAGGCGCTGGAAAGCGGCCAGCGCATTCTCATTTCCCATATCGGCAAACCCAAGCTTTACGCTTAAGGCTTCGTCATGTTTTCACACATTACCATCGGCGTAACAGATGTCGCTCGGGCAACGGATTTCTACGCGCCGATCCTTGAAGTCCTTGGGCTCACTCTAAAATTCTCCGATGATCGCTGGTCCGGCTGGAAACATCCGCAAGAAGACCGCCCCTTGTTTGTCATCACCCGGCCGTTCGACGACCAGCGCCCTGCGCCGGGAAATGGAAACATGGTCGCATTTCTGGCCGAAAGTCGCAGCCTTGTGCAGCGTTGTTACCATATGGCCATCGCTTGCGGCGGCACCGACGCAGGGCAGCCCGGCTTGCGGCCTCAGTACCACGCGCACTTTTATGGCGCTTATTTTCGCGATCTGGATGGCAACAAAATCTGCATCTGCTGCCACGCGCCTGAATAGACGTCGGCACTTTTGGCGCACGCCCGTAAACTGGACAGTGCCGATAAGACCGATTAGATCGGCCTCGTCACATTTCAG
Organism: Rhizobium sp. CFBP 8762; assembly: GCF_014841565.1. Taxonomy (GTDB): domain Bacteria; phylum Pseudomonadota; class Alphaproteobacteria; order Rhizobiales; family Rhizobiaceae; genus CFBP-8762. Next base: position 569,142 of record NZ_JACYUD010000002.1, read on the forward strand.
CAAGCGAGACCGGCATGAACGAAGCGCGCCCCTATTCCATCAGCGGAACCACCTGTTTCGATCTGGCTCCCTCAAATGGCGGCGCGGCATACCGTATTTTCCTGTCCATCCCAACAGGTGCGCCGCCACCGCAGGGCTGGCCACTGCTCGTTTTGACCGATGGAAACGCCATGTTTCCCTTTGCTGTTGCCTGTCAAGCCACGCAAGCGCCCTATACCGCAAGCACCAATGTGGGCTGGGGCGTCATCGCCGCAATTGGTTACCCCGATCAGGATTGGTATGACCCGACGCGGCGCTCGCTCGACCTGACGCCACCGCCGGGGCGAGCCTATCCGCCGTTTTTCGAGAATGGTCCTGCGGTCGCGACCGGAGGCGCAAACGGGTTGCTGGCTTTCATCGAGGACGTGTTTCTTCCGCATCTCGCAACGCTGGCACCGCTGGACGCGCAGCGCAGAACGCTGTTTGGCCACTCTTTCGGCGGTCTGTTTGCGCTGTTTGCCTTGTTTGTCCGGCCCGGCCTGTTTGGCCGTTTTGTTGCTGCCAGTCCATCAATCTATTGGGAGGATTGCCAGATCCTGCACTGCGAGGCCGAACGCCAGCTGGCTCCGGGCAATACGCCCTTTCTACACCTGTCCGCTGGCGAACATGAAGGCGATGCGCTGGCACCGTTCCAGCGCACAAACGAGGATGCCGCACAGCGACTGGAGGCAAAGAAGCTGGCGCAAACCATTACACGCGCCCGCGATATGGCGGAACGCCTGAACGGCACCGTCGACGGCTTGAGAACCGCTTTCGAGGTCTATGCGGACGAAACTCACATGTCGGTTCTGGCTCCTGCCATCAACCGCGCCCTGAATATTGCCTTTGCGGTCAAGCCGGATGGGGGCTAAGCCCCGTCATTTCCAGCTTGTGTAATCGTCGGCCACGCAGCCGAACGGTGCGCGATCCTGACCGAAACGCTTCTGCAGTTGATCGCATCCCCATTCGTTCAGCGGCGCGGGCATGAGATTGTTGATATCCATGCCCGGGGACTGGAACTGCGTGGACGAACTGGTGACATACCAGAGCCAGAAGCCGAACACGCCCACCACAATCAGCAACAGGACGCCGACAACCATCCCCAGCCGCTTCCACAGCGAAACGGTTTGCTGCTGCTCTTCGACCAGCACCGGCCCATGCCCGTCATCTGTGCGCTCTTGCGCGAAGGGTGCAAGTGCTGCGGCCCGCTCAGCGTCTGTCAGCACGATGCGGTGAAGATTGTCGTCCAGCAGCACCGGCAGCGCCGTGGTTCCATGCCGCACGGCCAGCCCAACTGCCTTGCCACCGGCCTCGCCGACGATGAACGGCTCCTGCCCGCCTTTGAAACGGGTGTAGGCGGAGCGCCCGGTTTTGTCGCTCGCAATCTTGTCATTGTAGGTGACGGACAGAACGCCGCGCTTGCGGTCAAACGCAGTCAGTTCCACTGGAACCGGAGTGAGAACGGCAGGGCTTCGCAACTGCCCTTTGACGCGCCAGATGCGAAAGGCCAGAAACACCATGCCCAAACTCAAGCCTCCCAGAAACAACACAAACAGGCTGAGCGTAATGATGCGGTTCCACAGCATATCCAGACCAAGGCTCATGGTCGCCAGCTCGGGATGGTCGGCGGAGATCACGATACCGGTCTCGTAGTCCCCCATATGGAAATCGACAAACATGACCTCGACTTCCGTATCGTAATCTTTCCCGTCGTAACTGTAGACAAGGCGCGCCTCACAATCGGTGAAAACCGCCTTTCGGGTCGTACATTTCCCGTCCCGCACATCGCCCTCTTCCAGCACCAGCGGGTTGCGACTGATCTGGAAGTCCCGCAGCACGCCCGGCCCCTCCCACACGAACAGAAACACAGCCAGCGCCAGCAGGATCGGTGTCGACCAGAAATAGGCGTTGGGGGTGGAGATCACATTATCTGTTACTGACAGAGGACGGCTGGGAAGAACAAGCGGAGGAAAGGACATTGGCACTCTTTAAATGTATCGCAGGATGCGCAGGACGAAGGCGCCGCGAGGATAGAAAGGTGCAAAGGGGTGTCAATACGGGATTTATGATAGTCAAACGACCCAAGTACCGACCCAAGGACCATTGCTAACGCTGTCGAAGTCACCGACAGCGTTAGCCGCTTCAACCATTCAAATTCAGGGCAATCGGATGGCCTGAAGCCATAGTGTTACGGCCACCGCGCCGCCATCCGGGTGCCCAAGCACGCGATCTCCAAGATAGCTTGCGCGGCCCAGCCGAGGGCGCATGGCGGCGGTCGCCTCAGCACCCGCTATGCCCGCATCCACCGCCTTTTGCCAGGCAACTGCGCCCGGTTGCCCGTCCGCGAGCGCCTGCGCAAATGTATGGGCCGCCGGAGATAGCGCGTCGATCATCGTTCTATCGCCAGGCTTAGCGCCGCCGAGATCTGACACGGCCTGAACGGCTGCCAGAAACGCCTGCGCACACTGGTCGGCTGTCGGCGCATCGATACCCGCAAGGTGACGGGAGGCCCGCATCAAACCGGTAGCGTAGAACGGCCCGGAACTGCCACCGATGGCTTTGCGCATGGCATTTGCCAGAGCCATCAGGCCACTGCCCACATCGGGAAAGTCCTGTGCCGGCAACGCCAACACCGCTTCGGCACCGCGCGTCATGCTTGTTCCGAGGTCACCATCCCCGGCAACGCTGTCGAGGTCCGTCAGACGCTTCTCGGCATCCATCAACGCTCTCGCGATTTCCTGAACAACGCTGTGCAGATGTGTGCCTGCTGGCGTCGTCCGCTTGGAAACAGTGTCCGTTTTGCGGACCGCGTCAGACGCGGTCACACGGTTGCGGTTGACGGACCCGCCGCGTGGCCAGGCGGTTGCGTCGGTTGTGGAATCGATCAAGGCAAGATCTGAGTCCGACACTGGCAGGACAGACAGAGAAAAGCCCGGCATATCCAGCGCAGATAAAAATGTTCCGGCCCAGGCCCGTTCAACAGTCACGCCTGCGTCCTCCAGCACCGTCACGGCAGATCGGGCGACGATCGACAGTTCCATCGGGGGCGTAGACCCAAGCCCGTTGATCAGCAGAACAACCCGATCGCCGCTCTTGACCTTCCCATCCGCCTTGATCGTATCGACGATAAGCGAGGTGAGGTGTTCTGCGGACGCGAGCGGCATGCGCCGCACGCCCTGCTCTCCGTGAATACCCAGCCCAACTTCGATTTCATCCTCGCCCAGAACGAAGCCGGGTTTGCCGACGGCCGGGAGGGTGCAAGACCCCAGAGCGATGCCCATCGAGGCAAGACGATCGGCAGCCGAACGCGCGATGCGCGCCACCTCGGAGAGCGGCAGGCCTTGCTCCGCAGCCGCACCGGCCAGCTTGTGCACCAGAATGGTTCCGGCAATGCCACGCCGCCGCTCGACAGGAACGGTATCCTTCAGCGCCACATCGTCGGCGACGACGACGATTTCAACCGGAATACCCTCCGCCCGGGCAAGCTCGGCAGCTAAGCCGAAATTAAGCCGGTCTCCCGTATAATTCTTGACGATGACCAGCGCCCCGGCAGGTCCGGCGACAGCGCGGATGCCAGCCAGCACCGCATCCGTGCTGGGCGATGTGAACACATCGCCAGCGACGGCTGCTGTCAGCAGCCCATGGCCCACATAGCCCGCATGGGCCGGTTCATGGCCGCTGCCACCACCGGAAAGAACCGCAACCCTGCGTTGATCCACCGGTGGAAGATCGGCCCGTATCACGACGTTTTCGTCGGCGAGCAAAATGGTGGCCGGGGAGAGTGCGACCACGCCCTCCAACATATCGCGAACCACGGTAGAGGGATCGTTGATCAGCTTTTTCATAGGGTCTCCCTTACAGTCAATTGGCAGGCGCAAGCACAGAACGCTCGCTTACGCTATCAAAGGCATGAAGTGCATCAGGCCGATGCACCAGCACGATGTCTTTTCCCACGGCCACCTCCGGCCCTCGCTCAAACTGGGCGGAGATCAAATGACCGCCCACCGATACCTGTATCATAATCTGAGAGCCGAGTGGCTCAATAAGTTCGATACATCCCCAGATTGTACCAGGTGTGTTCGGAACGGCGGCAGGCCGGGGTGCCAGATGTTCGGGCCGAACGCCTGCAATGACCGTGCCCGTCCGGTGACCGATGGCCGTGCCGACGGGGCCGTTTGGCACCAGATTGAAGCCGGGGGCGACAAGCGTGCCATTTTCGATTGTAGCGTTCAGGAAGTTCATCGGCGGGCTTCCGATAAACCCGGCAACAAACGTGTTGACCGGGGTATCATAAATATTTTGTGGCGTGTCGATCTGCTGGGCAATGCCCCCCTTCATCACCACAATCCGGTGTCCCATGGTCAGCGCTTCCAGCTGGTCGTGAGTTACATAGAATGTCGTAATCTTGAGACGGCGGCAGAGCTTGACGATCTCCGCCCGCATTTCGATGCGCAGCTTCGCGTCCAGATTGGACAGGGGTTCATCCATCAAAAACACACGGGGCTCGCGTACAATGGCACGACCAAGCGCCACACGCTGACGCTGGCCGCCCGACAGCGCAGACGGCTTGCGCTCGAGCAGCGCCTCAATATCCAGCGCCTTGGCTGTTTTGCGAACCTGCGTATCGATCTCGTCTTTCGACCATTTCCTGACCTTAAGGCAGAACGCCATGTTCTCGTACACAGTCAGATGCGGGTAAAGCGCGTAGTTCTGGAACACCATTGCCACATCCCGCTCGGACGGGCTTTGGTCCGTCACGCTTTCCCCGTCGATGCGGATTGTGCCGGATGTGGAGCTTTCCAGACCTGCTATCATGCGCATGGTCGTGGTTTTGCCGCAGCCGGATGGACCCACCAGCACGACGAACTCACCGTCTTCCGTAGTCAGGTCCAGATTATCGACGGCGTTGAAGGCACCAAAGGATTTGTTCAGGTTTTCGATTGCGATCACGGACATGGCTGGCTTCCTTGGGTTGGTGCAGTTGGTATCAATCGATCTGGCGGGTTGAGGCGATGTAAAGCGGTCTGGTAGTGCTGTTCGTAGATTTCCGCCCAACGCGGGTCCGGATCGGCAGTGTGTGTCGTGATTGCGCTGAGGAAATTGACGCCCTGCGGCAGCGCTTCCGCCGCCAGCAGGGCCGCACCCACCACGGCGGGTTCATCGAGACTCAAAACTTTGATGGGCTCGCCGAAGATGCTGGCCCGAAGTTCAAGCAGACTACGTGAACGGCTCCATCCCCCCGTGGCATAGATGTCTCCATCCGGCACGCCAGCCAGCCGCATGTGATCAAACATGCGCCGGGCGGTCATACCCGCCATTTCCAGAACGGAGCGGGCATTGGTCAGATGCGACATTGGTTCGCCCGGTATGCGCGAAAGCGCCAGAGTGGCGCGAATATCCGTGCCCTTGGATTGAAGAGCCTGAACTGCCGATGAGAACTCGTAAACGCCAAGACAAGCAAGACCGGCTGCGGCCCGCACGGGCACCATGAAAGCCAGATACGGATCAAACCGGTCAAGGTCGAATGACGACGTTTCACCGTAAATGACATTGGCCGTTCCAATGGAATCCACCCGTGCGGACGGATCGATCCTCTGGATGAGCGCTGCGGCGACAGGATGGTCATGTCCCCCGGCAACAAGGAGCGTTCGGGGGCTTGCAACGCCCGCAGCCGTCAGGCGGCCAGTGCGCATGGTGCCAACACAATCGCCCGCATGGCGCACCGGTGGCAGCGCGGGTGAACCGCACAGGGCGAGCAGGTCAGCGATCCACATGCGCTTGGCCACATCGTAGCAACCGGTGCGCGATGCCAGCGATTCACTCATGAACGGTTCGCCAGACCAGACAACGCAGGGATAGTCCGTCAGCGCGACCCACTTGTAAGCCGAGGTGAACAGGTCTGGCTGATGGCGACTGAGCCACAGCCATTTTGCGCCTGTGCGGGTATCATCCATCTCCATACCGGCGAGGGGCGTGGCGGCGGCGCTTGCGCGTATTTCTGCCGCCTCACTGAACGCACGCCGATCATACCAGGCTATGGCCGGTCCCAGCGGGGTCAGCGTCCGGTTGATAAAAATGCCGTCTTCGCCCACGCCGGTGGTTGTGATAGCCTGAAGTGGCAGGCCTGCACACGAGACCCGCCAGCCCTCGATCATCAGATCTTCTATTGTGCGGAGGAGCTCGCCTGCGTCAACAGTTGCGTTGCGGTCCTGCGACATGCGTGGTGTCGGCACCGCCTTTGTCCACACAACGAAACCGGCGGCATCAACGATGGCGACTTTCAGATTGGTCGATCCGATATCGACGCCACATACGTGCATTCGATCATCTCCTGCCTAGAGCACAATTCGATCGGAGCAAAACAAGGATCGAAAAATTATGCTTCAAATAAAGGGATCAAAGCGCTTTAGGAAAAGCGCAGCTGTGTTTTAATCGACCGCCCCGCCTGCATGTTCTGCACCGCCGTATCAAAACTCCACACCGGAAAACTTTCGCCAATCAGGCGCTGCGCTTTGTCACGGATATCCGGCATGAGGTCCACGGCAGCGCTGAACTTGTCGGCACAGGAATTGGATCCAATGAAGCGAAATTCCTGCTCATAAAGTTTGAATGGCGTGAACGACGCCTGCGCGTGTTCGTCATGCACACCGACCTGAACATAAACCCCAGTTTTTTCTACCAGTTGAAGCCCTTGCTCCAGCGCGGATGCAACACCTGCGGCCTCGAAGACAACATCGAAGCGCTGCTGCCCCTCCTGCCCAAGGTTGCCCGGTTGCACAGCTGCGTCCACACCCACACCCCTGGCAATATCCAGTTTGGCACTGGCGGGGTCGGCAAGGGTCACATGTCCAGCACCGGCGTGTTTGGCAGCAATCGCAATGAGCAGGCCCATCGTCCCGCCGCCCAGCACCAGAACCTGTCGGTCCCGGATGCCCTGCGCGGAGTCCACCGCATGGAGCGCACAGGCCAGCGGTTCAATGAGGGCTGCCACATCCGAACCGATGGATTCATTGACTGGAAACGCGTTTCGCGCTGGCACTGCCACGTATTCCGCGGCCGCCCCAGCCCGTCCTACACCGATTGGCGTCAGATGCAGGCAAAGGTTTGGCCTGCCAGCCTTGCACCAGCGGCATGTACCGCACACCACATTTGGATCGACCGCTACAAAATCCCCCACTTTGACAGTGCGCACTAAGCGACCGGCAGCCACGATATGCCCGGCAAATTCATGGCCCGGTGTAACCGGGTAGTTTGTTCCGACGAAACCGTGTTTCAAAATATGGAGGTCCGTGCCGCAAATTCCGCAGCAGGTTGGTTTGATCAGCACCTCATCGGCGGCCACTGCGGGCACGGTCGTTTCAATAACGCTGATCTGATGATTTTGCGTGATCCGAACGGCTTTCATTGTTCCTTTTGGCGCGCCACCAAACAAACTGTCCATAATCATTTTACTGCTCCAAATGTCAGACCGCGCGTCAAGCTTTTCTGGGCCAACCAGCCCGCCACCACGACAGGAATGTTGATGAGGGTCGCAACGGCTGCAACCTGCGCCGTGTAGAGTTTGCCGAAGCTCAGAAATTTCTGCAGGAAAACAGGCAAGGTGCTGACCGTTGTCGTCAAATTGACGGCCAGAAAGAACTCGTTCCATGAAAAGATGGCACACAGCAACGCCGTGGAGGCCAGACCCGGCTTGATCAACGGGACGATGATCTGAACCATTTCCCGCACGCGCCCTGCCCCATCAACCGCAACAGCGTCAAACACGTCGCGCGGGATTTCCACCATGAAGGACCGGATCATCCAGATTGCCAACGGCAAATTCATCGACGTGTAAACGATGATGAGCACCGCAGATGTGTTCAGCAGATCAAAGGTGCGCGCTACAAGGTAAATGGGCACAATACCAGCCGCAATCGGCATCATCTTGGTGGATATGAAGAAAAACAGGATATCCCGCCACTTGGGCACCGGTCGCACGGTTAGCGCGAAGGCGGCCGGAACGGCCAGCAGAATGACAATCAAGGTGGAGACCACCGTCACCAGCACGGATACCGTGGCAAACGACACGAAATCATTTTCAAAAATGCGGCGATAGTGATCAAGTGTCGGGGTAAAGAACAATTTTGGCGGATAGCTGACCGCATCCTCCTCGGTCTTGAAGCTCGTCAGGATCATCCAGGCAATCGGCAAAAACATGATCAGTGTTCCAATCCAGGTCAGAAGGGTCAGCAGCGGATCGAGTGCGCTGGCGCGACGGCGGTTCATGCGCGTCCTCCTTCCTTGAAAATGCCCGAGACCACCCGCAGCATGGGGATGGTCAGTGCCATGGCCAAAGCGAGCGAAATCATTCCGAATGCCGATGCACGACCAAGATCAAACGCACTAAACGCCTCAAGATAGACGTAGTAGGACAGGTTGGTGGTTGCATAGGCCGGGCCGCCATTGGTCAAAATCGCAATGGCAGCGAAATTTTCCAGCACATACATCGCAACAAGAAGGGCTGTCAGCTCTATGAAGGGCCTTAAATGCGGCAACATCAAACGGCGAAACGTGTAAAACCGGTTGGCACCGTCGACCTCCGCAGCTTCGGCGACTTCCGTGGGGAAGGACTGCATTCCGGCCAGAAGGATGAGCAGCGCAAAGGCCGACCACTGCCATGTGGTAATGATGATGATTGTCAGTTTGGGATACTGGCTGATCCAGTTGATGCGCCCGATGCCCATCTCATCCGTGATCCAGCCGAGAATACCGAATGTCGGATCATAGACGCCGGTTTTCCAGAACAGGGCGGCGGCCACCGGCATGATGAAAAACGGCGTAATGGCCAGAGTCCGTGCGATGGTGCGTCCGCGAAAGTCGCGGTTCAGGCCAGCAGCCAGCAGACCGCCGACGACCACCGACGCAACAACGATGGACAGCGTCATAATGCCCGTATTCGCCACTGCTTTGAGAAAGGTGACATCAGAGGCTGCATTGACGAAGTTCCTGAACCACACGAACCGTGGGGGATTGGTTGAAACCAGATTCCAGCGTTGGAGACTGTAATAGAGCGTAATGACAAACGGCAACTGGGTGACGAGAAGCACGAAAACAAGCGCCGGAAGCAAGGGAAGGCGGTCCCACCAACCCTTGGTAAAACCTGCGCGGGCACGCGTGGTTTGGGGACCGCGTGAGTGCGTAACTGATGTCATGAATAATCATCCGCATGAAATATGCCACGAATTGGCAACGGGCCGCCAGGAACAGCGACCCGTCATCTGCGCCGTTACTTGATGTAGCCTGCGTCTTCCATGATCTCGCGGATCTTGGTTTCACTGGCTGCGATCGCTTCATCCGCACTCATCTGGCCGCTGATGGCGCCTGCCAGTTGCTGGGACGTAAAGTCCCCGATCTGCTCGAACTCCGGGATCGTCACATATTGCACGCCCGTATAGGGCACCGGATCGACCGTTGGTTTCAGGGGATTGGCCGCGTTGATCGACTTCAATGTCAGGTCCGCATAGTCTTTCGTCGCAGCCGCATACTCCGCCAGCTTGTAGGTGGACTGGCGCGAACCCGGGGGAACCGTGCCCCAGCCTGCCTTTTCGCCCGCAAGCTTGATGTAGTCTTCACTGGTTAGCCAGGAAATCAGTTTCCAGGCCGCATCCTGATGCTTGCTGGTTGTGGGAATGGATAGCCCCCATGCCCAGAGCCAGCCCGAGCCGGGCTTTTCCTTGACCGGAGCCAGCGCAAAGCCGACATTGCCCTTCACCTCGGCATTGGCCTGATCGATCACAGGTCCGGCAAAGACCGTATCGTCGTACCACATGGCCGTCTTGCCCTGCGTAAAGAGTTGCAGGCACTCCTGCCAGCCGTCCTTGGCCGCATCCTGTTGCCCGTGTTCTTTCAGCAGATTGACGTAGAAGTTGATGGCGGCCTTGCTTTTTTCAGAGCTGAGTTGCGGCTCCCAGCTCTCATTGAACCATCGACCGCCATAGGTGTTGATGACGGTTGTAAGCGGGGCCAGGCTTTGGCCCCAGCCGGGAATACCGCGCAGGCAAATGCCGGAAACCGCATTGGCATCATCATCAAGCTTTGCAGCGAAATCCGCCACTTGATCCCATGTCGGCTGCTCCGGCATGGTTAACCCGGCTTTTTGAAATAGGTCCTTGCGGTAGAACATAAAGGATGACGACCCGTAGAATGGTGTCGCAAACATATCGCCTTCATAGGACACCAGATCGCGGATCGGGGTCAAAAGATCATCGGCCTTCCAAGCGGCATCATCGGCCACAAATTCCTTGCTGAGATTGGTGATCCAACCCTTCTGCGCCCAGAGCGGCACCTCATAGGCTCCGATCATCACAACATCGAACTGACCGGATTTCGTCGCGACGTCTTTCAGAACCGTCGGGCGCAGCTGGTTTTCCGGTAAGGTCTGGAATTTGACCTTGATATCCGGATATTTGGTGTAGAAATTATCGATCAGCTTTGCTGCGGTTTCCATCTGTGGATTGGCCGCCAGCGCAACCGTCAGCGTTACCTCCTCCGCATAGCCGGGCTGTGCGGCAAACAGGCCAAGCAGACATGACAGTGCAAGCGTGCTTACAGGTGCGCTGGAATAAGCCAGTCGCCACTTCAACTTAGGCATGAAACGTCCTCTCCCAAAACGATCCGACACAATTGTCAGACAGGTCAATGGTGGCTCTTGCGCACCCTACCCACAGACAAGCCTCTCACTCCACCCAGAAGCTCATACTGTATGATCTGTACGTACAGAACTGGCGAGCCTTCGTCAATGCCTTTGTGGTTTAAACTGGAGCAACCCCATTGGTAGCGATCCCTCCGTAGACGACCGCACGTCAATTGGTGTAGGTTTCGTGCGGACACAAATGAGAGTGCGTATGCAAAACATCGATCGGACGTCGGCGGAGCCCTACTATCTGCAACTTGCCCGGATCATTGAAGGACATATTCGAACTGGCACCTACAAGATAGGCGACCGCGTCCCCGGTGAAACAGAACTTTGCCGATCCTTCGACCTTGCGCGATCAACGGTGCGGGAAACGTTGCGTGTGCTGGAGCACCAGCGCCTGATCCGCATCGTGCCAAGACGCGGTGCATTTGTTTCCGACCCGACGGATAATCAATGGAAATTGCAGGTAACGCAAGGTTTTCTGGAAACCGGTGCACATTCGCCCGACCGTTTCATCGAAACCTCGGTGGTGCGAAGCGGGTTTGAAGTGCTGCCGGATGTCGCCGCCGAAGCCTTGAAAATTTCCAAGGGGGAAAGCGGTTTCGTCATTGAACGAATCCGCCATATCGACGGAAAAGCAGCCATGCATTCCATCAATTATCTCCCGTCCGATGTCGGCTCTACGCTCGTGGGCAAGCCGGTACTGGAGGGAACGGCATCGCTGAACCAGACGCTGAACGAAGGTGGGTTTTCCATCTACGCTGCGCGACGAGAGGTGGCTGCGATCGGTGCACCAGCCGATACGGCCAAAATGCTGGGTCTGTCGAAAGGTGCCCCTGTTCTGTTTGTACAGTCCACCTCGCGCTCAGAGGCCGGACGGGTCTTTGACTTTTATCAGTCCTTCGTCCGAAGCGACGTCGTGACCATCTCGGTAGACGCGGAAGCCTCCGCCGACGCAAGCCAGCCATCCGGCACCGTTGAGTAGCAACCTCGTCCAGCATCGCCCTGATGTAGGCCTCCGTTTCTTCCATCATACCCTCTGTTCTGCACAGCAGCTGAAAGGCTGGCCCACCGCGCCGGCCCACCACCTGCGAGCGTTTTCCAGTTTCTCCTTGACACCCGTCAGCGCGGCACCGTAAATAACATTCGTCCGTCTTGTACGTACAACGCGACAGGACTGGGGTGGAGAACACGGAACGGTGGATAACGCTGCCGAAAACAACAGGAAAAATATTATGTCGATGGAATATCGCCTTCGTCGTACCTTGCCGAGCCATCGCGCGGCGATCATTATGCCGGTTGATCACGGCCTGATTTTCGATCGTATCGAAGGCCTTGAAACGCCGTCTGCCCCATTCGCGGCATGGGCGGACAACGACGTCACCGGATTCATGATGACCCCCGGTCAGGTCAAACAGACCGAATCGTTCTTTGCAGCCCACCCGCACCTGACGCGGGTTCTAACGATTGATACCTACAATGATTACCGTGAACTTGATGGCGGCGGGTCGCATGACCTCATCACCTCTGTCGAGGAAGCGGTTCGCATGGGTGTCGATGCGGTTAAAATGCTGTTTCCCTGGAACATGTCGCGAGAAGAGCGCGTGAAAATGTGCGCCCGCGTGGGCCGTGTCGTCGCTTCTTGCGATCGCTGGGACATTCCGCTGGTTCTTGAACCCGTTATCATGGGAGCGCCGCGCACGCAGGAGGTCATTGAAGAGGAAGAGAAGGTTGCACGCATCGCCTACGACCTCGGTGCCCATATTATCAAGATCGCTTTCCCGGGCGAGGAGCGCACCAAGCGACTGGCGGACGAGCTGAAAGTGCCTTTGGTCATTGCCGGTGGTCCGCTGTCCGGCCCGCCATCGGAGACCGTGGACGCGGTTGCCCAGACCCTGCGCGGCGGCGCACGCGGGGTTATTGTAGGCCGCAATATCTGGCAGCGTGATCGCCAGTCCGGGGTCGATACGCTGGCGCAGATTGCCAAGCTGACACGCAATGTAACGTTCAACGACTAAACCCAACCGGCGACATCGAAGCCGAAGCGGGCAGTTGAACAGAGAGGTGGATTGTTCGGCTGCCCGTTCACCACGAGGAGGAGATACCATGAAAACGTTCGCACGACTTGCCGCATGTGTTGCACTGAGTATGCCCACGCTTGTTTGCGCCGCAGACAATCTAACGACAGCCGGAATAACGGTCGGCACCCTCGGCAACCCCTTTTTCGTCCCGTTGATCAAAGGGGCAGAGGACGGATTAAAGGCAAAGAACGCAGATGTCCGTGTCACGGTCGTCGGTGCTGATTATGATTTGAACAAGCAGGCCTCGCAGATCGACAGTTTTATTGCCAGCGGCGCGCAGATCGTCATGCTAAACGCGGTCGACGCAGTTGCGGTCAAACCGTTCGTGGAAAAGGCGAAGGCGGCGGGTGCAATTGTGGCCGCGATGGACGTATCGGCAGCGGGCTCAAATCTCACCGTCATGACGAACAATGTTCAGGCCGGAGAACTCGCCTGTACCGATCTGGCTGAACGCCTGAAGGGTAAGAGCGATGTGGTGATCATCAACGGGCCACCGGTCTCATCGATCATAGACCGGGTCAAAGGCTGCAAGCAGGCTTTCGAAAAATATCCCGACATTAAAATTCTGTCTGACAATCAGGATGGCAAGGCATCACGCGAAGGCGGGCTGGCGGTCATGCAGGCCCTGCTGACACGGTTTGAAAAAATAGACGCCGTGTTTGGCGCAAACGACCCGACCGCCATCGGCGCCGATATCGCAGCCAAGCAACTTAATCGCTCAGAAATGATTATCTCGGCTGTAGATGGCAGTCCGGATATTGTTGCTTCACTGAAAAGCGGCACCAGCCTGATCGTTTCATCATCGTCCCAAGACCCCTATGGAATGGCCAAGCAAGCGGCTGAAAAGGCCGTTGATCTTCTGAATGGCAAGCAGCCGGATCAAGAGATTACATTGCTAGACACCACGCTCGTGACAAAAAAGAATGTAGACCAGTACGTTGGATGGGACGCAGAGCGCTAAAGTCTCGTTCGCCCAGGTAAAAACGAGGGCTGACATGTTATCACCTGAAAGCAACAACGGATGGCACTGATAGACTCCGTCTGATTGAACAGAACTTTAATGTTTCAGGCGGCGCAAATGCCGCCTTTTTTCATTCTCGATGTGACTTTAGCGATCGCCGGTTGTGACTGCATCGTCCATGCGAAAACCGAGTACAAAGGCGATGACCGTGTCCAGGGACATTTCACAGGGCTTGATTTCGACGCCGGACGTCAGTCGGTAGAGGTTGAAGCTGACGATATCCGTGCCGGACAGATCCTCTGCATACAGCCACATTCGTTTGTGGTCGGCTGAGCGCTTCACCGTCGCGCCCCACCGTTGTGCGTTGAAGACACCTTCACAGGTGCCATCCGGAAACGCGGCCAGCGCGCGGTCAAATGTCTGTGTGTTCACCATTGAAACCATCCCGTCTATGATAGGTATGATGGCGATGTTTGAGAAGATGGGAAACAGGAATGATCGTTATGAACCGCCGCTTCATCGCTATGGCAATCACGCTGAGCGCCGTGTTGCTCGGTCGCCAGACCGCTGCCGCGCAGAGCTGCGTGCCGGACGTGTTTGAGCAGACCAACTATGTTGTCTGTACGGCTGATCCGGTGAAGGCAGATCTTCGGCTGTTCTGGAAAGATGCCAACGACAAACCCTATCGCACCTTTTTCGCCGTTGCCGAGGCGGTCAAGGTTGAACAGAAGTCACTGACCTTTGCGATGAATGCAGGCATGTACAAGCCGGATTTTTCACCCATTGGCCTCTATGTCGAAGGCGGTAAACAGCTCGTTTCCGCCGATACCAAAACCTTGAAAGGCAGCGCGGGCCAGATACCGAACTTCTACAAAAAGCCGAATGGTATTTTTTATCTTGGAAAAGATGGCGCTGGTATTCTGCCAACAGATGCATTTGCAAAAGCCGCACCAGACGTGACATTCGCGACCCAGTCCGGTCCCATGCTTGTCATCCGCAACAGGCTTCATCCCGCCTTTATAGCGGGGTCGACCGATCGCACCTATCGCAGCGGCGTGGGTGTGTGTGCCGGGGGTCAGGTCCGTTTTGCCATCAGCCGTGACAAGGTGAATTTTCACACCTTTGCCCGCCTGTTCCGTGACCACCTGCAATGCCCGAACGCGCTGTTCTTCGATGGCGGCAATGGTTCGGGCATCTTCAGCCCGAAGATGAACCTGAACGACATCTCCTGGCATGGCGGGTTTGGCCCCATGATCGGGTTGATCGAATAAGCGTCTTCATCGGGTGAGAAACAGCTTCAATTCCTTGCTCACCGTTTCGGGGTCCTCGCGCTGCGGGAAATGCCCGACATTTTGCAGCAGGATGCGGCTGAACGGTCCGGAAAATTTCTCCGACACGTTCTGCGAAACCGCTGGCGGATTAACCCCGTCCTCTCGTCCCTGAAAATAGAGGACGGGAAGCGCCAGTGTCTTGGTGTCCTCTATGCGCGTTTCCAGCCACTGGCTGCGCGGGTCGGGCTCGGCCTCGTCCCACCGGGCCCGATAGCTGTGCAACGTGACTGGCACCCAATCGGGGTTTTCGAACGATTTTGCCACTGCATTGAACGTTGCCTCGTCAAACCAGCCGTCCGGGCTCCAGTTCGTCCAGTGGATATGCGCAAATTCTTTCGGGTCATTTGCAACCGCTTCAGCACCGCGATCAGTCGCCATAAACCAGTGATACCACTGCAACTGCGCGTGCCAGAACGGGGAGGTTTTCGCCCCGCCGAGCCGCGGTGGACTGGCGAGAAGCGCCATGCGCTGCACCCGGTCCGGCCAGCCAACCGCCAGCGCTTCGGCAATGTTTGAACCCCAATCGTGACCCACGACCGAAAACCGGTCTATGCCGAGGCCATCCATCAGCGCTATCGCGTCCAGCGCCAGAATGCCGCTATTGGCCGTTCGGGGCGTCTCAGCATTGCGGAACACCGTCTGGCCAAAACCGCGCAAGGTGGGGATGATCAGACGGAGCGGCTCGCTCTGAAGTCGTTCTGCCACGTTGTCCCAAGTGGATGCGTCGTCAGGCCAACCGTGGAGAAAAAGCACCGGATCCCCATCCGGCTTACCCATATCCTCGTATGCGATGCTCAGATCGTCAGTCTCCAGATGCGGCATGGCGTCTCTCCTTTTTTGGCAAGCCGAAACGAGCGGCCGTCAGCAGATGTTCCCGGCACCATCAGCCGCCCGCAACGGCACGCAGCGATTTTTCAATTTCGCCACCACAAAAGGACCCGCCGTAGGCACGGTCCGATGCTTCCTTCAACGCGTGTAAAGCGGGTGTTTCCTGCAACCGTTTGCTTAAGCGTGCCGTGCGCGGCGCCACGTCTTCGAGCATTTTGCCGATTGATGGGAAATGGTCGCCGAGCGTCGACCAGAGCGTGCTGGTGACAATATCCGCAACCCCGGCCGTGTCTGTGCCAAGCAAGAACGCATCCTGGCCATGCGCGTTGTTATGCGTCAGCATCGCCTCCCACATCAGCATCCAGCGCTGCAATCGTGGCTGGAATGTCTCCCAGTTCTCCGGGGTCCACATTTCCCGCCCGCCATCCAGCGTCATTTCGTCGATTACGTCATTGGCGTCATTGACAACCTTTGCCGTCAGGGCGCGCAGGTCTTCTGCCTTCGGAATGAGATCGTGGCGCGCACCGAGATAAACGGCGATGGCTGGCATTTGTGATAGCGCAAAGCCCGTTGCGGTGTCGATCAGCACCGGCGGGCCCATGAAGGGCACCGGCTGCCGGTCAGGCTCCGCCTGCATCAGGTCCGTTATCGCGTCTGCGTCGAACTCCTCCCAGGTCTTGCCTGCGTAGGCGAGGATCGCACGTACGAACTGGCCACGAAACGGTACATTCCAGTAGTACAGCTTGTAATCAGACATTCCATTCTCCCTTCTATGGACCGGCGTCAACAACCGGATGTATGTCGATCGGGACAATGCGCAACCCAACCATGGATGTTGAGTGGCTTTCATGCCAAGATTTGCGGGGTGGACAAAACCCACCGATGGCTTAGGTCGCAGTGCAAAGCATGGGTGCTTTGGGAGAGCGAATGTCGAAGCTGATGCGTTACTGGATCCTGATCGCATTCCTGATGATCGGGTTTTGCGGCGCATCGGCTGTGATGCTGGTGGAACTGCGGCGTGACAGTTGGACCAGTGCCAATGCCGGGGCACAAAACCTGCTTGCGGTTTTGTCTCAGGATATCGAAGGCAGCATTCAGTCCTATGATCGTGTGCTGTCGGGTATCGTCACCCGATTGGAAAAGGCGGATCTGAACCGGTTTCCTGCCGACCTGCAGCAGTCGCTCCTGTTTGATGGCACGCTCAACGAAACCTATTTTACCAGCGTTCTGGTGCTGGATGCATCCGGCAACGTCATCCGCGATGCCGGTGCACTTCCGCACCGCAGGGACAACTTCGCCGACAGAGCCTATTTTCAGGCCCATGCGCAGGGCAACGCACCGGGGCTTTATATCAGCACGCCGTTCCAGCGCCGCCTGACCGGGGACGACGATGTGCTGGGCTTGAGCAGGCGCATCAATGCGCCGGATGGCAGCTTTGCGGGTGTTGTGGTCGGAACCTTGAAACTCAGCTACTTCCGCGATCTGTTCGAAAAAACCCGGCTGAACCCGGAGGATTCCATCAATCTGTTTTCCGAGAGCGGCACGCTTGTCATGCGCATGCCCTACCTTGCAGACCAGATCGGGCGCGACCTTTCGAAGACAGACAATGTGCGGCGTTTCCAGTCCGAGTCTTCCGGGACATTTTCCGGTGTATCCGCCATTGACGGTATCACCCGCGTCTATAACTTCGTCCACGTCGGCTCGCTGCCGCTGATCATCAATGTGGCGCTGTCGCATTCCGAAATCTTTGCCACCTGGCGTACGCAGGCCGCACTTATCGGCAGTATTCTCGTTATCCTGTGTCTACTCACCGGCGTTCTGGCTGTCATGGTGCGGCGTGAGTTTGTGCGCACCGCGCGGGCTGAGACGGAAACGCGCAGAAGCGAGGCGCAGTACCGGCTGCTGGCCGATCACGCCACCGATGTGATCATCCGTCTCGATCAGGATCTCGTGCGCCGATACGTCTCGCCTGCATCAAGGGATATGCTGGGCATGGACCCGGCCGATCTGGTGGACATGAGTGCTGCGAATATTATTCACCCGGACGATTGGCCAGTGGTGCAATCCATGGCTCAGGAAGCGCGCGCCTCCGGCCTGCCGGTGGAGGCGATCTACCGCCTGCGCCACCGGGATGGACACTATGTCTGGGTGGAAGGCAAATACCGGCATATTACGGATCATGACGGGTTTATCGTCGTGCTGCGCGACATTTCCAAACGCAAGGTTGCGGAAACCAGACTGCAGGCCGCGAGTGCCGAACTGGCCCGCCGGGCCAACACCGATGGACTGACAGGGCTGGCCAACCGGCGCCGTTTCGATGAAGCGCTGGAAACCGCGAGCAACGACGCAGCGGCTTCGGGCAAATCGCTCTCCCTGTTGCTGATCGATGTCGACAGGTTCAAGCGTTTCAATGACACCTATGGCCATCAGGCGGGCGATGATTGTCTGCGCCGCGTTGCCCAAGCGATTGAAAGCAGTGCCCGCCCCACGGACCTGTGCGCCCGCTATGGCGGCGAGGAAATCGCCGTGATCCTGCCCGGTGCCTCACAAAGCGACGCGCAGCGGGTTGGCGAGCGCGTCCGTGACGCGGTCGAGGGGCTGAACATTGTCCACGCGGGCAATGAGCGCGGGCGAGTGACGATCAGCGTCGGCTGTTCGACTGTGCCACCGTCAAGTCCGATCGACCCGGCCAAGCTGATTCAGGAGGCCGACCGCGTGCTGTATGAGGCAAAACGGACGGGCCGCAACAAGGTTCTGTCAGCAACCTCGCCCGAGCTATCGCAGACAACCCCGCCGGAGTTCGACGAAACGGCCCGGCTGAACGTGGTTGACCTGTACCAAAAGAAACAAAAGGACCACGCCCAACTCGATCTGGTTGCCCGCAGCGCGGCCAAGCTTCTGGATAGCCCCATCGGATTCATTACTCTAGTGGGAGAACATGATTTGACGCTGATTGGGCGCCATGGCATCGAGACGGAGACCGTGCCCCGGGATATTGCCTTTTGCAGCCACACCATCACCGGCACGGAAACCATGATTGTGGCCGACCTGCAAGACGACCCGCGCTTTCGGGATAACCCTTTGGTCACACCCTCCGATGGCCTGCGCTTTTACGCCGGCGCACCGCTGGTCGACCCCGACAGCGGAGAGACCGTCGGCACTCTCTGCGTCGCCGACACCAAACCACACGAGGGCGCGAGTGACGAGAAGCGCCAGATCCTGAGCGATCTGTCCGAGTTGGTCATGAAAGATCTTAGCGCGAGCACCGAACCAGTTCAGCCACAGACGGATCGTAAACATAGTCGGTGATGGTGTTGTCCCTGATCTTGATATCGAGCCGCGTGTGCGAGAGAAGACACTGCCTGCTTTGGGTCAGGACTTTTCTAAGTGCGTCATGCAATCTCTTAATCGCTTATTGCATCCGCAACCGTTTGGGCCACCAGCACGGCATGTTCGCTGACCTGCGGTAGCCCCATCAGCTCGCCGAAATATCCTCGCGCCAGCGGTCCGGCGATCAGCAGGCTTTTGTCCGGCTCGCCCTTTGTATCCAGCGCCTGCGAGCGTGCGTTGCACGCAAGGCCAAGGCCTGTGGGGTCCAGATGCACATGGCCGTCCGCTGCCAGTTGGCGCAGCCAGCCGGACTGGCCGAAAATCTGACCGTGGGCCGGACCCGTGGTTACCACCACCGCATCAAACGCCAGTTCCTGCACCGGCGCACCCCTGCCCGCCAGTGTTACCAAAATGGTTTCGCCGGACGTGCGCACCGCGCCAATACCGGCGCGCTCCACCTGCAGCCGACCCTCGGCAAGCGCCGTGTTGATCACGTCTTCCACCTGTGGCGCGATGCGAAACCGGTGCACATCCCAGTACGGTCGCAGGTGGCGCACCACCTGTCGGCGCTCGTGTACGGGCAGATGGCTCCAGATCTCTTGCCCGCCTATGCGCACCTGATCGATGACGGCGTGCCATGTCAGCCCTGACTTTCCCGCGTCGCGGATCGCTGCGCGGATGCGCACCAGCAGTTCCAGCGCCGTCTTTGCGGGCGTGTTGAGAAAGTCGCCAAACGGCTCCTGCGTCAACGGGGCGTGGCCGCGCGACCTTAAACCCCGGCGCGAAACGGAGACAAGACTGCCCGTATGCCCCCGGCGCGTGAGCGAGGCAATGACATCGGCGGACGTCAATCCGTTGCCCACGATCAGAACACGGTCCTGCGGGCGGATGACATCAAGGCACCCCGGCGCCAGCGGATCAGCGATAAAACGCGGATGCTGCGCCAACACCTGTGCCAGCCGAAGCGGCGCAGAGGGTGCGGGATGCGTCGTTGCGATGACCACGACATCGGCAATGACGGTTTCGCCATTACTGGCTGTCACCTCCCACGGGCCTCCGATTTTGGTCACGCTGCGGACTTCGGTGCGGGCGTGGCGCACAGCGCCGCTTTGCAGCAGGGGCGATAGCTGGTCATGCACATAGGCGCCGAACACACCACGGCGCGGATACACATCGCCATTGGGGCGGGCCGCATCGGGGTCGTCAGCCACCACCGCCTGCTGTTCCACCCAGCGTGCAAAGTGGTCAGGGTCGTCGGGCAACAGGCTCATGCGGGTTGCGGGCACATTGATGCGGTGTGACGGGTCTGCCGTATCATAGGCCAGCCCTTTGCCAATGCTTTCGCGCGGTTCAAACACGGTAATATCAGTGTGCTCCCGCCCTCCCAGCGCCAGATGATAGGCCACCGCGGCACCGCTGAAGCCGCCGCCAAGGATTGCAACTGTCTGGGACACGGGTTTGGTCTGCACGAGAGAATTTGTCACGGATACGCCATCTGCCAGGAATCGATTTGCCACTGTAGTCCGGGACGCCGTCCGTTGGGCAAGAGATAATTCTATAGTTTCACTGGAGAAAGAAACTTCCTTCCGCCAGAGTTCACGTCTATTGTTGCATTGAATTGCAAGCCGCTGTCCGATATCGGTGGGCCGTCCTTTGACACTGACGGGATTTCTTGCACACATGCTGACGAAAAAAGGGAAGTACGGGCTGAAGGCGCTGATCCATCTTGCGCGGTTGGAGCCGGGCAAAACGGCATTCGTCAGCGATGTTGCGCTGCAAAACAATATTTCCAAGAAGTTTCTGGATGCCATTTTGCTGGAACTGCGCAAAGGTGGAATTCTTCGGTCCAAAAAGGGCCCCGGTGGCGGCTACGCTCTGTCGCGTCCCGCATCGCAGATTTATGTGGGCCAAGCGGTGCGCATTCTGGATGGTCCGCTGGCGCCTATCCGCTGTGCCAGTACAACGGCGTTCGAGCCTTGCAGCGACTGTCATGACCCGCAGGACTGTCAGGTGCGTCACGCCATGACCGACGTGCGTGACGCCATTGCCTCCGTGCTGGACAATATGACGCTGGAACAGATGGTGGCGAAGCGTTCAAGCGGCACGGCGAGCGAATTTGGCAGGGCGCTGATTGGCGAATAGCGGCGTCTATCGTTACTGCAACACATCATAGGTGTCCAGAATCCAGGTGATCTGGTAGATATTGGCAAAGCACACAAGGGCCAATTGGTACCGCTTGTTGGCGATCTGCATGGCGCTGACGGCCAGCACAAAAAACACCACCTGATGGATGGGATAGCCCCGGCCCAGCGACTGGTAATAGGCCTCTCCCTTCATCATGGTATCGCCGATATCCAGAAGCGTCGTGATGGCCAACAGCCCGAAAAACCAGTTTTTCCGGGTGTGGAAGTAGTCTTCAAATCCGTTATAACCGCCCATCTGGTCCGGAAACAGCAGTGCGGTCAGCGCCGCGAAGCTCATCGTGTACACAATCAGAAAGAAATAAATCGGAAACGTCCACTCCCGCACCAGCGAGAGGTGGAATTCGTACCACCAGAAATGCACGGTGGAAATCAGCATGAAGATAACCCAGCCGATGTGCACCGGATAGATCTGGATGGTGCCGGGGTGCTGCACAAACCGGGTTAACCCATTGACGAGCCGCGCCAGACTGAGGCCCAGAATCATACCCATGATGGTGCGCACGTGGGCAAAATACTCTGGATCGGGTGCTGCCATGCTTTTGCGCGTCCTCATCTTTGGTGACACAGAGAAACAGGGCGCACGAAATTGTGCAACACTATAATTTCATGGGTGCATCGCCTTCGGTCTAGCGGGCAATCGGTGAATTGGCCATCGGTAACCGACCCTGAGCATTTTCCTGAAAACATGCAGCCGCTCTGCACAAAATCTGCACGCGGGCGGCGCATTCCTGCGCCATGAGCATATCACATGACACACCCCCCTCACCCCTCGTTCCAACCCTGCCTTACGGCCTGCGCACCGATGGATGGTGGCTGGCAGAACGTCCGCGACCGGTGCCGATACCGCCCTCGCCGCGGCTCGCCATCATTGCGCGTTCCGTGGGAAACAGCCAATCATGCAGCCAATAACCGCAATCCCGATAACCACCCGGCGCTTTGCTGCTGCGTTCGGGTTGGTGGCCATCGCGGATTTCCTGATCTTCGGGTATCAGCCGGGCCTTAATCTGTTCATCTTCGCCGCTTTTCTGTCGCTCACCCTCATCCTTCTAGGACGACGTCGCTATCCGCTTGTCAATGAAGCGCTCCTGTTTGCCTTTTGCCTGTTGGCGAGCGCGCCGCTTTTGCAGGAAACCACCGGTCTTGCCATCATCACCAGCCTTGTCGGCGTGACGTTCACTGCACTGATCAAGGCAGGCCTATCGCCACGACAGTGGATCGAGTTTCCCTTTCTGTTGTTCCGGTTTGTGGCCGGTCTGCCATGGCGAACGATCCAAGCCTGCATGCCAAGACCCAAAAGTCGCGCAAACCCGGTGCTCACGTCCAGGCTGCGTCGGACGGTGCGGCTTTGGCTGCTGCCGGTTGGGTTTACCAGCGTGTTTCTGCTTCTGTTTCTGTCAGCCAATCCACTTTTTGAAATTATTTTGAAAGAAATTCGCTTCGATGTCCTGCTGCGCTTTCTGGAAATTGGTCGCATCCTGTTCTGGCTGCTAATTTTCAGCCTTGCCTGTGCGTTTATGTGGCCCCGCCTGCTGAACCGCAGAAAACCGAAGACAATGACCAAGGTCACTCACTCGTCCGGCCTGCTGGTGCGCTGCCTTGTGCTGTTCAATCTGCTGTTTGCCGTACAAACGATACTCGATTGCATCTATCTTTGGGGCGGCGCGGCTTTGCCGGAGGGGATGACATACGCGCAATACGCCCATCGTGGTGCATATTCTCTGCTCGTCACGGCGCTTCTTGCTGCTGGTTTTGTTTTGGTGGCGCTGCGCCCGGACGGTCCGGATGAGAACAATCGACTGGCCCGCGTTCTGGTGACGCTTTGGATCTGCCAGAACATCTTTCTGTGCATCTCCTCCATCCTGCGGCTCGATCTTTACGTGGATACCTATGCACTGACACATATGCGGCTGAATGCAGCGGTCTGGATGGGCCTCGTGGCAGTCGGCCTCGGCCTGATATCTCTGCGGATCCACCTGCGCCGCTCCAACACCTGGCTAATCGCGTACAGCACGCTGACGCTGGCGCTGACGATCTACGGTTATACGTTGGCTGACCGCTCGGGCTTCATCGCCCGCTTCAATGTGGCTCATTGCGTGGAACGAAGCGGCAAAAACTGTAAACTGGACATTGGTCACATGTACGAGCTTGGCCCATCTGCCATTCCGGCACTGGATCGCTACATCTCGATTTTGCCGCCCGATGCGTTAGACACAATCGATACCGCACGCGCATTTCGTCAGGATTTGCTCGATGACTTTCATAGGGATGTCTCCGGCTGGCGCAGCTGGACATGGCAAAGGCAGCGACTGAACACCTATCTTGCCACCACTGCCCCCTTTGCACAGGATGAGCATATGCGTAAACAGGACGAGTGAAACCGGAGCAGCCTTATGCCGCGCATTCTCGTCGTCGATGACGAACCCCATATTCGCGACGTTATCTGCTTTGCGCTGGAGCGTGCCGGCATGGCAACCACCACCGCGCGCAACGGCGGCGAGGCCATGATGGCCTTTCGCAAAGGCGGCATAGACCTGATCGTGCTGGATATTGGCATGCCCGATATGGATGGGCTGGAGGTCTGCCGCCAGATCCGTGCGCTGTCAGCCCTGCCAATCCTGTTTCTGTCGGCGCGCGACGATGAAATTGACCGCATTCTGGGGCTGGAAATCGGCGGGGACGATTATGTGACCAAGCCCTTCAGCCCTCGTGAACTGGTGGCGCGGGTCAAGGCCATTCTGAAACGGTCGCACGGCAGCATTTCGCCCAAAAATGCGTTGTCCTGTGGGTCCCTTCGGCTGGATCGTGCCGGGCGGGCCGTATCTTTCAACAGCCTTGCCATCGCCTTCACCGCGCTGGAATTTGCCATTCTGGAAACGCTGTTGGCCCGCCCGGAGCGTGTGTTCAGCCGGGAGCAATTGATGGAAGCCGCCTATGGCGCTCACACCTATGTGGCCGACCGCACCATTGACAGCCATATCCGCAACATCCGCGCCAAGCTGACAGCGGCGGGCGCAACGGGCATCATCGCCACCGTTCACGGCATCGGGTTCAAGCTGGCGCAGACAGGCGCGCAACCATGAAGCCCAGCCCCCGCGTTAAACTAAAATGGCGGCCAGCACTGGCCCTGATCGTCTCCGTTGTGCTTTTGGCCGTGATGGCGCTGCCTGTGTTGCTGCTGGTGTGGTTTCGGGCGGTGGAATTAGGCTCCAGCCCGATGACAACCACGGAACTCTGCGCACTCATGGCTGTTCTGCTGCTCACGCTTCTGGTTGCCTATGTGCTGTCGCGCACCATTACCGCGCCCATCCATGGGTTGATTGCACGCGCAGATGCCATCAGCCGGGGCGGACGTGGCGCTATCCGCCCCCTCGACAGCTACGGCACGCGGGAAATCGCTTTGCTGACGCAAAGCTTTCTCGATCTGGCCGGGAAACTTGTCGATCATTCCGATTACGTCCGCTCCTTTGCGGCACATGTCTCGCACGAGCTGAAATCACCGCTGACCGCCATCAAAGGTGCAGCGGAACTGCTGCGCGATGATGCACAGGATGGCGTTATGTCGGCGAGCCAGCAACAGCAGTTTCTGGACAACATCATCTGCGATGCCGACCGCCTGAATGGGCTGCTGCTCCGCCTGCGCGAACTGGCACAGACCGAACTGGCTGCCCCGCAAGGACACACCAGCCTTAACGAAATCACCTCACATTTGCGCACCCGCATACCGGCCCTTGATATTGCCGCATCAGGCGATACGGCCGTTTTCATGGCTCTGTCGAGCGAAGCGGCGGGTGTCATTTTCACCAATATGGCCGACAATGCCGCGCAGCACGGCGCAACCACGCTGACACTGACCGCCAAGCGTGACGGCGCGACACTGCGCATCACGCTTCAAGACAACGGCCACGGCATTGCCGCCGCCAATCGCGAGCGCATTTTTCAGCCGTTCTTTTCCACACGACGTGACAGCGGCGGCACTGGAATGGGGCTGGATATTGTGCGCGCCATGCTGGGTGCCCATGGCGGCACGGTTCACCTGATCGACTCACATGGCCCGGGCGCAGCCTTCGACATTGCGGTGCCGCTGGCAGGCAGCAACCGATAGAACATCAATCAGGCCGCCGTTTCCTCCAGCGCCTGGCTTGCGTGTATCCGGTGCGAGATGGCTTCGGCCACTTTCTTGGCCTGCACCCGGATATCCGGCACGGCCGTAATTTCCCAGAATTGTCCCGCCGTCAGCGCACCCACCGCAAACAGGTTGGGCTGGTGCTCCTTTTCGGCATTCAACACCCGAGAATCGCGGTCCACGCAGATGCCCAGTCCCAGATCGGCACTGGCGATCAGGCCATCGTCGCGCATCTGGCGCAGCAGGGGGGAGTGGGCAATGCCCGCCCGCTCCATGCCGGTGCAGTTGATCACCCAATCGGCGTTCAGCGTGGTGCTTTGCGCTGCACCGCGCGGGCGAAAGCTTAAGGAGAGATGCTCACCGTCCGGCTCTATCGTCTGTAAGAAGCCTTTGTGGACGTTGAGCGTTCCATCCTGGAGAAGCGTTTCGAGCTGGCGCGAGACTTCCGGGGCCAGCCGGTGCCGGTGAATGTTCCACCAGGCCAGTCCATGACGGAGAAACCGGCTGCGCTGCGCGCGCGACAAATCCTGCCACAAACCTTGCGTCAGGGGCCGCAGGCCGTCCATGACGCCGCGCCAGCTTCCGCTTGTGCGCGCAGTCTGGCGCAGCGCGGCGAGAATGTGGCTGATCTCGCGCGAAGGCGGCAGGTCCGGCGCAACGGGTTCAATCTTGCTTTCGAGATGCGGATGGGCCACCAGCCCCCGGCGTGAGAGCACCTCGATCTGGCCGCGATGCCCATGGGCGCGCAGCGCCAGCACCTGATCCACCATGGTCAGGCCGGAGCCAAGAATACAGATTCGATCCGTTGCCCCCACATGCGACAGCCAGCCGAGACGCCAGGGGTTGCGCACCACCCGCTCATCTTCCTCGCCAAGCGAGGGTTCTACCGGCAGCTCGGCATTGCCCACGCCTAAACATAGCACCACATTGGCCGCTTCCAGCGTGCGCCCGTTATCAAGCTGAAAGACCGCGCGTTCAGGCGTACACACATCGCAGGCTTTTGCCTTGGCCTTGATGAAATGCAGTGTGGGCCGATTTTCACGGTTGCGCAGCAGTCCCGCCAACCGGTCTCGCAGGTAGCGACCAAAATCATCGCGGGAGGCAAACCCGTCCTGCGGCACATCACGGTTCTGCTCGCGTAGCCACAGACAGAAGTCGTCGGGCTCATCGGGAAATATGCTCATGCGGCCCGCAGCCACATTCAGCCGGTGCACGTGCAGCTCGGTGCGGTAGGCCGTTCCGCGCCCAAAGCCCGGATCATCCCCTACCACAACGATGGAGGCGGACGGCGGCAACAGCCGCAGAAAATGGATGGACTCAGCAATGGCTGAAAAGCCAGACCCGACGATGGCAACATCATACATTGTTCGTATCCCCTGAAGATGGCTCTTTGTGGAGCCGCGACCTTCTGCGGATCGCTGACGGCATTTATCGATTGTAGCGTTATTCAGCGGCAATCACATCCCGGTGCAGCACAGGCACAAAGGCCGCGATTTCGTCTACCGCCTGCGCCGCGCGCGCCAGTGCGGGCTGCGATGTCAGCTTATAATTTTCAAAATCCCGGTCCGACGCGTAAACCGCGCTTGGCAGTGTATGGGACATGAAGAAGCCGAAGAGCGGGCGAAGCTGGTGCTCCACCATCAGCGCATGACGGTCGCCGCCACCGGTTGCTGTCAGCAATACCGGCTTGCCGCGCAGCGCCAGCGGATCCAGCAGGTCAATAAAATGCTTGAACAAGCCGGGATAGCTGCCTTTGTAGGTGGGGGAGCCGATCACAAGCACATCGGCATCCACCACGCGCTGCACAATATTCTTTGCCTGCGCGTCGAGTTGATCGGGCCACTGGGCAAGACCGAGCGAGGGGCCAACATCCGTCAGATCATAGATCTCGGTAGCAAGCCCGTACCGGTTCTGAGCCAACTGGCCAATGGTTTCCACCAGCGCCGCAGACTTGGAAGGCCGGTTGTAACTGCCAACAAGGCCAACGAGCGTGAGACGAGACATTCCTAATTCCCTTCAGGTGCGTATGGGGACAGGCGTCCCAGTTGGGCCGCGCTGTCTTACACCCGATATTATCTAGTGAATGACTGGACTACAGAGACCTATGTTTCGTTCTGAACGCAGTTCCTGAAAAAATCCTCCGTCTTTGCGGCCTTTGCCGCAAACCGGCTGAATGATAATCAACCCATCCGCTCAGAAGCATGGCTTCCCGGACTTGCGGGAAACACGATTGTGCGGTTGCCATTCATAAACACACGGTGGTGAATGTGTGCGTGAATTGCGCGGGCCAATACCTGGCTCTCCACGTCCCGGCCAATGGATACGTAATCATCAGGGCTTTGCGCATGGGTAATGCGGGCCAGATCCTGCTCGATGATTGGGCCTTCATCCAGATCCTCGGTCACGTAGTGCGCGGTGGCGCCGATCAGCTTCACCCCGCGCTGGTATGCCTGCTTGTAGGGGTTTGCCCCTTTGAAGGACGGCAGGAAGGAGTGGTGGATGTTGATAATGCGCCCGGACATTTTCTTGCACACGGCATCAGACAGAACCTGCATGTAGCGAGCCAGCACGATGAGTTCGGCATTGGATTCCTCGACCACCTGCATCAACCGCGCTTCAGCCTCTGCCTTGTTGGCCTTCGTCACGGGAATGTGGTGGAAGGGAATATCATGATTGACGACCACCTTCTGGTAATCGAAATGATTGGAGACCACACCAACGATATCGATGGGCAGCGCGCCGATTTTCCATCGATAGAGCAAATCGTTGAGGCAATGACCAAAACGCGAGACCATCAGCAGCACTTTCATGCGCTCAGCCGAATCGTGAAACTTGTAGACCATGCCGAACTTTTCGCCGATGGGCATAAAACCGGATTCGATCTCCTCCTCCCCCACATTCTCTTCGCTGATGAACGTGACGCGCATAAAGAAATTGCCGGTATCGACATCATCGAACTGCGAACTATCAACGATGTTGCAGCCCTTCTCGGCCAGATAGCCTGAAATGGCCGCGACAATGCCCCGGGTGGACCGGCAGCTTACCGTCAAAACATGGGTATTTGGAGAAGTCATGGTTGGCCCCTTGGTGCAGTTTGCAGCAGTGTAGGCCAAGGTTTTTGCAAGCAACTGCGAAAAAACGCAACCCGCTACGACGCTTGCGACAAAATGATGTTTACGTCTGTTTGATTGTCAGCATATTCGCATCAAGGCGATGGGTTTTTACTAAATCTTTCAGCGCCGCGTCGTAATCGCCCTCGGCGCGGGAAAGACAGTCCCGTCCCGCATCGGTCAAAACCGTATAAACTCCGCGCTTGTCATCCGGACACAGGTCACGCAGCGCAAGCCCGCGACGTTCCAAACGCTCGGCCATGCGCGAAACCGAACTTTGATTCAATTGCATATGCGCTGCCAAGTCCTGCATGCGAAGTTCGTTATTTGGCGATTTCGCCAATATTTTTAGTGCTCGCAGTTCCGACAGCCCAAGTCCATGCTGTCTTTGCAAGAACCGCCCCAGATCCGCTTCCACAGCGGCGACCGCATGGGTTAGGTTCAACCAAGCGTCGCTCGTTCCCGACATTTCCTAAAGCCTCCCATCAGTTTGCACCGTGCATATGTATGGGCATGCAAGCATAAACTCAAGAGGTGGCCCGCTGGTGAGGTAGACCAAGCGGGCCTAGAGCTGTTTTATCGCATTGTCCGACCGTGAAAACCGCTCCGTTTTCACTGGAAATGCTCCAGGTTCATTCACGCAGGGCTAGCTTTCAGCTTCGCGCTATCGGCCAACTTCAACCAGACAACACCGGCGATAATGACAGCGAGCCACAATGCCTTTGTGCCACTCAGAGGCTGATCCAGGACCACACTGCCCAACGCTGCCGCGCCAACGGAGCCTATGCCCGCCCAGACCGCATAACCGATACCCACGTCAATGAACCGTAAGGCGGCGCTGAGGAAGTAAAGCGTGGCGAGAAAAAACAGGATCGCGGCGACTGACCACCCCATCACTGTAAACGCCTTGCTGCCTGCCACGCTCAGCGCATAGCCGACTTCAAATAGCCCCGCGAGCATCAACTGCGCCCATGCACGCCCGTTACCAATCGTCTTGTCTGTCATGATTTCCCTTTCTATTTG
Organism: Rhizobium sp. CFBP 8762; assembly: GCF_014841565.1. Taxonomy (GTDB): domain Bacteria; phylum Pseudomonadota; class Alphaproteobacteria; order Rhizobiales; family Rhizobiaceae; genus CFBP-8762. Next base: position 598,826 of record NZ_JACYUD010000002.1, read on the forward strand.
TAAAACATGAACCTACGCAGCTCCGCTCAGGCGCAGGCCGACAACTCCGCCAATGATCAGGAGAATGCCGAGGATCTTTTGGAACGTGAGATGTTGCCCGAAGAACAAACTGCCCAGAACAACAATCCCGACACCGGAAATCGACGTCCAAAGTGCATACCCAACCCCCACATCAAAGGAGAGAAGTGCGAGGCTGAGGAAAAAGGTAGCAATTGCGCCGCTGACCAGCGTGGCAATGGTCCATTTCAGATTGGTAAAGCCTTTCGCATTTCCCGCAGAAATGGCCACGGCGATCTCAAAGATCACTGCTACGGCGAGATAAAACCAGTTCATCGATATTGTCTCCATTGATCACTAACAGATAGCAAATCATTTGCATGCACATACATATCTCGGGACCAAGCTTTCGTCAACTTATTTGCATGCGCAATCATATAGAACATGAGGCATTGGTCTTGAAGACAATACATTAGCATGTAATGATGCGCGCGGAACTGAACTACAAGGACAAGTTATGGCGAACCATAAGATTGAAGCGACACTGACAGAACTCTTGAACGGAGAACTGCGTGCCCATCACAACTACCTGCAGGCCGCCGCCTGGGCCGCCGCTCGGGATCTGGACGGTTGCACCCGTTTTCTGCTGAAACACGCGGCGGAAGAGATGGAACATATGCACAAGCTGTTCCGCTATATGAACGATATCGGCGCGACCGTGACATTCGGCGCGCTTCCCGCGCCACAAATCTTGGCGAACGATGTCAAGGGCCTCTTTACCCTCGTGGCGGAACAGGAAATGGCTGTAACCCAAGCCTATGACCGCGCCGTTGACCTGACACGGGCTGAAAACGATCACGCTACGCTCTCATTCCTGCAATGGTTCGTCGATGAGCAGCATGAGGAAAACACGCTGTGCCGCGCGGTCCTCGCCAAAATCAATCTGATTGGCGATGGTCCGAACGCACTGTATCTGATCGATCGCGAGATCGGCAAATTTGCGGACAAGCACGAATAGCGTTTGCCGCATATCCGGTGAACGGGTGTTCGCCGGATATGATCAAATAGCTACACTTTCCACGTCGCCGCGAAGGCAGGCGATGCCGTGAAGCTGTTGGGCTGCATAACCGTGGGTGGCGGGTCGCACACGCCTTTCTGTAAGTACTGCATGGCGGCCATGAAGCCACTGCGCGACAGTGGCTTTGGAATAACGCCATGAGCACCGTCAAATCCGTCCGGAATAATTTTGGGGTTGGCGGTCACGAAAACGATGATGGTATCGGGCCAGCGCTTTTGTATCAGCTTGGATACATCCAGCCCACTGGTCTGGCGTGCCAGTTGAACATCGATAAAAGCCAGATGTGGAGAAAGATCATTGCTCCACGCCTCCGCGTCATAGAGCGATGTTGCCTCCGCAATAACGGTATGTCCCGCATCTTCCACCATCATTTCAATATCCAGCGCGATCAGAGGCTCATCTTCGACGACGATGACGTTCAACGGCGGTTTTGGACGCGTAACCATGTTACTCACTTCTCGGTATGTAAACGCTTGCCGAATGGCCGGTGCGGGTCACAGACCAGTCGACGCGGGCGTTCAATGGGGTGCTCAGTCGCTTGATGAGCGTTTTGCTGATGGCCGAAGCTTCCAGCGGCTGCATGGCGAGTGTCGATTCACTGGCCAGAACGATGGTGATCCCATCGTCTTCGTGTTGCGATGACAGGTGCATACTGTGCACCCCGACCCGGCTGCTAAGCAGATACAGCAGAATCTCGTTCAGCAAGAGGCCCACAGAGGCGGCCTGCTGCGACGGCAAATCTGCCCGCTGAACGCTGGTTTTCAGAAAAATCTGCCGGTCGCGCCCGGTGCTGATCGCATCCTGCACCAGATTGAGTGCAAAGGAGGAAACGTCGAAGTAGCGCACGTCATTGGCTTGATACAACCGCCGATGCACCGCTGCCAGGGCATCGACGCGTTCCATTGTGGTGCGCAGCGCAGCGCGGGTCGCAGGCTCATCCGCCTCGCGGATTTGTAGCCGGATCAACGAGCCGATAACAGACAGGTTGTTTTTAACCCGGTGATCAACCTCATGCAGCAGCATGGTCTGCGCTTCCAGTGCAGCTTCCAGATCGGCCGTGCGACGGCTGACCTGATGATCAACAATTTCTTTCTGGTTGATCAGTTGTTGCTGCGCTTCTACGCGCTCGCTCACATCCAGTTGCGAAGCAAAGTAAAATTGAATATTGCCATCCCGCCCTTTGACCGGGCTCAGATACAGCGCGTTCCAGAATGTGGTTCCATCTTTGCGGTAATTGAGAAGGTCAACCGCGATATCCGTGCCGTTCTTGACGCACTGGCGAACCTGGTCAACGACCTCCATATTCGTATCCGGCCCCTGTAGAAAACGACAGTTGCGGCCGAGGCATTCATCAAGACTGTAACCGGTCAGTTCCTGAAACGCTTCGTTGACGAATACAATGGGATTATCGGGCTGGCTGGGATCGGTTATGACCATGGCCATGCGTGTGGCGCGCACGGCCGCAGCAAACGGATCACCCCGGCCATGCTCATATCCAAGCATCTCCGTCAGCTGCCAATCATCCTTCTGCTTCATGCGTGCGAAGACCTTTTACTCATTTATCAAGTGAACCCAAACGTTAGACCTCTGTCGTTGTTCCCTCGCCTACCACCAGAAGTTTTGGTTTCCGTGTGGATAACCCATCATTTTTTCGGTTGCTTTCGCGGTAGGTCGGCGACATAGCCGCCGGGCTGATTCACAGTGTTTGTATGCAGCCGAAGCGCAATATCGCGCGCGGCGTTCCGCACCCCGTCCCGCGAGTAGAAATTGCCCCGAACATGGATGGATGCAGCAATCAACCGGATGAACGCGGCACACAGGTCCGCATCCGGCGGCAGCGGATTTTGCCAGAACTGGTCCAGCGGCTGCTGGTCCGTCAGCCCCGGAACGTCGAACACCGCGCAGCCCAGCACCCGCACCGGCTTGCCCGCCCGCAGGGCCGTGAGCCCCACGGTGGAATTGACCGTGACCACGCCGCGGCTCACCGCAATCATCGGGTCCAGAGCGCCGCCATCGGCGAAGCGAACCCGGGTGGCAATGGCCAGCGCCTGTGCTTTTTCGTGAATATAGGTTTCCCAGTCGAACAGGACAGGATCGAGCGGATGCTGCTTGACGATCAGTATCGCATCAGCAGGCGCACTCCGCGCAAAGGATTCCAGCACCAGATCGATAGCAGCCTGTTGATCACCAAAAGGAGAATGCGCGCGAAGCTGGAAATCCGTCTGCAATTGCAGCGGATAGAGAAAGGTCGGGGCGGACCGGTCCAATACCACTGTGTGTCTTTTCCGCAAAGCCTTGCGCACCCATCCCGCATACTCCAGCAGCGGATGATACAGCCCGTGGAAGCGATAATGCGGATAGGCAAACCACCCCAGCGCAGCAGGCAGGTTATAGGCCAGATCGCTCAGTGCTTCGCGCGTAAAGGTCTGGATATAGCGCCGGGTGAAGTCCGGCTCCTCCAGATGTTTTGCGGCGGCCAGAATATGATCGGCGTCGGCCGGGAAGTGTGAGTTGGACGACATGCCCGTGCGCTCCAGCACAATCCAGTCTGGCCGCAGATATCCCATTTCCACCACCGCGATATCGATGTTTCTGCGGGCCGCCGCCGCGCAGGCAACGCGGTGATAGGGCCGCTCTTCCCCCAGCAGCACCAGATCGGTTACATGGTTCTCGTCCAGAAATCGGTTGATAAAGGCAGGCCAGTCCTTTTGTCTGCCCCGGTAGGCCATGCCACCCTTGCGCCGCCAGAACAGTTGATCACCAAGATTGAGGTTTATGCGCAGGCAGGTATTGCCAAGCCGGGCAAGGTTATCGGCAATATCCGAAAACAACAGCGACGATGGTCCTTGCAGGAACAGAAAGACGCGACCCTCACCCGGCATTGGCTGGCTCGATGAAACCGGCATGGCGAAACAGGGAGGAGAGCAGTTGCCACGGATGCTCGTCCGTTGGTTCGACGGTGTCCGGGTGGCGGGCTGTCCCCAATGGAACAATGAGATAATCGGTACGGGGATCGGTGAACGGATCGGCAAAGGCTTTGAGCAGCGGTGCGTGGTCACCGTAAAACACCAGCCAGACAGGCCGCTCGAAGGCATCCAGTTCGCTGACCAACCGGCCAAGGGCAGCATCGGACCGCTGAAGGATGTCCCTATAGATATCCACTGGATCGGTGAGTCCAGGGCGTCGCTCCGCCTCCCATGGTCCGTGGTTTTCCATGGATGCCGCGAAAATGACGGCGGGTTGATCGTCGGTCTGGTGTCTTGCGAGGTCCAGCACGGTGTCAGTCAGGGTTGCGTCATCAACGTAGAGACCGTCGCGTGTCTCGTCGTGGGCGAAAGCATCAAGCATACGGACATGTGCAAAGCCAAGCTGTGGCATGGCCTTGTGGCGCATGAAAAAAGTCGCCTCGTATGGATGCACGAAATGCGTATCCCAACCGGCCTTTTGCAGTTTGGTTGGCCATGCAACGGCAGAGTAATGCCCCGCGCGCAGATAGGGATATCCGGCATCTGCATGGGTTTGGTCCGGGGACAGGCCGGTCAGCACGGCAAATTCCGTGCGCAACGTATAGCCGCCTTCAAAGATATTGGTCAGCCGTCCCCACTGCGCCGCTCGGCGGCGCAGAGAGTCGATGGTGGGCAGGTTCAGGTGAACGCCGAAATGACGCAAATCGATAAAGGATTCCGATTGCCAGATGATGACCAGCGGTGCTCTTTGGCTTGCGTCCACTCGAAAAACGTCTTGAGGAACGCTGAGACTGTCCCGAACACGATCGTCGCGGCCATTTCCAAGCCAAACCAGAAAATGGTAGACGACGGACGCGAAGGTACCGAACCGCTGCGTGTTGGCCAGCACATCCAGAGAGCCGAGCAACCGTTCCGCGCTGCGGGAAAGGGCTTTGGCATAGGGCGGGTAAAACAGCGCGAGCCATGGCACCCCCGCCACCAGCACAACAAGAGCGACAGCGAGTCCACGTCCGTGGATCGGGGCTACGTGCGGCTCAAACACCATGAACAGCGCGCTTGCACCGAAAACATAGGTGAGTGCCACGGCCCAGAACAGAAGGTTGAGCCGGGTGGCGTAGAAGAGGGTCTTATGTTTGAAAACATCCAGCACCAGCGCGATATCCGAAAAGACCAGCGGTTCCCGGATAAACTCGTATTTCGCACGCGAGATGCCTGTGAAGATCACAAAAAAGCTGATCGTTCCAGCCGCTGCATAGATCGGACGCCAGGAAAAGGAGAAGAATAACAGGAAGACGAGCGCGATGATCGGCAACCGCGCCAGCGTGTCGGTGATCGTGCGTTTTTGGGTCCGATTGCGTCGGTTGGCGGGCAAGGCAAAGGAGTCTGTGACAAATACGATGAGCGCGGCAACGGCGTAGCAGCAGAGGGTGAGAAGAACCGGGGTCATGGCCGCGCGTGTCCGGTTGGGTGGGGAGAGTGTTCCCGTGTCGGTGGATTCCTGTGACAAGCACAGGAATGAGGGGGGAGAGATGGAGGGGCGGCAGGGAGAGTTCTGCGTTTGCCTATGGTCTTGGGTACAGGGCGGAATTTTCCGCCGACCTGACGGTTTCCTGCACCACGAATCTCCAAGACAAAGCCACCACCCCCTCCTCCCTCATTCCTGTGCTTGTCACAGGAATCCACCCACACGGGGCCACGCGCCACCATCAAAGGGGCCTCCTCGCCAGCAGGCGGCGGTTGTAGAGCCAATACAGGACCGGTTTGACCAGTGAACCGAAATATCCGAGCGCCGTCAGCGATACCCCGCAGAACACGGCAAATTCACCTCGCTCCAACCCTCGTGCCGCCCGCCGGGCTACAGCGTCCGCCGTCCACACCCGCGCCGCACCCATCAGCATTTCGGCCTCCACGGGACGTTTCAGCCGTTCAGCAGTCAGTTGTGGCGTATCCGTATCAGGTGGACAACAGATGGAAATACCCACACCCGCAGGGCGTGCTTCCGTCGCCAGGGCCTCGGCAAAGCCGTGGAGGGCCGCTTTCGAGGCGCAATAGGCGCTGTAGCTGTGGATGCCGATCAAGGCCGCCCCGGAGGAAATCATCAGGATATGGCCTGCGCGCCGCGCCTTCATAGCCGGATAAACCGCCCGCACCGCATAAACAGTGCCGGAAAAATTAGTTTGCATCTGGCTGTCGAAATCTGCGCTCGATTGCGTCTCGAACGCTGCCGGTTCCACCAGCCCTGCGGAGGTGATCAGCAGATCACACGGCCCAAACCGTACCTGTGCTTCGGTAATTGCCGTTGCCACAGCTGCCTCATCCGTTACATCCGCAGCCTCGATGGCGGTATTGACGACACCCGAGGCAACCAGCCGTTCAGCGGCCTGTGCAAGACGTTCAGGAGAGCGGGCAATCAGGGTGATGCGGGCGCCCTGCTGCCCGTACAACGCTGCCAGAGCCAGCCCGATCCCACTGGAACCGCCGGTAATGATGACATGCCGAGGCGTGTTCGTGAGCGTGTGCACGTGCTCCTCAAAGCTGTTGCAGGCTGGCGGCAATCTCGATGAGATCCTGTGCCTTGGGGCCGAAATTCTGCTCCCGCAACCGGGCCAGTGCTGCCGCCGTCAAGCGCACGGTTTCGTGGATTTGGTCCTGCGTATGCGCGCTGGTGATGAAGAACCGCAGCCGCGCCATGCCCTCCGGCACCGCCGGGTAGATGATTGGCATGGCATTGACGCCTTGGGCCAGAAGTTCATTGGAAAGCTGCACCGCGCGCATGGAATCGCCCACCAGCACCGGCACCACCGACAGCCCTTCACTCAAGCCCGTATCCAGCCCTGCCGCCTCCGCCGTCTGCTTGAACAGGCGTCCATTGGCCTTCAGCGCGGCTACGCGCTCCGGCTCGCGTTTCAGCACGGCAAGGCTGGCAATGGCGGCACCTGCCAGCACCGGGGCCAGCCCCACGCTGTAGACGAAGCCTCCGGCTCTGGCCTTCATTAGCGTAACCAGCGCCTCGCTTCCCGCGATATAGCCGCCGCAACTCGATGTGGTCTTGGACAGTGTGCCCATCCAGATGTCCACATCGGTGGCATCAACGCCGAAATGCTCAAACGTGCCGCGCCCGGTTTCTCCAAGCACGCCTAGCGCATGGGCCTCATCCACCATCAACCAGAAACCGTAGCTTTTCTTCAGGGCGATAATGTCGGGCAGCGGGGTAACGTCGCCGTCCATGGAATACACGCCCTCGACGATCACCAGAATATTGCGGAACTGCCCGCTTTGCGTGTTGAGAATATGCTCCAGATCGGCCACGTCATTATGGCGAAACGAACGCCGTGCTGCACCGGAAAGACCAATGCCCGCCAGCGCACTGTTGTGGATGAACTCGTCGTGGATGACGAGATCGGGAGCGGCCACCAGACAACTGATTGCGGCGACATTCGTCAGATACCCACTAACGAAACACACGGCTTCGTCCACGCCGTAAAGCCCGGCAAGTGCCCGTTCCAGTTCCGCGTGGAGGGGCCGCTCGCCCGCCACCAACCGGCTGGCGGATGCCGACATCCCATAGCGCGCCATCGCGTCGCTTGCCGCCGCCAGCACCTCGCCGTGGTGGTTGAGGTCGAGATAATCATAGGAGGAGAAATTGATCAGCGGCTGGCCGTTGATTACGGTCGTGGCGCCCGCGCCGACATCATGGGCACGGTAGAAGGGATTCTCGATGCCGAAATGCTCGCCCGCCAATTGCTGCACCATGACTTTTTTATAGTCCGGCAGGTCTGCAAAGCCCATCTGTGTGCGCACGGGCCGCGTGGTCGTCTGCACGCGTTCCATATCGTTTGTGCGCGCATCGCGGTTGATGGTGCGCATACGGGCAAGCAGGGCTTCGCGCGCGCCGGTCATGCCGCACCCACCTGACGCACATCGGTATCGACATGCTGACGCGCCATATCCTGAATCAGCCGGTCTTCATCCCGCGCTGGCGAATCCTCATCACCTTCACGGCTGGCAACCCGGTCGTAAAGCTTACGCACCAGATCGGTTACCGTGGTACTATCGCCAATGCCGCTCAGCGGCAGTTCGATGCCGGTGGTTTTCTGAAAGTTCATGTTCAGCTCCACCGCCATCAGGCTGTCGAGGCCGATATCCTTCAGCACCTTGGCGGGCGTTATGCTTTCGCGCGAAACGCGCAAAATTCCGGCAATTTCACCGGCAACCAGGTTAAACAGAACGGTTTCTGCCTCCTGCTGGGATTTGCCCGCAATCATGGCCGCCACGTCGATGGCACCGTCAACACCCGCCACATCACGGGCACCGCGCAGCATCACCTCAAACAACGGGCTGCCCACCACCGGGAGTGCGCGCGCGGCGTTCCAGTCGAGTTCCGAAATCATCACCACGCCATCTTCCGCGTCACGGCCCTCTTCCACGTCATGGGAGGTGGCTCGCATGGTGGCTTCCACCATATTGAGCGCTGTGCGGGCCGTCAGCGCCAGCTTACCGATCTTCTTGGCCAGCACATCACCCACCTGCGCATTGGCGGCGAGATAGCCCCTGTCCGCAATGGCACCGAAGCCAATGGCCAAGGCTGGCAAGCCTTCTGCCCGCCGGGCCCGCGCCAGTCCTTCCAGATAGCCGTTGGCGGCCACGTAATTGGCCTGTCCGGGATTTCCGATGAGTGTCGTGGCCGACGAAAACAGGATGAAGTTGTCAAGGTTATCGTTGCGCGTCAATTGATCCAGCCACGTCGCTCCGCTTGCCTTGACGGCGATGACGGCGCGGTTGCGCTCGCGGGTGAGGTTGCGCAGCAAAGCATCATCCAGAACCATGGCAGCGTGGATAATCGTTTTCAGTGGCCCGATGGCCCGCAAGCGCGTGAGAAGCGCTGCGACCTCCGCCTCCACGGTCACGTCCACCGCGTCGATGACGGTGTTAACGCCAAGGCGCTTCCATTTGTCGATCACTGCTTGCGTTTCGGCATCCGCAACGCCCCGGCGCGAGCAGAGCGCTATGGTGCGCGCGCCTTTTTCAACCAGCCATTCCGCACTGGCAAGGCCGAAGCCGCCGATACCGCCTACCACGAGGTGCACACCGTCGGGATCGACACGGAACTGTCCTTGGGACGCTTTGGCAATCCTATCTTTGCCCGCAACTGGCGGCAGCACGACGATTTTGCCGATATGCCCCGCATTCTGCATCAGCCGGAAAGCATCGGCAATTTCATCATGGGCGAAGGCACGTGTTGGCAGCGGGTGATAGGCCCCTTGCGCGAACAAGGCGCCAATGTCGGCAAACAATTGCCGCGTCAACTCCGGCTCGCACACCATCAACTGGTCGGCATCGATGCCGAAATAGCTGATATTGCGCCGGAAGGGTCTGAGCCCGATTTTGCTATCGGCATAGAAATCGCGCTTGCCGAGTTCCAGAAACCGCCCGAAGGGTTTGACCAGCGACAGGCTCTGTTCCATCGCCTCGCCAAACAGCGAGTTCAGCACGAGATCAACACCCGCGCCGCCTGTCACCGCCTTCACATCCTGCACGAAGGAGAGGCTGCGGGAGTTGAAGACGTGATCAGCCCCAAGCATGTCAAGAAAGTGCCGCTTCTCCGGCGAGCCTGCGGTGGCAATCACCGTTGCGCCTTTGTGTTTGGCCACCTGCAATGCAGCAAGCCCCACACCGCCCGCAGCGCCATGGATCAGCACCGTATTACCGGGGCGGATGCGCCCCAGTTCCACCAGCGCATAATAGGCGGTGAGGAACGCAACCGGCAGCGATGCGGCTGCGACGGTATCGACCGCATCATCCAGCTTGACCACGCCCGCACGGTTGACAACCGCGTGGGTGGAAAAGGCCGATGCGCCAATGGCCATCACCCGGTCGCCGATTTTCAAATCCCGCACAGCGGAGCAGACACCGGACACGACGCCGGAAAACTCCATGCCGATGGTGGCACCGGCAAAACCGTCTTCCAGCGCTTCTTCCGGCAGCAGGCCCATGGCCCACATCACATCCCGGAAGTTCAGCCCCGTTGCAGCCACCTTGATGGCCACCTCGTTCTCACCCGCGACTGGCAGCGCACACGCCTGCCAGACGATGCTGGAAACCTGCGCGCTGGCCGTCTGGGCAATGGTGGCTGCCGCAAAGTCGCTGGTGGTGGTGGCCTGACCTGAGGCGGAGCCGGACACGGCGCGCACTTCCCGGCCCGCACCGGTGTGGGCGTCAAACACCCATTCGCGATTTTGCGTGTCTGCTGACAGAACCGTCCGGGCAATATCAATGGCGTGTTGTGCATCATCGACATTGGTGTCGATGCTCGTTACCGTCAGGCCATCCACTTCATTTTGCAGCACGCGCAGAAACGTCCATAGCCCGGAATGGGTGGCAGAGGGCGTTTGTGTGGACGCCAACGGGGCACCGCCCGCAAGCAACGCGGCCAGTTGCACAGGCGGCAGCTTGGCTTCAAGCGCGGTTTCCCGCAGCGCCTCAGCCAGCGCACTGAAAATCTGCACATGGTTCTGAAGAGCAAGCGAGGGGTCCTGCGCATCCTCGGTTTGTGATGGCAGATAGACCAGCCGCAGGGTTTGCGTTGGGTCTGACAGCAAGGCAGCAAAAGCGGATTTCATTCCCTCGAAATCGGTTGCTTCGGGCAGGCTGACCGGCACGATATCGTCAGCTTGCGGTAAGAGCATGTTGCCATTACTGATCACATGCACGGTATCGCGGTGGGTTTCCACCGCCGTCAGCAGGGCCGATTTGCTGCGCATTTCCAGCGCAATGATGCGGCCGCAGGCGGTTTCCACCTCATCGACGGTGAAATCTGTCAGGCCCAGACCCGACAATCCCTCCTGCCATTGCGCGTGTGTTGCAAGCTGCCCGATGGGAAATTCAGAGAGCTGACTGCGGCTGAACCAGCCGTCGCGCAGGCCGAAGGCGAAATCGCTGAACCGGCCCGGTGCCGTCAACGCCGCAATGATTGTACGGAGCGAGGAGCGGTTGTCGGTGACAAATTTCCGCACCGCCAGATTTTCAATCAAATTGGCAAACAGCGCGCTGGATGCGCTGATCAACGCATCGACAGGGCCGCAGGTCTCCAGATCGTCCTGCGAGAGGACAAAAACGTGCGGATCATTCTCGAAAGCGAGTTCCAGTTCGCGCCGCGCTGCCTCGCGCGGTTCCAGCACCAGCAGCCGTGCATTGTGGGAGCGCGCAAGGTTTCCAAAGCGGCGGGTGGCTGAGGCGGATACACTGCCCAGTTCCAGCACGGAACCAACCGGCGTTTCGCGTGCTGTCAGCAGCGTTTTCAGGCCCTGTTCCACAAGGTTCACACACTGGCCTGCCATAGGCGAGTGGGCTGTCTGATGGCTGAAGCTTGCAGCACTTGTGCTATCAGCCGCTTCGCCAGTCAGTCCACTTGTCAGCCGCTCCGTCGCATCGCGATAGGCATTATTGATCAACACCGCTTCCACGGTGCGCTCCGGCGCAACGTTGCGCAGTTCGATCAAGGCTTCCGCCACGGTTGGCAGGTCGGAGTCGGGTGCCAGTGTCCAGATACCATCGCTATTGGTGGCAAGACCCGCATCTTCCAGCAGGTACAGGCAGTGGGTCAGGAAACAGCGGAGTGCAAAATCCTCGTGCGAGAGATGCGCATCGATCTGCCCATCAGGTCCGGCCATGCGCTGCGCCAGATCATGTGCGCCGCGCAAAATGGCGGCATCGGCAAACAGTGTTGCATCATCGCTTTGCACTGGCTGCGGCAGGGTCAGAAGCTTCCGCAGGCTGTGGGGCACACCTTCGCGGGGCCGTGGCGCGAGGGAAAGCGTGGACGCGATGCCCTCGTAATGCACCGACAGATCCGCCAGCGTTTTCTTCTGCGTGAGGAAGGTTCGGCGGAAGCGGCAATCGGTCAGCGTTGCCCGGATCTGCCCGTCCGCGTCGATAAAGGTCAAATTGGCCTTGACCGAGGAGGCGCTGACGCGCTCGATCTCGATCAGCGCCCGGACAATCGGCGTGGTCCCCGCGCCGGCAATTCGCACCGCGCCAAAGCGCACCGGAATATAGGGCGCACCGTCCGCTTCGCCCGCAATCTGGCCGAACAGCGCGACGAGGCCGTGAAACGCCGCATCCACGGAGATGGGATGCAGGCCGTAGGTCACCATCGGGTGGCCGTTGGCACCGGGCGGCAGAAGATCGACCTCCACCACCCGCCCCGCCTCAAATTTACCCGCCTCGAACGCACCGGTGTGAAACCGCGCACGCGACAGCAACCGGAACCGTGGTCCATAATCCAGTCCAAAACGGCGCGCAGTTTCATAGGCCGCATCGGCCTCCACCTCTTCCACGTCGTCGCCGGTCATCGGTGTGGGCACGGTTTCAAAGCGGGCATCGGTGCGCTTGCGCACTCGGCCAACGGCGTGCAGCGCCCAGTCGTCGTCACTCAGGCGTTCGCGGGAGCGGATTTCGATATCGCCGGTCTCCGGCGAAATCACCGTTGACACTTCCATCATGGTTTCGGTGGACAGTTCCAGCGAACGCAGGATTTCCAGATTGCTGACCTCGATCTCCGTCACGCCGAAGAAGTGCTGAGCGGCGGAAACGGCAATATCGATGAAGCCGCTTCCCGGCAGAATGGAGATACCGTCTACCACATGCTCCGCCAGATCGGGAAACAGGTGCGCATCCACATGGTTCTTCCAGTTACCGCTCTGCGGATCGGTGCGCCAGCCCGCCAGAGTATAGGGATGCTCAGCGTTGCGGCCAAACACATCCATGCGGTCGCTGGTGATGGTCGGGTGCAGTTCCACCGCATCGAAGGGCACCGGAGGCAAGCCGACATACGCGTTGCGCGCGCCAAACAGCGTGCGCGGATCATGCCCTGCCCCGTGCGCTACGGCGCGCGCCAGCGCCCGGCGCACGGGATCGCCAGATGCATCCGTCCGCGACAGCGTAGAAACGATATTGGCAGCAACTCCAGCCGTCTTGGCGCTATCACGCAAGTAGGAGGACAGAACGGGCTTGGGCGAAATTTCCACAAACACCGTGCAGCCGGCATCGAGCGCCGCGAGCGTCGCACCCAGAAACTGTACCGGATCGCGCACATTGCGCCACCAATAGGCCGCATCCAGTTGTGAGCCGGAGAGCGGCCCCCCTGTGACGGTGGACACGAACATTCCCGTTCCGGCCTGCGGCTGGAAATGACCGATATCGGCCAGAAAGGCTTCACGCTCCCGGTCGATGGCCGGATGGTGGAACGGATAGTTGATATCCAAGGGCTGCACGGCAATCTTGGCCTTGCGCGCCAGGGCACGGTACGTCTTGATATCCTCGACCGGGCCGGAGATCGTGACCGATCCGGCGGAATTAATGGCGGCCACGCACACCTGATCGAGCCCGTTATCCGTTGCAAAGGCGGCGGCCTGTTCGGCGCTGAGCAGCACGGCGGCCATGGTGCCGATGCCTTTGAGCCGGCTCTGGTGCGCAGAGCGCTTCGCGACGATCTCCACTGCTTCGGGCAGCGTCAAGGCGCTGGATGTATAGGCGGCAGCGATTTCGCCGATGGAGTGACCGAAGGCGATATCCGGGCGTAGGCCACCGGCGATCAATGTATCAGACAGCGCAACCTGAATGGCAAAAAGGAGAGGCTGTGCCACCTCCGTATCGGTAATGACCGTTTCCAGTGCCGGATCGTGAAGTCGCTCGGCCAGACTGAAGCCAACATGGTTGCGAAACACCGCATCGATCTTGTCGAAGACGTTTCTGAAGCTGTCATTGTGGCGATAGGCTTCTATTCCCATCCCGGCCCATTGCGCACCATTGCCGGAAAAGACGAAGGCAAGCTTGCCCTTGACCGTCGGGATTTCCCCGAACTCAGCAAGCCCCAGCCCCGTGCCGGACAAATGGCTGTCAATGCTATCGATCACATCCGACGCTTCACCCGCCACCACGAAACGGTGCGCGAGCAATGGACGGTTGGCACCCGATGCCGCAATGATGTTTTGTGCCTCATCAGGCCTTTCAGCCAGCAGGGTGCGATAGCTTTCCAGTAGCCCGTGCAGACTGTCGCCCGTATGGGCGCTAGCAATGAACACCGGTTGCGAAGGCTGGTCAGGCACCGGAAAGTCCGCTGCTTCAGGCGCATCGGCAATCACCACATGCGCATTCGCCCCGCCAAAACCGAAGGAGTTGATGGCGGCATAGCGCATATGCTCCGATGGTTGCAGTGCCAGCGGTGTGCTTTGCACGTTCACATTCAGCGCGTCAAAGTCGATATCGTCATTCAGCTCATCGACATGCAGCGTCGCGGGAAACAGATCATTGTCCAGCGACAGCATCGCCTTCAGCACCCCGAACAGGCCCGAGGCAGGCTCCAGATGGCCGATATTGGATTTGACCGAGCCGACCGGCAACGGCGTATCCCGCCCAGCCGCCAGCACGGTGCCAATGGCCCAGATTTCTGCGGGATCGCCCACCTTGGTGCCAGTGCCATGCCCTTCCACAAAAGCGAGCTGCGCCGGATCAATAGCATTGCCATCGTAGATGGATCGCAGCAGATCCGCCTGTGCCTCGCGTGATGGCAGGGCAATGCCGTTGGTCCGACCCGCAGAATTGACACCTGTTGCAACCACGGTTGCAAAACTGCGGTCGCCCGCATTCGCTGCCGCTGTTTCGCTGCGCAGGATCAGCACCGCGCCGCCTTCGGCGCGCACATAACCCTCACCGTGATTATCATAGGCGCGGCAAAGACCTTCCGGCGACAACATGCGCGCCTGCGCAAAGCCGACAAATGGCAGTGGGTGATCCAGCACATTGATGCCACCCACAATCGCCGTATCGATATCCCCTGAACGGATAGCTTCTACCGCCTGATGCATCGCCACCAGTGACGAGGAGCAGGCGGTATCGATGGTCATGCTCGGGCCGCTCAACCCGAAGATGTGCGAAATACGATTCGAAACGATGGACAGCGTATTGCCGGTCATGAAATGCGGACCGCCGGAAGCGGGGTCTTCGCTGACCAAATTGGCATGGTCGAGACTGGAGGCGCCGACATACACCCCGACCCGCGCACCGATCAACGTCGCCGGATCAATATTGGCGTCTTCAAACGCGCGCCATGTCAATTGCAGCAACAGCCGTTGCTGCGGGTCCATTGTCATGGCCTCGCGGCGGGAAAGACCAAACAGAGCGGGATCGAATTTGTAGATGTTATCAAGCACGCCTGCGGCGTAACTGTAAGTTTTACCGGGTGTACTGGGCACAGGGTGCCAGAAACGGGCCTTGCCCCAGCGGTTATCCGGAATTTCGGTAATGTTGCAGACACCGGAGGTCAAAAGTTGCATCAGCCCTTCCGGCGATTCAACCCCTGCCGCAATACAAGCACGACCGAT
The DNA here is from genome assembly GCF_014841565.1 of Rhizobium sp. CFBP 8762. GTDB lineage: Bacteria > Pseudomonadota > Alphaproteobacteria > Rhizobiales > Rhizobiaceae > CFBP-8762. The sequence continues at coordinate 614,248 of NZ_JACYUD010000002.1, forward strand.
TATTTGTACATTCATCTGTAGGCGGAACTCTTTATTTGAAAAGGCAAGCTCAAGTCACGAATATTAGGAAAAATAAAAGCATGAAATGCACAAACTTAGAGTTGCACATTCCATGCTTTCTCCGATTCATTGATATTACTCACAAACGGCCACAAGTGAATAATTATTTTCTATCTCTTCACCATTTTATGTATTGAAAAGAAATAATATTCTAAATCAGTGGTTGCAACTTTATGAGCCGTTGGGAGCAACTCCTGCCGTCGCGAAGCGGGGATGGTATGCCCTATGGTGCAACCGGCGCGGGCGCAGGCTGTACTGCCGGGTTTTGTGGTGTGGTTGGAGTGGGAGCATCCATCCTTACTGCGGACCGTCCATTGTTGACGATTTCGTTGACGACTGCGACCAGTTGCGTTTTGCCCTCTGGCGGCACGAACGAGAGAACGACGGCGGCAATCAAGGTTGCGGCAGTCACGGTGTATGCGAGCGATGTTAGAATGTTGATCCACCCCAGAAGCAGCGGAATAAGAGCAAGCATACCGGCCTGAACCGGCGTACCGCCGATTTTCAGGACAGAGAAGTACATGATCAGGCCCATGATAACGGGCTTGGCAAGCCTGGCTACAATTTCCATATCAGATCCTTGTAAAATAATTGCCAAGATTAGATGCCTACCACCGGCAAGTATTATTGGCTATACGCAATTATAATATTCATTTTGTCAAAATTTCTCATATGAATTTTTTTAATTTAGGCAAATACGTTAGTCTTATTTAACATGCCTCTACGTTTGCAATGATGAATATTTAATACATTCGGATGTGTATTTACATTCTGATGAATCAGTCTAACTTAAACAGCGGAGGAAGCAGAAAGAATATTATACTTATGACATATAGGATAATGGCTTGATGCGGATACTCCTTGATGTGACCCGGACGCTCGCCAGACGTTTCAATCGCACGCCCACGGGTATCGACCGTGTGGAGCTGGCATTCATCAAATGGACGATTGATCGCGCCAAAAAGGGTGAGATCGAAGCGTTTTTCATCATTTCGGCTGCGAACATGCACGCCGCGCTGACGGTCAGCGAAATCGCCAAGGTCATCCGCGAAGTTGAGGATAGCTGGGGCAAGGCCGGCTCCAACGACATGGAATACCATGAGCTTGTCAGCTTTCTGAAACGCCCCACACGCCGCGCTCCGCTGGAAGTTGGCGCTGCGCGTTTCAAGTGCGGCGGCGCGCAACGACGCACCTTCAGCCATCCCTATTTTCTCATCGGCAAACTGCTGATCAACGGTCGCAACCGGTTTGTGCGGCTGATGGTTCATGCTCGCAAGGTTGAAACCATCTATGTCCACACCGGTCATGATCAGGTGGAATTGAAGGGCCTGTTCGGTTGGCTGGAAACGCACAAGATCCGCAGTGTTTTCTTCGTGCATGATACCATTCCGCTCGATTATCCCGAGTTTTGTGGACAGAATTCCCGCCTGACGCACCTCAAGCGCATGGACACCATTGCGACCTATGCCAGCCATATCGTCGTGAATTCCCAGTATACGAAAGACCGGCTGGCCGCCTATCTTCCGCCGGAAGCGGGCATCAGCATCACGGTTTCCGGGCTTGGTACCACAATCGACCAGTATGAGGGCCGCACGGTCCACCCGATCAAAACCGCGACACCCTATTTCGTCTGCCTCGGCACCATTGAGGGTCGGAAAAATATTGCCCATCTCATCAGCGTCTGGCGGCAGATTTTCAGTGATGTCGGGCCGAAGGCGACGCCCCGCCTGCTGCTTGTCGGCAAACGCGGTTGGGAATGTGAAACAATTTTCGACGTGCTGGACAGAACCGCCGAGCTCGCACCCTATATTGCCGAGGTTGAAGGCCTGAAAGACGTGCAGCTTGCCAATTTGATTGAAGGCGCGGCCGCACTTCTGGCTCCCTCCTGGGTCGAAGGGTTCAGCCTGCCTCCGGTGGAGGCCGTGTGCCGTGGTGTTCCGGTGATCGCATCCGATATTCCGGTCCACCGGGAAATTCTCAAAGACCACGCCCTGCTTCTGGACCCCACCGATGGCATCGGCTGGAAAAATGCCATTCTCGATCTTGCCTGGAACCCGGAAAGCCGGGAGCGCAGCAGCCAGAGAGCTGGTCAGTTCCCGCAGAAAACGTGGGATTCCTTTGTCACCGATTGCTTTGAAGGCCTGCCGCCCCGCGTGCAGAGACCAGCGCCGCGTGCCCGCTACGAAGACTTGGCGATGCCGCATGCGCGGGCTGGCTGAACACCATGATGCCCTCCAATAGCGCCGAAATGCCAACCCAGCAGGCCAAGCCGACCGGGTTTAATCGTCTTTTTTACGGCGCGGCAGGGCTGGCAGCGACGTTGCTGTGCGCTTTTGTCGCACCGCCCGCGCACGCTAACGAAGACGCTGACCTCTTCGATTTCATGGTTATGAATGTCTGTGTCGATGGCAGCGACCAAGCCATCCCCGGTCTCTCTCCGATCTCGCCAGACTGTAAACGCCAGCGCGATATTCGCGAAAGCGATGCCGTTCCGTACCATCTGACTTCGTTCGGGCAGGACGCCATCAAATGTCCGGGCCACGTGACGGTCAACGATAATCTGCCCGTGACCCGTAACGGCGTCGTGCGCGTGGTGAAGACCGTGCGAGTCGATTACCAGAACTGTCGCCCTAAAAACGCACCCGTTCCGGCCTATTATTCGGTGCGCTGGTTTGATGATCAATTTGCCTTCATCATGGGTGCCTGGTCGCGGGGGAAAGATGGCGGCAAGGTCGGCGGCGGCATTACGCCACAGTGCGAAGCCGCAGGCGATACCAGCCGAACGACATCGCGCCGCTATTTCCGCAACTGGGTTCTGTTCGACCGCGCAACGGCAGCCTCCGGCAAAACCGGTTTCGAAGCGTTCAGCAAAGCCAGCGCCATTCATGGTCTGCCGGCGCTCGATTCGGCCTGCCCTGCCGAGTATCGGGCGCGCTATCTGGCCGTGTGGACACGCGGGCAGTATACCTATCGCTCCGGCGCGACGCTTGAAACGCTGATTTCTCATCCCTACAGCCAGTCTGATGCCACCGGCACCACGCCAGCAGGCGGCAAACAGATGGAACGCACCTATTGGACGCGCGAATTCGGTCAGTCCCGCTGGGAGAACTGGAAACGCGACGATTACACCAACAAGAAATCCGGTGAAACTGCCGTCGAGCTGGCGAAAGCCACCTTTTCCTCCGGCGAATGCGGCAAGCCTTTTGCCATGGTCAGCGAGCCGACACCCGGCATCACACTTGGGCCCATCGAAGAAAACGGCACTTACAGCCAGACATTGACCGATCGGCGAACCGGGCAAACCCATCGCTGGTACATGGCAGGGTGTCAGGACATTACCAATGTGGTACAACCACAGAACAAGAATGGCGATCCCTATCCGGATTTTTCGGTGATCAATCCGAAATTCTGGGAGTTCTGGTCAGGTTGATATGACAGATACCTTCTCTCACGCCTTGGAAAACCAGTTCAGATCACTGCGCTCGCTGATCTATTTTGAAAGCAACCTGCGATTTGCCCGCCGTTCCATCGGCGTGATCGAAGAACTGGCGGGTATCCTCATTCACGTGGCAGGCTTTGCTGCATTGCGCTATCTCGCGGGCGCTCCCACCCATTATTCCATGCCCGCCATACCGTTCATGACATCGGGCATTTTCGCTTTCTGGATGCTGCGGTCCAATATCATGCAGGCCTCGAACTTCAACATCGCCAAAAACCGCTACATGGTGTTGCCGCGTGTGACCCAGTTGGACGTTTTGACGGCACGATGCATTGTCAATACGCTGCTGTACATCGGCGTCGCGATGTCGGTCTTCTACTTGTTCTATTTTCTGGGAATCGGTCCTGCGCCCTATGCGCCTTGGACGCTGATCATGATTTTCTGCGCTTGCAGCCTCTGGGGCTATGGCACGGGTCTGGTTCTTGGCAGTGTGTTTCTGTTCCTGCCGGTGGTCCGCACGATTTTCGGCGGGTTCACCCGCGTGCTGATGTACACCAGCGGCATTATGTTCATTTGGCCGGAAGTGCCTTATTCCTTCCGCTATATTGTGGAAAAAAACCCGCTGTTTCATATGGTTGAGTTTGTGCGTGAAGCGTATTTCGGCACCTATATTTCCGCCATGGCGGATCCGTTCTACGTGTTCAAATGGATTATCTTGTCGCTGGCGCTGGGTCTGGTGGTGGAGCGCCTGTGCAGGCCCTATGCGCTGATGTCGACGCACCGCGGCGACGACGCCGATTTTGATACGATCTAAAGCATGTCCACAAGTGGACACCGGTTTTGGAACAAAGACATGCACAAAACAAACCTTGAAGCGGGACGTACGACGTGAACCCAAGGGACCACACCAGACCTGTGCCGCTGCGCCTCGTGGAACCGCCCGCGCACCTGCCGGGCGTCGAGTTTCGTAACGTGTCCAAATTTATTGGCCATGGCAAGAAGGCGCGTCTGGTTCTGTCCAATGTCAATGCAACCTTTTCACGCGGCAAATTCATCGCGGTTCTTGGACAAAAAGGTTCGGGCAAAACCACGCTTGCCAATCTTCTGAACGGCAATACCCGTCCCGATCAGGGTGAAATCAGCCATGGTGCGACGGTATCCTGGCCGACCGGTGCGCGCCGCATCCTCAACAACACCACCAGCCTGCGGGCCAATATCCGCTTTCTGGCCGGTGTCTACGGCTTTCCCATCGAGGATCTGATCGAGGATGTCCGGACTTTTGCCAGCATTGGTGCGCAGGATTTTGATCGTCCCATCCGAGATTTGCCCAATGAAATCGGCAACCGCGCAACCACTGCGCTGTCGCTTGCCGCACCCTTTGATATTCTTGTCACGGACGACACCATGTTTCTGGGCAGCAATGCTTTTCGCAAGAAAGCCATGGACCGCCTTGCTTCCATGAAAGGTACGCGGGGCGTCATTGGCATTACCCGGAACATAGCGCTCGTTCGCGAATTGTTTGAGGACTGCATGACCCTGTCGGACGGCCGCCTGATAACCCACGCCAACCGGGGCGATGCGATCCGCGCATTCAAAGCGCAGGATCGTCAGCCCGATCAGGACCAGAACGACGATGACGATTCGTAATCTGCCGCCCGTTGCGGCCAACATTGTTATATTTCCCATTAAATGCTATGGGTTTATCATGGCACCTAGGGCTCTCACCGGAAAGATTTGGGCATGAATATCTATGATAAGATAATGTCTCCCAAAACCATCGATAAGCCAAAGGGCTTTACCGACGACCGGGAGCCGCCAAAGGCATTTGTGCGCACCCGCGAGAACGAGCGCGAAACGGTGCGACCGGAAGAGCGGATCATACCGGAACCTCCCCGTCTGGAGTCGCCATCCAAGATCTGGAACCAGCGTTCCCGCCTGTTCAACCTGATCGTTATTCCGCTGCCCATTATTGCGGGTGCCATCTATTTTTATGGGTTCGCGTCCGACGCCTATGTGGTGCAGTCGATCTATGCGATCCGCAACCCGACCTCTTCCATGGCACAGCAATCGGCTCCGATGACCTTTGCGGGTGGTTCAACCACGGCAGAGCGGGCCATTGACGAGTCCTATGCGGTGGTCAACTACATCCGGTCGCGGTCTGCTTTTGAGGAGTTGGAAAAGGGCCTGAACCTGTCCAGCCGCTTTTCCGTACCGTCGATTGACTGGCTGGGTCGCCTGCCGGAAAACGCAACCTCCGAGCAGCGCTACCAGTATTACACCAAGCACGTAACCGTGTCGTACAACGACGTGGAAGGCCAGATCAATCTGGACACGAGAGCCTATGACGCGGATACGGCTTTCCAGATGTCGCAGTTGCTGGCGAAAGCCAGTGAGAAACTGGTCAACGAGTTTAACGAGCGCGCGCGCTCCGATCTCATCAAGCTGGCGGAAGAGCAGGTAGCAATGTCGGCAGCGCAAATGCGTCAAGCCAATGATGCCATCACCGCATTCCAGCAGCAGAACAGCACCATCGATCCGTCCATGGACGTGGCGTCGCTAAACAGCGTTATCACGCAGTTGCGCGGTGAAACGGCTACCAAGCAGGCCCAGCGCAACGCGCTCGGCGACGATTCGACCAAGACCGGTCCGCGCGCGACGGAAACCAACAATCTGTTGAAGGCGCTTCAGTCCCAGATCGCAGCCGAGCAGGCCCGCCTGACTGGCCAGACGGATGCGGTGGCGCCGCTCATCAACAAATACAAGCTGTTGTCTGTGGATCAACAGTTGATGCAGCAGAAATATTCCGCCTCCATCAGCATGTTGCAGAATGCGCAGCTTCAGGCGGAGCACCAGAAACTTTATATCGTCAATGTCGTGAGCCCCTCGCAGCCCGACCAGCCGGTGTTGCCGGACCGGCACCGCCGTATGCTGGAAATCATCGCGCTGACGGCTGTTAGCTGGCTGATCCTGCGCATGATCTTTGCTTCTGTCAGGGACCACCGGATTTAGGGTTTACCGGCCCGTTTTGCGTAGTATTCGACAGCCTTACCCCTGTGATTGGTTAACAGGGGCCCACCTTCACGGGAAATTTCTCCACTTTCATCCGTGGAGAGCAACGTGTGCCGAGAAGGCATTTCCGTTGCAGTACTCTCTACCTTACAGTTCGCTCAGTTTCGTTTCCAAAAGTTGCATCAACCTATCGATATCAACGGTCCATCCTTGCGACACCGGATCCACGGCTTCCAGCCACATCGTGTGATGATGGCCGCGAGCTTGCGACAAACGCGCAAAGTTGAACCTTAGATTATGTGACCCGATCTGAGACGGCATCAGTTCCACCACCTGCAAGCCCGGCTTGGCAGCAATCAGATGGGTAAGCCCGGCCCCATGGGGTGCAATAACCATTTTTGCAAACTGGACCTGCTGGACCTGCTCCGCAAGAGACATCTCGGAAAACAGGCAGATTTGTACACCAAGCGCCTGTAGCCTCGTTTCAAGCTCCACCTCATTCGCCATAACGCGCCTGTCAGAATCGCGACGCGATATGTAAATGGCGTCGAAGGGGCGGATGTGGTGTGCAATGCGCGGTGAGTTCTCTCGGATCAGGTCGTAAGTCCGGGCAAAGTACGACCATTGCGCCAGCCGATCTATGCTGATGTGTGGCACATAACATTCGGCACACCGGACAGCGCCCGGAATCTTGAGACTTTGCGGACGGAAGGGGCTCAGCAAATCCAGCGTTTCCTCTTGAAAGGAACGGGAATGCTCGCCAAACAAAACGGTCGCCTTCAGGTCCGGTGCATACAGGTGCCAACTCAATGCTGGCAGATGCTCGGCAAACCAGTGATAGAAACCTCTGGTCGCATTGGTGGAAAGGATCGCCGTGTCGACCTGCGCGTAGGGCGGCGTGGTCGTCATGTCTTCGAGTGGACGATGGGCATTGCGGAGAATATCTCCGTTTTCGCGCCACATCTGCCCAAGCGAGTTGACGAACACATCTCGGTAAACAGTCACAGTTGGACGCCGTTTATTGGCCACCCGCCCTTCCATTTTTTTCCACAACTCAACATTGATCGTTCTGTGTTCCGGTGCCAATCCTTCGAAATGAAGAATGTCCAGTGTACCCGCCGCACTCTGCTCGTCGGTGGGTTCAGAAACGAACTGATACCGAGAGCGCTCGCCGGGTTCGGGTTTATCCTGCTCGGAATACTGGAGCGAACTGCCCGTATGCACATGTAGAACCTCGTTGAGGATACGCGCGGCCTTGGCTTCTATCTCCTTATCCTGCGTTCCCTTCATAATCCGCTGACAAAGCGCAGAAAACCGTACCGGGTCTTCAGCATGGTTCATATCGGCGATGATCTGCCACGCCTCATCAGTTTTAGCCCAACTGACCAGTTTTGATGCGACCCCGACAGCCACGGCATGGGGCACTTTGGTTCTGGCACAGCGTTCTGTAATGCCCTGAATGGTTTCCGTGTCGCCTTTTTCCAACGCCAGACTCAGGAGTTGCGGCAGGTCTCGTGACCGCACTCTCATATAGCGAGGCTTGCGTTTGGGCCGTTCGCCCACCGTTTCCGGCAGCACGACCGAATGTCGGGGCCAGAAACGGTTCAGTGCATGCCGAAATTTTGATCTGATAGCATCTATAAACATGGGCACCCGCGAGCGTTTGTTACAACGCAGTGTAGCGTGTGAAAAACGTCATTTGTGCGTCTCTGTCAGACGCCCAAATGACTAAGCACATCAGTAATTCAGCGTAGATTCAGCCTCAGGGGTAACCTCCCACAACCCATCCGCATTCACCGCAGCCACTGGCACCGGAAAGGCGGTGAGCAGCGCATCGGCGGTGTAGGAGAGCGGCGTCCAGTTCTCCGCCACGAAGCGGATTGCGTCTTCCCACGGCGTTTCCCGGTCGCGCACCAGCCCATAGGTCAGCACCGTTTTGGCACCGGCACCCAGATAGAAATCCCGGATACGATGGTCGATTCGTGCCGTCTCATCCTCAAGATCGAGGTGCATGCCCTCGCCCTCTCCATAGGTCGCAAACCAAGCGCAGGGAATACCGTAGGTTTCGGCAATCACAAGGCCATGCAAACTGGTGGACAGGATCATGTCGCAGGCGACGATCTCCTGAACCCGCTCCTCAAGAGCGGCGGTGGTGCGCTCTGTCACAGTGTTGATAATGCGGATCTGGTCGTGAAGCTCGGGTGGAATACCGTAGCGGATCAGTTCGGCTTTCGTGCGGGCCTCCGGCGTATAGCCATCCAGCTCCGTCAAATGCACAATCACGCCGAGGCGGTGAGTTTTGACACCCTTGGCTGGCCAGATGCGGGGCAACAGCCAGACCGGATCACCATAAACATGCTGCACACCGTCAATGCCCGCCTGCTCCAGCACCTGTGCGGTGCGCGGGCCACGCGTCGCATGAATACGGTAATCGGTATCGGGTGCTTTGGCGAAGGCCTTCAATGACGGATCAAACGCATTGCGTGTGGCATCCAGCCCCGTTCCCCAATAGTGGAGAATGCCGTTTTTCTGCGCATGGCCGATGGTTCCCACCCCGACCATGCGCTCGATTGGCTGATCAAACCCGGCATGCACCACCGGACGCCCGGAAATGGCTGCAACCACCACCGCACTCAGCGCATCGCCCAGATTGGCATAGGGCACATTTGTGGTGCTCGCCGCCCAGGACAGCGGTATCTGTGGCCAGTCGGGGGTCAGCGACCCATCAACTTGTTGAGCGCCGACTTGATCCCCCCCTGAACTCCCCCTTGCGTCAGAAGTTTTTTTTTGAGCCGCTCCACCGGAGGTGGCCAGTTTATCGGCACGCCGCAGTTCGCTGACATCATGTTGCAGCTTTAGCCCGGTCAGCGCCGGATGCTCCCATATGGTTTTGCCTTCCTCCGGCACAACCGGATTGTAAGCAAGCGGGAAGGCCGCAATCAAACGGTCCTCGTCCAGCGTCACCGGCTTCCACGCCTGATCGATAGCAGCCATCACCTTGCGCCAGTCGGTCGGCTTGTTGCGTGGCTGCACATAGGCTTGCACCGTTTCCTGGCCAAGACCGCGATAAAGATCGACAATTCGCAGATCCAGATCGCCTTCCGGGTCAAGCGCCAGCGTCTGCAAGCCGGGACCAGGGCCGCCGGGCGAGAAATACAGGCAAGGAATGCCATAGCTTTCCGCAATCACCATGCCGTGTAGACTGGTGGACACAATGCGTTCGCAGGCCAGAATCTCGTCCATCTTGTCGCGCATCGCGGCCATGCTGATGGGCGTAACGGTGCTGATCAGATGCACATCGTCCTTCAGATCATCGGGGATATCAAAACGCTTGATCGTGTCACGCGGTTTGGCTTCCACACCCCGGTCTGCCAGTTCCGACAGATGCAAAATTGCACCGACCTTCCATTTCTTCTTGATGTCCGGGCGGTAGAAGCGCGGCAGCAACCAGACGGGGTCGCCATAGACATGCGGCTTGTCGCCGTCCGGGCCGGCCAGCAGCGCTTCCGAAACCGGGCCGCGTGTAGCCGTCACGACAAAGTTGGAGCCTTCCGGCACGGTGAATTTTACCTTTTCGCCAGCGGGTGCCGAAGGATTTTTCCAGTTGGAGCAGCCCGTGCCCCAGAAGTAGACGTCCCCGCCTTCAAAACCATGGCCGATGGTGCCCACACAGCCCATGCGCAGCGACTTCGATTTCGTCGGCACGCGCGTAATGTCGCGTCCGCTCATCAGCGCCACCATCACGGGGCTCAGCGCATCGCCGAAGTTGAGATAGTCCATATCCATGGTCGATCCGGCCCAGGCGAGCGGGATGGCGGCGGTATCGTTCAGCCTTTCGGCAAAGTCTTGGCGCATGTGTCAGTCCTTCTTGCTTCTACCGCTAAACAGTCTTGGGAGTGCATTGAACAAGGATGCCGCCTTCTGGCGGCGCGGTGTCGTCGTCTGTCCGCCGCGTATGGGGACAGCGCGGATCAACGGATCGTCGAAAATGGAAGCCCCGGCTTTTGCCTCTACCGGCTTGTAAGGCAATGGAAAACGCTCGATCAGCGGGCCGCTATCAAATGCGGTTGGCTGCCACGCGCGGTCGACGGCACGCATGACATCCTGCCAATCGGTGCGTGTGCGCCGGTCCTGCACATAAACCGGAATGGAGGTATGGCCGAGGCCACTGTAAAGATCGGCAAACCGCAGGTCTATCGCCCGGTCATCGCCGAACTGCACGGTCGACAGCCCCGGCGTTTTGCCACGAACGGCAAAATACAGGCAGGGAATGCCATAGCTCTCGGCAAACACCATGCCGTGCAGACTGGTGGATACGATGCGCTCGCAAGACAGAATCAGATCCAGTCGCGCCTGCATCGCCTCCACGCTCGGCTCGGTGACTGTGTTGATCAGCACGATATCCTGCGCCTCTTCAGGCGAAAGGGCGTAGCGGACCAGTTCCGGCTTGGGATTGGCAGTGGTTGAACGGTCGGCCAGATCAGCCAGATGGATGATGACGCCAAGCTTCCAGCGCTTTTTGACCGGTGGCCGGTAGAACTGCGGCAGCAGCCAGACCGGATCGCCATACACCGCCGGTCCGGTTGCGTTTGCCTCACCCAGAATGGCGCGGGTAACGGGTCCGCGCGTGGCCAGCACCCGAAATCTGGAGCGCGGCCCCGGCTTGAACAGTTCTTTTTCCACACCCGCCGGTGCCAATGGATTGGCGTAGCGCGAGGAGCCGGTGCCCCATACCCAGACGTCGCCGCCCTTATCCAGATTTTGCGCGATGGTGCCGACTGCTGCCAAGCGCGGCCGGGGAGAATCATGGGCCATATGGGTGCATGGCAGACCGCTCATCAGCGATACCATCACCGGTGAGAGGGCATCGCCAAGGTTGATGTAGGTCTGCTCGGCCGTGGCCGCAACGAATGACAGCGGAATGGCGCCCTCATCGGCTGCGATGCGCGTCAGTTCCTTCATGCGGCGGTTTCACTTGAGCTTGCGTCGCCGGAGTCGGCACCGCCGGACACCGTATCGCCCGCATTGGTATCGCTCGGGCCTGCATCGTTGCCGCGCTCATTGGGCTCAATCGGCTGCGGGCGCGGGCTGAACGTGTTTTTCGGCGTATACCGCGCATACACATCGGCCAACCGCTCGCGGTATTTTTCAGGCGAAAACAGCGCCGCCTGCTTCACGCCAGCGGTCGACAAACGATCACGCAGCCCTTCATTGCGGTCAATTTCCACGAAGGCATCGGCAAGCGCGCGTGCGTCATAGGGGTTGACCATGAAGGCTGCATCGCCCGCCACCTCAAGCGTCGCACCCTCGGTGGAGGTGATGACCGGGGTGCCGAGCAACATGCCTTCCAGCACCGGCAGACCAAACCCCTCATAAAGCGATGGGAACACCAGCGCTTTCGCCCCCTTGATCAGGCTGACCAGAAGCGGAAATGGCGCGTAATCGAACTGGCGAATACGGTCACGCAGCAGGGTGACATTGCCGATCTGCTCCAGATAGCGGTTGGTGGTTTCGTTCACCAGCCGCAGTTCCTCCTCCGAACGCCAGGCCTGCGCGCCCACGATCACCAGCGGCCCCTCCACCTTGCTGGCGAGATAGGCCTCGATGATACGGCCAATGTTCTTCTTCGGCTCGATGGAGCCGTAGAACAGGAAGTAGTTCTTGTAGGGCAAGCCAAAGGCACCCTCCACTTCGCGCTTGACCACTTCCGGCGTTTTGTTGGCATAGACTGCCGGAATTTCCACTGACTGGTAGGTGTTGGACACCTTGCGCTCCGGGCAGCCCAGAAGGTTGATGATGTCGTTGCGCGAGGTTTCCGACACGGTGACAATATGGTCGGCCTTGCGCACGATGCGCTGCATCAGCTTGAAATAGCGGCGCTTCACATCCAGCGTGGTAAACGGCAGGCGCAGCGGCACCAGATCGTGCAGCGTATAGATATTGGCCGCACCGGGCATGCGCACCGGCAGCGGATAGGTCCAGTGCATGATATCGGGCGTCTTGACGCCATTGACTTTGATGAACCGGCTGTAGGTCCGGAACATATCGTCCGCCTTGTTGTACAGGTTCGGTGCATTCCAGATCTGGTCGTAATAGGGCAGACGCGAACGGTACGTGGTGGCAATAACCGCGCCGGTGATCGGCACGCGGGATGCCTTGACCCCCATGGGGCTGGTCAGGCTGCTTTGAATGGCGCGCCAGATTTCCAGCCAGCGCGGGGTTTTGCCCACATGCGCATCGAAGAAAGCAATTTCCTTCAACAGCGGGTGCATGCCGGGTGCCGCCCGGGTGCCGTACAGCACCTCCGAACGCAGGCCGAGATTGTGGATTTCGTAGCTCAGATTGCGGGCGTAGGTCGCAATGCCGGTGCCTTTGTCAAGGTTCAGGTTGAACCCGTCGATCATAACGGTTGGAGCCATGAAGCACCTTATCTGCTATCAACCGGGGCCAAGCCGCCCCGGTTTTCCATAAATTTCAAGCTGCGCGACGTGCCCGCGCAACCTTATTTCGACAGGGCGCGCGTGGTGACCGCCGCCTGTATGAAGGGTGATGTGGTGGTGTTGATCAGGGTCGTGAACTTGCGGATTTCAGCCAGCGACGAGTTCGCGACATAGACCAGGTCCTTGTCGTAGATTTCGAAATTCTTCAGCAGGAAGAAGCCATTCGGGTCGGTCAGATCGATCTGATAGATGACATTGGTGGTTCTGCCGTTCGTCACGATTGGCTTGCCCGGCACGAGGCTGCGCACCAGTTCGGCCGGTTCCGTGCGGTAGATGAAGATGCCCCGCGCATTGGCGCGCTCGTCGTTCAAACCACCGGTTTTGGCCAGAGCCTGATTGAGATACAGCCGTGGCTCATCAAACTGGAATGCCGCGTTGGAGGTGACCGCGCCGAACATGGTGAAGCTGCGCGGCTGGCGCGTGAGCGTAATCAGATCACCCGGACGCACGAAGATGTTTTCGGATGGATCGTTCATCAATTGCTCAAGGGGCACACTTTGAATGCGGCCGTTGCGCGCAATCTGCACGGACAACTGGTGCGCTTCAGTGCGCGGCCCACCGGCCAGCGCAATCACGTCCAGGAGGCTTTCGCCCCTTGCCGTCAAAGGTATCTGCCCGCTGGACGCTACTTCGCCAGTCACCGTCACGGTGTTGGCCACGTTCTTGACCACGCGGACCAGAATTTGCGGCTCGATGGCCTTGCTCACCAGCGCACGCTCAATCAGGCTTTTAACCTCTTCGGGCGAGCGTCCGGCCACCTTGATCGTTCCGGCATAGGGAATGGAGATGGTGCCACTGGAGGACACCGGCTGCTCGGGGATGGTGGCATTGGAGCCCGTCTGCGCGCTGAACAGACCGCCATCGGCAGACTCCCAGATCGACACGATCACGCTATCGCCAATGCCAATGCGGGCGGAATCCACACGACGGGAATTTCCGAACGTACTGCGCAGATTGGCATTGCGCCCATTGCTAATGTAGGATATAATCGGCTGCGTGACCTTGATGAGCGTATAAGGTTCTTCAAGCGCCTCATTGATGATTGCTCCGGCACTTGGGCCGGACGTGGGAAGTGCCGTGCAAGAGCACAGCGCGATGCCCATGCCGAGCGTGACCGTTAAACGTGTTAGCACCATATACGGGTCAGTTCCTTGTCACTCATGCCGAAAAGCAGGCAGACGCTTGAACGAGCGCAGCGTCATCGTGCTGTTACAACGGTCAGTTGATTTCTAAAATATATCCTGGAGCATCGCAATTTAATTCTGTCGGGACAGTGTCCAGAACTGTGCAAAATTGATTTAAATCCACTTAAGAAGTAAGGTAAACACACTTTCGGTGGGTGTCCGTGGCATTTTTGCAAGTCTATCACAGCTTAGATTAAGATTGACTACAATATAGATTTCTTTATTAAATGTTTTATTGTTTATATATTAGATTTATTTTACTTTAATGGTTCAAGAGGCTGCAGCGTGTCGGCATCTCACTCTGTTTCCGTTTCGTGATGGCTTCTGTGACCGGCTAACGGGTCCATCTGCCATTCGCTCACAATGGTGATTGGTGAAGCGTGCGCCGGGCAACATCGAGAACGTGTTTGGTCAAGGATTTGAGATTGTCCGCCGCGATCCGGTTGATATGCCAGTATAGTGGGATGACGAGTGGACTGTCAGAGACGAGTTCTACCAGTCGGTCGCTTTCGAGATGCTCCTTGACCAGAGGTGCCGGATTCATGCCCCATCCCATTCCCCTCAGGCTGGCGTCTACGAAACTGTGCGTTGAGGGCAACCAATGCGTTGGAAGGTTGACAGCTCGTCCCATCGTTTGCGAAACCCACTGCGCTTGAAGTCGATCTTTCTGATTGAAGGTCAGACAGGGTGCTTGGGAAAGTGTCTCCGGCGTTACGCCTTCTGCAAAGTAACGCGCAACGAATGCAGGGCTGGCAACAGCGTAATACACCAGTGCGCCGAGTGAGAAGCGGCGGCATCCGGGAATGGATGTCGCCGAACCGCTGACCGCCGCAACAACCTTTCCGTTTTGGAGCCAGTCGGCGGTGTGCTCCTGATCATCGACCGAAAGGTTCAACAGGTAGCCCGATGAGGTCACGAAATCAGCCATGGGCTCCAGGAACCATGTTCCGAGACTGTCGGCGTTCGTTGCAATGCTAAGCGTAATCCGGTGCTGCACATCATCAATCTTGGCAGACGGCGGCAGCCTGTTGGCAAGATCGTGCTCCAATATACCGACATTTTCCATATGGCGACACAGCTGCTCGCCTATGTCTGTCGCCACGCACGGGCTGCCACGCACAATCAGCGCCGCACCGAAACGCTCCTCCAGTTGCTTGATCCTTTGCGACACAGCCGATGGCGTAACATTCAGGGCGACCGCCGCCCTGTCAAAGCTACCCGTTTGAGCCACAGCCACCAGTACACGGAGAGCCGAATAGTCGATCATGGATTAGCGCTGCTTAATTGCCTGTAGTCACTTTAAATAGCCTAATCTTCAAATTCCGTCTATCCGCCGTGCAACGTGATCAGCATCTTGGGTACAGACATGGACATGACGACTTACCTTACCGGAATGACGATGGGGCTGAGCCTGATTGTAGCAATCGGTGCACAGAATGCTTTTGTCTTACGGCAGGGGCTTCGTAATCAGTATGTGTTTGCCGTGTGCCTCACCTGCGCCCTTTCCGATGCCATTCTCATTATCATCGGCGTAACCAGTCTTGAGCGGATTGTCGGTCTTCTGCCGTTGCTCAATCCCGTCATGCGGTATGGCGGTGCAGCATTCCTGATCTGGTATGGTGGCAAAAGTGCCCTGTCTGCATTTCGGGGGTCCGGTGTTCTGGATGTCGCTGCTGACGCACCGGCCAGTTTCGCCGCAACATTCGCCACGTGTCTCGCGCTGACCTGGCTGAACCCGCATGTGTACCTTGATACGGTGGTGCTTCTTGGCACGATTTCCACACGCTTCCCCGGTCACCAGTTCGAGTTTGCAGCGGGCGCAGTGACAGGGTCGTTCCTGTTCTTTTTCTCGCTGGGCTATGGTGCAGTTCGCCTCAGACCGATCTTCTCCCGGCCATCGACATGGCGTGTTCTGGACGCAATCATTGCCTGCACCATGTGGGTGATTGCGTGGAAGCTGCTGAGCAGCGCTTGATTGCGTGAGTGCGCAGTCATCAACGACCCCGTCGTATGGGTGTCCAATCCGCCTTGACGCGAAGCCAGAAGCACGGTTTCAGTCCGTTCATCGTTTGAACGGAAAAGATGATGCCGACCAAGCAAAAGCAGCAGCCTGCCGAGGGCAATAGCAGTGCACCCACCATGGCCGATGTCGGGCGGATCGCTGGCGTCTCGGCCATGACGGTGTCGCGCGCCCTCAAAGGCAACGCCTACATTGCGAAAGGCACACTGGACCGGATTCTGGCAGCGGTCGATCAGCTCGGTTATGTGCTGGACCAGTCTGCGGGTAGCCTGTCATCACGGCGCACCGGGTTTATCGCCGCCATCGTGCCGTCCATCGATAATTCCAATTTTGCCGACACCGCACGCGGCATTACCGAAGCGCTTGCGCGCACAAATATGCAACTGTTGCTGGGATATTCCAACTATTCTGTCGAGCGGGAAGAGGAATTGATCGAATCCATGCTGCGGCGGCGACCGGAAGGCATCATCCTTACCGGCGGCCACCATACGCGAAAGGCAAGAGGAATGCTGTCAAATGCAGGCATTCCCGTCATCGAAACCTGGGACAGGCCGGAAAACCCGGTGGACGCCGTTGTCGGCTTTTCCAACGCTGATGCGATGGAAGCGCTGGTCGACAGCCTTGTGGAACAGGGATATTCGCGATTTGGTTTCATCAGTGGGTCCGAAACCTCCGACACCCGTGGCCAGCAGCGTCAGAGCGGCTTCAGCCGTGCGCTGTCGCGGCACGGGTTCAGCAGCGAACGCAGAGTGGCTGTCGAGGCCGTGCCCCTGCGCATGTCAGACGGCGGTACGGCAATCCGACAGTTGCTCAACCGCTTTCCCGATACCGATGTGGCGGTGTGTGTGTCGGATCTTGTTGCGTTCGGTGCCATTATGGAATGCAGAAGAATGGGGCTGAGTGTACCGCACGACATCGCCATCGCTGGTTTTGGGGACTACGAAATTGCGTCCGTGTCGGAACCCGGTATTACCACCGTCAACGTCGACAGCTACGGAATCGGCACACAGGCCGCAGGTCAAATGATCGCCATGCTCGATCATCGCGGGCATAGCGCAACGATTTCCACAAACTATCACGTACTGCTTCGCGGCAGCACGTGATCTGGTTTGTGTGTCAGAAACTGAGCTGAACCTTCATGGCGCGGCTGCGGTCGCCCGCGATTTCAAACGCTTTTACCGCGTCGGCAACGGGAAAGATTTCCGATAGAAGTGGAGAGAAATCGACGCGCTTCTGGTTGATCAGATCAACAGCGAGGCCAAATTCGTCGTGAAAACGGAACGTGCCCTTAATCTCGATTTCCTTGGCCACAATGGTGTTCTGCGGTAGTGATATCTCAGCCCCAAGGCCGAGCTGGACGAGAATGCCTCTGGGCTTCAGCACATCCAGTCCCGAGCGTATGGCACGCTCATTGCCTGAAGCCTCAAAATGCACGTCAAAAGTGCCCTTGTTCGCACTATAAACGTTCAGGGCATCCGGCTGCGAGACCACATTGATGGTACGGTCGGCACCGATCAAACCCGCCGTTTTCAAAACCGGGTCCATAACATCCGTGGCGACCACCTCGCGGGCACCATGCAGGCGTGCGGCGATAATGGCGAGCACGCCGATTGGCCCGCACCCCGTTACCAGCACGCGCTTGCCCTGGAGCGAACCGGCGCGAGACACGCCGTGCAGTGTCACCGCGAATGGCTCGGCGAAGGCGGCTTCGTTGATGGAAATATCCGTGTTGATCCTGTGGCACTGCGTGGCGTCAGCCACCAGCCGCTCACGAAACGCCCCCTGAATATGCGGCATGGGCATGGCGCTGCCGTAAAAACGCATGTTCAGGCAATGGTTCTGCTGCCCTTTCAGGCAATAGTCACAGTGGTTGCAGGGCCGGCTTGGCGATACAGCCACCCGGTCGCCAACAGCCAGATGGGACACCCCGCTTCCGAGCGCAACCACACGCCCGGCAACCTCATGACCGAGGATCATCGGTTCTCGAACGCGCACCGTGCCGAAGCCGCCGTGGTTGAAGTAATGGAGGTCGGACCCGCAGATCCCGCCTGCTTCCACCGCAATATCGACCTGTCCGGGACCAGCGGTGTCGATATCCCGCTCCTCGACGCGCAGATCCCTGGCAGAATGAATAACAACAGCTTTCATGACCCGTCCTCAGATAATCGGAGTTAGGAGAGGCTGACCGGCAAAGTGCGCCGCCAGATTATCGCGAACAAGCTTACCCATTGCCTTGCGCGTTTCCACCGTGCCGGACGCATGGTGTGGCTGCAACAGCACGTTTTCCAAAGCCAGGAAACGCGGGTTCAGGCGTGGTTCGCCCTCAAAAACGTCGAGTGCCGCCGATCCGAGCGAACCGGTTTGCAGCGCGTCTAGCAACGCGTCCTCATCGATGTTGGAGGCGCGGGAAATATTGATCAGCATGCCGTCCGGCCCAAGCGCGTCAATGACCGCTTTTGAAACAATATGGCGCGTGGCAGCAGATGCAGCAAGCGTCACAAACAGAAAATCGGAATGGCGTGCCAGCGCAACCGGATCGGCAAGATAGCTCATGCCTTCGGCATATTGCTTTTCCGATGTGTCGCTATAGGCAATATCCATATCGAAGCCCCGCAGCCGCTTGGCAACTTCAAAGCCGATACGGCCAAGTCCCAGCACGCCCGCCTTGCGGCCCCAGACCTTGCGCTTGAGGGGGTACAGACCTTTTGCCGCCCAACTCCCGTCCCTCACCCATCGCTCCGCCCCAATCATACCGCGAGAATGGCACAGCATCATGCCAACGCCGAGATCAGCGACGTCATTGGTCAACACATCCGGCGTATTGGTGACACGGATTGCGCGTTTGCGGCAGGCATCCAGGTCGACCGCATCGTAGCCGACGCCATAGACCGAAACGATTTGCAGATTGGGAAGCCGGTCGATCAGGTCTGCCGACGCGCCAAGTTCTCCGCGTGTGGCAATTGCCGTAACTTGCTTGGCCGCTCCGTCGATAAACGCATCGCGATCCGTCGCCTCATAGAGTTTTTTCACGTCGTAGCTCTTTTCGAGCTCAACCATGTCCCATTCAGGATAAGGTCCGATAACCAGAATTTGCTGCTTCATATCTCGCTCCCTGTCACTCGAGAGATTGCATATGTTATCGATAACATCTATGTCAATAACAACCATCAGAGCGCTGTTCAGATCGAACAGCGCTACAAGACGTTAAGAGGGTTTTCCATGGCGTTTCCATTATTCGATCTGACAGGCAAAACGGCGCTGATAACCGGTTCCAGCCAGGGAATCGGCTTTGCGCTCGCGCGCGGCCTTGCCGAGCACGGAGCCACCGTTATTCTCAACGGCCGTGATGAAGCCAAACTGGCGGCCGCGCAGAAGCAGCTTGCGGCTGATGGGATAACCGCCGACAGCGTTGCCTTCGATGCAACAAACCCACAGTCAGTCGCAGCCGGTATTGACAGGGTGGAAGTCGACATTGCGCCCATTGATATCCTCATCAACAATGCCGGCATGCAGCACCGCTCCCCGTTGGAGGAGTTTCCTGTCGACAAGTGGCAGCAGTTGCTGGCTACCAACATCTCTAGCGTTTTCTATGTGGGCCAGGCCGTTGCCCGGTATATGATTGCCCGCGGTGAGGGTAAGATCATCAACATCGCCTCTGTACAGAGTGAGCTTGCCCGTCCGGGCATCGCCCCCTACACGGCGACCAAAGGCGCTGTCAAAAATCTGACCAGGGGCATGTCAACCGACTGGGCAAAGCATGGCCTCCAGATTAACGCCATTGCGCCGGGCTACTTCAAGACCCCGCTTAATCAGGCACTGGTCGACAACCCGGAATTTTCCGGCTGGCTGGAAAAGCGCACGCCGGCTGCGCGCTGGGGCAATGTCGATGAGCTAGTGGGAGCAGCCGTTTTCCTGTCCGGCAAGGGTTCTTCCTTCGTGAACGGACACACGTTGTATGTCGATGGCGGCATTACCATCAGTCTTTAATCCGGAGTTGGTTGGGAGCATGCTCCCAACCTTTCGGGCGTAAACCCTACCCGCATGGGTATCACATATCAACAATCAGACCCTTGGCCGCCAGCACCGGCTCCAGTTTGCTGACGTCAACGACCGAACGCCCGGATTTGTAAGCCTCGATGAAAGCGGCCTCCGCATCCTCGCGGGCCTGAGAAAGCTTTGCCACCTCCGCGACCTCGTCGCGGCGCACGACCACCAGACCATCGGCATCGCCAACGATGACATCGCCCGGATGGATGATTTCTCCACCGACCATAAGAGTATCATTTGTTGTGCCGAGCGTTTCCTTGACCGTACCCTTGATGCAGACGCTGAGTGAAAAGACCGGAAAACCCAGATCCCGCAATTGCAGCGTGTCGCGCACGCCGGTATCCGTCACCAACCCGCCAATGCCCTTGGCAAGGCACGCATTGGCGAGAACATCGCCAAACGAACCCGCTTCCTCATATTCACCAGCCGAAACGACGATAATGTCGCCCGGTTTGGCGTAGTTGATGGCCAGTTGCAACATGATGTTGTCGCGCGGCGATGACTTCACCGTGAACGCTGGGCCACATAGTTTCATGCGGTAATCAACCGGCTTCAGACGCGACGACAACGCCCCGCGCCGCCCTTGCGCCTCATGAATAGTTGCGGGCGAGTAGCGCGCAAGCGCCGCTATATCCTCTTGCGAGGGGCGTTGCGGAATATCCTTGATATGTGTCATGCGGCCCTCCTGTAGGCCATGGTGATGCCGCACAGCGGCGGCACCGGCGCTGTTGGCAAAGTCAGATTTTACGGAATTACTGAGCGACGTTCAGGGAATGGGGTCGAATTTCAGCTCGGACAGCGGCACGACCTTGTCTGTGCGGGTCATCTTGTACTCGGTTGCCTGCCCGAGCCATTTGTCCCAGATGGTGTTGATCTCGCCATCGGCATCGAGCTTGCGCAAAACCTCGTTGATTTTCGTCGTCAGCGCCGGCTGGTCCTTCTGCATGCCAATGCCAATCGGCTGATACAACATCGGCTCTTCAATCATTCGCATTTCCTTGCCGCGAGACTTTGACTCGTTAACGAACTTGGTCGTCGTCATGGTATTGGCCACCATTCCGCGTGCCTTGCCCTGCTGAACGGCGAGATAGGCGGACGCCGTATCCTGAAACGTCAGCGGCTCGGATTTGTTGAGCTTGATCGACATTTCGGAGGTTGACCCCTTGGCCGACGCAATCCGCTGGCCGACATAATCTGCTTTAACCTTGCCTTCATCGGCTACCTTCACGATCAGCATTTCCTTGGCGAGATAATAGGGATCACTGAACTGGATCTGTTCGGCGCGGCTTTGAGTATAGGCCAGATTGGCAACCGTGATATCAACGCGTCCGAGCTTGACCTCTGGAACGCGGGCTTCAACGGAAACCGGCTTGACCTCTGCCGTCACACCCAACTCTCGAGCGATAGCGTGGCAGAGATCAACATCGAACCCCACCATCTCCCGGGTCTTCGGGTCCGGGGCTGAAAACGGCGGCACATCAGCAAACGTTGCGCAGCGCAATGTCTTTGCCGACAGGATATCGGCAAGCTGGTCTGCCTTGGCGGGCGAGACCACAGCCGCGCTGGCCATCACCGATGCAAGAGTTACAAATTTCCAGTTCATATGCTGTTCTCCATTGTTATTGTGTGAGGAAGGCAGTCAGTGTCGCAGATCAGCGAGGAAACGTTGCGCGCGCGGATGCCGCGGATTTTGAAAGAAATCCTCTGGAGGCGCGCTTTCCAGAATTTCACCCTTGTCGATGAACCAGATCCGATCCGCGACATCGCGCGCAAAGCCCATTTCATGGGTCACACACAGCATCGTCATGCCGTCGGCCGCCAGACTTTTCATGACGCTCAGAACCTCGCCGACCATCTCCGGGTCCAGCGCACTGGTTGGCTCATCAAACAGCATGACGGGCGGCTCCATGGCCAGTGCACGCGCGATTGCCACGCGCTGCTGCTGACCACCGGATAGCTGGCCTGGATAGGCATTTGCTTTCTCCGCAAGGCCGACACGGTCCAGAAGTTTCAGCGCAGTGTCATGGGCCTGATCCACGGGAAGGCCCCTCACCCGGATTGGCGACATGGACACATTGTCCACCACGGAAAGATGGGGGAACAGATTGAAGCTCTGAAAAACAAAGCCGATGCGGCTGCGCAGCGTGTTCAAATCCCGTGCGCGCATGGGCGTATGGATATCATGCCCCTCGAACGTGATAGCGCCACTGCTGATTTCTTCCAACCGGTTGACGGTGCGGATCAGCGTGGACTTGCCGGAGCCGGAAGGCCCGCAGATGACGACAACCTCGCCCCGGGCAACCTCGGCAGTGATGTTCCTGAGCACCCGATAATCGCCGTAGCTTTTGCAAACATCCGTTATGCGAATGGCAGGGGCGGCGTGCGGTTCAGATATGGAGGTGCTCATAGCTGCTCCCGAATGGTGATAAGAGGGGCGGCGTCGTCACGCAGGCGCGCATTGCGCGGCCCGGCGCGCCGGCGAGTGATGCGCCGCTCGATTGTGTTGGCGGCAAACGTCAGGCTCCAGCAAATGATGTAGTAGACCACTGCCAGAATAAGGAACACCTGAAAGGGCTGGGTAAGCAACTGATTGTTGACCTGGCTGGCGGCAAATGTCAGGTCCGGCACGTTGATAACGTAGCCCAGCGTCGTGTCCTTGATGGTTGAAACGAACGTGGAAATCATGCTGGGAATCATGTTGTACAACGCCTGCGGCAAGATGACGAAGCGCATCGCCCCCATATAGCCATGGCCGAGCGCCCGCGCCGCATCCATTTGTCCCTGCCCCAGCGATACGATACCGGCGCGAACGACTTCACTTAAGAACGCCCCCTGATAAACAACCAGCGTGACCAGCATGATGAAAAAGCTTGGAACGTCCGCACCGGTCCATAACGGGATTACGAAATAACACCAGAGGATCAGCATCAGCAGCGGTACGCCGCGGGTCACGTAAACAAGACCTGTTACAGGCCAGCGGAGCAGACGCCATTTGGAAAGTCGGGCCAGTGCCATCAGAATGCTGATCGGAAATGCCAGCCCAATCGCCAGCACCGACAGGATGATGGTATTGGCGAGGCCACCCAATGGACCGTTCGGATACTGCCCGATCAGCAGCAGCAACCAGTAGTCCTGAATGATGGTGACGAAATCCCGGATCATGCGCGCGCCCTCCGGGCGGGGTCTGCCCGCATCGACAGGTATGCGCCGATCGCCATGATGATGAGCGAAAAGAAGAGATAGGTGACCGTGCCAATCGTGTAGATCTCAAAAGTTCGGAAGCTGAGGTTTTCGACTTCCTTGATCGCATGGGTCAGTTCCGGCGCACCGATCACAATCGCGAGGCTGCTGTTTTTGAAAAGCGAAACACTGTGATTGATCAGTGGTGGCATCGCATTGCGAACCCCCTGCGGCATGATCACGAAACGCATGGCCGATGCATAGCCGTGGCCGAGCGCCTGCGCTGCCTCCATCTGACCCGTGCCAACCGAGCGAAGCCCGGACCGCAGGTCTTCGCTGAAATAAGCTGCCTGACACAGGCCTAGGCCGATGACGGCAAAAACCACTTCGGCATTATGGTTTGCCAGCCAGTCCGATACCCCCTGCGGCATCAGGGTGAAAATGCCGAAATACCACAGCATCAGTTGCACGAGTGTGGGAACATTGCGGTGGTAGGAGACATAGGCGGCGACAATCCGTTCTCCCATACGAAACGGAGAGACCCGCAAGGCAAGAAGCAGGATAGCCAGTGTCATCGCCCACAGCCATGAGCCGAAGAAGATGACAAAGGTCATCTGAATGCCGTGCAGAAGCATCGACATATAGTCCGGATTGGAAAGGATCGCCGAAAGATCGAACCCGCTCACCGCTTTGCCCTTTCCGCACTGCTTTCGGCGGCGGTAGTTTGAGGCTTGGCAGTTTGAAGACCGCCCATGACCTGGAGAGTTGGCGTTATTTCCATATGACCAATATTCACCGCGATTGGCGCAGCGATGACATAGGCAACGGCGTCGGCAATGTCGGACGCTTGCGGCAGTTCGTACCCGTCAATAAACCGTTCGGCGATAGAGGGATCGTTGCCATGGACATGGTAGAAGATATCGGTCGCGACGCGCCCCGGGCAAATTTCGGTTACCCGCACCCGCTTGCCGAACGTATCGATACGCAGTTGGCTGGACAACATGGCAACGCCGGCCTTGACGGCGTGATAGGTCGAATTGCCCGCAAAATTGTAGTTACCCGCAATGGACGAGATATTGATGACATGCCCGCGGTCGCGCGCCGCCATGCCGGGTACGACCATGCGGCAGAGGTGAAGCACCGCGCGCAGGTTGACATCAATCAGCAGATCGATATCGCCGTTTTCCGCTTCAAGAAATTTTTTCGGTCTATCGACACCGGCATTGTTGACGAGCACATCGAACGCCACCCGGTCCGTCAGGTCCGCCAGCGCATTGCGATCGGTTACATCGATCACGTGGGCGATGCAGCCGGTACGCGCCGCAAGCGCCTGCAATGGCTCGGCGCTGCGCGCTATCGCATGGACCTCCAGCCCTTCGCGGCACAGTCTTTCGACGATCGCTGCACCAATTCCCGATGAGGCACCAGTCACCAGAGCAGTCTTGTATTTGGAAAATGGCATATTATTCCCCTTTGTTAAGACAAGAGTAGCGAAGCTTTTTTGACTTGCCTAAGACCGATTATTTTTGGGCTAATAAGCAACCGTTATGGAGATGACCAGCGCCCGTGCCGACAGGCTTTGCGCAAACCTGCATGCGCCCGACCGCTGCCCCCGCATGGAAACTCTCGGTTGCAATCACGTGCGCGCGCTGTAAACATGGCCCGGAATGAACAGGTAGATTTGCCCGCCCATGGATACCAGACGTTTCAAATCCTTTATCGTCATTGTCGACAGCGGCAGCATTACCCGCGCAGCCGATATACTCCATGTGGCTCAGCCAGCGTTGAGCCAGCAACTGGCCGCCCTTGAAGAGCACTTCGGGCAAAAACTTTTGATCCGCAGCCAGCAGGGCGTTACCATGACCGATGCAGGCCAAGCGGTGTACCGGCACGCGCAGATCATTTTACGGCAGATGGAGCAAGCGCGGGCAGACGTCTCGGCTGCCGGAAACTCGCTGGCGGGGCGTGTCTCCGTCGGTCTGGTTCCGTTCAGCAGTGCAGCCACGCTGTCGGTTGATCTTCTTGCTGAAACGCGCAAGCGGCATCCTGGAATTCTGTTGCATCTGACCGAGAGCGTGGGACAGACCTATAGCCAGATGATCATGAACGGCCGATTAGAAATGGCACTTATTCATGGAACAGGTCCGATCAAGGGGGTCCGGTTCGAGCCGCTTTTGAAGGAAGAGTTTTATCTCGTCGCCCATCGCGAGTTTGGGATCAAGGCCGACGATGCGGCCCTTCCGATTTCAGCACTGGATGGAGTCCCCATGCTCATGCCGCCCGCCTACAATTTTGTCCGAAGGGCTGTCGATACCGCCTTTTCGCGCAGCAAGATCAGCTTGAAAGTTGTCGCGGAGGTCGAAATTGTGCGCACGCTCGGCCGGTCGGTCGATCAGGGGCTGGGTGCCACGATCATGCCGAAGGCTATTGCCGACCGGCTGATGGGCGAGTCGCGTGAACCTTTGGTCTGCCGCCTGATCTCACCACGGCTGGAGGAGACACTGTCTCTCTGCGTATCAGACCAGACGCGATTGTCCGAACCCGCGTCCGCCGTGAAAGACATTCTTACAGAACTCGCGAGCCGATTGCAGGCGTAACGCTATCTTAGTTTACTTCAAGTCTTTGCAGAATTGCGCTATGCGGTTGCAGCCCTCCTCCAGCATGTCCATGCTTGTTGCGTAGGATATGCGGAAATAAGGGCTCATCCCGTAGGCCGCGCCCTGCACGGTTGCGACATGGTGCTCATCAATAAGGCCCATGACGAAGTCCACGTCCGTTTCGATCTTGCGACCGCCCTTGCTGGTTTTGCCGATCAGGTCCGAAATGTTGGGGAAGAGGTAAAACGCACCTTCCGGTTTGTGGGCACGCAACCCATTGATTTCTTTAAGTCTTTCAAGAACGTAATCGCGGCGAGACTTGTAGATGGACGACCGTTCCTTGAGCAGGTCCTGTGGTCCATTGAGCGCGGCCACCGCCGCCGCCTGGCTCAGTGTGGAGGTGCCGCCGCTGTTCTGGCCGTTGACATTGCTGATGGCGGCAATGAGATCTTTTGGCCCACCGCAGTAACCAAGCCGCCAGCCGGTCATGGCATAGGCTTTTGAAACGCCGTTCATGGTCAGGACGCGGTCGTAAAGACGCGGCTCCACCTCGGCGATGGTGCAGAACTCGAAATCGTCATAGACAAGGTGCTCGTATATATCGTCCGTCAGAATCCAGACATCCGGGTACCGCAGCATGACCTCTGCAATCTCCGCCATGTCCGCACGCGAGCACGCCGCACCTGTCGGGTTATTGGGAAAATTGAGAAACAGCCATTTCGTGCGTTGCGTCATTGCCGCTTCAAGATCTGCGGCTCGCAATTTGAACCCCGTGCTTTCGGGGCACGGCACGGATACGGGAATGCCGCCAGCAAACTTTACGATGTCGGCATAACTCACCCATGAGGGTGCCGGGATCACCACCTCATCACCTGGGTTGCAGGTTGCCAGAACCGCATTGAAAATGACCTGTTTACCGCCGCCGGACACAACAATCTGATTGGCCTCATACTCAAGATTGTTGTCGCGCTTGAACTTGGCGATGATGGCGGCCTTCATCGCTGGCGTTCCGTCCATCGTCGGATATTTGGTATCACCGGCAAGAGCAGCCGCGTAAGCGGCTTCGGTAGCGTGGGTGGGCGTCCGAAAATCCGGTTCACCCGATGACATGCTGACCACTTTGATGCCCTTAGCAGCCAGTTCTCGTGCGCGTTGCGTCATGGCGGCAGAGGCGGATATGGATACGTTCTTCAATCGATCGGCAACTGTACGCATGGTCTTGTCTTTCCGTGGATATGGGTTTGTTCGGTTGTGCTAAGGACGTCAGCCCACGACGGCAGACGCAGGCGCAAGCGTGCCACCGGTAGCCTCAATCTCGCTGCGGACAGTTCGTGCCAGTTCGACAGAGCCAGGCGTGTCGCTATGAACGAGGATCGACTGTGCAGGCATGGGAATGGTTGCGCCGTCCAGCGTGGTCACGGTGCCGCTCAGCAGGAACTGGCGCACGCGTGCACGCACCGCGTCCTCCTCCTTGATCAAGGCACCCGGCAGCCCCCGGGCAACCAGACGGCCCTGCCCGTCATAGGCGCGGTCGGCTAGAAACAGCAGCAACGTCTTCAACGAAGCGCGTTTGGCCGCGCGTTCGATCTCACTGTCCGGCATGGCCAGAATGATAAGCTGTGGATCGACGGTGCGGATGGCATCCATCATCATATCCGCCAGCTTTGGGTCCCTGTTGACCATATTTCCCATGGCGGCATGAAAGCTGAAGTGCTGAACACGCTGGCCTTCACTGGCCGCAATGGCGCCAAGCGCACCCAGTTGATAGAGCATTTGCTGACGCAGTTCGTCCAACTGGTAAGGTATCTCGCGTCGGCCAAATCCAGCCCGGTCGGGAAGCCCTGGATGAGCGCCGATGCCAACACCGTTCGCCTTGGCAAGGCGTACCATGCGCGCCATCGTATCGGGATCGCCGCCATGAAACCCGCAGGCAATATTGGCGGATGACACGATTGTCATCATCGCTTCGTCATCACACAGACGGTAAGGCCCAAAGCCTTCGCCCATGTCAGAATTCAGATCGATTTTCACCCGTTCCTCCCATCAATTCTCTCAGGCATTGTCTGCACGTTTCGCTTGCTGTCAGGCCAGGGCCATCAAGGCACGCTTGACCATTCCCGACGTTCTGCGGACGTCTTCGACGAAACCATTCATCGCCTTCTCAATCGCCACTGCCTCTGCGTGCGAGGATTGAACGAAGCGTATCGTGCTACCAATGCGTGCCTGCCCCAGCCGCCACAGATCGGGTTCAATGACACCGGCAATTTTTGGATAGCCGCCTGCGGTATTGGCATCAGCCATCTGGATGATCGGCTGACCGGCGGGTGGCACCTGCACAACACCGGGCACGATACCGTGAGAGCGCATTTCAACGGGCGTCACCGGCCTGATCGGTTCACCACTCAGACGGTAACCGGTGCGGTCGCTCTGCGGTGAAAGTTTCCACGTCTGATTCCAGAACCGTTCAGCATCTGCGCCAAAAAGACCGTGCTCACCGGCTGGAATAGCGCGCACCAACAGCGCTCCATCCGGTGCGACCGGAAAGACATCCGCCAGCATCACCGCCGGTTCAACCATGGCAAGACCGCACGGGGGAATATCCCCGGCCCGGTTCGCCAGCCCAAGCGCAAGCCGATCCCCAACGGCAAGAAAGCGGCCCCCATTGCCGCCGAAGCCACCGCGCAAGGATGTGCTGCACGAGCCCATCACGGCGGCAACATCCACGCCACCTGCCAGGCAGACATAGGCTCTTGCCCCGTGGCGCGGGTGTGCAGTGTCCAGCACCTGTCCTGCGTCAGCGGTTGCGGCGCACCACGGCAAAACCGTCTGTCCATCCAGCGTGGCTTCGCAGTCCACACCGGTAATGACAAAGGCCGTGGAGGCCGAGAACCGAAGCTGAAAGGGAAAAGTTTGAACCTCGATGGCCGCCGAACCGCCATCGTTGCCCAGCAAAGCATTGCCGAGTTTCAGTGCAAACGGGTCCATGGCACCACTTGCGGTTACGCCGATATGGCGAAACCCGGGGCGTCCCAAATCCTGAACCGTGTTGAAGGGGCTGGTTCGGGTAATCTCGATCATAGGTCTACGCTCGCGGCAACGAAACGCACGGTATCACCCGGTGCCATGATGGCTGGAGTGTCCGACAGCGGATCAAACATCTGCAGTTCAGCAAAACCAATCGAGTTCCAACCATTCGGCCCGGTCAGAACAGCAATTCCGGTCTGCATGCCGCCAATCGTTACGCAGCCTCGTGCCATATGAAGCGAGGGCACGGTCTTGCGTGGCATGTAAATGCGCTGGTCAAGGCCGTGCAAATAGCCAAACCCCGGTGCGCTTCCCAAAGCAAAAACCCGGTAGATACCTTCGGAATGGATGCGCACCACGTCCCGGTCCGAAAGGCCGGAATAGTTACACAGCGCCGCCAGATCGGTTGCGTGTTCACCGCCATATTGTACGGCGATTTCAATTGTTCTACCCACAATATCGATGGGCTCAGCCCGATCCCAGGCATCCAGCAGTCGCCGGACCACCGCTTCCGGGTCCTCCGGCGTGTGGCGCAACACAATCAGCAGATTGGTCATGCCAGGCACGATTTCCGCCTTGTCCTCCCACGCTGCGATAGTGTGCGACAAGGCCCAGATACGGCGCTGCGCGGCGAGGTCAAATTCCCCTGTCGTTTCCAGCAGAAAGGCTTTGGAGCCAATCGGCGCAACCCGCGCTCCATTGCGGTCCAGCATCACCAGCGGTGTATCGGTCTTGCCAACCAAGACATTCATCATTGTGAGGTGATCTCCGCTATCGGATCGCCGAAACCGACAATCGTTTCATGGTCCACAAGGTACCGGTGAACGCAGGCAGCCGTTTCGGTCTTGACCGGCAACAGCATCGGGCCGACCCGCAGAAATCCGAGGGTGTCGGCGGGACGTTTGCGTGTCTGGCAGCCCGGCACGGCGGGTAGATCGCACAGGAACTGCCCAGCCATGGGTGCTTTTACAATTTTAGCTTGAAACGTATCTGACACAGACACGGTGTGGGCAGGCGCAGTCCCACTTATGACGATCCGCAGGCTCTGGCCGGGTCGGGTGATCTCCAGACCATCGACACCAGCCGCTTCCAGTGCGGCGGTCAGTGTTTCTATCGTGGCCGGCGCGCTGAGATCCATCTTGCTCATGCCGCACTCCGGTTTTTCAGCCATGTTTCGAGGTAGTGAATATCGGTCTCGCCGTCTGCAAAGGCCTCGTCCTGGAACAGGTCACGCAGCAGCGGAATGGTGGTCGCCACCCCCTCAACCTCGAAACCTGCAAGCGCCCTGCGCATGCGGGCCATCGCCTCTCTTCGGTCCGGTCCGTGTACAATCAACTTGGCAATCAGAGAGTCGTAATAGGGCGATACCTTGTAGCCGACCTCAATATGCGTATCGACGCGCACCCCGGGGCCGCTGGGCAACTCCAGAGCCGTAATCACCCCGGCCGACGGCATGAAGGTCAAAGGATCTTCCGCGTTGATGCGGCATTCCATCGAATGGCCCTCGCAGACAATAGCGTCCTGCGCCATCGGTAAGACATCTCCCCGCGCAATACCAATTTGCTGGCACACGATATCGACACCACTGGTCATTTCCGTCACCGGATGCTCGACCTGCAGTCGCGTGTTCATCTCGATGAAATAAAAGGCACCGTCCTCAAACAGGAATTCGAACGTTCCGACACCCCGATAGCCGATCTGGCGGCAGGCCTGAACGCAGGCTGCGCCCACCGGCGCAATCAAGGAACTGGAGATGCCGGGCGCTGGCGCTTCCTCAACAACCTTCTGGTGGCGGCGCTGCATGGAGCAATCGCGATGCCCGAGCCACACGGCATTGCCATGAATATCACACAGAACCTGAATTTCGATGTGACGCGGATGCTGGAGAAATT
This sequence comes from Rhizobium sp. CFBP 8762, assembly GCF_014841565.1. GTDB lineage: Bacteria > Pseudomonadota > Alphaproteobacteria > Rhizobiales > Rhizobiaceae > CFBP-8762. The sequence continues at coordinate 645,200 of NZ_JACYUD010000002.1, forward strand.
TCTCCATATAAAGTGCAGGCGAACCAAAAGCTTTGCGCGCCTCCTCACGCGTCAGCGCGACTGCCTCTATAAGGCTCGCCTCATCGGGCACCACACGCATACCGCGGCCTCCACCGCCGCCTGCTGCCTTGATGATCACGGGATAACCGATTTTTGAGGCGATCTGCCGGATTTGATCAACCTCGCCCGGCAGTTCGCAGTCTGGCCCGGGCACGCAAGGAACGCCCGCGGCCACCATGGCGCTTTTGGCAGCGATTTTGTCCCCCATCGTGGCGATGGACGTGGCATCCGGCCCGATGAAAATGAGCCCCGCGTCTTCAGTGGCCGCTGAAAACCCGGCTCTCTCGGATAAAAAGCCATAGCCGGGATGGATGGCATCGGCTCCGGTCAGCCGTGCTGCCAGCAGGATCGCGTCCTGGTTCAGATAACTTTTCGACGCAGCGGCCGGTCCAATACACACAGACTGGTCCGCACTTTTGACATAGGCGGCGTCCCGGTCTGCTTGCGAGCATACGACGACTGTTTTGAGGCCCATGTTCCGGCACGCTCGCATGATCCGAAGCGCAATTTCCCCGCGATTGGCAATAAGCACCGTTTGCAAATTTCGCGTCGTTTGCATCATTCAATCTCCGCCAGCATGTCCCCGGCAGCCACGTCCGAGCCGTTGACATCGGTCAGGCGAAGAATTCGCCCGGCGCATGGCGACGTGACCGTATTGAAGACTTTCATGGCCTCGATGATAAACAGGGTCTGCCCCTCCACCACATGATCGCCTGCCGCAACGAAGGGCGGATCACCGGGGGCTGGAGAGGTATGAAGAATGCCGAAGACGGGCGCAGTTACAACAAGGCCCGCTTGCGGCTTCGCCGCTTCCGTTTGCCGAACCTCTGATAAGTTCTGGCCACCAACACCGATATCGGGGAAGGCAGCTCTGCCGGGTCTGTTTCGAAAGATACGAACGGTCGTTTCGTTCTCGGAAACCGCCAATTCGGTGACTTGCGATCTGCCGACGAAATCAATGAGTGTTTTTATTTTCGACAGATCCATTCCACGGTCCACACGGCTGTGTGAGCTGTATCTGACTGATCAATGGGCGACGCTCACAGGACCCCGTGCTACCATAGCAAATGGGATAATGGGGTCAGACGAAGTTTTGATGGACTGGATGAAAGGCGCTCGTTACCGGCAGGTTTCTGATGCGTTCAGTAAGTCCATTAAACGTTTCCTAACAAAACATCGCGAAGCTTATCCAACGGTCCCTCAAGAGCGGTGCGCGGCAAAACCAGTCGGGACGGTAGCATGTGGATTTCAGGCTTACCCGCGGCATTATCAATCAGTTCAAAGGCGGTACGTACAATTCCTTCCACATCCTGACGCATCATGAGCACCGGAAACGGTAGAAACGAGCCAAACGGATCATAATCATAACAACCAACAACAATATCGGCGAAGACCTCATGGGGATAACCCGCCATAAAGCGCAAAAGGCCCTCGAAGTTGATTGAAGAATTGATGAACATTGCGCGTGGAAGGCGCCCCGTTTTGTTGAAAAAGCGCTCGTAGGCCAGTCGTGCAGTCTCTGGCGAATACCCGGTGGGTTGAACAGCGTCGTCCAGACTTCCGCCGAGCAATTCAAGTTTGATGTCCCTGAAACCTCGAATGCGCTCGCGGCTGGCGTGGTCGTTGCGGCCACCGAACAGGCACAGGTCGTCTGCTGACAGTGGATTATCAGCTGGAAACTGCTCGATAATCGCTTTGGTCAATACACGGCTGCCCTCATAATTGTCACTAATGACAGAATGAGCCTTCGTGCCCGGAAGATCGATATTGATGTGTCGCAGACCAGCAGCCTTGCACACGTCATGAACCCCATCCGGATCAGTGGCCCCGCAGATGAACAACTGATCTATAGAGTAGGAGATGAGCGTTTCTGCGGTGCGCCGCTCTTCATCTGGATCGCGGGTGGTACTCACCACAATAGGGCACTGGCCGCGCTCGCGCACATACGCTTCAAATGTTTGCGCCATCGATGAGAAATAACGGTTGTCGTAGACAGGCAACATCAGGCCCACAAGACCCGAGCGGGAACTGCGAAGTCCCTGCGCCTGCCGGTTGGCGGTATAGTTGTGTTCCTCCGCCAATGCACGGATGAGGCTGGCCGTGCTTTCCTTGATCCGTCGCTTTCGCCATGTGCCGTTCAAAACCGCGCTGACGGTCGAGGCTGAAATGCCTGAGAGAACGGATAGATCGTAAATTGTTGCTTTTTTCTTGCTGTCATTTGCCATTGTCATCTCCGTCGCTTCCCATATCGAAAAATTAGGCTTGACGATAGAATAGAACTCGGTAATATTCATTGCACCATCGATTGTGCAGTCTTGAAATATCGATTGTGCAGCTGGGTTCCTGTTCCGGGGATGGAGACAGGAGGGAGTTGGATACCTGCGGGGCTAGATTGCCCGCGGGCATGGGAGGAGAATCATGAAAAAGTTTCTAGTGGCTGCACTTGCAGCATCGCTGTCGCTGGCGACGGCAACTGTGCTTTATGCGCAGGAGAAGGGCAAGGTTGGCGTTGTGGTCAAGATTGGCGGCATTCCATGGTTCAACGCCATGGAGGCTGGCATTCTCGAACAGGGCAAAAAGCTTGGAGTCGATGCTACGATGATTGGCCCGACAAGTGCCGACCCCGCGCTCCAAGTGCGTGCCATCGAGGATTTAATCGCGCAGGGCGTAAAGGTTATCGGTGTCGTTCCCAACGATTCCAAAGTGCTTGAGCCAGTACTCACCAAGGCTCGCGACAACGGCATCATCGTGATCACCCATGAGTCACCCAATCAGAAAGGTGCAGATTGGGATTTCGAACTGGCGTCCGCAACCGGATTTGGCGAGGCCCACGGGAAACTGCTGGCTGAAAAGATGGGCGGCAAGGGGGAATATGCAGTCTTTGTTGGCTCACTCACTGTCCCCCTTCATAATGCGTGGGCCGACGCAGCAATTGCCTACATTCAGAAAAACCACCCCGACATGAAGCTTGTGGGCGACCGATACGGCGTTGCGGAGGATGTTGACAAAAGCCGCTCAACCGCACTGGATCTGATCTCAGCCAATCCAGGCCTGAAAGGATTTCTTGCTTTCGGCAGTCAGGGACCGATTGGCGCAGGCCGCGCAGTGCAGGAACGCCGCAAGGTCGGTGAGATTTTCGTACTCGGACCATTTTCGCCCGGGCAGGGCCAGAAGCTGGTGAAAGCGGATGCTATTTCCGGCGGTTTCATGTGGAATCCAAAACAGGCTGGAGAGGTGTTCGTCACATTGGCGGACAAGCTGATGAAGGGCGAACAACCGAAGGATGGCGAGGAGGTCGAAGGCTTGGGCGTCATCCGCCCGGACTTTGAAAACCGCAACATTATCGTTGATCAGCTGGTATCCATCAACAAAGACACCGTCGCGGACCTCGCCGCGCTTGGGCTGTAAGCCTTACTGTCTTCTCGCGGTAGATCGGTGTCCGTGACTTAGGCCCGATCTACCTCCTCTTCCACAGACTGGCGGGATATCCATGGCCCTGACCGACCACACGCTGGACAGCGTGCGACCCTTGCTGTCGCTACAAAATATCAACATCAGTTTTGGTGGTGTGCAGGCACTGAAGAATGTTTCGTTCGACGTGCTGCCGGGCGAGGTCCATTGCCTTGCCGGTGAAAACGGCTCCGGCAAAAGCACGCTGATCAAGATCATTACTGGGGTCTATCAGCCCGCCGGAGGTGCCAGCATCAGTTTCGACGGACAGAGTTACGACCATATGTCGCCGGTTGTGGCGCAGTCCAAGGGCATTCAGGTCATCTGGCAGGATCTCGCGTTGTTCCCGGAAATGACAGTTGCTGAGAATATCGCGTTCCAAACGGTTCTGGGGCGCTGGCCCCGCCTGGTCAACTATCGCCATATGCGTGAACTGGCAATACAGGCGCTGGATCGTCTGGGTGTGCTGCTGGATGTGGACGCACCCTTGAAATCATTCCCGATTGCCCAACGGCAGATCGTAGCCATCGCACGGGCGCTGGTCGGCGAAGCAAAAGTTGTTTTCATGGATGAGCCGACGGCGTCGCTCACGCAGTCGGAAACCGACCACTTGCTGAACATCGTCCGAACCCTATCCGGCAGAGGTGTGGCCGTTGTCTTCGTCAGCCACCGGCTCGCCGAAGTGTTGGATATATCCAGTCGCCTGACTGTTCTGCGCGATGGTGGACTGGTGGGCGTATACCCCACCGCCGGAATGACGCAATCTCGCATCACGGAACTGATGACCGGAAAGACCTTTGACAATCATGTGCGCGCTGCTGATCGCACCACCGGTTCAAAGGTGCTCAAAGTGGACGGGCTGACCCGCCGGGGCGAATTTGATAGCGTATCGTTTACGGTGCGCGAAGGCGAGACGCTTGGTATTATCGGACTGCTAGGGGCAGGCCGTACCGAACTGGCCTTGACGCTTTTTGGCATGTCGAAGCCTGATTCAGGTGCGATAACGCTGAATGGTCACAGCGTTCAATTTCAGTCCAACCGCGCCGCCATCGATGCCGGAATAGCGTATCTGTCCGAGGATCGATTGTCGCTCGGGCTGATCCAGCCGCAGTCTATTGCCGATAATCTGGTGATTTCATCCCTGCACAAAATCCAGAAGAATGGCGTTTTGTCCGATAGTAGAAAACAGCAACTGGTGGCAGGCTGGATCGCCGAACTGGGTGTGAAGATCGGCCAACAAGGTGACGCGATTTCAACGCTATCGGGTGGGAACCAGCAACGTGTTGCCATCGCAAAATGGCTGGCAACGGACCCAAAACTGCTCATTCTCGACGCGCCGACGGTTGGCGTCGATGTTGGCGCGCGGGCGGGTATTTTCGACATTGTCGCAAAACTGGCGGACGCCGGTCTCGCAATCATCCTCATCTCGGACGAGGTGCCGGAAGTCTATTTCAACGCTGACCGGGTCTTGCATATGGCTCAAGGCCAAATCGTCGGCACATTCGATCCGCGCTCATGTACACTTCAGGATATAGAGGCTGCCGTCTATGCGTAGGTTCATTCGTACCCATGGAACAGAAAGCGCGCTTTTCGGCGTGATCCTGATCATTTCGATCTTTCTATCTTTCTCCACGGACAACTTCTTTTCATTTGGCAACGGTTTCGACCTACTCAACATCAGCTCGGTCAATATTATTTTTGCCGTAGGGCTGCTGGTCGTCCTGATTGCGGGTGGGATTGATATCTCCTTTGCCGTCGGTGCTTCCGTTGTTCAATATGTGAGTGTTCTGGCACTCGGTACCCTTGGCGGGGGCGGCTGGGTTTCCGGCTTGATGATCGCCGGCGCGCTGGGCATTGCGCTGGGGATGTTGAACGCGTTTCTCATCGAGCGCTTTCGCATCATTTCGATCGTGGTCACGATCGCTACCTTCAATATCTATTTCGGTCTGTTGATGTTCTTTACGAAGGGCGTATCGATCTACGATTTGCCGGAGTGGCTCACGACCCGCGTGGTGCTGTTTGAACATCAGTTAACCGACGGAAGCTGGATTGAGATCACGCTGCCTGTTCTGGTGATGCTGGTGTGCGTCGTGGCAACATGGGCATTCATCACGCACACCACGGTGGGACGCCAGCTTTATGCGTTCGGGGATAATCCCGAAGGGGCAAGGCGGTTTGGTATCAATGTCCACGCCATGCAGTTTATTGCCTTCGGATGGCTTGGCCTGATGTCCGGGATCGGTGGATTGATGCAAGCGCATTACGCGCAGGAAGTGGTGCCGAACGCGCTCTACGGGCGCGAGTTGGATGTGCTGGCGGCGGTTGTTTTGGGCGGTGCACGCCTTGGCGGGGGCAAAGGCTCGGTGCTTGGCTGCGTTCTGGGCGTTTTGCTGATTTCCATCACGCAAAATGGTCTCAACCTGATGGGTGTTTCACCGTTCGCTTTCAAGATGATTATCGGCGCCATTATTCTGATTGCAATCACACTATCCAACGCACCGCTGGAGCGGATGATGCGCAGGGAGGGGCGTGGCAAATGACCAGATTTGTTGAACTGTTTCAAAACCGTTTGGGTCGGGAACTGGCGGGGCCCCTGCTTGCGCTTCTGGCCGTGCTTGTGATTTTTGGTCTCTCATCACCGCAGTTTTTCAGCCAGGCGACGTTCGGTTCCGTTGCTTTTCAGCTTCCGGAGCTTGGATTGCTGACCCTCGCCATGCTTTTCCCGCTACTGACAGGGGGACTCAATCTGGCGATTACTTTCACCGCCAATTTTGCCGGGCTGACACTGGCATGGGCCCTGAAATCTCAAGGCGGTCTGGACGCAGGCCCGGCAGCCATGGTTCTGGGATGCATACTTGCCATCGGCGCGGGCGCAGCGACAGGCTTGGTCATGGGTCTTGTTCTGGCCTACACGCGGGCACATCCTATTTTAGTCTCGCTGTCGATGATGATTTTCATCCGTGGCCTCGGTGAATTTCTGACACGGGGTGGGGATATCTCCGGTTTCCCCGATTTTATTCGTCCGCTGGGGCATGGTTCACTTCTTGGAATTCCTGTTCCACTGATCCTGTTGATCGCGTGCGTTGCGCTCTGGCATTTTCTGCTGATGCGCACCAAGCTGGGCTTCAACACCTATATGGTTGGCTCCAATATCGAGGCGGTACGCTACTCGGGCATCAATACCCGAAAGGTTATCATCCTCGTTTACACCCTGTCGGGCGCCATGAGCGCGGTCGCAGGTATCATCATGCTCGCGCGTTTCAATTCCGTGCGGGTTGGGCATGGCGAGTCTTATCTGCTTATTACCGTTCTGGCCTGCTTCTTGGGCGGCATCAATCCATTTGGCGGGTTTGGGCGGGTCCTGCCGGTCTTCGTGGCCCTAGTGGTCCTTCAGCTTCTGTCATCAGGGCTGAACCTTTTGGGCGCGAACCAGCATCTGGCCACCGCCGTCTGGGGTCTGCTGCTGGTCGGCATCATGATCCTGCGTTGGGTCGCCTCTCAATACAAATCTATCAACACATCAAAAGGATAAGACAATGGAAGGTTTTGGCGTACATACCAGCATGTGGACCATGAACTGGGACCGGGAAGGAGCAGAACGGGCGGTCGCGGCGGCTGTAAAATACAGCGTTGATTTCATTGAAATTCCCATGCTCAACCCACCGGCGATCGACACGGCTCACACCCGGTCTCTTCTGGAGAAAAACAATCTTCGCGCGGTTTGCTCTCTCGGCCTGCCGGAACGCGCCTGGGCGTCGGTGCGTCCGGACGTCGCCATCGACTATCTTGCCCTTGCCATCGACAAGACGGCCGATCTTGGGGGCGAAGCGTTGTCGGGCGTGATCTACGGCGGCATTGGTGAGCGAACCGGCGTTCCCCCTACCGAGGCTGAATACGACAATGTTGCGCGCGTGCTACAGGCCGCAGCCAAACACGCAAGATCACGGGGGCTGGAACTCGGCGTGGAAGCCGTCAACCGTTATGAAAACCATCTGATCAATACAGGCCAGCAAGCCGTGGACATGATCGAGCGTGTTGGAGCAGACAACGTCTTCGTTCACCTCGATACCTACCACATGAACATCGAGGAAAAAGGTGCGGCCAACGGCATTCTGGCCGCACGGGATCACATCAAATACATTCATTTGTCGGAAAGCGACAGGGGAACACCGGGCTACGGCACCTGTGACTGGGACGAGATTTTTGCAACTCTGGCCGCAATCGGCTTCAAGGGCGGGCTGGCTATGGAAAGCTTCATCAACATGCCGCCCGAACTGGCATACGGTCTTTCCGTTTGGCGACCAGTCGCCCGGGACGAGGAAGAGGTTATGGGCAATGGTCTGCCATTCCTGCGCAACAAAGCCCGGCAGTATGGCTTGATTTGAAACTGTCGGCGCGGCCTTTGACCCATCGGCGGAGTCCCAGTCAACCGGGAAGGTGAGCATGAGTTCCATTGTCGTGACGCTGGATCAACTGGCACAAGACGTGCTGTCTCGTTTCAAAGGTCAGCGCCTGCTGGTGGGCATTGCCGGTCCACCTGGCAGCGGCAAGTCAACCTTGGCCGATAAACTGGCCGATGGCACCAACAGGATCCATTCGTCTCTCGCTGCTGTGCTGCCGATGGATGGTTATCATTACGATGATCAGGTTCTGAGCGCTCTGTCCTTGTTACCGCGCAAAGGCGCGCCCGAAACCTTCGATACCGGCGGACTTCGACACATGCTCAACCGTCTGCACCGCAATGATGAGCCAACCATCGCGGTTCCGGTTTTTGACAGATCGATTGAAATTGCGCGGGCTGGTGCTCGGTTGATCCCGCGCGAAACTGGAATCGTCATTGTTGAAGGCAACTATCTGCTTCTCAATCGTCCGGGCTGGCACGCAATTCCTGATGCTTTTGCTGTAACGGCGATGATCGAGACCCAGCCGATGGACCTGCGCCAACGTCTGCTTGAGCGATGGCGACACTACGGTCTCTCGCCGGATGAGATTGACTGCAAGTTGAACGACAACGATCTGCCCAACGGGCAGGTCGTCATCAACGAGAGTGTTGAACCGATGTTTGTCATCCGGAACTGATAACGCAAACGCGATTATCCGATAGCGATATCCAACCCCATATCCAGCGGCATCGCGGCCATGGTGATGCGGGAGGTGGAGATGTAGTCGACGCCGGTTTCCGCAATGGCGCGCACAGTTGTAAGGTCCACATTGCCGGAAGCCTCCAGACGGCACCGGCCATTGACCAGCGCCACCGCCTGACGCAGCATGTCCAAACGCATATTATCGAGCAGGATAACGTCCGGCGCACATTCGACCGCCTCGCGCACCTGTTCCAGCGTATCTGCCTCCACCTCCAGCATGACCATATGGCCAGCAGCGGCACGGGCGGCGTGGATGGCGGCAGCGACGCCGCCGACAACGGCGATATGGTTGTCCTTGATCAGGAGGGCGTCATCCAGCCCGAACCGATGGTTGGAGCCGCCACCCACCTTGACTGCGTATTTCTGCAACAGCCGAAGGCCCGGAAACGTCTTTCGCGTGCAGCAGATACGGGCATGGGTATGGGCAATTTCCGCCGCAAATTGGGCCGTGGCCGTCGCAACGCCGGAGAGATGCATGAGCATATTGAGTGCGACACGCTCCGCTGAAAGCATCGCGCCTGCCGCACCCGTCAGCCGTGCCAGCACGGTATCGGCCGTCACCACCTGCCCATCCTCAATCAGAACCTCGAATGCCATGTCCGGGTCCATCAGCCGGAAGGCGGTTCTTGCAACCTCTATCCCTGCAATTGTTCCGGGCCCGTGCGACACCAGAACAGCCTCCGCCTGCGCGTGTGCCGGAATGGTAGCAGCGGTGGTGATGTCACCGCGACGGCCCAAATCCTCCAGAAGTGCTGCCCGCACCTGCTCTTCCACCAGCAAATGCGGCAGTGTCGGTTTCAACGTCATCACGCGCTCTCCATCATCTCTGCCAGTACGGCATCTGCTTGTTCCAGCGTCAAACGCGTGCGCTCTGCCCATGCCGGCGAAGTTTCGGGATAATCTTCACGATACTGCGCGCCACGGCTTTCGGTGCGCAGGTATGCGCCCACCGCCATCAGCTTTGCCGCAGTCAGCGCGTTGGAGTGCGGGCTAGCCTGCTCCATTCCAGCGATAGCGCGCAAGGCCGCTTTCAATCCATCTTCGGTGCGAATGACGCCTACATGCTCACTCATGATCTTGCGCAGGACAGCAAGATCACCGCCGGCGGGCGTGATCTGCGGCACCATTTTTGGCGCACCGACCGCGCCAGCGGACCGCCCATCAATGTCCTGCGCCACCCGCGCGGAAAACACCACCGCCTCCAGCAGCGAGTTGGACGCCAGCCGGTTGGCACCGTGGACTCCGGTACAGGCCACCTCGCCCGCCGCCCACAGGCCGGAAAGCGAAGTGCGCCCTGCAGCATCTGTCAGCACGCCGCCCATATGGTAATGCGCCGCAGGCACCACTGGAATAGGCTGCGCCGCCGGGTCGAGTCCGCCCTTCAGGCAGGCGGCATACACGGTTGGAAAGCGCGCAGCAAACGCTGCGCCCACAGCCTGTCTGCAATCGAGATAGGCGCCCCGCCCAGCCTGCACCTGCGCAAACACCGCCCGCGCCACGATATCGCGCGGTGCCAGATCACCATCCGCATGATGCGACGCCATAAAGGCATGGCCATCGCTGTCCACCAGGCAAGCCCCCTCGCCACGAAGCGCTTCGGTTGCCAGTGGAGCAGGATCACCCGCAAGGTCGATGGCGGTGGGATGAAACTGTACAAACTCCGGGTCCGCAATCACCGCCCCGGCGCGTGCGGCCATGCCCAGACCCCGCCCGCAGGACTGCGCCGGATTGGTCGTGATACGGTAGAGATGCCCCGCACCCCCGCAGCACAACACAACCGCCCGCGCGCCAAAAACCAAGCGTTCGCCCTGTCGACCTTGCGCCACAACACCGTTCACGCGCCCAACATCCAGCAAAAGCGTCTCGGCTGTCAGTCCATCCAGCACGCGGATGCTGGGCGTTCTTGACACCGCAGCGATCAGCGCCTGCATAATCGCATGGCCCGCGCGGTCTCCCCCTACCCGCACAATGCGCCGCTCGCCGTGCGCCGCCTCGCGTGACAGCACCAGCGCGCCCGCTAGATCTCTGTCAAACGGAACGCCGTAACCCAGCAGATCCTCAATTCGCGCCGCTGCCTCGCCGATCATGCCAGCGGCCATATCGGCATCCACCAGCCCCGCACCGGCCGCCAGCGTGTCGGCCAGATGCTTTTCCACCGTATCACCCGGCCCGATAGCCGCCGCTATGCCGCCCTGTGCCCAGACCGATGACGCCCCGGTGCCAAGCGGTGCCGCTGTCATCAGCGTCACCGGCCGCGGCGCCAGTTTCAGTGCGCAGAACAGACCCGCCAGCCCTGCCCCGATGATGATGGTGTCGTCGCTTGCCATTGTCTACCGACTCAATTCGATCATGCGTTCCACCGCCAGCCGTGCACGATCGGCGATTGCGGGGTCCACCAGCACTTCCTCCGTCATATCCAGCAGGCTGGTCAGAATTTTCGGCAGGGTAATGCGCTTCATATGTGGACACAGATTGCATGGCTTGACGAATTCCACGCCCGGCGTTTCCGCCTCGATATTGGAGGCCATGGAGCACTCCGTGACCAGCAGCACCTTTGGCGGACGCTCGGTTTTCACATAGTTGATCATGCCTGCCGTAGAGCCGGAAAAATCACACACGGCAATCACATCCGGGTGGCATTCCGGGTGGCCGATAATCTGGATATTGGGATCAGCTTCCTTGTAGGCCAGCAGTTCCTCCGGCGTAAACCGCTCATGCACCTCGCAGCGGCCCTTCCATGTCAGGATTTTCTTTTTCGTCTGCTTGGCAACATTCAGCGCCAGATATTCATCGGGAATGCACAGCACCGTATCACTTTCCAGACTTTCCACGATGGAAACCACGTTGGATGAGGTGCAGCAGATATCCGTTTCCGCCTTCACATCGGCGGATGTGTTGACGTAGGTCACAACCGGTACGCCGGGAAAGCGGCTTTTCAGCATCCGCACATCCGCGCCCGTGATGGATTCCGACAGCGAGCAGCCCGCTTCACCATCGGGTATCAACACGGTCTTTTCCGGGTTCAACAGCTTGGACGTTTCAGCCATGAAATGGACACCGCACTGGATGATGATTTCGGCATCCACCTTGGTTGCATCCCGCGCCAGTTGCAGGCTATCGCCGACAATATCGGCGACACAGTGAAAGATATCGGGGCTCTGGTAATTGTGCGCAAGGATAACCGCGTTGCGCTCTTTTTTGATGCGGTTGATGGCATGGACATAAGGCGCATACACTGCCCACTCCATCGGCGGAATGAAGTGTTTGACCCGCTCATAGAGGGGCATTGTTTCCTTCAAAATCGTGGGTGTTACCGTCAGGTCTGGCATGGGTAAACGCCCGTACCGCTGCTGCGCGGTCTGAAAAACCTCGCGTCTTGCAACTGCGTAACCGACCATGTCCAGCGCTCCTGTATTGCTCAGAATGAGTATAACTAAATCAAACGTAGCGGGAAGTTCTGCAAGGCGCAACTCATATTTTATATGAAGTTTAAATTATCTATAATACATCAGCACTGCAAACGCCGCCGCAAGCAGCCAGATGGCGACAATCACCACCATTGCCACGCGGCTGACGGGGCGCTCCCCGCGTTCAGTTGCCACACGGCGAAGCTCTTCGATCAGCGCGGCAGGGATCAGTCGCACGGCCAAGAGTATGCCGAGCGGCACGAGGATCATATCATCGACAAGCCCAAGCGCCGGAATGAAATCCGGTATGAGATCAATGGGTGACAGCGCATAGGCTGCCACTGCACCCGCCACCAGCTTGGCGGCAAGCGATGTTCGCTGGTCGCGTGCCGCCAGCCAAAGCGCAATCACGTCGCGTTTGATGGTTTTTGCCCAGCGCTTGAGGGTTTTCAGCATAGTGGACACCCGTTATGATAGCATTGCTTATCCCATAAGTGTCTTCTAATCAATGCCGCCTGTAAGCCACATGGAAAGCCACAAAACCGGCAATGATCAAGACCACAATGACGAAGATTGCGGCATGGGGATCAATCGGTAGCTGGCTCATAATTCTTTGGATGGTTGTTCCGAACACATAGCCGACACCCGCAATCAGCGGCCCCCATATGGCTGCAGCAACAGCATTCAGCACCACGAACTTGCCCGTAGGCACCTGCGACACACCGATGGCGATGGGGCTGATGGTGCGCATGCCATAGATAAATCGAAACGCGAGAATAAACGCTGTTGGATATTGTTCCAGCAGGCCGGTGACCCGAACGAAGATCGGGCGTGCCATGGCAGCCTGAACCCGCGCACTGCCACGCGCATAGCGCCCGATCAAAAAGAAAATTTGGTCCGCCACAAACGAGCCGATAGACGCGGCGATTGCGACGCCGGTGAATGACAACAAGCCACGATGCGCCAGCACGCCGCCAATGAACACCACCGTTTCCCCCTCCACCGCCGCGCCCAAAAGTATGGCGAACAAGCCGTATTGTGCAATCAGCGTTTCGATGGCCACGTTTTATCCTCTCGATAAGAAAGGACTAGGTGTGATCAGCACGCGCGGGAAGTCAACCTGCTAGAACAAGGGCGGGTGCGGGTCTTGTAGCGCACACTTCGGCAAACAGAGAGTTAGCGTCGTCCCACACCAGCCGAGCCCCGGTCGCCAATCAACACATCGTATCGCGTCAAATCAGGACCAACGGGTTCACTGGCAAACACTTTGGTAAAAACACTGCGAACGCTTGGCTGTGCTGCCATCTTGAGAGCACCATGGAGCAGATGAATGCCAAGCCGGGTTTGGGGATTCATGAGGCGAGGTGCCAGTTTCGGGATACCTTGTCCTTTCCTCACCATGGGTCGCATTGCGCGCTCATAAGAGGCGAAAGCCTCCGCGCAATCAGCACTGCGTTTCAACTCGCTGGCCAGCACATAGCCACCAGTCACAGCGAGGGTGGCACCAATGCCCGCGAGCGGCGTTGCACACCAGGCGGCATCGCCGGTCAAAACCACGCGGCCGTTTGACCACCGTTTCAAGCGCACCTGTCGCAGCACATCGAAGTAGAAATCGTCGGTGTCATCCATTGCGGCCAGCACCCTTGGCGCCTCCCAGCCAGCATCGGCAAACCGTTCGTGAAGGTAGGCTTTCTGCTTGTCAACGGTCCAGTCCTGCTCACCGGCGGGTGGTTGGCGGATCGACAGCATGGCACGCGTGGTTCCCTGCCTGTCGGGCCGGAGCGATATGCTGCGCCCGTCGGTGGCATTGTACCAGCGCCACATCCGGTCATCGTCAGCCTGTCGCGGTATGGTGAAATATCCGATGGTAAGGTCCATCCAGCGAGGATCATTCTCGCCGCGAAACACCATCTCCCTGGTTGCCGAGCCTACGCCTTCCGCAACAATCACCGAATCAAAGTATTCGGTTTTCCCGCTGGCGAATGTGACGGCAGCAGACCCATCGCCGTCTTCAATCGTCTGAATTTGATCGCCGAAGCGGTAGGTGGCGCGTTTGCGGGCCGGTTCATACAGAAGACGCGCGAGATCACCGCGCAGAATTTCCATTTCTGCTGTCGGGCCATCGCCGCCGAGTTCGTCCGTGATGAATCTGGCGACAGCCTGACCGTGTTCGTCGATCCAGACGGTGCCCTCTTCTCCCGTACCGAGGTCCAGTGCCGTCTGCTCCAATCCCATACGCCGGAGCACCTCCCGCCCGACGCCTCTGATATCGATATTCTGACCACCCTCTCGAAATTCCGGGGCGCGCTCGACGACTGTTACGTCAAAGCCATACCGGCCAAGCCACCACGCGGCTGTATTTCCGGCGACGCTGGCACCGGTAATGAGAATGCGACGGGACATATGAACGATCTCCTTTTGCAAAGAACATCACTCATGATATATTTGTTCCGTCCTGTCGCTCCAGATTGTCGATGAGCCGCTGAAACAGATGCACAATCGACTTTGCCTCGTCAGGCGAAAACCCTTCCAGACCCTGCGCGTTTGCGGCAAGAAGTGCCTGACGTCCGAAGACTGCGGCTTCCAATCCTTTTTCTGTCAGTTCCACCATCGCAGCCCGGCGGTCGGTTGAGGATGGCGTACGGCTGATCAGCAGCATGGCCTCAAGCTTGTCGAGCAATGCGACCATGGCCGGTTGCTTCACGGCAGACGATCGGACGAGGTCGCGCTGGAGCATCGGCCCTTTCCAGGAAAGAAGCATGACTGGCCCAATCAGCGACAGGGAAAGACCATGCGGGCGCAAAGCAGTATCCACCAGCCGGTTGAACACCCGTGCGGCGTGGTTGGCAAGATAACCAGGGGCAACCGCCGCTTCCGGATGAATGTGATCGTCGTTATCGGGCATAGGTCTTTCTAGGCCATCCCCGGCCGGGTTGCCAGTCCCCGAGGCTCGGATCGTTCAGGATGAAGCCGGTAGGCGCACCCCTGTTAAGACAACTTGACGATGATCTCCATCAAAGCTTGAAATTCGCCGGACAGATCTTCATTCGGATCGATCAACCATTGGGTTTGAAGCCCATCCATGGCTGCGGTGATAATTCGCGCCGCATGGGCTGGCGTCCAGCCGGGGTTGAGCAGACCCTTGGCCTGGCAACCAGACAAAAGCTCGGTCAACCGGTCCAGAAGAAAGGCATAGCGGCGCACGAAAAAATCATGGCCGGGATGTTTGGGATCAATCGCCTCGCCCGCCATCATACTGTGAAGAACAACATCCAGTCGGTTTTCATGATTGAATTTCATGAGAAGACAAAGCGCCCTCATGGATTCCAACGGAAAGTTTGTATCGAGTGGCGATATGTTAACAGCCTTTGCGTCTCGGCGTTCCAGAATAGAGAGAAGCAATTCATCCTTGCTTTTGAAGTAACGAAATATCAGTGGCTGCGCGACACCAACTCTATCCGTAATCGCCTTCAATGTTGCGCCGTGATAGCCAACCTCTCCAAATATCTCGTAGGCTGCAAGCATAATGGATTCGCGCGTTTCTGCTGATTTGGCATACGGACCGCGAACTTTTCGTGTTTTTTCAGTCACCTTTTCCTGTCTAATCCTTCACATCATTTTACGTCGAGAATGTCTCGACAATCCGCGTCCTGCCACGATCAACGTCCACACGTCGTTGTTATAATCGCAAGTCTGCGGTCCTAGAAGCAAATTATCTCCCCGCCACCTTGAAATTTTGAATCATCTATTTTACTAAAAAATTATATCCGAATCAAAATTCGGAAGGCAGTCTGATTTTGCCGTCAGCTGCCCATCAGCAACCTTTGGGAGGAGGGTCACCATGACATCTTTGAGTGGGTCATTGGAGCGGGACGTAACAGATAGTCCGGGCATAACGTCCGAGCCGTTAATGCTGGAAAAGCGCGTGAGCTGGCTGTTCATAGCTGTGCTGTTTTGCGCTCAGACACTGTTTTTCATTTCACTGCTTGGGCCGGCCATCATCGGCATCAGCGTCAAGGTGCAAACTCTTGTGCCAGCGGACCAGAAGACCACCGCGCTCGCACTGGTCGCGACACTGGGTGCCTTGTCGGCGGTATTTTCCAATGTCATTTTCGGTCGCCTGTCGGATAGAACCACGGGACGCTTTGGCCGCAGACGGCCATGGATCATTGGCGGCACGATCACCATGTTGTGCGGTCTGGCAGGGGTTGCTGCAGCGCCCACCACGATTGCGATGGCCCTTGCATGGGCGTTGACCCAAGCCGGTGCAAATATGGTCATTGCTCCGTTTTATGCCAGCGCAGCGGATCGCGTTCCAAAGTCCCAAAGAGGTCTGGTGACGTCCCTGATGGGGCTTTCTCCCAGCCTTGGCGTGATGGGCGGCGTCTACATCGCAAAGGCTTTTGTTGCCAACATGTGGCTGCTGTTCGTGCCGATGGCGCTCATCGCAGTGGTTGCTATGCTGCTGTATTGCATCGTTCTTCCCGATCAGCGGATGTCGGTTCCGCCGCCGCGCTTGTCATGGAAGGAAATCCTTCAGACATTCTACGTGAACCCACGGCTGTTTCCCGACTTTAGCTACGCATGGCTGTCTCGCTGCCTGATCGAGATTGCGATGTATTTGTTCGTGACCTACCGGTTGTTCTTCATTCAGGATCGCCTGATGCTTCCGGTTGCCGAAGCTGCGCTCATCGTCAGCACCGGCGTCCTCTGCTACACGCTGGCGCTCATGCCATCGGCTTTGATAGCCGGCAAACTTTCTGACAAAACCGGAAAACGAAAGGTCTTTGTCGGCTTTTCCGCTGTTGTCTTTGCTATCGGAACAGTCCTGCTCGCCTTCGTTCATGATGCACAAACGTTCTACATCGTTGAGGCGCTTCTCGGTCTCTCCTACGGTGTTTATATGGGTGTTGACCTTGCGCTGGTGATGGATGTGCTTCCGGACCAGAAAAACCCCGGCAAGGATCTCGGCATCTTCAATATCGCAAAGGCTTTCCCGCAGGCTGCCGCTCCGGCAATCGGCGCGACGTTGCTGGCCGTGGGTGCCGACGGCGCAAAGAACTACACCTTCCTGCTTGTGGTTGCCGGGATCATCGGGATCGGCGGCGCGTTGGCAGTCATTCCAATCAAAAAGGTACGTTGATGTCGGTAGAACCTATGAACACAACAGGCGGGATCGAAGAAGACATTCTACAAGCGCTCGCTGTCCTGTCGCTGGAAGAGAAGGTTGCGCTCGTCCGGGGAGCCGATTTCTGGTCTACCACCCCAATCGAGAGGATCGGACTGCGCCGCATCGTCTTCTCGGATGGACCATCGGGTGTGCGGGGCGAGCGCTGGGACGAGCGCTCACCCTCCCTCAGCCTGCCCTGCGGCTCGGCCATGGCTGCTTCGTTCGATGTTGAACTGGCTTACCAGTATGGCGCGGTATGTGCGCAGGAAGCGGTGCGCAAGGGCGTTGATGTCGTGCTTGGCCCAACGATCAATCTGCATCGCTCACCCCGTGGCGGGCGCCATTTCGAATGCCTCAGTGAAGACCCGTGGCTGACGGCCGACATGGCAGCGGCCTATGTCAAAGGGGTGCAGGAGCAAGGCATCGCCGCGACACCCAAGCACTACATCGCCAATGATTCAGAAACAGAACGATATACGGTCGATGTTCGGGTCTGCGAAAAAACCCTGCGGGAACTGTACCTGATCCCGTTCGAGTCCGCTGTGAAGGCCGGTGCATGGGCCTTGATGAGCGCCTATAACAGTGTCAACGGCGTGACCATGTCCGAACACGACCTGCTGACCGCGCCTCTCGATCACGAATGGGGTTTCGACGGTGCGATTGTGTCCGACTGGACCGGTGTGCGCAGCCTGAAATCCGCCTCTGCGGGTCAGGATCTGGCGATGCCCGGACCCGCGCCGGCATGGGCCAACCTGTCGCAAGCGGTGCGCGACGGCGAGATTCGCGAGGCTGATCTGGACAGGAAAGTCATCCGTCTGCTTCGTCTGGCCGCGCGTGTCGGAGCCTTTGGCACCGCCAAACGGACGTCCACGGTTTCAGGCGAAACCGATATTGATCGGGACTCGACCAACCGGGATCTCAGCAAAACGTTTGCGGTGTCCGGCATGGTGCTGCTGAAAAACGAAAGCATGTTGCCGCTCTCCCCCGCCGACGTCAAAAGCATTGCGGTAATCGGGCAAAATGCGGTCGAAGGACGGTTCCAGGGCGGCGGCAGCGCGACAGTGTTGCCCAACCGGGTCGTCAGTCCGCTCGAAGGCATAAAAACATCGTTCGCGGATGCAGCGGTGCAATACAGCCAGGGTTACAACATCAATGAGGGGCTGATACCGTTTCCTGTGGAATGGCTGGTTAATCCCCGGACCGGTGAGCGGGGGCTGATCGCCACCTTCTACGACGAAGACAACAACATTCTCCAACAGGATGACAGGTTTGCGGCTCGTTTGGTCTGGATGAATGGTGACGCGCCGCTTGATACGGCCCGCAAACTCGTCTTGCGCACCAACCTGCAAGCGCCAGCATTTGCCCGTATGGAAATGGGCGTCGGCACGACGCTGAACACCCGTTTCACCGTCAACGGACAAACAGTCTTCGACTGCGCTCCGACAAAAGGCGACCGGCAACTGGGCGCATCGTTCGCTTTCCCGCCGCTTGAGACCGCAACAGTGGATCTGGAGGCCTCGAATATCATTGAGGTGGAATTCGACCTACAGTCTTCCAGAGGCCATTTTACCAGCGCAATCGGTATCACGCTCGGCTACGTTCAGATGCCGCAGGACCATGACGCTTTGTTGGCGGAGGCAGTCGAGACTGCGCGTGCCTGCGAGGTGGCAGTCGTCGTGGTCGGCACCAATTTTCGACATGAGGCGGAGGGCAGAGACCGCGCTCTGCTGAAACTGCCGGGACATCAGGATGCGTTGGTCCGTGCCGTTGTGGCGGCGAACCCCAATACCATTGTTATCGTCAATGCGGGTGCACCGGTCGAGATGCCATGGCGGCACGACGTCAAGGCCTTGCTGATATCGTGGTTTGGCGGACAGGAGTTCGGCAGAGCCATCGGCGATATTCTGACAGGTGAAGCCGAGCCCGGAGGACGCTTGCCGACAACGTGGCCGAGCACGCTGGAGGAAACCCCCGTCAGCGAGGTTGTTCCCACCGACGGGATGCTGACATACAGCGAAGGCATTCACATTGGCTATCGAAGCTGGTTGCGCGCGGGAAAAACCCCGGCCTATCCGTTCGGTTTCGGTCTGGGTTACACGACCTGGGAACTGCGCGACCTGCGCGTGGCGAGGCAGGATGACAGCGCTGTTGAGGTGTGTGTCTGTGTCGCCAACACGGGGCAGCGGTCCGGTACGCAAGTCATTCAGATCTTTGCGGAAAAGAAAGATACTGTGGTCGACCGCCCGGTGCGGTGGCTCGTGGGCGTCAAAAAGATATATGCCAACGCGCAGCACGCAATTATCACGCGCCTGTCCATCGAAACGCGCCGCTTTGCGCATTGGGATAACGGGTGGATGCTTGAGGACGGGGAATTCACCATTCGAGCCGGATTCTGCGTTAATGATTTGAGCATGGCTCAGA
Source organism: Rhizobium sp. CFBP 8762 (assembly GCF_014841565.1). Taxonomy (GTDB): domain Bacteria; phylum Pseudomonadota; class Alphaproteobacteria; order Rhizobiales; family Rhizobiaceae; genus CFBP-8762. The sequence continues at coordinate 664,852 of NZ_JACYUD010000002.1, forward strand.
CCATCCGTCTTTCCGATACTGCCGCTGCCGAGGTTGCTGTGGCCAAAGAAAAAAGGCGGCAGACGTCGTGACCGGCTCGGACCAAAGCATGGGGCGGACGGTGGAAACACAGATTTCCGGTAACGCACTGAAATTTCGCTTTCTGGCGCTGCTGGCGACCCTGATGGGTTTTGCGTCGATATCGACCGATCTCTATCTGCCTGCAATGCCCGTTATGGGCAAAGAATTGCAGGCAGATACCGGAACGATGGAATTGACGATCACGGGATTTCTGATCGGCTTTAGCGTCGGTCAGTTGTTCTGGGGGCCGTTGGGAGATCGCTTCGGACGAAGACTGCCAATTGCACTTGGGATTTTGCTGTTTGTTGTGGGATCAATCGGTTGCGGTCTGTCTGCGTCGCCGACGCAGATCATGGTGTGGCGGATCGTACAGGCAGCCGGTGCTTGTTCCGGGGTTGTCCTTGCGCGCGCAATGGTTCGCGACGTTTACACGGGCGCAGAAGCGGCGCGCATGTTGTCCACCCTGCTGACAGTCATGGCGGTTGCGCCATTGCTGGGCCCTTTCCTTGGTGCCTATATCCTTGAGCACTTCGGATGGCGGATGATATTCTTCGTCCTGGCAGCCATTGGAGCAATCACAATTGCTGCGTTGTTCAGTGTCCCGGAAACGCTACCGGCTGACAAGCGTTTGTCCGGCAGCCTGTCGGCTGTCTTCCGTTCGTACGGACAGATTATATCAGACTTCAAATTTTTGAGCTTCTCGATTTCCGCAGGCTTCTTTTATCTGGGTGTCTACGCCTACGTGGCGGGAACGCCATTTGCATTTATCCAATATTACGGCGTCGATCCGAAGCATTACGGGGTGTTGTTTGCTCTTGGCGTGGTCGGTATCATCGTGACCAACACGATAAACCGGCGATTGCTGCGGCATTTCAATCACGTGACGCTGTTGCTCTGCGGCGCAGCCGGCGCGGCAACAATTGGTATTGCCACCGCTGCAATCGAGGTTCTGGGTTACGGCCAGCTCTGGTTGCTCGTGGTTCTGCTGTTCTTGTTCATCTCGTTTTCCGGGTTAATTCTGGCGAATTCCATGACCGGGGCCATGCAGGATTTTCCACAGCGTGCAGGTGCAGCGTCGGCGCTTGCGGGTGCAATTCAATACGGTTTCGGCATTTTCGGTTCTGCTGCAATTGGCTTCCTTGCCAATGGTACGCCGGGGCCACTTGCGGTTGTCATCTGTGTTTCCGGGCTTGGGTGCCTGACCTTCAGCCTGTGTTCGTTTCTGATCACGGCTCGGCATCGACATTAAACCCGGCGACACCAAGCGTCGACATTGAAGACGCCAGTTTTAACCCAAGCAGGTTCACATGCTTCGCATTCCCAGGGAATGCGATGGGGCTGCGTGCAGCCATTTTCCGGACGACCAGTCCGCCCCGTACACACACATTCATAAGTTAAAGGGAGGTTATCAATGAATATCCATGGTCTGCTACTCGGATCTGCAGCGGTACTTGCAACGGTGTCACACACGAATGCGGCCGATGCCATCGTGGCTGCAGGGCCTGAGCCACTCGAATATGTGCGCGTTTGCGATGCGTTTGGGACCGGTTACTTCTATATTCCCGGCACAGAAACATGCCTGAAGTTCGGCGGTTATGTGCGCACGGATTTCAGAGGCGGCGATCCCAGTGCACTGATTGCCCGTCAACACGTATTGAGCAGGAACGGTTCCCGGATTCTTGATGGTGGTGCCGACGTGCGCTCCCGGTTTACGCTCAACCTCTCCACCGCGTCCGATACGGAATTTGGCGCACTGAAAACCTACGCCGAAGCGCGTTTTAACGTCGATGACGCACGGATCGACAATAACGACAAGCTTGTGCTGTCGTTTGGTTACATCGATCTCGGTGGTTTGCGCGTCGGGCTTGCAGAGTCGGCGTTCTCGACATTTGTGGGCTTTACCGGAACTGTTATTGCCGATGCCATTATTCCAGCCGGTCCGGCCCGCACGACGCTTTTGTCCTACTCGTTCGATGATGGGAATGGGTTCAGTGGTATTGTGTCGCTTGAGGATGATGAAAATACCAACGTCACGACATACACGTTCAACGCTGATGGTTCGCTGGCCGGCACGCGGGTGGAAACGCGCAACAACTACGCTCCAAACCTGGCTGCGGGCGTAGGGTATACGTCAGGCGGTTTCGGGCTTAAACTCGTTGGCGGCTACGATGGCGAAGCCAGTGAGGGCGCTGTCAAAGCGCGTCTGGATGCAACAGTCGGCTCGGTCACCGGCTTCCTGATGGCGGGTTTGAGTACGGATGGCAATCGGGTTGCCCAGTATACCGAGGCAAATCGTGCTGCCGGTCGTCGATCTGTTCTGGGGTCGAACTACTACGCATTGTGGGCTGGAGACTGGGGCCTCTGGGCCGGTTTCAATGTTTCGTTGAGCCCGAAAATCAAACTAAACGCACAGGTTTCCTATGATGAGTCTGCGAATTTTGCATCCGTCGCTAATGTCAATTTCACGGTCGTTCCGGGTTTCGTCATCACGCCGGAAATTGCCTATGCGAAGATCGATGACAGAGGACTTCCCGCCGGTGCAAAAGACGATCTGGTGGCTGGCCGCATCCGGTTCCAGCGGTCTTTCTAGAGTAGGGACGCGGGCGGCTTCATCTTATCCGGCAACGCTGCTCATATCAGCGTTGCGATAATGGAAATAGCAAGGGTAGCGGGCTGGACCATGGAGGTCCGCTACCGCAGGATATTTGTGTGCGGTATTTCTCGCGCTAGAGAACATTGGCCGACAGTGATTGAGGTCGTTTCGCACATTTCTCAAGTCTCACAGGGCGTAGAAGGCAGGAAAAGCCTGATTCTCACTCCGTTCCGGCAAATGACCATGGTCGCGGTTGCTACAGGCATGTGCTGGCGGTGTTGACAGTATCTGTACCATCCACCCTCCGGCACATGCCCTATAGTACATCTGTTTACTTCGGTTGGGTCGATTGGGGCAGCGCGAAGGCGATGATATAGTCGCCCCGGATTGACGTCGATCGATTGCCTCCGGCACTGATGACCACGTATTGCCGTCCGGTTTTCGGTGAAATGTACGTCATTGGCGTCGTCTCTCCTCCCACCGGCAATCGTCCCTTCCACAGCTCGCGGCCTGTGCGCACGTCAAGCGCGCGAATATAATAGTCCTGAGTGCCTGCCATGAAGATGATGCCCGACGCTGTTGTGACGGGTCCTCCAAGCGTAGGCAGCCCGATTGGTATCGGCAGTTTCAAAGGGATTCCCAGTGGGCCCGTGTCTTCCACCGTACCAAGCGGCATCGACCACACGATCTGTTTCGTTGCAAGATCGATTGCCGTTATCGTGCCGTAAGGCGGCAGCTGGCAGGGTATATCGATTGGCGATAAGAAACGGTGTTGCTGAATACCCCATGGTGTACCAGCCTGAGGCGCATTGCCTCCATGGAGTTCGCCGTTCGATACAGCGGCGTCGTATTCTGTCCGGGGTATCAGGCGATTGACGATCCCGATCCGAATATCGTTGACGATCAGATATCCCAGATTTTCGGCAACCGAGGACGAGCCCCAGTTCATACCGCCAGACCAACCGGGGTAGATCAATGTCGGTTTCTCACTCAGCGGCGTAAATTCCCCTTCGTAGCGGTAGCGACGAAAGTTGATACGGCACACGAGCTGGTCAAGCAGGGTCGCACCCCACATCCGGGACTCACTCAACGGTTCCGTGCCTATGGACGGCATGCCGACAGAATACGGTTGCGTCGGCGCTGTGCGGTCATCTGCCACCCCGCCCTGAGGCACGGGCCGCTCCTCAACATCGGCAATCGGTTTGCCGTCGCGTCTGTCGAGCAGGAAAATCTGTCCGCGCTTTGTTGTCTGGATCAGCGCGGGTACCGTTCCACCCTTTCCATCGGGAACATCGTAGAGCGCGGGTTGCGAGGCAATATCATAATCCCAGATATCGTGATGAACTGTCTGGAAGCGCCAACGTTCGCGCCCGGTGCCAATGTCGAGTGCAACAACCGCGGACGCGTATTTTTCCGCAGCCTCAGTCCGGTGACCGCCCCAGAAATCAGGCGTTGCATTTCCCGTCGGCAGGTAAATCAGGCCAAGACTGTCGTCGAAAGCAGGTGTGGACCAGACATTTGGCGTCCCGCGCGAGTAACTTTGGCCCTCAGGAGGAAGGCCGGTCATGGCTGGATTGCCGAGATCCCAAGCCCAAACCAGTTCGCCCGTTGTTACGCTGAAAGCGCGCACAACGCCGGAGGGTTCATTCACCTCCATATTGTCATAGACCCAACCGCCGACAATCACCACGTCACGCGCGACCGTAGGTGCAGACGTCTGGAAGTAATAGCCAGGCTTGACCTCACCCATGCCGGTGCGAAGATCGACAATGCCAGCGTTACCAAAGTCGGGGCAAGGCGCGCCATTTTCCGCATCCAGAGCAACAAGTCTTGCGTCAACCGTCGTCGTTAGAATGCGTCGGACGCAAAGGCGTGCAGGTGCAGGGCTTGGTTGGGCTTGCGCAATGCCGCTTGTAGCATCGTGATAGCTTACGCCCCGGCACCGGGGATAGATCTTCCCTTGCGCCTTGGGATCAAACCGCCAAAGCTGCTTGCCGGTATCGGCATCCAACGCAAATGTAACGTTTGATTGCGTGCATCCATACAGGACCCCATCAACATGGAGCGGCGTTACAACGTGCGCCTCGCCGCCAGCAGGCACCTCGCCCGTTCTGTATGTCCATGCTGTTTTAAGGCTGGCCACATTTTCAAGGTTGATCTGATCGAACGGCGCAAACCGTGTTCCGGACGGCGTCCGTCCATACTGACTCCAGTTGGCCCCTGTAATTGTACCAACTGCCTTGCCGGGGACCGGCGAAGGACTATTATCCGCAATTGCAAGCGGGATAGGCTGGAACGCAGCATAGCCGGTTGCCACAATTGCCAGACCAATTACACCCGCCAGACCGTAGCTGACTTTTAACTGCGCTGCACGAACCCGAGGACGAAATGCCGGCAGTGACAACAAGACCGGCAAAGCCAGCACCGCAGGCGCCAGAAGGCGGGAAACGAGAGGCCAGAATGCCAATCCCACCTCCCACACGGCCCAGCCGCATGTGGCAGCGAACACAATAACGTATAGCGCCACGCCAGCCGAGCGGCGCATGGCAAGAAGGACACCGGCGACCGAGAGACCCAGACCGGCGGGCGCAAAATACCACGAGCCGCCAAGTACAATGAGATAGCCTCCCCCACCCAACATAAACAACCCGGTTGCAAGGATGATGCAACCAAGGCAAACAAGCAGGATCTGCCCGATGCCAGCCAAATTTCTTGGAACCAAGTTTTAGTCTCCCTTAACTGCTTTAACGGTCTGTGCACTGCGCGGTTCAACCAACATGCGGATCGGCGTTATAGTTGAACGAGTTAATTTTTTACTGTGACACTACGGTTTGTACTTTTCGCATCACCCAAATTTCTCACGACGTGGGAACGGCTTCCCCTCGTGTTGAATGCTTTTTGAATGGCTACTCAGTTTTCGCGCTAAAATTAAATTAGCATAAGCTACTCGCCTTTCAAGCGAATATTTATTGTGTTATAAAATTTCGCTGGATATAGCCCGGGCCTCGGCTTAATGGGTCATGAAATTCCTTCACGGAGGACTTTCGCGGTCGCCAGCTTTCAGGATCGCTCAACACGTTTTATCGTCGGTAACAGACGTGGTCGTAAGCGGGGCCGCTGATGGTAACGCACAGGCTGATGGCAGCATTTGCATCTGCACATCGTATCGCGGTGAGGAACACAACGAATGTCCAAATTGCTCTCTGACAATCCAGGATCAGCCGGAATATCGAAGGGGCTTACCCTGCTGTTTGCAATCTCCGGCGGAGTTGCTGTCGGCAATCTGTATTGGGCACAGCCGCTGCTGTCAGATATTGCCGGCTCGTTTCATGTCTCTGTCGGCGCAGCCGGAAGCCTGATCACGGTGACGCAGATCGGCTATGCTCTAGGCATTCTGCTGATCGTTCCGCTTGGAGACACGATGAACAGGAAACGCCTGATCCCGCTCATTATGATGTGTTCCGCACTCGCGCTTGTGGCGTGCGCTCTGGCACCCGGTTTTGCCACGCTGCTCATGGCACTGACGGCCGTCGGTCTCACAACCGTTGCTGGCCAGTTGCTGACGCCCTTTGCCGGTGACCTGGCCTTGCCCGATCAGCGGGGCCGCGTGGTTGGAACAATCGTTTCCGGGCTTATCACCGGTATACTTCTATCGCGTACGATCAGCGGTTTTCTCGCCCATGCCATGGGCTGGCGTGCGATATATAGCGTGGCAGCGTTTGTGATTGTGGTTCTTGCTGTTTTTCTTGCACGGGCTCTGCCATCCGAAAAGCCGAAACCGGCAGTTTCTTACGGACAGCTTCTTCTATCCATTTATACGGTTGTGCGTGGGCATCGCAGCGTGCAGGTAACGCTGATAATCGGCGCAAGTGTCTTTGGCGCATTCACGCTGTTCTGGACTGGCCTCACCTTCCTTCTGAGCTCACCGCCGTTCACCTATACGGTCCAGCAGATTGGTCTGGTTGGGCTTGTTGGTCTTGCGGGCGCGCTCGCGGCACGCAATGCAGGCCTGCTCCATGATCGGGGCATGTCAGTTCAAGGAACGGGTGCAGCACTCGCTTTGGCGCTGGTTTCGCTCGTGATCGCGCTCTACGGTTCAACCCATATCATTCCCGTTCTGATCGCAGTTCTTCTGCTGGATGTGGCCGTCCAAGCCACAAATGTTCTCAATCAGTCAAGGTTGCTGTCTCTCGATCCGGCTGCCCGAAGCCGTTTAAACACCGCTTTTGTCGCCTGCAATTTTGTTGGCGGTGCGATTGGCTCAATGCTGGCAGGTGTCCTGTGGCAGCATGGCGGTTGGGTGGCACTGGTGGCTGGGGGAGCCGTGTTGATCGTGCTGGCGCTTGTGGTGTGGGCGACCCAACGCAAGTCACTTGTGGTTCAATGATGAGTAAAGCCTCGTTCGCGGATGACAGCGTGCGATGGAAACGGTATGCCGTGCTGTAAATCATCACCCCGTTCCCGTCGGCTCGACCGAAATTCGATAGCGTGTTGTGAAGAGCCGATGCGGCTGAAAGGCGATGCTTGTTGGCACACCGGCTGTTGATATCGGATTTTCGCTGGTCGAAGCGACGGATCCCAGATCGAAAGCCGAAGCCACCGGTTCCATCCCCAGTGCCACATGCCGCCCGTTCCACGGATAGTCCGTGCGCCCACGGTTGCTGTACCACAGCAAAAGACTGGGAAAATGCTCCTTTTGCCACGACAGCCTTACACGAAACGCTTCGTCAACATAGTGAAGCGACGCGTGTCCGTCACTGCCAGCCAATTGCAACAGGTCCTCGGTTTCCGATGCCAGCGGCACCTGCGTTGCATCAACGAAGGTTCCACGTCGCGTCTCGATATGGCCAAGCGAAGACCAGCTTTGGTTCTGCGCAAACAGGGCTTTGCCCGGTTCAACGTCACCGGGAAAACTGTAGACGCGGCGATAGTTACCGGGCTCAATGCGCACAGCGCCGGGCCTTGAAGGCAAACGGAGGGTCGGATGCAGGCCGATGGGCAGACGGCAGGCGTGGCGTGCCTGAATGTCCAGTGTGATATCCAGTGCGGCGGTCTTGGGATCGGGAACGATCGTTCGTCGAAGAGACTGTATCGCATGATGCTCGGGGTACTGGCAGGTCAGGGTGATGTGATCGTTGTCGCAACGGCCCCAATCCCAATGGACATGGGAACTGTGGCCATGGGGCGGCTCGAGGTCTTCATGACGAGCACCCGGTCTTGCCCACCCCTCAGGGAGATTGCACGCCGTGGCGCTGCCAAACGGCACGCACGGCCATTCGCCGCGCAAGTCCTGCAGCATCGCGGGCAAGGTTTCCCGTTTCCGGTCATCCCCCCATGGCGCAACGTGAAGCGGACTGACCGAGCGACCATTCGCAAGATGAAACGTGACGGGACCCAGCATGCCGCCAAGCGATTGCACCGAAAGGCTGCCATGCGCCCAGGCCAGCGTCTTGCGGGTCGTGGCGAGCGTCACGTCACGAGACCTCCGTAGCGGTGGGCTGGGAGTGTCGGGTCGACAACCACGAGATCGGACCTTTCTTACTGCGGAGCAAGGCTGATTGGCTGCGAACGCGACGGCCCGAGCGCCTCCGCATTCTGCACCAGTGCCCGCATATACCCAAGTGCAAAAGCCTTGCCTGCATGCCAGGACGCTCCGCAGGTCATGGCGGGTGTATGGTCCGGGACCATCACACCCTGATAGTTCTCATCGCGCAAAATGCGAACAATCTCGGCCATGTCGATATCACCCTCGTCCACGAACGTCTCCACATAATGCGGCATCCGACCCCGCACATTGCGGAAGTGGATATAACCGACGCGACCGGAACGGGCGAAACGACGAACATGATCATAGATGTCGCCACCCGGCATTTCCTGTAGTGACCCCAGGCAGAGTTCCAGCCCGTTGGACGGAGAGTCGACGATATCCATCAGCCGGTCGTATTTTTCAACGCGATTGACCAGTCGCGCCGTGCCACGCAGCTCTTCGGCTGGCGGATCATCCGGGTGCGCGCCGAGCACGACACCGGCCTCTTCGGCAACCGGCACAATGTCTTGCAGAAAGCGGGTCAGGCGGTCCCACAAATCCGTCGGGCTGACAGAAATGGCGGCTGCACCCGCGACCGGAGGACGGTAGCGCATATTCCAGACCATACCATCGGGTATGGGTGCGTCAGGATCGGGGGCTGTACTTCCGGGAACGCCAAAACCCACAGATTCCGCGCCACCACGCGCATAGGGCCCACGCGTCCAGCCATAGACCCCGGCGAGTGAAAAATTATAGCCGATGCAGGGAATGCCCGCGCGCCCTGCGTCGCGGATCAATTGTTTCAGCCCTTCCATTTGAGAAGCTCGCTCCGGCCCATCCAGAAGAATATCGGACCAGAATTTCGGCGAGAAATTCTCGATGGCCGCCACGTCAAGTCCTGACGCACGGACATCTGCAACCAACCCTGACAGTTCCTCGAAAGACCAGAGGCGGTCGCCCGAACAATCACCCCAACCACCGGCGTCTCCGCTATCGATCTTGGGGTCTTTTCCAGCAAAATAATTCGTGAGATGCGCCACAACATGGGTTGCGCCCGCCTGCACGGCAAATTGATAATTGTCGGGGTTCAGTTGCTCCCGGTAGAGCCCAAGGCCAATTTTCATGCTCTTGCTTCCTGTTTATTAGCTGACACCAATGCCTGCCGTCAGTCCGCCATCGATGCGAAAATCAGAGCCGGTGATAAAACTCGCGCGATCGGACACAAGGTAGGCAACAAGGTCGGCCACCTCTTCCGGTTCGCCAATGCGGCCAATGGGGTGGGCTGCACCAAACCGGGCGAAGGCGTCTTCCTCGCTCACGCCCTCACCGCCATAGGTGCGCGCTGCAAGCGAAAGCAGCGGGGTGCGCACCGAGCCGGGGCTGATAGAATTCACGCGGATACCCGCAGCCGCATGATCAAGCGCCATGGCACGTGTCAGAGCATGGATCGCGCCCTTGGAGGCAACATAGGCAGCCACATTCCGTTGGCAGGCATGCCCCTGCACGGACGAGATGTTGACGATTGCGCCGCCACCGCGCTTGGCCAGTTCGGGAATGCCGAACCGCCCGGTGAGGTAGATCGAACCCACATTGACGGTCAGGCAACGGCTCCATGTCTCGACGCTGGTGTCAAGGACGGTTCCGAAGGGGTGGACGGCTGCGGCGTTGACGATGATGTCCAGACCGCCATAGCGCGACACCACATTGCCCACTGCTGCCTCAACCTCCGCCTCGACCGAGACGTCTACCATCCGGGCTGACATGGACAAACCGCGTGCTCTGGCAATGCCGTCCAGCACAGCGTTGGCGGACGCATCGTTGCCGCACGCCAGCACCGTTGCTCCCCGCGTGGCAAGACCTATGGCCGAGGCAAGACCAATTCCGGAGGTGCCGGTGACGAGCGCAATTTTTCCTGCAAATTCCGTCATGTTGCTATCCACACTTTCAGCGTACGCGGTCCAGAACCTGATTGAGAAGCACAGCACCCAGAATGATTCCGCCGCGCACCACGTATTGCCAGTACTCACTGACATTCATCAGCGTCATGCCGTTGGAGATGCAGCCGAGGAACAAAACACCAATCAGGGTGCCCCAGATGCGGCCCTTGCCCCCGAACAACGATGTGCCCCCAATGATGACAGCGGCGATCACGTCCAGCTCCATGCCGGTTGCAGTCGTGCCTGTCCCCGCCCCGATCTGAGAAGCGATCAGTGTGCCGGAGACGGCAGTCAAAGCGCCGGTCAGCCCCAGTGTCCATGCCTTTATCCGCCAGATGTCGATGCCCGACAGCCGCGCAGCCTCCATATTGCCCCCGACAGCGTACACTTCCCGCCCGAAACTCGTGTATTTCATGAGAATATGCATGCCGACGAAAGTGAGCGCGAAGATGTAGACGGGAAACGGGATGCCGAAGAGATAACCACCGCCGAGAAAATCAAAGCCCGATGGAAAAGACGACAGGGGAAAGCCGCCGGTTATCAGATTGGCAAAGCCGCGCAGCGCAGCAAACAGTGCCAGTGTGGTGATAAACGTTGGCACGTTGAACCATTGGCGAAAACGACCGGTGAGATAGCCAAGCGTAAAGCCGAGCAGCAGCGCGGCTGCAAAGCCAACGATGACCGCGCCCCACTCCCCGAACACGCCGGAAAACTGATCACCGAACCACGCAACAATACAGCCGGCCAAGGCTGCACCGGCCCCGACCGACAGATCGATTTCACCGCAGACAATGACGGCAGTCATGCCAAAGGCGATGATGCCCAGCATGGCGACCGTTCTCAACACATTGAGAATGTTGCCGGTAGAGGCAAAGCCCGGTGCTACGGCAATCAGAAAAATGACGAGCAGCGTGAGGATGATTTCCATCGTGTAGGTCTTGAGTAGGCGAAGCGGCACGTTGTGTCGGCGCGACGGCGCAGTGTGGCTCACGAGGCTCATTGCCGGGCTCCTTCCATGCAGATGCTATAGAGTTCGGTCAAATTGGTTCGGGTCGGATCAACTTCAGCGACCACGGCACCGAGATGCATGACAAGGACACGGTCCGCCACTTCCAGAACCTCTTCCAGTTCGGTGGATACAAACAGACTGGCAAGGCCGTCTGCTGCCTTCTGCCAGATGATTTCGAAGATCTGGCGCTTGGCCTGCACATCGACGCCGCGGCTTGGCTCATCGAAGAACATGACGGAGGGATGCCGGTTCATCCATTTGCCGATCACCACCTTCTGCTGGTTGCCGCCGGAGAGCGAGGAGACCGGCATGTCCGGATCGCCGCACTTGATGTGCAGGTCTGTGATCTGGCGGCCAATGAAAGGGCGCTCCCGGCGGCGCGACACAAAACCGCTGACGGAGATTGCGCCGAGGCTCGCCATGCAGAGATTATCGGCTGTAGACAGGGACTGGACGAGTCCGACTTCCTTGCGGTTTTCCGGTGTGTAGCCCAGCCCCGCCTTGCGCATATCGCGCGGGCTTTTACCGGTCATCACCACGCCATCAAGCCGGACAGTGCCCGAATGGATCGGGTCCGCGCCGAAGATCGCCCGCATCAATTCCGTTCTTCCCGCGCCCAGAAGTCCGGCTATGCCCAGGATTTCGCCCGGATACAGATCGAATGACACATCGTGAAAATGACCGGACCGGGTGAGATTGCGCACCTCCAGCACCGGCTTTGTCGTTCGATCCGTAGTGCGACGGGGCGGGCGGGTGGCATGCGCTGCGTCGCCGAACATCATATCCACGATGGCCGTGGGCGTCGTCGTCGCCATCTCGACCGAGCCAATGTAAAGTCCGTCCCGGATCACCGTGCAGGTATCGGCGATTTCAAACAGCTCGCTCATGCGGTGGGTGATGTAAATAATTGTGACACCGCGCGCGCGCAACCGATGGACCAGCGCGAACAGCTGATTGACCTCACGGGTTGCCAGTGCCGACGTGGGCTCGTCCAGCAGCAGGATCGAGGGATTGAAGGACATGGCCTTGACGATTTCCACCACCTGCTGCTGGCCAAGGCTCAAGGCCGACACGGGCTGGCGTGAATCCATATCCAGACCCATGCTGGAAAGCAGTTCGCCAGCGCGGGTATGCAAGCCAGCCCAGTCGACAACGCTGAATCCAGCCTTGTGACGGTGGGGCAAGCGCCCCAGAAAAATGTTTTCCCCAACCGACAGCTCGGGAACGAGCGATAGCTCCTGATGCACGGTGACGATGCCTGCGGCGAACGCGTCGTGCGGCGAGGCAAAATGGCGCTCCTCGCCGTTGATGGTGATCGTACCGGAGGTCGGCCCGGTCACCCCGGCAAGCAATTTGACAAGGGTAGACTTGCCGGAACCGTTCTTGCCCATAAGGGCATGGACGCGGCCGGGCGTGAAGCTGTGGGTAAACTCGGAGAGAGCGACCGTCGGGCCGTAACGCTTGGTTACACCACGAAAATCCAGCCGTCCCTGCGTTCCCTGCTCCGAAGTGGTGCGGTGCGAAAGGGTCATGCGGTTTTCCTGCTGAGCATGGCAAAGATTGGCGGGCGTGACGCCCGCCAATCTCCGTTACTTCATGGCCTTCAAGCCTTCCTTGAAGGCGTTGACACCGTCAGCGTTCGCACGCGTCAACGGCAGCACGGGGACATTGACCTTGGGTTCGACGGTCTTGCCCGCAATCAGATTTTGTGCGGCCTCGACAGCCTGACGCCCCACTTCCAGCGGCTGCTGCGCTGTGGTTGCCTGCAGCACGTTATCAGCGTTCAGCAGCATATTGGCGAGCTGCTCGGACCCATCCGTGCCGAACACGAACACCTTGCCTTCCAGCCCGGCTTTCTTGACCGCCTGCACGGCACCGATCGTACCACCTTCATTGGCGGCGTAGATAACGCGGATATCGGGATTGGCCGTGAGCATGTCGCTGGCGACCGCGAGCGCCTTTTCCGCCAGCCACGCATCCTGTTGCGCCTTGATATCGATCTGATCCGAAACAACGCTCAGGAAGCCATCCACGCGGGCGTTTGACTGCTCCGGAAGCAGCGCCTTGAACGCCAGCATACCCACTTTAACCTTGCCGCCACCGTCAAGCGTTTTCATAAATTCGGCGGCAGCCTTGCCGGTGCTGATACCAATATCACGGTCCGAACTCATGACCGCTGCCTGCGCGACATCGCTGTTGACCGAGGTGCCGTAGGTCACGACGGAAATCCCGGCATCGCGCGCCTTTTTGAGCGCCGGGATGGAGGCGTCTGCCGACAGGGGCGCCATGACGATTGCGTTGACACCCCGCGCGATGTAGGTGTCGATCAACTGCGCCTCTTTCTCCAGCTTGCTATCGCTGTTGCCGGCAAGCAACTCGTCGCCAGCCGCTTCGGCGGCCTTTTCCATGCCGATCTGAATACCGCGGAAATACTGGTCCTGCTGGAAGACAATACCGGCGATGGCCTTGCCTTCGGCGAGCGCATTCTGCGGGACAAAGCTTGTGGTCGCCAGCAGAGCGGCGAGTATCAGAAAATTGCGTTTGGTCGTAATCATGTGTGGTTCTCCTCCAGGGTGCCCTCCTCAGTCTGCCGATCCCATGGGCGACGGGATGCGGCAATAATCGTTCCGCGCCGTCCTCTTCGGCGCGGTTTGGTCTCATCCCACCGTTGTCACGGCTGCTTTGCCGTCTCCTCCTCGACAAAGCGGAGACCAAATTCCAGATGATCGCTCATCAGATACTCGTAGGCGATGCGGTCGCGCGCGCGCAGTGCGCGGATGATCTTGGCATGGGCTTCGAAGGTTACCGCATGCACGGGACGTTGCGCCTTACCAAGACGCATGACCTCTTCGATGACCGAGCGCAGCATGTTGTAGGCGGCGAGCGTGGTGCGGTTGCCTGATAACTCGACAATGGCGGCATGAAACGCGTAATCGCAGCGCGCCGCCTCCTCAATGCTCTCCGCCCTCAGCATTCTTTCGTTGATCAGATCCAACCGGTCAAAATCAGCTGCCTCGGCAGTCAGGATGATGTGTTCGCCCACGCCGGTTTCCAAAATCCGGCGGAAGCCCTGCAAGTCCCGGAACGAGTCCGGCGAGATGCCATTGTGAAACGCAAACAGCTTGCGCAGCGCTTCGCCATGCCCCCCGCTGATGACCGCGCCGACCTTTGGTCTCGTCTCTACCATGCCGTAAGCACGCAGCACCTGCAGCGCCTCCCGCACCGTGTTGCGCCCCGCCTGAAACTGTTCGCCAAGGTCACGCTCGGTCGGCAGCGCATCGCCAATTCCCAGCCCGCTGGCCGAAATCATATCGCGTATCTGCTCTACCAGACGGTCCACCGCCGAGGTCTTACCTTTCCCAGAGACCTCCAATGGTAAGCCATCATCACTCTGAACCGACATGCTGAATTTTACCCCGCTTCCATTTAGTATTTGTTGGACCAATTCTATACCTTCGTCAATCAGTTTCGAAGATTGTTCATGAAAATAGGCATGTCAGGTTATAAACCCGTTTCGTGGCCCCATAATAAAGGTTGTTTTAGTAGCATGTCCGCGAATGTGGGCGTAGCAACCCGCTGCGTCGACGATGTGCGACGCCTATCAACGTGAATGCTCATAATGCTCTGCCGGTCACCGACAGGTTGTTTGCCGTAATCGATCAGGCAACCAACAGGCCGACACCCGCATTTTGTTGAAAACACAACGGATTACCGTCTTAGGCTGGCAGCAACCCAGTGGAACTGACCTTGCTGGGACAGTTCACTTGCGACAAAAGCCAGCTTGATAACTTACTCAACCGGTCTTCAAGGAAGACGATCTCGAAAGCTGCACCTGTTGGAATGGCCAGACGTTTCTAAAGTTGCGAGCATATCGCCTATCAGAACTTTCCGGACCCAGCACTCAATCCCGATGAGTGGCGCTCAAAGTATTATGACCGCAATCTTGGGCGTCTCCAGCAAGCGAAATATCAGTTTGATCGCTATGATGTGTTTTCTCACCCTCAGTCCATCATCTAAGCCGATGATCGAGGCTGGTTCAAAAGGTTGTAAGATCGGATCACCTGACTATCGTCTGCAGCGCCTTCACCCCTGCCGCTGGTTGCCAGAAACATCTGGTAGGCAGCCGCGGCAAGAGGCAGGGCCGCCTTGGCTTCGCGACCCGCGTCCAGCACCAGGCCCAGATCTTTCACGAAAATGTCGACAGCGCTTGACACAGCAGGATCCTCCTCCAACATGCGTGGCCCCCTGTCCTTTAGCATCCAGCTTGCAGCGGATGATCCGGCAAGAATCTCCAAAATAATCTTGGGATCGACACCAACTTTTTTCGCAAGCGCAAAGCCTTCGGCAGCCACAGCAATATGAACGCCACACAGCAGCTGGTTGACGACTTTGACCGTAGCGCCCTGCCCCGCCTCGGTTCCCACATGAAACAATTTGTCGCCGAGTGCGCGGAATACAGGGGAAAGCCGCTGGAAGCTTTCGTCCGACGCACCAACGATAATTGTCAGCGTTGCCGCCTCGGCACCTGCAACTCCACCCGAAACCGGAGCATCCACAAAGGATCGTCCGGTTCGTTCCACGCGGTCTGCCATGGATTTTACTGCTCCCGGAGGGCAGGTTGCCATCAGCACGACGGTGCCGTTGGGAGCAAGCACATCCAGCACACCATCGCTGAACAGCACGTCCTGCGCCTGCGCCGCATTGACGACCATGAGAATAACCACGTCGGCATTGGCAGCGGCCTCGGCTGCACTCAGACCCGGCCTTCCGCCATGCGCTGCAAAAACGCTAAGAGCTTTCGGGTTGGCATCGTACCCATGAATCTGAAAACCGGCTGACATCAGATTGCGCGCCATGGGTATACCCATGGAACCAAGCCCTATAAAAGCAATAGTCATGTTCAATTCCTCGAATAAAGCGATGCGCCATTCGGGGATTGTCGTTGTTTCAGGCTGCAACAAAGCCGTTCATGGCTCTTCAACGGTCCGCTGTGGGCTTCGGACCGCCACCTCCCCGTACACGACGCTCCTCCGCCCCGATAAACTTCGTCCCCACCAGTCGAAGCGTAGGAGAGTATCCACTGGGCTTCAAACGAATTCCTGTCAGCGATTATTGAATTCAGTTTGCCCAAATGCCAACATCGCACCTCACAATTCATCTGTCGAACCGATGGGAGCCGCGTGAATGAGAAAAATTCCGTCCCTGAAAGCACTCCAGGCATTTGAGGCAGCGGCCCGGCGTGGGTCTTTCGCTGCTGCCGCCGACGAACTGCACGTAACGGCCAGTGCTATCAGTCACCAGATCCGGTTTCTGGAACAGGAGGTCGGTGTCAGCCTGTTTCACCGCAACACCCGAACGATTGCTCTGA
This sequence comes from Rhizobium sp. CFBP 8762, assembly GCF_014841565.1. Classification (GTDB taxonomy): domain Bacteria; phylum Pseudomonadota; class Alphaproteobacteria; order Rhizobiales; family Rhizobiaceae; genus CFBP-8762. The sequence continues at coordinate 681,346 of NZ_JACYUD010000002.1, forward strand.
CGGATGTGGGGGAGAATTTTTTCCAGAGTATTTCCGAAGCCTTCATTACAATCGAAGCGGCCACCCGTGACATCGAACGGCATGGCAAGTCCGATATTTTGACCGTTCATGCAGTTCCCAGCTTTGCGGCCCAGTGGCTCATGCCACGTTTGGCTCGCTTTAGCGCGCAGCACAGCAGTATCGACGTTCGCCTTTATGCCTCAGCCGATCCGGTTGATCTGAATGCCGGCCTTGTTGATGTAGACATCCGCTATGGCAGTGTGTTGCCAATCCGTGGTGTCGTTACCCTGCCATTGCCGGAAGAGGCCATCATGCCCTTTTGTTCGCCTGACTTTATTGCCCGGACACCGCATCACTTGCGACAGCCGAGCGATCTATGTCAGTGCACACTGATCCACTCGGAAGTGAACTTGTTGAGTTGGCGCGGCTGGGCAAAGAGGCATGATAATGTCCCACTGGATTTTGACAGGGGACCACGTTTCGACCGGTCCTTCATGGCCATCAGCGCTGCGGTCGATGGTCTTGGCGTTTGTCTGGAGAGCCATCTTCTGGTTGAACGGGAGCTTCAAACCGGTCGCCTTGTTCCGCTGTTTGAAGACAAGCGCAGCATGGTCGCATGCCACAGCCTGTCCACGCTGAAGGCCAAGCAGAACGTTCCAAAAATCAAGGCGTTCGAAAAATGGATTTTGAATGAGCTCGCTCGCTCACAGTACAAGCAGTTTGCCGAGGGCAAGGCGGGCTTGCCTCCTTTGGCATGAAATCATTTCATGAATAGCGTTTCATTTCGCGTTTGACCTAATGGAGGGTCCAAACAAATAGTAGTGACAGAGGGCCAGTTGGAGGAAACGCTGACCCTTTGGCAGAGCACGCTGCAACCGGACATGTCCGGCTTGATGTCCGTGAGGGAGGAACTTCGCATGTTGTCAGTCCGCAAGGATACCAGGCACTGTTGTGTGCTGGACGCTGTCTTGTAACAGCATGAAGGGCACCATTTCTTTTTCGCCACGCTAGCAATGGACGACCGCGCCGGGAGGAGACCGGGCGTGATCGCTTCCGTTCAACACCATCGCCACAGGGAGGCATTCAACAATGACTATGACGCTCAACAGACGCGGCTTTTTGGCTGGAACAACGGCCCTTCTCGCAGCCCCTGCAATCCTGTGTCTGCCGCGCGGTGCGCAGGCCGCCGTTGTCATGACACTTGGGCACAACGCAGCCCCCGGTAATCCGCGTGGCATTGCAGCAGACGAGTTTGCGCGCCTCGTTGCCGAAAAAACGGGCGGTGAGTACTCCGTGCGTGTTGCGGGTGCCGAACAGCTTGGCAACGAACAATCGCTGCTGACCAGCCTGCGCACCGGGGCCATTGATATGACGATCAACAGTCAGGGCTCCTGTGCTGCCCTTGTGCCGGAAATTGCGACCCTCGGCCTGCCCTTCCTGTTCGACACCAGTGACGCTGCTTTCAAGGTTCTCGAAGGGGATACCGGCAAGGCGCTGACGGAGCGGTTTGCGTCGATCAATATGGTTCCGCTCGGCTGGTGGGATAACGGCATTCGCCAGATCACCAATTCAAAACGCCCGATCAACAAGGTTGCCGATCTTGCCGGGCTGACCATCCGCACACCATCAGACCCGATGACAATCGACATTTTCAGAACTCTGGGTGCAAACACCGAGCAAATCAGCTTTGGCGAGCTGTATATCGCGCTCCAGCAAGGCGTTGTCGACGGACAAGAAAATCCGCTCACGAATATCGCCAGCTCCAAGCTTTACGAGGTGAACCCCTTCATTTCCATGTCAGGGCACAAGTGGGAAGTTTCACCTTTTCTGATATCGCAAATTCGCTGGACACGGTTCAACGATACGCAAAAGACTGCCATTCAGGAAGCCGCTGATGCAGCAACCCGGATGCAGCGCGGGCTCATCAAGCAAGCCGAGGCCAAGCATCTGGAAACCTTCAAGGCCAATGCAAACCTGAAGATCAACGAGGTCGACAAGGACGACTTTCGCAAGGCATCCGCACCGGTCGCGGAATTGTGGAAGGCCAAGCCCTTTGGGGAGTTCGTCAGCAACCTTATCGCAGCCACGAAGGCGTGACGATGAACGGCCCTGACGAGACACAAAGGGAGAACCTTAGCGCGTTCGCCATGGTATCCCGCCATCCGCTGACACCGATGTTGAGGCTCGCAAACGGGCTCGATCGCGTCGTCTCCTTGATTGCGCGGGCTATCGTGCTCACCGCTGGCTGTGCCTTGCTGCTGTTGCTGTTCAGTAACGTGGTTGCCCGCTATGCTCTGGGCGGCGGCTTCTCTTTCGCGCAAGAAATGCCAGAGCGCATCTTCCCGTTCTTCATTATGGCGGGGGTTGCGCTTGGCGTGCAGCATGGCGGGCACATGGCTGTCGAAATGCTGCCGGAAATGTTGGGCCGACGGGCTGAGCAGGTCTTTCGGATCATAGCGCAGACAATCGTGATCATCGGTCACGCGGTTCTGGTCTACGTTACATTCGATGTAGCCAGTCTGTCATGGATCGACGTCAGCCCTGTGCTGAACCTGCCGGCAAGCTACAGCTATTATGCCCTTACCGGGGGATCGGCAGCGGTCATCATTGCAACACTGGCGCTGGTCATTCGCGTGACGATCATCGGACCCGAAGCCATGCCGGTGCCCACGCCAGAGGAGACGGGGCAATGATGAGTCTTGCGATGATCATTATTTTCTGCATCCTGATGATGCTGGCTGTGCCCGTTGGACATGCGCTGATCATATCGTCGTCCGCTGCCATATACTTCTTCGGGGGCCTGCCCTTGAGCATCGTGGCCCAGCAACTCTACCAGCAAACCCAATCGTTCCCCATGCTGGCCATGCCCTTCTTCATGCTTGCCGGAACGCTGATGCTGGGCGGCAAACTGGGTGCGGAGCTGCTCAGCTTTGCGTCGAAGGTCATGGAACGTTGGCGCGGCGGGCCCTTGGCAACGACAGTCGTTGCTTCGGTCGTCTTTGGTGGCGTATCGGGCTCCGCCGTTGCCAATGCCAGCGCCCTCGGCTCGGTGCTCATTCCCTGGCAAAAGAAGCAGGGGTATCCGGCCGCCCTGTGCTCGGCCAACAACTCGACGTCCGCCGTTATCGACATCTTAATTCCCCCGTCTATCCCACTCATCCTGTATTCGTTGGTCAGCGGCACATCGATTGCGGATCTGTTCGTCGCTGGTCTTCTGCCTGGTGTTCTGCTTGCCGTCGGGCTTTTGTTGACCTGCAACTGGATTGCGCGTCGCCGCGGCTTCACTGCCCCCGAGCGGTCCGCCAACTTTCAGGAACTCAGCCGTCTTGCCTTCGTCTCCAGCCCGGCCCTGCTGTTGCCGGTCCTAATCCTGCTTGGATTGCGGTTCGGTATTGCCACCCCAACCGAAATTGCCGTCCTGGCGGTTGTCTATGCGCTGGTAATGAGTGTGTTCTTCTACCGAGACATTACCTGGAAACGATTCCGCGACAACATGGTTGAAGCTGGCATTGCAACCGGTGTCGTCATGCTGGTTATCATCGGCAGTGCGGTTTGCGGCTGGATTCTGACCTTTGACCAGGTTCCCGAACGCTTCGCGGAATGGATCGGAGCCACTGTCCAGAATCCGATCCTGATCATTCTGTCCATGAACATTCTGCTGCTGATTGTTGGGATGCCGCTGGACCTGCCGCCTGCAATTCTGCTTCTCGGTCCAATCTTCGTGCCGCTGGCAGCATCCATCGGGCTTGATCCCGTTCAGCTGGGGTTGATCATGGTGCTGAACCTCGGCATCGGGCTCTACACGCCGCCCATTGGCACGACCCTGTTCATATCCGCGTCTATCGCCAAAACGTCCCTTGGTGCCACAACGCGCGAGCTTTGGCCGTTCTTTCTGGTGTCGATGATCGTTCTGGCACTGGTCAGCTACGTCCCGGCGCTGACGATATACTGACCCTGGCAACGCGGCGGGGATGACCGCCGCGCTGCTCCTGATGCTGCACAAAAAAGGCATCACACCAACCCTGTTTTCACACGTGTCGGCGATCAGCGGATTGCCGGGTGGTCCTTGCTGTGCCGACGCAAGCCACCTTCAGAGAAACAAAGGAGCGAACATGAGCGGTATCTCCGCCAGCCAGTTGCCAAACATGAGCCTGCCACGGCGCGCATGGGAAATCCGCCGCAAAGCCGTACGCATGGGCCAGGTTCAGGGGCAAGGTTATGTCGGTCAAGCCTTGGGCGTAGCCGATGTGCTTGCCGTGTCGTACTTCCACGCACTGAACTATCGCGCTGACGATCCCGAATGGGCGGGCAGAGACCGGTTTTTGTTGTCCATTGGCCATTACGCTATTGCGCTCTATTCAGCGCTGATCGAGGCGGGTATCCTGCCCGATCAGGAACTTGAAACCTACGGCGCCGACGACAGCCGCCTGCCAATGTCTGGCATGGCTGCCTACACGCCCGGTATGGAAATAACCGGCGGCTCGCTGGGTCAGGGGCTTGGGATCGGCGTTGGAATGGCGCTTGCCCTGAGAGCCAAAAACAATCCGGCCTTCGTCTTCAACCTGATGTCGGATGGCGAACTCGGCGAAGGCTCTACCTGGGAGGCTGCCATGTCGGCGGCCCACCACAAGTTGTCCAACCTGATCTGCATTGTGGATTTCAATGATCAGCAGGCGGACGGCAAATCCACCCAAACGCTCAGTGCCGAACCGCTTGCGGACAAATGGGCAGCTTTTGGCTGGCATACACAGCGGGTCGACGGCAACGATATAGATGCGCTGGTCGCCGCTTTCGATACAGCCCGCAATCTGCCGGACCCTAAACCGCGCGTCATCATCTGCGATACACTGATGTGCAAGGGCATACCTTTCCTCGAAGCCCGTGAAATGGCGCATTTCGTTCGCGTGGAGCCCGACGAATGGCAAAAAGCGCTCGATGTTCTCGATGAAACCCGCCCGGCTTGAAGGACACGGACAGAATGGTAACACGAACTTACGATCCGCACCGCAAATGGGAGCCTCGCATCCCCACGCCTGGTGAAGGCGGAAAAACCTCTGCAATGATCGCGTCGCTGGCCGCCGAAGGTTATGATGCGGTACCGGCGCCCTTTGGCCATGCGCTTGTCGCACAGGCCCGCAGCGACGCCCGCATCGTCGGCCTTACCGCCGATCTGGCAAAATACACCGATCTGCACATCTTCGCGGAAGCCTTTCCCGAACGGTTCTACCAGATGGGCATGGCAGAACAGGTCATGATCTCGGCTGCGGCAGGCATGGCACGGGAAGGCTTTATCCCTTTCGCCACGACCTACGCAGTCTTTGCGTCACGGCGCGCCTATGACTTCATCGCCATGGCAATCGCAGAGGAAAATCTGCCCGTCAAGATCGTTTGCGCCTTGCCGGGCCTTACAACCGGGTATGGCCCCAGCCATCAGGCAACAGAGGATTTCGCAATATTCCGCGGCCTTCCCAATCTGACAATTGTCGACCCATGCGACGCGATTGATGTTGCGCAAGCCGTACCGGCGCTCGTCGCGCATGACGGCCCTGTGTACATGCGCCTTCTCCGTGGCAAGGTCCCATCCGTCATTCACAAACATTGCCCGGACTATCAGTTCGAACTGGGCAAAGCCAAACTGTTGCGGGATGGCAAGGATGTGCTCGTCATTGCATCCGGCTTTATGACCATGCGCGCCCTGGACGCAGCAGTGGAGGCTGAAAAGGATGGTATTTCGATTGCCGTGCTGCACTGCCCGACGATCAAACCGCTCGATACGGACACGATTCTGGCGCAAGCTGGACAACCCGGTCGTCTCGTTGTCACGGCGGAAAACCATACGCGCATTGGTGGTCTTGGCGAAGCGGTAGCATCGACGCTGCTGACCAACGGCGTGACCCCGAAGTTCCGGATGATCGGCCTGCCGGACCAGTTTCTGGATGCGGGTGCCTTGCCGACGCTGCACGACCGCTACGGCATTTCGACCACCGCGATACTCTCGCAGATCCGTGGCTGGCTCTGACACGTCCACATCTCATCGTATTTTACATTCGCCCACGCCAAGCTCGGTGGGCACAGACAAAGGATATCTAGATGGCAACCGCTTTACTTGATGGAACATTCGCAGTGGTCACCGGTGCGGCGTCGAAGCGTGGTCTCGGCAAGGCTACCGCCCAACTTTTCGCCGATCACGGCGCAACCGTCGCAATTCTCGACCTTGAGGCAAGCGCCGCTATAGACGCCGCCGCCGATCTTGGATCACAGCACCTTGGCATGGCTTGCAATGTTACGGATCTCGAGAGCGTTCGAAAGGTCGTTGACGAGTTGGTCACCCGGTGGGGACAGATCGATATCCTCGTCAACAATGCCGGCATCACGCAACCCTTGAAGATCCTGGATATCGCGCCCGAGAATTACGACGCCGTTCTGGATGTTAACCTGCGCGGCACATTGTATTGCAGTCAGGCAGTCATTCCCCATATGCGGGCTCGCCAAAGCGGCAAGATCATCAATATGTCCTCCGTCTCCGCGCAGCGCGGCGGTGGCATTTTCGGTGGGCCCCATTATTCTGCCGCGAAGGCCGGTGTTCTGGGCCTCACCAAAGCCATGGCTCGTGAACTTGCACCCGATAATGTGCGCGTAAATGCTATTTGCCCTGGCTTTATAGCGACCGACATCACCGCAGGCATGCTGACACCGGACAAGCTGGAGGAGATCAAGGCGGGCATTCCAATGGGCCGTGCGGGAACCGCTTCCGATGTGGCGGGCTGCGCCCTTTTCCTTGCCTCCGACCTGTCCGCCTACGTCACCGGCTCGGAAGTCGATGTCAATGGCGGATCCTTGATCCACTGATACGCGGTCGACGCAATTCTTGCAGGAGAACAGCACGATGAAACTTGGACTGGGCAGTTATGCCTTTCGCTGGTCTATTGGCATAAAGGACGTGCAACCCGCCACGCCCATGACGGCAATGGAGGTTCTTGAGATTGCCCATCTCCATGGCTTGCACGTCGTGCAATATGCCGACAATCTGCCGCTAGACCGGCTGACGCCCCATGATCACCACGCCCTGAAGGCACGCGCGGATGACTATGGCATGGCGCTGGAACTGGGCACGCAATCTTTCAACGCTGCGGAACTCGCCCGCTATATTCCCATCGGCGAGCGTATCGGTGCCAGAATCCTGAGAGTGGCGCTTGATGCGGAGGATGCGTTGATTCCTGTACCGGAACTAGCCGCCGAAATCCGCGATCTGCTTCCGGATGGAAGGAAAGCTGGCCTGCGCTTTGCCATTGAAAACCACTTCAACTACCCCTCTTCGAAGATGGTTCAGTTGCTCGATACGGTCGCAGATGATGCGCTGGGCGTATGCCTGGATGTGGCCAATTCCATCTGCGCTGGCGAATGGCCAATGACAACGGTCAAGATGCTGGCACCCTACGCGATCAACCTGCACCTGAAAGACTATCAGATCACACCGGATCCTTATGGAGTGGGGTTCCGCATTCATGGTACACCGCTGGGCGAAGGGCGCGCCGAGATTGCCGAGATACTTGAACAGCTTGCGCATTGCCCTGATGATATGAGTTGCATCCTCGAGCACTGGTTGCCGCAGACGACAGATATCGAAGCGACCTGCCGTCAGGAACATGCGTGGTTGCAACGCACCGTAGCGGCGGCAAAAAGGTTCGTACCCGGCAACCCTTGAACCCGGCCAATGTGTCAGTTTACGAAGCGAAAGAACCATGATCCACAAAACAAAAAAGCTCATCAACGCCCCCGAAAACATCATCCCGGAATTTATAGAGGGGTTCGTGGGTTCACATTCGGATTTGCTGACCGTGGAAGGTCCAACAGGCCGCGCGGTCGTGGCACGTCATGGCCCGAGGGACGGGAAAGTCGGTATCGTCATCGGCGGAGGCTCAGGGCATGAACCGGCGTTTCTCGGGTATGTGGGTCAGGGTTTGGCCGATGCCGCTGCGGTCGGAAACGTTTTTGCGTCTCCATCACCCGAGCATATTCTCGATGCCGGACGTGCCGCCGACGGGGGAAAGGGTGTTCTGTTTCTCTACGGCAACTACACCGGTGATGTTTTGAACTTCACAATGGCTTCGGAAGACTTGGCTGCGGAAGGCACGCCGGTTAAGCAGTTTGCGGTAACGGATGATATCGCTTCGGCACCGCTTGAACGGCATCGCGAACGGCGTGGTGTGGCTGGCGATTTCTTTGTTTTTAAATGTGCCGGTGCAGCGGCCAGTCTTGGTGAAAGCCTTGACAGCGTCCATGCTGCAGCAACTCTGGCCAATGACCGGTGCCGTTCCATGGGCGTCGCACTCGGCGCATGTTCATTGCCGCAAACGGCGACGCCGAACTTCGAGATCGGCCCGGAAGATATGGAAATCGGCATGGGTATCCATGGCGAGCCGGGAATGCGCCGCGCCAGATTGGCACCTGCCGACACGGTTACCGATATGTTGATGGAACCGGTTGTGCAGGAACTGGACCTCAAGAGCGGCGACCGGGTGGCCGTGCTGGTTAACGGTTTGGGAGCAACGACGCAGCTAGAACTCTTTCTGGTGTACCGTCGTGTCCAGCAGATCCTTCAAACCAGAGGCATACTTATCCACGCCAACTGGGTTGGTAATTACACAACGTCGCTGGAGATGGCGGGGGCCTCGGTCACACTGTTGAAGCTTGACGATCGTTTGACGCAACTGCTCGACCACCCCTGCCACACACCCGCGCTGACAGTGGGACCAATCAAGACACCGGAACCGACGGCAACGCGCTTCGAACGCAAGGTGCAAAGCGTCAACGCAGAAGCGGTGGTAGTGCGTGAGACGCTTGCAACATCGGGTCGCATCTCACCCGCGATCTTTGTTGGCATGATGCGGGCGGTTGCCGATACGATCCACGCAGAGAAGGATCATTTATCCCGCCTTGATGGCGTGCTGGGCGACGGGGATCATGGCGTTACCATGGATATCGGCTGGACTGCTGTGTGTCAGGCGTTTGCTGACCGGGACAAGGACGAGGTGATCAGCCAAACCTGCGAGCGAATGGCCCACGCGTTTCTCACCGCCGTTGGCGCATCGTCGGGGCCGCTCTATGCGAGCGCCTTGCGCGCCGCTGGAAAGGCCGTCGCCGATCGTTTAAACTTGGACGGCACGGCAACAGCAGCCTGGATCAAGGGCATGGTGGACGGAATTTTGGATCGGGGCGGAGCCAAACCGGGCGACAAAACGATGGTCGACGCCTGGGTGCCTGCCGCAGAGGCCGCAGTCGAAGCGGCTCGGGCGGGCGGCGATGAACTCGCGGTTCTGACAGCCGCACGCGATGCAGCCAAGGCCGGCGCGCACCATTCCGCAGGGCTTGTGAGTACCCGCGGGCGTTCTGCGAAGCTTGGCGAACGATCCATCGGCCATATCGATCCGGGCGCAATGTCAGCCTATCTGATGATCAATGCAATGACAGGCGCTCTGGAAGCGCTATGGTCATCCTCGGAAACCCTTTAACGTGCTGTCGCGAAGGGTGCCATTATGGCCACAACTGCCCGCGTCGCCAGATGGCATTCTCGCGCGTGTACAGCAGCCGGTGATGTCGCCTGTCTTTCGCCCCCTGCCAAAATTCGACCTCATGCGGTGAAACGATAAAGAGCGCCCAATTTAACGAAACGCGGTCCGGCGTTTCAACCAAGACGCGCTCATAGGCAGCGAGAGTTTCCGCCAGTTCCTGTCTTGATGACAGGGGCTGGCTTTGTCGTCCGGCGAAAACATTTGCTTTCGCTGCGGCGGATCGGGCTAAGAAGTCGGCGTCTCGCTCATGATCGTCAGCCTTGAAGGCACGGCCACGGATACGAACCTGCCGACCGAGCGGAGACCAATAAAATGTGAGAGAGACGTTGGGGTTCGCTTCTATCTGGCCGCCCTTCGGTCCATTGCCTGTTGTTGCGAAATGCCAACCCCTTGCATCGAGGTTTTTGAGAATGAGCACGCGGGCATCCGGCTGGCCGGTCTCGTCTACCGTCGATAGTACCATCGTGTGTGGCTCCTGAATGCCGGCATTGATCGCATCCTGTAACCAGACGCCGAAGAGCTCAATGGGATCGGCAGGGGTTGTGGTCATATCGAAATCCGGGAATGGGCCCGCCAGGGATGGCAGGGCACGCAATACGTCTTTCATCGTTTGTCTCCCGGTTTTGCGACGATCAGTCGAAGGGATCCTTCGAAGAACGGCTGTCTGCGCAGCCCGCCATAGCGCGCATCCCAGGTACCATCGGAAAGATCCCGTCTGAGGTCCGCCACAAACCGGTCCCCGACGCTCGGGTCGACAAAACTCCATGCCGAATTGGCAAGCCGCGCTCCCGCCTCCAACAGGCGTTCGGGTCTTCCGTAATAGGCCTCGCTAAATCCATCGGTGCAGCTGAGTGGTATAGGGACAGACAGACTATCGACATGACCGCCCAATCCCTCCGCAATTGTACTAATCGCAGGATAGCGGCGGGCCTCGACAGCGATCATTTCAGGCGCATAGTCATTCAGCCAGCAACGCGTCAGTTCGCTCGGATCGCAGGTGAGGATGAGAACCGGCCCGCGCGTAACACGCCGCATTTCCAACAGCCCGGCCTTCAGATCAGGCCATTGATGCACGGTGAACGTTGCCATGCTCGCGTCGAAGCTTTGGTCGGAAAAGGGTAAGGTCTCGGCAACCGCATCGATTGCGACGGGGAGATGCGCCGGGCGTTGCGCCCGCATGGATGCTGATGGTTCTACAGCAGTCACGGCGCGATCGACCGGCTCGTAGGATCCGGCACCAGCGCCAACATTCAATACCGTCTTCGCATTGCCCAGTGACTGTCGAATAACCTCTGCAATATGTGGGTCCGGCTGGCGGTAGTTCGAATAGCCCTTGCCGATGATGCCATAATCGGCATCGCCAGCGCTGCCATCGTCATGTCGAGTGTCCATTGTTCGTTTCCCTTGATTGAAAGAGCAGTTCACCGCAGAGTCAGGTCCACAAATGGTGTGCCTGACGCGATCTCTGCGAAGACAACCCTATCTTTTGCGGTATGGAAACCGATATGATCGAACATTCATTGTTCGGAAAACGCACATGGCTCGACATATACCTTCCCTGAATGCTCTTCGCGCTTTTGAGGCCGCCGGTCGGCTTGGGCGCATGACGCTGGCGGCCATCGAGCTTAACGTGACCCATAGCGCTATCAGCCGCCAGGTCCAAAATCTCGAGGCTGTTCTGGGTGTGCCTTTGTTCGAAGGCCCGAAAAACCGTTTGCGGCTGACTGAAGCGGGAGTCACGCTACTGGCTGGTCTGGGCACTGCATTTGATCAGATTGACGCTTCGGTGCGTTCGGTTGCCGATACCGACGAAGGCCCGCTCGATGTTTCCTGCCCGGGAACGTTCACGATGCGGTGGCTTATTCCACGGCTTTACCGGTTTCAGACGGACTACCCAAACATCGATGTGCGGCTGACTGCGTCATCCAAGCCCGTGGACTTCGAGCGCGATGGTTTTGACGTGGCTATCCGGGTGGGCGATCCTCCCTGGCCCGCAGGTGCTGATGTTATTGCGCTCTTTCCGGAACAGATCGGCCCGGTTCTGGCTGCAATGCCTGCCACCGGACAGGTTGAAAGTCTGCATGGCTTTCCCGAACTGCACACCCGCACACGACCCAGCGCGTGGCCAGACTGGCGGGCGCGCTCCGGACGCTCGATTGCCGCAGGTCCAAAGGTCGATTATGAGCATTTTTATTTTATGCTGGAGGCGGCACGGGCAGGACTTGGGGTCTGCGCCGCGCCTTGGCCCTATGTGGCCGATGACATCAAAGCGCACAGGCTTGTAGCCCCATTCGGCTTTATCGATAGCGGTCATAGCTACGTGGCGCTGCGTCGCTCACGGCGCAATCGCAAGGCCAGCCTGTTCTGCGATTGGCTTCAAGCGGAGGCCGAACATTTTCAGCAATCGGATCCCGCCGAACCAGGCGGTGCCTTATAGACAATGTCCGGTGATGGTCAAATGACCATCGCTGCAAGGCACGCCAGAAGCCCAAGGACGTTCGGATAAAACGTCATTGCAAAGCCGAATGCCCGCCCTTTTGCGCCGTATCGGTAGCCTGCCCAGAACAAAAATCGGCCAGCGCTAAACAGGCACGTCATGGCTGTTATCAGCGCGACGGAGTGGTCAAATGTTGCGACGATGACCATATGCGTAAAGATCGCGAGAACGGTCTGCTCAAGGGTATTCTGCAGAATCGCACTTGCCTGCCGAACATCTGCAGAGCCAGATCCGGAACTGCTCCCGGCGATATCCTGCGACGAGAAAAATCGGTAGCGCGCTACATTTCCAATTGCCGCTGCCAGCCAGATGACGACGAACAGGTCAACGCATAGAACGGCTTTCAAACGGTCTGTAAACATCAGAACCGGTGTTGCATGATCCCGCAAGGCCACACCCGCCATCACCGCGACCACCAGAACCAAAGCGCAGCCCATCGCGACCAAAACACCGCGTTGCTCTCGTTTAAACTCCGCGGCGGTCAAGGTATCCATTATCGCACGACGCTTCGGTTTCGGCCATGCGATTTGGCTTCATAGAGGTTGGCGTCGGCACGCCGGTAGACCTCCATGAATGACCTATCGGTTTTGGTTAAAGCCGTAGCGCCCATACTGATGGTGAGTTCAATATCCGGCGGAAGCGATGTCACCAATCGCCCAACCGAGGCGTGGATGCTGGACGTCAGCAATTCCAGATCAACCGCGTGCTCGAAGCTCATGATGCAAAACTCATCACCGCCGATGCGCACGACCTTGTCCTCACCGGACGTCGCAGCCCGCAATCCCTCGCACACCGCAATGATTGCCTGATCGCCGACGGCGTGGCCCCAAACATCATTGATGGTTTTGAAACGGTCAATATCGATAAGGATCAGCGCCGCGTCCGACCCCTTCTCGATTGCCGTTTCGAAATCAGGACGTCCAACTTCATTCAGCCAGCGCCGGTTCAGCGTGTGGGTCATGCCATCGGTATAGGCAGCCCGTGTAATCGTCAGCAGTTCCTGATCAAGATGCTCCAGTGTCTGCTGCACGCCAGCCATAAGACGCCCCGCCTCGTCTTCGTATTGAACGGGCAGAAGTGGTAGAACATGTTTGTCGGAGTAATCTTGCAGCGCCTTCGCCGATCGCAACAGCGGCTCAAGCATTCCGGCCAGTGTCACGAATGTGAAACCGGTGCCGATGATGGTTCCGAGCAGAACGACACTGATAACCTCGATGGATATTGTCAGATTCGATTTGGCGAGTGCCCAGACAACCAGTCCGATCAGCGGCACATGCGTTCCGATGAAGCAAACGAGCAGGATGCGACCGACAAAGGATTTCGGCCAACGAAGTTTTTGCATGCGTCGGTAGATGTACATTTTCGAACTCTTCATTCCCGTCGCCTGTGCGATACAGGCTTAGAAATGTGTGTTCAACAACAAACATCATACAGATCAATAGTATTATACTGCATCATATGCAGTATATCTTATTTATCAAAGAGACAAGCGGCGACGATTGCGCCACAGGTCGTGGATCTTCAATTTCTCGTATGAAAATGCTTGAGAAACGAGCGTGTTGCTTCCTGCACGGGATTGTCGATCACCGTGCGAGCGGGTCCCTCCTCGACAACCACGCCATCGCGCATGAACACCACGGTATCTGCGACTTCCCGCGCAAACGCAATTTCGTGGGTAACGATGATCATCGTCATGCCCTCGGCCGCCAGATCTTTCATGACAGACAGAACTTCGGAAACCAGTTCCGGGTCGAGAGCAGAGGTCGCCTCGTCGAATAACATCACGTCCGGTTCCATCGCAAGCGCCCGGGCAATTGCCACACGCTGCTTTTGTCCGCCGGAAAGGCGCTGCGGATAGACGTCGGCTTTTTCGGCCAGACCGACTTTCGCCAACAGCTTGCGGGCCAATACAGCGGCTTCAGCCTTGGGGGTTCCTTTGGCTGATACCGGCCCCTCCATGACGTTTTGAAGCACAGTCATGTGCGGGAAGAGGTTGAAGTGCTGAAACACCATCCCCGTGCCCATGCGGAAACGTGCCTGCTGTTGGCCGGACGGCAGGCGTGTGCCGGGGCCGAAGGAGAACGCATCCTTGCCGATCTGCACCGTGCCGCCATCGGGAATGATCAGCAGGTTCATGCACCGCAGAAGGGTGGACTTGCCCGATCCCGAAGGGCCGATGAGGGCAACCACGTCACCGGTTGGAACCTTGAGATTAATGTCCCGCAGAACGACCAGATCGCCGAATTGCTTCTTCAGCCCGTTGATATCAATTTTGTAGCTGTCAGTGCTCATATCAGCCTCAATCGCTTGCCCGCAGGGATTTTTCGCTTTTCTTGACGATAGCTGTCAGCGGCACGAGAACCACGAAATAGATGATCGCAATGACGGTGTAGACTTCCAGCGGCCTGTAGGTTTCGGTGGCGGCCGCCTGACCCTGATACAGCAGGTCCGGCACGGCAAGCACCGAAACGAGCGACGTATTCTTGAACTGGATGATCGACTGGTTCATCAAAGGCGGGATCATCTGCTTGACGGCCTGTGGAAGGACAATGCGGCGCATGACCTTGCCGGACGTCAGGCCCAGTGCAAGGCCGGCCTCGCGCTGGCCGGTGTCGATCGACTGGATGCCGCCACGGATCACCTCGGCGTAGAACGATCCGCCATACAGCGCCAGCGTCAGGATCGAGGCCGTTATGGCCGTCATCTCGATCCCGATCAGAAGCGGAAGCGCATAGTAGAACCAGAGCAACTGGACCAGCAGAGGCGTACAGCGAAACAGTTCGATATATCCCCAGGACAGCCAACGCAGCGCTGCAAAACGCGAGAGCTGTGCCAGCCCTGCGACAAGACCAATCATCAGCCCAAGAACGATGACTGCCGCCGTCAGCGCTATCGTGACCAGCGTGCCTTCGAAGAGGAGCCCGCGATAGCTCCAGAGGATACTGAAATCCCATTGATACATGATGTCTCGCCCTTTGCTTCAGTCCGGCGCGCGCACATTGCGCGCGCCATCTCGTCCATCAGAAAGTTACGCCGGAGGGCAGGTCTTCCAGAGTGATATCAACCTTCAGAAGGCTGTTCAGCACCGCTTCGCGAACGAGGCCAAGCCCCTGAGCGTAGACGATCCAGGTATTGAGGAAGTCGCGCATCGTCTTGTCCGTCTCGCGGCGAACCGCAGCATTGGATGTGGAGCCGAACAGCGGCAACGGCGCAATACACGTGCCAAGGCGCGGATTGGTCTTCACGGCCTTGACGCCGCCCTGCCAGAAGATGGCCTGAGCATCGGCCCGACCGGTGGACAGAGCCATCGTCGCTTCGTCCAGTGTCTTCAGGCGCGTGATCGTCGCGTTCGGGCACAGCCGCGACGCGACCTGATCATGGGCCGAGCCCATATCAACGACCAGTTTCACCTCCGGCTTGTTGAGATCAGCCCACGTCTTGGGCTCAAAGCCCGGCTTTGCGATGACGGTCAGTGCGCTGTTGTAGACAGGAACGGTAAAATCAACCGCCAGAGCGCGCTTTGGTGTCGGGTTCATGCCGAACATGACATCCAGCTTGTTTGCCTGAAGATCGAGAATACCCGTGCCCCAGGTTGTTTCCACCATCTCCAGTTCAACCTCCATATCGGTGGCAAGTGCCTTGCCGATATCGTAGAACTGGCCGCCCCATTGACCGGTTTCCCTGTCCCGTACGGTCCATGGCGCACCCGTCGGTACGCCGCCGATGCGCAGCTTCTTGGAGCTCATGACCTGCTGGAACGTCGTCGTTGCTGCGGACGCCGCCTGTGCGTTTGCGGCTTTCGAGCTTGCGCCGACAGCCGCCGCCACGATTGCGCCGCCGCCCAGAAGCCCGGCAAATTCTCGTCTGGTTACCATGCTATTCCCCTTTTTTCCTTAGGTTATTGCGCCTGCCCATCGGGCATCGGTCACAAACGCATGGGCGAATGCCCACACGCATTACGGCATCAGTAAAACGCCCGGATTCATCAGGTTCTGCGGATCGAAGAGCTGTTTGATGCTCTTCATCATGTCGTAGCGGAGCGGATCGGCGAGACGCGCCAGTTCTTCCGGCAGCTTCCGTCCCACACCGTGCTCAGCGCTGAAGGTTCCGCCGAACTGCGCTCCCACGTCGTGAATGGCGCGCTCCACGTCAAGGGCAAAGGCGTCCTTGTCCGGGATCGTTGCCCAATGCTCATGTGGAAACATCAGGATATAGTGAACATTGCCATCGCCCAGATGACAGACGACCTGCGTGACAGCCTGCGGAAAACGCTCTGCGGATACTGTGTCGGCGGCCTCGATAAAACCGGGTACGCAGGAGGTGCGCACGGCAACGTCATGGACGATGCCGACACCTTCCTTCTTGTTGGCTTCCGAAACCGAGTGCCGGACGTGCCAGATTTCCTCAGCCTGCTGCTTGGACGAGGCAACGACCGCATCGCGGATCAGGCCCGCCTCAAAGCTTGCCTCCAGCAGCTCACCCATCATCGCGTCGAGATCGGTGTGGGCGTCCGATGTGCTGAGCTCCACCATCAGGGACCATTCCGGCAATGCTGAAAACGGAATGCGGACACGGTCGACATGGCGTTGCACCAGCGCGAACTGCGATGCCGAAACCAGTTCGAAAGCCTCGATGAACTGGCCCGCCGTCGCGCGAAACGCAGAGAGCAATTTTACCGCATCGGCTGGCGAGGCAACGTCGATCCATGCATGCGCGCTGTTGGACAGTTTCGGGAAGAGCTTGAGTGCGGCACCGGTGATGACCCCGAGCGTGCCTTCTGCACCGATGAAGAGGTGGCGCAGCTGGTATCCGGTATTGTCTTTGCGCAGGGCTGCCAGATCTTTCAGAATACGGCCATCGGCCAGAACCACTTCCAGACCCGCAACCAGATCACGCATGGGGCCGTACCGCACAACGGCGGTTCCCCCGGCATTGGTGGAGATCAAGCCGCCGATCTGGGCGCTTCCTTCGGCTCCCAGATGCATGGGAAACTGCCGCTCGACATTGTCCGCCGCCTGATGGACCTCCGCCAGAATAGCGCCAGCATCAACCGTGATGACATCCGATATGACGTCGATGTCGCGGATGCGGTTCATCCGGCGCAGCGACAGAACGATGCCGGGCTTGTCCACATTGCGGCTTTCCGGCACAGCGCCGTAGCAAAGGCCGGTATTGCCGCCCAATGGAAAGACCGGCTGCTGCAGCTCAAACGCCAGCTTCAAGACCGCCGATACCTCCTCGGTGGAGGCGGGAAGCACGACGCAGAGTGCGTTGCCATGCTTTCTTTCACGCCAGTCCGTCAGGTAGGGATGCATATCCGTCGCATCCGTGATGACGCCTTTGGGCCCTACAATGTGCAGCAGTCGATCAATCATTGAACGTCTTTCTCAGGCGAGTTTGGCAGACAGTGCCTGCTTGGCAAGGTTTTGCAGCTTGGCAAGCGTTGCCTCACTCGGGTCCTGCAGCGGCAGCCTGACACTACCGACCGGCATACCGACCAGTTCCATGTACTTTTTCAACGGGCCGGGGTTGGTTTCCAGAAACAACGTCTGGACGATGCTGTTCACGGATTCCTGATGGGAGAGCGCATCGCGCAGCTTGCCTTGTGCCGCCAGCTCGAAAATCTCGACCCAGACCTTGGGATAAATGGTGGCCGATGCCAGCACGCCGCCGCGGGCGCCAAGGGAAACATGGGTTGCGAAAAGAGGCTCTTCGCCGCTGAGAATGGCAATCTTGTCGCCTGCGGCTTTAACCGTCTTGATAAATTCCGGGACATCGTAGGAGGAGTATTTCATCCCGACAATTGACCCATCCTCTGCCATTCCGGCTATTGTGTCGGCGCTAACAGAGACATTGGTACGATAGGGAATCTGGTACAGAAGCACCGGCAGGTCGACTTCCTGGCGATAAGCCTTGAAGTACGAGCGGATCGCCTCCTGCGTTCCGGTGGCGTAATAGGGCGTAACCGTCATGACACCCGATGCGCCGACGGATGCAAAATCCTTGCCCGCCTCGACCGCATCCTGAAACCCGGGCGAAACCACGCCGGGGATAACCGGCTTGCCCTTAGCTGCTTCCACGCAGGCTTCAACGATCGCCTTGCGCTCGGAGCGCGAAAAGGCAGGATATTCGCCGGTCCCGCCGATTGGAACCACTCCGGAAGCGCCGCTGTCCAACTGATAGCGGACGAGCTTTCTAAGCGCATCGAAATCGACCGACTTGTCGCTCTTCAACGGTGTCACGATAGCCGTGTATAGGCCGCGAATGCTGTCTGCGGATAGTGTCATAAATCTGATTGCCCCTGGCTGGGACCGCCGCGAATACGCAAGAAATCTTGTGTGATCGCGGCCGTTCCCCGGTTTTCTCGTTGTGTTGATCGCTTCACAAGGGCAATAATCGATGACGAAGGTGTGCATGTCAATCGATTGAGAAAATAAATTTACTATAGGAAAAATATGCACTATTCGGTAATACGTGGGCAGCAGTCGATGGCAATGGCATAGTGTGAATCTGGAACGGGGGTCAGAAGCAGTGGATGAGATAGTGGCAAGTCAACCTATTCACGATCAGAAACTGTTCATTCAGGAGGTGATTCGACGCAAGACGGACGAAAGCGCCGTCGCCCGGGAGCAGGTTTTCAGTGCTGTCGATATTGGTGCCCGCCTGCGTGAAATCAGAAAAAGCCGGAAAATGACACTGCATGACCTGAGCAAGGCAACCGGTGTTTCGGCCTCGGCCTTTTCCAAGATAGAACGTAACGATCTGTCTCCGACGATTGGCACCCTCCAGCGCATAGCGCACGGTCTGGGAATGGATGTCATGGAGTTTCTTAACGAACCGCCGACCACGCCCAATACCTATGGTCGCCGCAGCATAACGCGGTCCGGCAGCGGCAAAGTTCATGAAACGAACACGTGTTCGAACAATTTTCTCTGCTCCGACCTGCGCAACAAAAAGATGACCCCGATGGTGACCAACGTTTCGGCACGGTCGACGGATGACTATCAGGCATGGGCAAATTCCGACGCGGAAATTTTCCTGACCGTTCTGGAGGGGACCTTGATCGTGCACAGCAAGCTGTATGAGCCGCTCACCCTCAATCAGGGTGACTCGTTTTATTACGACGCCAATGTGGAACATGCCTGGACCTCTGCCGGGCCAACCGACGCCAAGGTTCTCTGGGTTCTGGCTCTGGCCTAGAGCTTCTTGTTTTGCCGCATTGTCCAGACGCAAAAGCGATTTCGCGTTTGCTGGACATGCTCTAGCGGGGTTTGCCTGTCATGCCGCATCTCCTGAATGCACACGATTATCGTGCGGCTGCCCGCCGCTTTCTTCCAAAGGCGTTATTCGACTATATCGACCGTGGCGCGGAGGACGAGAATGCGCTTCGAAAACTGCGTGATACCCTGGACGCGGTCCGTCTGGTTCCCAGCGTTCTGACGGGCCATACGGATCGGGATTTGACCGCCGATGTCCTGGGTCAGAGGATGGCGATACCCGTTATCATCGCCCCCACAGCGCTGGCTGGAATGGTCTCCCATAACGGTGAAATCAAGATCGCGCGGGCTGCCGAACGCATGGGCATTCCCACATGCGTCAGCACCCAGTCCGTAGCAACGATTGAAGACATTCGATCGGGATGTCCCGCCGCAAACCTCTGGTTTCAGCTCTACCTGTGGAAGGACCGCGCGCTTACGGCATCCCTGCTCGAACGGGTCCGAATGGCAGGCGTGGATACCCTCGTTGTTACCGCCGACACGCCCGCAGGGCCCAAACGGGAGTACAACCAGCGAAATGGCTTCGCAATTCCGATCCAGTATTCGGCGCGTCTCGGTTTCGATGTCCTGTCCCATCCGCGTTGGCTGATCGGCGTTTTGCTGCGATACATGGCGACGACGGGAATGCCCACCTACGGCCATTATCCGGAGGAGTTTCGCAGCTCCGTCACACGAGCACAGCTTGCCGAACGTGTCCGGTTGGAAAACCATTTGAACTGGGAGGATATCCGCGAACTGCGACGCTTGTGGACGGGAAAGCTCGTTATTAAGGGCATTCTCAGCGTCGCAGATGCCGAACGATGCCACGCCGCCGGTGCGGACGGAATCGTCGTCTCGTCACACGGTGCCCGCAATCTCGATGTGCTGCCATCACCGGTGGAAATTCTGCCGAAGATTGCCGATGGATTTGCGGATAAGCTCGACATCATTGCCGACAGCGGTGTCCAGCGGGGAAGCGATATCATCAAATATATTGCTCTGGGTGCAAAGGCCGTGATGACCGGGAGATTGCCGCTTTGGGGCCTTGCTGCGCGCGGCGAGACCGGCGCCGATGCTCTGCTCGCCATGCTGCGCAACGAGATCGATCTGACACTGGCCCTGCTCGGTCGCAAGACGGCGCAGGACTGCGAAATCTTTGACCATCGCGGTCCTTAGGCAATATCCGCCAAACGATAGCCGACGCCCGTTTCGGTCAGGATGTGGTGAGGCTGATCCGGGCTTTTTTCAATCTTCTGCCTCAACTGCCGAACGTAGACGCGCAGGTACTGGACGTCGGCGATTTCACCCCAAACCTTTTCGAGGATGAAACGGTGGGTCAGTACGCGGCCCGCATGTTGCACCAGCAGCCGAAGAATCTCATATTCCTTCGGTGTCAACTTTACCTCGGTGCCACTCACCTTCACCCGTCTTTTCACCAGATCGACGGAAAGATCACCGGACGTGAACACCGCATTTTCGCCTTGCGTCTGAAGCCGGTGGCGAAGCGCAAGACGAATGCGGGCGACCAATTCGTTCATGCCGAAGGGCTTTGTCACGTAATCATCCGCGCCGAGTTCCAGGGCCTGAACGATCCCGGCCTCATCCGTCCGGCTTGACAGGATGATGACAGGGAAAGAGACCTTGTCTGCACGCCATTTTGCCAACAGTGTCTGTCCGCCCATATCGGGAAGCCCAAGGTCGAGCAAGGCGAGGTCCGGAGGCTGCGTTGACGCCATTTGAATGGCGGTTTGTGCATTGGGCGCACCCTGAACGACAAAGCCCTGAGACGACAAGCCGACATCTAGCAGCCTGCGAATGGGTGTCTCGTCGTCGATCACCAAAATTCTGAGGCCGGGTTGGGTCATAACGATACCTTTTGCGTTTCCAGCGGCTTCGGCAGGTCGATGATGAAAATCGCGCCGGGCCTGTCCGTTCTGTTCGTCGCCGTGATACTGCCACCCATCGCCTCGACAAACCCTCTGCAAATGGACAGGCCAAGACCTGTACCAGCCTTGATGTGATCAATCTTGCGCACGCGATAGAAACTGTCGAATATTCTCTCCAGATCACCAGACGGAATACCCTGCCCTTCGTCAATCACCCGCAGCCGGATATGCGTATCGGTGGCCGTTGCGTCAATGTGGATCGCTGTCGCCTCAGGCGCGTATTTGGCTGCGTTGTCAATCAGATTGAACAGCACTTGCTCAAACAGAACGGGATCAACCTTCACCATTGGCAGATCATCGGGTATTGACACGGCAATCGAATGACCCGCCGTTATCTTGGTCGAACGCGCCAGCGCCGATCCCACGATGTCACCGACATAGTGCAACGCAGAGTTTGGCTCCATGGCACCGGAGCCGATGCGCGTCATGTCGAGCAGATTGGCAATGAAGCGGTTCAGCCGCTCCGATTCATCAATAATCGTCGTCAGCAACTCGTCCTTTGCCGCGTCTGAAAGCGCGTTTCCGAAATCCTTGATCGCGTCCGCCGAGCCGAGAATTGCGGCCAGCGGCGTCTTGAGATCGTGAGAAATGGAGGTGAGCAGCGCGGCTTTCAGCCGATCTGTTTCGGCGGCAAGTCTGGCCGTTTCCACATCGGCAACGAGATGGATGCGCTCGATAGCAAGAGCGGCCTGATCGGCAAGGGCGTCAAACAGGCGCTGTTCATCGGCGTTCAGCATCGGCCCCTGCCGGTCGTTGTCCAGTCCGATCACGCCAATGACGCCGCGTCCGGTTCTCAAGGGCAGGTACAGCCGTCTGGCGCCCGGCAACGTGTCGGCAGCCCGGCCCGCCGGTCGGTCGTGTTCCCAAGCCCATTTGGCGGCTGCGATATCGGCGTCCAGCAGCGTGTCATCCGGGGGATAGCCGGCTCTCACGGCAAGCGTACCGTCTTGCGGCAGCAGAACGACCACGCGGACCTTCAGCATGGATGCAATCTGGTAGGCTGTTACCCACAGGACGTCATCAAGCGTCCCGGTCCCCGCCAATTTTCGTGAGAAAAGATAGAGGTCCTCGGTCGTTCGCGCGCGCTGCCGGGCCGCCGTTGCCTGTCGTTGGACAGCCGCCGTCAGATTGCTGGACACCAGCGCGGTGCCAAGAAAAAACAGAAGCGCCACAACGCTTTCCAGATCGCGAATGGTCAAGGTGTAGCGCGGTTCCAGAAAGAAAAAGTTGAACGCGACGGCACTAAGGACCGAGGCGAAGATGCCGGGGCCAAGCCCCCCTCTGACCGTTGCGGCAAGAACACCCATGAGAAAGACGAGCGCAAGATTTTGAACATTCAGCGCCTGTTCCAGCAGGATGCCGAAGATGACTGCGAGCGACACGAAAGCGACGCCGAAAAGGTAGTTTTTAGGCTTGAACTTGCGGGCGGAGGAAACAGTCCGAACGCCCCTCGACACCACTTCATCCGCACCACCGCACAGGATGTGCACGCTGATCGCGCCGCAATGCCGGATCAGGTCATGGGTGACGGAACCCTGTAGAATTTCCCTCCAGCGCGGTTTGTCAGACTTTCCAATAATCAGATGGTTGAAATTATTGGCATTGGCATAGGCAATCAGTTCCCGGGATATATGAGCGGCGGGAAGCGTGATGGTTTCAGCACCCAATTGCTCGGCGAGCCGCATGGAGGCCGCCAGACGATCCTTGTCGGCATCGGCAAGAAAGGCAGCTCTGGGTGTTTCCAAATAAATGGCGGTCCAGGGTGCGCGCAGCCTCTCGGCCCGCCGTCGGGCGTAGCGCACAAGGGCTGCGGCATTGCGACCGTGGTCCAGACAGACCAGAATGCGTTCACCCGCCGCCCAGGGGCCGGAAATCGCATGCGCCTGCATATGGTTCAACAACTGGTCATCCACGCGCTGGGCGGTTCTGCGCAAGGCCAGTTCTCGCAGGGCAGTGAGGTTGCCGGGTGAGAAGTAATTCTCCATGGCACGCCGCGCTGTTTTGGGAAGGTAGACCTTGCCATCCTGCAGCCGCTTGATCAGGTCCTGCGGCGTTATATCGACAATCTCGATTTCGTCGGCGCGATCGATAATGGAATCCGGCACGGTTTCGCGAACCCGGATGCGGGTAATCTGGGCAACGATGTCGTTCAGGCTTTCAACATGCTGGATGTTGAGGGTCGTATACACATCGATGCCGTTGGTCAGTAGCTCCAGCACATCCAGATAGCGCTTGGGATGGCGGCTGCCGGGCGCGTTGGTATGGGCGAGTTCATCAACGAGCACCAGAGCGGGATGGCGCGCAAGAATGCCATCGAGGTCCATCTCACCCAGTGCCTGCCCTTTGTAGACAGTGGAACTGCGCGCCACGGTCTCAAGCCCGTGCACAAGGCCTTCGGTTTCGCGTCGGCCGTGTGTTTCGACAAGGCCGATGACGACATCGCACCCTTCTGCCTTGCGCGCTCTGGCCGACATGAGCATTTCATAGGTCTTGCCGACGCCCGGTGCCGCGCCAAGAAAGATCTTCAGTTTGCCACGGCTTTCCTGATCCGCCTGCTCCAGAAGCGCTTCCGGAGACGGGCGGCGTTGCCATCTGGTTTCCGTGTCATTGGCCATAGTCAGCTCCACGCAGACGGCAGCTCATACATGGCAGCTGCCGTCTCCCTTGTCATTTCAGCGTGTACCCAACTTGTCCAGTGCAAGGTTCATGTCCAGCACGTTCACCAGCCTTTCGGGCGTGAAGGGCCCGCCGGGTGCAAAAGCAGTTCGCTCGATCACATCACTCACGACGTCGACGGGCATGTTGCGAGCCTGCGCGATGCGTTGGGCCTGATAGCGCGCCGCCCGTTCGGTGATATGCGGGTCCAGTCCTGCGCCGGAGGCTGCGGCAAGCTCGGCAGGAAGCGGGTTGTCAGCAGTCGCCCCGTAGGCGGCCACCGTCTGTGCGGCGCGGTCCGTCAAATCTGTGCTGGTTGGCGATTTGTTGGAGCCCCCGGCGCCCGCGCCATTGAAATCAACTGCCGATGGGCGAGGCCAGAAGTACCGCGGCTGGGTGAAGGCCTGCGCGATCTGCCTGCTGCCAACCACCTTTCCATCCGGCGTCCTGATAAGGGAGCCGTCAGCCGTTTGTGGCGTCACAGCCCGGCCAATGGCCCAGACCACCCCGGTATATCCACACACGCAGAGCACCATGGATGCGAGCGTGATGCGCAGACTTGCGAGAAACGTTTTCATAATCGATCGTCCTTAGTTCATAAACATGACGTGTTCGGCAATCGGGCCGAGGGTGGCGGCGGGAAAGAAGGTCAGTGCACCCACGATAATTACGGTGGCCGTCAACATGCCGGCAAAGGTCCCGTCTTCGACCGACAGCGTTCCGCTGGATTCGGTGGCGCGACGTTTGGCCGATAGCGAACCAACGATTGCCAGGGGCAGAATGATCGGGATGAAGCGTGCAAGCAGCATCACCGTGCCAGTGGCAATGTTCCAGGCAACCGTGTTGTCGCCAAGGCCCTCGAAACCGGAGCCATTGTTGGCAGCTGCGGATGTAAACTCATAGAGAATTTCACTGAAACCATGTGGGCCGGTGTTGGCGAGCGTATCGGCACCCCATGGCGTGACCGCAAAGATTGCCGTGCCAACGAGGATGAAGAAGCCATGGGACAGAAGGCCCAACATGGCAAATTTAACTTCCTTGGCTTCGACGCGCCAGCCGAGATATTCCGGCGTGCGGCCAATCATCATACCGGCGATGAAGACACCCACGATGATATACATGAACATATTGACCATGCCGACGCCGACACCGCCAAAGTCTTCATTCAGCCACATGCCTATCATCGGCATCATACCGGTCAGCGGATTGAGGCTGTCGTGCATGGCGTTGACGGAGCCGTTGCTGGTGGAGGTGGTGACCACCGACCAGAGCGGACCCGCAGCCGCGCCGAAACGCAGTTCCTTTCCTTCGAGATTGCCCACATCCTGTGTAATGGGCAGTGATGCGAACGCATGTGTCGGTTCAGCCTCAAACCCGACGGACGCCACGACGCGAGCCCCCATCAGAACCAGCATAACCGCAAACAGCACGGCAGCGTGCTTCGTGCGACCGATGATACGGCCGAACATCCAGACACACGCCATCGGGATGAGGATAATGGACACTGTCTGAACCACGTTCGACCAGAATGTCGGATTTTCCAGCGGATGCGCACTGTTGGGGCCAAAGAAGCCGCCGCCATTGGTGCCCAGCTGCTTGATGGCCACGAAAGCGGCCACGGGGCCCCGCGCAATCGTCTGCTGCACACCTTCCAGCGTGGTTGCGACGATGGACCCTTCAAATGTCATGGGGAGCCCGGTCAATAACAGAAGGATGGACACAATGAGCGCAAGCGGCAGCAAGACAAGGAAGGTGGCGCGTTGCACATCAACAAAGAAGTTTCCAAGCGCACGGCCCGCAAGGCCACGCGCCAGTGCTGCCAGCGCCGCCAGTCCAACGGCTGCCGATACGAACTGCAGCCACATCAGGCCAGCCAGTTGCGACAGATAGCTCATCGAGACTTCGCCGGAGTAATGCTGGAGGTTTGTGTTGGATGTGAACGACGCGGCAGTGTTGTAGATCAGGCTGCCTTCCAGTGCCTGTTTCCCATCCGGGTTGAACGGCAGGTCTTGCTGAAAGGCCAGAACAGCGAAAACCACCATGAACATGACGATGTTGAAACCCAGAAGCGAGAACACATACGCCTTCCAGGTCTGATCGCCGGTGGATGCGGAGCCGCCGATGGCCTGGAACAGACCGGTGAAGCCATTGCGGTCCTTCCTGCCCGCAGCCGGGTCCATCGCCCAGGCCAGATAACGGCCGAGCGGCCAGGACAGGAGCGCCGTGCCTGCGATAATCATGACGACAAAGAGAATTGCTTGTACCATTTGGATATCTCCGGCATCAGGCCTTATCGAGGGCAGATGCCAAGGCAAACAGCAGTCCGAAGACGGCAAGGCCGAGGATGAGGGTGAGGAGTGTCATATCGTTGATCCGATCAGGCGAGATGGAGGGCCGAAACAACCATGTCGATGAGCTTGATGCCGATGAACGGCACGATCAGACCGCCAAGGCCGTAGATCAGCAGGTTTCGGCGAAGCAGCGGCCCGGCGCCGATTGCCTTGTAGGCCACACCCTTCAGCGCCAGCGGAATGAGGGCGATGATGATGAGAGCGTTGAAGATGATGGCTGACAGAATGGCGCTCTGCGGCGTCGACAGCCGCATAATGTTGAGGCTGTCGAGCTGAGGGTAAAGCACGACGAACATGGCCGGGAGGATGGCAAAATACTTTGCCACATCGTTGGCGATTGAGAATGTCGTCAGCGAGCCACGGGTCATCAGCAATTGCTTGCCGATCTCCACGATTTCAATCAGCTTGGTGGGATCGCTGTCGAGATCCACCATGTTCCCGGCTTCGCGCGCGGCAACCGTGCCGGTATTCATGGCCACACCCACATCAGCCTGCGCAAGCGCTGGCGCGTCATTGGTGCCATCGCCACACATGGCCACCAGTTTGCCTTTGGCCTGCTCCTCGCGGATCAGGTGCAGCTTGTTTTCGGGCGTTGCCTGAGCGAGAAAATCATCGACACCCGCTTCCGCCGCAATGGCGGCAGCAGTCATGGGATTGTCGCCGGTGATCATCACAGTGCGGATACCCATCCGGCGCAGTTCGGCAAAGCGCTCCTTTATACCGCCCTTGACGATATCCTTGAGATGAATGACGCCGAGCAATTGCCCATCCCGTGCCACGGCGAGCGGTGTACCGCCTTCCCTGGCAATGGTATCGGCAATGGCCTGCCCCTCTCGGGCAACAGCCTCGGGCAATGCACTACCGCCAGCCATGGATCGGGACTGGAGGTATTTGAGGACTGAATCAACCGCACCCTTGCGGATCGACGCGCCCTCGAGGTCCACACCCGACATCCGGCTTTGTGCCGTGAACGGTACGAATGTGGCGTTCAGGCCGGTCATGTCACGGGCACGGATGCCGTATTTTTCCTTTGCCAGCACCGTGATGGAGCGCCCTTCCGGCGTTTCGTCCGCAAGGGACGCCAACTGTGCTGCATCGGCCAGCTCCTGCTCGCTCACGCCCGTGACTGGACGGAATTCCGTCGCCTGACGGTTGCCGAGCGTGATGGTGCCGGTTTTGTCGAGCAGCAAGGTATCGATGTCGCCCGCAGCCTCGACAGCCCGGCCCGACATGGCCAGTACGTTGAAGCGCACAAGGCGGTCCATACCGGCAATACCGATGGCCGACAACAGAGCGCCGATGGTTGTGGGTATCAGCGTTACGAAAAGGGCAACCAGCACGATGATGGGAATAGCGCCGCCCGCATAGCTCGCGAAGGCCGGGATGGTTGCCGTCGCCATGACAAAGATCAGCGTCATCGCGGCGAGAAGAATATTCAGAGCGATTTCGTTGGGTGTCTTCTGACGCTCGGCACCTTCGACAAGCGCGATCATGCGGTCGATAAAGGTGGATCCGGCGGCAGCGGTAATTCTGACCTTGATCCAATCCGACAGAACCTGTGTGCCGCCCGTCACCGCTGATCGGTCGCCGCCCGACTCACGAATGACCGGAGCGGATTCGCCCGTGATGGCAGCTTCATTGACCGAAGCAATGCCTTCGACAATCTCACCATCGGACGGGATGATATCGCCTGCTTCCACAAGGACGACATCATTTACTTTCAAAGAATCGCCGGGAACATCCTTCCAGTCGCGACCGTCGGCGTTCAGGAGCAGCTTCGCCTGGGTTTGTGAGCGAGTGCGGCGCAGCGACTCCGCCTGTGCCTTGCCACGCCCTTCCGCAACGGCCTCTGCAAAGTTGGCAAACAGCACGGTAAACCAAAGCCAGAGAATGATCTGGAACGAAAAACCCAGTCCCTCGGCACCGGTTATCAGGTCCTTGAAAAACAGGATTGTTGTCAGCAGTGAAACGACAGCGACGACGAACATGACCGGGTTTCGGGCCAGCGTGCGTGGATCGAGTTTGACAAAGGCACCGCCAATGGCAGGAATAAGAATGCGAGTATCAAGAACACTCGCGGATGTGGGCTGACTCATAGGAGACCCCGATGTGAATGGTTGATAGGACAATGGTCCATGGGCTGCTGCCACGCGCCCGGTAAGCGCCGCGACGCCCGTTGTGCCTGTATGGTGATCAGTTTGAAAAAGGATGTGGCGCGCTCGACGGGCCGCCGGGACGAGAACGACCTTAAAATCGCTCGGGCCGCCATAGGGCGTAGGCCAGGTAAGCCGTTATGAAAACGGTGACACCACCGCTCAGAATATAATCGAATGTCATCTTCCACCTATCGTTCGTGTCGTGGTCCAGGCTCACGCATGAACAATGGACGACCGAATATGCATCCGATCTCCATAGAGATTCGAGAGGGAAGGAAGAGCGAAGATATAAAGAAACTATAGTGATTCTGGTCGGGATCGTTTCAACCAGCCCTGCCTGTGACACGCTTTGTTTTGCCGCATGTCGTCATCGCAAAACCGCTGCACACTTTTGCGCGACATGCTCAGGCTTCAGCCGATATCGTCAGGCCCTGCCGGATACGGTTGATGACGGTCAGGATCGTGGCAAACGCAATTGCGGGCTGCACCCACCAGGCCCATGCGGGAAGAAAGTCAGCGAGGGCGACCCAAACGCCCAGAAGCGCAAATACGAAAGCGCGATCACTTTTACCCAGCGGCCCATCGTACCGGCGTCCATTTCCGTGAACGACCCCCAGCACACCCGCAAACTCGGACAATACCGAAAGCAGAATGATTGCGCTGATCCAAGGCCCCGTGAACGGTGCAACAAGTGCAAACGGCGCATACAGCGCTGCGTCAGAGACAACATCGCCCAGTTCATTGAGATAGCCGCCAAGCGGTGTCTGCTGCCCGTGCTCCCGCGCAAGCATTCCATCCACGGCATTCAGGCCCATGCGAAGCAGCATCCAGACGGGAATCAGAAGGAACAGTGCGCGGACATCCGTGACCCACAGCAAACCGCCAATCACCACCGAGACCAGCGCTGCCAGCAGTGTAACCTGATTGGCCGTAACCCCGGCCTTTGCCAGACTGTTGACCAGCGGACGCAGCAGCGTTTGGAATGAGGATTTCAGTTTGTAGATTGACACGAATATTGATTCCGAATTTACCAGAGTGCGACTGTACGGCGCGACCCTTGAAAATCAATGGGAAATTCCCCCGCAGCCGGACATATGGGTCGAGTACCACTGGAGGAGCAAGACATGTTGGAAACCGAATTTGCAAGCCATGACGGCGAGACGCTGTTTTACCGGCACTGGCCTGCACAATCGGATGCTCCCAAAGGTGCCATCGTGCTGCTTCATCGCGGCCATGAGCACAGCGGCCGGGTCGCCCACCTCGTCGATGAACTGAAGCTGGATGACTTCGCGTTCTACGCCTGGGATGCGCGTGGCAATGGCCAGTCTCCGGGAGAGCGCGGCTCTGCGCCCTCTTTTGCCCATCTGGTGCAGGATCTTGATTGTTTCATTCGTCACATCTGCCGGATCGATGGCTTTCAGCCGGAGCAGATCGTTGTCATTGCCCAAAGCGTGGGTGCCGTGATT
The DNA here is from genome assembly GCF_014841565.1 of Rhizobium sp. CFBP 8762. Taxonomy (GTDB): domain Bacteria; phylum Pseudomonadota; class Alphaproteobacteria; order Rhizobiales; family Rhizobiaceae; genus CFBP-8762. The sequence goes on from NZ_JACYUD010000002.1 coordinate 711,245, forward strand.
GCATCAACATGGGTGCATGATTATGCCCCGCGTATCCGTGCTCTCGTGCTCGCCTCGCCCGCGTTTGATGTCAAACTCTATGTTCCCTTCGCCAGAGAGGGCATTGCGCTGTGGCAAAACGTCAAAGGCCCGTTTTTCGTCAATTCCTATGTGAAGGCGCGCTTTCTGACCCATGATCCGGAGCGGATTGCATCGTTTGAAACGGACCCTCTGATTACACGGCCTATCGCATCCAACATTCTGCTGGAGCTACACCAGACGGCCAGCCGTGTCGTGAAAGATGCCCGCGCCATAACGGTGCCGACGCTGTTGTTGATCTCCGGCAGCGACTTCGTCGTTTGGCATGGGCCGCAGCACCGATTTTATGAAAATCTCGGCAGCAGGATCAAGGAACGTGTTGTTCTGAAGGGTTTCTACCACGATACGTTGGGCGAGAAAGAGCGGGAAAAGGCGCTGGAACCCATCCGGCGTTTCATCCATGCCCGTTTCGCCGCCGAGCCCGAGTTTATCGATCAGACCCAAAACCATCTTTCCGGTTATACGCGTGACGAAGCCGACCGGCTGGCGACGCCGTTATCCCTGTTCTCACCAAAAGGGCTGTACTGGGCCTTCTCCCGCGCCAACATCAGACTGGGCAGCCTGTTTTCCAAGGGCATTGCCACGGGCAACAAGACGGGCTTTGATTCCGGCTCCACGCTCGATTATGTCTATGAGAACGAGCCGCGCGGACTTGGCCCCGGCGGGCGGCTGATTGATCGCGTCTTTTTGAACGCAATCGGCTGGCGTGGCATCCGCCAGCGCAAAATCCATCTGGAGGACCTGATCCGCACGGCCATGCAGCAGTTGCAGGAGGCGGGTACGCCAGTGCGCATTCTCGATATCGCTGCCGGTCACGGCCGTTACGTGCTCGACGCTGTTGCGAGTTCAAACATAACGCCGGAAAGCATACGCCTTCAGGATTATTCTCCGCTGAATGTGGAAAAAGGACGCGCGCTGATTGCCGAGCGTCACCTTCAGCATGTGGCCTCCTTCCATCAGGCCGATGCATTCGACACGGACGCCGTGGCAGCGGTGACCCCGAGGCCGACACTTGCCATTGCATCCGGTCTCTATGAACTGTTTCCCGATAACGATCTGATTAAAGCGTCGCTTGAGGGGCTCGCCCGTGCATTGGAGCCCGGCTCTATTCTGCTGTACACCTGCCAGCCCTGGCATCCGCAACTGGAAATGATTGCGCGCGCACTCACCTCGCATCGCGGCGGTGCCGCGTGGGTCATGCGGCGGCGCACACAGCAGGAAATGGATCAACTGGTGGCGGCAGCCGGTTTCCAGAAGCAGAGCCAGCGCATCGACACCTGGGGCATCTTTACCGTTTCCATCGCGACCCGCGTCTGATCCCGGCAATGGACAGGCAGGCCACAAAACCATCCCGCGCGAACCAACGCGCTGTCTTCAAAACGGCAGCGCTCTGGCTTCTGTTTCTCGGGCCGTTCTTTTACGCAAGCTATGGGCTGGCCAACTGGCTGGCGGGCCGTCACGCCCAAGTGCCGAGCCTGCTTTTTGCGTGGGAACGCCACATTCCATTCGTGGCCTGGACGATCCTGCCCTACTGGTCGCTGAATGTGTTTTACACCCTGTCATTGTTCATCAACGATACGCCGCTGCATGTCAGCCGTCTGGCAAAACGCTACCTGACGGCTCAGGTGATCGCTGTCCTCTGCTTCATTACCTTTCCCCTGCAAGTTACGTTCCTGCGCCCGGAAACACAGGGGCTTGCGGGGGCCATGTTCGGCCTTCTCGGCGGTTTTGATAAGCCCTTCAATCAGGCACCGTCGCTGCATATTGCGCTCGCCATACTTGTTTGGGATCATTTGAGAACACGTTTTTCCGGCCCATGGCGGTGGGCATGGCACCTCTGGTGTCTGTTGATCGGCTTTTCGGTGCTGACGACATGGCAGCATCACAGCATGGATATGCCGACCGGCGCTTTGCTGGGCCTGTTTGCACTCTGGCTGTTTCCCAAGGACCGTGTTTGCCCACTGGCTGGCTTTCGCCTGACGCGCGACCGCAAATCCCGACGACTTGCGGGCTGGTATCTGCTTGGCGCACTGGCGCTGCTCATAGGCGCATATCACATCACCACACTGTCCGGGGCTGGTCTGTTTCTTCTCTGGCCCTCGGTATCTCTGTTTCTTGTTGCCTTGGGCTATGCGGGTGGCCGTCCGGAGATTTTCCAGAAGAATGCAAACGGAAACGTGAGTCTCGCCAGCAAATGGCTGTTCATGCCCTATCGGCTGTGTGTGCGGCTTAATATTGTCTTCTGGACCTCGTCGCTGCCTGCATCCGTGTCCATTGCCCCAGATGTTGATCTGGGGCGCTTTCCATCCGCCTCGCAAGCACGCCGATATGCTGCCGTTCTGGATGTAACGGCAGAGTTGCCCGGCCTGTCGCACAGCGGCGTGGATTGGCACGCGGTGCCCATGCTGGATCTCGTGCCGATGAACCCGCAGCAACTGCGACAGGCTGCCGATAAGTTGGAAACGTTGCGTCGACAAGGCCCTGTGCTGGTCTGTTGTGCGCTCGGCTTCCAGCGCAGCGCCTCTGTGGTGGCCTGCTGGCTGTTGCAAACGGGGCAGGCGAAAACCATGGCTGACGCACAGGCGGTTCTCCAGGCATCCGGACGCCGGGTTCATCTGCCCGCTTCATCCGCAGAAACGATCATCGAGGCGGCACGATGACGGACTGGCGGGCCGATATGGGTCGGGCGATCACGACGCAGCGCATTTTCGGTTTCGTCGGCATAGCCTTTGCCGTGGTGGCGTTGCTGTTGATGACCGTTGGCCAGCACGATGACAGGTTTCTCTTGAATATCGCTCTTGTGCTCGCGGGTTTGACCACATTGGGAGCCAGCCTGCATTTGGTTCTGGATGCGGCCCTCTTCCAACTTGCGCTGACGCGGGACAGTGAGCAGAGCGGACTGGCAGCCATTGACCACACCCTTGCGGACATGGGGCTGCGCCCGCTTCCCGTGAAAGCGGCCTCTCTCAGCGTGCGGCTTGCGGGAACCAGACGTATTCTGCTGCGCCAGATTGCAGCGTTGGTCATCCTGATCAGTTTGACGGGGTTTCACATTTACAGCCAGACAGGATTGAGTTGATGGGGACATCGCACGCGCCAACGCTGATGCAACGCATAGCAGGCCGGTGTCTGGCCGGTCTTGCCTGGGCGGTCACTGGCGTTCGCCCGATCTGGGACGGATGTGGGCCGGGACAGCGCCAGCGTATCTACTACGCCAACCACACCAGCCACGGCGATTTCATTCTGATTTTTGCCTGCCTGCGGGCCAAAGAGCGGGAGCGAACGGCAGCCGTTGCGGGCGCCGATTACTGGCACGCCGGACCCATCAGGCGCTTTGTCGCCGATCATCTGCTGCGCACCGTTCTTGTGGAACGCAACTGGGTGGAGCGCAGCCAGGACCCCATCAGCACCATGCTGGCGGCGCTGGATCAGGGCCAATCGCTCATCCTGTTCCCGGAGGGCACCCGCAATATGACGGATGAACGGCTTTTGCGGTTCAAATCCGGGCTGTTTAATCTGGTCGCGGCCCGGCCAGATATCGAATTGATACCCTGCTGGATTGAAAACATGGCCCGCGTTATGCCCAAAGGGGCGGTGCTGCCGGTGCCATTTTTGTGCCGCGTGGTTTTTGGACCGCCGCTTGTGTACACACCGGACGAAGACCGCAAAGTTTTTCTTCAAAAAGCACGCGACGCGCTGCTCCGTCTGGCCCCTTTCGAAACGGACCTGCAAGATGAGTGAAACAACGAGACTTTTCCTAGGCTTGGCTGTGGTCCTGACGAGTGCCAGCGCCATAGCCGCATTCCTGTCATGGCGCAGCCCCAAGCCGCTCTCATCCACGCTGCAGAACCTGAATGTCCGCATCAAGGCCTGGTGGATTATGATCGCGGCCATCAGCATCGCGTTCCTGTTTGGTCAAGGCGGCGTCATCCTGCTGTTCGCCTTCGTTTCTTTCGCCGCATTGCGCGAATATGCGACACTGACCAACACCCGCCACGCCGACCGCTGGACGTTGCTCAGCATGTTCATTGTGATTATCCCGGTGCAGTATTATCTCATCTGGATAGACTGGTACGGGCTCTATTCGATCTTCATTCCGGTCTATTGCTTCCTCGCCATGCCCGCGCTCACCGCGTTGCGAGGCGATACGCAGCACTTTCTGGAGCGCGTCAGCGAACAGCAATGGGGTATCATGCTGTCTGTGTACTGCATCAGCCATGTTCCGGCGCTGATGACGCTTCCCATTCCCGCCTACCAAAGTCGCGGACTGCTGTTGATTGCGTTTCTCATCGTCACCGTGCAGGGAAGCGACGTGCTGCAATATATTTTTGGCAAGCTTTTCGGAAAACACCGCATCTCCCCAAAGGTCTCGCCCTCCAAGACCTGGGAGGGTCTGGTGGGTGGCATTCTGAGTGCCGCCGCACTCGGCGCGGCCCTCTACTGGCTCACCCCCTTTTCACCCTTTGAAGCCGGGGCGCTTGCGGGGCTTGCCTGCATCATGGGCTTTCTGGGTGGACTGGTTGCCTCGGCCATCAAGCGGGATCGCGGGGTCAAGGATTGGGGCCACATGATCGAGGGCCACGGCGGCATGATGGATCGTGCCGACAGCCTCGTCTTTGCCGCACCTGTGTTCTTCCATGTGGTCCGTTATGCCTGGACGTGATGCAGGCGTTGTCCGGCCTTTCGCGGCGATAGAGACTGGTCAACACCCTTGTTTTGCGCCCGTCACTGAAGAGAACGGGATACTACCCATCCCCTGAACGAGAAGGCTGCGTAGAAAAGCTCCACGTCAACGAAGCCTGCTTCTCGCAGCAGCTCTTCCTCTTCATGGGGGCTGAGCAGTGGCAGGCTTTTCGCCATGGCTCGGCCGGAAGCGGCGGCCTGCTCCCCGAACTGATCCGCACGGTCGGCGAATGCGGCAGAACGCGTCAACCAGCCAACAGCATCGTCGCGTCCTGCACTATGATGGGCGACAACCAACCTTGCACCGGGCTTCAACCGGCGCTGTATTTCCGTCAATGTGTGAAGCCGTTCTTCCTTATCGAGGAAGTGGAGCGTCAGCAGACATGTTGCGCCGTCGAATGCTTCCACCGGGGCAGCGTCCACGGTCCCCTCAATGAACTGAACCCGATCAGCGATGGACCCGACGTTGCGGCGGGCGAGGTCCAGCATGGCTGCGGACGGATCAACGCCCACAAAAGCCCATCCTGGCTGCGCTTCACCAATGGCCTTCACTTCCAGTCCGCCTCCGGCACCAACGACAAGAATCCGGGCATCGCTGTTTGCCTGCTCCTGCAAAAGCAGCATTGTCATGCGGTGCAGATCGGCCAACCCCGGCACCTTTCGTGGGGTATTCTCGGCGTAAGTCGCTATCAATTCAGCATTGCCAAACGGATTGGCGTGTACCCCTTTGTTCATATCGCTACCTTTCATCTCTCGACACATCATAAGTGTCATAACAGTAAACTTGTCAACACTCATGCAACATCGATTGTGACGATATGGATCAGATGGTATGCTACCATCATTGGAAATGTGGATTGGGATGCGCCATGAGACAGGACAGCCGATTATCGAGGATGTTGCACGTCCTCATTCATATGGGCCGGCATGACGGCGCAATGACGTCCGACAGGATCGCATCCATGCTGGACGCCAATGCCGTTGTCATTCGCCGGACAATGGCGGGCCTTCGAGAAAAGGGCTATGTGCATTCAGTAAAGGGCCACGGCGGCGGCTGGACGTTGGCCCGCCCTCTCTGCGAACTGACGCTTCTCGACATTCACCGGGCAGTTGGTGAGCCATCCATCTTCGCTGTTGGTCCCGCATACGATATGCCGGGTTGTCCAATCGAAAAAGCAGTGAACGCCACGCTGGAAGGCGTTCTTGAGGACGCAAGACGACTGCTGATGGAAAGGTTTGCCAGCGTGACCCTTGCCGATATCGCAGGGTCCTTTCCAGAAGCTGACAAAGTCGAAGAGGTCATGGACCGCAACGGATGACAGGACCGTCGACACGACAATAACACCATCAAGTTTTACCAAACCGACCCCGATTTCTAAAATTCAGCCTTCAGGTCGTGCTCCATCCAGAGTACCGCCCCGCGGAGCACAGACAAGTATCCCGTTTGAAGCAGACTCAATGGCTATCGCGCGGGCCCCGGTCAGGCTACCCTCGCGTACATCGGTATATTCTGTTTCAGGACGGTAAGAAGGTTATCCCGAGTGGGATCACGCACCCCTTTGGTCCACGCAACTGACAAAGGCAGCTTGTTGAACGCCCCGGTTTCGGGCATGTCGAGCTCGATATAGCAAACCCCTTCAACAGCAAGCCGTGATGTCCATTGTGGCACGATAGCAAGACCGATATTGGCCGCGACCAGATTGACGATGGTCTGCTTTTCATCTGCCAACTGTGCAACCCGGGCCTGAAGTCCGGCTTCAATGAACAGGCGCATCGTTAGATCGTGACTGTGAGGACGCGAACGCCTCTCTGGCACGATCAGCGGTTCATCCGCCAGATCCTTGATACGGATACGATTGCAGGACGCCAAGCGATGCGATGTCGACATCGCCACAACCGCAGTCTCGTAAAACAGAAACTCGGTTTTCAACTTCGGATCGACGACGTCGGGCGCTCGGATGAATGCCAGATCAAGCCGCCCGGAAAGCAGCCTCGGGACAAGTTTGATGGTTTTGTCTTCCATCAACTGGATGGGCACGTTGGGATAGCGTTCACGAAAATCATACAGTAACAAGGGCAGCAAACCTGCGGCCGCGCTGTCGATTGCCCCGATCCGCAGACCCGGCGAGCGTTCATGCCGCAACTGCCTGAAACGGTCCCTCATTGCGTCGGTTCTCATAAGCACGTCTCGTGCCTCTTCAAGTAGAGCCTGACCATCGGCAGTCAACGCAACATGGCGTGTCGTGCGGGCCATCAGCCGGGTGCCAAGCGACTCCTCCAGCAAACGGATATGCCGCGACAGTGATGCAGGCATCAAGCCCAGTTTCTGAGCCGCGCGGCCGAAATGAAGTTCGTCGGCAACCGTTACAAAACACCGCAGTTGATTTAAATCCATTGCTTAAATGCGCCCTATTATATCAATTTTTTATATAAATTACTGCGCATTGAGAGACAAGGGCAGGATTGTCATAGATGTGGAGGCGCTGGAGGCGCGCTCAGTTAAGATCAATTCGGGAGGAGAGTGTCGTGACAAACGACCTGGAAACGCGTGTGCTGCGAAAAATCACCTATCGTATCGTTCCCTTCATCATGCTTTTGTACTTCATTGCATTTCTTGACCGGGTTAACATCGGCTTCGCTGCGTTGACCATGAATCAGGATCTGGGTTTCTCCTCGACGATTTACGGGGTTGGTGCCGGTATCTTCTTCCTCGGTTACTTCCTGTTTGAAGTGCCGTCCAACCTAATCCTCGACAAGGTCGGCGCGCGCATATGGATTGCCCGTGTCATGATCAGTTGGGGTATCGTATCCGGCTTGATGGCATTCGTGCAGGGTACGACCAGCTTTTATACGTTGCGGTTTCTTCTGGGCGTGGCCGAGGCCGGCTTTTTCCCCGGCATTATCTTGTACCTCAGCTACTGGTTCCCCGGTCGACGGCGGGCCGCAGTAACGGCCATATTCATGGCCGCCGCGCCATTGTCGACCGTCCTTGGATCGCCAATCTCCGGCGCATTGCTGGAAATGGACGGGTTTCTCGGACTGCACGGTTGGCAGTGGATGTTCCTGATCGAAGCAGCACCGGCCGTCATCCTCGGCGTTGTCGTTCTTTTCTACCTCACTGATCGTCCCGAAGTAGCGAAATGGCTAACGACAGAAGAGCGTGATTGGCTGGTCAACACGATGAATGCCGAGCGGGCGGCCAAGGGCTCCGGGGCCAAACACAGCATTCTGGCTGGACTTGCGGATGTTCGCGTCATCGCTCTGGCGCTCGTATACTTCGGCACATCCGCCGGCCTTTATACGCTGGGAATATGGGCACCGCAGATCATCAAGCAGTTCGGCATGTCGTCTATCCAGGTTGGATTCATCAACGCGATACCCGGTATCTTCGCGGTCGTTGCCATGGTGCTTTGGGCACGTCACTCTGATAAAACCGGTGAACGGACATGGCATGTCGTCGGTGCCTGCATGTTGGCGGCTGCGGGACTGGCTTTCGCAACCGGTGCAACGACGATCGTTACCGTGCTGATTGCGCTCACACTCGTCAACATCGGTGTCAGTTGCGCCAAGCCTCCGCTGTGGAGCATGCCAACTCTGTTCCTGTCGGGCCCCGCCGCGGCCGCCGGTATCGCAACGATCAACTCAATCGGAAACCTTGGCGGCTTCGTTGGTCCATCCATGATCGGCTGGATCAAAGACCTGACAGGCAGCTTTGCTGGCGGTCTATACTTTGTCGCGGGGCTTCTGGTTTTCTCGTCTATCCTCACCCTCATTCTGGCGCGCAGCGGTCCAAAAACTGCGGACAACACCGCCGCCCAACACTAACACCAATACAAACTGGAGAATACCATGCGTGAATATGCAATTGCGACCATCCCGGCTGACGGTATCGGTCCCGAGGTTATCGCCGCCGGAACGCAAGTTCTGGCTGCCCTCGAAAAACGAGAGGGTCACATCAAGTTCAATATCGAGAATTTTGACTGGGGTTCCGATTACTACAAAAAATACGGCGTGATGATGCCCGCCGATGGTCTGGCGCAACTCAAAAAATTTGACGCTATATATTTTGGTGCGGTCGGTGCCCCAGATGTTGCGGACCATATTACGCTCTGGGGTCTGCGGCTGCCGATTTGCCAAGGGTTCGACCAATACGCCAATGTGCGTCCAACCAAGATCCTGCCTGGCATTACCCCGCCTTTGCGCAATTGCGGCCCGGGCGATCTGGACTGGGTTATCGTGCGCGAAAACTCTGAAGGTGAGTACTCCGGACACGGCGGTCGCGCGCACAAAGGACTTCCCGAAGAGGTCGGTACGGAAGTGGCCATCTTTACCCGCGTTGGTGTAACCCGCATCATGCGGTATGCATTCAAGCTTGCCCAGGCCCGCCCCCGCAAGCTTTTGACTGTCGTGACGAAATCGAACGCGCAGCGCCACGGCATGGTGATGTGGGACGAAATTGCTGCAGAGGTGGCCGAGGAATTCCCGGATGTGACCTGGGACAAAATGCTGGTGGATGCGATGACCGTTCGCATGACACTCAATCCCAAAAGCCTCGATACAATCGTGGCAACCAACCTTCATGCCGATATCTTGTCGGACCTTGCCGGTGCGCTTGCCGGCAGCCTTGGGGTTGCTCCAACTGCCAATATCGATCCGGAGCGTCGTTTCCCATCAATGTTCGAGCCTATCCATGGCTCCGCGTTCGATATCACCGGAAAGGGTATTGCCAACCCTGTGGCGACGTTCTGGACAGCAGCACAGATGCTGGAGCATCTGGGCGAGGCAGACGCATCGGCGCGGCTGATGCGCGCGGTCGAAAAGGTGACAGGCGCTGGTGTGCTCACACCGGATGTTGGTGGCACGGCCAACACGCAGGACGTGACCGACGCCGTTATTGACGCGATCTACTCCTCCAACGTTTGATTGTGCATCATGACATGGTCCGATCAACACGCCCGCGATACGCTGCGTCATATTTTTGACGCGGCCGTTGAGAGCGCCAGCCCCAGGCTGGCGGTTTTCAACCATCTCCCCGAAAAACCGAAAGGCCGATGCGTCGTCGTGGGGGCCGGAAAAGCCTCCGCCGCCATGGCAGCAGCGCTGGATGCTGCCTGGCCTGATGTCGATGTGTCGGGCCTTGTCGTAACACGGTATGGCCATGCAGTTTCCGCCGGACGCATTAGCGTCTTGGGAGCGTCCCATCCGGTCCCGGATGCAAAGAGTGAAGAAGCAGCAAGCCTCATCTTGCAGGCGGTACACGGGCTTACTGCCGATGATCTGGTCATAGCGCTGATGTCAGGTGGCGGTTCCGCACTCATGGTTGCTCCCGCAGGAAATATGACGTTAGCCGACAAGCAGGCGGTCAACCGGTCGTTGCTGTCCAGCGGCGCAACCATTGGCGAAATGAATGTTGTGAGAAAGCATCTTTCACGCATTAAGGGCGGGCGTCTGGGCCACGCGGCTCAACCGGCGCGACTGGTCACGCTGGTTATTTCGGACGTGCCTGGTGACGATCCTGCATGGGTCGCGTCAGGACCAACGGTCTCCAGTGCATCGACGCTGGAAGACGCCCGCAGCATTGTATCCCGGTACGATATTCGCCTGCCTGAGGCCGCCAGCGCAGTGCTTCATGACATAACAAAAAAGCCGGACGCCGAAGACTATGTCGGTGAGGTTCATATTGTTGCAGCACCATCGCTTGCCCTCGACGCCGCAGCAGACGCAGCAATCAAGGCCGGACTGCGTCCCCTTATTCTGGGCGATGCGCTGGAAGGAGAAGCCCGTGAATTGGGCATCGTCATGGCCGGTATAGCAAAGTCCGTAAAAGCCAAGGGCGTTCCGGTAGACGCACCGGCCGTATTGCTGTCCGGGGGCGAGGCAACTGTTACAATCCGGAATGGATCGGCCGGACGGGGCGGACGCAACACCGAGTTTCTTCTGTCTCTCGCTGTCGCTCTGAACGGGCATTCTGGCATATGGGCGCTGGCAGGCGATTCAGACGGGATAGACGGGAGCGAGGACGCAGCCGGTGCGTTGATAACTCCGGACACGTTGAGGCGCGGAACCGACATGGGCCTGCATGCGCGAACGTACCTATCCGCCCATGATAGCTACACATTCTTCGACGCTACGGACGACCTTGTCAGGACCGGGCCGACCCTGACCAATGTCAATGATATTAGGGCCGTGCTCGTCGTTTGAGTATCAGACCTGCGACAAAAGCTGTACGCCCGCCTCCGTTTTCCAAAGGACACTTCATGTACCGTAATCGACGAGCGAAAATTGTTGCAACGATCGGCCCTGCAAGCTCATCGCCGGATATGTTGAAACGCTTGTTTGAAGCGGGAGTTGATACCTTTCGTATGAATTTCAGCCACGGCTCCCACCAAGATCACGCGGCAGTGTTTCGGGCCATTCGAACACTGGAAAAGGAAATGGGATGCCCGATCGGCATTCTGCAGGATCTGCAAGGCCCCAAAATTCGCGTTGGACAAATTCCAAACGGGAGGATGACCGTTAAAACCGGTGACACTCTACGGTTTTGCCTGTCGACCGACGACCATGCCGGGGCCATTCTTCTTCCTCATCGTGAGATATATACGGCTGTGACGGCGGGAGATGATCTGCTGATTGATGATGGCAGGGTCCGCGTGCGGGTTTTGGACGCGAAGGCCGAAGTGCTGGAAACCGTCGTCATTGTGGGCGGAATTATTTCGGATCGAAAAGGCGTGAACATTCCCAATGCAGTTCTCGATATATCGCCTTTGACAACCAAGGACCGGCGCGATCTGGAGTTCGGGTTGGAACTGGGTGTCGACTGGGTGGCGCTATCCTTCGTCCAAAAGGCAAGTGACCTGGCGGAAGCGCGGTCGTTGATCAGCCAGCGTGCTGGCCTTATCGCCAAGATTGAAAAGCCCTCAGCCCTGATAGAAATAGACAGCATTATCCAACTGGCAGATGGCATCATGGTTGCCCGTGGCGATCTCGGTGTAGAAATTCCGCCGGAAGACGTACCCGGTCGTCAGAAGGAGCTTGTCCGAGCATGCCGCGCTGCCGAAAAGCCTGTCATCGTTGCGACACAAATGCTGGACTCCATGATTTCTGCGCCCACGCCTACCCGAGCGGAGGCAACGGATGTGGCGATGGCCGTCTATGACGGCGCCGATGCCGTGATGCTGTCTGCGGAAACGGCAGCTGGCATCTACCCGGTTGAAACCGTCGAAATTATGGATCGTATCATTCGCAGCACCGAGAACCATAAATTCTACAAATCCTTGATGGCCGATGCAGATTTTAATGACCCACTTTCGGTGCCGCAGGCGGTTGCATCCGTCGCAGCGGATCTCGCAACATCGATAGGTGCCCCTTTAATTGCAGCATTTACTTCCAGTGGCATGACTGCCGCTCGGGTTGCGCGCAAGCGCCCTGCCTTACCGATTCTAGCTATAACACCCGTCGAAATCGTGGCACGCCAACTGTGCCTGCTTTGGGGTGCCGTCAGCATTCACTCCAAAGACATCACCACATACGAGCAGGCAGTTTCACAGGCTCGAACCATCGGTTCGGCGTTGAAACTGGTTGGCGAGAAGGACAACATAGTCGTGGTTGCCAGTGTCCCTTTCGGTCATACGGGAACAACCAATTCGCTGCGTGTCGTCTAATCACAATGCAGATGTGTTGCTTTTGGACCGGCACTCGGCGATCGTCGTCTGGTGCCTTACGTCGACTGACCCTACGCGTGTTACCCCGCTGCGCCTTTGGAAGGGTTCAAAACACCTTACCAAGATTGGGATGTAAAATGTGAGCCTACGACCAGTCAAGCGACGTAAGCTAGAAAGTAGGAGGGGTGTTGATCCAAAGCAGAAGGGTTTCCCCATCGGCAGTGTTGCGCCATGAATGGGGCCTGTTGCTCTCAAAGTAAAAGCTATCGCCCGGATGAAGCTCAAAAAAACGTTCGCCGTCCAGAACGATTTCCAGACTGCCACTCAAGACGTGAATGAACTCCTCACCCACATGCTGGTAGGCACCTTCGCTGGAGGCACCGGCGGCGAGCTGAAAACGGTGGCATTCCATTTGCAGATCACCGGAAGCCAGTACCTGCACCGAGACACCTGAGGATGTTCGCGGCAGGCTTTTCCAATCCCCAGCGCGGATGAGCGACTCTTTACCATCAATACGCTGCTCGCTCAGGGCCGCGACCGTTGTACCCAAATGGGCCGCAAGGGCGTGCAAAGCGGTGAAAGACAAGCCCGTGGAGGTCCGCTCGAAAGTGGACAGTATTGAAACAGGCAACCCGGTTGCATGCCCGACCGCCGCCAGAGTCTGGCGCAATTCCAAGCGCAACCGGCGTATCTTTTGACCAATCGGCACTTCCGCCGAATGGTCCATCGTCGAGGGAGATACGGTCTCACCCTCCCCGCTGAGGGCCGCACGAATGGCCGCAGGGTTCAAACCGCGTTCGCTTCTCAACCATACAATCTTTTGAAGCCGTGCAACGAGATGGTGGTCGTACAGGCGCTGCCCCGATGGGGTGCGCACCGGGTCAATCAACCCCTGCGCCTCCCACAGTCTCAAGGTCGATGCGGAGACGCCGGCCATTCTGGCAGCATCCGCAATTTTATAGGCAGTATTGTCCATGACCACCAGTGCGCTGAAACCCAAGCCACGTCTTAACGCGCCAAAACGAGATTGCAACTCTACAGAAAATATGTAGAGATAGCGCAACATCATCCGGGAGACATTCTCATGACCAATGCGCAGATTGCCGCCCGCCGCACCGACGCCATCGCGCGCGGGGTTGGCGTCACCACGCAGATTTACGCCGACAGGGCTGAAAATGCGGAAATATGGGATGTCGAGGGTCGTCGCTATATCGATTTTGCCGCAGGCATTGCCGTGGTCAATACCGGGCACCGCCATCCCAAGATCATTGCAGCCGTCAAGGACCAGCTCGACCGTTTCACCCATACATGCCATCAGGTTGTGCCTTACGAAAACTATGTTCGTCTTGCCGAGCGCTTGAACGATCTCGTTCCGGGCGACTTCCAGAAAAAAACGATCTTCGTGACCACGGGCGCGGAAGCGGTGGAGAATGCCGTGAAAATCGCACGCGCTGCGACGCGCCGGTCGGCGATCATTGCCTTTACCGGCGGCTTTCACGGTCGCACCTTCATGGGCATGAGCCTGACCGGAAAGGTGGTGCCCTACAAGACCGGCTTTGGTGCCATGTTGCCGGACGTTTTCCACATCCCCTTCCCGGTTGAATTGCACGGCCAGTCTGTTGATGCGACGTTTGCAGCCCTCGACACGCTGTTCAAGGCCGATGTGGACCCCAATTGCGTCGCCGCCTTTATCATTGAACCCGTGCAGGGCGAAGGCGGCTTCTATGAAGCCCCGCGTGCCTTTATGCAAAAGCTTCGTGAACTGGCGGACAAGCACAACATTCTGCTGATTGCCGATGAGGTGCAGACAGGCTTTTCGCGCACCGGCAAAACCTTTGCCATGGAGCATTATGGGGTGGCGGCGGATATCACCACCATGGCCAAGGGACTGGGCGGCGGCTTTCCGATTGCTGCGGTGACAGGACGCGCCGACATTATGGATGCGCCGGGACCGGGTGGGCTGGGCGGTACATACGGCGGCAACCCCATTGGCATTGCCGCGGGCAACGCCGTTCTCGATGTGATTGAAGATGAAAAGCTCAACGAACGGGCAGACCTGCTGGGCGCGCGCCTAAAGCAGCGTTTGCAGTCGCTCGTCAGCGCTGTGCCCCAGATTGCCGATATCCGTGGACCCGGATTCATGAATGCGGTGGAGTTCCATTTCCCCGGCAACAAGACGCCAAACGCTGATTTTACCCACAAGGTTCGTGAGCGCGCATTGGAAAAGGGCCTTATTCTGCTAACCTGTGGCGTGTACGGAAATGTCATCCGCTTCCTCGCACCCATCACGATTCAGGATAATGTGTTTGCCGAGGCACTGGATATTCTGGATGAAACGCTGCGCGAATGCGCCTGAGCATGAGCATGAGCATTTGTTTTGACGAGAGGCCTGATCGATGATTGCACATTCTTTTGTATCCAAGCTCAAAGACCCCTCGCTTCTGACGAGCAAGGCGCTGATTGCCGGACAATGGGTTGATGCGGGCGGTAATGGCACGACATTTGATGTGACCAACCCCTCCACCGGTGAGGTTATTGCCACCCTGCCCGATCTGGGACGGACCGATGCCGGACGCGCCATCGACGCCGCCTACACCGCCCAGAAGGCATGGGCCAAACGAACCGGCAAGGAACGCGCCGCCGTGCTGCGCAGACTTTTTGACCTGATGGTTGCCAATGCCGATGACCTCGCCATTATCCTGACGATGGAGATGGGCAAACCGCTGGCGGAGGCGAAGGGCGAAGTCCTCTATGGCGCGTCCTACGTGGAGTGGTTCGCCGAAGAAGCCAAGCGCGTTTATGGCGATACCATTCCCGGGCACCAGCAAGACAAGCGCATCATCGTCATCAAGCAGCCAGTTGGCGTGGTTGCAGCCATCACGCCGTGGAACTTCCCCAATGCCATGCTGGCTCGCAAATTTGCGCCTGCCATTGCAGCGGGCTGTGCCATGGTTTCCAAACCCGCAGCCGAAACGCCGCTATCGGCCTTGGCGCTGGCGCTGCTTGCCGAGCGCGCCGGGCTTCCGGCTGGCCTGTTCAGTGTGGTCACATCACGCGATTCCGTTGCCATTGGCAAGGAGTTCACTGAAAACGAAAAGGTCCGCAAACTGACCTTTACCGGCTCGACACAGGTCGGCAAGATTTTGATGCGCCAGGGTGCCGATCAGGTGATGAAGCTTGGTCTGGAGCTTGGCGGCAATGCGCCGTTCATCGTCTTTGACGATGCCGATCTGGATGCGGCTGTTGAAGGTGCAATGGTTTCCAAATACCGCAACAACGGTCAGACCTGCGTTTGCGCCAACCGGCTCTATGTGCAGGCCGGTGTGTACGATGCGTTTGCTGATAAGCTGGCAGCCAAGGTTCGCGCTTTGAAGGTGGGCGATGGTTTTGAGCCGAATGTTTCCGCCGGCCCGCTGATCACGCAGAAAGCGGTGGAGAAAGTCGAGCAGCACATTGCCGACGCCTTGTCGAAAGGGGCCAAGGTTGCCGTTGGCGGGCAGCGGCATGAAAAAGGCGGGCTGTTCTTCCAGCCGACCATTCTGACCGGTGTCACCCCGCAGATGGTGGTGGCGAAAGAGGAAACGTTTGGCCCGGTTGCGCCGCTGTTCCAGTTCGAAACCGAGGAGGATGTCATTGCCATGGCCAATGATACCGAATTCGGATTGGCATCCTACTTCTATGCCAAGGATTTATCTCGTGTCTTCCGCGTGGCCGAAGCCCTGGAATATGGCATGGTTGGCATCAATACAGGCCTAATCTCCACCGAAGTCGCCCCGTTTGGCGGCATCAAACAATCCGGTCAGGGCCGTGAAGGCTCCAAATACGGTATCGATGACTATCTGGAAATCAAGTACATGTGCCTCGGTCTAACCTGACTGGCTGCGGTGACGCTGGCTTGGAGCATTTCCAGCGAACACGCGTTCGCCTGAAATGCTCTCGCGACCGCTACAGGGTCAGCAAGTCCCGTTCGATTGCTTGTCCAAAATCTAGAAGTCGCTGCTCGTCATGCCGTCGCCCCACGAGTTGCACACTCGGCGGTGGATTTGTGCCTTCTTTGTCCAGCGGCATCGCCAAAGCGGGGTGTCCCGTATGGTTGAACAGGCAGGTTTGACGCACCAGACCCAAGGTAAAATCATGGTCTCGTCCGCCAATTCTCACAGTGTCGGCATCGCGGCGGGGATGGAGCACAGACAGCGTCGGCGTCACGAACACATCGACATCATCCAGCAGCCGGTTGACGTGAGCCGTCAAAGACTGACGCTGAACGCACGCCGTGACGTAATCGGACACCGGCAGCGCCTGAGCGGCTTTAAACCAGTCGCGCGCCATCTCTGGATAATCCGGAATGTCCTGCGTGTAGTGCGCATAATGGTGGGCTGCACTTTCAACGAAGAAGATTGTTCCATGCATTTTTGAGATGGCGTCGAGGTCGGGGAGATCAACAATTTTCGCAATGATACCCACACTTCCCAATCGTTCCAGATGAGACCAGAACGCATTGGCGACTGGCGCTTCTGCATCGCGGACCCATTTCGGATCGTAGCCGATGACCTTGACCCCGGCAGTCGGGCTGCGGCTGTCTTGGAGCGCGTCCCACATCAGGGCAAGGTCGCCGACCGTCCTGGCCATCGGGCCGATGTGGTCGAGCGTAGGCACCAGCGGATAGACCCCCGTCATTGGCAACACCGAAAAGGTCGGCTTTAAGCCGGCGGTGCCACAGCAAGCCGAAGGAATACGGATTGACCCGCCCGTATCGGTTCCAATGGCCGCCAGACAGTAGCCCGCCACCAGCGCTGCAGCCGAACCACCGCTGGAGCCTCCGACGGTCAAATCAGCATTCGCGGGATAGGTGACGTCCAGCGTCCGCACGCCGAAGGCTCCGGGATCGCTGACCGATACACCGATGATAACCGCGCCTGCCTGCCGCAAGCGGGCGACAAGCGGGGCATCGGTATCGGGCCGGTTGTTAGCGCGGAAATCCAGTCCTGCGGAGCAGGGAGCGCCCGCCGTATCGCAGTTTTCCTTGATGACGATGGGTATGCCGGTCAGGGGGCCGAATGCAGTGCCCGTCTTTATTGTCAGGTCCAGTGCACGCGCGGTTTCGAGCGCCTGTTCACTTGCTACAAAACGAAGGGCATGAGTTTGCCCGTTCGTTTGCGCAATGGTTGAAAGACAATGAGATGTCAGCGCTTCCACGCTGACCTCCCCTTTGGCAATGGCAGCGCTTGCTGCCGTGGCACTGGTCAAAAACGCGCTCATCGTGCGCTGCCTGTGTTAAAGACTGCATCCGACAACCTCGGGATCGACCTGCCCGAAGTTTTCAACGATATCCCACTGCCCCTTATCGTTACCGCGTGCCAGCAGGCTGTTGGACCGCATCACATTGTTTTTCGCAAAGTTAACCTTGCCTTGTGGCGCATCGAACTCCACCTGCCGGAAAGCGTCGATGACCGCCTGGCTTTCGGTCGATTTGGCGTGTTCGACGGCCAGTTTGTAGAGATAAACCGCATCATAAGCTGCTTCGCCGATGGCATTGATCGGTTTGTCCGCGCCGAACATCGCACCATAGGCGGCTTTGAAGGCGGTGTTCTTTTCATTTTCCAGCCCCATGAAATAGGCCTGATTGGACAATGTTCCGGATGTCAATTCAGGGTGGGCAAAGGAAAATGTTTCATCCAGACCATTGGAGAAGAGCTGCTGCTTGAACCCGAAACTCTTATACTGCTTAAGGCAGGTGATCAGGTCATTACCGGCAACCATGACCCAGACGAAATCGGGGTTTGCGGCTCGAACCCGGTCAAACACCGGCCCAAAATCCTGCGTACCAAACGGCAGGAAGTCCGTACCCACGACCTTGCCGCCTTTGGCTTCCATGGCGCTGGTTATTTCCTCAGCACTTTTGCGCGGCCAGACATAGTCGGAGCCGATGATGTCGGTAGATTTCCCCTCGTTCGCAGTCAACCAGTTTGCTGATGGCACGATCTGCTGGTTGGGAACCTGACCGGTTGAGAAGAAGTGCGGCTCACACACGCCGCCCTCGTAGTAGGTCGTATAGATCAGCAGTTTCTTGGCGGGGGTGGTGACGCTGCGGGCGTGTGGTCGATGACACCTGCGACAGCAAAGGTGTGTGCTTCAAGGAAAACGCCGTCTATATGCCCAAGGACCTTGTTGAGGGAAGCCGGGTCTACTTCCTGAATGCTGGCAGCTACACCACCGCCTACGTCATGGAGCTGTTCAACCGCACCAAGGCTTTGAGCGCCTTCTGCTTTCCGGACCCTCTGACCAACAACCCCGATCCTCGTCCCTGGATGAAAGGCGTTGTGACGCAAGGTGAAGCCGCCCATCCGGGCAAGGACTTCAAGGCGCTGCGTACGGCGTACCGCGCGCTCAATACCGATGTGGGTCGCCGCCGCTTCCTGACCGAAAACCTGCCCGGTGCTGGCACCCTTGGCATGGGCCTTCTGCCCGCCAGCCAGATCAAGCGCGTTCGTGAGTTGAACGACGCCATTTTGAAACACAACACCAGCCTTCCCGGTGATGGGCTCCAAATCGGCTTTCAGCCGCAGATGCTGTTCAAGACCATTGAGGAGGGCTGGGTTGCCAACTCATCCATCATGTCCCTTGATGATTGGCAGAAGTTCAGCAACATTCAAGCCAAAGGCGGCGCCAAGGCATATTTCTGTATTCAAAACCAGCACCAGAGCAGCGGCAAGCTTTGTACTCTGATGCACGCAACGCTTGTCGTTGTGCCTGAGAACAAGGCAGACGGCCCCACCAAATTTCTGGAGATGAACTACAACCCTTATGTTTGCGATGGTCTGGACGAGGCGTGGTCAAGCGTGCATTTGGCAAGCACTTGCGCAACGAGAACCGTTACCGCGATCCCGCTGGCATCATCGAGCAGCTCATGGTCGGTGCCACGCTTGCGCCGACATTTGCGACGGCTGATCTTGCCTGGGGTGGATCGCTTAACGAGCGCGAGCCCTTGTCCGTCTACTGGCCTGATGCGACCGCAAAAGCCGGCAAGAAGCGCCCGATCGAGCTCGAAGGCGCCTTGGTCTTTGATCTCAACGCCGAGCAACATTCGGTTATGTTGCAGTACTTCGCGTTCATGGATGCCTCCTACGCCAAGGCCATGCCGTATCCAACCGTGCCCATGTCGATGCCAACTCCTGCCTGCGGACCACCATCCGCGTGCTCACCATGGCTCTTACTGGACGTGACCAGCACTTCGGCTACGACTGGCCCACCGACAGCGTTATCGAACACTTGGCCAAGGTTGCGGCCACGTGCCTTTGGACCGACAAGAAGGGCGAGAGCATTTCCGACCTTGAGCGGTTCAAGAAGGGTAGCAAGACCATCGACCAGGAGGCGTTCACCGCCAACGTTCAAGCCATTTTGAGCCACCCCACCACGGAGCCCAAGCTTTTTAGATCCATTCCCTATGTCTTTGATTTGCTCTTGGACCACCGGTCGACGCGGTTTGCTTCCGCGACTATTGGCGCGTAACTTTCCATCTGTGGTTCTTCAACAAACGAAACAACTCCGATGGGTCGCAACACGATACGGCAAGCTGCTTGCAAACGTTGTGGGTTTCGTCAAACTCGCAGCTTGCGCTATACGGCTCAAATAGTTTAATCGCCACTACTGTGCAATTCGGTAACCTCTCGTGATTGTCTCAGAGAGCTTTCTGCAATTCTGGCAGAAAATCAAAGATATCCCCGACAAGGCCGTAATCGGCGACCTGAAAGATCGGCGCTTCCTCGTCCTT
>NZ_JACYUD010000003.1 GCF_014841565.1 Rhizobium sp. CFBP 8762
GATTCAGATTCGGCGGTTTTTGGGAATTCCACGAGTCAAGATTAACGACGATTGGTATAAGCTTCCTAATGTCACCTTGAACGATGGCTTCGACCGGACCTCGGCCATCGGAAGCAGTTATCTGTTTTCACCGGAGAAGTATTTTGACAGGACCTACCGATCCGGCAGCTCGAATGACCGGATCGCGGAACTTCCCGTCATGAACCTGATCAAGGTCCACGGCTCCCTAAGCTGGCAACGCGACGCTGACAAGGAAATCCGTTTTGCCTCCAGCGGCGTCTTGCTGTCGGGTCACGTCCAGAAAAACAATCCCGGCGCCGTCTCTAACGCCTTGGCGAAGCGAGCTGTGATCCTGCCGAACGTCCGCAAGTTCGAGTCGACGCTGATGGAGAGAGTCTACTTTGACCTGCTTCGCCTATTCTCGAACTGCATGGACAGAGACAACGCGCTCCTTGTAGCATTTGGCTTTTCTTTCGCGGACGAGCATATTTTGGACATTACCCGGCGAGCGTTGCGCAACCCAACCGCCCAGCTACTGATATTCGCCTATTCGAATGCGAACGTCGCCGCGTTCTCGGACAAGTTTTCGCAAAACCGGAACGTGACAATCATCGACCCAGGCGCTGGGCCCCCAACTGACTTCACAGTCTTAAATTCAATCCTTCGCGAGGTCATTCCTCAGGGCGGCAAGTCTGCATGAGCGACTTCCGTCTCAAGAAGGAGGCTGTCCTCCGAGTCGGTGAAGTCTCAGGCGTCACGGGGAGACGTATTCTCGTTACCGTCGATAAGGACAAGAACCTGTCGGAACTGTTCTACGACGGCGATCTCTTGAGGAACATCGCGGTCGGCAGCTATGTCGACATCCGAAAGGGTTTCGTGAGTCTCATCGGCAAGGTTGACGGCGAGAACGCGAATCCAGATTCTTCGAGATCGGAAGCCCTGGAGCTAACAGTGCGCGGGCGGCGGGTGCTTTCAGTATCCCTAGTCGGTTTCATCGACCGAAAGGGACGCTTTTACGGCGGGACGAAGGAATTGCCCCTCGTCGGAAACGAGGCCTTCCTTCTCACTCGTGAACGCGTGCTTCAGGTCCACAATCTGATCGCGGAGGACGGAATCGCCCTCCACATTGCTACCTCCGAATACGAAGGATACGACATAGCCCTCCCTGTCGACGGGCTGATGAACAGCCACATCGCCATCTTCGGAAACACGGGGAGCGGAAAGTCTAACACGCTAGCGACGCTCTACCAGCACTTCGTATCGGAACTAAGGGCGATCAACGCCGAGGCATTCAACGATAGCTGCCGGATCGTTCTGTTCGACTTCAACGGCGAATATGCGCATGCGGATTGTATCGCGAACGACAAGACGGTTTACAATCTCTCGACCCGAAATGACCAAGGCGATAAAATTCCGTTGGGCAACGACGGACTATTGGATATCGAAATACTGTCGATCGTCTCGGACGCTACGGAGAAAACCCAAAAGCCTTTCCTGCGTCGCGTTCTGATGCAGCACGAAAGGGTCATGGAGGGAAACGACCCAACCGAACACCTGAGGAATATGATCCGTCAACAAGTTACGCAAATTCTCAGGATGTCGGATAAGGTCAGGGCCGACCTCCTGTTCGACTATCTGCGTCAGCTACTTCCCGAGCACGATCAATACGGAAACATAGTAGAGATTGCGTCGGACCTAGAATGGCATAACAACACGTCGCAGTTCAGATGCGGTCAGCATTGGCTGCGTGACGTTCCTGCGGCAATTACTAACACTGTCGTTTATCAGCACGTTGCCAATTTCGCGTTCGTTGGCGACATCATCGCAGATTTCATCAACTTCTCGTACATCCAGCTAATTTACGATGTGCTAGCAAACCGCGCTCAGAACGAGCATATCGCACCGGTGATAAACAAGTTGCGAAGCAAGCAAAAAGACATCCGGAAAGTGTTCGACCCTGCGATACACGGCGAACTGTTCGAGACCAACGTGGTCGTGGTCAACCTCAACGACGTCAATCTGGAAATGAAGAAGACGATCCCCCTGCTTCTCTGCCGTCGCATCTACCAAGAACACAAGACGATGTTCCAAGGCAAGACGCTCAGCATTGTGATCGACGAAGCTCACAACATCCTGTCGACCGACTCTTCAAGGGAGACAGAGAGCTGGAAGGATTACCGCCTCGAGACTTTCGAAGAGATCATTAAGGAGGGACGCAAATTTGGCGTGTTTGTAACGATCGCCAGTCAGCGGCCCAACGATATCTCACCCACGATTACATCGCAGGCACACAACTATTTCATCCATCGGCTCATCAATCAAAAGGACCTACAGTCGATCGCAAGTGCTGTGTCTTACATTGACAAGCTCACCGAAGAATCAATTCCCACCCTGCCGACCGGAACCTGCATTTTCAGCGGAATGGCTGGCCAGATGCCGTTAAAGCTCAATATCAAGGCGCTCGAACAACGCTTGCAGCCAAAGAGCAACACCTTGCGGTTTGCCGCGTTGCTAAATCGGGAGAATTGAGAGCGGGTCATCGCGGTGGTGTTACGAGCGATACCTCGAGCACCGCATCGACAGCCCTGCCGGTTCCTCGAAAACGACTTTCAGGCCAGAACATCCTGAGGTTCCCGGCCTGTTCGACCTCGCCTTCAAGGACGAGGGCGCCATGGGCCAGTCCATCTCGCATCAGCAATTACGGAAAGCAGCCGATGCCTAAGCCACCAACAGAGAGATACAGCAGGGTCGATAGCGTTTGCGGTAAGGCCAACAAGGTAAGCGATGCCCCGCTCGCACCTGACCGAGATGCTTTTGTAGTGCCGGCGGCTGGAACGGACCCTTACGGCAATTGTGTGCCAACATCTTGCGACGTCGCGTATAGATTACGTCCGACCCTCGCGTCAGTGGGGCGTGTGTACCTGCGTGTTCCTATCGATCACAGGAGGAAGAATAGGACCCGATTTGAAAGCGGCCTCCATAGCATCGAGGTCGGATAACATCTCAGTGCGCCGCCGGGATAAATAGGTCCAGCAACTAAATATCGCGCCCTGTTGGGTTTTATCCCTTGCCATGTTCAGGAAATTCAATGCGAGGTCCGTATCGCCCGTCACCGCGCTGGCCAACGCCAAGCACTGATAAAAGTTTGCATCTTCGTCCAAGGGCATTTTAGCCAGCGCTAGCACACGCTCGAACAAGTCCACGGGCGCAGTGCCGTCCTGACCCCACTCCGCCATCGCATAGTTGAAAACATCTCGAATATCTGCGCCCAATAAAACCTGGGCTCTCTTGGTGCCAATCGTCTCCACCGCCTTTTGGAACTGCCCGCTAGAGATCAACGATAAGACCAGATTCGAGTGGAGCGGCCCGTGCGGTCCGGCGGAATTGTCTGCCTCCCGGTATGCTCTCTCTAGCAGTCGTGAAGCCAGGGGGACGGCTCGTGCGTCGGACTGAAGGGCGTCCGATATTATGCCTACGTCCTCCGGCGCAAGCTGCTCCAGAAACGGCGATCCTTCGATGAGACCGATCCAGTTCGAGTCCAGCGACTTCAAGGCCTCGATCGCTGACCGCAAGTCCGTCGGCACCGTGTCGGGAGAATGGAGGACATTGAGGAGGTCTGCCTTTGCTTCATCGTGACGGGACTGGCTTAGGAGTGTGAAAGCTCGCCTGAGATGTGCTTTCTGCATATTGAATCCGGCCTTGATAGCACCGCTCAGCGCCTCCATCTCGTTTGCGAGGTCGCCGAGGTCGTGATAGAGCGCCGCCATGAGCCAGCATATCTCGCCATCGTGTCGATGCTTGGAGTTGATCCTACCAAGTTCGGCGGTAATCTCGTTGAGCGTGAAAGAACCGACTGTGGACCCCTTGGCTCCTCTCCTAGCCCTGCCACGGAATCCCGATATCATCTTCTGAAGATAAAGGATGACGCCTTCGCGATCCTCGATGTTCGAGCCCATGAGCGCTTCGGTCAGGCGTCGGTACTCGGCCGCCAGCTTTGTCTTGGGTCGATCGATGACGAAAATCTTCTGATCAACCAGCGACATGCTGTTGTAATGTCTTATGGTCGCGGCTGGTTCATCATAGCCAAGCTCTCTGCTCGCCTCGTCGAGCATGGATTTGAGTATGCCGTCTTCGTCGTCTAAGTCGGGAACATTGGAAGGGCAAAAGAACATGCTGGTCCGCTTCGCATCGACGTGACGGTCCGAGCGGATTTCATCCACGATCGTCTTGAGACCGGAAATGTTCTGCTTGTTCGGGAAGAACATGAAGGTGATGGCGTCGGCGAGCTGACGCGTGCAGATACCCCCGACATCCGTGTGACCGGTTCGGCTGTCGATCAGTACATAATCAAAGCCCCTCGCGTCATCAGCGATCTGCTGCTTCAAATCTTCGAAAAGAAGGTACCCGCTCCGCGTTAGATACAAGTCCTGCCAGTCAATTGACGACAGCTTCATGCCGTAATGTTGATCACGCCGTCCCGCAGGCAAGACCCAGATGGGGACCGATTCCGCGTGGATGTCCAATTGTGCCTCCACGATGAAGTCTTTCACATCGGGGGCGACGGAGGTCTCTATGTACTGCGAAACATAATCAACGATTCCCACGCGGCTCTCGCTAGAAGAGAACTGCCGAAAGCTCGGAATTCCGGGAGCTTCGAGATCGAAATCGATAACGAGAACCTTCCGACCACGCTGCGAAAGCTCGGACGCAACGTTGACGAGGCTCATCGTACGGCCGACGCCGCCCTTGTAGGAGTAGAAGGTGATAACGAACATCAGGCGGCTTTTTCAACTACGACAGGAAGTCGGAGCTTGAACTCAATAGACTGCTGGAGCGCGATCTCCGAAATCTTTGTACGGAACCTCGGCTGGAACGCCTGCTTCTTGTTGGCCTCCTGAACAAGAAGCAGGTTGCTGGGCATGCGAAGCAACAAAAGAAGATTGTTCGCCGATTCGCCCTGTATCTGATTCCCGAGCTCCCAACGCTTGATCGAGGCGACACCGAATCCGCTGACGTCCGCGAATTTCTCCTGAGTTAGACGGTAGCTCTCCCGGATCGTTCTGATCTCACGAGGTGTCAAGCGCCCCAGGTGCCTGCAGACGGCCTCGTGGCGAAGTTCCTCTGCCTCGTGGCCCGTGTACATCTCGCCGCATTCGCCGCATTCGTAGACCGGAACAACAGCCGAGAGTAGGACTTGGTCCTCGCCGGAACCATAAACGAATTTCTCCTCATGCTGTCGAACGGTCACGGCGCTTGCTTCGCACATTTCACAACGCTGCATCATTTGATCCTCTTTCGACTACGCATTACGGACATAGCTCTCGTGGAAGCTACGTCCGATGACATTCTCGGCCCCCAATTGAAGCTTTATATAGATATGGGAAACAGGGGGGCATCCCGCAACCTTAATGACGTACCCGGTTTTGCCGGGAGGTTTCTCGAGTACCACCGTCTCGACCCCGCAACCGTCAACAAGCAACTGGGATATGAACTCCCAGGCAGAATCTTCCGTGAAATATTGAGTTGGGTCTCTTGGATCGCGCAGGGAGTTGGGTTTCCAATCAGTCGGTTGGTCGTGCGAAAAGGTCGCACCTCTCGTACGTTTGGAGCAGCACCTCGTTGCAAGCATCCGCCTAATTGCGTCACTGACTTCAACCTCTGCCATTCCATTCCCTTGTGTTGGTATCAAATGATACCGCAGACCCTTTGTCAAGAAAAATGATAGTGAACGGCGAATGGACAGGGTGCGCGAGCGACACAAACGAAATGCTCTATTCCGATATTTTGCGCAACCAATAAACGGTATGCGTGCAGATAATATCGACCATTTTCGGCTCTGCTAGATCGGGCATTCCTCGCGACGTGGTTCATCTGGCTTCTACCGATCCGGAAAGCGACAAATCTCGACGCATTCCGTCGCACTTCCTATAACGGCACCGCTTTTTCCGATGTCGTTGACGCTTCTATTCCGGCCCCCGACAGACGGGTCAATATCACCTCATGACGAAGTTCAATAAGCCGGACGACGTCTTGTTCATCAACGCAGCGCGGCCTGAGCATTTTGATAAGGCCAAGCGGCAGAACCAACTCTCAGACAAGCACATCTCTAAGATCATCGACACTTACCAATCCCGGAAGGAGGAAGACCGATAATCCAGGCGTATCAGTATGGAAGGCATCGCCGAGGAAGGCTACAACATCAATATATCCCGCTACATCAGCACGGCCGGACAGGAGACCGCGATCTATCTGACGGCCATGCACAAGGATGGTCGAGACTGAGAAGCAGGTTCGCGAGGCAACAGCGGAACAATTCCTTTCTAAAGGAGCGGGCCTGCCCCTTTAGCCGAGAATTGATGAATAGCGTGGGAACTGAACACTACAAGGCTACCGACCCACGTGCGGAGATCAACTCGATGCCACCATTTTGCAGGGCCTCAACACACGACCTAAAAAGTGTTAGGTCTCTCGCTATCCTGGAATGCGATTCGATCATGACTATGTCGAACGGTAGCGGTAGTGTAGCGGCGGCTTTCATCATGGCATTGAGCCCTGGTCGATCAAGCCGCGATCCCGAGTACCCGTCGTCTATATATGACAACACTATCTTCCACCGATAATTCAGGGCCAGGGCCCGAAGAATGTCGCACTGCCGCTTTATAATATCGGCATTACTAGCCGCAGACCGACAATAAATAGCGACTCGGGGTACTTGAGGTGAAAAATTAGCCTGCCAAGCTTGAAAGTCTAGGCGGTTGCCGTTCCGAACCAGTTCATTGGGGCACTTTCCGCTAGATACATTAATAGTATCATCTTTCGCCACGACGCGCCTCCATAGACAGTGCGGTCAAGATATACTCAATACAATCACGCGAGCCACATCGGTTCCATGCTCTGAAAAATGTACCGATTAGACACAGGTTGTTGCATTTCCAGCTCTTCTCGTTCTTCTAATGCAATGATGACGCCGATAGATGAAGACGTCAATCCGAATGCGAGAACGCTGGGAATAGTCTGCCATACATGCAAATGCATCATCGGCAAAACTTACACGCTATAGTAACATCCCAGCGATTCGTTGAAAAGCTACGAGAAGGTATGCCAAGGCCACATGAGCCAGCTTTCGCTCAATTTCGCGCCGCTCAACATAGTCGGGAACACGTCTGTTCAAGTCGGGCGGCAACCGTTTGATGCCGAGCATCTCGCCGACTTGAGGTCTGACTTCGTCGATAGCCATGTCTTCCATCGTAGCGGTATCGACGACACCATTATCGATATACCAATTGTCAAAGACGCTCAGCCTTTAGGTAACGTTCATGAGACACTCGATCTCGTGAATGAACGAAGGCTTTGGCCGACGCTTCTCTCCGCTTCGCTGCTGCGCGCTTTCGGCGGCTTACGTGACATCTTGTCAGACCGACCGGTCAGCGTGGTCGGGCCTGTCGGCCGCGGTTACCTTATCCATCCAGAACTCCCAGAATGGATACAGCGCCGGACGCTGCTTCGCTTCGACACCAGAACTACTTATGTCGACAGGAAAAGCACGTTCGGCCTAGTGTGTGAAACAAAGTTGAAAAGCTTCATCAACGCGCCGTGTTCCGTCCTGCTCGAGCATGAAATCCCAATTGTCGGACGCTACGTGACCGTACGGATGCCCGCTTCCGATCCTCGCGTTTTGCCTCGTTTACGCCTGGTGGGGAAGGTCGTCTCGAAAGAGGGCGACATCTTGACGCTTTCCGACAACGCGGAGGGCTTTGAGACAGTGAATGCGAGCGAGGCTTATCTGGAACCTCGCCGGGAAATAATGGAAGATTGTGTAAACCGTCTTCTCGGCCGTAGCGCGCGTGGGGTGTTGGACGAAGCCGAGCGTCAGGCGGCACTTTTCCACTCGGGTCCTGGGCGCCAAGGTCAAATCGCGGAGGCATTGAAATACCTTCGCCAAAAGGCAAATCTAGAGGCCGTACCAGGTGCTAACTTTGTTGTCGGCGATCTCTTATCCAATCGAAGTAAGTCGTTCCCAAAAACCGAGAGCATTCCTCAGCCCAGTCTACTTTTCGATCCCAGCGGAACGCGGAGGGACACATGGAAAGAGCGCGGCCTTAAAGAAAGTGGTCCATTCGACCAAAGGACTTTTAGTCCCAAGCAGTTGCGGATCGCCGTAGTATGCCAAGCTCGGCATGAAGGTAGGGTCGATGAATTCTTGGCGAAATTTCTTGAGGGAATGCCCAGCGTGCTCACGGGTGCGAAGAGGGAGGCACGTTACGGGGACGGTTTCCTGCGACGTTTCCAGCTCGACAAGCCATCTGTAAGATATTTCACGGCATCGGGCTCATCCGCTGACGATTACTTGTCCGCCAGCAGGACAGCGCTCTCAACATCTGCAGACGAAGGTTTCAAGTGGGATTTGGCAATCGTCCAGGTCGAGGAAGACTTCAAAGCATCTGATGGAGGTGACAACCCTTATTACGCTACTAAATCGATCTTCTTGAAGAGGGACGTTCCGGTCCAGAGCATCCGCCTTGAGACCATGGCGCAGCCTGCGGGAGAACTCGTCTTCTCCCTCAATCACCTGAGCCTTGCGACCTACGCGAAGATTGGCGGCACGCCTTGGCTCCTTGCGGCTCAGCAGACCGTTGCCCATGAACTGGTTATCGGCCTCGGCTCTCACACAGAAGCCACAAGCCGGATAGGCACTGGGAAGCGATTCGTTGGGATAACTACTGTGTTTTCAAGCGATGGTAGCTACCTGCTCAGCGATCGAACGGCAGTAGTGCCGTACGAAGACTATGCGGTGGCACTTTACGAGACCCTCAAGCGAGCGATCACGACTGTCCGAACCCAAGATAACTGGCGCAGCTCCGACAAGGTCCGGCTTGTCTTCCACATGTTCAAGCCGCTCAAGGACATCGAAGCGGAGGCGGTAGAACGGGTCGTTCGAGACCTCCACCTTCAGGATGTAACGTTCGCGTTTGTTCATGTTGCACCAGACCATCCGTTTATCATTTTCGACCACGATCAAAAGGGGTACGGTTTTCGCGATCCGCGAAAGGGTGTCCTCGGGCCCAGCCGTGGATTGCATCTCAAATTAGGCGACAGGGAATCCCTCGTTGTCTTTTCCGGGGCATCGGAACTGAAAAGGCCGGAGGACGGGATGCCGCGTCCTTGCCTTTTGAAGCTTCACCGCCTGTCGACCTTCACCGACATGACTTACATCGCGAGGCAGGCTTTTGCGTTCGCTGGCAACTCTTGGCGAACAATGTCACCCGAACCGTTCCCGATCACAATTCGCTATTCCGATCTTATCTCAGAACGGTTGACCGGCCTTGCCGCCGTTCCGGGTTGGGATGCAGAGGCCGTAAAATTCGGCCAGATCGGAAGAACATTGTGGTTTCTGTAGCGCCCGTGTCATTGGCTGCCGTCCATGAAGCGCTTCGCTCAACAGCTCGCGTGTCTGACGACTATCCATGTCATGTGGCGGCTTTTTGCGCCTGGATCACCGGGAACAAGGCCGATCTACAAACACAGGTGAGACGAGCGTTGGATTTCGATGGTCAAGCTAGGCATCCCGAACATATCGCGGCGCTGGGGTTTGGGTCCGCAGGCAATGTACTCGAGAAAGATCAGCCGTCGCTGATGAACGAGGAAATAACGCATCTATCGGGCCGCAATTTCTTCTCTCCTGGACGCCCGTTGCGCATAGAGGCCGATGGGGTCGGCCTTCTAGGAATTGCCTTGGGAGCCGCCGCAAGCCTAACCGGAGGAGCGTGGCTCGCCAGTCTTCTCAAGCAAGCGTCAGCCACCACTGATCCATGGCAGCATGGTTTGATCCGAGCCGCTCGAATTGTTTCGGGCGAGGCGGACATTAGCGTTTCTCCCCCAGAACTATCTACAGCGCTGGCGGAGGTTTTGGGCTGGAACATTAGTAACACCGATGTTCATGCCGCTTGGCAAGCGTCGGCCCGGATGTTTCCACATACGGACGGCGTGGCCCGTGATGCGGTGCGTCTTGCTGTATTCGAATTCGCGCTTGCCAGAATGGCTCACGTGTCTGTGGGCGCGGCAGGTGTTGAGGACCTGAAAACGCTTCTCTTGAATTCGGGGAGAGCCCTCAAGCTTTGGCGGTTCGAATCGACGCCTCGAACCGCCAATTCCGCTATTGCACGATGGGACGTTGAAAATGAATACCACGTTCAATCGCTTCTATGGGCAATCCTCGCCCC
The DNA here is from genome assembly GCF_014841565.1 of Rhizobium sp. CFBP 8762. Lineage (GTDB taxonomy): Bacteria > Pseudomonadota > Alphaproteobacteria > Rhizobiales > Rhizobiaceae > CFBP-8762. Next base: position 10,221 of record NZ_JACYUD010000003.1, read on the forward strand.
AGTTTTCCCTGATCTCGAAGATGAAGAAAACCTTCCCTCCGTTGGACATAAGCATCCGCGCGCTGATCTAGGGATTCCGTCCTTGCGAACTATAATTGAGGTCAAATTCCTACGCTCCGCCGGACAGGCTGCGCTGGCGAAAGTTACCGAAGAGGTCGCCGCAGACGCAAGTTTATACCTCAGCGCCGAAAGCGGCTACGACAATATCATGGTCGTGGTCTGGGATGATCGTGCGCAGACTGAGCAACATCACGAATTGAAGACCGGACTAGAGACAATCCGGGGCATCACGTGCGCCGTGATCCTACCTCGCCCGCTAAAGATGCAGCGATGAGCACGAACTGAAGGCGGCGCTGCTCGTCATTTCAAATTCATATGATCCTCCCAAAATAGGTCCAACATCTAAAGCATTCGCCATCGCCGTCGTGCGGCATCCATTTCGCGTCGGACCTCATCCTCATGCAAGCCATGAATGGCACGACGCGCGACTTGAATAGAATAGTCGGGTTCAGACGCATCGACGCCCAACGGGCGAGCATGCGAACCAGGATGCCGACGAAGGACCTCGCTCACTTCCGCGGCGCTCATCGAACGTGCCGTCAGAAGGGTATCGGCGATCTCACCGAGTGCTTTGTTCCGGAGGTCCAAAATTTCCCTCGCGCGGGTGAACTGTCGAGCGAGGATTTCAGATACCGCGGCACGGACCCAGTTATCGGTTGTACGCAGCCTACCCAGTTCGTGGTCGAGAACGACGTCGATCGCCAATGTGCTTCCCATTCCGAAACTCACTTCAACTTTCGTCGCGAGAGCTGTTGCCACCCCCAGATCAGAGTTCGGATCGCTGGCACCAGATTCGGTAAACTCGCCGAATATCAGGGTTTCAGCCGCGAGGCCGCCGAGATACATTGTAATGAGATTAAGGTAGAACGACTTCGTTTTCATTGGGAAGGCTTGCCTTGTGAACAACGCCCCGCCCAAGGTATTCACGCCCTCGGCCAAGATTTTATCCGCAACGTTGATCCCTTTTAGTTCCATTCCCAACTCGAGACCAACGATGGCGTGTCCCGCTTCATGAAACGCCGCTACCCGCATGAGTTCGACCGGAAGGTCGATCAGCGGCTTCGCCGCTTCTAGGACTTGTTCAAATCCAAACGGTGTTCCAGAGCGGCGGGCTATTCGTCTCCCATCTCTCACCAGTTGCTTCAGCCCTGCACCTGCCATGCCGGCAGTGGAACGCGCAAATTGATCTTCGTAATCTTCCGGGACGGCAAACCCGGCATGGAACTGGAATATCTGCTGGCGCGTCGTCGAGTCCGGCAGCGGTATTTCGAAATGCCGATCAAGCCGTCCTGGTCGTAAAATAGCAGGGTCAATATCCCCCGGATGATTGGTCGCTCCAACGACGACCACACCAGTACGACGCTCAAAACCGTCAAGGAGCTCGAGCAGCCCGTTTATTACTTGCCGTTTGTAGTCCGCATTTTGACTGTCGTTGACCGCTCGGCTACCCATCGCATCGAGTTCATCAATGAACAGTAACGCAGTTCCTTTCGATTGCGCTTCCCGGAAACTTTCACGCATCGCCTTGAGAAGGTCATTGAGATACCCGGCCGCCTGCCACTGTGCGGCCGACACGGCGACAATCGGCAAGGCACACGTCCGCGCCAATGCCTCGGCAATGAGTGTCTTGCCTGTCCCCGGGGCGCCTGAAATCAGAGCGCCAGTGTTCACGTCATCCCATGAGATAAGACCAGCTTTAAAGTCCGCAAGATCGCGGGAAAGCTCAAGACCCCATTCTCTGGCTGGACCGAGACCGCTCAAGTTCTCGAGTGTTGGCCCCGTTGCAACGGGCACAACCTTTTGCACTGGTGGCCGGCGGGCCGTTTCGCGAAGACGGCGCAGGCCTGCCAACACAGGGCGATCCGGCGGAAAGGCGCAGACAAGCCGCGTCCAGGACTCGGATGCTATCATCTGTTCCTCAAGTGTAGTCAGGACGTGGCCGTAACGCTTGAAAGTTGCCGAAATTTGGTTGGGAGTCGGCTGTGGGATTGTAACCACCACATCCGCGAATAGTCTGAGCTCTTCGTCCACGTCGCCCAGGCTTGTACATAACAGAATACCTCGACCATCTTCGGCGGCGCGACGGTAGACATCCAGTTCGGATGGTTTGTCGCTCTTCCGCTGCCTTATGGCTCGAACAAACGGGTCCGAATATCCGCGACGATTGAGGAGTTGGCGCAGGAACAGGCGGCCGGCATGAACGTAGCTGTCGATCGCATCAGGTGTTGTGGTCTCGAGGACAGCAAGCGACGGCGTCTTCGCCGCAACATGATGCCGAAGCGCTGCGACGATCCCGCAATACGCAAGGTATATAGGGACCGTGACGTCTGATTGATCGGCTGTGTTGTCGGGCTTCCAAAGCGATCGCGCGCGCGTTCTTGTAGGTTTGTTATTGGACGAGTTTGTCAAGGTCGATCACCAGGTCCGGAATAAACGTCTCACGCGACACCTCTCCTGGATAGCCGAGGGGATTACAGATCACCCGCGTCTTGCCAAGGAAGTAGTCGCTGGCTGAATGAATGTGACCGTGCACCCAAAGGCGCGGCTCGTATTCGAGGATTCGATACTCGAACCGCGACGCGAATGAGGGTGTCAGGCCGTCCTTCAGAAATTTCCGGGGAACAGACATGAGACTTGGGGCGTGATGGCTAATGATGACAGTAGGAAGGTCGCGTTGAGAACGGTACGCGTTGTCGATATCGATGGCTGCTCGGAGATGAAGGTGAAGGCTCTCCTGCGGCGAAAAGCGCTTAAACGGGGACTTTGATAGTTTGATGCGGCGGTAGTCGTTCAATTCTTCCTTGGCGATGGCCATTGCCAGCCTGGGATCGTCGTGCAGATCGAAATTCGTCCAGAGCGTTGCCCCGATGAAACGGTAGCCGTCGAGGATGATCGAGTCCCCATCCAGAAGAAACAGGTTCTCATAGGCTTCTGCCAGCTTATAGCCGGCTGCGAGTCCTTCTCTGTAGGCACTCCTGTAATATTCGTGATTACCGGGCACGAACACGACCGGCATGTGGGGGGCAACATTTTCGCCCAGCCACATGATACTTGCAATCACACCGCCATCGAGAATGTCGCCGGCACAGAGACAAACTTCGGCCTCTGGAACATTGATGAGTTGAAAGCCCTCGTCCACTTCGAGGTGTAGGTCAGAGAATATCCAGGCTCTCATCGCTGCACCGGAAAGCGCTGTTCCCAGTAGCGGGGATCGACCTGGTTTCCAAGTTCATACCAGCTGGAGAACGAACGTGCGATTCTTTGGTTGGGATCAAGGTAATATAACTCGCTAGAGTAAAGAGGTTCGCCGTCCGAAATCCTTGGATGCGAAGTGGGGATGCCAATAAGGCAAGGAACTGCTCGCCTAGCCACCGTCCAATGGTCAATTCGAGTTATAGGTCCGCTAGCGGAAATTGAGGAAACCTCCAGCTCATCGGCCAGCTGTCTCAATCGGTTAACCAGTTTCAGCCTGGTCATACCAAACCAGGCGATCGATGATGCATCACTCACGGCAAACTCTCCGTTATTTTGACTGTGCCGCGGGCGCAGAGCGCTCCCGCATTTATCGGAACTTCTTTGATCGAATCGGCGCTACCAACGTTCTCACATCGACGGATGCCCGTACTGAAAAGACGTCATAGATGCTTCTATATTGAGTCTATGAAGAATTAAAAGACTTCATAATTAAGAAAATTGACATTGCGTTCCGAAACCGGCCTTAGGTTTCTATGAAAACGCTTCTGCCCGCCGACGCACTAAGAGCAGCCCGTACACTTGCTGGACTTAGCCAGCGAGAAGCCGCTCACGGCGCGTCGATGACCCAGAAAGCCATATGGATAGCAGAGGGCGATAACCCACTCGGCATTTCCACCAATGCAAAGCTCAAAACGTTCTATGAAAATTTGGGCATTGAGTTTCTTGGAACGGTCGATCTGGGGACCGGGCAGACGACAGGCATTGGCGTACGGTGGCGGACCCCGTCACAACTACCGGTTCTGCCTCCGACGCCATCCGATTTTCACACAGAACCGAACGGTGTCGCCTTTGGTCCAGCGAGGGCGTTGCTGAACAAAAAGCAATCCGAAATTGCTGACTTTTCTGGTGTGAACCAACGAAAGATAGGTCTCTTGGAGACAGGTGGGTTGGTCGATCAGGCCTCCTTGCTCCGTCTGAGGTCGTATTACGAACGGGAGGGCATCGCATTCCTCGGATGGGGCGACGTTACGTCAGGCTTGTTTTACGGCGTCGGCGTTAAGTGGAGCGACGCCGCTCTCCTGGGAAATCACATAGCTTCGATGGATCATTACCTACCAAATCGAACAGATCGGGCTGAGCCTTGAAGTTATTCGATCCTTCGATCGCCCGTGCCGCTAGAGCTTACTCAGGGCTCGGGCAAACTGAGCTTGCTCGTGCGGCCAAGGTTGCAGCGAGAACGGTCCATCGGCTTGAGAAAGACGGGCATGTTACGCAGGGTTCACTAGACAAAATTCTGAAAGCGTTAACCGCGCGAGGCGTCAACTTGGTCTTTGATGATTTTGGGCAGGTGTCCGCGATGACATTCAACCTACGGTCAAGTTCTCAGAAGTGACTTGCTGAAAATAAGTCTGCACGTCTGTTCACCTCCGCAACGGGCTTGCGGGATTTGTTCGTCGATCCGCTTGCGTATTTGACCAGCACGCTCTCCGCCATCGTTAACGGCCACAAGCAGAGCCGGGTTGAAGCCCTTTTACCTTGGAATCGCCAGGCAAGGTAGTCGGACCCAAAGCCGCGCTCATAGGACTAACTTGACCCCCGACACCAGCAGGAGAAGGGCAAGTATTGCACGCAGCCAGCGGTCGGGGAGATAGCGGCTGCCGACATAAGCACCTATAGACTTGCCCACAGCCACTGCGACTAGCCAGACTGGCAGGGTCGAAGGGATTTAGTCCCATACAGCATAGCCTCCAACCAGCGCCCCGCCTGAGTATGAGATTGTAAACTGCCGTGGTGGCACCCGCTTCCCGCACCGTTGCCCATCCCATGCTCAGGATAATTGGGGCAAGAAATACACCGCCCCCGGTCCCCGTCGTGCCGGATACGAAGCCTATGACTGTTCCCGTCGCCAGCGCTGCGACAAAAGGTGGCGTGACTGTTGCCTCGGCTGCCGACGATCCACCTCGAAAAGCAGTTCGGGCCATCTGAAGCGCGGAAAGGATCAACACGCCGCCGACAATGGGGTAGTAGGCCTCTTCCGGTAAGTGTACCGCTCCTCCCAGCATGGAGAAGGGAAACCCCAGAATCGCGAACGGCCAAACATTCCGCCATGAGATTCGCCCAGCCTTTAGGAACACTGCGGTGCCAATAGCGGCAACCACGAGATTCAGAGAAAGCGCGGTCGTTTTCATGGCGAGGGGCGCAAAGCCTGCCAAGCCCATAACAGCTATGTAACCAGATGCCCCAGCCTGTCCAACGGCTGCATAGACTATGGCAATGATGATAAAGGCAACAGAGAGCCAAGCCGTTTCGATATCCAATTCGGTTCCAAATTTTCGCCCGAGTCTAGTCGGAACACAACAGGATTGCGTAGGTGCCGCCATTGGCGAGACGCCGCCGCCCATGATCATAGGGGCAGGTTTCGAAAAGGCATCATGAACGAAGGCCAAAGTGCCAGCGGGCAGCGCTCACGGTAAATGCAGTCGCTGCGCAATGAGAATCTAGGCCAGGTTCGCAGATGGACGAAACTTTTCCAACAAGCTCGACGGCAGGTCGATTGCGAAATATTCCGTCTGGGCAGGGATATTCGTGCATTCGTTTCGCATTTTTTTCCGACGGCTCAGTTTATTCAGCCGGCTATTGACCTTCACTTTCGCAGTCAATCTGTCCAGAAATCGATGCACTCAAATTGCATTTTTCGCGAAATTCAAAACCTAAAGTCTTTTGCCGAAGACCCCAATATGCCCTTGAGTTGATCAGGCCGTCGACGCTCTGGTGTCTTCAATTGTTATTTTGGATTAAATAATGATTTCATAGGCTTGTTGACTCTCGCTAAGGTTTTTGTTTCATTATGTCGTAATGAAAGGAGCGGTGATTTCGCAATACCCGAAGAGAAGCGATATCGCCGCTGCCGGCATACTGGGTCAAGAAACCGGGGTGGCGTGTATGACCATTGAGCGTGAGAACGGAAATTCGCGGGAGTCTGAAAATCTCTCACTTCTCTTTTCGCCAAGCGCAGACCGCGTTCGCCGATCACGACACCCATCGCAAAACAGACCTGACAAGGAAGTATCGCGGCTTGATGTTGCATGTGGCCGGTTGCTTGAGGAACCGGCCGAGAGCTTCAATCCACCGAAATTGACCAATATCGAGAAAATCTGCCGAGCGACCGCATCGAAATGGCGGGTTTCCAACTCGGTTGCCCTGCCGCCTCGCGTGACGGATCGCGAAGTTAATGCCCTTGCAGTGATTTTGAAAACAAAACCAACACACAGATTTTAGAGGAGTCATAGCGATGGCAAAATCCCGCGGTGGATCACATTCAACAGCTGTCCTTGGAAAGAAGTCAAAGACTGACAGAGCCTCAACTACGAAACCTCCAGCCGAAAAAACGCGTTTCATCGATCCACGAAACCCTCTGCAGCTTCTTTTTGATGACGTGCTTAGCCGAAAGACTAAGAGAGAAACCACTTTAGAACGTAGGAAGCGACAAGCAGCCCTCCCGGCAACCATCGCACCCTCCATCTCTCCGATCCGTGTTGCACTTTACGTGCGCGTATCCAGCGACAGGAGCGTCCGAAGCGATCTCTCAATGCCAGATCAGGAAATCCAGCTTCGAAAGTATTCCGATCAACAAAAATATATAGTTGTCGCAATCTATTATGAGCCGGGAAAATCTGCCAAATCGACGGCGCGAAAAGAGTTCAAGAGGATGATCGCAGATGCCTCATGTCAAGGCACGCCGCCTTTCGACAAAATACTGATACATAGCACGTCCAGATTTGCCCGATCCACTAGGGACTACATGGTCTTTGAGACACTTTTGCATCAGAAGAATGTGGAAATACTTTCAATAACGCAGAGCTTTTCCAAAGACGCAGGCGGGATGGTTGCGCAGCGCTTGACTAACCTCATGGATGAATTTCACTCGTTACGGTCGTCAGTCGATTCAACGCGAGCCCGACGACACATGATAAACAAAGGATACTGGCCGGGTGGCGTTGCACCGCACGGTTATAAGCGTGTCCCTTGTCCAGAAAATCCCCAACGTTCAAGGCTCGAAATTGACGATGAAGAACGCACCGTTGTTGAGAAGCTTTATACACTAGCAATCTACGGGGACGGCACAAGCCCGCCGATGGGTATAAAGACAATGGTACTTTTGCTGAACAAGCAGGGTTACCGCACTAGGAGCGGATCGATGTGGAGCATTCAGGGTGTCCACAGGATTTTGAGCCATTCGATTTATTACGGTGAATATCACTGGAGCGTGAACCAAGTCGAACACCAGTTTCAGGAAAAGCAGGAGGTGTGCCTGCTGAAAGTACCTCCGCTTGTCTCCCGCGAGCATTTTGACAGGGTTCAAGAAATGTTGGAGCGGCGCGATCCCAAGATGGGAGCTGCCAAGGCTACGAGTAGCCCCCTCCTACTCTCCGGTATTGCCAGATGCGCCTGCGGTGCTTCTATGACCTTAGGCACAGGTACAGGTAAACTTGGCAAGCTCTACCGCTATTATGTTTGCAGCAGCGCCAATAGGGGGACGAGCCCAAGCGCGTCCGACGCACCTGCGACAAAAAAATGCAGCCGACCTAGAGTTGGCGAAGACGCGCTGGATGCGGTCGTATTGGAACACGTTAAAGATCAGGTTCTCTCAAAGGACAGGCTACTTGAGCTGCTGACCAAACTGCAAGATAGGGAAATGCTATTGAGGCAGCGAGACGACGGCCAGGTACCAAATCTCCGCGCACGCATCGCAAAGGCAGAAGCAGAGCTCAGTAGTTTGTTCGCACTTGCCAAACAAGTTCCATCCATCACTGACCAGCGCCCATACCAAAACGATGTAACAGCGGTGTCCATCGAATTGCGGGCGGCAAACCAAATGCTTTCTGACCTACTTCGCCGCAGTTCCGTATGTGCTGGGGATATTTCGATTGACAGCGTCGACCTTTTTCGAACCGACATGCTCGACGTCCTTTTCGGCGAAAACAGAGCGATCGCGAAAATCTATCTCAGCACGATTGTTGCCGTTGTAATTGTGGGGAACAACCACATCGACATTCAGGGCCATGTCAATGACCTAGTTGCGGGGGTTGAACGAGCTAATCAAAAGCAGCTCGAGCCTGATGCTCCGGGGGTTCGCAGATATGAACGCAGATGGCGGAGGAGGTGGGATTCGAACCCACGGTACGCTTTCACGCACGCCGGTTTTCAAGACCGGTGCCTTAAACCGCTCGGCCACTCCTCCAAGCTTTAAGTCGGTATATCCAATGCTAGGTAGTTTGATGAATAACTACCCGACTTGTTGCTGGCTGGCTACATAGCAGCTTTAATAGCTGCGTCAATATGTTCCGCAGCAGTCGCATACCGTCCTGTCAACTTTGCGGACTGGATGCGCGCAAGCTTATAATGGCTGTCAGCGAATGACAATCTGACGCAGCGTCAACTGGCGTACACTGTTTCTACGACCAACCGGGTTGACCCCAATCAGGCTCATCTGCATTGTCTGGCAAACCCATTGGTTAAGGGGTATTAAAGGACCTTTATAATTATGAGCATTTCGAATGTTATTTTTCAGAGCGAGCATATTGCGGTTGTCCAAACCTCGGGCACCAGAACAGACGCAATTGCCGTCACTTTCACACCTGAAGATCACAGACACGTTTCCCCTCCGCAAGGTTTCTCACAAGCCTACTTCCAAAATCTTGGTATTCCGTCGATAGCATTTGTCTCCAACTCAGACCATTGGTGGCAAATCGAAGACATGAAGGAGGCGTTGGCCGTTGTGCGTTCGGCTGTCAGTGCATTTCCTCGCGTGTTGAGCTACGGAACGGCAATGGGAGCCTATGGCGCTTTGATCTTTTCATCCGCGCTCGGGGCAACGGAAGTTTTGGCATTGGCGCCGCTCATTTCAAGAGCAGCAAAAGACGCAAGACAGGAAGCGCCAACGGAAATGCTTGCTTTGGATAGGCAAGAGGTCGGTGAGGGGATCAGTCAGCATGCCAATGTTTTACTCGTATACGATCCTTTGACACGAGACGCTTACCATCTCCGAAAAATCGTAGGCGATCACGTTCAACATTTAAAAATACCTTTAATTGGTCAGAATGTTTTTTCGTTTCTGAAAACAAATGGCGTTTTAGATGCCCTTTTGCAGGATACGATTGCTGGAGATAGCGATCTCGCCAATTATAGGGATGATGTTCTGCAAAAGAGGAAACTCTGGCCGACATATTGGCTTGGTTTGGGCGAAAAAGCGAGTGAAGCGGGACGACATAAGGATGCAGCTGCGTGCTTCGAGCGGGCAGCAGGGCTGGATCCGCGTTATCCCACTCTGTTAAAATGGGCGCGTAGCTGCGAACGTTCCGGTGACATCGAAACAGCAGCACAGCAGTATGCCCAAGCTCTACTGGTGAAGCCGGGCGATGAGCGAGTGACAGAAAAAACCGTAAAATTGCTGCTTGCCGCAACACGAACTGCAATCCGAAACGGAGACTTGGACCAAGCAACTGAGAATGCCGAATTGGCAGCGCGGATTGCTCCGGACAATGAAGATGTCAAGGCGACGGAGCAGCGGCTTGTTCGGATCCGTAATCGCGAGTCGCACAGCAGTTTACCGGGTCAGGCTCCAGCAGATGTACAGCCGATGTAGAGCAGACCGCTCTGACGTCACAAACGAGAGCGCGATCTTGGACCAAATGCAACACCACTTGCTTGTGTAAACTGGTCGATGAACGAAATTGTGGCTGCTCAACGAGAATACGGCCTCCGCCAACTGTCTAGTATTGTTGCCGGCTACGACGCGCAAGAGGATGCCGGCTTTTCGTCAGGGTCCGAGCATAGAGTTCGTTAACCATAGAAATAGAAAAACCTTTGGAACAGATTTGTTAATCCTAATTCGACCAATTTGAGGCACTTTCCTGAGTGCGCGGCAAATCTCAAATGAACACGATCGAACTGGCAACATTATTCATGACGTTTGAACCTTACATAACGCTTTTGGTAAAGAGTGCGCGCTTGGCGGCTATTCCGGCGTTATGCATTTCGCTGGCTGCCTGCGGTACCACCGGGGGCGCGAAGAAGGCAAAACCTCGGAGCAAAGAGTATTTTGCGGAATCGATTTATGGTGTCAAAGCCAGTCCGCGTGTTGCAACCGGCTCAAGGATTCCAAAAGGCGGTGGGCGCTTTCAGGTTGGCAAGCCTTACAAGGTCAAAGGTCGTTGGTACACGCCAAAGGAAGACTACACCTACAACAAGGTGGGTCACGCATCCTGGTACGGCGATGCTTTTCACGGGCGGCTGACGGCCAATGGCGAAGTGTATGATAAAGAGCATCTTTCCGCCGCTCATCCCACGTTTCCGCTGCCAAGTTACGCCCGGGTCACCAACCTTGAAAATGGTGCTTCCGTGGTGGTGCGCGTCAATGATCGTGGGCCGTATGAATATGATCGCCTGATCGACGTTTCGTCAAAAACGGCCGACTTGCTCGATTTGAAGCGTAAGGGGAGCGCAAATGTTCAAGTGCAGTATGTCGGCCGCGCGCGTATGGATGGCCACGACATGCCGTATCTTATGGCATCCTATGTTCCCAAGGGTGATCGCACACCACATACCCTGCCGGGCGGAGGCCAGATCGCGTCCGGGGTTATGGTTGCCTCCAATGCACCGCTGAAGCGCACACCGGGCCTTCTGGGTACGCTGGGACCAACACGCGCGCCAGTCCGGGAAAACGCCTTGACCGAGACCATCCCTGAGCCAGCTGCCGTTGCGCAGATGAATGAATTTGCTTCGCTGCCGGACATCGGCCCTATGCCAAGCGAACGTCCGACAATGCTTGGCTCCCGCAGCTTCGCGTCGGCTTACGCAGAGCCCGATGACCGTTTGGAAGCTTTGGCATTTAAAGCCGTATTAAAGAGACCGTAGTACAGTTTACCGAATGTCACCCAAAGCGACGTTTGGATACTGCCATGCTAAAAATGTTATTGATCGCGATGTCGATAGGCTTCTATGGGCAAGCGGTCCAAGGACAGCCGGCGGAAGTGGCGGGCTTTGAAACCAAGGCCAAACAGGCATTGCTGATTGAGGAAGACACTGGCACCGTCCTGTTTTCCAAACAGGAAGACGTTCCGATACCACCGGCTTCGCTGGCGAAGTTGATGACCATGGAGGTCGTCTTCTCAGCGCTCGAAAGCGGTGAGATATCAGCAGAAACCACCTTTCCAGTCAGCGAGAATGCGTGGCGCACGGGTGGCGCTCCATCAGGAACATCTACCATGTTTGCGGCTGTCAAGTCGTCCGTGTCCGTGGGCAACCTTATCCAAGGCGTTATCGTGCAAGCTGCCAATGATGCCTGTATTGTTCTGGCAGAGGGGCTCGGCGGTTCTGAGGCCAAGTTTGCGGGCCGCATGACGGACCGGGCAAAAGCGCTGGGCATGGCCTCGTCAGTTTTTGGCAATGCCACTGGTCTGCCAGACGCAGTGAGTCAGGTAACCATGCGCGACTTGCTCACTCTGGCACGGCATATCCACAGAACCTATCCGCAGTCCTACTCCCTCTATTCGCAAGAGGATTTCGAGTGGAACAAGATCCGCCAGCGCAACAGAAACCCGCTGTTGCGGCTGAACATGGGCGTAGATGGAATGGCGATGGGTTATGCAGAATCCTCCGGTTACGCCATCGTCGCGACAATGGTCCGTGATAATACACGGTTGTTTCTGGCTATGAGCGGACTGACGAGCGACAAGGAGCGCGCGGAGGAAGCCAGAAAAATATTGGAGTGGGGGGCAAGTACCTTTGAAAGACGCAAGCTGTTTGAAAAGGGTGCCGTTGTCGGACGTGCAAGCGTCTATGGTGGGGACGCCACGCACCTCGACTTGGTGAGCCATGAACCCCTGGACGTGTTCGTGCCAGTCGAAGCCGGTGGCCGCATATCGGCAAAGGTCCTGTATAACTGGCCACTCAGGGCACCAATCGCCGCCGGTACGCAAGTCGGCACATTACAGGTCTTTGACGGACAGCGGCTGCTGCGCGAAGTACCGGTTGAAACCGTTGGTTCGGTCGGGCAGGGGACGCTCGTGAGCCGCGCGCGCGATGCATTGCAGGAGTTGCTGTTGTTCTGGCTATAGAAATAATCAGCCGAACGGTTTTATGCTGATTGGGTATGCGCTATGCAGACCGCAGACCATGTTCCAACGGCGCAAGCAGTCTGTCAGACATTCGATAGACTGGGCAAATGAGTAGCAGAATTGAATAACGGATTGTTCATCACGTTTGAGGGCGGCGAGGGCGCAGGAAAATCGACACAGATTTTGTTGCTGGCTGAACGCCTTCGCGCGCAGGCTTACAATGTCGTTGTTACACGCGAACCCGGCGGATCGCCGGGAGCAGAGGCCGTGCGGCACGTTCTCCTGTCAGGCGCTGCACAAGAGTTCGGGGTGCGAATGGAGGCCATCCTGTTTGCAGCCGCACGCAATGACCACGTTGAAGACGTCATCAAACCGGCACTGGAAGAGGGCGCAATTGTGCTGTGCGACCGCTTTCTTGACTCATCTCGTGTCTACCAAGGCGTTACAGGTAATCTTGCACCTGCTTTCGTTGACGAGCTGCAGCGCATTGCGGTTGATTCGATCATGCCGGACTGTACCCTCGTCTTTGATCTACCCGCCGCACTCGGTCTGGAGCGCGCGCGCCTACGGGGTGCTCTGCCAAATGGTTCAGCGCCGGACCGTTTTGAACGGGAAGAAGTGGACACGCACGAAAAGCGCCGAGAGGCTTTTCTTGATATCGCCCTGCGGGAACCGAAACGCTGTCGCATTATCGATGCGACCCTACCCGCGGACGACGTTGCCAAGGCGGTTTATTCTGTGCTTGAGCCGTTTTTGACAGCGAACGGCGGGGCAGATCGATGAGCACAGATGCCGCCACTGACGCTTTGGACGGTGCGATACCGCCCGCACAGAACACGCGGCTGTTCGGACATGAGGCCGCTGAAACTTTCCTTGCGCAATCCTACCGGTCCGGCAAAGGACATCATGCGATCCTGATAGAGGGGCCGCAGGGTATCGGGAAGGCAACGCTGGCGTTTCGGTTTGCAAACCATATCCTCAGACATCCGGAACCGGAACATGCACCGGATCATCTGTCCGATCCTGATCCAAATACATCTGTCAGTCGGCAGATTTCATCAGGCGCTTCTCACAACCTGCTGCATATGACGCGACCGGTGGATGAGAAAACCGGCAAGGTCAAAAGCGCCATCACTGTCGATGAAGTGCGCAAAGCGGGAAAATTTTTTTCGCAAACCTCCGGTACGGGCAATTGGCGGATCGTGATCATCGATCCTGCTGACGATCTTAACCGCAATGCCGCCAACGCAATTCTCAAAATTCTGGAGGAGCCACCCAAGCGTTCCATGTTCCTGGTGCTGACGCACGCTCCGGGTCGGCTGTTGCCAACAATCCGATCTCGTTGCCTTCCGCTAAAGCTGCAACCATTGCCGCACGCTGCGTTGGCGCTTGCCTTGTCAAACCTCGGTGTTGGTAGTTCAGGTGAGGGTGCTCAAGATGCGCTGAATGCTGCAAAAGGCAGCGTTTCCGAAGCGCTGACCTTGCTGAATTACGGTGGCGCGGAGGTCATCCGCGCCTTCAATTCGGCTTTGACGAAAGACGGGCCAACCGCGCGAAAAGAAATGCACCGGTTGGCAGATGTGCTTTCGGGCAAGGATAGTGAGATCCTGTTCAATTTTTTCAGTTCTCATATTCATGACCACATCATGTCCGCTGCAACCTCTGCTGCGAAAGAGGGTAATCTTTCGGGCGCCAATACGCTTGCCCGTTTAACCGCAACCATTACGGAGCGGATGACGACGGCCAAAGCCTTCAATCTGGACCGTAAACAGACTATCCTGTCCGTTCTGGAAGATTTGAAAAGCGCGAGTCGCGGATAAAGCAGCCAAAGAATTGATAAGCAGCCTTTGCGGGATTGAATGTGATGCGCTAAAAGCACTGCACATTGACACATTCCCAAGGCAGGCCACAGCCGACCATGACTGATTCATCTCCTTTCTTCATCAGCACCGCAATCTCCTATCCCAACGGCAGACCGCATATCGGCCACGCCTACGAATTGATTGCAACCGATGCCATGGCACGTTTTCAGAGGCTCGACGGTCGCGATGTGCTGTTTCTGACGGGGACCGATGAACACGGACAGAAGATGCAACAGACTGCCAAGCGTGAGGGTATCACGCCGCAGGAACTTGCAGATAGAAACTCGTCCGTTTTCAAGGACATGGCGACGGTTCTGAATGCGTCGAATGATGATTTCATTCGCACGACCGAACGACGGCATCATATTGCTGCTCAGGAAATCTGGCGGCGCATGCAAGACGCTGGTGACATCTACAAGGATTCTTATTCCGGCTGGTACTCGGTTCGGGATGAGGCCTACTATCAGGAAGGGGAAACCGAGCTGCGGGCTGATGGAGTACGCTACGGACCGCAGGGAACACCGGTGGAATGGGTTGAGGAGGAAAGCTACTTTTTCCGCCTGTCGAAGTATCAGGACCGGCTGTTGGCACTCTATGAAGAGCAGCCGGACTTCGTTGCCCCCCAGGAGCGCCGCAATGAAGTCGTGTCGTTCGTGAAGTCCGGTCTCAAGGACTTGTCCATGTCACGCACCACATTTGATTGGGGTATCAAGGTCCCGGGGGACCCGGCGCACGTCATGTATGTATGGGTAGATGCGCTGACCAATTATCTGACGGCAACGGGTTTTCTGACAGATCCGACCGGCCCAAAAGCGAAATTCTGGCCTGCCAGTGCGCATATCATCGGCAAGGATATCATTCGATTCCACGCGGTGTATTGGCCGGCTTTTCTGATGTCTGCGGGCATCGCCTTGCCAAAGCGTGTTTTCGCTCACGGTTTCTTGCTCAACAAGGGTGAGAAAATGTCGAAATCTTTAGGCAATGTTGTTGACCCCTTCAACCTTGTCGAGCACTTTGGCCTCGACCAGATACGGTTCTTTCTGCTCCGGGAAGTCTCGTTCGGGCAGGACGGCAGCTATAGCGAAGAGGCAATCGCGACACGGATCAACTCCGATTTGGCCAATGGTATCGGCAACCTTGCCAGCCGCTCGCTGTCGATGATCGTGAAAAATTGTGACGGTCAGGTACCCGAATGCGGACCATTGACCCCGGAAGACCAGACAATGCTGGCCTCGGCTGATGCGCTGCTTTCCATTGCCCGCGAGGACATGAATAAACAGATGTTACACCGGACACTGGCAGCCATCATTGCTGTTGTTTCCGAAGCTGACCGTTATTTTGCGGGACAAGAGCCTTGGGCACTGAAAAAAACCGATCCTGCCCGCATGGCGACGGTCCTGTACGTGACGGCGGATGTCGTGCGCCAGATTTCAATCCTCCTTCAGCCATTCATGCCGCAGTCTGCGGCAAAACTCCTGGATCTTGTGGCAATACCGGACGGTAAAAGAACATTTGCGTCGCTTGGGGAGGCAGGGCGCCTTGTGCCGGGAACACAACTGCAAGCACCGACACCGGTTTTTCCGCGCTATGTCGCACCACTGGTCGAGTCGTAGACCAATGCTGATCGATACGCACTGCCACCTGGATTTTGCCGATTTCGATGAGGAGCGCGATCTTCTCATCGAGCGCGCGCATGACGCCGGTGTCAGTCAGATGATAACCATCTCAACGCGCGTCAAGAAGTTTGACGTCATCTCTGGACTGGCGGAGCGCTATCCTACGGTTTTCTGTTCTGTGGGGACGCATCCGAACAACGCAGACGAGGAGTTGGATGTGACTTCAAACGATCTCATCCGTCTTTCCAGTCATCCCAAGGTGGTGGCAATCGGCGAGGCTGGACTCGATTATTTCTACGACACGGTCAAGCCTGAAGACCAGAAAACGGGGTTGCTCCGACATATAGAGGCCGCGCGCGAAACCGGCTTACCGCTGGTCATTCACAGCCGATCAGCCGATGCCGACATGGCCGATATTCTGACCGAGGAAACCGGGAAGGGGGCCTTTCCATTCCTGTTGCACTGCTTTTCATCGGGCGCTGACCTCGCCCGCATCGGACTGGAACTGGGCGGTTACGTCTCCTTTTCAGGCATACTGACATTTCCGAAATCCGAAGAGATTCGCGAGATCGCGAGTACCGTTCCCATGGATCGGTTGCTGGTTGAGACCGATGCTCCCTATCTTGCACCGAAACGCTGGCGGGGGAAAAGGAATGAGCCTTCCTACGTGGTCAATACCGCTGAGGTGCTGGCGAGCTGCAAAGGCGTCAGTCTGGACGAAATTGCCGCAGCGACAACGGATAATGCCCTTCGGTTGTTCTCCAAAATGCCGAGACTCAATTGACAGTTTTGCGTCGCTTTACCGTTCTCGGCTGCTCTTCATCACCCGGAGTTCCACGAATTAATGGTGATTGGGGTGCGTGTGATCCGGCGAACCCCAAAAATCGCCGGACGCGATCGTCGTTTTTGATCGAGCAGATCGCTGAAAACGGTGGCATTACGACGATCGTTATCGATACCGGGCCGGATTTCCGCGCCCAGATGATTGCTGCGAATGTAAAGAACATCGACGCAGTAGTTTATAGTCATGCGCACGCTGACCACCTTCATGGCATGGATGATTTGCGCGGGTTTGTGATGGGTGGCAAAAGCCGCATACCGGTTTACGCGGATGCCGAAACGCTGGAACGCATCCGGCAGGGTTTTTCCTATTGCCTGGAAACACCTGTCGGCAGCAATTACCCCCCGATAGCCAAGGCACATCTTATTGCGTCGCCTGACGACGAACTGACCATTGTTGGCGACGGCGGTTCTTTGACCCTACAGCCATTGCTGCAGCAACACGGGTCGATCCACTCATTAGGGTTTCGAATTGGCAACATAGCCTATTGCAGCGATGTCAGCGATTTCCCATCGCGGACGGTTGAAAAGCTTCAGGGTCTCGACATTCTGTTTCTGGATACGCTGCAATACAAACGTCACCCTAGCCATCTATCACTGGAACAGTCGTTAGACTGGATCGCACGGCTGGCACCGAAACGTGCTGTCCTGACGCACATGCACACGCCGCTGGATTACGAGACCGTTCTGAACGAAACGCCGGATCATGTTGAGCCAGCATATGACCAGATGACGTTCACCATCGAGCTACCGCAAGACTAGAAGTTCCATAATCTTTCTTATCTGATTTTTGTGTATAGTCGGGTGGATGCCAATGATCTCAATGGCTCCACCTCGTATGAGAAAAAGATCTCGCAGTCACCTACCCCGATATACGAAGTCCCCGGGCTGCGCGGCGGCGTCTTCGGCCGCTTTCTCTACCAACTGATTGCGCAATGGTGAGCGTATGCAAACCGGATCGGTTTCCGCGGCATTACCGGCCAGTGCCATTGCCTGACAACGGCATCCGCCAAAGTCGATGGACTTGCGATCACATGACCGACAGAGATCCGGCATCCAGTCATCGCCCCGATAGGCATTGAATGCCTGCCCGTTGTACCAGATGTCTGCCAGTGGTGTCTTGTAAGCGTAATCAAAAATCAGTGACGGTATGGTTTCGGCTGCGTGGCATGGAAGAACCTTGCCAGTGGGTGTGACATTCAGGCCGATCCGTCCCCAGCCGCCCATACAGGCTTTCGGGTAGGTCGAATGATGATCGGCGGGAACGTAATCAATCACCAATGTTCCTTCCAACCGCTTTGATGCTTCTGCAACCGTTTGGTTGGCCTTCAGAACCTGCTCTTTCGTCGGCATAAGTTGGCGACGGTTGCGTTCCGCCCAGCCGTGAAACTGAACTGTCGCAATCTCAATACGTCGCGCACCAAGTTTGACGGCAAGGTCCAGCATCTCGTCCAATTGGTCCATGTTCTGCTTGTGGCAGACGGCATTGACGGTCAGCGGGATACCAGAATCCCTAACCCATCCGGCAACAGCGATTTTCCGGTCATAGCCGCCTTTGTAGCCACCAACACGATCAGCCGAGATCGGTGAACTGCCCTGTATGGACAACTGGACATGATCCAGCCCGACATCCGCAAGGTCTTTAATGCGGTTTTCGTTTAAGCCCACGCCCGAGGTAATAAGGTTGCTATACAGATCAAAAGATGCAGCGGCCCGGGTCAATTCTACAAGATCACGCCGCGCTGCCGGTTCACCCCCAGACAGGTGCAAATGCAAGACACCGAGGTCCGCTGCCTGGCGGAAAATATCTATCCACTGCTCCGTCGTCAGTTCCTCGCTGGCCTTTGCCAGATCCAGCGGATTGGAACAGTATGGGCAGGCCAACGGGCAGCGATGGGTCAACTCAGCGAGCATCGCCATCGGCGGGGGCGCCGCAATCGGTGCCCGAGGTGTCGGAACAGGTGACAGAGCAACGTTCACTGCACGATCTCCAACATCCGGCGGTTAGACAATTCCGTCAGAAACGCTTTGATGTCTTGAGCGATCTGGTCTTTTGGTGCGTGGAACTTCTCGGAAAACTCTTGCGACAACACATCAACGGATTTAACGCCGTCCAGTGCCTGGACAATCACCACGGCAATGTCATCCAGCGCCATCGCGCGTTCTGG
This sequence comes from Rhizobium sp. CFBP 8762, assembly GCF_014841565.1. Lineage (GTDB taxonomy): Bacteria > Pseudomonadota > Alphaproteobacteria > Rhizobiales > Rhizobiaceae > CFBP-8762. Next base: position 29,081 of record NZ_JACYUD010000003.1, read on the forward strand.
TGCGAGTAAAACCATATGGTTACGCACGGGGTCTCTGCGAAGACGTACGCCGCGCGGCAATTTCACGACGCTTGAATCGGTAATCACAACTTGGGGCTGGTCGCTCATGCTACCACGTCCTGCGTCGGGGTGCTGTCATCCAGATCCCCTGTCACGCCTTCCCGCCCGTCCCAGCCGCCCGGCGGAATGCGCCCCGGGGCCACATAGGCAGAGAACAACGCATCGAGCTGCGACCACAAGACATCGGTCTTGAATGTCAGCGCCGCGGCGGCAGCATCCTGTTTCTCCAACGTATCGGCATGGTCCAGAACAAAGTTGAGCCCGAAGGCAACGTCCTGCGGTGCCTCGCTCAAACGCTGCCGAAAATATGAGAGCGCTGTCTCATCGGCAAATTTGTAGTGCGCCAGAAGCCCAGCAATCCGCTCGCTATGAATTTTAGGCGCGAACAGCTCCGTCAACGAAGACGCAACAGCTTCCAGCATCGGCTTTTCGCGCACGAATGAAACATAGGCATCAACGGCAAAGCGCGTTGTCGGCAATACCCCACGCGCACTTGCAACATAGTCAGGATCCAGACCGACAGCCTCCGCCAGTTTCAACCAGCGCCGAATACCGCCGCCCTCCTCTACACCACCGTCGTGATCTTCAATGCGCGAGCGCCACGCGCGGCGCAAATCCGGGTCCGAACACCGCGACATGAACGCAGCATCCTTCATAGGAATGCGACTTTGGTAATAGAACCGGTTGATGACCCAGGCACGCACCTCTGTCATTGTGCATTCGCCGCCATGCAGCCGGCGATGGAATGGATGTTTGTCGTGATACCGCGCCTGCCCGATGGCCTGAAGCCTTGCTTCAAATGCGTGTCTATCGAGCGCCTGTACCAAGCGTGATCTCCATTCCGTCATGCCCCACATCAATGCCATGGGCGTTTACCAAATCCCGTTCAGGACCTTCTCGCCATATAGGGTTTGTATTGTTGATGTGAATATAAATGATGCGCTCAATCTTTAGTGAACGCAGCGCTTCCAAGCTGCCGCCCTCGCCTGAAATAGCCATGTGGCCCATGCGCGCACCGGTTTTTATGCCCGTTCCGCACCGTATCATTTCGTCGTCCGTGAACACAGTGCCGTCAAAAAAGACAAGTGATGCACCGTCCAACCTTGCGGCCAGCGAGGGGGGAATAAATGCACAGCCGGGGATATAGACAATCCGTTGCCCGTTGGCATGCATTTCAACGCCAACCGTTTGCTCGCCTTCCAAACGCGTGTCTGGCTCGCCATCCTCCATAAACAGCGGAACTTTCCCCGGTACGGCGAACAATTGCGCTGTCAAACCGGGCAAAAGATCAAAGGGCTGATCGAGCGAAATGATCTCGCGGCGGACGAACTCGGGGTCAAGAGCCCTGAAAACGGGGTTATCATCCAGAATCTGCGAAATAGCTGATGTTACAAATACTTGAAGCGGCTGTTTCTCACGCAGAATGAGCAGACCAGCGATGTGATCAATATCCCCATTGGTCAGCAATACACTTTTGACCGGGCTGTGCCGCAGTGATTTTGGTTGGAGCTGGGGGTTGTGCTCGAGTTGGTGACGAATGTCAGGTGACGCATTCAGCACCGCCCAGTTTTCGCCGTCCACGGAGACGGCCAACGACGATTGTGTTTGCGGGACAATACCGCTACCGGCGATACGTGCGTCACGGCAATTTTCACAGCCGCAATTCCACTGGGGCAGGCCCCCGCCCGCCGCAGCGCCTAAGACAAGGGCGCGAAACCGGCTGTTGCCCCTCTCGCGCCCGTCGTTATCAGTCATAAAGTCTGACAAGATTGATCAGAACAAAACTGGCTCGTTGCCATCCGCTGGTGCGTAACGGTTGATTTCCATGCCGCAGCTGACTTCGATGAATTTAGGTGCATGCCATGCCATAACGAGATTCCTTATAATGAGGTACTTTACTCAATTTGCATCAAAGCCAAGCCATTTCAAGGGGGGGCCGGGTTTTTTGCGATAACGCCTTTCCATCTGAGAGGAACTGGCGTTATCCTGTTCAAAGGACCAGTCGGGAGGACACAATGCGATCTCTGGAACAGTTTTGCGCAGCCCTGATAGTGCCTGCGGTGCTTGTAACAACACCTTTGAGGGCGGAAGATGCTGTAAAAATGGCGCAGAAGGTGATCGAGAGCCAGATTGCTGCATTTTTGAACGAAGATGCTGACGCCGCCTACGAACGCGCTTCGCCCGCCATCAAAAAGAAGTTTCCAGACAAAGCTGTGTTTTTTGAAATGGTCCGGCGTGACTATACAGCCGTCTATCAACCCGGCAACTTCACGTTTGGTACATCTCAGGTGGACGGTGATGTCGTGTTACAGGAGGTCAGGATTTCCGCCCCGGATGGTCAGGAGTGGGTTGCCGTCTACCAATTGGTGAAAGAAGGCAATCAGCCCTTCACCATAAACGGGGTGCGGATGATGAAAGCACAGGGAACAGCGCTTTAGGACCCATCAGTTTGCCGTCACATCGCCCCTCGCCCATTCCTCCTGCGTCTGGGCAACAAAGTCGGCATAACGCCCTTGCTCAATAGCCAGCCGAATACCTGCCATCAGATCCTGATAGTAGGCAAGATTGTTCCAGGTTAGCAACATACCGCCAAGGGCTTCGTTAGCGCGCACGAGGTGATGCAGATAGGCGCGAGAATAATCGCGCGTGGCCGGACATGTTGATTGTTCATCCAGTGGGCGCAGGTCCTCGGCGTGTCGCGCATTTCTCAAATTGATGCGTCCTCGGCGGGTAAAGGCCAGCCCGTGACGCCCTGCCCGTGTCGGCATAACACAGTCAAACATATCAATGCCAAGGGCAACGGATTTCAAGATATCATCCGGCGTACCAACGCCCATGAGATAGCGAGGCTTGTCCTTTGGCAGAACCGGCAGTGTTGTATCGAGCATCTCCAGCATAACGGCTTGCGGCTCGCCAACGGCTAGCCCGCCCACAGCGTAACCCTTCAAATCCAATTGCTTGAGAGCCTCTGCTGACTTGACGCGCAAGGCCGGGATATCTCCGCCTTGCACAATGCCGAACATGGCTTTTCCGGGCTGGTCGCCAAAGGCCACCTTGCATCGTTCGGCCCAGCGAACCGACATTTCCATGGCCCGCTCGATCTCATCGGGCTTTGCGGGTAGCGCAACGCATTCATCCAGTTGCATCTGAATATCACTGCCGAGCAAGCCTTGTATCTCAATGGAACGCTCTGGCGACATATAGTGCGAACTGCCGTCCAGATGCGATTTGAAGGTAACGCCTTTTTCATCCAGCTTTCGCAGGCCCGAGAGCGACATAACCTGGAAGCCACCGCTGTCTGTCAAAATCGGGTGTGGCCAACCAATCAGGCTGTGAAGACCGCCCAGGCGCGCAACACGCTCCGGGCCCGGGCGCAGCATCAGATGATAGGTGTTGCCCAGAATAATGTCGGCACCCAGTTCACGTACCTGACTGAGATACATGGCTTTGACGGTTCCAGCCGTGCCCACGGGCATGAAAGCAGGCGTGCGGATATCCCCGCGCGGCATGGAAACGGTTCCTCGCCGGGCTTTGCCATCGGTCGCGATCAGATTGAATGTGAAGGTATCGGTCATTGATCTTTCCGAAACAAAAGGCTGGAATCACCGTAGGAATAGAACCGGTAGCCTTTGTCGATAGCGTGTTTGTAAGCCGCCTGCATCGTTTCCAGCCCACAGAAAGCAGATACGAGCATGAAGAGCGTCGATTTCGGCAAGTGAAAGTTGGTCATCAACATATCAACGATCTTGAACCGATATCCCGGCGTAATGAATATGTCCGTCGCGCCTTGCCATGGCCGAAGCTTCCCCTTCTCATCGGCAGCGCTTTCCAGCAGACGCAGCGATGTTGTGCCGACAGATACGATACGGCCGCCACGGGCCCTGACCGCGTTCAGGCGGTCGGCCGTTTCAGCAGATACGGTTCCGATTTCATGGTGCATGACATGATCGCGCGTATCATCCGCCTTGACGGGAAGAAACGTTCCGGCACCCACATGAAGCGTCACAAAATGCCGTTCAATACCTTTGCCATCCAAAGCGTTAAAAAGGCGCTCGGTAAAATGCAAACCTGCCGTAGGCGCGGCCACGGCACCCTTCTCTTTTGCATAGATGGTTTGGTAGTCAATTAAATCACGACTGTCTTCATCTCGCTTGGAGGCAATATATGGCGGCAACGGAACGCGCCCAACTGTGGCTATCGCCGTATCCAGTGCCGCTCCGCTGAATTGGAAACGCAGCGTTACGTCACCCGTCTCGCGCTTTTCGGTTACTGTCGCAACGAGATCATCAGCATCCAGACGCTGAAACCGGATGTCATCACCAACCTTCACCCGTTTGCCAGGCCGCAGAAACGCATGCCAGCTATCAGGCGCTGCACGCATATGCAGCGTTGCCGATACGGAGACAGACAACCCGTCTCGCGGCCTTACACCTTCGAGCTGCGCGGGAATAACGCGGGTATCGTTAAACACCAGTGCGTCGCCAGCCTGTAGGAAATCTGGCAGGGAAAGAACTGCTTCGTCGATGAACGGCGCACCGCCCGGAGGCAGCACCAGCATTCGTGCCGCGTCTCGCGGTTCGGCGGGACGTAACGCGATGTTCTCATCCGGCAAATGAAAGTCAAAAAGATCGACGCGCATAGCACTCAACACGGAGCATTCCAGGAAAAAGCGGCTCCGCCTTATAACCAGTCAATGCGTTAAACAGGGAGTGAGAGCCGGATCCGAACATGTCAGACCCGGCTCTGAAACAAAAAGGGCTGCTTAGACGTCGGCAGCAACGCGCATGGTGACAATCGAATCTGGATCCCGCACCGGTTCACCGCGCTTGATTTTGTCAACATTGTCCATGCCGTCAATCACCTGACCCCAGACCGTATACTGCTTGTTGAGCCAAGGAGCATCCTCAAAGCAGATATAGAACTGTGAGTTGGCCGAGTTCGGGTTTTGGCTGCGTGCCATGGAGCATGTGCCACGAACATGATTGGTGTTCGAAAACTCCGCTTTGAGGTCAGGCTTGTCGGAGCCGCCCATTCCGGTACCCGTTGGATCACCGGTCTGCGCCATAAAGCCATCGATTACGCGGTGAAAAACAATACCGTCATAGAACTTTTCACGCGCAAGTTCCTTGATGCGGGCGACATGCTGCGGTGCGAGATCCGGCAGAAGTTGGATAACCACCTGCCCCTTCGTCGTTTCCATAACAATCGTGTTTTCCGGGTCTTTGATATCAACCATAACTTCGTCCTTTTGGTTACTGACCGACTTTAACGCTGATCATGCGATCTGGGTCGCTGACAGCACCATTATTTGCGTCGTCGCCGCGCTTGATCTTATCAACATTTTCCATGCCGCTGACCACTTTGCCGACAACCGTGTACTGCCCGTTGAGTGACGAGCCGGGTGCGAACATGATGAAGAATTGCGAATTGGCGGAGTTCGGGTTCTGGCTTCGCGCCATTCCCACCGTTCCACGCTCAAACGGCACGTTGGAAAATTCCGCTGGCAAATCCGGCTGGCTGGAACCGCCGGTACCGGCAGCGTCTGCCTGATATCCGTCGTTCAAATCACCATACTGAACATCGCCGGTTTGTGCCATGAATCCTTCGATAACACGATGAAAGGCAACGTTGTTGTACTCTCCTGCTTTGGCAAGCGCTTCAATCCGGGCCACATGCTGTGGCGCGATATCCGGCCGCAACTCAACCACCACAGGGCCGTCTTTGAGCTGGATCGTCAGCAGGTCTTTGGCGTAGGCCAATGATGTGAAAGACATGGATGCGGTTACAAGCGCGCCCGCGACTGCAAATTTCAGGAAATTCATGGTGACTCCTCGGATGATGCGAAGTTAGCGTTTCGACAGCGCAGCAAAAACCGCACGGGGAACAAACGGACTGATATCGCCGTCCATGGCCGCGATCTGACGGACCAATGTGGCGGTAATAGGCCGCAGCTCTGAGCTCGCTGGAATGAAGATAGTTTGAACGTCTGGTGCCAGAACACCGTTCATACCGGCCATTTGCATTTCATAATCGAAATCTGTCGAATCCCTCAATCCCCGAACAATGACAGATGCGCCGAAAGACTTTGCAGCATCGACAGCCAAGCCGCTGAATTGTTGAACCGTCACTCGTCTAGCCTGGTCGTTGAATTCGTCGTCCAACACCTGTTGGATCAGCGACAGCCGCTCCGGGATCGAAAATAGCGGCGTTTTACCGGGATTTGATCCGATGCCAATATGGACATGCGCGCAGACGTTCAGCGCCTGACGCAGCACATTCACATGACCAAGCGTTATCGGATCGAATGACCCTGTGTAGAAACCAATTTTACCGCTCTCGATTTTCATAGGGCGCGTTCTGGCACGGTATTCAAGCAACTGCAAGCACAGCATGTCACCGAGACCCGATAAGGCACACGTCCAACGACTTGCAAACAATGTGCAGGAAAAATGCGTTCGCTGGAACTTTATTGAAAAAGCAACCGTTAATGAGGCGAAAGGAGAAGAATAATGGTCTTAGCTTTACTTTCCATCACCATGTTTTTCACGATGATCTTCGCAACTATACACGCACTGCGAAACGAAGCTCGTGACGAACGCTTGAACCTTCAACGTAGCCCCTACGCCAACTAGCAGGAGAGCATAATGGCAATTGCAATGATGCTGATATCCGCATTTATCAGCGTGATGTTTCTTGTGGACTTCACCAAGACGATTTCGGAACTCCATGAAGACCGTGAAGCCCTTAAAAACATCAAGCAGGGTATCAATGGTTTCCCAGTATAATAACAGTTCTGCTGACTTCAGTTACATCTCGACATAAAAAACCCCGCTGCTGCGGGGTTTTTTATTGGGTTTTCTTATTCCGAAGCGTCTTCGGCGGCTTTCTTTTTTGAAGCGGCCTTTTTCTTGGGAGCGTCCTCGCTACCCTCTGCTTTTGCAGCAGCCTTTTTCTTCGCGGGTTTAGCTTCCGTGGTTTCCGAGCTAGCTTCGTCTGCTTCGTCGTCAGCCATCAGTTCCTCTTTCGAGACAACCTTGTCTGTTACCGAAATTTCAGTCAGCAGCTGATCCACGACTTTCTCTTCGAAAATTGGTGCGCGCAGCGAAGCAGCAGCGCCCGGTGTCTTCTGGAAGTAATCGAGAATTTGCTTTTCCTGACCGGGGAACTGACGAAGCTGTTCGTACAGTGAACGCTGCATTTCCTCGTCGCTGACCTGAACGCCAGCCTTCTCACCAATTTCTGACAGAACGAGACCAAGGCGAACGCGACGTTCAGCCAGCTTGCCATACTCAACGCGGGCTTCTTCTTCGGTGGTATCTTCGTCTGCGAATGTCTTGCCAGCCTGTTGCAGATCGGTGTTGATCTGACGCCAGATGTTTTCGAACTCCGCATCAACCAGACGCTGCGGCGTATCGAACTGATACATTTCATCCAGCTGATCGAGGATCTGACGCTTGACCTTCTGGCGCGTCATGGAGCCGAACTGGCTTTCGATCTGACCGCGAACAACGTCCTTCAGGCGATCAACCGATTCCAAACCCAGCTTCGTCGCCAGATCATCGTTGATTTCCAGTTCTGCAGCCGCAGCAACCTGCTTCACCGAGATGTCAAATGTCGCTTCCTTCCCAGCCAGATTGGCAGCGGGATATTCAGCCGGGAACGTAACGGTAATAACCTTTTCGTCGCCTGCCTTCAGGCCGACAAGCTGCTCTTCAAAACCCGGAATGAAGCGGTTGGAACCGAGAACCAGTTCCGCGTCTTCATCTTTGCCGCCATCAAAGGCTTCACCGTCGACTTTGCCCAGATAGTCGATCGTGACACGATCGCCATTTTCAGCAGCACCATCCTTGGCTTCGTACGTGCGAGCGCTCTCCGCGATGCGCAGAATTTGTTCGTTGACTTCTTCTTCGCCGATTTCAACCACTTCACGCGTGACCGCGATGCCAGAATTGTCCTTCAACTCAATGGCAGGAATCACTTCGTAAGCGAGCGTAAATTCAAAATCAGCCTTTGCATCGAGGATCTTGTCGGCTTCGGCTTCATCCTCAGTCATCGCGACTTCTGGCTGCGTTGCAGACTTTTCGCCACGGCCGGAAAGAATTTCCTGCGGCTTGTCACGAACGATCTCGTTAACGAGGTCAGCCATGATCGACTTGCCATACATTTTTTTCAGGTGTGCAACTGGCACTTTGCCAGGACGGAATCCGTTGATCCGCACCTTGTTCTTGGCGTCGGCGAGACGCTCATTCATCTGAGCTTCCATGTCCTTGGCCGGAATGACGACCTTGAGTTCGCGCTTCAGCCCGTCTGCGAGCGTTTCGATAACCTGCATGTTCAAACCTTCATTTCACGTTGGCGGTGCTCTACCGACCCGATAAGTTTTATGAGCACTCGACCGGAATCTAGTTGCCGGGAGTGGCTTTACCCAATTCTCCTGCCATTTTGCAAGCAAAATGGCACTCTTCGGTCCTGATACACGCGCATAGACAAGGGTCTTCTGCACTTAACCCTGATTGGTGCGGGTAGAGAGACTTGAACTCCCACGCCTTACGGCACCAGAACCTAAATCTGGCGTGTCTACCAATTTCACCATACCCGCTTGCCAAGAGACGTAACCGCTGACCAACACACTCACCTCTGTGATGCCTGTCGCGCCAGCGTTCCCGAGCGCGGCGTCTCTATAGCACCCGATTTTGCCGGATCAAACAAAAAATACGTTTGCGCCCAAGTTTATAACGACACTCAACCGTTTGTTGGCTCAACGCGATGCAGCCCACGCATGGGTGCCATACGGTATCAGCACTTTTTATCCCCGTGGATGCGCGTACATACAGCATCAAGAACTGATGCAGAGCGCTGGCGACGGCAGCCGGCAAAAACAAAGGACATCGACATGAACATCACTCGCTCGTTTAACAATTGGCGCAAGTATCGCCAGACCTGCAATGAACTGGGCCGCATGACTGACCGGGAGCTGAATGATCTCGGCATTGGTCGGGGCGATATTGCCTATGTAGCACGACAGGCCGTCAGATAAATTCAAGCCTGACGCCCTCAAAACCCTTCGCTTGCGGAGGGTTTTTTTGTGCCTGGGCAACAGTTGCGGCAATTAATGGCAGAGAGGAAAACTGCACGGATTTTAGTCATGGGATGCACAAACGCATAGCAGATGCATATTAATTGCACTGGGGGTTTGGAGAATGTGGAGCTATAACACGCTCAACCGCTGCAGATGAGCAGCCAACACGTTCTGGAGGATCAGACAATGAACCCTATTCGCATCGCAAAGAGCTGGATCAACTATCGTCGTACCGTTAATGAACTGGGCAGCCTGTCCAACCACGCATTGAGCGACATCGGCATTACTCGCTACGATATCCGTGACATTGCTTCGCGCTCGTTCCGGTAAGCTGCACTTTAGAATATCCGATACTGGCACCTACGGGTGCCTTTGTCGTTTTCAGAGCCTTGTTGCCGTCACCGATTTGCTTGATGAGTGCCGTGTGTTATGCAGCGTGTCATGAATAAGACAGTTTCGAATACTCCCATTCACATTATCGGCGGTGGACTTGCTGGCAGCGAAGCGGCCTGGCAGGTGGCACAGCGTGGCATCCCCGTTATTCTGCATGAGATGCGTGGTGTTCGGGGCACCGAGGCACACAAGACCGATGGTCTTGCGGAACTCGTTTGCTCAAACTCCTTCCGGTCCGATGACGCGACCAGCAATGCGGTGGGGGTCATTCACGCAGAAATGCGGTTAGCTGATTCGCTCATTATGCGGTGTGCCGATGCGCATCAGGTTCCGGCAGGCGGTGCGCTGGCTGTGGATCGCGACGGGTTTTCTTATGCCGTCACCGAGGCGATTGGCGGACATCCGCTGATTACGGTCGTTCGTGAGGAAGTAATCGGTTTACCGCCTGAAGACTGGGGCCAGACGATTATCGCCACCGGACCTTTAACAGCCCCTGCCCTTGCGTCTGCTATTCAAGCAGAAACCGGCGCTGATGCGCTTGCATTTTTCGACGCAATTGCGCCCATTGTCTACACTGACAGCATTGATATGGATATCTGCTGGTTCCAGTCTCGCTACGACAAGGTGGGCCCCGGGGGCACCGGCAAGGACTACATCAATTGCCCGATGGACGAGCAGCAGTATAACACTTTTATCGACGCCTTGATTGCGGGCGATACCGCGGGCTTCAAGGAGTGGGAAGGCACACCATACTTCGACGGTTGCCTTCCAATCGAAGTGATGGCCGAACGCGGTCGGGAGACGCTGCGACATGGTCCCATGAAACCCATGGGGTTGACCAATGCGCATAATCCTTCAGTCAAGCCGTATGCGGTCGTGCAGTTGCGGCAGGATAATGCGCTGGGTACGCTGTATAATATGGTTGGTTTTCAAACCAAGCTGAAATATGGCGCCCAGTCAGAGATCTTTCGGCTCATTCCGGGGTTGGCACAGGCGGAGTTTGCACGATTGGGCGGACTGCACCGCAACACCTACCTTCACTCGCCCACGTTGCTGAACGCAACATTGGGGCTGAAGTCACGGCCCAACGTCCGCTTCGCTGGCCAGATCACCGGCTGCGAGGGCTATGTGGAGAGTGCGAGTATCGGTCTGCTGGCTGGTCGGTTTGCTGCCTCGGATTATAGAGGGGAGATGCCTGTCCGACCACCGATGACCAGCGCACTCGGCGCCCTGCTCAACCATATTACCGGCGGTCACATCGTATCGGACGACGAACCCGGAAAGCGTTCATTCCAGCCGATGAACATCAATTTTGGACTGTTTCCACCATTGGAACCGGGTGCGATCGTCCGCCCGGAGGGTCTGAAGCGTTTCCGCGGCAAGGACAAAGCGGCCGCGAAGAAACAGGCCGTTGCCAAGCGTGCGTTGGATGATTGCGCCGTGTGGTTGCGGGGTTAAGGCACCGAGCAAGCACCAACTCTTGAAAATAGACTAGGTAACCTGACCGTTCTCAAAGGGGACGGAATTGTCTATGGCAGCCGGCAGCGCATCCGGTTTCAGCCAGTTCATTATGTCGTCGGCCTCCTTGTGCGTTCTGAAAATAAAACTGGTTTCCGGAATAACCGTACCGGGAAAGCTCACTTTGAGACTGCGCCCATCGCATTGGGCGCGAACCTGCTCGAGCTCCAGAAGATGGCAGGCGTATTGGGCACCGTGCGCCTGCATGAATCCGATGCGCCCATCGTGAAGTCGGGCGAAAATCGCGGCTCCATCTCGCGTCACGTGCAAACTTCGTATGGGGTGTTCAGGGAATGCGCGGGCGAAATCCAGAATTGCCGCCCCGGTATCAACCCTCTGGTTTTCACGGGCGGCTCGCCGGTTCATCAACGTAAAAAACCATGCGATGCCGAGAAGCAGCAATGCGGTGATGAGCCAGACCATCGGCACCCCGTCCCTTTTTGTTGGATAGAGCTTACGCCATCAAACTTGCCTGAGCATGGAGCATTAATCAGAAACGCTGCCTGCGTTTTGCCTGCCACATACGCCACTGGCGCCGCCATTGCGCCTGCAACACCGGCTGGATCGCAGCCCTGTATCCAAGCTTTTCGGCCTGTTCAAAAACCGGTTCAACCAAAGCAATCGGCAGAAAAGCACAAAAACTTTGTTTGGAAATTATCGCACCCTGTCGTGCTTGATTTAAGTGGTCACGCCCCAGACCCGCGAACGCCCGGATGGCGGCAGTCATGGCATCAGTCTGACTCCCTTTGAGGAAAGCGTCACGGTCCAGTCCAGTCGCAGCCAATATTTCGGCGGGAATGTACATCTGCCCGCGTTGTTGATGAATTGGAAGCAGCAAAAGTGCGCCCGCAATAGATTGGGCAACACCCGCATGTCCTGCGGCGCCAGAAGATTGCGCTGCGTTGCCGGGATCCAGAATCAGGCTTGCCAACTGGATCAGCGCACTGGCAGTTTCACCCGCATAGCCCTCAAGAGTGCTGCGGCTGTCCATGGGGTCGTCGTAGAGATCGTAGATACGCGCGTCGATCATGTCGTGCAGGACACCGGTCGGCAAGTTATGATCCTGTATACAGGAACGCAAGCCCTGCGCGAGCGGATTGCTGCTACCATCACCGGCCGCTTGACCATCCAGAAAATCACGCCACCACTGCATTCGAATTTCGCCGGGCAGCGGGTCGCGCACAGTGTCCCGGATCCGCGCGAGCTCTGCATTAAAGGCATAGAGCGCCGCCAAAGCCCCACGCTTATTCTCCGGTGACAGCAGACAAGCAAGATACCGGTCGCGATCGGTATCGCGAAGGTTGCTCAAACAATAGTCGTATGCACCGACATCAGAACCCATCGTAGTATCGGGTCCAGTCAAACGACTATCAGTGCCGCGGCCACCGCGCGCGACTCTGCCAGCATGATGTTGAATGTGCGCACAGCTGCTCCCGTACTCATCGGGTCTGACGATATGCCATGGTCTTTCAATGTCATACGCAGGTTTTCCGGCAACGGACGGATGTCCATTCCGGTGCCCACCAACAGCACCTCAATATCACCGGCTTCATCCAGCACACGCTGGAAGCGATCTGCTGTCAAAGCGTCTCCCTCTGCCATATCCCAGCCGTAAATACCGGAGGGAAGCATCAGTACGGAGCCGCGATGCGACATATCGGCAAAACGAAAGCCGCCGTTGCCGTAGGCATCGACCGGTGCGCGTCCGGGAAAATGAGCTTCGCGCATTTCTATGCCTTTCGCCATATCCTTACCCCGCCACTGCGGTCGGGGCGGCACTTGTACCACGCCTCGATCGGCGCGGTCGCAGGCGGAACAGGATCAGCAGCGGCCCGGCAATGTAAATGGACGACAACGTTCCAATAATGACACCAAAAATCATTGTAACGGCAAACACCCGTATTCCTTCACCACCGAAAATCAACAGCGTCAGCAGCGCGATCAGCGTCGTGACGGATGTCAGCACGGTGCGCGACAATGTCTGATTGATCGATGTATCAATCAAGATTGACAAGGGCATCTGACCAAAGGACTTGAGGTTGTCGCGGATACGATCATAAACAACGACGGTATCGTTGAGCGAGAAACCGATGACTGCCAAAACAGCAGCAATGGCCGTCAGATTGAACTCCATGCTCGTGAAAGCGAACAGCCCCATCGTCAGCAGGACGTCGTGAATGGTCGCAATGATTGCGCCGACGGCAAACTGCCACTGGAAGCGGACCCAAATGTAAACAAATACGGCCAGAAGCGAGATCAAGACCGCCAGCGTGGCGCGATAGGTCAGATCGCCCGAAACCGTGGGACCAACCACTTCCGCCCGCCGGAAATCATAGTCCGGTTCCAGTTCGTCCCGCATCACGTTAATGGCAGTCTGTTCCGCGTTTTCGCCACCGCCACGCGATGCAACGCGAATTCTGGCATCTTGCGGTCGTCTGGTCGCCTCCACCAGAACACCGTCAATATTCAGTTCCGCCAGCCGCTCGCGAATGTTGGGAATATTGGCGTCGCCCTGGCGCGCGCGCAGTTCAACCGTCGCCCCGCCGTTGAAGTCAATGCCAAGATTGATTCCCACCAGCCCTAAAAGGATTACCGAACCCAGTCCGGTTAAGGCCGCCCCAATAAACACATAACGCCGTATCCCCATAAACCGGATATTCAGCCGGTCGAAAATCACCGTATGCAAGCTCTTGCGCACGTCGCGATAGGTTTCGCGCGCGATCCAGCGGGCGACCATGCTCTGTGTGAATGTTGCAGTAACAAACAGTGTGGCACAAATGCCGATGGCAACAGTCACTGCAAAGCCGCGAACAGGGCCATTGCCAAACACCCACAAGATCAGTGCGGCAATCAACATGACAAGATTGGCGTCGATGATGGTGGCATAGGCCTTATCGAACCCAGGGCCAATAATTTCACCGGCTGATTTGCGCTGGCGAATCTGTTCTCTAACCCGCTCATAGACAAGCACATTGGAGTCGACAGCCATGCCGATGATCAACACGATTCCGGCAATGCCTGGCAATGTCAACGCTAGCCCGCTGACGGTCATCACAGCAATGATCAAGAGAAGGTTGAACGCAATGGTAACGCTGGCGAACAGACCAATACGGCCATAGAACGCCATCATGAACATCGCGATTAATCCCGAGGCGATCATGGCCGCAGAGGTTCCGGTTTTCGCAGAATCAGAGCCCAATGCCGGATCGACAGTGCGTTCTTCGACAACGCCGAAAACGGCGGGCAAGGCGCCAGCCTGCAACACGCTGATGAGGTCAGCGACGTTCTCAGGCGTGAAGCCTCCGGATATCTCGACCGGTTCGCCTGCTCCCTTGACTGTTGCAGTGCCGATAATCTGGTCATCCAGCAGGACCAGAACCGATGAACGATCAGAGCCAGTGGCTGCCAACCGATCCTGTGCCTCATCATCGAGAAGCACATTCAGGACAGCTTCACCCTGCGCATTGGGCACACCGGCGCTGACTTCAGTAACATCCATCTGTGAGGCAAGAATCTGACGATCAACCAGATAGGCTGTCGGTGGGTCATCCCCCGAATACAGCAGTTCTGTGCCCTCAGGGGCACCGTTATCAATGGCCTGCTGCAGCGGAACCGATGTGTTGGTTCGCCGCAGGACAAAGTCTCCAGTCTGGCTTAGAACGCTTTTCAAGTGTTCCGGATCATCCTCGCCGGGAACCTGAATTGAAACACGATCGGCACTTTGCCGACGCACAACGGAGTCTGCCGTACCAAGACCATCAACCCGCAATCGTAGCACTTCGGCGGCTTGATTGGCAGCAGCAACAACGCGGTAGTCGATACCCTGCGGCGTCAACGTGAACCGCAGGATACCATCGGCCGCCGTTTCCATGGTAACTTCGCGTAGGGTGCGGCCAGCTATGTCACCCGTTGCCACCGCTTCGGTCAGTGGCTGCAATGCCTGACGAGCGGTATCGACCTGATTGGCGTCCCGAATTTGCACTTCGATAACGTTCGCAGATCCGGTCAGACCATTATAGGCTATGTTTGCTTCCCGGAGCCGATCCCGAATATTGCCCCCAACCGCCTGTAACCGACGCCCCTCAAGATCGACGCGATTAACCTTGAGGACGACGTCGGAGCCGCCTTTCAGATCAATGCCCAAAGCCAGCTTCTTGGCTGGAATCCAGCTTGGAAGCGTGGAGACGGCATCCTGACTGAACAGATTGGGCAAAGCCAGCATCGCGCTTGCAAAAAACACGAGCCAAACCAGCACAGGTTTCCAACGGGATAAATGATGCATGGCTCTCTCGACCCGGCCCGGAACAGGCGCGCTTGAAGCTGGAAGGAACGATTACTGCTTGACGGGTTCGCCCTTGACACGAACTTCCGAAACACCGCTGCGGAGCACGCGGATCTTAACGGCTTCTGCAATTTCAACTTCCAGCTCACCGTCGTCAAAAACCTTGGTGACCTTGCCGACAATACCACCACCGGTGATGACCTGATCGCCGCGACGAATGTTCTTCAGCAACTCTTCGCGACGCTTCATCTGGGCGCGCTGAGGACGGATGATCAGGAAGTACATGACGACAAAGATCAGAAGGAAGGGCAATACGGACATCAGGATTTCCAGCCCGCCGCCGGCTCCGGTCGCTGGTGCTGCTGCTGTTTGGGCAAATGCCTGGCTCACGAACATGACTTAAACTCCTTGACGTCCATCTCAGCAGGCCAATGGCCTGTCATTTAAATTAGAGCCGGCTAAAGGTTTTCCCTTTGTCCGGTTTTCCCGCTCATACTATTTTACAGGCAGAAACACCATGCTACCTGTGCAAGATCAGGACGCAGAACGGAGTTAACCATGCAAGACGCTCAAATTGCCACACTCATCCTGGAAATCAAGCGTCTGTCGGCTGCCGTGGAACGTATCGCTGGGCCTGCCCCGGCACAAAACGACATGGCGAGCGCCGACTGTTTCGTATGGAGTCCGGCACAGCGCTATTTGCAGCCGGTTACCAAACCGAATCGGGTGGATATTTCACTGATTCGCGGTGTCGACCACGTACGGGATATCCTGCTCGACAATACCCTACGGTTTGCGCGGGGACTGCCCGCCAATAACGTGCTGCTATGGGGCGCACGGGGGATGGGAAAGTCATCTCTGGTCAAGGCCGTGCAACTGAAAGCGAAAACCGAAACCGGTATTCCCGTCAAGCTCGTTGAGGTTCACCGCGAGGACATTTCGACGTTACCGGCTCTGATGGATATCCTCCGCGCCGCATCATCACCGATCATCGTGTTCTGCGACGATCTGTCGTTTGATAACGACGACACGTCCTACAAGTCGTTGAAAGCAGTTCTCGATGGGGGAATCGAGGGCAGGCCAGACAATGTCATTTTATACGCGACCTCAAACCGACGCCACCTTCTTCCCCGGGATATGATGGAGAACGAGCGGGCTACCGCTATCAATCCATCTGAGGCGATTGAGGAGAAAGTATCTCTGTCAGACCGGTTTGGGCTCTGGCTTGGTTTTCACAAATGCAGCCAGAGCGATTATCTGGAGATGATCGACAGCTATGTCGAGCACTTCAAACTGCCGTTGGAGCGAAGCGAGGTTCATGCCCAGGCGTTGGAGTGGAGTGTCACACGCGGTTCCCGATCGGGACGCGTGGCTTGGCAGTTCATTCAGGATTTGGCTGGGAAACTCGGCCGTCCGCTTACATCCGAATAGAGTGGGCAGCCTACAGCGCTGTACGTCAAATATGACGCGCAAGGACGCTGTAGCACTAGAAATACTGCATCATTTATCCTTGAATCGATTCCGATTTAAGGAATTATGCAGTAGCAGCCCAGCCCTACCCCTGCACTACTCCAGGAACGTCGCTGGATTGACCGGCGTTGCATTCTTACGCACTTCAAAATGCACAGTGGGACGCTTCGCATTGCCGCTCATGCCCGATTCTGCAAGCGTCTGTCCGCGTTGCACTTTCTGGCCGCGTGTCACATTCAGGGTATTGGCGTGACCGTAGACGGTAACGGTGCCGTCATCATGGCGGACCAGCACGGCGTTTCCGAGCTCTTTCAGGCTGCTGCCGGAGTAGATGACCACGCCGTTTTCAGCCGCCTTGATGGGCGTGCCTTCGGGCACGGAAATATCGATACCGTCGTTCCGGTTGCCGTCCACATTTGCGCCGTAACCCGCGATAACCGCGCCCCGCACAGGCCAGCGATACTTGCTGATACCAGTGGATTTGGGTGAATCGTCGGTAACGTCACTGCGGGAGGCCACTTCGTTCACGCTTTCCTTGGGCGCCGCAGGTGCAGCAGCGGCAGCGGGCGCAGGGTCAGCAGGCTTCGTTGCCTGCGCCTTTGGTAATTGAACAGACGCCGTTTGAACCGGATCAGCCGCTTTTGCAGCACCCGTCGGCAGGGCCAGTGTCTGCCCGATGCGAATGGAACCGGTAGTGATACCGTTGGCTTTTTTGAGATCCGCGACAGGCACACCATGTGCCTGAGCGATCTTGTTCAGTGAGTCGCCCTGCTTGACTATATAGCTGCCGTTTGCCGCTCCTGCGCCATTGTCGCCAAGATTGCCTGTCGATGTTCCTGTCTTGCTGTCGGACTTATCGCGGGTCTGAGGTGAACCGGGTAGAATGGCAACATCCCGGTCGCGCGTCCGGTCATCGGACGGTAGTTTGCCGTTGATATCAAGACTGGACGCCGCATCCGATGCAGAGGCTTTGGCGGCACTGGCCGAAACGCTCAAAGCTGGAATAACCAGACGCTGGCCGGACTGTGCCTGCGAACCGCTTTTTAGTCCGTTGGCTCTCAGAATTTCGCTTTCGGGAACGCCGTACTTGCGCGACAACGAGTTGACCGTCTCGCCTGCACCAAGCGTAACCGACTTCGACCCGCCTGGGGTGGACGGACGCCTGCCGGGCTCGGGTACGGCGCTGGACTCAAAGGTATTGCGTGATGGGGATTGCGGGTTGCCGTTTGCGCTTGCCGGATCGGCCAAGGCAACGCGCTGTACGCTCATGGGCGTAGAGACGGCGCGGACTTCTGAGACAGGTGCGCTGTTGACCGGCGATGCGGCATACGGACCGGCTGAGGCTACAGGTGTCGCCGAAGGCGCAGGACTGCGCGGCACGGAACTGGTCGTCACCTGATCGGCGCCATCGAAGACATTCCCGAAACGGGTGGAATCCGATCCGCACCCGGTGACGACGCTTGCGAGCAGAACCGCAGCACAGAGGCGGATGATCGACTTACCAACAACCGGCGATACTTCTACACGCATGACACCAACCCAATTCCAACACAGCTTGTTGATACGGATTAAAGCGCGTTAGAGTTACCGCCGGGTTAAGGTTCTCGATTTAAACCACGATTTTTGACAGATTGATAACCATGGGGCATCGCTGGCCGACGGCTATCGCAGCGATATCTCTGCCTAGAGAATGGATGCGAGCTTCGGCACGATTGGCAGATAGGGTGCGTCGAACAGGTCTTCCCGGTCATAGCGGCTACCTGTGCGCGTCAGGCGGACCATCTTGCATTCGTCGTCTGAGACCATGATCGGCAGGATCAACGTACCACCCGATACCAAATGATCGGAAAACATGCGCGGCAGGCTCGAAAAAGCAGTGGTGACCAGAATACGGTCAAACGTGCCCTCACCTGCAAGTCCAGCGCTCGCATCACTGTGGCGTACGACAACATTCCGCACGCCGACCTTTTCGAGATTTTTCTGGGATTGCGAGACCAGAGTTTTGTACCGCTCCAACGTCAGCACACGTGAAGCCAGACGTCCCATCACAGCCGCCATAAATCCGCTTCCGGTCCCGACTTCAAGAATGCGTTGACCGGGCTTGATGTTCAGACAGTGAAGCAGGCGAACGGCGAAATCCAGACCCTCGATAAACGAACCGCAATCCAGCGGCAGCAAACGTTGCGAGTATGCGTCCTCCGCAAACTGGGGCGGAACGAAGGCCGAGCGGGGCGTCTGCTCCACCGCCGTCAGCAGGTCATGGTTGGAAATGCCCTCGGCACGAAGCCGAAGGACCATAGCTGCAAAGCCTTCCTGCTCACCAAGGCGGATGGTCAATCCGCGCTCCCTTCGAGAAGCGCTTTAGCCAACCGATCTTGCACTGTATAATCCGTCATATCCAGCTTCAACGGCGTTACGGAAATCTGATTGTGCTTGATGGCGTGGATATCCGTACCGGCCCGGAACTCTCCGGCCCGTTCGCCGAACCGCAACCAGTAATACGGAAAGCCCCGGCCATCTGCGCGTTCTTCAATAGAGAGGCCAAACTCCAGCTTACCTTGAGACGTCACCTCCACGCCCTGAACGTCTCCGGGCGCGCAGTTGGGAAAGTTCAGATTGAGGAATGTCCCATCGGGCAGGTCAATCTTCATCAAACGGGCCAGCAAGGACGGTGCGTGTGTTTCCACTACGTCCCACGGCACCAGCCGCCCGGCGTGGTTGAACGCCTGACTCAGCGCAAAGGAGCGCACCCCCTGCAGTGTTCCCTCGATGGCCCCCGCCACCGTACCGGAATAGGTCACGTCATCGGCCATATTGGCACCGACATTCACGCCCGACAGAATAAGGTCCGGCTTGACGTCCAACACCTCGCGCACACCCATAATAACGCAGTCTGTCGGCGTGCCGCGCAGCGCGAAATGCTTTTCCGATACCTGGCGCAGGCGCAGGGGTTCAGACAACGTCAGAGAGTGAGCGAGTCCGCTCTGATCGGTTTCCGGTGCAACAATCCAGACATCGTCAGACAGTACACGGGCAATACGCTCCAGCACTGCGAGGCCTTCAGCATGGATACCATCGTCGTTTGTCAGCAGAATACGCATCAGGGATCAGGCCTCGTCAGTTGGATGTCTCGATACGGGTCAACCCGCCCATATAGGGAAGCAGAACGTCTGGCACGGTGATGGAGCCGTCTTCATTCTGATAGTTTTCCATAACCGCAATCAATGCGCGTCCGGTGGCAACGCCGGATCCATTCAGCGTATGAACGAACTTCAGACCGTCCTCGGACCGATATCTGGCATTCATCCGTCGACCCTGAAAATCACCACATACGGAGCAGGACGAAATTTCGCGATACGCTGCCTGTCCCGGAAGCCAAACCTCCAGATCGTAAGTCTTGCGCGCCCCAAAACCCATGTCGCCCGTGCAAAGCGCCATTACGCGGTAGTGAAGGCCCAATCTTTTCAGAATTTCTTCAGCACACGCCGTCATACGCTCGTGTTCATCAATGGCGGTTTCAGCGGCCGTGATGGAGACCAGTTCGCACTTCATGAACTGGTGCTGGCGCAACATGCCGCGTGTATCACGACCGGCAGACCCCGCTTCCGAGCGGAAGCAAGGTGTCAGCGCCGTAAATCGCAGGGGTAATTTTGCTTCATCGAGGATTTGCTCGCGCACCATGTTGGTCAGCGGCACCTCGGCAGTCGGAATCAACCACCGATCATCCGTAGTGCGGAACAGGTCCTCGGTGAATTTTGGCAGTTGGCCCGTTCCAAACATGGCGTCATCACGCACCAGCAGCGGTGGCTGCACCTCCGTATAGCCATGGGTATCGATATGCAGGTCAAGCATGAACTGACCAAGGGCACGCTCCAGCCGAGCCAGAGGCCCGCGCAGGATGGTAAAGCGCGACCCGGCGATTTTGCCAGCCGTTTCAAAATCCATGAAGCCCAAAGCTTCACCCAGTTCGAAGTGCTCCTTGGCTGCATGATTCCAGGTCGGTTTTTCCCCCACGACCCGGGCAACAACATTGTCGTCTTCGCTGGTTCCAACGGGAACGTCGTCCATCGGTATATTCGGCAGCCTAGACAACGCATCGGCAAGGGCCGCGCTTGTGTTTCGCTCGTCGTCCTGGGCTGCGGGAAATGCGGTTTTCAGCGTCGCGACTTCGGCTTTCAACGCCTCGGCCCGGTCCTTTTCGCCAGCCGCCATGGCGGCCCCGATGTCCTTGGACGCGGAATTGCGGCGGGCCTGCATATCCTGCAATGTCTGCACAAGGCCGCGGCGCTTTTCATCCAGCGAAATAATATCGGCAGACACCGGCGCGGCACCGCGTTTGGCAAGTGCCGCATCCAAAGCTTCGGGATTGTCGCGGATCCATTTGATATCAAGCATGTTTATTCCAGGGCGTTATGAGTAGTCGGCTCAAGAGAGGCTCAGGTTGCTGAGGGTTCGTCGTCAGCACTTGCTGACTGTGCGTCGTACGCTGAGCGCACCAACGCTTCCCTTGCTTTCTGACGTTCAATCAATCGCGCCGTGTATATCGAGATTTCGTAAAGAATGATTGTCGGAATTGCCAACCCGATCTGCGATATCGGGTCGGGCGGCGTCAGAATTGCAGCTGCCACGAAGGCAATGACGATTGCGTACTTGCGCTTATCTTTCAGGCTTTGCGAGGAAATGAAACCCACGCGTACCAACAGGCTGGTAACGACAGGAAGCTGAAAAACCAGCCCGAACGCGAAGATCAAGGTCATGATCAGGCTAAGATATTCGGACACTTTTGGCAAAAGCTGGATCGCGACTTTCCCGTCGCCACCGGACTGCTGCATGGCCAGGAAAAACCACATGACCATAGGCGTGAAGAAAAAATAGACCAGCGCTGCACCAAGCAGAAACAGGATCGGCGACGCCACAAGAAACGGCAGGAATGCAGCACGCTCGTTTTTATAAAGGCCGGGAGCGACGAACTTATAGAGTTGCGATGCAATCATGGGAAACGCCACCACAAACGCCCCGAACATCGCAACCTTGATCTGAGTGAAGAAGAACTCCTGCGGGGCCGTGTAGATCAGTTCGATGCTTCCATGTTCAATTCCAGACCACTCAACGGCCCAGCGAAAAGGAATGACAAGAAGGTTGAAAAGACCTTTGGCGAAATAGAAACAGACCAGAAATGCGACGAAGAACGCGCCCAGCGCCCACATGAGGCGTGAGCGAAGTTCGATCAAATGTTCCAGCAGCGGCTGCGGCTTGTCGTCAATGTCGCCGCTCATGCTTTGTCCTCATCTGGTCCCGGTTGCTTCTTCATAACCCATGGCTTTGGAACAATCGCCTTGGGTTGCCTCACCATTTCGGGTTTCGCTTGTTCTATATCACTGGCGGGTGATGGTGTTTCAGGCGTTCTGACCGATGATGACGTGGACCGTTGCAGATCGGCTTTCAGCTCATTGCCCATCTGACGAAGCGGGTTCATTGCATCACGCAGCGAATTGGCCGGGTTCAGCCGCTGCGCGTCATGGATCGTCTTGCGGACATCATCGAGGTCTGCTTCCCGCAAAGCATCATCAAACTGGTGACGGAAATCAGAAGCCATACCGGTCAGCTTCCGCATGATCTTGCCGAATGCACGAAGCATGGGCGGAAGGTCCTTTGGACCAACAACCACGATCATAACGACAGCGATGACCAGCAGCTCTGTCCAACCAATATCAAGCATTCTCAGAGCCTCGCATCACGGACTTGAACGTCGTCCATGATTCCTGACGTGATGTATCCTTCATTTGAAGCATAAGCTGTTCGACCCTCGTTTCACTCCGGTCGGCTTATGCTCTAACGAACTTCATCTGACTTGTGATCGACTGTGCGCGGATCAACCGGGTGCGTTGGACGCTGAACCGGACCCTCCGCTGTATCATCCTCGGTCATGCCCTTCTTGAAGCTTTTGATGCCCTTGGCAACATCACCCATCAATTCGGGAATTTTGCCGCGACCGAAGAGCAGCAAAACAACGACGAGAACAATTAGCCAATGCCAGATACTGAAAGAACCCATAGTCAAACTCCCTATAACCAGAACCCCGGTGTAAGACGTTATTCGTCTTTTTCAAACACATATATGTCCTGCTCGTTAACCGAAACGGACACCTCGCACAATCCTTGCGGCAGAATGTCGGCGGCAATACGAGCTTGTAAAATCTTTTTCGACAGTGCAAGCCTCAGGTCGAGAAGCTCAGCAGCGCCTAGGTATCGGCGATGCACAATCTCCGCTTTCGCTCCCGCGCCCCCGGCAGAGACCTTGACGGCCGACAGCCGAACAGCCACCGACACCTCGGTTCCGGTCTTCAATCCCGGTGTTTGCACCACACCAAACGGCGTTTCGACACAGCATTCTACGACTTTGCCGGCAACAATGTTGAGTTGCGAGAAAAAGCCGGCAGCAAACAGATTTGACGGTTTGCGGTACAACTCCTGTGGCGCACCTGTCTGAACAAGCATACCGTTGCGCAGTAACGCAATCTTGTCCGCCATGCCCATAGCTTCTTCCGCGTCGTGGGTCACAATAATGGCAGTCGTACCGTTATCGGCCAGAACAGACAAAGTGTCGGCGCGCACACTGTCCTTCAAACGCGAATCAAGTCCGGAAAATGGTTCGTCCATCAGCAGCACGGCTGGTCGCGGTGCCAGCGCACGAGCCAATGCCACGCGTTGCTGCTCACCACCCGACAACACATGAGGATAACGGTGCGCATAACCGGAAAGCCCCACTCGCTCCAAGGCGGCATCCGCTGCACGGTTTGCTTCGGTCTTGTCCCAGCCTTTGAGGCCAAAGCAAATATTGTCCTTGATCGTCAGGTGGGGAAACAGGGCAAAGTCCTGAAACATCAGGCCGATACCGCGTTTTTCCGGCGGCAGATGCAGGTTGGGGCCGGACAGCTCCATGTCATTCAGCAACACCCGGCCGGACGTCTGGGTCTCGATTCCGGCAGCAATTCGCAGCAGCGTTGTTTTGCATGAGCCGGAAGGTCCAAGCAAACACAGTATCTCACCCGGTTCTGCCGAAAGCGACACGTCGCGAATGGTTTCACGGTCTGCATAGCGATGGCGGATATGCTCGAATGTTAGCCGTGCGGGAGAGAAAGTACGGGCCCTGAATGGCTTATTGGCGACGACGGTCATTCCGGCTCCTCCCCCTTGGGCGCAAGCAGGCCCAACTCTTCAAGATCGAGGGCGGTGATCGGATCCTCATCCTCTGGAACATCGTCGATGCCGAGTGGCTCGGGGATCTGAAAGCCCGGCGGGATACGGCCGGACAGCATTCCTGCGCCCTTCAGCTCTTCGATGCCCGGCAAATCCCGGATGTCCTCCAGACTGAAATGGTCCAGAAACTCTCGTGTCGTGCCGAATGTCACCGGACGCCCCGGCGTACGGCGACGTCCCCGAAAACGCACCCAACCCGCTTCCATCAGCACGTCCAGCGTGCCTTTGGATGTTTGCACGCCTCGGATATCCTCTATCTCGGCCCGTGTAACCGGTTGATGGTATGCAATGATCGAGAGGACCTCCAAAGCGGCTTTCGAGAGTTTGCGAACCGGTTCCCCTGATGAAATCGCAAAGGACAGATCGGCAGCCGTGCGAAACGCCCAATGCCCGTCTATTTCAAGAAGGTGGACGCCCCGGCTGGCATACTCCGCTTTGAGGTCAAGCAGTATTGCGCGCACATCAACGCCGACAGGCAGACGCTCCTCGATGACAGACGGCGCAACGGGTGCGGCAGATGCAAAGATCAGCGCTTCAGCAATACGGTGAGCCTCATCCATTGCGGGCCGTCTCCATCGCTTCAAGTGCTTCCGCGCTAATTGGCGTGGGTCCTTGACGGATATAGATCGGGGAGAACGCATCGGCCTGCTGCAGTTCGATCTGCCCCTCTCGAACCAGTTCCAGAGACGCGGCAAACGAGCTTGCTATGGCGGTGGAGCGCTCTGCCGGATCGGACAGATACTGTACCAGATACTGCTCCAGCGAAGTCCAGCCATCGAGATCGCCGACCAGCCGCGCTAGCATTAAACGTGCATCCACCAGAGACCACACGCGGCGTTTGGAGATGGTCACGTGGGAGACAGCCTGCTTTTGCCGCAACTGAGCGTAGGCAGACAGCAAATCGAACAGTGATGCTTCGTAACCGGATGTCGCCGTAGAAAGAACATGTTCCGGCGCGCCACGCGTGAATATATCGCGGCCGAGCCGATTGCGCTCAGCCAGCTGCGCGCCTGCTTCGCGCATCGCCTCCAACCGTTTGAGCCTGAACGCCAGAGCGGAAGCCAGCTCTTCCCCGCTTGGACCATCACCCTTTATTTGCTGGGGAATCAGTAGTTTGGATTTGAGAAACGCCAGCCATGCCGCTATCACAAGGTAGTCGGCGGCAAGTTCTATCCGAATGAGTCGGGCTTGTTCGACAAAGACCAGATACTGTTCCGCCAGAGCAAGTATGGAGATGCGGGCAAGGTCTACACGCTGGTTGCGCGCAAGGTGCAACAGCAAATCCAGTGGACCTTCAAACCCTTCGATATCCAGAACCAGCGCCTCGGCTGGCTGGGGGTCCGCGTCCGTCCATATGTCCTGTGTTGTCATGTCCGGATATCCACCAAACAGTGTCATCATCAGGCCGTTGGTATCAACGCAGCGAATTCCGCACGCAATGCTTGCTCGTCGGCAGGTTCAGCATCAGCGAATGCCATTGTGACACGTGTTGCTCTTTGTAGCGCCTGGCCAGCAAGCGGAACCACATGCCGCGCCACATCGACCATTTCGCTCATGATCCCGTTACAATGCAACACGATATCACAACCGCCCGCAACAATAGCCTTCGTGCGGTCGGTAATCGTTCCCGAAAGCGCATTCATGGAAACATCGTCCGAGAGAAGCAACCCCTGAAATCCGATCGATTCGCGGATAACAGTCCGAATAATTTTGGCCGAAGTCGTCGCCGGATGGTCTGCATCCAGTGCGGAATAGACAACATGCGCACTCATTGCCATCAATTCATGCTTGAGGGCTTGAAATGGCACAAAGTCGCTGCTCATCAGTTCATCAAGCGATGTATCGACCGTGGGTAGCGCCAAATGCGAATCGGCGAAGGCACGACCGTGACCGGGAATATGTTTCATGACTGGCAGTACGCCCCCTGCCTTCAAACCATCGGCGGCTGCCTGCCCCATGGCTGCAACCAGATGCGGATCAAAGCCATAGGCCCGGTTGCCAATGACGTCATGGCTTCCTTCTATGGGAACGTCCAGTACGGGAAGGCAGTCAACATTGATGCCGAATTTCATCAAGTCAATGGCGTGCAGCCGGGACATTAGCCAAGCCGCCCGCAGTCCGGTCTCGCGATCTTGGCTGTACAAAGCACCCAGCAGCGCGGCGTTCGGGTATGCAGGCGCCAGCGGCGCCTTGATCCGCTGGACCCGACCCCCTTCCTGATCGATCAGAACAGGTGCGTCAGGATTGTCAATTGTATCGCGGAGCTCAGCGACCAGGGCTCTGATCTGATCCTCCGTCCCGATGTTGCGCCCGAACAGAATGAAACCCCATGGTTTTTCGGCCCGGTAGAATGCCTTCTCCTCTGCCGTCAAGGACAGGCCGCTGCACCCGAATATTACTGCTTTTGATTCGCTCATGGGTTTGATCATATCGGCTCGGTCAGCAATTGCGAGTGCGTTCGGTAAAGCATGTACCGATCTTTCGGATTCGCTGGTCCTGCTTTAAGTCTCTGTTTGTTGCGTGCCGTCATCGCAAAACCGCTGCACAGTTTTACGCGCCATGCCTTACGCTACACATGAAAAAGGCGCGGAAAACCGCGCCTTTTCTCCTTGATCATTCTGCTTACTTTGTAACGATGCAGCTCCCACCAGCACCTTTGTAACGCGAGCACAACGCATTGGCTTCGCTGCGTGATCCCGCCGGGATACGGACGCGGTAGTAGGTTCCCTTGCCTGCAATATCCGCCTTGCGAATGTCCACGCCGCGCCCGCCAATGATACCGGCGAATTTACCGGAGAGGTTGGCGTAGGATGATTTAGCATCTGCCTCGCTTGGCAGCGATGCAATTTGCAAGACGTAACCGCCTGGGTTCGCTGGTGGCGTTGCAAGCTGTTCCGGCGCAACTGCGGCGGTTTCAACCGGTGCAACAACCGGTGGTTTCGGCGTGGCGGCGGGGGTGGACCGTGCTTCCACCGGTGCTGTTGTCACTGTGCGAACCGGTGCGGCATTTCCAACATCCGCACTGGCCACGTCTGCCAAAGCTGAGCTTGCTGCGCTGACCGGTGTCGTAGAAGCGGTCGCAACATCTGTTTCCGGTTCGGGAGCGGAAACCTCCCGGGCGACCAGCGTACCATCCGGCTTGACGATCATCGTTTTAACTTTGCGCGGTGAAACGCTTGGAGCACTTTCCTCACCGCCACCTGCATTCGCTTCGTCTTCAGACGGGGCAAGCCGCTCATCGCCAGCCGCTGCGTCTGCCCCTGAAACTGCATCCACAGCGCCAGAATCGGCTTCGTCATTGCCTTCCAACGGTAGACTATCATCCGCCAGAGTGCGCTGTACAACATCCACCGGCTCTTCCGTTGAAGACACCAATGCCGACTGCGTCGGATCAGCACTTTGCGTACCGGCAACGCGGTCATAGACTGCCTTGTCCTGATTGGGCACGGTTTTTCCACCGGGCTCTGTCGGTACGATTTTCACAGGATCCTTATCCGCCAGAATAACTTGCGGCGCACCGGAAGCCGTTGTTGAATCATTGCCCATCCAGGCGTAGACGCCAGCTCCGCCGAGTACCACGACACCCAGGACACCAGCGGCAATCAAGCCAAGTTTGAGCGGTGAGCGGCGGTTGTCATCCTCATAAAACCCGTCTGTGACAGCGATATCCGGGCTGATGGGTCGGCGATCGACAGCAGGCTCCGCCGCGCGCGGCGTATTCAGCGAGCGGCGGAAATCTTCCTCAAGGAGCCGCTCGAATTCATCGGAATCCTGCTCCGGCTTTCCGGCTCGTTTGGGTTCCGCTCCCGCTTTCCAGGATGCGGCAGGTGCTGCATCGGCCCGCACCTCGCCACCCTGCTGCGGGGCAAAGAGCTGCGCAATTTCCGCGTCAATGTCGTAATCGTAATCCGGCTCATGTGTCGGCGGGTCATCCTGCTCGACAGCCGGTAGCTGAGGAACGTCCATGTCGGCCATCGGCGACACAGTTTCCTCGGAGTCCGCAATCATTGCCGGATCGAAAGGCAATTCACTTTCTACGATATCCTCGTGCGCATCAGCTTCAAAACGCGCTGGCTGATACGCTTGCGCGGCAGGGGTTGACACTGGGGGGGGCGGCGCCGAATAGGCTTTGGCGACAGGCTCCGGCTCTTCAAAAACAGGAGCATCCGACGCCACTGCCTCATTGAGTTCCATGTCCATCTCGGACAGATCAATCTCGAAATTGTCGAGATCAAAATCACTCACTTCTACGTCGGGCTCCACCGGAGCCTGTGCCACCGGTGCCGCTGGCGGCTCAACTCTTGCAGGCGCCACAGGTGCTGGCTCCGGTGCCTGGGTGCGTGGTGGCAGCGGCGTCGCAAACGCACGCTGTCCAACACCCGCACCGGCCGCGACCGGGGTTGCCCGGCTAAACGAAGGCGTGAACGGGTAGTTGATCTTTTTTGCAGGTGCCGGTGCTGGCGCCGCTGCGGCGGGAACCGCATACTGCTCCACTTCCGACAACAGGTCATCGCCGATATCGTGCCGAGGTGCCGCCGTATCAGCGACGTCCGCAAACACAGGAGCGTGGAAACTGTTGTCCTCGAAGGTCGGCTCCTGGATACGGGCAACCGGTGCCTGCGGGCGTGTCGGCTCGCGCTTCGGCACGTCGTAGTCATCGAACGCGCGCATCAGTTCGTCTTCCAGATCGAACTCGGCGGCCTGAGGCCGTCTGGCCTCATGCAGTTCCTGAAGCTGCCGCTGCTGATGCACCACGGGCGGAGCATCATAGCCGACAATGCGGGCAAGTTCGCTCAACGGATCATCATCGGAAAGATGATTATGATCGGTCGGCCCGCTTCGAACGAATTGTTTGTCTGCCATGTTCTCCACTCACACCACTTAGCGTTTTCATGCCAGCGTATTGTGGGGAAATGGTGACAGGCTATCGCATCTCGTCCGGGGCGGCGGTGCCGGTAATCGACAGACCTGCCTTCAATACGGAAGCTACAGCTTGCACCAGCCCGAGTCTGGCAATACTCAATTCTCGTGTTTTATCGTTAACAAATCGTAATTCCGGTGAATCCTTGCCTTTATTCCAGTGTCCGTGGAACGTGCTGGCCAAATCATACAGGTAGAACGCGATACGGTGTGGCTCTTGCGCCAATGCCGCCGCTTCAACAACCCTTGGAAATTCTGCAAGCTTTGCAATGACTTGCAGTTCGTTCGGATCGGTGATGTAGCCTTCCACCGCAGCAGAAAAATCAATTGCGCCGAAATCCAAATCAGGAAACACGTCTTTCGCCTGTCGGAAAATTGACTGGCAGCGGGCGTGGGCATACTGCACGTAAAAGACCGGATTGTCCTTGGATTGCTCCGTCACTTTGGCAAAATCGAAGTCCAGTGGCTCAGAACTTTTGCGGTAAATCATCATGAAGCGAACCGAATCACGACCGACCTCATCGACCACGTCCCGAAGGGTAACGAAGTCGCCGGAGCGCTTCGACATTTTCACCGGCTCGCCATTCCGGTACAGTTTGACAAGCTGGCAGAGCAGAACGGTCAGCTTTGCCTTACCGTCGGATACGGCACGCGCAACAGCCTCCAGCCGTTTGACATAGCCGCCGTGGTCAGCGCCGAGAATATAGATCATCTCATCGAAATGACGGTCGTACTTGTCTTTGAAATAGGCAACGTCAGCAGCGAAGTACGTGTAAGTACCGTCAGATTTGATTAAGGGCCGATCAATGTCATCGCCGACTTCCGTTGAACGGAACAACGTTTGTTCACGATCTTCCCAATCCTCCGGCAACTGCCCTTTTGGTGGCGGTAGCGCACCCTTGTAGACGTGGCCTTTGAAGGTGAGATCATTGATGGCCGTGCGGATAGGCACAGCACCGTTCTCATGCAGGGTCCGCTCGGAATAGAAAACATCGTGGACGACATTCAAGGCCGCCAGATCGGAGCGGATCATGTCCATCATCGCCAGAATGGCGCGGTCTTTAACAATCGGCAGCCACTTGCTTTCCGTCATCAAACGCAGGCTGCTGCCATACTCGTCGGCCAGTTGCGTCGCGACGGGGATCAGGTAATCGCCGGGATAGAGCCCCTCCGGTATATCACCGACTGTTTCGCCCAGCACCTCGCGATAGCGCAGAAATACCGACCGCGCGAGCACATCGATCTGCGACCCTGCGTCGTTGATATAGTATTCCTTGGTAACATCGAAGCCGGCAAATTTCAGCAGGTTTGCCAGGGTGTCACCCACCACGGCACCACGGCAATGGCCCACATGCATCGGACCTGTGGGATTGGCGGATACATACTCAACGTTGACCTTGCGACCCGCACCAACGGCACTCTTGCCATAGGTATCGCCCTGCCGGATCATATCTGCCAGAATGCGCTGCCAATAGGAAACGGCTAGCTTCACATTGATGAAGCCCGGACCTGCGACGGAGACAGCTTCGATTTCCGGATCCTGACGCAGTTTCTCGATGATCTGTTCCGCGAGTGCACGCGGATTGGTTCCCAGGGGCTTCGCCAGAACCATGGCCGCGTTGGTGGCGACATCGCCATGACTGGCATCGCGTGGAGGCTCCACGCCAATACGACAAAAATCCAGTTCAGAGCGTTTTTCTTGAACGCTATCAAGAGTTTCCAGAACATTTTTAATTCTGTTTTCAAAGTCTGTGAACAGATTCATAGGGTCCATCCGCTGGCTTGCCTTGGTGGCTTCCGCGTTATTGTTGGGCGCTGACTATCGCAAATCAGGAGTATGGTCAAACAACTGCCTGTGGACTGTAATCGCGTACGTGTCCGTCATCCCAGCGAGATAATCACCCACATGACGCGCTTTTGCCGCCTCGCTCATGGCATCGATTGGGTCAACCCAGTAATGGCCCTGCATCAGCGCTGGTTGGCTCATGAATGCATCAAACAAATCGACGACAATCTTCGCCGCATCGGCGCGAATACGCATGACGTCCGGGTGTCGATAAATTCTGGCAAACAGCATGGCCTTGATCTGTTTGTCCGTCACAGCCATCTCGTCAGAAAATGTAGCAATAACCTTGCCCGCATTGCGAACATCGGTTGCGCTTTGGGGTTTGATCTCTGCCAGCCGTTCCTGTGCAACGCCGATGACGTCTTCCACCATTGCGGTGATCTGGCGACGCATGATTTCGTGCGTGAACCGGCTGTCCTCCAGCCCTGGATAACGATCAGTCACCTGTTTCATCAAACCTGCCAGAAACGGTATTTCCTCCAGCATCGCAAAATTAAGAAAACCGGAGCGTAAACCGTCGTCGATATCATGCGTGTTATAGGCAATATCATCCGCAATCGCTGCGACTTGAGCCTCCAAACTGGCAAAGCTCGACAGTTCCAAGTCATGGAAACCCGAATAATCCAGAATGGGTTGAGGAACCGGCCCCTTGAGCCCGACGCCATTCGCATCGCACAGGGGACCATTGTGCTTGACCAGACCTTCCAAGGTCTCCCAACTCAAGTTCAGTCCGTCGAATTCGGCGTAACGACGCTCAAGCTTGGTGACGATCCGCAGTGACTGCGCGTTGTGATCAAAGCCTCCGAAAGGCTGCAAAATGTCATCCAGCGCGTCCTCGCCTGTGTGTCCAAACGGCGTATGTCCAAAATCGTGAACAAGTGCCACGCCCTCGGCCAAATCCTCATCCAGCCGCATCGCGCGCGCAAGTGCGCGGGCGATCTGCGCAACCTCAATCGTATGCGTCAGGCGGGTGCGATAGTGATCTCCATCGGCTGCGATAAATACCTGGGTCTTATGCTTTAGACGACGGAATGCGGTCGTGTGTACAATTCGGTCCCGGTCGCGTTGGAAATCCGATCGCGTTGCGCTTGGCGTTTCCGGATAGAGCCTCCCCCGGCTGTTCCAAGGGTCTGCAGCAAAAACCGCCCGTTCTCCAACGCCATAACCCAGTGCATTTTTATCGAATGTCATTGCTCACCTATTACCCAACGCCATTGACGTGGTATGCAAGCCTTCATACCTATATGGCACGTTCCTGAAAAGCGTTTTGCGGTTCATCCAACAATGCGTTCAGGAGTGAAAGCACCATTCTGAAGGACTTTGATCCCGGCAGGAGTTTGACATGACAGAGACTGTTACCATTTCCGAATCGGCCGCCAAGCGGATAGGCTCGATTCTCGCTGCACAACACGCTCGCAAGGCGATGCGAGTGTCTGTGGAGGGCGGTGGCTGCTCCGGCTTTTCCTATAAGTTCGATCTGGTCGACGATGTACAGGACGATGATCTGATTCTGGAAAAGGGCGATGCCAAAGTCTTGATCGATCAAATGTCGCTGGTCTATATGAGCGGCTCGGAAATTGATTTTATCGATAACCTGTTGGGTCAATCATTTCAGATTAAAAATCCGAATGCTGTCGCAAGCTGCGGATGCGGAACCAGCTTTTCCATCTAGTTGATACGTCTCACGTTCCAGAAAGAAAATGATGAAAATTGCAACCTGGAACATCAACGGTATCAAGGCGCGGATCGAAGTTCTTCTCCAGTGGCTTCGAGAATCACAGCCCGATATCGTCTGTCTTCAAGAAATCAAATCGGTGGACGAGAATTTTCCGCGGTTGGAGATCGAGGCGCTTGGGTATCACGTCGAGACCCACGGACAGAAAGGATTTAACGGCGTCGCACTGTTGTCGAAGCGCAGCCCGGAAGACGTTGTCCGTGGCCTGCCGGGTGATGACGACGATGTGCAGTCGCGGTTCATTGAAGGTGTATTCAGCACGGAGAAGGGCATCTTGCGCATCTGCTCCCTGTATCTTCCGAACGGTAACCCGGTGGATACCGAAAAATATCCCTACAAACTCGGCTGGATGGAGCGACTGCATAGCCTCGCGCAGACCCGGCTGAAACTGGAAGAACCTTTAATTCTGGCAGGTGACTACAATGTCATACCGCAGCCCCATGATTGCTTCGATCCCGAAGTCTGGAAGAACGACGCCCTTTTCCTACCGCAAACGAGAGATGCCTATCAAAGGCTGCTCAATCTTGGGTTTACCGATGCGCTTCGCACGTCCTCGGATGCGGCACCTCTTTACACATTCTGGGATTATCAGGCTGGTGCCTGGCAGAAGAACAATGGAATCCGCATCGATCACCTGCTTTTATCTGCAGAGGCTGCAAACAAGCTGGTATCAGCATCGGTTGAAAAATATGTACGTGGCTGGGAAAAGCCGTCAGATCATGTGCCCGCGGTTATCGAATTGAACATGTAGAGTAACTAGCAGTTGGCCGCTTATTCCGCTGATTTCAGACCGATGTTCTGGGAAAGCTGCACAGCTGCACGTCGATCATTTTCCGTAGCAACGGAAAAAGCCTGTTCTTGCATAGCTTGCAACCAGACACAGTCTTTCGGCGCACAATGGTCCAGCGAAGCTGTCATAAAGGCCAGTCCGCGTGCTGTCTGCCCCTCCTGAAACAGGACATTGCCAAATACGCCCATAGCACCTGCATGGCCACCCTTGCGCGCACGGTTCAGCCATTTCTTGGCCTGCTGCACGTTAACAGCCCCACCCTCGCCCGCCAGCAACATTTTTGCCAACTGAAACTGCGCTTCCGCCACACCAAAAGTCGAAGCCGCCTGAAAATAAAGCTGACGCGCTTGCGACAGATCGACAGTCACCGGGCTTTTCGGAATGCCACGCCGGTAGTATCCGGCAAGCGAAATCAGGGCATTCACAAAATATCCGGTATCTTCCGAGCCGGGCTCAACACCCTGCTCGGCGATGTCACGATACATCTTGAACGCTTCAATATCATTTTCCGCAACGCCGTCGCCATAGGCGTACATGTTCGCCAATGCCCACCGCGAGCCAGTGTGTCCCTTTTCGGCAGCATATTTATAGGCCTCAACGGCCTCGTCCTTCCGGCCATTTTTATAGGCCGAAAACCCGAACTTGAAGAGGTCAAAAGGACCCGATTCCCTGTTGACGCCTGCATCCGGATCGAAGGCCAGCGCATGCTCTGACGCTGCAACGCACAATGTGAGGCTCATTCCAAACGCTAAAACTCTGAACGGTTTGAATATGGCAAGCGGCATAGTAGCTTTTCTCTTGACCTTGCACTTGAGTGAACCAAGACTCATCTTTGAATTCGCACGAAAAAATGACATCGCTAACGGTTTCACAGAGTGCAGGTCGACCGTCTTCAAACCCGCTATGGCGGTTGAAACTTTGGCTGTTAGCAAGCTCTCGTTCACCACACAGTTCATGATATCGGTTGCGCTTTCATCTTGGGATATATGCCCTATCGCTGCGCCCAGTTTGTGGCGGGAAATAGACATTTTGCCTCTTGCCAAGTTGATATCAGACTCTAGCAAAAAGTGTGTTGCCGATTCAGCACAAATTCTATCTTCCGCGTTCACACAAACAAAAAGCCCGGGGCTGGTCCCGGGCTTGGTCATTATGAGGTGGCACTCACGGTGAATGCTACTATTTCTACTGGTTGCTTAGAACTTCACTTTAATTGCTGTAGACACTGCGGTTACAACATCGTCGTCGTAGTCGTAGGAAACATTGTCTCCATATACCTGTCCACCACGCGTGACGATACCAGAAGACCCACTGGTCAAAATACCAACTGCCCCGGCCAAACGCAGCTCCACCTTTTCCGTAGCGGCATAAGACAGACCCGTGCCTAGCAACCATGTATCGCTTTGCGTATTGATCCCGGTGCTTGCACCGCGGTCATAGGTCAAGCTGAGTGCTCCGCTGAGCTTATCGGTAAATTTGTGACCGACACCCCCGGTGATGCTCAAGCCATCACGAAACAGAAGATCGAGCTGTGAGCAACGCGGACTAAGCGGCGAAAGAACGGGAGGGCAGAAGTTCAGAACCGAAATCTGGCTCCAATCGGTCCATTTGATGGACCCGAATGCCAACCATCCTTCCGCGATACCGCTTTGAAGTTTCAGTTCAACAGAGTCCGGCATGGATACCGATCCGCTGACGCCATAGCGAGGCACGCCAGTAATCGGACTAAGCGAAATGGGAATGACGTTGCTGGCATCGATGGATCCGGTCAGATCCACATCGACTTTGCTGTTATATACGAGACTGGCGCGGATGGCATATTCCGGAATTTCATAAGCTACACCTGCGCGCCAGCCCCATCCGTCACCTTCGAGTTCCAGACGTCCGAGACCCGTGAGAGGAAATGCGGCCGGATATTCCTGAGACAGCTGGTCTTTGAACCCATCGATTTTTTGGTAGAAAGCACCGCCAATCAGACGAAGCTTTCCGGGTCCCATGTCAAACTTATAGGAACAGGTTCCCGCATAGTTGTCACTGCTAACCTTGGTCTCCACATTGTAGTTTGCGCCTGCCCAATTGGCGCCAGGTTTCAGATGCAGACCCCAAGGCTGTGAGTAATCAACCATACAGTCGACGGCATCGCCAAAACCTGCCTTAAATCCAATCCGTGGCGACCAATAGCTTTCACTATCATCAGCTGTCCGTGGGCGATTGTTGAGATCACCACCGCCGACACCCGGCACACCTCTGCCACCAAACAATCGTGGATCGATCACACTCGAGTCGGTGTCACGAACATTTTTCAGACGTCGATTAGGCATGACAAAGCTGGAGGATGCTTCTCCTACATAGGGTGAATCCTCAAACAGCAAATCGATATTGTAGCCACCACGCTCCAACCCACTCGCATTCGCGCCAGCACCAAACGTGAGTGTGGAAAGCGTAGCGAGCCCCAGCAAGCGCCCCTTCATTGAAAGCTTCGTCATAGTTCCCCCGTCAGCGTCCCGCAGTCTCTTTCGTTGGTAACGAGTATCAAACAAGTATCGAGGACTTGCAAGCTCGCTAATGCTACCTGCTTTAACACAAGATTATGCTTGCGTAGGGCTTGCCTCATGCAATTCCGTTTTATTTCCCAGAAATGCGGTATCAGCCAGCCTCAGCCACGCGCAACAATGCGGTCTGCAACGAACTCATCTGCACGTCGATCTCTGCCAGACGCTCCTTCTCCGCCTCAACCACCTCTGCCTTGGCGTTGGCTACAAATCGTTCGTTGGACAGTTTCGACGCAATTTTTGCGCGTTCCACGTCGAGTTTGGTCATGGCCTTTTCGAGGCGCGCGCGTTCCGCTGACACATCAATCAAAGACCCGAGCGGCAGGCATGCGGTCGCTTCGCCGATGACAATCTGCGCCGCGCCTTTCGGTGCCGCGTCGCCAAGCGATATTGACTCGACGCGTGCAAGCCGCCGAATGGCTGCATCCTGACTGAGCAAGCGGTCTCGTATTTGCTGGTTGGCACCCACGACCACAAGAGGCGCGACAGCAGATGGTGGCACGTTCATTTCGGCCCGAACAGACCGAATGCCCGAAACGATATCGATCAACCAATTGATTTCGCCGGCAGCCGTTTCATCCTGGTAGGTCGAGGTCGGCCAGCGGGTCAGGCAGAGAAGATTGTCGCGATCCCCCGTGTGATCCCACAGTTCTTCCGTCATGAATGGCATGAAGGGATGCAGAAGTTTGTAGGTCTCGTCCAGAATGTAGGCCACGCAAGCCTGTGACTCGGCGCGCGCACCCTCATCCTCGCCGCTGAAAATAGGCTTCAGCAGTTCCAGATACCAGTCACACAACTGATTCCATACAAAGCGATAGAGGCTGCCTGCCGCCTCATTGAACCGATAGGTCTCGATAGCCTCGGTGACTTCTTGTCTGGTGCGTGAGAGTTCAGTGATGATCCACCGGTTGACCGTGAGCGTTACCGCTTCCGGCACAAAGGCGGGATCATTCTTGACACCATTCATTTCAGCAAACCGTGTTGCATTCCACAGCTTGGTTCCGAAGTTGCGATAACCTGCAATTCGCGCAGGGTCTAACTTCACATCACGCCCTTGCGCCGCCATGATGGCAAGGGTGAAGCGCAGCGCATCCGCACCGTATTCGTCGATCAGGTTCAAGGGATCGATGACGTTGCCTTTCGACTTCGACATTTTCTGACCGTTTTTGTCGCGCACCAGCGCATGAACGTAAACGGTATGGAATGGCTCAATCGGCGTGCCACTCTCATCCTTCATGAGATGCAGGCCCATCATCATCATGCGGGCCACCCAGAAGAAGATAATGTCGAACCCGGTGACGAGCACATCCGTTTGGTAATAGCGGTCAAGTTCCGGCGTTTTGTGCGGCCATCCCAGTGTCGAAAAGGGCCAAAGCGCGGACGAAAACCATGTATCAAGAACATCTTCGTCACGCGTCAGGATATCGCCCGGACGGAAGTCTTCCAGCAGGTTTTCAACATAGGCCTTCATCGGCCCCTCGTGCGACAAATAGTGCTGAATGGCAGCCTGAAGCGCTTCCTCTTCAGACTTCTCAACAAAGACCTGCCCGTCCGGGCCGTACCACGCCGGTATCTGGTGCCCCCACCAGAGCTGGCGGGATACACACCACGGCTGGATGTTTTCCATCCATTCGAAGTAGGTTTTTTCCCAGTTTTTCGGTACGAACTTCGTTCGTCCCTCACGCACCGAAGCGATAGCAGGTTTTGCCAGAGTGGCTGCATCCACATACCACTGTTCGGTCAGCCTCGGTTCAATCGGCACACCACCCCGGTCCCCGTGAGGAACGGTATGCTTATGCGGTTCGATGCGATCAACGAGCCCTGCTTCTTCCAGAATTTGAACAATCCGCTCGCGCGCCTGAAAACGATCAAGGCCGTTTAGCGCGTTCCAGTGAGCAAGCTGCTCCGGTGCCGGTTGTAAACCCTCTAGAAATTCGTCGTTGTCGGTTAGCTCGATCTTTCCATCAATGGTCAGAATATTGATCATGGCGAGCTTCTGGCGCCTGCCGACTTCGAAATCGTTGAAGTCGTGCGCAGGCGTCATCTTTACCGCACCGGTTCCCGCCGTTGGGTCTGGATATTCATCGGCAACAATGGGTATACGCCTGCC
This sequence comes from Rhizobium sp. CFBP 8762, assembly GCF_014841565.1. Classification (GTDB taxonomy): domain Bacteria; phylum Pseudomonadota; class Alphaproteobacteria; order Rhizobiales; family Rhizobiaceae; genus CFBP-8762. The sequence continues at coordinate 67,092 of NZ_JACYUD010000003.1, forward strand.
AACAATGGGCAGAATAACATGCTTTCCGACGATATCTGTATAGCGCATATCATCCGGGTGAACGGCAACGCCAGAATCGCCCAGCAGCGTCTCCGGTCTGGTGGTTGCGACAACCAGATAATCGCGAGTTTCAAACTCGACCGGGTTGCCCTCGTCATCGAAGGAGATCGGGTATTCGTAACTCACGCCGTCTTCGAGCGGATAACGCAGATGCCAGAGGTTGCCGGCAACTTCGACCTGTTCAACCTCAAGGTCGGAAATGGCCGTCAGCAGTTTGGGGTCCCAGTTGACAAGACGCTTGTCCTTGTAAATCAGGCCCTCTTTGTAGAGCGACACAAAGACTTCCAGAACAGCTTCCGACAGTCCCTCGTCCATTGTGAAGCGCTCACGCGACCAGTCACAGGACGCACCGAGCCGTTTGAGCTGGTTGAAGATCAACCCGCCTGACTCATCTTTCCACTCCCAAACTTTTTCGATGAAAGCCTCTCGGCCGATTTCCCGTCGTCCGGGCAGCTTCTGTTCGGCCAGCTTGCGCTCGACAACCATCTGCGTTGCGATTCCGGCATGGTCCATTCCGGGTTGCCAAAGAACATCCTTGCCCCGCATACGCTCAAAGCGAACCATGATGTCCTGAAGCGTATTGTTGAGCGCATGTCCCATATGCAGAGAACCGGTAACATTCGGCGGGGGTATAACAATGGAAAACGTCTCGGCACCCGGCTCTGCATTCGCGCCTGCTGCAAAGGCGTTGCCCTCTTCCCATTTACGGGCAATTCGAGGTTCAACGCTGGCGGAATCATAGGTTTTTTCAAGCATCGGAAGCCAAACTCATTTGGGAAGACATACGGCTTGTAAAGCTGAAGCGGTCAACGGAGTCAAATACTTCGTACGCAATTTGGCATTACGACGAAGCACCGTGCCTATTTTCAAAGCACTGTTTGTCTACCGACGGGGACCTCTGGCGACACGCTCAATTTCTTCGCGCACCAAACGCTCAACCAAAGTCGGCAGATTGTTATCGAGCCATTCCTGCAGGAGTGGGCGCAGCATTTCCTGCGCAATCTCATCAAAAGACCGCCGCGGCGTTGCGTGAATAGCTTGCGAAAGGTCGTCAAACGAGCGTGCCACTTGTTGACCAACCTGAGGTGATACAATACCGGCCACTTCGGGCGCAGACACTGTGACGGAGGGGCTTACGTGGGGCTCCACGGCAAACTCAGGTTCACTCTCAGTGCCTTTCGCTGCCATCGGCTCGCTGAAAGCTTCCGAACCTATCTCGGCGCCAACCTCGGACTTATCTTCCTCTTTGTTTTGAAAACGGAACGGCATAACATTTTCAGGTACTGGCTGTGTGTCCGCCACCGTATTGCGACCGGCGGAGCCGCGAACGCGCGCAGCCACATCTGCCAACGACAAAGGTTGGGGCGACGGGGCGCTTTCGTTGATCGCTGACGGTCGATTGTCCTGCGCCGACAAATCCGCAGTCAAATAAGGTGCAGCCATCTCGGATGCATCCGAAGCGTCTTCGTTCACGTCCGACTTGGTTTCAAAACCGTCTTCAAAACTATCGAGAGATAGCGGCTCATTGCTTTCAATAATCCGCCGGATCGACGCCAGAATTTCGTCCATGGAGGGTTCGCGCGCTACGTTTGGCTGAGCCATTGTCATTCCTGTTCGTTTCCTCGACCCGGAGATCGACACCTGCCAGACAGACCTTAAACGAGTTCATTCGGCAGAACAGACTACCGAATCGATCTGACATCATGATGCACAGTTTTTTCAGAAACGTCACGTAGCCAGACTGCTATCGACCGTCCACAGTCCGCAAGCCGAACCACTTGTCCTTCACGGCTTCGAAGTGCTTTTCCGAACGATATTCGGCGACCTGAAGGTTCTGGCTGCCCACAGTCAGATTGCCCATGGCAGCCAACAAGGAGTAGCTGGCAACCACCGCATCACGCTGTGACACCGCCAGGCTTTCCTGCGCATTCAAAACATTCTGCTGGGAAATCAAAACGTCCAATGTCGTGCGTTGTCCAACATTGCGCTCCTCTACAACGCCTGCCAGCGCAAGATTGGCAGCACTAAGCTGCTGGCGATTGGCAGAAATTTGCGCAATGGCGGCTTCCATCTGCGCGTAAGCGGAAACAACGTTCTGTTGGACCGAGGCGCGCTCGCGATCCACGAGAATACGCTGCTGACCCAGTTGCTCTTTGGTCTGACGAATACGGCCGTATTCCGCGCCACCCTGATAGATGGGAACAGACAGACGTGCCGTGATCGCACCGGACGTGTTGTCACCGTTCGAGGTGTTGTTTCCGGTCGTGCGACCGAATGTGCCTTCAAGCCGCACACCCGGAAGTGCCGCGCCTTCGGCAACTTTGACACCAAAACCAGCGGAATCGACAGCATACTGGGCTGCCAGAATTGACGGGTGCTGCCGCAATCCGCTGGCAACGGCCTGATCAAGCGACCTCGGCAGGCCGCGGCTTGCAGGTGCGGGTTGTTTGATGCCAACCGGCTGCGCACCGACGATCTGGACGTAGACAGCCTCACTTGTTTTCAGTTGCGCGACAGCGCCGACTAGCAAGGCTTGCGCCGCAGCAAGTTCGGCCTGAGCCTGACTGACATCTGTACGTGTGCCCTCACCCACATCCAGACGCGCTTGCGATGCGTTCAACTGCTCACGCAAGAAAGCAAGGTTCTGCTTGCGGATGCTGACCAGTTGCTGGTCACGAGCGATATTGGCATAGGCCTGCGCCGCCGAGAACAGAATCTGCATTTCCGTTGCGCGCACATTCTCGCGTTCCGAGAACACCGAAGCGGTTGCCGCCCGAACGTTGTTGACCGTCTGGAAACCGTCGAAAATCTGCTGGGTTATCGTAATGCCAGAGGAGGAGCTGTGAAAGTCGCGTCGTCCGACCAGACCATTATCCACCCGTTGCAGAGTTCCACTGACTTCACCAGAAATCTGCGGTCTGCCCGTGGCCTTGGCAATGGTAACGCCTTCATCGGTCACCCGCAGACCGGCGCGTGCTGCATTGATGTCCGGATTGTTTTCATAGGCTTTCGACATGGCCCCGAAAATCGTCTCGGCAGATGCCATCTGCGGGAGGGCCCATACGAGGGGCGAAAGTGCTACGAGGAAAATTGCTTTACGGCTCATCAACAAGATCGCACACTCCGATATATAGGCAATGACTGGATCGAACCACCGCCCTGTCAATCCCCGGCATACCGCGTACACCAGCGACTGAATGATAAGAAGAAGGTGGAGAGCCTACACGGCCAACAACCCATTGCGCACTTTTGATCTGGAAATTAACATTTCATCAACCTCTATGAACCTGATTTTAACAGAAAAGTTGAAAGAAAGCGTAATCGAGTTACTTATGCGCAACAATTCAATCAAAAGATGTATCGCCGATAGTGAGTTCCCTCACCAAGAGGAGCCTCAAAACACAAATCCGGCATTTTTACGGAAGCCGGGCAGGGGTTTAATTGATGTGTTGAACGCGGGACGCTCGGCAGTGATTCCGTTTTCCCGCAAGTACAGCTTTGCTTGCGAAGCGTTGCCTAGGCCCTCAACCACGACCAGTCGTCCGCCATCGCGAAGTTGGTCGAACAAGGCCGTCGGCAGCACCTCCACCGCACCATTAACGAAGATGACGTCGTAGGGTGCTTCGGCAGCATAGCCCTGCTCCAGCGCACCCTGCACCACAGCGACGTTATCGTATCCCAGCTTTGAAACAGTTTCAGATGCCTGCGCGGCAAGCGTCTCATCACTCTCCAGTGCGACGACGGAGGACCCCATGCGCGATAGCAAAGCGGACGTATATCCCGTTGCGCATCCGATATCCAGAATCACGTCTGTCTCAGCGACTTCGGCCAGTTGCAGCAACTTCGCCAGAGGCGATGGCTCCATGATGAAGCGGGCCGGACAGACAGGTGTTGCCGCAAGCACCTCAATATCATTATCGATATAGGCTAGCGGTCGCATAGCGACGGGGACGAAGTCTTCACGCGGCACGCTCAAGAACGCGTTTTGAACGGAATGGGATGTCACATCGGTCGTGCGGATCTGGTTATCGACCATCTTGGTGCGCTGAGCGCTGAAATCAATCATGTTATGCCCTGTTCAAACCGGCCCCAGTGGTGCGGGCCCAAAGTTCATGAAGTCCTGAGCAATCTCTTAAATCCGCTGATACAGGCTTTCAAGCCAAAGCGGTGCTACCGGCCAAAAAACATATCATCGCCAGATAAAGATTCATGATGATATTTGTCTAGTTAATATTGTCATTTGCCGATGTTTTGTCGTAATGAGCGCGCAACACACGTTGACACTGGAAGGGCACACTCATGCCGGGACGGATATTATTGGCTGCCGCGCTTACCTTGGCCTCGGCATATGGTCTCTCAGCGCAGGAGGTTACGCCCCAGTCCACGCCACCAGCGCAGACCGAGCCGCAAATTCAGCCCGCCCCCGTGGAATCAGCGCCCACTGCGCCTCTAGCCGGGCAAGCAGCTCCTGATCCAGCCGTTGCTGCGCCGCAGGCACCGTCCCTGCCGGCGACTCCAACACAGCCGTCCACTCAAGTTGATGGTGCTGTAACCCCCACACCTGAATCGGCAACCGTTCCCCATGACCTGACCCCATGGGGCATGTTCATGGCCGCTGATATCGTGGTCAAAGCGGTCATGATTGGTCTGGCTCTGGCCTCCGTTCTGACCTGGGCAATCCTTGTTTTCAAGGCCGGCGAGTTGGGAACTGGTGGAAAACGCGTTCGACGTGCTGTTCGCATCGCTTCTGACGCAACATCGCTACAGGACGCCGTCCAAGCCTTTGGCTCAGTTCGCGGCCCGGTACGCAAGATGTTGCAGGCAGCCATGAACGAACTGGAGAAATCCGAAGCGATCATTGATCACACCGATGGTTCGGGCGTGAAGGAGCGCGTTGAGTCCCATTTGTCCCGTATCGAAATTGCTGCCGGCAAATCGATGGCTAAGGGTACAGGGATACTGGCGACAATCGGCTCGATCTCGCCTTTCGTTGGCTTGTTCGGAACGGTGTGGGGCATCATGAATTCCTTCATTGGCATCAGCGAGTCCCAGACAACCAATCTTGCGGTGGTTGCCCCCGGTATTGCCGAGGCGCTGCTTGCAACCGCCATCGGCCTCGTTGCCGCAATTCCCGCTGTTGTGATCTACAACATATTCGCACGCGCTATCGGCACCTACCGTCAGTATCTTGCGGACGCCAGCGCGGCTGTTGAGCGACTCGTCAGCCGCGATCTTGACTTCCGGGCAGCACGTCACCGTCCGGGCACGTCTGCTGCGATTCTTTCCGCTGAAGCCGCGAAACGGAGGGGCTGACCATGGCCGGAAAAATTCGGGAAGGTGGAGACGATCTTGAAGAAAACAGCGAGATCAACGTCACACCATTTATCGACGTCATCCTGGTTCTGCTCATTATTTTTATGGTTGCAGCACCGCTCGCAACCGTCGATGTCAAAGTTGATCTGCCGCAGTCTGTCGCACAACCTAGCCCACCGCCAGTTAATCCAGTCTGGCTTTCGCTGAAGGCTGATTTGACGTTGTATCTTGGCAATGACCCCATTTCCCGAGAGGCTTTTGCACCATCACTGGAACGAGCGACCGAGGGCAAGAAAGATACACGCATTTATTTAAAGGCAGATCAGTCCGTCGATTACGGCGAACTGACAGGCGTCATGAACATGCTACAGAAGGCGGGCTACTCGAAGATCGCATTGGTGGGGCTGGATATGGGGTCTGCTCCAGCCCTTTGAGGGCGTAAACCAGCTTCCCTTACAGCTCGGCGAATTCCGGGTACTTCTTTACGATCGCATCATGGCTATCGCAGGAGGTATCGGTAAATTCAAGCGGGATGGCGGCAACATCAGCAACCGTAACAGGCTTCTCCGACGAGACGGTAACGACTTCACCGTTCTCCAAAATCAGCTCTGCATGCTCAATAAAGCCCTTTTGCAGCAGCCAGTCTCTAGGCGCGTGAAGCGATACGATAACCGTGTTAGGCTCGTCGGGAATGCTTCCAGCAGATAGCTTATAGGAGACTGGTGTTTGCTCCTGTCCAATTTGCAGGTGACCCGAGCCTTCTTTGGTTTCAATCATAACACTCTCCTTTTTGTTTCAGCAGCTTAACGCATAAGCGCCTCTACTGTTCCGTCACTGCGCAGGAACCAAGTTCGCCGCCAGCCGTTCTGAACAGCAGTCAAAGGAGAGCAGAATGGTAAATGTAACCTACAAAATCGTAGAGCACGATGGCGGCTGGGCCTACAAGGTTGGCGACGTATTTTCCGAACCTTTCCCCACGCATGACGCCGCACTCAGGGCTGCAGAAGCAGCGGCACAAGAGCAACAGGTTGGTGGCAACGACGAAATCATCAGTTACCAGGATGAAGCAGGCAACTGGGTGGAGGAAACGGCATCCGGCGGAGATCGCCCGGAAACGACCATCGAGGATCAATCCTAGCTATAGTGAAAAAAGTTCGGTATTCCGCCAAAACGACAAGATATAGGGTTGACCGGCGGGTGTTTGCGATGCTCTTTTAGAGCATGTTAAAAACCGGTCAGGGACAATTGTTGCAAGGGTTTCAAGAAACGCGCTCACGAAATCTTCGCTTCTTGTGCGGCACACGTGCGACGGTCGCCGTCGCAATTGGTCTTGTCTTTTGTGTCACGTTTTTGTCGCAGATCGTACTATGCATTGAAACGACCAAATGCCCTTATACGCTCACCATTGAATCGGCAAAAACTGACGATGTGGGGTCAATAGCAGCGCCTTACGAGTTGTTGTCTCCGCATTCCGCGTCTTATCTGAACGCCAGGTCTAGTCTCTATACGGTACTGTTTCACGGGTCGAAGGTAACTCATTTAACGCATGACAGGTCCGCGGACTCTGCAATCTTTCATTCTATCCTGCCAAGAGCGCCACCAACGGCCTGAAACGGGCTGAACTCAGCCAATCGTCGCGCTCTTCGAACAATAAGCGTATGTTTCCTCACAAGCAGCCAATAGACTGCAAGTGTGAAAAGACCTAACATATGAAAACACTACGAAAATTCATATGGCCTGTAATCGGACTCGCGGCGATCATGTTTTCGCTGTGGGCGCTGTATCACGAGCTACGCGGGTTGTCGTTCGACGCGTTCATGTCATCGCTGATTGCTATTCCTTTACATGGCTGGGTCTTGTGCGTGCTTTCAACGGTCGTTGCCTATGCCGCGCTGGCTGGCTATGATCGGCTGGCGCTGGAACATCTTGGTCACAAGATATCGTTGATTTTCATCAGCCTGTGCTCGTTCACGACATACGCACTGTCGCACAATCTTGGCGCATCCGTCTTTTCCGGAGCTGTTGTTCGGTATCGGGCCTATCAGTCGAAAGGACTGACAGTCACCGAAGTGGGCCTTCTGGTTGCGTTCTGCTCGTTTACGTTCGCATTGGGCACGGTCATGCTATCGGCTCTGGTGCTTCTCCTTCAACCCGACATTATCGAGCGATTTACCGATGTCCTGCCACTGGGTGCAGCTGTTTCGACAGGCACGGTCATGCTGGTGTTCGTGGCGCTCTATGTGATTGGGAGTCTTGTCGGCTTTCGCCCCATTCGGACGCGCTGGCTGAAGCTCGAATATCCGAAACCCTCGCTCGTCCTTCGCCAACTGATCATTGCACCGATGGAATTGATCGCTGCGGCGTCGATCATCTACTTCGCGCTACCCCATGCGGGCAATCCGGGTTTTCTGGTTGTGCTGGGGATTTTTCTCGCGTCTTTTTCAGTCGCGCTGTTATCCCATGCGCCGGGTGGAATTGGTGTTCTTGAGTTGGTTTTTATCGCCGGTCTTCCGGAAATGAACCCGGCTGATGTTCTGGCTGCGTTGGTAGTGTTCAGGCTACTGTATCTGCTGATCCCGTTCGTTTTTGCGCTCGGTGTTATTCTCGTTTTCGAGGGATCGCGATACCGGGCGGAGAAGAGGCGCGAGCGTATTTCACCCTCGCCCGCTGAACAGTTTGCAACAAGCTCCGATAAAGACGCGACAATTTTGACAAAACGAGACGGACATTAATGGGTAATCTTCTGTTCGCACTGGTGTTTCTGCCGTTTCTGAGCTGTCTTGTTGCAGCACTGGTGCCCACATCTGCACGCGGCTTCGCCACTTGGCTCGCGGGCCTCACCTCTCTTTTCGCTCTTGCGTTGACGGCCGGACTGTATCCGAGTGTAACCGACGGCGCTATTCTGCGGGCTGAACTTGGCTGGCTTCCTGATCTGGGGCTAAATCTGACATTGCGGATGGATGGTTTTGCGTGGCTGTTCACGGTTTTGATCAGCGCCATCGGTCTGCTCGTTGTGGTCTATGCACGCTATTATATGTCGCCGGAAGATCCGGTACCGCGTTTCTTCTCGCTGTTTCTGGCCTTCATGGGGTCTATGCTTGGGCTCATCCTGTCGGGTAACATCGTCCTTCTGGCGATCTTCTGGGAACTAACGAGCATCGTGTCCTTCCTGCTGATCGGGTACTGGCATCACAATGCCGCGGCTCGGGATGGGGCGCGTATGGCTTTGATTGTAACGGCAACCGGCGGGCTCTGTTTGCTGGTTGGTCTGCTGCTGCTCGGCCATATCGTCGGCAGCTATGATCTGGACGTCGTACTTGCATCGGGCGCAAAGATACGAGCCCATCCGCTTTATCTTTCCGTGTTGCTGCTGATCCTGATGGGTGCGCTGACAAAAAGCGCTCAGTTTCCGTTTCATTTCTGGCTTCCGCACGCCATGGCAGCCCCTACTCCGGTTTCGGCCTATCTGCATTCCGCAACGATGGTGAAAGCGGGAGTCTTTTTGCTAACCCGGTTCTGGCCAGTGCTGGCAGGTACAGATGCGTGGTTCTGGGTTGTTGGAACAGCCGGGCTGACCACCCTTTTGCTCGGTGCCTATTTTGCCATTTTCCAGCAGGATCTGAAGGGTCTACTCGCCTATTCAACAATCAGTCATCTGGGGCTCATTACGGTGCTGTTAAGCCTTGGCAGCCCCATCGCCGCCGTCGCGGCTATCTTCCATACAGTCAATCACGCGACGTTCAAGGCATCGCTCTTTATGGCAGCCGGTATCATCGACCATGAAACCGGGACTCGCGATCTGAGGCGTTTAACGGGGCTTGCGCGATACATGCCGATAACCGCCACGCTGGCGATGGTCGCCAGTGCAGCAATGGCCGGCGTGCCATTGTTGAACGGGTTTCTGTCCAAAGAAATGTTCTTTGCAGAAGCAATCGAAACGCATGTTCCATCCGCTCTGGACACAATCACGCCGTATATCGCAACACTCGCCAGCATGTTCAGTGTGGTTTACTCGCTACGCTTCATTCACGGGGTATTTTTCGGCCCGCCGCCTACCGATCTGCCGATCAAACCGCATGAACCGCCGCATTGGATGCGCGCGCCCGTTGAGTTTCTTGTCTTTGTTTGTCTGGTCATTGGCATTATCCCAGCCTGGACAATTGGACCGTTCTTGCACACTGCCGTCATCTCTGTTCTGGGCGCGCAGACGCCTGTTTACAGTCTGGCGGTTTGGCATGGCTTCAATCTGCCCTTACTGATGAGCATTATCGCGCTGGCAGGCGGTATCCTGCTGTATGTGCTGATGCGAAATTACCTGAAATCAAGCATCGAAGGCCCGCCCCTGCTGCGAGAATTGCAAGGTAAGCGCATTTTCGAACGTGTGCTCGTTACTATATCCTGGAAGTGGGCCAGATCGCTTGAAAAAACCATTGCAACGCGCCGCCTACAGCCTCAACTCCGCGTGCTCGCTGGTTTCTCCCTCGCGTCTGCGGCCGTTGTTTTATACCTTGGTGGTTTCCGGCCCGCAGCCATGGCATTGAGTGATGTTGATCCAGCCTTCGCGTTTCTTTGGCTGATTGGTGCAGCCTTCGCCATCGCCGCTGCGTATCAAGCGAAGTTTCACCGACTGGCATCGCTCGTGTTGCTGGGTGGTGCGGGTCTGGTGACGTGTCTGTCGTTCGTGTGGATGTCCGCGCCGGATCTGGCCGTCACCCAATTGCTGGTAGAAATCGTCACCACGGTGCTGATCCTGCTTGGCCTTCGCTGGCTTCCCAAACGGCTGCAACTGGTGGAAGACGAAGAGCGACTGACGTTCGGTGTTCGTATGCGCCGTCTGCGCGATCTGGTTCTCGCCGTGGCAATCGGAATCGGCATGATGCTGATTTCTTATTCCATCATGACACGGCCCGTATCCGAAAGCATATCATCTTACTTTTTGGACAAGGCCTATTCAGAAGGCGGAGGACGCAACGTCGTCAACGTCATTCTGGTCGATTTCCGGGGATTTGATACGCTCGGCGAAATCACGGTGCTGTGTATCGTTGCCCTCAGCGTCTATGCGCTGCTACGGCGGTTCCGTCCGGCTTCGGACAGCCTGGAACTGCCGCAGCAACAGCAAGTACAGAACGCATTCGACGATGCTCAGCCAGAGCGCAACAAGGGCGACACGGCGACCGATTATCTGGCGATTCCCTCCGTGCTGATGAAGTGGCTATTTCCGATCATAGGAATGCTGGCTGCCTTCCTGTTCTTCCGGGGGCACGACCTACCCGGTGGCGGTTTCGCCGCCGGTATCACCATGTCCATCGCTTTTATCCTGCAGTATATGGCCAAGGGCACCCGCTGGGTGGAAGAGCGCTTGCGAATTCTGCCACTGCGCTGGATGAGCGTGGGACTTATTTTCGCGTCGCTGACCGGGGCTGGTGCGTGGGCCTTCGGCTATCCATTCCTGACCTCCGCGTTCCGATACGTCGATATCCCGCTGATTGGCACCATTCCGCTGGCCACTGCGGTGCTGTTCGATCTCGGGGTCTTCCTGCTCGTTGTGGGCGCCACTGTGCTGATTCTGATTGCGCTGGCGCACCAGTCCATTCGTTCACCCCGTGCGCAAGCGCGCGCCTTGAAAGCCAAACTGAAGGAGGTGGTGTGATGGAAATCGTCTTGTCCATTGGCATCGGCGTACTCTCGGCCTCCGGTACCTGGCTATTATTCCGGCCCAGAACCTATCAGGTCATCATCGGGCTTTCTTTGTTGTCCTACGCCGTCAACCTGTTCATTTTCAGCATGGGCAGGTTGACCTTTAATTCGCCTCCCGTGCTGAGAGATGGGGTGTCAACACAGGCACTGACGGACCCAGTTCCTCAAGCGCTGGTGCTGACCGCTATCGTTATCGGTTTTGCAATGACGGCACTCTTCCTCGTGGTTTTGCTGGCTGCACGTGGTTTCACAGGCACGGACCATGTGGACTCGAGGGAATAGCATGCCAGCCATGAACCATCTTATCCTGCTGCCAATCCTGCTGCCATTGCTCACAGCGGCCATCATCATTCCCATTGACGAGCGTCGCCGTCCCATCAAAGCCGTCATCAGCTTTCTGTCGACCCTGTTTCTCGTCTTCATTGCAATGGCCCTGATCGTTGTTGCGAAAGCTGAACCCGATGCAAGCAGCAACGCGTATTTGCTCGGCAATTGGCCCGCGCCCTTCGGCATCGTGTTCGTACTGGATCGCCTGTCAGCTCTTATGTTGCTGCTAACCAGCGTTCTCGGGTTGGCGACGCACATCTACGCGCTGGCGCGTTGGCACAATGCGGGCCAACATTTCCACACCATGCTGCAACTGTTGTTCGTCGGCATCAACGGCGCATTTCTCACCGGCGACCTCTTCAACCTGTTCGTCTTTTTCGAGGTTATGCTGGCCGCCTCTTACGGCTTGATGTTGCACGGCTCTGGCCCGGTGCGCGTCAAGGCGGGCTTGCATTATATCGCGATCAATCTCGCCGCATCGTTTCTGTTTCTTATCGGGGTCAGCCTAATTTATGGCTCAACGGGCACGTTGAACATGGCAGATCTTGCCGTGAAAATTACGCAGATCGGCCCTGAAACCCGTATGATGATGGAGGCGGGTGCAGCCATTCTCGGCGTTGCGTTTCTGGTGAAAGCCGGAATGTGGCCGCTGGGGTTCTGGCTGCCGCCTGCCTATGCTGCAGCATCACCCCCGGCTGCGGCTATATTCGCGATTTTGAGCAAGGTTGGTATCTACATCATCCTTCGCCTGTCTCTGTTGTTGTTCAGTGATCAGGCTGGCACCTCAACCGGTTTTGGAACCTGGGTGCTGCTGTTGGGCGGTTTGGCAACCATCGTCTTCGGTCTGGTTGGGGTACTCGCGTCGCAAGCGGTGCCAAGATTGGCAAGCTACTGCCTGCTTATCTCTTCCGGCACGCTGCTGGCTGCGATTGGGTTGGGAAACACCGCCGTCATAGGTGGAGCCCTGTTCTATCTCGTCAGCTCAACGCTGGCGATTGGAGCCTTCTTCCTGCTGATAGAACTGGTGGAGCGAGGACGTGATGCCGGTGCGGACGTTCTCGCGGTCACCATGGAGGCCTATGGGGATACGGATGAGGATACTGTCGAGGAAGAAATTGGCGTTTCCATTCCCGCCACCATGGCGATTCTCGGCGGATGCTTCTGCCTGGTTGCATTGCTGATCTCGGGTTTACCCCCCTTTTCCGGCTTTATTGCAAAATTTTCTATTCTAAATGGCGTCTTCAATCCGTCGGGTATGGGGAATTCATCCCATGCCCTCACTGCCGCTGACTGGAGCTATGTAACGCTGGTCATCATCTCAGGCCTTGCCAGCATGATCGCGCTTAGCCGCGTCGGTATCCGCACCTTCTGGGCATCTATTGAAGGTACCATTCCCCGAGTGGTCTTGCTGGAAATTGTGCCCGTCGCAGCGCTTTTGGCGGTGTGTGTCGGGATGACAATTCTTGCAGGCCCAACCATGCGCTATATGGAAGCGACGGCACGATCACTACAGAGGCCGGAGCTATACATCCAGCAGGTCATTGGCCTGAAGCCGGTCGCTCCGCCAACAACAGGAGAGGCACCATGAAATATTGGTTTCCCTATCCGCTCCTGGCCCTGTTTCTGTTGATCATCTGGTTGCTGGTCAACCAGTCCGTGTCTCTGGGACAGATTCTGCTGGGCTCGGTGCTGTCGCTGTCCTTATGTTGGGTTGTGCTGTCGCTGGACCCGCAGAAATCGCGTATCAGGAAGCCAGCGCTGGTAGTAACGCTTCTTGGACATATTATTCTCGATGTCGCACGGTCGAATCTTGCTGTCGCCCGGGTTATTCTGCGCGGTCGGCACCGCAAGCAAACATCCGGTTTCCTGCGGCTGCAACTGGAACTGCAGGATAGGAACGCTCTCGCTGTGCTGGCTTGCATTCTTGCAGCAACCCCCGGCACCATATGGCTGGAATTCGATACGGCCAAACGCACCCTGCTGCTCCATATTCTGGACCTTGTTGACGAGCAGCACTGGATCGATTTGATCAAGATGCGATACGAGGCGCCCCTCAGGGAGATATTTGAATGAGTGCTACCATTCTGCTTTGGTCGCTTACAGCCGCGCAGGCCATTATCGTCTTCGCCATGGTGTGTGCTGGCTACCGGATCGTCAAAGGACCGCGTGCGCAGGACCGTATTCTGGGGCTGGACTTTCTCTACGTCAACGCCCTGTTGTTCCTTCTGGTATTTGGCATTCGTACCGGTAGCACACTCTATTTCGAGGCTGCGCTGGTAATTGCCCTTCTTGGATTCGTGTCGAGCATAGCTTTTGCCAAGTTCCTGATGCGTGGCGAGGTGATTGAATGAGTGGGGTGGAAACAATTCCCGTCTGGGCAGCAATAGTCGTATCGTTTTTCGTACTTGCCGGAGCGCTTCTGACCCTTATTGGCGCGATTGGACTGGCGCGGCTGGAAACATTTTATAACCGCCTTCATGCGCCCGCCCTGGGGGCCAGCGGTGGAGTAATCCTCATTTCAATCGGGTCAATGATTGCCTTCATCCTGCAGGGCGGATGGGTGGCGCACGAGCTGCTGATCATTGCATTCATGACCATGACAACCCCGATCACGCTGATGCTGCTCGGCCATGCCGCTCTCCATCGAGATCGTGCAGAGGGAAACGATACCATCCCTGACCAAGAAAAAAACGGTCTTGAAAACCTGCGCGCCAACACCCATCTACCGTCTAACACCAATGCAGACTGACATACGGGTGACATAATACGTGTGTAGGAATGCATTGTTGAGATAGTTCGCTTCCACTGTTTGACCACGGATGTACTGGCACTGAGTGTCGAGGCGAATTAGGAAAGGTCGGGTTTACCCCGGCCTTTTTGCTTTTAGGCCGACATCAGTTCGAAACGGTAATGGAGAGTAGAATGGTTCGTTTGCTGTTGGTCATGATCAGCCTCACCACTCTTGCAAGCTGCGGCATTGGCAGAGCGACAAGCAATCTGAATACTGGTTTTGACCGTTTGGGTTGCGCTTCGGCAGACTTTCGGGGTGAGACAATCTGCCCGCCGCAGCCGTAACAGACCTTACTGCAGCACCAGGGGTTAGTCGTCCGAAGCGGCCACCTTGGAAATCAGAATCTTATCGATCCGCCGGCCATCCATGTCGATTACCTCAAAGCGATAGCCAAAGGCTTCGGTATAATCGCCTTCATTCGGCGTCTTGCGCAGCTCCTGTACCAGGAAGCCAGCAATCGTTTCATAATGGCCGGTGCCGTCAATATCGTCCAGCCCGAGGCTGAGGTGAATTTCGTCGATTGGCGTTCTGCCATCGACCAGATAAGAGCCGTCTTCCCGAAGAACGATAAGAGCGTGCTCCAGATCGTCATAGTTAGAAGGCAGCACCCCGACGATGGCTTCCAGAATGTCCGCAATGGTGACAATACCTTCCGTACTGCCATATTCGTCGACGATCAGCGCAAGGTTGATGCTGGACGTTTTGAACGCTTCGAGTGCCTTGAGACATGTTGTTGTCTCCGGCAGAGTGTGAACATCCTTGATGAACTCGCGAACGTTGAAGTCACCGCCAGTCAGGGCCGCATCCAGCAATTCCTTCGCCAAAACTGCGCCTAGAACATCACCGGTTTCCGGGTCGATGACAGGATAACGGGAGTGGCCGTGCTGGTGAACCTTCTGGCGGATTTCGTCAAACGTATCGTCGATATCAATGAAACTCACCTCTGTGCGGTGCGTCATGATCGACTTGACGTTACGGTCCCCGAGCCGAATGATCCGCCTTAGCATCTCATGCTCCGACTGTTCGATGGCGCCGCTTTCCACACCTTCGGCCATGATGGCCTGAACCTCAGCCTCCGTCACCTGATCGCGGTCACTGCCGATAATGCCGAACAAGCGCATGATCAACGAGGCCGAACCCTCAAACAGGATGACGATAGGCGAGGCGACGCGCGACAGTATCGTCATGGGTGTCGCCACCAGCATGGCCAGCGTTTCCGCATTGCGCAGCGCCAGTTGCTTGGGGATGAGTTCGCCGATGATGACGGAAAGATAGGTAATCAGGGAAACAACGAGCGCCACCGACACCGTCGCGCCATAGGGGTTGATCCACGCAATGTCGTTGAGAACAGGTGTCAGTTTGTCGGCAATCGTCGCACCGCCGTAGGCGCCCGCCAACGTACCAACAAGCGTAATGCCCACTTGAACCGTTGAGAGAAAACGCCCGGAGTCTTCCGCCAGAACCAGTGCGGAGGCTGCTCTTTTGTTGCCTTGGCGCGCCATCTGCCGGAGCATCGGGCGACTTGCCGATACCAGCGCCATTTCTGAGAGCGCGAAGAATGCATTGATCAGCAAAAGAAGCAGTATAACAATCAGTTCGGACATGGGTCACCGTTTGGGAGCGTCGTAACCAAATAAGCCGTGCTGGCGAAAGCGGCAAGGGCTTGAGGTTGGAACATCCGCGTCACACAATAGATTTATCATGAGGAACTCTAAAAAATCGGGGCGACAGAGCCGCCCCGATCTTGAAAACCTTATTGCGGCAGCTTGTCGTCAACGCCTTCTACATAGAAGTTCAACCCCAGCAGGGTCGCGTCGTCAGCGCTTTCACCCGCTTTCAGCCAGACGCTGCCATCCTGCTTGTTGAGCGGGCCGGAGAACGGCTTCAACTCGCCGGACTCGATTTTCGCCTGTGTTGCTTCTGCCATCGCCTTCACGTCATCGGGCATGTTGGTGTAAGGGGCCATGGTCAGGATGCCGTCTTTCAGGCCGTCCCAGCTGGACTGCGACGTCCATTTGCCGTCCAGAAACGCCTGTGTGCGCTTGATGTAATAGGCGCCCCAAGTGTCCACAATCGCCGTCAGCTGCGTTTGAGGACCCGCCTTGATCATATCGGATGCCTGACCGAAAGCTTTAATGCCGCGCTCGGCTGCAACCTGCATCGGCGCAGTCGTGTCCGTGTGCTGTGCGAGGATATCAACGCCCTGATCGATCAGCGCCTTGGCTGCATCGGCTTCCTTGCCGGGGTCAAACCAGGTGTTCGCCCAGATGACCTTCATCTTGAACTCTGGGTTCACCGACCGTGCGCCGATGAGGAACGCGTTGATGCCCTGCACCACTTCCGGGATCGGGAATGAGCCGATGTAGCCTGCTACGCCATTCTTCGATAGCTTGGCGGCGATCTGACCGCTGATATAACGACCTTCGTAGAAACGGCTGTTATAGGTCGCGATGTTGGCAGCGGTCTTGTAGCCCGTCGCATGTTCAAACTTCACATCCGGAAACTTCTGCGCAACCTTCACTGTTGCGTCCATAAAGCCAAAGGATGTTGTGTAGATCATGCCACAGCCGGAACGAGCCATACGCTCGATAGCACGTTCGGCATCAGGACCCTCTGGAACGCTTTCCAGAAATGCCGTTTCAATTTTGTCGCCAAACTCTTTTTCCAGTGCCTGACGGCCAATGTCATGGGCCTGCGTCCAGCCACCATCGGTTTTGGAGCCGACATAGATGAAGCAGATTTTGGCCTTATCGGCAGCGCTTGCTGGCGAAAACGCACCCAGCATCGCCGCTGAGGCTGCCAGAGCGAGAACGATTTTTTTCATTGTGATACCCCTGTTTGAGTTTTGTTGGTTTATCTGTCCGGCACAAACGGCTTTCCGAGAGATGCCGGGGTATTGATCAGCGTCATGCGGCGGTTGCGTGAGATGAGCACAAGAACCACCACCGTCGCAAGATAGGGAAGTGCTGACAGGAACTGCGAGGGAACACCGATGCCCAGCGCCTGCGCATGCAACTGGCTGATGGAAACGGCACCAAACAAATACCCACCGGCAACAATGCGCCATGGCCGCCAGGATGCAAACACCACCAGTGCCAGAGCAATCCAGCCACGACCGGCAGACATGTTTTCCACCCACTGCGGCGTGTAGACAAGCGAAAGCTGTGCTCCGGCCAGACCCGCGCAAGCACCGCCGAACAGAACGGCGAGATACCGCGTACGAAGAACATTGATGCCGAGTGCATGGGCAGAAGCGTGATTGTCACCAACCGAGCGTAACTTCAGGCCGGCTCTGGTGGAAAACAAAAACCAGTTGACCCCCGCGATCAAGGCTATCGACAGATAGAAGATCAGGTCCTGCCGGAAAAGAAGGGGTCCCAGATAAGGAATGTCAGACAAAACCGGAATGGCAAGTGGCGGCAACTTGATACCCGACAGCCCGACAAAACTTTCGCCGATCATTCCAGACAGGCCAAGCCCCAGAATGGTCAGCGCCAACCCCGTTGCCACCTGATTGGCCACCAGCGTGAGTGTCAGGAAACCAAACAGCAGGGAGAAAGCCGCGCCGCTGACAACGCCCGCGAGAACGCCGATATAGGGCGAGCCAGTCAAATTGGTGGCCGCAAATGCGCAGACGGCGCCCATGATCATCATGCCCTCGACGCCCAGATTGAGGACGCCGGAACGCTCGGTCACGAGTTCGCCAAGGGCTGCCAGCACCAGCGGTGTTGAGGCCGTGATAACTGTCAGGAGGATCGCTTCAAGAATGGTCATGCTGTGTCACCGCCTGACAAACGCCCGGTCAACGATGACGTGATAACGCGAATGCGGTAGTGGATGAGCGTATCGCAGGACAGAACAAAAAATAGCAGCAGCCCCTGAAACACGCGGGTGACCTTATCCGATACGCCGATTGATAGTTGTGCGGCTTCGCCGCCCAGGTAGGTTAACGCCAGAACAAGACCAGCGGCGACAATCCCCAGCGGATTGAGCCGTCCGAGAAAGGCGACGATGATCGCTGTAAATCCGTAGCCGGGCGAAATCACCGGACGCAATTGCCCTATGGCTCCACTGACTTCGCTGATACCAGCAAGACCAGCCAGCGCGCCGGATAGCAACATGGAGAACCAGATCATGCGCTTGGGCGAAAAGCCTGCAAAGCGCCCTGCCCGCTCCGACTGGCCAAGAACAGTAATTTCAAAGCCTTTCAGGGTGAACCGCATCATGAACCAGATGGCCAGTGCCGCCAGAATGGCGAAGGCAAAGCCCCAATGGGTGCGGCCCGAACTCAACATTTCCGGCAAAATTGCATTCGGCGCGAACAGCCGGGTTTCAGGAAAATTCATGCCCGTGGGGTTGCGCCACGGTCCACGGACCAACCAGTCGAGAAACAACTGGGCGCTGTAGACCAGCATCAGACTGGTCAAAATCTCATTGGTGTTGAGATGCGCCTTGAGGAAGGCAGGGATACCCGCATATAGCGCGCCTCCGAGCATTCCCATCAGCAACATCAGCGGCAAAACAAGCGGCGACTGCCACTCATAAAACACCACCGGAATGACCGAACCGGCAATGGCTCCCATGATGAACTGACCTTCAGCCCCGATATTCCAGTTGTTCGAGCGGTAACAGACCGACAAACCGACAGCGATGAGGATCAAAGGCGCTGCCTTTATCGCCAGTTCGTGCAGCGACCAGACTTCCAGCAGCGGTTCGATGATGAAACTGTAGAGTGCCACCACCGGATCCTTGCCGAGTAGCGCAAACATCAGGCCGCCAAACAGGACCGTCAGCCCGAGGGCAATAAAGGGCGAAAGAATGGAAAACAGAACCGAATGGCCGGCGCGTTTTTGCAGTTCAATGCGCATGGCTGGTCTCCGGGGCTGAATGATTGGACTGCGTTCCGCCCATCAGCAGGCCAATCTGTTCGCGTGTGATCTGCTCAGCCGGGTAGGAACGTGACAACTTACCATCACTGATAACCGCAATACTGCTGGCAACCTCATAAATCTCATCGAGATCCTGACTGATGACCAGCACTGCCGAACCGGCCTTTGCCAGATCGACCAATGCCTGGCGTATACGGCTCGCTGCGCCCGCATCCACGCCCCACGTTGGCTGATTGACAATCAGCACTGATGGCTGGCGGTCCAACTCGCGCCCGATGATAAATTTTTGCAGGTTACCGCCGGACAAAGACGCCGCAGCGGGGTCTTCCCCGCTTTTGCGCACGTCCATAGCCTTGGAAATGCGGGTGGATGCCACGCGGACGATCATGTGTCGAATGATCTGGAGAAGTCCCCCGCCGAGAAAAACCCGGGCATCCGACTGGTTGCGGGCAAGCACGAGGTTATCCGCCAGCGTCAATGCCGGGACGGTAGCGTGACCCTGGCGCTCCTCTGGCACAAAACTGCCCCCGAGAAGACGGCGGGCGGTAATGCCAAGCGAACCGACCGGCTTGCCGCGGATCGAGATTGCCGTGTTGGCTTCAACCGGAAACTCTCCCGACAACGCATCGAACAGTTCGCTCTGGCCGTTGCCCGCGACGCCCGCAATTGCCAGAATTTCGCCAGCCCTGACCTCAAGACAGATGTCTTTCAACGAGACGGAAAAGGGCGTTCGCGCAGCGACAGACAGATGATCAGCCGCCAATTGCACTGCACCGCCACCGCTGCTCGCAATGTGCCGCACCGATTTGACATCGGCACCCACCATCATTCGGGCGAGAGATGCAGGGGTTTCCAAACGAGGATCACACGCGCCCGTAACCTTTCCGTGCCGCAGCACTGTGGCCCGTTGACAGATGCGCTGCACCTCCTCCAGCCGATGGCTGATGTAGAGAACAGAACGCCCTTCGGCACGGAGCCGCTCCAGCGTTTCAAACAGCCGGTCCGCCTCCTGCGGCGTCAGCACCGACGTCGGCTCATCGAGAATGATCAGTTGCGGATTCTGCAAAAGAGCCCGAACAATCTCGATACGTTGGCGCTCCCCGACCGACAGGTCCGCGACATGCGCCGCCGGGTCCAGCGGAAGACCATATGCCTTCGAGACGGTCGCAGCCTCTGCTGCAACCTTCTGCAACGAAATATTGGGGGGCATGGACAGTGCAATATTTTCCGCAACGGTGAGTGCTTCAAACATCGAGAAGTGCTGGAAGACCATACCAATGCCGAGTTTTCGCGCGTCTGCGGGACTTGCGATGCTCACCGGCTCGCCGCGCCACAGGATTTCGCCTTCGGTTGGAGCCAGAACACCAAACAGCATTTTGACAAGGGTCGATTTGCCCGCGCCGTTTTCACCCAGCAGGGCATGAATTTCGCCGGTGCGAATATCCAGGTCAATTCCATCGCATGCTGCAAACGTGCCAAATCGTTTGGTCAGCCCGCGCACAGCCAGCAAAGAACTTTGCACGAAAACGTCTCGCGAACTTTCAGATTCGCTTGTCACGGACACGCTGGCCTCTTTCCTTTGGTGCTGGCTTATCCCGATCAGGGAATAAGCAGGGTTGTCCCGCTTGTTTTTCTCTGTTCCAGATCGCTTTGCGCAAGAGCAACGTCGCTCAGGCAATAGGTTTGATTGATATTGATAGCCACTTTGTTGCTCTGCACAATATCAAAGAGCGACTGTGCACATGCCTCGAGTGCTTGGCGGGTTGCAATATAGTGTCCCAGCGTCGGACGGGTTGCAAAAAGTGAGCCTTTTTGCGCGAGGATGCCGATTTGCAGCGGCTCAACCAAGCCCGAGGACTGCCCGAAGCTGACCCACAAGCCTCTCGGCTTCAAACAGTCAAGGGATTGGGGATAAGTATCGCGGCCGACCGAATCATAGACGACGTCGACGCCCGCATCATCAGTCAACCCACGCACCTGTTCCACGAAATTTTCAGCTTTATAATTGATCACGTGATCGTAACCGTGATCGAGTGCCAGCGCGACCTTCTCGGCCGATCCGGCAGTGCCTATAACCCGGGCACCCAATGCCTTTGCCCACTGCCCGGCGATCAGCCCTACGCCACCGGCAGCAGCGTGGAACAGTAAGGTCGTGTCTGGCGTCACTTGAAAGGTCTGGTTTAGAAGATACTGCGCCGTCATGCCCTTCAGCATCATCGCAGCCGCTGTTTCATAGGAAATCGCGTCCGGTAGTTTTACCAGTTGGCTTGCCTTGATATTGCGATGCTCACAATAGGCACCCGTAGATGAGCCATACGCAACCCGGTCCCCGACCGCAAAACCGCTCACACTGTTTCCGATTGCGACAATCTCTCCTGCGCCTTCTTCACCCGGAATGAACGGAAAGCCCGCTGGTGACGGATAAATCCCTGTGCGCTTGTATATATCGATGAAGTTCAGGCCGATGGCATGGTGACGAATTTGCACCTCTCCCGCTCCCGGCGCGTTCAACGGTACATCCTGATAGTGAAGCACTTCGGGACCGCCATAGGCGCTGATTGTGACTGCTCTCGTCAAACTCGTCATGATTTACGCCCCAAAGCAGGAAATGCCTGCAGCACACCGCCGATGCAGTAGAGATAAAGACCGGTGCCAACGACGCCCGCCACCAGCCAATCCGGCGAGTTGAAGTGCAGCAACAGTGCATACCCGCTCAGGCCCGACCAAAGGAAAAACACGAACAGATTAAGTGGCCGAAGCCGTTGAACCCGAACAGGATGCAGAAAGTTGATTGGCAGGAACGTCAACACCACGGAGACAAAAACGATAATGGACGCAGTCAGTTCGCTGGCTTTAATAACAAACAGCGTGAATATCAGCATGTTCCAGACGACAGGAAAGCCGGAGAAGAAATTCTCCTCGGTCTTCATGCCCATATCCGCATAGTAAATGGCACTGGACACCACGATCATGCCTGCCGCTACGAACGACCACGGCTCACCAATCATGCCGCTTTGGTAAAGCGCGAACGCTGGAAGCAGCACATAGGTCACGTAATCGATGACATTGTCCAGCGTATCGCCGGACCAGTTCGGCAGAACCTCCTTGACCCGCACCTTACGGGCAATTGGCCCATCAATACCATCCACTGCCAATGCCAGACCCAGCCACCAGAACATGTCTACGAAGCGATGCTCCGCAGCGGCAACCACGCCGAGAAAAGCGAGAAACGAACCCGAAGCTGTCAGAATATGAACGGAGAAAGCACGAATTTCGGCGTAAGGCACACGTCTGTAATTGAAGAATTTCATCTGCGGCCTTTTATCCTCATAGAATTACCAAAGCATCTGCGGAGGCTCAAACCGTACCGCAAGCTCTACTATGCAGGCTTTGCCATGATCTTCCAGCAAAAAGGACAGTGCCGCACCTTTGTCTTGCGAACTTCTGGGGAAATCGTAAAGGCGGGTTTGCAGCAGCAAGAGGTCCGTATGATCGTTTGAAGCAAAATCGCTACCGTGCCGATCCGCCTCATGGTCGCAGCAGTATAAAAGCACTACATAGGCGTTGCGTGTTCAAAGGAGTGGTCGCCATGAGACATTTTGATATTGCTGTCGCGGGCGCAGGCCTCGCGGGTTCACTCTCCGCCGTTGCCCTGGCAAAAGCGGGCTATCACGTGGCGCTGATAGCGCCTCCAACGGAACGGACTGACGGACGCACGACTGCATTGATGGACCAGTCAATCGCATTCTTGAAGACGCTCAACCTTTGGGATTCCATCGAGCCGCAGGCCGCTGCACTTGAAACCATGCAGATCATTGATGGAACCTCTCGCCTGTTGCGCGCACCCACCGTTGCGTTTCGTGCGCAAGAAGTCGATCTCAATGCATTCGGTTACAATATTCCAAATGCTGCCTTCACAACGATACTGGAAACGGAAATTTCGGCCAATCACCGAATCGAACGTATCTCGACCATGCTGCGCTCTATGGCTTTGCTTGACAGTGCCGTCGAACTGACGCTCGAAACGGACGAGGTGGTGACAGCCGATTTGATCGTTGGAGCCGACGGCCGTGGTTCACGGGTACGCGAATGTGCAGGCATTGCGGTGAAGACGTGGACCTACCCTCAGTCCGCCCTCGTGCTGAATTTCACCCATTCACGCCCGCACAACAATATATCGACTGAGTTCCACACGGAATATGGCCCTTTCACCCAGGTTCCTCTTCCGGGTAAACGCTCAAGCCTCGTCTGGGTGCGTACCCCGCAGGATGCGCAGGCAGCGCTGGCAATGACGACGGATGAACTGAGTGCCGATATCGAAACCCGGATGCAATCCATGCTCGGCGCTGTCGAGATTGACGGGGGTGTGCAGAGCTATCCCTTGTCTGGCATGACTGCTAACCAGTGTGGCCGTGGCCGTGCTGTTCTGATCGGTGAAGCGGCCCATGCTTTCCCACCGATCGGCGCCCAGGGTTTGAATCTCAGCCTACGGGACCTACGAGCGCTGCTTGAGATCGTTGGCCAGCGGGCAGACACAGCACTGCAGCCGAATACTGGAGATGCCTTCGCGGCGAAGCGCAAGGTCGACATCATGACCCGGACTGCCAGCGTCGATCTCTTAAACCGGTCGCTGCTATCGTCTTTCCTACCGGTCCAGATGGTACGGGCGGCGGGGCTACAGGCTCTGTCCACCTTATCGCCGCTGCGCAACTTCATCATGCGGGAAGGCATCGAACCAGGCGGCGCGCTTCGGGCAATTTCCGAGAAGCTCGGATTTCGCCGACGAGCCTGAGGCCTATCCGATTGTCATCAATACGGGAAAGGTCTGCTGAAACCAGATTGCGACATCACTGATGAAGCCGAACATGAAAGCGAGGCCAGCAAGGACCAAGGCCGCTCCCATAATCTTTTCCACAAGCCCCAGATAGCGGCGAAAACGTGTGAGAAATGCCATGAACGTTTCCGAAAACGCTGCGGCAATCCAGAACGGCACGGCAAGACCCAGCGAGTATAGAGCCAACAATCCTGCGCCCTCACCGACCGTATCGCGAGATGCTGCTACGCCTAGAATGGTGCCCAGCACCGGCCCGATACAGGGCGTCCAACCAAAAGCGAAAGCCAGACCCATCAGATAGGCTCCGGAGAGCGTTGCCGGTCTGCCCGCGCTCTGAAAACGCGCCTCTCGGCCGAACAGATTAATTCTCAGCACACCAAGAAAATGTAGGCCCATTAAAAGGATGAGAAACCCGCCGATTCGCGCCAACACGTCCATATATTGACGCAGCACTTGTCCGATGGTGGATGCTCCCGCTCCCAGCGAGATGAAAACCGTGGAAAATCCCAGGGTAAAAAACAGCGCTGCCAACAACACGATTCGCCGTGTACTTGTCCCGTCTCTCTGGCGCTCCCCCCGAAACTCATCAACCGATACCCCGGCCATGTAGCAAAGGTAGGGCGGCACCAGTGGCAAGACACAGGGCGAGAGAAACGAAAGGGCTCCGGCGAGAATCGCGCTCCAGATGGAAATATCGGCAATCGACACGGTATTGACCTACTTTCAGCACATGATGACCGCTTCAATACAGCGCCAACCCCTTTGAAACCAATCACCTTTTAGCGAAACTGCAATAAATGTGGGATTTTCCGTCGATGACCGATTTTTGAGGTTGACCGCAGCAAAGCTCCTGCCTATGTTCCGCCCACTTCCTGAGGGCAACCGCCCGAACGTGGGAGAGCGTAGCTCAGCCGGTAGAGCAACTGACTTTTAATCAGTAGGTCCAGGGTTCGAATCCCTGCGCTCTCACCATTATAATCCGCATCTTTAGACCGACATAAAAGCACTATCGGCTTCTAGTCCGTTGTCTGTCATCAAACTTGCGCGTTATCGTACATACCGATTTTGCAGAGCTTTGAACCAGACAGAGTATGGCCATGCAAGCCACCAGCGCAGCGGCACCTTGCCATAGTACTGGCGAACCGTCTGGATTGCTTCCTGATAATGGCGACGGCGTAGCGTCCTCGTCTTGGTGTCGTCGTGTTCTCTGTTGGTCGCAACAAACCGGTCAACAAACACGAGCGGTCCACATTGGCGCAGCAGTCGCCACCACAGATCGTAGTCCATTGTCATATGCAGTACGGGATCGACCCCACCTACGCTCTCCCAAGCGCGTCGGGAAATGAGAGTTGCAGGTTGGGAAATGATGCATCGTTTGGCAAGCCGGTCTGTATCGAACCGTTCAACCCATATGGGTGACTTTTTGCCCGTCCGTTGCTTCAAGTTCCAGGCGCGCCCATAGACTGCAGGCGCGTCCGGACACTCCATGAACGCAGCAAGCAGCGCCTTCAATCCGCCAGGCTCAAAGAAATCGTCGCTGTTCAGCCAACACACGAACGGCGCACTCCCGAGTGCTACACCCTCGTTGATTGCGCTGGCCTGCCCGTTGTCGGCATGGCTTCGCCACCCCGACAAACGATCCTGCCATTTCTTAATGATGTCCAAGGATCCATCGCTGGATCCGCCGTCAAGAACAAATACCTCCACTGGAAGTGACTGCTCAAACACCGAGCGTATGGCAGCGTCCAGATACTGTGCTTGATTGAATGACGGAATGACAACCGTCACCATCGGCAACGTCATCTTAATGCCCGTGCGATTCAAGAAATTTGCTGTAAGCCAACGCAATACCATCCCGCAAGTCGGTCTTTGCCTTCCAGCCGAGACTGGTCATCCTGTCGACATTGAGTAGTTTCCGAGGCGTTCCGTCTGGTTTTGACGCATCGAAAATAATCTCTCCGGAAAATCCGACAACGTCCATGATCGTGCGTGCCAGTTCTTCGATCGTGACGTCCTCACCGACACCGATATTAAAAAGACCTTCCTTGACGTCGTTTTCCATAAGGAAAACGCAGGCTTCCGCCATGTCATCAACGTACAAAAATTCTCGTTTTGGCCTTCCCGAACCCCATACATGCAGAGACACGCTGCCGTTATTCTTTGCCTCGTGCGCCTTCCTGATCAAGGCTGGCATCACGTGGCTACTGGTCAAGTCGTAGTTGTCGTTCGGACCGTACAAGTTGGTGGGCATGGCCGACACATACTGAGTGCCATACTGCGCGTTATAGCTCTCGCATAACTTGACCCCTGCAATTTTTGCAATCGCATAGGGCTCGTTGGTGCTTTCGAGCGGACCCGTCAGGAGGTAATCCTCTTTGATGGGTTGGGGGCAGTCACGCGGATAGATACAGCTTGACCCCAAAAACAGAAGTCGATTGACACCGGCCTGCCAGGCGGCGTGAATTACATTGGCCTCAATCATCAGGTTTTCGTAAAGGAACTCTGCCCTCTTCGTGTCATTTGCGAAGATGCCACCAACTTTTGCCGCTGCCAGATAGATGTAACTGGGTTTCTCCTGCTCCAGGAATTCCCGAACTGCCATCTGGTTGGTAAGATCCAGTTCGCGGCGGCTTCTCACGATAATATTGTCGTAGCCAAGAGACTGCAACCGACGGACAATTGCAGAACCAACCATCCCGTTGTGTCCTGCAACGTAAATTTTCTCTGATTTCAACATGATCACTCGTGGAAGTTATACGCAGAAAAGCCATGCTTCTTCACAAGTTCGTCTCGTGAAGCAGCCTTCAAGTCTTCACGCATCATTTCGCTGACCAGTTCAGCAAATGAAATTTTCGGAACCCATCCCAAAAGCTCGCGGGCCTTCTGCGCGTCACCCAGAAGCGTCTCAACTTCAGTTGGTCTGAAATAGCGCTCGTCCACCGCAACAATGCAGGCTCCCTGCTCGTTGTAGCCCTTCTCGTCAACACCTTCACCACGCCAGGTGATATTGATACCGGCCTCCCGTGCCGCCGCTTCGACAAATTCACGAACACTGTACTGAATTCCGGTAGCGATCACAAAATCTTCCGCAACGTCCTGCTGCAGCATCAGCCACTGCATTTCAACATAGTCCTTAGCGTGACCCCAGTCGCGCTTTGCGTCGAGGTTGCCGAGATACAGGCAATCTTGAAGACCAAGCTTGATGCGAGCCAAAGCACGTGTGATCTTGCGCGTCACAAAGGTCTCACCGCGCAGCGGGCTTTCATGATTGAACAGGATGCCGTTACAAGCGTACATTCCATAGGCTTCGCGGTAGTTGACGGTAATCCAGTACGCATAGAGCTTGGCAACTGCGTAAGGCGACCTTGGATAGAATGGGGTCGTCTCGCGCTGCGGAACTTCCTGTACCAGCCCGTAGAGTTCAGATGTCGAAGCCTGATAAAACTTCGTCTTTTTCTCAAGGCCGAGGATACGGATCGCTTCCAGAATACGCAGCGCACCCAGAGCATCGGAGTTTGCCGTATATTCGGGCTCCTCGAAGGAAACTGCAACGTGTGACTGAGCCGCAAGATTGTAGATCTCATCTGGCTGAACGAGTTGAATGATTCGAATGAGGCTCGATGAATCCGTCATATCGCCGTAGTGAAGCACAAAATTGCGCTCTGAATCATGGGGGTCCTGATACAGATGGTCAATTCTGTTCGTGTTGAAGAGCGATGACCGTCTTTTGATCCCGTGAACTTCGTAGCCCTTTCCAAGTAGAAATTCCGAAAGGTACGCCCCATCTTGCCCTGTGACGCCAGTAATCAACGCTTTTTTAGACATAACTTATTAAACCACTCTGTTTTGTTAGTTCGAGTTCTTATCAAAACCTGTGGACGATTCAAGAATATAAATTGGACGCTGCTTTACTTCCTCATATATTCTACCAACGTACTCACCAACGATGCCAATAAACATCAGATTAACACCGCCGAAAAACAGAACCGCAGTCATGATCGACGGATAACCCTTCACGTCTGTACCGACAATCAACGTATTGGCTGTGAGATTAATAGCGTAGGTCAGGCTGATAAAGGCGAGCATGAACCCGCAATACGTGGCAATCTTCAGCGGAAACGTACTGAAAGATGTAATTCCCTCAATTGCGAAGTTCCAAAGGCGCCAGTAGTTCCATTTGGTTTTGCCGGCAGCTCTGCCTTGTCGCTCATAGAAGACATTGGCGCTGGAAAAACCGACCCAGGAAAAAAGCCCCTTCATAAACCGGCGACGCTCTCTCATCGAGTTCAAAACGTCTAGAACGCGCCGTGAGATGAGGCGAAAGTCGCCCACATTCTGTGGTACATCTATGTTAGAAATCGCATTCATCAACACGTAGAAATAGCGCGCTGTTAATCGCTTGATCCGCGTATCGGTATCCCGGTTGCTTCGAACTGCGTTGACGACATCAACACCAGCCAGCCACAAATCGACCATCTGCGGAATAATCTGCGGCGGATCCTGCAAATCCGCGTCAATTGGAATAACGGCGTCGCCGCGGGCATGATCCAACGCTGCCGTAAGAGCACTTTCCTTGCCAAAATTGCGCGATAAGTTGAGGACCTTGATACGATCATCGATTGCGCTCATTTCCCGAACAATCTTCAGCGTATTATCGGTACTTCCGTCGTTTACACAGATGATTTCCCAGTCAACCGGCAAGCCATCCAATATTGGTCGAAGTGTATCGACAAAAATCGAAATCACCTCAGCTTCGTTGTACATTGGCACCAACACGGACAGCAACTTAGCCATCAGCTTTTACTCCTGCGAAGCCGAACCGTTTCGTTACAAGAAAATTCCAGAACAGCGTCAAGACGATGGAACTCAACTTCGCAAATTCGGCAGCCATGATTTGCGAACAGGCAAGTACAACAACACTGGAAATCAGAAAACCTACTCCATTGATCAACACAAAACGCCCGAAATTTAGTCGTCGGGCTGACGACTGCTCGGCTTTGAATGTCCAGAGTGAGTTCAAGAAAAAACTGTTGATTACCGCTGCACCGTACCCGACAAGGTTAGAGAAAAGCAGCGGGAGATACAACAGCCGGTAGGATATATAGAATAGGAGAAAATCAACCCCCGTATTGACCGCTCCTACAACAGCGAATTTTACCAGTTGTGCTAAGTTACGGTTCATACGGATTTCCAAATATGCACAATCAAGCTGCTAATTGACCTCAACTATGTCCCAGTTCATCGACAATCCAATCCCGCTTCTCACCTCATCTATTTTCGTCAGATTCAGCTTTGTTTCATAAATCAGCCCTTGCAGCGTACGACCATGCATACTCAGTCCGCGCGCCTTGAAAAACTCGTAATATTTTAACCCTGTCGGTAGCAGGACAAGATCGCCTGGACGTAACGTACTGAAGTCCCATGAGGCATGAGGTTCCTGCGCAGGCGTTCCAACAGTTGAATTCAGAAGTTGCGTGTACGGTCTGAACGACCAGATGACGACGTCTTCATCGATTTTCGAAACGGAAGCCAACTGATCTGCCGTCGGTAAAGGCCACCAAATGCTGCCATCAAAGCGGTTCAGGTTTTTACGATTGTCGGACGGAAGTTCCCAAAAGTTGAATAGGCTGGTTGCGTCCTCTTGCTTCCGTGCGGCGTTGATGAAGTACTCCAGCCGCTGCGCTATCTCCGAACTTCCCGGGTTATCAAATGGGACAATGAACCTCCTCTCACGATATTCCGGCTTGGACAGCTCTTTTGCCAAAGTATCCTTCACCTCGTCAAACGCGAATATAGCAACGCCTCCCGCCAAACGGAACGCAACGTAGCCTGTCGATATCGTGACAAGGCAGATTACGAGCGCGTATCTGCTAATCCGATGAAACTGTTTTGCATACGTCAATGCAAGGGGCAATACGCAGCAAAGGATAGCGATGTTGAAGTACTGAGCTGGCAACAGATAATATTCTAGCGGCCAGCGCCACAAGCTTATCCCGGCCATATAGGCAAGGAATGCGCATACTAGGCACATCAGACTGTACAGGTTTGCTTTGGAGATTCGTGGAAACTGCTTTTTGAAGATCCAACGCGCGATTGCCAGCGACACGATGCAGGATACAATCAGCTCTGGAGATGACCGCATGTAAAAAGCGACATTCCGGGCGATCATATAGGCATTTAAAGAGTATGACGTATAATTGGAGTTATTACTCTCCGCTAACAACTTGAACAGGCTGGAAAATAATATGAGCGCGATCAGCTGAACCAGAAATGTTTTCAGTGTAAATCTACGGAAAATCTTCAGCGGTCCTGAAACATAGGTCAGAACCAGCACAGCACCTGACGCGCCCACGAGAAAAACACCTGTTTCTTTTGAAAAAATTGCGCAACAGGTTAGAAAAAATATCAGGAAGTACGCTCGTCGCGGTCGTTCCAAATGCACTGATCGTTCAATCTCCTCTGCTTTTTTATAGATGAACAAAAACAGCATGGCCGAAAAAACGACAATGCGAGGCTCCACCTTGTCCAAAGTGTAA
Source organism: Rhizobium sp. CFBP 8762 (assembly GCF_014841565.1). Taxonomy (GTDB): domain Bacteria; phylum Pseudomonadota; class Alphaproteobacteria; order Rhizobiales; family Rhizobiaceae; genus CFBP-8762. The sequence goes on from NZ_JACYUD010000003.1 coordinate 97,539, forward strand.
TAATTTTCAAAAAACGATGACGATAGGCAGTAAAGAACAATTGCCAGAATTGCATATGCGTATTTATGGTTCAGCTTATATACGGTGTGTGATAAGATAAGAACGGTCACCCACAACATTACCAGTTGCGCAACGTAGAATGGAAAAGGCGATTCTGGGACGATTGCATAAATCAGTACGGAAAGGCCATGAAACAGCGGGTTCCACCGACCGTCACTGAGCGGAAGCAATGGCGTCAACCAGCCCGGCATGCCGGACAATACCGTTCGCGGCACGACTATCAGTTGTTGCGCGTCGCTGAACAGCCCATAATGGGGATGCATCAGAACCGGCATCATCACTATAAAAGGCACCAGTATTATTGCGAGAAGGTATGTTCGCTTGTCGAAAACAGGCACATTAAAATGTTTCGTCATACTATTTGATAAATCCAAACAATCTTCTTTTTATCCGTAACTTCAAATCGAGTAGGATATGTTTTGCCATGAATTTCGCGATGTTTTTTCGGATTTCGGCCGAGTCCGGAACATAGCCGAGTACACGTTCGCGAATGCGATTCATTTCAGCAAAGCCGATATTGTTGATCGCGGCGGACGTCTTCTGATGTTCGTGAATACGAAACGCACCAAGGAAACGCGGAATATGGACAAAACGCGCACCGGACTCTCTGAACCGAATGATCAGATCCCAGTCCATCGCAAACCGGAATGATTCATCGATCTGTCCACCTGCTTTTTCCCAGGCGGAGCGGCGCCAGAACATCGTTTCCTGAGGGACATAGTCAACCCACGACAGCACGTCCCCATCGTGCCCCGGCATGATCCAACGACCGATCTCCCGATCCTGTTCATCGATCAGCAATCGATTGCCATAGACAACGTCGATTTCCTGGTGTTTGGAAAAGAACTCGGCGACGGTATTCAGCGACCCTGGAAGCAAAAGATCATCCGAATTGAGCCAGGCCATGATATCGCCGGTCGTCCGGCTGAAACCACGGTTGATCGCCTGCGATTGACCCGTATCCCGTTCCGACACCCAACCCGTTAACAGATGGTCGTTTTCTTCAAGAACCTGAACCGTATGATCCTTGGATCCACCATCTTGAACAAACAGTTCGAGGTTCGGGTAGCCCTGGTCCGTTACGCTTCGAATTGTTCGCCCAATATAATCAGCTTGCTGGTACGACGGTGTAACCACCGAAATTTTCGGGCATTGCTCGGGGTTCGACAATCTCGGCCATGTCGTCTCCGTCTGCATTGGACGCGGTGCATATTGGTTGAGGTTCCCCAGTCGCGGCTGAAGAATCAACTTGGTGCGATGCATCACCCTCCTGATAGGGCTGACGGAAACGCGTGCCACTTTACGCAACCGGGGCAGACCTTTCGCAAGAATCCCCAATGATGTCAATCGCGATCGGTCATTTTTTGCGATCAAGTCTTCCCGGTCCGCTATAATACGGTAAAACGCTGTATCGCGGCGCTCGTCGAGTTCCTTGAGGCGATCAATGGTGTCGCTAATATTTCCAGCGACCAGTGCCTTATTTTTTAACTCCGACCTAAGTTGCTGATTTACCAGTTTAACACGCTCTAGTACGGACCGCACTGTGACCAATTCACTCGACAGTCGTTCAACAGCAGCCGTTTGTTCATTGATGACGTTTTCTTTCATGAGAAGATCATCATGTAACGTCTGATGGGTTTTGTAGAAATGGTGTACCTGCAGCCAATCTGTGCCGTTGGCCTGCCCGTACGCAACAATATCGCCCTCAGCTTCCGGCGGAAAAAACATGATGACATCGTTGATGACCATCAGTTTGTGTGTCGAACTCAGCGAGCGCAGGCGCACGGACACCTGATCGAAACTCGGCCATGCCGATATCTCATGCGGAGCCAAGGGCGGACCAAGAAACAAACGGGCATCGTCGATCAGAATGACAGACTTTGCGTTCAGCGTTCCGATAGCGTCCAGTTCGTCGAGCAATGGACACTGCGACATTTCCCCGGCTGTATCCTCGGCAACGCACCAATGAGCATCCAGCCAATAGAGTACCGACTGATCCGATAACGTATCGCGAAGGCGCGTCAACGCCGCCGCCGACTCGTCATGAATCACCTCGATATTTGAATAGGGCTGAAGCCGGGCAGCGGCGCGATCATACAGTTGTTCCGACAGTTCCACCGTGTAAACGCGCGCAAAGCGCTCAGCTACGTCAGACGCAGTGTCACCTTCAAAGGTCCCTGTTTCACAGAAGACATCCAACTGCACGCTCTTTTTCAGAGCAGCAATCAACTCCATATCCAGGGAAAAATGTACCGCGCCCAAAACTCACTCCTACCGCGTTGCGATTTGTTTATTGAATACCAATTCAGACGATTTCAGGATCAGGCAAATTTACCTGTGCAGTTTGCACCAAATAACCCGAAGAAACGCGGTTTATTGCTGTAATAGTCCCAGTGAACCGGTATCGGACCAATCCAAGGTGTCTTGTCCACCATAATGCCGGTTGTGTGATCCGTAGCTGGCTGTACAATTTGCGCGCAGAACGCATACTCTCCGGCTTCGAACGCAAACTGTATATCCAGATCGAAGAGCATCTCATCCCCAACATCGAACGTCGGCGCAGACAAATTCAAGTTCTGGCTTCCGACCGAGAACACGATCTGGTTCTGCTTGTTCTTGATTTCGAAATGGACGTGATATTGTCCAGCGACAAGCACCCGGCACGCTATGCGCACCGTCACCCAGCTATCCATGTCTATTGCGGCAACAGCCTGTTGGTTGCTGTAAAGCGTGACCGATGTCACAACTGCATGTTCCTGTGCGGCTGCTTCCTGCGAGGGATCTATCGTCCAAACACTGTTTTCAGCAATAACCTTGCTTTTCTCGTTGGGCGTTTGTGTCGTTGTCCGCTCACGCGGCGCCTCTTCCGCAGGGATAACGCTATCCCCCTGCAGGTAATAGCGTATGGCGGTGAGATTATCGCCATCGTACACCAAATGACCATGGCTTAGATAAAGGCCTCGATCGCAAATGTCTCGGACGGCTCCCATGTCGTGAGACACGAAGAGAAGAGTGACGCCTTTTTCCTTCAGGCTACGGATGTATGCGAGACATTTTTGCTGAAAAAAGAAATCACCTACGCTCAGCGCTTCGTCAATAATCAGAATTTCCGGATCACAGATGACCTGAACCGCAAACGCCAGCCGCATCATCATACCGCTGGAATAGGTCTTGACCGGGCGGTCGATCGCATTGCCGATATCGGCAAACGCCTCGATCTCGCCAAAACGTAACAGTATCTCGTCCCGGCGAAGGCCAAGCAACAAGCCGTTCAATATAACGTTGTCGCGTCCGGAGTATTCCGGATTAAAGCCGCTTCCCAACTCCAGAAGGGCTGATACCCTTCCCTTAACCACGATCTCGCCCTGCGTCGGTGAAAGCGTGCCGGTAAGGATTTGCAGAAGCGTACTTTTGCCGCCGCCGTTCCTGCCAAGTATGGCAAGCGAATCCCCTTTTCTAACCTCGAATGTCACGTCCTTCAGGGCGTGAACTTCCTCTAACCCGGTCGCACGCGAAGGCATCAGATGTGCAAGAAAACGCGCGGTTGGGCTGGAAAAGCTTTTGAACGACTTGCTGATGTTCTTCGCGGAAATGACAATATCTGACATTGTTACACCATATCCGCGAAGCTTGGCCTCAACCGGTTGAACACATACAGACACAGCGCTGCGAAAACCGATGCGCATACGAAATACACCAGCAGGCCGCCGTAGTCGGGCGCGTTGCCAAAAAACATGACGTCCCTGAACTGATCGACAACAAAGGTCAGCGGGTTGATTCTGATAACGCGCTGCAAACCTTCCGGTACCATCGCTGTGCTGTAAAAAATCGGCGTCAAAAACAGAAGCGTATGGCTGATCATGGCGGCGGCCTGCGCAATATCACGCACATAGACACCAACGGCCGATAGCAACCAACCGACGCCAAGCAACACAGGAAAGAAGCTGAGGAGAACCACTGGAAACCACAGGAACGTCAGATGTGGCAGACCGAACAACAGGATATAACCCAGCAACCAGACCAGAATTGCTATCAGCGCGTGTGTCATGGCACTCAACGCAGATACAAGCGGCAGAATCCATAAAGGAAAGACGACTTTTTTGACGAAATTCGGATTTGCCAAGACAAGCGAACTGGATTTTGTCAGGCACTCTGAGAACAAATTGAAAATTATCAAACCTGAAAACAGGATCAAAGCGTACTCGGACGTTGACCCCGTGGCACCCCACCGGGCTTTCAAGATAAATCCGAACGCTGTGGTATAGACCGCAAGCAGAAACAGTGGCTGAATAAACGACCAGATGATACCAGCAAACGAACCGCTATATCGGCTGGCAAAATCCCTTTTCGTCAATTCGATGATGAGATGGTGATGCGGAATGAAATTAAGCAACTCAACATTTCCAATTCATAATCTTCCACCGATGTGCGCATACTTTATGGATGATTGAATTCTATATTAGCGCACTACAAATCGGCCATTTGGTTTGTATGCTGCTAATACTTTGACGATGGAGGCTGTTATCCGATAACCGAACTGATGTCTATTCTTACCGTCGGTAATTCAACAGAGCGGGCGAGAAGACCACAAAGCAGGCTAATTCGCATTCGGTAGGATAAAGCAGCTTCTGACTTTTGATAACAACCATAAACGGAAGTCAGATCAACACGTTTTGCGGAATGCAGTGGTTGATAAAATGGCTCCCCGGGCCGGATTCGAACCGGCGACCTGTCGATTAACAGTCGAATGCTCTACCGCTGAGCTACCAGGGAACGTCTGCGAGCTGCGCTGCAGAAGTGATGCTGCTAATACAAAGGCTTTTCCGATTTGCCAAGAGGCTATTTGAAAATAAAACAAAATATCTTGTCCTACTCTCACTTTATCCCCATTTCCGCGCCAAAAGCTACGTGTGCACAACAGGGAATTGCAGAGACATGAAAAAGAAACCGGCTTTTGGCATCAACGCGACGACCGGGCACATGCATGTCGGTTCTGCACGCATCAAGATCCCCAAGTCCCGAATTGCCCGTATCAGTATCGGGGTCGCGCTGGTGTTTGGTGGCTTGCTCGGCTTTTTGCCGATCCTTGGCTTTTGGATGGTGCCGTTGGGTCTTCTGCTTCTGTCGAACGATCTCGCATTCGTTCGTCGGCGCAGGCGAAAGCTTGCTTTATGGTGGGGTCGCCGCAAAGCTCTATCTAAAGGCTAGGATATTGTGTTCTGACGCGTCAGAAAATTGATGTGTCCCCCATCAGATCGCTTGCACTCTTTTTAAAATCGGTCTAAACGGCCATGAAGCTGTTGCACAGCTGAGGCCTCGTGGCGGAGTGGTGACGCAGAGGACTGCAAATCCTTGCACCCCGGTTCAATTCCGGGCGAGGCCTCCAATCTTTTCAATGGTTTATTGTTTTCTGCCGCTGACACGGGCGTCTAAGACTGGCTTGGGTCTAGCTGTATTTTCCGTCCCGCGCGTCCACCTGTAAGCAGACAATTCGGACGCCCTTAGTCCTTTAGGGGTACTAACCGCCTCCCCCATAACACATCGGGCAAATTGATCCTGATATCGTTTTCCTGCTGTTAAGGACGACTTTACAGGGGGATTTCCATGTCATCTCGTTCGAAACCACGCCTTCCAACCCTAAAATCATCGCATCTTGTCGGTGTTTTGCTCACCAGCGCAGCATTCTTTCCTGCCGCATCGTCCAAGGCAGATGTCGATATCATTTTTTCAGGCGACCTTACCAACCAGCCGACCTATCATCGTGTCAACATTCGCGCGCAACCGCCACGGCTGAGCCGGGCGGGCACCAATGTCAATTATATACAAATGCCGTTCACAACGATCGGCGATGGCGTTCTGCAAATCTCTGCTGACAGCGCGCTGGATAACTACGGATTTCTCTATGCGCCGTTTAACCCGGCCGATGCACTAGCGAACCTGATTACCGGCGATGATGACCCCGGCTTTGTGGAAAACAATTATAGTTACTCCAGTCAGCTCGTTTCGGGAAACCGTTACGTGGCGGTGACCACCAGCTATAACAATGGTGAACAAGGCCCGGTTTCTGTGCGCATGTCCTCAACGGGGTCCGTAGACGGTATTGTGCTGCCGGAAGATCTCGTCGGGTTTGAAGGCACAACGACGATCAACCGCGGCATTCTACAGATATCCGCTGATAGTCGCCTGGGCAGTGGGTCAGGCGGTCTCGTCTTTAACGGCGGTACATTGCGGTTCGGTTCCAGCTTTGATCTGGCCGACAAACGGTCAATCACGCTTAACGCCGGAGGCGGCACTTTCGACACTTTCGGCAACACTGCGACCATTGCCCGCGCCATTACCGGCGTTGGTGCTTTGACAAAAGCAGGTCTTGGCGTCCTCACACTCAGCGGGGCCAATACCTACACGGGAGAGACGGCTATCGCCTCCGGCACTCTGGCGCTGGCGGGTGACGGACGCTTGAATAGCTCCAGCCGAATCATCGCAGATGGGACGTTCGATATTTCTGGCTCGGACCACGGGGAAATTGCCTCGCTTGCAGGCTCTGGCAGCGTTTTGCTGGGGGACAAGACCCTGACCTTGCAAAATGCTGCGGATGACTTTTCCGGCACCATCGCTGGCGTTGGGCAAGTGGCCATTGCTGACGGTACTCAAACATTGAGCGGCACGAACACCTTCATTGGCGGGATAGCTGTTTCGCAATCCGCCACGCTCCAAGTCGGCAATGGCGGCGGGGGCGGGTCAATTGTCAGCGATGTCAGCAACGACGGGACCTTGATCTTCAATGCCGCCGGCAACGCACTGTATAGCGGCGTTATCACCGGCGACGGTACCGTCGAACAAACCGGCGCAGGCACACTGGTGCTTACCGGTCAAAACCTGACCACAGGCACTGTGAGAATCGGCACTGGCAGCGCCCTGCAACTGGGAAATGGCGGCACGATAGGCTTCTTGAACGCAAATGGCTTCAACAATACTGTCGAGAACAATGGAACGCTGATCTATAACCGTTCAGACAATATCGTGCTGAACACCGGCGTTGGCGGGACTGGCTCCTTGATAAAAGCCGGAAGCGGCATACTGACTGTTACAGGCGCCAACACCTATACAGGCCAGACACAGGTTGCATCCGGAATTCTGGATGTCATTGCCGGGGGCTCGCTCGCCTCCTCATCGCTGCTGACTGTTGAAAACGGTGCGCGCCTGCACGGAAATGGTACTGTTGGCAGCGTCCTGCTGAATGCCGGCAGCACGATAGCACCCGGCAATTCAATCGGCACATTGCAGGTGGCAGGAGATCTGACATTCACGCCGGGTTCAAGCTACGAGGTTGAAGTAGACCCCGAAGGTACCGCATCAGATCTCGTCACGGTTGACGGCGTGGCGACCTTAAACGGCGCATCGGTTGTGCATGTCGGAACGACCGGAAACTACAGGCCAGTCAGCACCTACACGATCCTGACCGCTGATGGCGGCGTGGTCGGTCAGTTTGGTGGCGCAACCTCGGTCTTTGCGTTTCTGGACCCGATCCTCGGCTACACTGCCGATACAGTCACCCTGTCGCTGGTGCGCAACAACATCTCGTTCACCGATGTTGGCCTGACCCGTAATCAGATCGCAACCGCTGGCGGTCTTGAAAGCCTCGGGATGGGGAACGCGATTTACGACGCCATCGTCGCCCTGCCGGGTAACGGTGCTTTGATTCGGAACAGCTTCGACCAACTCTCCGGCGAAATTCACGCCTCGACAAAAACCGCCTTGATCGACGACAGCCATATCGTCCGTGACGCGGTGTACAGCCGCCTCTACACAGCCTCCGGAACCGCAGAACCGGCTGCATGGTCGTATGCCGTGGGTGAATGGGGCACTGTGGACGGTGATGGAAACGCCTCGGAAATGGACCATGATGCTCGCGGCATCATTGTTGGTGGCGATGCGCCGGTCAGCGACAACTGGCGGCTAGGCGCCCTGTTTGGGTATACACGCTCCAGCTTTGACGTCGATGCAAGACGCTCGAACGGCGACAGTGACAACATTCATCTGGGTGTCTATGGCAGCGGAGAGTGGGGCGCTGTATCGTTCCGGTCGGGACTGGCCTATACATTCCACGATATTGATGGAACACGGACCGTTGCGATACCGGGCCTGTCCAGCCAGTTGCGAAACGATTACGACGCCGATACCTTCCAGGCGTTCGGTGAACTGGGATACCGGTTCAACACGCAACAGGCTGTTATCGAACCGTTCGTGTCACTGGCTCATGTTCGCCTGAACACCGATTCCTTTACCGAGGAAGGTGGCCTCGGTGCCCTGCGGGTACGGGGTGACAACACCGACACCACCTTCACGACCGTGGGTGTACGCGCGTCAACCGACCTCAATCTCGGACAGCAGAAAGCAAGCCTTGTGGGCACACTGGGATGGCGTCATGCCTATGGTGACACCACGCCACTGTCCACCCATCGTTTTGCAGGCGGTGATGCCTTTACCGTTGCAGGCGTGCCGATTGCCAAAAATGCGGCCATCGTGGAAGCGGGCGTGGATTTCGACATCAGCACAAATGCAAAACTTGGCGTTTCCTATAAGGGCCAATTCGGCGATGGTACACGCCGCAACGGTGCAGCGCTGAACCTGTCGGTCAAGTTCTAAAAAGCAGGACTGACACAATCTGTGGTGATCGAAGCCCGGCTGGTGATTACCCGCCGGGCTTCTCTATGCGTGGCTAAGGGGAACAATTTACCTGTTTTTTAGTTATGCATAAAAAGGAACACTTTATGCTGAAAAATAACTTTGGTCTGTTTGTAATAGCTTTGTTTGCTGCCGCGTGTGCGATTGGGATTGCCTATGTCATGTTCTCGCATCCGGGCGACACGGCCAATGATGTAAAGCCACTAGAGACAAACCAGACAGCTCCATAATTTGCCAACCAAGCACACATTCATATAAAGTTCGTCGTTCAAGACGACATCATTGGGAGAGAAATGACCATGAGTGGCGACGACAATGCCGTAAACGACGAGCCCTTGAAGCAGCGCAAAAGCAGCGCCGGGGAGACGAAGGCGGCTGTAACGCATGCCGCCGCGATGGCGATCAATGACCAGCAGAAAACGGAACGGGAAAAGAAGACCGCCCGCTTGAAGGCAATGCGACTGGCGCAGGAAGGCGACAAGGTTGAAGCTGTTGCACCCGTTGAAAAGAAACGCGGAGCCAAATCGAAGAAATAGTATTTAAAAGGTTAATTTTCTGCTAATACTAATATAAGGTAGTGACAGGGTCGGAAGGTACGGTGTGCTATGACGCAGGTGTTTACGGTTTCGGCAACAACGGCCGCATACGCTGCAGAAGCCATTCGTCCGTCTGCCCGTGTGCGCGGTGACGGCCCAACCGATGAGGCAACCACGCTTGCAAAATTGAGCAACAGGGAAAAAGCGCCCGGTTTTCAACTTTTGTCACCACCTGTTAGATGTGCTCCGCACATGGCTTTCTCGTTACTAAAGCGCGATACCTATTTGCCCCAAAGAACCCGCAGGGAAGCGCAACGACTTTACGAAGAGTTCGAGTCTTCGATTTAGACAGTTCAGCCGCGCGACAAAAAGCTGTTCCATTGCGACATAGGCTCTTGCCAATGCGCGGCTTTCAGGTCTATCTGCTTTTGACTTGTTGGGAGAATCCAGTTCGATCTGGTGCCGAAGGAGCAACCGCCCCGGAAACTCTCAGGCAAAAGGACCAGCAAGCACAGACACACTCTGGAGAGTGATTTTTGGCACCCAAAAATCCGCCGAAGGGATAACAATCTCAGGCACCGCAGACAGAGGGGGCTCATACGTACCGGCGCGACCGCGCCTGAGAATGAGCCCGTGCGAAAGCACATCTGCCGGAGGTCTGTATTGGCTGAACATCAAACGCCCGAACAACTCAAGACAACACCGTTGCATGCCCTTCATGTGTCGCTAGAGGCGCGCATGGTTCCTTTTGCTGCCTATGATATGCCGGTTCAGTACCCTACCGGGGTGATGAAAGAGCACTTGCACACACGTGCAAGTGCTGGTCTGTTCGATGTTTCCCATATGGGCCAGATTATCGTCAAGCCGCACAGCGGAAACCTTTCGGATGCCGCGCTTGCTCTGGAAGCCTTGATCCCTGTGGATATTGCGGGCCTTGAACCCGGACGGCAGCGATACGGACTGCTGACAAACGACACCGGCGGCATTCTGGACGATCTGATGATTGCAAACCGTGGAGACCACCTGTTTCTGGTGGTGAATGCCGGTTGCAAGGATGCCGATTTTCAATATTTGTCCGCCAATCTCACCCCAGCCTGTTCCGTTACCATGCTGGATCGCGCACTCGTTGCCTTGCAAGGCCCACGGGCGGAGGCAGTCTTGTCCGAGCTTTGGGCTGACGTCAGCGCCATGCGGTTTATGGATGTGGTGTCAGCCAGCCTGCACGATGTCGACTGCGTCATATCGCGGTCGGGCTACACTGGCGAAGACGGCTTTGAGATTTCGATGCCGCTTGAATCTGCGGATATGCTGACCAGGCTTTTGCTGGAACATCCGGATGTGCTGCCTATCGGACTAGGCGCGCGCGATTCGCTGCGTCTGGAAGCAGGGCTGTGCCTGTACGGCCACGATATCGATGAGACGACGTCACCTGTTGAGGCCAATCTGAAATGGGCGATGCAGAAGGTGCGCCGCAACGGCGGAGATCGTGCAGGCGGCTTTCCAGGCGCTGACCGTATCCTGACCGAACTCAACAATCAGCCATCCCGTACCCGCGTGGGCTTGAAGCCGGAAGGCAAGGCCCCTGTGCGCGAAGGCGCACCACTCTACGCAGACGCGAATGGCGAGCAGAAAGTTGGTGTTGTTACATCCGGTGGCTTCGGCCCCAGCGTCGGCCACCCCATTGCTATGGGTTATGTCGCCACCGCGCACAGAGCTGATGGTACTCATCTATTTGCAGAGGTTCGCGGCAAATACCTGCCGGTTACCGTAACCGCCTTGCCCTTTATCACTCCCACCTACAAACGTTGATAGGACGTACACGCTCATGCTCAAATTTACCGAAGAACATGAATGGCTGAAGCTTGACGGCGATATTGCCACCGTTGGCATCACCGTTCACGCCGCCAACCAACTGGGTGATCTGGTGTTTGTTGAACTGCCGGAAGCTGGCAGCACTTTTTCCAAGGGTGATGGCGCTGCAACGGTCGAGTCGGTCAAGGCAGCCTCCGATGTCTATTGTCCACTGGATGGTGAAATTACCGAGGTCAACGACGCCATCGTCGCCGATCCGACGCTGATCAGCACAGACCCGCAGGGCACAGGCTGGTTTTTCAAATTGAAACTCGCTGATCCCAAGGCTGTCGAAAGCCTGATGGATGAAGCGGCTTACAAGGAGCTTGTGGCCTGATGACCACGCCGAGCGACTTCGCGTTTACCGATTACGCACCCTATGATTTTGCCAATCGCCGCCATATCGGCCCCTCACCCGATGAGATGGCCGGAATGCTGGAAACCATTGGTTACGATAGTCTCGATGCGCTGATCAACGACACCGTCCCAGCGTCCATTCGCCAGAAGACACCGTTGCAATGGGGACCCGCTCTGACGGAGCGCGAAGCACTGGATACGTTGCGCGAAACCGCCAACATGAACCAGCGTCTGGTATCCCTCATCGGTCAGGGCTATTACGGCACCATCACGCCACCCGTCATTCAGCGCACCATTCTGGAAAACCCCGCCTGGTATACCGCTTACACACCGTATCAGCCGGAAATCAGTCAGGGGCGTCTGGAAGCGTTGCTGAATTACCAGACGATGATTTGCGATCTGACGGGTCTCGATATCGCCAACGCATCGCTGTTGGACGAAGCAACGGCGGCCGCAGAAGCCATGGCCATGGCCGAGCGCATCTCAAAATCCAAGGCAACGACCTTCTTTGTGGATGCGCACTGCCATCCCCAAACCATCTCTCTACTGAAAACCCGAGCGGAGCCGCTTGGCTGGACCATCGTTGTCGGCAACCCCGAGACCGATCTTGCCAATCTGGCCGTGTTCGGCGCCATATTCCAGTATCCGGGCACCTATGGTCATGTCCGGGATTTGAGCGAGATTATCGCGCAGCTCCACGCGCAGAATGCTTTGGCTGTTATCGCCGCTGATCCGTTGGCTCTTGCTCTTCTGAAATCGCCGGGCGAGATGGACGTAGACATAGCCATCGGCAACACACAGCGCTTTGGCGTACCGGTCGGTTATGGCGGGCCGCATGCGGCCTATATGGCCGTGAAGGACGCCCATAAGCGCTCCATGCCGGGCCGGCTGGTTGGCGTGTCGGTCGATGCGCGCGGAAACCGCGCCTATCGCCTGTCGCTTCAAACCCGCGAGCAGCATATTCGTCGCGAAAAGGCCACATCCAACATCTGCACGGCACAGGTTCTGCTGGCTGTCATGGCTTCCATGTATGCCGTGTTCCACGGACCAAAGGGCCTCAAGGCCATTGCGCAGAGCGTCCACCAAAAAACGGTGCGCCTCGCAAAGGGTCTGGAAGCGCTGGGATATTCGGTGGAGCCCGAAACTTTCTTCGATACAATCACCGTTGATGTCGGTCGCCTGCAGGGTGCCATTCTCAAGGCAGCCGTTGCGGAAGGCATCAACCTGCGCAAGATCGGGGACAACCGCATCGGCATCAGCATGGATGAGCGCACGCGCCCCATCCATCTGGAAGCCGTGTGGCGCGCCTTTGGTGGCGATTTCAGCGTCGATGCCTTCACACCGGATTACCGCCTGCCACAGTCCATGCTGCGCAAAAGCGAGTATCTCACCCACCCGATCTTCCATATGAACCGGGCGGAAAGTGAGATGACGCGCTACATTCGTCGGCTGTCAGACCGCGATCTGGCGCTTGACAGAGCCATGATCCCGCTCGGATCCTGCACGATGAAACTGAACGCGACAGCCGAAATGCTGCCGATTACCTGGCCTGAATTCAGCGACATTCACCCCTATGCGCCAGCCGATCAGGCCAAGGGCTACAAGCATATGATCGATGATCTGTCGCAGAAGCTCTGCGCGATCACTGGTTACGATGCGATATCGATGCAGCCAAACTCCGGTGCTCAAGGGGAATATGCCGGTCTGTTGACCATTCGAGCCTATCACCTTTCACGCGGTGATACGCATCGGGATGTCTGCCTGATCCCGACTTCCGCACATGGCACCAACCCGGCCTCTGCCCAGATGGCGGGCATGAAAGTCGTCGTCATCAAGGTAAGCGAGAATGGCGACATCGACATGGATGATTTTCGCCAGAAGGCGGATCTGCATGCGGCCAATCTCTCCTGCTGCATGATCACCTATCCTTCCACCCACGGCGTGTTTGAGGAGAATGTTCGCGAAGTCTGTGAGATTGTCCACCAGCATGGTGGGCAGGTCTATCTCGATGGCGCCAATATGAACGCCATGGTGGGACTGTCTCGTCCCGGCGATATTGGCTCGGATGTCAGCCATTTGAACCTGCACAAGACATTCTGCATCCCGCACGGCGGCGGTGGCCCGGGAATGGGACCCATCGGCGTCAAAGCTCATCTGGCACCATTCCTGCCGACCAACCCAGTCACAGGTGAAGAAGGTGCCGTATCGGCTGCGCCGTTCGGATCGGCGTCCATCCTGCCGATTTCCTGGAGCTACTGCCTGATGATGGGCGGAGAAGGTCTGACGCAGGCAACGAAGGTGGCGATTCTGAACGCCAACTACATCGCAGCCCGTTTGAAGGATGCCTATCCGGTTCTGTATGCCTCGGCAAAGGGACGGGTCGCGCACGAATGCATCATCGATACCCGCCCGCTCGTGGAGCTTGCCGGTGTGACAGTCGATGACGTGGCCAAGCGTCTGATCGACTGCGGTTTCCACGCTCCGACGATGAGTTGGCCGGTTGCTGGTACGCTAATGATCGAGCCGACTGAATCGGAAACCCGAGCCGAAATCGACCGGTTCTGCGAAGCGATGCTTGCGATCCGTGAGGAAGCACGGGATATTGAAGAGGGACGCATGGACCCGGCGAACAACCCGCTCAAAAATGCTCCCCATACTGTGGAGGATCTTGTCGGAGAGTGGGACCGCCCGTATTCACGTGAACAGGCCTGCTATCCGCCGGGCGCATTCCGCGTGGACAAGTACTGGTCTCCGGTCAACCGTGTCGACAATGTCTATGGAGACCGCAACCTCGTGTGCTCGTGCCCTCCGGTGGAGGAGTATGCGCAGGCTGCGGAATAAACAGAAATGGCTCCGGAAACGGAGCCATTTTTATATTGATGATGAGAAAGGGGTTAGAGCACTGTCCGGGCGCGAAAGTAGCCCCACTTTCACTGGAAATGCTCTAGCTGACGCGAACGACCGCATCGCCCTTGGCGGCAAGTGCCGCCAGATCGGCAGGCTTCAGTTCAACCGACTCACCGCAGCCGCAGGCCGATGTCTGATTCGGATTGTGGAATGTAAAACCGGACCGCAAGGTGGTGATTTCGAAGTCCATTTGTGTACCCAACAGGTACAGGACGGCTTCCGGCGCGACCCAGACCTTCGCGCCATTGCGTTCGATCAGATCGCCTTTTGTCGCGGCATCGGTTACCAGATCAATGGCATATTCCATCCCGGCGCAGCCACCTTTTTTGATGCCGACGCGAATACCGAGCGCGTCCGCGCCAGAATTGGCAACGATGGCGTTGACACGATCTGCCGCCGCATCCGTCAGTGTCATGACTGCAAAAGCCATAAATTCAATCTCCCTAACAACCGGGTTCAAGGCCCGGTGCTTAAGTCATCTTACTAGAGCATTTCCGGTGAACACGGGTTCACCGGAAATGCTCTGGATTCTTTACTTTTCGCATTATCCGGACGTGAAAACGACTCTGTTTTCACTGGAAACGCTCTAGTACCAGCCGACAGCGACCTGGGCTTCTTCCGACATCCGGTCCGGTGTCCACGGCGGATCGAATGTCATACTGACTTCAACGCCTGAAACACCTTCAACGGCGCCCACGGCATTTTCTACCCAGCCCGGCATTTCGCCCGCAACCGGACAGCCGGGAGCAGTCAGCGTCATGGCAATTTTCACAATTCGATCCTCTTCGATATCGATTTTGTAAATCAAACCGAGCTCAAAAATATCCGCCGGGATTTCAGGATCATAGACCGTCTTCAGCGCCGAGATGATATCGTCGCTCAACCGTGCCAGTTCCTCTGGCGGAATGTTGGATTCCACCAGCCCATCGCGGGCGTCGAATGTGTCAATATCGTTGTCGTCGAGGCTCATCATGGCCTCCTTTCAGGCAAAAAATGTGCGCGCGTAATCCAGCGCGTCAGCCAGTTTATCAATTTCCGCTCTGGTATTATAGAGCCCAAATGACGCCCGGCATGTGGAGGTTACACCAAATCGTTTCAAGAGCGGCTGCGCGCAATGTGTTCCGGCACGCACGGCCACACCAGCGCGATCTATCACCATGGAAATGTCATGCGCATGAACACCTTCAATCTCGAAGGAGAAGATTGCGCCTTTTCCCGGCGCATTGCCAAAAATTCTGAGTGCGTTGATGGCGGATAGCCGCTCGTGCGCGTAACGCGTCAGGTCCAGTTCGTGCGCGGCGATTGCCGTGCGCCCAATTCCGTCCATGTAGTCCAGTGCCGCACCAAGCCCAATCGCCTGCACAATCGGCGGTGTACCGGCCTCGAACCGATGCGGCGGGTCATTGTACGTGACCGCATCCTCGGACACGTCAATGATCATTTCACCGCCCCCCATGAAGGGACGCATCTGCTTGAGGCGATCCTTCTTGCCGTAAAGCACGCCAATACCGGATGGACCATACAGTTTGTGGCCTGTCATCACATACCAGTCGCAGTCGAGATCCTGCACATCCACCGGCATATGGACCGCCGCCTGGCTGCCATCCACCAGCACCGGGATGCCGCGCTCATGGGCGATTCGGCAAATCTCCTTGATCGGCACAACCGTGCCCAAGGCATTGGACATATGGGTTATGGCCACCAGCTTTGTGCGGTCCGTCAAGCTTTTGGTGAAGTCTTCAATGTGGAACGCACCATCGTCATCTACCGGAACCCAGACAAGCTTGGCACCCTGACGTTCGCGAATAAAATGCCAAGGAATAATGTTGGAATGGTGCTCCATGATTGAGAGGACAATCTCATCGTCACTGCCGATGTTGGGCATGCCGTATCCGTAAGCCACCGTATTGATGGCCTCGGTTGAAGACTTCGTAAAGATGATTTCATCCACACTTCCGGCATTCAAAAAATGCCGGACCTTTTCACGCGCAGCTTCATAGGCATCCGTTGCAGCATTTGACAGGAAATGCAGGCCGCGATGCACATTGGCATACTCGTTGGAATAGGCATGGGTAACTGCGTCGATAACGGCCTGCGGCTTCTGCGCCGAAGCGCCGTTATCGAGGTAGACGAGAGGCTTCCCATGCACCGTACGGGACAAAATTGGAAAATCCCGGCGTATCGCGTCCACGTCGTAGAAGCCGGTCGGCGCGAGATGATCCATGAGAATGCCCTCCAATCAGGCGTGCTTATCGAGCCATGCCGAAATAACGTCTTCCAACGCTTCCACCAATTGCTCGTCGTCCAGTTCTTCAACAATTTCTGCAACGAAAGCGTTGATCAGCAATCCACGGGCTTTGTTCTCGGGAATGCCGCGTGCCATGAGGTAATAAAGATGCGTGGCATTGATATCGATGACGGTCGCGCCGTGACCACACTGAACGTCGTCAGCAAAGATTTCCAGTTCCGGTTTGGCTGAAAAGTCTGCGTCATCCGACATCAACAATGTGTTGCAAGCCATGCGCGCATCAGTCTTCTGCGCATCCGGTGCCACCCGAATCTGACCCTGAAACACGCCACGGGCGCGGTCGAAGATCACATTACGGATTATCTCTGTTGACGTGGTGTTGGGCACGTCGTGGCCGAGCGTAAACGTCACATCCGTATGCGTATCACCACCTAGAAGGTTGATGCCGCGCATCTGGAAATCCGACCCCTCACCCACGGTTACGCCGTGCACTTCCTGGCGAACCAGCTTGCCACCGGTGTTGATCACATAGAGCGTGAGCTTTGCATTGGCACCGAGCTTGAAGTTCATCTGCGCCAGATGCGTATCGACCGGTCCCTGCGCTTGAAAGATGATCCAGAGGATGTCTGCGCCATCACCAACGACCACATCACTGACAGATGATACGAGGCTGGCATCATCACTCAGCGAACTGTGCCGCTCGATGACCGTACCCTTGGTCTGCGCACCGAACGACACAGCAAAGCGCATATGGCTCTGTCCAGCAGACTGGGACAGTTGCAGTTCCAACGGCCGCTCGAGGGTCGTACCATCGGCGATGTCAATGACCAGACCGTCCCGCACAAAGCTCGTATTGATCCGGCCAATGGCGTCGTCGCTGCCACGCGGCTCAATGTGGGCGTGATCGTCAGACATAAGACGATCGCGGAACGAACCAATGGTCACGCCGTCGATGGACGTTTTCACATCCGGCTTGCCGTTCAGCACAGGCAAAACGAAAGCATTGGATACCAAACCCGGACGCTGCTCGATAAACGGAGCGTTCGTGTCGGCTGGAATGGCGCGCAACAGGGCGCGCAAGTCCGTATAGTGCCAGGATTCAACCCGGCGCGTTGGCAAGCCTTCAGTCTTAATGCCGTCCAGCGCATTGTCGCGGGCGACCAGCACCATGCCATCGCCGGGCAGCTCGCCGACCTGACGCGTAAAGGCGTCGACCAGCGCTGTTTCCGCAGCGGTCAGCTTGATCGGCGTTAGAATGGGTGTAGCGATGTTCACGAGCGACACCTCCTTCAAGCAGCCGCGCCGATAATATCAGCGTAACCGTTTGCTTCCAGTTCCATGGCCAAGGTCTTGTCACCGGTCTTGATGACCTGACCTTTATAGAGCACGTGAACCGTATCCGGTACGATATGCTCCAGCAGGCGCTGATAGTGAGTTATGACGAGGAACGCACGATCCGGCGAGCGCAGCGCATTTACGCCATCGGACACGATCTTCAGCGCGTCGATATCGAGACCGGAGTCGGTCTCGTCAAGCACGCAAAGCTTCGGCTCCAGCAGACCCATCTGCAGAATTTCCGCACGCTTCTTCTCGCCGCCGGAAAAGCCGACATTGAGGGGGCGACGCAGCATTTCGGGCGCAATCCTGAGGTCGGCGGCAGCCTCTTTCACGCGGCGCATGAATTCCGGTGTCGTCAGTTCGTCTTCACCGCGATACTTGCGCTGCTCATTCATCGCGACCTTCAAGAATTGCATGGTCGCAACGCCGGGAATTTCCACCGGGTACTGAAACGCCAGAAAAATGCCGCTGGCAGCACGTTCTGAGGCATCCATTTCGAGAATGCTCTCCCCGTTATACAGAATGTCACCCTCGGTGACCTCATAGTCTTCGCGGCCAGACAGAATGTAGGACAATGTGGACTTGCCGGAACCGTTGGGGCCCATAATGGCGGCAACTTCGCCCGCTTTCACGGTGAGATTGAGGCCTCGGATGATCTCCGTGTCGGTATCGGCGATCTTGGCGTGCAGGTTTCTGATTTCAAGCATAGTGTATCTCTTCACATAATAACAGGATCAACAGGAGGTGGTTGGCGTCAGCCAACCGACCCCTCCAGCGAAATGCCGATCAGTTTCTGCGCTTCCACCGCAAATTCCATAGGCAGTTCCTGAATGACCTCTTTGACAAAGCCGTTCACAATCAGCGCAATCGCCGCTTCCTCAGGAATACCGCGCTGCAAGCAGTAGAACAGCTGGTCCTCGGAAATCTTCGATGTCGTCGCCTCGTGCTCAAACTGCGCAGTCGAATTCTTGGCTTCGATATACGGCACGGTATGCGCACCGCACTTGTCGCCAATCAGCAGCGAATCGCACTGTGTGAAGTTCCGCGTGTTGGTCGCACGGCGATGGGCCGAAACCTGCCCGCGATACGTATTCTGCGAAAATCCGGCTGCAATACCCTTGGCCACAATGCGGCTGGAGGTGTTTTTGCCAAGATGGATCATCTTGGTGCCGGAATCGATCTGCTGGTAACCGTTGGACACCGCAATCGAGTAGAACTCGCCACGGGAATTATCACCGCGCAGAATGCAGGACGGATATTTCCATGTGATAGCCGAGCCGGTCTCAACCTGAGTCCACGAAATCTTCGAGTTTTTGCCACGGCAATCGCCGCGTTTCGTCACGAAGTTGTAGATACCGCCCTTGCCGTCCTTGTCGCCCGGATACCAATTCTGAACGGTCGAATATTTGATTTCTGCATCGTCCAGCGCAATCAACTCAACCACAGCAGCGTGAAGCTGGTTTTCATCGCGCTGCGGCGCCGTACAGCCTTCAAGATAGGACACGTAAGCGCCTTCCTCGGCAATGATCAAGGTGCGCTCAAACTGGCCCGTACCCTTTTCATTGATGCGGAAGTAGGTGGACAATTCCATGGGGCAGCGAACACCCTTTGGAACGTACACGAACGACCCGTCGGTGAACACGGCAGCGTTCATGGTCGCGTAGAAATTGTCCGTGGTTGGCACAACCGTACCAAGATACTGCTTGATCAATTCAGGGTATTCGCGAATCGCTTCGGAAATCGACATGAAAATCACGCCGGCCTTCTTCAGCTCTTCCTTGAAGGTGGTGACGACCGAAACCGAATCGAACACCGCATCAACGGCGATCTTCGATTTCTGCACGCCCGCCAGCATTTCCTGCTCACGCAACGGAATGCCTAGCTTCTCATAGGTGCGCAGCAGTTCAGGATCGACATCGTCAATCGACATGGGGCCAGTCTGGTTCTTTGGCGCTGCATAATA
This sequence comes from Rhizobium sp. CFBP 8762, assembly GCF_014841565.1. Lineage (GTDB taxonomy): Bacteria > Pseudomonadota > Alphaproteobacteria > Rhizobiales > Rhizobiaceae > CFBP-8762. The sequence goes on from NZ_JACYUD010000003.1 coordinate 117,484, forward strand.
ATACAGGTCGTTGAAATCGATCTTGGGGTAATCGACGCGCGCCCAAGTGGGCTCTTCCATCGTCAACCAGCGCTGATAAGCATCAAGACGCCATTCCAGCATCCATTCCGGCTCATTCTTCTTGGCCGAAATGAAGCGGATGATCTCTTCGGACAGGCCCTTGGGTGCCTTGTCCATTTCGATGATGGTTTCAAAACCGTATTTATACTGGTCAACGTCGATTTGACGAACCTGATCGATAGTTTCCTGCACGGCAGGCATGTCGTTCTCCAATCTTGCTGAACACTGGGGTTCGGCAGCTTGTCAAAGCGCTGTAAGGCTGGACCAGCCTTGTTGCACCTTATGTAAGAGGCCAAAGGGGTATTTTCAGCCCTCTTGGCAAGTCGAATTTCGCATTTCCGGTACTAAGTTTACCCTCACGCCACGCAGGCCACTTGTTTTCGCCGTGCGGCGATCTTTTCAAACGCCGCCAGAAACCTGTCAGCGTCCTCTGTCTTAGTGGAGGGTCCAATGGATAACCGCAGTCCGCCGAGGTCGGCATCCAGCCCCATGGCTGTCAGCACATGGCTTTGACCCACTTTGCCAGACGAGCAAGCCGCGCCCGCAGACAGAGCAACACCTTCCAGATCGAAGGCGATCTGACCGGTTTCCGATTTTAGCCCCGGCAATGTGAAGAAGCTTGTATTGCCTATACGTGGCGTGCCCACCCCATGGATCATGACATCGGGTGCCCGCTCACGCATTGTCGTCTCTATTTTGTCACGCAGATGAGCAATACTATCGATGCCCGCAACGAGCCGGTCCTTGGCGGCACGAGCTGCTGCAGCAAAGCCCGCTATGGCGACCGGATTTTCGGTACCGGACCGATGCCCTTTTTCCTGTCCACCACCATGAACCAAAGGTTTAGGCATCAGGATTTCGCCCCGGCACACAAGCGCCCCTGCGCCCTTCGGTCCGCCGAGCTTGTGCGACGACAGAATCAGAAAATCCGCACCGAGCGCTTCAATATCAAGCGCAAGACGCCCTGCGGCCTGAACGGCATCCACAACCAGAAGACCACCATGCAATTTCACCAGTGTAGCGGCCTCGGCTATCGGCTGCACCACGCCCGTCTCGTTGTTGGCCATCATAATTGCCACCATCGGCAGACCCAATGCGCGATCATGCTGATCCAGCAACGCAGCCAAAGCAGCAATATCAACAATGCCCTGTGTCGTTACCGGGATTTCCGAGAGGTGGGCTTTGGGAAACCGGCCACCCTCGCGCACGGCGGGATGTTCGATTGCTGAAACGTAGAGGTGCCCGAGCGTCAGCGGTGTCCTGCCCATGCGGTAATCGGGCGACAGCACCATATTTGCCGCCTCCGTCGCGCCACTGGTAAAGATCACACTGGACGCAGATGCGCCGCACAGGGCCGCCACATCGCGGCGGGCGGCCTCGATCATCATGCGCACGGCCCGCCCTTCCTTATGGACTGACGATGGATTGCCCAACAGGTCAAGCGCTTGCACACAGGCGTCCCGCGCCTCCGGCAGCAGAGGCGCCGTAGCATTCCAGTCCATATAGAGGCGCTGAGCGACCATAATTGTTGCGCTTCTCCTGTCTGCGGCGGTGCGATGGCGCATTTTCCTTGAAATGTCCGTCACGCTTGCCTTAAGAGACAAAACTCACAACACATATGCTGTGTAAAAGTTTCGAATGGTTCTAAACTGGGTTTTAGAAAAGCTGACTGCGTTCGTCAAGACTGTTCGCGCGTCAGATGCTCTTTTTTGGATACCAAACCGCCGGAGACCCGATGCCCGAAATCATTTTCAATGGACCTGCCGGTCGCCTTGAAGGCCGCTACCAGCCTTCCAAGCACAAACACGCGCCGATTGCGATTATCCTGCATCCGCATCCGCAGTTTGGCGGCACCATGAACAACCAGATCGTGTATCAGTTGTTCTACATGTTCCAGAAGCGTGGATTTACCACGCTGCGCTTCAACTTCCGCAGCATTGGCCGCAGCCAGGGCGAATTTGACCATGGGGCTGGGGAACTTTCCGATGCCGCGTCCGCGCTCGACTGGGTACAGGGCCTGCACCCTGATTCGAAGAGCTGTTGGGTGGCCGGTTATTCCTTTGGCTCATGGATTGGGATGCAGTTGTTAATGCGCCGCCCGGAAATCGAAGGCTTCATTTCCGTTGCTCCGCAGCCAAACACCTATGATTTCTCGTTTCTGGCACCCTGCCCGTCTTCTGGCCTGATCATCAACGGCGATGCGGACAAGGTTGCGCCTGAAAAGGACGTGAACGTGCTGGTGGAAAAACTGAAGACGCAGAAGGGCATTCTGATTACGCACAAGACCGTGCCGGGAGCCAACCACTTCTTCAATGGTCAGGTCGAGACCTTGATGGAGGAATGCGAAGATTATCTGGATCGCCGCCTGAATGGTGAACTGACACCAGAACCGGCGGCAAAGCGTATCCGATAAGCATTTCCAGTGAAAGCTAACTAGGCTTTCACGTCTGGACAATGCGACAAGACAGGGAATTTGGCTTTACAAGCACACCACCCGTGACCGGGGTTGAAACCCCGGTCGTTCCCGAAAAGGTCAGGGGCAGACCTTTGACGGAGCGGACTGCCAGATAGGCCCAGGCCTCCGCTTCCATGGCATCGCCATCCAGTCCTGCCTCGTCGGCGGCAATGACCTTCGCACCACTCGCCGCTGCAAGCTGAGCCAAATCCTGCATGATGACGCGATTCAGCCGACCACCGCCCGAAATGATAAATGTTCTGGGCGACTGCGGCAGATGTGCGGCGAGCGTAACAATGGCGGACGCTGTCACGTAAGCCAAAGTGCGTGCACCATCTTCAAGCGAAACATCACCTTTTGCTGGCGGGCGAAAATCATTTCTATCCAGCGAGCGCCTGACGTTGGCGGTAAAGAACGGGTGAGCGAGATAGTGTTTGGCCAGCGCATTGTCGATCTGGCCCTTGGAAGCAATATCACCATTGGCGTCGTATGCGGCACCCGTATGGGCCTCCACCCATTGGTCAATCAAGGTATTGCCAGGACCGCTATCGAAGGCCGTCAATTCGCCTGCGTCCCCAACACATGTCATATTGGAGATACCACCGATGTTGACCAGCGCCACCGGAGGGTCAGCGCCATGAGTGCCGGCAAGGCGAAGAGCAAGGGCCTGATGGTACGCCGGAATTAAAGGCGCGCCCTGCCCGCCATGTGCCATATCATTTGCGCGCATATCGAACACGGTAGCGATCCCCGTTCCCCGTGCCAGCAAATGACCATCGCCAATCTGGATCGTCAGGCCCTGATCTGGCCTGTGCAACACCGTCTGACCATGGAAACCGATGAGGTCAATGGTTTCCGCGTGCAGGGAATGGGTATCCAGAAACTGCCGCACCGCCATGATATGCAGCAAGGTCAATTCACGCTCGATATCAGCCAGCTCCGGCGTGCGTGCCGTACGATCCGATAGATCGGCTGCGATCGTCAAGGCTCGTTTTAGACGACCACGAAAGCGGCTGTCATATGGAAGGCTTGCGGACGGACCGCGCTCCACCACATCACGACCATCGGTGTGCAGCAGCGCGACGTCAATCCCATCCATGCTGGTGCCGCTCATCAAGCCGATTGCAGTTTTAACGTCCGTCATTGTCTGTCCTTGCCTGCTGAGAGGTGCACTTTTGCAAAAACAGTGCTAAACGCCCGGCTTCGATTTATATCACCACGTCCGATCCAGAGAGACAGATCATGTCCGAATTCAAGTCCGATTTTCTCCGCACGCTTAAAGAGCGCGGCTTCATCCATCAAGTATCCGACGAAACCGGCCTTGATGACTTGCTGTCGAAGGAAACCGTCACGGCTTATATCGGCTTTGATCCGACAGCGCCAAGCCTTCATGTCGGCTCCCTCATTCAAATCATGATGCTGCACTGGTTTCAGGCGACCGGCCACCGCGCCATCTCGCTGATGGGCGGCGGCACCGGCATGGTGGGGGATCCGTCCTTCAAGGACGAAGCCCGGCAACTGATGACCGTCGATACGATTGCTGCCAATATCGCATCGATCAAGACAGTATTTTCCAATTACCTGTCCTACGGCGAGGGCCCGCAAGACGCGCTGATGATCAACAATGCGGACTGGTTGACCTCCATCAACTATCTGGAATTCCTGCGCGATGTCGGTCGTCATTTCTCCGTCAACCGGATGCTGGCGTTTGACAGCGTCAAGCTGCGGCTGGACCGCGAGCAGTCCCTGTCCTTCCTTGAATTCAACTATATGATCCTGCAGGCCTACGACTATGTGGAACTGAACAAGCGCTACGGCGTGCGTTTGCAGATGGGCGGCTCGGATCAGTGGGGAAATATCATCAACGGCATCGATCTCGGTCATCGCATGGGGACACCGCAACTCTACGCGCTGACCTCCCCTCTGCTGACCACTGCGTCAGGTGCCAAGATGGGCAAGTCCGCCAACGGTGCCGTTTGGCTGAACGGCGACATGCTGCCTACCTATGATTTCTGGCAGTACTGGCGCAACACCGAGGATGGTGATGTCATCCGATTCCTGAAACTGTACACCACACTGCCGATGGACGAGATCGACCGACTGTCCAAGCTCGGCGGCGCGGAGCTGAATGACGTAAAGAAGATACTGGCCACCGAGGTGACCGCGCTTCTGCACGGTCGTACCGCTGCCGATCAGGCCGCCGAAACCGCCCGCAAGACATTCGAGGAAGGCGCACTGGCTGAAAACCTGCCATCGATCGACATTCCCACGGCCGAACTGGAAGCGGGCATCGGCATTCTCGCCCTGTTCGTGCGGGCAGGTCTGGCCGAATCGAATGGAGAAGCCCGCCGCCACATCAAGGGCGGTGCGGTCAAGGTCAACGACAAGACCGTCAGCGACGATCGTCTTGTCGTCGCAACTGCCAATGTCACAGGCGATGACGTAGTGAAGCTTTCACTGGGCAAGAAGAAGCACGTTCTCGTGCGTCCAATCTAGAGCACTTCCGATGAACACGTGTTCACCGAAAGTGCTCTAATTACTTATTTTGTCGCATTGTCCGGACGTGAAAACGACTCCGTTTTCACTGGAAATGCTCTAAGCTCTACTGAAACTCGAAGATAGAACGAAACACTCCCGGCGCGATGATCGACAACGGATTGATCGTCAGCGCCGGTTTTTCAAACCGCCCGGTTAGCTTGAACGTAATCCCAAGCAGGCCGCGATCCCGACCATTACCGAGGATCACGCCGATGACCGGCAGTTCGGCGAACAGCCGGTTCAGGCCATAGGCCGGCATAAATGTTCCGGTCATATCCATATTGCCGCGCGCATCGCGCAAGATGCCCTGGAAGGTCGCGCCAACATTTTCGCCGCGCACCACGCCTTTTTCAATTCGAAAACCACCACCGCTGGCGAAGACCTGCGCAAACCCACGGTCAAAGGTGACCGCGCTGACATCCAGTTTGCGCTTGACCGCTTGATTGAGGCTGCGGCCATCTTCTCCCGATGGCGTTGATACGATGGATTGCAGGCGCTCCTCACCCACCAGCGAAAACTTGCGAAGATCAATTGTGCCGCGCCAGGTCGACGAATCGTCGGCCTTCAGCCGCATGTTCAAGAGACCGCCCTGCATTTTTCCGTAGACATCGGCAAACCGGATCAGCGCGCCCGCATCGCCACTGGTCAGGTCCAGCACATTTTGCCCGCCCTCCGCCAGCTTCACCACAACGGCCTGCCCACTGCCCGTAACGGCACCCAGCCGTGCGGCGGAAATCTTCGTGCCCCGCATGGAATACAACAGATCCACGTTGGAGAGGGCTTCGCCATTGAACCCCGTGACCATATCGAGCTTTGCCCGAACGGTAGCTGAGGCGGATGAACTGTTTGCGTTCGCTTTACCGCCAGGGGAGCCACTGCGTAGCTGCGCGATCACAGGCCTGATATCGGCAACACTGCCGTTGACGCTGACGTCAAAGCCACCCTTTTGCCGTTTCAAAGTCAGGGCGTAGTTATCGGAGGACGACAGTTTGACCTTTGAGAAACGCGCCCCGGCCAGGCCAGCCTTGTCGATATCCAGATCGCCCGATGCACCGAACCCTTTGCCGGACAAGTCGAACGACCGTATTTTTGTCGCGCCCTCTGCCGAGCTGGTGGTGAAATCGGCTGTCGCGGCGATGCCCGCTCCCTTCGTCCATCCAATCCACGGAACCGACAGAGCGCTTTTTGTAAGATCCACGCTGACTTTCTGTTCCGGCTTTTCCAGACCTTCCACAACGATGCTGACGGGACCATTGACGACGTCTGACAGGCCGGGCACCAGCTTATCGCGCTCGGCATCGCTGAGATTGCCGCTGATGCTGCGTTCACGCTGTATCTTGCTGTCCGGCTTGATCGGCTCCACCAAAACGAGTTGCAACGGAACCCCATCGACAGAGGCCGTGGCCTTCATGTCCGCCTTCTCAGGATCAATGCGCAGAGAACCGCCAATCGCCGTAATGTTGCGGTTGGCAATTTTTTTCTTCAACGCGACATCGTCCAGAATCATTTCAACTTGCCAGTCCGGGGGCGGTGGCATCTGGTCGGCAATCAGGCCGAACCGCGCACCGACTTCGGCCGTTACGTTTCCAGTAAAATCATCCGGCTGGAACGGTGTGTGCTGCAAGCCCTGTATCGGCTTGTAAGTCGTCAACTCCGCGACGGAATCGGCTGATCCCGCGATATGGATGTTCATCTCGGCCATCAGCGGCCTGTCGTAAACATGCGGCAGGGCAAAATCGCCGCCATCCAGAGTAACGGCACGGCCAGATGGAAAGTAGGCGTTGCCCTTGTTGATTTTCACATCGACCCGCTCACCCTTCAGCGTAAACTCGCCGGACGTATCGCGCAAAGGCGGTATCTGCCCGGTTACATTCATGCGGGCACCTTCAATGTTGAACCGGATGTTGAGTTCCTGCTCATTCAACAGCAGCGGCGCGGGAAGCTTGGCCAGCCGTCCCTCCGGCAGGGCAACGGCAATGCGCCCATCGGTAATGGTGCCGCCAAAGATATTGTTGATGACCCAGCGGCGCGCACCCTTAGCCATCCAGAAAGGCCAGAGTTGCTTGACTGCACTGGATTGCATGCGGTCCGCCAACGCGACAAAGGTAATCTGCGGCGAGGTATTGCCCAGCTTGATGGAAAGAGACCCTGCCAGTGACCCTACGGTGCTGGAAATGCCAAGTTGATCGAAAATGATGTCATTGCTGTCAGGAAGAAAGCGCCCTGTCACCTTCGCATCGAATGCCAGCGGCGGCTCCGGCACATCGCCGGGCTGAGAGCGCGCATCGCGAAACACCATATCGAAGGCAATACCCTGCTGCGTGATGTTGGCGACCCGGTCCAGATCCATCATCGCGCCGGAAAACGGAAATGACGATTGCGAAATGGCCAAACGCGATGGCTGCACCACAATCCGCTTGCCCTCGAAATTGTAGGCGAGGTTGACCTCTGACGGTTCCAGAACCGAAACCAGATCGTCCGCCCGAAACGTCCCTCTGTCGAGACTTGCCTTAACCGACAAAGCCGCTTCCTGTGTGTCGGTCTGGCGGCGCGCGTCAACATCCAGATCTGCTGTGCTGGCAATACCAAAACCGTGGGCGCTATCGATCCCCGGGCGCATACTGAACGGCGTGATGGAAAAATGGCCGAGCTTGCCCTCCAGCGTGTCCATCTGTGTGCCGTTACGCGTTGCACTCAGGTCAAGCGTCGCCGGCACATGATCGATGGAAAAATCACCATCGATAGCCAGCGTGCCATCCGGGGCGCGTGTAAAATCGAGGGTCGCGATATCGATGGGCACGGTGCGCCGCCCGGCACCGAGGATGTTGAGCTTCACATCCGACAGGCTGACGGATTCGGTTTTGCTGCGCGCAATAAAATCGGAAATCCGCTCTACCTGCTTAAACAAGGCCTCCAATCCTATGGGGACCGAATCGACCCGGATGCCCGAAAGATCGATGGCATTGCCCTTCGGCAGCAAGGAGGGATCAAGCGTCACGCCATCCACGTCAAGCTTGGCAACCGCGATCTGGCCGCGCAACAACGCCAGCGGATCGAATGCGAGTGACACACTTTCTGTCGTGGCGAGAGGCTTGCCAGTTGTGCGCTCCATCAGCGTCACGTTGCTAGCGCGCAAACCCAGCCGCATGTCCCTGTTGAAACGAATGGAGGTGCTGCCTACCACCGCGTGATATGCGCCACCGACGGCATTATCCAGCGCCAGTTCAGCACGCTCGGTCAGGGGCTTGTCGAGTAGCCCGCTTTCCACCGCTGCGGTTAAAAGTCCTGCAATGAAAAACAGAAATAAGGCGATTGCAAACAGACCACTGACAAACTTGCGTGTCAAAGATCGCCGACGGGGGGCGTCAACAATAATGGGATCGACGGCCTTTGCTGATGGAAGATCGTGAAGCTCGGTGATTTCGTGCTTGCCGAACGTTACTTTTTCGCCTCGTATTTCGTTCATTCGTCAGGCGCAGCCTTCCTGTATTCGCAAAACCGAGTGCGTCATTCCGCCGTAATTTCCTTGGACGACTCACGCCACATCTATATACGGGAAGTGAAATTGAGTGACCTATAAAGCAGGCGGAAGAAAGGTTGATTATGACAGAATTAACAGTTGGATCACAAGCTCCCGATTTTTCGCTTCCCCGCGATGGCGGTGGCACGCTAAGCCTGTCAAGTTTCATAGGCAAACCGGTCGTGCTGTTCTTTTACCCCAAGGATGATACCAGCGGCTGCACGGCTGAGGCCGTTGCTTTTTCTGCGCTGGCTGATGATTTTGCCGCTGCGGGTGCCGTTGTTATCGGCATGTCGCCAGACCCTGTAAAAAGCCATGATAAATTCGTTGCCAAACATGCCCTGAGCATTCCCCTGGCCGCTGACGAAAACAAATCCGCGCTGGAGGCCTATGGCGTGTGGAAAGAGAAAAGCATGTATGGACGAAAATATATGGGCGTGGAAAGAACAACTGTTCTGATTGATGCCGAAGGCAAAATTTCTCGCATCTGGGACAAGGTTAAAGTACCCGGTCACGCGAATGAAGTGCTTGAGGCTGTGAAAGCGCTGCCCGCTTCATCCTGATTTAAAGCATTTCCAGTGAAAACAGAGTGGTTTTCACGTCCGGACAATGCGACAACACCAGTGGATTAGTGAGTTCTGGGGAAGCGCAAGGGTTTGTTAACCTTAACTCGGTGTAATGCGATTGGATTAAAGCATTGCCGGGGTTCATATTTTGTCAGTTCGTGCGCACAGCGAGATACTCGGTCAGGCCCGGACCCGTCATGTCCTGATTCTGGCAAGCGGCAGCCGCATCCGCCATATCACCATCCGCCCATGGATGGCGGCCACCGCACTGTCCTGCGTTGGCCTTTTGACTGCCGGGTACTTCATCGCCACAGCTTATTTCGTATTTCGGGATGATCTGATTGGCGCAACAATGGCGCGTCAGGTCCGCATGCAGCATGATTATGAAAACCGCATTGCCGCGCTGCGGACACAACTCGATCAGATCGCCAGCCGTCAACTGATCGACCAGCAGGACGTGGAGGACAAAGTCGAGCAATTGCTTGAGCAGCACTCCGCGCTGACACTGCGACAGAACCGCGTTCCCGATTCTGACAGGTCTGTTAAGACGCAAACGAGCACGCAGGCTATAGAGGCCGTTATGGGGCTTCGCGGCAGCGAGAACGCTATCCCTACCGCGCTTGGTTATCAGCCTGAACAGCCGCGCACCGAACGCTCCCTTGATACCAAAGACGGCACCACGAAAGTCAAAGCATCCCTGTCCGCCGTGGAAAAGGACCAATTGGCGCAAGCGCAGGCGATGACGGACAAAGTCCGGGAAACCGCCACCAACATTCATGCGGCATTGAAACGGACTGGCGTCCCGCTTCCAGCTATCACCACCTCCCTTGAGGGACCAGCAACCGGCGGTCCATTTATCGAGCCGGAGTTGAACTCCGATACGAGCACTGCACAGTCCGCGTTCGATACATCCATTGCACAACTGGATGCGGCGCTGACTGTCATGGATACGGTTCGCCGTTATGCAGACGCAACACCCCTTGATAACCCCCTTCCCGAAAGCGAAATTACCAGCACCTACGGCAATCGGACCGATCCTTTTCTAGGCCGGCTGGCGCTCCACGCCGGTATCGATTTCCGGGCTTCACCCGGCACCGACATTCGCGCAACAGGTTCGGGTACAGTCGTGTCTGCCGGCTATAATGGTGGGTACGGCCTGATGGTGGAGGTGGACCATGGGAATGGTATCACCACCCGCTACGCGCATTTGTCTGGCCTGCGGGTGCGAGAAGGCGAGACTATTGAACGGGGCCAAACCATCGCAGACTCCGGTAATACCGGCAGATCGACCGGGCCGCACCTGCACTATGAAGTCCGCCGATACGGCGAGCCGCTAGATCCGATGCGATTCCTGAACGCCGGTTTGAAAATTCAAAAATACCTGAACTGATTGCTGAAAACAGTGCCACGAACCGTCCCGACGCAGCAAAACACCGGTTTTCTTGACTTTCCGACAAAAGGGCATTATGTGCGCCTTTACCGAGCGGGCTGATCGCCGCTTATTCATCAGCGTTCATTAGAACCGGAACGGAAATAGTTTTCCCTTTGACAACTTTTGCTGACCTTGGCCTGAGCCAAAAAGTACTTTCCGCTGTCACAGACGCGGGATACACCACGCCTACACCCATTCAGGCTGGCGCTATTCCGCCTGCTCTCCAACGCCGGGATATTCTGGGCATCGCCCAGACTGGCACAGGAAAAACTGCTTCCTTCGTGTTGCCGATGTTGACGCTGCTGGAAAAGGGCCGCGCTCGGGCGCGCATGCCCCGCACGCTGATCCTTGAGCCAACACGCGAACTGGCAGCGCAGGTTGCAGAAAATTTTGAGAAATACGGTCGCAATCATAAGCTGAACATCGCTCTGCTGATTGGCGGCGTGTCGTTCGATGAGCAGGATCGCAAGCTGGAGCGTGGCGCAGACGTGTTGATCTGCACCCCCGGCCGCCTGCTTGACCACTGCGAGCGCGGCAAACTTCTGATGACCGGTGTTGAAATCCTCGTCATCGATGAAGCAGACCGTATGCTGGACATGGGCTTTATCCCCGATATCGAGCGCATCGCGAAACTGATCCCCTTCACACGCCAGACGCTGTTTTTCTCGGCAACCATGCCGCCGGAAATTCAGAAACTGGCGGACCGCTTCCTGCAAAATCCCGAGCGTATCGAAGTCTCCACACGCTCTTCTACAGCGACCACCGTGAAGCAGTTGTTGGTGGCGACTCACGGCAAGGATTATGAGAAGCGCGCTGTGCTTCGCGATATCATCCGTGCTCAGGACGACCTGAAGAACGCAATTATTTTCTGCAATCGCAAAAAAGACGTTGCGGACCTTTTCCGGTCTCTGGAACGGCATGGGTTCTCCGTCGGTGCGCTCCACGGCGATATGGACCAGACGTCACGCACGGCGATGCTTGCGGGCTTCAAGAACAATCAGATCACCTTGCTGGTCGCGTCCGATGTTGCGGCGCGCGGGCTCGATATTCCCGATGTCAGCCACGTGTTCAATTTCGATGTGCCGATCCACGCGGAAGACTATGTCCATCGCATCGGGCGTACAGGCCGTGCGGGGCGTGCAGGTGCGGCGTTCACGCTGGTCACGAAAAAAGACCAGAAGTTTGCCGAAGCCATCGAAAAGCTGATCGACAAGCAGATCGAATGGATGAACGGCGATCTGTCTGCGCTTCCCGCGCCGATGGAAAGCTTTGAGCCTGCCAAAACCGGAAGGGATGGACGGCGCGAAGGCGGACGAACACGCGGGCGTGATCGCGACCGCACGGGTCGGCCATCATCCAGTCACAAAACCGATATCATAAGCACCGATACTGTGATCCCGTCAGAACCGGTAGCAATAAAGGCAGAGCCCGTGAGAACAGAACGCACCGCAAGGACTGAGCAACCCAAAGCCGCGCGCGATTTCCGCGACGATGTATCGCCGTCACGCAACAATCGCCAGTCGCCCTACCCGGCCAATGATGATCGTCGCAACCGCTACCGCCGCGACCAGGATGATGGCCCGACACCTGTCGGTTTTGGCGATGATATTCCGGCTTTCATGCTGGTGGCTGGCAAGTACTAAGTTGCCACATTAATGCAATCAGAACGGGGCCTTGGTGCTCCGTTTTTATTGTGCGTTTGAGACCTGTTTCTTAAACAGGTCTTTAGCGCTCGCAAGCGCTTCCGGCGTATCGATGTCGATCAACGCCGCATCACCAATTTCCAGATCGGTAATGGGAATGTCGCTGCTCGCAAGCAGCTTTCGCGCGCCGGTATCGCCCTTTAGGTCCGCCAGACGTGGGTAAAGTTCAGCGGGCAGGATCACCGGATTGCCGGGGTTGCTACCTGCCACTGCGCGTACGATCACAGGACCTTGATGCTGAGTGAACGCGTCAATCAGGCTATCAAGATGGCGTGTGGTGACCAGCGGCATATCCCCCAACATGACAAGAACGCCGTCAGAATGGGTCGCGACGCTTGCAAGACCGGTTTTGATCGAAGATGCCATTCCCGTCTGAAACCAATCGTTGCGGATAACAGACAAAGACAGGTCGCCGAGCGCGGTCGTGATCGCATCATGGTGCTCACCCGTCACGACAACCACATCGGAGCCTTTTGATCGAACGGCACATTCAGCAAGATGCTGCACCAACGGCTTGCCATCAAACAGTTCCAGCACCTTGTTGGTTGGGCGCTGCCCCATTCGGCTAGAACGACCTGCCGCCAGTAGGATGATGGCAACACGGGTCGCGGTCATAGCGTTCGGTAATGCCGATCCAGATAGATAAGCGCCGATTTCCGATCTGCAACCCGGATATCGCAGACCTGACCGATGAGTATCATATGCGTGGCTACCAGCTTGATGTCGGTGATGCGACAATCAAAGCTGGTAATGGCATCGTCGAGAATCGGTGCGCCGGTTGCGCCGGTTACCCAGGCTGCTGTCGCAAAACGTGCATCGTTCGATAAACCGTCGCGACCGGAAAAGGCATTGGCCAGATGCTCGTGATGAGCGCCAAGGGTGTTCAGGGCAAACTTGCCACTCTGCTGAAACAGGGCATTGCGCGCATTGCCTGCATTCAGGCACACAAGCAAGGTTGCGGGATTATCGGATACCGAACAGGCTGCGGTGATGGTAACGCCCCGGCGCTCCCCCTCATGTTCAGTCGTCACGATCTGCACATGACCTGCCAGATGGCTCATGGCATTTCGGTATAGAACCGGGTCCGATAGTTGCGTGTCCAAGGCGGCCTCGTTTCAGGTTTGATACTGGCAACATAAGTGTATACGCGTAATTTTAAACCCGGATTGGCCGGTATTATCCGCAACTTTGCGCTTTGCGTTGTGGCTGTGCCGTTTTAAGACAGGCGATCAGGATCGACAGGCAGACACAATGGCACGCTTTTGCGCACACCTTATCGTATTGGCTGGATTGCTTGCTGCAAGCCAGGCGATGGCTGATACCATCAGGATTGCCGTTGTTGCGCCGGCCTCCGGACCACTGGCTATTCTCGGACAGCAGGTAATGGCCGGTGCGTCCTTTGACGCTGACGCGCGTGGAATCGAAATTGTGCCGCTTGCAGAATCCTGCGAGACCGAAGGCGGCGCGGATCTCGGACCGGCGCTTGCCAGTGCCGATGTAGTTGCCGCCATCGGCTTTCTCTGCACCGAGAGCCTGACAGTCGCTTTGCCGGTGCTGGCAGATCGACAGATTCCAGCCATAACACTCAGCGTCCGCTCCGGCATTTTGATGGAGGACGTGCTGAAAAACAAATGGCCGCTGTTGCAACTTGCGCCCGCAGCCAAGGCAGAAGCTGACAAAGCCATTCAAGTCGTCAGCCAACGCTGGGCTGGCGAAACCGTCGCGCTGGTCGACGATGGAACACTTCATGGCCGCGAACTGGTAGATGCCGTTCGTGCGGCCATGGAAGAAACCGGGTTTCGGCCAGCATTTGTTGATACCTATCGCCCCGGTCAGGACCAGCAACTCGCGCTGGTGCGACGCCTGAAAAAAGCTGGTGCAGACCATATCGTTGTTGGCGGAGATCGGTCCGATATTGCGATCATCGCGCGGGACGCGGCGGCGGAAAAGACCAGTCTCACAATTCTGGGCGGCGAAGCACTGCTGGCCGCCGATCAGTCGGTGCCGTTACCCGATGGCATTCTGGCCATCGGAATGCCGGATGACGCGCAATCCGGCACCGGCAAGGCGGTCGTGGAAAAAATGGCGCAAAGCGCCATTGTCGCCGAAGGATATGTTCTGCCAGCCTATGCTGCCGTCGATCTCGTTCGTGCGGCGGCGGCCGCTTCCGCAACTGACTCGCCCAGCCTTATGGCCTCCCTTTTGCGCGGACCGTTTGAAACGGCGATGGGCCCACTTCAATTTACCGACCGGCAGGCCCTTGTTCAAAATCCGTATCGCCTGCTGGAATGGCGGGCCGGACGGTTCCGAGAGGCGGACGCAACGCAATGATTGCAAAACCCGGACCTCGCAATCTGATTACAGATGTTCCGGGTATTCTCGTCGGCAATGCGCAGGATCATGATCTGAAATCCGGCGTCACCGTCGTTCTGTGTGAGCAACCTGCGGTCGCGGGCGTACAGATCCTCGGAGGCGCACCCGGCACTCGCGAGACGGATCTGCTGGAACCACACAATACGGTGGAGACGGTCGATGCAGTGGTGCTTTCCGGCGGATCGGCCTATGGGTTGGATGCTGCATCCGGCGTACAGGCAGCGCTGCGCCAGGCCGGTCGCGGGTTTCCTGTCGGTCCTGTAACGGTGCCCATCGTTCCCGCCGCCATCCTGTTTGATCTGCTCAACGGTGGGGATAAGAACTGGGGGCGTTACCCGCCCTACCGCCATCTAGGCTATGACGCCACGGAAACTGCAGACAGGTCCTTCGATCTTGGCAGCGTGGGTGCTGGTACGGGAGCGCTGACCGCTACTTTCAAAGGCGGGCTGGGGTCGGCATCCATCCGGTTGTCCAGCGGCATGACCATCGGCGCCCTTGTGGCCGTCAATGCCTTGGGCTCAGCCACGATTGGCGACACACGCCATTTCTGGGCAGCACCCTTCGAGGAAGGCACCGAGTTTGGTGGGTTCGGCACACCATGGCCATTTCCGGACTCGGCCCGGCAGTTACGGATCAAATCTGCCAGTGCCCCTTCGCCCGCAGGCAACACGACCATTGGCGTAATTGCAACGGACGCGGTGCTTACCAAGGCACAGGCAAAGCGACTCGCGGTTTCAGCCCATGACGGCTTTGCACGGGCGCTCTGGCCATCTCACACGCCGCTGGACGGCGACCTCATCTTCGCGCTTGCCACCGGCACCAGCGGCATTGTGCCCGATATCACCGACTTCGTCGAGATCAGCGCTGCGGCGGCGTCCACCATGGCACGCGCCATTGCGCGCGGGGTGTATGAAGCATCCGTCCACGAGAATGACGTGCTTGCGGCTTGGGCAGGCCCGGTTTGAATATTGTTCACCGCAGTCAGCGGTGATAAGGGCACTTTACGATCATTCTGGAGTAAGACATGAGCCTTCCGATCCGCATTGCACCATCCATTCTGGCAGCAGACTTCGCGAATCTCGGACAGGAGGTGCGCGACGTGACGGAAGCTGGAGCCGACTGGATTCATCTCGACATCATGGACGGGCATTTTGTCCCGAATATTTCGTTTGGGCCAGATGTCGTCAAATCCCTTCGCCCCTACACCACCGCCATCTTTGACTGCCACATGATGGTTGCCCCGGCTGATCCCTATATTGAAGCCTTCGCCAAAGCCGGTTGCGATATCATCACCATTCACGCAGAAGCCGGCAAACACACGCACCGCTCGCTTCAGTCCATCAAATCGCACGGCAAACGGGCTGGCATTTCCATCAATCCCGGCACACCGGAAAGCATGATCGAGTATCTGCTGGATCAACTCGATCTCATCCTGATCATGACCGTCAACCCCGGTTTCGGCGGACAGGCATTCATTCCGGCGATGCTTGACAAGATTTCCCGCGTCAAGGCGATGATCGGCGACCGGCCCATCGAGCTGGAAGTGGATGGCGGCATTTCAGCGAACACATCC
This sequence comes from Rhizobium sp. CFBP 8762, assembly GCF_014841565.1. Lineage (GTDB taxonomy): Bacteria > Pseudomonadota > Alphaproteobacteria > Rhizobiales > Rhizobiaceae > CFBP-8762. The sequence goes on from NZ_JACYUD010000003.1 coordinate 133,704, forward strand.
GCAATGGCAGCCCGGGCCGGAGCCAACGTCTTCGTTGCTGGGTCCGCCGTCTTCAAGGGTGGCTCTGTCGATGCCTACCGTTCTGCCATTCAGGCGATACGTGAGCCGGCGCAAGCCACCCAATGAAATTGTGCATTGAGAAGCCCGGCACGATCCGTTAGAGCAACTGCATCCATCCCGCCTACCGTTTAAGAAAGCTGAAAGCCCATGATCCCTCGTTATTCCCGGCCGGAAATGGTCGATATCTGGTCCCCGGAAACGAAGTTCAGAATCTGGTTCGAAATCGAGGCCCATGCCTGTGACGCGCTCGCCGAGATCGGCGTTATTCCGAAATCGGCCGCAGCCACGATCTGGGAAAAAGGCAATGCTGCTACCTTCGATGTCGCCCGGATTGACGAGATCGAAGCGGTTACGAAGCATGACGTCATCGCCTTCCTCACGCACCTGTCAGAAATCGTCGGCCCGGACGCACGTTTCGTCCATCAGGGCATGACATCGTCGGACGTACTGGACACCTGCTTCAACGTACAGCTCGTTCGCGCATCGGACCTGTTGCTGGCCGATCTGGATAGGCTGCTCGACGCGCTGAAACGGCGCGCATTCGAGCACAAGGATACAATAACTATTGGCCGCAGCCACGGCATTCACGCAGAACCGATCACGTTCGGTATCAAGCTGGCTTTGGCCTATGCGGAATTTGAGCGTTGCCGTGCGCGTCTGATCGCAGCACGCGAGGAAATTGCGACCTGCGCCATTTCCGGCGCTGTGGGCACCTTCGCTAATATCGATCCGCGTGTTGAAGAGCATGTGGCCGCAGCTTTGGGCCTAAAGCCGGAGCCGGTCTCGACTCAGGTGATCCCGCGGGATCGTCATGCCATGTATTTTGCGACACTCGGCGTAATTGCGTCTTCTATTGAACGTCTGGCCACCGAAATTCGTCACTTGCAGCGGACCGAAGTTCTGGAGGCTGAGGAATATTTCTCGCCGGGCCAGAAAGGCTCATCGGCCATGCCGCACAAGCGAAACCCGGTGCTGACAGAAAACCTGACCGGCCTTGCCCGCATGGTCCGCGCTTTTGCAATGCCTGCCATGGAGAACGTAGCCCTCTGGCATGAGCGTGATATATCGCACTCGTCGGTTGAGCGCATGATCGGCCCCGATGCTACGATAACGCTGGATTTCGCACTGGCCCGCCTGACGAACGTGATCGACAAGCTGCTGGTATATCCAGACAATATGATGAACAATCTCAACAAGTTCCGTGGGCTTGTTCATTCACAGCGTGTGCTTCTGGCGCTGACTCAAGCGGGTGTTTCCCGCGAGGACTCCTACCGTCTTGTACAGCGCAACGCTATGAAGGTCTGGGAACAAGGCAAGGATTTTCTGGAAGAACTGCTGGCCGATGACGAAGTCCGCGCTGCCTTGTCAGAACATGACATTCGCGAAAAGTTCGATCTTGCCTATCATACCAAGCATGTGGACACGATCTTCAATCGCGTCTTCGAGTAAACTGTCCGGAGGCTTGGCTCAACCAAGCCTCCAATTGCTTTTCAGCGACAGATGCATTAGTAAATAGTACACCTTCTTATGCGATAGTTTGCGCGATGCGGTTACCAGGGGGTGCACCATGCTTCAAAACAATCTTGTTCGGCGCTCAGCCGAGCGTACGAAAACCAAATTTACGGCGCTTGCGCGCTGCCAAGGTGGCGAAAGCCGTGGAACCGTGCTGGATTTGTCCGCAACCGGCATGTGCTTTCAGCTTTACTTTGATATCAACGCAAAGGAAGGCCAGCCCATCACGCTGGAGAGCGAAGAACTGGGTCATCTCACGGGTATGATCCAATGGTCCCGTGGCGATAAAATTGGCATCCGGCTCAAGCTGTCCACCAATACGGCGGCGCAAATCGCGTCATACTTCAAATTTTTCAATGGCACCGGCACGCCTTGAACCTGTTTACATTTCTCGCTTGGCGCTTGACTTGAGCCGCGGCGATCAACACATATCGCGCCATGAAAGCATCTGAGACCGAAATTTTGATTGTCCCGGGTTACACAAATTCGGGACCGGACCATTGGCAAACACGCTGGCAATCACGGTTGGCTTCCGCCAGGCGCGTGGAGCAGGCCGAGTGGGCCAAACCTGTGCGCGAAGACTGGGTTGCGCGGCTGGTCGAAGAGATTAATGCTGCGACGAAACCTGTTGTTATCGTGGCACACTCCCTTGGCGTTTCAACGGTTGTGCAGGCCCTGCCACACTTTGATACGAGCAAGGTTGCGGGCGCGTTTTTGGTCGCACCGCCGGACGTGGCCAACGAAAAGATCCGCCCCAAACATCTCATGACGTTCGGACCGTATCCGCGTGATCCGCTTCCGTTTCCGTCCTTGATGGTTGCCAGCCGCAACGACCCGTTTAGCACCTATGAACATGCGGATGATATCGCCAATGCCTGGGGTTCCATGCTGGTGGATGCTGGCGAATCGGGACATATCAATGCTGAATCCGGCCACGGCCCATGGCCAGAGGGCACGATGGTGTTTGCACAGTTTCTCAGCCGGTTGAAAGCTCCATAAAAAAGCCGCCCGGTGGGGCGGCCTTTTTCATGTATGTAAATTTACGCGCTCTGGATTTGCGTAACGGCTTCCGCCAGCAGTTCCAGCATCTTGGCACGGATCTGTTCGTCCGTCTGGGCAACGTTGGCAGCATCCAGATCAGCACGCACCTTGCGGAACACGTCCTCGTCGCCCGCCTCTTCAAAGTCGGAAGCTACAACCTCGCGGGCGTAGGCATCGGCGTCGTCCCGGCCCATCAAACCGGCAGCCCACAAGCCTAAGAGCTTGTTGCGGCGCGCTTCAGCCTTGAATTTCAGTTCCTGATCAAGCGCAAACTTGTTTTCAAATGCTTTTTCGCGGTCCTGCATCCCGGCCATATTTGTCTCCATTGCTTGTACGAACGCTTTCGGTCTGCATCATAAACCAAATGCCGCATAAAAGTGCAACGCGAAGTTTGTGACATCTTCTCCGTGGAAACCATCACTGAGTGTCCATGCCCGATTGTGAAACAGCACGTTTTCAGATAAGGACCGCAACAGACGAACTTCAATTGCGCGTCTCACAGCGCGCCAACCACAGAGACAGATTACATGAACCGTCGCCGCCGTATCTACGAAGGCAAGGCCAAGATCCTTTACGAAGGTCCTGAGCCGGGCACGCTGATCCAGTTTTTCAAAGATGACGCCACTGCCTTCAACGCGAAGAAGCACGAAGTTATCGACGGCAAGGGTGTGCTCAACAACCGGATTTCGGAATACATATTCACCCATCTGAACAAGATTGGAATTCCGACGCACTTCATCCGTCGCCTGAACATGCGCGAGCAACTGATCAAGGAAGTGGAAATCATCCCGCTTGAGATCGTGGTGCGCAATGTGGCCGCTGGGTCGCTGGCCAAGCGCCTGGGCATCGAGGAAGGCGTCGTCCTGCCGCGTTCCATCATCGAGTTCTATTATAAGGCGGATGCTCTGGACGACCCGATGGTTTCCGAAGAGCACATCACGGCCTTCGGATGGGCCAGCCCGCAGGAACTTGACGATATCATGGCGCTAGCCATCCGTATCAACGACTTCCTGTCTGGTCTCTTCCTCGGCGTCGGCATCCAGCTCGTCGATTTCAAGATCGAATGCGGTCGCCTGTTCGAAGGCGATATGATGCGCATTATTCTGGCGGACGAAATTTCGCCCGATAGCTGCCGCCTTTGGGATGTTGAAACCAAGGAAAAGATGGACAAGGACCGCTTCCGCCGTGACCTCGGCGGATTGGTTGAAGCCTATCAGGAAGTGGCCCGTCGCCTCGGCATTATCAACGAAAACGAGCCGCCACGCGGCTCCGGCCCTGTTCTCGTCAAGTAAATCGACAGGCCCCGTCCGGTGCGCATCGGTCGGGGTTGCATTCATCAAGATACCAAGGAATATGCGATCGTGATCAAGGCACGTGTGACAGTCACGCTTAAAAACGGCGTTCTCGACCCGCAAGGCAAGGCAATTGAAGGCGCGCTTGGCAGCCTCGGCTTCGAAGGTGTCGGTCAGGTTCGCCAAGGCAAGGTCTTTGATCTGGAAGTCGAGGGTAGCGACCGGACCAAGGCAGAAGCTGATTTGAAGGCGATGTGCGAGAAGTTGCTCGCCAATACGGTTATCGAAAACTACGCGATTTCCCTGCTGTAACTCGCAGTTCGAAAGGTTAGTGCCATCATGAAATCCGCTGTCGTTCAGCTTCCCGGTTTGAACCGTGACCGTGACATGATCACGGCGCTAACCAAAATTTCCGGTCATGCACCAAAGGTCGTTTGGCAAACCGAGACCGAACTCCCGGACGTCGATCTGATCGTTATTCCCGGCGGTTTTTCCTACGGGGATTACCTTCGTTGCGGGGCGATTGCTGCCCGCATGCCGGTCATGCAAGCCATCAAGGCGAAGGCCGAAGCGGGCGTCAGGGTTCTGGGCGTTTGCAATGGATTTCAGATTCTGCTGGAGGCTGGTCTTCTGCCCGGCGCGTTGATGCGTAATTCCTCCCTGAAATTTGTGTGTAAGGAAATCAAGCTGGAGGTCACCAACGCCTCCACCGCCTTCACCGGTGCCTATGCGAAAGGCCAGATCATTCGCTGCCCCATTGCACACCATGACGGCAACTATTTTGCCGATGCGGAGACTTTGAAGCGCATCGAGGATCAGCAGCAGGTTGTTTTCCGCTACGCCGAAGGCACCAATCCGAACGGCTCGCTGAACGATATCGCTGGTGTCATCAACGAACGCGGCAATGTGCTGGGTATGATGCCACATCCTGAAAATCTGATTGAAGCGGCACATGGCGGCTCGGATGGCCGCGCATTGTTTGCTTCTGCATTGGACGTAATCGCCGCTTAACCAGTTGGACGGTAGAAGGGCGCATGTTTTTTCGACCCACGAGGTTTTGCATGCGCCCTTTCTCCACCCTCTCCTTGCTCGCGCTCTGCGCCTGCGCAGCAACGCTCGCGTCCTGCCAGTCCCGCCGCGCGCCAGTTGCTCCGCCAGTTGTCGTTAGTCGCGCGCCACTTGCCACCATGGAGCGTGTTGCGCTTTCAGCCAATGCCTGCTGGTTCAAGTCCGGTGATCCGGCTTTCCGCAACTATCGTCTCGCACCCGAACTGAATTCCTTCTCCGGCCGCCCTCGCATCTTGATCGTCCATCGCAACTCACCCGAATCGCGTCCGCTGGCCGTGGTTCAAGCAGAAGGAAGCCCGGCACAACTGGCCGCTTTCGGTCCACTTCTGTCCGGTCCGAATGGCGCGCGCATGTCTGCCGATGTCAATCGCTGGGCTGCGGGCGCCAAAGGCTGCTGATTGCGTGGTGCACCGCTCGCAAAGCGACGGCATATTCAATTTTCCTGTCGCGCCCGCGCGGTGCATACGCTAAACATTCATCAACAGCGCCTCAGAGAATGGACCTGAAGACTTGACGATGACCATTTCCAATACCCGTGCCATCACGCCTGATCTTATTGCATCCCACGGTTTGAAGCCGGATGAATACCAGCGCATTCTGACCCTGATTGGTCGAGAGCCGACATTCACCGAGCTTGGCATTTTCTCCGCCATGTGGAACGAGCACTGCTCGTACAAGTCTTCGAAGAAGTGGCTGCGGACATTGCCGACAACGGGGCCGCAGGTCATTCAGGGTCCGGGCGAAAATGCGGGCGTTGTCGATATTGGAGATGGCGATTGTGTCGTTTTCAAAATGGAAAGCCACAATCATCCGTCCTACATCGAGCCCTATCAGGGTGCGGCAACCGGCGTCGGTGGCATTCTGAGAGACGTGTTCACGATGGGCGCACGCCCGATTGCCGCGATGAACGCGCTGCGCTTCGGTGCGCCTGACCACGCGAAAACCCGTCATTTGGTCGCGGGCGTCGTTTCCGGCGTCGGTGGCTACGGCAACTCGTTCGGCGTACCAACCGTCGGTGGCGAGGTCGAATTCGACGCCCGTTACAACGGTAACATTCTGGTAAACGCTTTTGCTGCTGGCCTTGCGAAGTCCGATGCGATTTTCCTGTCCGAGGCAAAGGGCGTTGGCCTGCCGGTTGTGTATCTCGGCGCGAAAACCGGACGCGATGGTGTTGGTGGCGCAACGATGGCATCGGCCGAGTTCGATGAATCAATTGAAGAAAAACGCCCGACCGTTCAAGTCGGTGACCCCTTCACCGAAAAGTGCCTGTTGGAAGCCTGCCTTGAGCTGATGCAGACCGGCGCGGTAATCGCAATTCAGGACATGGGCGCGGCTGGGCTGACCTGCTCCGCCGTGGAAATGGGTGCGAAGGGTGACCTCGGAATCGAGCTGATTCTGGATCAGGTGCCTGTGCGCGAAGAGCGCATGACCGCCTATGAAATGATGCTGTCAGAAAGCCAGGAGCGCATGCTCATGGTGCTGCGTCCTGAAAAGGAAGAGGAAGCAAAGGCTATATTCGTGAAGTGGGGCCTCGATTTTGCTATCGTCGGCAAGACCACGGACGACCTGCGCTTCCGCGTTCTGCATCAGGGCGAAGAAGTAGCAAACCTGCCGATCAAGGAACTCGGTGACGAAGCGCCGGAATATGACCGCCCATGGACACCGGCTAAAGTATCCGCTCCCTTGGCTGAAGACGACATTCCGGAAGCCGATATTGCCGATGCGGTGCTCAGCCTTGTGGGTTCTGCCAACAATTCCTCCCGACGCTGGGTATGGGAACAGTACGACACACTGATTCAGGGAAATTCCCTGCAACTGCCCGGTGGGGACGCTGGCGTGGTGCGCGTTGAGGGTCACGAGACCAAGGCGCTTGCCTTCTCGTCAGATGTCACGCCGCGCTATGTTGAGGCCGATCCCTTTGAGGGTGGCAAGCAGGCGGTTGCCGAATGCTGGCGCAACATTACAGCCACTGGCGCCCTGCCTTTGGCATCAACCGACAATCTCAATTTTGGCAATCCTGAACGGCCGGAAATCATGAGCCAACTGGTTCACGCCATCAAGGGTATCGGCGAAGCCTGCCGGGCACTGGACTTCCCGATCGTATCGGGCAATGTGTCGCTTTACAACGAAACCAATGGTCAGGGCATACTGCCGACGCCAACAATCGCCGGGGTCGGCATTCTGCCGGACTGGTCGCAGATGGCGCGAATCCGGTTTGCGGCACAGGGCGAAACAATTCTGCTGGCTGGTGCACCGGACACGTTGGGAAGCCACCTTGGCCAGTCCGTGTATCTGCGCGACATCCATGGCCGTAGCGATGGCCCTGCCCCACATGTGGATCTTGCTCACGAGCGCAAAGTCGGCGACTTCGTTCGTGGTTTGATACGGGATGGCTTGGTAACTGCCATTCATGATTGTTCATCAGGCGGTCTCGCGCTGGCGGTTGCCGAAATGGCCATTGCATCTGGTATCGGTGCCACCATCACCATTCCGGACACGGCGCAGCCGATACCCGCTTTGTTTGGTGAGGATCAGGGCCGATATGTAGTGACGGTCGCCGAACAGCACCTCAAGGCTGTTCAAGACAAGGCGGAAGCAGCCGGAGTCTCCATGCCGGTGATTGGTCGAACCGGTGGTGAGAACTTGAAACTGGGCGAAGCAAGACCCTTATCTGTTGAGGACCTTCATGACGCGCATGAAGCATGGTTCCCCAACTATATGAATGCAGCCGAGTAAAGGAGTCTGTTCATGGCAATGAATCCGGGTGATATTGAAGACATGATCAAGGCTGGCATTCCCGGCGCTCAGGTTACGATCCGTGATCTGGCGGGGGATGGAGACCATTACGCGGCAGAGGTTGTCGCCGAGGCGTTTCGCGGCAAAACGCGTGTGCAGCAACACCAGATGGTTTATAATGCCTTGCAGGGCAATATGGGTGGTGTTCTTCACGCGCTGGCATTGCAAACCAGTGCGCCAGAATAGGTTTTGATCACTTTCGTCGTGAAGCGCTCGACAGGGTCAAGCGCATGGCCTATCTAGAGGCAAAGTTATGAAAGAGGCATATCCATGAGCGGTATCGCAGAATTTATCGACAATGAAGTGAAGTCCAACGACGTGGTGCTGTTCATGAAGGGCACACCGCAGTTTCCACAGTGCGGGTTTTCCGGGCAGGTTGTGCAAATTCTGGATTATGTTGGTGTCGACTATAAAGGTATCAATGTTCTGGCGGATGCAGACCTTCGCCAAGGTATCAAGGATTATTCTAACTGGCCGACCATTCCTCAGCTCTACGTGAAGGGTGAGTTTGTCGGTGGCTGCGATATCATCCGCGAGATGTTTCAGGAAGGTGAACTTCAAACGCATCTGGCCGAACAGGGCGTCGCCGTTAAAGGCGCGGCCTAAGGGCAGCCATCCGAAACCAAAAAGGCGGATATCCGCCTTTTTTTATGTGTAACGAAGACTAGATACTGTGCAACGTACGCCTCGCCAACTGACTGGTGCGGTTTTTAAACGTCTTGCAACACCATATTCCAAGCCGGATTTTCCCATGTCACTTACCGCTAAACCGACAGCGCTAACCACGCTTTCGCGTGTAGAATTCATTGCCTTGATGGCGTCGCTCATGGCGTTGAATGCACTGGCAATCGACATCATGTTGCCGGGTCTCCAACAAATCGGCGCTAGTCTGGGTGTGATGGAGGAAAACCATCGGCAATATGTGATTACCACCTATCTGATCGGCATGGGCACGGCGCAGTTGGCCTACGGACCGTTGTCTGATCGTTTTGGCCGACGGACACCCTTGTTGATCGGCCTTGGCATCTATGCGGTCTCTGCGCTGCTGATGGCTTTCGTTCCATCGTTTACCGCCCTGTTGATGCTGCGGTTTACGCAAGGCATCGGCGCGGCTGCCACGCGTGTCATCAGTGTCTCTACAGTCCGCGATATCTACGGTGGACGAAAGATGGCAGAAGTGATGTCGCTGATCATGATGGTGTTTATGGTCGTGCCGGTTATCGCCCCCAGCATTGGTCAAGGCATTCTGATTTTTGCCGAATGGCACATGATTTTTGCCTTTATGGGAATGGTCGCGCTTGGCGTCTCGATCTGGGTATTCGTTCGCCTACCGGAAACCATGGCACCGGAAGACCGTAGACCTCTCAGCGTCGCGTCCGTGAAGCTCGCTTTCTGCACAGTGCTGACAAACCGGATTTCGCTGCTCTATACGCTGGCAGCCTCTTTCATTTTCGGCGCGCTGTTCGGCTTCATCAATTCTGCGCAGCAGATCATGGTTGGCAATTACGGCCTGGGCGTCTGGTTCCCGCTGGTCTTCGCTGGGTTCGCCGTTCTGATGGCCGCCTCGTCTTTTACAAACTCCCGGCTGGTCGGACGGTTCGGTATGCGCCGCCTGTCGCATACCGCTTTGCTCGGGTTTCTTGTCGTTACGTTCCTGTGGATGGTATCATCCTTTTTCGGCCCTTTGCCATTCTGGTTGTTTGGCTTGTTTTACGCTGGATCAATGGTGCAGTTCGGTTTGATTGGCGCAAACTTCAACGCCATGGCCATGGAGCCTTTGGGCCATGTGGCAGGAACGGCGTCCGCCGTTCTCGGATTTACGCAAACGGTTGGCGGCGGGTTGATTGGCGCGGTCATCGGTCAGGCCTATGATGGGACCATTCGTCCACTTGCGACCGGTTTCTTCTCCGTTGCCCTGATTGGTTTTGTGCTGGTGCTGATTGCCGAGCGCGGTCGCCTGTTCCACTCGCCCGTCATCAAGACCGAAAATTAAACCTCCCCGACCCTTGCATTGTTAGGATCAAAAATGTCGACACACTCGAAAACGGCTTCATCCGGCAGCAGCAGGGTTGGTGTAGGCTTTGTTGAGTTCGTCGTAACTATTGCTTTGCTGACGGCAATCACGGCCATCTCGATCGATATCATGCTGCCAGTTTTGCCGAAAATCGCAGCTGATCTCAACCTGGCCAGTGCAAATGATGCGCAGCTTGTGATCGGGGTGTTCTTTCTGGGGTTTGGTATCTCGCAGATTGTCTTCGGTTCATTGAGCGACACGTTTGGCCGGCGAACCGTTTTATTGGGCGGTTTGTTGTTCCTGATCCTGTCAACCTTTGCGTCAGTTTGGGCAAGCAACCTGACAACACTTTTGATTCTTCGCTTTGCCGCTGGCGTTGGCGCTGCCGCGGTCCGCATCACCACCATTGCGATGGTGAGGGACTGTTTTGGCGGGCGTGAGATGGCGAGAGTCATGTCCTACATCATGATCATCTTCATGATGATACCACTCGTTGCCCCCTTTCTTGGTCAACTCATTGACCGCTACTTCAACTGGCATTCCATCTTCATCTTCATCGGCGTAGCTGGCACATTGCTGTATGTGTGGACGCTCGTTCGCGTGCGGGAGTCCATGGCCGTTGAGGAGCGTCGCCCGCTTTCCTTCGCATCTGTCACACAAGCGTTTGGCGCAGTGCTGACAAACCGGATTACTTGCGGTTACATGATCGCGCTCACGCTTTTTACCGCTGTCATCTGCGCGTACATCGTCTCTGTCCAGCAGGTGTTTGGCGAGGTGTACGGCATGGGCGAACAGTTGCCGCTCGCATTCGCAGGCACCAGTGCCGGCATGGCACTGGCAAACTTCGCCAATGGCTATTTCGTCCGCCGGTTTGGAATGCGCAGAATTGCCCATTCAGGCATCCTGATCTTTACAGTGGCGTCACTGCTGATCGTCGTGTTAGGAATAAATACAACACCGCCATTCGTTGTAACGTACCTGGCAATCTGTGTGCTTCTGATTGTGCTTGGCGTGGTAATGACGAACTTCACCGCAATCAGCCTTGAACCCATGGGCCATCTTGCAGGCACAGCCACATCGGTAACGGGGTTTGTTTCCACTACATTCGGAGCGGTTTTAGGCAGTTTGGTCGGACAAATGTTCAACGGTACGATTCAGCCACTGTTTATTAGCTTCGTGCTTCTGGGTAGTTTTACGATCCTGGCGGTCCTGTGGGCCGAACGCGGCAAACTGTTCACTCACCCCGGCGAAACTACGTCTATAAATCCTGCAGATATGCATTTCTGACGTAAACACGGGTTACTTTATCCTGCCGTCGATATGGTGCGACATTGATCATATTCTGCTCTTGACTGTGGCGAGTAACTATTTGAAAAGCAGCACAGGCGGACGTGGCGAAATTGGTAGACGCAAGAGACTTAAAATCTCTCGGCCACAGGCTGTACGGGTTCGACCCCCGTCGTCCGCACCAGTTTTATCCGGCTGACAGAAATTGCGGTAGACGAAGTAAGAGCTGTCTGTCAAAAAGGTTTCAGGACGCGACTGCCGTTACTTTAGAACGGGGTCGGGTGACCGATTGACGTCACGTTGCTGCCGCGAGATCACGCTGGCCGTCCTTGTCGATCTCAGATATTTTCAGTTTTAATTGCACTTCAATATTCTCTAATGTGACAATATTGTTAAAACCTTTATGGAAGTTTCAGGGGACTGGTAGACATTGTCATGACCGCAGCACCCCCTGTAAGTCGGCCTAGGCGATATCGAATTCCGTTGGCTATGACGGCTTGCGTCTGCCTAACAATTCTGAGCGTCTTCCTTCTCGCCAATGACAAGCGCCACCTTCGCTCGTTGCTCGCCTATTACAATGTTGCGCACTGGATGCCTTCGCAAGCAAACGTCAAGAAAGAGCGCGCATCCCCAACCACCCCTCGCAAAAAACCCTCGGCTGCCGTTGTCACCATTCCCGTGCGCCTTCTTTCGTCGCCGAACGTCAGCACCCTGTCAGCATTTGTACGAGAGCTAAGAGTTTCAGGACCTGAACTTTGCCGCGCACTCAGCCGGGTTGAGGGGTTTCCCGAGGGCGGAAGCTGGATGGTTGATCCGTTTGATCACCAACGATTTGAATGCCAGTTGCTGTCCGACTTCGGCGTGTCCGAAGCGGATCCCGTCTCCTCTGTCTTCATTGACATTAAGGGAGATCCCGATGGGGCTGTAAAATCTGTGCGAATTAAGATCAAGACCGCATCCGCCACGCTGTCTCCGGCTATAGTAAGCGCACTCACAAAATCCTACAGAATACTTATTGAGCAAACACGCTGGACAGATTTTGAGGCGGCAAGTTCGTTTCTTGCATCCCCGAAGCCGTTCAATATGGACGCGTTTGGCGCGAGCGTCTCCTTGCAACAGGAAAGATTTGATCCCGAAAGCTTCAACCTGTTTGTCAAGGAAACAGAGAGCAGCGCTGAGCAGAAGCGTACCAGGCATTTTTTCGATCAGCCTGTGCTACAGCGCCCCTGACCGCGTGCTACAATATGGTCCGGCTGATCCAGATCAAAGCCCTGCGTTCGTTTTCCCTGTAATGTCCCCTTGAATGTGAGAGGGAAAATGATGCGCACAATTTCATGGATCAGTCTGCTTGTGAGTTTTATGGTCAATGCTGTTCTATTTGGTGTTGGGCTTGTGACGGTTTTGATGATACCGGCCTTACAGGATCAGCTACCATGGGCAATTGTTGTTGTCGTGGTTTTCAGCTTTGCGCTCTCACCGTTCATTTCGCGAAGAATTGCGCCTCATCTGCGCCTTCGTCACCATCGGGAAGACCGGTAGAACCTGTTTTTTCAGGGGCAGTGGTGAGGAAAGACACTTGCAAACCCTTGGATTTTCCGCAAAGACAAAGCTCTTTTCCAGCCATGCGGAGCCTGCCATGTCCCTTCCCGAGAAAGCTTTTCCCGTTTCATGGGACCAGTTCCACAGAGATGCGCGCGCTTTGGCCTGGCGACTGGCAGATCAGGGCCACGCGTGGCGCGGCATGGTGTGCATTACCCGTGGCGGGCTGGTGCCTGCCGCCATTATCGCGCGTGAACTGAATATCCGTCTGATCGAAACGGTCTGCGTCGCATCCTACCATGACTACGACACGCAGGGCGATATGCAGCTGCTGAAAGGCATTTCGGAAGAGCTAACGAAAGATGAAGGCGAAGGCATTCTGATCATCGACGATTTGACCGATACTGGCAAAACCGCGGCGCAGGTGCGTGCGATGTTGCCAAAAGCGCATTTTGCTGCGGTCTATGCAAAGCCACAAGGACGCCCGATGGTCGATACCTTTGTGACCGAGGTCAGTCAGGACACATGGATCTTTTTCCCGTGGGATCTCGGCTTCACTTTTCAGGAGCCAATCGCGCGCGGCGCCAAGGGGTAATAAAAAGGGAAACTGATCGTTTCCCTTTTTATCGAAGCTTACCGTGTTAACGACCGGCAGTGATGCCAAGGATAAGGCCAGTGGCGGCGCTGATCAGAAGATAGTCATTGCCGACGCGCACCCACTGCTGGCCGCGGCCAGGACGCTGCAAATTGTGGCGACGATAGTCGCGCTCGCCTACAACCGGTCCACGCTGCGCGCGCGACAGACGCTCGCCGCGCTTCCAGCGATTACCGTGGCGCTGCTGCTCGGCATGTTGCTTGCCTTTTTGCATCTCGTGGCGTTCCACGGGTTTGCGATGGCGCATATCCTGTGCCATTGCCATTGGAGCTGTTAGAAACGATGTTGCGATCAAAGCCAGAAATAGACGTTTCATTGAAGTTTCCTTTCATTTCAATAGAGCCATATCTAGAGCGCCCCGGATGAATGGAAACTGAGATTTAAATTACATTTGCGTAATGATATCAAACATATAATGAAACTAATGTAGAGACAGCATGAAGCGGCCCGCTGGCCAACCAGCGGGCCTTTGTTCTTTAGTTCTGCTCGGCGGATTTGGCCCAGAGATTAATTCCCGCATCATCGGCGTGAGCGTCGATCTTCGTGAGTTCTTCCGCAGTGAAATCGAGATTCTGGAGCGCGGCAACGCAGTCTGTGACCTGTTCGGGTCGGCTGGCACCAATGAGCGCGGACGTTACCCGACCGCCGCGCAAGACCCACGCAATGGCCATCTGTGCCAGTGTTTGGCCGCGCTGCTCGGCAATCTCATTCAGTGCACGAATGTTGGCCAAAGTATCCGGTGTCAGAAAGTCGCGCTTGAGAAAATGATCCTGCTCGGCGCGGCTGCCTTCTGGAATGCCATTCAAATACTTGCTGGTCAACATGCCCTGCGCCAGCGGCGAAAAGACGATGGATCCCATGCCGACATCTTCCAGCGTATCCAGCAAGCCATCTCGCTCTATCCAGCGGTTGATAACGGAGTAACTGGGCTGATGGATAATGCAGGGCGTGCCGAGATCTTTCAAAATCTGCGCTGCCTCGCGGGTGCGCTGTGCATTGTAGGAGGAGATCCCGACATACAGCGCCCTGCCCGAGCGCACGATATGGTCCAGCGCTCCGCAGGTTTCTTCCAGCGGCGTTTCAGGATCAAAGCGGTGCGAATAGAAAATATCGACATAGTCGAGCCCCATGCGTTTCAGGCTCTGGTCACAGCTCGCAACCAAATATTTGCGGCTACCCCATTCCCCGTAGGGACCCGGCCACATATCGTACCCGGCCTTGGACGAGATGATCAACTCATCCCGCAGACCGGCAAAATCCGTGCGCAGAATTTCCCCAAATGCGGTTTCCGCCGAGCCGGGCGGCGGGCCGTAATTGTTCGCCAGATCGAAATGCGTAATGCCGAGATCAAACGCGGTGTGGCAGATTGCCCGTTTGCGCTCATGAGGCGTCTCATGCCCGAAATTGTGCCAGAGCCCTAAGGAAACGGCGGGCAATTTCAGGCCGGTTAGACCACAGCGATTATAGATCATTGCGTTGTAGCGATTGTCTGCGGGTGTCCACGTCATCGTCAATCCTCCCTATCTCAGCCAGGTATCATAGTCGGAAACCAGCAGGCGGTGCGGCTTCTCGTCTTCGTCAATTGTTGAAAAACGCCCGACCGGTTGATGGAAAACATTATCGGTCAGATCATCGTTGACGGTCGAAACCTCGCCCACCAGAACATCAGATCCCTCGCCCCAGAAGGAGTGCCAGTTGCCGGGCAGCAGCGTGACGCTTTCACCGGGTGCTAGCGATAGATGGCTGCCAGCCTTCAAGGTGCGCAAACGCGCATCTGTCGCCACCTGCACATCACCATGTTCATCCGGGCTGCCATCGGCCAAGGAATTGAACATCGTCAGAACGAGGTTTCCACCGCCGCGATTGATGATGTCTTCTGCCTTGATGACATGACGGTGCAGCGGGGTGATCTGGTTCTGGCGAACGATCATGATCTTTTCCGCGTAGAGCATGCCTCGCCCCTTGGCGAGATCGGCAGCACTGCCGTTTCGTGCTGCAAACAGAAACAGCCCACAATCGGCAAAGTTGCCGGACCCGAAATCAGTAATATCCCAGCCAAGACGCGCATCGAGCAGCGACGGGGTATCGGTCTCAAACCGGGTTTTCAACTCTTCCGGCGACCAGTTCGCGAAAGGCGGCAGCACAGTACCGAAGGAGCGGATAAACGCATCGCCCTCGATCAGGATCTGGTTAATTTCACTACGCTTCATGGGATCTCCTCCACCGCACCTTACGATGAGCAGGTGGGGTCTACAAAAATGCCGCCCGGTTCAGGCGGGCGGCATTGACGGGTTTACAGGATCAGGATTTGTGTCCGAGACCACTGCCCCAAGGACCGTGGTGGGCGTCGGCACCATCGACACGGTCAAAGCCGTGCGCTCCGAAGAAATCGCGCTGGCCCTGAATGACATTGGCGGTGCCGCGTGCACGGCGGTAGCTGTCGAAATAACCGAGCGCCGAAGCCAGCGCCGGAACCGGCAGGCCGTGCAAGACGGCAGCCGAGACGACGCGGCGAAGGGCTGCGTCCGTATCCTTCACGATGTCCGCAAAGGCTGGTGTGACAATCAGGTTGGCCGCCTCCGGTGCTTCGGTAAAGGCTGTGGTAATTTCATCCAGAAACTGCGAGCGGATAATGCAACCAGCGCGCCAGATTTTGGCAATTACCGGCATCGGCAGCGACCAGTTGAACTCACGCGACGCCTGCGCCATCACCGCAAAGCCCTGCGCGTAAGCCCCGACCTTGGCAGCGAGAAGCGCGTTTTCAAGGTCCTTGATAAATGCCGCGCGGTCTTCAACGACGAACTCCGGCACCTTCGGCAGGCCAAGAATGCCTTCGGCCGCTTCCCGCTCTGCCTTCATGGACGAGATGCTGCGGGCAGCCACGGCAGCTTCGATGGCGGTGGCGGGCACGCCCATCTGCTGGCTTTCGATAACGGACCACTTGCCCGTGCCCTTTTGTCCGGCCTGATCGAGGATCATATCCACAATTGGCTTGCCCGTGATCGGGTCTGCGGCATTCAGAACGATTTCGGTGATTTCAATGAGATAGGAGTTCAGGCGGCCCCTGTTCCATTCGCCAAACACATTGGCGATCTCGGAGGCAGACATGTTCAAGCCATCCCGCAGGATGCCATAGATTTCCGCGATCATCTGCATATCGGCATATTCAATGCCGTTATGAATGGTCTTGACGAAGTGTCCCGCCCCATCGGTGCCAAGCCAAGCGCAGCAGGGTGCGCCATCATAGACGGCGGCAATCGACGTCAGCACTTTTTCCACCCGAGCATAGGATTCCGGTGTGCCGCCCACCATAATGGACGGGCCGTTGCGCGCACCTTCTTCGCCGCCGGAAACACCCATGCCGATGAAAGTCAGGCCGCTGTCTTTGAGGCCATCGAAACGGCGCATCGTATCGCGGAAGTTGGCATTGCCAGCGTCGATGATGATATCGTTATCGGAAAGAATGGGGCGAAGCAGCGCCATCTGCTGATCGACAGGATCGCCGGCCTTGATCATAATAATAATGGGACGCGGCGGGCGGATGGCTGCCACGAACTCTTCCAGGGTTTCGCATGGAATGATCCGGTCCTGAAGCGCACCGGCAGCCTCGTAAAAGGCGCGCGTCACTTCGGGTGTGCGGTTGAACACTGCGATCCGGTTGCCCTTTTCCGCGATATTCAGCGCCAGATTGGCCCCCATGACACCAAGACCGATAAGACCGATTTCTGCCTGTTCCACGTGCATTCCTCCGTTGGAGCTGTCCATTCAACTGTGCGCAAGCACAGTCCTTTCGTGGCGTTTTGGCACTCAAATCGATTTAGGACAAGATAAACTTAATCTTGCCGGTTCACTTTTCCGGGCGGTCGTCGCCGTCATCCAGCGCGCGCCAGGCGGCACCGTCCAGATCATCGTACTGGCCGCTTTTTAGCGACCAGAGAAAGGCCGCAAGCCCAAGCCCGCCCAGAAACAACGCAATCGGAATCAGAAAGATGAGCGTATTCATGATGCAAGCTGCATGGGTTGGCGAGCGGTAACGGGCGTGCCCACGTTCCCACTGTCGGACTTGACTGGACGCGACAGGCGAAGCGCGTTGACCACAACGATGATAGAACTGGTGGACATGGCGATAGCCGCAACCAGCGGCGTTGCATAACCCAGTATGGCAATCGGCACAGCGATAACGTTGTAGCCGATAGCCAGCGCAAAGTTCTGGCGGATCAAACGGCCAGCTTGACGCGACGTTTCGATTGCAAACGGCACAGCATTTAAACCATCGTGCATGAAGACAAAATCGGCAGCCTGACGGCCAACATCAGCCGCCGTCGCCGGTGCCATGGATACGTGCGCGCTGGCCAGCGCCGGTGCA
Source organism: Rhizobium sp. CFBP 8762 (assembly GCF_014841565.1). Lineage (GTDB taxonomy): Bacteria > Pseudomonadota > Alphaproteobacteria > Rhizobiales > Rhizobiaceae > CFBP-8762. The sequence goes on from NZ_JACYUD010000003.1 coordinate 151,334, forward strand.
TCATTGATGCCGTCGCCCACCATCAGCACCTTCAGCCCGGCTTCCGCTTGGCTGCGCAGTGCCTCCGCCTTTCCTTGCGGCGACAGTTCGGCAGCAACGTCGCTTACACCCAATCGACGGCCAAGTGCATCGGCAACCGACACACGGTCCCCAGACAAAATGGACACCGAGAGCCCTTGGGCTTCCAGCGCCGTGATGCTTGCCCGCGCGTGTGGGCGAAGCGAGTCCTCGAAGCGAAAAATGGCAAGCGGCTCGAAATCTCGTGACAGAACGACCTCGGAACGACCGTCGAGAGATGGTTCCGGTGCCTGCTTCCCGCACGCGAATACAAAGCTGCCGAGGCGATAAACATGGTCCCCGAGTGCTGCTTTCAAGCCCGCTCCGGGACGCTCCTCAATCTCTTCAAATCCGGTAGAAAAACTTGATGCAGCCTCAGCCAGCGCACGCGACAAGGGATGGCGCGATTTTGACGCCAGCGCCCCGGCAATGGCCATCAACTCCGTTGATACGTCCGCGCCGTTCACAAGGCGGGGTTGGCCGAGCGTCAGCGTACCGGTCTTGTCGAAAGCCACGGCGTCGATTTCAGCAAGGCGCTCCATGGCCGATCCATCCTTGACCATGACCCCGCTTTTGAACAGCCGACCCGCTGCAACCACCTGCACAACCGGCACGGCCAGGCCAAGGGCGCAGGGGCATGTAATAATAAGGACAGCGACAGCAATGAGCATGGCGTGTTGCACATCGCCGTTGACCAGCAGCCAGCCGAAGAAGGACAGTAAGGCCAGAAGATGTACGGCGGGCGAATAAACCTGGGCGGCACGGTTCGCAATACGCCGGTAGCGGGCCCGCCCGCCTTCGGCTGCATCCATCAGGCGGATGATCTCGGACAAAAACGAGTCGCGTGCAGTTGCCGTTGCTTCGATAACCAAGGGACCCGTCAGGTTCATGACGCCTGCTTGCAAAACATCACCTACACCAATACTGGCGGGCGCGCTTTCGCCATTGACGATGGAGCGGTCGATATCGCTGACACCGTCTAGCACGCGGCCATCGACGGGGATGCGGTCGCCCGCGGCGATTTCCAGCTTTTGGCCGGGCTGAATGTCTTCCACGGCCAGGTATTCCCGCTGACCGTTTTCAGTCAACACCATGGCGCCGCGAGGGGACAGGCGCGCAAGGCTGGTAATGGCGGAGCGCGCCCGGTCACGCATCATATGATCAAGCGTGCGCCCGATCAGCAGGAAAAACAACAGTGTGACGGAGGCATCGAACCACGCATGTTCGCCGTGATGGATCGTCTCATAGAGCGACATGGCATAGGACAGCGTCACTGCGAGCGCGATTGGAACGTCCATATTCGTACGCCGGTTTTTGAGCGCTGCGAAAGCGGAGCGGAAGAAAAAACGACCGGCATAGAGCAGTGCCGGAGCGGCAATCAACGCCGAAATCCAGTGAAACAAGTCCCGCGTAGCCGTATCGGCCCCTGACCAGACCGAGACGGACAGCAGCATGATATTGACGGCGGCAAAACCCGATACTGCCACGGCGCGGATTAGCTGGCGCAGCAGGTCATCGCCCGCTTGCTCGGCACTGGTAAACAGGTGCGCGTCATAGCCAACGGCGCGGACAAGGCTCACCAGTTCCGACGGATCGGTCGCTTCACCCTTAACCGTTTCCTTCCAGACGAACGACACCCGACGCGCCGACAGGTTGACGCGGGCGCTGACAATGGCCGGGTGTGCTTTCAGCGCACGTTCAATGGTGGTGATACAGTCGCCACAGTGCACGGCGGGAACGCTCAAATCACTCTGGCGTTGCCCTTCGCCTACCGTGCGGCTGGCAAGCCAGAGTTCCTGGGTTGGTGGCGGTGCAGTGCGGGCAAGATCAAGGGCACCTTCGGTTCCCGGTGCGCAGCAGGTCATGACGTGGCTCCCCCCACCTTAACGCGGATGGCTTCGTGATAGACAATCCGGCCCTTCTCTTTGGAGGTGATATCAACGATCCACTGCCCCGCAGCCATGCCATGGCGACCGACAAAGCGGCCCGGACCGGCGGATGCCAGGTTCATGCGAAAGTCGTTATGCTCTTCCACTGGGCGCTTGAAGATCAACGTGACCTCGTCTGCCTCCACCGACGCCCGCTCCGGGTGCGTCAGCGTGTAGGAAATGGATGGTCCATCGACCACAAGCTTGCCTTGGATGCCGGTAAGGGACAGGGCCCTGGCCTCCGCCGCCTTGCCGTTGAATTCCTGACTGGCGACATAGGTGTTTTTCACAACCAGCCCGCTCCAGGTTGAGACAGCGCTCCACGCCATGACGATGTTAACGGCGATGATGGTGCCAAAAAACAGAAACGTGACGCCCAGCATGTGCCAACCGGTAAAGGTGAATGATTTGCGAACAGTCTGGTTCATTGTACAACCTCCGGGATATTGAAGCGCGCCTTGTAAACATCGCGTTCGTGGCTGGCCTCATCCTCGGCCACCAGCGAAAAACCGTCTGCCGCTATTCCGATTGCCGCCTTCGGCAAGGTCACGAAGATACGGGCGTTGGTGACCTTGTCCGGCTGAACCGGTATGAGGAAGACCCGGGCCTCACCTTCCTGCCCCATCATTTTCATGGTCGCCTCGGGCAGACCTTCGATAGACACGCGAATGACACGCGGCTCCGGAATCATGTTCAGCAGTTTGATCTGATAGCCATTGCGCACGGCACCGTCGGACTCCACGACGAATTGCGGATTGCGGTCATGCAGCACGTTGAGTTCCAGCCGGTCCCTGGCCAGCAGGCCGTAGATCAGGCCAAGGCCGACCAGCGCCCAGACTGTGAAATACAGCAGCGTGCGGCCACGGAAAATCACCCGCCAGTCAAAATGTTTGACCGCACTGGAGAAGCCACCTTCGGGTTTGCGGACCCGGCGCGGATCAATGGGCTTGGTACCATTGTCGGTTGCCAGCGCCATATTGGCGGAATAGTCCGCAAGCGTGGCGTAGGAAATCAACCCACGCTCATGCCCGACCTTATCCATCACGCTGTCGCAGGCATCGATACAGAGCGCGCAGGTGATGCACTCCATCTGCAAGCCATCGCGAATGTCGATGCCCATGGGACAGACCGCCACGCAGGCGTTGCAGTCCACGCAATCGCCCTGCACGGCGCCGGCAGCAGCAGCCTTTTTTGCATGGCGTCCACGCGGTTCACCGCGCCAGTCATTGTAAGTGACGACCAACGAATTTTCATCGAGCATGGCGGCCTGAATGCGCGGCCAAGGGCACATATAGGTGCAGACCTGCTCACGCAGCAGCCCACCCAGCGTGTAGGTGGTAAAGGTGAGGATGGCGACGGTAATATAGGCAACCGGCGGCGCATCAAAATGAAGGAAGGACGACAGCAGCGCTGGCGCATCGGCGAAGTAGAAGATCCATGCCCCACCGGTCGCAACTGCGATTGCGAGCCAAATGACATGTTTGGTAACACGCTTGCGCAGCTTGGAAAGGGTCCAGGGTGCTGCATCCAGCTTCATCCGGGCATTGCGATCCCCTTCAATGAATCGCTCCACCACAAGAAACAGGCCCACCCACACCGTCTGCGGACAGGTGTAACCGCACCACGCACGGCCGACAGCGGAGGTCACCAGAAACAATCCGAAACCAGCCATGACCAGCAGACCGGCGACGAAGAAAAACTCCTGTGGCCAGATTTCAATGAAGAAAACGTAGAAACGGCGGCTGGCAAGATCGATCAGCACGGCCTGATCGGGCGCATGGGGGCCGCGATCCCAGCGGATCCAGGGCGTGAGATAGTAGATCCCCAGCGTGATCGCCATCACCAGCCATTTGAACTGACGAAAGCGCCCTTCGGCGCGCTTGGGAAAGATTTTCTTGCGCTTCTCATAAAGCGGCTTGCGGACCTGCGCGGAATTGACCGGCTCTGCATTCAGCCGCTCAACCGGAGCATCGGCAGCGGCGGGCATCGGAGACCTGTAGAGATTCATGGCAAACACCTTTTCTAAGGTTGGTTTGCCATGTGGGGTCGCTGGTTTCCTTGATATGAATCAAGAACGGCCTGCGCCAGCGTGTCGCAGACCGTAGCTCAGTTCAATGGTAAGTTCCTGCTGCTACTCGCCGCCTCCGAGAGAGTGCACGAATACGGCCAGTTCCTTGACCGTCGTTTCACCCAGCCTTGGCAGCCATGCCGGCATGACCCCATGGCGCGGGGTTCGAATTTGCGCCGCAACGGCATCCTCGCCCTCGCCTTTCAGCCAGATGGCATCAGCAAGGTTTGGCGCACCCAGTTCGCGATTGCCGGTCGCATTCTCCCCATGACACGCTGCGCAATTGGCTTCAAACAGGGCTTTGCCCGGTTCTGCCATGGCAGGGTCTCTCGGCGTACCGGTCAGGCTGACCACATAGGCGGCAGTCTGACGGATTTCCAACGGCTGGAGACCTTCGGCAAAGGACGGCATTTCTGAAAAACGCGTTTCGTCATCGCCGGGATGGCGAATGCCGTGAGCAACGGTCTGGAAGATATCGTCCACCGAGCCGCCCCACACCCAATCATTGTCGTTTAGGTTTGGAAAGCCGGGAGAGCCAGCAGCACCGGAGCCATGGCACTGCGCGCAATTGACCTTGAAAGCGGATGAACCTGCCGCAATGGCAAACTGGCTGAGCTCCGGGTTGGCCAGAATGTCCTGAAGGGAGGCCGAGGCGATCCGGTCTGCCATAGCCGTCTGGGCCTGCGTGGCCGCGTTCTGCTCGGTCTTCAGCTCCCCGCGTGTGGAATAGCCCAGCAGTCCCTTCGTCGAGTCGCGGATAAGCGGAATGGATGGGTAAGCGATGCAGTACCCGATGGCCCACACAATGGTGGCGTACAATGTCCACACCCACCAGCGGGGCATGGGGTTGTTCAACTCGCGAATACCATCCCACTCATGGCCGGTGGTGGTTACGCCGCTGATGTCATCGATAGGACCTGTGTGCGTGTTGGAAATGTGTTTATCGGTCATCGTGGCTGTCCTCTTTCAGAGGAATCTGGGCGGCCTCATGGGCCGATTTTTTGGCACCGGGGCGAAAGACGAAGGCAACGACGCCGAGAAAGAATAGCGTCATGGCCAAAAGGCCCCAGCTATCGGCGAAGTGCCTGAGCGCGGTATAAATCTCCATGATATCCCCCTCTCTAGCGGTAACCGGCTGCGTCGTCATAGGTGGAGAAATCCACCAGCGTGCCGAGCACCTGCAAATAGGCGACCAGCGCATCCATTTCGGTCAGCCGCGCCGGGTCTCCATCGAAGTCACCCACCTTAGCCTTGGGATAGCGCGCAAGAAGCGCTTCCGTATCGGCATTCGGGTCGGCCTGCGCCTGTAAATCGGCGTTTGCGTTCTCGATCATCTGATCGTCATACGGCACGCCCACGGCCACATTGGCCTTGAGATTCATGGCGACGTTGCGCACGTCGAGCGTTGTTTCCTTCAGGAAAGAATAGCTCGGCATGACCGATTCCGGCACGACGGAGCGAGGCTCGCTCAAATGCTGCACATGCCACTGGTTGGAATAGCGGTCGCCCACACGGGCCAGATCCGGCCCTGTGCGCTTGGAGCCCCACTGGAATGGATGATCATACATTGATTCCGCGGCCAGACTGTAGTGGCCGTAGCGCTCCACCTCGTCGCGGAACGGGCGGATCATCTGGCTATGACAGACGTAGCATCCCTCCCGCACGTAGATATCGCGCCCTGCCAGTTCCAGCGGTGAGTAGGGCCGCATGCCCTCCACCTTCTCGATTGTATTCTGCAGGTAGAACAACGGAGTGATTTCCACGATGCCGCCGATAGAGACGACCAGAAGCGAGCCCAGAAGAAGAAGCGTGGCGTTGCGTTCGAGTATCGCGTGTTTATCAAGAATGGACATGGACCATCCCCCTTATTCGGCTGGCTGAAGAGCGGGCGAGGTTCCGGCAATCGGAGCCTCGTTGCGCTGATGGCCGAGGATTGTCATGAAGACGTTGTAGGCCATGATAAGACCGCCAGCGAGGAACATAAGGCCGCCCACGGCACGCAGCAGATAGTATGGATGCAGCGCCGCAACCGTTTCGGCAAACGAGTAGACGAGGAAGCCCTGATCGTCGTATTCGCGCCACATCAGGCCCTGCTGGATACCCGACACCCACATGGCAGCCGCGTAGACGACGATGCCGAGTGTCGCCAGCCAGAAGTGCCAGTTGACCATGCGCAAGCTGTACAGGCCGGTGCGGTTCCAAAGGCGTGGCGTCAGGTAATAGATGGCGCCAAACGTGATCATGCCGTTCCAGCCGAGCGCGCCTGAATGCACGTGGCCGATGGTCCAGTCCGTATAATGGCTGAGTGAGTTGACCGACTTGATTGACATCATCGGACCTTCAAAGGTCGCCATGCCGTAGAAGGCCACCGCAATCACCATCATGCGGATGATGGGGTCTGTGCGCACCTTGTCCCATGCGCCTTGCAAGGTCATCAGACCATTGATCATGCCGCCCCATGAGGGCATCCACAGCATGATGGAGAACACCATGCCCAGGGTCTGCGCCCAGTCCGGCAGAGCCGTGTAATGCAGGTGGTGCGGACCGGCCCAGATATACATGAAGATCAGGGCCCAGAAGTGGATGATCGATAGCCGGTAGGAGTAGACCGGACGACCCGCCTGCTTGGGAATGAAGTAATACATCATGCCGAGGAAGCCAGCTGTCAGGAAGAAGCCCACGGCATTGTGACCGTACCACCACTGCGTCAACGCATCCTGCACGCCGGAAAAGGCCGAGTAGCTCTTGACCCCAAGGAATGACACTGGGATCGCCAGATTGTTGACGATATGCAGCATGGCAATGGTAACGATAAAGGCAAGATAGAACCAGTTTGCCACGTAGATGTGCGGTTCTTTCCGCTTCAGGATCGTGCCGAGAAACACGGCGAGATAGGCAACCCAGACGATGGTCAGCCAGATATCGACATACCACTCCGGCTCGGCATATTCACGCCCCTGCGTGATACCGAGCAGATAGCCAGTTGCCGCCATGACGATAAACAGCTGGTAGCCCCAGAACACGAACCAGGCCAGATTGCCGCCAAAAAGCCGTGCGCGTGACGTGCGCTGTACCACGTAAAATGACGTGGCGAGCAGCGCATTGCCACAGAAGGCGAAGATAACGCCGGATGTGTGCAGCGGGCGCAGACGACCGAAATTGAAGAAAGGTTCGATATTCAGTCCGGGATAGGACAGTTGCATGGCCACCACCACGCCCACCAGAAACCCGACAATGGCCCAGAACACCGTGGCAATCACGCCGTAGCGAATGACCTCATCGAAATATTCCGATTCGACCACCGATTTCGGCAGACGCGCCGCCGGTGCGAATGACACCCGCCGCACCATGACGACGGTGCTGGCCAGAAGCACGAAAAACAGCACCCACATATGGGATTGGAACAGACTGTCCTGTGCAAAGGCTGCTGCCAGCAGAGCCAGAAATGCCCCCGCTCCCAGCATAATTGTTTCAGTCGTATACTTCATTGTTGGAGCCCCCAACTGCTTTGCAGACTCGCGAAAAGAGACGCTTCTCTTGCGATTGGCAGAGGGATGACAGGAATTGCGCAAATCCTCCTTGATTCAAATCAAGGCAGTGAACCGCATGTCTTGTCACAAGGAGGGACAGTTTGACGGTTAAGATCAAAAGGAGCCTGCCAATGCAGACGGAACGTGTACACCTTCTGGCGACGCCGCTCTTTCTGGCGACCGCCCCCCGAAACCACGTGTCACAAAGCTGGGTGGCAACTGCGCAGCAACAGCAATTACGATTGTGTGATACGCTCGAAGCGATCGCCGACAGCCTTCCGGCCAATGTCGATACGCTGAAATGCATGGCCGCTGCCAAGGCACTGGGACCGCTGACGCGCGATGTGCACCGCTATGAGGAGGAAATTCTGTTTCCCTGCCTTGAGCGGGATGCCGATACCACGCCGGGGCTGATGGAGACCCTCACCCGGCTCAAATTCGAACACTGCGAAGATGAATGCTTTGCAGAAGAAGTGACCGATACGCTGGTGCGTCTGGCCGCTGGCGACAAAACCATCAATGTGGAAGCGACCGGCTATATGCTGCGGGGGTTCTTTGAGGCTATGCGACGCCATATCGCGTTTGAGCGCGAGCACCTGCTCCCGCGTCTTACCAGTGCTTCCGTTTAAATCACGGACCGACGATCAGATATCGTGCTTGATGTTCCACCGGTCGTGGTACCACAGCCATTGGCCGGGATTTTCCCGCACCCAGCTTTCCACCTTGTCGTTCAGCACCTGTGCGGTTGCGGTTACGTCCACGCTGCCATCGGTACGGCGGGGAATGGTGATGGCAGGTTCAAGCTCCAACAGAAAACGATTGCCGGGCAAACGGACCGAGCGTGCCGGGTATACCTCGCATCCGAACTGACGCACGAGCTTCGCCAGCAGCGGATTGGTCTGCACATCCCGCCCGAAAAACTGCGTCTTGATGCCTTTTTTGAACTTCTGGTCCACGAGAATGCCGACCGGGTTTCCGTTTTCCAACTGGCGCGCCAGCGTAAAGGATGACCCGGCGTGGGATGGTACCAGGCCGCCCATGCGCTTCTTTCGGAAATCAAAAACCTTCTGGGCGATATAGGGATTGTTGGGTGGACGAAACAGCACTGTCACGTTCAGCCCGAAGGCCGCTGCGGCAACCGGCAGCAGTTCAAAATTACCGGTATGGGCGGTAAACACAATAAAGGGGCGCGGATTGTCACGCAGTTCCAGAAACAGTGGAGAGCCTACGACTTCGACCCGGCCCGGCTTCGGGTTGGCGGGATCGAAATCGAACAACTCATCCAAAAAAACGTATTCGGCAGCAAGACGGCCGATGCTGCCCCAGCTTTCAAGCGCGATCTCTTGCAGTTCAGCTTCTGCTTTATCCGGATAGGCGTTGCGCAGATTGGTCAGCGTGAGTTTGTGTCGTCCGGTTTTGGGGCCGACAAAGCGCGCAAGCCTGTCAGCCACCGAAATTGCACGATCAGCCGGAAACACCTTCAGCGCGTTCAACAGCGCGAACGCCCCTTGCGCAATTGTCCAGTGCTGGGCTTTGCGCGCAGCCAGAACAAGACGCGTCATGAGCATCCGCAATGCGGTTACTCCACCCGCAGAATGATTTTGCCGAAGACCTGACGCGATTCCATGCGTTCCAGCGCCCGGTCGATATCGGCAAAGCCGACTTCCGTATCAATGACCGGCTTGACAATCCCGCGGGCCATTTTCTGCATGGCATCGGCCATGTTTTCCATGCGGCAGCCAAAGGAGCCGATCAAACGCAACTGCTGCTGAAACAGCATCATCAGGTTCATGGATGTCGATACGCCGGAGGTGGATCCACATGTGACAAGACGACCACCGCGCTTCATGCACAGCATGGAGCCAGCCCAGGTGTCCGCGCCGACATGCTCGAACACAACATCCACGCCCTTTTTCTTGGTGAGCTTGCGCACCACTCCCTCGAACCGGTCCGTGCGGTAGTTGATCACGTGGTCGGCACCCAGCGCCTTCGCACCTTCGATCTTGTCATCAGACCCAACGGTGGTGATCACGGTGCAGCCGGTTTTCTTCGCCAACTGAATTGCCGCAGTGCCAATGCCGGAGCCGCCGGCATGGATCAGGATGGTTTCGCCGGGTTCAAGCTTAGCATTGTCAAACAGCATATGTTCCACGGTGCCGAAGGTCACGGGCGCCAGTGCCGCACCAACTTCGTCGACACCGGGCGGTGCCGGCACCAGCAGGCGAGCGGGCAGATTGATCTTCTCCTGCGCAAAACCATCGAGATGAAATCCATGAACGCCGCCGACATGCTCACAGAGATTATCACGACCCTCGCGGCAAGGACGGCAGAGGCCGCAGGTGCGCGCACCATAGACCGACACGAGTTGTCCGGGCAGAACATTGGCAACACCCGCACCAATGGACTCCACCACACCGGAGGCTTCCGCGCCGATCACCAGCGGCATTTTCCGCTTGGCAAACGCCATGCCGCGCCAGCCCCAGACATCGATATGGTTCAATGCAACGGCCTTGACGCGCAGCGTCACCTCGCCCGGACCGGGTGCTTCCGGTTCCGGCAGATCGGTGATTTCAAGCTTGCGGTCATCAAGCAATTGCAGTGCGCGCATGAGTCTGTTCCTTTGCAGTCCGTAGAGTGACGGCGTTTAAGCTGCTTCTGCCGTCATGACAAGGCTGGCATTCTGTCCGCCAAAGCCAAAGGAATTGGACAGAACCGCGCCTACGCTGGCATCACGCTTCACATTCGGCACCACATCCAGAACGATGGTCGGGTCCGGGTTGAGATAGTTGATGGTTGGCGGCAAGGTGCCGGTCAGCATGGTTTGCAGGGAGAACACTGCTTCGACTGCGCCTGCTGCCGTTAGAGTATGGCCAATCATCGACTTGTTGGACGAGACTGGAATCTGAGCCAGCGTTTCACCGAAAACGGCGGACATCGCATGATATTCCATCTTGTCATTTTCCGGCGTCGATGTGCCGTGGGCATTGATATAGCCGATGTCGCTTTCGCTCACACCCGCATCGGCCAGCGCTGCGCGAATGGTTGCAATGGCTGGGCCACCATCCGGCGAGGACCGCGTGCGGTGGAACAGATCGGCTTTCTCGCCGCAGCCTTTGAGAATACCCAGAACCTTGGCACCACGCGCCAATGCGGACTCAAGCGATTCCAACACGAGTGTTGCAGCACCCTCGGCAATGACAAAACCATCCCGATCCTTGGTAAAGGGCTTGGACGCCTTTTCCGGCGGATCGTTCTGCGTTGACAGGGCTGAAAGCAGCGAGAACCGGATCAGCGCTTCCGCACTGACCGAACCATCGGTCGCGACGGTCAAAGCACGGTCGGTCCGGCCCTGACGAATGGCCTCGACACCAAGCTGGATTGCCGTGGCGCCCGATGCGCAGGCCGTTGATAGTGTAACAGGCAGGCCGCGCGTGCCGAACCGATCCGCCAGACGCTCGGAAATTGACCCGAACATCACAGCCTCATGAAAAGCAGGATCGGCCCTTTCGCGCATGGCCGCCAGAAAGCGATCATAGGCATCGCCGGGCTTTTGCGACGGAGGCGCACGGTCGGCCAGTTCAAAACGGGCGCTCCACTCCGGCTCGATTGGCGGCGCGGCAAGAAACAGCGGCCCGTTGAAATCCTCCGACAAGCCTGCCTGCGCCAAGGCTTCCGCCGTTGTTTCGCGCGCGAAGGCGTAGGAACGCTCGACGGAATTCTGCACCGGAATATCGATGAAATCCACGGTGCCTGAAATGCGTGTGGACAATCCATCCGTCGGAAAACGGGTAATCTTGTGAATACCGGATACGCCGCCAGTCAGCGCGGCCCAATTGTCCTGAAGCCCCTGGCCGAGCGAGGTGATGACACCCATGCCGGTTACGGCGACGATCGGACGGCCCAGATGGTCTCTGTAGGCTGGATTGCTCATGGCGCGCTCCTTATTCTTCGGCCGTTAGAACGGCGATGCCCTCACCGCGCCAATGGCCGATGGTGGTGACAATGGCGGTTTGTGCCCCCGATACCATGGGATGCTCGGCAGTCGGATCAAACTCCGGCACCACCGCATGGCTGCCCAAGGACAAAGCGGCAAAGGCAAGCCCTAGCGGGAACTGCGCTTCCAGCCCATGGCCCACCAGACCGCCGAAGGCGCGGATGGATGCGGCAGGGAAGCGCTCTTCAAGAAACACCTTTTCTCGCGCCGCAAGCTCCGGGAAGCCGCTGGTGCCTGAGAAGATCACGGTCGAGGCAGGGTCAATCCCCTCGGCTGCTGCTGCGAGATCGCTGAGACGGCTCTCCATCCGACCATTGTCACGCTTGCCCCGGTCGCCGCCGATAGCATCGATGGTTGCGTAGATGCGCGCGCCGCGCGCCTCGGCGTGCTCGCGTGATTCCAGCACAAGGAACGCACCGACAGACCCCATGATCATGCCGCCGCCCTCGCCCTGATCGCGCGACCAGATCGGGCTCCACTTATCGCGTGAGTGTCCCTGAATGCCCTCAATCAGCAGAACGATATCAAGTCGTTCTGCCGAGAAAGCACCGCCGACCAGAGTGTGCGTGGACTGGCCCGCCTTGATGCGGGCAAACGCGGTTTCAATTGCCGAAATGCCAGCGGCCTCCTCGCCCATGAACGTGCGCGAAGAGCCCGTAACTTTGTGAACGATAGAAATATTGCCGGCCAGAAGATTGGACAGTTGCGCCAGAAACAATGTCGGACGCAGTTCCGTCGTCAGTTTTTCATTCAGAAGCTGTTCGCGGTCATTGCGTTTTAGGGCCTCGTCGACAATCAGTGAGTCGACGTTGATATCGCGCTCGCCCCCACCAGCCGCGACAATCATGTCCATGCTGCTGCAGGCTTCCAGATTGTCTTTCAGCCCCGCATCGTCCAGCGCCAGACCGGCGCTGAACACGCCGAGGCGCTGCCAGTTTTCCATCTGGCGTTGATCGCCACGCTTGGCAATCTGCTGCGACCAGTCAATCTGCGGGAGAGGATGAATGGGATATGGCGCAAACCGCTCGGTCTCGACAATCGGTTGCGGCGTCATGTTGCTGGTCAGCATCGCCACATGCGGCTCTGCACCCACACCGAGGCTGGTGACGATACCAACGCCGGTAATCACCACATCATTTGCTGATTTGACCATTATACTTCCTCGGTCTTTAAAAGAGCTGCCATCAGGCCCAGTTCGTCTGCGCGTCGGCGCACGATATCGCCCAGCGGCACCTGATCGAACGGCACGGTGCGCAGCTTCAATTGAGCGTCGCAGACCTTTTTGCCATCGGATGTGATTTTAGCCTTGGTGACGGCAAAGCCTGAGCCGTCATGCTCCAGATGCACCTCAATATCGAGCACGGCTTCCGGCTCGACAAAACTGCGCATCTTGGCCCCATCCACCGTCATCAAAAACGGCATGGCGGTAAAGTTGGTTGCGGCCAGCACCAGAAAGCCGGAGGCCTGGGCCATGGTTTCAATGAGGAGAACGCCCGGCACCAGCGGGTAGCCAGGAAAATGCCCCTCGAACACAGGGCTTTTGGCAGGCACCACCGAGCGAGCCTTCAACACGCCTGCTCCTAGATCGACACTCTCGACACGGTCAATCATCTGGAAGTATTCAAGCAGCAAGGGCTTCTCCTCGTTCCCGGCAGCGCCACCAGCATCGACGGTATAACGGCAAATGCCGCCTGAAACGCGGACGAACCATGCGCTTGCCTTCAGACGGCTTTAAACAGGTCGAGCGATGCGCGTCGTACAGCCCATCAGCCCATAGCGGTAACGGCGATCAGCCAGCCTTTGCGGCGCGCAGCTCGTCGATCTTGGCACAGAGATTTTTCAGAACGAAGTATTCTTCGGTGGAAACCTTGCCTTCGTTGACTTCCTGGGTCCACTGTTCCAGCGGAATCTTGATGCCAAATTCCTTGTCGATTGCGAACACGATATCAAGGAAATCAAGGCTGTCGATGCCCAGATCGTCGATGGTGTGGCTTTCGGGCGTAATCGTCTCGCGGTCGATTTCGCTGGTTTCGGAAATGATATCGGCAACCTTGTCGAATGTAGCTGTCACGCGCTTACCTCAAGTAAATGATAGAGTTGGGCGATCCTATAGGCAAATGTGGCAGAAAAGCCAATGCCCGTTTGTGCTGTCGCAAACTTTCCCGCAGCATGTTGCGAAACCACAATGCCCTGAACAACCGAATGTTCGTCAAAAACGCTCAACTTGATTAGCGTCGCCCTTGTGGACGACCCTTAAAATTTGTGGGATGACCAGCATTATTCTCACAGTTTTCAGTGCGATTTTTGACAAAGATCAAGGACAGGACCCGCCATTTTCTCAAAAGTAGGTCCAGCGACGAACATAAAAGCATGTTTGGAGCGTCATGAATGGAGGGTTGGCCGACATGGACACCTATCGCAAAGACATCCACAATTCAGAGATTCCGGTGGTATGCCGCGCCTGTGAGGCCCGTCACGGCGGCGTTTGCGGTACGCTGACGCCACGCCAGTTGACGGAACTGAGCCGCCAGTCCACCCGCAGGAATGTTAGCGCAGGCACGGATGTCATTTCGCAGGGCGAGCGTGCGAACACCTATTCCAACATCATCCGCGGTGTGGTGAAACTGTCCAAGATGATGGCTGATGGCCGCCAGCAGATTGTGGGGCTGCAATTTGCGCCCGATTTTATGGGGCGCCCGTTCACCCGTGACAGCGCGCTGACAGCGCAAGCCGCCACCGAGACCGACATTTGCGCCTTTCCGCGCTCGTTGATGGACAAGCTGATCTCCGAAACACCGGACCTTGAACACCGTCTGCACGAGCAGGCGTTGAAGGAACTGGAAGAAGCCCGCGACTGGATGCTGACGCTGGGACGCAAAAGTGCGCAGGAAAAGGTTGCCAGCTTTCTGTACCTGATCGCAACCCATATTGATCCGGAAAGCGTGGACAGCTGTTCGTTCGATCTGCCGCTGTCGCGCGCCGATATCGCCGATTTCCTGGGGCTGACCATTGAAACGGTCAGCCGTCAGATCACCCGGTTGCGCAAGGAAAATGTGATTCGCGTCGAGAACAATCGTCACGTGACGGTGCCTGATATGGACCGGCTGGCATACTTTGCCGGCAGCGACTAAAGCATTCCAGTGAAAGTGCAATGACTTTCACGCCAGGACAACGCGAGAAAACAAGATGTTAGAGCAAGACCGCTGTCAGCGTACACAAAAGAAGTGCTGTGCAAGCATGGTAGAAAACGGCGACACCGGCGGTAATATCACCAGCATCGGCTGTTGCGCGACCCTCTTCGTTCAACATGGGCTCTGACACCAAGTTTCCCTCATAGATTCGTGGGCCAGCCAGTTGCAGCCCAAGCGCGCCTGCCATGGCCGCTTCCGGCCAACCGGAATTGGGAGAGCGGTGGAAACCGTGATCGCGCAGCGCGATTTTGAGTGATGCTCTGGCACGACTCACCCCGAAGCGAACGAAAGCACCAGCAGCCAGTAACAGGATCGACAGACGGGCAGGCAACCAGTTTGCAGCATCATCGAGCCGTGCCGAGGCCCAACCGAAATCGCGATAGCGCTCGTTTTTGTGCCCGATCATGGAATCGGCGGTGTTCAGCATTTTGTAGGCAAACATGCCCGGCAGACCCAGCACGGCATACCAGAAGGCGGGAGCCACCACGCCATCGGAAAAGTTTTCCGCAAGGCTTTCGATAGCGGCGCGGCACACGGCAGGCTCATCCAGAGTTTGCGGATCACGGCCGACAATCATCGACACGGCATGGCGACCGCCAGACAGTCCGCCCTGCTGCAAGCCCGTTGCCACGGCCAGCACATGATCGGCAAGGCTCTTTTGTGCCAAGAGAATGGCGAGAATGATGATTTCGGCCAGCGAGCCTATCAGTCCGAAAGCCGACATTATCCTGTGCGTTACGAAACCTGAGGCGAGGCTAACGGCCAGCAGAGCGACGATGACGGCTACGCCATTGCGTCGGCGCGTCGTATTGGAGAGTTCAAAGCGATTGTAGCGCTTTTCTAAAGCAGAAATGGCTTTGCCGAAGATGACAACGGGGTGAGGAACGCGTTGCCAGATCCAGTTAGGGTCACCAACCACACGGTCAAGCAGCAGCGCAAGCGCCAGAATCATGCAAGCGCCTCCGCAAGACGCTGATCGGCCTGCGAATTTGGGGGCAAGCCGAAGCGGAGCCATCGGGGAGCGTAGTCGAATTTGCGCACGAGGATATGACGTCGGCACAGATGGTCATGCAGCGCATTTGCGTCTGAATGATCGACCAAAGCAAACAGCGGCGTTCCGCCAGCGATGTGAAGACCTGCATGTGCGAGTGTGTTTTCGAGCGCGGCCCTTCGCTCATCAATAACGGTACGGATCGCCGCAGCGTTTTGCGACATCAGCGCGGCTGCGCAATGGAGCGCAGGGCCGGAAACTGCCCAAGGACCAAGCCAGTCGTTTATGGTGTGCAAAAGCGCATCAGGACCGATTGCAAAGCCCAACCGCACCCCGGCCAAACCGAAAAACTTACCAAAGGACCGCAGAATCAACGGCCCGCTTTCCCGCGTTACAATCTGGACAGAGCTGACATCCGGCATGGTATCGGCAAACGCTTCATCGATGACGAGTTTCGTATTCCAGCCGCTGAGCTTTTTATAAAGCGCAGCAACGTCAGCTATCGGTATGAGCCTACCTGTGGGATTGTTGGGATTGACCAGAACCACCATAGCGTGGTCGGCCCGGATGCCGTCCAGCGTATCGATTACATCCACATCAAGGTCATAGGCTGTAAAACTGCGTTCGTATTCGCCATAGGTCGGACCAAGGATCGCGACGCGTTGTCCCTTGGGTACAAAGCGCGGCAAAAGCTGGATGACCGCCTGTGTTCCCGGCACGGCCAAAGGCTGTACAGGGCTTTGATAATATCCGCGCGCTCTTGTTTGCGCCTGGTCCAGCAGATCGGCATCCGGCAAGCGGTGCCAGACGTGGTGCGGAATGTCCGGCAACGAAGGGGGGCACGGGTTAAGGCCGGTGGAAAGATCCAGCCATGTCTCGGGCGCGCCGCCGTAGACAGCGGCGGCTGCGGCAACCCCACCCCCGTGAACGATCGGCGCAGCTGTCACGGCTCACCAGCCAGATCGATGAGGTGCATAAAGGAACCGGCCACGCGACCCCGGCGCAGTCCGACAGCGCCAAGATCATTGCCCAGCGCATCCGTGGCGTGAAACAGGCGGTCGGCATCGCCTTCCGAAACAATGGTTGCGTAATGATATTCATGCGCCGTCAACGGGTCGGTAAAAAGCGTGTCATCAACGGGACGGATACGCCGATACCCCAGATGACGTTTTCGCGATGCAAAACTCGTCACCAGCGGCAAGAGGCCCAGCATTTCGTGTCGGTTACCGTCTGCGTCAATCAATCCCTCGCCCAGCGTCATATACCCCCCGCACTCACCAAAAATTGTCACGCCACGGGCATTGGCATCCTGCATACCCGCTTTAAATCGGCTAGCACCGCTCAGCTTTCCTGCATGGAGTTCGGGATAGCCCCCGGGAAGATAAATTGCGTCCGCATCGGCTGCCGGCGCTTCATCATTCAGCGGAGAGAAGAAGGAAAAGCGGGCACCGCGACGCTGCCAGCCGAGCAGCATATGCTCATAGACAAATGCGAAGGCCACATCGCGTGCAATCGCGATGTGGCTGCCGAGAGGGGCCAAGCGGGCAATGTTGGCTGCGGCGGGCTTTTGCGGAAAATACCGGGCTTCCCGCAGAATCCGATCCAGATCGCAACCGTTCTCAACAATCTCAGCGGCGTTCTCAATGAATGCTTCCAGATCGCCATGCTCCCCCGCTTGCACTAGACCGAGATGCCGTTCCGGCAAGGACAGGCCAGAATTCTGCCGGATTACCCCCAGCACATCCACACGCACCGCATCGAGCGCGCTGCGCAACATGCCTTCGTGCCGGTCGCTGCCGACACGATTGAGGATGACCCCGCCAATACGAATATCGTTGCGGTGATCGCGAAACCCACGCACCAGCGCCGCCACCGACTGGGCCATACGGGCGCAATCAACCACGAAAACAACGGACAGATCGAGCTTTGCCGCGAGATCGGCGGGGGACCCGCCGCCGTCCACCGCTCCATCGAAAAGCCCCATCATCGCTTCCACCACAAGCGTCTTGTCACCGGTTTTGGCGAGCGCCGCATTGGCTGATAACAGTTCCGTGCGCATGGCCCATGGGTCGTAGTTCAGGCAGCGTTCGCCGCTGGCGGCAGCGTGGAAGGCGGGGTCGATATAATCGGGACCGGCTTTGCCGGGTGCCAGCAAAGCCCCGCGTTTTTTCAACGCCCGCAGCAGCCCGAGCGTAATGGTGGTTTTGCCGGAACCGGACGATGGTGCCGCAATCAGAAGTCCACTCATGCCCTGCCCTTACCTGTTCAGCCAATCCAGTGTTTTACGAAGCCCGACAACCTCCCCTACCACAACAACGGCCGGGGGTTGAAGGGACAGACGGACACTATCAGCCTCAGCCTGACCGAGGCTGGAAATCGCAACCTGCTGATCGCTTGTGGTCGCATTGCAGACAAAAGCCAAAGGCTCATCAGGGCTGCGGCCTGCTTCCATCAGTCTGCGGGTAATCTGGCCGATATGCTTCATGGCCATATACATGACGATGACGGGTGAGCCTTGTGCAATTGCAGCCCAATCCACCCGATCCGGTACGAGGCCGGAGGAATCATGGCCCGTCAGAAACGTGACGGCGTGGTTCACATCGCGGTGCGTCACTGGAATTCCTGCATAGGCGAGACCACCGATGCCCGCCGTGATACCGGGTACGATGCGAAACGGAATATTGTGCTCCACCAGCATGAGCGCCTCTTCCCCGCCACGGCCGAAAACAAAGGGGTCGCCGCCCTTTAAACGCAGCACACGGTGGCCTTGCTGCGCAAGCTCCACCAGACGCAGGGAGATATCACGCTGTTTGGGCGAAGGCTTGCCACCGCGTTTCCCGGCAAATTCTAAAATTGCAGTGGGTTTCGCAAGCGTAAGGCAGGCTTCGTTGACAAGGGCATCATGAACAATCACATCGGCCTGCGACAGCGCGTGCGCCGCGTGCAGGGTGAGCAAGCCGGGATCACCGGGGCCAGCGCCTACCAGCCAGACACAGCCAGGCTGGATAACAGGAAGGCCGTCAAACAACACGGCCATCATTCATCCTGACTTGATTCGGTTTGTGAAGAACCAGATTCAAAATAGCAGTATTCAAGAATAACCCGTTGATAAACATAGGCTAAATCAGACGTGCAATTGCAACGGTTCCATGCGCTGATTTGAGCTTGGGTTGAACAAGCGTGGCACCACAGCCGGCAGCAGCCAAGGCAGCACCCTCCGCAACAGAGTGTGTTCCGCAGGATTTGAACACAAACGAAGAAGCGCTGCCCACCCTTGCAGCCTGTGCCTCGACTTGCTCGGCAGCCATGAATTGCACGGGCACGCCAAGATGATGCGCGACGGCATGGATGGACGGATCATAAGCGCGGCGATTGATGGAAGCGACTGACGATACACAGCCGGGGGTGAGAGCATTGCGGTCCAACGCCTCCAGCGCCAGCGCAATCAATTCATTGGGCGTGGCGCGGCTGTTCGCGCCAAGGCCAAGCACAAAACGCGCGGTATCCGTTTTCATATCCGTCATATCTGCCCCGATCAGCTTCTTCCGCTGGCCCCGCAATTTGGTCAGCCTGCGCAAAAACCCGTTCAGCCCGGTATCGGGCGCTGTCGTGTGTTTCTTTACTAGCCAAGTGCGGCACAAGCGTCAAACGGCTTTACACTTACGTTCAAGAACTGGCAGAGAGGCTGCACAATTGTCACCCTACCCATGAGTCTCCGCTGTGGAATTTACCCTCGATACGATTTTGCTGCTGATGTGCGCCGCCTTCATTGCAGGGTTCATTGATTCCATTGCCGGTGGCGGCGGCTTGATAACGGTTCCGGCAGCTCTGCTTGCGGGTATTCCACCACTGGAAACGCTTGGCACGAACAAGCTGCAATCGCTGTTTGGCTCCGGTTCCGCCACGCTGGCCTACGCTCGCAAGGGGCACGTGGATTTGAAAAGCCAGTGGCCGCTGGCATTGATTTCGGCGGCGGGATCTGCCGTCGGCGCCTTGCTTGCAACAATCGTCCCCGGCGACGTCCTGAAAATTATCATGCCGTTCCTGCTGGTGATTATCGCCATCTATTTTGCCGTCAAGCCGAACATCGGCGATAGCGACCGCGCCCGTCGCATTTCGCATTTCGCCTTCGGGGCAACAATCGTGCCACTGATCGGGCTGTATGACGGGGTTTTCGGGCCGGGAACGGGTTCGTTCTTCATGCTGGCTTTTGTGACGCTGGCAGGTTTCGGTATTTTGAAAGCAACAGCCCACACGAAACTTCTGAATTTCGGCTCCAACATCGGCGCATTCATCGTGTTCTGGATTTACGGCGCGGTGCTTTGGAAAATCGGCATTCTCATGGGATTGGCGCAGTTTTCCGGTGCACAGGTCGGGTCGCGGTTTGCCATGCGCAAAGGCGCGGCAATCATCAAGCCTTTGCTGATCATCACCTGCATTGCCATGGCCATCAAGCTGTTGTCTGACCCTAGCCATCCCTTGCGTTTATGGGTCGGCATCTAGAGCATTTCTATTGAACACGGAGGCGTTTCCCGTCCGGACAATGCGACGAAACAAGGAGTTAGAGCAATTCTGGTGAACGTGTTCACCGGAAGTGCTCTAAAACACCGCAAGAACCAGCGCACCGCCTGCAATCATGCCCACACCCGCCCAATGCGCGAGGCTCAGCTTTTCGCCGAGCACCAGCACCCCGAAAATCGCAACGAGCACAATGGACAGCTTATCGATGGGTGCCACCTGAGACGCGTTCCCAAGCTTAAGGGCGCGGAAATAGGCTATCCACGAGGCGCCGGTCGCAAGGCCGGACAAGGTAAGGAAAACCCATGTTCGCAAGGAGATTTCGTCCGGCCGCTGCCACTGCCCAGTGGCCGTCACAATACCAACCAGCACGAACAGAATGACCACTGTGCGGATCAGCATTGCGAAATCCGAGTTGATATTGGCGACGCCAAGCTTGCCGAAAATAGCAGTCAGTGCGGCGAATACCGCCGATATCAGTGCCCAGAACTGCCAGCTGTGCGTCAAAATTCCACGCCCCGTTGCGCCTTGATGCCGGAGCGGAACGGGTGCTTGATCAGCTCCATTTCCGTGACCAGATCAGCGATTTCGATCAGGTCATCCTTGGCATTGCGCCCGGTTAGAACGACATGGGTCATGGACGGCTTTTCGTCCCGCAAAAAAGCAACGACTTCGGCAATATCGATGTAATCATAGCGCAATGCGATGTTGATCTCATCCAGCAGAACCATGGAGTTTCGTTCGTCGCGGATCAACTCCTTGGCCTTTTCCCAAGCCTTCTGCGCCATGGCGACATCACGGGCGCGGTCCTGCGTTTCCCACGTAAATCCTTCGCCAAGCGTATAGAATTGGCAGAGATGAGAGAAGTTTGCTTCGATCAGATCCCGCTCGCCGGTTTCCCATGCACCTTTGATGAACTGAACGACGGCACAGGGCATGCCATAGGCAATATGGCGGAAAATCATGCCGAAGGCGGCGGTGGATTTGCCCTTTCCCTTCCCGGTGTTGACGATGATCAGACCCTTCTCGCCCACCTTGGTGGCCATGATCTTCTCACGAGCGTTTTTCTTTTTCGCCATCTTATCGGCGTGACGGGCGTCGAGATCGACGGTTGCGGTCGGTTGAATGGTATCGTCGCTCATCATGCGGCCCCTGCTCGTTTCAAATTGTCGGCGTGGTGCGCTAAGTTTCTGTTTTCACGCATGTCTTTGTCCCAAAACCGGTGACCACTTTTGGGAGACATGCTTTAGTGACGCCAGTTCGAACGCAGCGGAATTGGAGCGCGGCTTCCACAGCCCGCGCGCAATCGCGTCCTCAAATTTCGCGCTCATTTCGCGCAGCGCCGCCGGGTTCTTGTCGGCCAGAAAAGCCCGCACCGCCGCGTTGCCGATGAAAGCCTCGTAGGCGGCGTCGAAATGATGGTTACGCACAGCACCCGTCGTCGCCGCAAAGGCGAACATGAAATCCACCGTAGCAGCAATCTCAAACCCGCCCTTATAGCCGTGGCGCATGACGCCCGCGATCCATTTAGGATTGACCACGCGGGCACGCACCACACGGGCAATTTCCTCGTCCAGCGTGCGGATAACGGGTTTTTCCGGCCGTGAATGGTCGTTGTGATAGAGCACTGGCCGCACCCCGGTCAGGCGCTCCACCGCCGCACTCATGCCGCCTTGAAACTGGTAATAGTCGTCGCTGTCGAGCAGATCATGCTCCCGGTTATCCTGATTTTGCACCACCGCTTCTACGCTCTGGAGCCGATGCTCGAACACACCGCGCGACGCCGTGCCGTCCTCCCCCGCACCATAGGCATAGGAGCCCCAGACGAGATACGCTTCCGCCAGATCACCCCGGTCCTGCCATCCACCATCATCCATCAGCGCTTGCAAGCCCGCGCCATAGGCACCGGGTTTGGAGCCAAAGATGCGCCAAGAGGCGCGCCGCGCAGCTACAGCTTGGCTCATGCCGTCGGAAACCAAAATTTCCGTTTCCGCCCGCATACGGGCTGCGATCATGTTGTCGCCCGCTTCCTCATCCAGCGCACCGACAGCGCGGATGGCCTTGTCGAACAGGGCAATCTGGTCCGGAAAGGCATCCCGGAAAAAGCCAGAAATGCGTAACGTCACATCGACACGCGGGCGGCCAAGGATTGCGAGCGGTACAATTTCATAGCCGGTGACGCGGCGCGACATCATATCCCAGATGGGCTTTGTGCCGATCAATGCCATGGCCTGTGCAATGTCATCACCACCCGTGCGCATGTTTGAGGTGCCCCATGCCGTCAGTGCAAACGAGGTGGGCCAATCACCATTGTCCTGCACATAGCGGCGGATCATCAGCTCTGCGGAGGCTTTGCCCATTTGATAGGCTGTCGGTGTTGGCACCGCGCGGCTATCGACCGAGTAGAAATTGCGGCCTGTCGGCAGCACATCGGGCCGCCCGCGTGTGGGTGCGCCCGATGGCCCAGGAGCCACGAAACGACCATCCAGCCCCGCTAACAACCCGGCAATTTCGCCAGCGCCCGATTGCGTGATTGAGGGGCGAAGATGGGTGTTGACCATATCCATAACCGCTTTGGTCGCAGCCCAGTCACCGGGGACCTCTTGCGCGCCGGAAACGAAGGACGCAGCCAGAAGCTCAATGCGCTCCACCGTATCGCCATGAGAGCGCCATGGGGAGGGATCGACGGCTGCCAGTATCTCAGGTCTTGGCCCGTCCCACACGTCGGAGGGTCCGCAATTAAGGGGATCGAAGGCAAGGTTACAATCGGCAGCGATAGCGCGATGCAGGCTGGCATCGCCGCCCTCACCCTGTCCACGCGGCACACGGGCGAGTGCGACGGTCAAGTCCGTCAGCAGGCGACCTTCCGGTGCAAGCCCGAAAATATGCAGACCATCGCGTATCTGCATTTCCTTGAGGTCACAGAGATAGGCATCCAGCTTTTGCAGGGCCGTATCTTCGGCATCTGTCGGAGTGATCCCGGCGTCCTGATCGAGGCCGATATCGCGGACCAGATCGAGGATTTGCTTTTGCAGCAGGCGCAGGCGGCGCGGGTCACCGCCGCTGGCATCGTAATACTCGTCCACCAGCGCTTCCAAGTCCTTCAGCGGACCGTAGGTTTCTGCGCGGGTGAGCGGTGGTGTCAGGTGATCAATGATAACCGCACTCGTGCGGCGCTTGGCCTGCGTACCCTCACCCGGATCGTTGACAATAAACGGGTAAAGATGCGGCATGGGGCCAAAGATGGCTTCCGGGTAGCAGTTTTCAGACAAAGCGAGAGCCTTGCCGGGCAACCACTCCAGATTTCCATGTTTGCCCATATGGACGATAGCATGTGCACAGAAGTGCTGGCGCAGAAATGCGTAGAACGCAAAATAGCCGTGCGGCGGCACGAGGTCCGGCGAGTGGTAGCTCTCCTTCGCGTCAATCTGGTAGCCGCGTGCCGGTTGAATACCGAGCATCACCCCGCCGAAACGCGCCAGCGGCAGCGCAAACACGTCGCCCTGCACATAGGGATCGGTCTCCGGCTCGCCCCAGCGCTCCGTTACTGCTGATTGAATCTGTTTCGGAAGTGCCGCGAAGAAGCGCTTGTAATCTTGGCATGAAATCGTTTCACGCATCACGCGTGCATCGTCGGCGGCGTTTGTTGGGCCCGCCATCAGATGAGCCATGAGTGCATCGCCATTCAAGGGAATGTCTGTGACATCATATCCCACTTCAGCCATAGCTTTCAGCACTTCCACCGTGCCGGCGGGCGTATCAAGACCCACACCATTGCCAAGGCGGCCATCCCGGTTGGGATAGTTTGCCATGATGATGGCGATGCGGCGGCCCTGCGGTGGGGTCACGCGCAGCTTTGCCCAATTGGCAGCCAGCTTCGCGGTAAACGCAACGCGGTCGGCCACTGGCTCGTGGCTGATAATATTAGCTTCCACCACAGGATCGAACCGCGCAGCTGCCTTGAAGGACACGGCGCGCGTCAACACGCGTCCATCGACTTCCGGTAGTGCGACATTCATAGCGAGGTCGCGCGCCATCAGCCCTTGTGGCGATGCTTCCCAGACGGGCCGCGTAGAGCCGGAAAAGATGACCTGCAAGACGGTCGCATCGGATTGTTCCAGCACCGTAGGTTTGCGATCTGCTCCCGGCGCGGATACGGCGAAGCCTGTGGCGTTGAGAACGACGGTTGGCGGTATCTGGTCGAAGACCGACTGCAGAATGGCAACCGAAACGGTATCTTTCAGACTGGCCACAAACACCGGCAGGACGTTCAAACCTTCCGCTTCCAAGGCAGCAATGAGCGCTTCGACCGGTTTGGTTTCGCCACTCTGCACCAGCGCACGGTAAAAGCACAGGGCCGCCACGGGCTTGCCTGGCTGCTTACGAGACAGCCACGCATCCGTGCCAATGGTGCCGACACCCGGCCACCAGATCCCCCCCTTCATAAGAGGTCGTGCCGGTTCCGGCTTCTCCGCGCCGGAAATCAGCGCATCGCAATAGTCAAGAAAGCGCACGGCATTGTCACTGCCGCCTTCGGTAAAATAGGCCCACAGATCAGCCCGCGCCCGCGCGTCTACGGTCGAGTAATCATCCAGCCCCGGGTCCGGCTTGTCGCAACCGGGCAGAATGGCAATCTGAAATCCGTGGGTTATAGCGGCGGCATAAAACGCTTCCAGCAGATACTGAAAGTAGCTGGTTCCCCCCAGCGGTCGCACCACAACGAGTTTCGCATGGCGCACGGTGCGTTCCACATAGGTATCCACCGACAGCGGATGACTGAGCGTCATAAGGCTTGCCACCCGCAACCGACTGCCAAAGCGACCATGCTGGGCAGCAGCAATCGATGACAGTTCGGTATCAGCAGCGGACAAAAACAGGATATCCCCCGGCGACTGGCCGAGATCGATGGCCTCCGAACCATCGGCAATCGTGCCTTTTTGCGCCAGAAGAAGATGCATCAGATCAGCGCCTCAATTTGCGCACGAATAGAAGCTTCATCCATATCATGAAGACCGATGACGACGAGGCGCGTTGCGCGCACGTCTTCGGGTGCCCAAGATCGGTCAAAGTACTGATCGATACGGCTGCCGACCGCCTGCACCAGCAGGCGCATGGGTTTACCTTTCACCGCCGCAAAACCCTTGAGACGCAGAATGTCGTGTGCGCTGATAATGTCGCTCAGCGCAGCCGTGAAGCGGGCCGCGTCGGCAACTGGACCCAACTCCACGACAAAACTATCGAATTCATCGTGATCATGCTCTTCGCCCGCTTCATGCTCCAGTTCATGGTGCGATTTTCGATTTTCAATATCATCCTCAGTGCCAACGCCAAGGCCGAGCAGAACCGATGGGGGGATTTCGCCATTTTTGGCGTCGATCATCATAGGCTTGCGTGTTGTGCGGGTGGCGATGTCGGCGCGCACGGCAGCCAGTTTTTCGGCGCTCACCAGATCGGTCTTGTTCAGCACGATCAGGTCGGCGGCTGTCAGCTGGTCTTCAAACAGTTCTTCCAGCGGGCTTTCATGGTCCAGCCCTTCATCCGCCACACGCTGCGCGTCAATGCGGTCGTGATCGTCGGCAAAGCGGCCTGCTGCCACGGCAGCGCTGTCCACCACGGTAACGACACCATCGACGGTGACTTGTGTGCGGATATCGGGCCAGTTGAAAGCAGCAATCAATGGCTGGGGAAGCGCAAGGCCGGAGGTTTCGATGACGATGTGATCGGGACGGTTTTCACGCTCCAGAAGCTTCGTCATTGTGGGAATGAAATCGTCGGCCACCGTGCAGCAGATGCAGCCATTGGTCAGTTCGATAATATCGTCTTCGGTGCAGGTTTCCGCGCCACAACCTTTCAGCACGTCGCCATCGACACCCAGATCACCGAATTCATTGATAATAAGCGCGATCCGCTTGCCCCCGGCATTTGCGAGAATGTTGCGAATGATGGTGGTTTTGCCCGCGCCCAGAAATCCGGTGATGACGGTTGCGGGAATTTTTATGGTTTGCATATGGGATCAACCCTTCAAAGTCAGCGGCAGTCCCGCCGCAATAAAATAAACCTGTGTGGCGACCTGCGCCACCCGTTGATGCAACGTGCCGGCATGGTCACGAAATGCCCGCGCCATCGCGTTATCCGGCACGATGCCAAGCCCAACCTCGTTGGACACGAAAATCAGGCGCGCGCTGGTCGCCCCGATGGCATTCACCAGACGATCAAACTCCGCCAGCATGGGACGATCCTCCATCATGAGATTGGTAACCCAAAGGGTCAGGCAATCCACGAGTATGATATTGCCGGGGCCGTCCAGCCGGGACAATGCACCCGCAAGATCCAGCGGTTCCTCGTGCGTCGTCCACTGAGGGCCGCGGCGGGTGCGATGCTCGGCAATGCGGTCCTGCATCTCACCATCCCATGCGCGACCCGTGGCAAGGTAATGCGGTTTCAGCCCGCTGGTCTCGACGAGATTTTCCGAGAACGCGGATTTACCGGATCGCGCACCGCCCAGAACAAGCGTCGTCATGCGCATTTTCGCAAGACGATCGCCGGTTATACCCAGTGCAAACCCGAGTGCCAGACCCAGCACCACCCAGAAGAACAGCGTGGTGGCTAGTGCCGCAACCGCGAACTCCGCCCCCAGAACGGCCGGAACCGGGCTTGTCAGATCAGCTGGCTGGGGCGCACCGTAGATATGCGGCGCGGCGATCAGCACAAGCCCGACAAGCTTCGCCCAGACTTCACTGCGCAAAATCAGAAGATACAGCGCTACAGCAGAGAATATAACGGCAACCAGCCACCAGATCTGCCGGTCTTCAAGCCTTGCGGCCGGGAATCCCGGAAGCTCGGGCGGCAAGCCCAGCGATGGCAGCAAATGCACCGCCAGCCAGGCGGCCGCGCCCCACATAACACCGTTTTTGACAGTGATCGGAGCCCTGATCACAAGGCTGATGCCACCAAGAACCAGTGCAAAACCTGCGCCGGTTACAAGGTTGGCAATCAAGGTACCGGAGAAGCGGCTGAGCCCGAACAGCAGGCCAGAACCTTCATCATGGATTGAGCCCTCATCATGGGCGTGGGCATGGTCAGCATCGGTGGTGGTGGTTTCCGCTGCCGGTTTCTCAAATTCTTCGGCGTGAAGGATAAGCGGCACAACACGTGCCTCTTGTGCGCCGGTCACCAGCACACCGGCAATGAGTCCGGCCAGAATTGCGGCCAGCAAGAGTTTGACAATCATGGTTTTTACCTCAGCGTAATATCGTTGGGAGACCGTTCAGCTCAACTTACCCGCAACCCTTGCCGCCTTTACTCGTATGCTTGGTCCACAGGAACACAGACTAGGGGCAAACTCGGAGCGTGCGGATGGATCCCTGTGACAAGCACAGGAATGAGGGAGAAGAGCGCAAGATGCTTGGTCTTCTTAGTGGCAAGGAAACACGTTGGCGTGCCGGGTATCGTGTGCTGTATCATGCAGCACATCGGCACTGGCAAAGCCCGCGCCATAGACCAGAAAACTTCCAAGCATGAGGGCCAGAATGCCCGCCACAAAACGATCGCTAAGGGATAGCGGTAAAGAAACAGATTTCGAGTGAGCCATAACAACCTCCGTGCTGGCCTGCGGGGACAGCCCCTACAATAAGGGCCCCAAAGTACGGGCGACATGCCCGTGATGCCGGATGGCAGGTTTCCTGGCTCGCAGTGACAGAAACCCGAGCCTTTGTATAAGGCCCGGGTGTCCACGAATTTCCTCACCTTCCCGAGGTCAACTGGCAGCAATGAAAAGGCGGACGATTCGTAGGTAAGGAGGCGTCCAACCCCGGCTTATCATGCTGCCACCTCAGTGGCTTCTTTACTGACCATGATCGCCCACCATTGGGCCATCGTGGTCAGCAAATGGAAATCCCTAACTGCTCTACAGTCGCGGGGTCGGCTGTGATCAGAATGCCCTAACTGGGTCCATTCCTTCACATTCCCATTTACTCCCACTCCACATAACACAGAGCGGGAACCATCCATCGCCGATCATAGCGCGAACACGCATATCAAGTCAACGAAAGCAACGTGTATTAGGCTCTTTGTTTGGTCGCATTTCCCAACCGTAAAAACGCAAGCGTTTTTACTGAAAACGCTCCAGCCAGCGTTTATCCAGCACGGTTTCCAGCTCTCCCGCCACGTCATCGAGCGCCTTATCGACGCTGTCTGCATAGTTTTCCCGCCCACCGATAATGCCAAAGGTTTCCAGCAGATGCTGACGATACGAGTCGGATGAAAACAGGCCGTGCAAATACGTGCCCATCACACGGCCATCTTGCGATTGCGCGCCATCAGCATGGCCGTTCAACTGCAGAGCGGGCCTTGCACAATCCGGCCCGACAGTTTTGCCAAGATGGATTTCGTATCCCGACAGTGGCACATCATATTGCAGGCTATGGGCCACGCTGTTGCGTACCGTTTTTTCAGGCGCCATCTCGGTCTCGATATCGAGAAGGCCAAGTCCTTCTGTTTCGGTAACGCTGCCTTCAATTCCAAGGGGGTCACGAATGCGACGCCCCAGCATCTGATAGCCGCCGCAGATGCCGATGACATGACCGCCGCGCTTGACATGGCGTTGAATTGCCCTGTCCCAGCCCTGTTCTCTCAACGACGCCATATCGGCTATCGTGGCCTTCGACCCCGCAAGAACAACAAGTGCCGCATCCTGCGGAAACACCTCGCCGGGACGCACGAAGTGAAGATCGACATCCGGCTCACCACGCAGCGGATCAAGATCGTCGAAATTGGCAATGCGCGGCAGAACCGGCACGGCGATCTTGACGGCCTTTCCCACGCCGCGAACCAGCTTTTCCAGCACAACGGAATCCTCGGGCGGCAAACGACCGGCACTTTTGAGCCATGGAACCACCCCGAAACATGGCCAGCCTGTAAAGCGCTCAATCTCCGCAATCCCGTCATCAAACAGTGTAACGTCGCCACGAAACTTGTTGATGAGGTAGCCGGAAATCATGCGTCTGTCTTCGTCGGGCAGAATTGTATGCGTACCCACGAGCGAAGCGATAACGCCGCCGCGGTCAATATCCCCCACCAGCACCACCGGCACCCCGGCCCGTGTGGCAAAGCCCATATTGGCAATGTCGCCCGCACGCAGATTGGTTTCTGCGGCAGAGCCTGCCCCCTCGACGATCACGAGATCCGCACCGGCGCTGATGGTTTCGAAGCTGTCCATCACCGCGCCCATCAACTGTGGTTTCAAGCGCTGATAGTCCCGGCCCTTTGCCTCACCAAACACACGGCCCTGCACGATGATCTGGCTTCCGACCTCTGACTGCGGTTTTAGGAGAACCGGGTTCATATGCACACTGGTGGGAACCCGGGCGGCCAGCGCTTGCAGCCACTGTGCGCGGCCAATTTCACCGCCATCATCGGCAACAGCGGCATTGTTCGACATGTTCTGCGGCTTGAACGGGCGCACTGTCAGCCCACGATTGGCGGCCAGGCGGCAAAGGCCCGCCACCAGTACGGTCTTGCCGACATCGGAGCCGGTTCCCTGAAGCATGATAGATCTGGTCATGGCTTGGCTGATACCACGGCACGATGAGAGCGCAAATCCGATCCTGTCGAATCCGCGCTCTCTGTTACGCATGACACGCTGACGCATTACCAATGACAGGTTTCGGGACGCACTACCTTTTCCGAAACCGCTGCGACAGTGTCCCCCGCCGCGCAACCACATGTAACCGGACTTTCTTACCGGATGGTTAGCAGGACCTTAAGCAAGTATGAATTTTGGCTTTTTTTGGAATATTGGCCGACCGTGTCTGTGGTTGCATTCCTCCGCCGATGGCCTAGTCTGACCAAAAAGAAAGGGAACGTGATGAAATCACTTCTGGCCGCGATGACCGTTCTGGGTGGTCTTTGTGCCGGTGCGGGAGCCGCCAGCGCAACCTGCGGCCCGGTAACCATTGCCGATATGAACTGGGCGTCGGCGGGCATAGCAGCGCAACTCGACAAGTTCATTCTGGAAAAAGGCTATGGCTGTACGGTGACGCTGGTGCCGGGCGATACGGTGCCGACGCTGGCCACCATGCGCGACAAGGCCGAGCCGGATATCGCGCCGGAAATGTGGAACAACACAATCCGCACCCCATTGGCCGCCGCACTGACCAGCGGCGCATTGATACAAACCACACAGATTTTGAGCGAGGGTGGTGTCGAGGGGTGGTGGATACCAAAATACATGGCGGATGAGCACCGCGACATTCGCACCGTACAGGATGCACTGAAGCATCCGGACCTGTTTCCCGCACCCCTGGCGCCGGAGAAAGGCGCCATTTACAACTGTCCTCCGCAGTGGGGTTGCAGTGTTACCACAGCCAACCTTTTTCGTGCTTTCAAGGCCGAGGAAGCGGGATTTCAACTGATCGAAACCTTGTCCGTTGCCGGGCTGGAGGCCTCGATCAACAATGCAACGGACAAGAAGATAGGCTGGCTCGGCTATTATTGGGCACCCAACTCCCTGCTGGGCCGCCACCAGATGGTGCGCTTAAGTTTCGGTGCAGACGTGGATGAAGACGCGTGGAACAGTTGCATCAGCGTAGCCGGTTGCCCTAATCCTCAGGTCAGTTCCTATCCGGTAACGGAGGTCTATACTGTCGTGACCCGTCAACTGGCGGAGCGGGAGCCGGAACTCCGCGATTATCTCAGCGCCCGCACATGGGATAATGCAACGCTCAATCAGGTAATGGCGTGGATGGAAGAAAATCGTCGCACAGAGGCAGATGCGGCCCGGCATTTTCTGCAAACCTATCCGGACCTCTGGGCCAAATGGGTCCCAGGCGATGTCGCAGCCGCCATCAAGGCAGCGCTGTAAAATAAGCCGGATACGCCCGCAGAGGCGTACTGGTTGGGGAACAGAAGCATTTCCAGTAAAGGCGGGTCGCTTTTAGTCTGGACAATGCGTCAACACAAGATGACTGGAGGCTTGAATGGCTAGCCATGCAATCGAGATCAAACATCTCTATAAAATATTCGGGCCAAATGGTCGCAATTTCGTATCTGCCGTTCGCGATGGCATGGGCAAGACAGAACTGAACGCGGAGCACGGCCATGTGCTGGGTTTGCAAGACATCAATATTTCCATGCCAGCAGGCGGAATCATGGTGGTCATGGGTCTCTCCGGTTCCGGCAAATCCACGCTGATCCGCCACATCAATCGTCTGATCGACCCGACCGCCGGCGAGGTGCTGTATGATGGTGTCGATGTCTGTCAAATGAACGAAAGCGCCTTGCGCGAGTTCCGGCGTCACAAGACCGCCATGGTTTTTCAGAAATTCGCGCTGCTGCCGCACCGCACCGTGCTGGAAAACACCATCTATGGTTTAGAGATACAGGGTATTCCCGCCGATGCCAGCCGCAAGACAGCGTTGACGTGGATTGAGCGCGTTGGACTTGAAGGTTTCCAGAACCACTATCCCAATCAATTGTCAGGCGGCATGCAGCAGCGCGTAGGGCTGGCACGCGCACTGACCAACGACGCCGATATACTCCTGATGGACGAAGCCTATTCCGCGCTGGATCCGTTGATCCGCGTGGATATGCAGACCGTGCTGCTGGATTTGCAGAAGGAACTGAAGAAGACAGTCGTCTTCATCACGCACGATCTGGACGAGGCGCTGCGCCTCGGCGACAAGATCGCCATCCTGCGAGACGGCAAGGTCATTCAACAGGGCGACGGGCAGGATATCGTGTTGAACCCGGCCGACGACTATATTTCCGCCTTCGTGCGGGAGGTCAATCGCGGTCGGGTCATCAATGTCAGTACGATCATGGAGCCGATCAGCGGCGAACCAAACGGGCTACGCGTGGAAAGCTCTATGGTGCTGGAAATGGCAGCCCGGATCATGACCGCAGCGCAGGCCAGTGAGTCCCTCGTGGTCGATAGTTCCGGCAAACCCATTGGCAAGGTTACGCTGTCTGCCATCATTGCTGCCATGGTCACGCCAGCGGATCATAAAACCGCTCGAGCCGCCTGATAAATTTACGGCGGTTTAAGTTCCAAAGCCCATATATGCGTTTTGCAACCCGGCGGCTTTTTTGATGCGTTCTCACCTCTTGTCCCACAACGCAGCCGTACCGGCAATTTTAAAGCAGCGCTTCGTGCGCATGCTTGCGGCATTCCTGTCGGGGGCTGGCCTGTTTCTGATCGTCTTTACGCTCACGCCCTTTTACCGCATGGCCGATACCGGCGTGGTGGAAACCAATACCGGCAATGTTGTCAACCAGATCGGCTATCTCGGCCTCGCCGTGATCTTTGGTGCGGCCCTGTTTGCCATTGTGGATAAACGGGTTCTGGTCAGGATGGCATCCCCGACGTGGATACTGGTGTTTGCCATAGCCTTCGTCTCGTGTTTGCAATCCTGGGACCCTGTCGGCTCGGCTCGGGGGCTGCTTCTCGGTCTGGTCGCGCTCGTGATCGTGGCGTCCGTGCTGGTTCTGCCGCGCTCGGAGCACGATTTTGCGCAAGCCGCCGCAAACGCCATTCTGATGCTGTTACTGATTAATTATGCAGCTCTGCTTGTGGCTCCAAACCTTGCCATTCATACCGCTGCCGAAGGTGAACCCTGGCATGCAGGGTCGTGGCGCGGGCATCTCACACATAAGAATGTCGCAGCCCCCATTTTCTCGGTGCTGTGCATGTTCGGCATCTACTGCTGGCGGTCGGGTCTGCGTTTTCGAGGCCTGATCATCACACTGCTTTGTGCCAACTTCGTTCTGCATACGGCATCCAAAACCACCATCGGTTTCCTGCCCATTGCCATCGGGCTGGTTGCGCTCGGTCGCACGTTCGGTCGGCCCTATCTGATGATCACCCTGCATCTGTTCGCAACAGGCTTGCTGCTGGCGCTGACGCTCGGAACCATCTGGTCGCATCAGCTTCTATCAATCACCACTGCGCTTGTGAGTGATCCCACCTTTACCGGTCGCGATGATATCTGGCGCTTCGCTCTCAATCATCTTGGTGATCGTCTGTGGCTGGGCTATGGACAGGCCGGGTTCTGGCAAAGTCCCGTCATCTCCAGGCTGGAACCGGATTTTGAAGCCGTTTGGGATGTGCGGGGCATTGTCACCGCGCACAACGCCTATCTCGACGCCGTCCTGCTATACGGATTGCCGGGCGGGCTCACGATCATCTATCTGCTGATGATCAAACCGCTGTTTGACTACGCCAAGGCCTTTCGGCACCATCAGAACCGGCGCTTGGCTGATCTGTTCGTCATGATAGTCATATTCTTGACCTATATCGGCCTGTTGGAAAGCCTGTTTCTCAACCGCGCCGATCCTCTGTGGCTGCTTCTGGCGATGGCCATACTAGGCCTCGGGTTGCTGGCTTCGCTGCCGCTGCGAGCTGCAAGCAGACAATAAAAAACCGGCTGTCGAAACAGCCGGTCTAAGGTCTTAATAAACGAATTAGTACTTGGCTGCACCATCGACGCTGCGGCCTGCATCCTGTACGCCGTTCACCGTGCCGGCAACATCCTTGCCTACGCCACGAACGGTGTTACCGCATGCACTAAGCGCCACGAGAGCGAAAACAGTAGCGCTGATTTTAGCAATGAGAGACGGGTTCATATATCGAGTCCTTCGTTATGGCTCACGGTGAAAGAATACTGGAAGCTTTTCCGCTCATATAACGCATCACTTCACAAAAAGTTCAATCTCTCAACACGATTTGGTCAAAAACGGTCGATCCGTTCGATGGTGCCGCGAATGGTGTCAGCGACCGCATGAACAGGAGCGCCGACACCATTTGCAACACGCATACAGATATCGAAACTGCCGATTTCCGGCAAACCATCAGCAGTGCCGAGCGCGACAAAATCACCTTGGACCTGAAACGCCGCCATCGGGGCAATCGCCAGATCGGCGCGGATCGCCGAATGCTGTCCGGTTGCGTGCGCACTGAGAAACGCAACCCGGTAGGCTATGCCAGCATTCTCCAGTGCAGCTATTGCCCGTGCACGCCAGACACATCCCTCCTCCCACAGCGATACCGGCAAAGGTTTGCGCAGATGGGCTGTGCTGCACCGATGCCCGACCCAGACAATTCGCTCCGTTCGCAGTACCTCGCCATCGACGCCCGTATCACCCTCGCTTGTGCTGAATATGCCGATATCCAGACGCTTTTCAGCAACGCGTCTGCGGATTTCAGCGCTGCTCGCAACGGTTACGTCAACCGCAACATTTGGATAGTCACAGGCAAAACGCTTCAACACCTCCGGCAGAATGTGTTCGACCATGTCGTCCGGCGCGCCCAACCGCACGACGCCGTTCATGTCCGGCAACAGAAAACGTGAGACCGCCTCATTGTTCAGCGCCAGCAAACGGCGCGCATAGGTTAGCAGCAACTCGCCATGGGGCGTAAGCGAAACCGAGCGTGCATCCCGCAGGAACAGTGTCGTCTGTAACTGGTCTTCAAGACGCTTGATCTGCATTGACACAGCCGATGGCGTACGCAGCACTACATCGGCAGCAAGAGTAAAATTACCGCTTTCTGCGATAGCAACGAATGTGCGCAGCACATCCATATCAAGAAGCGGAAGCGCTTGCCGGATTGCTATATTCATCGCAACACCTTCAACAAAATTGATTTATAACACCATATCGTTTCGTTTGATTGAACATTGCTCCGGGGCGATAGTCAAGGTCAACGGAGGAACGACCGATGACGAAAATTATGAAATCGCTGAAGCGTTGGCTAAGGGCTCGCCATGCGGATGCCAAACGGAAACATCTGGATGCCGAACTAGCCAAGCTGGCCTACGACATTCAGCAGGATATTGGCCTCAGAAAGTGATGAATTTTGGTGATGACTGATATCAAACATATTCGTTTGATTGAAGTATCAACCGGGGTCATGATGCCAACACAAGAGAGGTCATGAGGCCTCGCGAAAAGGAACAGATCAATGAGAGCGATAAGTCTTGAACCGTCCAGCGGACGGGCGATCCCGCACGTCCACGTCCCCCAAACGATCGTAGCGTGGCTGACTGAAACTGTGCCTGCCTGGCT
Organism: Rhizobium sp. CFBP 8762; assembly: GCF_014841565.1. Lineage (GTDB taxonomy): Bacteria > Pseudomonadota > Alphaproteobacteria > Rhizobiales > Rhizobiaceae > CFBP-8762. Next base: position 186,671 of record NZ_JACYUD010000003.1, read on the forward strand.
GCAGAGAAGACGCGATGTACGCGAACTCGAATCTCTGCCCCACGGGGTGTTGAAGGACATCGGATACCCGGTATCCCCTGCAATTTTAAGTGCTACCGAGCATGGCAAAATCCACAATCGGGGGCTGCGGCTGTAGCAGTTTACAGCCCCTTCATGCCCAAGCCCGGAATTGCGAATTGTAAATTTTGAAATAGCTTAAGAATTATTTGCTTGCGGTCGCGGACAATCATGTCAATGTCGCTTTCGTATAAGCGGCTGTCCTCTCCGCAACGGACAAATGGACGGTCTGCAGCGTATGGAACCCTGTCATGAACCTGCCAATGTCCAAAAAGCGATCTATCGTTTTTTTTCTCGTGCCGAACTTTTCCATGCTGCCTTTTGCAGCCGCAATTGAAACGCTGCGGATTGCAAATCGGATGCTGGGGTATGATGCGTATACGTGGCGTCTGTCCTCGACGGACGGCACGAAAGTGTTTGCTTCCTCCGGCATAGCAACCGAGGTCAACACCTCGCTCGCAGAGGAACGAAAGTGTCTTGGCGGCGAGAACCGCCCCTCCATGGTTCTCGTCTGTTCCGGTGTTTATGTGGAGGAGTTCAACAACAAATCGGTCAATGCCTGGCTGCGTGAGGTTTATAATCGCGGTGTCGCCGTCGGTAGTCTCTGTACCGGCGCACATGTGCTGGCGCAGGCAGGTCTTCTGTCTGGCAAGCGCTGTGCGATCCACTGGGAAAACTTGCCGGGCTTTGCAGAAGCTTTCCCGCAAGCCGATGTCTATGCCGATCTCTATGAAATCGACAGCAATATCTACACCTGCGCAGGCGGCACCGCGTCACTGGATATGATGCTGAACCTGATCGACCAGGATTTTGGTGAAAACCTCGTCAACCGTGTGTGCGAACAGGCGTTGACGGACCGCGTTCGTGGCCCCCATGATCGCCAGCGTCTGCCTTTGAGGGCCCGTCTCGGCGTGCAGAACCCCAAAGTTCTGTCCATCATTGAACTGATGGAAGGAAGCTTGTCGGAACCGCTATCCCTCATCGATATTGCCGATAGTGCCGGTCTCTCCCGACGGCAGATCGAGCGGTTGTTTCGCCACGAAATGGGGCGCTCGCCTGCGCGCTATTATCTGGAAATCCGTTTGGACCGGGCGCGTCATTTGCTTGTGCAATCGTCCATGCCCGTGGTTGAAGTAGCGGTCGCCTGTGGATTTGTGTCTGCGTCTCACTTTTCCAAGTGTTATCGCGAACTCTACCAGCGTTCGCCACAACAGGAGCGGGCGGAGCGCAAGCCCGCTGTGGCTGCCATGATGTCGGCGGGGATGCGTTGAACGACAGCTGTCGCCGATGCTAAAGCATTTCCAGTGAAAACGGAGTCGTTTTCACGTCTGGACAATGCGACAAATAAAGGATTTAGAGCATTTCCGGTGAACCCGTGTTCGCCGGAAATGCTCTAACCATCGGCGACGCTTTCAACCGACTAAGCGGAACTCGCGATAGCCCGGATCAGCTGGTATTCCGACATGACCTGATCGCGCCCGGCATGTTTGGCCATGTAGAGGAACTGGTCTGCCGCGTTCAAATAGTTATCGAAGGTCTCACCACCCTGGATGGCGGCCAACCCGATGGATATTGTCAGAGAAATGGTTTCGCCATCTGCCTCGATAGCGGCACTTGCAATCCGCTTGCGAACCGCTTCGCAAATGCCAGTGGCCTCGCCGATATCGCAGTTGGAAAACAGGATTCCGAACTCCTCGCCGCCGAGACGGGCCAGCAAATGCGGCTTGCCGATGCAGGCCTTCAGGCAGACAGCAACGTCACGCAGGACAATATCGCCAACCTCGTGGCCATAGGTGTCGTTCAACCGCTTGAAATGGTCGATATCTGCGATGGCGATGCACGAATTCTGACCACGCCGAACGGCGTGCTCGATCATACGCGGCCCGTTTTCAAAGAAGTGACGACGGTTGGGCAGACTGGTGAGATAGTCCATCGATGCCAGATCTTTGAGCGCCGTCATGCGTTTTTGCAATCGAACCAGAGCACCGACACGACTTAGGAACTCGTCGGTTATGAATGGTACACTCATGAAATCATCACCACCGGACCGCATGAAACGTGGCCCGACAGTTTTATGCGCCTGTGTCGAAAGTCCGAACAGTCGCACACTGTCCTCCCCGCAGCGTGCGTGGATCTGCTGCAAAAGCCAGAATGCGCTTTCGCCCGCAGCCCCGATGTCAACCACGGCAACGTCTATCTCCAGACCCTCATCCAGCAGGGTCAAGGCATCGGCTCCGTCCTCCGCCACCACGACCTGGCAACCATTGGCTGCCAGCAGATCATCGAGCATGTCCAGCATCTGGCCGTCCCGTGACAGAATCAGGACGCGCGCATCCATCATCGTCAACACCTGATCCACCCTCGCACACAACTCATCCAGCGCCTCCGCCCCGCATTTGGAGACGTAGCCGGCGACACGTCTCGCCAGCATCTGCTCCTCGGTTTCGTCATTGAACGCGGCTGTAAAAACAACCGTGGCGACACCCCGCTTCTGCAGGTAGGCCAGAACTTCACCATCGGGTGCATCCGGCCCGTTGAGATCGACCACCGCCAGCGCAAACGCACGACCCTTTGTTTCAATGAGGTCCTGCACCTGCGCCAGCGACGAACAGTGCTGGATGTCGGCGCCCAGCGCCTCCCCGAGCGCCTGGGACGCGGCGGCGGTGAACGTGCTGGAATCCTCCACCAGCAAAATTTTCGTTCCCGCATGTCTGGGGGCATAACCCGTGCGTGGGCGGCCTCTGAACTTCATTGCCCGCTCCTTTATGCGTAAGCCGATAGGTTTTATTAGCACATAATAACTTAAAAAAGACTACTGAAAACCACCAGATACCATCAGGCGGATACCGTTCCCTGCATCGTCAACAGTTTGATTTTGGTGAGGGTGTCGAGGTTCTGGTTGACGCGGCAGTAGAATTCTTCGTTGATGAAGGGACGCAGCAAAAAATCGTTTCCGCCTGCTTTCAGGAACCGGGCAGACAACAGCCGGTTGGTGGACGACGACACACCGATGATGCGCAACTGATGCGGTCCATGGGTGGCGCGGATACGCCGCGTCAGCTCGAAACCATCCATATCCGGCATGTTGTAGTCGGTAATGACCAAGCCTATATCCGGGCTGTCCTGAAGCAGGCGAAGGGCATCCAGCCCGCCTTTTGCCGCTGACGTCTGAAAATTATAGCGCTTGAGCTGCGAGGTCAGCACGGCCCGCGCTGTCGGGCTATCATCGACAATCATGACATGGTGGCGATGGTTGGTGAGAAAGCGGCAGACGCCCTCCGCCAACAGATCGACCGCCAGAATGCTGTCCTTCGTTACATAATCGACAATGTCTCTGGCAAGCAGCGAGTTGCGCGTGTTTTCCGAGAATGTGCCGGTAAACACGATGGTTGGCACGCTCATATCCGTGAGGTAACCCAGCGCCTCGCCTTTTTCGGCCCCCGGCAGGTTGACGTTGGAAATGGCAAGGGCGGCGGGGAAGGACGCGTTTTCCACCGCGAACTGCAACTCCTCGAAATCCCGGCAGACGATAACATCGATATCGAGAAGTTCTTTGAGGCGCTGCGACACCATGGACGCGAAGAGATTTGAGTCCTCGGCCAGTACAATGCGATAGTTCTGCAAGGATTGGCCGGAATAGTACATACCGGATACGCCAAAAAAAGACATTCTGTGCCCAAAGATTAAAACGGATGCCCAATCTTTATAAGCAAATATTTTCTTAGCAGTTAATGCAACGAAAAAGTGAGTGGAATTGTGGACTTAAGGCATTTCTGGCATTTTACCTGCCGCGTTGAGTGAAGAGGTGCCGGACGAACCGGCACCTGTTTGTCACGCGCGCAGTGCCGTGTTCTGCGGATCGAACGGGCTTTCCTCAACCACCGTTGCTGGGAGCAACGAGCCCAGAACCTTGATCTGCATCCGCGTTCCCCCCGCGGCAAAGTCCGGGTTTACCATCGCCAGCGCAACCGTTTTGCCGATGCGATAACCGAAAGAACCGTTGGTCACTCGTCCAATGAGTGCGCCATTCAGATCGTAAATTGCCTCCGATCCTCTGGGATCGCAGTCGCGGACATCGTCCACAATCAGCGTTACGAAATTCCAGCGCAGGCCCTTGTCCTTGTACGCCACCAGCGCATCACGGCCGATAAAATCCTTCTCAGGCTTCAGGAAGCGATCCAGTCCCGATTCGTAGGCGTTGTATTCAATCGACATTTCCCTCGGAATCAGACGGTAGGATTTTTCCACCGCCATGGCGACCATGGCGCGAATGCCGAACGGTTTCAGGCCAAACTCGGCACCCGCCTCCATGAGCCTGTCGAAAATATAGCTCTGCATTTCTATGGGGTGGTGCAGTTCCCAACCCAGCTCGCCGACAAAGTTCACGCGCAGCGCATGGGCAGACGCCGCACCGACGGAAATCTCCTTGCCCGACAACCACGGGAAATCCTTGTTCTCAAGGCTGGTGCGCGTGAGTTTTTTAAGGATATCGCGGGAACGCGGCCCCGCCAGAACCAACACGCCCAGCCGCTCCGTAATCTGCTGCAACCGGACCGAGCCATCGGCAGGGGCCAGCTTGCGCAGATAGTCGTGGTCATGGGCCTCGTAGGCACCGGCAGAAACGAGGTAGAAGCGGTCCGGTGCCCACTCGTACACGGTGAATTCTGAACGCACACCGCCGTGTTTCGTCAGCAAGTGGCAGAGCGCCACACGTCCACGCTTCTTGGGCAGCGTGTTAGCCAGAATGGATTCCAGCCAGGCCCGCGCTCCGGGTCCAGAAATCTCCATCTTGGCAAATGCCGACATATCTAGAATACCGGCATTTGTCGTGACGTTCGTCACCTCGTTGCCGACATGTTCAAAGTAGTTGGAGCGACGGAACGACCATTTTTCCACGATACGGCCATCTTCCAGCGGGGGCGCATGGTTGTGGGCGGTCAGCACCTCCACTTCCATACCCAATTCGTCTGCTGGAACGGAGTAACCCTCTGGCGCGTACCAGTTGGGACGCTCCCAGCCATAGACGCAGCCAAACACCGCGCCAAGCTTCTTGAGACGGTCGTAAACAGGCGTGGTTTTCAGCGGACGCGCACCGGCCCGCTCCTCATCCGGGTAGTGCATGGTAAAGACGTTGGCATAGGCCTCCTCATTCTTTTCAATCAGGTAGCCCTCCTTGGCGTAGGGGCCGAAGCGGCGGGGATCAACGCCCATCATATCAACAGTCGGCTCGCCATCCACGATCCATTCCGCAAGCTGCCAGCCAGCACCACCAGCGGCGGTAATACCGAATGAGTGGCCTTCGTTCAGCCAGAAGCCCTTCAGCCCCGGCGCGGGCCCAATGATCGGGCTGCCATCCGGCGTGTAGGCGATGGCACCGTTGTAAACCTTTTTGATGCCGACTTCGCCGAAAGCCGGTACGCGGGTGATGGCGGTTTCGATGTGCGGCATCAGGCGGTCGAGGTCCTCCTGAAACAGCTCGTATTCGCTTTCGTCCGAAGGGCCGTCCACATAGCAGACCGGGGCTCCATGCTCGTATGGGCCAAGCAGCAAGCCGCCGTTTTCCTCGCGCATATACCAGGAGGAATCGGATTCGCGCAGCACGCCCATTTCCGGTAGGCCCTTGGCCTTGCGCTCCAGCACAGCCGGGTGCGGCTCGGTCACGATATATTGGTGCTCAACCGGAATGACGGGAATGTTAAGGCCCACCATGTCGCCCGTCTTGCGGGCAAAGTTCCCGGTACAGCTAATGACGTTTTCGGTGACGACATCCCCCTTATCGGTCTTCACCAGCCACGTATCATCGGCCTGCCGCTCAATGGCCAGCACCGTGGTGTTGCGATAGATGGTTGCACCAAAATCACGCGCACCTTTTGCCAAAGCCTGCGTCAAATCCGCAGGCTGGATATAGCCATCTTCCGGATGCTGAATAGCACCCAGCACACCATCGATCTCACAGAGCGGCCAGATTTCCTTCAACTGCTCCGGCGTTAGAATATTGACCGTAACGCCAAGCGTTTCGGCAACGCCGGCGTAGTACATATATTCGTCCCAACGATCTTTCGTACGGGCGATGCGGATGTTCGAGACCTTGCTAAAACCGACATTCATGCCGGTTTCCTGCTGCAACTCCTGATAAAAACGCACGGAATATTTATGGATCTGGCCGACCGAGTAACTCATATTGAACAAGGGCAAAAGGCCCGCAGCATGCCATGTAGAACCGGACGTCAGCTCCTTGCGCTCGATCAGAATGGCGTCGTCCCAGCCTTTTTTTGCCAGATGGTACAGGGTGGACACGCCGACGACACCGCCGCCAATCACCACCGCCCGTGCATGTGTCTTCATCAGTCATTCCCCTATGAGACCGGCTTTCTCGATGGGCTACGGGAGCACACCAACTGCCATGTTCGATGCCGCTACTATGCAACCGGCACGGAACGGCTTGCCGCCTGTTTGCGACATGCCGGGTCAAGGGCGCGACCATATTTCTGAAGGCATTCACCCCTGCCCCAATCTTTCAGCAGGCAGGGCTTACGAGGACAATCAGGCCTTTGTTTTTTCAGGCGCAGCGGGGGCGGTATTGGCTCTGGCACGCCCTGCCGCCTGATCGATCTGGGCTTTTGCAGCAGGCGACAGGCGTTCATCCTCGCTGCTGACAGGCGCGGGGTCTCCACCCTCCGCCACAACCTCGTCTTCACTTTCCAGAAGCGGGTTGTCATGCTCGTAGAACGGCTGAATCTTCTCATCGACAAAACGTTTGAAGATTGCGACACGCAAATCATTGCGCACCCGCATCCCCTTGAGAATATCGGGCAGATACACCCGCAGTTCGAAATTCAGGGTCGAATCGCCAAAGCCAAGAAACGCGACCATAGGCTCAGGATTTTTCAGCACCATCGGATTGCCCTGCGCAATGTCGAGCAGAATTTTCATGACATGCTGTGGGTCGCTATTATAGGTGACCGAGATAGCAATGTCGGAGCGGCCCATCTTGTTACGATGCGTCCAGTTGCCTACGGAACCGTTGATAAAGACCGAGTTAGGCACGATAATCGACTGCTGCTGAAACGTTTCGATCTCCGTCGCGCGGACGGAAATGCGCTTGACGATGCCTTCCATCGTGCCAGACACCACCCAGTCGCCCACCTTGAATGGGCGCTCGGCCAACAGGATCAGCCCGGACACAAAGTTCGACACGATGTTTTGCAAACCGAAACCGATACCCAAAGAGAGCGCACCGGCAACCAGCGCGAGGCTGGAAAGATTGATGCCTGCCGCCGATATGCCCACCAGACCGGCTATGCCGACGCCAAGATAGCCAATTCCGGTTTTGACGGAGTTGCGCACGCCGATATCGACCTGACTGCGCGCCATCACTGTGCCGTCCAGCCACTTCTGGAACCAGCCCGTGACGAAGTAGCCAAGCGTGAACAGCAGAATGCCGACGATAATGCCGATCAGCGAGATCGAGATGCTGCCGACCTTGATTTCAGTGAGGAGTTGCAAGCCCCACGCCCGAATATCGGCAAACTGAAAGCCCCACTGCAGCAAGATCAATGGAATGCCTGCCAGCATAACCAGCACATAAATGCTGAGCCCGGAGACGAGACCAGCCTGATCCATCTGCACCTGACCAAGCTTGTAGCGGCGCTGCAAGCCTCGACCAACCTTGGTATCGGCAAAGGCATTTTGCTTTGCTACTGCCTTACCGGACAACAGGCCGATATACATGGTGACTAGAATTGCGCTGGTAATGACGATCTGGTTGGCAAGGAAACGGGAAAGGCCAACATAGCCGAGCACCGAAGCCGAAATCAACGCGATCCCCGTTCCCATCAGAACGATGGATACAAAGCGCGGCCAGCGACGTCCCGGCGCATCCACCGGCTCTCCCTGACGACGCATCGGGCGTATCCACGAGATGATGATCAGAATCAAGCCAACGATGATGGAGGCAAAGAAGCTCTTGACCACGGTCAGCACCAGCGGCGAACCCAGCACTTCGCTGAATCCGCCAAGCAGGTAATCCAGCCCGTTCACGATGGCCATAGCGATAATGGCCGAGGTCAGGAAGCGGGCACCCCGATCAGAAACATTGACCAGACGAAGCGCACTGTTTTTGGGTGCAAGCACAGCGTGTGTCAGCTTTGAGACGAAGTAGACAGCAACACACACCGACATCGTCAGCCACAACATGGGTGGAATGCGATTGCCGGTCAGAACGTTAAAATTCTCCAGGAAAAAGTAGGTGGCAACGCAAAAGGCTGCAGCCGCTGTTGTCGGTATCGTCGTCGACCAGAAGGCAACGGAAAGACGGGTGATATAGTCCGGCTCTGCCTGCGCCTCATCCTCTTTGAGCAAAGGCGCAAAAATGCGGTAGCCACCTGCCACCAGCACCAGTGCGGCACACAAGGACATGAACACTGCCGCAAACAGCGACAGGCGTTTGAACTTCCACACGAAGGAGGCCCAACTACCAACGGTGTTGCGAAAGTTTTCACCCTCGGCAATGCCCGCAGCGCGGGCTTCCACGAACAGATCGCCATTGATAGCCGTGCGGTTGAAAATTGTTTGTGTGAAGATTGTGCGCCGCGTTGCTGTAATGGCACCGGCCAGTTGCGAGGAATCCGCCGAAAGCCCATCCGCATCGCTGATCAATGCGGTTATCTCATTGCGCTCGGCAACCAGACGATTGCGCTCGTCGGTCACAACTGACGCTTCCGGTGCCGCATCCTTGGCGGGCGCATCACCGAGCGCCGTCAGCCGTGCCTTGATCTCGTCGAGCCTTGCACGCGGACCGGCAATCGTGGCCGTCACCGTGCGTGTCACCTCGTCCGTTCGGGTTTTCAGCTCCAGCAGCCTGTCGTCGTCCTGATCCTTCGTGGCGGCGTCGACATTTGTCTTGATATTGGCAAGCAGATTACGGCTTTCGTCCAGCTTGGCCTTGACGGCCTGAAGCGGAGCCGAGGACAACTGCGTGCTTTGATCGACCGGCGTGTCCTGCGCAGCCGCAACCAAGGGCGCAAACGCTGACACCAGCAGCATGATCGATAGTAGGATAGTCCGAAATTCAGGCAAAACCGCATTCCCTGTGCATGTATCAGCATGTGATTCGTCATAACGAGATCACTCAAGTCATCCATAGTTCAAGTTAAAGCCAATTTGTGGCGTGTTCAGCGCAGATTTACCAAACGAGGGCACGCACGCAAAGCTTGCCAATTCGTTAAAATTGAGTAGGCTATCCGTCATTAGAGGTGTGACTGTCGTCATGTCACTTCTATTACGTGCTTCTCGCAATGATCATGCCACCGCAACCTGTCTTTTGGGAGGGCCAGTCATGTTGGCGCAATTACAGTCGCAGGAGAGCCAAGTCATATTCCCGCAGGATCTGAATATGCTTCAGCGGGTGTTCAAACGTTATTGTGTTGAGCAAAGTTTACCACCTGAGAGCACCCGAGCGGAAAATGCCGCTGCCTCTCTGATCCAGATGTTTCGCAGCGGAACAATCAGCGAAATCGCCCTGGCAGACGCCATTCGCCTGTTTCACGACGACCACTAAAGCATAATCCGACCGGAGCGAAGCGAGGATCGAAAAAATTATGCGTACAAATAAATGGTTTAGAGCGCCGATCTGATTCAATTAGATCGAATAGCGCTCTAAGCATGTCGCGCACAAGTGCGCAGCCGTTTTGTAAGAACGCGAAACGCCCAATCAGCGAAGCGGCCAGACAACCATCAGCAGTGGCACAGTGACGAGAATAATCAGCATGGAGAGCGGCAATCCAAGGCGCGGATAATCACTGAACCGGTATCCACCCGGGCCCATAACCAACGTGTTGCACTGGTGGCCGATGGGCGTGAGGAAATCACATCCTGCGCCAATCGCCACGGCCATCAGAAAGGCTTCGGGCCGAAAACCCAGTGACGATGCAAAACTGGCCGCAATGGGTGCCATTACCAACACCGTGGCTGCATTGTTCAAAAACGGCGTCACGGCCATGGCAGCACATAAGATCAACACCAATGCGCCAAAAGGCGGAAGGCTGGATGCCAGTTGCCCCAGCCATCCGGCAATAACATCTGTGCCGCCGGAGGTGCGCAGCGAGTCCGATACCGGAATCAATGCCGCCAGCATCACGAGAATAGGGCCGTCAACGGCATGGTACAGCTCGCGCAACGGGATGATCTTGAAAACTGCCATCGCCAGTGCCGCAGCGAAGAATGCGATGGTGACCGGCAAAACGCCGAGGGCGGTGCTGCCCATGGCAACCAGCAGAATGAACAGCGGAACATAGGCTTGACGCACCGTACCCAACAGGATCTTGCGTTGGGCCAGCGGCAGACACGCAAACTCCTGCAAGAATACGGTCAACTCCTTTCGTCCGCCCTGCAAGACAATAACATCGCCCGCCTGCAGGGTGATTTCGGCAAGACGGTCCTTCAGCCGCTGTCCTTTTCGGCTGACAGCCAACAGGTTGATGTTGTGATTGTTGAACAACGCAATGCGTTGGGCCGAAGTACCGGATAAAGAGGATTCGCTGCTGATGACGACCTCAACCGCCTCGATATCTGCGCTATTCTTTTCCATGGCCGCCAGACGATCACCGGAGAGCTTGAGTCTTCCCTGCGAAATGATGCGGTCAAGCGCCTCGGAGTCCCCTTCCAGCAGCAGAACGTCATCCACCTCCAGCCTGACATCCGGGAAGGGCGTCAGGCGCCTTTGTCCGCGAATGATGGATGTGACGATGGCATTGCCGTCCCCTATTTTTACGAGATCGCTCAATGCCTTGCCGACGACAGTCGACGTGGGTGTTAAAGTTGCTTCCGAGGCATAATTTCCGATTTCAATTGCGGTATCGATGGATGCCGCCTGTCCGGTGCGCTGCGGGACCAGCCGATAGGCGACCAAAAGAAAAAGAATACCGACCACAGCCAGTGTTGCTCCAACCGGCGTGAAATCGAACATGGTGAAGCTTTCCCCGGTCATTTCGGCCCGCACGCGCGACACGACAATGTTGGGGGATGTGCCGATTTGCGTCATCAACCCGCCCAGAAGGGAGCCGAACGCCATGGGCATCAGGAAAACCGAAGGCGACACACCGGACCGACGCGCGAACTGAAACGCGACGGGCATCATGATGGCCAGCGCACCGATATTTTTAATGAAGGCCGACAGGACGGTCACAACAATCAGCAACACCGCCATCTGTCCACGCACGGACCCCATGCGCGGCATGTACCGCTCTATGGCCGCATCGACCAAGCCGGAACGGGCGACGCCGGCGCTGACGATCAGCGCGCTGGCGACAATAATGACAATATCGTCACTGAAACCATCAAACGCATTTTCGAACGGGACAATGCCGACCGCAACACCCAGCATCAACGCACAACAGGCGACAATATCATAACGGAACCGGTCAACAAGAAAGGCCACCATCATGGCACCGATGACGAAGAATGCGAGACACTGCTGAAAAGTCATCGATACGCCTGAAATAGAAGAATCTACTTGAGCGCTCTCTGTGTCAGATTCGCCGTACGATATTCAAGTGCAGACCATAAGCCACATCAAAAAAGTGTTGCCGCTTCCATTCGCAACCGCATACAAAAAAGGCCCCGTTGCAACAACGAGGCCCTTGGGACTGATAACTCAGCGTATTGGCACGTTAGGAAGACTTGCCGTCTTCTTCCTCCTCAAATGTTACCGCAACATCGCCGTTGGCCGAAAGGCGAACCTTATCGCCCTCAATGTCTGCGACAAGACCCAAGGAGATGAAGTGGTGATGCCCCTCATGGGCGCCCTCGCCGCTGTCTTTCTTGGTCAGCTTGATGCGGTCGCCCACGACCCGGTCCACTGTACCGACATGAACGCCATCGGCGCCAATTACTTCAGCATGTTCTTTGATCTGGCTTGAATCAACCATGACATATCTCCTTGTTCATACACGGGATAAATGCGCGAACTCGAAAATGGATGCATCGCGGAACGCATTTTCCGCCGACCAACGTCTGGGGAGATATTCGGAAGGAGCGTGGAACAAAAACCCGGCCCCGCCGTTTTCGTATCGTAATTCAATTTGGAGATGGGACATGAATAATATTGTATGGATTGTTGGCGCAGTTGTGATCGTTCTGGCCGTACTGTCTTTCTTCGGACTTCGTTGATCCGAAATTCTTAAGTCATTGACTGTTTGAAGGGGATTTAGGCTCTGGCTTACGTCCTCTTTTTGCTTTGGAGACCCCTGCATTGCTTGGTGGGTGAAGGAGTGCTAGACGGGTTGACCGTCGTTCACTTCAGGATTTCCTATGAAAGCCATGTCTTACGAGCAGTTCGGCCGGACGCCCGCCGTTCGCACTCTCCCCGATCCAACACCCTCAGCGGATGCCGTCGTGATTGACGTGAAAGCGACCGGGCTATGCCGGAGTGACTGGCATGGCTGGGTTGGCCATGACAGCGACATTTCTCTTCCTCACGTTCCCGGACACGAGTTTGCTGGCGTTGTGGTGGCGACCGGCCATGAGGTGCGACGCTTCAAGCTTGGCGACCGGGTTACTGTCCCCTTCGTTTCTGGCTGCGGGCACTGCGGCGAGTGCCGATCTGGCAATCAGCAGGTCTGCGAAGAGCAGTTCCAGCCGGGATTTACACAATGGGGTTCCTTCGCGGAGCTGGTCGAAATTCGATATGCCGACAGCAACCTCGTCATTTTGCCCGAAGACATGGACTACGCGACGGCGGCGAGCCTTGGCTGCCGTTTCGCAACATCGTTCCGGGCCGTCGTCGATCAGGGACGGCTGAAAGGCGGCGAGTGGCTGGCTGTCCACGGTTGCGGCGGGGTTGGCCTTTCCGCGATCATGATTGGCGCCGCACTTGGGGCCAACGTTATCGCCATTGACATTGATGCGGGAAAGCTGGCGCTGGCACTATCTCTTGGAGCATGTGCCACGATCAACAGCCTTGAAACGCCGGATGTGGTGGGTGAAATCCGTGATCTAACCAAAGGCGGAGCACATGTGTCCGTCGATGCGCTCGGTCATCCTCAAACCTGCTTCAACTCCATCAGCAATCTGCGTCGCCGGGGCCGCCATGTTCAGGTCGGGCTTATGCTGGGGGACAATACCACCCCGCAAATTCCCATGGCGCAAGTTATTGCCCACGAACTGGAAGTCTACGGCAGCCATGGCATGCAGGCCTGGCGCTACGGTGCAATGCTGAACATGATTTCGTCTGGCAAACTGGAACCGCAGAAACTGATTGCACGGCATATCTCGCTGTCGGACGCCATTGCACCTTTGATGGCGATGGGCACGACCTCGGAAACAGGCCTGACGATCATCGATCGCTTCGTGTAACCACGTCAGCGGCGCTGCATCTTGTTGAAGCGCCGCTGTTTATTTTCACTTTTTCGCAGAAAAATGCTATTCCCCGCTAGACAAGATTGGAGAAGACCCTTATTACGCGCTTCAAGACGCCGAGGCGGTCTTAAGTGGGTGTGTAGCTCAGTTGGTAGAGCAGCTGACTCTTAATCAGCGGGTCCACAGTTCGAACCTGTGCACACCCACCAATCTTTCCCGTGTTTGAAATGCAGAAGCCCTCCGGGGCTTTTTTACGTTTTGTCTCATGGTCTTAACGACCTATATTCAGTATACCGGAAGCGACACGCACGGCGCTTCCGCCAATCCGCGCAGCGGTGATTTCGCCACCTTTCACGTCCAGATGCAGGTGAATGTAGGACGGGCGGCCCATTTCAACACCCTGCTCCACCATCAGTGGATAATGCCCGTCAATCAACTGATCGAAATCATGAATGGCACCCGACAGCGCGGCAACGGCGGAGCCTGTTGCGGGATCTTCCGTCAATCCCATTTCCGGCGCAAACATGCGTGCGTGGAAACTGGCAGCGTGGTGTACCCCTCCGCGACAATAGACATAGGCCGAGGCGAGATGCCCCTCTGCCAGCGGCGCAACATGCAGCCAACGCTCGGGATCGAACGCGACGGTCTGCACGGCATCCAGATCATGCACCGGGATCAGCACAAACGGCACGCCTGCAGACCAGAGACACGGAATGTGATTTTCAAATCCGATCTGCGCCGCAGACAGGCCAAAGGCATCTGCTATCTTCTGATGATCCAGTGTGGCATTCAACCGGCTCGATTTGCGAGGCGCATCAAATTCTGCGAACGACACTGCGTCGGGCATAAGCCGCACGGCGCAGCGAACAGGACCAACCTGCTCCTGCATGACCTGCACCAGATCGAGCGCCGCGCTTCGATCCGCACTGGATTCTTCCGCCAAGGCAACGGCTGTGCCGACTGTGGGATGGCCTGCAAACGGCAATTCACGCGATATGGTAAAGATACGCAGGCTTGCCACATGGGCGGGTTGCTTGGGCGCACAGACGAAAACCGTCTCGGACAGATTGAATTCCCCGGCGATCGCCAGCATGTCCGCGTCCGATAGACCATCCCCATCGAACACGACAGCCAGAGGGTTTCCAGCAAGGCTCACCTCGGTGAACACATCATAAATTGCGTACCGTCTGTCCACGCTTATCTCCCCTGTTGCTACGTACAGAGTGGCATATTCTCGCCAGCATCCACAAGACCGAACAGCCATTTCAAGATGGGCGGCATGAAAGCCGGGTAATTGTGCAGGTTGGGATCAGGATCGCTGATTGTCAAAACATCAGCAACTTCCGGGTCCGGTGTCAGCGCGCGATGCCGCTCGATCTGTTCAAGCAGCGCCTTCGCCGTTTCCTGAAAACGGTAAACCTGAAACACCGTAATGGTGCGTGCGCTGTGCAAAAGATGAAGTCCGCTACGCCCGACCGCACAGCCAAGATCAAGCCCGATTTCCTCGCGCACCTCTCGCGCCATGTTGCCGAGCACATCGCATTTGCCACGACGGACATCGCCTTCATCCAAGGACCCCGCCGCACAATAGACCCTGCCGGGGTTTGCCGTGGTTTCCGCCATGCGGATGGCGATGACCTTGCCATCTGCCGACACAATAACAGGCAACCCGAACAGGTGGAGCGCCTCGTGCGTCCTCAGCTTGCGCCACAGCATGAAGCTGGCGAAAGAAACGAGGTGGGCGTCGCTGTGCAGCACACCATCCACCAGACTGACCCGATGTTGCAGAACCATCTGGCCGTTGAACAGGGCCGGGTTCGCGGCAATTTCAACCGCCCAATTGGTATCGATGTCGGACTCGTGTTTTGAAACGAAGGGATGAGGTGCCGTGTGCACAGTGATATCCACACAGGAGATGGGAACGATCTCCCCTTCTGGCGGAAAACCTTCAGGGTAAAGTGTGCTCATGGCAGTTCCAACTCCACAACAACCGGGCAATGATCGGAGGCTTTCGGGCGATCCCATCCCGTGCGCGGGAAGCGTGGGACGTCCTGCCCCGGCGGAAACGGGGTGCGAAATGGCTGTCCCGCCCGAATGATTTCCGGCAAGGTGTTTGAATTCAAACGGGACAGTGCGGGCGAAAGCCAGATGTAATCCAGCTGGCACAGATGGCGCTCCTGCGGGCCACGGGAATGAAACAACGTCCAGCGTTCCATCTCTGGCAAACGCCCGACAATATTGTCTGCGAAATTATCTTCGCCTAAAACGTTCAAAGCACTGATGGTTTCCGCTTTGGGTGTGAACGTGTAACCATTGCGCTTATCGCCTGCAATCTCAATGCGTTCCTGATAGTCGTTCATGTCACCGCAGATGGCGAAACTAGCTGTGCCTATCCCCTCGCCAAACCGCTTTGTGATCAGACTTCGCACGGCAAGCGCTTCGGCGCTGCGCACCGGCATGGTGGACAGCCTGCCATCGGCGCCATCCCGTCCCGGTCCCATGGATTTGAAATGCACCACATAAAGCGTCAGCGGACGGCCACCGATGCGCAGGTCGAGTTCAAGGCAGTCACGGCGAAACACGCGGTCAAGCGGCTGGTTTGTCAGGGCAACGGAATCGGTAAACAGGCCGGAATACTCATAGCTCAGTGCACCATGGCTGGTGACGTTGAGGCACTCAATTTTCTGCCCGTCACGCGTCTCTTCGCGCATCATCACGGCCACATCGATTCCGCGTGTATCGTTCCCCTCGATCAAAAACTTATGCCGGTAGCCCTCACCCATCATGCGGTACAGGTAGCCATACTCGAACGCGTCAAGCGCCTCCATATTATCGGCTTCCTGCAAACACAGGATATCGGCATCGCACTCGGCAATCGCGAGCGCAGAAAGCTGGCGGGTATCGTCTGTCAGCGATACGGCGCGTGCGCCCTCCAGCCGCTCATACTCATCCTTGCTTTCAACATCATAGAGGCGCAGCACACGGTCCTGCCTGTTCTGATGTTTGAACCCGGAGAAGTCGAAGCGGCTGACAAGATTTTCGATATTGAACGTGGCGAGACGAAGGGGCATGGGCGAATCCGGTTGCTGTCGAAGTCTACTTAAAGCGCGTTGGAAAGAAAGCCACACCGGCGGTAACTTGAAAACCAAGCCCGCCGCTTTACTCTTACCTCACGCGCAGTGCGTGAAACCGGGGGAAGACTATGGAATATCGTTTGCTTGGCCGCTCCGGCCTGAAAGTTTCGACCATCACCATGGGCACCATGACGATTGGCGGTAAAGGCGTGTTTGCCAAAACCGGCAATGTGTCGATGGACGACACCCGTCGCTATGTCGACATGTGCATTGACGCGGGTGTTAACCTTATCGATACGGCCAATATTTACTCATTCGGCACATCGGAAGAGATGATCGGCGATGTGCTGGGCGGCAAACGCAAGAACGATGTGCTGATTGCCACAAAGGCACGCTTTTCCATGGGCGACAGCCCCAATCAGGGCGGCCTGTCGCGCAAGCATCTGATTGCGGAATGCGAAGCCAGTCTGCGCCGTCTGAAGACGGACGTGATTGACCTCTATCAGGTTCACGAATGGGACGGACAGACCCCGCTGGAAGAGACCATGGCCGCGCTCGATACGCTCGTGAACCACGGCAAGGTGCGCTATATCGGCTGCTCCAACTATTCCGGTTGGCACATCATGAAGGCCATGGGCATCAGTGCTGCCGATCACCGCCACCGCTTTGTCAGCCAGCAGATCCACTATACGCTGGAAGCACGCGAAGCAGAATATGAGTTGCTGCCGATCTCTATCGATCAGGGACTGGGTGTGCTGGTCTGGAGCCCGCTGGCTGGAGGGCTGCTGTCCGGCAAGCACCGCCGGGACGGGAATGCGCTGGAAGGCACACGCCAACTGGCTGGCTGGGGTGAGCCGCCGATCCGCGATGAGGAACGCCTTTGGCGAATTGTCGACGTTATCGTCGATATAGCCCAAGCGCGTGGCGTATCGGGCGCGCAGGTTGCTCTGTCCTGGCTGATTGGCCGCAAGGCTGTGACCTCGGTCATTATCGGCGGGCGGACGGAAGAGCAGTTCCGCGACAACCTTGCCGCTGCCGATCTCAAGTTGACGGACGAGGAGCGGAGCCGACTGGACGAGGTCAGTGCGCCCCCGATCCTCTATCCCTATTGGCACCAGTTGCAGACCGCCAGCGACCGGCTGAGCGAGGCGGATTTATCGTTGCTAGGCCCGTATTTGGGTTAGGGAAGAAATTCCTCGCCGCTTCCTAAAGGCTAAGATGCCTACTGCACCCGACTGCGTCCAAAGATACCGAAGCATGGATTCCTGTGATGAGCACAGGGATCCGCTCACATGGTTACACTTAAGCTGGTATGCTTACGTCCCCAGCGTCTTCCTTATCAGATTGCCGAGGCGCAACATGCCCTCTTCAATCCCTTGCGCGCTGGCGCAGGAGAAGCTCAGACGCAGCGTATTCGCACCAGTGCCATCCGCATGGAAAGCCTGACCGGGTACGAATGCAATGCGCACCGTCTTGACCGCCTCGGCCAGCAATGCTGCGCTATCGATACTTTCCGGCAGTGTAACCCAGATGAACATGCCACCTTCCGGCTTCGTCCACTCCACGCCTGCGGGCATGTGACGGGCAAGGGCCGACAGCAGAAGATCCCGGCGCTCCCGATAGGCGACACGGATTTTTTCCACTTGCGCCGCAAAGCCATGGGTCGCCACGTGATGAATGGCCATCTGGTTGATAGTGGATGAATGCAGGTCTGCGGCCTGTTTCATCAGCACGAGTTTTGAAATGACCGCCTCGGACGCGCACAGCCAACCCGTGCGCAGACCGGGGGCCAGCGTTTTGGAAAAGCTGCCGCTATAGATGGTACGCGTGGCATCGATTTCCCCGCCATTGCGCGCAAGATCAAGCGCGAGGATTGGGGGAATGGCCTCGCCGTCGTAGCGCAGCGATTGATAGGCCCCGTCTTCCAGCACCGGCATATCCAGCTCCGTGGCAAGATCAAGCAGACGCTCGCGCTCTGCCAGTGTCATCGTTTCCCCGCTGGGATTGCCAAAATCCGCCGTTACATACGCAAATTTGGCGCGCCCGCCGTTGGAAGCCGCGTTGTCCGCATAGGATTGGGGCGTCCGGTTGCCGTTTATTGCCAGTTGATCGTAGTTGGGCTCATACGCGTTGAAGGCTTGCAGCGCGCCCAGATAGGTTGGGCGCGTGACCAAAGCCGTATCACCCGGAGACAAGAACAGCTTGCCGAGATAATCCAGCCCCTGCTGCGAGCCGGATACGATCATGATATTTTCAGGACGACAGGCAATGCCGATGGCACCCATCTGCTCCACCAACCATTCACGCAGCGGCAAATAGCCTTCGCTGACGGAATATTGAAGCGCCGCATTGGCTGTGGAACCCGTCAGCACATCCGTATAGGCAGCCCGAAAGGCTTCCTTTGGAAACAGCGCGGGATCCGGAATGCCGCCTGCAAACGAAATAATATCCGGCTGGTCAAGAAGCTTGAGAAGCTCACGAATTTCCGACGCCTTCATGCGCGAAGCGCGTGTTGCGTATACAGCCTGCCAGTCCAACATGGGGTACTCCCGGATATTTATCACGCATCAGCGTAGGTCAGCATGACTGACCTATATTCCAAAATATGGCAAATGAAAGCATCATCGCGTTGATTTCGGATATATCCGACGCGGCGTGCGCGTCGGATGAGTTCGTGCAATCAATGACTTTGAATCGGTTGTTCGCAATGAGGATTAGTTCTTGTCCTTGTCGACCAGCTTGTTCTTGCCAATCCATGGCATCATGCCACGCAGCTTGGTGCCGACTTCTTCAATCTGGTGCGTATCGTTCATGCGGCGGATACCCTTGAAGCGAGCAGCGCCGGAACGGTATTCCTGCATCCAGTCGGAGGTGAACTTGCCGGTCTGAATGTCGTGCAGAACGCGCTTCATTTCAGCCTTTGTTTCAGCAGTGATGATGCGTGGGCCTGTCACGTACTCGCCCCACTCCGCCGTGTTGGAGATGGAGTAGTTCATGTTGGCAATGCCACCTTCGTAGATCAGGTCCACGATCAGCTTCACTTCGTGCAAGCACTCGAAGTATGCCATTTCAGGCGCATAACCGCCTTCGACGAGCGTTTCGAAACCGGCGCGGATCAGTTCAACCAGACCGCCGCACAGAACGACCTGCTCGCCGAACAGATCGGTTTCGCACTCTTCCTTGAAGTTGGTTTCGATAATGCCCGAGCGACCGCCACCAACGCCGCAGGCGTAGGACAGAGCGAGATCCAGCGCGTTGCCGGAGGCATCCTGATGCACAGCAACGAGGCAGGGAACGCCGCCACCCTTCTGGTATTCGCCGCGCACCGTATGGCCGGGGCCCTTTGGCGCAATCATGACAACGTCGACGGATTTCTTGGGTTCGATCAGGCCAAAGTGAACGTTCAGGCCGTGCGCGAATGCGATAGCTGCGCCATCGCGGATGTTGCCCGCAATTTCGTCGCGGTAAATATCAGCCTGAAGTTCATCAGGGGTCGCCATCATCATCAGGTCTGCCCAGGCGGCAGCTTCGGCAACGGTCATGACCTTGAAGCCATCGGCCTCGGCCTTCTTGATGGTGCTGGAGCCAGCCTTCAGGGCAATAGCAATGTTGCCAGCGCCGGAATCCTTCAGGTTCAGCGCATGCGCGCGCCCTTGCGAACCGTAACCGATGATAGCAACATTCTTCGACTTGATGAGATTGAGATCAGCATCCTGATCGTAGTAAACGCGCATAGGTATCTCCCTTAAGTGCTTCAATGGTTCGCCATCCGGTTGCCCGGAACGGCATTCAGGTTTTGGCAAAAAGCGTGAGAAAGGCTCCAACCGCCCTCTCCGCCCGTGCCGAAAATTCCGGTTTCAACGCGCGCGCATCCGCGCCCAGCATCAACCGCAAATGCAGATCGGTCACGATCAGCCCGTACAGCAGGCCGTAGGCTTCGTCCCGATCATCAAATCTCAAAAGGCCAGCCAGCCGGGCCGCTTCCAGCAGTGCACCCGCGCGTCGCCCCACCTGCAAGCGGCCCCGCTCCTGCAACAATTGTCCTAGCTTGGAGCCCTCGCGACTTGCCTGCCCGATGGCCAGCCGGTTCAGCGCCAGCGAGACCTCGCCGGAGAGAACCTCCAGCAGATCATGCGCGAACACCACCAGATGCTCCCGCAGATTATCCCGCGTCAGTGCATCCGGGCGCACATCGGAGGTGCGCACCTTGCTGGCCTGAAACGAAATCATGGCGGACAGCAGACCGTCACGGTCACCAAACCACTTGTAGAGGCTCTCTTTTGAGCAGTTGGCTGCGCGCGCGACCCCTGCGGTGGTCAATGCTTTTTCACCACCTTTGACGAGAAGTCGCAGCGCTTCTTCCAGAACAGCGTTCTGGCGCGGCGTGTACTCTTCCTCAATGATGGTTCCTGCCAGCACGTTGAAATCCTCTTATAGTACCGTACGGTACGGTTCTGCTTATTGCGCATCTGCGTGGTGTCGTCAACGGATATTTTGTCCGTTGATCGCATCACGCACATGTCATGAAACTAAATACGCGTTCGGGGCGTATAATCTCGATCGTTACCCTTCTCGAGGAGCATGTTGATGCCGCGTTTTGATTGTCCTGCGATTGCCGCGTCCGAAATCACGCCACGCCATGCTTACCTTAATCGCCGAAATTTTATGGCTGGCGCCGCAGGTCTCATTGGCGGTGCGCTTGCTGCACCATCGTTGCTGTCGGCAGCGCCTCTAAAAGCGGCGTCGAGCCCGTTTTCGACCAATGAAAAGCCGACAGACAAGCAGTATGCCACCACCTATAACAATTATTACGAGTTCGGCACCGGCAAGGATGATCCAGCCGCCAATGCCGGTTCGCTAACCACCTCGCCTTGGACGGTGAAGGTGGACGGCCTTGTCAACAATCCTGCCGACTACCAGTTGGAAGATTTTATCAAGCCGTCAAAGCTGGAGGATCGGGTCTACCGGCACCGGTGTGTTGAGGCATGGTCCATGGTCATTCCTTGGGTTGGCTTTCCGCTGTCGGATATCATCAAGCGCGCTGATCCCAAGGCCAGCGCAAAATATGTTGCTTTTGAAACTTTGATGCGACCGGAGGAAATGCCGGGCCTGAAATCCTTCCTGCCGGTGCTGGACTGGCCCTACCGCGAAGGGTTGCGCATGGATGAAGCGATGAACCCGCTGACCATTCTGGCAGTCGGCATGTATGGCGAAACCCTGCCGAACCAGAATGGCGCACCGCTGCGCCTTGTGGTGCCGTGGAAGTATGGTTTCAAAGGCGCGAAATCCATCGTACGGATCAGCTTTGTTGACAAGGAACCGCCGACGGCCTGGAACCTGCAAGCCCCGAGCGAATACGGTTTCTACTCAAACGTAAACCCGGAACGTGACCACCCCCGCTGGAGTCAGGCCACCGAGCAGGTCATTGGTGGCGGATTGTTTTCCGCGCGCAAAGACACACTGATGTTCAACGGTTACGGCGAACAGGTGGCCGGGCTTTACACGGGCATGGACTTACAGAAGTACTATTGATGCGTAAACCCATCACCAACCGCACACCCGCATGGGTCAACAAATTTCCGTGGTATGCCGTCTATATCATCGGCCTGTTACCAGCGATGTGGGTGTTTTATATGGCCTTCAGCAATCAACTGGGTGGAAATCCGGTGCGCACACTGGAGCATACGTTGGGAATATGGGCGCTGCGGTTTATCATCATCGGCCTGATGGTCACGCCCCTGCGGAAGCTTGCCGGCATCAATCTGCTACGCTTTCGCCGGGCGTTTGGTCTGATCGCGTTTTATTATGCTGCGCTGCATTTCAGCGTCTACGCGGTGCTCGACCAAGGGCTAGCCATGGACCGTATCATCAATGACATCATCAAGCGGCCCTATATCATTGCGGGCATGGTGGCGTTTGTGATTTTGATTGCCTTGGCAATGACATCCAATAGTTTCTCCATCAAGAAGCTCGGCGGCAAGGGATGGTCACGGCTGCATAAGCTTGTGTATCTGGCAGCGGCGTCGGCAGCATTGCACTTCGTGCTGTCGGTCAAATCCTGGCCGAATGAACCTCTGATATACGCTGGCATCATCGCTGTGCTACTCGGCTACCGACTGGTCGATCCGATCAAGAAACGCATGAGTCACTCTGCGGCTTTGTCGTAATCGGTACGGGCAGCGAGGATCGTATTTTGAGTTTGCACTGACCATGTGACCAGTTTCTGGAAAACGTCCAGAAACGAATGGCCCATCTGCGTTAGCGCGTATTCCACACTCGGTGGCTGCGTGGGATAGACGGTGCGTGTGATGTAGCCGTCGCGTTGCAGGTCTTTCAGCGTCTGCGTTAACATGCGCTGCGAAATATCCGGTACGGTGCGCCTTAGCTGTGAAAATCGCAGCGGCCCATCCAGTAGTGCCAGCAGCAACAGCGAACTCCATTTGCCACTCACCGTGTTCAGCACGTCGCGTACGGGGCAGTTATCCATGGCCATCGGCACACCGGCAATCATCAATACCTGTTCGCCTTTGATTATGCCCGGTGCGGTGTTCATCAGGTGGTTCCCTTTTGGTGCCTATAGTAGAAAAACCTGCCGCCTTTACAGCCGCATTTTAGATGCTACCTATAGGCTGACGGTCTCTTTTTGAGACTATAGACCGCGTTTTGAGAGGCTGCAATCGTGCAGCCCTTTGCTTGAGGGATAAGTATGGCTGAAAAACTATTGGTAACAGGCGCAAGCGGTCAGCTTGGCCGTCTGGTTCTGGATGAACTTCTGGCAAGCGGCTCCGTCAAGGGCAGTGATATCATCGCCGTCACGCGCTATCCATCCAATCTTGCGGAGTATGCAGACAAGGGTGTCGAGGTTCGCCCGGGAAGCTTTGACGAAGCGCTGGTTCTGGAAGCGGCTTTTACAGACGCAAACCGGGTATTGATCATTTCCACCGATTCCATCGGCGAGCCCGGCAAACGTCTGGAGCAGCATAAAAACGCTGTAGAAGCGGCGAAGAACGCAGGCGCCAGCCATATTCTGTACACCTCAATGCCGAACCCCGGTCCGGAATCCAAGGTTCTTTTTGCCCCGGATCATCGCGGCACAGAGCAGGCAATCAAGGACAGCGGCCTGAGCTACACCATACTGCGCAATGGCTGGTACATGGAAAACCTGATGGGTTCCCTTCCCCAGACATTGGCCAGCGGCAAATGGTACACGTCTGCTGGCGACGGCAAGAACAGCTACACCGCCCGTGCCGATATCGCCAAGGCCATCGCCCACGCATTGGCGAGTGACAGCACGGACAGCAAAATCTACACGCTGACCGGCCCGCAGGCACTGACAACCGACGAGATCGCGGCGGTCGTAACCGAAGCAACCGGCACCCACATCGAAGTGGTGCATGTCAGCGATGATCAACTGTCGGAAGGGTTGAAAGCTGCTGGTCTGCCGGAACCGGTGGTTCCATTGCTTGTGTCCTTTGACGCCAATACGCGTGACGGCAATTTTGATGTCGTGACAAACGACATTGAAACACTGACCGGCAATGCGCCGCGCAGCCTTCAGAATTTTCTGGCGGAAAACAAGGCGGCTTTGGGCGGCTGATCAACGCTGTGGCGAGGAGAGCTTGTTGGAATCAGGAATACTTGGCCTCGCCACGATCCTAAATTCCCACCCCAAACTCTCCTCCCTCACCCCTTGTGCTTGGTCCACAGGGGTCCACCCACACGGGCGCATTTGCAGTTCAAGCCGTAACGGCGCCATCGACCCATGTGACCAGCACATCATAATCCCATGGCCTTACGTGTCGGCCCACTGAAAAACAGCGCATCGGCCGCGGCTGTGCCGGATGTCGTCAGTACCGACCGGATACTTTGCCAGATCGTTTCAGCTTGCAACAGTGCGGTGGCCGGCTGTGCCGAAGGGGAGATCGGATCACGCGTTTCAAAATCCGGAGGATAGACGCCACAAACTTTGATCCCGTCGGCGGTAAGTCGATGCCCGAGTATAGAAATAAAGCCTGCCATCCCATGTTTGGCTGCGTAGAATGCAGGATGCGCAACCGATTCAGTATAGCCGGGCCTGCCGCAGGATGAAACCATGGCGACGATCGTGGCTACATCGGACCGGCGCAATTCGGGTAACAACGAATCGGTCAAAAGGATCGACCCGGTCAATCCGGAGGCAATGGTGCCGACGATCTCCGCCATTGGCGTCCCGTCGCCTAAATCGCCCTCCATCCATTGAGCGGCACTTAGTATTAAAAAATCGACCGGGGTTCTGTGACTTCTCAGGTTAGTTGCGAACTCTGCAATTGAAACCGGATTCGTCAGATCGCAACGGTAGGGGGACGCTGAATAACCTTCGGCTCGGATTGCGGAGCATGTCGCTTCCGCGTCGGTTAATTGTCGGGCGCAAAGATCGACATGCACGCCTTCGCGTGCCAGCCAAATGGATAGGGCCCTGCCAAAATCCCGACCCCCACCGGTAACGACGGCTCTCTTTCCGAAAAGTTCCAGCGTCATTGAGATACTCCAGGATGAGCTATAGTCAGGCTGTCCCTCGCTTCGAGGCGATACATGTTCAGGAAGTCGTCTACGGCATATTTTGCCCATGCATCTGGCGCGATGCAATCATTATGTTCGTTAGGCAGGCAGGGTTCAGCATGTTGGTATTGACCCTATTCCCCGGGTCCAGCGCGATAGCGCAAACCTGAGGCGGCAGATCGTCATTCAGCACACCAACAAGCCCTTCGACCGCGAACTTGCTGGCACAATAGGGGCCGAGCCCGGCCGATGTTGATCGCCCCCAGCCAGAACTCATTGCCACGAACACACCGCTATCCCGCGCGATCATCGCTGGCAGGAAGCAGCGGGCAGTTTCGATCACGCCCATGATGTTTACGTCAAAGGCGCTTTGCACTCACCATCGGGAATTTCCCACAGCGGACGTCGGATGTTAAGCGTGCCAGATAATTACGAGTAGAAATCTGCGTCGTCGAAGCTTAGCCTTACACCAGCCCTCTAAACCGCCTGCCCGCAAGCCTTGCGGAACCGTTTCACAGCTTCCGCCATGCCGTACTCCAGCGCCTCGGCCGTCAGGGCGTGGCCGATGGACACTTCCGCCAGTGCGGGAATGCGCGCAGCAAGAGCAGGGAGATTATCCACGGTCAGATCGTGACCGGCATTGACATCCAGCCCGAGTCCCGCCGCAAAATCCGCCGTGCGGCCAAGCTGCTCAACGATCCGCGCCGCCTCCGACGGATCGTCATAACAGCCGCCGTACGGACCGGTGTAAAGCTCGATGCGGTCTGCACCCACCTCACGGGCAATGCGCAAGCCGTCTTCGCTGGCATCCCCATCGCTGAACAGCGACACCCGAAACCCGCCTTTTTTTAAACGGGACACCACAGTTTCAAGCACGCTGCGGCTGGCCTCAAAATCCCAGCCATGATCGGATGTTGCCTGTGTCGGGTCGTCGGGCACCAGCGTGACCTGATCGGGTTGCGCGGCTTCCACCAGGGACAGGAACCCCTCATCCGGGAATCCCTCCATATTAAACTCGGCACCGGGAAACTCGTCATCCAGCAGGGCACGAATGGGTGCCAGATCCGAAAACCGCACATGGCGCTGGTCCGGGCGCGGATGCACCGTCAAGCCACTGGCCCCGGCCGCCATGGCAATCCGCCCAAGGCCGGTGACACTCGGCCACGGCAAATCCCGTCGGTTGCGCAGCATGGCGATGGCATTCAGATTGACCGACAGTTTGGCAGGCATTTCAGCTCTCCAATTTATCTAACGATTGTGAGGGTTTCGGCAGCCCGGGTAATGGCAGTATACAGCCAGCGTTCGCGCGTTTCGCGGAAAGCCCAGCTTTCATCAAACAGCACCACGTCGTTCCACTGCGAGCCTTGAGCCTTGTGCACAGTCAGTGCATAGCCGTAATCGAACTCATCATAGCGCTTGCGCGTTGTCCACGGAATTTCGCCTTCGACCTCTTCAAACGCGGTTTTCAGCAGTTTGATCTTCGCGGCACCGCGGTCCATATCGTCGTCTTCCGGGCGGATCATCAGGTTGATGCCGGGCTTCACGGTCTCTTTGGAGGACGTCATCACCTGCCAGAGTGACCCGTTCAACAGACCCTTGGCCGGGTCGTTGCGCAGACAGACGAGCTTGTCGCCGGACTGGGGATACTCGGTGGCAAAGCCCTTCAATTCGCGCAGACGCTGGTTGTAGCGCTTGCGGGTCTTGTTGGTGCCGACCAGAACCTGATCGGCATCCAGCACCAGCTCACGGGTCACCTCGCCCTTGGATATGATTTTTGCGCTGCCCCAGTCACCGTAGGTCAGTTCCTGCCCCTCACGCACCGACATGGCAAGCCGGATGATCGGGTTATCCCGCGCCTGGCGGTGAATATCTGTCAGCAGATAATCGGGCTCCTGATCGGTGAAAAAACCGCCGCCGGAAACTGGCGGAAGCTGCCCCGGATCACCCAGGACGAGAATTGGCGTACCAAAACTCATCAGATCCTTGCCAAGCGCTTCGTCCACCATGGAGCATTCGTCCACAATGATCAGAGCCGCTTTGGCCACCGGGCTTTGGCGGTTGATGGCGAACATCGGCGACATGGAGGTCTTGCCCGTTTCCTCGTTGGAAACCTCCTCCTCGCCGCGCGGACGATAAATCAGGGAGTGCAGGGTCTTGGCATTTTTTGCGCCCTTCGAGCGCAAGACCTGCGCTGCCTTTCCGGTGAACGCGGCAAACAGTACCTCGCCATCCACATGCTCGGCAAAGTGGCGGGCAAGCGTCGTCTTACCGGTTCCGGCGTAGCCAAAGAGGCGGAACAAGGGGCGTCGCCCCTCTTTCAGCCAACGCGCAACGGCCTTCAGGGCCTCGTCCTGTTGTGGTGCAAATTCCATGCCCTGTCCTGTCAGGATTCGCGGGCGGATTGCAAGGGTATCGACCTCATTTCAACATTGGCCAAAGGCTCAGCACTAGGAGCACAGCCATGGTAATGTTGAACCATTTCAGCCGCACGGGCACTGACAGCCATTGCCGCAGCACGGTGCCGAACCCCGCCCAAGTGGAAACCGAAGGCACGTTGACGATCGCGAAAACGACACCAACGATCAGGACACTGCTAAAATAGCTTGCCTCGCTCGTATAGGTCGCCATGGCGGTAATCGCCATGACCCACGCCTTGGGGTTGACCCACTGGAATGCAGCAGCAGCCACAAACGTCATGGGCTGCGCTGAGGCCGTTCCTTCACCCAGCGTGCGCGACGTAGCAATCTTGTAAGCAATCCACAGCAGATAGAGCCCGCCAGCAATTTTAAGACCCGTATAGAGCGGCGGATAGGCATGGAGAATGGCGCCGAGCCCGAGCCCAACACCGATCAAAAGTGACAGGAAGCCAACACCGATGCCGATCATGTGAGGAATAGTGCGCATGAAGCCAAAATTCACACCGGAGGCAAACAGCATCATATTGTTTGGTCCGGGCGTGATGGACGTTGTAAAGGCGAAAAGGAAAAGAGCAATCAGCGTTTCGGCAGTCATATTAGAATCTTCCAATAGTGTGTGCGCGACTGTAACGCACCGTTAGAAGAAGGAAAGCGAATAGTTGTGGTCAAATTCACCACAAATGCTGATGAAAGACCGAGCAGATTGCCTGTGGTCCTTTTTTGCTGGAGGTCTCGATTTCCGGTTGTGTCATAGGGTAGACAGTCATCACAGCTTCCCTGAAAGACCTGCCATGTTGAACCACGCCCCTCACCTGCCCGCGCCAACTGGTCTTGGCAAAACGCGCCCTCTCTGGCAGTGGCTCGCTCTTATCCTCGCAACCGCGCTGGTCTCGACCGCATTGGAATGGCTTGGGCTGCCCGGTGCATTTTTGATCGGCGCCATGATCATGGGCGTAACGTTCAGCGCCTATGGCGCAACGGTTCGTATGCCGCGCAGGGTGTTGCTGGTGGCGCAGGCGTTGTTCGGCACGGCCATTGGCACAATGATCTCGCCGGGCATCATCGCCACGTTTGCGGCCGATTGGGTGCTGTTCACAGTCATTGTCGTCAGCATTATCCTCATGAGCACGCTGACGGGCTGGGGCCTAGCCTGGCGCGGTATCGTGCCGGGGTCCACCGCCATCTGGGGTTCATCCCCCGGTGCGGCCAGCGCCATGCTGATCATGTCGGAAGCCTATGGCGCGGATACGCGTCTGGTCGCTTTCATGCAATATTTGCGGGTGCTCTGCGTCTGTCTGGCCGCAGCCATCGTTGCGCATTTTGGCGTGTCCGAAGCGGGCCCGCCGGTCGTTCACACCGTTTTCGCGGCAATTTCTTTCGAGCAATTCGGAACAGCCCTCCTTATTGCGCTGGTGGGCGGCGTTGCAGGAAAGCTGCTGCGCTTGCCCTCCGGTGTGTTTCTGATGCCCTTCATTCTGTCAGGCATTCTGAACGCAACGGAGCTGGCGGAACCGCAGGTTCCAGCACCTCTTTTGTTTCTGTGCTATGCGATTGTGGGCCTGAATGTGGGGCTGGCCTTTACCCGCCCCATTCTGCTCCATGCCCGGCGGGCATCGCCAGCCATCCTTCTCTCCATTCTGGTGCTGATGGCGTTTTCAGGCGTGCTTGCTCTGCTGCTGGTCACCCTCACAGGCATCGATCCGCTAACGGCGTACCTTGCCACCAGTCCGGGAGGCATGGATTCGATAGCCATTATCGCAGCATCCTCCCATGTCGATATGGGCTTCGTCATGTCTCTGCAAACGGCGCGACTGGTCATCGTTACCCTGCTCGGACCATCTATCGCACGGTTCATGGCAAAAACGATTCCGCATTTTCGCGACCGCTAGCGGATCATTCGGGCAAGGCATGCGTTTGAAATTGAAACCATTCACCAAGCAAGGAGCAACCCATGTCCGACACCATGCCCATGATTGACATTCCCGGATCAAAAACCGTTCCCTCTCTTGGTCAAGGCACGTGGGGCATGGGTGAAAATGCAGCCAACGCGAAGGCGGAAATCGCCAGTTTGAAAGCGGGCCTCGATCTGGGCTTAACGTTGATCGACACGGCCGAAATGTACGGCAATGGCGGCGCAGAAGACATCGTTGCGCAGGCGATCGAAGGTCGTCGTGATGAGGCCTATGTGGTCAGCAAGGTTCTGCCATCCAATGCCAGCCGTGCAGGCACCGTCACCGCCTGCGAGCGCAGCCTGAAGCGGCTGAAAGTCGAAACCATCGACCTCTATCTTTTGCATTGGCGCGGAGGGTATCCGCTCAGCGATACAGTCGAGGCTTTGGAGCAAATGAAGCAACAGGGCAAAATCGGTGCATGGGGTGTTTCCAACTTCGATCTGGACGACATGCAGGAACTGACCGCCCTACCCGCCGGCGGCCATGTGGCGGCCAATCAGGTGCTCTACAATCTCACGCGGCGTGGCATAGAGTTCGATCTGCTGCCCTGGTGCCAGCACCGCAAGATCCCGATCATGGCCTATTCCCCCATAGAGCAGGGACGGCTGCTTCGCCAGCCGGATCTGGTTGCACTGGCAAAAGCGCATCAGGCGACACCGGCGCAGGTGGCACTGGCCTATCTGCTGGCCCAGAAAGATGTGATCGTCATACCCAAAACCAGCTCACTCGAGCGGCTTGCGGAAAACCGGGACTGCGTGTCCGTCCACCTGACCGAGGCGGACAAACAAACGCTGGACGCCGCTTTCGCGCCGCCCAGCCGAAAGGTATCGCTGGAAATGCTGTAGAGCAGTAGCCCTACATGCCTTGAGGGCCGCGGTTCATCGCGGCGATGCCGGTGCGACATACTTCAATCAGCCCGAGTGGCTTCATGATCGCGATGAACTGATCGACCTTTGACACCTTGCCAGTGATTTCGAACACGAAATGCTCGGTGTTGGCGTCAATCACTTGCGCACGAAAGGCATCGGCCAGCCGCAACGCTTCGACACGCGACTCGCCTGTGCCGGAGACCTTGATCAGCGCCAGTTCGCGTTCCAGCGCACGCTCCTGCCCGAGCTCATGCGCACGCACCGTCAGGTCCACCACGCGGTGAACGGGAACGATACGCTCCAACTGCGACTTGATCTGCTCCAGCACATGCGGCGTGCCGCGCGTGACGATGGTTATGCGGGACAGATGCGCCTGATGCTCCGTTTCCGAAACCGTGAGGCTCTCGATATTGTATCCCCGGCCCGAAAACAGGCCGATGACCCGGGCAAGAACGCCCGGTTCGTTATCGACGAGGACCGATAGTGTATGATTTTCTGCCTTGGCGGTTTCCTTGGCAATGAAGTAGGCCGAACCGGTCGGCTGATGCTGAGCGTTCATGTGTCCTTTTCCTTAAACGAGCTGACGGCCCTTGGCGTCGATGGCATTGGCGACAGCATCGTCGGTGGCCTCGTCCGGCAGGAGCATTTCGTTATGCGCCTTGCCTGACGGAATCATCGGGAAGCAGTTCGTGAGATTGGCAACACGGCAATCGAAAATGACCGGAACCGGCGTATCGATCATGCGTGTGATCGCTTCATCCAGATCACCCGGCTTCTCGCAGCGAATGCCCATGCCGCCATAGGCTTCCGCCAGCTTAACGAAATCAGGCATTGCCTCGGTGTACGAGTTGGACAGGCGATTGCCATGCAGCAATTGCTGCCACTGGCGCACCATGCCCATATACTGATTGTTCAAAATGAAAATTTTGACCGGCAGATTGTATTGAACGGCGCAGGCCATTTCCTGAATGCACATCTGGATGGACGCGTCACCGGCAATATCGATAACAAGGCTTTCCGGGTGGGCAACTTGCACGCCGATAGCAGCGGGGAAGCCATAACCCATCGTGCCGAGACCGCCCGATGTCATCCAGCGGTTTGGCTGCTCGAACCCGTAGAACTGCGCGGCCCACATCTGGTGCTGACCAACTTCGGTCGTGATGTAGGTATCGCGGTGCTTCGTCAGTTCATACAAGCGCTGGATGGCGTATTGCGGCATGATAACATCGTTGTTGGACTTGTAGGACAACGACTTGCGGGCCCGCCACTCGCGGATGCTATCCCACCACGGATTGATCGCCGTCTTGTCCACGGACTTAGACCCGGCCCGCCACAGGCGCACCATATCTTCCAGAACAGTTCCAACATCACCAATGATGGGAATATCGACATGAACGGTCTTGTTGATCGACGAGGGATCGATATCAATATGGATCTTCTTGGAGTTGGGTGAAAACGCGTTCAGGCGACCGGTGATCCGGTCATCAAACCGCGCGCCGATGCACACCATGACGTCGCAGTCATGCATGGCCATGTTGGCTTCATAGGTTCCGTGCATGCCCAGCATACCCAGCCAGTTGGCACCGGATGCGGGGTAAGACCCCAGCCCCATCAGCGTGGACGTGATGGGAAAATTGGACTGCTCGACCAGTTCGCGCAGCAATTGCGATGCTTCCGGACCGGAATTGACAACGCCGCCGCCGGAGTAAATCACCGGACGCTTGGCATGGCGCATCAACTCAACCGCCTGCGCAATGGCATCACCGTTGTTGCGGGCCTTCGGATGATAGGTCTTGGCAGTCTCGCTTGCGGACGGTGGCGTATAGGTGCCGGTCGCAAACTGCACGTCCTTGGGAATATCGACAACGACCGGACCCGGACGGCCGGAACTGGCAACGCGGAATGCCTCATGGATGATGCGCGCCAGATCATTGACGTCCTTCACCAGCCAGTTATGCTTGGTGCAGGGGCGGGTAATGCCGACTGTATCGCATTCCTGAAACGCATCCGACCCGATGAGGGAGGTTGGAACCTGACCGGACAGGCAGACCAGCGGAATGGAGTCCATCAGCGCATCCTGCAACGGGGTGACCGCATTGGTTGCCCCCGGACCCGACGTGACCAGCATAACCCCGACCTTGCCGGTGGACCGGGCATAGCCTTCCGCCATATGGCCAGCGCCCTGCTCGTGGCGCACCAGAATATGCTGGATATCGTCCTGCTGGAAGATTTCGTCATAAATGGGTAGGACGGCACCGCCGGGATAGCCGAAAATATGCTCTACGCCATTATCCTTCAAAGCCTGAAGAACGATCGCTGCACCTGTCATCTGATTGTCTGGGTCAGTCGGAGCGTTTGTCGTCTGCGGATTGGTCATGGGATCGAATTCCGTTTGCGTATAGAGTGATGAACGTGATTTCGGGCATAAAAAAAGGCTCCTGAGGGAGCCTTCGGTTTGCGCATAGGTGGCTATCGCCGGGTGGTTACACCACCCTGCCCATGCGCCATCCCACCACAAGAATTGTCTGCAAATGTTTCATGGGGACGAGTGATAGACAGAAAGCAGGGTTGCGTCAACGCTTTTTACACAATCCTTCCACATCAGACGGATCGATTCGCTGCCAGTCTGCATCGAGTTGATTGCGGAACCACGTCATTTGCCGTTTGGCGTATTGGCGGGTCGCGGCGGCTCCGGTTTCAATAACCTCCTCGCGGCTGATTCTACCCTCAAGAAACTGAGCTATCTGCGGCACGCCGATAGCCTTCATGACCGGCATGGACGGCGACAGGTTTAACGCCAACAGTGCGCGCACTTCCTCCACCGCGCCACCGTCCAGCATTTGGGCAAAGCGGCGATTGATTCGTGTGTGCAGCAGCTTGCGTTCTGGCAGCACGACAAACTTTGCAGCCGTGTCCGGGTCTATCAGCATGGGCCCGGTACGGTTCTGAAACGTTCGGATCGACTGGCCCGTCGCGGCGAACACCTCCAGCGCCCGCACAATGCGCTGACCATCGCCGGGGCGCAAAATCGCGGCCGTTAGGGGGTCCACGGCAACCAGCTCCGGGTGGAGCGCCTCCGCCCCCTCGCTCAACAACCGGGCACGCAGTGGGCTGCGAATATCATCGGGTATCGCAGGCATGTCCGACAGACCGCCGGTCAGTGCCTTGAAATACAGGCCCGTGCCACCAACGAAGACCGGGATTTTGCCCGCGTCACGCGCAGCCTCTACTTCCCTTTGCGCATCGGTAAGCCACATGCCGGTGGAATACAGACTGGTGGCCGATACAGTCCCATAAAGGCGATGCGCTACACCAGCCATATCCGCGTTCGCTGGCCGGGCGGTCAGCACATTCAGCGTATCATAGACCTGCATACTATCGGCATTGATAACCACGCCATTGTGCTCAGCGGCGAGTTCAGCCGCAAACGCGGACTTGCCGCTGGCGGTCGGCCCGGTTATCAGGATCGCAGTCTGGTTTTTCACAAGGTTTCTCATCATGGCTTTCGTTGCCACGCTTATTGCCAATCCGTCAAACCCTGTTCTGGATACCGCATTGGCCGAGCGCGCCGCCAGCGCAATCAACGCCAGCGGACTCTATTGGCTGGCGGATGGCATCGCCTGTGATCTGGCCTTGCGCGATGGCACCGACCCCGCACAGGCTGAGCAGGACCTGCGCGACGTAATCGGTACGCTGCCCGTGGATGTCGCGGTGCAGAATGCAGATACACGCCGCAAAAAGCTGTTGATTGCGGATATGGACTCCACGATGATCCAGCAGGAATGCATTGACGAGCTTGCCGCAGAAGTTGGCCTGAAAGAGCGCGTGGCCGACATTACCGCACGCGCCATGAATGGCGAAATCGCATTCGAACCGGCCTTGATCGAGCGGGTGGCTTTGTTGAAAGGCTTGCCCTCGTCGGTAGTATCAGAGGTCATCGCCAAGCGAATCACCCTGATGCCGGGCGGGCGCGAACTGGTCGCGACCATGAAAGCCAAGGGCTTTTATACCGCTCTCGTGTCTGGAGGATTTACCGTTTTCACAGGACCAATCGCCCAGACCCTCGGCTTTGATGAAAACCGGGCAAACATCCTGCTGGAAGACAATGGCAGCCTGTCTGGCATAGTCGCCGAGCCTATCCTCGGAAAACAGGCGAAAGTCGATGCGCTGAACGATATCGCCGAAAAGCTTGGAATATCCACCGATAACGCCATCGCCGTGGGCGACGGTGCCAATGATCTCGGCATGTTGCAACTGGCCGGCTCAGGTGTTGCGCTTCATGCCAAACCAACCGTTTCCGCGCAGGCGAAAATCCGCATTGATCACGGGGATTTGACATCCCTGCTCTATCTGCAAGGCTATCGCAAAAGCGATTTCGTTATCGCACAATAAGCATCAAATGGCGCGCAGCAGAAAGCGCGCCAACCTGCTTACTGCATCCGCACAGTCACAAACCGCAGCTCGCCGGTTTTGTTGGCAATCATCATCAGTGCGTTGCGGCGGTCTTCGCCTTTCAGCTCTTCGACCCGGCGACGCACATCGTCGGGCTGCTTCATGGCTTCCTGACCAACTTCGACGATGACGTCTCCCGGCGCAATCCGGCGCTCCTGCGCACCGGAACCCTCGGCAACAGCCGTTACCACCACACCGTCGACATCCGCCGCGATCCCATATTGCTTGCGCGTTTCCTCGGTGAGCTGCGCCAGTGTCATGCCCAGAACGGCACCATCCTGTGGAGCTTCTGCGACAGGTGGCTCATCTTCCGGCGTTGCATCGTCCTCGCCCACAACGGCTGCCGCCGGTTCCTCCACAGCATTTTCCATGCGGCCCAGCGTTACCTTGACGCTTTGTTCTTTACCATCGCGGATCAGGGCGACATCCACTTCTTTACCGACAGGACTTTCGGCAACGACCCGCAGTAAATCCCGCATCTCATTGATCGGATTGCCGTCAAAGCGAAGGATCACATCCCCGGTCTTGATCTCGCCATTGCGGATCGGACCACCCTCAATAATGCCAGCAATCAAAGCGCCTTTGGTGTTCGGCATTTTCAGGCTTTCGGCAATCTCATCAGTGACCGGCTGCACCCGAACGCCAAGCCAACCGCGCCGCGCCTCACCAAACTCCCGCAGTTGCTGAATGACATTCTGCGCCAGTTCCGCAGGCACGGAAAAGCCGATACCAATCGAGCCGCCACTCGGCGAAATAATCGCCGTATTGATGCCGATAACCTCGCCCTTCATGTTGAACAGCGGACCACCGGAATTTCCACGATTTATGGCAGCATCCGTTTGAATAAAGTTGTCATAGGGCCCGGCGTTGATATTGCGTCCACGCGCGGACACGATACCCACGGTAACCGTACCACCGAGCCCGAAAGGATTGCCGACAGCCATAACCCAATCACCAATCCGCATCACCTTGGAATCCCCGAAGGCGACAGCAGTCAGCGGCGTTTTGGACTCGACTTTCAAAACCGCAAGATCGGTTTTGGTATCCTTGCCCAGCAACTTCGCTTTCAGCTTGCTGCCATCGGCAAAGTTCACCTCGATATCATCCGCCCCTTCAATCACGTGATTGTTGGTGACGATTACGCCCGTGGGATCAATGACGAAACCGGACCCGAGCGAATCAACCGTGCGCTGACTCTTGCCATTCCCCTTGAAGAACTCATTGAAGAAGTCCTGAAACGGGGACCCCTCCGGCACTTTCGGGGTTGGGCCCGTGTCCTCGTTCTTCACATTCTGCGACGTGGAGATATTGACCACCGCATCCAGCAAACCCTCCGCCAGATCGGCAACCGATTCCGGCCCGGCCTGCGTTGCGGCAAAGCCGACACGGGGAAGCCCCATGCCTGCCGTGCCCACCGCAAGGCTCAAGGCGAGGATGGTGGGGCGAAGTACGAAATTGCGGAGGGACAGGGCCATCAGGCGTCCTTTATCGTCATTGCGAAACAGCTATTGTATCATTCGCAATTGCGGCGAAACTTGCAATCACGTTCGAACTTCATGACCGTGGCCGCGCAACGCATCCACCGCCTTCTGCAAATCGCCCCCGGCGACAAAAATATAGTCTGTGCTGAATGTCGAACTGGTGAAAATACTGACCCCGGCATTGGCCAGCGGCAGCAGGACGGATGCCAGCACGCCGGGCTCTTCAAAAGTGAAGCGCTGTTCCACACGCACACATTTCCAGCCCCCGCTGGATTTGATGTTCGATGGAACCCGGTCCGAGCGGCACACCAGTGTCATTTCTTCCTTGGAATTCGACACTTCCCAGAAGCCCGGTCCTGACACCCATTCCGGCATGGTGGAGCCCGCATTCAGCCGTGTGATCGCATATTCCGGTACAACGACTTGCAAGATCAGTTTTTTGTCCAACGCTATCCCCTCAACAACCAGACCAAGCCCACGCCGAGAGCCAAGGATACGACCCCGAAAACCCGCAGTTGCGATTGCGGCGTTTCAGGAAGCCGCTTTGCCATAGCTGCAACGACCGAAGGGGCCAGTGCGTACACCAGCCCCTCTATAATCAGGAAAAAAGCAATTCCCGTCAAAAAATCCTGCATCGGACTTTAGTTTTGCACAGGCTGTGTTGCAACCGGTGCTGCGGGTGCGGGTGCCTGTGGTGTTGCCGCCGCCCCTGCCGCAGCTCCGGCCGGATCGGTAAAGAACCGGAAGAACTCTGACGTTGGAGACAGCACCAAAGTCGAATCCTGCGAGCCCAGCGACTTCTGGTAGGCAATCATCGACCGGTAGAAATCGAAGAACTCCGGGTCGCGCTGGTAGGCAGCGGCAAAAACCCGGTTGCGTTCCGCATCGCCCTCGCCTCGCAGCGTTTCCGAATCACGCTGCGCAGCAGCAATGGTTTCGACAACCTGACGATCGGCGATCGCACGGCGGCGCTGGCCTTCTTCGTTACCGCGCGCACGGATGAGTTCTGCCTCCGCCAGACGCTCGGCCTTCATCCGGTCAAACGTCTGTTGTGACACTTCCTGCGTCAGATCTGTTCTGCGAATGCGAACGTCTTCAATGCGCAAGCCCAGTGATTCCGCATCCGCACGAAGATCGTTGCTGACCTCGCGCATCATCGAGCCACGCTCTTCCGAAAGAGCCGATTCAAACCCACGCAGACCATAAACCCGGCGCAAGGACGCATCGAGACGGGTGCGAAGCCGTGATTCCGCATTATCGCGGTCCGCCGAAACCGTTTCACGGAAACGACGGGCGTCGGTAATCTTGTAGACGACGAACGCGTCCACTTCATAAAACTTACCGCCGGACACCTGAACACGGATATTGTCCAGATCAAACCGCAGGGCCTGATCCTGCACAAACTGCACACGATCGGCATCCATGAACGCGAATGGAAGCTTGAAGTAGATACCCGGCTCCGTTTTCACGTCCTGGATCTGACCGAAGCGCACGACGATTGCCTGCTGGCGCTCGTTGACGACGTAGACCGAGGAATAGATACCAACGAGAACCACCGCCAGCGCGATGAGGAGTGCTGAAAGACGATTGCTCATTAGTTGCTCCCCGCCTGTGGCGTTTGCGAAGCGCGGCCAAGTTCATTCAAAGGGAGGTAGGAAACGACGCCCTGCCCGCTTTTCTCATCCACGATGACCTTACGTGAGCTGCCAAGAACAGCTTCCATCGTTTCGAGGAACATGCGCTTGCGCGTCACGTCCGGAGCCTGACGATACTGGTCGTAGATCGATACGAAGCGGTTGGCTTCACCTTCCGCCTCCTGAACGACACGATTCTTATAGGCAGCTGCTTCTTCGCGAATCTGCGCTGCCTGACCACGCGCGCCACCCAGTTTCTGGTTGGAGTACTGGTTGGATTCTTCTACCAACTGGTCTTCATTCTGCTCGGCACGCTGCACTTCGTCAAATGCGTCTGCCACTTCACGCGGCGGAGCCGCATCTTCGATCGCGACAGTGTTGACCGAGATACCGGCACCGTATTTGTTCATTGTGTTCTGGATCGTGACCTTCACATCTTCAGCAATCGCCTGACGGTTATCACGGAAAATATCCTGTGCCGGACGACGACCGACAATCTCACGCATGGCGCTCTCAGAAACCTGCTGCAGTGTATTGGCAGGGCTTTCCAGATTGAACAGATACGCCTTCGGATCCGTCACGGAAAACAGCACGGAGAACTGTACGTTGACGATATTCTGGTCGCCCGTCAGCATCAAGCCAGCACTGTTGGGGTTGGAGACGGCCGACTTGCTGCCGATATTCTGCTGCTGCTCGGTAATCTTCACGAATTCGACCGTTTCAAACGGCCAGAAATGGAAGTGCAGGCCCGGCATGGAAATTTCTTCCTTGGGCTTGCCAAAACGCATCTCAACGCCACGTTCGTCCGGCTGCACGGTGTAAATGCTGTTGATCAGCAGGAAGCCTAAAATCAAAAGCCCGGCAATGACCAGAATGCCACCGTTGAAGCCGCCGGGAACCACGTTTTTCAACTGGTTCTGTCCGCGACGGAAAATCTCTTCGAGATCAGGTGGATTGCCACGACCGTTGCCGCCGCTGCCTTTTGGCCCCTGACCCCACGGCCCCTGATTATTGCCGCCGCCGCCGCCGCCCCATGGACCGCCGCCGCCGCCGTTTTGATTGCTCCAGGGCATCAATACCTCTTTCGTTAAACTCCCGGTGTCACATGCACACAACCGCTTGGGCTACGCTATGACCTGCACCCGTTATAGGTATATGACGAGGCGGTTTCAACGCGCAGACGGGAACTTCTGGGGAAAGCCTGCAAAATAGATCAGCTTTCGTTAATTTGCCGTGCCGTTTTGCGTGTCCATGTCTCAAAGCGCATAGCGTGGCTGTCTTTTTCCCCCTGTTCAGGCCGCTCGTGATCGGTCAATACGAACATGTGCTGATCGATCTCGGGATAGCGCGTATCGCCCTCAATCACGCTTTCCACCCGGGTCAAGTGGATAACATCGGTGAAATCCATGGACTGGCGATAGATCTCACCCCCACCGATGATGCAGATGTCAGTGCCAAATGCGCGGGCGGTTTCCAAGGCGGCGTCAAGCGATGACACCAGCGTGGCACCGTCGGGCAGAAAATCGCTACGTCGAGAAATCACGATATTTGGCCTGCCGGGAAGCGGGCGACCAATCGAATCCCACGTCTTGCGCCCCATCACGACCGGCTTGCCCATTGTCAGTGCCTTGAACCGCTTGAGGTCGGTGGAAAGCTTCCACGGCATGTCGCCATCCCGGCCAATGACGCCATTTTCCGAGACAGCAACCACATGGGTAATACAATGCGACATCAGCAATCCCTTCTTTTGACGTTTCTTTATAGAAGCAGCCACACGGAAGGCCAGACGAAATTTGTTACGCGCGCTTGACCTTACCATGATGGGAAGCCCCATATAGGGAACAACAAACAAAGGAGACTGCCATGTTCACTCTCACTCTGCCCGATATGAGCTGTGGCCACTGTGTCAAAACCGTTGAAAAAACGGTGAAGGAAGCCGATGCACAGGCCTCCGTTTCCATCGACCTGCCCAGCAAAACAGCCCGGATACAAACGTCACTGGATGAGCAAACGCTGCGCAACGCTTTGACCGATGCCGGATACGCACCCGCCTGACAGGATTTGAGACAATGACGCAGGATATCGCCCAGGACCAACTGTCCACGACCGATCTGCAGATCGGCGGTATGAGTTGTGCTTCGTGCGTCTCGCGGGTGGAAAAGGCGCTAAAGGCGGTGCCTGGCGTTCAGTCCGCATCGGTCAATCTGGCAACGGAACGGGCGACGCTTCTTCATGAGGCGGGCCTGAGCCCCGCTGCGGTTGAGGCGGCGATTACCAAAGCGGGATATGAAATGGCGATTGATACGCTCAATCTGTCCATCGAGGGCATGACCTGCGCCTCCTGTGTCTCCCGTATCGAGAAAGCTTTGCTGGCGGTTCCGGGCGTGCTGTCGGCCAATGCCAACCTTGCAACCGAAACTGCAACAGTGACCATGCTCGCCGCTTTTGCCGACAGGCGAACGCTGGAAGCTGCGGTCATCAAGGCTGGCTACGGCGTTCGCACGTCCAAGCCTGACAGCAATGAATCTCATGAGGATAGCAAGGAACGCGAACGGGCTGCGTTGCGCAATGCTTTGATTTTTGCTGCGCTCCTCACAGTGCCATTGTTTGTCATTGAAATGGGCTCTCATATCATCCCCGGTGTCCACGACTGGGTCATGAACACCATGGGCATGCAAACCAGCCGGCTGATGCAATTTGGGTTGGCAACGCTGGTTCTGTTCGGGCCGGGATTGCGGTTCTTCCGCAAAGGCATCCCGAACCTTTGGCGGCTGGCGCCTGATATGAATTCCCTGGTCGTGCTCGGCACCTCCGCAGCCTGGGGCTATTCGGTTGTGGCGACCTTCCTTCCCGACGCATTACCGGCAGGCACGCAAAATGTGTATTTCGAAGCGGCTGCGGTTATCGTCACGCTGATTCTGCTTGGGCGCTATCTCGAAGCACGTGCGAAGGGAAAAACCGGTCAGGCCATTCAGCGGCTTGTCGGTTTGCAGGCGAAGACAGCGCGTGTGGAGCGCAACGGTACGACACTGGACGTGGACCTTTCGGACGTGATCGTCGGGGATACGGTGATCTTGCGTCCCGGTGAGCGCGTCCCCGTTGATGGCACCGTGACAAGCGGCCAGTCATTTGTTGATGAGTCCATGATAACAGGCGAGCCCATCCCGGTGGAAAAGGCAACCGGTGCCCATGTTGTGGGCGGCACCATCAACGGAACCGGCTCGTTGACGTTCACCGCGACCAAGATCGGCGCCGATACGGTTCTTTCACAGATCATCCGTATGGTGGAAACAGCGCAAGGTGCGAAGCTGCCCATTCAGGCGCTGGTGGATCGGGTCACAGGCTGGTTCGTACCGGTGGTCATGGGCATCGCGTTGGTGACCTTTGCCGTCTGGCTCGTTGTCGGCCCCTCGCCTTCCCTGACCTTTGCACTGGTCAACGCAGTTGCAGTGCTGATTATAGCCTGCCCCTGTGCCATGGGGCTGGCAACGCCAACGTCCATTATGGTCGGCACCGGGCGTGCGGCGGAACTGGGCATTCTGTTTCGCAAGGGTGAAGCCCTGCAAAGCCTGCGTGATGTCAGTATAATAGCACTCGACAAGACCGGAACCCTGACGAAGGGAAAGCCGGAACTGACCGACTTCGTTTTGACCGAAGGATTTAACCGAAACGAGGTTCTGGCGCTGGTCGCAGCTGTCGAGGCCAAGTCCGAGCACCCGATTGCGCAAGCCATCGTCTCTGCGGCACGATCAGAAGATATTCCTGTGAGCGAACCGGAGGAATTTCAGTCCGTCACCGGTTTCGGTGTCCGCGGTCGGGTAGCCGGACGGGACGTCGCCGTTGGCGCGGACCGCATGATGCGGGACATGGGTATCGATCCGCTTCCGTTTGATGTGCAGGCACAAAAGCTGGGTCAGGACGGGAAATCCCCGCTCTACGCTGCCGTGGATGGACGCCTCGCGGCCATCCTCGCCGTATCTGACCCGATAAAGGACACAACCCCGGCTGCCATCCGCGCGTTGCACGATCTCGGTTTAAAAGTCGCCATGCTGACAGGAGACAACGCACGCACCGCTCAGGCCATTGCGGACAGGCTGGAGATTGATGTGGTGGTTGCGGAAGTCCTGCCGGACGGTAAAGTGACAGCGCTTGAGACGCTGCGTGAAGGCGAAAAGTCCGTCGCTTTTGTTGGAGACGGTATCAATGATGCGCCTGCTTTGGCGAGCGCTGACGTGGGGCTGGCCGTTGGCACCGGCACGGATATTGCCATCGAGAGCGCTGACGTGGTGCTGATGTCAGGAGACCTCAACGGCGTAGTGAATGCCATCGCTCTATCCAAAGCCACCATGGCCAATATTCGGCAAAACCTGTTCTGGGCGTTTGCTTACAATGCCAGCCTGATTCCTGTTGCAGCGGGCATACTGTACCCGTTAAACGGAACGTTGCTGTCCCCGGTGTTTGCGGCAGGGGCCATGGCGTTGTCCAGCGTCTTCGTGCTGGGAAATGCCATGCGGCTGCGCCGCTTCAAACTTGCATGAGGCACGAATGAATATCGGAGAAGCGTCCAAAGCCAGCGGTGTTTCAGCGAAGATGATTCGCTATTACGAGTCCATCGGCCTGATCCGTCCGCCAGAGCGCTCCGCAGCCAGCTACAGGATTTACTGCGACAATGAGGTTCATACTCTGCGGTTCATCCGCCGCGCGCGTGATCTTGGCTTTTCTGTTGCGCAGATGAGTGCCTTGCTGGCGCTCTGGCAGGACCGCTCCCGCGCCAGTGCAGACGTCAAGTCGATTGCTGTGCAACATATCGAGGATCTCGAGCGAAAGGCTGAGGCATTGCGGGCCATGAGCGATACGTTGAAACATCTGGTTCAGCACTGCCATGGGGATGACAGGCCGGATTGTCCAATCATTGCGGAATTCGAGAAAGGCTAGAGCATAATGCGACCGGAGCGAAGCGAGGATCGACAAGATATGCTTTCAGTCAAAGGAATGAGAGCGCTGATCTGATTCAATCAGATCGGAAAACGCTCTAAACGGCGACGTCCGCATGAATTGGCGGATGGGGATCGTACCCGTCCAGTTCGAAATCATCGATCGTATAGCTATCGATGCTGTCGGCCTTTCGAATGAGTTTGAGCGTCGGCAGAGGGCGTGGTGTGCGGCTGAGTTGCTCGCGCGCCTGCTCCAGATGGTTGAGGTAAAGATGAACATCGCCGCCAAACCAGACGAATTCGCCCAGTTCCAGTCCCGCCTGTTGCGCAATCATCATCTGCAACGCCACGGTTTCCGCCCAGTTGAACGGACAACCCAGCAAAAGATCGACACTGCGCTGATACAACATGCACGACAAGCGCCCATCAGTAACATGGAACTGATAGACCATGTGACACGGCGGTAGCGCCATGTCGGCAATATCGGCCACGTTCCAGGCATGAAACAGCATCCGCCGGCTCGTCGGGTTTGTCTTGAGCGTCTCGATCAAGCCGGCGATCTGGTCATATTCCCGGCCATCCGGGCCTGCCCAGCGCCGCCACTGCTTGCCGTAAACCGGGCCCAGATCCCCCCATTCGGCAGCAAACGCGTCATCCTCGACAATGCGCTTTTCGAACTCGACCTGAGACATGTTCGCATCAACCGCTTTGCGGTATTTGTCCAGCGGCCAATCTGACCAAATGCGCACGTTCTCTTTCAACAGCGGCTGGAGATTGGTGTTGCCTGTCAGAAACCACAGCATTTCTTTGACTGCCAGTTTCCAGTAGACGCGTTTCGTCGTCAGAACCGGGAACTCGCCTTTGCCGAGATTGAAGCGCGCCATGGCACCAAAAACGGAAAGCGTACCGACGCCTGTGCGGTCGATCCGCCGATCCCCGTTTTCGAGGATATGGGCCATCAGATCGAGATATTGCTGTTCGGGATGTCGCATCGTCAGTCCATTTGAATTACCAACCCTCTATAAATACCAGCGCGTCCAATGTCACATT
Organism: Rhizobium sp. CFBP 8762; assembly: GCF_014841565.1. Lineage (GTDB taxonomy): Bacteria > Pseudomonadota > Alphaproteobacteria > Rhizobiales > Rhizobiaceae > CFBP-8762. Next base: position 230,485 of record NZ_JACYUD010000003.1, read on the forward strand.
GCATTTTGTAAAAAAGCCCTCTTTCCCTTTTCAGCATTACCACCTATATCAGCCTTGCCGTCTTCGGGCGGCTATGGCGATAAACGGGCGATGAAATAAGCCTATTGGACCCGGGGGCGGTACCCGGCGCCTCCACCAAAAACCGGTGTTCACACCGGCTTTTGATGGGGGCGAAATAGGATCGACAAGGGTGTAAAGATCGACTTTTTGCTCGGCATTGTACCACCGTTATCGGGCTAAACTTGTAGTTGCAAACGACAACTATGCGGAAGCTCGTCTCGCTGCTTAATCGCAGTGTGACACTTCAAATCAAGCCCTTCCGGTTCGCACCGTAAGGCGGGGTTCGGAGGTACCTGGCAACAGAAACCTCCACTTTTCCCAATATGCTACGCCTTTCCGTATCCGTTGCGTTTGTGCAGGTGCGCACTTTCAGCTTTTGTCCGAATTGTGCTAATTTTTGTGACGGACCTTCAAGCACTTTTCCTTGCGCTGTGAGCATGGCATAAAAGCGCCTGATAGATTTGATTTGGTGAACCCCGAGGCAAGACTTAAGGGAACGCTGAGAAGGAAAGACAGGAAAAGAATGGCGCAAGACCATATCCGCTACGATATACTGGCTCAGGATGCGCTTCGCGGCGTGATCCGCAAGGTTTTGACGGAAGTTGCGGCCACAGGCAGCTTGCCGGGCGACCACCATTTCTTCATCACCTTCCTGACCGGCGCACCGGGCGTGCGGATTTCGCAGCATCTGAAGTCCAAATATGCCGAGCAGATGACCATTGTCGTCCAGCATCAGTTTTGGGATTTAAAAATCACCGAATCGCAGTTCGAGATTGGCCTGTCCTTCTCTGATACGCCGGAAAAGCTGGTCATCCCGTTCAACGCCATACGCGGCTTCTACGATCCATCCGTCAACTTCGAGCTGGAGTTTGACGTTCCGATCGTGGAGGTGGAAGACGAAACCGAGACCGATACGTCGGTGTTGCCGCTGACCGACCGTCAACCATCCGATACGGCTGGCAATGACAGCGATGGCGATGGCGACGGCACAAAGCCCGGCGGCTCGGTGGTGTCGCTCGATGCGTTCCGCAAGAAAAACTGACCGGCCATGGCGGGTGATGTTGTCAATCTGCGCCAATTTCGAAAGAAACAGGCGCGGAGCGAAAAGGAAAAGACAGCCGACCAAAACCGTTTGACTTTCGGCCGTACCAAGGCTGAGAAGTCGCTGACAAAAGCGCTGAACGAGAAGGCGAAATCTTTCCTGGATCAGGGCAAATTGTCTCCCACCGACAAAGCCGACTGAAGCGGGCTCGTATGAACCGCAAACATTCGGCGACACTACACGGGCACCGAACCAGCTTCACGCTGGAAGACGCGTTCTGGAGTGAGTTGAAGGCCATTGCGATGACGCGCAGCATTCCACTCGCGCAACTCATATGCGAAATCGATGATGACCGCGCCGAGAACAGCAACCTGTCCTCCGCTTTGCGTGTCTATGTGCTGCAATGGATCAAGGGCCAAGTCAGTGGGACGAGCAGCGGATAATTTCAAGATCCGATGACTGCGCTTAAGGGGAGTCAACGCCCGGTAGGCCGTTAAGGCTCGGCGGGGTCGTGGGCGCAAGTGGTTGCAGGTCCTCACCACGCGTAACGCCCTGTGACGGATCAACCAGCGTCTGCGGCAGAACCAAACGATCCCTTTCCGCCTGCGCTTTGCGCTCCGCCTCTTCAGCTGCGCGGCGGCTGGCCTCAGCTTCTGCCTGTGCCTTGCGGCGCGCGTCTTCCTCTGCGGCGGCCTGGCGCGCTGCTTCCCGTGCCTCGGCCCGCGCTTTATACAAGGCGGCCTCGCGTCGCAAACGCTGCTTTTCCAGAACATTCGCCTGCAAGGTTTCTACCCGCCGACGCTCTCGCTCGAATGCGCGCAGCGTCAGATAGTTTGCCAGTTCGGCACTATCGAGCGTTCGTCCCGGCTGTTCGGTCAGTCCGGCAAAGTTCAGCCGCACTGCCGCCGTGCTGTCAGCTGGTTGCCCTTCCGGTGGTGGAAAACGAACAGTGAGGTCCGCATCGATACGCGACGATGCGAGCCCTAGCGCGGCGTTGCCTGACAGCGAAACAGCTCCATTTGCAGCCATGACGTTCTGCGCCCGCAACGTGCCGCCTGCGATGGCCAGTGGAATGATTGCCTTCTCAATAACCGTTTGACTCTTGAGAACAGCATCTGCAATCACCGGCTCCAGCCGTTGTGCCGTCAGTTCGCCTTCAAGAGCGTCCACGGCGGGCAGTATCTCCGCTAAAGCCTTGTCATTCAAACCGTGAAGAGTGACGCCTTGGACAACGGCTTCGCCCGACCCCGTGGCACCTTCAGCCAAAGCTGCGATTGTCTGTCCCGCACCCTCCAAAGACAGATTGAGGTCCAGTTTGCCGGTTGCGATGGGCTGGTCACCGTCTCCCGTCCACCCGATGGCCGCCAGATCGGCGCGTGTTAGGCCCACTTTGGCGTTGAAGGACGCTGAACCGCTGGCGTTCGTCATAACGAGGTCTCCCGCCAACGCACCACCAAGCCAGGCACCGGATACCTCGCGCAACGCGAGTTCGCCGCCGCTCCAATGGGTCTTGGCTTTGAAGTCGGCGACAGAGCCATAGAGCCCGATATCCGCTTGTTTGGCGGACAGGTCCAGCACCACATCCAGCATCTCCAGACCCCGTGCAGGGATCGCCTCTGTCGATAACCCACCGGATGTTGCATTGCGTACCGGGCCGATAACCGTCTCAGCCGCCAACGGGATATCGAAATGGTCCAGCGTGAGGGCACCATTGCCTTTGATCGTACTGCTGTTGCGGTCCAAGGTGAGGGTACCAGCGAACCCGTTGCGATCCACCTTGCCGCTCATGTCCGTCAAAGCCACCGCATCCGGCGTCACGGCGACTTTTGCCGCCAGCGTGAATGGTAGGCCAGCGCCCATCTGAGGCAATCCGACGCCGCCCATCAGCAGATACGGTTCCAGATCGGCACTGTCTAACGACATCTGAAATTCACCGTTCAGGAAGGTGGACGGCAGCAGTCCCACCCGGCCCCGCGCCGTCAGCGACGTGCGGTTGGTGGTAAAGGTCAGCGAGCCCTTGGCCTCACCCGCATCACCACTTTCCATTTTCGCAGTCAGCACACCATTTTCATCACCGTCAAACGGCAGCGGATCAAAGCCGACCTGCCCCAATAGCGTCAAGGTGGACGGGTTCTCCAAGGTTGCTTCCAGTTGCAACCCTGAGCCGGCAAGCGCCTGCGCAAGGCTCGGTGCCTGATAGTGCGCGGTGATGCGGCTGCCATTGGCACTGCCGATCACGCCGAAAATCAATGGCCCGCTGCCATTATCGCTACCGGTGGCCAGGGTGAAATCCAGATCGGCGTTTTGATAGTAACTGCCGTTTTGCGCCAGTCGCGTCAGCGCGGGATGGGTTGGGGTATGGCGCTCGACCAGTTTCAACAGGGGCGCAAGATCGTCTGCCGCCAGTTTCATTTTTGCATTCAAGCTGGGCGCATCAAGCGTACCGCTGGCCGTAAACAGCGCGCTGATAGTCGCTCCCTCCAACGCGTTGATGGACAAACGGTCTGCCTTCAACACGCCATCGCGCAAGGTCAAAACAGCATCAACACCTTCAGCCGTTTCGCCGAAGGCGGTTACACGTTCAGCCGAAAGCTCGGCATTGATGGCATGGGCAAAGATCGCATCACTGGACGTATCACCCGCCAGCAGCGTGGTTAAGGCGCGCAGTGCGTCAACGTCAATCAGGTTCCCTTTCAGGGCAACGTTCAGGCTCGGCGGTGCGTCGGCCGGAGCCTGTCGTTCCAAGCGGCCTTTCAGAGAAGCAGACCCGGCAGCAATCTCCAGATCCTCGAACCTCTGCAAGGCGTCCGTCAGGTCCACCCGCGCGGAAAATCCGGCACTTTTCAAAGAGCGGATCGTCGGGTCCACTGTGCCGGATACCCAACTGGCAAGCCCGGAGGGCTGGTTGGATGCCAGCAGCAGATCGCCAGAAAATGCCCGGCTTCCCGTGAGCGTCAGGCGACCGTTTGCTTCAATCTGCGTGCGTCCTGGGAGTTGCGCGACAGCCTTATCAACAACCCAGCCCGCCCGATCCGGCCTCACATCCAGCCTAACGTCCCGCACAGTTGTATCACCGACCACGATTGCAGGCAAAAGCAGGCTTGCCCGTCCGGGCACTTGTGGAATAGGGATTTCGCTGGCGATGTTGAGAAGAGCATTGAGACGCTGGCGAACCGACAGACCGCTGTTGCGACCTGTCTTGGCGCTGGCACCATCGTTGCCGATGCGGCTCACATCGATCTGCTGACCATCCGCCAACAGAAGAAATTCCGGCGTCTTGCCGGTGTCGAGCGTTGCTTCGCCTGTGACGACATAAGGATCCTCGGCAGCGCCGAACTGCGCACGATATTCCGGTACGCGGATGCGCTCGTTGGTCAGCTCAAACAGACCGTTGACGCGCGGCGCTGGAGGATCGGACTCGTCGCGGGCTGGTGCCGCTTCCCTGTTTTCAATCAGGGTGAAATTGCCAGTGTATTGCGGCTTGAAATCCACAACCTGCAAATCGCCTTCCAGATCGACGCCGAACGGGCGGGTCTCCGGCATTAGCCGAGTGCGGACACGCAAAACGCCCCTCTCATCCACTGGACTGCTGTTAAACGAGAAGCGACCTTTCTCACCATCCAGTGCGCCCTGCCCCTCGATACGCCACGGACCTGTCAGCGAGCGGGCCGAGAGTGCCGCATTCAGATTGCCAATGAAGCGGGTGCGACCCGTCTGCTCGTCGACGAATTCGATTTCGCCCTTGCTGATCGCCACATTTTCAAGCACCACGTTGCGGGTGGGAATGCTGGACTTACGGCCTTTTGCCCAGTCCAGCGTACCATCAGCCAGCAGCTTGATACGTGCTTTCGGCTCATCGATACGCATATCGAAGATCAGGGCTTCGCCGCTCAGAAATGGCGCCAGTTCCGCATCCATAGAGAACCGGGCGATACGGACCATCGCATCGTCGCCCTCCTCACCCACGCGCACGTCGTTCATGGTGACAGAGGGAAACGGTAGCAAGCGGGCATCGACTCGACCGTGAACCACGACCGGGCGGCCCATAATGCTGGTCGCCTGGCGTTCGAAATCCCTACGGAAATCCGTCCAATCGACAAACATGGGCGCTATGAGCGCTGCAAACAGTACAACGACCAACAAACCGCCGAGAAACACCAGAAAGCGAGCCAGCACGCCATTTTCCCTGAAAAAGCAATCGTTAGACCTATTGCCGCTTTCAGGCGCAAGAATAAAGCCTTACTTTGTTCATGCGCCAAAAAATAACAGCAGAGCGGGATTTCAGGAGGCTTGGGCGCTTTGCTGCGCCTGCGCTGCCAGCGCAAGTTCGTCGCGCAGGCGATGTTCCTCTTCGACGCGGGGCTTGGAGAAACGGGCCAGTGCCAGATAGGCAACAGGCGTTAGATACAGCGTGACGATGGTTGCCAAGCCCAACCCACCTACCAGCACCCAGCCAAGCGCGATGCGGGCTTCCGCACCGGCTCCCCGGGCCAAGACCAAGGGCAGAGCGCCGACAACCGTTGCAATCATAGTCATCATCACAGGCCGCAGACGGATGTTGGAGGCGTTTTCGATGGCATCTCGCACATTCTGCCCACGGTCGCGCAACTGGTTTGCAAATTCCACGATCAGAATACCATTCTTCGCCATGATGCCCACCAGCATGACAAGCCCGATCTGGCTGTAGATATTGAGCGTGTTGCCCGTGACGACCATGGCGAAGATCGCGCAGGCGAGGCCCAGCGGCACCGTCGCCATGATGATAACGCCGCTGATGAAGCTTTCGAACTGAGCCGCCAGAACCAGAAAGATGATGACCAAGGCAAACCCGAAGGTGAGCAACATGCCGTAGGAATTTTCCGTGAGCGTTGCGGCTTCCGCCAGCGGTATCATGCGGTAACCTTCGGGAAGCAACGGCTGAGCAAGCTCCTCTGTCAGCGTCAGGGCCTCACCGAGCGAAAAGCCGGTTGGCAGACCCGCCGTCAGCGAAACGGCGCGCAGTTGCGATTCGCGCGCAAGCTGTGGCGCAACGGCTTTTTCCTCCAGTGAGGCAATGCTGGACATGGGAACGATCTTGCCATCCCCGGTTTTCAGGAAGATGTTTTCCAGATCGGTCGGATCATTGATCGGGTTGTTTTCCGAGGAGATGATAACCGGGAACGAATCGCCCCCAACAAAAACGTCCAGAACCTCGTTGCCGTCGAGCATGGCCTGCAAGGCAACCGAAAGGCCGTTGATATCCACGCCGAGATCGGAAGCACGTTCGCGATCAATAGTGACCGACAGTTGGGCCTGATTGGTTTCGTAGTTCAGGCGCACATTCTGAAAGCGACCGGTGTCCTCCATCTTCCGCAGCAACTCATCGGCGGCGGCGGACAGTTTGGCGTAATCCTGCCCCACAAGCGCGACCTGCAAACCATTGCCAGCACCGCGAATGCCCAGACTGTTGGACTGCGACGCAAAGGCCCGGACGGACGGGACTTTATCCGTCACCGCATTGATATCGCGCACAATCTGCTGCTGCGAACGCGCACGCTCTGCCCACGGGCTGAGCGTAATCACCATGAAGCCGCTATTGGTGGAGCCACCCTGCCCGGATATCGAATAGATGTTGTAGATTTCGCCGGATTTGACCAGCGGCTGCAAGCCGTCCTCAATGCGCTGCATCTGGGCCTGCGCATAATCAAGAGAGACCCCTTGGGGCGCGTTGATGCGCATCATGACCATGGCGCGGTCTTCACTCGGCGTCAGTTCTGATGTCAGCGTGGTGAACGCGACGGCACCAGCGGCGGTGACCATGATAGCGACCAGAAAAACCGCCACCGGCGTGTTGAGACAGGCCCGGAGCGTGGCGGCATAAAAACCAGCGGCACGCGCGCCGATACGCTGCATCACGCCGTGACGCTCGCCATGCCCCTCGGCCTTCAACAGCCGTGATGCCAGCATGGGACAGAGCGACAGAGCCACAAAGGCCGACAGAAGAATAGAGAACGCCAGCACGAAGCCGAATTCCCGGAACAACCCGCCCGTCTGCCCTGGCAGAAAGGACAGCGGCACGAACACGGCCACAAGAGTGGCCGTCGTTGCGATCACCGCAAAAAACACCTCAAGTGTTCCCAGCACCGCCGCAGCGCGTGGACCCAGTCCTTCGGCACGACGACGCACGATGTTTTCCAGCACCACAATGGCATCATCCACCACCATGCCGGTAGCCAGCACGATGGCCAGAAGTGTGAGGATATTAATGGAGAACCCGGCCAGATAGATGGCTGCCATCGTGCCGATCAAGGCAATCGGCATCGTCAATGCCGGTATCAGCGTTGCGCGCCAGTCGAGCAGAAACAGATAGATGACCGCAATCACGATGAGAATAGCCACCACCAGGGCGATTTCCACCTCATGAATGGCACCCTGAATAAACACGGCATCGTTGCTGGTGATGCGAAGTTGTGTCCCCTCTGGCAAAGTCTGATTGATGGCGGCAACCGCCGTCTGCACACCCTCGGCAATATTGATGGTGTTGGATTGTGCCTGACGGACAATGCCAAAACCCACGCCTTGCTGGCCGTTGGACCGCAACGCAGTTGTTCCCGTGTTCGGCCCCAGCGTGACCGATGCCACGTCACCCAGACGGACATGGTTTTGCAGAATGATATCCTCAAACTGCTGTGGCGTCGTCACATCCGCCAGCGCCCGCACGGTGATATCCTGACTGTTGCTGGTAATGGACCCGGCAGGCACATCCAGCGCGACGGTCGCCAACGAGGTGCGCAGATCCGCAACTGTCAGCCCACGGCTGGCAAGCTTGATCTGATCGATATCGACGCGGAAAATCTTCTCCTGATCGCCGTAAAGCACCACGTCCGCAACACCCAGCACGGCAGAGAGCCGGTCGGAAATATCGTTTTCCGCCAGCAGCGTCATGTCTTCCATCGACATGGTGGAGGATGTCAGGGCCAGACGCAGGATCGGCTGGCTATCGGCATCCGCCTTGATGATGCGAGGTTCGTCCGCATCCTCGGGCAACTGATTTGTTACACGACCCAGCGCATCGCGCACATCGTTAGAGGCTTGGCCGATGTCGGTTTCACTGGAAAATTCCAGCGTAACCTGACTGCGCGCCTGTGACGACGTGGAGGAAATGCGGGTAATCCCGGAAACGCGGGAAACCGCTCCCTCGATAATGGACGTGACCTGCCTGTCCATCGTTTCCGGTGCGGCCCCGGTATAGGTGGTCGTCACGGTCACAACCGGTTGATCCACCTCCGGCAACTCGCGCACCTCAATGCCATAGAACGCAGCGAGACCAGCAACGATAATCAGCAGATTGACCACAAGCGCAAAGATCGGCCGCCGCACGAACAGGGCCGTGAAACCCTTACCGGCGTCGGCCGAAATTTCCGGCGAACCATCGGCGCCAGTCGCGGCCGGGTTGTTTGGGATCTGCTGATCGCTCATGTCAGGAACCGCTCGCCGGTGTGGCGGGTGCGTCCGTCTGGGCGACGCGAACGGCACTGCCATCGCGCAGTTGCTGAACACCTTCGGTCGCTACCATCTCGCCTTCGCGCAGGTCCCCTTCTACCAGAACCCGATCGGAATTGCGTTGAACGATACGAACGGGAACCTTGGCTGATTTATCGTCGGCAACCCGCCACACATAGGCCCCCTGCGAGCTCCACTGAATGGCCAGCGGATCGACCGTCGGGTACGTATCGCCCGCAAACTCGACCGCAACGGAAAAGGACATGCCTGCACGCAAACTGTCGTTTTCATTGGCTATTCGAGCGCGCACCCGCAGGGTCCGGCTTGCCTGATCGATGCGGTTGTCCAGCGCGTCGATACGGCCCGCCAGTTGTCGTTCAGGCCGTGCAATTGCGGTAGCTGAAATATTCTGCCCCACCTTCAAACGCGGAGCAAAGCGCTCCGGCACCCAGAAATCTACCAGGATTTCGCTGCGGTCATCAATGGTTGCGATAGCCGATGACGTGGTGACGTAATCGCCGGGGTTAACGGTGATAATGCCCACGACACCGGACCACGGTGCCGTGATCTCACGCCGCTTCAAGGCGAGTTCCGCCGCCTGCACCTGAAGCTCGGCAGCCTCCAGCGCGTTGGCTGTATCGGTAAATTCCACAGAGCTGATGACCGTTTTCAGATTGCGATACCGCTCGACCTTTTCCTGTGCGCTCTTGCGCGTCAGATGTGCCTGATCGACCGCGATGCGCTGCTCGTCATTATCGAGCTGCGCAATAACCTGCCCCTGCTGGACCGTATCGCCAGACTTGACCAGAACCTCTGCCAGATTGCCGGTCACGTAGGGGGTTACGGTGACTGTGCGGATCGCCTCACCGGTGCCAATGGCGCTCAGCCGGTCGTTTATCAGTGCGGTTGCCACCGGTTGGGTTGCCACCAGCCGTGCATTTCGGGGTGCGTTGGTGGCTGCGGCGGTCTTCGGCTGCTCCGGGGTGATGGCAGTGACAACAGACCCAGGGACGCCAAGAGATGCCAGCATTGCCCCGGCACCCGGCGCAAACCGTACCCATGCGGCCAATCCCGCGACCAGTATCACGGCACACAGCAGGATCTGTTTCCAAAGCTTCATCACACTCTCCGTATCACCATTACCCTGTACGGGTTTGCGCACCCGGTGGGCAACCGTGATCGGAAATTATGACGCATTTGTAATAAATCCATGGGGTAACCTGAAAAACCCGGAAACGTGAATGAAAGCAGAACTGGCGTTTTGATCCCGAATCACTACATTGAGACGCATGAGTAACGGATTTGACGATATACCCTTCTTCGACGAAGAGCCTGTGGCAGACCAAAAGCGCGGCAACCCGGCAGCAGGCAACCAAAAGCCGTCGGGCGGCATCGCCGCGCGTGCGCTTGCCGCGCGCGATGGCGCACGCTCACCTTCTGTCTATCTGAATGGCCTGAACCCGGAGCAGAAGGACGCTGTCGAAAGCATCGACGGTCCGGTTCTGGTTCTCGCCGGTGCCGGCACGGGCAAAACCCGGGTTTTGACCACGCGCATAGCGCATATTCTCGCCTCCGCACGCGCCTATCCAAGTCAGATCCTGGCTGTAACATTCACCAACAAGGCCGCGCGTGAGATGAAGGAGCGCATCGGTGTTCTTGTCGGTGGCGCGGTGGAAGGCATGCCGTGGCTCGGCACGTTTCACTCCATCGGGGTCAAGCTGCTGCGTCGTCACGCCGAACTTGTCGGGCTGCGCTCGGATTTTTCCATTCTGGATACAGACGATGTCGTGCGCCTCATCAAGCAGCTTATTCAGGCCGAAGGGCTGGATGACAAGCGTTGGCCTGCGCGCCAGTTTGCCCAGATGATCGACGGCTGGAAAAACAAGGGCCTCGGTCCCTCGGACATTGCCGAAGGGGACGCGCGCGCCTTTGGCAATGGCAAGGGACGTGAACTCTATGCCGCCTATCAGGCACGCCTGAAGACACTGAACGCCTGTGATTTCGGCGACCTGTTGTGCCATCCCATCCGCATGTTTCAAGCCCATCCGGATGTGTTGAAAGAGTATCACAGCAAATTTCGTTACATTCTGGTGGATGAGTATCAGGACACCAACACGGCGCAATATATGTGGTTGCGGTTGCTGGCGCAGCGCCCAAAGGGCGAAGTGCAAAACGTGTGTTGCGTCGGCGATGATGACCAGTCCATTTATGGCTGGCGCGGCGCTGAGGTCGATAACATCCTGCGGTTTGAAAAGGACTTTCCGGGCGCAAAAGTCGTCAAGCTTGAACGCAATTACCGCTCGACGGCGCATATTCTTGGGGCTGCCGCGCATTTGATCGCGCATAATGAAGGCCGTCTTGGCAAGACCCTGTTTACGGACCGAAGCGACCCCGACGACGCCAAGGTTCAGGTTCATGCCGCGTGGGATTCCGAAGAGGAGGCCCGCGCCGTTGGCGAGACCATCGAGCAGTTGCAAAGGCCCGATGCCGATGGCAAGCGTCACAACCTCAATGACATGGCCATTCTTGTGCGCGCATCCTTTCAGATGCGCGAGTTTGAAGATCGTTTCGTCACGCTGGGGCTGAACTACCGTGTGATTGGCGGCCCGCGCTTTTACGAGCGGATGGAAATTCGCGATGCCATGGCGTATTTCCGCCTGGTCTGCCAGCCTGCCGATGATCTGGCGTTTGAACGTATTATCAACACGCCGAAGCGCGGCCTGGGCGATACGACGGTGCGCACGTTGCATGACTATGCACGCGGACGCGACATTCCGATGTTCGCCGCCGCTGCTGATCTTATTGAAACCGAGGAACTGAAGGCCAAGGCCCGCAAATCTCTGTTTGATGTCGTCGTCAACTTTACCCGTTGGCAGGGCTTGCTCGAAAACACGCCGCACACCCAGTTGGCGGAGATGATACTGGACGAGTCCGGCTATACTGCCATGTGGCAGAACGACAAATCGGCCGAAGCGCCGGGCCGACTGGAAAACCTTAAAGAACTGATCCGCTCCATGGAAGCGTTTGAGTCCATGCGCGGTTTTCTGGAGCATGTTTCGCTCGTAATGGATGCCGAGCAGAACGAAAATCTGGATGCCGTCAACATCATGACCCTTCATTCTGCCAAGGGTCTGGAATTTGATACGGTTTTCCTGCCCGGCTGGGAGGAAGGCTTGTTTCCGCACCAGCGTTCGCTGGATGAGGGTGGGCGCGCCGGACTGGAGGAGGAGCGGCGACTGGCCTATGTCGGCCTCACCCGCGCCAAACGGCGCTGCCATGTCTGGTTCGTGTCCAACCGGCGCATCCACGGGCTTTGGCAATCCACCCTGCCCTCACGTTTTCTGGATGAACTGCCACCCGATCATGTCGAGGTGTCGGAGGCAGAACAATCCTACGGTGGTTACGGCCGTGGTGGCTATGGTCAATCGCGGTTCGACAAGGCAGAGCCGTTCTCCAATTCCTACGCTACGCCGGGCTGGAAGCGCGCGCAGGCCAACCGCACGGATGCAACGCGCGATAACTGGGGCTCACGCTCCGGACATGCGGTGGAGCGCGTCGGTTATGGCGAAAGCGGGCCGAAAGCACGCACCATCGACGGTGAACTGGTCGCCAAATCCACGGTTGACACGCCCTCGAAATTTGCTGTCGGTGAACGGGTCTTTCACTTGAAATTCGGTAATGGGAATATTTCAAGCATTGAAGGCAATAAGCTGACTATCGACTTTGATCGCGCCGGGCAAAAGCGGGTTCTGGATAGTTTTGTTGACAAGGTTTAGCAACTTTACATCCAGTATGACGCTGAGCGAAGCAGAGTACTCGGACGAAATACGTAGAATATCGAACCCATTATTTCTTATAGATTGAACGTGAACTGCTCATTTTACAATTTATGGGCGAATATCCGTATATATTCACGTTCTCATCTTTAGCCGGTGTTAATTTTTTGCCGCGATAACAAATGCTGACAGAAAAACCCGCCATGAGGGCATTCACGGTCTGTCGATGATTGGCGATTGTCCAATCCGGATTATACTCTGGCGCTCAGCGCTTATCTTCAGCACGGTTACCGTGCAACCAGATATTGATCTCGATTGCAGCGCCTTGTCTTCCACGGCATTTGCCATTGCAACTGTGAGCAATCATGTCTTTTCTGAAAAATGCGAAGATACGCACCAAAATACTGTCAACAATCGTGGGACTGAGTGTCATCTCCATTTCCGGAATGGGATTCCTCGCTTATAAATACAAGGAAACCGATACAGTCTATTCTGCCTTCATCACCAACGACAGTGTTGGTGCCGTTAACGTGTCACGCGTCAACGGCAACATTGGACGGATTGGCTACGAACTCAATCGAGTTCTGTTGAATCCCGTTGGCTCCGAAGATTCTCTTCAGGCAGAACAAAATTTTCGGGATGAAATCAACGCCGCTACTGCGACGCTGACAGAGACCCAAACGCTTGTCCCCGCGCAAGCTCCATTCGTCACCGACGCGCTCAACGACATTGCAAAACTGCGGGAGCTTGGCGAAAAGGCTATTGCACTTCACGCATCCAACAGCACAGCAGAAGCATCCACTCTTCTGGATGGACTTGAGCGGACGATTGCGGAATGGACTCCGAAATTTCGCGAGAAGCGCGACGAGATGGTCCACAGCGTCATGAAGGGCAGCAATGACCTGACAGCGGTTACCAACAAGACCATAACCATTACGCTCGTTATTCTTGCACTCGCCATCATTATCGGCACGAGCTGTACTGTCTACGTGGCAACGGCGGGCATTACGACCCCGATTTCCACACTCAATCGCCGTATGAGCACGCTGGCAGCCGGAGATACGGACGAAGCCATTGCTGGCACCGACCGGCGTGATGAAATCGGCAATATGGCCAATGCCGTATCCGTGTTCCGGGACAACGCAATTGAGCGGGCACGCCTTGAGCAGGAAGCCGAGAGCAATCGCATTCAGGCCGAAAAAGAGCGTCTGGACCGTGACGCTCAAAAGGCCCGTGAAGCCGCTGAAGTCCAACAGGCTGTTGAGGAAATCGGCACGGGCCTTTCAAACCTGGCCAACGGAAATGTAGCCTACCGTGTCAACACGCGGTTTACTCCGGCGCTGGAAAGCCTGCGCGTGGACTTCAACGAGTCGATGGAGAAACTGCATCAGACCCTGCGCACAGTCGGTGAAAATGCCCGGACGATCGATGCGGGTGCTGCGGAAATCCGTCAGGCGTCCGACGACTTGTCGAAGCGTACGGAACAGCAGGCTGCTTCGGTCGAGGAAACAGCCGCAGCGCTCGAACAAATTACGACCACCGTCAAGGACGCAACCAGCCGCGCGGAAGAAGCAGGTGCACTGGTTGAACGCACGCGCGCCGGTGCCGAGCGCTCCGGCGATGTGGTTCGCAACGCTGTCAGCGCCATGCACCAGATCGAGAAATCCTCTCAGGAAATCTCCAATATCATCGGCGTCATCGACGATATCGCGTTTCAAACGAACCTGCTGGCGCTGAATGCCGGCGTGGAAGCTGCACGCGCCGGTGATGCCGGAAAGGGCTTTGCCGTTGTCGCGCAGGAAGTCCGGGAGCTTGCACAGCGTTCCGCCAATGCAGCCAAGGAGATCAAGTCGCTGATCACCACCTCCGGCGATCAGGTCCGCTCCGGCGTGTCGCTTGTGGGAGAAACCGGCAAGGCGCTGGAGAAGATCGTTGAGGAAGTTCGGCAGATCAACTCTCACGTTGCTGCCATCGTCAAGGGCGCACGTGAGCAGGCTATCGGCCTGCAGGAGATCAACACCGCGGTCAACAGCATGGATCAGGGCACCCAGCAGAACGCAGCCATGGTCGAAGAAACCACCGCTGCCAGCTACAGTCTGGCAAAGGAGGCATCGTCGCTCAACCAGTTGCTGTCGCAGTTCAGAATGGGCCTTGAAACGGAAGCCCGCAGCATGGCTGCGTCGAGCCCAAGGCCAGCAACCTCGCCCGCGCGCACGCTGAGCCGCAAGGTCGCCAGCGCATTTGGCGGCGCTTCGAATACGGAAGGCTCGTGGGACGAATTCTAGACCTAATCAACAGACATTTGCAAAAGGGCGGCGCAAGCTGCCCTTTTTGTAATTCGCATTCCGCTTGACCTGACGGCAATATATCCACATCTGACAGATGAAACCTTGCTGGAGAAAGCCCATGTCCCCTACCCTTAAACGCATTGCTGCCGGTCTGATTGCCTTGGCGGGCTCTGGCTACGGTGCTCACGCCGATACTGTTGGAAAAGTCGGGGTGGACTGGGTTGGCAATGACATCAAGATCGATGCTGTAACGGACCCCGAAGTAACCGGCGTCACTTGCCATGTCTCGTATTTTGACCGGGGCGTCATCGACCGGCTGCGCAAGGGAAACTGGTTTGAGGATCCCTCAAACAACGCAATCGCTTGCCAGCAGACGGGACCAATCACAATCGGTGACATCAACCTGTCTCCGAAAGGCGAAGAAGTGTTCAGGGCCGGTTTGTCGCTGATCTGGAAAAGTCTGGTCGTGACCCGTGTTTATGACAAGACCAACAATACGCTGATCTACCTGGCGCATGGGCGGGAAGTCACGGAAGGCTCCGCCAAGATGGCCATTTCCACCGTTCCGCTCTACAATCAACCGGTCACATGGACGAACGGACAGCCAAAGTAAGTCATAAAAAAAGCCCCCTGCGGTGCAGAGGGCTTTTCCGAATGTAAAACCTTACAGGACGATGAAGGTCACTGTACCATCGGCATTAGGGTGGGCAGATACGATGTTGTTGATCTGCACGTTGCGCGACTCAAGCACCTTGACCAGCGCTGCATTGGCCTTCACGTCTGCCTGCAAACGCTCAACTTCCTGCTTGTTCACGTCGGCAAGTGTTCTGTACTTGTTACGCTGTGTTTCCAGCGGCAGTTCGTTGACACGCTTGACAGCGATCTTCGATGCATCAACGCCGGACCATTCCTTCACGCCATAGACAACGACTTCTTCGTTATCCATCGCAGTTGTCGCAGGTGTTGCTGTATCGGCAGGCGCCATCGTGCCTGTATTTTCGGTCGCGGCGGCATCAGGCTGCTTCTTCTGCTGGTTCGTGTCATTGGGTACGTTGTTCTGTGCGAAGGCAGAACCCCCAATGGCGAGTGTCAAAACGGCGGCGGAAATAACGGATTTCAAAGAGGCGTTCATAGTGAATATTCCTTGTTCTAGGTGATCAGTGAACAAAGAACGCCCTCTTTTTCAGTTTGTTCCTACAATATTGAAAACGCTTAAAGCGCTGTTCGATCTGATTGTATCAAACCGGCGCTCTAAGTCTATATTCAAAACGCATAATCTTCTCGATCCTCGCTCCGGTCGGATTATACTTTAAGCTGCGTGAGACAGTTGTTCTGCGATAACGCGGTCCAGATTCAGGAAACACACCATTGATTTTTCGAGCGCTACGATGCCACGGCAAAAATCACGCTGCGCTTCCGGAATAATATCGGGTGCGGCCTGCAGATTCTGGCTATCGATCGTCATCATATCCGAGACCTGCTCCACAAGCAGTCCCACCAGTTTGCCCCCAATATCGGTGACGATGATGGCCGCACGTTCGGAAGGTTCAGTCATGGCCATTCCCAGCCGGCAGGCCATATCGATGACCGGAATAACGGCGCCACGCAGATTGATGAGACCCAGCACGTAGGGAGGCGTGTGGGGCATTGGCGTGACCGGTGCCCATCCGCGAATTTCGCGAATAACCATGATGTCGATGCAGAATTCCTGCCCGCCAAGATGGAACGATACGATTTCCAGAGAGCCGCCGGATTGTTGGAGTAGATTCGACATGATCGCCACTTTCTTCAGGAAAGGCTGTCGCACTGTGACAACGGATAACCCTGTGGCCCATGCCACAGGTTTTGCGCCGCCATCATGCCGGACAAAGAAAAATCATTTCTGCGCCTGAAAATCATGCCAGAAACATGTTAAGTCTTCCCTAAAGTTGCGACATTACGGCATTTGCAGGCGGCGGCCCAAACGCGTATTTGATGGACGGAACCCAGGCCAACAGGATTGAACGATGAAAAAGATACGCATTGCCCTCTGGATTGCCGTTGCTTTTTTCGCGGCCCTTCTTGGCGCGCTGGTTTATACTGCAACAGCGGAAAAGCAAAAAATTGCAGGGGCTGCCTTCGGCGTGCCGTTCGAGCTGACGGACGGCGCAGGCCGCACCGTCACGCAAGCCGATTTTACCGGCAAACCCACTGCGCTGTTCTTCGGCTTTACCCACTGCCCGGAAGTGTGCCCGACCACGCTTTATGAACTAAATGGCTGGATGGAAAAGGTTGATCCGCAAGGCAAATCCCTGCAAGCCTATTTCGTGACCGTAGACCCGGAGCGCGACACGCCTGAGATCGTTGGGCAGTATGTCGACAATGTCTCCAAGCGCATCGTGGGCCTTTCCGGTGCGCCGGATAAGGTGATGGATATGGTAAAAGGCTACAGGGTCTACGCCAAGAAGGTACCGGTCGACGAAAGCAAGCCAAATGGCGATTACTCCATGGATCACACAGCCTCTGTGTTTCTTCTTGATGCGCAAGGGCGCTTCAAAAGCACGATTGCCTATGGTGAAAACGCCGATACCGCCGTAAAGAAACTGGAAAACCTGGTTGCAGGTTGAAACAAAACAGAGAGACTGTCACCGTTGAGCGAAATTCGCCTTTTCATCACCACCACCGAGACACAGTCCAACGCGCTTCTGGATGTGATGACAGACGCCTTCGAGGACGAAGGTTACGCCATCGCCACGATGGAAATCGATGAAAAGAAAAATATCTGGGAAGCCTCCTTGTATCTGATGGCTGATGAAGAGGAGCATATGCGTGCGCGTTTTGCCGATCTGATAAGCGCACGGTTCCCCGGATTGGCTATTGAACGGGAAGTGATTCCCGATATCGACTGGATTGCCAAATCGCTTGAGGGCTTGCAGCCTGTGCGGGCCGGACGGTTCATCGTCCATGGCGCACATGATCGAGACAAAGTACGGCTCAACGATATCGACATTGAGATTGAAGCAGGACAAGCCTTTGGGACCGGCCACCACGGCACCACCGCAGGCTGCCTGGAGATGATTGAAACTGTTCTTCGCCAACGCAAGATCACCAATGCACTGGATCTTGGCACCGGCAGTGGTGTGCTGGCTATAGCCGTGCGCAAGAGCAGGCCAGTACCTGTTCTGGCAACGGATATCGACCCCGTCGCTACCCGTGTTGCGGCAGAAAATATACGGCGCAACGGGATCGTTTCCGGCCTGACGGTTAAGACCGCAACGGGATTTCAGTCCACCGTATTTGCACAGCATGGTCCTTTCGACCTGATCATAGCAAATATCCTGGCCCGTCCGCTCATCAAGATGGCACCACAACTCGCCACCCATCTTGCACCCGGTGGATCAGTGATCCTGTCGGGTATTCTGGCAGAGCAACGCTGGAAAGTGATTGCCGCCTATACCGGACAACACCTGCGCCATATCCAGACGATCTGGCGCAATGGATGGGTCACCATCCATTTTGATAGAGTATAAACCGTCGGCCAATAAAAAGCCGCCCTCCCTTTCAGGAGCGCGGCTTTTTTAAACTTCGGCGGTGCCAGAGGCACCGCCAGATGTTCGCGAGCCGAGGAGGAGGATGCTCAAGCGAACGCTGCAAACTCTGAAGATCAACCACCCTTAGGGAGGAGGAGATCGGGCAGTTGACCAAAACCCCAGAGCTTGAAGTCATCGGCATATCGTCTGCCGTTGTTGAGAGTATTTATAACCGATTTAAAATCTGACAAAAGCGAATTTCACGAATATGTGCCATGCACGCCGTGCATAGTTTATAACGATTCCAAAGTGCGACAATTTGCCCCTCTGCCGTATTCGGGATAAGGAACATCATACTGGATACGCATCTGCGCCAGATGACCTCTGATTTCTGCAAAGGCACTTTCATGTTTCAAACCTACAATGTTGCTTCCAGCCCGCAGTATGGCCGTGAGCGTGTTGCGCAGCTTCGCGTCGCGATGGACGCGTTGGACATCGACGGCTTTCTGGTGCCGCGGGCTGACGAGTTTCAGGGTGAATATGTGCCTGCAAATGCCGAACGCCTTGCGTGGCTGACTGGCTTTACCGGGTCTGCGGGCGTGGCCCTGGTTCTTGACGATCAAGCCATCATTTTTGTGGATGGTCGTTACACCACGCAGTTGGCCGAGCAGGTGGATGGTGGTGTGTTCACTCCCGGCGACTTGGTCGGCGCACCGCCTCACCTCTATCTGGAATCATACAAGCATCGGGCGCTGAAACTCGGCATCGATCCATGGCTGCACACGATTGGAGAGGTGCGACGTCTGGAAAAGGCGTTGGAGGCCAATGGCGGACAGCTTGTATTGCTGGACCACAACCCGGTTGATCGGCTCTGGAAAGATCGCCCCGCTGAACCTCTAGGCCGGGTTGCTATACAGCCGCTGGAACAGGCCGGTACGCTGGCCAAGGACAAGATCGCGACGATTGCCGAGGGGCTTGCGAAATGGAAAGCCGATGCGGTGCTTTTGGCCGATCCGTCTTCCGTCGCCTGGAGCTTCAACATCCGCGGAAATGATGTACCGCACACCCCGCACCCGTTGGCACGTGCTCTGATTTTTGCCGATCGAAGCGGCCAGTTGTTTCTGGATGCAGGCAAGACGGGCATTGAACAAAAAGCATATCTGACGCAGCTTGCCGAGCTTCAACCGCCCGAACACATTCTCGATGTGGTGCGCAGGCTTGGCTCCGAAAACAAGACAATGATCGTCGATCCCGACATCGTGCCCTACGCCTTAGTCCGTGCCATGACCGAAGCCGGGGGAACCGTGGTCGAAACTGCCGATCCGGCCAGACTGCCGCGGGCGATCAAAAACTCTACTGAGATTGAGGGTTCCAGACAGGCGCATCTGCAGGATGGTGCCGCCATGGTGGAGTTTCTGGCCTGGCTGGATAGCAGCTCGGATGTAACCGAAATTGGCGCTGCCCAAAAGCTGGAAGCGTGTCGTGCCGCAGTTGGCGCGCGCATGCAAAATCCGCTGAAGGATATCTCCTTCGATACGATCTCGGGTGCCGGGTCCAATGCCGCCATCATTCATTATCGGGTATCAACGGCCACTGATCGGACACTGGAGCCCGGAACGCTTTTTCTGGTCGATTCAGGCGCACAATATATCAACGGAACAACCGATATCACCCGCACCGTCGCCATCGGCACCGTACCGGAGGATCAGAAGCGCTTTTTTACATTGGTCCTGAAAGGTATGATCGCTATCAGTACCGCGCGCTTTCCGGCGGGAACGCGTGGCGTTGACCTTGATCCGCTGGCTCGCATTGCCCTGTGGAAGGCCGGGGCGGATTATGGCCACGGCACCGGGCACGGGGTCGGCTCCTACCTTTCCGTACATGAGGGGCCGCAGCGCATCTCACGCCAGTCCATGCAGGAGATTTTGCCGGGAATGATCCTTTCCAACGAACCCGGTTATTACCGGCCGGGAAGCTTTGGCATTCGGATTGAAAACCTGTTGCACGTGACCGAGGAGGCGATGATCGCGAACGGCGACCGGCCGATGCGTGGATTTGAAACGCTGACCTGGTGCCCGATCGACCGGCGCGCAATCCTGCCGGAGCTGCTTGACGACGAAGAACGCCAGTGGCTGAATGCCTATCACGCACACACGTTCGACAACATCGCACCTCTGCTGGCCGATGATTCTACCCGGGAGTGGTTACGTCAGGCAACGGCCTCGATCTAAACCCCGAAGTACCGCAGGCCCATAACCCCTGCCCACGCGATCAAGAGAAGCCAGAGCGTGGGCAGACGAAAGCCGATGGCCAAAGCCACCAGCAATGCAATAGTGACATCAACGCCGGCATAGATGAAGTGCGGTGCCACAAGCGCTGACAAAACGGCAGCCGGAACGGCGCTGAGCGCTGCCTCCAACCGTGGCGGAATGTGGGACAGGCGTGTGATCAGCACATAACCTGCAATGCGGGTGATATAGGTTGCAACGGCAGCAGCAAGGATGGTGTAAATCAGGACGCTATGATCCGTCATGGCTTTGCCCCCTCGCCTTCCAAAGTGTCGGACGTTACCGGCATACACGCTGCCAGAACCAGTCCCGCCAGAGCGCCGATACTGATATGCCAAGGCGAGCCCACAAAATGCATGGCGACGATAGACACCAGCGAGCTGGCTACAACAACTGGCAGCCAATGGCTGCGCTGGCGAAAGCCCAATACCAGTCCCATGAAATAGGCGGGCAAAAGGATGTCCAAACCCAGTGCATGCGGATCGCCAATCATCTTGCCGAAGAACGCCCCGAGCGCACTGACCGCAACCCACGGCACATAAACGCTCAGTCCTAGCCCGAGATACCAGGAAAAGCTGACCGGAAGCCCCTTTTCGTGTCGCTTTTCGGTTTCCGCATATTGCGGATCGACAAGTAGGAAAAATGCGAAGGCTTTCTGGACGCCGGAAAAATGCTTGATGTACGGAGCCATGGACGCCGAATACAGAATATGCCGGAAGTTAACGGCGAAGATCGACAGCACCACCAGCCAAGGCTGAATGTTCTTGCCGAACAGGTCCAGTCCCACCAACTGGCTGGCACCCGCATAGACAGACGCGCTCATCAGAACCGCATCGCTGACCGAGAATCCGTTATCCACGGCAAGTGCGCCGAACAATGCACCGAATGGCGCAGAGCCAACGACGACCGGCACGCTGCTGCGCATGCCCTGCAAAAAATCTGTGTTCATGACGAAGGGCCTGATTGAAGTGACTGAGCGACTAAAGCATTTCCAGTGAAAACGGAGTCGTTTTGACGTCTGGACAATGCGACAAATAAAGGAGCTAGAACATTTCCAGTGAACCCGTGTTCACCGGAAATGCTGGAGGTAGCGGAGTGCCGCCCCATCTGCAAATCAGAAAGATTGACGCTGACGCAGCATTCTATTTAACCTTGCCTATTTAATTCTGAATGTATGCTCATCGCCGGGAAACGTGCGTGCCTTGACTTCAGCCGCATACTCTTCTGCAGCCTTGCCAATCAACGGCGCCAACTCCGCAAAATGCTTGACGAATCTTGGTTTGAAGTCGGTGAAAATACCAAGCATATCGTCGGACACGAGTATCTGGCCATCACAGGCGGGAGACGCGCCGATGCCAATGGTGGGTGCGCGCAGCTTGGACGTAATTTCCCGAGCAACCGGCTCCACGGTTCCCTCAACGACAATCGCAAACGCCCCTGCATCGTCTATCGCCTTGGCATCGCGACGAATCTTCGCCACCTCACGGTCTGTCCGCCCCAGCGAGCGATACCCACCTGTGGTGTTGATCAGCTGCGGCATCAAGCCCACATGGCCCAGAACCGGAATGCCGCGTTGTGTGAGGAAATCGACCGTTTCGGCCATTTCCGCCCCGCCCTCCAGTTTGACCGCGCTACAGCCGGTCTCTTTCAGGATGCGGGCCGCGTTGCGGAACGCCAGTTCCTTTGATTCCTGATAGGAGCCGAACGGCAGGTCCACCACAACACAGGCATTCTGCGCACCGCGCATGACCGCCTGTCCATGGGCGATCATCATATCCATGGTCACGCCAACGGTGGAATCCAGCCCATAGAGCACCATTCCCAAGGAATCGCCGACCAGCAGAAAATCGACATGGGGATCGAGAAGCTTGGCAATCGGAGTCGTGTACGCGGTTAGGCTGACAATCGGACGCTGACCCTTCAGCGCTTCGATATTGGCTGGGCTCAACCGGCGCTTGGAACTCTGGACACTCATGGCACTACCCTTCGATTCAGTCGGCGTTATGCGCGCAAAATTCGATTATCCAGCAGTCTCGTGCTCCCGAAGGCAACAAAAAGCAACAGCAGGACCGGTTTTTCGCCGATCTCATCCATCGGCGTCAACGTTTGCGGGTCTCTTATGGCCACAACCTGTGGCTCTGCCAGCCCTTCTGTCCTGATGAAATCCGCGATTGCCTGTTCCAGCTTTTTACGATCTGCCAAGCCTTGCGACAAAAGTCTCTGCGCTTCGTCCAGTGCTTTGGGTACGATAACAGCCGCTTGGCGTTGCTCAGGCGAAAGGTAGACATTGCGGGACGACATGGCCAAACCATCCTCTTCGCGCACGGTCGGCACGCCCACCACCGTCACCGGCTGGGCAAGGTCCTCCACCATCCGGCGAACGATTTGCAGTTGCTGAAAATCCTTCTCGCCAAAATAGGCCCGGTTGGGCTGCACGATATTGAACAATTTGGTAACAACAGTGCAAACACCGGCAAAATGCCCGGGCCGCACCTCGCCCTCCAACTGTTGGCCGAGGGTCGGCACATCGACAACGGCTTCCATGGGGCGCGGATACATATCCACGACACCGGGAGCAAACAGGAAATCGACACCGGCTTCGACCAGCATGGCCTCGTCGCGCACGAGATCACGCGGATATTTCGTCAGGTCTTCATGTGCACCAAACTGAAGCGGATTGACGAAGATGCTGGCAACGACAATATCGTTTTCCGCGCGAGCGCGGCTTGCAAGCTGCATATGCCCGGCGTGCAAATAGCCCATAGTTGGCACCAGTCCGATGGATTTGCCTGCACGTCTTGCTGCATCAAGCGCGGAACGCATGTCAGCGATGGTCGTAATCGTCTGCAATCTTAAAGCCCCCGACAAGAATAGGGGCAACTGCTATCGCGCTTAAGCACAAATTACAATCTATGTGGATATTACGCCCCGATCAGGGTGAACCACCCGTCCTCATCGGTGGTTTCCACACCCAGTTCAGCTGCTTTCACAAGTTTCGACCCAGCCCCCGGCCCCGCCACCAGCAAATCGGTTTTCTTGGAAACCGAGCCAGCCACTTTCGCGCCGAGTCTCTCGGCCATGGCTTTGGCCTCATCACGGGTCATGCGCACCAGCGTGCCGGTAAACACGACGGTTTTGCCTGCCACGGGGCTGTCGCTCACCACCGGAGCCTCGGCAGGTTCGGGCGTGACCTCCTTGAGCAGCTCGCCGAGCACGCCGAGATTGCGCGGCTCGGTATAGAACTCCACAATAGCGCGGGCGACGACCTCGCCAATGCCATCAATGGCGTTCAGTTCGTTCCAGGCATCGCCGTGGAAGCTGCCTGCCGCCGTCATGGAAGCAGCGAAATTTTCATAGGAACCGTAGCTGCGCGCCAAAAGCTTGGCCGTTGTTTCACCCACATGGCGAATACCCAGCGCAAAAATGAAGCGGTGCAGCGCTATAGACCGGCGGCTGTTGATGGCGTCATAGAGCTTGCGAACACTCACCCGCCCGAACCCATCGATATTCTCCAGCTTCGTCATGGACGCTGATTGGCGCGCCTCCAGTGTAAAAATATCCGCGGCAGTGCGGATCATCAGCGACGGGTCGTCGCTTTCAAAAAAGAAATCCACCTGCTTGGTGCCAAGCCCCTCGATATCATAGGCATTGCGAGACACGAAATGTTTGAGGTGCTCCACCGCCTGCGCGCGACAAACAAAGCCACCAGTGCAGCGGCGGACCGAATCAACCTTCCCGGTCTTCTCGTTCACATCGCGAACGGCATGGCTTCCGCAGACCGGGCACGTCGTTGGGAAACTGTACGGAACCGATGTTTCAGGACGCGCGTCCAGAACCACATCAATGATTTGTGGAATCACATCCCCCGCCCGCTGCACAATGACCTGATCGCCGACGCGAATATCCCGGCCCTCGCGCAGCGGTTGCCCGCTCTGGCCGATTCCCCGGATGTAATCCTCATTGTGAAGCGTTGCGTTGGTCACGACAACGCCACCGACCGTAATCGGCACCAGACGCGCCACTGGTGTCAACGCACCTGTGCGGCCAACCTGAATATCGATGCCGGTGAGCCGGGTAAAGGCTTGTTCCGCCGGGAATTTATGCGCCGTTGCCCAGCGCGGCGAACGAGACCGAAACCCGAGCCGACCCTGCAAGTCCAGCCTATCAACCTTATAGACGACGCCATCGATATCATAATCGAGATCGGCGCGGGCATGTTCAATCGCGTGATAGTGCTCGATCAACGCTTCGATGGAGTCCAACCGTTTCATCAGCGGGTTGACGGGGAAACCCCATTCCCGGAAGGCCTCGACCATACCAAGCTGCGTATCGCTGGGCATCGCACTCATATCGCCCCAGGCATAGGCGAAAAACCGCAGCTTGCGGCTGGCAGTAATTTTGGCATCGAGTTGTCGTAGGGAGCCCGAAGCGGTGTTTCGAGGGTTGACGTAAAGCTGTTTGCCCTGTGCGGCCATCTCGGCATTTAAAGCCTGAAAGTCGCTGCGGGCCATGTACACCTCACCGCGAACCTCCACGACATCAGGCACATCGCCGGACAACGCCTGCGGAATCTCACTGATGGTGCGGATGTTGGCGGTGACATTTTCGCCGGTGGTGCCATCGCCGCGTGTGGCCGCTGTCACCAGCTTGCCCTTTTCATAGCGCAGCGACATGGAAAGGCCGTCAATCTTCGGCTCCGCCGTAAACGCGATCTGATTGTCCGGCAGTTGCCCGAGGAAGCGGTACACGCTGTGGACAAAATCCCGCACGTCGTCGTCGGAGAATGTATTGTCCAGCGACAGCATGGGTTTTGCATGGGTGATTTGCTGAAACGCACCGGAAGGCGCAGCACCCACCTTTTTCGACGGGCTATTCTCGCCCACCAAGGCTGGAAACCGGTTTTCAATTTCCTCGGCGCGACGCTTCAATGCGTCATAATCGGCATCGGAAATCTCAGGCTTATCCTGCCCATGGTACAGTTCGTCGTGGCGCGCCAGTTCGCGCGTGAGAAGCCCAAGCTCTTCGGCGGCCTCCAACTCTGTCAGGGAATCGATAGGGGTTTGTTCGACAGTCATGGCACGCTCCGGGATTCAGACCGCCAAGGCTACGCAGATATGGTGAAAAATTTGCAAACTCACACCACTGCGCAATGGCCGAAGAAAATGCGGCTGCGCTTTAGCTGTTATCTGCCAACAGGCTGGCCGCCGCAGCCCGCGCTTCCGCCGTCACGGACGCTCCAGCCAGCATACGGGCAATCTCTTCCTGACGGGCAGCATCGTCCATGCGGGCGACACGCGTCGCGATCATATCGGAGCCATCGCCTACCGGGCCCTTTGATATCAGCAAATGCGTCGCGGCTCGTGCCGCAACCTGCGGTGCATGGGTGACGGAGAGAACCTGAACCTGTTTGGACAAACGCTTTAAACGTTGGCCAATCGCATCCGCCACTGCACCACCGACACCCGTGTCGATTTCATCAAACACCAGCGTGGGTGCAGAACCACGATCAGCCAGCGCCACCTTTAACGCGAGCAGAAAACGAGACAATTCGCCGCCTGACGCGACTTTCATGATTGGCCCGGGCCGTGTGCCGGGGTTTGTCTGCACGTGGAATTCTACCAGATCGATCCCATCGGCGGTCGGTTCGCTGGCGTCGGTTGTGACAGTCGCCATAAACCGCGCCCGCTCCAGTTTCAGCGCAGGTAATTCCGCCATGACCGCATCGGACAAGCCAGAGGATGCCGCATGGCGTTTGGCGGAAAGGGCAGCAGCGGCGGCGTCGAACGCGGCGCGCTCTTGGCTTAGTCTTGCCTGCAACTGTTTCAACTTTTCTTCCCCGGCATCGAGATCCGCAAGGTCGGAAATCATGCGCACGGCAAGGGCCGGGAGCTCGGTCACCGGCACGGAGTATTTGCGGGCGGCAGCGCGGAGTGCAAACAGGCGCTCTTCAACACGCTCCAATTCTTTTGGGTCATACTCGGTCTTACGCAAAGCCGCTTCGACCTCCATCTGCGCATCCGACAGATAGTTCAGGGCGGTGTCAAGCAGATTGACTGTTTCTTCCAGCAGTCCCGGTGCCTCGTGGCTCTTGCGCTCCAATCGGCGCACCAGCGACGCAATCAGCGGAACAGGCGAGCCGTTGCCATTCAAAAAGTCACTGGCCTCGCTGATATCGACAGCGATGCGCTCGGATTTCTGCATACGCGAGCGGTTTTCAGCCAGTTCGTCCTCTTCGCCATCCTGTGGGGACAGGGCTTCGAGTTCGTCCACGGACGATCGGATATAATCGGCCTCTCGCGCGGCCGCTTCCACCTTTTCACGATGCTTCTTCAGTGTCCGTTCGGCCTCTTTCCAAATGCGGTAGAGCCCGGCAACATGCAGCGCTTCTTCGGACAGGCCCGCAAAGGCATCCAGCAGAATACGGTGGGCGTTGGTATCGACCAGCGCGCGGTCATCGTGCTGGCCATGAATTTCCACCAGCATCTGCCCTGCTTGGCGCATCAGTTGCACGCTCACGGGCTGGTCGTTGATACTGGCGCGCGTGCGTCCATCAGACGATTGGATGCGACGGAAAATCAGGTCGCCATCATCATCGATTCCGTTGTCGCGAAGCAGTTTGCGCGCTGCGTGGTCGCCGCCCACATCAAATGCTGCGGTCACCTGCCCCTTATCCAGTCCATGGCGGACCAGCGAGCCATCCCCGCGCCCGCCCAAAGCCAGAGACAGGCTATCGAGCAAAATCGATTTGCCCGCACCTGTCTCGCCTGTCAACACGGACAGGCCAGCATCAAAGGACAGATCAAGCCGTTCGATCAGGACGATATCGCGGATCGAGAGCTGTGCCAGCATTCGGGATCAATTCTCGGTTTCGGACAAGACTGGACGTATCCGCCACACCGGACAAAGCCGACGCAGCGCAGAAGGTATTCTATACACCAATCAGCTTGCCAGCACGCGAAATCCACGAGCCGCTGTTTTCGCGCGGCTCAAGGCCGCCGCTCTGCAACAGCTTGTAGGAGTCCGCATACCACTGGCTGTCCGGGTAATTGTGACCCAGCACAGCGGCAGCCGTCTGTGCTTCACTCACCAGACCCATGGCGTAATAGGTCTCGACTAGACGTGCGAGCGCCTCTTCCACCTGATTGGTCGTCGGGTAGGTTTCGACTACGGTACGGAAACGTGTAATAGCAGCCAGATATTCCTTGCGCTCAAGATAATAACGACCGACTTGCATTTCCTTGCCGGCCAACTGATCCTTGGCGAAGCGAATCTTGGACTGGGCGTCCTCGACATATTCGGAATTCGGATATTTCTCGATCAGCGTCGTCATCGCTTCCAGCGTCTGCGCGGACGGCTTCTGGTCCTGGGTAACCGCCGGGATCTGCTTGGCGTAGGAAATACCGATAATGTACTGCGCATATGCCGCATCTTCGGACTGCGGGTAGAGTGTGAGGTAACGACGCGCCGCCGTAATTGCCTCATCGTACTGACCCTGACGATAACGCACGAACGCGCTCATCACGAGGCCCTTGCGTGAATATTCGGAGAAGGGATGCTGGCGATCGATCGCATCAAACTTGCGGCCTGCCTCGGTCAGCTTGCCTGCCTTAAGGTTGGCCAAGCCCTGATTGTACAGAACTTCCGGCGGATCGGTCTCCGCAGACAGCTTGGTGATGTCGATATCAGGATCGGTTGTGCAGGCTGTGAGGCCCCCGGCGGCAGAGGCAACAAGCGCCACCATCAGAATACGAGCCGTCTTTTGAAGTCCAACAGAACCTGCAAATACCATGAGAGACAATCCCAACTCACTTCAGCAGCAGGACAACCACCGCTTTTCAAACGCGTTTCTAGCCACAAATGCAGCCTGTCCGCAATGTCATGATGACGTATTAACGCAATTTTATGGCATTTACCCATTTTAAAACGGTATCTTGCGGCATCAATGCAGTCGCTTTTTCAACACAAAAACGCTGCGAGTGACCAAGTCTCCCGCAGCGCTCGATTCTATGATTCTTAAAGGGCGATTACGCGGACCAGGGCGCGAACTCACCCCCGCTGACTGCAATCAACTCACGCACCGCCGTGCGCTGGCGCACGGAAGAGGTTTCAACCACTTCGTAAGCGGAGGTATCGTCCAACAGCGCCTTCAGCGCCAGTGCGTTCATCTTGTGACCACCGCGATAGGAACGGTAACGTCCAAGGAACGGAGCACCAGCCAGCGACAGATCGCCAACGGCATCGAGTGTCTTGTGGCGCACGAACTCGTCTGTGTAACGCAGTCCTTCGACATTGATGACCGTATCGTCATCGGAAATGACAACAGAGTTTTCCAGCGATGAACCAAGCGCATGGCCGGATGCCCAGAGACGCTCAACATCCCGCATGAAGCCAAAGGTGCGCGCACGGGACAATTCTTTCTTGAACGTCGCCGCCGTCAGATCACCCTTCCAGGACTGGCGACCGATCAGCGGGCAATCGAAATCGATTTCCACTTCAAACCGTGTGCCATCGTAAGGCAGAAACTCCGACCAGGACGAGCCAGACTCGACACGTACCGGCTTCAATACGCGAATGTAGCGGCGCTTGACCGCCAGCACCTTGAGACCAACCTGCTCAATGGCATCGATGAACGGTGCAGAGCTGCCATCCATGATCGGCATTTCCGCGCCATGAACTTCCACCACCAGATTGTCGACGCCGAGCGCGTAAATCGCAGCCATCACATGTTCGATCGTGGCAATAGACTTGAGCGGAGAGAAACCCAGAACCGTGCAGAGATCGGTGTTGCCAACCTGCGATGAGACCGCCTTGAACTCGCTGACGACGTTACGACCATCAACACGCTGGAAGACGATTCCGGCGTCTGCCTCGGCGGGCGTGAATGTAATGGACACCTGCTTGCCCGAATGGACGCCCGTACCCGATAGGGATACTGCGTTGGAAATCGTTGTCTGAAACCCGAGCAAACCGATACTCATGTGATACCTGCCTTAAAACTGATCCGGCCACTGTGCCGGACAACACCCCGGGAACATGGCGTGCCGCAATGCGACTCGAGCCGTTCCACGGGTTCTTGGAGCGTACTGATACGCCCAACCTTCCCCCAAGCCAAATCACTGTTTCTTTCCAATTGTTACGCAAATGCGACGGGCGAAACATAAAGTTTAACAATTGGTTAAACGGTAGAAACGAAAAAAGCGCCCGGAGGGTTCTCCGAGCGCTTTGACGCGGCAAGGCGTCAGGGGATCAGTTCGACTGGCGGCGTAGAAACGCCGGTATCTCGAGCTGATCGTCCTCCGTGGTGACGCGAGGCTGCGCGCTTACGCGGCCCCGATCGTCAAGCTGTCCGCGCCGTGGCGCGTAGAGGCTGGCTTCGGCTGACAGCGGACGACGCTGCTGGCCTGCGGCCTGCTGGCTCGCCGAAACATCGGCGGGCACTGGTTGTTCTTCTTCCTGATGGCGACCGAGCGAGTTGGTGATTCGCTTTAGAAGGCCCATTGGGCCGCGCTCTTCATGGTGAGCCGAAGGTGCGGACGCCTGTGCGCGGTGATCCATTTCGGCCTTGACGACCGGCGGGAAGTCTTCAACGCGTGGCATACGAACCGGCTCCGGAATATCCCGGATGATCGGTGCGGCCTGCTGGACTGGCTGCATGGCTGGCTGAACCGGGGCCTGCATGGGCTGCTGGCTTTGAACAGGGCGGGCCATGACAGGTGCTGGCTCGCTGCCTGCAAACAGCTTGCTCTGCGGACGGAATGTTTCAGCAGGTGCTTGCGCCAAAGTGCTGGCGGCTGCGCGGGACATGTCCAGTTCGCGTTCCATTTCCGCTTCTGCTGCGCGGATCTGCTGGGCAACGCTGTCCACGACCGGCTGGCGAGCAACGGGCTGCTGCACTTGAACGGGTGCCTGCTGTACCGGCGCAGGCTGAACCGGCGCATGTTGTACAGGAGCGTGGTGCTGAACCGATGCCGCAGGTGCCGCCTGTTGCGTCACGCGGGCAGCGGGCTGGCTTACCCCGCGAAATCCGGCATTCCTGGCATCTACCTCCGCGGCTGTACGGTCAATACCGGTGGCGACGACCGACACGCGGATAATGCCTTCAAGCTCTTCGTCGAATGTTGCGCCGAGGATGATGTTGGCGTCCGGATCGACTTCTTCGCGAATACGCGTTGCAGCTTCATCGACTTCAAACAGCGTCAGGTCGCGACCACCGGTGATGGAGATCAACAGGCCCTGTGCGCCCTTCATGGAGGTTTCGTCCAGCAGCGGGTTGGCAATTGCAGCCTCTGCGGCAGCCATTGCACGGCCCTCGCCCGAAGCCTCGCCTGTGCCCATCATGGCACGGCCCATTTCGCGCATGACGGAACGAACGTCGGCGAAATCGAGGTTGATAAGGCCTTCCTTGACCATCAGGTCGGTGATGCAGGCTACACCGGAGTACAGCACCTGATCGGCCATCGCGAAAGCATCGGCAAAGGTGGTCTTGTCGTTGGCGATACGGAACAGATTCTGGTTCGGAATGACAATCAGAGTATCAACGGACTTCTGAAGTTCGGCAATGCCCATGTCGGCCAGACGCATACGGCGCTGTCCCTCGAAATGGAAAGGCTTGGTCACAACGCCAACGGTCAGAATGCCCTTGTTGCGCGCAGCCTGAGCGACAACGGGTGCAGCACCTGTACCCGTGCCACCGCCCATGCCGGCAGTTACAAAGCACATATGTGTGCCGTTCAGGTGATCGATGATTTCATCAATGCACTCTTCGGCAGCGGCGCGACCCACTTCGGGCTGCGAGCCAGCACCCAGACCCTCGGTGACCGCAACACCCATCTGGATGATGCGTTCGGCCTTGGTCATGGTCAACGCCTGCGCGTCGGTATTGGCAACGACGAAATCAACGCCCTGAAGACCAGCCGTGATCATGTTGTTGACCGCGTTGCCACCACCCCCGCCAACACCGAATACGGTGATGCGGGGCTTAAGCTCCGTGATATCGGGCTTCTGCAGATTGATAGTCATTGTACTCGTTCCTTTCGGTTCCTGGTCGCCTTGCCGCTAGACCAATTCATTTTCCCGGTGATCCACCCGTGAGCGGATCAAAAACTCTCTTTTATCCACTGCCCCATCCGGGCAATCCGGCTGTTGTTTCCTGCCAGTGACGACAGCAGACCGCCCTGTGTCACATGGGTCTCGATGTCGGCCACTTGCGGGTAGATCATCAGACCCACCGCCGTGGAAAACGCCGGGCCCTTGGCCGCGACCGGCAAGCCAGACACGCCGAGCGGACGCCCGATGCGCACATTGCGCGCCAGAATACGCCGCGCCGCTTCCGGCAGGCCAGTCAACTGGCTGGCCCCGCCGGTCAGCACGATACGCTTGCCGACAATCGGGCTGAAACCCGAGCGCTGAATCCGATCGCGGATCAGCTCCAGTGTTTCCTCGATGCGCGCGCGCACGATCCGTGAAACCAGCGCCCGGGGAACATGGGTTGGCTGATCGTGATCATCATCGCTGATGGCGGGAATGGTCACGATATCACGCTCGTCCGCACTGTTGGGAAGCGCCGAGCCGTGCACAACCTTCAGCCGTTCCGCATCCTCGATGCGGGTCGAAAGACCGCGCGCCAGATCGGTCGTGACATGATGGCCACCGAGACTCACTGCGTCAGCATGAACCAATTTGCCTTCGGCGAAAACAGAAATCGTTGTGGTGCCGCCACCCATATCAATGGCCGCGCAGCCGAGCTCGACTTCATCATCCACCAGTGCCGCAAGGCCGCTGGCATAAGGCGTTGCCACGACACCTTCGACCGACAGATGCGCGCGATTGACGCACAGTTCGAGATTTTTCAGCGCTGCGCGTTCGGCCGTCAGCACGTGCATGTCGACACCCAAAAGATCGCCGAACATCGACAGCGGATCGCGAATGCCGCGCTCGCCGTCGAGCGAAAAGCCTGTGGGCAGCGAGTGCAGAATGGCCCGGTCCTGCCTGAGCGACTGATAGCAGGCCGCGGAAATCACCTTGCGAAGATCGACCGCGTCAACCTCCTGCCCGCCGAGATCGATGCTGGCGGTGTAGATATCGCTTTGCAGACGACCAGCCGACACGTTGACGATCAGGCTATCGATGGTCAGTCCGGCCATGCGCTCTGCCGCATCCACAGCCAGACGAACGACGCTTTCGGCTGCATCGAGATCGGCGATGACACCGTTCTTAATGCCACGCGACTTCTGGTGCCCAAGACCGATGATTTCGATGTGGTGCGTACGCCCATGGAGGATCTGACTTTCCCCGCGCGGCGTCAGGCGACCGATCATGCAGACGATCTTTGTGGAGCCGATATCCAGCACAGACACGATGTGTGTGCGCTTGGACGACAGCGGTTTCAACCGGGGCAGACCAAGTTGGGACGAACCGAACATACTCATATTTGGCTCGCCAGTTTCTTGAGGTCTTTTTCACGCTGCTTGACGGCCGCATCGCGGCGTACAAAGGCTTGCGCAGTGAGTTGCACTGTGGTGCGATCTTCCAGACGCAGGTCTACCGCCGCAATATCACGCGCCAGAATATCCTGCTCCTGCTCCAGCTTGGCGAGTGTCTGCATGGCGCGGTCGAGATCATGCTCGGGCAGCTTGACCACAACACCATTGTCCATGTGCAAGTCCCATCGCCGTCCAGCCACGCGGATGAAAGCTTTGACGCGCTTTTTGAGGTCCGGCCAGTTCTTGAACTGCTCTTCAAAATTGGCAGCTGCGACTTCCGCATCCCGCCCGACAAACAGCGGCAGTTCGGAAAACTTGTTGTCGCGCAACGGTGCGATCACGCTGCCGTTCTTTTCAATCAACGACAGGTCCGATCCGTGCTGCCAGATCGCGAATGCTTCGCGCTCCTTCAGCTCAACCTGGATCGTGCCGGGGTAAACCTTGCGCACAACTACGTCCCGTACCCACGGCAGGTCAGCCAGAAGCTTGCGGGCCTGTGCAACGTCCAGCGCGACCAGCGACGTGGTGCCATCCAGCCCCAACTGCTGCAAAATATCGATTTCGGACGTTTCGACATTGCCGGAGACCTTCACGTCCTCAATGGCAAAACCCGCCGCCGTTGTGGTGGTCTGGGTGAAATTCTGGGTGTGGCCGCCGAGCGACATGCCGTAAAAGCCGGTGGCAGCGAAGAAAGCCAGAGCCGACATGGTGCCCGTATGCCGCGCAATGTGAATGCGCCCTGCGCCAAGACTGAACAAAAACCGCACGGAGCGGCGCAATGGACGCGGCAGCACGAAGCCTTCGGCGTCCTGTCCGCCGAGCGCGCGCGCTCTTTTTGCCTTTTTGCCCCTTAACGCAAACACGACGCGTCCTCCACCATCCACTGTAGAAAGTCACCAAAAGAGTGGCCAGCATGAGCGGCCATTTCGGGCACCAGGGAGGTCGGCGTCATGCCGGGCTGGGTGTTGATTTCCAACCAGACAAGTTCGCCATCTTCGGTGGTCTGGTCATCGAAGCGGAAGTCGGACCGACTCACTCCCCGACACCCAATCGCTTGATGCGCCTTAACCGCCAATTCTTGTATTGTTTGGTAAATATTTGGTGAAAGTTGCGCCGGAATTACGTGTTGCGAACCACCTTTTGCGTATTTGGAATCGTAATCGTAGAAGCCGTGCCCCTGTGGGATGACTTCGGTTACACCAAGTGCGACACCGCCCATGACTCCACAGGTGAGTTCACGCCCGGCGATGTAGCGCTCCACCATAATGCGGTTGCCATAGCGCCATTCGCTCGACGTGATCACCTGCGGCGGATGGCTCTGCTCGGGACGCACGATCACGACACCGAAGCTTGAGCCTTCAGACACCGGCTTGACCACATATGGCGGTTTCATGGGATGCTCTGATGGAAAGTCATGTCGGTCCATGACCTGCGCTTCTGCCACCGGCACGCCCGCAGCCTTTGCAACAAGCTTGGCCTGCGCCTTATCCATTGCCAAGGCAGACGCCAGAACACCGGAATGCGTATAGGGGATTTGCAAGTACTCAAGCAGGCCCTGAATGGTGCCATCCTCGCCAAATGGGCCGTGCAGCGCGTTGAAGACGACATCCGGCTTCAACTCCGACAGAACGGTTGCGATATCACGGGCAACATCAAGACGGGTGACGCGGTAGCCCTGAGCCTCCAGCGCATCCGCACAGGCAGTACCCGAAGACAGGCTTACGGGCCGCTCCGAGGAAAATCCGCCCATCAGGACCGCTACATGCTTGCTCATTCACAACTCCACTACCCCGGCACACCGTGCCTCCGGCGCCTGCAATTGACGCCCATTTGTCGAGGCTGGCCTCTTCTCAAAACCGGCTTGCGCCCACCTGATGTCACAGATTGGGCAAACGATTCTCAATGCTCAATAGAGCACCTTTATGGTTAACGAACCGTTTACTTTTGTTAACTTTATTGGTGACGTCGCGAGATTGCGCCCGTCTGGAATCAAACCCCCGTCTTACTTCCACTCTTAGAATCAGAGAGTTGTCGCCAGCGCAAGGAAAATGGCACGGCCTTATCAAACTTGCGAAATTATCGGCTTCCTATCCGGGCTGGAACGCGCGGCGGCGAACCATACGCCGCCTGCGCTTTAAGAAAATGTCATTTTTATGTGTTTCACCTTGCGGAAAATTGCGTTAAAGCAACGCAAATGTTCGTATTCCGCGAACCGATCATAACGTTACCGGACAATAACAATGACAAATGCGATACCCACGCGGTCGCCTGCGGCATCCGTCGGAACGAAAGGCAAGAATTCTCCTGCCCGTGTTCTGTTCGCGAGCCTCGTCGGCACCACCATCGAATTCTTTGACTTCTATGTTTACGCAACAGCGGCCGTGCTGGTGTTTCCGCATCTGTTTTTCCCGGCCAGCGATCCGACATCGGCAACGCTCCAGTCGTTTGCCACGTTCTCGATTGCGTTCTTCGCCCGCCCGCTCGGCGCCATCCTGTTCGGCCATTATGGTGACCGCATCGGGCGCAAGGCCACGTTGGTTGCAGCGCTTCTCACCATGGGCCTTTCCACGGTCGCTATCGGCCTTCTACCAGGCTACGAGTCGATCGGTGTTCTGGCACCCTTGCTCCTGGCCCTTTGCCGTTTCGGTCAGGGTTTAGGTCTGGGCGGAGAATGGGGCGGCGCGGTTCTGCTGGCGACGGAAAATGCGCCAGCGCACAAGCGGTCCTGGTATGGCATGTTCCCGCAGCTTGGCGCACCCATCGGTCTCTTCCTTTCTTCGGGTGTGTTCTGGCTGCTGCTTCACCTCATTTCGCAAGAAGACTTCCTGTCCTGGGGCTGGCGCGTGCCGTTCATTGCGTCCATTGTCCTGATCGGGGTTGGCCTTTGGGTTCGACTATCCATTACCGAAACCCCTGAATTTCAGCAGGCTATTGACAAACAGGAGCGTGTGAAGGTTCCGGTCGTTGAAATTTTCCGGACATACAAACGCAGCCTGTTCCTCGGCACCTTTGTCGCTCTGGTAACGTTCGTGCTGTTTTACATCGTGACCGCGTACCTGCTGTCGTACAATGTCAAAACCCTGCAAATTCCGTTTGTCGATGCCCTTCTGGTGCAGATGGTCGGCGCAATCTTCTTCGGCATCGCCATCCCGCTGTCCGCTTTGATGTGCGACAAGTATGGTCGCAAAACCATTCTTGTCATCACAACCGTGCTGATCGGTGTGTTCTCCTTC
This sequence comes from Rhizobium sp. CFBP 8762, assembly GCF_014841565.1. GTDB lineage: Bacteria > Pseudomonadota > Alphaproteobacteria > Rhizobiales > Rhizobiaceae > CFBP-8762. The sequence goes on from NZ_JACYUD010000003.1 coordinate 266,645, forward strand.
ACGCTGCCGTCGCTGTTGACGGCTGGACTTCCGGGCATCTACGCCTTCTGCGCCTTGGGAATGGTTTTGATGGGTATGACCTATGCCCCCATCGGCACGACGCTGGCTGCACCCTTTCCAACAGCGGTTCGCTACACCGGCGCTTCCATGACCTTCAACTTTGCAGGTATTTTCGGCGCATCGTTAGCACCGTATATCGCAACCTCGTTAGCGCGGGATTACGGTCTTGCATACGTCGGCTATTATATGTTGATTGCGGCAGCGATAACGCTTCTATGCATTCTGCTGTCGAGAGACGCTGAACTTTAAGACACTGTAAAGGCGGCCATTGGCCGCCTTTTCTCATCTTGAAATTGGCCGTGAACGCGAAAACTGCTTCTGCCGCTGAACCGTGCGCTAACCAGCCTTGTTGATAACAACCATTGAAACCGGGGCAATCTCGACGCGGTTTCGTCCGTTTTCCTTCGCCTGATAGAGCGCTTTATCGGCGCGCCGTAAGAGATCACCGCTCGCCTCATCGGCAAGTCTTAATGCAATTCCAACGCTAACTGTTACGATTAAGGCTGTATGTTCGGTGATTTGGAAAGGCTCTTTCGCAATTGCCATTCGGATGCGCTCACCAAATTCCTGGGCACAGTTTTTCCGATCATCCTGAATACAAATCGCAAACTCCTCCCCACCCAGCCGACCAACTGCATCTGTTTCGCTGGACATGGCAGCCAAGCGCCGCGACAGTTCGATGATAACGAAATCACCCGCTGAATGGCCATGCGTATCGTTGATCCGCTTGAAGTTATCGACGTCGCAGATGAGCAGCGCGTATGGCCCTTCAATGGCATTGACCTGCTTGAGAAAACCGCCCCGGTTCAACAGGTTCGACATACTATCTGTACGGCTTAGACGGGCGAATTCATCATGAGAAATCATGAGCGATTCGACCAACCTGGTATTGATGTAGACGAGCCAGAAAGTTATTGGCAGACAAATAATGACCGTCATAAAGGCGGCAACGATCATCGACTTGTATAAATCGTAGGGCATAAGGCCCAACAATTCCAAAATGATTTGTCCAATCGCACCGATCAACAAAGCAAGAACCGTTGTGAAAATGCTGAGCCGCGTCGCAAATTGCATTGGGGTAAATTGAGAGCGATACGTCTCTGATTGAACCCGTAACGCCACAATCGATTCGAGAATAGAAAACATGCTTGGCCACCTTTATGCGCGCCCAAACCTATTATATCAATTATTAGGAAAATACTTCAAAAGCAAAAAAGTCTAAGCTTTTCCATTGAAAGATTTTACCTCACGCCCTGGCTTGAACAATCCCAAGCGTTTGATTTCCCATTCCAGCCGCACACCAGAGGCCTCCAACACGCGCTGACGCACGGTTTCGCCAAGATATTCCAGCTCGTATCCACTGGCTTGACCTGTGTTGATCATAAAGTTGCAGTGCATGGGTGACATCTGCGCCCCGCCGATTATCATGCCCCGGCATCCGGCTTCATCGATCAGCTTCCAGGCCGAATGTCCCTCGGGGTTCTTGAATGTCGAGCCGCCGGTCTTCTCGCGAATAGGCTGCACAGTTTCTCGGTGCAGGCGGACAGCATCCATATCAGCACGGATCTTGGCTTTGTCTTCCCCATAGCCTTCCATGATGGCATGGGTGAAGATCAACCCCTCCGGGGCGGATGAATGGCGATAGGAATAGCCCATATCTGCGTTGGAGAGCACGTGCGCGTTGCCCTGTCGGTCCAGCGCATGGACTTCCACCACACGCTCGCGGGTTTCCCAACCATTGGCTCCGGCATTCATGCGCAGTGCACCACCGATGGAGCCGGGTATGCCGTAATAGAAAGCAAATCCGCCGATCCCGTGATCGAGCGCCATGGCCGCCACGTTCTTGTCCGGGCAGATCGCACCAACCTCGATGCGGTTCTCACCGGCCAGATTGACGAAGCCAAAACCTTTGGCTGACAGGCGGATAACCACACCGGGAATACCGCCATCGCGCACCAGCAGGTTGGAGCCCACGCCCACCACCAGAACAGGCACGGACTCCGGCACCAGCTTCAAAAACGTGGCCAGATCGTCTGCATCATGCGGCTGGAACATCAGTTCCGCCAGTCCGCCAGCGCGAAACCAGGTCACGCGATCCATCGGCGCATTGGGGGTCAAACGCCCGCGAATGGCGCTGACGCCTTCGCCCAAAGAGTCCAGAAGCTTTTGCCCGTCGACCTGTCGCATTGTCTAATCCCGATATGCCCGAATCTGTATATTCCAATTTTCAAGTCTATCGAGACGGATCAGGAACTTCAAATACGGAAACGATACTGGAATCATAAAGTTGAAAGCTGCTCTGGCAGAACCGCTGCCCATTGCGTGATGTTCCCAGCCCCTAACAGCACGACGAAATCGCCGGGTTTGGCAACGCCGGCAACGAGCGTAGCCAGTTTGTCCGGCGTTTCCAAAAGGCGCGCATCGCGGTGGCCGCTGGCGTTGATCTTTTCCACCAGCGTTGAGGAGTCCACGCCTGTAATCGGCTCCTCGCCCGCCGCGTAGACCGGCGCGATCATCACCGTATCGGCATCGTTGAAGCAGGTGGAAAAATCATCGAACAGGCTTTCCAGACGGGAAAACCGGTGCGGCTGGTGAACCGCGACGATGCGACCGGCACAGGCCTCACGCGCCGCTCTCAGCACCGCGCGGATTTCCACCGGATGGTGGCCGTAATCATCATAAACGCGAACACCGTTCCATTCACCGGTAAAGGTGAAGCGGCGCTTGACCCCACCAAAGCTTGAAATCCCCCTGGCAATGTTTTCAGGCGAAATACCGAGGCGATTGGCGACCGCAATGGCCGCTGTCGCATTGGAAACATTGTGACGGCCGGGCATTGGCAGCCTCAGCCCTTCCAGAAGCGTAACAGTCCCACGGCGGCGGCGGCGAATTTCCACATCGAACACGGAGGTCGCACCATCCATGCGGACGTTGAAGAAGCGCACATCGGCCTGCGGGTTTTCACCATAGGTAATGACCTTGCGGTCCTCGATCCGGCTGACCAAAGCCTGCACTTCCGGGTGATCCAGACACAGGACGCCAAAGCCGTAGAACGGGACATTTTCCACGAACTGGCGGAACGCGTCACGCACGGCATCAAACGTGCCGTAATGGTCCAGATGTTCCGGGTCGATATTGGTCACCACGGCCACATCGGCGGGCAGTTTCAGGAATGTACCGTCCGACTCGTCCGCTTCCACCACCATCCAGTCGCCCGCACCCATGCGGGCGTTCGTGCCGTAAGCGTTGATGATGCCGCCATTGATGACAGTGGGGTCCAGCTTGCCTGCATCCAGAAGGGCGGCGACCATGGACGTGGTTGTCGTTTTGCCGTGCGTTCCGCCAATTGCGATAGCATTGCGGAAGCGCATCAGCTCCGCCAGCATTTCCGCACGGCGCACCACCGGCAAAAGCTTTTCACGGGCGGCGGCGAGTTCCGGATTGGTCTTTTTGATGGCAGTCGAGACAACGATGACTTCGGCATCGCCGAGGTTTTCCGGCTTATGCCCGACAAAGACGTCGATGCCCTTTTCACGCAGCCGCACGACGTTGGCATTTTCAGACTGATCGGAGCCCTGAACGCGGTAGCCGAGATTGTGCAGCACTTCAGCGATGCCGCTCATTCCGATACCACCGATGCCGATGAAATGGACGAGACCGATGGTTTGCGGCATCTTCATGAGCGCGTTTCCTTAAACTGTGCAATCGTTTGGCCGTTGGCAATAGCGTCTACCAGTTCGCCAAGCAAGTGCGTGGCATCGGGCTTGCCGGAGGTGCGGGCGTTGCGGGCCATGGTGGCAAGACCGGTGGGATCGTTCATGGCCTCAGCGATAATGCCGCTCAGGCGCTCAGGCGTCAGTTCGCTTTGCGCAATCACACGCGCGCCTCCGGTGGCGGCAAGTGCTGCGGCATTGGCCGCCTGGTCATGATCCAGCGCATAGGGATAGGGGACCAGTATGGCCGGGCGTCCAATCACGGAGATTTCGGAAACGGTGGACGCGCCAGAACGGCAAACGACCAGATGCGCTTTTGCCAGCCGGTCTGCCATATCGGTAAAGAATGGCGATACATCCGCCGGAATATCCAGCTTGGTATATTGCGCTGCAACCTTGTCCTGATCTTCCTTGCGGGCCTGCTGGGTTATCCGCAGGCGCTGGCGCGCCTCGTCGTCCAGACGGCACACGGCTTGTGGCACGGCATTCGAAAAATACTGCGCGCCTTGACTGCCGCCAAAGACGACCAGACGAAACTCCTCACCATCCGAAGAGGGCAAATAGGGTTGGCTCGCGGCTTCCAGCACCGCAGGCCGCACCGGGTTGCCGGTGGCGAGCGTCTTGCCCGCAGTGTTACCCTGCCCTTCGGGCAAAAATCCGCCAGCAATGGCCTGCACGCGCCCAGCCAGCGCCTTGTTGGCACGACCCATGACGGCGTTCTGCTCGTGAATAATGGATGGAATACCCATGCCCGTGGACGCCAGCAACGGTGGAATGGTGGGGTAGCCGCCAAAACCGATGACCACGCGCGGTTTCAACTTCGCCATCAAGCGCCGTGCGGAACGGATGCCGGTCCACAAAGTCCAGAGCGAACGCGCGGCCTTGATCGGGTTTTTCGAGCTGATGGTAGCCGATGGCACGATGTGGATATCATCAGCCGGAAATTTTCCGGCAAAACGCTCGGCTCGGCTGTCCGTGACCAGATGGACGGCGTAGCCCATGGTCTTCAACTCATGCGCCAGAGCCTCCGCTGGAAACAAATGCCCGCCCGTGCCGCCAGCGGCAAGAAGTATAATCCCTTGTGTCATGCTGCTTACTCCGCCGGAACCGCGATACCGGCGCGAAACAGGCTGCGCTCCACCGCCCGCTTTTCCGGCCGATGGCGCGTGAGCGCTAGGATGAAGCCCGCTGTGATGCACACGGCCACCATGGACGATCCCCCGTAGGAAATCAGCGGCAGGGTCATGCCTTTGGCGGGCATCAGTTCCAGATTAACGCCGATGTTGATGATCGACTGAATGCCCAGTTGCAGCACCAGACCGGCTACGGCAAACCGCACGAAATCGTTGCGCTCCCGGAAAGCAAAGCTCAGCCCCCGCATGATGAGAAAGGCAAAAATCAGCACGATAATCATGCAAAAGACGATCCCGAACTCTTCCGCCGCAACGGAGAAAATAAAGTCGGTATGGCTATCGGGAATGATACGCTTGACGATGCCCTCACCCGGTCCCTGCCCAAACCAGTCGCCCCGGATGATGGCTTCGCGGGCGGTATCCACCTGAAACGTGTCGCCCTCGCCGGTCATGAACCGGTCGATACGGCCTGCCACGTGCGGGAGCAGCGTGTAGGCTCCCGCCAGCCCGCCGACGGCGAGACCGCCCAGAACAATGATCCACAGCCATGGCATTCCCGCCATGAAAAACATGCCGCCCCAAACCGCCGTTGTCAAAATCGTCTGCCCCAGATCGGGCTGCGCCACCAACAGTGCGCCAACGACGCCAAAGAGAAGGATGGCAAACAGATTTCCAGGAATTTCCGGCTGACGCACATGCTCTGAAAACAGCCAGGCGCAGACCACCACGAAAGCAGGTTTCATAAACTCGGAAGGCTGAATCGACAGGCTACCGAAATTGACCCAGCGCCGCGACCCCTTGACCTCGACACCGAAAAACAGCGCAATCACCATCATCCCCAGGGAGACGAGAAGCAATATGATCGCGGTTCGGCGCACTTGACGCGGCGATAGAAACGAAATGCCGATCATAACCGCAATCGACGGGATGAGGAACATGGCATGGCGTTTGACAAAATGGAAGCTATCCAGATTGAGCCGCTCGGCCACAGCCGGGCTTGCCGCAAAAGACAGCATGAACCCGATGCCCATCAACAGGATGAACGTTGCCAGAAAAAAACGATCGATTGTCCAGAACCAATCGGCGACTGGTCCACGCTCTGCACGGCTTACCATAGCTGTCCCCTTTACGTTCGAACGAGCATGTCCACATTGGGCAAAGCGCGGACATGGCTGACAAAAGCCTCGCCGCGCTGCTCGAAATTCTTGTATTGATCAAAACTGGCGCAGGCTGGCGACAGCATCACCGCAACCAAAGCTGCAGGATCGGACGCTGCGTCCCCGGCTGCCTGCGCAACTGCCTGTTCCAGTGTCCCCGACATGGTGACGGGAACGGCACCCTCAAGCGTCTCAGCGAACGCATCGGCATCCCGGCCAATCAGATAAGCTCTCGCGATATTTGCAAACAATGGGATGAGACTTGCAATCCCACCCTCTTTGGAAACACCACCGGCAATCCAGTAGATCCGCTCGTAGCTCGACAAGGCCGGAGCCGTTGCATCCGCGTTGGTTGCCTTGCTGTCATTGACGAAGACCACCCTGCCACGCTTGGCAACTGGCTGCATACGGTGGGCAAGACCGGGGAAATCTGCCACGGCTTTGATGATGTCGTCCAGTGACACGCCCACCGCAAGGCAGGCCGCAATCGCCGCACACGCATTTTGTGCGTTGTGGCTGCCGCGCAGCGTAGAGATGCCGGACAAATCGGCAAGGTTCGTGACCGCTCCTGCCTCCGCACGGAAAAGGATTGGTCCATCCGCAAAAAGGCCATCAGTAACAGGCAATCTGCGTGAAATGCGCTGCACGGAATGACCGTTCATCGACAGCCGGTCTGCAATAGCACTGGAAAAGCTGTCATCGACGCCCACGACGGCAACATCGCTTTGGAGCACCAGACGCTCCTTGATCGCTGCGTAGCCTGCCATATCACCGTGCCGGTCGAGATGGTCCGGCGTCAAATTCAGCAAAATTCCAACGGTTGGGTTCAACGATGGCGCAAGATCAATCTGATAGGACGAGCATTCGATGACGTAAAAGCGCTCACCTTTCGGTGGGTCGAGCGTCAGCACCGCACGACCAATATTGCCGCCCATTTGCGTGTCGCGTCCGCTTGAGCGCAGGATATGGGCTATCAACGCCGTTGTGGTGGATTTGCCGTTGGTGCCGGTAATGGCAATCAGCGGGCAATCGGGCGCATGCGCTGCCCGCTCTCGGGCGAACAGTTCCACATCTCCAATGATCTCCACGCCAGCCGCGCGCGCGAGATCGACACTCCAGTGCGGCACGGGGTGCGTGAGCGGCACGCCGGGAGACAGGACAAAAGCTGAAACGCTGGCCCAGTCAATATCCCGCAAATCCCCCGTGGGAATGCCCTCGCTGGCAGCTTTTTCCACGCTCGCTTGCGTATCGTCCCATGCCACCACGCGCGCACCACCGGCCACAAGCGCCTGCGCCGTGGCGATGCCGGAGCCGCCAAGCCCAAAAAGCGCAACCGTTTTGCCGGAAAAGGTGGAGACCGCGATCATGGTTCTACCGCAGCTTGAGGGTGGAAAGGCCGATCATCGCCAGAATAACCGCGATAATCCAGAACCGGACAACAACCTGACTTTCCGTCCAGCCGAGTTTTTCGAAATGGTGGTGGATTGGCGCCATCAGAAACACACGGCGTCCGGTCAGCTTGAAGAACCCGACCTGAATAATCACCGACAAGGTTTCCATGACGAACAGACCGCCGATAATGGCCATGACGATTTCGTGCTTGGTGGCAACAGCCACAGTGCCGATCAAACCGCCCAGAGCCAACGAACCCGTGTCGCCCATGAAGATAGCGGCAGGAGGCGCATTGAACCAAAGGAAGCCGAGCCCTGCGCCAATCACCGCGCCCAGTATCACCGCCAGCTCGCCCGTACCCGGCACGAAGTGAATCTGCAGATAGTTGGCAAACACCGCATTGCCCGCGAGATAGGCAATCACACCAAAAGACGCCGCGGCAATCATGACCGGCACAATGGCAAGACCATCAAGTCCGTCTGTCAGGTTGACCGCATTGCCCGCCGAAACGATAACGAAGCCGCCGAAGATGATAAAGAAATAGCCGAGGTTGAATGTCAGCGCCTTGAAGAACGGGAACGTAACCGAGGTGCCGAATGTGGAACCCGCCGTGCCCGCCGACAACGCCGCGCGCATCATGAAAAAGACGGCGATACCTGCAATCAGGAATTCCAGCCCAAGCCGGGCTTTGCCGGAAAATCCTTTGTCCGTCTGTTTCGTGACCTTCAGATAGTCATCGTAAAAGCCGATGGCACCGAAGCCGAGCGTGACCAGAAGCACCGCAACCACGTAGACATTCGACAGATCAGCCCATAGCAGCGACCCGCCAACAATACCGGCAAGAATCATCAGCCCGCCCATCGTCGGCGTTCCGGCTTTCTTGAAATGCGTCTGCGGTCCATCGGCCCGGATGGGCTGGCCGCGCCCTTGGCGCACCCGCAGCGATGCAATCATCCGGGGACCGAACAGAAAGACAATCAGCGCCGAGGTAAACAGGGCCGCACCTGTCCGAAACGTGATGTAGCGAAACAGATTGAAAAATTGAAAGTGGTCGGCCAGTTCAACGAGCCAGATCAGCATAAAGAAACCTTTTCTCCGGTTTTGACCGTGCGGGCCGCGCCGGATACGCGTAGTTATTCGAGAACCGGCTTCGTGTCGGCAAATGGCGGATACTTGTCAAGAAGGGCAGCGACAATCTGCCCGAAACCGACACTCAAGGAAGCTTTGATCATGACCACATCGCCTGCGCGGACCGTTTCCACCACCAGCGGCGCCAGTTCCTGCGCAGTTTCGCGATAGTGAACGTCAAGCGTTTCGGGCAGATGATCCGGCAGACCGCCAATATCGATACCGCCCAGAAAGAGAACGTCGGCCTGTGAGTCGGCAATTGGCTGCACGAGATCGGTATGGAGGGCTGCTGATTGATGCCCCAGCTCGCGCATATCACCCAGCACCGCCACGCGACGCCCGTCGCCAGTCGGCACCGCACCGCCAAGCAGGGACAGAGCTGCACGCATGGATGATGGGTTGGCGTTATAACTCTCATCAATCAGCGTGAAGCTACCCGCCCCAATCAAGAGACGACGGCGCTTGCCTCGTCCGCTACCGGCGCTGAAATCAGCAAGCGCATGGACCGCCTGATCGATATTGCCGTGCAATACCGAAACCGCGCCGAGCACGGCCAGCGCGTTTTCCGCCACATGACGGCCGGGCGCTCCCAGCGTCACCTCCAGCGTTCGGTTGCCAAGTGCCGCCCAGAGCACCGAGGATTCGGCAGAGCCGGCAAACTCAGCCATCCGGAAATCCGCCTTCGGATTGGTGCCGAACGTATGGATATGCGTGACGCCCTCCTCCTGTGCGGCCTTGTCGAGGGTCTCATACATCTCATTGTCGCGGTTGATGATGGCGTGACCCCCGTCGACCAGACCTTCAAAAATTTCGGCCTTGGCGGCTGCAATCTCCTCGATGCCGCTGAAATTCCCGATATGCGCTGGCGCAATATTGGTCACAATCGCCACATGCGGACGCACCATACGCGTCAGTGGACGGATTTCGCCGGGATGATTCATGCCGATTTCGAAAATGCCGAACTCGGTATTTTCAGGCATTCGGGCAAGCGTCAGCGGCACGCCCCAATGGTTGTTGAAGGACGCGACAGACGCATGAACCCGACCGAGGGGCTTAAGCGCCGTGCGCAACAATTCCTTTGTCGTTGTTTTGCCGACAGAGCCCGTCACTGCAATGATTTTGGCGGCGGAGCGATCGCGCGCCGCACACCCCAGCCGCTCCATGGCGTGCAACACATCGTCCACGACGATCATCGGTGCCGTCAGCTTGCCGAGTGCGGGCAGCTTGCCCTCGCTCACCACCAGCAGCGCTGCGCCGTTGGCCATTGCCATGCTGGCGAAGTTGTGCCCATCGACGCGATCACCCTTGATGGCGAAGAAAGCATCCCCCTTCGTAATCGCTCGGCTATCGATGGCAATGCCGGTGATGCCCTCCGGTAGCGCGCCGACCGGGCGGCCCTGCATGGCCGCCATGAGATCGCTGGTTGTCCAAAGCCAATTCATGCTCATGCTCCCCCGGATGCCGATGCTTTGCTGGACAAGGCCTTGCGAAGTTCCGCATGGTCTGAAAAGGGCATGGTGACCGTGCCGATGGTCTGCCCCTCTTCATGCCCCTTGCCCGCAACGATCAGCGTGTCGCCGCTTTTCAGCAGAGAAACCGCCGTGTGAATGGCTTTCGCACGATCATCAATTTCCGTGGCACCCTTGGCCGCAGCCATGATGTCGGCGCGGATGGCGGCAGGCACTTCCGAGCGCGGATTGTCATCGGTGACGATCACCACATCGGCCAAACGGCACGCGATCTCGCCCATCAGCGGCCGCTTGCCGCGGTCACGGTCACCACCACAGCCAAACACAACGATGACGCGGCCAGTCGTGAAAGGCCGCACGGACGACAACACATTTTCCAGCGCGTCGGGCTTATGGGCGTAATCGACATAGGCGAGCGCACCATCTGTTGTCTGCCCTACCAGCTCCAGCCGACCGGATGCGCCCTCCAGCTTCTCCAGCGCCGCCATCGCGGTGCGTGCATCCACGCCGGTGGCCATTGCCAGACCGGCGGCAACCAGCGCATTGGCAATCTGGAAATCACCGGCAAGGGGGATATGCACCTCATAAATTTCCCCGTCGATATGGATTTCCGCCATCTGCTTGTGGCGGAAATGCTCGACGCGCTTCAGGGTCAGATAGGTGCCCTTGCGCCCGACGGTGCGCACCTCTTGTCCTGCATCACGCGCAGCATCGATTGCAGCCTGCGACCACGGATCATCGGCAAAAATCACCGCCGGTGCGCCCTTGGGCAACAGCGTGCGGAACAGGCGCATCTTGGCGGCCATATAGTCTTCAACGGTGGGGTGGTAATCCATATGATCACGCCCGAGATTGGTGAAGCCCGCCGCAGCCAGGGTCACGCCATCCAGACGGCTTTGATCCAGACCATGGCTGGACGCCTCCATGGCCGCATGGGTCACGCCGCTTTCGGCAAGTTCTGCCAGCAACTGGTGCAGGGTGACCGGGTCCGGGGTTGTCAGGGAGCCATAATGATTGCGGCCCGGTGCAACCACGCCGGTGGTGCCGATCATGGCGCTTACATGTCCCGCATGCGCCCAGATCTGCCGGGTGAAGGATGCGACTGAGGTCTTGCCCGCTGTGCCGGTGACCGCAACCATGGTTGCGGGCTGTGAACCATAGAACCGCGCCGCAGCCATCGCCAGAAAGCGCCTTGGTTCGTTGACAGAATAATAAGGAACGGTGTTCTCGACATTCGCTTCTGCACCGATCACAGCGACCGCCCCACGCGACACCGCATCCTCGATAAAGGCGGCTCCACTGGCTTTGGAACCGGACAGTGCGACGAAAACGAAACCCGGCTGAACCTGACGGCTATCAGCGGTCAGTCCTGCAATGTCGCCGTTTACCGGTCTCGTCTCCAACTGGGAGATGAGCTCTGGAAAATCCGCTCCAATGTCGTTTAGCGTTCTGGCCTGCACGGTTCACCTCGTCTTACAGAAAATCAGCGGCCTGTTCTTCCTGCCTCAATACGACACAAGCAAGGCAGAGCCATCATCACCAAACTGCGGCTTTACACCGAGAAGCGGTGCAGAGCGACGGATGATTTCACTGATCATGGGCGCTGCGGTATAGCCAGCCTGGTTCGCGCCGCCCTCGCCCGTTTTCGGCTCGTCGATGACGGTCAGCACCACATATTTCGGGTCCGTCATCGGGAAGGCAGCAAGGAACGCATTGAAGTTGAGGCTGCTGTCATAGCGCCCGTTCTTGACCTTGTCGGCTGTACCCGTCTTTCCACCCACATCAAAACCCTGCACCTGCGCGCGTCGGCCGGAACCCTTTTTGCCGTTCCAGTCGAACAGGAATTTCATATCGTCGCTGGTCGATTTTTTTACGACCGTGGTCGCGATTTCATTGGCCTGCTCTTCGGTGCGCGGCAGGAACGTCGGCGGAATCAGCTTGCCGCCATTCATCAGCGCCGCCGCCGCAACGGCCGTCTGCAATGGTGTTGTCGACACGCCGTGACCGAAGGAAATGGTGATGGAGTTGATCTTCTTCCATTCCTTGGGCTGGCTTGGCGTTTTCACCTCCGGCAGTTCGGTCTCCATGCGTGTCAGCAAGCCGAGGCGGGTCAGGAATTCCTTATGGCCTTGAATACCGATCAGGTCCGCCATTTTAGCGGTGCCGATGTTGGACGAATACTGGAAGATTTCCGGCACGGACAGCACGCGGCGCTTGCCATGGAAATCCTTGATCGTGAACCCGCCGATACGGATAGGCTGGCTGGCATCAAAGCTGTCGTTGAGTGTCACCTTGCCGGAATCAAGCGCCATGGCGGTGGTGAAGGTCTTGAAGGTGGACCCCATTTCGAACACGCCGTTCGACATGCGGTTCATCCAGCCATCATTCTTGGCGGGGTCGCCCATGGCCGTCATGGCCGTCGGGTTGTTCGGATCGTAATCCGGCGCTGAGGCCATGGCGATCACTTCGCCCGTATGAATATCGAGAATGACAGCACCGGCGGCAATCGCCTGATACTTCATCATGCCTTCCACAATGGTATCACGCACAATATTCTGGACGCGCACATCGATGGACAGCTTGACCGGCTCCATCTTGGCATCGCTGGTCATGCCAATGGCGGCAAGGTCGGCCAGACCCTGATTGTCGATGTACCGCTCCATGCCTGCGACGCCGCGGTTGTCCACATTGACATGGCCGACAAGGTGCGACGAGGTGGGCCCGCCAGGATAAAAGCGTCGCTTCTCAGGCCGGAAACCGATGCCGGGAATGCCGAGCGCCAGAATTTGGCTCTGTTGCTTTGGCGTCAACTGGCGGCGCAGCCACTGAAAGCGGGTCTTGGATTTGAGCTTGCCGTGTATTTCGGCAAAATTCAGGTTCGGCAGGACGGTGGAAAGCATTTCCACGGCCTCATCGGCATCCACAATCTTGTGCGGCTCCGCGTAGAGCGACACGGTGCGAATGTCGGTTGCGAGCACTTCCCCGTTGCGGTCAAGAATATCGGGGCGCGAGGCCATCAGATTATCGGCGCGGCCAATGCTGGACACCGTTTCCGGCTCGGTCGTTGCATACTGGACCAGACGCGCGCCAATGATCACGTAGACCATAGTGAACGTACCGATGATAATGGCAACGCGGCTGCGGGCCTGATTGCCATTTTTCTTGCGGGTGCCTTCAAACGGGCGGTTGCTCAGGCTTTCCGGTGGCCGGTTGTTGCCGCCCGCTGAAAAGTGAGCCTTGCTTTTTTTGAGCATGATGCGCGAGAGAAAAGACATCAGTTGGCCACCACCGATCCGGTTGTCATCTTGTCTGTCTTCACCGGCTTGCCGTTCTCAGCAGTCTCGGGCGGCGGTGGAACCTCATCCTTGCGCATGGGCAGTTCGTTCGGACGCACAAGTTGGGTCGAATCGGTTGGCACCAGTTGCAACTCGCCATTGTAGACCTTCGCCAGCCGCTCCAGACGGCTTGGCTGGGTCAGAAGTGCCCAGTCGGCCTTCAGGAGGTCGATCGTGTCTTCTTCCAGCTTGATGGCTGCATCCAGTCGCCGCACGTCTTCCAGCTTCAGCTCCGCGCGGTGCTTGATGGTGTAGGTCACGGTGGCAGCCGCCGTCATGACGACGATCAGGACAATATCAAAACTGCGCAGCATCGCTTCGCTCCCACTTTCCAGCGCCCATGCTTCCAAGATCGGCTAGGTTTGGCAGATCGAAAATCGACAGATCATCTGTCTCTGCCGGGGCGTGTGTACGCGCGCCGGCTCTCAGCTTTGCGGAACGCGCACGCGGATTGAGCGCGGCTTCCTCTTCACTGGCCGCGATCATAGGCTTGCCGACTTGCGTGAACGTTGCCTGGCGCTCATGCACCAGCGGCATGTGCCTAGAGCCGGAGGCCTTGCCCGAACGGTCGGCAAAGAATTTCTTGACGATACGATCTTCCAGCGAATGGAAGGTCACAACCACCAGACGCCCGCCGGGCTTTAAAGCACGCTCGGCAGCAAACAGGGCCTGCGCCAACTGGCCCAGTTCATCATTGACGAACACGCGCAGCGCCTGAAACACACGCGTCGCGGGGTGGATTTTGTCCTTGGCTTTGCGTGGCGTGACCAGTTCGATGAGATTTGCGAGATCGCGGGTCGTGGAAAACGGCTCGGTCAGCCTGCGCTTTTCAATCGCGCGGGCAATGCGCCCCGGCTGCTTTTCCTCACCGAGAAAACCGAAGATGCGGATGAGATCGGACACTTTCGCCCGGTTGACGACATCGGCAGCCGAAATGCCACGGCCTTCCATGCGCATGTCCAGCGGACCATTGCGCTGAAAGGAAAAACCGCGTTCAGCTTCATCGATCTGCATGGAGGACACGCCGATATCCAGCACCACACCATCAAGCCCATCCTCGGGCGCGTGATTGGCAAGATCGGAAAAACGCGACTGGATCAGCGACAAGTGGCCCGTATGCGCGGTTTCCATGGCACGGCCAGCGGCAATGGCGTTCGGGTCACGATCCAGCGCAATCACGTCGGCCCCCGTGCTCAATATCTGGCCCGTATAGCCGCCCGCGCCAAAAGTGCCGTCCAGAATGACCTTTCCAGGTCCGGCATCCAAAGCCGTCAGCACTTCACGCATCAAAACGGGAATGTGACGGACGGAGCTGTCTTCATCAGCTCCGGCGTCAGATGATCCCGCTGCTTGAACTGCCGCCATGTTAAAATCCCCAGTCAACATTCTTGCGCATTCCGTTGCGCAAAACCGCTGCACACCGGAAATAGCTTATGGCAATGGCAAGCCTCGCAGCCTGCGCTTTTCCCTGGCTTCCGCCTGCATCGCTTCGAATGCCTGCGGCTCCCAGAGCTGAAAATGATCCGACCGACCAACGAAGGTCACCTCTTTGGTGATACCGGTGAAATCGCGGATAAAGTCCGTGACCATCAACCGACCCTCTTGATCGAGCTTCGTGAAGACCCCGCCCCCATGGATCAGGAGCGACATCTCGTTTGCTTGTGGCGAGAACGGATCCTCGCTGGCAATCTGGCGCTCGAAGCGATCCAAAAGCTCCGGCCCGCCGATGCTGATCGCCGGAAACACGAAGTCCTGAAAGCAGTACAGATCCTTGATATCGAGCGCGGACAAGACTGTGCGAAATACGGAAGGCACGGACACGCGCCCCTTCGCATCGATCTTGTTTGTCGCATTCGACAGGAACCGGTTCATGACGAACTACCGCCGCTTCCAATGATCTGTACCGGGTTTTGCACGGGCAAAAACACCTCCGGAAACCCTCTGACAAAAACGCATACGCCAACAGGGACAAACGCGTGCGCGCTATCCCGCCCTCTGATCGGGGCCACCCTGAACTGTACGGTGAAAGGGCTCTAACATGCCCTAGGTGAGTGTGGGCTTGGGATAACATGGGACCATATGGGCGTCAATGGGAAATGCCGACACAAACCATCCGGCACCATTGAATATTCATAGGCTGTTAAGTTTAACAAATGGTTACAAACCACATTTCAAGGCGTTGGAATCGCTCACGAATATTAGTGAACGTAACAGCGACATGACAAATGCCATGCCTGATGAAACCGCTATCGTTTCAAGGGGATGCGCGGCCCTTTTGCAGGCGCTAAAACACGGGAAAAAAAGTGATGCCAGTTGGCCTGTAAGCCGGGTTCTGTATGGCCCCGGCGGTTAAACCGGAACGTGGCAGCCATTCATCTGGGACCGGACTTGCGCCCGGCCTCGTGCAACCCACCCGGACAACTGGCCTGGAAACCAGCCGGAATGCTTTACGCATCCCACGTTGTCCCTATTCGGTTTTGCTCCCGGTGGGGTTTACCGTGCCGACCATGTTACCATAGACGCGGTGGGCTCTTACCCCACCCTTTCACCCTTACCGCTAACAAGCGGCGGTTTGCTTTCTGTGGCACTGTCCCTGAGGTCGCCCTCGCCGGACGTTATCCGGCACCGTGTTTCCGTGGAGCCCGGACTTTCCTCCCCTCGCAGCCTTTCGGCCCTAGCGAAGCGCGGCTGCCCGGCCAACTGGCATCGGGGGCGTCCTTAAAGGAGGCGGCGTGGAATTGCCAGCGTTAATCAAAGCAATTCCAGGAAAAGTGTGAAACGGTTTTCCGTCCGGAATTGCGTCAAAACGATCATAGAGCACGTCCAACCGGACGTGATCTGTTATTGTTTGTGAACGGCAAAATCCGTCTCATATTCCGGCGCATCAAAAGTGCCGTTCAAAATCAAGCGCGCACCCAACCTGCCAATTTCATCGCAACTCTTGGCCGCCGCCCCGTTCCCGCCTGTCAAAATTGCAAGACGGCTGGAATCGCTGAAGCCGATATAGGGATACCCATGGGCGGTAAAAACCGTTACGCAAGAATTCGTCGTCAGACTGGCTGGGCGTAAAGACGGGATCAAACGTTTGACGATCGCATGCAGATGATCACCGACCGATGCGCTGCCATCGGTGCGAAACCAGTCGCAAATCTCTGTGTCGCCGTTCAAAATCCGGTCAACCGGGTCTCCGCCGATCTTGATGAACATGCGGCCATCCGGGTAGCGGATTGGCGGCAGCAGGTAGATACTGTCTTCCTGTCGACCGTTTTCAACGATCAGCGAAGGCATGTGCGCGAATTCGGCGTGCTGCGCCTCGTCCACTTCCAGAAACAACACCGTGCGCGCCTTGACGGTCAGGTCGAGATCACTAGTGCCGAGGTTCGCGTTTCGGGAAAAGCCACCGGCTGCAAGCAGCACACGGCCAGCAGTGTACCAGCGACCATCCCGCAGTGTTACACGCACCCGGCCAGCCTCGTCCTCGACATGGACAACCTGCTGCGGGATCACATCCACATTGGCGTTTTGGGCGCAGACGGTTTGGGCGCTCACCAGCGCTCGTGGATTGATGGTGCCAGCACCTTTGGCCTCAAACACGCCAACGGAAGGAGAAGAGAACGAAAAGCATGGAAAACTCGTCGCCATGTCCGGCTGCGACAACACTTCAGCCGCTCCGCCGAGCGCATCCCGCACCCCGATAACGCTTTGAATAAAAGACGTGCCCTCGCCTGACAGGTCGCCGACCATCAGGCAGCCTGACTCGTTGAAAAACGAAATGCCGCTTTCGGCTTCAATATCCCGGTAGCGCGCAATGGAGCGTTGGGCCAACCGGCCCCACACCGCATTTCCATCCAGTGAGCGTGTGATGCGCCCTTCATCATAATGGCTGGCGAACACGCCGTCGTGACGGGCCTTGTTCAGTGGCTCATCCGGCCCGATCAACGCAATACGCGCGCCCGATGCGCTGAGATGGCGGGCCGCGGAAGCCCCCATCATACCCTTACCAACAATGATGAAATCGAAATCCGTCAAACGTGTTCCCCTTAACCCCGAGGTTTAATTAAGCAATTGCAGGACCTTGTTGCAATAGCGTTTGGAGATCGGATTCATACGGCTGGCCGCATGGCCCGCATTGTACTTCAAGATGGTGCCGCAGGTCGTTCCGCCGCCCAGATCATGGGCCAAGGCCAGATACTTCATGCCATAGCGAATGTTGGTTTCCGGGTCGTACAGGCCCTTGATACTTCCACGATAGCCCAGCATCCGTGCTGTCGCTGGCTTGATCTGCATCAGGCCGATCTCACCCTGACTGCCACGGGCACGGACGTTGAAGTTGCTTTCCACCCGCACCACCGCCTGTGCCAGCGCGGCCGGAATTCCGTTGGCCTGCGCATGCTTGACGATCATGGGAGAATAGACCGGGTGCATCATCGATATCCTGGGCGTGGGACTGGGCATGGGAAACCCTATGGTGCGGGTAGCGCTTGGGAGTGCTGAGGTCTTGATCGTTCTGTCCGGCCCTTTCGCATGGGCAATACCGAGGCTGGAAAAAAGCATGCAAAAGCCTGCCGCAACTGCAGCAACACGAGGTGTCGTCATTGTAAGTGATGTCTCCGCTCAAGAAACCAGCCCGGCGCTTAAAGCGCGTAATGCATGGTCAATTGGTGTCCTATGCGGCCCAGACATTGAAGGCGTCAGCGCCGCTGTTCAGTGAGCGCTAAATAAACGACGCAATCTGTTTTTGATGTGGCGAAGGCAAAAGTTCCATGGAAAAACGCGGTCGGCGGTCTGGAAACAGCCCTGTCAGGGCATCACGAACCACCAAAATCGGGCAAAGCCGCCAGCAGTCGATGTAGCGTGTCGAGGGTGGAAATATCCGCGATCCCATCCACCTGCGCCGGGCGGAAATGACGCTGGAACGCGGCCACCACGCCCTCGGTGCGCTCGCCGAATAGGCCATCGATTTCAAGGGCATAACCGTAAAGCGATAGCATGGACTGAATAGCCTCGACCGGCTGGCCGCTATCGCCACGCTGGAAGAACCGACCACCACCGATGGGCGCCGGTGCGACCCAGTGGCCGACCCCTTTTTCATGCAACGTGTTCCAAGGGAATTTTTCGCCGGGATCTACCTTGCGAATGGGCGCAATATCGCTGTGAGCGAGGATACGCTCCGGCCGGATGGACCAGCGGGTGCCACAATCGAGACATAGTTCAATTGTTGCCGCAATCTGTTTCGGCGTAAAATCCGGCAGGCCGCCCTCATGGCCAGTGTTGACGATCTCTATGCCGATGGAGCGCGAATTGATATCCGTTACCCCCTTCCACGCACTGGCCCCAGCGTGCCAGGCACGGCGCGTTTCGGGTACAAGTTGGTCCACCATGCCGTTCTCATGCACGAAGTAATGGCAGGAGACCTGACTTTCCGGATTGCACAACCAGTTGAGCGCGCTCTGCCCATTTGGCATGCCGGTGTAGTGCAGAATGATCATATCGGGCGCGATGCCGCCCACCCGTTCCCCATGGTTGGGCGACGGCATGGGACGGGCGCGGCTATAGTCACAGATGCGCTTCATGCGGCGCGGCGCTCTTTTTCGATCTCTTCATAGGCCGCGTTCAGCGCTGCCATACGATCATTGGCGATGGCGTGAAACTCCTGCGGTACGCCACGCGCCACCAGGCGGTCCGGGTGATGCTCGGACACCAGAACACGATACTGCTTGCGAATGGTTGAAAAGTCATCCTTGCGGGACACCCCCAGCACCTTGTAGGGGTCGCGCCCGTCGGCATGCACATGGCGTGCTGAAATCTGCTGGAAATGATCGTCTGTCAGGTGGAAGATTTGGCCAACCCGCCCAAGAAACGCCATCTCGCTTTCATGAATCAAACCATCCGCCTTGGCGATGTGGAACAGCCCGTCGAGGATATCTTCGAGGATCGGGCAGTTCTGTTCGCGCATCGCGCACAGTCCCGCCAGCTTTTCGGCATAGGCCTCATATCCGGCCACATCCTGACGCGCCAAATTGTAAAGCCGCGCAACATTTTTCGCCTGATCATCGGGAAATTTGAAGATATCCTTGAAGGCGTCGACCTCGGCGACCGTCACGATCCCGTCCGCTTTTGCCATCTTGGCCGAGAGTGCAATCATGGCAATGGAA
Source organism: Rhizobium sp. CFBP 8762 (assembly GCF_014841565.1). Taxonomy (GTDB): domain Bacteria; phylum Pseudomonadota; class Alphaproteobacteria; order Rhizobiales; family Rhizobiaceae; genus CFBP-8762. The sequence goes on from NZ_JACYUD010000003.1 coordinate 286,187, forward strand.
AAAGCCACTCTTTGGCGCGTTTGCGGATCGCCTTCAAACAGCGTCCGGATGGCTTCCACGAAGCCCGCAAGGGTATCGCCAGCAGAACTGACCATTTTCAGCAGGGCATCCCACACAGACATGGCGGCTTCATCTTTCCTTGAATCTCTATGGCAGCAAGACCAAATATTGGCCTCGTTTGCAAGGGCGATACTCCCGATACGGGTCCGAAACGCCTCTGGATGACAAATTTGTAATGCTCCCTCATCAATTTCGTGGATCATTGCGCGATCCGGTCGCTCGCCGCGCACCGCCTCTTGCGCCCGCGCACCGGGCTGGCTATTGCGAAAGCATCCGATTTTATCCGGTGAGGAGAGTAGAATGCGCACACCAAAAGTTGCAATGCTGACGGCAGGTGGTCTCGCCCCTTGCCTGTCTTCCGCCGTTGGCGGTCTGATCGAACGCTATACAGACGTCGCGCCCGAGGCGGAACTGTTTGCCTATCGCTCCGGCTATCACGGACTGCTTCTGGGAGACCGCATCGACATTACCCCGGATATGCGCGAAAAAGCGCATGTGCTGCACCGGCACGGCGGCTCACCGATTGGCAACAGCCGCGTGAAACTGACCAATATCGCCGATTGCGTGAAGCGCGGACTGGTCAAGGAGGGCCAGAACCCGCTGCAGGTTGCAGCAGAGCGTCTTGCCAATGACGGCGTGACGATTCTCCACACCATTGGCGGCGATGATACCAACACCACGGCAGCCGATCTTTCCGCTTACCTCGGCGCGCATGGTTACGATCTCACCGTCGTCGGCCTTCCCAAGACGGTGGATAATGACGTCGTGCCAATCCGCCAGTCGCTCGGCGCATGGACCGCGGCAGAATTCGGCGCGCGCTTTTTCGACCATGTCAGCAACGAGCAGAGTGCCGCGCCCCGCACCCTGGTGATCCACGAAGTGATGGGCCGCCACTGCGGATGGCTGACCGCGGCAACCGCGCGTGCCTATATGCAGATGACCGGCAACACCGAGTTTGTTGAGGGCTTCATGATGAACACCGAGCTGAAAAACATCGACGGCATTTATCTGCCAGAAATCAGCTTCGATTTACATGGCGAGGCAGACCGCCTGCGCAAGGTTATGGACCGAACCGGCTTCGTGACCCTGTTCGTCAGCGAAGGTGCGTGCCTGGACGCCATTGTCGCTGAGCGCGAAAGCGCCGGGGAAAGTGTCAAGCGAGATGCCTTCGGCCACGTCAAGATCGACACGATCAATGTCGGTGGCTGGTTCTCCAAGCAGTTTGCCAATCTGCTCGGTGCCGAACGCTCGATGGTGCAGAAATCCGGCTATTACGCTCGCTCCGCCCCTGCCAACCGCGATGACCTGCGCCTGATCCAGAGCATGGTTGACCTCGCCGTGGAAAGTGCCTTGAACAAGGTGTCTGGTGTCACCGGTCATGATGAGGGCCAGAATGGCAAACTCCGCGTCATTGAATTCCCGCGCATCAAGGGCGGAAAACATTTTGACACATCGCCAAAATGGTTTGGTGAGGTGATGGATGCGGTGGGCCAAAGCTGGAAAGCCATTTAGGCAACCGAACGGTCTAGATCTTTGTTTTCCCGATAAAAATTTCTTCGGAACAAACCGTTATTCAGTCGTGCAAATCGGCAACATGTCTCGAAATTCGTTCATGCGCTTGCGGAATTGGGATGGTTAGGTTAATGGAGGTCTCCGTCCGGCGTTAACGCGCCGCTGATTTGCAAGGGTCCAACGACCTCGAAGCACAAAGGCGACAGCATGGCACGATTCGGAAACTTGTTTTCCCGGCACACCCTTAGCGCGGCATCTCTGGTAGCAGTTACAGTTACCGCAGGCTGCTCCAGCGTTGAGCATACGCCGATGGATAAAGTCATGGCGGTGCAGACCGTCGTTCCGATTGCCAAGCCTGGCACCGAGACCACCGCCTACGCTCTCCCCCCGGCAGAAGGGGTCGCAACATTGGCGGCATCTGCCTATGCCAATGATCAGAAAGCCAGCGGCGCTGTCGCTGCACTCGCCGCGACCGCGCCGACAAGCAGTTCCATCCCTGCGCCTGAGGCTGCTACAGTTACCGCCTCCCCAGCCCCCTCCAAAATGCCGCCCATGCCAACCGTCGCAATGACTGCGATGGAATCGGATTTCGACATCGGCGAGCCGGTTGGTTTGGAAAATATCGTGCCGCCAACCGGCGCCATTCCCGTCCCGCGCCCCGGCAGCCGTATGGCGGCTCTTGGTAACAACGGCCCAGTCCGGTCGTCCGTTCTGTTGGGACAAACGCATACGTCCAATCGTCCAGAGATGGACCGCATGATCAGCCGTTATGCACAGCTGAATGGTATTCCGGAATCTCTTTTGCACCGTGTCGTCAAGCGCGAAAGCCGCTACAATCCGAAGGCTTACAATCGCGGCCATTATGGGCTGATGCAGATCAAGTACAATACGGCGAAAAGCATGGGGTATGAGGGTGAGCCCGCTGGACTCTTTGATGCTGAAACCAACCTGAAATATGCGACGAAATATCTGCGCGGTGCGTGGCTTGTTGCCGATGACAAGAACGATGGCGCCGTGATGCTATATGCCAGCGGTTACTACAACCACGCCAAGCGCAAGGGCCTGCTGGAAGAAGCGGGACTGCGTTGATAAGCTATTCCCCGGTATTTTAAGGGACAACGCATTTACCGCTTGATCCTAACGTATTTTTTACGATGATGTGGAAAAGATCATGTGTGTTCTGTCAGCCCAGTCTGGCCGAGCATTCTGATCCTATCCAAACTGCGGGAGCGTCATGCGTCGGCTACTTCTGGCCCTAGTGCCTATCCTCACCCTGCTCAGCGCATGCACCTCAACTGATTACGATTTGATGTCTACCGCATCGATTGCGCCGCGCTTCGATGACAAGGATCCGCAGGATTTCGGCAGCAAACATCCCCAACGCCATGACATCCACGGCATCGATATTTCCAAATGGCAGGGTGACATAGACTGGCGTCAGGTGCGCAACTCCGGTGTTGCTTTCGCTTTCATCAAAGCGACCGAAGGCAAGGATCGGGTGGATGACCGTTTTGCAGAGCATTGGCAGAACGCGCGCGCCGCAGGCATTCCATATGCACCCTATCACTTCTATTATTTCTGTTCTTCAGCCGATGATCAGGCGGACTGGTTCATTCGAAATGTTCCAAAATCGGCCGTTCACCTTCCCCCCGTGCTGGACGTGGAATGGAACGGCGAATCAAAAACCTGCACGTATCGCCCGCCGGCCATTACCGTACAGGCTGAAATGAAACGCTTCATGGACCGCCTCGAATCCTATTACGGCAAGCGCCCGATTATTTACACCTCGGTTGACTTCCATCGGGAAAATCTCGTCGGCATGTTTCAGGACTACCATTTCTGGGTCCGTTCAGTTGCCAAGCATCCAGAGGAAATCTACACGGCACGCCGCTGGGCGTTCTGGCAGTATACCAGCACCGGCGTCGTTCCTGGAATCAAGGGCAACACCGATATCAACGTTTTTGCAGGCTCTGCCAAGAACTGGCAGAAGTGGGTTGCGGCTGTTTCCAAATAATCAAACGCAATGCTCAGCGACTTGCAGAGTCGCGTTTCCGCGCACTGAAATCTCGCTTTGCTGATGATCACAGGCTGTTTCAGACGGAAACATTAACCGTTTTTCAACGTTTGTGAAAAAAATAAGGCAGGTATTCTGTTGTAAAATCAATAGGATGAGACGCCTGACAGTGTGTGTTTGCTCACATTAGGGCACTTCCGCGCAAAATTATTGCTTTCCAAAGGGCTTTTTTTAGCCGTATTCTACCCTCCTTAACGCAAGGAGGATCGACCATGGGACTTACCTATTCGTTCAATGTGCTCATGATCAGTGCAGCGTTCGTGTTTGTTGCGACAATGCTTTTTATCTAATGCTTGTATAGTGGCAAGAGTGCCTGCTGCGGCAGGCCGTGAACCAACACCCTTCCGGCAATAACAAAGGCGCGCCAGTATTACTGTCGCGCCTTTTGCATGTCGTCACCACGCTGTTTCTAGCGCATTGCTAAGCCGTCTGACGAACGGGAACGCTGTGACGCTGAAAGCCAACGAGATCGCACACAGCGCCGACCATTGTCGACCGGTTCATGGTGTAGAAGTGAAACTCATGGACACCGCGCTCAAACAGATCGGCCACTTGCTGCGCCGCCAGCATTGTCGCAACCCTTGTGCGTTCATCCGGCCGGTCGTCAAGCGGACCAAGCGTTTCACGAAGCCTGTCGGGAATACGGGCGCCGCACATGCCGGCAAACTTGCTGACTTGGGATAGATTGTGGACGGGCAGGATGCCCGGCAGAATTGGAATGGTGATTCCAGCCGCCCGCACATTGTTCAGATATCGCTCGAAGTCATCATTATCAAAGAAGAACTGGGTAATGGCGCGAGCCGCTCCATTGTCTACCTTGCGTTTGAGCATATCGATATCAGCATCGACATCAGCGCTTTGCGGGTGTTTTTCCGGGTAAGCCGATACGGATATGTCGAAATCACCTTTCTTGCGGAGGCCGGATACGAGGTCAGCTGCATTGATGTATCCACCGGGATGGGGCTGATAGGGAGAGCCTACCCCGCCATCGCCATCGCCGCGGAGCGCAACGAAGCGTTGCACACCACAGTCCACGAACTGGTCAACAACACGGTCTACGTCCTCGCGGCTGGCACCGACGCAGGTCAGATGCGCTGCGGTGTCTGCAATTCCGGCTTCATGGATCAGCCGGTCCACCGTACGAAGGGATGGTTCCTTCGTGGACCCGCCCGCCCCATAGGTTACAGAGACGAAATCCGGCTGGAAACTCGCCAGTTCCCGGGCAGTTTCAATCAGCCCTGTCTCGCCATCCGGAGATTTGGGAGGGAAAAACTCGAACGAGATGCGCAGTTTGCTCCGTGCATCCGTGTCTAAGAGGGGTGTCGTCATCTCAATGTCTCCCGACCATTGGTGGTGCGGCATCGCCCTGCGATGCAAGTGAAAGAAGGCGAAGGTCACGCGCGACCCAGATTGTCACGGTCAAACGGTTGCCGTCGGAGGCACCGGGTTCAAGATCCTGCGCCTCTTCCACGCGCAGGCCAGATTTCTCCAACCACTCGGCCATTGTCGTTTTGGCAAATCCAAGTCTGATATGCGCGTGATCGATGCGCAGATATTCTAGCCCGTGGGGCGCAAGATCAATCAGCACCAACCGTCCGCCGGGGCGAAGCATACGCGCGGCCTCGGTAATCGCCTGCTGCGGCTGCTCCAGAAAATGCAGAACCTGATGAATAACGACCAGATCAAAATCCTGCCCATCCAGCGGCAAGTTGAAAATATCTCCGTGCCGAATGGAGGCTTTTACGATACCGGAACGGTCCAGATTGGCCCGTGCAACGGCAAGCATGTCCCGGCTTGCATCAACGCCAACGCCGCGTCGATAGACATCCTTTAACAGCTCCAGAATACGACCGGTGCCAGTGCCGAGATCCAGCAGCGTATCAACCGGCTCATCGCCAACCAGTTTCAACAGGGCAGCTTCCACCTCGGTGTCGCTGACATGAAGGCGACGGAGTTCATCCCACTCCTTGGCGTTTCTGCTGAAATAGGATTGCGCCTTTTCAGCCCGCTCCTGCTTCAGCGCCGCAAGCCGTTCCGTATCACGCGCAAGAATTGCATCTGACGGACTGGAGGCTTTCAACAGTTCGCCGATCAAAGCGACAGCCAGCCCCTCCTGCTTCAAACGGAAGTATGCCCACGCACCCTCCTGATATCGGTCGATCAGAGAGGCATCGCTCAACAGTTTAAGATGGCGGGAGATACGCGGCTGGGACTGGCCCAGGATTTCGGTAAGATCCGTAACAGTCAGATCACCAGCAGATAGCAATGCCAGCAGCCGAAACCGCGTGGTTTCGCCCGCAGCCTTCAGCACATCCACCAACGTATCCAGACCAAGATTTTGATCCATCTTCCCACCAAGTAAAATCAAGACATAAAGATATCTTTATGTGATCTTGACAGGCGAGACAAGTGGAAACTTTCATCTGGCGGACATAAACAGGGCCGCAGTGACGCGGCCCTGTTTCATGTGCATTTGTAGCCCTGACTATCGTGTCAGGCGTTTATAGGTCACACGCTTGGGATTGACCGAATCCGGGCCGAGACGGCGAATTTTGTCCTTCTCATAGTCCTCGAAATTGCCTTCAAACCATTCAATATGGCTGTCTCCCTCAAAGGCCAGAATATGCGTTGCCAAACGGTCGAGGAACATACGATCATGGCTGATGATAACAGCGCAACCGGCGAAGTTTTCCAGCGCATCCTCGAGCGCTGCCAGCGTTTCGGTATCAAGATCGTTGGTCGGTTCGTCAAGCAGCAGCACGTTGCCGCCAGCCTTCAGCATCTTGGCGAGGTGGACGCGGTTGCGCTGACCACCGGACAGGTTGCCAACCTTTTGCTGTTGATCGCCACCCTTGAAGTTGAACGTCGAGCAATAGGCCCGCGAGTTCATTTCGTGCTTGCCAAGCTTGATGATATCATTGCCACCGGAAATCTCTTCCCAGACGGTCTTGTTGCCATCCAGCGCATCGCGGCTCTGGTCCACATAGCCCAAAGATACGGAATCGCCGATACGGATATCTCCGCTATCAGGCTTTTCCTGTCCTGTGATCATGCGGAAGAGCGTGGTCTTACCCGCGCCGTTGGGACCGATGACACCGACAATGCCACCTGGCGGAAGCTTGAAACTCAAACCATCGATCAGAAGCGTATCGCCATAGCCCTTGGAAAGATTGTCCGCTTCAATAACCACCTGTCCCAGTCGCTCGCCGACCGGAATGATGATCTGTGCATCGCCGGGGCGGCGGTCAGCGGCCGCCTTGACCAGTTCGTCATAGGCGCGGATACGGGCCTTGGACTTGGCCTGCCGTGCCTTGGGGCTGGAAGAAATCCACTCCTGCTCGGCCGACAGCGCCTTTTGACGGGAAGCTTCCTCCCGGCCTTCCTGCTGCATGCGCTTGGCTTTCGCCTGAAGGTAGGCGGAGTAATTACCCTCGTAAGGAATCCCACGGCCTCGGTCGAGTTCCAGAATCCAGCCGGTCACATTGTCAAGGAAGTAACGATCATGGGTAACCATCATCACCGCGCCGGGGTATTCGCGCAGATGCTTCTCCAGCCACGCGATGGTTTCGGCGTCCAGATGGTTTGTAGGCTCATCGAGCAGCAGAAGGTCCGGCTGCGACAACAACAGCTTGCACAATGCCACGCGCCGCTTTTCACCACCGGACAAACTCGTGACACTGGAGTCGCCGGGTGGGCAGCGCAACGCGTCCATAGCCATTTCGACCTGACTATCCAGATCCCAAAGATTCTGGCTGTCGATAATGTCCTGAAGCTTCGCGCCCTCATCCGCCGTTTCGTCGGAGTAGTTCATCATCACTTCGTTATAACGGTCCAGTATGGCCTTCTTGGACGCAACGCCTTCCATGACGTTTTCCAGCACTGTCTTGCTGTCGTCCAGTTTTGGCTCCTGCTCCAGGTAACCGAGCGTTGCGCCATCGGCGAGCCACGCTTCTCCCGTGAATTCCTTGTCCAGTCCGGCCATGACCCGCAGAACCGTGGATTTACCCGCACCGTTTGGACCGAGAATACCGATTTTGGCGTCGGGATAAAATGACAGATGAACGTTCTCGAGAACCTTCTTCGCGCCATAGGACTTGTTCAGCCCAGCCATGTGATAGATGAATTGACGTGCCATTTTCCTTGCTCCGCAAAACGACCGAAGCGTGCGATGGCCCGAAGGTTACGCTTCACGCTTCTGTCACTGGTTTCACGCATGTTGTTTGAGAGACCGCCACATGCTTAAACTTTGGACCGCTATGTAGGCGAAATCACTCAAAGGAGCAATCCGCTAAACCGAGGTCTGCTTCCTGTTCAGGGCACTGGCGCTTTCGGCGCAGGCTTCTCTCGCTTGGTAAACCCAACGGCATCAACCAGCCCTTCGGTGCACTTGCCGCGGCTGTCTTGAGCGGCACCGATGAGTTTGGGCAGATCAGACGACCCAATGTCTCCTCGTAGACCGATGGTGATACCCGTAATCAGGGCCTGACCATTCAACTTGCGGCATCGCAGACGGACTTTGTCTCCGGCTCCCGCCCCGAATGCCGTGTTGAAAGCTGTTTGTATCTGATCGAGCCTGATGGTCTTACCAATACTCTCGGCGAGGATTTCGCGAACGGGAGACGCATTGACGTCTTTCAGAAACTCCAGCGTCCTGTCGAAAAAAGCCTGTTGCGACAGGCCCGTGCAGGTGCCGTAGGCAAGCCACTGATACCGATCCAGACCGGACATGCGGCCGGGCATGGTACGATCCAAGTCAGCCTGTGTGGTTTGAGACACGGTCAAAGCAGGCAGGTCGAGCCAGTTTTTTTTGGCTTTGTCCTTGACGTCTTGCGCGACACCGCAAAACTTTCGGCCAGTTGCCCACAGACCGTGAAGCGTGAAATGAGTTGCTGAAAGGTCGGTAGAAACTTGATTTTTGCACTCGGGCCGCGATCGTTTTGTTTCACAGAATGCCGGTTGCCAACTGACTGCAAAAACAAATCTATCGCTGCCCGGCACACTCGCGGGCAGACTGGCCTGCCCCCAGGCCAGTGTGCTAAGCATGACTGTCCACAGCAGCACGCCGAAGCCAAGTTTCCCAGCCATGAACCCTCCATCCTTCAGAACAAACAGAGTTCATTCATATATTAGAATGTAAAGATTTGACAAGACGTTCCTTTGATTTGCGGGAGAAATTTGTGTTTGGGGATTTGGAGTACCTGACAACCGAAACCGGAGCGGTTCTCGCGTTTCGCCGACATGCGGCCATAGGCAGCCCGCGAGGGATCGTGTTGATCTGCCACGGAATAACGGAGCATTCGGACCGATATGGCGAGCTGGCAGCGTGTTTGGCGCAATTTGGTTTTCATGTCTACGCGCATGATCATCGCGGGCATGGGCATACATGGGCGTGCGACGCGCCTCTGGGCCGCTTTGCGTGGCGCCATGGCGAGGACGCAGTTGTTCGGGATTTTCTGTCCATGCGGGATGCTACGGTTGCGCGCCATCCAGATCTACCGGTTGTCATCATCGGCCATTCCCTCGGCAGTATCATTTCTCTGCGATTTGCTGAACTGTTCCCCGACAAACTGAACGCATTGGTCCTATCCGGCGTCAATATCCACATGGGGCTACTGGCCCGCCTTGGGCAAGGTTTGTTGCTGGTGGAACAGATGCTGAAGGGCTCGGACGTACCGAGCCGCGTTGGGGCACGACTGGCTCTGGACGTGTGGGCCGACAGCGTTGACAACGCCGAAACGCCCTATGACTGGCTGTCGTTCGACCGTGAGAACGTCGCGACCTATCTTGCCGACCCACTTTGCGGGCAAGCTATCAGCGTATCCCTTTGGCGGGACGTTCTGGCACTTGGCTATCGGACTCGGCCCAGGAGCGAACTGCGAAAGCTTCGTCTCACCCTACCGGTTCATCTTGTCGGCGGCGATCAAGATCCGGTAACACACAACGGCAAGACGCTTCGATGGTTGGAAAAACGCTTGGCCGCCGCCGGAATGCGCAACGTGACCTTGCGGATATGGCCTTCCATGCGGCATGAGATTTTTCAGGAATTGGGACGCAATGACGTCAATGATTCGATCGGTCGCTGGTGTCGGTCGGTCGTTGATCCATAAGAGGGTATGGCGTGAAGCAGAATGATGCAAATCTGGGTCTTTGGCTCATGGTCATATCCGTTCTGCTCTCGCCCTTGATCGACATATTTTCCAAGCTTGCTGTCACCAGCATTCCGGCGGCTCAGATAACGGCTGCACGATTTCTGCTGCAAATTGCATTTCTGCTGCCGATTGTTCTCTGTCGTCGAACTCTTTTCGATATTACCTGGAAAAAGACTGGCCTGCATGCGCTGCGCGGTGCGTTGATGGCCATTACCATGCTGTCATTCATCACGACCCTCAAGGTCATGCAAGTGGCCGATGCCATTGCCATTTTCTTCGTAGAGCCGATCATCCTGACAATCATGGGCAGCATTTTCCTGAAAGAAACCATAGGCTGGCGCCGGTACACTGCCTGCGCCGTTGGTTTCTTCGGCGCCATGCTGGTCATCCAGCCGAGCATGCAGGAGGTGGGCCCAATTGCCCTCCTGCCGGTCGTATCGGCTTTCAGCCTTGCGACGTTTCTGCTGCTGACGCGGATGGTTGCACGAAATGAGGACCCGTGGTCCATGCAGCTTTACGCCAGCATATGGGGCGGCATCATCATGATACTGCTCCTGCTGGTCGGCCATGTGGCGGCGATCCCCTCGGCTGATCCGGTTATGCCGGAGATGACCGACAGTCTCTACCTGCTGGGTGTTGGCGTTACGGCAACAGTGGCAGGCGTCTTGTCGGTCTATGCCTACAGGGCAGCACCCGCCTCAACCCTCGCTCCGCTGCAATATCTGGAAATCGTATCCGCGACTATTTTTGGCTGGCTGGTGTTCGATCACCTGCCGGACGCCGTTAAATGGCTCGGCATCGCCATTATCATTGCATCCGGGCTTTACATCATATGGCGCGAACGCCGCACCAACAAGCAAGCCAGCATACCGCCAGTGTCACCAGTGATATAGAGCAATTCCAGTGGAAACGGAGTCGTTTTCACGTCCGGACAATGCGACAACACAAGGAACTAAAGCACTTCAGCCGCGCATATGCTGACTTTTCTCATAGATGGCTGTCGAGCGCGCACCGGAGCGGCAGAAACCCAGCATGGGGCGGGGTAATTCATCCAGCGCATCCACCATCAAGGCAACAGCATCGGCTGTTACGCCCATCGGGCCCACCGGCACATGGCGGATTTCGAGACCGAGCGCCTCTGCCCGCTCTGCCACGGCATCGAAGACGGGCTGGTCGGGCGATTCAAAATCCGGCCGATGGCAGACGAGGGATTTGAAGCCCATAGCCTTGATCGCATCCAGATCTTCGGGCTGGATCTGCCCGGTAACGGAATAGGTCTCGTCGATTTCGCGGATATCCATGCTCGTCTCCTGAACTGTATAGCGCTGGCATTTAGGCCCATCGCGCCTCCTGCGTCAACGAAACAACTGCTGAGCTTTTGCGTTGTCGTTGCGTATGCCGCATCGAAATATGCATGCCATAAGGGTTCACAAGCTGACTTTAACGCACTTTTAACGATGAATTCAGCTTTATCATATAAACGTCTATTTTCGACTTTACAGCCGCGAAGACAACCACACACAGGTACAATCCCGTGACACCGACAAAACGCTTTTTCCACTTTGCCGCACTCGGGACCGTTTTACTCACGGCCAATCTTGCAGCGGCGCAGAGCCGCTATGATGACCGCGCTGTAGACATGGTGCTGGTGTCGCCGGAGGGCGATATCCTCGACTACACGCCGGAGGAAGGTGAGGCGCGACAGGCCCGCGATGCACAAGGCCGCACGGTTCTGCTGGACCGGCGTGGACGCCTGATTGCGACCCTGATGCCCGCTGACGAATATTACCCGGCCTCCCCTGGCCCGGTTCAGGACGATGCCTTCGGCTCTTCGACCGGTGAAGTTACAGGATCTGTATCCCAGTTCAATGATGTTGTTTCGCCGCCCGTGGTGCGCGAGGAACTGCCAAACAGCCTGCCCGCAATGCAGGGCGATTCGCAGTTTGCATCGATTGACGACCAGCCCGCGCAGCCTGCCCGCACGCAGTTGCCACCGGCCATGTCGATCACCAAGAAATCCAGCGCTGAAATGGTAGCACTGCAGGTGTTTCTGGATCGCGAAGGGTTCTCACCCGGTGTCATCGACGGGCGCATGGGCAGCAATGTGACCAAGGCCATTGAAGCCTGGCAGCAGGCCAACGGAGCGACGCTCGATCCCAACAATACGGACGAGATACTGGAACGTCTTCGGTTGAACGGCGGACTTCCTGTCGTTTCATACACCATCAGTGCCTCGGACGCTGCTGGCCCCTATGTCGCGGCCATTCCAGAGGACTACGCCCACAAGGCCGCTCTGCCGCATCTCTCCTATACGTCCGTTTCGGAAAATCTGGCCGAAAAGTTTCATATGGATGAAGCGTTCTTGAAAGAACTCAACCCCGGTGTGGATTTCACCATCCCCGGCACCATTATCAAGGTGGTCAACACGGGCGAAACACGCACGGGCAAGGTTGCGCGAATTGTGGCTGACAAAGCGCGCAAGCAGGTGCTGGCATATGATGATATGGGCAAGCTGATCTCGGCTTACCCGGCGTCCATCGGCTCATCCGATACGCCGTCCCCATCCGGTACGGTGCAGGTTGAGCGCATCGCGTTGAATCCCGGCTACACCTATAACCCAAAGATCAATTTCAAGCAGGGTGAGAACGACAAGATCCTGACCCTGCAACCCGGCCCGAACGGTCCAGTGGGCACCGTCTGGATTGCGCTGTCCAAGCCGACCTACGGCATTCACGGCACGCCGGAGCCATCGAAGATCGGCAAGACGCAGAGCCATGGCTGTGTACGCCTCACGAACTGGGACGCCACGGAACTGGCCAAAATGGTCAGCAAAGGTGTGACGGTAGAGTTCGTCGAGTAGACCATCAGTTACGGGTCAGCACATAACATCATGCTATAAACGCATAAGAAATCTGACTCGCGATCCGCTAGGCTGAAGGGCATAACCTTTTCCCAAGGACCGGCCATGGCAATACCTTCCGACTATCCCAATCTCTGGCATGCGAGCGCGCCGGAAGCGCCTCGCACTGCCCCGCTGGATTGTCCCATCAGCGTCGACACCGCCATCATCGGCGGCGGCTTTACCGGTCTGTCCGCAGCACTCCATCTGGCACAGAAGGGTGTTGCAGTTGCGGTGCTGGAAGCCCGCATGGTTGGCTTTGGCGGGTCCGGTCGCAATGTCGGTCTGGTCAATGCAGGCATGTGGACAAAACCGGATGACTTGATTGCCACTTTGGGTGAAACGGTCGGAAATCGCCTGCTGGATGAACTTGGTGGCGGCCCGGCTCTGGTCTACGAACTGGTGGAAAAACACGATATTCCCTGCGAAGCGGTGCGAAACGGCACCCTTCACATGGCGCTCGGCAAAGCCGGTGTTGCCGATATCCGGGCGCGGCATAATCAATGGAAAAAGCGCGGCGCGCCGGTTGAGTTGCTGGACGAAGCGCAGGCTGCCAGCATTTCGGGGGCACGGGGCTTTTCAGGCGCTTTGTTGGACAAACGCGCCGGTACGATACAACCCCTTGCCTATGCCCGTGGTCTGGCCCGCGCCGCTTTGGACGCGGGGGCACGGATTTATACCGATACACCGCTGATGGGCGCTACCCGCAAAGGCGACCTCTGGGTTCTGACGACGCCAAACGGGTCCGTCACGGCCAGAAATGTCATCGTTGCAACCAATGCCTATGGTGGAATGGTCAAGAATACCCCCTGGCGCGCCCATACGGACGGGCTGACCCTGCTGCCCTATTTCCAGTTTGCAACCAAACCTCTGTCTGACAACATCGCCCGCAGCATTCTGCCGGAACGGCAGGGTACGTGGGATACGGGAATGGTAATGACATCCTTCCGAATGGACCAGCAGAACCGCCTGATTTACGGATCAATCGGTACGTTGGACGGATTGGGAAAGGCAACGCATCAGGCGTTTGCCCGCCGCGCGGTACGCCAGATCTTCCCGTTCCTTGGCGATATCAGCTTCGACTACTGGTGGGATGGTAGTATTGGCATGACAGACAACAACCTGCCAAAACTGCACCACTTGGACGAGAATGTCGTCTCGATCAGTGGATACAATGGCCGGGGCATCGCGCCGGGCACCGTTTTCGGCCGCGCACTCGCGCAGTATCTAACCGGGGATGTGACAGCCATTCCGCTCGCAAAAACGGATCCCTCGCCCGATACATTCAGACGTATCAAATCCAGTTTTTACAGCGTCGGTGCGCTCGCCAAGCATATGATTGATCGCCGTTTTTAGCGACAGTCGCAAGCATTTGACTGGCTAAGCAAACATGCACCGCCATGAAAATCCTCTCGATGTTTATCCCCGCTGCCAAAGCCTCCGCTACTCTAAACCTGTGAGAGCAATTCAGCCTCACAGCACGGAGGGATTGAGTCATGTCGCAGAGCAGACTATTCAGACATTATGGAAGCGGCAGATTTGTAACGGTCGAGGGTGCAGTCGAACTCAATGGCATGCTTGAGGCGAACGGTACCCGCGACGCAGTTATCAGTGCGATGGCAAACTGGACCGCAGACGCCAAAACGGAAGCCAATTCCACCCAATCGACTAGCCTGGATATTCAGACGCATCTGGAGAAAGTGTATCTGATGGGCCTGCGGTGGCGCTTGACCGGCGACGACACTGATCTGAGTGCGGCAAAGCAATTGCTGCTGAAAGGGTCCGAGGCTGTCCAACCGATCGGCAACCCCTTGGACGAAAAGGGACTGATCGAGGTTGCCATCGGCTATTGGTACGTCAAGGACCAGTTCACGCAGCAGGAGCGTCAGCAGGTGGCAAGCTGGCTGCGGAGTTTCTACCTGAAACAGAAACAGTGGCTTCTGGGCGCCGATATCGGCAACGAATCCCGCGAGCGGCACTACAGCAACATTTCCGGCTATTCACTGGCGATACAGGCGACGATTGCCGCAGCGCTTGACGAGCGCGAACTCAATCTGGATGTGATCAGCGATGTGGCCGTGCATATGTCCGGACACTTCCGTGCTGACAATGCCGTCTACGATTTCGACAAACGGGACGCCTTAACCTATGTGGTGTTCGATTTGACAGGGCTTATCCACATTGGTCATGCCCTGTCATATATGACGGGCGAAGACTATATGAGCAAAGACTATCGCGCCTACGAAAGCTCCGTGGTTACGGGCGCAAATCCGACAACCGTCTACAAAGCAATCGACAACGGTCCGACTGCGACCATTCTCGGCGTCGGAAACTTTCTGCTGGACTATGTGGAAGGACGCAAACCTGCGCACAAAGAGTTTGCGAACACAGGCTCGGACTATGACAAGACGAGAGACGACTATCAGAAGGAATGGGAACCGGGTGAGTGGTACAAGGCGCTTGCATCCATACAATACGCATGGGCCAAGTATGATCCCGCAACAGCGGGCGACCGCTACAACGGCACCATAAACTATATCGTGGGTGATTGGCGCGACACCATCACATCCAAGTATGGGGCACCTGGCTGACGAGAGAAAGAAGATGCCGGCTCACAGAGCCGGCATCTTCTTGTTAGAAGCAGTCGCGAAACAGCGCTTTCGTATTCTCCAGCGTCATTGTAACAGGGTTTCCTCCAGCACTCGGATCCTCGATCGCCATGGCCGACAGATCGTCGATGCGATCACTGGCCACACCCAACGCCGTCAGTGTATCCGGCACGCCAAGTTCACGGCGCAGGTCAAGCACGTAATCATAAAAACCATCAAACCCGCCTGAAATACCGAGATAGGCGGCTGCGCGCGCAATCTTGTCCTCGATAGCGGACCGGTTGAACCGCAAGACGGCGGGAATTACAACGGCATTGGTCATGCCGTGATGGGTGTTGTAAACCGCGCCGATGGGATGAGACAGCGCGTGGACCGCACCCAACCCTTTCTGGAAGGATACCGCACCCATGGCAGCGGCAGCCATCATCTGGCCCCGCGCCTCAATGTCGCTACCATTGGCATAGGCGCGCGGCAGATACTCTTTCACCAGCCGCATCCCTTCCAGCGCAATGCCATGTGACATCGGGTGGAAAAAGTTGGAGGAATACGCTTCGAGGCAATGGGCGAAAGCATCCATGCCGGTGCCAGCCGTAATGATGCGGGGCATACCGACTGTTAGTTCCGGATCGCAAATCACCACGCCCGGCAGCAGTTTCGGGTGAAAGATGATCTTTTTGACATGCGTTGCCGAATTCGTCAGCACGCCAGCGCGCCCAACCTCCGACCCTGTGCCAGCCGTCGTCGGCACCGCCACGATGGGCGCAATTTTGGACGCGTCGGCCCGTGTCCACCAGTCGCCGATATCCTCGAAATCCCACACGGGGCGCGTTTGCTCTGCCATGAACGCAATCAGCTTGCCGAGATCGAGACCCGACCCGCCGCCAAAGGCGATGACGCCATCATGCCCGCCTTCGATATAGGCCTTGATACCCGCTGTCAGATTGGTGTCGTCCGGATTGGGCTTCACATCGCTGAAGATTGCGTTGCCAAGCCCTGCGCTTTCCAGCAACGCCAAAGCGTTTTGCGTGATTGGCAGGGTTGCCAGACCGGCATCCGTGACGAGCAACGGTTTTTTCAGGCCCAGTGCTTCGCAGGCCTGTGGCAATTCCTTGATCCGGCCCGCGCCGAACTTGATGGCTGTCGGATAGCTCCAATTGGCAGTCAGGCTCATGCTGTCACCTTTTTCAGATGGTAGGACTTTGGACGGGTGAGATTGTGAAAACCAATGACAGATAGCGCGCCGCCGCGCCCGGTGTTCTTGACCCCGGTCCAGCACAGCGCCGGGTCCAGATAATCAGCGCGGTTCATGAACACGGTGCCGGTTTCGATATCGGCACCCAACCGGGCTGCCCGTTCGGCGTCCTTCGTCCAGAGCGAGACAGTCAGGCCGAATTCGCTGTCGTTCATCAGGGACAGGGCTTCCTGATCACTCGATACCTTCATGATGCCGACAACGGGGCCGAAGCTCTCGTCGCGCATCACCCGCATCTGGTGGTTGACGTCCACCAGAATTTGCGGGGCGAGATAGGCACCGTTATCGTCAGTGGCAAACCGGGATTTGTCGATCAGCGCCTTGGCACCCATGGCCACAGCTTCGGATGTCTGCGCCCGCACTTCGGCTGCAAACCGCTTGTTTGCCATCGGGCCCAGCGTCGTCTCCGGGTCCAGCGGGTTGCCAAGCTTGTAAGCCGATACGAAATCGACAGCCTTTTCGACAAAGGCATCATAGAGCGTATCGTGCACGTAAAGGCGCTCGATACCGCAGCAGCATTGGCCCGAGTTAAAGAAGGCACCGTCCATCAACGTGTCGACGGCGGCATCGAGATCGGCATCGTCCATGACATAGCCGGGGTCTTTGCCGCCCAGTTCCAGACCGATAGGCGTGAACGTGCCAGCGGCAGCGCGCTCAATGGACCGCCCGCCCTCGACCGAGCCGGTGAAGTTGATGAAGTTGAACTTGCGCGCGGCAATCAGTGCGGATGTCGTGTCATGATCCAGAAACAGGTTCTGGAAAATATCAGTGGGAATGCCCGCTTCCACAAAAGCCCGCACCATGCGCTCGCCTACCAGCAGGGTTTGGCTTGCATGTTTGATAACAACCGCATTGCCGGCCATCAGCGCCGGAACCACGGTATTGACCGCTGTCAGGTACGGATAATTCCACGGCGCAATCACCAGCACAACGCCATGCGGTTCCCGCACGATACGACGCTCGAACAGCTCGCTGGCTTCCGCCACGATGGGCGCCAGCGTATCGGCAGCAATGCCTGCCATATAGTCAGCCCGCTCGTTAACCCCACGGAACTCGCCACCATAGCGGACCGGGCGGCCCATCATATGGGCAAGCTCCGGCACAACCTCGTCGGTCATCTCGTTCAAACGTTTCACGCCGGACAGAACCAGTTGAATACGCTCTTCCAAAGGGCGACGCGCCCAGTCCTTCTGCGCGGCGCGGGCCGCATCGATAGCGCGCGTAGCCGCCAGCCCATCCAGCGCCGGGCGTTCTGCATATACGGAGCCATCAATCGGCGAAATGCACTGAATCATCGTCACGGTATCATCCTCGTTGTGCTTTTACTTGTCAGTCAGGCCTGTTCAAATCCCCGCCGCACTTCCCAGTCGGTAATGCGGCGATCGTATTCTTCCTGCTCCCACGCGGCGGCGCGAACATAGTGGTCTATCACATCATCGCCAAATGCCGCACGCAACATGGCGGAACCTTCGGTCGCTTTTGCGGCATCACGAAGGGTTCGCGGTATCTCCGGCCCGGTCCGGTCCCCATAGGCATCTCCGACGAACGGCTCTTCAAGGTCAAGCTTGCCCTCGATCCCGGCCAGTCCTGCGGCAATCTGCGCGGCAAAGGCAAGATAGGGGTTGAGGTCCGATCCGCCAACCCGGCACTCGATACGGATCGCCTTGGTGCCCTCGCCGCACAGGCGATAACCCGCCGTGCGATTGTCACGGCTCCAGACGGCCTTTGTCGGCGCGAATGTTCCGGCCAC
This sequence comes from Rhizobium sp. CFBP 8762, assembly GCF_014841565.1. Taxonomy (GTDB): domain Bacteria; phylum Pseudomonadota; class Alphaproteobacteria; order Rhizobiales; family Rhizobiaceae; genus CFBP-8762. The sequence goes on from NZ_JACYUD010000003.1 coordinate 304,492, forward strand.
AAACCGCTTGTAGGAGTTGATATAGGGCGCCAGAAACAGCGTGGTTTCACTGGCATGTGCCAGCAGCCCGGCCACATACTGGCGCATGGTCTGCGACATGCCGTATTGCCCATCCGCATCATGAAACTCAGAGATTTTGCCGTCCAGACTCCAGAGCGACTGGTGGATATGCGATGAACTGCCCGCCGACTGATAATGCCACTTCGCCAGAAAGGTAATCGCCTTGCCGCGTGACCATGCGATTTCCTTGCAGCCGTTCTTGATAACGGCATGGCGGTCCGCCATCGTCAGAGCCTCCGCATAGCGCACGTTGATTTCCTCCTGACCGGCGGATGCCTCGCCCTTGGAGTTTTCCACAGGGATTCCAGCGCCTTGCAGACCATTGCGGATTGCCCGCATCACATCCTCCTCCTTGGTCGTCTGGAAGATGTGGTAATCCTCGTTGAAACCACTGATCAGTTGCAGATCGCGGTAGCCAGACAAGCGGGCATCGTCATAGCTCTGGTCGAACAGGAAAAACTCTAGCTCCGTCGCCATAAACGCTTTCAGCCCTAGCGCTTCCAGACGCGCGACCTGTTTCTTCAAAATGGCGCGGGGAGAGTGCGCAACTTCGCTGTGGTCGTGATGGTGCAGCATATCGCACAGCACCAGCGCCGTGCCCTCCAGCCATGGAATGCGGCGCAGTGTGGACAGGTCCGGTTTCATCACGTAGTCGCCGTAACCCGCTGCCCAACTGGTGGATTTGTAGCCCGGCACGGTCTCCATCTCCATGTCGGTGGCCAGCAGATAGTTGCAGCTATGGGTTTCCTCGTAGGCGCTTTCCACGAAAAACTCGGCCTGAAACCGCTTACCCATCAACCGTCCCTGCATATCCACCTGACAGGCCAGAACCGTATCGATGCGGCCATCGGCCACGTCTTTCTTCAGGGCTTCGAAACTATAGGTTCCACTCACACGCGCCTCCATCCATCCGTTGAGCAGCAGCCCGAAACGGGCCACTGGTATTCCATTAAAGCATGTCGTTATCGCAAAACCGCTACACACTTTTGCGCGACATGCTGGCGTTCAGCCAAACGCCTTTTCCCGCTGCTCCAGCGCGAACTCCTCCTCCGGAGACAGGATAAGGCGATGACGACCGACGAGCGCGAAATAGGCGATGCCGATGGCAAACCATGCCGCAACCCCATAGACGCCCGCGCGGTAGGCCGGGTCCAGAAGCTGAAAGTAGACCGTGACCAGCGCAATAACCACGGTGGCCACCGCTCCGGCAATGCCGAATGGGCTGACGAATGGTCTGACAATATGGGCATGTTTTTGCCGAAGGATGATGAAGGAAATGCCCTGCGCAATGTAGGAGCACATGGCACCGAACACCGCCATATTCAGCAGCGTTCCGCCGATCACCGCGCCGGACGTGCTCGTATCCAGTGTAAAGAACAGATAGAGCATGATCAGCAGACCGACGCACGCGCCGAACACCATGGCAAAATGGGGAGTCTTGCCGGTTTTGTGGGTTACCGACAGGAAGGTCGGAAAGTACCCCGCCCGCGACAGCGAGTAGATCTGCCGCCCCTGCGCAAAGATAATCGTATGAAAAGAGGAGATCAGCCCGATGATGGCCACCAGGGCCAGCGCCTTGGCTGCCGTGTCTCCATAAATTGCCTTGAATCCATCTAGCAAAGGCTCACCCGAGGCACCCAGCGCCGCCGAGCCGACACCGACGATGGAGGGGTTGAGAAACAGGATCATCACTGCCGAAACGATCAGCGTGACCATGCCCAGAATAATGCCCTTGGGCATATCCTTCTGCGGCGCAATCGATTCTTCCGCCGCCAGCGGTAATTGCTCGATGGCCAGAAACAACCAGACCGCAAACGGCAGGCAGGCAAGCGCACCACCAATGCCCATGGGCAGCCACGGACCATTGCCACCCTCCAGCACTGTGCCATCCGGGCCGATATTCAGCGCCCAGGCCTTGAAATCGATATGGGGAAAGGCGGAAATCCAGAAGACCACCAGCACGGCCAGTGCCATCAGGCACACCACCAGCGTCACCCGGAATGAAAGTTCCACACCGATGATATTGAGACCCACAAAGATGATGTAGCCCAGAATCCACCAGACCGGCTGAAACGTTTCCGCTGTGCCGAAAATCTGGCTGAGATAGGCCCCGATGAAAAACACGATGACAGCAGGCGTCAGCACATATTCCACATTTTCACAGAGGCCTGTAATGAAGCCGCCCCAAGGGCCCATGGACGTGCGGGCGAAGGAATAGGCAGCACCCGTATGCGGAAGCGCTGCTCCCATCTCCGCGATGGAAAAGGTCAGCCCCAGATACATGATGGCGATAATGATGGTAGCCAGCGCCATGCCGCCCCAGCCGCCGCTGGCAAGGCCAAGATTCCAGCCGGAGAAATGGCCGGAAATAACGGCCCCCACCCCAAGCGCCCAAAGTGACCATACGCCCGCATAACGCCGCAGACCGCGATTTTCAAAATAGCTGGAATCAGCGGTCTTGTAGCTGACCCCCGACGCCTGTTGCGTACCCACAACCGGGGCCTGTGAATGCTTTGTTTCCACTGCTCAATCTCCTGTTCCCTCGTGTTTCACCGTCAACTGCTGTTCCCGTGTTTTTCTTTTTGGGCCTTATGGTTGGTCAGTTCGGACAGGGCGTTGCCCATCATCGCTGCCAGAGTATCGGCCATGACCCTTTGGCCGCTTTCACTGCTGAGAAGGTCGTTTCGGATTTCTATCATGACATTGAGCAGCCCATTTGCTGCTGCGTGAAGCTTCAACGTATGGGTTACGCCATCTTGAGGACCGTAGGGTGCGTTGCGCAGGGTCCGGAACGGGCTGTGTTGTGACAGCATGGCATCGGCCAGGCGCGAGTCCGCATCGTGCAGAATACCGAGTTCAACCGTTCGGCGAACACCGTGGTAGACGGGCGTAAAGCTGTGAATAGTCATAAGAACCGGCGGGATTTGTCCCTTCAACCGCTCTTCGATCAGAGCATGAATGGCACGGTGAAACGGAGTATAGATCTCGTCCACACGCATCTGCCGTTCGATATCCGACAGGGCCGCATTCGCAGGAATGGTGTAGATTTCACTGACAGATGGCATGGCAGCAGGGCTTTCGGGCGGCCGGTTACAATCATACACCAGCCGGGAAAACCGCTGAAACACAAGGGTCGCATCCAGTGCCTCGCTCAACAGCCGCGACACCGCCAGCGCACCCGGGTCCCACGCGATGTGACTTTGGAGCGCGTCCGCATCCAGCCCCAGAGTGCCGAGTTGCACCGGGATCTGCCGCGAGGCATGTTCGCAGACCAGCACAACAGGAGACTTGCCCTCAAGTCGTTCCAGCCCCACCGGCTCGCCGTCCTGTTCCGTCAAAAGGCGCAGCAATTCAGGTCCCCTCCTGTGCTGTCAGGAATGAAGAGAATTCTTCACACAGGCGCCAGTGTCAACTGTGAATTGAAATTATCTCTTCAAAATAGCGATTGACACTGTTATCAGCCGCGATGTTTAATCGCTGAAAGCCGGCAGAGACCGGCGTGGGGATAAAGCTTGGGTAAAGCGGCAAAAACCGTTGCTGATGTCATTGTCGCCTACCGCGACACGCTGACCCGTGCGGAGAAAAAGCTTGCGGCCATGCTCATGGAAAACTATCCGGTTTCCGGCCTTGGTTCCATCACCACCGTGGCTGACAATGCAGGCGTTTCAACGCCCACGGTTGCGCGCATGGTGCAGAAACTGGGGTTCAAAGGGTTCCCCGATTTTCAGGCCCGCCTGCATCAGGAACTGGAGGCAACGCTCAGCAACCCGATTGCAAAGCATGACCGCTGGGTGGCGAATGCCCCCGGTGCCCATGTGCTCAACCGGTTTGCCGATGCACTGAACACCAATCTGCGCGACACGTTGGCAGGACTGGACACGCAGGATTTTGACCGCGCCAGCGACCTGATCGCCAATACCGACTGTCGCCTTTATCTCCTCGGCGGGCGAATTACGCAGGCGCTGGCCGCCTACACGTTCACTCATCTGCAGGTTGTTCGCCCGGACGTAACGCTGATCGGCTCCGGCTCTAGTGCATGGCAGCATTCGGTGCTCGATATGAAGGCGGGCGATGTTCTGATGCTGTTCGACATTCGCCGCTACGAGCGCGACATGGAGCGGCTTGCCAGCCTAGCCCGCGCGCGTGGTGTGCAGGTCATTCTGTTGACCGACGAATGGGCTTCTCCTGCCGCCAAGTCGGCAAGCATCGTATTCCGTGTTCAGATCGAGGCACCCTCGGCATGGGATTCATCCGTCGTGACGCTTTTTTTATTGGAAGCTTTAATAGAGGCCGCTCAAAGCCGGATGTGGGCGGGCACGCGCGCGCGTATGAAAACACTTGAAAACCTCTTTGATGATACCCGCCTGTTTCATAAGCCCTTGCAAAACAATAAAAATTGACTGTCATATAACGTACACAGGATTTGCGTATCAGCCATTTGAACAAACCCGCTATATCTACAAACCCGAAGGAGAAGAACAGTGCTTACCCAAACACGCCGTCTGCTTTCTTTCACCACTGCTCTCGTGCTTGCCACGTCCGCCGCCGCAACGGCACAGACACAAGCCCAATCCATGGACGAGCTGATTGCAGCCGCCAAGAAGGAAGGCCAGCTCACCACCATCGCCCTGCCCCATAGCTGGTGTGGTTACGGTGATATCATTGCCGGTTTTAAAGCCAAGTACGGCATTGAGGTAAACGAGTTGAACCCGGATGCCGGCTCCGGCGACGAGATTGAGGCCATCAAGGCCAACAAGGGTAATTCCGGCCCGCAGGCTCCCGATGTCATCGATGTCGGTCTGTCCTTCGGCCCATCGGCCAAGAAAGACAGCCTGATCCAGCCTTACAAGGTCTCGACCTGGGATAGCATCCCCGATAGCGCAAAGGATGCCGAAGGCTTCTGGTACGGCGATTATTACGGCGTTCTGTCCTTCATCGTGAACACCGATATCGTCAAGGACGTGCCGAAGGACTGGGCAGATCTGAAGAAATCTGACTACGCCAATTCCGTAGCACTGGCCGGTGATCCCCGTGTGTCCAGCCAGGCCGTTCAGGCCGTCTACGCAGCCGGTCTCGCTGCTGGCGAAACCGATCCGGTCAAAGCGGGCGAAGCGGGCCTCAAGTTCTTTTCCGAGGTCAACAAGGCAGGCAACTTCGTGCCGGTCATCGGAAAGTCCGCTTCCATGGCGCAAGGCTCCACGCCGATCATTATCGCGTGGGATTACAACGGTCTGTCCTGGCGCGATAGCCTGAATGGCAATCCGCCGGTGGAAGTCGTCGTGCCCCAGTCCGGCGTGGTTGCGGGTGTGTATGTGCAGGCCATTTCGGCCTACGCACCGCACCCCAATGCCGCCAAGCTATGGATGGAATATCTTTACTCCGACGAAGGCCAGATTGGCTACCTCAAGGGCTATTGCCATCCGATCCGCTTCAACGATCTGGTGAAGAACGGCAAGGTTCCGCAGGAGATGCTGGACAAGCTTCCGCCTGCTGCCGCCTACGAAGCTGCGAAATTCCCGACGCTGGAAGAACAGGACGCTGGCAAGACAGAAATCACCACCAAATGGGATAGTGTCGTCGGCACCAACGTTCAATAATTAAAGCGCGTCTGCCCCTCCGTCACACTGGCGGAGGGGCTTCAAGCATTTCCAGGCAAAGCGATTTGGCTTTTACGTCTGGACAATGGGTGAACATAACGCCCGAACGGGGACACGAGTTTCATGAGCCAGCCGCCTGTCGCTCCTATCAGCGGGCCTACCATAAGCGCACCCCCTGGCATTGCTGCCAAGCGGCGCGTGTCCCGCATCAACAGGCGAAACGTGGTCGATTGGCTTGGCATTGCGCCCTTCATGCTGTTTGCCCTGATGTTTTTGATCGTACCGACCGTCTATCTGGTCGCGGGCGCGTTTTTGACACCAACGGGTGAGTTTACGCTCCAAAATATTGCCGATCTGTTTCAGCCCAGCATTCTTGGCGCCTACTGGATCAGCATCAAGGTCTCGGTCGCCTCATCGCTCGGCGGCGCGCTTATCGGCTTCTTTCTAGCTTGGGCAATCGTGCTTGGGGGCGTGCCGCCATGGATACGCTCCGGCCTTCTGACATTTTCCGGCGTGGCCTCCAACTTTGCCGGTGTGCCTCTGGCGTTTGCGTTTCTGGCAACCTTGGGCCGCACCGGTCTGGTTACAGTTTTCCTGCGTGAATGGTTTGGTTTCAATCTCTACGCTACGGGATTCAATCTGCTCAGCTTTCTGGGACTGACCATCACCTATATGTTCTTCCAGATTCCACTGATGGTGCTGATCCTGACCCCCGCTCTGGACGGGTTGAAAAAGGAATGGCGCGAGGCAGCACAGATTTTGGGGGCCAGCAACTGGCAGTATTGGCGCAAGGTTGCCCTGCCCATTTTGTGGCCAAGCCTGCTAGGGACAACCCTTCTTCTGTTTGCAAATGCCTTTGGAGCCATCGCTACCGCCTACGCGCTGACGGGAAGCTCGCTGAACATCGTGCCGATTGTTCTTTACGCGCAAATCCGTGGTGATGTGCTGCACAATCCCAATCTTGGCTACGCGCTGGCACTGGGCATGATCGTCATTACAGGCCTTTCCAACGTGCTGTATATCTGGCTGCGGATGCGCGCAGAACGGTGGCAGAAATGAAGGCGAACCGATTGGGCGCTTGGATCGCCATTGCTATTGGTGCCATTTATTTCGTTGTTCCGCTGATTGGCACGCTGGAATTTTCCCTGCGCATGCGGCGCGGCGAATATTCGCTGGATGCCTATCGTTCGGTGTTTGCGGATATTCAGTTTCGCGAAACCTTCGGCTATTCCATGCTGATGGCCGTTGCTACCATTATTTTCGGCATGCTGCTGGTGGTGCCGACGGCCTATTGGGTTCGCCTGCGCCTTCCGCAGGTGCGGCCCATCATCGAGTTCATCACGCTCCTGCCGCTTGTCATACCCGCCATCGTCATCGTGTTCGGCTATCTCCGGCTCTACAATTCCTCGTCCTGGATACCGTTCACCGCCTCGCGTGAAGCGACCAATGCGCTGCTAATGTTTGCCTATATGACCTTGTCGCTGCCTTATATGTACCGGGCCGTGGACACAGCCATGCGGGCCATCGACGTAGCGACGCTGACCGAGGCGGCCGAAAGTCTGGGTGCGAAATGGCCGACCATTCTGTTTCGCTGCATCTTTCCCAACGTCATGAGCGGTGTGTTATCGGGTGCCTTCATCACCTTCGCTATTGTCATGGGAGAGTTCACCATGGCCGCCCTTCTCAACCGCCCCGCTTTCGGCCCCTACCTGCAACTGGTCGGTGCCAACAAAGCCTATGAACCTTCTGCCTTGGCCGTCATCGCGTTTTCCATTACATGGATCAGCATGGGCCTTATTCAGTTGGTTTCCCGTTTCAATCGCGCAGCAACAGCCAAGGTTTAGGGTTCAGATGGCCTTTCTCGAACTGACAAATTTGCAGAAGTTCTACGGCACAACCCATGTGGTGCGCGACTTCAACATGGCCATTGAAAAGGGAGAGTTCATTTCTTTTCTGGGACCATCCGGCTGCGGCAAAACCACGACGCTGCGCATGGTGGCAGGGTTTGAAACGCCTTCCTCCGGCACCATCATCATCAACGGGGTCGATCAATCCAGCCTGAAGCCGAACCAGCGCAACATCGGCATGGTGTTTCAGTCTTACGCGCTCTTTCCCAACATGACCGTGTTTGACAATGTTGCCTTCGGCCTGAAAATCGCCAACAAGCCAAAAACCGAAATCGACGCTCGCGTTCGGGAAATGCTGGCACTGATCCGGCTCGATCATCTGGCCGACCGTTACCCATACCAGATGTCGGGCGGTCAACAGCAGCGTGTCGCGCTGGCGCGGGCGCTGGCCGTCAAGCCGCAAGTGCTGCTGCTGGATGAGCCGCTGTCGGCGCTGGACGCGAAAATCCGTATTTCACTGCGTGAGGAAATCCGCGCCATTCAGCAGCAACTCGGCATCACCACCATCTACGTCACGCATGATCAGGAAGAAGCCCTGTCCATGTCGGACCGGATCGTCGTGATGAATGCGGGCCATGCCGACCAGATTGGTACGCCGTTTGAGATCTACAACAATCCCGCCACTCGGTTCGTCGCGTCCTTCGTCGGCACGCTCAGCTTTCTGGAAGCGGTTGTGGTGGATGGCAGCGCCGGTCGGGTTGCCATTGGTCCGCAGCAGTTTACTCTACGCGAACCGTTTACCGGCTACAATGCGGGCGACGCAATCTCACTGGCCTTGCGTCCAGAATCGGTTTCGCTGCTTGATACGGAAGGGCGTGACGTTACCATCCCCGGAGAGGTGGTCAGCGTCAGCTTCCTTGGCTCGGTTATTCGCACCAAGGTGATTGTGAACGGCAGCACCATCTCATTTGATATGTTCAACAATCCCGGCTTCGTTCCACCCGCCGTCGGTTCGACCGTCGATCTGCGTTTTGCCGCAAGCGATCTCCTGATTGTCAGAGATTAACTGAACAGATTGTTCTCAATCCGCGTGTTTCACGCAAAAGAACACAATTGACGCAAGACGCACGCGCTTTATAGTAGGCTCTGTTACGTTCTCAGGGCGGGGTGAAACTCCCCACCGGCGGTATCAAGCGCATGCTTGGAGTCCGCGAGCGCTTTCCGCAAATGGAAAGGTCAGCAGATCCGGTGCGATGCCGGAACCGACGGTATAGTCCGGATGAAAGAGAGCAAGCATAGGGTCGACCCGCATGTGCGGTTCGCGTCTGTGCGTGTTCGCCCCACGGGATCATGTCGAATGAACCTGAAAGGCTTGAAACCATGACAGTTGTTACCAACCCCTCCACCCGCATTGCCGTTATCCGCGCGCGCTGGCACGCAGACATTGTCGATCAATGCGTCACATCCTTCCGCGACCAGTGGGCCTCTCTTGGCGGTAATGCCGATGCGGTGGATATTTACGATGTTCCCGGCGCGCTGGAAATTCCGCTTCACGCCCAGACGCTGGCCAAGACGGGGCGCTATTCCGCCATTGTTGGCACCGCTTTTGTGGTCGATGGCGGCATCTACCGTCACGATTTTGTCGCCGGTACCGTGCTGGAAAGCCTGATGCGCGTCCAACTCGACACGGGCGTGCCGATCCTGTCCACCGTGTTGACACCGCATCATTTTCAGGAATCCGAAGCCCATATGGCCTTCTTCCGCGATCACTTCGTGATCAAGGGGATCGAGGCGGCCAATGCCTGCGCAGCGATTCTTGACGCGCGCGCGGCAATATCCCAGCCGCACAGCTTTAAAAAATCTGCGTGATCAAAGAAACGCGCCCGGCATTGCTGCCGGGCGCACATCGCAGGTCCGCGTGGGAGGATCAACGCAGACTGCGAAACCTGTCATTATTTGCAGGCGTCTAGCTTGTTGATGGCATCGACATTGCCAGCAGACGAGCCATTCGGATCGAACTCCGACTCCAGCCACTTGTCGACGACCGCTTTTGCCAGTTCCGGCCCGATCACACGCGCACCCATGGTGATGATTTGCGCATTGTTGGACTTGGCAGCACGCTCGGCAGAATAGGTATCGTGCGTCAGCGCAGCGCGGATGCCCGGCACCTTGTTGGCAGCGATGCTGACACCGATTCCGGTGCCGCAGATCAAAATACCGCGCTCATGCTCACCATCGACAATGGATTGCGCCAGCCCCTGCGACAGATCAGCATAAAAGCCGGACTTGCTGAGATTGCTGACGGTCAGGTCGGATTTGGTAGCGAGATGGGCCTCGATAATGTCCAGCAACGGCTTGCCCGCACTGTCAGCTCCAATAGCGATTTTCATAGGTTCTTCCTTCGTGTTATGAATGGGTTACAGCAGAAACTTTGTTCAAAATGTCGAGATAGCCGTCCACATTCCAGGCAGAGCGGCCAATGAACAGGCCGTCAATGGCGGGTTTGGAAATCAGTTCTTCGCAGTTGCCGGGGTTGACGCTACCGCCATAGAGAACCGGCACACGGACGCCGAGCACGGCTTCCGCCCAATCAGCAATCAATTCATGGCGCTCATTGGCGTAATCGGCTGATGCTGGAATACCGTTGACGCCAATCGCCCAGACGGGCTCGTAGGCCAGCAGAACAGGCTTGGTCTTTTCCGCATCTTTCAGCAGCATCAGCGCGCCTTCCACCTGTCGCTTCAACACCGCGTCTGCCTCGCCCGCTTCGCGCTCCGCCAGCGTTTCGCCAATGCAGATCAGGGGAATGAGACCATGGCGCACGGCAGCGGCGGTTTTAAGACCGACCGTGCGGTCCGTCTCGCCAAAATGCTCGCGCCGCTCGCTATGGCCGAGTTCCACGATATCGAGGTTACAATCGGTCAGCATGACCGGCGAAACCTCGCCCGTCCACGCGCCCTCATCATCCCAATGCATGTTTTGCGCACCGACCTTGACACTGGTGGACGTCAAAGCCTCCTTGACCTGACGCACAGCTGTAAAGGGCGGAATAACAAAGCGCTGAATGCGCGGATCACGTGCCGCATCGTTATCGGCAAGCCCTTTGGCAAAGTCCAAAGCTTGCGCCAGGGTCTTGTTCATCTTCCAGCTTGTGCCAACCCAAAGGTTTTGCTTGCTCATACCGTCCGTCCAATTTTTTTGAGAGAAATTCCGGCTTCCGCCAAGTGCTGTTCGGCGTTAGGAGAAACGCCCTCGCCGGTCAAAACGGCATCAAAAGCATCCAGCCCTGTCAGAAAATGCAGGGCAGATCGGCCAAATTTCAAGTGATCGACCAGCAGATAGCGCTTGCGCGCCGCCCGTATCATCAACCGCTTGCTTTGAACGACCTCTTGATCCTGATGAAAAGCCGCATCACCCTGCACCGCAGAGGAAGACAAAAAGGCGATATCGGCCCGCAGCGACTTCAGCGCATCTTCCGCAACGATGCCGAAAAAGCCATTGAATTTCTTCGAATATTCGCCCCCGAGAGCAATCAATTGAATGCCTGCGACGCCGCTTAAGGTCGTGATAACAGAGAGATTGTTGGTAATCACGGTCAGAGGGCGAATATTGTTCAAATGCGCGGCGATGCCGCCCGCCGTCGATCCGTCGTCGATGATGATGATCTGACCCGGCTCGATCAACGCTGCCGCTGCAGCACTCAGGCTCTGCTTTTCTTCAGCTGCAATTTTTTCGCGATAGCGGAAATCACTTTCAAACTGCGCGCTGGACTGGATGGACGCGCCGCCATGCACCTTGCGCAACAGGCCAGCCTGTTCCAGATCATCAAGATCGCGATGAATGGTCATCTTGCTAACATTGAACCGCGCGGACAGGTCCTCAATGGTGGCGTTTCCCGCCTCCATGAGCAAATCCATAATGCCCTGTCGCCGATTGTCCGGTTTCATCTCATCCCTTGGCGCAAGCCAACTCCAAGGTCTTCATAACACAATTTTGTTATGGTGCATAGAAGATAACGAGATAATGTTACGAACGACTGTTATTTGTTGAACCCGGTATCAATCGCAGGTTCCCAGAATTCAACGGATTCCCGGATCATCTCGACGACCTGATGGTCGGTCGGCTCCCGTTCCCGGAAGGATAGTTCCAGGCAGATTTCGTTGTCCGTACCCCCACCTTCCCGCACTGCTGCCAAGAGCTTTTCAGGCGTGATGCGGCCATCCTCATTGTATTTCGCCGTGAAAGGCCAGTGCCCACCCTTGTTCATCGACGACTGCTTGACGTGGATGATCGGTGATTCCTTCGGAAAGGCCCGCGCCCAAGCATAGGGGTCGGTATCGTCAGGGTTGGGCGAGGTCACATCGCCGTGGTCAATGTCCACCATCATGAGGAACGGCAGCGCAAGGTCTTGCCCGCTCAGTCGTTCATGCAGGTCCCGACATGCCGCAATTGTATGGCCAAACTCCCGGCCAACAGACATCGGCTCCCAGAACAGGTAGGAAAGGCCTGCGTCTCGCGCGTGTTCTGCCACCTCGTGCCAATGTGCAATGGCAATCTGCATCTGCGCTTCCCGACGCTTGGGGTCATCGTAATCCCGGTGGGTGAAAATGGCAAACTGGGTGCCCATGCCAGCAGCACCCAGTTCAGCGGAAATATCGGCAAAGGTTTTGAACCAGTCCGTATAATAGCGCCGAACATCGGCATCCGGATGGCCGAAGTGATTGAGACGGCCATAGGGGCCGGTCATGCCTGATGTGACCTTAACGCATTCGCGGGTCAGCGCACGCTGAAATTGCCGGATATATTTGCTGATGGTTGCGGCAGGCCAGGATGGGTTGATAAACTCGTGGGTCAGTTGTACGTGACCGATACGGATTTTTTGGGCGATGGTATCGATCAGATCATCCGGCTCGGCAAAGCGGTTGACCAGCGGGTTTGTATTGAGAGATAGCGTAAAGCTCAACCGTGCCTCCTACCAGATGAATTTCGGTGTGATGAAATCCGGCACCGCACCATGCTCGGTAAACAGCGCTTCCAGTTCAGCGTCATCGGCTGTCGAGAGAATACCGGTCTTGACGAGAAGCGACGACAGGCCAGCCGAGGCGGCGCCTGCAATATCGTGCTCAATACTATCGCCGATACACACGGTCCGGGCCGGGTCAGGATGTCCCAAAAACTCCATGGCAGCCGCGTAAATATCGGCGAAGGGCTTGCCGATCCACCGCACGGTGCCACCCAGTTCTTCGTAGAGTTCGGCAATGCGCCCCGCCCCGAAACTCGTACCGTCAGCCGTCAGCATGATCTTGTCGGGATTGGTGCACAGGCACTCCACCCCGCGCCGTGCGGCGGGAGCCAGCAGGGCCTCATAGTGGTCAAGGGTGTAGACGTCGCCCTCGCTGGCCGCAATCAGCACCACATCGGCATCCTCCCCACGTGTGGTTCGGGCCAGGCCAACGCCTTCCAATGGCGATTCATCGCCGTCACGGGAAATAAGCAGACATTTTCTTTGGTCCCTGCCGGATGCCTCAGCAGACAGAAGCCGCCAAGCCACTTCACCAGAGGTCAAAAACCAGTCCCAGCTTTGGGCATTGAAACCGAGCTTGGCCAGGCGGCGGTCGTTTTCGCTGGAGCGCTTGCCAGAATTGGACAGGATGATGATGCGCTTTCCAGCGGCTTTCAGCAGATCCAATGTCTGGGCCGCACCGTCATAAGGCCCGCGACCGTCCCGCAACACACCGAACTGGTCGATGAGAAAACAATCGAAACGATCAACCAGCGCCGCAATTCCGGGAATGGATTCAGGCGTTCTGGTCATCACAGCAGACCCGCTGTTCTGGCACCCTGAAGTGCCAAGCGGGCGGCACCGGCGGCAGCTTCTTCTGACAACACCGTTGGAAACTCCACCTTCAACCGCCGTCTGCGGATGGACGACCAGACCGCATTTTTCGCCCCACCACCGACACTGCGCACCGACTTGAGTTTTGGCGCTCCGAGCTCCGCCAGCCGCTGGTAGGCAAGCTGTTCAATACCGGCAATACCCTCAAACAAGGCTTTCAAAAACTCGGAATCCTCCGGCGGACGCGGCGTAAGCACGGGCGGCAATTCCGGGTCGTTGATCGGAAAGCGCTCACCGGGGCGGGCCAGCGGATAGTAATGCAGCCCCGTATCCGTCATGGGGTCGATCTCTGCGGAGAGTTCTTCAATACGGGCGCTATCGAAATGCGCGGCCAGCACCACGCCGCCAGTGTTGGATGCACCACCTGCCAGCCACATATCGCCGATGCGATGGCTGTAGAGTCCGAACTCTGGCGCAAACAGCGGTTTGTCGGACAGGATCTTGACCGTCAGCGTCGTGCCAAGGGCGCTGACGCCATCGCCGGGCTGATCGGCACCTGTCGCCAGAAACGATGCACAGCCATCGGTTGTACCGGCAACGATGATCACACTGGGCGCGAAACCGAATTGTGCGGCAGCGTCTCTCGAAATGGTTGCCATGGGCGTGCCTGCGGGCAGAACCTTCGGCAGCAGATCGGTATTGGCACCGGTGGCGCTGATCCAGTCTGGCCATGCGCGCGAAACGGGGTCATAGCCGGTCTTCAACGCGTTGTTTTCGTCAGACAGATCGAACCGACCGGTGAAGCGACCAGCCAGCCAATCGGCTTGATGAAGTATGTGCGCCACATCGTCCAGCGCCTGAAACACCAGTACCTTGGCAAGCCCGGACGTAGCACCATGCGCGGCGCTGTTTTGTGGCGCGTGGCTAGCCACCGCATCGAGCGTGTCTTTGTCCAGCACTGCGTCATTGTACATCATGGGCACGCCAAGGGGGTTTCCCTGCGCATCGACAGGCAGAACCGTGCCGGAAGTGCCATCAATCGCAATGGCGCATACCGACTTTGCATCGATCTGCGCCAGCGTGGCGTTGACGGCGGTTTCCACCGCCTGCCACCAGACCGACGGGTCACGATGATCGCGGCTGAATTCGGCCAGCTTGGCCGCGCCGGCGGCAACCACGGTTCCACTCTCATCCATGGCGACAGCGCGTGCGCCGGAGGTTCCGATGTCGATGCCAAGCACCAGTGTCTGGGTCATATAACGTCCGTGCTTTCCTGTGTCTCAAACCAGCGGGTAAAGGCGTCGCGTTCCCCGTCTGTCATGTGCAGCGCATGTTTGGTGCGCCGGTTCAAAATATCATCCGCCGTCATAGCCCACTCCGTTTCCTTGAGGAACAGCGCCTCACGCTCCCGCAACAGGGGGCCAAACGCGGCGCCCAGATCCTGCACCGACTGTGCAGCGCCAATCAAATCGTGCGCACGGGTGCCGTAAAGTCGGGCGTAATGCTTGCACAAGTCCTGCGGCAACCACGGATAGCGCGCCTTCATATCAGCCAGAAACTGCTCGAAATCGGCGTTGGCGATATCACCGCCGGGAAGAAATCCGTTTGCCGTCCACCCGCCGGGCATGGATGGAAAGAACGGCTTCAACTTGTCCAGCGCATGTTCCGATAGCTTGCGGAACGTGGTAATTTTGCCCCCGAACACGGACAACAATGGCGCTTGCCCGTTCACGTCATCCACTTCAAAAATGTAATCCCGGGTCACGGCAGACGGGTTTTCGGCATTGTCATCGTACAGCGGGCGAACGCCGGAAAACGAATGAACGATATCCGCCTCGGTTAGTTGCTGCTTGAAGTAACGGTTCACCGCCTTCAGCAAATAGGCGATTTCAGTGTCATCGACCTTCACGTCCTCAGGCTTGCCCTCATAGGGAATATCGGTGGTGCCGATCAGTGCCAGATCGTTTTCATAGGGGTTGACGAAGATTACGCGTTTGTCGGAATTCTGCATGAGATAGGCCTGCCGCCCCTCCCAGAACTTGCGGACGATGATGTGGCTGCCCTTGACCAGTCGCACATTGCGGGCCGAATTGAAACCGGCCACCCGCCCGATGATATCGTTCACCCATGGTCCCGCTGTGTTGACGATGGCCTTCGCGCGGATGCGGGTTTTTTCAGAGGTCACGACGCCATTTGAGCCTTTCCGGGATGTCATCTCTACTTCCCAAAGGCCGTTTTCACGCCGAAGAGACGTACAAGCCGTGCGGGTATAGACCTGCGCGCCACGATTTTGCGCGTCGAGTGCGTTCAGCAGCACCAGCCTCGAATCGTCCACCCAGCAATCGGAATATTCAAAACCCTTGGTATATTGCGGCTTGATGAACGCGCCCTCCGGCGCGGTGCGCAGATTGAGAGTGCGGGTGCCGGGCAAGCGTTTGCGCCCGCCCAGGTGGTCATACAGAAACAGGCCGAGACGAACCAGCCAGGCGGGCCGGTCGGATGGATTGTGCGGCAACACGAAGCGCATGGGCCAGATGATGTGGGAGGCAGAATTTAAAAGCACCTCACGCTCGATCAGCGCTTCGCGCACCAGCCGGAACTCGTAATATTCAAGATAGCGCAAACCACCATGGACAAGCTTGCCGGAGCGCGACGACGTTCCCTGCGCCAGATCGTCCTTCTCGCACAACACGACGGACAGGCCACGCCCGCTGGCATCACGCGCTATGCCCGCGCCATTGACGCCACCGCCAATGACGAAGAGATCGTAGACCGTTCCATCCGCGCTCATCTCTTAAGTCTCCTGAAGCCCGTAATTGGCAAAGCTCAATCGAACGCCTTCGATTTCCGCGTCGCTCAAAAGCACCGGGCCACCGATCAGCAGGCTGTGATAGTATTGTTTTGCCAACGTTTCCAGTTCCACAGCCGCCCACATCGCTTTTTCCAGACTGGAGCCGGTGGCAATCATTCCATGGTTGGCCAAGAGGCAGGCAGAGCGCCCCTCCAAGCCTGCGATAACGTTATCGGACAAAGCTTTTGTTCCGTAGCGCGCATAATCGCTCACGCGAATATCCGGGCCGCCAAACGCCGCAATCATGTAATGGACCGCGGGAATGGGCTTTCGTGCTATGGAGAGTATGGTGGAAAACATCGCATGGGTGTGCACGACCGCATTTACCTCAGGCCGGGCGCGCAGAATATCCAGATGAAACGGCCACTCGGTCGAGGGTTTTTTCGGCCCTTCCCATGCGCCATATTCGCCATGGATCGGCATGGACACGATCATGTCTGGCGTCATATCGGCGTACGGAATAGCCGATGGGGTCAGCAGCATCTGCTCGCCAAACCGCACGCTGATATTGCCGGACGTGCCTTGATTGAGGCCGGAGGCATTCATGCCCCGGCAATGGTCGATGATCGACTGGCGAAGTTCGGTCTCACGCATCGCGTTCTCCTTCAGCACGGATTGACGGGTGGCAGACCGGCGATGTAACGCCGCACTTCCTCCGCTGCCAGCTCGGCTGCGTAGGTTACGGTGCGCACGGAGGCACCAGCGATATGCGGGGTCAGCGTCACATTGTCGAGCTGAAGCAGCGGCCAGTCGGCCGGCACGGGCTCAACCGCAAAAGTTTCCAGCATGGCACTGGACAAATTACCATTGGTCAGGGCCTCGTACAGCGCATCATAATCGACCAGCGGGCCACGGGCGGTGTTGACGAAAATGGCTCCGGGCTTCATGCGCGCAAAGCTTTGCGCATTCAT
This sequence comes from Rhizobium sp. CFBP 8762, assembly GCF_014841565.1. Taxonomy (GTDB): domain Bacteria; phylum Pseudomonadota; class Alphaproteobacteria; order Rhizobiales; family Rhizobiaceae; genus CFBP-8762. The sequence continues at coordinate 321,594 of NZ_JACYUD010000003.1, forward strand.
CATACCCTTGGTCTCCTCGGTGACGCGCGGGTGCAGCGTCACGATATCGGCCCGCGCCAACAGGTCATCCAAAGCCACATGCTCCACCCCGGCATTGCGATCATCCGCAGACAGTTGCACATAGGGGTCGTGCACCAGAACCTTGCAGCCAAAGGCCCGCAGAAGCCGCACCACCTTGGTGCCGATATTGCCGTAACCGACAACACCCACCGTCATTTCCGAAAGTTCGCGTCCCGTGCGGTCGGCGCGGTAGAGATCGCCCCGCCACTCGCCTTTTCTTAAGCCCTCATGGCCGACCCGGATCAGCCGTGTTTCAGCCAGAATGGCCCCGATCGTGAACTCCGCCACGGCGCTTGCATTGCGACCGGGCGTGTTGACCACCAGAACGCCAGCGTCGCGGGCTGCCTTTCCATCAATATTGACCGGACCGCCGCGCGACACTGCAATGAATTTCAAGTCCGGCATTTGCGCCAGCATACCCGCCGATACCGGCGCAAGCTGAGTAATCAGAATTTCCGCATCGCCAATGAAATCAACGATTTCATCGGCCTTGCCCATATATTCCTTGAGCCCGTCCATGCCTTCCACGGCATAGCCATGCTCCATCGGTTCATCGGGCCATGGCTGCTCCATCAGGCGGATGTCATGGTCTTGCCCACAGGCTTCCACCAGTTTATCGCGAAAAATCTCCGGCAGCATGAACCGGTCCCCGATAATGGCAATTTTCTTGGTCATGGCGTCTGTTCCTGTTGGTGTGCTAAAGCGGGCCATACGGGCTGAAGCGCCAGCCGCGATTGGCGGTAGACCGCAAAGCCGCGCGTGTAATGCTCAATAAGGTCGGGATCGGCAGGCTCGCCCACGCGCTGGTAGGGTGTTACCCACTCCTTCACGCAGTCCTCCATGGAGCCATACAGTCCGAGCGATACGGCGGCAATCATGGCCGTGCCGGCCGCACCGGCTTCCTCGCGCTCGCTGGTCTGAATTTCTGCACCCAGCATACCGCCCAGAATATGGCGCAGCGAACGGCTGCGCGCTGCGCCGCCGGTCAGACGAACGCGGGTGGGCAACGGCCCCATTTGCGCGTAGCAATCCCGCGCTGCAAAGGCCAGCCCATCAAACACGGCCCGCACCAGATCACCAAACCCATGGCCGATGGAAAGCCCGAGCAGAGATGCCCGCGCCGCAGCGTCTACAAACGGGCCGCGCTCGCCAGCCTCGGAGATATAGGGGTGGAAGATCGGCGGATGCGGTGTTGCGCTTTCCATCCATCGGTCGGCATGATCAAGCAGTTCGGGCCTGCTCTTCTCAATGCCCATTCCGTTCAACAGGGATGCAGCGACGGAGAGAATCCAATCAATATTCAAGGTTGCGGCCATGTTGGACTGCATCTGCGCGTAGACGCCGGGGATCGGCATACACATGGTGTAGCCGGTGCGCTCCGGGTTCAGGCGCACATCGTCGGGCGTGGCGGCAAGGCGCATATGCATGCCTGTGGAACCGATGATTGAGCAGCCTGTGTCGGTGCCGGGCTCGAATATTCCCGCGCCCAGGGCCGTGCAGGCCACATCCACATAGCCCAGAATAACCGGCGTTCCGGCCTTCAGACCGCAGAGCCGTGCCGCGTCATCGCTTAAAACGTGGTGGGTTGTCGAACCATCGACAATATCGGGCAGAACATGGCGCAAGCGATCCAATCCAAGGAAGGAAATGACCGTATCGGAGTAGGTGCGCGTCCGATAATCACCAAATGTGAACACAGCCTCGGATGGATCGATAGCGCGTGTGCCGGTCAGCTTGAAGTACAGCCAGTCCTTGCAGTGAAACGTGGTAGCGACGCCGCGCAGCATATCCGGCGCAGTGTCCTGCATCCAGCGCAGTTGCGGCCCCTGCTGGCAGGCAGCCAGCCCGCTGGCCGTGTGCGCAAACCGCTCTTCATCGCCCGCGTCCTGACGCAGTCGCGAGACGATATCGCCCGCGCGCGCATCCAGCCACAGCCATCCCTTACCTACCGGCTCCCCTTTCGCGTCTATCATCCACGTGCCGTCGCCCTGCCCCGTGACCGAGATGGCGATGACGCGGGACTTCAGATTCTCGACCTTATCTGCCAAGGCCAATAGCGTTTTCGCCGTATCCGCCCAGGTTCGGCTCATATCCTGTACGACGCCGGTTCGGCCAATGGCTTCATAGGTATTAGGCACGGCGCAGCAGGCCAGTTGCTTGCCACTGCGGTCGAACGCCACCGATTTGATGACCGAAGTTCCCGCGTCGATACCGATGAGGATGTCGCGGTTCATGCCAGCGCCCGCCCGTGCGAAATGGCAGCGCCGGTCTGGGTGTCGAAGACATGCAGGCTGGACGGGTCCAGTTTCAGACCAATGGTCTCGCCTGGTTGCAGGTGGGTGCGGTCGTGCTCCACCAGCACTATGGTTGCGCCCGCAAAGTCTGCGGCGATATGGGTCTGGTCGCCCAGCCACTGGTTGACGGATACCCGCGCCTTGACCCCGTTGTCGTCGCGACGCACGGCATAGGGCCGGATGCCGACCACGACCTGTGTGCGGTTGCGAAGGGTATCGCGAACCTCCTGCGAAAACTCATGGGCGCCATAGGTCAGCGCCACGCCATCCTTTAACAGGAACCGGATCGTTTCAGCCGAGGCGGACAGCGCCGCCTCGAAAATGTTCATCGGCGGCTCGCCCACAAAGGTGCCGGTAAACAGGTTGGCCGGGCGCTCCTTGATTTCCTGCGGTGTGTCGAACTGTTGCAGCACGCCGCCTTCCATAACCGCGATGCGATCGGCCAGAGCGTTCGCCTCGGTCTGGTCGTGGGTGACCAGAATGGCGGTCAGTCCCCGCTCCTTGATGTAATGCTTGATGCGACCGCGTAAGACCGCCCGCAATTGCGGCTCCAGTTGTCCCATCGGCTCATCCAGCAGATGCAGGTCGGCATCGCGGATCAACGCGCGGCCAAGGCTTGCACGCTGCTGCTGACCACCGGATATGGAACTGGGATAGCGGCCTAGAATGTCCTCGATCTCCAGAAGCTTGGCGATATAGGCAACCTTTTCGTCCACAACGGACTGAGGCAGCTTGGCAGCCTTTAACGCGAATGCCATATTTTCACGCACCGTCAATGGCGGATAGAGCGAGTAACCCTCAAACGCCATGGCCACATTGCGCCGCACCGGTGCCAGCATCTGCACCGGCCTGCCTTTCAGCGCAATCGTGCCGCGTGACACCGGCTCAAAGCCCGCAATCATGCGCAGCGTTGAGGTTTTGCCACAACCCGATGAGCCGAGCAGCGCGATGATCTCACCTTTTTTGATATCCATGGTGAGGTTGCGAACCGCATGAACCCCGTAATCAACCGGCCCGTAGAACTTATCGACGGCTTTGATCTGAAGCGCGCTCTCACTCATGCTGCTTCTCCATTTGTCCTATACTCGGCCATGCTTTCAATGCGGGCACCGGTTGTCTTGTCGAACAGGAACGCGGCGCTGCCATCAACAGCGATGGTTGCAGCGCCTGATGCGGGACCCGGCGTACCAGCTGGCCGCGAGACCAGAATTTCGCGCTTACGGGCCGTCAGCACCAGCGTCACCGTTTTTTCGTTCAGCGGTGTTTCGGCTTCCACGGTCACGGGAATGCTGCCGGGTACGGTTGTGAAGGTCACAGCCTCCGGCCGCAAGCCCAGCACACAGGGCTTGCCCACCACACTCACCGGCATGCCGGGCAGAGGTATCTGCACATCGGACAGTTCCACATAGATGCCATCCGGGCCGGACTTCGGCGTTACGTCGAGAAGATTGATCGTCGGATCACCGAACAGCCGCGCGATTTCGATATCGGCGGGAGCGTTGTAGATCACCTCCGGCGTGCCGATCTGCCGGATCGTGCCATTGGCCATCACGGCGATCCGGTCCCCCAGCGCCATGGCTTCCTTATAATCCTGCGTGACATAGACAACGGTGGCACCCTGCGCGGCCAGAAGGCGCGGCAGTTCCAGCCGCATTTCAAACCGCAGCTTGGCGTCCACATTGCGAAGCGGATCATCCAGCAGCAACAGCGGCGGAGACCCGGCCAGCGCGCGGGCCAGCGCTGTGCGCTGCTTCTGCCCGTTGGACAAGGCCTTGGGATGGTGCGAAAGCACATGATCGATCTTCAACAGCCTGGCGACCTTGCCCACACCATCGGCAATGGACGAGGTCGAAGATTTTCCGACCGTCAAAGGACTAGCGATATTGTCGTAAGCACTCATATGCGGAAACAGGGCGAAGTTCTGGAAGGCCATGCCGATGCCGCGATCTTCGGCCTCCACATCGCGCATATCCTGCCCGCCGATCAAAATCGCGCCCTCATCCGGCTCGATGACGCCAGCAATCATGCGCAGCAGCACAGTTTTGCCTGCACCGGACGAGCCGAACAGCACCAGCCGCTCGCCTTCCGCAACGGTCAGCGACAGATTGTCCAGAACGGTATGCGTCTTGTAGCGCTTAACGATATTCTTGAGTTCAAGGCTTTTCATGGCGATTATCCTTTCACCGCGCCGAGCGACAGACCTTCGACGAGATAGCGCTGGGCGTAGATGGCGAGCGCCAGCACCGGTGCGATGGACAGCACGATGGCCGCCGCAATCTGCCCGTACTGAATGCCTGAGGCAGTCACAAAGGCGAGCGCGCCTACGGTGACCGGCTGCTTGTCAGCGGACGCCAGCACCAGGGCAAACACGAAGTTGTTCCAGGCGAAGATGAAGGCGAGAAGGCCAGCAGCCGCAATGCCGGGGCCCGCCAGCGGAAGTGCGATCTTGCGGAACGTCGCGAACCACGAATGTCCGGCAATGCGGTAGGCGTATTCCACATCCGCCGAGATATCCTCAAAATACCCGCGCACGATCCAGAGAATGAGCGGCAGGCAGATAAGCTGGTATACCCAGATCAGCCCAAAATACGTGTCCGAAAGCCCAAGCTTTTGGAAATACAGGCTGAGCGGCAACAGCACCAGCAGCGGCGGCGCAAAGCGGAACGACAGAAGCGTAAAGGCAATATCTTCCGATCCTCTGAACTTGTGCCGCGCAAAGGCGTAGGCCGCTGGCACGCCCAGCAGCAGGGCAATCAGCACGGACGCCGTCGATAGAAACACCGAATTGCCGAGGTTGCGCATGAAGGCGATATCCAGCGTTCCCGCCGCCGTCGTCAGCTTGCCGGTAATCAGCGCCTGATAATTTTCCAGCGTGGGGCTGAAGATGACCGAAGGCGGCACGCTCAAAATCGTTTCATTGGTCTGGAACGACATCAACACGATCCAGAGAATGGGAAACATGAAGAAGACGACCACCAGCACAAGGGCTACGCCGCGCAGGATACGTTCAAGAAGCGATGTGGATTCCATTGTGTTTGCCCTCACGCTTCGCCACGGGCGCGTTCGCGCAGCCGCAGCCAGTTTTTGATGAAGATGTTGGACAGGATGTAGGTGATGGCCCACAGGATGATCATCAGCGCCGCCGAGCGCCCGACATTGGTGGACTGGAAGAAGTTGAGATAGGCTTCCACCTGAAACACCGTCAGCGTATTGCCCGGCCCGCCCTGTGTCATGGCGTAGATAATGTCGAACTGCTGAATGGAATCCAGCAGACGAAACAGCGTTGCCGTCAGGATATAGGGTGTAAGCATGGGCAGCGTGATGCGGAAAAACACGAAGCTGCGCGGCACGCCATCGAGCGCTGCAGCCTCGAACGGTTGCGTTGGCAGAGAGCGTAAGCCCGCCAGAAGCAGGATCATGATAAAGGGCGTGTACACCCAGATATCGACCAGAACCACCGTCAGCAAAGCAGTATCGGGCGAGGAAGCCCAGCGAAAATTCTGGAGGCCAACCAGACTGGCGAGATAACTCAGTATCCCGAAGCCCGGATTGGTCATCAGCTTCCACATCAGTGCGGCCAGCGCCGGTGCGGTCATCAGCGGCATCAGCAGCATGATCGACACGAAGTTGTTGATGCGGGTGCGCTTCTGCAACAGGAGCGCGATGCCAAGCCCTAAAGCCAGTTCCAGCACCACGGTAACGCCCGCATAGATCAGCGAGATTTTCAGCGTATTCCAAAAGGCCGGATCATAGAGAAAATTAAGGTAGTTCTCCCCCCAGTTAAACTGGCGCGCCCAGGGCTGGCTCAGCCGATAGCGCTGAAACGAATAGACGACAGCAGTAAAAAACGGGACGAGGATGCCGATGCACACCAGAAGCGCTGGAAGGCTCAAGACATAGGGAAGCCAGCGTCGGCTGATCTTGAAGCCGGAAGCTGTTTTCTGTGGTGTTGTCACTGAAGCCATGACAGCTCCGCTCCTTGAATTTAGACAGCCGAAAGCTGCCGCGAAAGACGCGGTGCAGATCGGGTCCATAATTGATTGATCGTCAGGGTAGCCGGGCGCTGGAGTCTGTCCGCTTCAGTTTAAAACAGACAGACTTCAGGATCTCTTGTTATCGCTTGTCTGTTCGGGAAAACCGGCTCCCGCCTGACAAACTTTAACCGCCCGGCTGTTGCCTTAAAGTTTAGCCAAGGCCTGCTTCCTTGAACTGCCGGTTGATGCTTTCGGCCAGCATATCCAGCCCCTCGTCTACCGGCACTTCCTTGTTCACCATGCGCTGCAACGTGGCGGCCCACTCGGTCGTCACATCGAAGAACAGCGGCTGTGGTGTGAAGTAGATGCGCGCACCTGGGGCCGATGTATCATGCGCATTGACGTAGCCCGGATACCCCTTGTTGAGCTTCTCGCGGAAAATCTCGTCCTTCCAGACGGACTGGCGAACAGGGTTGACGAAGTCCATTTTCGTGGCGCCAAAAATGGCATGTTCTGCACCGGATGCCCACTGGATAAAGTACCAGGTTGCGTCCTTATCTTTGGAGAAGTTGGACATGGCCAGTGACCAGATCCAGATATTCGGCGTTGGTGCCTTGGCTTCAGGGTTGGCGGCAAACGGCGCATAGGCCAGCTTGCCAGCCATTTTGTTATCGCCGCCATTCATGAAGTAGCCTGCAATATCGGCGTCATACATCATGACCGAGTTGCCAGCACCCATATCGGAGGCCACCTGATACCAGGTGTAGGTGGACCAGTCCTTCGGACCGCCATCCTGAATCATCTGAACCCATTTGCCATGGAATGCCTTGGATTCGGCTGTGTTCATGGCGGCAGCCAGCTTGCCATCATCCGACAAGGTCAGATCTTTCTGCCCGTAGTTGGAATAGGCCGACAGGAAGCCCGCATGAATGGTGGCCCACGAACGGGAACCGCGAACGCCGATGCCGTAGGGACCGCCGAGGTCCTTGGAGGCCTTGCCAGCGGTCTCGATCAACTGATCGAGATTTTTTGGTACTTCCGCGCCGACTTTTTCCAGCAGGGCCGGATTGTAGGTCATGCTGTTCTGCTCATAACCCCACGGAATGCACCACTGCTTGGCATCGTCCGAACCGAGCGCGCCGCCCGGCTGGCCGTTCCAAGCACAGGATGCCTTCACGCCGGGCAGAAAATCATCCCAGGCATATTGCGGGCTGGTTTTGGTCGGGTCCTTGATCCACTCATTCAGATCGGCGATCCAGCCAGCGGGACCATAGGTCCATGTCATGTAAGCGCCGGTCATAAAGGCGTCATACTCGGTGGAGCCGGATGACAGCGCCGCCGTGACCTTATCGAAATAAACATCCTCCGGGAACACGTCATAGGCGATTTCAATGCCAGTCAACTGCTTGAAGCTGTCGAGATTGGCAATCATCGCATCGGCATAGGGGTGTTTGTTCAACAGCAGCTTCAGTTTTTTGCCGGAATGTTTTTTCCAGTCAAAATCCGCTGCCAGCGCGGTTGTGGACATCATGTTCAGCAGTGTACCGCCTGCTCCCAGACCAACGCCCAGAGCGCTAAGGCCTTTCAGCAAACCACGTCGGTCGACTTGTCCGCGCATAAATGCGCTGATCAGATCTTTTTCCTTCTCATGCATGATAACTTCCTCCTCCTGTTGCGGGTACACGCTCTCTCCCGAGCCCTCCGGCGACCCCGACCGGTATGCAAAGATTGGTGGTCCGCCTCCCCGGCGGCCTCACCCCAGACAGAGCGTTTGTGCAGTACGCTCATCCGTAATCAGGCCAGACAACAGCCCGCTTTTCAAAATAGACAGGATAGACCGGGTTTTGCCCTTGCCCCCTGCCACAGCTACGATCCTCCGTGTGGCGAGATCCTCCCGGCTCAGAGTAAACGTGCGGTCCGACAGGGTTGTCTCGATGGGTGCTCCGGCCTCATCATAAAAATGCCCCAGCACCTCACCTGCCCCACCGCCAGAAATGATATCCTCAATTTCGATCTGCTCGATCATGCCGGTTGCGACCAGAGACGCCTCCCGCTCCACCGTGCCGATGCCGACCAGCAAGAGATCCGCCGAGGTTGCCAGATCGACCACATCGCAAACGCCGCGCTGGCTGAGCAGCACATCACGATCTTCAACCGTGTTGGCAAAAAAGGGCACCGGCATCACATAGGCCTCCGCTCCGGTGCGCTCCGCCAGTCGATGAATAACATCGTGCGGATTGGCCGAGAACTTTCGTGTCAGCCCGCCCAGCAGCGAAACGAACCGCACCTTGGCATTGCTGGTGCGCGGCAGGTTATCTACGCACGCCGCAAGTGTGCGGCCATGCCCGACGCCGATTAGCCCGTTTCCCTCCCGCTCAATCTCGCGTTTCAAAAACTGCGCGCCCGCAATGCCCAGCGCTTTCAGCGGCAGATCGTCCGTGTCGAAATCGGGTACAACTTCGCAGTAATCCAGCGAAAAGCGTGCGGAGAGCGTGTGCTCCATCTCCATGCACTCGGCCACATCACCATCGATATAAACTTTCACCAATCCCTCCTGATTGGCTTTGGTAATCAGGCGGTGCGCCTTAAGCGATGTCAAACCCAAGCGCTTGGCAACTTCCGCCTGCGTCAATCCTCCGGCGTAATGCAGCCAGGCGGCGCGGGTCGCCATGCTGGACTCATCGTCACGCAAAACACCTCCCCGCATCGACACCGGCCTCCTCCAAGGTGATAATATTATCTACCATTGAAAATAATTTCATTCAGCTGCGAGAGTTTGTCAAGTCCCATTTGCGGTAGGATTGCATTTGAGCAATTTGGCACTTGCAAAGGCACAGCCCCTTTCGGATCGGCAGGTCTATGATTATATAAGGACATCGGAGGTACTGCATGGTCTGGTTGGTTGTTGTTCTTGTCACGCTTGCGCTTGTTTCGCTTTCAAGCCGCTCTCCGAACTTCCTGCGTGTGATAACGCCAGCCCTGTTTGTTGCAGCAGCCTTTGCGATGATGGCAACGGTGGTGATCTGGACCCAAAGCGCCGAACGGCGCGCCGAGCAATTCACACAAACTGCCCCCGCCGGCGGCCCAGTTCTAACCTCCGCGGATCTGCAGCTTACAAATCTACAGTTCACACAGGGAAAACCGGCGACCAGCTACAAGGTGACGGGCACGATTTTTAACAACAGTCCCTCGGTTGCCCTGTCATCGTTTCAACTGCGGGTGACCTTGCAGGATTGCCCTTCCGAGACCTGCACCGTCATCGGGGACGACAGCACGCTGGTCATTGCACGGGTGCCCGCAGGCAGCAGCCAGACATTCGAGAGCTTTCTGACGATTGCAAACCCGGCGCTGGTTGCGCCAACCACACCAAAATGGGTCTACGACATCAGCGATATTAAACCCTATAAGCCCTAAGCCGATCTTGAATATTGTTGCTTGTGGATCGATCTTCATTCCTGTCTAAGCTATTGGAGACTGAAAGAATGAAGTATGTTCTACCTATCTTGGGAATAATACTGACAGGCTGCGCCTCCGACGGCCCACCCTCGGCCAAAACAATCCGCGACAACGCGTATTGCACCCGCCTTTATGCACCGACCAGTTCGGACCACGAGTACTGCCGCTATCAAAAAAGCGTTGAGAAACAATCTTCTGCACAATCGATAAAGGACTGAACACATGGCCAAGGGTCAACAAAAGAGCAATAAAGAAACCCGCAAACCCAAGCAGGACAAAAAGGTGGACAAGACCCCATCCCCGATTGGGTCGCAGGTGAAACAGGCCGAAAGCTCGATGGCAAAACGGAAGCCGTAATTCCGCTGAAATCAAGTGCCGCCGTTGCGGCACGTTCAATCATCTGAGGCCACTGCCCGCACAGGACACCGAGCCCCTGCCCGACTGCCACGAGCAGCCGCAAAGGAAACACTCGTGTGGCTCTACGTCCCGATAACGGCTTTACCGCCGAACTTACTGCCAACTCAGAACCTCTCCACGGCATCGCGCTTTGCGCTGGCGTGGGAGGACTGGAACTCGGCCTGCATATCGCAGAACCCGGATACAAGACTGTGTGTTACGTCGAGCGGGAAGCCTTCCCTGCAAGCGTGCTGGTGGCGCGGATGGAAGACAAGGCCCTGGATCACGCGCCTGTCTGGGATGATGTTACCACCTTCGATGGCCGCCCTTGGCGTGGAAAGGTTCATATCCTCACTGGCGGCTATCCCTGCCAGCCCTTCTCGTTTGCCGGTAAACGGCTCGGACAAGATGATCCCCGTCACCTCTGGCCTCACATTGCCCGCATCATCGCGGAGCTTGAACCCGAATGGTGTTTCTTCGAAAACGTCGAAGGCCATATGTCCCTGGGCGCCGATGCAGTCTTCGCAGACCTTGCCCGCCTGGGCTTTAGCATCAAAGCGGGCTTGTTCAGCGCGGCAGAAGTCGGCGCATCCCACCAGCGTCGGCGGCTCTTCATTGTGGCCCACGCCGACAAAGTCCCTCTATTGCACGAAAATCGAGCTGGAGCTGGTGAACGATTGCTTCCGGATGCGCGACGATGCAGCAGCAGCGGGATCGCAGTTCGGCCTGGGCAAGGCTGCGCGCGTGTGGACGCACATCTGGCTACTGATGAAAGCCTGCGGAGCCCGGCCGACGAAGCCGTTCAGCTTCCGCTCTTCGCGCCCGCTCCATCTGAGTTTGAACGCTGGAGCCCGATCCTTGATCGGCGACCTGACCTTCAACCCGAACTTTTCGGACTGGATCATGGGCTGGCCGATCGGGTGGACCGATCCGATGCAGCCGGTAACGGAGTGGTCTCACTGGCTGCAGCGTATGCGTGGCGAACTCTCAAGGATTCGTTTTTTTCACATGACTCATTCCTCATAGACAAATAGTTTGCTGCAACATGCGGATGAGTAATGGAGAGATTGCTTGGATACTTTATTTGCGCTGACCGCCTTAGCCGGATTGTCTGCCATGGTGTGGTTTGCCTTGGTTGCATATTTTTCTAAAATGAGACGCAGAAAGGCAAAAATTCGTGCTTGGGGCTCGTTTATAATTTTTGTCCTTTCGATAGCAGCGATATCGCATTTTCAAAATGCTGATGCGGTCGCTGAAGGCTTTAAAAGCACTAGCGACCGGATGGCGGCCAAAAATGCAGGCTTTACAGATTCATTCAGTTGGCGAAGCGAGCAGCTCAGACGCGATCGTGAATTGATACAGCAAGCTGAAGAGAACGAAACGGCGCGACGTATACAAGAGTCCGAGGCTGCAAAGAGACAGCAGCAGAAAGATGAAGAACTTGCGAAAGCAGAGGCTGCTGAAGAAGAGGAACGGGAAAAAAAGGCGGCAGAACAGAAATTGAAGGAAGATGAAGTTGCAAAGGCGGAAGCTGCCCTAGCAGAAGAGGCTGTACGAGCTAAAGAGGCGGCTTGCTTAGCTGATCCTCAATGCGCATTTGACGAGTTGTCAATTCAAATATCAGTAGATTGCAGACTTGCAATCGAGAAGCTGCCTAAGTGGGATTTTGAATGGACAGATAGCTGGACTGAACCGAAATTCCTGCCAGCGGGGTGGGCAAAGAAAGACCAAAAAACTCTGCTGCTAATGGGGCAGGCACTTAAACTTCAAAATGGGTTCGGTGCTTGGAAACGTGTTAGTTATTTTTGCGCATACAATCTGGTCAGTCGGAAGGTGGTGGACGTCGTGATCAACCAGTAACGTCGCAGTGGCGTCACTGAAGTCATCAGTGCTTAGGCACAACCATACCAAGCCCCGCCTTAAACGCGGGGCTATTCGTTTTATGGTTCCAAAAGGTTTTAACTGCTTTTCAAGCGTTTTATAACACTGTTTGACACCGCAGCCAGAGATCTTCAAATTCCGATTTCTCGTGTCAAAATTCCGAAGAGCCGTGTCACGCTACAGTGTCAAAATTCCGAAGAGCCGTGTCACGCTACAACAAGTGTTGTCTGCCACAGATAAGATGAATTATGGAATTGCCCGGGAATAGGTGGGATTTGGCGGGAAAGTGTTAAATTTCAAGGACCTATGCGGTTGCCAATAAAATCGTAAATCGCACTTTTGACAGTGCTCTACCTACGAAAAATGGCCTGTCGGTTAATACACGCTCCAAACTGGCGTTTGTCTCAAAAGGTCTTTGAGAACGCTTTGAAAGCGCTTCAAGCATCTTCAAACCATTATAATCATTACACACGTAGAATTTTAGCAGATCAAAATTCGCCACAAGACAATGGCAATTTTCGACGTAAATTCTAATTTTATCTTGGACGCAACGTCCGAGATGAAATTTATTTAATAAATACAGAGAGATAATCAAAAATTTGGCGTTGTTTATCTCGGACGTTGCACTGCTCTGATCAATTGCGAATTACGGGATTTTTCTGGCGGTGGGCTGAACATCACTTCGATCCTCATACTGCCGCACCTCGGGCACTTGATACGTTCGCCGATCTTTACCAACGGCATATTTCGGCCGCGTGTCGCGATCATCGTGTGCATGTCAAGGCGGTAGCTCCATAGGCACTGGCGCACGAGTTTTAGGCCTTCCCTGTTGGGCGCGGCGCACTTCACGAAAATTTCCCAGCCCAGATCATGGGCCTCGCCCAGAGACTCAACCATGCTCCACACCTAATAGAACATAGTGGGAACTTCAAGACCTGTGGATACGCACTTATTCCGCTAAGTTAGATATTGCTAACAATCGAAATACGAGCATGGTTCAATTATCTGGTCTTACGATCATGAGGCCTCGGCTTTGCCAAGCCCGGGATTTTGTATCGCATTGAGGGCAGATCGTTTCAGCTTGTGCCGGATATGCGCCAGCGCAAGATCAACCTCCTCGGCATCGTCCAGGTCAGCCACGGTGCTTTTCAATTCGGCATAAATTTCCATGCCAATCAAAGCCACCTCGTCTGGCGGGAGAAAGATACCAGCATCGCTGTGAACCTCTGATACAATCGTCATAATACCACGTTTTAGGGGTAGCCCCTTGTGAAAGCGATCCTCTTGGGCTGTTGTCACAGCTGCAATTGGTTGGCCTTGATGTCGATGTGTTGCGTCGGCGTATGTGTCATTGTTTAAAAACTTTGCACCTTTCCCGTTCGCAAGCCAACCAACGTTCACCCCACCGGCGTCCGCAATTGCGATCAACACATCCATTGATGGTGTGCCGTCCTTTAGTATTCGATTTAGACCAGATTTCGCCAAGTTTGCGCGACGGGCGAACTGGGTTTCGCTTTCGGCCCCAAGCACCTCCCTCAGCCTTAATCGGAAGTCTTCTAGCTGTTGTTCAGTCAGTCTATCAGATCGTTTTTTTGCCATAGCCTTATTTGCGAACAAACCGTTTGACTTTGTTCGCATTTGCGTCCATTTCTCATTTGCAGGCCGCATTTGCGGTCAGCGATTGCTCACAATGGTTCAACAAAAAGCGGATGTTAACGCATCCGCTCATGCAGGAGGTTCTCATGGCAAAGCCTAAGCGCTGGGACCGGCACGATATCCTTGGCGCGCTTCGTCGCCGCCATATGACTTTGACTAAGCTTGCTCAAATGAACGGCAGAAGCCCTGGCGGCTTTCGGACGATCTGGACCAGACCCAACCGCGAAAATGAAGCCATCATCGCGACCTTTCTAGGGGAGAAAGTCGAGGAACTGTTTCCTGATCGGTATCCAAAGAAAACCTCAACGGTACTCTCGCACGAGTACAATTCGGAGTCCATGAGCACGCAGGAGGCTGCGTGATGTCGGGTTTTGATGACCCGGCCCTAGCTCGTGCCTACAACTGTGCACGACGGGACCTGATCAACTCCTTTCGCGCTCGAATTTGCGCGCAGAGTTCCAAGGAACCAAATCAGCGATGTGAAGAATCAGACCGTCTTCATCTGTCGAATACCGTGAGATCACTTCACCAGGATAGAGCGGGCTTTTGCCCCGTTTGCCTGCGTGAAGCCAATCCTTTTGAGCCTCCTGCAGCGTGTACAACTCTGCAGCCAACGCAAATCTGTGACTCCATTCCTTCGTGTTCGATTCAGCAAATTGAAGGTTCACGTCGATGAACTTGCTGGCCTCCTCGCTCCACTCATCAGGATTGGTTGCCCGAAACTCGGTTCTAAGAAGAGCGCCTGCGACGTCTGCCCGAGTGAGTAGTTGGCGAGCTCGCAAGCTATCGACGAGTTCAACCAACAGCATGCTCGTGAGGCGAATTTCAATAAGGGCCATGTCCAAGTTCAAGTCAGCTTCGTTCATTTCAACCATCCCGATTGTTTGTGGTGGAGACAATCAACACGGGCTCGCATCCCGACGCAATGACAAATCAGCATAGGAGAATTGACATGATCTCACTTACCAAAACGGCTGGCTATGAAGCAGCTCTTTCAGTTGTAGAGAACGCAGTCGAGACTGAAATCTACGATATCTCAACACAAACTGCTCTCGTCGAACTGCTCACTCTGTTTGGCGCAGACCAACTCCCGCCAGAAGGCCTCTTTTACACGGCCAAAGAGGTTGCGCTTTCGGTCCTCCATGACCCTTTCGATCCAGACAACGACCTTGAAATCAAGCTTCAAGACACACCATTAGCAACGATCCTGAACGATCACGGTCTGCGCATCTGCAAACACTTTGCCAGTTAAAAAACCATAAGTTGTCGGGGTAATTTGTCATGCTTAACCCATATTCGGCGGAAGATCGTACACAGCACATGGTTGCCAGCGCCTTCCGCGCTACACGCTCCCATTTCTCCCACCTTCCCTTACGTGACATCATCAATCCTCCTGTCGATCAGCTGGATGCGAAACTCGCTCGGCAGGTGGCCATTCACATTCTGAATACGGAATTTGAAATTCCACGCCGCCGAATTTGGGCGGTGCTCGGAATGGCTCGCGCCAACATCATTCTGGCTATCCGCAAAGTGGATGAACGGCTGACTGAGCCCATGTTTGAAAAGGCATATCAGCGGATCGCGGCGCGCGCGAAAGACATCTACATGAGCGAGATGTATGCGGATGCCTCCGAGGAGGCCGCGTGATGGCCGAGTTCAAACTTATTCCATTGGCATCCATCAATGTGGGAGATCGCGCCCGCCCTGTCGATGAGGACCATGCCTTGGCGATTGCTGCCAACATGGCAGAGCGTGGGCTGATCAATCCGATTACGGTTCGTCCTACACCTGCCGCCAAGCGCGGAACGACACCCTACACGCTGGTAGCAGGCGGACACCGTCTGCGGGCAGCGGAACTCAATCAGTGGACGGAAATCGACACAATAGTTGTGAACGCCGATGCGGCGGAAGCGCAACTGATGGAAATCAGCGAAAACCTGTTTCGCAATGAGCTTTCAGCCCTTGATCGTGGGTTATTCGTGATGAAGTACCGCGAAATCTTTGAAGAAAAAAATGGGAAAGTAACCCAAGGCGGTGACCGAAAATCAAAGTGCAACGATTGCACTTTGATTTTCGCCCCCGGCAGAGAGCTTTCGGAGCGGGTCCAAGACCGTCTAGGGATTGGCAGGCGCACATATTTTAATGTGCAAAAGATTGGTTTGAACCTGCACCCGTCACTCCGTGAGGCTGTTCGTGGAACGGCTGTCGAGAACGATCAAACCCGACTGCTCAAGCTGGCAAAGCTTCCACCAGAAGAACAATGCCGAATTGCGTCCACGCTGAAAGTTGAACGCGATATCGATCTGGTACTTCGCGCTGCAAAGCCGACGCCCGTCAAAATCGATCCACAATCGGAAATCTACTCCAAGCTGATTGATGCCTGGGCGCGGGCAAACTCGCAGACCAAGCAGCAATTTCTGGAGCACATCGGCATGGTTGACCCCATTCTGGAGGCTGCAGAATGACGAAGCCCGATCCGTTCCAGATGGACTTTTTTGAGCGTCCGGTGTTTCCGGTTCGCGTTCCCGTCAACCGCATTGACCTCGACCGTTTTCGCGCTCGCATCAAGCGCGCCATGGCGCGGGCCATCCGCGAATGTGAGTATGACCGGCCAACCATTGCGGCCCGTATGGCGCACTACCTCGGACTACCGAACCTGAACAAATCCACGCTGGACGCCTATACCGCCGAAAGCCGAACCACACACGATATCAGCCTTGTGCGCTTCTCTGCCTTTGTTCACGCCACTGGCGCGACATGGCTGTGGGATGAAGTTGTGGCCGACAACGGCGCGACGTTGCTGATTGGCGACGAGGCCAGGTGGGCCGAGATTGCCCGTCTGCGTGAAGAACAAGAGCGCAATAAAGCCAAGCTACGGCAACTGACGGCGGCACCTATCCAGAGCATGCGGGGGCGATGATGGCGAACAAGGTTTCACTGGCAAGCCAGATCGCAGCGGTTTCGATGTTTGTGCGGGGTGAGCATGTTCGCCTGAACAAGGGGCAGCGCGAGTTCATGCTTGCCCATATGGCGGCGGCGCTGGAAACCCTGAAATGGCTTTCCCGCAATGAGACGATCATTCGCGATTTCGTCTCTGCAAAGCAGGGAGAGCGCCAGTGAAAGAATGGTTTTCATTCAAAGCCCTTGCAGAGGCAAAGCTGCCCGGCCTGCCGCATTCGGAACGACGAGTTCGTGAATTTGCGAAACGCGCCGGATGGGATGCGTTCGCCGAAAAGTGCAGGCCGTCCGGGCAAACTGGTGGCGGGAAGCAATATCATATTAGCCTGTTGCCGGATGTTGCCCGTGCAAGGTTGCGTCACACGATAACAAATACCTTGCCTCACAGAACGGTTGAAGACGCAAAGCGAAGCCATGAGCTGTGGTCGAAGTTCAACGCTCTTTCTCAGAAGAATAAGGACATCTGCAAAAAGCGACTGGCGGCAGTGGACGACGTTGAGGAGCGCATTAGCGCTGGCGCAAAGGTGGTTGTAGCCGTTGCAGAAGCCGCGAAAGTCGCTGGTGTCAGTGACAGACATCTTTTCCGGTGGCGTCAAATGCTGGCAGGTGTTCGAAAGCATGATCGCTTAGCAGCGCTGTCCCCGTCCCTGCAAGCAACCTCTGAGTTCGCTGAATGCCATCCGATGGCATGGGAAGCCATCAAGAGTGACTACCTTCGACCTGAACGTCCGCGCTTCTCCGCTGTTGTCCGTCGCGTCGTCAATGCAGCCAAGAAGCACGGATGGGCTCCCATTCCATCGGAGCGCACCCTGCGTCGCCGCTTGGCAGCAGAAGTTTCCCGCGCTGAACAAATCGTCATGCGTGAGCGAAAAGAGGAAGCCAAAAAGCTTTATCCAGCTCAAAGGCGCACACGCTCGCATCTTCATGCAATGCAGCTCGTCAACATGGACGGCCACAAGCTCGACCTATTCGTCAAACTTCCTTGGAAAGAGGGAAAGACGCGCGTTATTCTTCTCGGCATACAAGATCTTTACTCTGGCAAAATCGTCGCTTGGCGTTTGACGGAAAGTGAAACATGGGAAGCCGTTCGTCTTGTTATAGGGGACATGGTGGAAGCATACGGCATTCCAGACGGTATATACCTAGATAACGGTAAGGCGTTTGCGTCCAAGTGGATCAGCGGTAAGAACGTTCAGCGGTTTCGCTTCAAGGTGAAACGGGAAGACCCAATGGGTCTCCTAACAACTCTCGCTATCGAAACGCATTTTACACTGCCCTACTCCGGTCAGTCCAAGCCTATTGAACGTGCGTGGCGAGATTTGGCGGAGGAAATATGCCGCCACCCGAGCGTCGCTGGAGCGTTCACAGGCACTAACGTCAACGATAAGCCCGAGAACCACGGCTCTCGCATCATACCTCTGGCGGACCTGCAAAGTCATGTCGCTTTGCGCATTGAAGAGCACAACGCTCGCACAGACCGTAATACTGCCACAGCCAAAAAACGATCTTTTGATGCGGTGTTTGCTGAGAGCATGGCACATCCCGCGACAATCGTCCGCCAGCCCTCACCTGCACAACGGGACCTTTGGTTGCTTGCATCCGAGGGGATCACCGCTCGAAAACCGGACGGGGCGATTCATTATCAGGGCAATCGCTACCACGCACCCGAGCTCAATCAGTTGGTGGGAAAGAAACTCATTATTCGGTTCGATCCAGACGCGCTGTACAAGCCTATTCGCGTTTACGACCTCGACAACAAGCTGATTTGCGAGGCTCGTTGCATTGATGACACTGGCTTCAATACGACCGCCGCTGGTCGCGAGCATGCGAAAGCACGCAAAAACTACCTAAAGGCAATCGAAGATCAAGCAGCCGCCCATAGGGTCTTGTCACCGATGGAACTTGGCAAGCTCTACGATGACGGACGCCGCGCGCAGGCCAAGCAGCAGCCAATCAAAACCAAAGTCACGCGACTGATAACCGGCAACCTTGCCCATGCGCCCGAGCCGGACGCAATCAGTGATGACGAAATGGCAAACAGTTTCTCACGTTCCCTCACCCGTATGTCGGGCGTGATCGAGTTCCCCACTGGGGATGCGGTGGGGCAACCCACCAAGAAAAGAAGAGCCGGTAAGTAGTGAGTACGGTTCCGACAAAAAAAGAGGGCGGGGGAAAACCCCGCCCAACAAAAGTACCTGAAAGGAACCTTAGATGAAGAAGCCTACCTCCACAAGTGCCGCGTGGGATACGCCCGAGCCTACCGCTGAATTTCTATTGAAGCATATGCCAGAGGATATTCACATATGGCAGACGCTACGTTCGCGTGTTGTTGAAGTTGCCAAGCAGAACGGCTGGACTAAGTCGGAAGTCGCTCGCCGTACCGGTATTGCTGACTCGACATTCAGTCAATGGACGAGTGGCAAGTATGAGGGCGTTCTACCAAATCAGAACCTGACCGTTTCTCAGTGGCTGGATGCTGTTGAGGTCAACGCCCAGATGGCGGCATCCGTTCCCCGGTCGCCCAAGTTCATCATGACAAAGGTTGCCTTTGACATCGTGGACGCCCTTTCGTGGACACAGGTGACCGCTGGCTTTGTGATGGTAACGCTAGGTGCCGGTGTGGGCAAAACGACCGCTTGCAGAAACTTTCGCGATACCCGGCCACACGTTTACCTCGCGACGATCAGCCCTTCGACCAAAACCACGCATGGGATGCTTGTGGAGCTGGCCGAGGAAATCGGTGTTCAGGAACACAACCCAGCCAAGCTTGTGCGAGCCATTGGCGCGAAGCTGAAACGGATCGGTGACGGGACGTTGCTGATTGTGGATGAGGCACAAAACCTGCTGCCCGAAGCCGTTAACCAGCTTCGTCATTTCAGCGATGTTTACGAGTGCGGCGTTGCCCTCGTCGGCAATGAAGAAATCGCTACTCAACTGGACACCCGCAAGGCGTCATCCAGCAAAGGACAGGTTTCCAGCCGCTTTGACAAGCGCGTCATGAAGGAACGATCCCGCGCAGACGATATTTCGGATTTTCTGGCGGCATGGAACATCAAGGACGAGGACTGCATCACGTTCCTCACCGGCATAGGCATGAAAGCCGGCGCCCTTCGCCAGATCGATAAGACCATCAAGCTTGCCCTGATGCTGTCTAACGGCATGGGCGAACAACTCGCTTTAAAACACGTCAAAAAAGCTTGGGAAAATCGCGATGTTGGAGGGCTGCTGTAATGCAGGCTTTCCACGACGCCACAATCAGCGAGACGTTGCAGCACCTTCGCAACGAAGCTGCGGAATGCCTCCCCGGCCATCCGTTCCAGATCATTCTCGACCAGCAACTACGGGTGCTCCGAGATTACGCCATCGGAATAGAGCTGGAACTGTGCATTTTCCGCAGCGACGAGCCGCGCAGGCAGGCCCGAGTCATGATGGCCGAGGAAAGCACGAGTGCCCTTCGCCAATTGGTTCAAGGCAACGACGACAAAATCGTCCGGCCCGAGTTCGGCAAGAAGTGAGCGTGGCGATGACATCAAACGGGCCATTCTTCCTTTCAGAGGCGCTCTCACATCTTCGCGAGGAAATTCAAGTGGAGTTAGCCGCAGGCCGCAGGCTTGAGCTTCGCGTCATGCAGACCATGGCGCTGCTGTTGCGATACTGCGTTGACGAGATACGGCGGCGCGAACTGGAAGACATCGAGCGCGCCATCACCGGAGCCCTGCCGCCCGGCGTCGTGTCCCTCCACCGGAAACGCCAAGAGAAAACCGCTCCCATACCGCCAGACGGAGGCGGCGCGGCGTGATGCCGCGAAGCCTCTTCAATAACCTTTCCAACACCCTTTGAGGACTATCGAAATGGACGCAGTCATTCTGGAAGAAAAGCCCGCCGAAGGCATCATTGTCATCAACGGCAGGGATTTCATGATCAACGCCAAGGGCGGTTACGATGCCGCCGCCAGCGTCAAGGATCAGTACAAGCTGGAAGATCAAACGGTGCGCAAGTGCATCGCCTTCGCCGAAGAGTTGAACGGCCAACTCGCCCGGTTCCGTGACCATACGGCCTCTGACCTGTTGGCGCTCGATACCCTGCTTGCCGAGAAGTACGATGTGAAGATCGGCGGCAAGAAAGGAAACCGCACCTACCAGACTTACGACGGGCTGATGAAAGTACAAGTTCAGGTGTCCGATTTGATTACGTTTGGCCCTGAATTGCAGGTCGCCAAAGTGCTGGTTGACGAATGCCTGACAGAGTGGAGCGCCGATAGCCGCCCGGAAATCCAGTCATTGGTAACGCGCGCGTTCAACACGGACAAGGAAGGCCAAGTTAGCCGATCTGATGTGTTCATGCTCCTTAAACTTGAAATGAACGACGCGCGCTGGACGAAAGCCATGGACGCCATCCGCGATGCAATCCGCGTCACGGGTTCCAAAGAGTATGTCCGCTTCTACAAGCGTTCGAGCGTGGACGCAGAATTCAAGGCCATCACCATCGATCTCGCAAAGACAGGTGCATGATGACCAAAATAAACACTGACCGAGATCGTTTGATCGGCGACAGAGTGAGGGCTGCGCGCACGCTGCGCGGCCTGTCGCAAGAGAAGCTTGGCGAGGCATGCGGTGTCACGTTCCAGCAAATCCAGAAGTACGAACGCGGCACCAATCGGGTTTCTGGATCGCGCTTCATCGACATTGCCCTTGCGCTTGACGTCACAGTTGAATGGTTTTTCGCAGACTTCGTCCAAGGCTCCGAAAAGCCGGATCTCGTGGCGGAGCTCGTGCGGGAAAACAGGCAGATGAAACGCAAGCTGACAAGCTTGGAAATCATGCTGAAAACAAATCACGAGAACCCGGCCTAACGAGCTGGCGGAGCGGCTCGCCGCTCCGCATCCATCATCCGCTTCTGCATCCGCAAGCCGTGCGCATTTGGAAACGGATGGACCGTTTCAAGAAAGGGAAATCGTTATGTTTGGTTCATTGAAAGCAAAGTTCTCCGGTAGCGTGAACAAGTACTCCGGCCGGAAAGACTTCCTAGAGGCTGTATGCGCGGCTGCAGCATTGGTTGCAGCCGCAGACGGCGACATCTCGGACGCAGAAGTCGATCAGACGGTCAAGGCCGTTGCCTCAAACGTCAACCTGTCAGCCGCCTTCAAGCCTGCAGAAATCGAGCGCGTCGCCGACGCCATGCTGAAACGGGCGCAAGGTGGCCGTGTCGGACGAAACGGCCTTTACAAGGAAATCGAGCAGATCGCCAGCGATCCCGAAATGGCTGAGACTGTGCTGCTATCCTCGCTCGATGTCGCTGATCAGGGCGGGATCGATGCAAAGGAAAAGGACGTGCTCGACAAGATCGCCCGTAGCCTGGGCCTAAACCTTGCGAGCTATGATGTCTGATAGCCAAGCCACGAAACTGCCAGCGCTCGGACTGGGCATTATCGCCGCCACATTGATCGGCGCGCAACTGATTGTGCCGGCACTGTTCGATTTGCTGTTTAGCCTCGCAGCTTTTGGCCTCGGCTGGCTGGCGGGAAGGCTCGCGAAATAGCCACTGACACCCGCAGCCCGCCCTAAGGCGGGCTGCGTACGACCCCGGCTTATAGGACCTGCAAAATGACCACGGACAATCTGAAAAAGAAGATCGCAGCCTTGCGCCAGAAGACTACGGCGCAGGGCTGCACCGAAGACGAGGCCATGGCGGCAGCCATGAAGGCCGCCGAACTGATGCGCGAGCATGGTTTGACGGATGACGATCTGGACATGGGCAGTGAGGACGTCGTCACACGACTTTCGATCAAGTCCGATGGACCGAAACTATGGTCCGCGATCGGACGGGCGACCAACACTGCCGTTCTGACATTTACGAGCGCACGGGTCCGCACTGTGACATTTACCGGCAGACCTGTCGGTACAACCGTGGCGGTGTACCTGTTGGAGGTTTGCGAAAACGCAATCCAACACGAAACGGCAAAGTTTCGTAAGGGCGCTTTCTATCGCCGCCGCCGCACTCCTGCGACACGCGCCCAGGCCGCACGTGACTTTGGCAGCGGCATGATCACGCGGCTCATACCCCGTCTCTACAAGGTGTTTGCAGATACAATGGACGCTGACGAGCACCGAAAGGCACTCGATGCCCGTGACCGTGCAAACCCCTATAGCGCGCCCTTCACACCAAAGGTGACCAAAAGTCGTTTCGATAACGCCAGATGGGCCGGATGGGACGCGGGTGGAAAGGTCACGCTCGCTCGTGGCGTCAACGAAGACAATCAACCCACAAAGCTAATCGGGAGTAACGCATGACACAGCAGCCGACTGATCAGCCATTGACGTTTGGTTATACCAACTGGCGGGGCGAGTACGGTATTCGTACCGCCGTCCCTATGCGGGTTTGGTTCGGCACAAGCGAATGGCACAAAGAGCCTCAATGGCTTTTGACAGCCTGGGACATTGAGAAGAACGCAGCCCGTGAATTTGCCCTGTGCGATATGGTCCTGGTCAAACTGGATAAAGTCACAGCACTAGAGGAACGACTGCGGGAAGCTAACGAGCGGGCCGATCGTATGGCAGCCGATTGGTTTCAGTTTTGCGAGGATATGGGCGAGACCCCTGACGCCCATGAGGCCGTCGCATACTCGTTGCAGGCCCGGATCAGCAATTTAGAGCAAGCTACAGCCAGAGATGGGAGTGCGGTGATATGAGCAACCCAGCGCACTGGTCAGCCCAAGGTGACCACGTTCTGTTTACCCGACTTCCGGGTGGACGAATAAATGATGATGGTACTGTTACATTGTCCATGAGGTTTCCAGTTCTACGGGTCAGCGAGTGGATAGAGGACACTGAGAATACGGCTCAGCAAATCGCAGACGCCCTCAATGTGCGTGAAGAGATGCTGGAAGCGCTGATAGCGCTCGCGGCTTTGGCAGAAATTGAATTGGGGGCATCTGTCCCACTCGATATGGCCCTGAAAGCCATTGCGAAAGGGCAAGCCGTTTCTGACGAAGCCTTAGACGGCGGTGCAGTGTGAGCACCATCTTTCTGGACGAGCATTGCACCGTCAAAAGCTATTCTGCTTCAAGCAAAAACGGCAAGTCGATGGTCCGTATCGAAATTGAGGTGCGCGATCACTACAGCCTTGGATGCCTTCTCCGGGAGCTGGACCGTACGCGAGAAGAACAGCAAGCGGACAAAGCAAGCGCGCGAAAGCCGAAAGCCAAATCCGCGCAACTCGCGTTACCGCCTCCTCCCTTGCGCCTTAATCACTTTGGGGATGCAGACTGGTGAAGACGATTTCCATCCTCAACCCGTCCTACTCGGAGGGCTATGCGCTTTGTTCGCCTGAAGGCGCAATCGTTGGCCATAGCTACCGGAAGACACGGCCGGAAAGCATCCATTCGGTCTACCCCGACACCAAGCGCGGAAACGCTCGATGGAGCCGCGCCCAGGCCGAGGGTTGGACGGTGTTGTTCGTCTACGCCCGCATCTTTGTCCCGCAATATTTCAGAGCCGACAACGCCAACGATCCTGTGGTCGATGATCAAGACGATCAGGCCTGACCCCTTCGAAAGGTAATTTATGAGCAGTTCCATTGCAGCCATCCACGTCGCCAAAAAGCAGCTCGGGTTTGATGACGATACATACCGCGCGAAACTTCGAGTGATCACTGGTAAGACATCCACTAAATCCATGACCGAAACCGAGCGGCAACAGGTTCTGACGGTTCTGCGCAGCGAAGGTTTCAAACCCATTGAACGCCGCGCAAACGGACGGCAAAAGCTGACTGGTCCGTTTGCCAAAAAGCTCCAGGCACTGTGGATCGCAGGCTACAACCTTGGGCTTATCGAGAAGAACGACGACGCGGCATTGCTGGCGTTCGTCAAGCGTCAGACCGGCATCGATCACACTCGGTTTCTGCACTTCCCTGATGACGCAGCCAAAGCAATCGAAGGGCTTAAACGGTGGCTAGCCCGCGACGGCGGCGTCGACTGGAGCGGCCCTGCTCCGTCGAAGGCTCCCGGTTACAGGATCGCATTCGCGCAATGGACAATGCTGTGCCCAGGCGGTGAACGCGATTTTTGGGATGTGATCGCCGACATGCTCGATCTGGACGAGGCTGGACCAGACCTCCCAAGCGACCAATGGATAACTGTGATGAACGCGTTTGGCGTCCGTCTTCGAGCCAGCAAGGCAACTTAATAGGCAAAACAACTGCTAAGGTATAGAGGCCACCATGAGCCCGTCTTTAAACGACACCGACGAGCACGAAACACTGACCGATGAACTGCATGATGCACTTGGCGTCGTCGGCTTTTTGGTGCTCACGGAAGTTTATGGCGGCCTGCGTCTATTCGTGCCGAGCGATAATTTACGCTCCGCCCTCGGCGAACAGATCGGCGAGGATAATGCACGCCGTCTAGCCAAGCTCTACGGCGGTAGCTATATCAGAGTCCCGTTGGCGCGTGAGTTTCGCGCGCGCATCTACCGCAACGCTGGCGCCAAGAATGGCGAAATCGCGCGTAAGCTTGGCTTGACCGAAACCGGCGTTGAGAAGCTATTCCGCCGGTCGGAAAAGAAGCTTGGCGGCAAAGGCCAAAAGAAAGACCCCCGTCAGTTCGAGATGTTTTGACCGCCTGCCCGCCTTTGCGGGCATGATGTAAACGGCGCGCCACCGCTACCCTGCATCCAGATTTCGTCGCAATGGTCACGATCTGGAGCCCTCAATGTCTTTCGAAAAATGGCTGATAAACCGCCTTCTGGCGCATGGGGCATATTCCGGAAAAGCGGATGCTGCCTATGGCCGCGAGGCCATCGCGGCCTTGAAGCGGTTTCAAAAGGCCGTTGGCCTAAAGACGAACGGCCTGGCCGACGATGTCACGGTTGAGGCTTTGCGCAAACCCGCCACATCTCCCCGCTTTGACGCCGTGATTGATCCAGCCCCCGTCATTCCTGCCGAACCCGTCTGGATGCGTGAAGCCATGCGCTTTGCCGGGCTGGCCGAGATCTCCGGAGAAAAATCAAACCCGACAATCATGGGCTGGGCCAAGCGCCTGGGTGGATGGGTGGCAGGCTTTTATACCAATGACGACATTCCATGGTGCGGCCTTGCCATGGCGCATTGGATCGGCGTGACGCTGCCCAAGGAGCCGCTGCCATCCAATGTGCTCTCGGCGCTCGCTTGGGTAAAGTTCGGTGAATTCATATATGAACCGTCGCTTGGCGCGATCATGGTGTTTGTGCGTCCGGGCGGCGGGCATGTCGGCCTGTACCAGGGCGAAGACGCCACCCACTATCACATTCTGGGCGGCAACCAGCAGAACGCCGTCAACGTGACGCGGATCGCCAAAGATCGCTGCATTGCCAAACGCTGGCCGAAAACCGCGCCGCTCCCGCCCGCTGGCCCGGTCAAGGTCTCGGCCTCCGGCGTCAAAATCTCCCGTAACGAAGCCTGAAAGAGCCACCATGAAACAACTGATATTAGAAGCGTTGCTGCCCATCATCGGCGCGATTGCTGCCATTGTGCTGCCGACCGTCCTGACGCTTGCGACAAACAAGTTCTCACAGTTAACCGGGCTGCAAATCGAAGCTCAGCGCCGCGAAGCACTTCAGTCTGCTTTGGCAAACGCTGCGCGAATCCTCCTGTCCGGCACATCGTCAAAGTCAACGGCGGTCGAATACGTGCGGCGCTCGGTTCCGCAGGCCCTGACATTCTTCGATATCGACATTGACGATGATGATCGCATCTCAGAGCTGCTTGCCCCGCATGTCGCTGCCCAAGCCAGTCAGACGACCAAACCGGCCAATGTCTAGTGATGACCAGATCGCGGCGGCCGAGGCGCATATCGCCAGAGCCGCTGCCCTCAAGATCGAAGCAGCCCACCGGGCGGTCTCAAGCATAGGCTACCGCTGGTGCTGTGACTGTGGCGTTGAGATTTCCATTGAGAGACGTGCAGCCCTGCCATCGGCTCGGCGCTGCATAGACTGCCAAGAGCGCCACGAGCGCAAGAAGAGGTTTTAAATGGCGCTGGATTTAGCCCCGATCATGCCATGGGTGGCCGCAGTCCTGTCGCTGCTTGCCCTTGGCGACCGTGTATTCAGTTGGTTTTCATCTGGTGAGAAAGCCCTTGGGGACCGCCTGGCAAAGGCGGAAAACACCCTGATTGCCCACGACCGGCGTATCCAGTCCGTCGAGGGCGAACTCGATCATCTGCCAAACAAGGATGTTTTGCATCGCTTCGAGCTGCTGCTTGAGAAGATGTCCGGCCGCATTGATGTCATGGACGCAAGCCTCAAGCCGATCGCCGCCACCACCACCCGCCTGCAACGCCTACTTGAAGAGCAAGCGAAATGAGCATCGACACCATTGTCAAAGAAGAGTCCCGTCTGATCATTCTCAAGGTCCTGAATGACGAACCCGGCCGCACCGTCACGTCCGAAGCTATCCGGCGCTTTCTGCTAACGGACTTCCTGATCGACAAGCCGCGCGCATGGGTCGAGCAGGAGTTTTCCTACCTGAAGGATATGGGCGCAATCGAGGTTGTCGCGGCTGGTACGGTCAAGATCGCCAAGCTGACCGAACACGGAGCGCGCCATCTGCGCGGGAACATCATCATTCCCGGCGTTCAAGCAGCCACTTTGAGCGGAGCCTGACATGGCAGAGCGCAAGACGCGCGGTCGCCTATCCAGTCTGGACCTGTTGCCTGAAGAAGCGCAGGACGATCTGTTGTGGGCGATGGCGGAACTGAACGCCAACAAGCGGACGCAGGCCGATATCCTGTTTGAGCTAAATGACCGGCTTGAAGTGAAAGGCGTGGACGCCATTTCACGCTCCGCCTTTAATCGCAAAAGTACGTCGCTTGCCGCCCGAGCGATGCAGCTCGAAGAACGCCGTCACGTCTATGCTGGCATCGCAGAGCGGCTGACGCCGGATGAGGTTGGCAAATCCGATCTTGTACTCGGCGAATTCTTGAAAATCGTAATCGATCGACTGACGCTTGCAGGCGAAATCGACAGCAAGTCGATCATGGAACTCGCGCGTGCCTATAAGGATACCGTTGTTGCGCAGCGACATTCCGCCGAGCATCAGAAGAAAGCGGAAGAGCGCGCGAAGACCAAGCTCGATAAAGCCATGGATGCCGCTGAAGGTCTTGTGGGCCAGAGCGACAAAAAGGATGGCATGGCCGTCATCAAGAAAATCCGCGAAGAAATCTACGGGATTTTTGACGAATGAAACCGGCAGTCCCTCTCTACGGCTATCAAAAACGTTGGTTCCTCGACCGGCCACGTTTTAAGATCGGCAAGTTTGCCCGCCAGACGGGCAAAACCTTTACGACCGGCCTGGAACTGGTAGACGATTGCTATGTTGCCGCCGCCCAAGGTCGCCGTTCGCCATGGGTTATCTTGTCGCGAGGCGAACGCCAGGCGCGCGAAGCAATCAACGAGGCGATCAAACCTCACGCCAAAGCCTACGGCATGATGTTTGAGGAGTTGGAATACGACTGGGAAGGCGAAAGCGGAACCCATAAGGCTCTGGAAGTCATCCTGCCTAATCGCAACAGCATTCTGGCCTTACCTGCAAATCCCGACACCGCACGTGGCTTTTCCCGCAACGTCTTTCTGGACGAGTTCGCTTTCCACAAGGATAGCAAAGCCATATGGGGGGCGTTGTTTCCGGTCATATCCAAGGGCTGGAACATTCGCGTCACCTCGACACCCAACGGTAAGGGCAACAAATTTTACGAGTTGATGACCGCCGACGATGACACATGGTCACGGCATATCGTCGATATCCACAAGGCGGTAGAAGACGGACTGCCTCGCAACATTGACGAGCTACGCGCGGGTCTTGCCGACGATGATTTGTGGGCGCAGGAGTTCGAACTCAAGTGGCTGGACGAGGCGAGCGCCTGGTTGTCCTACGATCTGATTTCATCGGTCGAGAACGCTGGTGCCGGAGATCCCGATGGCTATCAGGGCAATATCTGTTTTGTCGGTCGTGATATCGGTCGACGCAACGACCTCCATGTTATCTGGGTTTGGGAGTTAGTCGGCGATGTTCTGTGGTGCCGGGAAATCATCGAGCAGAAGCGCGAAACCTTCGCATCCATGGACATGGCTTTCGACGAAGTCATGCGTACATACAATGTGGGCAGGGTCTGCATCGACCAGACCGGTATGGGCGAGAAAGTCGTTGAAGACGCGGTAAGCCGGTATGGAAGCCGTATTGAAGGCGTTTTGTTTTCCAGCGCCAGCAAGCTTGTCATGGCAACGGCTGGCAAGGAAGCATTTGAAGATCGGAAAGTCCGCATCCCTGAGGGCAACGTTCCGCTTCGCTCCGACCTGCACAAACTTCGCAAAGTCTCGTCCCCGACAGGCGCACCGCGTTTTGTTGCCGAACGTGACGACGACCATGCCGACAGAACATGGGCTGCTTTCCTCGGCATTCACGCAGCGGGTGAAAATGTCGTTTGCTACGGCTACGAGACAGACCGCAGCGGATCGTCTGCTGACGTTGATCGACGCGCCAGGCTTGACGATGACCGTAAAAACACCGCCGACGTGACGTTGAGAGGATATTGCTAATGGCAAGCTTGCGTGACTGGCTCGGCAATATCATCAAGAGCAAACTCTTGTCGGAAAGCATTGCGACCGCAGATCGAGCGCGCGGCCGTGATCCGCAGTCCGGTCATGCCGCAGACTTTATGACGCCTGTAAAGCTCACTCGCATTTTGAAGGCTGCGGCGGATGGTGATCCGCTTGCGTATTTCGAACTGGCCGAGGATATCGAGGAGCGCGATCCGCATTACACGGCGGTCCTTGGCACCCGCAAGCGCGCCGTAGCTCAATTGCCTATTACTGTTAAGGCCGCCAGTGACAGCGCAGCCCACAAACAACATGCCGATCTGGTGCAGCAATGGCTCGATCGGCAAATCCTGCAAGCCAGTCTGTTTGATATGCTTGACGCGATCGGCAAGGGCATTTCGGTGCTTGAGGTCGATTGGCAGGCACGCGGAAATATCTTGCTTCCAGCAGCGCTCATGTGGCGGCCGATGCGGTGGTTCGTGCTGGACGATAGCGACGGGGAAACCCTGATGCTGCGCGACGGCGTTCATCGCGAACCCATGGCAGAACACAAGTTCATCATCCATCGACACAAGGCAAAATCCGGCCTGACGATCCGATCGGGTGTTGCCCGCATCGCTGCCTGGTCGTGGATGTTCAAAAGCTTCACCATCAAGGACTGGGCAATCTTTTGTCAGAATTTCGGGCAACCGATCCGCATCGGCAAGTATGGGCGGGGCGCAACGGAAGCCGAGAAAGACATCCTTTGGAGAGCGGTATCCAATATCGCGGGCGACTGCGCAGCGATTGTCCCGCTTGATATGCTGATCGAATTTCACGAGGTCGGATCAAAGGGTTCATCCACTGACATGTACGAGCGCCGCGCCGACTGGCACGATCGCACGATCTCAAAACTCATTCTCGGCCAGACCACGACCACGGACGCAGTGTCAGGCGGCCATGCCGTCGCGCAAGAACATCGGCTGGTGCAGGAAGATATCGAACGGGCCGACGCGACGATGGCAACGGCGACACTCAACGGCCAGCTCGTGCCCAACATTGTCGCTTTCAATTTCGGGCCACAGGATGTCTATCCGAAAATCCGGATCGGTCGGCCCGACGAGGTGCCGCTGGAAATCTTCTCGAAATCCTTTGCCGAACTCGCGCCGTATGGTTTGACCGCCGAGATGTCTTACATGCGCGATCGGCTGGGAATACCGACACCGAAGGCAGATGCGGAACTTGTCGGCGGACAGCAGGCCACTGCGACCGGTGCGGCCGGTGCGAACAGCGCCACGGTTGCGGCAGACCAGAAGCCCAGACCGGAAAAGGCCGTTCAACACCTCTTCAATGACCTGTTTAAGACAGCGCGCCAAAACCGAACAACGCCTGACGCTCTGATTGAGACACTGACGGAACGACTGGAAGACGATGCGGCGGATGCGCTCGACGGCATGATCGACGAGGTGCGCGCCGCCATCATGTCAGCCACCAGTTTGAGCGATGCGGCCGAGCGACTGGCAGCACTCGATCTGAATGCCGATGCACTGGCCGACGCTATGGCGCGTGGTATGGCTTTATCGCATTTGGCAGGACAAGCAGCCTTGATCGATGATCTCCAGGGACGGTCATGAATTTAAGGCCGCCAGCGCGTTTTTGTATTCAGGCCCTTTGCGTTGGTACTGTTGCGCATAAAAACGCGCCCACGGACTTTGAAGCGGCTTCGAAATCGATCTATTCAGGCAGTCGGGCATGACAACCACGGCTGAAGCGCTCGACCTGCCGTTTTTGGAAGCAATCGACTTCCTGAAGTCGAAAACGGCAATCCCGACAACAAGCTGGCGCGACGTTTGGGATGCGGCGCATTCCAAGATGTTCATGGTCGCCGGGGCCAATACACAAGCGCTGGTCGATGGGTTCAAGGCCGAGATTGAGAAGGCGCTGATCACCGGCAGCACACAAGCTGATTTTGACAAGGGCTTTGATAGTCTCGTTAAAAAACATGGCTGGTCGTACAAGGGAGAACGCGGCTGGCGCACCCGCATCATTTTTGAAACGAATCTTCGCACCGCCCATGCAGCCGGACGCTATGCGCAGCTGACAAAGCCCGACACGCTGCAAGCGTTTCCGTACTGGCAGTACAATCATTCTGGCGCAAAACATCCCCGCCGCAATCACCTGGCATGGGATGGCAAGGTGTATTCGGCTGACGATCCGTTCTGGGACACGAACTATCCGCCGAACGGCTTTGGTTGCGGTTGCTTTGTCACACCGGTATCGCGCTCCGGCCTGTTACGGCTTGTCAAAAGTCGCCCCGATGTGGCACCCGATCTCGACCAGCTCGGCACGGATCAACCGCTCGGTGTCGATCCGTCATTTGCCTACAATCCGGGCAAAGCCTGGCTTGCGCGCACGTTGCCTGGGCCGATTGCTATCAGTGCCGACGAGGCCCAGATCGCGGCCTTTGTCGTCTCTGCGCTGCGAGGCAAGCGGCTCGATGGAACCTGGACGCCGGTAGCGACAGCGAAAGACGAGATTGCCGCGCTCCTGAATGTGAAGCCTGAAACGGAAATCCGTCTGTCGGCCGACACGATCCGCAGCCACGTCAAGCACGAGGTTGCCACGCCAGCGGCTTATGGCGTGTTGCCGAAATGGCTCGTTGAGAAAGGCAGGTTGATGCGCGATAAGCAGGGCCGATGGTCTTTTATTGGTGAATTTGACGGGCAGCTTTATCGAGCTGCAATCAAGGTCGTCCGTGCGAATGGGCATGATGAGATATATTTGACGTCCCTTCGCAGAACGAACATCAACCAAATCAAAAATCAGTTTGAAGAATGACGCGCCGGGGGGCCGGAAATGCCAATCCCAATCACCCTGAAGGGTGTGCTTCCTGCTCAGCGCGTCACAACCGAAAATATAGTTCCGATCCGTCCGAAAGGCAAATCTTATGAGCGGTGCATCGATTTCAGTCACGACTGAGGTTTTGGACGGCGATGTGCGCCGCGCTTTCACAAAGCTGCAACAGGCCATGGACGACACGACGCCCGTCATGGACGCGATCGGTGTCGGACTGGCGGGATCGACCCATATGCGGTTTGTCACGCAGAGCGGCCCGGACGGTCAAGCCTGGCAGGCGCTCAATACTGACTATGCGCAGACCAAGCGCAACAGCCGCATCCTGACCGAAAGCGGGCGGTTGCGTGATAGTATCAACCGACAGGCTGGCAATGATTATGTTCGGGTCGGCACCAATGTGGTCTATGCTGCCATTCACCAGTTCGGCGGCACCATCAAGCCAAAGACGGGAACGCATCTGCATTTTCGCATTGGCGGCCAATCGGTCATGGTCAAGAGCGTCACCTTGCCCGCCCGCCCCTTCCTCGGTATATCGACCGACGACACGACGATGATCGCCGAGACCGTTTACGATTTCCTCGAACGTCACGCGACACCGCGCTAAAGCATTTCCAGTAAAAGCGGCATCGCTTTTACGTCTGGACAATGCGTCGACACAAAATACCAGTTCGAGACCTCCCGTTTTAAAGATCGCCTGAAGTCCTGCCCGCCAGCGCGGGCATGATATTGCGATGTTGCCTGTGGCAAACATGCCCCATGAACATCGCTCTGAACGCCACAATCCGAACCCTTGAGACTGCCACGGCTGGCCCCACTGGCGGCACGCCGGAATGGCTGCACCTTCTGCCTGCGCACGAGTTTTCCGGCGTCGATGGCCGTGGTCCGTATGCCGCGCCCGATGGTGCGGCCCTGGTCGAGCTGTTTAACCGCGAAGGCCGCAAGCTTGCCGTGGACGAAAACCATTCAACCGATCTTGCCGCCAAGCAGGGCCATTCCGCCCCGGCGCGTGGCTGGATTGTTGAGCTGCAAACCCGTGACACCGGCCTTTGGGGCCGTGTCGAATGGACGGCTTCCGGCCGCGCACTCGTGGAAGACAAGGGCTATGGCTACCTGTCCCCGGTTTTCCACCACACGCAGGCAAAGCCCTACCGCGTGATCCGGCTTTTGCGCGTGGCGCTCACCAACGACCCGAACCTCCCTTTTCTCACATCGCTCCACACGAAAGGACAGACGATGCTTGAAGCTCTTCGCAAGGCGCTCGGCCTTGACGAGACCGCAGACGAGGCAACCGTGATTGCAGCGGCCACGTCTGCTCATGCTGCAGTCAGCAGCCACGACGCCTTGATGGCCCGTATTGCCACCGCCGCAGGCGTTGCAACGGACGTAGACAGTGACGCTCTGGTCACCGCCATTCAGTCGCGCGCTGCAAGCGACAACAAGACCGATCCTGAAAAACAGGAACTGGTCGAGCAGATCATGGCGCTGCAAACAAGCGTTGCCCAGATCACCACGCAACACGCCAAGGAGAACGCTCTGCGCGTGATCGATGACGCCGTTGCCGCCTGCAAGATCGTGCCGGCACTGCGTGACCATATGATTGCCCGCCACATGAAGAACCCGACAGAGGTCGAGGCGGAAATCAAACTGTTGCCGTCGCTGAACGCTGGCGGGATCGGTGGGCGCAAGCCACCGGTTAACGACAATGGCACGCGTGGGGGCACGAATGGGGGCAAATCCAATGGCGGCGTTGACGAAGACGAAGCCAAGATCGCCGCGATGATGGGCATCGACCCTCAAGCCTTTGCAGACACAGCCAAGGCGCTGCACGGAAAGGATAGCTGAGATGGTTGCCAGCAACGATCTGACTTATGTCGAGCGCAAGGGTGACGTGTTTGCCTACCCGGTTTTGGCCGGTGTGGTGATTTACGGCCGCGCCGCTGTCGGCATTACGGCCAATCGCGATGCAGTTCCTGCCGGTCACCCTCAAGCCGTCAAGCTCGTTGGTCTAGCCGAGGAGCGCGTTGACAATCGCGGTGGTGCAACGGGCGACCGGTTGGTGAATGCCAAGAAAAGCGTGTTTGCGATCCCGCTCACTGGCGCTACCGCCGCCAATATTGGCAGTCCAATTTATGCCAGCGCCGACGACACGTTCACCCTGTCGAACGCGAACGGCGTCCTGCCGATCGGCATTCTCCACGCCATCGATAGCGACGGCATCTGGCTAAAAATCACCTGAGGAACCATCATGGATATCAATTCTTCCACGCTGCGCGGAATCTACACCGGTCTATCGACTGCGTTCAATGTGCGCCTTGCCTCGACCCAGACCTATTACAACACCGTGGCGATGACCGTTTCGTCCACCACCGCTATGAACGAATATCCACGTCTGGACGATCTGCCTGGTATTCGCGAATGGGTCGGCGAACGTCTGGTGCATCGCTTGTCGGCACAGACCTACGAGATCCGCAACCGCGAGTTTGAAAAGACGATTGCAGTCAAGCGTGCCCAGATCGAGGATGACCAGATCGGTATTTTCTCGCCGGTGGCCTCGCAGATCGGCCAGGACGCGGCCGAGTTTCCCGACCGGCTCGTCTTCCCGCTACTGAAGAAGGGCAACGTGACCGCCTGCTATGACGGGCAGTATTTCTTCGACACCGATCATCCGGGCTTCAACGAGGCCGGTTCAACAGTATCTGTTTCGAACTTTACCCCCGGCAATGGTCCGGCCTGGTATCTGATCGATGATACCCAGGTGCTGAAACCCATCGTCTATCAGACCCGCAAGCCCTTCAAGCTCGTGTCCTTCCAGGACGAGAAGGACGAAAGTGTGTGGCGGCGTGGGGAGTTCGAATGGGGCGTGGACGGGCGCTGCAATGCTGGCTTTGGCATGTGGCAACTGGCCCATATGTCGAAAGCGGCCTTAACGCCGGACAACTACGCAGCAGCGCGCACGGCCATGTCAACGATCCGCAAGCGAGACGGCGCGGCAATCAACATCCGCCCAACCAAACTGCTCGTTCCTCCCGCGCTGGCGGGCATTGCCCGCACCATCGTCAATGCGGAGCTCGTTGGCGGCGGCAACACCAACATCTGGGCAAAGTCTGCCGAGGTGGTCGAAATCCCCTATCTCGCTTGATCCTGAAACCTCACGCAAGACCCCGCCCGATCGTTGACCTTGGAACGATCAGGCGGACTTTCCCGAGCCGCCTTTGCGACGGTTCCGGCAAGTCCGCACAACGAGAAGGAACCGCCATGAGCAAAATCCAGATTATCTGCACCAAGCCAGGCCTGCGCCGTGCCGGTGTCGAGCATCCCGCCGCAAAGGTCTATGACGCCGATCACTGGTCGCACGAGGACATTGCAGCCTTCAAGGCCGATCCGGCCTTTATCGTCCAGCCCTATAGCGGCGTCGCCGATGACGTGAACACCTCTGGTGACTTCGATGCGGCCGTCGCACGCGAGGTCAAACGGCAGGTTGAGGCCAAAAGCGCAGAGCTTCAAGCAGCCTTCAACACGGCTGTGAGGGAGGCTTGCGACGACAGGATTGACGAGGCCAGCCGCGAGATCGACCGCCTGAAGGCAGAACTGGGAGCAGCGAAGGCTGCCATCCTCACGCCCGAAACCCCGGATGGTGAAAGCGAACCGCAGCCCGCGCCCAAGAAGAAGTAACGCAAGCCCACGCCCAATTATTTGTCGCATTGTCCAGACGTAAAAGCGATCACGCTTTTACTGGACATGCTCGGGAGCCACAGGACCGACCATGTACGCCAGTGTTTCAGACATGATTGCCCGTTTCGGCGAAACGCAGATCATCCGGCTTTCCCGGCCGGAAGATCGCACCGCGCAGGCCGTGGACGACGACAAGGTCAATCTGGCCTTGGCCGACGCATCAAGCCTGATCGACGGCTATGTGCGTGGCCGCTACCTCGTTCCGATTGCAACACCTCCGGCCGAGATCGTGCGCGCCGCCTGCATACTGGCGCGCTACGATCTGGCCCAGGGCGAGCACACAGACCCGAGCGAGGAAATGGCAAAGGGGCGCAAGGACGTCATCACCTGGCTGGAACAGATCGCGCGCGAGATCATCCATCTCGACCTTCCAATAGCTTCGACGCACGGGACCGGTCAGGCTTCGTCGGGCCCGCGTGGGTCTGACCGGCCGCGCATTGTGACCCACGACACACTGGCAGGGTTTTGAGATGGGCAGGGTTTTGACATGACATTTCCCAACGCGCCCATCAGCCGCATGGAGCCTGCCATCATCGACCGGCTGCGGCTGGCCTTTCCAGAAAAGACGTTTGCCATTGAACGCGTTCCGCAAGTTATGACGCTCAGCGAGTTTGACCGATGCGCCAAGCATACGCCGTTCATCGGGCTTGCCTGGACAGGCCTGCGTCCGGACACAAGCAGTGGCCGCGTTCTGAACGGGAAAATGCTGTGGCGTCTTATCCTGATCAACCGGGCGTCTAACAGCCTTGAAACCCGCTTCAAGGGCGACACCCGCGCCATCGGCCTCGACGCGATGGTCGAAGTCGCCGTGGTCCTGATGCAGGGCGCCGTCTTTAAGGACATTGGCTATGCCAGCGTCACGCTTGCCAACAGCCTGATCGCAGACGGCTGGAGCGACGACAAGATTGCCATTGCCCAGGTTGATTTTGAAGTCAGCTTCTCAGTGACACCCGCCGTTCTCAACCTTCTGACACCTGACGAGTTCCGCGCGATCGGCGCGACTTGGATCGGCGCGACGGGGATCAGCGCGACAGGGCACATCGATCCGCACAGCCACGCCATTCACGACACCACAAATGTTCGAGATGAGAGGACATCATGACGACAGTTTACAAACAGGCCGAAGGCCGCACGGTCCTACAGGAAGACGGCAGCGCGTGGCCGCAGGACGGCAGGGCCATCCCTGATACGCTTTTCTTCCGCCGCCGCGTTGCCGATGGCGATCTGGTGGAAACCCAACCCGAACAACCCGCACGCAAAGTGGCCAATGTGGCACCTGCCCCTGTAACGCATGAAGGAGCCAAATAATGGACTTCAACGAAATCGCCTATGACTGGTTGGAACCCGGCATTTTCATGGAAGTGCGGGCCAATTACCGCAATATGGGCCTCCTGCCCTATCCGACAAAGGTTCTGATCGTCGGCCAAAAGCTTAGCCCCGGAACGTTGGCACCCGGCCAGATCATGGAGATTACCCGAGCCGAGCAGGCCATTGCGCTGTTTGGTCTTGGATCGATTGGAGCCGAACAGGTGGCCGCGTTTCGCAAGGCGAACGCGTCGTCTCCGCTGTTCGTTACCGCACTGCCAGACGCAGCCGGAGCGGTGAAAGCAAGCGGAACCTTTACGTTCTCGGGCGTGGCCCCACAAGCGTCCGTTCTGCGCTTCAAGGTGGCGGGCAAAGCCATCCGGTTCACCGCATTGCCGACCGATAGTGTAGCGGCCATGGCTGTCAAACTCGCAGCAAGCATCAATGCGGAGCCGTCGCTTGTCGTCACCGCTATCGCCAAGGACGCCGTCGTCACTGTCACAGCCCGCAACGGCGGGGAAGTCGGCAATGATATCGATTTGCGTGTCGATGTCAGCGCGCAGCCGATCCCGAACGGATTGACGATTGCGGTGGCCCCGATGGCGGGCGGCGCTGGAAACCCAACCCTGCAAGGTGCGCTCGATCTCGTGACGAACTCGTGGTTCACGATGATCCAGCATCCGTGGTCCGATGTGACCAATATGGCAGCCTTCGCGCGCTTCCTGACGGACCGATACACCGCAACCGCCAAGCTCGACGTACATGGATTTGTCGCCAAGCGCGGCACCTATGGACAACTGACCACGTTCGGCGCACTGACCAACTGCCCCTATCTGACGGCCATGGGTTTGAAGGCAAGTCCTACCAGCGCGTGGGTGTTGTCGGCTGCGGTCTGCGGGCTTGCCGCCTTCCACCTCACCAACGATCCGGCCCGCCAGTTGCGCTCGCTCGTCGTTCCCGGCGTGGACGCACCCGATGCAGCCGACCAGTTCACCGAGGAAGAACAGAACCTGTTGCTGCGCACCGGCATCTCGACGTTCGATCATCTGGCCGACGGTGCAACCATCGTGTCGCGCCTGATCACCACCTATCGCGTGTCAAACCTTAACATCCCCGATCGCGCCTGGCTCGACATTATGGTGCCCGTCACCATGAGCCGCATTCGCTATGACTGGTCGTCCTATGTGGCGCTCTTGTACCCCCGTGCCAAACTCGTTGACGACGACGATCTGGGCGCGTTCGTCTCGCGCTCCGATAGCGGCGAGGATGCAGGCAGCGCCGTGGTAACGCCGGGCCGGATGCTGGCCTCCTGGGCGGCACGCTGCAAGCTATACGCGGAAAAGGTCTGGATCGAGGACGTGCAGCGCACCTTGAAGGAAAGTGTGTTTGCCCGGTCCAATGATGACCGCAACCGACTGGAAAGCCGCCAGCAGGTCCGCATTGTCGGCAACCTCATGGTGCTGGCCGGTTCGCTCGAGTTCCAAGTTTAACCATAGGAGACCACGGTCATGGCTCAAGTCTTGGGCATTGTCGATATCGTCTGGCAGGGACGAACCATTCCTGTCGAGAAGGGTGCCAAGTTCCGAACGGGCGGCATCAAAAACACTGCCGTCACCTATGGCCGCACTGTCGCGCGGGCGCAGGAGTTTCAAGGCTCGGAAGTCACGGCCACCACGCATCTGGAAAAAGGAATGCGCCTGTCGAGCCTTCTGACACCGGGCGATGGTGAATTGCAGGTGCGTTGTGACACCGGCCAGACCTTTGTCATCAACGGTGCTTTTCTGGTCGATGATCTACCCGAGGTC
This sequence comes from Rhizobium sp. CFBP 8762, assembly GCF_014841565.1. Lineage (GTDB taxonomy): Bacteria > Pseudomonadota > Alphaproteobacteria > Rhizobiales > Rhizobiaceae > CFBP-8762. The sequence goes on from NZ_JACYUD010000003.1 coordinate 360,512, forward strand.
ACCGGCGGTGAAGGCGGCAAGATCGAACTCAAATGGGCAGGCCCCGAAGCGGAGGAAATTCTCTAATGGCAAGTCGTACCACCACCTACAGCCTTGATATCGATCTGGATGCGGAGCCGGATACCAGCGCAGTCTTGGCCGACACGATCGTTGTGGAAGACGGCCCTTTGCCGGGCGTTGCCAAGGCCGATACCGATATCGTCAACGAGGATATCGACGCGCTCGACAAACTTCCCGACCATGCCGTGCGCAATCTCGACGGATCGGTCACGCTTCCCTTGCGCTTTCCTGTCACCATCAAAAGCCAGAAGGGCGGCAAGATTACCGAGCGCCGGTTTGAGCATCTGGTGTTTCACCGTCTGGTGGGTGCGGACCAGCGCGCGATTGCGGCGGTTGCCGACGAACATATGGCCCCTGTTTCCTTTGCCCGATCAACGCGGCTCAATCAGGCCATCATGAACGCCCTGTTTGACCGAATGGACGTCGCCGACATCGCCAGCGGCGGTCAGGTGCTCAACCATTTTTTGACGAATGGCCCAACGACTGGCCGATAATTTTTGGCTGCCTCGCTGAGGCAGGCAGCTTTAGCGCAGCCGATCTCGACGGCTTCGATATCGCTCAAGCGCGGTTCTGGTGGAACTGCATCATGGCCTGGCGGCGCGCGGCAACCCCGGATGAGTAGAGCGCTTACGATCCCACGGCATGGGATCGGCGCTTAACTCGTTTACTTGAACGCATAATCTTGATCGTCCTCGCTTCGCTCCGGTCGGATTATGCATGAGCACAACAGGAAACACGATATGGCGCGCGGCTTGAACCTTGATGTCCTGGTACGGCTGCGCGACCGGCTAAGCGCGCCTCTGAAGCGGTTGACCGCCAGTCTGCAAAAACTGTCGAGCATGGGTCGAAAGATCGGTGTCGTTGGCGCGGCCGTCGCAACAATCTCGTTTATGGGGCCGATTGCGGAAGCGGCGGAGTTCGAGCAGAAGCTTTTGAATATTGCCGCCACGTCGCATTTGAGCGGCAAAAAAGCCTTTGCTTTCGTTGCCGTACAGAAGGAACAGTACGAAGGGCTTGCGCTGGAAATCGGTCAGTTCTCGCAAACCATCGCCGATGGTGCCGCGCAAATGATTGCAGCCGGTGTCGATCAATCCCTTGTCGATGCGTCGATCAAGAATATCGGCCGTGCTGCTACCGCGTCCACCACACAGTTCAGCGATATGGCCGGTGTTGCAACCTCGCTTCTGACTACGCTCAAGCTTCCAGCCGATCAGTTGAACAACGCACTTGGCGGACTAGTCACGGCGGGCAAGCTCGGTGCTTTCGAGATGAAGGACATGGCGAAGTATTTCCCGACATTGACGGGCCAGATGGCGAAGTTTGGCGTGACCGGACGTGAGGCCGTCAACTTCTTAGGCGCAGCACTCCAGATCGCCAGGAAAGGCACGTCTGATCCGGCAGAGGCTGCCAACAATCTGAAGAACTTTCTGGCCAAGATAACCTCGCCCGAAACGATCAAGAATTTTAAGGACATGGGTGTCGATATCGGTGCGGTGATGCAGGATGCCGCCACCAAGGGCATCAACCCGATTGAAGCCGTTGTCCAAAAAATTACCAAGCTCACCGGGGTATCGGGAGCCGAAATCCAGAAACTGATGGCAAGAGCAAAAGCAGGCGGAATGGAGGGCGCTGATGCTCTGGGCTACGTGCGCGAGCAGTTGGAAAAAATCCATGGCGCTGGCGCACTCGGAGAACTGTTTGCCGACATGCAGGTGATGGATTTCCTCATTCCGATGCTTGGAAACATCGACGAGTACAAGCGCATCAAGGAGGAAGTGGCACAGGCGACGGGCGGCGTTATCGACGAAGACTTCATCACGCAGATGCAGGCGCTGAACCAGCAGACAACCATTTTCTTAGAACTTGGAAGGCAGGCGGCGCGTGAGGTTGGTTTTGCTTTTGGCTCATGGCTGCCAGTGATCAACAAACATCTGACAAGCTTGATAGCGTGGCTGCGCGAACTTGACGCCCAAACCGGTGGCAAGGTTCGCCAGTTCCTCGCCTTCGCAGGTGCTGGCGTTCTCTTGGCCGTCGCACTCGGAGCGCTTGCCATTGTGCTGCCCGTGATCGGCGCGGGCTTATCCCTGATTGGCGCGCTGGTGTCGCCCATCGGTCTGGCGCTGGCCGCCATCGCTGCCGGTGCCTATGCCATCTATAAGAACTGGGACTTGGTCGGCCCGCATCTGTCAAATGTCTGGACGTCCGCCAAGGCGGGCTTAACCGATTTGGCAAGTGCCGCCAAACAACGCGCCCGTGAGTTCGTGCAGGTCGGCCGGGAGATGGTGGCTCGCTATGGACCGACGGTTAAACAGGGCATGGCAACGGCCTGGGATACCGTGCGCCTGAAGTTCCGGCAGTTTGTCGCCTTGATGTGGGGTTACGGCAGGCAGATCGTTGGTGCCGGACGTGACATGGTTTCCCGCTACGGGCCAATGATCAAACGCGGCATGATGACAGCGTGGACGGACATAAAACAGGGTTGGAAGGGTCTTAAAAGCTTCTTCGAAGGCATCAAGACCGGCATGAGAGACTTTAAGATCGACACGTCCGGCTGGACGATCGACAACGCCAAGGTGGTTATCTTTGAACGCATCGATGGCGCGCTCGGACGGATCAAACTTGCCTGGGAAGCCCTCAAATCTTTCGGCTCGGGCTTTGGGGCCTGGCTCCCGCAGATGGGCGGTGAAGTTGGTGAAGCGATTACAACGTTCGCACAGTTGGGCGACGCGTTCGGGCGCATTGGTACGGCGCTGTCCAAAATGTCCGGCGCGGACACACCGAAAATCTCCGGGTTCTTCAAGACGATCGGTGACCTCGCTGGCGGTTCGCTGACACTGGCACTCGATCTCCTGAACAAGCTCGGGGATGTTATCGTCTGGCTTGCTGAATCATTGGCAACTCTGATCGAAGCGATATCGAAGGGCATCAACTGGTCGGCCATTATTCCCAACGGTGTGGCCGAGGCGCTGAATAGCGTAGCAACCGCCATCAACGCAGTGAAAACAGCCTGGAACAGCTTGGGGAACGTTGCCAAGCCCGGAGATATGCTGCCCAACGGGACACCGGCCGGATCATCCAACGATGGCAGTGACCGCGATGCGTCGGCTGATGACTTCCTCAATGGTCCGCCCAGAATACCCGGTCCCTCGCCACAAAAACATTCATCGATCGAAAGCCCGACGAAGTTTGCAGCCTTGCAACGGCCTGCAACGCAGCAGGTCGCGGTCGGCGGCGTTGTGCGTGTCGATGTGACCGGACCCGGCAAGGTGGTCGGGTCATCGTCGGACAACAAAGCCGTGCCGATCAAAGCCAACACCGGCCGCGCCATTGGCCGGGCTTGAGACAGGAGGCGTAACATGATCTTTGATAGCAACGGCTCCCTGCTTCCCGGTCTTTTGCCAGCCGTCTATCGCGGCATCACCTTCCACATGCACGACACGTCAAGCGACAGCGGCCGCCGCGTAGTCGAATACCTGTTTCCCGGTGTAGACGCAGCCGCCTATGACGATTTCGGCCGCGCGCCTGGGATCGTGTCAATTGAAGGGTTCATCGTCGGCGACAGCTACCGCACAAAAGCGCGGGCCTTGGAGGCCGCGTTCAATCGTCCGGGACCGGGAACGCTCATTCATCCTTGGCTTGGACCGATGACGGTCATTCTGGAAGACACGGCGCAAATCCATTTCTCTGATCGCGAATTGCGCATTGCCCGTATCAGCGCCAGCTTCAAGCGGGTGCAGCGCGGCCTGTCCGGTAGTTTGTCCGGTGGCTTGAACCTTGGCGGCTTTGCCGGTCTGTTTGCCGCAATCTCGACGCTGGTCTCGTTGGCGTCCATGCTGGCGGGCGGGCTGGACCGCTCGGTGATTTCGGCAACACGCGGCAAAGCCGTCACGCGCGGGATGCGGATCATCAACGCCGTTGCAGGCGAGATCGCAGCGCCCTCCACTACGGGCCGGTTTGTGCCGCGCCTGCGCGCCATGATCGCGGCTGCATCGCCGGTTACAGCGGGCGAGTTCGATGCGTTGATGGTGGCTGTCGCCGAACAGTTTGCGCAGGCAGAGCCGACCCCTGCCGTCGCACCCGCCGCCGAGGCAGTGGTCACACCAAGTCCTAAACCACAACACCTGATGACCATGGCGTTGACGTTGTCGGAGACTTTGACCGCCAAGGCAATTGCAGCGCCTGCGCAGGCCGATCGCGCTTTGCTGTTGTCGGCCACCGCGCATCTTTTGGCACAATCGGCTGCATTGTCGCCCTATGCGCATTACACCTCAAGGCGCGAAGCTTTGGCATTTCGTGCCCGCGTGGTGGCAATGGCAGATCAACTTTCCGATGCGCTCGACGGACTAGCCGGATCGCCATTCGAGACAAATGCCCAGGAGCTCCGTCGCGCCACCCGGTCCTTTGCCGCAGCCGTCATTGCCGATATCAACGAAACCATTGGCCGCCTGCCCAATGTTTTGACGTTCCAGCCGGAACGCCCGCTCGATGCGTTTGCGCTGGCCGCCCACGTCTATGGCGATCGGCCTGAGCTGATCGAGGCGGCATACCGCGATATCGTCGCCCGCAACAATCCGCGTCACCCGTCCATCCTCGACAACACCCGCATTGAGGTACTGGAACGATGAAGATGAAAGGTATCACACTACGCATTGACGGTGTGCCGTTCGACCAGTGGGAAAGCGGTGAAGTCTCCCGAGACATGAAAGACTTCTCAGGCAGCTTTTCCTTTACCTTCCGCGACGGTGTGCGCTCTGCCCAGACCTTCGACTATGCCAGCCTCGGCGCGCCCTTCAAGCTACGCCCGGGCCATGCCGTCGATATCCTTATCGATGGCGCTCTTGTGCTCAAAGGTTTTATCGAAAAAGTATCGCCAAGCATCGACGATGGACGTGCCGAGGTGACCGTGTCCGGACGCGATGTCACCGGCGACCTGATCGACAGCGCGGCGCTGACCGATGGCCCGGCCGAGTTCAAGAATGTGAAGCTGGAAGAGGCCGTTAAGCGCGTCGCAGCGCCGTTCAAAATCGGCGTGCGCAACGAGATCGACACCGGCGAGCCGTTCACGCGCTACTCCCTCGACCTGTCGGAAACTGCCTTCAGCGCCATCGAGAAAGGTGCCCGCTCCCGTCATGCGCTGATCCTGTCAGATGGTGTCGGCAACATCGTCATCACCCGCACCGGCAAGACACGCGCACCCACGCCACTACGCCTGCCCGGCAACATCCTGTCATCGAGCGCCACCTTCAGCCACGAGAATCGTCATTCTGAAACGATTGTGCGCGGCCAAGGGGAAAAGGCCGGAAAGGAACGAACCGGCCCATCCGCGCTTGACGCCACCGCCGAGCCTCTTATGCCAACGGACCGCAAGGCAGGCGATGGCTCTGCCACAGCGGCCGAGCGCAAGGGAACGGCGGCAACCGGGCGTGTGAAGGATGACAAGATCACCCGTCATCGCCCGATCGTCCATCTCGCTCGCACCAAGGCAGACGCAACCGGCGCGCAAGACGAGGCAGACTGGCGGCAACGCACCGCGCGCGCCGACGGTGAAGAAGTGTCGGTCACAGTCAAAGGCTTTGGCCAAGACGGGAGTTCGGGAACGGGCGGCCGGGTCTGGCGCGTCAACGAGCTCGTCTACGTCTCGGATGCCTTCCTTGACATCGAGCGGGATCTTCTCGTGTCAGCCGTGACCTTCAGCGAGGACGAGAGCGGACGGCACACCCAGTTGACGCTGACCAGTCCCGAAGCCTTTGACAAGGAGCCGGACGGCAAGCGCCGCACCAACGCCAAGGCAAAGGGCAAAGCCAAGACGAAGAAGCAAAGCGGCCCGCTTGATGGCACTGCGGAAAGGTTGTGACCATGGACAAGGAAACCGCTGACAAGATGCGCGGCATGGTGCGCCGGGTCGTGCTGAAGAACATCAAAGATAACGGTCAGACGCAGACGGCATCCGTCGAGGTGGCCGATGGCATCTGGCGCGAGGATGTGGAAATCATGCAGCCGTTCGGTGTTGCCAGTCATCCGCCAGAAGATGGAGCCGTAACACTTGCCTTCGCGATCGGCGGCGATGAGGGCGACATGGTTGTTCTGCCGCCCTCTAATCCATCGGCCCGTATGGGCGGCTTGAAGGCGGGCGAGATTGGCTTATGCAACAACGCAGGCGACAAGCTAGTGATTGATGCAGGCGGCAACATCACCGCCGTTTCCGGCACTTCGCTAACGTTGCGCGTGGGCGGGGTCACGCTGACAGTGTCTGCTGCTGGTATTGATATAACTGGTGGCAAAATTACGCACAACGGCAAGGACATTGGCGATACGCACGTTCATTCCGGAATTTTGCCTGGTGGAAGCAACACAGGGACGCCTGCGTAGTTGCAAACCCTAAACATATAAGCGGAGATTCGACGGACTTTTTGCTTACTTAAAGCAGTAGTAATGCCTTATTGTAATGACTTGTCGTGATTACCAGTAACAAAAAATCTGTCCATATTTCTAAGCCGTTCAGGCCAAAGATATCCGGCGCGTGGGATGAACTTTTTCATTGATACCCTATATAGTCTCTCAAAGTATTTTCATGAGATCAATAATGTTTAACCTAATAATGCGTAATTATGACTGGGCCAACCGCACCGCGTCGATGGACCTAGGTCGAATGTTCGAGTTCACCGACACTGCTCTGGCTGAACAATTTCAGATCGGCAATTCTCCCGACTTGAATAAACTTTTGCGTCTGCCGTGTTTGTTTATTTCGGAGGGCATTCGCGAAGAGGTGTGTCGTGTAGGTACAATCACCAGTGCGCGGATAGCAAACGGCGAGATTCGGTTCGAGTATTTGATCGATCCTGATTTACCGCCTTTGCAGAATTCATTTCTGTTCGAACACAGAATTCGACTGGATATGGATCGACATAAGTACAATTGGGACTGGAGCCGCAATCACTGGGCGGTTAAGGATATTGATCTCTATCGTTTCCTTCTTCAGAATGTAAATCCTCGCCGTCAAAAACCCACGGTGTTTGTAATTCCGGAACATGAAACGATTCAGGCGCAACTTTTGGCCGTGATGATACCTTTTGATGCTGGCTTCGATCCGGTTTATGCAGCAATAAATCAAGCCAGTACAAATTGTGGCCTTGTAGCAAGGCGAGCTGACGAGATTTGGGAAGCTCCTGGAATTATTCAGGACGTAGTTAGTTTAATCGATCGTGCACGGGTTGTCGTCTGCGACCTTAGCAACAGAAATCCAAACGTATTGTATGAAGCTGGAATCGCCCACACACTTGGCCGTGAGGTAATTATAATAGCTCAAACTGAACATGATGTTCCATTCGATCTTCGATATTTGCGTCACATTCGATACCTAAACAACTCCGAGGGTTTGGCCGCACTCACTGTGGCCATACAGGATAGAGTGCAAACTATCATCGGCCATTGATTGTTGGACTTCATCCTGCCTTCCCACTAAAAATTAGATGAACGTAAATCTTGGGCACACTCAAATCGAGAAGCATCTGGGCATACAGCCGTATGTTGGGTCATCTTCGATTATGAGTCGCTAACTTCCCAAACTTGATATAGGTCATCGCTATAATGCCGCGCACCGCCCTTTCGAGAGCTCAACGACAGTCCCTCAAACTCCGCAGGCCAGCAGGTTAGTGCGTGCTTGATCGGCTTAAGCTTAAAAGGCACATGTAAAACACACGTGTCACGGATTATCGCCGGACAAAGATCGTCTTGAACTTTGCTTCCGTTTAAGTTTATCGCAATGATCGGGAGATCGAGCGATAACGCTAGATCGAGTTCCCATCTAACGAACTTATATAGATTCTTCGTCGATTCCCCAATGATCACAGCAGCAGCAGTAGATTGCTGCATTCTTAGTTTAAGGTTCCGCTTCACATATTCTTCACCCTGCGCTCTTGCAGTCATGCTATCTAGATCGTGCGCGTTCTCGAATAAAAAAGGCACGTTAGGTAGAGCTGACCATCCCTTCATTCGAGCGTAGGCCCACTTGTCCTTATCGCCATCAAAAATAGTGTATATAGCCATGCTCTCACTCCCCTGCCGTTTGCCGAGCTATCCATTGGGTATGTTCCCGAGAAAAAACTAGCTCAACTTCGTTTATTGCCTTGCTAAAGTCCTGCTCAGTCTCTGCATCTGTGATTACAGTTTCCGCCAATCCGATTTCGTGTGCGGTTAACGCATAGGCAGAGGCCAGTTCATTGAATTTTTTAATTTGCATCCACCCTAATACAGCCGACGCCATTACAATAATTGGCTCAACTGGAAAGGTCACATTAACAAACTTGACGTGCAGCAGTACCAGCATAACCCCAACTATATAACAGCCAGCGCCGATCCACTGCCATCGTTTCGCGGCTAAGCTATTGACCTTCGCTTTACGGCTATACCATTCCTTCTGGTCGGTGATTCGACTAGCAAGGTAATAGGCTTTTCGGTCGGACAGTGCGCTGTTGCGCATTGCTGACATTGTAGTAGTGATTTGAGGGCGGGTTGCATCTAGTCTCGCTAAATGTTCGCCAACCTGTTTGTTGCTTCTTAAAAGTGATGCCAGTGTATCGCGAAAATCCTTTGTCGCAACGGCAGTTTCCGCGTCATTAAATGGATGAGCGCGCATTGCGTAGCGCCAGCTAAGGGTTTTCACCGATTCAGCGAGGGCTCTCGACTTGTACCACCCTTGCTCTGGTCGAAGATGTGCCCGCCAAGCCAAAATCACTAACGATGCAACAAAGGTGAAAGCGTAAATCGCCAAGAACACCGGATTTTCAGATTCTACTAAAGTTAAGCAAGCAGCAAAAAAAAGTAGCCCGTACTCTCCCCGTACTAAGTTGAGGTAATAGCACTGCTGCTGGTTTGAAGCTGCGTCAGCTGTAACGAAGAGTGCAGGGAATTCTATTTCTGTCATGTATGCTTGCCCCCCTAGAGAATATCTATTTGACGCAATTTGTAGGAGTTCTACAAGTGGTTTTACGTTAGCCACTACAAATGCTGCTGGTGCCTGTCGCTGCGACAAGGCTGGATGAACCAAGTACGAAAAAGCAGCTCCGATGCATCCATTAAACCTCCTAGCAGTTCCAGCCTGCTAAGCTTCTCGCATTATATTTTCAAGCTGAGTCAACCCGCTTACGCGGGCATGACGCTTTCCTTACGCGCGCGATATAATCGCGCCCATGTTCTTCGATCTCGCTCTGACATACGACCCCCAAACGCGCCGGTGCGATCTGGCGCTTGGGGCTGACTGCGATCTGGTCATTGACGAGACACCGCTTCCCGCCATGCTGTTGTCGATCGGCCTTGACCGCCGCGCCGGGCCTGATGATCCGTTGCCCGAAGGCCGGTCGCAGTTTTTAGCACCGGCAAGCTTCTGCGAGCGGCGCGGCTGCATCGGTGATGCGCTGGATCCGTTCGGCGCGCTAACCGGCACAAAGACATGGCTGCTTGATCGGGCAAAGGCGACAGAAACAACCCGCGCTCTCTATCAGTTCTGGCTGGAAGAAAGCCTCGCTTGGGTCGAGGACGAGACCGGCGCCCCGGCCGAGGTCAAGGTTGAATGGATCGACCGCGACAAACTGCGTTACCGCATTCAGGTGCTTGATACTGAGCTGACGTTGTCGCGCCGGATGGAGGGCTGACGCCATGGCCTGGACGATCCCAACCGCCAAAGAGATATCGGAACGTTTGGCGGGCTCGCTGGAAGCGGGTCTAACCCGCGTTCGTGCCGATCTCGATCCTGTTGCTGTCTCGCGCGCCGTACGCTCGGTTACCGGCGTCTTTGCCCAGATCGGACGGGCCATTGCACTGGAGGTGCGGGAGGTCCACGATCACCAGGCATGGTGGGCACGGCAGTATTTTGTCGATACGGCCGAGGAAGAATACATTCTGCGTCATGCTTCGATCTGGGGCATTGACCAGCGCACCGCGACGTTTGCGCGTGGCACCGTCCTGATTGAAGGCGTGGCAAACACGACCCTGCCGCAGGGCATCGAACTCACCGCATCGGATGGCGCAATCTATGTCACGGCCAAGCCTGCCGTTATCTCGCCCGCTGGTTCGGTTGCCGTTGAGGTGCGCGCCGTGCTTTCGGGCAGTGTTGGCAATCTGGAACCGGGCATTCGCCTGACGCCGCTTGCTCCCTATCCGTCCATCACGCGGGTAACGGTTGATAAACCCGGGCTTGCCGGTGGCACTGACGAGGAAACCGCAGACGAGCTGCAAGCGGCGACCTTGCGCCGTATCCGTCAGCGGCCCCATGGCGGCGCTGGCTTTGATTATCTCGCCTGGCTTGAACGCATGTTTGCCATCAAGGCGATTGCGGTCGTGCCGGAATGGATCGGGCGCGGCTCTGTCGGCATTGTCGTGGTCATGCGCGACGAGGATGGTGCAGGCCGTGTTCCAACAGCAGAAGAACTGAACGCCATTGCCGACTATCTCGGCCGCCCTGGCAGTGCCAGCGGTGTTCGCCCCGTCACGGCCCATGTGGTCGTTGTTCCCGGAGTTCTGGAAACGTTGAACCTCACCGTTCGGCTGCGACCCGATACCACGACAACGCGGCGCGCCGTCATCGACGCCTGGTCGCGCTTTATCGCTACCCTCGGCGACGAGGACGACGAGCGCAATATTGGCCCGATCGGTGCGCTCATTGAACCCTCGCGGATCTCCGAGGCGATTTCAGCCGCTGGTGGCGAATACGGTCACGACCTGATTTCTCCATCTGCCCCGTTCCGGCTGGAACGCACTGCGTTTCCGGTGGCCGGAGCCATCACCTTTGAGCGGGCAGACTGATGGCGCGCACCGTTGTAACCATCCTTCAAAGCCTCATTAACAAGCTTCCAACGGGCTTTGCGCTTGGCGGCCGTGATGGCGTGATCGACACACTGTTGAACGCCACGGCCGAACAACTGGCAACAACGGAAAGCCACGCGCAAACCTTGATGGACGAGGCCGATCCGCGCACCGCCTATGGACTGCTGGCTGACTTCGAGCGTGTACTTGGACCCGACCCTTGCGGACGCGATACCGCCAGCCTGACCATCATCGAGCGCCAGCGTCTGGCACATCAACGCTGGACAGCAACGGGCGGGCAGTCGATCCCTTACATGATCTCGGTTGCCGCCAAGCTCGGCGTGAGCGTAACGATTGATGAGTTCTGGCCATCGCGCGCAAGCGGACTTCGCGCCGGTCAGCGGCTGCGCCCTGAAGGCTCGCAGTTCGTTTGGCGCGTCAACATTCCGGGCCTGACCGTCACAACCAAGTTTCGGGCGGGGGCCAGTGTCAGCGCCCATCGGCTCGGCACATTCTCGCTATCGAGCATTGAATGCGAGCTGCGCCGCATCAAGCCCGCCCACACCACACTCGTCTTCAGCTACGGAGCCACATAATGGATCGCATCAATTCCAGCGGAACAATCGACATCGGTCAGGGACGACGCGGGTTTCGTGACGAGAACCTTGAAGCCGGGTTGCAGGGAACCGAGGTCAATGCCGCGTTTTTGAATATGATTCAGGAGGAAATCCTGAGCGTGATTACGCGCGCCAGGATCACGCCGGACGCCAATGTCTGGTCACAACTGGCTGACGCTATCGCTAAACTGATTTTGGAGAAGGCACCCGATACCGCAACCGAAACCCGCCTAGGGGTGGTGGAACTGGCGACGATCGAGGAAGCAACGGCCGGGTCAAATGCCTTGTTGGCCGTCACGCCTCCCGGCCTGAAGGCGGCTATCGATGCGTTGATCAACAGTGCTCCGGGGGTGTTGGATACCCTCAATGAACTTGCCGAAGCCTTGGGACGTGACCCGAACTTTGCCGCAACCATGGCTGCAAAACTGGCCCTGAAGGCCAATCTGTCCGATCTGGGCTCGATTGGACCCTATGCAACGTTTATCTCCGACTGGAACCTTGCCAAAACCAATGGCTGGTATCGAGGTGTCAACGCGGCCAATGCGCCTGATAGTGACTGGTGGCTGGGTCACGTCGAGGTTCACCAAGATGATTGGGTAACACAAACCGTTCATGGCTTTAACCGCGACGATGCAAACAACACACGCACCTTTAGACGTAGTCGGAATGAAAACGTCTGGACCGAGTGGCATCGTCTGTATCAGTCGGAAGCAGAGCTTCGCACACTGGCCGCTTCCGTCAACGCGGCTGGCATGGTGGAACTTGCAACGGTTGACGAGGCCAAGGCCGGTATTGATGGAACACGGGCGGTAACGCCAGCCGGTGTCAAAGCCGTTATCGACCGCGTTATCAATGGAGCGCCTGGCGCACTCGATGCGCTGAATGAACTGGCTGCGGCGCTCGGTAACGACCCTAATTTTGCGAATACGATAGCGGGCCAGATCGGGCAGAAGTTCGATAAAACGGGAGGAAACATCACCGGGCCGACTAATTTTCTGAATCGAGCTTACGAAACAGCTCTTTACGTTGCTGGCACCAATCCCGGACTTCAATTGTTTTGGGCTGGCGTGATGAACAAAATTATATTCGTTAACGATCGCGGATATTTTTGTGTCAGAAACAAAGACAACCACCAAGATTCACATATGCTTGCCGATGACGGCAATCTCTGGCTCAAAAACCGAGGTTGGATCGGTGAATGGCTGATTACGCGCGCCGAGCATAACAACGATATCAGCTGGCGAACCCGAACCGATCGTATTCGTTGCACATCACGCTCATGGCAGGATGCGACCTACGAGGCAGATTTTGGTGGTTTCGTCGTTCAGGCCGTTGATGTCGATAATGGCGGCCGCGGACGGCAACTCGTTGGCGCACTGCAAATCCTCGTGAATGGCAACTGGGTAGGACTATCAAACGAATGACCATAATATCGCTTGGAATATTCAGCCGGTACAAACCAACAAAGGAAAACTCGACCTGGCAGGCAGATTTCCCACAGGGTCTGTTTTACCGCAATGAAGAGGGTAAATGCTGGAACGACCTTATCAAGGAACTAGCCGAGTACGACAACGGCGGTGCCATGATCGGTGCTGCAAAACACCCGCACTATGCCACCGTACATCAGGGTATCGTTTTCTACACCGATAGCGATCCATCGAAGCTTGCCCCATACGACATGGAAGTGCTCGCCTCGACCGAACCCATCGGGGTCGGTCTGGCATGGAACGGGAGTAGCCTGTCCCGCGTACCCGTCAAAGCAGCCGATGTAACACTTGAGCGCGACAAACGCATAGCCGCTGGCGTCCGTGTCATGATTGGCACAATCGGTGCTATTCCCGTACAGGGCCGGGAAAAGGACCAGACCAATCTTTTGGCGCTAAAGGATAACGCCCGTGATCTGGTTGCTGCTGGCATTAAAAAGCCAGTAATGACGTTTCGGGATGCCAATGACGTCGTACATTTGTTGACGCCTGCGCAAATGATGGAATTGGTTTCAAAGGGTTTGGCCTGGGTTTCGCAAGTCTATCAGGCGTCGTGGATCATCAAAGAAATGAATCCAATTCCTCACGACTTTGCAAGCAACGCAGCATTATGGCCGGCTGATAATATCTGACGAACCGGGCGGCCGGTGCGCGAGGAACGCACCAAGCGACGGGGGTAGTTTTGGCGACAGCTCCCGTCCGACAGCGCAAGAAGACAACTGTCACGCCCGTGCCTTGCAAGGCGGGCTCTTAGTGACTGAGTCGAGAGAATGACACAATGAAGAATATCAGGTGCGGCTCATGTTCAGCCCTTTTGTTTAAGGCTGGACATGGAGCCATTGCCAACGATATCGAAATCAAGTGCCGCCGTTGCGGCACGTTCAATCATTTGAGGCCACTGCCCGCACAGGACACCGAGCCCCTGACCGACTGCCACGAGCAGCCGCAAAGGAAACACTCGTGTGGCTCTACATCCCGTTGACGGCTTTACCGCCCACTACTCTGCCAACTCCGAACCTCTCCACGGCATCGCGCTCTGCGCTGGCGTGGGAGGACTGGAACTCGGCCTGCACATCGCAGAACCCGGATACAAGACTGTGTGTTACGTCGAGCGGGAAGCCTTCCCTGCAAGCGTGCTGGTGGCGCGGATGGAAGACAAGGCCCTGGATCACGCGCCTGTCTGGGATGATGTTACCACCTTCGATGGCCGCCCTTGGCGTGGAAAGGTTCATATCCTCACTGGCGGCTATCCCTGCCAGCCCTTCTCGTTTGCCGGTCGACGGCTCGGACAAGACGATCCCCGCCACCTCTGGCCTCACATTGCCCGCATCATCACAGAGCTTGAACCCGAATGGTGTTTCTTCGAAAACGTCGAAGGCCATATGTCCCTGGGCGCCGATGCAGTCTTCGCAGACCTTGCCCGCCTGGGCTTTAGCATCAAAGCGGGCTTGTTCAGCGCGGCAGAAGTCGGCGCATCCCACCAGCGTCGGCGGCTCTTCATTGTGGCCCACGCCGACAAAGTCCCTCTATTGCACGAAGATCGAGCTGGAGCTGGTGAACGACTGCTTCCGGATGCGCGACGATGCGGCGGCGGGCGGATCGCAGTTCGGCCTGGGCAAGGCTGCGCGCGTGTGGACGCACATCTGGCTGCTGATGAAAGCCTGCGGAGCCCGGCCGACGAAGCCCTTCAGCTTCCAGTCTTCGCGCCCGCTCCATTTGAGTTTGAACGCTGGAGCCCGATCCTCGACCACAGACCTGACCTTCAACCCGAACTTTTCGGATTGGATCATGGGCTGGCCGATCGGGTGGACCGATCCGACGCAGCCGGTAACGGAGTGGTCTCTCTGGCTGCGGCGTATGCGTGGCGAACTCTCAAAGCTGCCCACTGTGAGGATGGTTTGAATTTGTACTGAGCGTAGTCTTGCTCTACCCAAATTCTTCAAGTGCTATCCGTTGAATATCGCGAGCGCTATAATTTAAGAACGATTGCACCCCTATTCCTACTTGATGGGGTGCGATCTGTCGGAAGTAAGACCGAATACCCGTCTCGTTCATCGGAACAGTCTGATTATCCCATAGCACATGGCACAAGGCCTCGTTTGTTCGGTAGTGCCCTTGAGTACCCAAACTGTCGTCTACAAAACGACCGTAGATCATGCATTCCGAAAACTCTCTGGAAGCAAGCATCGCTCGTACCCAGTGGCATTGATGACGAGCTTCAATACTGTCCAACAATTTCCGGCAGGTCTCGACATCCCATGCGACAATCGTACCGACATAATCGTGTGCGGGAAGCGGCGGCGCGTCCAACCCGAGCAGGTGGGAGGCGTGATTAACCCACTTTATAAACCCATACTGGTCGATGCTTATCTTCGTGTCTTCGCGATAAAGCCGTAAGCTGCCATTCACCCACAAAAACGCCGGATCAAACTCACGAACCATCATCACGTCTGAATCAATAAACAGCATTGTTCTTTCAGTAGCGTAGCGGGCAAAGGCCATGCGTCTTAACTGCTGTATATGCCAGCCCCGCTTGGGGCGGGAATACGGCGTCAACCACCGGCGTTTTCCCCGGTAGGCTAGTGCTTCTGGAAGTGCGATAATCCACCATGGAAGCAGCTCTCGTTCGTCTACAACAACACGACGTTCGCCTTCTAGCTGCTTGAACATCTTCACATCACTGCTCGCAACAAGCAGGTAATGGGTCCAATTACCCTGCAAGCGACGGTCCATGCTTTCACACAGAATTTGGCATCTTTCGAAGTCTTTTGGATAGGATGCAGTTACGACAGCGGTGCCGCCTTCATATATCGTCATGGTCTGTCCTTTAAGTCACGGCCCATTTGCTAATGGCTGCGATATGTATGACATAACTCATATACGTTGGAACAGTAATTGTCAGAGACGATAATGGACGGTGTCGCTACTACGGCCGCTGAGGACAATGGCAAACTTTTCGAAGCCAGCGATTTCAAAGGTTACTGGAGATGCCTTTGAGAGGGTCTTACAAGTTAGAGCGTAATAAACGTGATGCCCGAACACCATCAATTGACAAAAATGTGTTGCTGACATTTTCGGTGTCAAAATTGACAAAATTAGCGTCCGGCTACATCGCCATAGGCGAGTAGTGCCATCTGGGCTGTTAAAATTTTCATGTGTTTTTAGCGGCATAAATTCCCTCCTTATTCACTCCAAACATGTCCACAAACTAGATGACCATTGCATGTAGAAAAGGGTCAGAGCCAATTTTAAGAAGTGGCGTGTAGCTACGATGGCACAATGCAAAACTGTTAAAAACTATTTTAGCTATGGAGATGTTGCTGCAAATCTTGGTGTCAAAACTGCAAAATTCCGCGTCCGGCTACAGCTGACATTTTTAGTGTCAAAATTGACAAAGTTCGCGTCCTGCTACAACAAAGCTTTTGACACGTCCGCCAGAATTCTGAAAATTCCGATTTCTTGTGTCAAAATTCCGATTTTGCGTGTCACGCTACACCGATTTTGCGTGTCACGCTACAACTGACATTTTAAGTGTCAAAATTGACAAATTCCGCGTCCGGCTACAACAAGGGTAAAAGTAGGAACTGGTGGGCCCGGAGGGACTCGAACCCCCAACCAAGCGGTTATGAGCCGCCGGCTCTAACCATTGAGCTACAGGCCCTTGGAAAAATTCCAGCCGCTATCCAATGGTAAAATAGCGACGGCTCAGGCTCTAGCCGAAAATCATGTGTGAAACAAGTCTGCCGTAATCATCACATATTCAAACGCGATAACAATTATGCAGATCAAAGGAGAGTTACCGCATGAAGTCCAGTTCACAAATGTACCGTCTTGTCAGTGCCGTTGCCTTTTGCGTCATCGCATCATCGGCCGTCGCGCAGGATGCACCGAACAATTCGACACAGGTTATTTCTGTAACCGGGGAAGGAAGGGCGGAAATGGCGCCGGATATGGCGCTTGTTACGCTCAGTGTTGTGCGCAACGCGGCAACGGCGCGTGAAGCCATGGACGGGACCAGCAAGGCCGTTGGCGATATCCTTACCGCTTTGAAAGCAGACGGAATTCAGGAGCGTGATCTGCAAACCTCGGATTTCGCCATCAATCCGCAGTATCAGTACCCCGACAACAACAACGGGCAGAACGAAGCGCCAAAGTTGATCGGGTATAGTGTCAGCAACACGCTGAACGTCCGTGTGCGCGATGTAACGAAGCTCGGAGAATTGCTTGACAAGTCCGTGACGCTCGGTGTGAACCAGGGCGGCAGCATTCAGTTCACCAATGACAATCCTGAAAAGGCGCTCAGTGACGCGCGCAAGGAAGCGGTCGAAGATGCCATTTCCAAGGCAAAAGAACTGACCGAAGCCGCAGGTATCAAGCTCGGGCCGGTATTGACGATTTCGGAGAACAGCTTCCGTTCCCCCCCGATCCCCGTGGCATTTTCAGCCCGCGCGCAGATGGCTGATGCCAAGGCACCAGCGCCGATCGCCGCTGGCGAAAACGCCTATGACGTTTCGGTTTCCATGACATTTAAACTCGAAGCAAAATAATCGTCATGTAAAAAGGCCCCCGAAAGGGGGCCTTTTATCAGAACAGCGGGGGGCAGCCTCTCACATTGGCAAATGACATGGTTACCAACCGGCCACCGCGGCGGAAGCCCTCCACAACGACACGCCGGGGCGTAACGTCAATTACCTGCGCACGACGCAGGCCGAAATCACGTGCCTTGTCTTCTGCAAGCCAGCCTTCGCAGCGTCCGCGCCCTGCAAACCGTGGTGGCGGTGCGCCATAACCGGGACGAATGGGACGGCCACCTTCAAAATACGGCGGCGGCGGCGGCGGTGGTGGGCGGTCATAGTCAGGCCGAACAGGGCGACCGCCCTCGAAGAACGGTGGCGGCGGGCCCCGGCCCCAGTCGTCGTCAAAACCATCATCGCGGTACTGTACATCAATCACAAGATTCGAGGCCACAGATACGCTCTGTGCAAACACCGGAACTGACGACGTGACAGCCGCACTCACGCCAACCAAGGCAGCAAGAGCCAAATGTACGATCTTATGTTTCATTGACCGTCTCCAATAGCATTCTGCGAAAAGCGCAATTGCTTTCGTATCCATAGAATGCGTCAAACCACAAGGATAGCGGCAAAGTCCAAAAGCGGGCCCGTCGTTTCCTGAAGCTTATATACCGTCGCTTTCTTGAATGTGAACAGAATGCTGCGTTCAGCAAGTATTCATTAGCGACCAAAAAAGCCCACCGCATCGATGATGTGGCGGGCTTTTTTCGGGACATTCAAGACATCAGCTGTCGAGGAAGCTTCTCAGCTTGCGTGAACGGCTGGGATGCTTCAACTTCCGTAGAGCCTTGGCTTCGATCTGCCGGATACGCTCACG
Source organism: Rhizobium sp. CFBP 8762 (assembly GCF_014841565.1). Taxonomy (GTDB): domain Bacteria; phylum Pseudomonadota; class Alphaproteobacteria; order Rhizobiales; family Rhizobiaceae; genus CFBP-8762. Next base: position 378,864 of record NZ_JACYUD010000003.1, read on the forward strand.
CGTAACCGAGAACTGTTGGCCCACTTCTTCCAGCGTATGGTCCGTATTCATACCGATGCCGAAACGCATGCGAAGAACACGCTCTTCACGCGGGGTTAGGGATGCCAGAACACGCGTGGTGGTTTCACGCAAGTTCGCCTGAATGGCCGCATCGATGGGGAGCAGCGCATTCTTGTCTTCAATGAAGTCCCCAAGGTGCGAATCTTCTTCGTCACCCACCGGGGTTTCCAGCGAAATCGGCTCCTTGGCGATTTTCAGCACCTTGCGCACTTTTTCCAGTGGCATGGCGAGCTTTTCGGCCAGTTCTTCAGGCGTCGGTTCGCGGCCAATTTCATGCAGCATCTGGCGTGATGTGCGAACGATCTTGTTGATCGTTTCGATCATGTGAACCGGAATGCGGATCGTGCGCGCCTGATCGGCGATCGAGCGCGTGATCGCCTGACGGATCCACCATGTCGCATAGGTCGAGAACTTGTAACCGCGTCGATACTCAAACTTGTCCACGGCCTTCATCAAGCCGATATTGCCTTCTTGAATAAGATCAAGGAACTGCAAACCACGGTTTGTGTATTTTTTGGCGATGGAAATGACCAGACGAAGGTTGGCTTCCACCATTTCCTTCTTGGCAATACGGGCTTCGCGCTCGCCCTTCTGAACCATGCTGACAATGCGGCGGAATTCGGAAATGGAAATGCCCGTTTCCGTTGCCAGATTCTGAATTTCCTGACGGATATCCCGGATCGTGCCGTTTTCGCTCCGGGCAAATTCCTTCCAGCCGCGCGCAGCCAGATTTCCAATGGACTTCATCCAGTTGGGATCAAGCTCGGCGCCGCTGTAATGCTCAAGGAAGGAGTCACGCTTCACACCGTAAGATTCGGCAAGACGCAACAGACGGCCTTCGTTCTGCATCAGGCGCTTACTGATATCGTAAAGCTGCTCAACAAGGTTATCGATACGGTTCTGGTTCAGCGACAAGGACTTGACGGCCGTAATCAGCTCGTCCTTCAGTTCCTTGTAGCGGCGCTCCTGCGCAGGCGAAAGCGTGCCAGTGGCGGCCAGACGGGCTTCCACCTGCTGGTCCTGCAATTTGCGCAGCTTCTTGTAGGTTTCCGCAATCAGGTCGAGGGTGGTCATCACCTGCGGGCGCAGTTCGGCTTCCATGGCGGCCAAAGACAGGTTCGACTCGTCGTCGTCCTCTTCTTCTTCCTCCATAGGCATGTTTTCGCCGCCGACATTGGTAATGTCGTCTTCGCTCACGCGCGCGCGCCGGGTCTTTTCCTTTTCCTCGGCAGCCTTACGGTCAGCCTCGATCTTTTCCGGGCTCTGGAACTGCGGCGCAGCTTTGGCTTCCGGACCGGAATAGGTCGTTTCAAGGTCAATAATTTCGCGCAGCAAGGTTGCGCCTTCATTCAGCTCATCACGCCAGATGATGATGGCCTGGAAGGTCAGCGGGCTCTCACAGAGCCCTGCAATCATGGTTTCGCGGCCAGCCTCGATGCGCTTGGCAATGGCAATTTCGCCCTCACGCGACAACAGCTCCACGGAGCCCATTTCGCGCAGATACATGCGGACGGGATCGTCGGTGCGGTCGGTCGGCTCTTTCTTCTTGGCGGTCGCCAGCGCAGTACCGCCGGTGGCTGCAAGCTCGCCGCCCTCGCTCTCACCGTCGGAATCGCTGTCGTCTTCCTCGGGCTTTTCAGCGGTATCTTCCGCTTCCTCGTCCTCAACGACGTTGATGCCCATTTCAGACAGCATGGCCATGATGTCCTCAATCCGGTCAGGGTCCACCTGATCAGACGGCAAAACTTCATTCAGCTCGTCCATGGTCACATAGCCGCGCTTCTTGGCGGCCTTGATCATCTTCTTGACCGCGTCATCCGAAAGGTCGAGAAGCGGGCCATCCGTCGCGCCTTCGCGTTCAGCTTCTGCTTCTTCGTTTTCTTTGACTTTGGTTGCCATCTATTCGTCGCTTTCCTTGACGCGTCCAATGTTTGAGCAGTACAAGCTTGATGAAGCTACACGCTCCCAAACATTCGCCGCGAATCATTTCCCGTGACCTAACGGGATACTATTTAATTCCTGATTAACCACAGGAAGCACTGCCGCACAATCGGATGGCAAACTGGATTGGGAAATCTCCAGCGTCCTTGTTACGCCGATCCACCGCAATGTTTGTCACCCTTGATATCAGCAATGGTGATTCCCAGATTTTTCAATTCCGTCAAGCTTTTCGGGCGAAAAATCGGCCCACAGACCAATTATACGGTTGTTCCGCCATGCCCAATTCTTGCCTGATGTAGGGAGCCAGACTATAAAAGGCAAGATCATCCGAGCGCCAAAAAGGGCACCGGTACCATTCAGCCGGTAGCCGGTCCCTTGATACGGCCTGACAGCAGCCCGAATCCATCGATGATCGCCTCCTGATTTTCCAGTCGCGTCACTTCCAACTGCACCTCTTCAAGACTGCGCAAAATATGCGGCACAGCCATGTCGTCGCCCTGCTCGGTGGCGTAGGCCAGTTCGCTTTCCAGTTCGCGGCGCTGCCATAAGAGGGCTTTGGTGCGCTTGTGCAACGCCAGTGCCTGGAGATAGCCTTCCCGCGCATCCTCCTGCGCGGCAGCCGCTGTCGCCGTCCATAGCCGGGCATAGCGGATTTGCCGGTCAAGCGACTGCATCATGTCGCCAAACCCTTCCGCCTCCAGTTGCTCGATCAACCGGTCTCGGGTGAGCTTCGGGCCACCGCCGGTTGCGGCATTAAGAACTGCAGACCAGAAGCGCTGGAGATCCCGGTTCTCGTATTCAATGGCCGAAATCTCATCATATTCGTCAAACAGAAGCTGCGGATGGTTGACGATGGTCAGCGCCAGCACGCTTTCGCGCAAGGGCGGCAGCGCCTGATTGCCCTGCACCAGCGCCGAGCGGGTCAGCCTGTCCGATACTGCGGGAGAGCGCACGGGTCCCCCGCGTGACAGACCTGCCCCACCCTGTCCACCTTTGGCACCGCGTTCGAAATTGCCACGGCTCTGAAAGTTGCGTTGCCCCGCCTGCGGCTGGAAAAACCGGTTAAGCCTGTCACGCACATCTTGCCCATAATGGCGGCGCACGCTTTCGTCCGCAATCACCGCTGTTAGCTGTTTCAGGCGGGCTTCCAGTTCTGCGCGCTTTTCCGGGGTGGAATGATCGCCGCTTCCCACCTCCCGCAGCCAGAGCATCTCGGCCAGGGGCCGAGCCATGGACAGAACTTTGTCAAACGGTGCACGCCCTTCGTGCCGCACCAGATCATCCGGGTCCTTGCCATCGGGCAACATGGCAAAGCGCACGGAACGACCGGGCTTCAGATGCGGCAAGGCAAGATCGACGGCGCGGTTGGCTGCACGAATGCCTGCGCCATCCCCATCAAAGCACAGCACCGGTTCTGGCGTCATGCGCCACAGCAGGTCCAACTGGTTCTCCGTCAGCGCCGTTCCCAAGGGCGCAACCGCGTTTTCCACACCGGCCTGATGGAGCGCGATGACATCCATATAACCTTCAACCGCGATGATGGTGCCCGCCCCTTCGGCCCCTTGCGATGCTCGTCGGGCGCGGGTGAAATTGTAGAGAACATTGCCCTTGTGAAACAGCTCAGTCTCGTTGGAATTCAGATATTTCGCTGGCGCATCCGCGGACATGGCACGGCCACCAAAGGCAATAACTTTCTCGCGCGAGGACAGGATAGGAAACATGATGCGGTCACGAAACCGATCATAGGACACAGGAATATCCGGCCCATGCACGACAAGTCCGCACGCTTCGATCTGATCTTTTGGGATACCCTTGCCCGCCAGATATTCTTTCAGCGCATTGCGGCTTTCCGGCGCGTAGCCCAGCCGGAAGGTCTCGATGGTACGGCCATTAAGACCACGGTCCCGCAGGTACGCGCGGGCCTTGGCACCGCCTGCCGTTTGCAACTGATCCTGAAAGAACGCCGTCGCCAGTTCCATGACATCCAGCAGGGTTGTGCGTTCTTTCTCACGCTGTTCGGCCTGACGATCCGGCTGCGGCATGGGAACGCCTGCCATATCGGCAATGGTCTGCACGGCTTCCGGGAAATTCATGCCCTCCAGTTCGGTCAGAAACCGAAAATGGTCGCCGGAAACACCGCAGCCAAAGCAGTGGTAGCGGCCCTTGCGGTCCTCGCAGTGGAAGCTCGGCGACTTTTCCCCGTGGAAGGGGCAGCAGGCCCAGTAGTCGCCCCTGGACGTGTTGGTTTTCTTGCGGTCCCACGTAACGCGCCGCGCCACCACGTTCGAAATGGGAACGCGCTCGCGGATATCATCGAGAAATGTGGGCGAAAACCGCATGTTACTTCAAAAGCTCTTTCAAAATAGCCGATGCCTTGGCAAAATCCATCTGGCCGGGATAGCGCTCTTTCAGCACAGCCATGCATTTACCCATGTCGCGCAACCCCTGTGCGTTGATTTCGGCAATCACGGCAGCGCAAATGTCGCGCACCTTGTCTTCAGAAATCTGCTCCGGCAGAAAGCCGTTGATGATGTCGATTTCTTCCCGTTCCTGTGTCGCCAGTTCATCACGCCCGGCCTCGGCATAGATGCGGGCGGACTCTTCGCGCTGCTTGATCATCTTGGCCAGAATTTGCAGGATTTCATCATCGCTGACCGGGTCCTTGCCCTGGCCACGGTTCAAGATATCCCGGTCCTTGATCGCAGCGCTGATCAGGCGCACGGTTGCCAGACGCCGCGTGTCCTTGGCCTTCATTGCTTCTTTCAAGGATTCGGTAAATTGGTGGCGCATGGCTGGTCTCCGTATCGGCCTTGTCTATGTGAAGTGCGCTCTCTTAGATCAATGAAGCCTTCGATTAAAAGCCGCGCGCTCAAACAATACCATGAATAAAGCAAATAAACTCTTCTGTTTAATACCCATGCGATTGACCCGGACGCCCATCATCTCTATATCTCGGCACTTACACGAAATCGGCAGGACGATGGCGCGCGGGCGTATGCCCTTCCGTGCGCCATGTTTTGCGAGACCAAGGTGCTGAACGATGAGCAACACACCCGCATGGACTTCAAAAAAACCCACCGCCGTTCTGGTGCTGGCGGATGGCACCGTTATTGAAGGCCAGGGCGTTGGCGCAACCGGCAAGGTGCAGGCGGAAGTCTGCTTCAACACAGCACTCACAGGCTATCAGGAAATTCTGACCGATCCGTCCTATCTCGGCCAGATCGTCACCTTCACCTTCCCGCATATCGGCAATATCGGCACCAATGACGACGACATCGAAGACCTGACCCCCGCCGCCCGCCACGGCGCTGTTGGCGTTATCTTCAAGGCCGATATTACGGCACCGTCCAATTACCGCTCCCGGAAAGATCTGGATACGTGGCTGAAATCACGCGGCATCATCGGCCTGTCGGGCATCGACACACGCGCACTGACCGCATGGATTCGCGAGAACGGCGCTCCGAATGCCGTCATCGCGCATGATCCGAACGGCGAATTCGACATCGAATCCTTGAAGGAAGAAGCCCGCGCATGGGGCGGGCTGGAAGGACTGGATCTTGCGAAGGTTGCAAGCTCCGGCCAGTCATCCCAGTGGAGCCAGAAGCCCTGGGTCTGGAACGAGGACGAGAGCGATCTGGCAACAGACGAGCAGAAGCACCACATCGTGGCGCTGGACTTCGGTGTCAAGCGCAACATCCTGCGGCTGTTTGCGGGTCTGGATTGCAAGGTTACGGTTATGCCCGCAACGGCGACAGCGCAAGACGTTCTGGCCCAGAAGCCCGATGGTATTTTCCTCTCCAATGGCCCCGGCGATCCAGCCGCAACCGGTGAATATGCCGTGCCAGTTATTCAGAACCTGATTGAGACGGACATTCCGATGTTCGGCATTTGCTTGGGTCACCAGATGCTGGGTCTGGCCGTTGGCGGCACCACCGAAAAGATGCATCAGGGCCATCACGGCGCAAACCACCCGGTCAAGGACCACACCACCGGCAAAGTGGAAATCGTATCCATGAACCATGGCTTCGCTGTTAACGCCGGGTCGCTGCCTGAAGGCGTGGAAGAAACCCATGTTTCGCTGTTTGACGGCACCAATTGCGGCCTGCGCCTTGTGGGCAAGCCGGTCTTTTCGGTTCAGCACCATCCGGAAGCCTCCCCCGGCCCGCAGGACAGCCACTATCTCTTCCGTCGCTTCATCAACATGGTGCGCGAGAAGAAGGGCGAACCTGCTCTTGCCGAGCGGGCTTGAAAAGAAGTGAAGATTTAAAACCGCGCAGCCAGCGCGGTTTTTTATATGGATAACGTGCGCGCCTTAAGGGCCCGATAAATTCGGTAAAAGCGATAGTTCAGAAAAATCGCCGCTGCCAACAGGCCCACGACGAAACCAATCCACACGCCGATACCCCCAAACCCAAGCGGAAACGCGAACACCCAGGCAAACACAAAACCAATGGGCCAATAGGAAATGAGCGCGAGAAGCATCGGTATCTTCGTATCTTTCAGGCCGCGCAGAAGGCCCGAGGCAATCGCCTGCATGCCGTCCGTCAGCTGAAACACGCCGGCCAGAATGATCAGCGGGCCAACATAGGCCAGCACCTCTGCCGCATCGGGACGACCCGTATCCAGATACAGCGTCGCCAGCTCGCGCGGGTACAGCGCAAAAATAAGGCTGCCAACCACGGAGCAACCCGCGCCCAGCGTCAGAATCGTGATGGCTGCCCGCTTGATGCCTTCCAGATCATGACGGCCTGCCGACAAGCCGACCCGCACCGCCGCCACCTGCGACAGGCCAACCGGAATCATGAAAGCAAGAGAGGCAAATTGCATGGCGATGCCATGGGCCGCCAGTTCCGTGGTACCGAGCCGGCCCATGAGCAGCGACGCTGCCATGAACAAGCCGGTTTCCGCCAGAATGGTCAGCGCAATCGGGGCGCCAAGCGCCACGACTTCAAAAAACACCGGCCAGTCCGGCTTCCAGAAGCGGACAAACAAATTGTAGCTGTGAAGCTCCGGCACGCGCTGAATGTACCAGGCCGTGATAATGAAGCTGAGAGCCGAGACCATCAGGGCTGCAATGGCTGCGCCTTCTATGCCGAGCGCCGGCAAACCCCAACGCCCATAGATCAGCAGATAACAGAGAAAAGCGTTGAGGATCAGCGTGAAGATCGTCACGTACAGAATGACACTTGCACGTTCCAGACCACTCAAGAATGCGCGAAGAACCATGAACAGCAAGCTTGGGAACATCGCCCATTGCGCAATATGCAGGTACTCGGAGGCAAGAGCTGCAACAGCCGGTTGCTGGCCTGCGGCAACCAGAATTGGCTCCACCAACCACAGCACGGGCGCTGTCAGAATGGAATACAGGATTGCCACCCACATGCCCATGCGAACAGAGCGGCGGACGGAGACCGTATCGCCCCTGCCTTGCGCCTGCGCGGCCAGCGGCACAACAGCATTGGTAAAGCCTGACCCGAAAATAAAAACCGTGAAATAGACCTGTGTCGCCAAGACAATCGCCGCCAGATGGGTGGTGCCGAGTTTGCCCACCAGAATCACATCGGTCGTGTTGATGGCAAGCTGCGCCAACTGCGCGCCGATCAACGGGATACCCAGAAGAATGCTTGCGCGGTAATGCGCAGCCCAGGAGTTATCCGCACCAAATTGCGGCCGATTGTGCACTGTGACTGACATATGACTATCCGACGTCATGAGGACTTAAGCCAAATTCTGCGGAAGTGAGAGTTTTCGGCTCAAATGGCCTCTCTGCATAGAGAAACCAAAGTAAAAACGCCAGATGCCGGGCAGCATCTAGCGTTTTTTTCATCAAAACATCAAATTATGTGGTGGTTCAGGTTAAACCGGCTTGTTGAACGTATCACAGTCGGCAAGCTTGCCGCTGTCAAATCCACGTTTGAACCAAGTGGCACGCTGGGCTGATGTGCCGTGGTTGAAACTGTCTGGCACGACATAGCCCTGTGTGCGGCGCTGCAATGTATCGTCACCAATTTGAGATGCTGCATTCAACGCTTCATCCACATCCCCGGTATCCAGCAGGCCCTTCTGGTCTGTAAACTTGCCCCATATTCCGGCAAAGCAATCGGCCTGCAACTCGACACGCACGGACATGGCGTTATTTTCGCGCTCACTCAGTGATTGACGCATCTGGTTGACCTTGGGAAGTATCCCAAGCTGGTTCTGCACATGATGGCCAACTTCATGCGCCAAAACGTAGGCCTGTGCAAAGTCACCAGACGCGCCGAACTTCTGCGAAAGCTCTGTGAAGAAGTTTGTGTCGAGATAAATTCTTTGATCGTTGGGGCAATAGAATGGGCCAGTTGCAGACGAGGCCTGGCCGCACGCGGACCGCACACCTTGAGTGAATAGTACCAATTTGGGGTCCTGATACTGCATACCCTGCGACTGGAAAATACCCTTCCAGGTGTCTTCCGTCTCCGCCAGCACTTGGGACATAAATACCTTCATCTCGTCATTGGCCGGTGCGGATTGGCCGGTTTGCGTCGATGTATCGTCGAAGCTCGGCATGGAGCCACCGCCACCATTCAAGAGTGTCAGCGGGTTGATCCCCAGCGCCCAACAGATGAGCAACAGCACCACGATGCCACCGATACCGAGGCCACCGCCTGCCCGCCGTCCACCGCCACCCATGGGTATGCGAAAACCGCCACCACGGCCGAACGGGCTTCCACCTAAACCTCCACCGCCGCTTTGTCCGCGTACGTCTTCAACATTGTCCGATTCACGGCGGCCATCCAGTTTCATACACCATCTCCCGGCATGTACTGCTCCACGCAGAGTGGAGCGCAAGATCAGGAGATATAACGCGCGAACGCGCCTTTTGTCTCATTCCCCTCAGATTTAATCGGTCAGGTAAAAACGGCCTGCCCAATCACAGGCGTGGACGGCACCGCCATATCCCGTGGCTCCAGCAGACCGGCCTCAAATCCCATGCGCCCCGCTTCAATTCCAGTCGCGAACGCCAGCGCCATAAGGGCGGGGTCAGCCGCGCCGGCAACCGCCGTATTGAGCAACACAGCGTCATAACCCAGTTCCATGACCGCCATGGCGTGAGACGGACGCCCGATGCCGGCATCGACAATCAGCGGCGTGTCAGGGAAATGCGCGCGCATGGAGCGAAGCGCATTGAGGTTTTGCGGACCCATGGCGCTGCCAATCGGCGCACACCAGGGCATCAGCACCCCACAGCCCGCCTCCAGCAAACGCTCGCCAACCACCAGATCATCCGTCGTATAGGGGAAGACCTTGAAGCCCTCACCACTCAGAATACGCGCGGCCTCAACCAGCGCAAACACCTCCGGCTGCAATGTATCGTGATTGCCGATGACCTCCAGCTTGATCCAGTCCGTGCCGAACACGGAGCGGGCCATGTTCGCCGTCAGCACTGCTTCCGATACCGAATGACACCCCGCTGTGTTGGGAAGAATATGCACACCCATAGCCCGGATACGCTCGAAGAACGCTCCACCAGTTTTCCCGCCTGCCGTCTCCCGCCGAAGCGAAACGGTGACGATTTCGCAAGCTGATAACCGCACCGCCTCATCCAGCACAGACGGAGACGGATAACGCGCCGTTCCCAACAGCATACGGCTGGAAACACTGGTATTATAAAGGTTCAGCATCCGGTCAGCCCCCTTCCATGGGTGAGAGTATTTCAATGCGGTCGCCATTGCGGAGTGCCTGACGGGATCGCTCAGGCTTATGCACGATCTGGTTGTTGACGGCGGTCGCCAGCCATTCGCCTTCGAAACCAAGCTCTGCCATGAGGTCCAGAAGGGTTTTGCCCTTGGTCTCCAGCGCTTCGCCATTGACTATAATGTTCATGTCTCTCCCTCCTGATTGAAAAGCATATTCGCCAGCTTCTGCGCCTGCGCCGGTGCCAACAGAAAACCATGCCGGTACAGCCCATTGAGGCTGAAATTCCCGCCGTCTCGCGTGATGCGCGGCAGGTTGTTGTCAAATGCGGGGCGTATGCCAGTGCCGGTCTCGATGACTTCGGCCTCGGCGAATGCCGGGTGCACCGCGTAAGCCGCGTTCAAAAGCTCCATGAGCGAGCGTACTGTTACCGGCCCGTGATGGTCGCTTTCGATCATGGTTGCCCCCACCATGAACACGCCTTCGGCTCGGGGCACGATGTAAAGCGGAATGCGCGGATGCAGCAGCCGGACAGGCCGCGACAGGGTCACGTCATGGGTCCTGAGCAGCAGCATCTCGCCGCGCACACCGCGCAGGTCCGGCACGGTGCCAATGACTGATGCGCCAGTACAATCGACGACCACATCAAACTGCGCTTCTTCTACCTCATACCGAAACTGAACACCGCCGCGCTCGAGCATCGCCTGCAGGTGCCTGAGTGCACGGCGTGGATCGAGATGCGCCTCGCTTTTGAAAAACAGTGCCTGACGGAACCGCCCCGCCAAGGCGGGCTCAAGGTCGCTGACGCCGCCCTCATCCAGCCATGCGTAACCGGAGGTTCTGGAGGCAAACCGCCGCAACTCTGCCCAGTCTCGCGGGGGTGCGACAACCAAGGTCCCGCTGCGCGACACTTCGCCCGGACAGGCAGCATCCCACCAGTCCGCCGATGTGCGCCCTTCGAGCAACACGGTTTCATCCGCACTTTCCCGCTCGCACCACGGGGCCAGCATGCCGCCTGCGTACCATGAGGCCGAATGGACAGCGTTCGGCCAAGGCTCAAGCACCGTGACCGCCGCCCCCCGCGCAAGCAACTCCCGCGCCGCCGTGAGGCCGGATACTCCGGCCCCTTTGATCAGCACCCGCATGGCTATTCGCCCGGTGGTATCGGTGGTGTAGCAGTCGTCGTCAGCGGCATATAGAGTTCCCCACCCTCTCGGAACCGTGTCGCCATCGCATCCAACCCTTCCTTCTGGGCTTCGGCGCGAATGTCGTGGGAAATCCGCATGGAGCAGAATTTCGGCCCACACATGGAGCAGAAATGCGCCACCTTATGGGCGTCCTTCGGTAGCGTTTCATCATGGTACGAGCGCGCCGTTTCCGGGTCCAGCGACAGGTTGAACTGGTCTTCCCAGCGAAATTCGAAACGTGCACGCGACAGGGCATCGTCCCGGATCTTCGCCGCCGGGTGGCCCTTGGCAAGATCAGCCGCATGGGCCGCAATCTTGTAGGTGATAACGCCCACCTTCACATCGTCCCGGTCCGGCAGGCCCAGATGTTCCTTCGGCGTGACATAGCAAAGCATGGCCGTGCCGAACCAGCCGATCATCGCGGCACCGATGCCGGATGTGATGTGGTCATAGCCCGGTGCAATATCGGTCGTTAGCGGGCCAAGCGTGTAGAACGGTGCCTCTCCGCACACCTCCAGCTGCTTGTCCATATTTTCCTTGATCTTGTGCATCGGCACATGGCCGGGGCCTTCGATCATCACCTGACAATCCTTTGCCCAAGCAATTTTCGTCAGCTCACCCAGTGTTTCCAGTTCGGCAAACTGGGCAGCGTCATTGGCATCGGCAATGGAGCCGGGGCGCAGCCCATCGCCCAGCGAAAAGGTAATGTCATAGGCACGGCAGATATCGCATATCTCATCGAAGTGCTCATAGAGAAAGCTCTCGCGGTGGTGGTGAAGGCACCACTTCGCCATGATCGAGCCGCCGCGCGACACGATGCCCGTAACGCGGTTCACGGTCAGCGGAATGTAGTGCAACCGCACCCCGGCATGGATGGTGAAATAATCGACCCCCTGCTCTGCCTGCTCGATCAACGTATCGCGATAGACCTCCCACGTCAGATTCTCGGCAATACCCTCCACTTTCTCCAGCGCCTGATACAGCGGCACGGTGCCGATGGGGATAGGCGCATTGCGGATGATCCAGTCGCGGATATTGTGGATGTTGCGCCCGGTGGACAGGTCCATGACCGTATCGGCACCCCAGCGGATGGACCACACCATCTTTTCCACCTCTTCCGCCATGGATGAGGTGACGGCGGAGTTGCCGATATTGGCGTTGATCTTCACCAGAAAATTCCGCCCGATGATCATCGGTTCCAGTTCGGGGTGGTTGATATTGGCGGGGATGACCGCCCGTCCCCGAGCCACCTCGTCACGCACGAATTCCGGCGTGACATAATCGGGCACCGATGCGCCAAAACTCTCACCATCGCGAATGGCAGCAACGCGAATTGCCTCTCGTCCGAGATTTTCGCGAATCGCAATATATTCCATTTCCGGGGTGATGATGCCTGCGCGGGCATAGGCCAGCTGCGTGACGGCCCGTCCCCGTGTCGCCCGCAGCGGCTGGTGACGAACGCCGAACTCCGGCGTCAGCTTTTCTCCCTTGGCAAAGCCATTATCTTCCGGGCGCACGTGGCGGCCATCATAGGCTTCCACATCGCCGCGCGCCAACGCCCACGCTGTGCGGGTACGGGCAAGTCCCGCTTCGATATTTATCACTTTAGCGGGATCGGTATACGCGCCTGACGAATCATAGACCGTTACATTCGGCTCGCCCGCTGTTGGATGAACCGAGATCTCCCGCATCGGCACGCGAATGTGCGGATGCAATGTTCCATGCTTGAAAATCTTGATTGAGGCAGGCAGCGGCCCGGTTGTGACCTCTGGTGTTGCCGTTTGCAGCGCTGGCTTCATGTCGTCCTCCAATTGGGGACCCAGCACAAACTGCAGCATGACAGGAAGCAGGCACAGCTCCGCCCGCAAAGGGACACGACCATACCACAAGCGCTTGCACCGTCCCTACGCCAGTATGAGCTGGATCAGGTTCAACGGGTCACTGCGCTTGCATGAATGCCAGCAGTATCTCAGCCCCTTGTCGGGACCCCCCTGGTGAATGCGTCTATTAGGAGTTGTGCGGGCCTTAATGTCAACCCGTAGATTCCTGTCGATTTCACAAATTAGAGGGTTCCACTTGAGATCGGATTTCCCTATAAGCCCCTTCTAGCCTTTCAATGAGAATGACGCGCGCAACAGCCGGTGAGTAACCCCTGGCTGGTTTTTGTGTACGCGGCAGAAATGGATAGAACCATGCCAAAACGCCAGGATATCAAATCGGTCCTCATCATCGGCGCAGGGCCGATTGTCATCGGGCAGGCATGTGAGTTCGATTATTCGGGAACACAGGCCTGCAAGGCGCTGAAGGAGGAAGGCTACCGCGTCATCCTCGTCAATTCCAATCCCGCGACGATCATGACCGATCCGGGTCTGGCAGACGCCACCTACGTAGAACCGATCACCCCGGAAGTTGTCGCCAAGATCATCGCCAAGGAACGGCCTGACGCGCTGCTGCCCACCATGGGCGGCCAGACTGCGCTGAACACAGCGTTGTCTCTCAAGCGCATGGGTGTGCTGGACCGCTACAATGTGGAAATGATCGGCGCGAAGCCAGCTGCCATCGACATGGCCGAAGACCGCGCTTTGTTTCGCGAAGCCATGGCCCGCATCGGCCTTGAAACCCCGCGCTCGCTGCTGGCAAACGCCACCGAGATCAAGGATCAGGATCGCAAGTCCCATGAAGCGGCCCGCGACAGGCTGAAAGCCGAACTCTCCGGCGCGGACCTCGACAAGGCGCTGGATGCTTTGGAAAATCAGTGGAATCTCGGCGAAACCGACCGCAAGCAGCGCTATATGAGCCATGCTTTGGCGCTGGGTGCCAAGGCGATTGACGAAATCGGCCTGCCTGCCATCATCCGCCCCTCCTTCACGCTGGGCGGCACGGGCGGGGGCATCGCCTATAACCGCTCCGAGTTTTTCGATATTATCGAGCGCGGCCTCGACGCCTCGCCCACGACAGAAGTTCTGATCGAAGAATCGGTTCTGGGCTGGAAAGAGTATGAGATGGAAGTGGTCCGCGACACGGCGGATAACTGCATCATTATCTGCTCCATCGAAAACATTGATCCGATGGGCGTGCACACCGGAGACAGCATCACCGTTGCGCCCGCGCTGACGCTGACGGACAAGGAATACCAGATCATGCGCAACGCATCGATTGCGGTGTTGCGTGAGATCGGGGTGGAGACCGGCGGCTCGAACGTTCAGTTCGCCGTAAACCCGGAAAATGGCCGTCTGGTCGTCATTGAAATGAACCCACGCGTCTCGCGCTCGTCGGCCTTGGCCTCCAAGGCCACCGGTTTCCCGATTGCCAAAATTGCTGCAAAGCTTGCCATCGGCTACACGTTGGATGAGCTGGAAAACGACATTACCGGCGGCGCGACACCGGCTTCGTTCGAACCGTCCATCGATTACGTCGTCACGAAAATTCCCCGTTTCGCGTTCGAGAAATTCCCGGGCGCCGACAATGTTCTGACGACCGCGATGAAGTCCGTCGGCGAAGTCATGGCGATTGGCCGCACCTTTGCCGAATCGCTGCAAAAGGCACTACGGGGCTTGGAAACCGGCCTGACGGGTCTCGATGAAATTGAAATTCCCGGCTTGGGCGCCAGTGGCGATCACAGGGATGATCACAATGCCATCCGTGCCGCAATCGGCACACCGACGCCGGACCGCCTGCGCATGGTCGCACAGGCCCTTCGCCTTGGCATGAGCGAGACGGAAGTGCATGACGGCTGCAAGATCGACCCCTGGTTCATCGCGCAGCTCAAAGAAATCGTGGACATGGAAGCCCGCATTCGCGAGCATGGGCTGCCCGAAGACGCGGAAAACCTGCGTATGTTGAAGGCCATGGGCTTTTCTGACGCGCGCCTCGCAACCCTGACCAACAGCCGCCCGAAGGTGGTTGCCGAGTTGCGCAACAGGCTGGATGTGCGTCCGGTGTTCAAGCGCATCGACACCTGCGCCGCCGAGTTCGCATCCCCGACCGCCTATATGTACTCGACCTATGAGACGCCTTTCGCTGGCTCGACACGCTCTGAAGCACAGATTTCAGACCGCAAGAAGGTCGTGATTCTGGGCGGTGGTCCGAACCGGATCGGCCAGGGCATCGAGTTCGATTATTGCTGCTGCCATGCTGCCTTCGCTTTGAAGGACGCAGGCTATGAAGCGATCATGATCAACTGCAACCCGGAAACGGTATCGACCGATTACGATACCTCGGACCGGCTGTATTTCGAGCCGCTGACGGCGGAAGACGTGATCGAAATCCTGCGCGCCGAGCAGGAAAATGGCGAGCTTCACGGGGTTATCGTCCAGTTTGGCGGCCAGACTCCGCTGAAACTGGCCGAAGCGCTGGAACGCAACGGCATCCCGATCCTCGGCACCGCCCCGGACATGATCGATCTGGCCGAAGACCGCGACCGCTTCCAGAAGCTTCTGACCAAGCTGGACCTCAACCAGCCGAACAACGGCATCGCCTACTCCGTCGAGCAGTCGCGGCTGGTGGCCTCCGAAATCGGCTTCCCGCTGGTGGTGCGTCCATCCTACGTTCTGGGTGGCCGTGCAATGCAGATCATCCATTCGGAAAGCATGTTGCAGACCTACCTGCTCGACACCGTCCCCGGCCTCGTGCCGGAAGACATCAAGCAGCGCTACCCCAATGACAAGACGGGCCAGATCAACACCCTGCTTGGCAAAAACCCGCTTCTGTTCGACAGCTATTTGACCAATGCCATCGAAGTGGACGTGGATGCGCTCTGCGACGGGAAAGACGTGTTCGTCGCAGGCATCATGGAGCATATCGAAGAAGCCGGTATTCATTCCGGCGACAGCGCCTGCTCGCTTCCGGTCTATTCGCTGTCCAGCGACATGGTGGACGAACTGGAGCGCCAGACCAAAGCCATGGCGATGGCGCTGAACGTTGGTGGCCTGATGAACGTACAGTTCGCCATCAAGGACGGCACGGTCTATGTGCTGGAAGTCAACCCGCGCGCATCACGCACCGTGCCGTTCGTCGCCAAGACCATCGGCGCGCCTATTGCCAAGATCGCCGCCCGCGTCATGGCCGGGGAAAGCCTTGACGTGGCCATCGCTGCCTACGGGGAGAAGCCGGACCCACGCAACCTCAAGCACATCGCGGTGAAAGAAGCCGTGTTCCCGTTTGCTCGCTTCCCCGGCGTCGATATTCTGCTGGGACCGGAAATGCGCTCCACGGGTGAAGTCATCGGCCTCGATACGGATTTCGCCCTCGCCTTCGCCAAGTCGCAACTGGGCGCCGGTGTCGATCTTCCACGCGAAGGCTCGGTGTTCGTATCCGTGCGCGACAGTGATAAGGAACGCGTTCTGCCTGCCATCCGCACCTTGACGGAAATAGGTTTCAAGGTCATCGCAACCACCGGCACGGCGCGCTTTCTGGCCGAGCACGGCATCACCGCCACCAAGGTCAACAAGGTGCTGGAGGGGCGTCCGCATATCGAAGACTCGATCCGCAACCGTCAGGTTCAGCTTGTCATCAACACGACAGACAGCAACAAGGCAATCTCGGATTCCAAGTCCCTTCGTCGTGCAACGCTGATGCAGAAAGTGCCCTACTACACCACCATGGCCGGTGCGCTGGCAGCAGCACAGGCCATCAAAGCGCTGAAAGCCGGAAACCTCGAAGTGCGGACTCTGCAAAGTTATTTCTAAGCGCGTTCGCGCCTTTGTCGGACTCCAATAGTTGGGCAAAGGGGCGGATGGTTTAAAAATCTGGCTTTCTTATTTCCATATCTGCTATAAGCTTCGTTCAAATATTGGCGGGTTCCGGGTCTATCAAACGCTCCGGAAGCCGTTTTCTTTTGTGCTGACGGTCGTCTTGCACGGTTGAGGACATGAAAATGGTAGAAAAAGTTCCGATGACAACGGGCGGATTCCTCAAGCTTCAGGAGGAGCTGCGCTGGCGCCAGCAGGAAGAGCGGCCGCGCATTATCGAGGCGATTGCCGAAGCACGCGCCCATGGCGACTTGTCTGAAAACGCCGAGTATCACGCCGCCAAGGAAGCCCAAAGCCACAATGAGGGCCGCATCGGCGAAGTTGAGGATTTCATCGCGCGCGCGGAAGTCATCGACCTCTCGAAAATGTCCGGCACGACCGTTAAATTCGGCGCAACGGTCAAGTTGATCGACGAGGACACGGAAGAGGAAAAGCGCTACCAGATCGTCGGCGATCAGGAAGCGGACGTAAAGCAGGGCCGCATTTCAATCTCTTCGCCCATCGCGCGTGCGCTGATTGGCAAGGAAGTGGGCGACTCCATCGAGGTCAACGCGCCGGGCGGCTCCAAGGCCTATGAGATTCTCGGCATCGTCTGGGGTTAAGCTGCAAGACATGGCCGACATGAAAACCGTCACCGTGATTGCGCCGCACTTCAAGCGGCGCCTGTCCGGTGTCACATCGACGGTCATCCAGTTGATTCCCAAACAGCGTGCCTTGGGTTTGGGGATCGTAACACTTGGCCCCGGCCTTCCCGGCCACATCGCTTCGATGCGCTGGCGCGACCTGTTATCGCTGTGGTCGGCGCCATCGGGATACAAACACCGCATATGGCACGCACGCCGCAACAACGAAATGCTAACGGGCATCATCTTCAAGTCCGTGTTCCGGATGAAGCTGAAACTGTTGTTCACATCGGCAGCACAGCGCCACCACAAGCCCTTTACGCGCTGGATGATCCGGCACATGGATGCAGTGGTGGCAACGAGCGCTGGTTCCGCTGCCTTCCTGCAGGTTCCCCACACGATCATCCGCCATGGCGTCGATCTGGACCTGTTTCATCCGCCACGGACGCAGGATGATACCATCGCAGCCACGGGCCTGCCGGGCCGCTACCTGATCGGCTGTTTTGGCCGTGTGCGGCTTCAGAAGGGCACGGATCTGTTCGTGCGCGCCATGATCGAGCTTCTTCCACGTTACCCGGAGTGGACGGCCGTGATTTCCGGGCGGGTCACTGCCGAACATTCCGAGTTCGCAGACAGCCTGAAACAGGCTATTGCCAAAGCCGGTTTGTCTGATCGTATCCAGTTTCTGGGTGAGGTTTCCGATATCAAAATCTGGTATCGCCGTCTGACACTCTACGTTGCGCCCTCGCGCAATGAAGGATTTGGATTGACCCCGCTGGAGGCAATGGCGTCACAGACCGCTGTTATTGCCTCGACGGCGGGTGCCTACGCGGAAATGATTGTTCGCGATGTAACCGGCCAGGTGGTCGAAGCCGGAAATTTTGATCAATTGAGAGACGCCATAGCCCCGCTTCTGGCGGCGCCCGATGCGGCAGAGCAGATGGGCCGCAGCGCCCTTTCCCATGTCCAGCAAAATTTTGCACTTGAACGTGAAGCCAAAGCGCTTCAAAAAACCTATGACATGCTACTGGCGCATTCTTGAGTTGCCGCAAAAACTGCACCGAAAGTCATTTTCGTGATAAGCATTTTGATCATCAACCTTTCGTCCGCGAAAGACCGCATGGCCTATCAGATCGGCCAGATGCAACGCCTGGGGCTGGCTTTTGAACGGCTTGACGCTGTTTCGTCAGCGCAAGCCTCTGCAATGCGTGACCCAGCCTACTGGAATACGTGGGAACGCCCTCTCCGCGACAACGAAAAAGCCTGCATGTTGAGCCATGTGAACGCGTGGATACGGGTCGTGGCACAGGGTAAACCCATGCTGATTATTGAGGATGATGCGCTTTTGTCCAACAAGGTGCCCGCTCTGCTTCAGTCTCTCGAGGGGCGGACAGACATGGATTTCGTCAATCTGGAAGTGCGCGGAAAACGCAAGCTGATGTCTCGCACGACCCTGCCTGAAATGCCGGAACTGCGCCGTCTGTATCACGGTCGTCGCGGATCGGCGGCCTATATAGTGTGGCCATCTGGCGCAAGAAAGTTGCTGGCTGCTACGGAAAAACACGCCGGGTTGGCTGATGCTCTTCTGTCTTCGGCCTATTACCTGCATGCGTACCAGACAGACCCCGCCTATGCCATGCAACTGGATATGTGCGAGTATTACGGTCTCCACGCACAGCTGGAAACAGCGTCCTCGATAGGAGATGGGGGTAAGCCGGACTACAATATTGCCCGGTCGCTGGCTGTTACCTACAAGGCTCGGCGGATATGGGGCCAAATTCGCATCCTGCTACGGCGCATAGCAACCTGCCGCAGGGCCACACTGCAAGCGGTCGACGTCAATCTTGCGGACTTTGAATTCTCACGCAACTATGATGATGCGCTGACGAAGTATCACACGGGAACCCGTGGATGACCGAACCTGCCAAAATCAAGCCAACCAAACCCGACGCAGCGAAGGGGCGACTTCGTTTCATCACCTGCGTTAGCGGCAACATGCTGCCATTCATTGCCAAGGCAGGCGATGCCTGTCTGGTCATCCCCACCACATTCCTCGGTGCAAGTGGTGATGTCATCGCACGCCACGGTTTCGCGTCTTATTGGCGCCTGATCACAGACACGCGCTGTCCACCAGACCTCACCGCCCTTGTCGCCCGAAACCTGAAACGCAAGCAGATCCGGATTGGTGGTCTCTTCAAGACATCGTGGTTTCAGAAACTTTATGTGCGGCTGAACGCAATACCGGCCAAGGTTCTTGCCCAGAGTTTTGACGATTACCTGCAGGACAACCCTGCCCTTACTGCGCTCGTGTTCAACGGTTTCCTGACACCGAACTCCATACTGGAGCGCGCAGCGAAAAATCTTGGCCACCCTGCTTTGTATCTGGAAGGCGGCTTTTTTCCCGGCACCGTGCAGTGTGATCCGCAAGGCATCAATCATGATTCCGGCCTGCCACGCGACCCCGCATTCTACCGGACTGTGGACCTGAGCGGCGCAGAACTGCCAACGGCGTTACAAAAGCGCACCCCGAAACGCACCCCAAAACACCGGGGCACATCGCAGGTTGCGCTGCCGGAGCATTATATCTTCGTTCCGTTTCAGGTGCCGAGCGACATGCAGATTTTGAAACTGTCGCCGTGGATAGCGGACATGGTCGATTTTTATGGCGTTCTGGATCGCCTCTCCAACCGGCACCCGGGACTTCGCTTCGTCATCAAGGAGCATCCCAGCTTTCCTCTATCGGTCCAAGGCCGGGTGAGAGCCAATCCAAAAATCCTGTTCGCCAATACCGTCGACACCGAGTACCTCTCCCAACACGCGGATGTGGTGATTACCATCAATTCAACGGTCGGATTGGAGGCGGTGCTGCTGGAAAAGAAGGTCATCACGCTGGGGCTTGCGCATTACGCTCTGGAGGGCCTCACACTGCAAGCCAACAGCGAAGAGGAACTCCACCAGCGTGTAATGCAATTGCCGGGCTGGGTGCCGGATGCGACTTTGCGCGATCAATTCCTGCGCTACGTCAATTCTATATTTCTACTCAAAGGCGAAATCGGAAATCCCGATAATTCGCTGATTGAATCGATGGCTGCACGCGGCAATAAAAATGACCGCTACACACATTCGCTCCAGCAATAACAGTCATATATCACTTGCTAAAGTAGAAAAGAAGGTATTATTGAGCCTGTATTCGGGGGCTCGATGTGACCAACACGCTTATCATCAGCAAAGACAATCAGTACGGGCTGACCCGCGACAACAATTTGCTGATGCGGGCCATGTCGAATGCCTCGAATCTGGAAGTGCGCACGGCCAATATACGGGATAGAAACCTGTTCAATCGCTTCTTTCAAAAGAGGGAAGCAGAGCGTGCCGTCCATATGGAGCGGTTCTTTCCCCATTGGTGCGGCTCGGCGGACACGCACTGGCTGATCCCCAATCAGGAGCGTTTTCCGCAACGACATTTGCGTCGCCTGAAAAAAGTTGACCTCGTGCTCGGCAAAAGCCGTCACGCAGTGGAGATTTTTCACAAGCTCGGCGCGCGGGCGGAATATCTTGGCTACACCTCTGAAGATCGGTATGACCCCACAATTGAAAAGCACTGGGACAGTTTCTTCCATCTGGCCGGCGGCAGTACACTCAAAGGCACGGAGGACCTGATTTCCCTATGGGGAAAGCATCCCGAATGGCCACGATTGACGCTGGTACAGAAAGAGAAAAACGTAGCTAAAATCCTGCCAGATAACGTCAACCTCCTGTCCGGCTACATGAGCGACGATACGCTCAGGGTTATTCAGAACCGGCACGGCATGCATTTGTGCCCGTCACGGGCCGAAGGCTGGGGGCACCATCTGGTGGAGGCGATGTCAACGGCATCGCTGATCATCGCCACCGACGCTCCCCCGATGAACGAGCATCTCACCCATGAGTGCGCATTGCTGGTGCCCTATAACAGAACAGAGCCGCGTCGGCTTGGCACAAGTTTCTATGTGGATATGGACGTGCTGGAGCGCAAGATCCAGCTTGCCATCGACATGAATGTTCAAAGCAAGCGCGCTTTCGGTGAGGCAGCGCGTGCGCGGTTTCAGTCAATTTCCACATGCTTTCAATCCCGCGTAAAGGTCCTCTTTTGCTCGACCAAGCCCTGACAAACACACGGATATTTTTTGACCTTTCAGAGCTTTATCTTCTCTCTCGCGGACGGTTGAAATTCTACGGCATTGCCAATGTGGTGGCCGAGCTTGCCACAGCAATCGCGCAAGGATACCCGGACGTCGTGTTTGTCATTCACGATCAAACCAGCCGGTGTTTTCTCCGCGTAACTCCGGTTTTTGATGCCCAATTGGGCCTCGTTTCCCTGAACCTTCCAGGCAGCGCTGTTCCCTACCGGCTTCAAAGCGTCAGCCCGTATAAAAGCCTTGGTCTTCGGGCCGGTGCCAGACTTTTGAATATGCCGCTGCGCGGACTGAATCGGGTCAAGGCGCTCTTTCGCCCTTGTGGAACGAGCCCGGTCGATTTGCGCAATGGCGTCTTCATCAGTGCCGCCAGACCGAAACTGATCGCAGAAATGCTGCCGGTCCTGCCCGAAGGCACACGTCTGTATACCCTGCTGCACGATGCGATCCCGCTGCACGATTATGGTGAAAACCCCAGCCGGGTGAAGCGCGATTTCCGGGACGATACGGCCAAGGTGTTGCACCGGTCCTTCCATATCTTTGCCAATTCCCGGTTTACATTGCTGGACCTCCAGCGCATGGCACAAACAGGCTTACTGCCACCGCTGCCACAAAGCTCTATCACGCGGCTGGCGCATGAGTGCCGTGACGCCACACATGCCTGCA
This sequence comes from Rhizobium sp. CFBP 8762, assembly GCF_014841565.1. Taxonomy (GTDB): domain Bacteria; phylum Pseudomonadota; class Alphaproteobacteria; order Rhizobiales; family Rhizobiaceae; genus CFBP-8762. The sequence goes on from NZ_JACYUD010000003.1 coordinate 400,940, forward strand.
CGATTGCGCTGCCCGAACGGCCCTACGTTCTGGGTGTCGGCCTCACTTTGGGTCGCAAAAATCTGGAGTTGGTGCTGAACGCACAAAAGCTCATGGTGGATGCGGGACAAGTGCCGCCTGTGCTGATCGTCGCCGGTGCCGTGCGCAAAAGCATGTTGAAGGGGCTTTCAGCCGGCAATTACCCAACCGCCGCCGAGCATATGGTTCTCATCGACAGTCCTTCCCAGAGCGACCTCGTTCATTTGTATAGGAACGCGCGGGCGACGGTTGTGCCCAGCCGTCTGGAGGGATGGGGCTTACCGGTGGGTGAATCCCTGTGGCACGGAACGCCCGTTATCACCACACGGTTGTCGTCCCTGCCCGAAGTCGGCGGCGATCTGGCTGTGTATGTCGATCCCGATGACCCGAAGAATCTGGCAAGAGTCTTGGCGACATTTAGCGACGAAACAGTCTATGGCGAATGGAAAGAGCGGATTGCCGATGGGCAAAAAAGCTTACGGCGCTGGGCTACAGTTGCCGACGAAATGCTGACGACCGTTTGCCAGCATCAACGCCTGAGAATTCGATGAAAAATCTTCTGATCAATCTGGATCGTTGCCCGGATCGCTTGACGCGCATGGACCGAGTGTTCGCCGAGGTTGGCCTGACCTATGAGCGCATTTGCGCCATAGACGGAAAGGCCATGAGCGATGCGGAGTATCAGCACTATGCGCCACAGTCCAACGGCAAACCCCGCCTCAGCAAGTCGGAAGTCGCGTGCTACCTCAGCCATATCAGCGCGTGGAAAACCCTTCTTGCTTCGTCCGAAGCAGCCGTGGCTGTCTTCGAGGATGATATCCACCTCAGTCCTGCCACCAAATCAGTGTTATCCAATTCAGACCGGTTTGCGCGCGATGCTGATCTTATCAAGCTGGAAACGGTGAGCACACGCCTGATTCTGGGACGGGAACGTGTCGACATCGTTCCGGGTTATGCCACCCACCGGCTGCACAGCAGCCATAACGGCACCGGCGGCTACATCGTAACCCGCAAAGGTGCGGAACGGTTGTTGGCCGCGAGCCACTCGATGCAGGCACCCGTTGATCTCGTCATGTACGATACGCAGTATCCCGTTTTTCAGTCTTTGACCGTGTATCAGCTAACGCCTGCAATCTGTATTCAGGACCAGATTCTCGACCGCAGCGATCCCCGACGTCTGCACATCGACAGTGTTATCGACATTCAGGAACCGCGTGTTCAGATCAAGCAGTTCCAAGGCTGGCACAAGGTGACCCGCGAACTGTTGAGGCCTTTGATGAAGGGCATGCAAGCGGTGGCGCTCAAGCGTGAGAACAAGCTCTTGCAGAAGGTGCCCTTCGGGTGATCACAACTCGATCAGCCCTACCTTTTTGACCTGCCGGATCGTCAGCATGGTGCGCACGGTATCGACCTGCTCATGCGCGGCCAGCACATCAATCACGAATGTCTGGAACACGCTCAGATTTTTCGCCACACATTGCAGCAGAAAGTCACTGTCGCCGGAAACCATCCACGCCTGACGCACCAGCGGCCAGCCGCCGGTCGAGGCCTCGAATGCCCGCAACTCGGATTCGGACTGATGTTTCAGTCCGACGAGACAGAAGGCAACAATGTCCATGCCCAAGGAACCGCCGTTTAACAGGGCTGTGTAGCCCTCGATAATGCCTGCCTCTTCCAACCGGCGAACGCGGCGCAGACAGGGTGGCGCGGAAATACCGACGCGCGCGGACAGGTCCACATTCGTCATGCGTCCATCGCGTTGCAGTTCACGCAAGATCTTGATGTCTATGGCATCGAGGTCGGCTCGAAACACAAAAATTCCCTTTTCAGATTGAGATCCACCAAGCAAACGGTCCGCCGGATCATCGGGCATTGAATCAGCAACAGCGCAGGCATGCGCAGAGCCTTGTCTCTACACCGGCGCAAGAAAATTTCAACATCGCGCGTAAAATTGTTTAAAACAAAGCGTTCTTTCGCTGTACTGCCGTCTGCTTGGATGAATCGGGCTTGAATAGTGCCTGTGTCCAACCGTAAATGAAGGCAGTCGTCTCTGCATGCAGAGCGGCAGGTAAAAACCGCTCATGTATCAGGATAACACCATGTCAGCCAGCCACACCAAAGTCTTGATTATCGGTTCCGGCCCCGCTGGTTACACCGCCGCCATCTATGCGGCCCGCGCCATGCTGGAACCCGTGTTGATTGCCGGTATGGAACAGGGTGGCCAGTTGATGATCACCACAGATGTGGAAAATTATCCGGGTTATGCCGATCCGGTTCAAGGCCCGTTTCTGATGGAACAGATGCTCAAGCAGGCCGTGCATGTTGGCGCAGAGATCGTCAATGATCTGGTGACGCATGTGGACATGGACGTTAAACCCTTCCGCCTTACCACCGACTCGGGTGCTGAATGGACGGCCGATACCCTGATTATCGCCACCGGCGCCAAGGCCAAGTGGCTGGGATTGGAAAGCGAACCGACCTTCATGGGTTTCGGCGTGTCCGCCTGCGCAACCTGCGACGGCTTTTTCTATCGCAACCGCGATGTCATCGTTGTTGGTGGCGGCAATTCAGCCGTGGAGGAAGCGCTGTATCTTTCCAACATTGCCAAAAGTGTGACGGTGGTGCACAGGCGCGATAGCTTCCGCTCGGAAAAAATTCTGCGCGAACGGCTGTTCGCCAAGGAGAATGTCAGTGTTCTGTGGGATCACGAGGTTATCGAATATCTTGGCAATCCGGCAAAGCCGCCCATGCCAGCCTCGCTGACCGGGGTGAAACTGCGCAACACCAAAACCGGCGAGATCAGCCAGCGCCAGACAGACGGTGTCTTCGTGGCTATTGGCCATGCCCCGGCGGTTGAATTGTTCAAGGACAAGCTGCAGATGAAGCCGAACGGCTATCTCTGGACGGCGGCTGATAGCACGGCAACCAACATGCCCGGCATTTACGCCGCAGGCGACGTAACCGACGATATCTATCGTCAGGCCATCACGGCAGCGGGCATGGGCTGCATGGCAGCGCTGGAGGCGGAGCGCTACATCACAGCCCTTGAAACAGCACCTGCGGTTGAACAGGCGCACCGCGAGGAACAGGCTGATCTGCGTGTTGCATCCTGAAAAGGCACCATTGCACATTAGGTTCATGTAGATTAGCTGAAACAGACACAGTCCAGCCATAGGACTGTCGCAATTGCGGACGAGAAGAAGCCGCACGTCAGAAAACGTAATCTTTACGTTGTGATACGGGAACGACAAGGCTTGGCTGGCGGGACGATACGAAGCCCGCCGGACAGATAGGAGGGAACACATGATGCCTTTGGACTGGGACAAGCTGCGCATTTTTCATGCGGCAGCAGAGGCGGGTTCGTTTACCCACGCTGCGGACAAATTACATCTGTCCCAATCGGCCATCAGCCGGCAGGTCAGTTCATTGGAACAGGATGTCGGGCTGAAACTGTTCCATCGCCATGCGCGCGGACTGATTCTGACGGAACAGGGCGAAATTCTGTATCGGACGGCGCACGAAGTGCTGATGAAGCTGGAAAGCGTTAAAGTCCAGCTGACGGAAAACAACGACAAGCCCAGCGGCAAGTTGCGCGTCACCACCACCGTTGGTCTGGGTCAGGGCTGGCTGACGGACAAGGTGCAGGAGTTCATGTCCATGTATCCGGACATGCAGGTGCAGCTTATTCTGGACAATGAAGAGCTGGACGTAAACATGCGCCACGCCGATTGTGCCATTCGTTTGCGCCAGCCGCTGCAATCGGATCTGATCCAGCGCAAGCTGTTTACCGTTCATATGCATGTCTATGCGGCCCCCTCCTACATCAACAAGCATGGCGAGCCGCAAAATATCGATGACCTCGACAATCACCGGATCATCAGTTTCGGCGAGCCTGCGCCCAACTACCTGCTCGATCTCAACTGGCTGGAAGTCGCTGGGCGGGAATCGGATAATCGCCGGTTGGCGCACCTGCAAATCAACAGTATGACGTCCATCAAACGCGCTGCGCTTTTGGGAATCGGCATCGCCATGCTGCCGGATTACATCGTGGGGCGCGATCCGGGCCTGTTGCAACTGTCCATCCATGCGGACATTCCCAGTTTCGATACGTATTTCTGCTATCCGGATGAAATGAAGAACTCGGCAAAACTCAAGGTTTTCCGGGATTTCGTGGTCGCAAAAGCGCGTAACTGGAATTTTTAGGTCCACGTCTTGCATGGCATTGCGTCAAATGCATAGCAGACATGCACACGACCCCCTTGAAGAATGCCTAGGAAATGATCATATCGCACATAGCTGATGCATTTTGGTGGCTTTCTTTTTCCTCCCAGTGCCACCGCAGCAGCTGTTCCCCTCTGGAGGTTCTATGACCTTCATAACTATAAGGGCCCAAGCTTCGTCTTGAGGCCCTCTTTTTTTGTCTTCATGGTGGCCAAACATCCCGTTGGTTGACATGTCGCGGCGTCGCGCTTCGAATATTTTCGATACATATATTGAATATTCTCGATACGATCTCCACATAGACGACATGGACATCGACAGGATTTTGAAAGCACTTGCCAACCCTGCAAGGATGGAGATTTTGAACTGGCTGAAGGACCCGGCGGTCCATTTCAGCGGTCAACATCTCCCTCTCGACATGGGCGTGTGTGCCGGACAGTTCGAACGGTGCGGACTATCCCAATCCACTGTGTCCTCCCATCTTTCCGTCCTTCAGCAGGCCGATCTTATTATCGGTCAGCGTGTTGGCCAGTGGATTTTCTACCGGCGTAACGAGGACACGATTTTAGCTTTTCTAACGCAGCTCAACACGATGTTGTCTGCGGCCGAACCCCTGTAAAGGACTCTTCATGGCTACTCTTTTCGACCCCATTCGCGTTGGCGACATCGATCTCGCAAACCGCATCGTCATGGCGCCGTTGACCCGCAACCGCTCTCCCGGCGCAGTCCCCAACACGCTGAACGTAACTTATTACGAGCAGCGCGCCACGGCTGGCCTGCTCATCACCGAAGCGACCGCCATTACGCATCAGGGTCAGGGCTATGCCGATGTGCCGGGCCTGTATTCGCAGGAGGCGCTTGCCGGTTGGAAAAAAGTCACCGATGCGGTGCACGCAGCCGGCGGCAAGATTGTTGTGCAGATGTGGCATGTGGGCCGTATTTCACATGTCGATCTTCAGCCAAATGGTGGCAAGCCGGTCGCTCCATCCGCAATTGCAGCAAAGGCGAAGACCTATCTGGTCAATCCTGATGGCTCCGGCCATTTTGCGGAAACCTCGGAACCCAGGGCGCTGGAGCTCGATGAGTTGCCGGGCATCGTTGAAGATTATCGTCGCGCTGCTCGCGCCGCTATCGACGCCGGTTTTGATGGCGTGGAAATACACGCGGCCAATGGTTATCTTCTGGATCAGTTCCTGCGGTCCAGTGCCAACACCCGCACCGACTCCTATGGCGGTTCGATAGAAAACCGCGCGCGGCTTCTGCTGGAAGTGGTCGATGCCGTGACCAAGGAAATTGGCGGTGGACGCACGGGCATTCGGTTGTCACCGGTCACCCCGGCCAATGACGTGTTTGATTCAGAGCCGCAGCCGTTGTTTGATTATGTTGCCAAGGCCATCGGCCCCTACAAGCTGGCTTACATTCACGTGATCGAAGGTGCCACCGGTGGTCCGCGTGATCACAAGCAAGGCGACGAAAGCTTTGATTACGATGCTTTGCGCTTAGCCTATACCAGCAATGGCGGCACCGGTGCGTGGATGGTTAACAACGCCTATGACCGGGATATGGGGGAAAAGGCCGTGGAGTCGGGTGAAGCCGATCTCGTTGCCTATGGCAAGCCTTTCATCGCCAACCCGGATCTCGTTCGTCGCTTCCGCGAAAACGCGCCCCTCAATCCTCAGGATCAGGCGACCTTCTACGGCGGTGGCGCCAAGGGTTACACGGATTATCCCACGCTGGATCAGGCAAGCTGAAGCTTTTAGCGAGACCATAGATATGAATGGACTACGCCGCCGATTAAACTGGCGGCGTTTTCATGAACTCCATTTTTGATTTTTAGCAAAAACATGATAATTTTAGGTAGGATTTAGCGCAAGCAATGTCTAAAAGGCGTGGATCTCATTCACGCAGATGGAGTCTTCCATGACAGTCGAGCAGCGTCATCACATCGTTATCATCGGTGCGGGTTTTGGTGGATTGGAGGCGGCCTATCGTCTGCGCGATATGGACGCTGATGTCACCATTATCGACCAGCGCAACCACCATCTTTTCCAGCCGCTGCTCTATCAGGTTGCAACGTCGTCGCTGGCGACATCGGAAATCGCGTGGCCCGTCCGGCACTTCTTCCGCGATAACAAGAACGTGACCACCCTTCTGGCAACGGTAACAGCGGTAGACCGGGCCAACAATCTGGTTCTACTGGACGATGGCAGCAAGGTGCGGTTTGATCGGCTGATCATTGCGACCGGCGCAAGCCACGCCTATTTCGGCCATGACGAGTGGGAAGAGTTTGCGCCTGGGCTGAAAACGCTGGAGGACGCAACGACAATCCGCCGCAGGATGCTAACCGCTTTCGAGGACGCAGAACGCGAAACGGACCCGGCGGAACAAGCGGCCTTGTTGACCTTCGTCGTCATCGGTGGCGGGCCAACCGGGGTTGAACTGGCTGGCACGATCGCCGAACTGGCTCATAACACCCTGAAAGGAGAGTTTCGCCGCTACGACCCCACCCGTACCCGCATCGTCTTGATCGAGGCCGGACAGCGGGTACTGTCGGCATTCCCTGAAGATTTGTCGGAGTACTCCAAAAAAGCTTTGGAGAACCTGGGTGTGGAAGTGCATTTGGGCAATGCCGTTTCCGTGTGTGATGCCGATGGTGTTGTCTATGGCGGCGAGCGACTTGCGGCACGTACCATTCTGTGGGCAGCCGGGGTCAAGGCGTCCAATGCCGCGCGCTGGCTGGAAGCAGAAGCGGACCGGGCCGGCCGGGTAGTGGTGGACCCACAGCTGCGGCTTCCCGGTCGCAAGGATATCTATGTCATTGGCGATACGGCATCGGTCATGGATACCGAAGGCAAGCCGGTTCCAGGTATCGCGCCGGCTGCCAAGCAGCAAGGCCGCTACGTTGCCGAGTTGCTTATGGCCGAACACGCTGGCAAGAGCGAAAGCGTTTCGCCCTTCCGGTACAAGCACGGCGGAAGTCTGGCCACAATCGGGAGGCGTCTTGCGGTGATCGACTTCGGCTGGATCAAGCTTCGCGGTGCGGTGGCCTGGTGGCTGTGGGGCATTGCCCATATCTACTTCCTGATCGGCATGCGAAACCGGCTGGCCGTTGCCATCAGCTGGTTATGGATTCACACCAAGGGGCAGCGAAGCGCGCGGCTGATAACGCAAGGGAAGGCCGGTGTCGATAAGGTAACATCAGGCGTTTCGGGGGGATAGCGTTTCTGCAAGCCCGTCAAACTGGCGTGGGAATGGGCTGGCTTGTGATTGGGCCATTTCCACACGTGCGGCCGGAAGCGTTTCCATCCGCACGCAATTGCGGCCGCAATATTTGGCGTTGTAGAGCGCGTTATCGGCACGGCGAAGAACATCGGACCACGTCCGGTCACTGGAGCAGGTGATAGCAATACCAAGGCTGATGGTCACGCTCAGTTCACGATCGCAGGCCGGAAAGGGCGTCCTGGACACCGTTGTACGAAGACGGTCAGCAAGCACCATCGCTGCATCGGCAGAGGTTTCCGGCAGATACAGGCAGAACTCCTCTCCCCCCATGCGCGCAAAAACGTCATCCCCCCGCAAATCCCCTTTGATGCGCTGACCAAAGCCATGCAGCACGGCGTCTCCGCATTCGTGCCCGTAATTGTCGTTAATCAACTTGAAGAGATCGATATCCATGGCAATGATTGCGCTCCCCGGCATCGGCTGCGCGGGAAGCTGCGAAAAGAACCACCGACGATTTCCGACATTGGTCAGGGTGTCCGTCAAGGCTGCATGGCGCAGTTGGGTTTCCACCCGCTCCTTGCCAAGGGTGATTGACGACATGGCGATCCCGAAATTAACGAGTATCTGAAGAAAGAACGCTGTGGAAATGCTGGGACCGTAGGACCCCGGCGCCAGAATTCCGGCAAGGCTCCACACGAATCCAAGGCAACTGCCCAGCAAAAATGCAGCCAGCAACAGACGCGACGGAAGCGGCTCGCGCCGGTGGTCTAGCAAAACGTCCGCAACACTGAAAGCAAGATACCCGATGGCCGTGACGTGAAATGCCGTGGCCCGCATCATATTATCGACCGGAAAGTCCGTGATCAGAGCAACGACGATCCACATAGCGGGAATAAAAAGCGCGAACACAATCGCACGATCCGACGTCCGTCCGCTCAGAATGCGAATCCCAAGCCACATGAAGGCATAGCCAAAAAACCCCAAAAAAACATTGCTGTAGGCCCACAAATGCAACGGCAGCAGTCCCGTTTCCCCCAACCCGGCGATTGCTGATCCGCAGGACAGGCTTAGGAAAGAAGCGGCGAGGATACCGAGCCCACGATTGCCAGGGGAATAAAACAGCGCATGCAGACAACTGATGGCACCGACCACGAGGGATGTATTGAACAGCAGCAAGACCGTTGCGAGATCGAGGCTAAACTTCATCAGACAAACGCTCTCCTCATGGTCCAGCGCTTGACGGGCACATCCAAACGGGGCGCTGACCGACCATCACGCACCCCAAAATTATACCATAAGAATTTCTAATTTAAAGTTTACGGATGGATCGACCGGCTGATACCGGTCGCTCCATGTCTCACAAGTGCAATTACTTGCAGGCAGCAGCAAAACGCTGGATACGCTTGCAGGCCTCTTCCAGCAGGGCTTCCGACGTTGCGTAGGAGATGCGGAAATTCGGGCCCAGCCCGAATGCCGAACCATGCACCACGGCCACCCCTTCGGTTTCCAACAGCTCGGTTACGAAATCCTCGTCCGATTCCAGAACCTTGCCGGATGGCGCCGTCTTGCCGATCAAGCCTTTGCAGGACGGGTAGACGTAGAACGCACCTTCCGGAGATGGGCACTCGATACCTGTTGCCTGATTGAGCATGGATACGACGAGATCGCGGCGGCCTTCGAAAATACGCTTGTTTTCCGGGATGAAATCCTGTGTGCCGTTCAGCGCCTCAACCGCGGCCCATTGCGCAATGGAGCATGCGCCGGAGGTCTGCTGCCCCTGAATCATGTCCATCGCTTTGATCAGTTCCAGCGGTCCGGCTGCGTAGCCAATGCGCCAGCCCGTCATGGCGTAGGCTTTGGAGACACCATTCATCGTCAGCGTACGGTTGTAGAGGCCTGGCTCCACCTCCACAGGCGTGGCAAACTTGAAGTCGCCATAGGTCAGATGCTCATACATGTCATCGGTCAACACCCAGACATGGTCGTGCTTCATCAGCACGTCCGTCAACGCCTTCAACTCGTCATGGCTATAGGCTGCGCCCGAAGGGTTGGATGGCGAGTTGAAGATAAACCATTTGGTTTTCGGCGTGATGGCCTTGTCCAGATCGTCCGGGGTCAGCTTGAAATTGTTCTCTTGCGTGGTTGCCACGAACACGGGCGTACCGCCGCACAATGACACCATTTCCGGGTAGGATACCCAGTATGGGGTCGGAATAACGACTTCATCACCTGCATTCATGGTCGCCATGAACGCGTTGAAAAGAATCTGCTTTCCGCCGGTGCCGACAATGGTCTGCGCGGCCGTGTAGTCGAGATTGTTCTCGCGCTTGAACTTCTTGACAATCGCTTCGCGCAGTTCGGGAATGCCTGCAACAGGCGTGTATTTCGTTTCGCCGCGATTGATCGCCTCGATTGCCGCCTGCTTGATGTTGTCAGGCGTGTCGAAATCCGGCTCACCGGCACCCAGGCCAATAACGTCACGGCCTTTCGCTTTCAGCTCACGCGCTTTCTGCGAAACGGCGATGGTTGCGGATGGCTTAACACGGGAGAGAGCGTCGGCAAGGAAGGCCATAATACGATTGTCCTGTCAGGTTTGAAACAGCATATCGCGGCGGCGGCCCGTTAACGGGCTCCGTAGCGTTTAGGTGTATGTCTAAAGAACCCCGTGGTTTCAAGGAAAAACAGTTAACGCGCCCAAATTTTGCCATCACAATTGTCGCGCGTTGCCGCAATTGCGCCCCGATGGCACCGCCTTGCGCCGGTCTATTAGCACCACTGAACGAGCAAGGAGGGACCAGATGCTGTTTGAGGATGATCGCCCGGGCTGTGCTGCCCGCTCCCACACCGACAACGCCCGCTGGACGCTCGTTGCGCTGACGGCCTGCATTGGCATGGTCTTCGGCCTTGTCCTTTCGAAAGCACCGGCACCACCCGCCCAGCCTTCCATTCACCTTGCACTCCAAAGCCCAGCAGAACTGAACCATGTCCATGAGAACCGATAGTCACAAAGCCCGCCCCCTTCATTTCCTGGCCCGTCTTCATACAATGGAGAAAATCGTGCTGGCAGCACTTGTACTGGTCGGCAGCGCTGGTCTTGTCCTGATCGGCACAGGCTATAGTTAAGCAGTTTTAAGGGAGAACAGGAATGAACAGTACGACAGCGGCAACCGGTCTTTTCCTGTTTTCCCTCATGCCAGTGGCAGGCGTCACCGCAGAGACTTTTCCAACAAAAAAAGTCCAGATCGAGGTCGAAACACTCGCAGACGGTCTGGACTCGCCATGGGCTGTGGAGGCCCTGCCCGACGGCGGCATGATTGTGACTGAGCGCACCGGCCAGTTGCGTATCGTCCGCGATGGTAAAACATCTGAACCTGTCAGAGGGCTTCCAACCGTCGCGGTGCAAGGTCAAGGCGGCCTTCTGGACGTGGCGCTCGCGCAGGATTTTGCGGCCAACCGCACCATTTTTCTTACCATGTCTGTCGCTGGCGAAGGCGGCTATGGCACCGCTGTTGTTCGCGGCGAACTCAGCGCCGATGAAAAGAGCCTGGCAGATGTGAAGGAACTGTTTCGCATGAACCGGTTCACCACGAAGGGACAGCATTTCGGATCACGCATAGCCGTTGCAAAAGATGGTAGCCTGTTCTTTGCAATCGGTGATCGCGGCGAGCGCGACCGCGCGCAGGATCCGAAAGACCATGCGGGCTCCGTGCTGCACATCAACGCAGATGGAACGATCCCACAATCGAACCCCCATCGCGACAGCAAGACCGCCCTGCCGGAAATCTGGTCCTTCGGCCACCGCAACGCGCAGGGTATCACCTTCGATCCGGCTGACCAGACCTTGTGGACGGTGGAACACGGCGCGCGCGGGGGTGATGAAGTCAACCAGCCTCAGCCCGACAAGAATTACGGCTGGCCTGTTATCACCTATGGCAAGGACTATTCCGGTGCCGATATCGGTCGCGGTACATCTGCCCAAGGCTATGAGCAGCCCGCCTATTACTGGGATCCATCCATTGCGCCGGGGGCGCTCGCGGTCTATCGCGGCGCGATGTTTCCCGAGTGGGATGGTGACATTCTTGTTGCCGCGCTGAAATTTCAGCTGCTATCGCGTCTTGAACGGGATGAGAGTGGAAAGATCCTTGGCGAAGAGCGCATGTTGGAAGGCGAATTCGGACGTTTGCGCGATGTGACCGTAGCGCCGGACGGCTCGGTGCTTCTGTTGACGGATGGCGAGGATGGGAAGCTGTTGCGCGTTTCTCGTGCGGCGAGCGACTAGAGATTTCCGGTAAACGTGCGCAGCGTTTCCCCGAAAATTCGTAAGCTCTCTAGGATGGTTTGATCGGCCACTTCATCGGCCAATCGCGCGTACCGTCCTCCCCCAGCCCATCGCATTCAGGTTTTTCGCGCTGCTCTTTCAGCGTCAATACGGTTCCAGGACCCTGGGTATCGGTATTGCCTTCGTTCAGTGTCCACACCTGCATGATGCCACAGTCGCCCAAGCCCCGGCCTTTAAAAAAGGCGGTGAGTTCACGCCCGCGAATATCGAGCCCGACATTATAGACCGTGGAAATGACACTCGGCCCCCCGGCAAGCATCGAGGGGATCGACAAGCGTTTCAGGGTATCGCCCTTGCCGCCATAAAGCGCAAACGGCTGGTTATACGCTCCGGCGGTGCCGCAGGGCATGCCGATCAATCGGTTATCGTTCTCGAAGCGAAAGTCAAATCCACTCAAAACCGTTGGTTGGCCCGCTTCGCCCGTACGGCAGACTGCGTTTGCACCGTCAAAATCCACCCGGATGGATTGAGGGAGTTGATCAAGCGACGTAATATCGCGAACGGGTGCAGAGGCAGGCGGTGGGTTGCTGCCCTTGGCGCGCAACGCGTCGTCCCGCCCCGTTCGTCCCTGCACATCGTCCACGCGCAAAAGGCTGGCCGTGAAACCCGACAGCGGGAGTTCATAGGCGGCTGAACCGCCCTTGCCCCGCATCAGCACTTTCATGGTCTTGCCGTCCTGCATGCTGCTCAACAGTCGCGTCATGCCGGACACATCGCCATAGACGAACATCTGGTGTTCCGGCTCCAGTCGTAAATCCTTGACCGGAACGGAAAGCACTTCGGCATCATCAATCAGGAATGCGACAGTCGCGTCCGCGCCCGCCATAGCCAACAGATTGGGTGTTGCGACCAGCTCCAGCGTGACCGGAGCCAAGGGTTCAATGCCCCGCCGCAGCAGCACCGAGCGAAAGCTCGGACTTTCCCATTCGGCATGAAAGGCTTCACAGGTTAATCCATTGCTGCAGGATACCACCCAATCGCGGAACTGCTGATAAACGGAGGCCGATGCCGGGGCTGCACCCATGGCCGCCACGACACCCGCCACGCAAGCGGCGACCGTCGGGCATCCCGAAGCCTTGCCTAAAATAGATTTCATTGCTAGCAACTCACGGGCGCATTTACAGACAAGGCCGTCATCACTCATCCTCTTGCGATATCCTTATCCCAACAGTTCCCGATTTCAAGCTTCTCCGGCAAAGGTAAGTTTATGACACGCATTCAGGCCAATCTTTTTCTGCTGATGACGGGAGCGATCTGGGGTGCGGGCTTCGTTGCACAATCGACCGCCATGGAATCGATGGGACCGCTCTGGTTTATCGCAATCCGGTTTGGCATCGCCACCCTTGTTGCCCTTCCCCTGGCACTTTTTGAAGCCAGACGTGCCACGACGATCATTCAACCTAAGGACTATCGAAACTTTATTTTGATTGGTCTCGCCTTGTTCATGGGGTCCGTAACGCAACAAATCGGCCTTTTGACGACCACAGTCACCAATTCCGGCTTTTTGACCGGCTTGTATGTCGTGTTTGTCCCTGTGCTGACCGTGGTTTTGTTGCGCCGCAAGCCCCACTGGATTATCTGGCCCGCAGCCTGTCTGTCTGCCCTCGGCATTTTTCTGTTGAGCGGCGGGCAGGTTTCCACGCTGGTCGTGGGTGACGCGTTGACAATTGTGTGTGCGGTTTTCTGGGCTTTGCAGGTCATGATGGTCGGCCTGTTTGTGGGCGATACCGGGCGGCCCATGATGCTGTCTACCGTGCAGTTTGCCGTTTGTTCGCTCGCCGGTCTTCTGGTGGCGCTCTTTTATGAACCGATCAGTTGGCAAGCCATCAGCGAGACAATCCCGGAGCTTCTTTACGCGGGCGTGTTTTCCAGCGGTGTCGCATTCATTTGTCAGGTGGTCGGTCAGCGCTATACAACCGCGCCGCAAGCAGCCATTTTCCTTTCCAGCGAAGCTTTGTTTGCCGCACTTTTCGGCATCATCCTGCTGGGCGAAACGATATCGCCGATCGGCTATCTCGGCTGCGCCATCCTGTTTGCCGCCATGCTGCTGGTTGAGCTGGGGCCGGAACTGCTGCGCGGAAAACGTAGGACCGTACTGGAATAGTTATACTTATAGAATGCCTGAAAACTAAGGGGTGCCTGGCTGCAACCCAATGCCTACGTCAAAAGACGTAGAAGCGTGCGACGGGTTTCAAGCCTTATGAAAAACAGGTTCAGTAAGAGCGTAACAGCAGGAAAAGTTTTTCTTGCCAAGACAGGCTAAAGCCTACAATCTTAACTTGCTCGGGCAACGTGCGAACTCGGGGAAACCTAGAACTTTCTGCAATTCGGAGGCGCGAGGCTCTGGATAGCCAATGTGAAGCGACTGAGGTGGGTCAGGCAACAGATTGGCAGCGGCGGGATGGGCGTCCCACCGAATAAAGACATGCCTGCGCCCAACACGCTCCTGCGAGGGGGCAAACTGAACTTGCCGTCCAAGGAGATGGTGGACGGAATTAAAAGGACCTGACGCATGGCCGAGACTGGCATTGTAAAATTCTTCAACTCCGACAAGGGCTTCGGCTTTATTAAGCCGGACAATGGCGGGGCTGATATCTTTGTTCATATTTCAGCCGTGCAGGCATCCGGACTGAACGAACTGGCCGAAAACCAGAAAGTCAGCTTCGAGACAGAGCCAGACCGTCGCGGCAAGGGCCCGAAGGCTGTAAACCTGCAAATTGCCGGTTGAACTGAGCTCGTCGCATCAAATGTGCAGCGGGTGGACCGGCACAATGCGCGACAACCAGAGCTGAAACTGCTCGATACGTTTTGAATCTGAAAAACCCCGTTACCCCCCAAATCTGGGATAACGGGGTTTTTTATTCAGGCTGTATTCAGTTTCGCCGCATTATGGTGGTGTCATCATGAAGGACGGATGTGATCCGGACCATGCACAGGATATAAGCCATGAACAAGTTCATTAAAGCAGCTGTTCTGACGGTCGCGGCAGCCGCCAGCGTTCTGCCTACACTTTCCACCGCCCAAGCGGACGACTGGGGCCGTAGAGGCTACTATCGCCACGATCGTCACAGAGGCGGCGATGCCGCAGCATTGGGTGCGCTCGGTCTTGCCACCGGCTTGATCGTCGGCGGTGCTATTGCCAACAACCAGCCGCGCGGTCGCGTCTATATCGACCCACCCTATGATGATGGATATTACGAAGAGCGCCGCGTTTACCGTCGCCCGCCACCGCCGCCAATCCGCCGGGTCTATCAGGGCTCGCTGGAGCCGTGGACGGGCCCGTGGTACCGCTATTGCTCGCAGCGTTACCGGTCGTTCGATCCCGGCTCAGGTACATTCGTTGGCTATGATGGACGTTCCTACTTCTGCACAGCAGGCTGATCATTACGAAAACGCGGGTCTCAGGCCCGCGTTTTTTGTTTAAAGTCCACGTAGATACGGATTGGTCCGGCGCTCATCACCAATCTTGCTGCCGGGTCCGTGGCCGCATATAAAGCCCACATCATCACCCAGCGGCAGAACCTTGTCGCGGATTGAATCCAGCAGTTGCTGATGATTGCCACCCGGCAGGTCCGTTCGACCGATGGAGCCTCTGAACAACACGTCGCCGAGATGCGCAAACTTTTGCGCCCGATGAAAGTAGATCACATGGCCGGGCGCATGGCCCGGGCAATGGTAGACCTCGAAGACATGGGTGCCGAGCGAGACAGTATCACCATCGTTCAGCCACCGGTCCGGCATCACATTTTGCATAAGGCCCGGCATATTATAGGCCTGAGCCTGTGTTTCGATGCGCTGCAACAGCGGCAGGTCATCCTCATGCGGGCCAATAATATCGACGCTCAGCTTTTCCTTCAGCTCTTTAGCGCCACCTGCGTGGTCCAGATGCCCATGGGTAAGCCAAATGGCTGTGATCGTCAGCCCATGCTCGCGAATGGTCTCGAGGATGAGATCCACATCGCCACCGGGATCAACGACCACGCCCTCTTTGGTATCCGCGTCATACAGCACTGTGCAGTTCTGTTGAAACGGCGTAACCGGGATAATACCCGCCTGTAACATGGTCTTTACCTTACTCGGCAGCTTCCGCCACAGGATAGACTTCTTTCATATAATCGTTCATCAGCGTTTCGCTGATTGTGCCGGGCACGAACGTGTACGGCCCGACCTCGGACACCGGCGTGACCTCCGCTGCCGATCCGGTCAGGAAGCATTCGGAGAAATCAGCCATTTCTTCCGGCTGAATGGCGCGTTCAACCACTTCAAAACCCCGGCGTTTGGCAAGCTCAATCACGGTGCGGCGCGTGATCCCATCCAGGAAGCAATCAGGCGTCGGCGTATGGATCACGCCGTCCTTGACGAAGAACACATTCGCACCGGTCGCCTCGGCCACCAGCCCGCGATAGTCCAGCATCAGCGCATCCGCATAGCCCTTTGCTTCCGCTGCGTGTTTGGAAATTGTGCAGATCATATACAAACCCGCGGCCTTGGATTTCGACGGTGCCGTACGCGGGTCGGGGCGGCGATATTCGGCCAGATCGAGACGGATGCCCTTCAGCTTTTCAGCCGGATTGAAATAGCTGCCCCACTGCCAGATGGCGATCGCGACATTGATGCGGTTGTTCTGCGCGGACACACCCATCATCTCGCTGCCCCGCCACGCAATCGGGCGCACATAAGCCTCGGAAAATCCCTGACGCTTCAGCAGTTCAACTGACGCAGCATCCAGTTCTTCCACTGAATAGGGGATGGTAAAGCCCAAAATCTGGGCCGACTGGTGCAGGCGCTCGGTGTGATCGCGCAGCTTGAAAATGCGACCACCATAGGCGCGTTCGCCTTCAAACACAGCACTGGCATAGTGGAGACCATGCGTCAGCACATGGATTTTTGCGTCTGCCCACGCCACGAACTCGCCATTGAACCAGATTTGTCCGTCCATTTGATCGAATGGGACCGATGCCATGCTGTCTCCTCCTTGCGCATAGGCGCATCTGCGGTATGAAGCGGCGCGAAACGCGCACCATATTTGCGTTAAACGCTAGCAATGGCTAAAAAACATGTCAACATGACTGACATTGTTTTTAGGTCTCGCGACCGGAGAAGAAAGGAATAGACGCTTGAAGGCAGACAAAGAGACCCCTGTCAGCGCGCCCTTGATGACCGAGGCGATGACCGGCCGCGATGTCAGCGAACATGAGATTATTGAACTTATGTTTTTCGCCTATCGTGACTTCATCTCCGACCCTGATGCGATCCTGTCTGAAAGCGGTTTTGGACGGGCCCATCACCGTGTTGTGTACTTTATCAATCGCGATCCCGGCATGACGGTCGCGGCCCTCTTGGATACGCTGCAAATCACCAAGCAGAGCCTTGCCCGTGTGCTGAAAGAGTTGATTGACTCCGGCTATATCGAACAATTGGCTGGCGAGCAGGACCGTCGCCAGCGGCGGCTATACCCCACGCAAGCGGGCCGTGCGCTGGCGCTGGCGCTGGCCGAGCCACAGTCCCGCCGCATCGCCCGTGCATTGGCACAAACCGCGCCCCAAGCTCGCGCCCATGTGATAGAGTTTCTGGCCGGCATGGCCAATGGCGGGAGGAAAGAATGAAAGCAGTGCTGACCGATGACGCGCCCCACCTGTTGGTCGTGGACGACGACCGGCGGATTCGCGATCTGCTGAACCGGTATCTGATGGAACAGGGATTCCGCGTGACCGTGGCCGCCGATGCGCCTGAAGCACGGCGGAAGTTGGCAGGCATGGATTTCGATCTGCTGATCGTGGATGTCATGATGCCGGGCGAAACCGGTATTTCGCTCACCGCAAGCTTGCGCACGATTAAGACCGTGCCAATCATCATGCTGACGGCGCTGGCGGAATCCACGGCCCGCATTGCCGGGCTGGAAGCGGGCGCGGACGATTATCTGGCCAAACCCTTCGATCCGCGGGAGCTTGTCCTGCGCATCAACAATATCCTCCGCCGCAATGCACCAACACAGGCGCCAAAAATCGAACAGGTCATCTTCGGCCCGTTTACCTTTTCCGTCGTTCGCAAGGAATTGCGGCGCGGTGCCGATCACATTCGCCTGACGGACCGCGAGCAGGAAATGATGATGCTGTTTTCCCAGCGCGCCGGTGAAACGGTGCCCCGTCATGAACTGATCGGCGACGAGGCGGATGTGGGCGAACGCACCATCGATGTGCAAATCAACCGATTGCGCCGCAAGATCGAGGACGACCCCTCCAATCCCATCTGGTTGCAAACGGTACGTGGCATTGGCTACCGGCTGAGTGTCGACTGAGAGCATAATCTGACCGGAGTGAAACGAGGATCGACAAGATTATGCCTAAAGACAAAAGTTAGAGCGAGATCGCCATGGCAGTAACCGATTTCCTGCGGCCCGATCTGGAGCGGTACATCAACACGCCGTGGCGTCAATTTACCCGCTGGCTGCGCCGTCACCTACCCATGGGATTATACGGTCGCACGTTGCTGATCATTGTCCTGCCCATGGTCATTCTGCAATCCGTGGTGACTTTGGTGTTCATGGAGCGGCACTGGCAAACGGTGACGCAACGGCTTTCGGCTGCGGTAACAGCTGATATCTCCGCCATCATCGACATGATTCAGACTTATCCCGACCCGGATGGGGACTATGACCAGATTGCCCGCATCGCACGCGAACGTCTGGACCTCAACATCGCGATTGAGCCGACCGGGCAGTTGCCCCCGCCCCGGCCAAAACCGTTCTTCTCAATCCTGGATGAGATTTTGAGCGATGAAATCACCAGCCAGATCCGCAGGCCGTTCTGGATCGATACGGTTGGCAATTCCAAGATCGTTGAGATTCGCATTCAACTGGAGAACCAGATTCTGCGGGTCTATGCCAAGCGCAATCAGGCCTATGCGTCCAACACGCACATCTTCCTGTTGTGGATGGTGGGAACCTCGCTGGTGCTGATTACCATTTCCATCCTGTTTCTGCGCGGCCAGATCCGGCCCATCATGGCGCTGGCGCGAGCAGCCGAAAGCTTTGGCAAGGGCCAGAAACTGCCGGAGGATTTTTCACCGCGTGGGGCCGATGAAGTGCGGCGTGCGGGCCTTGCCTTCATTCAGATGCGCGAGCGCATCGAGCGGCAGATGGAGCAACGAACGGCTATGCTGACCGGGGTCAGCCATGATTTGCGGACCATTCTGACGCGCTTTCGTTTGCAACTGGCTCTGGTGGGCGATGGCCCGGATGTCGACAATCTCAATCAGGATGTCGATGATATGCAGAGCATGCTGGAGGGCTACATGGCCTTTGCCCGTGGCGAGGGTGAGGAAGACGTGGGCGAACTGCGCCTGACCGATCTGATGCATCGGTTGACAGCCGAGGCCGATCTGCGCGGGCATACGCTGACCAGCCAGATGGAAGGTGAAGACCTCATTCGTGTACGCCCCAATGCCTTTACGCGGTTGGTTTCCAACCTCGTGTCCAATGCCTGTCGATATGCCAAAACGGTGCATGTGGATGCCCGCCACAGTGCGAAATGGCTGACGATTACTGTTGACGATGATGGTCCGGGTATTGCCGAAGCTTATCGGGAGGATGTGTTCAAACCGTTTTTCCGGCTGGATGATGCGCGCAATCTCGATGCCTCCGGCACCGGGCTTGGCCTTGCCATCGCCCGCGACATTGCCCACAGCCATGGCGGCAATGTGCGCTTGTCCGATAGTCCAATGGGTGGACTGCGGGCCACGGTTCGTGTCCCCGCATGAGTTTAGAGCTCTGATTTGATTGGCTCAGATCAGAGCTCTAAACTCTTTACTTGTAAGAGTTGGATTCGAAAAAGGTTCAACGATATCGATATGCGTTCATGTACGACCCAGTAATAGACGCAACACTGCGTCTAATCTTTGCGGGAGTAGGAGATCGTGCTCGGGTCATTCGGAAGCCATTTCACTATTGATCGATCGAAGCTTCCAGCTTCCGCTTGAAGCGCGGAGAGTATAAAGTCTGGAGTGATCGACGGACGGTAACCACGCCGACGCTCTCGTAGAACAATTCACTCGAGCAATGAAGCTTATACAAATTGTCAGTCAGCACACGCCTACTTGTAGTCAGCGATATATACGGTTTTCCTGGCGAAGCATTCGTAAACTCCCAACTAGGCCAATCTGCTCATTTGAGTCTGACTCTGGGCCACCTATGCGGTGTTCCAGAAGCTGCCGGTGAAGAACTGCATAAGCGCCTTTTTAGAGATAACGCAATAACACATGTAACAACAGTCTTACGGGATCTGAGCTCGCGTGGAGACATAGGAATCGGCTTCAGCGCTGGAGGCACAGCATTATGGAGGGCGGTGCAGAATGGAATGGAACTCCGTGCACTCATATGTATATCATCGACTAGATTGCGTTATGAGGAGGACGGACTAGGGCGTGTCGTCAGTTGAGTGAAATGACCGCAGCGATGAGCTGCACGGCTCCGAGAAAA